>CBDANU010000001.1:0-15097 GCA_965197765.1 Dehalococcoidia bacterium | reverse complement strand
ATCCCGTCCATCAAAGAGGTCAAGGAAAACACGACGATCCCAGTCGTCACAGGCGAAGCACTCTACACTCGGAACGAGTTCCGGGAGGTGTGCGAGACGCGCGCCGCCGACATCATCAACCCGGACATCTGTAACACCGGCGGCATCTGGGAGCTCACGCAGATAGCGGCGATGGTGGCACCGTTCTACATCGGGGTCTCGCCTCACGGGTGGAACTCCACAAGCGTCGGGTGCGCCGCCGCGATACAAGCCTCTGCCGGAATGCCGAACTTCCTCATCTACGAGTACATGGTCGGCGTCGAAGCGGCTTCCCGTGAAGTCACCATCGGATACCTCGAGCCAGAAGACAGCTATATCGAACTGCCTACCGGGCCAGGATTGGGAATCGATGTCGATGAGGACGCGCTGCGCGCCCGACCACCTGTCACGCGCACTCGCGGCAGCATTCGCACCGTAGAAGATGAGCGGATGTGGCATTGACGCTAACCCCCGGCAAGGTCCTCAGAATCAAATACGCCCCGTCGGGTTGACGGGGCGTATTTCGGTTCAGAGGTGTGAAACTAACGGTCACGCACCTTCAACCACTGTACTTAGAAGTACAGACCAGTCGACGTTGGTGCGACTGACTTGCGCTGTTTTTCGAGGGTCCGGGTAGTGCGGCACTCGCGCCACCGAATCGCCCAAGAGCATCGCGTGTTGCATTTCACGCTCGCCCACCAGCTTCGTGTCGAAGCCGTGGGACAGCCTCTGGAAAGCTTGGTTTAACGCCTGTCTCAATTCGTCTGCTCCTTTCGCAGAAAGTCAAGTAACGAGCGATCACCCGATCGCCCATGACTCCATTTAACTACTCCACGAACTCGGTTGTGACGATTTTCGACGCATTTTTGTTAACTTCAACGGACGTATCAAGAACGCATATCCAGGCCTATACGTCGTTTTACGCTGTAGTACGACCTATTTCTTGCTGAAACCACACACATCACGGGCGTATAGTGCGGATTTCAACCAATTACGCATTTCGTAACATTTCATCGCCATTCGCGCATGACAGCGGCAATTACTACGTATCGGCCCTAGTCACTCCCTACACCGTCGGCGTCACACGCTGCACCGTCGAAGCGTTCTGCTCGATTTCATCCCACTCGAACAGTTGCGGGATGCCGGCGACGGTGGCCCAGAACTCTTGTTGGTCGTGGCGATGCGGACTGCCAGCGTTTCCCGACACTCCGAGCGGAACCACCCATCTGCCCGCAGACCAGTTCGATGGATCGTGGAGGTATCGATTTACGGGGCCCGATCCTGTTCGGAAGTCCCACGAAGGCCTTGAACCGGTCGCGAACGGCACATCGCCATCACCGGCAGTTCCTACTGCTGGCGCGTTGAGCGAATCGGCCGCTTCCGGGAAAACGGAAGATAACGGATGTACCTGCTTTGTAACGTGCACCTCCGACCATGTAACGGCATCCACCGATCCGTACTGTTCTTCAAGCTTGGCCGCAGCCGAGGTCAATGCAGCGGCGAGAAAATCGTCGACCGTCTCGCCGTCAGCAAGATATTCAGATCCATCTCCGCGCTCCAGCGCGTTCAAGAATGCTGGTTTGAGCTGTCGCCTCAGGTGGTCGAACGCATTTAGATCCGGATTAGCCGCAAATCCGTCGCGATCGACGGCGTAACAACGCTCCATCAAACCCAGCGCAATCTCATCGTTGCATGCCGAGTACACCACGGCGCCGACTGAATCGGCGCTGAGCGTACCGTCCCAAGCTTGCAGTATCTCCAGTGCCGCCCGCGTAGATCCATCACTTATGGTTCCAGGGTCAATTCCTTTGATGCGCGAGAGCAGCTTCTGCCCGGGCACCGTTCCAACGTCTCCGTGAAACGCAGCCATGTCTTCAACGCGGAGCAGATTCCCTTCGGACTTCGCATTTTCAATGTGCGAAATGATTCTCCGCGCTCGGTAGTCGGGACCGAACGAACCAGTCAGAAAATACGGATAGTCTTCGTCTACTACCCGTTGGTTACACGTGACCGCCCAACCAGTTTCGGGGTTCCGAGATCTCGGCATCTCATCGTCACGGATGAACCCGTGCCATTCGTGTTCGCCCGTCCATCCTTCAACAGGCCCCCAGCCGTTTACAGCTCCTCTGATAGGTATCAACCCCTTCAACGCGTACCCGTAGTTCCCGTTGACATCGGCGTACGGGTGGTTGTTGACGCGGTCGGTCCATCCACTAAGCGCCTGTTCGAACTCGTCGGCATCTCGGCTCTTCATCGCATCCAGCGCTGCGTCCACCCAAGGCGTAGCGTGTGCAGAACCCGGATCGGCGAGCGCGATGCCCCATCCGTCGTCGACGCTGCCAGCAATGATCGGACCATGGAGCGTCTCGACGACCTCGATGGTTTCCACATCGCCACCTCGAACGAATAGCTGCTCGCTGCGTGACTCGCCAGGTAACCAAGTACCCTTGAAGAGGTACTCAACACCGTCTCCAGACCGTCGCAACTGCTCTACAAATAGGTCTTGTGTGTCGACACCACCATGCGTCATACCCCACGCGACGTAGCGGTTGTGAGCGAAGTGCATAACGAGCGGCATTCCGGGAATCGAGTGACCAAGCACGTCGAAATCGTCGGTGCGCATGTGAACTTGATAGTAGACGTTTGGTACTTCCAAACCGCGGTGCGAGTCGCCGCCGACCATCGGGATGCCAGACGCGGTCAGATCGCCAGATACTGCCCAACCGTTGGAGCCGCCGTCGATTTCTCGGAGCGGCGCGGTGACGTTGACCGCGGCGCGGAGTTCATCGACCGCGTTTTCGGCGGGACCTTCGTACACTACTCCAGGTGGGACGGTAAGGTACATGCCCTGCTGGTATCCAGGTGACAATTCCGCAGCCTTCTCTGGTCCGATGTCGGCCGCCAATTTCGACCGCCAAAGTTTTGCTTGGAACGACCCTTCCGCGCTGTTGCGGACTTTGTAGACAACTATGCAGTGCCAAGGTTCCCAACGCTCTGGCATCGAATCGAGCAGTTCGTACTCGTACGGCAATGGATCGTCCGATCCGATGAACGCATTAACGCCGTCGGTATACGCATCCAGCGCCGTCTTGGCATCTCCACTGCAGAGCGCGTAGTCCGCGCGCGACACGGCTTCGAAGCTTCTGCGGCGCATTAGCGCGTCCTCGGTGAGTGCCGAGGGCCCCAGGTACTCCGCTGCCCTGCCGAGACACCGCATACGATCAAAATCCATCTGCCACAACCTGTCCTGAGCAGTGGCGTAACCCTGCGCGAAGAACGCGTCGTAAGCGTTACCAGCGGCGATGTGCGGAATGCTCCACTGATCGCGGAAGATCGTCGCACCCGATACGATTTTTGATGATGTGACGTCGTCAGTCAGATTCGGCAGGTAGTCATTGAGCATCAGTTGTGCCATCGCTTTGTTCTAGATTGAGGTAAACAGGACCGCGTAAATTATGCAGGTTTCAGCGTCCGCAATGCTACCGAGAATCACCAACAATCCTGTAACGCCGTCCAAATGAGGATCAACGCCAACAAAACGCTCCTCGCGACGGTTTTCGCTTTTTTGGTGTGCGTGGCATGTGCGTCGGCTCCGACCGAGCCCGATGTCGGAGATATGACGGACGTAACCGAACCGTTCGACATTCAGGACTATCGTGATATCCGGCCGGAACCGCAGATCCGATCGATGGGTTTACGCATCGACATCGGTTTCGACGAGCGTGAGAAACTTCCGCGGGACGCGATCTCACCGATTTACACGCCAAAATACGTAACCACGAACGGAGCAAAGTTGATCGACGAGGAGTTGGTCCTCGGCATCGAAATTGATGGTGACGCGAGGGCGATGCCAATTGGATTGCTGCGTTTCCGCGAGATGGTGAACTACGAAATCGGCGGCATCCCAATCCTTGCAACTTGGTGACCGCTTTACTACACCGGTCTCGTGCATGACCGGCGGATTGACGGGAAAACCTACACTTTTGGCAATGAAGGCGCGGTGTTCAAGGGAGCGATGACTTGGTGGGACTGGGAGACGAGTTCGATCTGGTCACAGCCGTGGGGAGCGGCGATATCAGGTGAACTGGAAGGCGAAACGCTCGTCTTGCTTCCCGTGGAGGTGTTGCGATACGGCACGTGGAAGGCGCGACACCCTGAAACGGTTGTCTTGGTCGACGAACGTAGCGATACGTTCTCGTACGCACCACAAACCCGCCGCAAACACGTTCGTCCTCGGCGTGGATATCGGTGGAGACGCCGTCGGATTCTATTTCGGCAGCATCGCCAAAGCGAGTGTCGTGAACCACCGCGTCAGTGAACATGAGCTGGTTGCTTGGGCCGACTGGAAGAGCAGAGAAGGCCACATATTCTTGCGTAAAGCCCAACCGCTACGCGACAACGCTCGCGAGGCACCTGAATCGCTCACCTTCTCGGCATCCGAGGTCGACAGGCGAATCGCAGACAACCAGACCGGGTCGCTCTGGGACGTCGAAACTGGTGTTGCCGTTTCAGGTCCGTTAGCAGGCAACGTTTTGCAACGCGTACCCTTCATTAGTTCGTTCGATTGGGCTTGGAAGGATTTCTATCCCGACAGTGAGTTCTTCGGCGATCTCGAAGACCGCGGGCCTTGAGCAATCACGGCCATTAACCCAATACTCGGCCTGCGATCGCGTTCCCCATCTCTGCGGTGCCGATGGTCTCATCCGAACTCGTGGCTAGGTCCGGAGTTCTCAAACCGTCAACCAGCACAGAAGTTACCGCATTTTCTATCGCGTCCGCCTCGTCATCCAGCGCGAATGAGTAGCGCAGCATCATCGCGGTTGAGAGTATCGACGCGATCGGGTTGGCGATCCCTTGGCCCGCTATGTCGGGAGCTGAACCGTGTATCGGTTCGTAAAGCGCGCGTCTACCGGCGCGGCGCGGCCGCCTATTGTTTCCGGCGCGCGGTATCGAAGACAAGGACGCGGACGGAAGCATACCCATCGAACCGACGATGACAGCCGCTTCGTCCGAAAGGATGTCGCCGAATGTGTTCTCCGTCACCACAACATCGAACTCTGCCGGGTTGGTCACCAACTGCATCGCTGCATTGTCGGCGAGCATGTGGATCAATTCGACATCGGGATACTCCACGCCGATTTCGCTGACTACCTCACGCCATAGCCGCCCCGTCTCTAAAACGTTCATCTTGTCGAGTGAGTGGAGCCTGTTCCGTCGTCCCCTCGCGATTTCGAATCCAACTCGAGCCACCCGATCTATCTCGCGCTCGCGGTAGGTTAGCGTGTCGACCGCACTACGGCCCCGGGTATTCGACCAGCGCTTCTTGGGTTTACCAAAGTAGAGGCCGCTGGTCAGTTCGCGTACGATGACCATGTCTACGCCGACGAGGCGTTCTGGCCGCAAGGGGCTAGCATCGATAAGTTGCGGGTAAACCTTCACGGGTCTGAGGTTGGCGAAGAGGTCCAAACCCTTCCGTAGCGCTAAGATGCCGTCCTCGGGACGAGTTTCCGCTTTGGGGTCATCCCACTTCGGACCGCCGACAGCGCCGAACAATACGGCGTCGCAGCCTTTAACGATATCGAGCGTCTTTTCGGGCAACGGCGTGCCGAAGTCGTCGATTGCCCGCCCACCACAGGCGCCCATTACAAATGAAAAGGAATGGTGGAACCGGCGCTCGACGGCGTCAAGTATCTTGACAGATTCCGCCGTGACTTCCGGACCGATCCCGTCGCCACCCAGTACCGCGATGCGAATGTCCATTAAGTGCGTCTTTCGTTTCGGTTTTTGGTTATTCGGTCGGTATGACACGAGACTGGGCGCGGAGATTCAATACTCGTCCAGTCCAATGAATCCGCTCGGCTACCAGCGAGCGGAACGCGCAGATTCGAAATCGTCAATCGACTCGTCGAACTGCATGGTGATGTCGATGTCGTCTAAACCCTTGATCAACGAGTTTCGACGGAATGCGTCAAATTCAAACTTTGCGTCAAATCCTTCGTCATCACTTACGGTTTGAGTTCCGAGATCGACGGTCACTTTGTAACCAACGCCTTTGAGAGCGTTGCCCATTACGTAGTCAACCTCCGATTGCGATAGTACAACCGGCGCCATCCCGTTTTGCATACAGTTATTACGAAATATGTCTGCGAAACTGGGAGCTATTATTGCCCTAAATCCCATTTCGTTAAGTGCCCACGGAGCGTGTTCTCTAGACGATCCCGAACCAAAGTTGCGGCCAGCAACAAGTATCGAAGCGCCTTGGTACTTGGCCTCGTTCAAGATGAAGTCAGGGTTAGGGACGCCATCCTCCAAGTAGCGCCAGTCGAAGAACGCGTACTCGCCAAAACCAGTCCGCTCTATGCGTTTGAGGAACTGCTTCGGAATTATCTGATCGGTGTCGACGTTCACCCGATTCAACGGTGCGACCCGCCCTGTTAATTTCGTGAACTTTTCCATATCACCTTTCCGTGTGCGCCATTCCGCTCCTATCGACCGCGTTGTTTCTTTTTTTCTTCCTTTTCGCGTTGCTTTTCTTCTTGCTTCTTCAACGCTTCCGCCAATGGGTCCACCGGCGGAGGTGGTGTAACCGTGATCAATCCGATATTTGAAAATCGCATCTCCTGCAACACGTGCAATTGACGCAACATCAGCACAGCAACGAGCCCAAGAACTATGAGCAAAACATCAGACAATATTAGCAGGTCGTTCGCGCTGATCAGCTCCGGCAACGACTGTGCGTTGACGAATCTTGGAACGGTTATCGGGTTGAACACCCATGCCGCAATCCAAAGCACCCACCACAGAAACACGATGGCACGAACTTTGCCTTCCTTTTTCCATGCGGTGGCATCTGCAGACCTCATCTCCGGATCACTTCCCCTGTAGAGCTCCATCATGACCCCGAGAGGTCGGAAAAGGTTAAGGATCGGGATGAAGTGGTGCAGCACGCCCCACTCAGGAGTGTGTTTCTGGCCCTCCGACTTGAGGGGCAAAAGGTTCCGGCTTGCGCGGTGCACCAAAGACAAGTACGGGAACGCGACAAATATGACCAAGAAAATCGTCAACAGCCAAATCAACCTTGATCGATCTTGGCTCGCCTGAAAGTCTTCGGCGTAGCTGAACGCGGTGTCGCAATCGGGGTAATCTGCCGCGTCCGTCGCGATCGAGGATAGGATAGCGGCGACATTGGGGCAATCTAGATTCGTTTGCTTGGCAAACTCCAGCAGAGGATAGTAGCTCCACACCGCCGTGCAAATTTCGGCAACTTCTGGTTCAGGAGTCGCCAAACCGGTAGTCACAGCCTCATCGTCAGGTACGTTCTCCTCCTGCGGTTCTGTGTACTCTCCAAAGTTGGTGCACACCGCGTCACTTTCGTTGACGAACTCCGAAACCTTTAACGCGCTCAACTCGCCGTCGGGACATTCTTCGGTCGACGTCCGTCCGCCGAGATAGGCACACTTAAACGCTTCTCCACCCTCACGTTGCGCGTAGGCACCGGCAGCTTCTATCTGCTCAGCCAGTTCAGAACTCGGTGGAATTGTGGTCACGCCCCGATCGACCCATTCCTCGTATCGATTGGAGTTTCCGTAATCGGTCAACGCTAACCACACCAACGCGAGGCACCAGACGCCCATAACAATTGCGACCCATTTGGCGTTCTGCTCGTTGCTCTCGTAGGTGTACGCATCGTAACGCGCCGTACGGATCTCGTCGAGGCGATGGCGCCCGGTCAGCCTAGAGAAGATGCCCGGCTTTGAGTCTTCGGAGTCCCTACGCACGCTCCGCCGCCTAGGAGGCGCATAGATCCCGCCGCTTCGATCAGCATCATTGGTTTGCTGATCGGCGCTAAGCGAGTCGTCGGGTCCAGGGTTTCCCAGACGCGGTTCTTGACCACCCCGCCTCCTCGGCCTACGGTAGATGTTCCCTGCTCTATCACCAGCGGGGTCTCCAGCATTCGCACCTCCATCGGAGGCGCGAGTATCCGGATCGTTGGATCTTCCCGTCATAGCAACGATTTACTCGCCATTCGTGCGCTACGCCCAGTCGCGCACATCGACGAAATGTCCTGCGATCGCCGCGGCGGCAGCCATCGCCGGGCTGACCAAGTGGGTCCGTCCGCCTTTGCCTTGCCGACCTTCGAAGTTGCGGTTCGAAGTGGACGCGCATCGTTCGCCTGGCGTCAGAATATCTGGATTCATGCCGAGGCACATCGAGCAACCAGATTCCCGCCATTCAAATCCTGCCGATTTGAAAACCTCTGAGAGACCTTCCTTTTCCGCCGCCCATTTCGTGAGCGTTGATCCTGGCATTACCTGTGCTCGTACGCCATCGGCGACTCGTTTGCCTTCGATGATTTCCGCCGCGACCCGCAAATCTTCAAGCCGTGCGTTGGTGCAGGAACCGATGAATACACGGTCAAGCCTGATGTCCTGCATCGCGGTGCCCGGGTTCAGCGCCATGTACTCGAGCGCCCGTTCGGCCGACTCCTGATCCGCGGGATCGTCGAAGTCGTCGGGACCGGGCACAGAGTCGGAAACCCGTGCGACTTGCCCCGGATTCGTCCCCCAACTGATGTACGGCTCGAGTTGATCACAATCCACCTCGACCAACGTATCGTACTCCGCTCCGTCGTCGGTTGCGAGGCGACTCCACTCGTCCGCGGCGCCATCGAACGCTTCACCTTGAGGCACGAATTTGCGACCACGCATCCACTTGAACGTCGTGTCGTCAGGCGCGATCATTCCCGCCCGCGCGCCACCTTCGATCGTCATGTTGCAGATCGTCATCCGACCTTCCATGTTGAGTGACCGGATGGCTTCACCGGTGTACTCGATCACATGGCCAGTGCCTCCTGCGGTGCCCATCTGACCGATTGTCGCCAGTATCATGTCCTTCGCAGATACACCGACCGGTAGGTCGCCATTGAAACGCACCTCCATGGTTTTAGGGCGATTTTGGCGAAGGGTTTGCGTCGCCAATACGTGTTCGACCTCCGAGGTCCCAATTCCGAACGCGAGCGAACCGAACGCGCCGTGTGTCGACGTGTGTGAGTCGCCGCAAACTATCGTCATGCCCGGTTGTGTGTATCCCTGCTCTGGGCCGATGACATGGACAATGCCTTGGCCACTCGAGTCAACGTCGTAGAGCGTCACGCCGAATTCGGCGCAGTTTTGGCGAAGGGCCTCAACCTGTTGGCGGGCGATCGGATCGCGTATCTCTTCGGATCGCGTCTCATCGGTCGGGACGTTGTGGTCTACCGTAGAGATCGTAAGATCAGGGCGACGAAGCGATCTGCCGGTCAAGCGCAAGCCTTCAAACGCCTGCGGTGACGTGACCTCGTGCACCAAGTGCAAGTCAATGTAGAGGATTGCTGGTTCGCCGTCCGGGTCCGCGACCAGATGCGCGTCCCAGATCTTTTCGAACATCGTTTTCGGCATTGTCACCACCTGTTTTTTTGGGTTATTCCGCTTGGCTCACGGCCCGGCAATGCTGGCTGTCAACCTACGTTTCCGATCACCTTTAATTCGACAGCATCTCTAGGCGCTGACCCGAAGCGATTCTCGCCGTTGTTACCGCGCAGAAACGCCGGGCTGACTATAGCCAACGCCCACATAAAGTGAGCCGCGACATCAAACATGATCGGCGCATTTGACCAGAAGACAGACACGAGCCACCCTCCGGCGAAAACCGCCAATGGTATCAGCGTCCAATCATCCGTCAGGCCGAGGTCGTGCGACCGACCCGCAATTGCGCGCGCCACCAAAAAGAGCAACGCCAATGTTAACGCTAAGTCAACCCAGATCTCCGAGACGCCCAGCCGATCCATCGCGAATTCGATCAATAGCGACGCGCCGAAGATCAAGAAGACCTCGACGACGTACGTCCGCCGATTGGTTCGCCGATGCCGTTTTTCGACTTCGGTAACGGCGGTTCTGTTGCCCAGTAAGATCATTCCGAATGCAATGTTCCTTAGCTACATCGTCGCTACGTTTGGCGGAGTGCTATTGGTTTGCTGCGGGTCACACCGTTGCGATCAACGTCTCGCCTACAAGTTCACTGATCATCAATGCCCGGTTTATGGCGTTGACGTACGCTTTCGCTGAGGCTACCACGATATCGGTGTCGGACCCGCGGCCCGAGTACGTCGATCCTTCATGGTCAATGCGAATCGTCACTTCGCCTAACGCGTCTATACCCTCGGTGACCGAGCTCACGGAAAACTCCATCAATTCGACGTCGAGATCAACGATCGAGTCGATTGCTTTGCAGACTGCGTCTACGGGACCAGTGCCTTCAGCAGATGCTTTCCGGTCGTCGTCGTCCGGCGTGGTCATCGTCACGTCGGCAGTTGGCATTTCGTCGTTCCCACAGACAACTCGGACGGTTCCGAGTTGGTACTTGCGGTTAGTGTCGGCGTAACGATGTTGCTCGCGCATCAACGCTTCCAAGTCCGCGTCCATCACCTCGCGCTTGTTGTCTGCCAGATCTTTGAAGGCGACGAATACGTTGCTCAACTCGTCATCGGTGAGTTGGTACCCGAGATCGCTCAGGCGTGAACGCAAACCCGCACGACCTGACAGCTTGCCTAGCACCAGCGTCTCGCCTCGCCATCCGACGTCTTCGGGACGCATGATTTCGAACGTCGAGCGTTCCTTGAGGTAGCCGTCTTGGTGGATTCCAGACGAGTGCCTGAACGCGTTATGGCCGACAATCGCCTTGTTGTATTGCACCGGAAAGCCGAAGATGCTGCTGATCATGCGGCTGGTGTTGTTGATTTCTCGGATATTCACGCCCGTGAACACGCCGTAGTGATCAGGTCGGGTCACCAAGGCCATCATCACCTCTTCCAACGCCGCGTTGCCAGCTCGTTCGCCGAGCCCGTTGATGCAGCCTTCAACCTGCCGCGCTCCGTTTTCGATTGCAGCAAGTGAGTTCGCAACCGACATGCCCAAGTCGTTGTGACAGTGCACGCTCACCACCGATTTATCGATGTTGGCAACGTTTTCGAATACGCCCTTGATCAGCGCACCGAATTCTACGGGGTTTGAATAGCCGACGGTGTCAGGCACGTTAACGGTGGTTGCGCCGGCGCTGATGGCGGCTTCAAGCATCGCGTACAGGTACTGCGGTTCCGTCCGCGTGGCGTCCATTGGCGAGAACTCCACGTCGTCGGCGTACTGCTTCGCCTTGGCGACAGCCTCGACCGCCATGTTCATGATCGTCTCGCGATCCCGCCGCATCTGGTGCATCAGATGCACGTCGGACGACGATATGAACGTGTGGATCCGAGGGCGCGCGGCACCTTCGAGGGCGCGGGCTGCAGCCTCAATGTCGGCGCTTACGGCGCGTGCCAACGAGCATATGACGGGGCCTTCAACCTCGTGCGAAATTCGTCGAACGGCTTCGAAATCGCCAGGCGAACTCCCAGCGAATCCTGCCTCAATCACGTCCACGTTCAGATTCCCGAGCTGGTTTGCGATGCGCACCTTTTCGCCTACGGTCAGTCCCGCACCCGCCGATTGCTCACCGTCCCGTAGCGTCGTATCGAATATGATTACTCGATCTGCTTTGTTTTTGGTTTGTGTAGTCATGTTGTCGCTCCCGTGCTTCGAAATGTGTCGAAGCATCTGAAACGGCTAAAGATTTCTTGGGTTTCCGACTAGGTCGTGGATTCGAGCCACGGCATCATCGCGCGGAGTTCCTTACCAACCTTTTCAACCGGGTGTTCCAAGTTTTCCTGTCTCATCTGTTTGAAGCGGTACAAGCCTTCGTCGTTCTCGGCGATCCATTCCCGAGCGAAGCGCCCCGATTGGATGTCCTCCAGAACTCGCTTCATGTTGTCTTTCACGCTTTCGTCGATAATCTCCGGGCCGCGGCTGTAGTCGCCGTACTCAGCAGTTTCACTCACCGAGTAGCGCATGTATTCGAGACCACCTTGGTAGATCAGGTCGACGATTAGCTTCAGCTCATGAAGCACTTCGAAGTAGGCCGATTCTGGTTGGTATCCTGCTTCGGTCAAGACCTCGTAACCCAGCTTGATCAGTTGCGTTACGCCACCGCAAAGCACCGCTTGTTCGCCGAAGAGATCGGTTTCGGTCTCCTCCTTGAACGTGGTGGTAAGTATGCCGGCTCTTCCTCCCCCAACTCCCTTGCCATAGGCAAGAGCTTTATCCATGGCATCGCCCGTCGCGTCTTGATGGATAGCCACAAGGCATGGCACTCCGAGCCCACGCTCGTAGACAGCACGCACTCGGTGACCCGGTGCTTTCGGCGCGATCATGACGACGTCTATGTCTTCTCCCGGCTTTATCTGCTCGTAGTGGATCGTGAAGCCATGCGCGAAGAGAAGCGCCTTACCAGCATCAAGATTCGGTTCGATGTCGTCGCGGAAAACGCCAGCTTGTATCGTGTCCGGGAGACAGAACGAAATTAGATCAGCGCGTTCCGCCGCCTCGGCGTTGCTCAAAACCTCGAGCCCATTGTCCTCGGCCTTCTCGCGACTCTTGCTTCCCTCGTAAAGTCCCACGACGACATTGAAGCCGCTGTCTTTCAGGTTTAAAGCATGGGCGTGACCTTGCGAACCGTAGCCGATGACGGCTACGGTCTTATCGCGCAGCGGTGAATCGTCGATGTCCGCATCGTAGTAAAGCTTCGGCATTTGGTTGGTTGACCTTCCTAGGTTGATTGGTTTGGTTGAAGGGCTCAGATTTCGCGACGCCCTTACACGCTACCGGAAACTCCCGGCGTCAGTTCGTATTCGTAAGGTAGTCCGTTGGCCCATTTGCGAGAGGATTGGAACTGCCCGTCTTCCTCGCCTTCAAAGAGAGTGCCCCGGAGGACCGCAACGCGGCCCGTCCGCATCACCTCTTTGATGCCGAAACGGTCCAACAGTGTGATGAGAGAGTCGATCTTCTCGCGCCCACCGGTCAACTCTATCGTCACGCTGTCAACGCCGATATCGATAACGTTTGCACGGAAGACGCGGCTGAGCTCCAGAACCTCGACGCGAGTGTCGGTTGTGGTCGCCACTTTTACGAGCGCGAGCTCACGCCAGATGTGGTTCTTGTTGGTGATGTCGCGCGCTTCGATGACGTTTACTAGCCGCTCCAATTGAGTGGCGCATTGGTTGACAACCGATGGTGGCCCTTCGAGCACGAACGTCAAACGCGACAAGCCTGGCTGTTCAGATCGCCCTACCGCAAGACTCGCGATGTTGAGGCCCCGCCGTCGGCAGAGACCTGCGATCCGCGCTAGAACTCCGGGACGGTCCTCCACCAATGCCGTGACCGTACGTGCTTCGAATTTCGCTTGCGTTGTCATCTCAAACTCTCGTGTCCTCCATCAAGTCCTTAATGCTGCCGCCGGCAGGAATCATCGGGTAGACGTGTTCGACCTTCTCGATGACGAAGTCGACGATAACTGGACCAGGGTGTGCGTTGGCTTCTTCAATGGCTGCCTCGACATCGTCCACGTCTTCGACGCGCATGCCTTTCATGCCAAATGCTTCCGCCAGCTTGACGAAGTCAGGGTTGGCGGTGTACGCATCGGCCTGGGTATCGCCCATGTAAAACAGCTCTTGCCACTGGGTGATCATACCCAGATGATTGTTGTTGAGGATCGCGTATTTGACCGGCAGACGGTTCTCGACCGCGGTGGCCAGTTCCATCATCGTCATCTGAAATCCGCCATCACCGCAGATCGACCAAACCAACGCCTCCGGCAATGCGAGCTGCGCGCCGATCGCGGAGGGGACTTCGTAACCCATGGTTCCGAGCCCACCCGAGCAGAGCCAGGAGTTTGGTTCGGTGAACCTATAGTGCTGGGCCGCCCACATTTGGTGCTGCCCGACGCCGGTGCATACAATCGCCTTGCCCTTCGTCACGTTAGAAAGGCCACGTACGACATGTTGGCCCGAAAGGTTGCCAGTTTCAGGAATGTGCAACGACGGATGATCAGATTTCAACTGCTCGACATACCTGACCCATTCGGACCGGGAGGCGCGTTCAACCTTCGGGATCATCTGTCCTAGAACGTGTTTCAAATTGCCAACCACAGACGCGTCGACCTGAACCGTCTTCCCGATCTCGGCTGGGTCTATATCGATGTGTATCTTCTTTGATCTGGTGGCGAACTCATTAACGTTGCCGACGATCCGGTCGTCGAACCTGCTACCAGCGGCGATGATCAAGTCGGAATCGTCCAACGCCAAACTCGCGTATGCCTCGCCGTGCATTCCGGGAAAGCCCACATGCAGCGGGTGGTTCTCACGGAATCCGGAGATGCCCAGCAACGTGGTGACGACCGGAATCTGGGCTTTTTCGGCCAATTCTTCCAACTCGTCGAAGGCGCGAGAGATGATCACGCCGTGTCCGGCGAGGAATACTGGACGCTCCGCCTCGTTGATGAGTTCAACGGCAGCATCAATCTGATATTCGGGAGCCGTGGTTGGCACCCGGTACCCGGGAAGCCTGATCTCGCTGTCGCGTCCGAAGTCGTATGTGCCCGGTTCCTGCATCACGTCTTTAGGAATATCGATCAACACTGGCCCGGGTCGCCCGGTACGAGCGATGTGAAAGGCTTCGTGAATCGTTGGTCCCATGTCCTCGATACGGGTTATCAGGTAGTTGTGTTTAGTTACCGGCAACGTGGCACCGGTAATGTCGGTTTCTTGGAACGCGTCGGTACCGATGGCGGCGCGTCCGACTTGACCCGTGATCGCAACGATTGGAACTGAGTCCATCATCGCAGTGGCCAAGCCAGTAATCAGATTCGTGGCGCCTGGGCCAGAAGTGGCAATAGCGACGCCAACCTTGCCAGACGCACGTGCATACCCGTCCGCGGCGTGCGCCGCACCTTGCTCATGCCTGACGAGCACGTGACGGAGCTGAGGGTACCGGCCCAGAACCCCGTAGAGCGGCAGAATCGCGCCGCCCGGCAATCCGAATACGATGTCGACGCCCTCGTTGAGCAACGCTTCGCAAACTATGTCGCCGCCTGTCAGTGTTTTTCCCATGTCGTTTCTTGTGTCTCTCGGAGCATCCGTTAGTGCGCCCGATGGTTCTTGCCCAAATTAAAAATC
>OZ240225.1:0-3078900 GCA_965197765.1 Dehalococcoidia bacterium | reverse complement strand
CAATTGCGACCCATTTGGCGTTCTGCTCGTTGCTCTCGTAGGTGTACGCATCGTAACGCGCCGTACGGATCTCGTCGAGGCGATGGCGCCCGGTCAGCCTAGAGAAGATGCCCGGCTTTGAGTCTTCGGAGTCCCTACGCACGCTCCGCCGCCTAGGAGGCGCATAGATACCGCCGCTTCGATCAGCATCATTGGTTTGCTGATCGGCGCTAAGCGAGTCGTCGGGTCCAGGGTTTCCCAGACGCGGTTCTTGACCACCCCGCCTCCTCGGCCTACGGTAGATGTTCCCTGCTCTATCACCAGCGGGGTCTCCAGCATTCGCACCTCCATCGGAGGCGCGAGTATCCGGATCGTTGGATCTTCCCGTCATAGCAACGATTTACTCGCCATTCGTGCGCTACGCCCAGTCGCGCACATCGACGAAATGTCCTGCGATCGCCGCGGCGGCAGCCATCGCCGGGCTGACCAAGTGGGTCCGTCCGCCTTTGCCTTGCCGACCTTCGAAGTTGCGGTTCGAAGTGGACGCGCATCGTTCGCCTGGCGTCAGAATATCTGGATTCATGCCGAGGCACATCGAGCAACCAGATTCCCGCCATTCAAATCCTGCCGATTTGAAAACCTCTGAGAGACCTTCCTTTTCCGCCGCCCATTTCGTGAGCGTTGATCCTGGCATTACCTGTGCTCGTACGCCATCGGCGACTCGTTTGCCTTCGATGATTTCCGCCGCGACCCGCAAATCTTCAAGCCGTGCGTTGGTGCAGGAACCGATGAATACACGGTCAAGCCTGATGTCCTGCATCGCGGTGCCCGGGTTCAGCGCCATGTACTCGAGCGCCCGTTCGGCCGACTCCTGATCCGCGGGATCGTCGAAGTCGTCGGGACCGGGCACAGAGTCGGAAACCCGTGCGACTTGCCCCGGATTCGTCCCCCAACTGATGTACGGCTCGAGTTGATCACAATCCACCTCGACCAACGTATCGTACTCCGCTCCGTCGTCGGTTGCGAGGCGACTCCACTCGTCCGCGGCGCCATCGAACGCTTCACCTTGAGGCACGAATTTGCGACCACGCATCCACTTGAACGTCGTGTCGTCAGGCGCGATCATTCCCGCCCGCGCGCCACCTTCGATCGTCATGTTGCAGATCGTCATCCGACCTTCCATGTTGAGTGACCGGATGGCTTCACCGGTGTACTCGATCACATGGCCAGTGCCTCCTGCGGTGCCCATCTGACCGATTGTCGCCAGTATCATGTCCTTCGCAGATACACCGACCGGTAGGTCGCCATTGAAACGCACCTCCATGGTTTTAGGGCGATTTTGGCGAAGGGTTTGCGTCGCCAATACGTGTTCGACCTCCGAGGTCCCAATTCCGAACGCGAGCGAACCGAACGCGCCGTGTGTCGACGTGTGTGAGTCGCCGCAAACTATCGTCATGCCCGGTTGTGTGTATCCCTGCTCTGGGCCGATGACATGGACAATGCCTTGGCCACTCGAGTCAACGTCGTAGAGCGTCACGCCGAATTCGGCGCAGTTTTGGCGAAGGGCCTCAACCTGTTGGCGGGCGATCGGATCGCGTATCTCTTCGGATCGCGTCTCATCGGTCGGGACGTTGTGGTCTACCGTAGAGATCGTAAGATCAGGGCGACGAAGCGATCTGCCGGTCAAGCGCAAGCCTTCGAACGCCTGCGGTGACGTGACCTCGTGCACCAAGTGCAAGTCAATGTAGAGGATTGCTGGTTCGCCGTCCGGGTCCGCGACCAGATGCGCGTCCCAGATCTTTTCGAACATCGTTTTCGGCATTGTCACCACCTGTTTTTTTGGGTTATTCCGCTTGGCTCACGGCCCGGCAATGCTGGCTGTCAACCTACGTTTCCGATCACCTTTAATTCGACAGCATCTCTAGGCGCTGACCCGAAGCGATTCTCGCCGTTGTAACCGCGCAGAAACGCCGGGCTGACTATAGCCAACGCCCACATAAAGTGAGCCGCGACATCAAACATGATCGGCGCATTTGACCAGAAGACAGACACGAGCCACCCTCCGGCGAAAACCGCCAATGGTATCAGCGTCCAATCATCCGTCAGGCCGAGGTCGTGCGACCGACCCGCAATTGCGCGCGCCACCAAAAAGAGCAACGCCAATGTTAACGCTAAGTCAACCCAGATCTCCGAGACGCCCAGCCGATCCATCGCGAATTCGATCAATAGCGACGCGCCGAAGATCAAGAAGACCTCGACGACGTACGTCCGCCGATTGGTTCGCCGATGCCGTTTTTCGAATTCGGTAACGGCGGTTCTGTTGCCCAGTAAGATCATTCCGAATGCAATGTTCCTTAGCTACATCGTCGCTGCGTTTGGCGGAGTGCTATTGGTTTGCTGCGGGTCACACCGTTGCGATCAACGTCTCGCCTACAAGTTCACTGATCATCAATGCCCGGTTTATAGCGTTGACGTACGCTTTCGCCGAGGCTACCACGATATCGGTGTCGGACCCGCGGCCCGAGTACGTCGATCCTTCATGGTCAATGCGAATCGTCACTTCGCCTAACGCGTCGATACCCTCGGTGACCGAGCTCACGGAAAACTCCATCAATTCGACGTCGAGATCAACGATCGAGTCGATTGCTTTGCAGACTGCGTCTACGGGACCAGTGCCTTCAGCAGATGCTTTCCGGTCGTCGTCGTCCGGCGTGGTCATCGTCACGTCGGCAGTTGGCATTTCGTCGTTACCACAGACAACTCGGACGGTTCCGAGTTGGTACTTGCGGTTAGTGTCGGCGTAACGATGTTGCTCGCGCATCAACGCTTCCAGGTCCGCGTCCATCACTTCGCGCTTGTTGTCCGCCAGATCTTTGAAAGCGACGAATATGTTGCTCAACTCGTCATCGGTGAGTTGGTACCCGAGATCGCTCAGGCGTGAACGCAGACCCGCACGACCTGACAGCTTGCCAAGTACTAGCGTCTCGCCTCGCCATCCGACGTCTTCGGGACGCATGATTTCGAACGTCGAGCGTTCCTTGAGGTAGCCGTCTTGGTGGATTCCAGACGAGTGCCTGAACGCGTTATGGCCGACAATCGCCTTGTTGTATTGCACCGGAAAGCCGAAGATGCTGCTGATCATGCGGCTGGTGTTGTTGATTTCTCGGATATTCACGCCCGTGAACACGCCGTAGTGATCAGGTCGGGTCACCAAGGCCATCATCACCTCTTCCAACGCCGCGTTGCCAGCTCGTTCGCCGAGCCCGTTGATGCAGCCTTCAACCTGCCGCGCTCCGTTTTCGATTGCAGCAAGTGAGTTCGCAACCGACATGCCCAAGTCGTTGTGACAGTGCACGCTCACCACCGATTTATCGATGTTGGCAACGTTTTCGAATACGCCCTTGATCAGCGCACCGAATTCTACGGGGTTTGAATAGCCGACGGTGTCAGGCACGTTAACGGTGGTTGCGCCCGCGCTGATGGCGGCTTCAAGCATCGCGTACAGGTACTGCGGTTCCGTCCGCGTGGCGTCCATTGGCGAGAACTCCACGTCGGCGGCGTACTGCTTCGCCTTGGCGACAGCCTCGACCGCCATGTTCATGATCGTCTCGCGATCCCGCCGCATCTGGTGCATCAGATGCACGTCGGACGACGATATGAACGTGTGGATCCGCGGTCGCGCGGCACCTTCAAGGGCGCGGGCTGCAGCCTCAATGTCGGTGCTTACGGCGCGTGCCAACGAGCATATGACCGGCCCTTCAACCTCATGCGAGATACGACGGACCGCCTCGAAATCCCCAGGCGAACTCCCAGCGAATCCCGCCTCAATCACGTCCACGTTCAGATTCCCGAGCTGGTTTGCGATGCGCACCTTTTCGCCTACGGTCAGTCCCGCACCCGCCGATTGTTCACCGTCCCGTAGCGTCGTATCGAATATGATTACTCGATCTGCTTTATTTTTGGTTTGTGTAGTCATGTTGTCGCTCTCGTGTTTCGAACTGCGTCGAAGCATCTGAAACGGCTAAAGATTTCTTGGGTTTCCGATTAGGTCGTGGATTCGAGCCACGGCATCATCGCGCGGAGTTCCTTGCCAACCTTTTCAACCGGGTGTTCCAAGTTTTCCTGTCTCATCTGTTTGAAGCGGTACAAGCCTTCGTCGTTCTCGGCGATCCATTCCCGGGCGAAGCGCCCAGATTGGATGTCCTCCAGAACTCGCTTCATGTTGTCTTTCACGCTTTCGTCGATAATCTCCGGGCCGCGGCTGTAGTCGCCGTACTCAGCAGTTTCACTCACCGAGTAGCGCATGTATTCAAGACCACCTTGGTAGATCAGGTCGACGATTAGCTTCAGCTCATGAAGCACTTCGAAGTAGGCCGATTCTGGTTGGTATCCTGCTTCGGTCAAGACCTCGTAACCCAGCTTGATCAGTTGCGTTACGCCACCGCAAAGCACCGCTTGTTCGCCGAAGAGATCGGTTTCGGTCTCCTCCTTGAACGTGGTGGTAAGTATGCCGGCTCTTCCTCCCCCAACTCCCTTGCCATAGGCAAGAGCTTTATCCATGGCATCGCCCGTCGCGTCTTGATGGATAGCCACAAGGCATGGCACTCCGAGCCCACGCTCGTAGACAGCACGCACTCGGTGACCCGGTGCTTTCGGCGCGATCATGACGACGTCTATGTCTTCTCCCGGCTTTATCTGCTCGTAGTGGATCGTGAAGCCATGCGCGAAGAGAAGCGCCTTACCAGCATCAAGATTCGGTTCGATGTCGTCGCGGAAAACGCCAGCTTGTATCGTGTCCGGGAGACAGAACGAAATTAGATCAGCGCGTTCCGCCGCCTCGGCGTTGCTCAAAACCTCGAGCCCATTGTCCTCGGCCTTCTCGCGACTCTTGCTTCCCTCGTAAAGTCCCACGACGACATTGAAGCCGCTGTCTTTCAGGTTTAAAGCATGGGCGTGACCTTGCGAACCGTAGCCGATGACGGCTACGGTCTTATCGCGCAGCGGTGAATCGTCGATGTCCGCATCGTAGTAAAGCTTCGGCATTTGGTTGGTTGACCTTCCTAGGTTGATTGGTTTGGTTGAAGGGCTCAGATTTCGCGACGCCCTTACACGCTACCGGAAACTCCCGGCGTCAGTTCGTATTCGTAAGGTAGTCCGTTGGCCCATTTGCGAGAGGATTGGAACTGCCCGTCTTCCTCGCCTTCAAAGAGAGTGCCCCGGAGAACCGCAACGCGGCCCGTCCGCATCACCTCTTTGATGCCGAAACGGTCCAACAGTGTGATGAGAGAGTCGATCTTCTCGCGCCCACCGGTCAACTCTATCGTCACGCTGTCAACGCCGATATCGATAACGTTTGCACGGAAGACGCGGCTGAGCTCCAGAACCTCGACACGAGTGTCGGTTGTGGTCGCCACTTTTACGAGCGCGAGCTCACGCCAGATGTGGTTCTTGTTGGTGATGTCGCGCGCTTCGATGACGTTCACTAACCGCTCCAATTGAGTGGCGCATTGGTTGACAACCGACGGTGGCCCTTCGAGCACGAAGGTCAAACGCGACAAGCCTGGCTGTTCAGATCGCCCTACCGCAAGGCTCGCGATGTTGAGGCCCCGCCGTCGGCAGAGACCTGCGATCCGCGCTAGAACTCCTGGACGGTCCTCCACCAATGCCGTGACCGTACGTGCTTCGAATTTCGCTTGCGTTGTCATCTCAAACTCTCGTGTCCTCCATCAAGTCCTTAATGCTGCCGCCGGCAGGAATCATCGGGTAGACGTGTTCGACCTTCTCGATGACGAAGTCGACGATAACTGGACCAGGGTGTGCGTTGGCTTCTTCAATGGCTGCCTCGACATCGTCTACGTCTTCGACGCGCATGCCTTTCATGCCAAATGCTTCCGCCAGCTTGACGAAGTCAGGGTTGGCGGTGTACGCATCGGCCTGGGTATCGCCCATGTAAAACAGCTCTTGCCACTGGGTGATCATACCCAGATGATTGTTGTTGAGGATCGCGTATTTGACCGGCAGACGGTTCTCGACCGCGGTGGCCAGTTCCATCATCGTCATCTGAAATCCGCCATCACCGCAGATCGACCAAACCAGCGCTTCGGGCAAAGCCAACTGCGCGCCGATCGCGGAGGGGACTTCGTAACCCATGGTTCCGAGTCCACCCGAGCAGAGCCAGGAGTTTGGTTCGGTGAACCTATAGTGCTGGGCCGCCCACATTTGGTGCTGCCCGACGCCGGTGCATACAATCGCCTTGCCCTTCGTAACGTTAGAAAGGCCGCGCACCACATGCTGGCCTGAGAGGTTTCCGGTTTCAGGAATGTGCAACGACGGATGATCAGATTTCAACTGCTCGACATACCTGACCCATTCGGACCGGGAGGCGCGTTCAACCTTCGGGATCATCTGTCCTAGAACGTGTTTCAAATTGCCAACCACAGACGCGTCGACCTGAACCGTCTTCCCGATCTCGGCTGGGTCTATATCGATGTGTATCTTCTTTGATCTGGTGGCGAACTCATTAACGTTGCCGACGATCCGGTCGTCGAACCTGCTACCAGCGGCGATGATCAAGTCGGAATCGTCCAACGCCAAACTCGCGTATGCCTCGCCGTGCATTCCGGGAAAGCCCACATGCAGCGGGTGGTTCTCACGGAATCCGGAGATGCCCAGCAACGTGGTGACGACCGGGATCTGGGCTTTTTCGGCCAATTCTTCCAACTCGTCGAAGGCGCGAGAGATGATCACGCCGTGTCCGGCGAGGAATACTGGACGCTCCGCCTCGTTGATGAGTTCAACGGCAGCATCAATCTGATATTCGGGAGCCGTGGTTGGCACCCGGTACCCGGGAAGCCTGATCTCGCTGTCGCGTCCGAAGTCGTATGTGCCCGGTTCCTGCATCACGTCTTTAGGAATATCGATCAACACTGGCCCGGGTCGCCCGGTACGAGCGATGTGAAAGGCTTCGTGAATCGTTGGTCCCATGTCCTCGATACGGGTTATCAGGTAGTTGTGTTTAGTTACCGGCAACGTGGCACCGGTAATGTCGGTTTCTTGGAACGCGTCGGTACCGATGGCGGCGCGTCCGACTTGACCCGTGATCGCAACGATTGGAACTGAGTCCATCATCGCAGTGGCCAAGCCAGTAATCAGATTCGTGGCGCCTGGGCCAGAAGTGGCAATAGCGACGCCAACCTTGCCAGACGCACGTGCATACCCGTCCGCGGCGTGCGCCGCACCTTGCTCATGCCTGACGAGCACGTGACGGAGCTGAGGGTACCGGCCCAGAACCCCGTAGAGCGGCAGAATCGCGCCGCCCGGCAATCCGAATACGATGTCGACGCCCTCGTTGAGCAACGCTTCGCAAACTATGTCGCCGCCTGTCAGTGTTTTTCCCATGTCGTTTCTTGTGTCTCTCGGAGCATCCGTTAGTGCGCCCGATGGTTCTTGCCCAAATTAAAAATCCTCGTCCTGTAACTTCAAAGGACGAGGATTAACCCGCGGTACCACCTTAGTTGGTCGAGTTTCAGACGTTAGACATCGTTCTCAACCCGCTTGATTTGCAGCCGTTAACGTGGCCGACCGCGCGACCCTAACGAATCCGTCATTCCTGTTTTTGGAAGTTCCGGGGTTCAGGTCACGAGCTTCCAGGCGAGTTCCCACGGACGATACGCATCCTTTTCAGCTTCCGGATGCTCTCTCGCGCTACCGAGACCGCGGTACTATTCCCGTTCGTAGCATTAGCATTTGCTTGTGTGCCCAACTATTATGCCACACGTGACGGAATTCGCAAAACACCTAGCAGATCAACTCGGAAACAAATGAAAATTCGCACAATCACGCGTAGCAACGTCCCAGAGTTGCTCAAAATCTTGCACTCAGCTGGTCGTCACGGACACCGAGAGTGGCCACTAACTGATGAAACGTCGCTTATGGCGACGCTCGACAGCCCGCGGTTGGATCCCGATTTGGGGTTGTGGTCGATCGCTTACGCAGACCGTGTGTCAGTAGGTTATTCGCTCGTCGAGCCAGAGCTGAACATCGGTAGAATTCTCGTGGGCTTGGCGACGGTTGAGGGGCGCGATGACGCGCTCGGCGAGTTACTCGACGATGGTGTTGCGCGTGCAACCGCGCTCGCCGACCGTGATCGGTTCGAGATCCACGTCGCCGTGCGAGACGCCGAATCGAGCTCAATTACCGATGCGCTTGAAACTGCAGGATTCGGCGTCGTACGGACGGCCCTTAAGATGCGAGTCGCCGTTTCAAACGTGGAGTTGCCCGCGGCTTCTGTTCCTCCCGATTTGACGGTTCGGTCCGCCGATATGACCAATGCGGCCGAAGCCGCCGCGGTGACCGATCTGCACAATGCATGTTTCGAAGGCAGTTGGGGGTTTTCGCCGAACACTGTCGAAGAAATCGTCGGGCGAGCGGCCGCTGATAAGGCTCGGAACGGATTCCCGCCGATAGTCGTTTTGGCGGAAAACTCTGGAGGCGAGTTACCCGCCTACAACTGGATCACCCTTAACGATGGCGACGGGCGCGTCGAGATGGTCGGCGTCCGTCCGGGTATGCGCGGCCAGAGACTAGGTTGGACGATATTCAACGCCGGCGTCGACCGTCTGATCGCAAACGGCGCGGCTACACTCGTCTTGGATGTCGATTCCGAAAATCCTCCCGCCCGGAGAATCTACGAATCCGCGGGCTACCGTACGTATTCGGAAGTCCAGTACTACGGATTGAAAGTGATCAAGAGCTAAGCTCGAGATCCCAATGCTCGGTCGAGATTGAACGCCGCGGAGATCAACGCCAAGTGGGTAAAGGCCTGAGGAAAGTTGCCGAGATGCTCGCCTTTCGGACCAATCTCCTCGGAGTAGAGTCCCAAATGGTTCGCGTACCCGAGCATATGCTCGAACATCATCCGGGCTTCTTCCAAGCGCGAAGGCTCGGAACGGCCTGCCCGTGTCAATGCCTCAACCAACCAGAAGGTGCACATGTTAAACGTGCCTTCTTCGCCTGCTAAACCGTCGGCGGTTTCGTTGAGGTTGTAACGGTAAACGAGGTTCGAATAGACGAGACCGCCGTTCGCCGGAGATTTTTGTATGGCGTCGAGCGTCTTCAACATGCGTGGGTCAGATGGTGACATGAAGAAGACCATCGGCATTATCAGGTTCGAGGCATCCAGAGCGTCACGCCCATAGGCTTGCGTAAATGCTTGGACGTTCTCGCTCCACCCGTTCTCTATGATCTCTTCGTATATTTCGTCGCGCGTCCTCACCCAGTGTTCGGTGTCGCTCGGGAATGAACGCTTCGCGGCCAGACGAATCGCCCTATCGATCGCCACCCAGCACATCAACTTGGAGTAGACGAAGTGGGCACGTCCACCTCTAACCTCCCAGATGCCTTCATCGGGGCGATGCCAGTTGTCGCAGACCCAGTTGACCATCTTCCGCAGATGTGACCAGAAGTCGTATGAAATGGGCGTCTGGTATTTGTTCGACAGATACACGGCATCCATGAGTTCGCCGTAAATGTCGAGTTGCAACTGTTCTGCGGCGCCGTTGCCGATGCGGACCGGTTTGGAATCCATGTAGCCAGAAAGGTGTTCGAGAGTATGCTCCTCAAGATCGTGGCTACCGTCGATTCCGTACATGATCTTCAGCGTGCCGTCTTCTTCGCTCTCCGCGCACCTGGCTTGCAGCCAATCCATGAACCGACCAGCCTCTTCAGTCAAACCGATTCTCAGTAGACCGTAGACGCTGAATGCGGCGTCCCTGATCCACGTGTACCGGTAGTCCCAGTTCCGCCCGCCGCCGAGGTTCTCTGGCAAACTCGTTGTTGGCGACGCGACGAATGCGCCTGTGGGCTCATAGGTCAGCAGCTTTAGGCATAAAGCGGATCGGTGGACCATCTCACGCCACCGACCCGTGTAGGTGCATTGGTTAATCCACCGGCGCCAGTAGTTGACCGTATCGTCGAAGAGGAGTTCAATCCGTTTGGCATCGAATTTGTCAGCTTTTTCAACGTGTTCGACTGCATCGATAACGATGTACTCGGTGCGTCCCTCATGGATTTCGAAATCGACTTTTACTGCGTTATCTACGATCTTTGGCGATACCGTGCTCCAATATTCGAGCGAAATGTCGGGTGAGATGAAACGAACACTTTCGCCGACAAAGACCGCGTCGTGTTCGTCCCGGCCGTAGTTGAATTTGGGCGAGCAATCGATCTGCATATTCAGGTTGCCGCGGATACCCGTTACTCGACGAATGAGGACATGGTCGGTGTCGCCGGCAAGACGGGTTCGCACCGGCATGAAATCGACGACTTGGGCAACGCCTTCTTCCGATGTGAAATGCGTCACCAAGACGTTGGTTTCAGGCAGGTAGTATTGCGTGGATCGAACATCGTTGTCGATCGGTCGCAGTGAGAAATGCCCGCCGTTCACGTCGTCAAGGATGGATGCGAAGATTGACGGCGAATCGAATTTCGGTGCGCAAAACCAGTCGATAGTGCCGTCCATGCCTATCAACGCGGCGGTGTAAAGATCACCGATAATGCCATGATCTTCAATACGCAAGTACACGATGTCTCTCCAAGCCTACGCGGGCAATTACGCCTTCCGAAGGGAAATTATCGCAGAGGTGCTGCGGCACCGCGTAGTTCCGTAATGCGATTGTAGATATCGATTAGCTGATCTACGGTCGCATCCCACGACAGTTGCTCGGCCCGTTTACGGGCCGCACCGGACATCTTGTTTCGCAGATCATCATCTTGAACGATGGCAACAATCTTGTCGGCGTAGAGATTCGCATCACGTTCGCTGATCAAATAGCCTGTCTCACCCTCGACGACAATTGAACGCAACCCATCGACATCTGCGGCGACAGCAGGAGTGTCGCACGATGCCGCTTCGAGGACCGCCAGTCCGAAGGTCTCGTGAAACGATGGTGCGACTATGCAATCGGCGGCCGAGTAAACCGCCGGGAGTTCAGATTGAGGTAGCACACCTGGCAACTTGACACGCTCAGACAAGCGCAATTCCGAGATGCGACTAAGGACCCGCCTGAACTCGTCGGCAGTTCCGCCACCCACTATCTGCAACTCGGCGTCGACGCCTCGCGCCACCAACGTTGCGAACGCGTCAACCAAGAGGTCCACTCCCTTCAAGGCGTCTAACCTTCCGACGTAAAGGATGCGTTTCGTTCCGACATTGAACTGCGGCTCCGGTGGTCGACGAAACAGATCGGTGTCGACGCCGGGCGCGACGACCCAGATGTTACTACCCGCAACCCCCATATCCGACCGCAAGAACTGGGCTTCGCCATCGGTCCAGGCGACCACAACATCTGCCTCGGACGCCACTCGTTGCTCCTCTGCGAAGCGAATCTCCGGTTCGTCCTCTTCGGGCCTCACTCGTTTCTTGATGCCCGCGATGGTGTGGAAACTCACGACGTGCGGTACCGACCAAGAGCGCGCGAGATCGCTTGCCACGACCCCAGAAAGCCAATAGTGCGAAGACAACAGATCGAACACTTGGTTGCCACGCGAAAAGTCTTCGCCAACTGCATCGACGAAATCCGGCAACAAGCTAGGAAGTTCGGCTTTCGGCGTCTCAAGATCGCCGACCTGCAAGTGAACTAAGTCGTAAGACCTTTTGGTAGATCCGTCCATGTCAGGGTGCCAACGGGAGTAAACGCGAACTGTGTTTCCGAGCCGCGCCATCCGTTTGGCAACCTGATGGACGTACACGTTCATGCCGCCCGCGTCGGTGCCGCCGGGTTGGATGCACGGGCAGCCGTGTACGCTGATTACCGCGATGCGCATATGAAGACCTTCAAACCATCGGATTCGCGCATCGTTGCGCCAAGGGATTCGCTAGGTTCGTTTGTCTAGCCGGACGGTGTAGATGTGGCGATCCACTGCGCCGAGGTGATACTTGTAACGCTCGTCGCCACGCATGAAGTCGTAGACTTTGATGCCTTCGTCTATCGAAGCCAGGATATTGATCGCGTGGTTCAGCAGACCAACCGCCAACCAAGCGCGCTCTGGAACATATCCGCTGTTGTAGAGATACTTGGTGCTGCCGACTTTGAACGCAAGCGATGTCGCGACGCTCTCTCCGTTGAGATTCAGGAAATAGAGGCGGGTTACATCTTTTTCGGCAAGGGTTACGGCAATTTCTCGGAAGAAACGTTCGCGCTCGGGTGTCATGAACTCCTGTTTGTCGATCGAACTGCCGCGATGCAGATCGATGAAATCATCCATGTGGGCGGCGATTTCATCCGGCGCTGTAAGTTCGACTTGTTCAATCTCGCCAGCACTGTCGAGCCTGCGCAGTTTTCGGCGCAATTCGTGACGATGCTTCTTGGTCAGCGAGGAAAAATATTCGTCGACCGTTGACGGCAATGTGACGCGTGGAGCCACGCCTTCGTCCCAAGTGTGGACTTCCCAACCGATGTCCTCCGCGACATCCTTAACTGCGTGAATCGTGTGCGAATCCTCAGGCAGCGATTCAAAGACCAGCGCAGTTATCTCTGGGTCGTTGTGTAACGACTGGAGTAAATCACGCACATCCGAAGTCTTCAACTCATCGTCGTGCTTGAATCCCAGGTAATCGACAAGGTCCGTGCCTCCGAGGAATGTGCAAACTCCCTCGTCGTTGTTCGAGTCGAGTCTGAGCGGCGCGATGATCGCCGTTGTTCCGTCGGGTCGGATTAAAGCCCGCAACATTAGCTTGGAATCGCCTCCGAAGTGTTCCCACCAGATCCGGTTCCACTCCAACGAGTCGAACGCTGAGCTTGACGGCATCGAATCGTAGATGCGTTGCCAGTCCGTCGCCAAATCTTCAAACGAAGGCGTAACTATTCTTGACATAGCTGTACAGGTCATGACCGAAGTCTACGCGCCGTCCTTAGATAGCAGTGCCGCGACCTGGTCAACGTCCGGTTCGACGTATTCGAGTTCAACCAGCGCATGATTTTCTACTGTTGTCGGATCCTTCAGACCCATACCCGTCAAGATGCACACCACTGTCAATTCTGATAGGTCTTCGTCAGATTCTGCCAGCTTCAAGACCCCTGCAACCGATGCGGCGGAAGCCGGTTCGCAGAATATCCCCTCTTCCCGCGCCAACCGAATGTACGCCTCAATGATCTCGGCGTCGGTAACGGCATCGATATCACCGCCAGATTCATCGCGTGCGTTAACGGCGTATTCCCAGCTCGCCGGATTGCCGATCCTTATCGCACTTGCGATCGTCTGAGGGTCCTCGATTGGAACCCCATGTACTATCGGCGCGGAATTTGCGGCTTGGAAGCCCATCATTCTAGGCAACTTGCTGATGCGCTCGTTGATGCGGTACTCTTTGAAGCCCTTCCAATATGCGGTGATATTGCCAGCGTTTCCAACTGGGATGCAGATCATGTCGGGCGAGTCCCCAAGCGCGTCCGAAATCTCAAACGATGCCGTCTTCTGCCCCTCGAGCCGGTAGGGATTGAGCGAATTCACCAACTCGATTGCCAATTCGTTTGCCAAATCGCGCACCATCGTCAACGCTTCATCAAAGTTGCCGTCCACTGCTAAGATGCGCGCCCCGTAGGCCATCGCTTGAGCCAATTTACCGAGCGCGATCTCACCGGAAGGGACGACTACGAACGCTTGCAGGTTGTATCGAGCGCTGTACGCCGCCGCTGAAGCACTCGTGTTGCCGGTAGACGCGCAGATGACGCGGTTCCGCCCTGCTTCCAGAGCCTTGGAAATCGCCATCACCATCCCCCGGTCCTTGAACGAACCGGTGGGGTTGCTTCCCTCAAGTTTGAAGTAAAGGTTCTCGCAACCGATTGCGGGACCGATGTTGTGTGACTTCACGAGCGGGGTGCTACCTTCGCCCATAGTTATCAGCGGGGTGTCGGCACTAACCGGAAGAAACTCTTTGTAGCGTTCGATGACGCCGATCGTGCCGTTCAACAGGATCCTTTCAATCGCAGGCCGATATAGCCTGCTCGCGTTTTCCGACCACTAGACCTCGTCGTAATCTTCGACGCGGATGAGGTTTTCAAGTGATTCCACAACATCCAATTGTCGCAGACTATATGCCGCCTCTTGCATACTAGCTTCGCGCGACGGATGGGTCATTATTACGAGGTCCGCTATTCCACGTTCATCGTCGGAGTCGAACTGCAACACAGAAGCGATGCTGATATGAGCGGCACCAAACACGCCTGCGATCTTGGCGAGCACACCGAACCGGTCGATCACGGACAAGCGGACGTAGTAACGCACCCTGAGAGCGTCCATGTCGACGATTGTTGGTGGACCAGCCGCGATCTCTCGCGATTTTGACGACTCCGAAGCTGTTGAACTACTCGACAACATCGTCTTAGCGATCCGAATGACATCGCCTAGGACGGCGCTCGCAGTGGGCCCGGCACCCGCTCCTCTGCCCTGCAACCACAGCGGACCCAGTAGGTCTCCGTTCAACTCGACTGCGTTCAAGACGCCGTTGACGTTGGCCATCGGGACGTTGACGGGCACCAATGCGGGGTGTACGCGGCAACGGACTCCTTCGGAACTGGAACGCGCGATCGCGAGAAGTTTGATGGTGAACCCCAACGCGCCCGCATAACGAAGGTCTTTTGCGCCGACCGCTCGGATTCCTTCCCGATGGATCGAGTCGGGGTGAGCCGAAGCACCGAACGCCAATCGGGCGAGGATCGACAGTTTGTAAACTGCGTCGTGGGCGTCGACATCGGCAGTGGGATCCGCTTCGGCATAACCGAGGTTTTGGGCTTCCGTCAACGCGTCTTCGAAAGATGTACCAGACTCCTCCATCGAGGAGAGGATGTAGTTAGTCGTACCGTTGATAATCGCTCGAATGCTCTCGATGCGATTTGCGCTAAGGCTGTCTTGGATAACCGCCAAGACCGGGATACCACCACCAACGCTTGCTTCGTACGAGATGCTTACGCCGTTGACATTGGCCAGGCCGAGCAATTCGTCGCCATGTTTGGCCAAAGCCTCTTTGTTGGCCGTGACTACATGCTTTCCAGCGTTAAGAGCCGCGGCCATGTAGGAACGCGCCGGCTCTTCGCCGCCCATGACCTCTACTACGATATCCGTTCGGTCGTCGTTCAGCACCTGTTCAGGATTTGTCGTCAGCAGGTCCTGCGGAATACCTTCACGTTGTCGTGCAACGTCGCGCACCAATATGCCGTTGAGCGACAAAGGCGCGGCGGAGTCGGCATCCGCATCCAGTATGACGCGTGCGACTTGCGATCCGACGACACCAGCGCCCAAAAGCCCGATGCCGGTACCTCTTGGGGTGTCTAGGCCAACCGCTTGCCGATCGATCGTCATCGACTAACGCCCGAGAGATGAGTCGAGGTCATCCAGCGTCGTGAACGCCGATACGGGTGTTGCGGTCGGCACGATGGCGTTGAGACGTACTTGACGGTTGATCCAGTCGTAAACCTCGCTGTTGAGAGAGATCGAAGTATTGAAGTCTTGCCGGTGATCGTTGATGAATCTGTCTACTGCGATGTTGGCAAGAATGTCGAAGTGGTCGTCCGCAATCTCTCGGGCTTCGGTGAAATCTGACACGATGTGCGCCGTCCATTGCCGCGTCGCATCATCGTACCGACCACCGCTGAGTCTCTTGAGCGGCAGTACGCGCTCTCCCTTTGAGCCGTCATCATTGACCTTGTGTCCGAACAATATCGCATCGAGATCTGTCCGCACACCCTTCGGGACCCATCCAACGTATCCACCAGTCCTAAGAACGTTGGGATCCTCCGACAGGTCTAATACGACCGCGCCGACGTCCCGTCCTGAAGCCAAGTCTCGTTCAATACGGTTGATGGTTCCTTGACTCACGTCCTGCAAGACGATTTGGTAGACCTCGGCGTGGGGTTGGATCCGAGACATGTTGCTTGCCACCTCGATCCGCAGTCGGTCTCTGAACATTCCCTTGCGGATGAAATCTCGATAAACCCCCTCCGCCAAGCCGATGCGGTTCAGGAACTGCTTTTTGGCTTCTTCAACGTTGGATTCGTGCTCCCGGATTGATGCGTCCGATGATGCGCTCGCTACGAAACCGAGGAGTGATTCGAGCTGTGCGTCGACCTCGTGTTGTTCAACCGTGATTCCGTATCTCGGCGCCAAAAGGTAAGCCAATTCGTTCGATTGGAGGGTTTGCATGGCTTCGAAAGATGACGTCCCAAGCTCGAACGGCACCCCGAGATCCTCGCTCAACCGTTGGAAGAACCTGATGTAGTTGACGATGTCGCCGCGAGTGTAGATCCGATCTTCCACCTGTACGGCGATTTCAGTCGGCGGAACCACATAGCTTTGGTAGAAACCGTAAGCGGGTATCGCCATTACGAGAAGCACGAACACTATCGCCCCGATTACAAAGGGACGATTGCGTAGCGCTGCGCGCTCCCGCCGACGCATCATCTCGAATCGCGAGATGCCGCGACGATTCGTGATGCTCCGTTGTCCGGCTAGGTAGCCACCCAGCGGAGCGTGTGAGAAAGTGCTGCGTTCTTGCTCTTTCGCCATAATTGCGGTATCCGCGACAAGGTTTGAAATGTCGACCGGCAGGCACTCGCCATTTTAAGCGTCGGCTGACTTCGAAGCGCCGCCTTGATCTGCCAAATTTTCGATCGGCAGTGGTTTCGAGAACGTTTTAGTTAGTAGTGGTAGTGTTGGCTTCTGCAGAATCTGCCTCGACACTTCCGCCAGATTCCGACGGTGCCGACGATTCGGTTGCTTCACCGTTGTTTTGAGCAACGACCGGCGCATCGGATTCGGTTCCCTCGGCCGCCTCATCGACGGTAACAGGCGCGGCGTCGGCATCAGCGCGGCGCGGCGCGGCGTCGGTTTGGACGGATCCAGTAACGTAGGTGTGATTGGGTCCCATCGGGACCAACGCGAGGTGTTGGGCGCGTTTGATCGCCCGCGCCAACCTGCGTTGGTTCTTGGCACTAACACCGACGCGTTGCCCTGAAACCAACTTTCCGCGCTCGCTGACAAAGCGACGCATCAGCTGCACGTCCTTGTAGTCGATATCCTCAGCTTTGAGGACGTATCTGCCTCGGCGTCGGCGTCCCATGCCGCCGGGCGGCCGGCGGCCACCAGGCGACTGTCGTGGTCTTGAACCCGTTGTCATCGTTGCTCCGTGCTATTCGTGCCAATCACGCTTTCATTTAGCTAATTGTCGATTATGTAATTGCGCCGCAGACCCCATCTACCAAGGCAGATCTTCCAAATCTTCACCTTCCGCCCCTTGATCGGATCCACCGGCAGCGCCGTATCCAGACGAGGTCGGCTGAGAGGGTGATTGCGAATGACCACCACCGGCAGGAGCTTGTTGCGCTTCGGGCGCGGGCGGATACGCCCCGTACCCACCATCGCCTTCTTCGTCTCGTCCAGTGAGGTTGATGACGCGGAACGCGTTGACATCCAAACTCGTCCGTGACAAGCCGGCTTGGGTCGTGTATTCGCGGGTCGAAAGCCGACCTTCAACGAAGACTCTTGCCCCGCGCCGGACGTTGTTCGCCACGTTTTCGGCCTGCTGGCCCCACGACGAAATGTTGAACCACTCCGTGTCTGAACGCCACTCGCCGTCAACTTGATAGTTGCGATTCACCGCCATGCTAAAGCTCGCCACGGCGCGGCCATTTGCCGTGTATCGCAGTTCGGCATCCCGGCCGGAGTTACCGATGAGCAGTATCAGATTGAGACTCATTAGATTTCACCAAGGTAGATTTTCAAGATCGTTCGGGTCATCGTATTCCGACGACTGTTGTGGCGCAGTTGCGGCTGATGCGTATTCGGATGCGGCGTGCCCGTTCGAATTCGTTGCTGACTTCTGTTCATCGCCTTGTCGGCGCGGGTGTTCTCGGTTAGCGTTTTCGCCCCCGTTTTCTCGCGGGCTCAGCACCAAAACGCGATTGGCGTTGACGTCCAGACTAGTCCTCGTCTCGCCGTTGCCCGCGGTGTATTCACGGGTTGAGAGGCGTCCATCGACGAAGACTCTGTTGCCACGCTTCACGCGATCTGAGACGATTTCGGCTTGACGATCCCATGCGGATACGTTGAACCATTCGGTGTCTTCACGCATCTCGTCGCGCGATTGGTAGCGCCGCGTGACCGCGATGCTGAAATTCGCCACCGCCACGCCGTTTTGAGTGTATCTTAACTCGGCGTCTCGACCTGCATTGCCAATGAGAAGTATTTGGTTAAGTGACATTAGGAGCTTTACACCTTCCATGTAGTTACCTCGTATGTCGTCAAGTTAGCGACGACACATCGGCATGAGGTTATGGCAAGGTGTTCACTTCTTCACAATCAAATGGCGAATAATCTCGCGGTCGGCGTTACAAGCCCTATCAAGCTCAGGGGCGCGGGTCGCGTCGAGTTTTAACTGCGCCTCGACGTAGTAACCTTCAGTGTTCTTCTCGATCGGGTAGGCCAGGTTGCGCTTGCCCCATGGGTTCACTTCGCCCACTTCTCCACCCAGAGTTCCGACGAGCGTACGCACGCGTTCGGCGGACTCTTCGCCCTCCTTCGCGCCGGCTCCGCCGCCCAAGATCCACACGATTTCGTAGTCTCTCAATTGCAACCCACTCGGTTTTTTGTGAACACGTCTTTACCCGCACGAATTGCGCGGATTCGTCGGATTTCGATTATACATTCGGCAAAGCGGACGACAACCTAGACGAGCGTCCCTACGACCCACCAGACGCTACGAATCGACTCCAGGGACCGGGAACGAAGAGGCGAAATCATGCACACGGCCGGTCAGCGCGCGTTGCTCGGCGGAACCGTCTTCGACCCGCAACGATCCCACGATCAACTCGGCCACGATCTCCATGTCCTCTGTCTTCATGCCCCGCGATGTAATCGCTGGAACTCCGACTCGGACGCCGCTGGTAACGCGAGGCGGGTTCGGGTCGAACGGGATCACATTCTTGTTTGCTACGATGCCGACCGTCCTCATCTTCGTCTCAGCTTCGGCACCCGTGACCCCCACTCCGCGCATATCGACCAACATCAGATGGTTGTCGGTTCCCCCAGATACGATTCTCATTCCAGACGAAGAAAGTGCCTCGGCTAACGCTGCAGCGTTGCTTACGATGTTGCGGGCGTACTGCTTGAAATCGTCCGACAGCGCCTCTTTGTACGCGACGGCCTTGGCTGCAATCGTGTGCCCCATCGGACCGCCCTGCATTCTCGGGAAAACCGCTGAGTCGTACTTGCGTGCCCACTCCTTCGAGGTCAGCGCCATCGCGCCGCGAGGACCGCGCAACGTCTTATGAGTGGTGCTAGTGACGATGTCGGCGTGAGGCACGGGCGAAGGATGCGCGTCGGCGGCGATCAATCCCGCGATGTGCGCCATATCAGCTAGGTGTACCGCTCCGATGCTGTCCGCGATCTTCCCGAAACGCTCGAAATCGATTGTCCGTGAGTAAGCCGAGTAGCCCGAGACGATTATCTTCGGCATGAACTCGTTGGCCATACGTTCAACGGCGTCGTAGTCGATCGTCTCTGTCGCTTCGTCCAAACCGTAGTGGACAAAGTCGTAGATGCGGCCCGAGAAGTTGACCGGCGATCCGTGCGTCAGGTGTCCACCTTGGTCGAGCGCCATGCCCATGACGCGGTCGCCCGGCTCTAGCGCTGCAAAGTAAGCGGCCATGTTTGCCTGCGAACCGCTGTGAGGTTGAACGTTGGCGTGATACGCGCCCGGGAACAGCTCCTTGGCGCGTTCGATGGCCAGGGATTCGGCGGCATCGACGTTTTCAGTGCCGGCGTAATATCTACGTCCCGGATAGCCCTCCGCGTATTTGTTGGTCAGCACCGAACCGGTGGTTTCCAAGACCGCACGGCTGGCGTAGTTCTCGGACGCGATCAGGACGATCTCTTCGCGCAGGCGACGCTCTTCCGCAGCGACAATCTCGGCGATCGCGGGATCTTTTGATTGGAGGTTCAAGTCGTGAATCTCGGGGTTTCGCTGAACCGGCGAACGGTCGGCGATAAAGTCGTTGATGACGGTTTGGTCTAACGTCGAGTCTATTCGTCGCATCGTCAGGCCTACGTAACTGGGTATCATGAAATCGATGCACGCCATTAAGGTGTGGACGTAGTAGACGAAATCTTGCTGGAAGGCCCTCGGTGGAGCAATTGGAGCAGTTCGACGAAATACCCGAACGCGCGATGGTCGTGTGCGCGCACCCTGATGATGCCGAGATCGGTGCTGGCGGCACTACATCGCGATGGGCAGCCGCCGGGTGCGAGATATCGTACGTCGTGTGCACCACTGGCAGTAGCGGCAGCAATGACGAGGCGATGACGCAAGCCCGAATCGTGGATATCCGCCGCAAGGAGCAAGAGGAAGCGGCCGCCGTCATCGGCGTAACGAGCTTGGTGATGCTCCCATACCCGGATGGGCACTTGGAGGCCAACCGCGAATTCTTGGGCGAGGTCGTCAAAGCGATACGCACCCATCGGCCGGACGTGATATTCACTCACGATCCGTTCCGATTCAACGGCATCAATCATCGCGACCATCGCAACACCGGAATCACCGTCCAAGACGCGGTATATCCATACGCCCGAGACCACCTTCACTTTCCGGAACAGATCGCGCAGGGGTTAGAACCCTACAAGGTGCGGGACGTGTTCTTCTGGCACGCAGACCAACCCAACGTGGTCGTGGACATAACGCCGTCGATCGATCAGCGAATCGAGGCACTGAGTCGGCACCGCAGCCAGGTGCCCGGGCTCTCGTCAAGATCGGGTTCGGACCGTGGCATCAGGGATCGAGCCAGACGGGTTGCGGACTGTATGCCGTTCGAGTACGGCGAAGCATTCAGGCGTATCTCAACTCGGCGCTGAACGCCTCAGGCGACACCGAAGCCGCGCAACACCCGCATCACGATCTCCGGCACCGGATTCAACAACTCGAAGAGGAACCACGCGACGATTGCCGCTATGATGCCGATGATCGCGCCGCCGATAACATCTGTCGGGTAGAAAGTGCCGACGTAGACGCGCATCACTGAGTAGATCGTTGCTAATGCCATGAGCCACCATCCGAGCCGCTGGTTGCATATCCACACGCCCATCGCAATGGCAAATACCACCGCCATCGGGTTGGCCGGGAATGACGGATCCGTGGAGCGGTAGAAGATGAGATGCAGCGTATCCCCCAACTCATCGAACGGTCTCGGTCGATCATAAGCCGAGTCGACGATGTCGACGACGAGATTGCTGATGCCGATGGCGGTCGCGGCAATCAGCGTCGCGCGTTGGTAGCGTCTACGTTCTTTCACGTCTCTGCCCACGAACCAGATAGCGAATATGACTGCCGAGAGTGCGAGCGGCATCAGATAGTCGGACGCGACGATTCTGGCCAGGTGGTCGAACGTTGGCGATGTCCCCACGAAGCCGTTGATCCATAACACCAACTCTGTGTCGAAAGCGTTAATTTCGCCGCATCCTTTCGATCAAAGATGGGATGCTCCAACGGTGTGCGGACCGCATGTGTTCCCGGGCGTCCGCGGCGCCCGTTCGGCGAAGATTACGCAAGGACCTGGTCAGCGTCGAGAATGCGTCGGTTTGTTTCAGCGCTTCGAGGCCGTCGACGGGCTCGTCGTCACATCCCCCTGACTCGCTCTTGAAGGAAGGGGAACTCGAATTACGGAATATCCGAACGTTTAGTGCGCCTACCGCGGCGGCGAACAGTGTCGCAAGCACCGCGGAGAGCACGAAGAATACGGCATAGGCGGTGCCGGCCATGCCGCCGTGGATGTCGTTCACGTTGCGGGCGGCGGAAATTTCATCGAGCGTAGCGGTGCCCCAAACCCGCCCAGTGGATGTACCGTCGACGACTGATCCAGCGGCCCATGGTCCGTCGATCCAGAGAGGCGAGAAGATGTAATGACTGATGGCGAATGCGATCAGCAAGAAACCTGCAAATCGGGTGAGGTTGCGGTTAGGGACTAGCCAAAGGCCGCGGATACCGCTGATCGAGACCGCGATTTGGAGCGAGCCGAGGCTTACCAGGAACGCGAGCAGCAGATAGTCGCGGACCATCAACGCTGCGGCAGATTCGATCTGGTCGCTCATAACGCGGCACTCACCTTAACCCTCCCCTTGAAGGGGAGGGAGGTTTAGCGGGTCTTACCCGCCGCCGGGTGTGACTCCCGTGCACCAGTCCATGTAGTCCGCGTTGTTGCCGGTTACACATTCGAAATAAGCGTCTTGCAATTGTTGTGTCAAAGGTCCAGTTTCGCCGTCGCCAACATCGCGGTTGTCGATCATGCCGACCGGCGTCAGATGCGCCGCGGTTCCAGTCAGGAACACCTCGTCGGCGAGATACAGCTCGCTACGGTTGATGCGACGTTCCACCACGTCGATTCCGAGTTCGTTTTTGGCTAAAGTTATCACCGAGTTGCGCGTAATGCCAAGCAACGCGTTCGCGGTTTCGAACGGCGTGTGGATCTCGCCGTCGCGTATCAAGAAGAGGTTCTCACCGCTGCCCTCGGACACCGAGCCATCGTGGTTAAGCAGAATGGCCTCGTCGAAACCGGCCATCACCGCCTCGGTCTTTGCCAAGATGCTGGTGGTGTAAAGGCCGGTGATCTTGACGCCAGTGGGCATCATCGAGTCGTCAGGACGTCGCCACGAGGAGGTCTGGCACTTGATGGCACCTTCGGCCTCGATGTAGGCACCAAACGGCAAGATTATCAGCGTGAAGTCGCTCGCCAAAGTGTGCAGTTTTAGGTTTGCGACCGCCTCTTCAGACTTGTATGCCAGCGGACGGATGTAGACGTCTTCTGCGAACCCGTTCCGCTCAAGTAAATCGACCGTTATCTCGCAGAGGTCGTCGACGGAGTAAGGGATCTCCATGCGGAGTATCCTGCACCCGCGTAAGAGCCTCTCGTAGTGCTCGCGCAGGCGGAAGATGTAGACCTTTCCGTGCTCCTCGTTCCAATTGCCTCGGATGCCCTCGAAGGCGGCGGTTCCGTAGTGGAGAGCGTGAGTGTCGACACGTACATTGGCTTCTTCCAATGGGACCTGTTGTCCTCTGAAGAAAGCCCAAGTTGTCGACGCCATCGCGTTATCTCCCGTGGATTGAAGCAGCGGCCCGCCCGTTGCCCGATGCAATTATCCGATGCAATTATATTAAGGCGCGTTGAGTTGGACTGCGGATCATCGGACTTCAACTAGTGGCGGCTCAATCCTGTGGATGCCTAGTATCGAGTCGAAGTCTTTGTCATAACTGGTGATCTCTGTGATGCCGTTATGTTGCATGTGTGCTACCGCTAGGGCGTCTTCAAAGTCAAGAGGGGACGACGAGGCGTAGATGTTGAGAGCGTCGATGTAGACCTGCTTCTGGGGAAGCCGCAACCCGCGAAGCATCAGTATCGGGACAAGCCGGGCCCGGATCTCTTCGTGATTCAATCCGTACCCAGTTCGGCGCGACGATAGGACATAAACGACCTCAGCGACGATGGCCTCACAAGTCAGCAGGATTTCCTCTCCGCTGCTGACTCGTTGAAATAGTCGATAGCAAGCTTCCGCCTTCTCTTCGTCGTCTCTGGTGAGGTACCTGATGATCACGTTGGTATCGAGGAATTTCATGCTTCGCCGAGTTCCCGCGCGGTCTTTTCAGCTTTTTCGTCCTTGGCGTCGCGAATGATCTCGTCCAGGGTGCGACCATCTGACACCGGTTTGACTGATCCGTAGACTGTTTCCAATGTGAATTCGGCGGCGGAAATGCGTACGTGACCATCGTCCTCGACGGTGAACGACACTTTGTCCCTCGGTTTGATGCCGAGGATGCGGCGGATTTCCGTCGGAATGGTGACTTGGTTGCGTTGGGTGGTGGTGGTTGTGAACTGGCGCATTGTCTGTCAAGATTAGCATTGGTACTGTTATACTGCATTGTATCCGTTGCATTCATTGTATATCTGGAATAGCAATGACTATTGGGGTGGCACCCCCATGTTCCTCTGACATTTCCCCGCAGAATAAGACCATTGCAATCCCCTCCCCCTTGATGCCCAAGGGGGTATAAAAGGGGGTTCAGTTCAGCCGTCTGGCACCCCTGCGTACGTCGCTTCGCTTGCACGTGTCACCTTCGCTTTGCGAAGGGGGAGGATTCATTTGGTGTTCGCCATGCAGAATTATGGAGTGGCGAGCGTCTGCTAATCTGGGCGCTACCGTGTGGACACCTCCCACAAATTAGTAACTGATGCCGATTAACGAAACTCAACTCAACGGTCGTATCGCCACGTTGTTGGACCGGATGAATGCGCGTTGGCGCGTGATGGGCGAGACGAGAGGCGCGTTCGAAGGGAGTCAGCAGCAGCCGGATATGTTGGTGGCTCCGGTGGGTGGCCGGCCAGTGGTGATTGAGAACGAGTATCTGCCGGCTCGGACGTTGGAGTCCGAGGCGCTTGGCAGGTTGGGAGCTGGTCTGGATACCGTAGTGAGTGGAAGCGCAGGGACGATCAACGCGGTGGTGGCGCTGACGTCGCCGCTCGAACTGAATCGATGCAGCAGTCATGACGAAGTCGACGCGTTGTTGAGCGGCGGGGTGTCGTTGGAGTACGCGCTCTACTCAGGCAAGTCGTCTGACGAATATTCACGTTTTCCGTCGCGGGGATTCATCTCGGGCACGTTGAAGGACCTGGCAAACTTCGTGAGCCATGCGTCGGTGCGTGAAGAGGTGTTGGAGGAGGCGATCGACATCTTTCAGAAAGGTGTCGCGGCCGTCGCGATGAATATGAAGTGGGCGTGCGAGGAGGGGGATGACATGAAGCCGGCGATGGTGGAGATTTTGAAGCAGGAGTATAGCGAGCAGACACTGCGGATGGGTGCGGCGATCATGTTGAACGCGGTGCTGTTCCACCACGGACTGTCCGGCTATCGCGGCATCAAGAGTTTGGACGAATTGACATATCTAGGTCATCTGCTGCCGTTGCAGATGCACAGCGAATGGCAGAAGATTCTGCAAATAAACTACTGGTCGATATTCAAGTTGGCGTCAGACATATCGGTCAAATTCGCGCCCGTTGAGTACAAGAATCGTGCATATGGGATCATGTACGACGTGGTTGGAAAGTTGGCGCCGCTGGGTGTCACGCAGTCGCAAGACTTGGCGGGTTCGATATTCCAGCGTTTGATTTCGGACCGTAAGTTTCTCGCTACGTTCTATACGAGGCCGGAGTCGGCGGCGCTGTTGGCGCATCTGGCGATCCCGGACGATGGAAAGTGGAGCGATCCTGAACGCGTGAAGGATTTCAAGATCGCGGACTATGCGTGTGGCACTGGCACGTTGATACACGCGGCATATCGTCGAGTCAACCAGCTGCATTTGATGTCGGGCGGCGAACCTGCGGACCTCCACGCGCACATGATGAAGGAGTCGCTGACCGCATGCGACGTATTGCCGTCGGCGGTACATCTGACGGCATCGATGCTGTCTTCGTCCCACCCTCGCGAGCGATACGAAGGCACGCGGACGATCGTCACGCAGTACGGAAAGACAGAGGACGGGGGCGTGTCGATTGGGTCTTTAGACTTGCTTGGGAGTAACGGCGAGGTTAGGCCGTTGATTCCGATGCATACGGGGACGGCGGTTACGGGAACTGGCGAAAGCGGGTCGGATTATGCGGTGGATATGCCGCCGTTCAGCCAAGATCTGGTGATCATGAATCCGCCGTTTACGAGTGGAGGTTCCGACTACACCGCGGGAAACCCTGCGGGTTACAACAAGAAACAGTTTCACGGTCTCGGCACAGACTGGGAAACGCAAGAAAGCATGTTCAATTTGGCCCGCAACTACGCCAAAGGCACATGTGCCCATGGTTATGCCGGCATCGCGTCATGGTTTGTCGCTCTTGCTGATCGGATGGCGAAGTCAGATGGCACGATCGCGTTGGTGCTGCCGATGACCGCATTGCAGGGATCGAGCTGGCAAAAAGTGCGTCGATTGATCGCTGATGGCTACAGCGATGTAATCGTAATGACGATATCGACCGCTAAACAGGACGATCAATCGTTTTCTGCCGACACAGGTATGGCTGAGACTCTGTTAATTTGCCGCAAATCTGCTCGAAAGGCGAACGGGCGCGGCCTTTTCGTCTCGTTGAAACGGAGGCCGAACAGTGAAATGGAGGCGATGGCGACAGCCCGGGCGATATCTCAGATTGCCGGAACATCAGATTTGAAAACGTTAGAAGATGGACCGTTCGGTGGCGTTGCTATGGACATCGGTGACGAGAGAGTTGGCGAGGTAATCGATGCGCCGTTAAATTCAGACTTGCCATGGTCCGCAGCGGGGATATCAGATTACTCGATTGTTCAGTCCGTTCAACAACTGACTCAAGGGTCTATCTGGTTGCCCCAAATGTTGCAGCCTGAAGCGCAAAGCATACCCGTGTCGAAGCTCAACGATATGTGCATGATTGGGCCGACCGATAACAATATCGTCGGCAACGGAAGTCGAACCGCCTTCATCCGCGACAAGTCGCTAACGGCAGCGCCCTCATATCCAATGTTGTGGAGTCATAACGCAAAATTGGAAACCCAGATAGTTGTGGCGCCGGACAGTGAAGGCAGAGTGAAACAAGGCCGCGAAACCCGCGCGGCTGAAATTTGGGAGACTCGTAGCCATGCACACCACAACCGGGATTTCCGATTCAACTCGCAGCCGTTGGCGGTGGCGTTTACTGAGGACCGCACGATTGGAGGCAGAGCGTGGCCGAACTTAAAGTTCGAGAACCTGTCGCACGAAGTCGCCTACTCGCTATGGGGCAACTCGACGCTCGGTTTGGTCTCGTACTGGTGGCACTCGAGTCGTCAGCAAGCGGGTCGTGGCAGCATGCCGATATCGGCGATCCGGACGATGCCGACTTTGGATGTGACCGAGCTATCGGACGATCAGTTGAAGCTGGCCGAGGCGATCTTCGATGACGTGAGGGATCGGGAGTTTCTGCCCGCGAACGAGGCTTGGCGTGATGATAGTCGGAAGGAGCTGGACCGTCGGGTGCTGGTGGAGTTGCTGGGGTTGCCGGAGTCGGTGCTGGAGCCGTTGGATCTGCTGCGGCTGAAGTGGTGCTCGGAGCCCAGCGTGCATGGGGGTAAGGGGACGGGGCCGTGAGAGGGGTGTGAGGGTGAGGCACACTTTTTATGATACAATTGTGTCATTTTATCGTTGTTGGTAGATGATCGTTTAGAAACCAGTAGGAGGAAGATCGGAAATGGAGCGACGCACGTAACATGCACGGTGCGAAACCCTGCAGAGCCCGAGAGGGCCTGGGAAGGTTTGTTTCTGATTGACACTGGAGCGACGGATTGTCTCGTTCCGAAACAACATTTGGAAGCGATTGGTCTTGAAGCGGACGGTGAACGGATCTATGCACTAGCTGACGGAAGCGAACAACGTCTGCCGATCACTTTGGGCAGGATCGAATTCATGGGTGAGTGGGTAGGATCGACGATCGTGATGGGCGATGAGAATTCGGAACCGCTGCTTGGTGTGACCGCGTTGGAGTCTGTGGGGATCGAGGTGGACCCGCGGAATCAGCAGTTGAAGCGGCTGCCTTATGTGCGGTTGAGGTAGGTTGTGAAGGGGAGTCATAGTTGACAATACCTGCGCTTACAAAACCTGTTGATGAGTTGACTGCTCAAGATGTTCGCGGATTGGTTACAAACCAGATCCAGGAAGGTGAGTTGGTCGAATTCAAAGAAGGGCTTTCTTCAAGCGGCGGCTCCGGCCAGGTAGGTGGGCCGATCCGCATCACCAACGACGTCAAGGCGAAAATCCTCAAGGAAATTGTGGCGTTCGCGAATGGGTACGGGGGGCGCCTATTCATTGGTATAGAAGAGGATCGTGAAAATCCTCCCGTTGCCAGAGCCGTAGCGCCTTTGGCTGATTGCGCCGACTTGGCCGATAGATTGGGGCGCATCTGTGGAGATCTGATTGATCCTCCTATGTTGCGGTTAGATGTCGAGGGAATAGTAACTGATCAAGACGGTTCCGGTGTGGTAGTCATCGATGTTCCTAGGTCTATCCGAGCGCCACACATGAGCGAGCGGGACCATCGGAGCTATCGGAGGCGCGGAACTGAATCCGTTCCTATGGACATGAGGGATATCCAAGATATGACATTACGTTCGGCGAGTCGATTTAGCGAGATTGAGGCGGAATTTGCGAAGCGGACCAAAGATTTTGAGGACTACGCGGGATCGTTTGAATCTGTGCACGGATCCGGTTATTGCTTGAGACTAAGTTTCGTCCCGTTGGATGACGTCTCGCTCGGGCGCGTGTATCAAAACCCCGCCGTCGCACCAGAAATGGTCGATTTATCCGCCGTTTTCGAGGATCAACTCGAGAACCGTTCTCAGATCCAGTTCCCGCGTCAATATTTCGAAGAAAGGCCGATAGTCCGAGGGACGAGTCTGCGCAATTCGCCTTACAGCTTTGGACAAGGATTACACGAATTGAAAATCGATTTATGGTCAAACGGCGGATTGGACATCTGGTTTGGCCATAATGATCACATTAACGGTAATCTGCGTCTTTATGCTGACTGGTTGGTCGCGCTACTCGCAAACGGGCTTCGCAACATCGAGCGCATCAAGCGTTTCGCTACTTCGCCGAGCCTTTCGTACGGGTTAGAAGCGCAGATGAAGGTCTTTGGCGAGAACGCGGTTCTGTACAGCTTCGGAGAATACGAGATATTTATGGATAACGGCGTCTTCTCAATTGGAGATCACGTTTTGCCGCGTTCAGAAGTCAGTTCCATCAACGATTTCGACGACCTCGTAAATCGGTTCTTGATGGACTGGTTCAATGATGCAGGGCGTGATTGGGTCAAGCGCATTTCCGTGAACTTTCGGGTTGATGGAATCCGGTCTTGACGGTGTGTTGGATTAGCGCGGGCGGATCCGCGAGGTAGTTTTCAAGGATCTAACAACGCGCGCTGATCTGTACGGTCATTTCACGCGTTAGGTCACGAAGTCTGGTTTGTTTGCGATTCTGACGAAACCCGCGATGGACAGGCGGGTGTTCACCTGGATGGTCAGGTATGTGTGGTAGCGCTACGTTGGTTGCGGCGTTGGCGTTGGTTTTGGAGAGGTTGTTCGGTTGATTGCAGCGAGTGGAAGGGCTGTTGCGGAGCGGGATGGGAGTATTTCGGTGATAGAGGGCGTTGTTGGTTTGGTTGGCAAGTCGACCACGAGGATCGCCCCCACGGTTGTGAAGCGGGCAAACGCCTGTTGATGGGCCAGTTCAAATTCGAAGACCTTTGTGCTGCCAAGTTGATTGAAGGCGGTTGATAGACGCGAGTAACATAATAGAAGTAATCTGTTATTACGAGTGAGGAAAGATTATGACGACCATCGAGCAGCCCATTACGAGATCCGATCTGCGAGATGAGTTGAAGCACTACTCCACGAAGTATGATTTGGCTCATCTGCGGGCTGAGATGTCGGCTATGGAGACGCGGTTGGTGAAGTGGATGATCGGGGTGATGTTTGGTGGTGCTGCGCTGGCTTCGTCGTTGGCGTTGGTTTTGGAGAGGTTGCTCGGTTGATTGAGATGTGATACAAAGGATTGCCCCCCAGTGATCGTATCGCTGGCCCGACGTCCCCGCAAGGGGGCGTCTCTTTTTGTTACCGGCTCACCGCATCGCCGCGCGTCCAATGCGTGCGCGGGCAACCACGAGGGTTACCCCTACGGAGTTAGCGTCGTTCAGTGCTCACTCACCGTATGATCGGCGATCCAGTCGAAGTTGATGTCTTCGCCCAGGCCAGGAATCGCGGTTCAGGGTCACGTCGAACAGGACGTCGGTGTCGAGAAGGATCATTCGAGATGCTTCTTGGCTAACGCGTCGTAGCGCTGATCGTTGCGTTTTGCCAGACGGAACTGGCCACGCCATTGCGAGGCGAATGACTGGGCGTCTTCCCTCGTGGCTTCTCGGATGGACCGTTCGATCAGAGAGGATATTGACACCCCTCGCGAACGGGCGCAGCGCTTAGCGACGGCGATTAGCTCCGCATCGACGGTTATCGTTAGCTTTTGCTTCATCGTGGCGACTGCGTGTTGTCAGGAAAATACGTATGTCATGTTTAAATATACGTGTCTAGTCAGTACCCCGTCCCGCGCTCGCTGTGCCGTTAACTATGATTGCACCCGGGACGGACTCTGAACCTCTCCCGCCGAGAGACCTCGAATACCCGCTACCTTCTGGGCATATGCACAACTGCCGTCATTCCGGCACAAACCGACGCCTCAGCGGACGGAACCTCCATCCAGACGGGCAGGGCAACGGGAACGCCGCGCAAATCCAAGTATCGCGAACCCTTTCTGGACGTTGCGCAATCGCCCCGTAGGGGCGGTTCGTGAACCGCCCTCCCAACCAAACCATCCACACCCCCATCGCCGCAGCAACACACTCATCCACTACGATCATCCCCTCTCCCGCGAGCACATCCCCCTCCCCCACCGAGGGACGTGTGCGAAACTGCTTCCGGTCGGAGATTTCGACGGCGTTCGGGCGCGTCGGCGCTCGGATCTGCTCGATCCCGGGGCGGTCAGTGTGGTTTCGGGCGGTTTCAGGCGGTTTCAGACGTGTCTTCCTGCGGTCGGATGCGCGAAAAGGCGCGCGCGTCCGATGCGGGCCTACGCCCGCGCCGGGCCGTCCGTCAGCTTGACGGCGCGGACGATGTTGTAGACCGTGCTCTTGAGCAGCAGCTCCGCCTCGCCTTTGGCCAGGCCCGTGTAGCGAACCTTGCGGTAGCCCAGCACACGCTTGAGGTAGCCGAACACGCCCTCCGCCGGCATCCGCAGCTTCGAGATCTCCGCGTTCCTCGACCGCTTCTCGGCCGGCAGGACGGGATGATGCTTGTCGGCGCGGTGCATCACCGCGTTCCCGATCCCCATCTCCTCCAGACGCCGCGTGCGCCTCTCCGTCTCGTACGCCGCGTCGGCGTACAGCACCTCCTCGTCGCCTTGGATCAGCGCGTCGCACATCAGCGTGTCGTTGACGCTCGCAGGCGTCGCCAGCGCGTTCCGGATCAGCCACGAGCCGTGGTCGATCGCCAGGTGCCCCTTGTACCCGAACGTCCGGCGGCCCCAGGAAGCGTCCGGGTCGCCGGGGCTCGTCGGCATCCGGCCCTCGTCGCCCCGCGAGCGGCGCGGGCGTCTCGCATGAGCCTCGACCAGCGTCGCGTCCACCACCGTGCCGTGCCGCACGATCATCCCCTTCTCGTCCAGCTGCTCGTTCACCGCCTCGAACACCCGGCGCATCAGGCCCTTCTCCACCAGAAGGTTCCGGAAACGGCTGATCGTCGTGTGGTCCGGCGTCCCGTCGCCAAGACCCAGACCCGCGAAGCGGCGCCACGAAAGGTCGTTGCGCAGACGCTCCTCCAGCTTCGGGTCGCCGAGGCCGTGCAGGTGCTGGAGCAGCATCGCCTTCATCATCGCCAGCGGCGGATACGCCTTCCGCCCCTCGGCCGACGAGTGCAGAACGTCGACCACGGCGCCGATCCGATCCCAGTCGACCGCCCCGTGGATCCTCTCCAGACGCTCGTTGCGCCCCAGATCGTCCCCCACGACCTCGTCCGCGAATGTCCTCGTGCCCGTCTCAAGATGCATGGATGCTCCTCGAATGTTTCGACCGATCAGCTGCCAGAACATTGAATCACAAGTCGCGCGGTTGTGCAAACGTCCCTCGATGGGAGAGGGCTAGAGCTTGCCCCGGGCTTGAACCGGGGGTGAGGGTGATTGGGGCGGCCACGGGGTAGGGTTTCCCCCATTTATGGGGGAAATGTCCGAAGGACAAAGGGGGCATACCGTCATTCGCGCCCAGGCCGACGCTTCAGCGGACGGAACGTGCATCCAGAATCAACAACGCCCCCGTCATTCCCGCGGACGCGGGAACCCAGAATCAATAAAGCACGCCTTTCCCCCATCCCGGCGACCGTTGCAAAACCCCCGTCATTCCCGCGCCCAAGCCCCGTCATTCCCGCGGACGCGGGAATCCAGAATCAACAAAGCACGCCTTTTCACCCAATCCCGGCGACAACCACCGTCCCTTTCGCTCGCAGGGGATGTACGAATCCCTGACTAGAAACCATTGACGATCTGCAGCAAGGGTTTTGCAATGGCCTCCATCGATGGGAGAGGGCTAGAGCCTGCCCCGGACTTGATCCGGGGGTGAGGGCGATTGGGGTGGCCACGGGGTAGGTTTTCCCCCATTCATGGGGGAAATGTCCGAAGGACAAAGGGGGCATACCGTTATGGGGGAAATGTCCGGGGCCCGCCCCGTACTCCGATACGGCGGACAAAGGGGGCATACCCTCATTCCCGCGAAAGTCGGCCCTTCAGCGGACCGAACGCCCATCCAGAATCAACAAAACCCCCGTCATTCCCGCGGACGCGGGCGCTTCAGCGGACGGAACATCCATCCAGAATCAACAACGCCCCCGTCATTCCCGCGCGCAAGCCTCGTCATTCCCGCGGACGCGGGAACCCAGAATCAACAAAGCACGCCTTTTCACCCCATCCCGGCGACAACCACCATCCCTTTCGCTCGCAGGGGATGGACGAATCCCTGACTAGAAACAATTGGCGATCTGCGGCGAGGGTTTTGCAATGGTCTCCAAATACGGAAAAGGACACATCCTCCTATCCGACACACCAGACAGATACATCACAATCAACCGGCAACGCCACCGCATCGAGTCTCTGCCCATCGACGAACGCGCCACCCTCGGTGTCCTCCAACTCCCAGACATCCATCGAGACCCCTTCGACCGCATCATCATCGCCCAAGTCATCGCCAACAACACCCTCATCGTCATCCCCGACAGCCGAATCACACACTACCCAGTCTCCGTAATCTGGTAACCCCGCCACTCCGTCGAAAGCCGTCACGTCCATCCAGAGCGAGCACGCGGAAATCGTAGGGGCGACCCTCGTGGTCGCCCGCCCCCTTCGCGAAGCGCAAACGAACGCGTAGGGGCAGGTTTCAAACCTGCCCGACACCGAAGCGAACGCAGGGGATGCCCGCCGAAGCGGGAAACCCCAACCCACCACCAACCCAACTCGCAAACGACCACACCAGACCCCGCACCGTCATGCCTACGAATACAGAACCAACCAAAGCACAGGATGCCGAGAAACGGGCAGGTTCAGTTTTTCAATTTACGATTGGGTAAGCGTACCAAGCTTGGAATTCTTCAACGTACTTGGTGGAGGCGTTCACTCGCCTAGCAAATTTCTCGTTGGTCACGTAGAGATCCATGGGGTTTTGGATAGCATCAACTACCATGCAGTTCGCTTGGTTGTTTGTGACGAACTCAAAGCCTCGATTACGCCATGCATCGTATGCCAAGTGTTGCGACGGAGCATTCCCGAAGAAGGTAAGTGACGGTGTCAAAACATCGAGAAATTCGTACGAACGGCCCGAATCACGACCGTGATGCGGAGCGATCAAAAGGTCAATGTCTTTGACATCGCTCTCGTAATTTTCCAAAATGTAGTCCCAAGTCTCATCGTGCGAGTCGCCGCCGAACACGATACGGTGGTTACCCGTCTTATATAAGATCACGAACGAACACTTGTTGTAATCGTCGGAATCATCGGCAGCATCAACTAACTCTTTTGTCGGCGCGAGTATCTTTATCCCGTCGCCGCCGGTGCAATTCCAGTATTCACCGCGGTCGCCAGACAACAGGGCCAGTCGCTTAGGATCTGTACTCGGTTTGGTATCTCTGAGATTCTTGTAGTACTTCCAGTCAGCGACATCGTACGGGGAACCATTCCAAGATAAGTCGTCGATTTCTTTGTTGTTGTCGGTATCCCACATGTTTATCGGGCTGAATTCTTCAAACACCGCTTTGATGCCGTCCATATGATCCATATCCGGATGTGTCTGTATGTATCGAAAGATGCTGGTCACACCGTGTTGCTGTAGATACTCGATTGGATTCACTGGGTGTTTTTTCTGTTGGAAGTTTCCACCTACCGATTCGCTCTCAAGCTTCAGCGAAAGGCGCGCCGCTTGCGAATCACTTGAGGTACTTGGGCTGGCATTGCACACGTCGATGACGCTGACTCGGTCAGAATTGTGTTGGATAACCGAACAGTCGCCTTCCTTGACGTTCAAAAAGTGGATCGTCGCCATTGTGTTACTCCAATCTTTTCGCGGCTTCCAACAGAAAATCAGCGTACCGCTCAGCACAGGTTTTAACCGCATCGGCATTCACGTGGAACACTAACGCGTAAGTCATAATGGCGGAAAAACCCCAAATAGGCGATAACGCCAGTATTTTGGTCAATTCAAGAGGATTGCCGAGCGTATAGATGATGCCGAACACAGCTGTCACAACCACAATCACTCCTCCGATTCGTCGAATCGCATATAGATTGCGAGAGAATCCGTATTGTTTGAGATAGGTCCGCACGAGTGGAAACTTGTGTGGATCCCGGGTCCTCGATCTGAGTTCGGTTACATACGCTTCGTACTGATCGTCAGCGGAATCTGGATCATTTTTTTCATCTTCCGGTGTAGGTACAGAAAATCCAATTGATCTCATGTGTTGATGCAGGCTCAATCTCGTGTGATGGTTGAATTCCTGATTCCTGTGTCTCAAGTACCTCGTTGTCGGCGGACCGTCCCATTCCTGCCAAAGTCGCTGTTCGACACGTTTGCCCGCATTTGCGGCCAAAGAAGCGAAAAGAACGCACAACCCCATGATCACTGGAACTGGGATCAACACCAACCACGCGTTTACTTCGACGCCAGTCACAACGGTCACGGTGACAGCTATTGGCGACGCCACGATGACAACTGGCAAGAAACGCGCAAATCTGTCGTAGTCGTCTCCTGGGAGGACATCGACTAAACGATCCCAGAAATCGGCTTTTTCAACTTTGTCCTTCATTTTCCGGCGCCATTCAGACGAGTATCAAGATTGCCAATCTCAGTCATTGAACCTGATCTCAATTTCCCCGACCGTATTGGATCTCTCGTTCAACTGGTCAGAGTCGTACAAGACGAATGAAAATCCCAATTGCTCGTAGATGTGTTTGAGTTTCGGAAAGTGATCCTCATCTACGCTGCTGATTTCCCCATGCATGCCAAGACTGCCCATCCTTTGGCAATCGTTCATCGCTACCCTTATCAACATGGACCCAACGCCGCGACCCTGCACTTCGTTATCAACCACCACATCCATCAATCGAGCTGTCCGCATCGGCAGCAGACTGCCGATTTCACGGGCTTTAATGTCGGCTTTGCCAATTCCTCGAAACATCGGAGTTTCGGCGCGCCAATAAACCAACGTTTGATACTCGCGCCGACTCACAACCCAGTCACATCCTTTCTTGTCGCGCCATTTGAAAAACGTTGGGTTTGAGTCTTTGCCGGTCATCTTTTCCATCCCCCAGTTCGCGTTTGGTTGTGCGGCGGGTTTTTGCCGTCATGTGTCCGACGGTAATTGGCAAGCCTTTTGGTCTCCCAGCCACGAGCCGAACCACGTGACATTCCCTTGGTCTCGACCTTCATCTTCCCGCTCTTACCGTCACTCTTCAACTCCGTGATTCGACGCTCGGGATTGTTGGTGATTCCAACGTAGTTGATGCGACTATTCCTGCCCCGCAGCGTGTACCCCTTGACAGCACCCCGTCGACCTCTAGAGTTTCCGCTGCTTCCAGTTCGTCTTGCTCGTGGCATGATCATTCCTTTCGTTGCTGACGGATTTCAGAACACAACCGTGAATTTCGGCTTGGATTTTCGTATGCGGCCCGGTTTGTAAGTGAAGTGCTTGTTGTTTCTAGCCATTTCGGCCAGCGATCCGCCGATGACCCCCTGGGCATGCGCGGCCACTTGCTCACCGAGCGACTGCTGGAACGCCGAGTAAGTCTGCGACTCGCCGCACTTGGGACAATTCACACTGACAGGAGTCTGGCCTTGCACCACGACGTTCGCCTCCGCAATACATCTGGCGCATCTAATAGGTTGTTCGCTCATCATTTGCTCCCTTGTCTCAGCAGTTCAATTGCGGGCGTAGACCGACGCCGCCCATTCTGAAAATCGTCTCGTTACCCGATACAATTCCGGGTACACTGAAGCCAAACCCGGAGGGCGGAAAAATCCGAAATGGCGAATCTGCGCGTACCTGAATACAAGTATAAATTCGATATATCGATACGTCAACAACGAAAGTGAGGGGGCATGGCAAGATTGGACACCGTAGGTCAACGGATCAACTACATTCGATCCGAACAAGGACTAACACTAGAAAGGTTGGCAGAGCAAGCCGGCATATCGAAAAGCTTCCTTTGGGAGGTTGAACAAGATCGTTCCGATATCAGCGGACGTCGGCTTCTGCGGGTCGCAAACGCATTGGGAGCATCTTTGGAGTTCCTGCTCAGGGGCGAGCCAGTGCCACAGGACTTCGTCCCCCAATCGATCGAAGTCCCAAGTAGTCTCGATGAATATGCTGAGGAAATGGCCCTCACCTATCGTCAGACGATGATGCTTCTCGACATCGAACGTTCAATCGTTGCTCGCAGGGGAGGTCGAAACCGCGCCGTACGGAATAAGGACCACTGGAGGACGCTCCACAACGCCGTAAAAGACTTTCTGGAGGAATCTGAATGAACCGGGATCAACGCGAGGCCTACCAAGCAGAGCTAGTTCGGGTCGCAGCAAGTTTGTCCTTGCCGGTGACTGGCGACGTCGAGCAGGCAATAATCGACCATTTTGTCGGACGCCTACGCACTTGGGTGACGCTTCACGGCGCTCCTCGAAACTTAAGTGAACTAGCGGCAGATTTTGCTACCTCACTTGATATGCAATTCGCCGAGGTGTTTGACCAAGAGGATATGGATCAGTTGCTACTGTCGATGCCACGAGGTGAGCAGGCAACAGTAGCCATGTTGAAAACCGAATTCGGTGACCAAACAGATGCTGTCACAATCCGAAGATCACAACGAAAGTCGTGGGAACGACCCTACTTGGCGATCATCAATTGCCAGGATTGGCACGAACTACGTCGCTACTACAGCAAATGGCATGAAATCGTACACCGTTTGATCGAAGGTCAGCAGTTGCGATTTGCATTTCGCCACACGAAGGTCGATCGTCCCGAACCAGAGGAAGTATTGGTTGACCGGATCGCAGGTGCTCTTGCGTTCTTCCCCGATATATTCAGACCCGTGGTGGTTGAAGAAATCCAAATCGACGGTTACCTAACGTTCAGATCCATTGATCGCGTTCGAGAACGCATCGCACCTGACGCTAGCCGTCAGGCGACCACGATGGCTTGTCTGCGCCACGTGGTGAATCCCGCATGGTTGTTGCGTTGCCGTTTAGGGCTGAAGGTCTCCGAACAGCGTAGATTACAAAGTCCTCAATTGAGCCTGATGCCTGCGGCACGACCGAAAGAAAAGTTGAGAGTACAGGAAAGTTTCTCCAACCCCGCAGCAAGAGACGCGGGCATGAGGTTTTTCTCGAATATGCGGGTCCCAGAGTCGAGCATTGTCGCAGTAGTATTCAATGGCGAATTAGATGCCCTGGAGGGCGAAATAGAACCGCTTGATGCGTGGGAGACCTCCTCCGGCGGTCCAATTGGATCAGGAACGATTCACGTTGGAGCCGAATGGGTAACTGGTAACGAAGTATGGGCAATCGCCCAATTGCTGAATTGACAGCGTTAAACGGAACGCAGCTCACCCCTCCCCCAAAACCTCCGCCACACTCCGAATCCGCGCCAAACTAGCCGAAGCATACTCCGATGCCTCATACCGCTGAATCTGCTGCTCCTTCAACCCCAACCGACCGGCCAGCGACTTCTGACTCAGCCCCCTAGCGATCCGCGCCCTGATCAACAACCTCGGCACATCAGCCACCGAATTAAGCCGACCAAACTCAAAATCACCCGACTTCAAACGCTCGTAATCTCCCAACTCCTCTTAAAGGTCGGCAAGCTGACTCCTCACCGCATCCCGCTTCGCCTTCAACAACCGCGGATGCAACCCAAGTTCCTCCGCCGTAGCCGCCACCCCCTACCTTCCGCTCCGCAACCGCAAGATCAAACTGCGACTGAAGATTCAACCAGAACTGCGGGTCGACGCCGATCCAGTGCCCGAATCGCAAAGCCGAATCTCCGGTCACGGAACGCTTGCCCGCAATGATTTGGCTCACCCGATTGGCAGGCACATCGATCTGACGCGCAAACTCCGTCGGCGTCACACCGAACGCCGCAAGCTCATCCTTCAGAATCTCTGCCGGATGCACCGCTCTTCTAAACATCACGCAATCTCCTACGTTTAGTGATAATCCACAACATGACGATATACGTCAAACGTAAATCATCACCGGTACCTAACACGCCCCATCACCCCAAAACCACAGCCCATCATCCCCATCACGCCCATACAAGTTCAAACCCGACTTTTTGAACTTCGTCAAAAAATAAACTTGCCGCGAAATTGCCGCTCCAGCGGCAAGTTTGTTCTAAAAACCACTTCCATCCACACCCCGGTATCCTACGAAAACCGCCATCCCGCAACCATCACGCGCCGACACCCGACACATCCTCTACATCACATCCCAAATAGCACCACAAAATATCCCGACAGCGATCTTGCCGGAGTCGCGGCAATTTGCGGCAGATCGCGGCAAGTTCCGGCAACTTCGCGGCAAGATAAAAATCCGCACCGCCGTCCCGACTACCCCCGCTTCGACCCATACCTCCCACCCCACCAACGCCTCAACCGCTCGCCAATTTGCCGTTCAGCGCCCAACTCGCCCGGTTCATAAAACCGACCATCCTTTACGCCTTCCGGCAGATTCTCCGATAATTTGAAGTGTCCAGGTGCGTCATGCGGATACTCGTAACCCTTTCCGTAACCCATCCCCTTCATCAACCGCGTCGGCGCATTACGCAAATGCATCGGAACCGGCTCATCGCGCGTCTCTCGCACCATCCCCAGCGCCCTGTCGATAGCCAGATACGCCGAGTTCGATTTCGGCGCCGACGCAAGAAAAATCGTCGCCTCCGCAAGCGGAATCCGCCCTTCCGGCATACCCACAAAACTGACCGCCTGTTGCGCGGCAACCGCAACCGCGAGACCGTTTGGGTTAGCTAATCCGACATCTTCAGCCGCCAAAATGACGAGTCTGCGCGCTATGAACATCGGATCCTCACCAGCGTCAATCATCCTCGCCAAGTAGTAAATCGCAGCATCCGGATCGGACCCCCGCACGCTCTTGATGAACGCCGAAATCGTGTCATAGTGCATATCGCCAAGACGGTCGTAACGCGATCGTTTCTCGATAGCCTGCTCGATCAATTCGACGGAAATGGTTCGCACACCATCTTCAAATGGAGCCGAATCGACAGCTATCTCCAACGCGTTTAATGCGGATCGAGCATCCCCGTTTGCCGCTCTGATGAGGAACGACCGAGCGTCATCGTCCAGCGATGCGTTGGCCGCGCCCAATCCGCGTTCCAGGTCCGTCAACGTCGCGTCGACGATGCGGTTCACGTCGTCGTCGCTCAGCGCATCGATCGTATAGACGCGAGTTCGAGAGAGAAGGGGAGCGATCACCTCAAATGATGGATTTTCGGTGGTCGCACCGATCAGGATGAACGTACCGGCCTCAACGTGAGGCAGCAACGCATCCTGCTGCGATTTCGAGAAGCGGTGTATCTCATCGACGAAAAGCACCGTGCGCACGCCAGTAGAACCGAGTCGGTGTTGGGCATCGGCAGCTTCGCGGCGAATGTCGCGAACCCCTGATGTCACGGCCGATAATTCGACGAAGTGGCTTCGAGTCACGCCCGAGATGAGCTGAGCGAGCGTCGTCTTGCCGCTACCCGGTGGACCCCAAAGAATCATCGAGTGCAATCGGTCGGTTTCGATCATCCCCCGCACGACACGACCCTGTCCGACGAGTTTTTGCTGTCCGACGAACTCGTCGAGAGTTCTTGGACGCATTCGCGTCGCGAGAGGGGCTTGGCGATTCAGTATCGCCTTGCTTCGGTCTTCGAATAATGTCATGTCGAGGTGTGTTCAAATCCCGAACATCGACTCGATTCGGGGCTAGATACAAACCCCGGCAATCAAGCCTCGCTCGACGACTAAGCTATCAACGCGCGAAGTGCTGCGGCTACGTCGCCGCGTTCTTCGGACAGCACGGTTCGCGGGTCTAGGAAGTATCGATCGTCCTCTATTCTGCCGATTATTGGAGGGTCGGCGGCGCGCAGGCGCGCGGCGATTTCATCCGCAAGATCGTGCGAGGTGATCTTCAGGCGTTTTGTCGGCAAGGTTTGTCCCGGCGCGCTACCACCTCCGATCGCGGTTCGGCCATCGACGACTTCTGCTTGGATCCCGCGCGCCCACTGGCACGCAACATCTTCCAACTCATCGATCTGAGCAGACATCATTCGCAATATCGGCAACTCACCCAATGCGGCTCCGCGTATGTATGACCTTAGCGTTGAATTCAACGCCGCGAGCGTCATCTTGTCGATGCGGACGGCGCGGGCCAAAGGATGGCGTGATACCCGAGCAACCAATTCGTCGTGTCCCACGATGATGCCGGCTTGGGGACCACCAAGTAGCTTATCGCCTGAAAAAAGCGTCAAATGAACTCCTGCTTGGATCGAATCCTGGACCGTCGGTTCGTGGTCGATGCCAAATTTCGCCGTGTCGATCAAGCATCCGGAGCCTAGATCATGGACTATCGGGATGCTGCGGCGATTGCCGACCTCCACGATGTCCGCAAGCGGGTCTTCGTGCACGAATCCGGACATTGCAAAGTTGGAGCGATGCACCTTTAATATGGCGCAGGTATTCCGCCCGATCGCCGCTTCGTAGTCCCGGGAGTATGTTCTATTGGTCGTCCCGACGTCGACCAGATTCGCACCGGATTGGGTCATGATGTCGGGCACGCGGAACCCGCCGCCGATTTCTACCGCCTCACTCCGAGAAACGATAACGTCGCCGCCGTGACCAGCGAGGGTACTAAGAGTTAGCAGAGCAGCGGCTGCATTATTGTTCACAGCTATGCCGTTTTCAGCGCCGGTCACCGTTTTCAGCAGCGATGAGACGTGCGTGTGGCGAGAACCTCGTCCAGCCGAATCGAGATCATATTCCAAATCAGAGTAGCCGAGTGCTGCAATTTGTGACGCCAGCGCGGCCTCCTGACTGAGCGGTGAACGCCCGAGATTTGTGTGAAGTATCACTCCGGTCGCGTTGATCACGCGGGTCGGGGAGGGTGCCCACCGCGCGTGCGCCGTGGTGATGATGTCGGCGACGATGTTCTCAATGCTGGCGTTGACGGTGGCATTACCGCCGTTCCTTAGCGATTCGCGGACATCGGAGAGTTTTTCACGGACTCCGTCAGCGATCAGCGAACGCGGGAAGCGATCTGCCAATTCAATCAACGAAGGATGCCCCAGCAATCTTTCGACGCTTGGGAGCGCGCGCAACATCGCGGCTACGTCGCTATCGATCTTCGGGTTTAGGGACGACAATTCGACGGGTTACAACATAGGTCGACGGCGCTATTTCGACAGATTTCGGTTCGAAACAATCGGTCTGCGGAGTTGTAAAATATTTTACCTGCGGACTTCCCGTCGATAATCCTCACGCACTTCGCGTAAATCGCCGATGATCACCATAGCTGTAACAGGGGGTATCGGAGCAGGCAAATCTGAGACCGTCAACATCTTGGAAAAGCTTGGTGCACGACCCGTCAACGTAGATCTCGTGGGACATGCCGTCTATCGCAAAGGCACCGCCGCTTACGCCGAGATTATTGAAGCGTTCGGTGACGAAATCTTAGGAGCGGACGGCGAAATTGATCGCAAAACCCTCGGTCGCATCGTGTTCGGTGACGAAACAAAGCTAAGAGTGCTTGAATCCATCGTTTGGCACCGCATCCGCTCGATGCTCGAAGACACTCTCATCCAAGCCAGATCAGAGCATCTTTCGGCAACCGTGATCGAAGCGGCAGTCTTATTCGAAGCCGGTTGGCAAAATCTCGCCGACCGGGTATGGACCGTCGAAGCGTCATATCATCAAAGACTGGCGCGCATTATAGAAAAGACTGGAATGGGCGAAAGTGCCGCGCGCGGCCGCATGGACGCGCAACTGGCCCCGGAAATCAGAATCGAAAAGGCTGACGAAGTTATCTGCAATGATGGTGATCTGGCTGCTTTGGAGCAACGAGTCACAGAGTTGTGGGGCGAGACGACCGAAACTTAACACCGATTGGATGCCAAATGGCGACTGAACAGCTTTATAACGAGACCATCATCGAGGAATACGTTCTTTCCGATGAACCTTATTACCTCCCATTGGCGGATGAGATTGAGATTTTCGAAGCCGCGTACCATCAGCGGGTGCCCGTCTTGTTGAAAGGCCCTACGGGAACGGGCAAGACGCGATTCGTGGAGCACATGTCTTGGCGGTTGGGTGAGGAGCTGACGGTAGCAAAATCAGCATCCAAAGTCGATGCCAGCTCGAACGGCAGCCCTGAATCGATTCCTTTGGTAACCGTGGCATGTCACGAAGACCTGACTGCTTCCGACCTAATCGGGCGATATCTGCTGGACCGTGACGGTACGCGATGGCAGGATGGGCCATTGACCCGCGCGGTGAAATCGGGCGGGATCTGCTACTTGGACGAAGTCGTCGAAGCGCGCAAAGACACGACGGTCATCATTCACCCGTTGACCGACCACCGACGAACGCTCACTATCGACAAGTTGGGCATGGTCATTGACGCCGCGTCAGGGTTCTTGCTGGTGGTTTCCTACAACCCCGGCTATCAGAACGCGATTAAAGACCTCAAACACAGCACCAGACAGCGGTTTGTGGCACTTGAGTTCGATTTCCCGAATGAAGAGCAAGAATCGAAGATCATCGCGCACGAATCCAGTTGCAATGACGAACATGCCGGTTTGCTCGCCGCGCTAGGCGGGAAGATCCGGAACCTGCGTGAACACGGTCTTGAAGAGGGCGCCAGCACGCGTGTCCTTATCTATGCCGCCAAGCTCATGAACGAGGGCATCAGCCCCCGACGCGCTTGCCAAGTTGCCGTTACGTGGGGAATCACTGACGACGCTCAGGTTCAACGCAGCATCGACGAGGTTGTTTCCTCAATCTTCCCGTGAAATCCGATCCGGCATCCGAATTCATGGCCTACGCGAAACGCAGGTTGACTCGCCCGCATATTCGCGACCTCCAGGGCGAAACAGACCCGCCTGAAGGGATAGATCCCGGATTGCCAAGACGGCGAGCAGCAGTGTCCGTGTTGTTCGCGATGCGTGACAAATCTCCGATGATGCTGCTCATCCGACGTGCCGCGCACCGGGGGAATCATCGAACCGAATGGGCGTTCCCCGGTGGCGTCGCAGAGGCTGAAGACGCAACTCTGCTCGATACCGCTTTGAGGGAGACGCACGAGGAGATCGGCGTTCCTGCATCCAAGATCGACGCATGGGGGCCGTTGCCGAAAGTGATTACCGGAACCGGCTTCGAAGTTTGGCCGTTCGCCGGGCAGTTGTGCGACAATGCACGCTTAACGCCTGAGCGCGAAGAGGTCGACGACTACGCGTACATCCCTGTTGATCGGCTCGCTGATGTCTCGGCGCGTCGACAGATCACCTTGATGCGCGACAACGTCACTCGTCGATGGGATGCAATCGAGCACGAAGGCAAGATAATCTGGGGCGCCACCGCGCGAATCATCCATAGCACGATGTCCGAATTGGACATCGGTAAACTCACCAATGAACAAACCTAGCGAACAAATGATGATGAATGTACGGACGGAGTTGGGTAGTTTCCCGTCGCCCGTCCAAACGAACTTCGACCGCGCTAGAGAAGCGCTGACGGGCCGGTTGGCGGCTGACAAACTCGACGCCTGGGCTCAGCTCGGATTGACGATTTCGAAGCGTACCGTTCGTTCTTGGGAAGCTGGCGCCGAGTTGTTTAACGCTTCCCCAAAGGTGCAGCGCCATCTTCCTGCCGGTCAATTCATCAGCTGGGTGAAGATCGGCGACCAGCTGTGCACCGCCTCGCCGAGCCTCGCAGTCGCTTACTTCCGGGCCAGTCCGGCTGCGATCGAGCGGCTACGCCCTCGGTACATCGGTGATTGGGCGCAGTCATGTCGTGCGTTATATCGCGGAACATGGAAATCGTCGGCGCTCGCGTGCAAACTGTTTGAATCTACACCCGGACTACTTGAATCGCTTTCATTCGACGAGCTGCGCCGTTTCGCAGAATTCCTAGAGGAAATCTCGCACCGGTCGTACGACATGGCCGGAGACGCTTTGGACAAAGGGACAGTCCTATTCCCCCAACTCGGGCGCGACGCTGGCGCGTTCATCGGACTGTCGAACACCGTCGCGAAGAACTCATGGCGGCACGTCCAACCAATGTTCGATGCCGCCCAGTACTCACTCGTTGAGATGCCGCGGGAGCAACGATCGAGCTTCATTTCTCTCGTCAACCGCCTTTCGACCAAAGATGGCGTTGACACCGCCCGATTGATCCGAGACGGCGCCCGGGCGATCAGCGGTGTCGGACATGAGTGGCGTGACACATTGATCGATCTCACGCACAGGCTCGCGACTGAAGGGTCCCCTGAAGCATCTTCAGCATTCTTGACGACTGGTCCTCGGGTGTTGGAACGGGTTACATTTCCCCAACTCATCGAATGGCACAGCCGCGGGATGCAGATGGTGGCAGAGAAGCCGACCGCGGCTGAGGCTTATTACAAAAACGAATCGACGCTATCTCATGAGATACTCGACGCGCTTTCGTCAAGTGTCGAACTCGACCGAGTGCGCGAGATCATCCGAATGTACTGTCGTATGCTGGCCGGCCAGGAGATCGAGGTGCAAGCCGCCCAACAACTTGTCGACAAGAACATTGGTTGGTTCCAAGGCGAACTGCCAACCACTGAAGGCACGACGATCTACTTGCCGAAGGTCATCAACAGACATCCGAGTAAGGATCGGAACTTCGCGTTCTTCAAGGTGATTTCTACTCACCAGACGGGCCACATTGAGTTCGGGTCGTTCCGTTTCAGCTTTGAACGACCATCTTCGATGTTTACCGACTTGAGGGCCGATCTCACAGACGCCCAAGGCTCTGCACTCGAATCTGTTCCGGCTGAAATCGAGACAAAACCGGAAGTCAACGGCGCGGCTTCTCCTAACGGCGTACCGAACCGACCTACCGAAGACGATCACGCGCCGATCCCGATGAGTCGCTTCTTCGACCTGTTCCCGGACCGCAAGCTCGGCAACGATGTGTTCACGATTTTCGAAAGCACGCGCGTCGATGCCAAGGTCATGGAGGCGTACCGGGGGTTGGCCGTGAGCTTCGGCGCGGTGCAAGACGACGCTTTGACTTCGCGACCGGATATGACTGAGCTCCCCGCCAGAGAAGCGCTAGTGGAGTTCATGATCCGCATCAGTCTAGGCCAGTCAGCAAACTTGATTGCGCCCAAGCGGCACATGGAAGTGGCGCGGAAACTCCGTCGGCTGGTCCGCATGATGCAGAACGAAACCGCTGTCGTCGAAGATGCGGCCGAGGCCACGATACGTGCCTGCGCTTGGCTTACCGAAGTCAAGAACGAAGAGTTGGACGAGGACGAGTTCGACAACTTGGACGATGACGAGGAAGATGAAGAGCGGGATGGCGACGGTGAGGAGGAGCAGGATCTTCAGGGAATCCTCCAAGCGTTTATCGAGTCGATGCAGACTGGTGAAGGATTCGGCGAGGAAGAAGATGGCGCCGAAGAATCTGAAGACATAGACACGGGCGACGAGCAGGACTACTCGTCACCGCAAGAGGTCGACTACCGCGGTGAGTTCAAACCTGAGCTCTCACAACTGCTTTCGCAAGCGCAGATGATGGACGGCGCCGAATTTGGCGATGACGAATTTGGCGATATGACGCCGCTGTCGCAGGAACAGCTCGAGCAGATGATGAAGAACTCGGCCGAGGTAGAAATCCAAGAAGGGCAGGAAGGCGAGGAGATGTCGTCTGAGCTTGCCGAGATGCTGGAAAACCTCCTCAAGGAGATGCAACGGCGCGATCCTCAGGCGCAGAGCCAGTCGTCAGGTCCGATGCAGCACGTCGATGAAGACGGGGGACCGCTAACGCCATCAGGTAGCGACCAATACGTTTACGACGAGTGGGACTTCCGGGCGAACGAGTACCGACCACGCTGGTGCATGGTGCATGAGAAGGAGATGAGTAGCGGAGACGCAGGTTTCTACCGCGACACGTTAGTCGAACGAGCTTCGCTTTTGACGATGATCAAGAAGCAGTTCGAGCTCGTGATGCCGGAGATGTACCGGAAGCAGAAACGCCTAGAAGACGGCGAAGAGCTCGACTTTGATCCCATGCTCGAGGCTGTAATCGACATCCGGGCGGGCACGACACCTGACGAGAAGATCTACTGGCGGCGAAACAAAACCGAGCGATCAGTTGCGGTCGCCTTCCTGCTCGACATGTCGGCTTCGACGGCGGAGGCGATCGAAGAAGCAAAACGTCCAAACGACGATTGGGGCGCACCAGACGACCCCGTCGAGTACATGGTCTGGCTTCGTTCTCGACGCACCGAAGGGTTGCGCAAATCCTATAAGCGCATCGTCGACGTCGAAAAAGAGGGCGTCGTCTTGCTCGTGAACGCGCTGGAGACATTAGGTGACGACTACGGCATCTACGGATTCTCTGGATACGGCAGAGAAAACGTCGAGTTTTACGTCATTAAAGACCTCGACGAAAAATTCACCGAAGAGATACCCCGCCGCATCGATCGCATCGCGCCTCTGCACGCCACGCGCATGGGGCCGTCCATCCGCCACGCGACCAAGAAGCTCGCAGATCAGGATTCCCGTTCGCGCTTCCTTTTCCTGATATCCGACGGTCGTCCACAGGACCGCGGCTACAGCAGAGAAGGTGTGGAAAAGGAGTACGCAGTCCACGATACACGCATGGCGCTTGTGGAAGCAAAGCGCGAGGGAATCGTGCCTTTCTGCCTTACTGTCGACAAACAGGGGCACGACTACCTGAAGGTGATGATGGACGACTTCAACTACGAAATCTTGCCCGACGTCAGTATGTTGCCTCAACGCTTGCTGATGCTCTATCAGCGGCTCACGACCTAGGTCGTTCTCGATCCAAACATCCGACAATCGCTCCTCGGTGGCATCATCGCGCCCGTTGCGCGACTAATGGCGCGCACCGATTGGCCGCTGCGTATTGACTTGGGATCCGGGCTAGAACGGTTCGATAGCCAAATCGATATAGACTAGCGAATCAATGAACCTAGTCCTGCCGTCGGCAAGAATGTGGTAGATACCCGACCGTAGTCGACGGAAAATGAGGAGTATTCACGATGGATCTGCGTTCAATCAAGTCGAGGTTGAAATTCGCGCTATGCGTCGCGGTCGCCGCAGTGATTGCCGTCGTCGGCGCTGTAGTGCTGCAACCTGGAACATCGTTGGGTGGCGTCGTGCTCGCCCAAAATCCAGATCCGCAGCCCACGGGATCGATACAACGCATAACCGCTTCGACCCCGAACATAACGCTAGCGGTCGGCGACACAGTCGTCCTATCGATCGACGTGTACGGACTTCAGAATATCCAAGACCAATCTTTGGGCGGCGACGTTGAGTTCGATTGGTCCGCATCTGGAGGCAGACTGCCGGATGACGCGGACGGCACGTCGGTTGTATACACTGCTCCGTCTGATCCCGGTACATACACTGTGACAGTTTCGCCGAATTCAGAATGTGTCGGCACAGGATCCGAATGCTCCGCAACTTTCCGCATCAGCATTCGCCGACAAGGCGAGGCGATCGGTCCCGATGCACCACCTCGTAATCCCGACGGGAACATTCCGTCAATCTTGACCGATTCCGAAGGCGGTCAATACGAAGTGTTTACGCCCGAAGAAGGGGGCAGTTTCAAAGGAAACGGATTCTCGATATCGGCTGACGCAGGAGTCGTACCAAGCGGCGAAGTAATCGGTGTCCGCATTGCAGATACGGGCCCAGCGACGAACGCGGGCATGTCTCAACACCGATACACTCTGCACGGTCGCAGTTACTTGATCGCCGCGGTGGACAACATGGGCGATGTCGTTTCTTCATACCGACTTGACGGGCCAGCCGAAATCTGCATCCCAGTCCCCGGTGAGTTGAGGTCTTCGATCACCGATGTCGGGCTCGTCGGCGTTAACAATGGTGAGGCTTTGACCGCTCTCACATCGTGGGTCCGCGTTTCCCCGTCCCTGATCGCTTGCGGCAACATAAGCGTCCTGCCAGCTACCATCGCGGCAGCGGTTCCGGGAACGCCGCCGCCATTGCCAACTGCAACTCCAGAACCGATCCCCGAATTGCCGCGAACAGGCGGAGCTACCCCGAACTCATCCTCGGCGATTATGTGGATGTTGCTCGTCGGCATAGCGACTTTAGCGTTAGGCGCCTGGATCGTATCAAGTAACCGTCCTAAACGTTCGAAAGGCCGGTTTGGACGCGGCTAACGGTTTGCTCAACTACTGATGATATTGGGTGCGGTTCATCGGTCAAACCGATGTGGGGCGATACTCGATTACTGCCGACGGAGTTCAAACATTGTCAACATCCTGTCCGCCCAATCTTTGTCGACACGAATGATGTCCGTCGTTTCGTTGGCAACTGCATACCGATTGTGGCCGTCTGGTGTGACATCGCCGATGATCATTGACGTTCGGTAGACCTCGGTCAAAAGTTCACGAACCTCAACCTCTCGGCGGATGTGAACGTACGGAGCGTCTCGGTCGACGCCGTAAGGCTCGTAGGCGGTCATGTCGTCCAGGTTGAGAATTTCTGCGCCGTCAATTACCGGATTGCCAAAGTGCGCGAGGTATTCGAGTATCACGTCGGCATCCGCAGGGGTGGACCCTTTGCAGGGCGCATCGATGGCGGGGAGATCGCAGACGACCCATTCGCCGGTTTCCTCGTCGAGCGCGAATCCAGATGTAACTTCGTTGTCTTCAAACAGCAAGACCTCGGTCGCCTCTGACGGGTCCATGGTGAAGAACCATTCCGGATATGGCGGATCTTCGACGAGACGCAACATGACCTCGCCCCATGAGTAGTCGACCGTGTAGAGCTGGTCGTAGCCGCTCTGGCGGGCGTAGTGTGCGCCTCCGTCCGGCGTCAAATCACCCATCTCAACCGTTAGTTCACGTCCGTCCCGAAGCTGGACAGTTATCGACAGCAACGGGTCGTCCAATCCGTACAGCGTTGGATTGTCGATCGTCTTCTTGAGTTCCCTCTGAGAACGCGGCCCGCCAAGCAATTGTGTGATACCACCCCATCGGTAAAGCGCCGTGGGGACATCTTTTTCATCGTCGAAATACCACCTGCGGTCATTTTCCCGGAAGTGCCAAGCGGTCGCGTTCTCGCCGCTTGTGATCGCGATGTTACGCAGGTCGTCAGGCGAGAGCGTGAAGAAGAACGGCGGTTGCTCGGCGCGTTCTTCCTGTCCGAGCTGTTTGACCACAATCGACGCTCCGATCACAATCCAACAGGCGGCGATTACCAGAACTAGTGAGAGTCTTAGGCTCATATATCAGCGTCTTCTCCACCAGGCCCAGATGCCCGCCAAGGCGATAAGGAAAGGCATCAACAACCAACCGCTCCAGCGTACGAAATTCCGCTCTGAATCCGTTAAAACGAGCTCTCGGAACGCGGTCTGTTTCGGACGCAGCGTGATGAGTTCGTAGTCATCTGCCAAATAGTTGACCGAGTTGACGAAGAGGTCGCCGTTTCGAGCCGAACCGAAATAGGCGTTGCTCGCGAAATCGGTGTCGCCGATTAGAACCATGCGAGTTGTCACCAGTTGATCGTCCACAGTCCTTGGGCTCCCGCCGATTTCTGCGACTGCTTCAAGTGAAACTACGACCGGCAGTGGACCGGACTGGTCGACGTTCAAATCGAAGTTGATGTCCTCGACATCGGCTTCGGACCAGCTGTTCAAAGTGCTGATCGCCACCAATTCCTGTCGCACATAGGGAATGCCGTCATCGGTGATTGGGATAGTTTGTGGGTCGATGCTGTAAAGGTAGTACGTCGATCCTGGCATATACAGAACGTCGAAGTCTTCCGTCAGCGGGTGTTGCGGCAACTGGCTGTTCGTGTTTTTTATCTGGAGGAACGTCGGATTAGGTGCCACGTAACTCGCCGTGTCAACCACGGTTCCGACACCGACGCCGACTCCATACCGCGTCAAGAAGCCCTTGAAGGAGTCTGGCGTCGCATCAGGTTCGAACATCATCAGCATCCTACCGCCCCTTCGGCTGTATTCAGCCAGGATGCCCTCCTCAGACTCGGTCATCTCCTGCGTCGGGCCCGCAAATATAACCGCGGCCGGCAGCGCTCTGGGGTCGTTCGCTGAGAGTCGTTGACCTAATTCCTGCATCGTTTCATTGGCGAGCTGGTAGTTTTCGCGAATCAGAGATGCCGCAGCCAATCCATAACCTTTGCCGCCACGCGTACTGTCAGATACGTCGCGAACCGCGTGGCCGCTGATGAAGACCACCGTTTTCTGCTCTATCTGGTTAACGACCAGAAGCCCAGTGATGATGTCTTGTTCGGAGAAAACATTCGGCCCATCGTTGGGATTAAGGCCAGGCACTACCTCGGTTCTTCGGCTCTCTAAAGCTTCGATCGCCACCGAAGGGAACTGGGTGATGCCGTACTCCGTGGCGACGTTCGGTTCCAACTCGGGGTCCACCAATCGGAACGATAACGGCCGCTCCGTCGACCGCCTTTTGAACTCACTCAAAAGGTCTTCGGTTGCTCGCCACGCGGCTTGTCGCTTTGGGTTGTTGCGGCGGAAAAATGCCGTGATCTGAATCGGTTCTTTGAGATTGGAGAGGGTGTTCAGCGTCTGATCGGAAACGATGAATTGTTTGGTACTCGTCGTGTCGACGCGCAAAAACCCTGGCGGATCGGGGCGTCCGACTGCCCAGTAGATGACAAAGTTGAGCACGATTGCAATCGCGATGGAAGCGATAAGAACTATCGCCGTGTTCAACCCGTACCTACCGCGCCTGCCGAATATTGCATAACGCACAGCTTCGAACGAAATCCCAGCGTCGACGATCAGGATCAATAGGCCGATGCCCATAACGATGTAGGCATAGCTCTCGAGGTCGCGGATGAAAATCCAGATCAGCGCGCCGAGCACGAGCGTCAACGTGCCCGCCAAGGCGAGGGCTTGGCGGATCGAACGCGCACTCGCCATGATCCGCTCGCGGAGCGGGGTGTCATCGGCGAGTTCGGCCATCGTGGGACGAATCTCTGGAACTTCCGGTGGTTGGCTGTCTTGAGTGGTCATGGAGATACGTGTATCCGCGGTGAGCTCATTCCCACCAAAGCCAGTATCAGCGCCATCGACGAGTTTCCAGCGTGACGACGGTGAGCATCAAAAATACGGCGGTGATGGAGACGTAGTAGACAACGTCGCCGACCGATAAGACGCCGCGCGCGAAGTCCGCGAAATGCCCCGCCTCAGCGACGCCAAAGCTGTCCAAATCGAAGACCGAGAACGATGCGCCTAGCTGCATGGAGTCGAGAATCTCCGACCCGATGCCCTGCACGCGGTCGGAAACAAAGTCGATGATCGTCAAACCGGTCAATAGACCCGCGCCGACCACGAGCCCTACGATCTGGTTAGGGCTGAGCGCTGAAGCAAAAAGGCCGATCGCTAATGTGGCCGCAGAGTACAAGATCAGCCCGAGATACCCGGTGAGGATCGGGCCAACGTCTGGAATGCCGTAAACGAACAGGATGATGACAAAGTACAGCGAGAGGATCAACATCGCCAATACGGTGACGAACGCGGCGAAGAACTTGCCGAGGACGATCTCGTATTCTCGCACCGGCGACGTCAGCAGTAGCTCCAAGGTACCGATCTTCTGTTCTTCAGCGAGGAGCCGCATGGTGATAGCGGGCGACATGAAGATCATGAAGAACACAGCGCCGGCTAGGAAGCCACGTATGGAAGCTTCGGAGAAAGCATCCGAGACGGATGCGACGAAGAAGAAACCGGTGATGGCTAGGAATGCCGCCGAGACGACGTACGCCATCGGTGAGGCAAAATAAGTTCGAACTTCTTTAGCGGCGATGATCCAGATGTAGCGCACTGTTCAGCCCAGATCCTCTTCGGTCGTCAATTCCAAGAAGATCTCCTCCAATGTGAGCGGCAAGGGAGTTAAGTTCACAAGCCCCCAGCCGCGCTCGATGACCTTGTTGGCGATTACCTCTGTCGCTTGAGCGTTGGGCCTAGCATCTACTACCAACGGCGTAGTACCGTCCTGCTCCGCTTTGGCTACGCTCTCGGCACGATTGTCGCGCCGGGCATCGACCACCATCGGCAATTGCCGCATCTCGCCAATAACTTCGCGTGGGGTCCCGCCACGAATTGTCAGCTCAATCCGCTCGGAGTGTTGCAGTCGCTCTGAGAGATTGTCAGGACGGTCGTCCGCGACGATGCGTCCGTCGTGAATGACAAGCACTCGACGACAGATCATGCTGACTTCTGGCAAGATGTGCGAACTCAAAAGCAGTGTGTGATCTTCGCCCAACTCGCTAATCAATTCGCGAGTTTCGACGACTTGGATCGGGTCGATGCCGATCGTCGGTTCGTCGAGGATCAGCACATCCGGTTCGTGCAGTATCGCCTGCGCAATACCAGTGCGTTGCCGAAAGCCCTTTGAAAGTTTGCCGACCAGCGCGTTCCGGTAGTCACCGAGCCGTACGGTGTCGATCACATTGGGCACACGTTCGTTGACCCACTCTTTGTTCATGCCTCGCAACATGCCCATGTAGGTCAGATAGTCCGTGACCGTCATGTCCAAGTAGAGGGGTACGGTTTCAGGGAGGTACCCGATGTGGCGACGGGCGTCAAGGGAGTGCGACACGACGTTGTAACCGGCCACCACCGCGTCTCCGTGCGTCGGTGGAGTGTAGCCAGTCAAAACACGCATGGTGGTGGTCTTACCGGCGCCATTCGGTCCCAGAAATCCGACGATCTCGCCTTTGAGAACTTCAAACGAAACGTCGAGCACCGCCGGATAAGGGCCGTAGTGCTTCGACATGTGTTCGAGCTTGATCATGATTTCCGTCGCCCTTCGCGTTCGTTTGCTTCAAGCATTATTTTTAATACGCACGCGTCGGCGTCACAGTTTCGATGTCAATCAAGCATTACAGTTTAACAACACACAGGCCTCGAAAGTCGATAGTGTCAAGCATGCTTCACTAACGTGTTGGCTAAAATCATGCATAACGAACCCGGCAAGCTAGCGAGATGACTGAATCATTCGAACATATCGACGGTTCCTCGCGGATCATCTACCTCGATCACGCTGCGACAACTCCCGTACGCGACGAAGTGCTCGACGCCATGTTGCCGTACTTCAGTCAGGCGTTTGGCAATCCTTCCAGCTTGTACGGCATCGCCGGCGAATCGCGCAACGCCATCGATGAAGCCAGGTCTCGCGTCGCCGCTGTCCTCAATTGTCGAACTAGCGAGGTAGTTTTCACGGGCGGCGGTACCGAAGCAGACAACATGGCCATCAAAGGTGTGGCTTCGACATTCGACGAGCCGGGCGACATCATCATCTCCGCGATTGAGCATCACGCAATCATCCATGCGGCTGAGCAGCTTGAGCGCGGCGGACACCGGGTTGTCACTGTGCCCGTCGACAGATACGGTGTGATTGACCCTGAGGACGTAGGTTCGAGTCTCAGTGATCGCGACACAGTGGTCAGCATCATGTACGCCAACAACGAAGTCGGAGCGGTAAACGATATAGCCGCGATCTCGCGACTCGCGAAATCACACGGTAAGGCCACCGGAAGACGGGTCGTCGTGCACACCGACGCGGTGCAAGCCTCCGGGAAACTGTCTATCGACGTGAAGGCGTTAGGCGTGGATTTTTTGTCCCTTTCTGCGCACAAAATCCACGGTCCTAAAGGGGTCGGCGTACTGTACGCCCGCCGCGGCGTGAGGATTGATGCGCTGATCGCTGGCGGTGGTCAGGAGCGACAACGTAGATCGGGCACGGAAAACGTACCGGGGATTGTGGGAATGGGACTAGCGCTCGCGCTCGCCGAAAACGAGCGTGCGTGGTTCTGGGAGCACACGGTCGCGTTAAGGGACCGTTTTTTGGCAGGCATCACGGAACGGATTCCTGGCGTCTTGGTCAACAATAGTTCGCGCAACAGCCTGCCCCACATCGCCCACGTGTCGGTGCGAGGGCTTGAAGGCGAACCGATGCTGCTCGGCCTAGACTTCAAGGGAATATGTGCGTCGAGTGGAAGCGCGTGTAGTTCTGCATCGGTCGAACCGTCGCACGTTCTGCTTGGCATGGGCATGGACCACGAACGGGCTGTTGGCAGTTTGCGGTTCTCTTTCGGGAAAGATTCACGGTTGGAAGACGCAGACTACACGGTGACCTCGTTGGCCGAGGTCGTGGCGCAACTCCGCGGGATGCCATCGATGCGTTCGGCGGCGATTGCGAGCTGAGCCGTAACGCGCGTCAAACGCACCGCTTGACTAACGCGTCCGTATGTATATTTGATACCTATAACCGTTAACGCGCAGAGAAATCATCTGAACATGGCCGATACCGATCGCACCGAAGTGCGCGACGAAGACGAATCAATCGAACCAGTTGACACGTCGGTCAGTGAGAACTTCGTCGAGGGCGATGCCGCCCGCGACGCGTACCCGACCGAGGTGTCAGCCGCGCTGGTATATGCCGCCGAAAACAAGTACGACTACGGTCCGAAGCTTCGCGACGCTGATCTCCAGTGGGACGTAAATGGCGTTGAGCCAATGGACGACGGCGTCTCTCGGGTGTTTGTCGACTACTCGCCATCTGCAACTTTCCGCGGGTCTTCCGGTTCGGAGTATCTCGACGTCGATGCCTCAGGTAGCGTTTTGGCGCGACGACAGATACGTGTGCCCAAACAGAATTTGCCCTTAGTACTCATCGCGCTCACAGTCGTTTCGTTGGTCTCACTCGCGGTCGTCCAAGTGCTCCTGTGGGCAAATCCTTTCGAAGCCGGGCCCGACCTTTACGTGGCCGGCCGAACGTTGTGGATCCGCGCCGAACTACCGCGGCTTCAGCCATATGTCATCTACAACGCGCCGTCGACCGCTGGTGATGTTGGCCAATGGGCAATCTCCCCGGCCGGTCAAGGCACCGAAATCGTGATCATCGAGACGGTGTTAACGAACCAGACATCAGGCGCGGTCAGAATGGTCGTTGATCGAGAGGCCGCTGAGCTTCGCATCAAAGGCAGTATCGCGCTCAAACCGGTCAACGTTCTTGAACGGTCTTATCAAGTCGAAACCGCGAACGATCGCTACCTCGACCCAGATTTCCGGTTGATGTGGGGCGGATTTACGCTCAACCAGGGCGAAGAGCTCCGCGGACACATGGTGTTCGAAGCGCCTCAAGGCAGCGATTTCAGCGATTTCCGTTGGCTCGCAGGCGACACTGCTGTCGTTCGATACCAGTAGCCGCGCCAGCTTTCCGTTTCCGTATATAATCGCCACGCATGGCGCGCCGATGTGCAAAGGGTCTCTTAAGCGCGCTCAAAACAGTCGCCCGTCACGAACGCTAAATCGCTCAAAACCAGATGAGTCTGACCTACATCGGTGCCCGCTTGGGGATGTTCATCCTCGTAGTTTGGCTCGCGACGACGGTGATCTTCTTTTTGCCCCGTATCGCCAGCGACCGCAATCCGGTACGCGAGCGGATGGTTATGATGGCCGCGACAGGCAACCTTTCCACCGGCATGGAGAAGGTCGTCGCAGCGTACGAGCGAGATTACGGACTAGATCAACCGCTGTACTTGCAATACATACGCTACCTAGCCAGCGTTTTGCGAGGAGACTTCAACGTCTCATTGGTTCGACATCCTACAACCGTGTTGGACCTGATTTTGCAACGAATGCCTTGGACATTGGGATTGGTCGGTTTCTCGGTCCTTGTTGCCTTTGTTTTGGGATCTCTTTCCGGGGCGACGCTGGCGTGGCCGGGTGCACCCACCTGGTTGAAGGGGGTGTTGCCGATATTTTTGACGTTGTCACCGATCCCGTACTTCATGTTGGCGTTTTTCTTAATCTTCATCTTCGCGGTCAGGCACGAATGGCAGCCAGAATGGTGGCCGATCCTGCCGATCGCCGGCGCTTCCAAGGTAGGAACGATCTACCAGGGATGGGATCTGCAACGGATATGGGACGTCGTCAACCATTCGATTCTGCCAGCGTCGTCGATAATTCTCTCGCAGGTCGGTTTTTGGGCTTTGGGAATGCGGGGGATGATGATCACCACCGCGGGTGAGGACTATGTGACGCTCGCCCAAATGCGCGGATTGAGACCCGATCGCATTTTCGGCCAATACGGCATGCGGAACGCGATGTTGCCGCAATTGACGTCTCTCGCGTTAGCCATGAGCCTCATCGTCTCGGGTGTAATCTTGGTCGAGTACATCTTCCGATACCCCGGAATGGGCTCACTGCTATTCGACGCGATCGCGGGTTTTGATTACTTCGTGATATACGGTGTCGTTTTGGTTCTAATCGTGTTCGTCGCGACGGCGACGTTGGTACTCGACTTGGTCTATCCGTATATCGACCCGCGCGTGCGTCGCGCGACATAATCGCTAAGATCGGACGTTTCTAGGTTCACTCGATGCAAGATCAAAGCGCCGAAACGGCTCAGTCCTCTGCCGCCATCCGCGCCTCCTCGGAATCCGATGAAGCCCGTTCTTACAGCGCGTTGTCGCAGATTTGGTACTACCTGCTTCACGAGCGCATGCTCACGGCCGGCGTCTTGATGCTCCTTGCTCTGCTCGCTTTATGGCTGGTAGGCGGGCAGTTGGTCGACCCGAAAGGTGCGGAACCCATATCGGGACCACAGGCAGCGAGCCCTCAAGCGAAATACTGGCTCGGCACCGACTTCAACGGCCGTCAAATCCTGCCTCTGATGATCCACGGCGCGCCGTTGACGCTGCGCATTGGTCTCTATGCCGGCGTTTTCGGACTGGGTGTCGGTATAATCCTCGGATTCGTCGCAGGCTACATGCGAGGAACAGTTGACGCGTTCGTTCGCATCATCTCGGATGTCTTCATCACGATACCCAGCTTGGCCGTTTTAGTCGTCGTGGCGTCGACGATCAAAGAAGGCTCCGGACTTTCCGTCAATATGATGGGTTTAATCGTCGCTTCTTTAGCATGGATGTGGCCGACCCGTGTCATCCGCGCACAAGTCTTGAGCATGAGGGAAAGTAACTACGTCGAAGTCGCACGGTTGAACGGAATGGGTGACTTTGAGATCATTTTCCGTGAGTTGATGCCGAACTTGCTACCGTTCTTGGCGGCCAGTTTCGTCGGCGCAATGGCCAGCGGAATCCTAGCAGCCGTAGGACTCGAAGCGCTAGGGCTCGGCCCCCAGCACGAACCCACGCTCGGAATGACGATCTACTGGTCGATTTACTACGGTGCGTTACTGAGTAACTGGTGGTGGTGGTACGTTCCGCCGACAATATTGGTCGCTTGGATCTTCGTCACGCTATACCTAGTCGCGTCAGGTCTCGACAAGTGGGCGAACCCGCGATTGAGGCAGAGCCTGTAATGCCGGAAACGGTCCTCTCTGTGCGCGATCTCCGCGTGTATTTCAATATCCGCGCCGGCACCGTACGCGCCGTCGATGGCGTTGATCTCGAAATCGTAGAGGGTGAAAAGCTCGGGCTCGTCGGAGAATCAGGGTCCGGAAAAACCACAACCGCGCTCGCAATCATGCGGATGATCAAGCCGCCGGGCGAAATCGCGAGCGGCACTATTTCGCTCGATGGCCGAGATCTTGTTTCCCTCTCCGAACCCGAGATGCGATCGGTCCGGGGCAACGACGTTGCAATGGTGCCACAAGCTGCCATGAATGCGCTCAACCCAGTCCGCAGAGTCAGTGACCAGATGCTCGACGGCCTCCGCGACCACGGCGTTAACGAGTCCCGCGAGCGGATGCAGGAACGCTTGACGACCCTCATGTCACAAGTCGGACTCAACTCCAACGTCCTCAACCTCTACCCGCACGAACTCAGCGGTGGCATGAAGCAGCGCGTTACCATCGCCATGGCCATCTGCCACAAACCTCGCCTCATCCTCGCCGACGAACCCACCAGCGCACTTGACGTCGTCGTACAGCGCCAAGTCATGGAGACGCTCGAGTCGGTTCGGAGCGAAATCGGAGCCGCGGTCATACTCGTCGGCCACGATATGGGCTTGATGGCACAGTTCGCCGACCGAATTGGCGTTATGTACGCAGGCAAACTCGTCGAACTGGCGACCGTTGAACAGATCTTCGCCAACCCACGCCATCCCTACACGCGATTGCTAATCTCCAGCCTCCCAGACACCGCGGGTAAACGCCGTCTCCAAGGCATCCCCGGATTGCCGCCTTCGCTACTCGCCGTACCGCCGGGGTGCCCGTTCATGCCGCGTTGCCCCGAGGCGATGGACATCTGCGGAGTTGAGGTCCCGGAGTTGATTGGCGAGACTGACGTCGTTTCGTGCCATCTGCACACCGAGGCGAAGGTGGCATGACGGCAATCGTGGAAATATCAACTGCAACCGGCGCGTCGAACGCAGAGAGCCAGTCGCTTCTCGAGCTGCGAAACGTAACCCAGGTCTTCTCGTCAGGCCCCTTCTGGAATCGGGAACACAACTACGCGGTTAACGACGTCTCGTTCACGCTGTCTGATCAGCCGGCGCTAATCACCGCCGTCGCCGGCGAGAGCGGCAGTGGCAAGACTACACTCGGCCGAATCATGCTTGGGTTCCAAAGACCGACATTGGGCCAAGTGATGTTTTCGGGCCAAGACGTGACGGAAATGAAAGGCAGGCAGCGTCGGCAATACAGACGCCAAGTCCAAGCCATCTTCCAAGACCCGTTCTCCGTCTACAACCCCTTTTACAAGATCGACCATATCTTCACAGTGGCCATCGCACGTTACCGCTTGGCCTCCTCCCGCGACGAAGCACGAAATCTAATCGAAGAGGCAATAACCGGCGTTGGACTCCGACCTTCGGAGACGCTCGGACGCTATCCTCATCAACTCAGCGGCGGGCAGCGCCAACGCGTCATGGTAGCGCGGTCGCTGCTTCTCAAACCACAGGTAATAATTGCCGACGAACCGGTGTCGATGGTCGACGCTTCTCTCCGAGCGACGATCCTCGAAACCCTGCGGACTCTCAACCACGAACTCGGCATCGCCATCCTCTACATAACTCACGACTTAACTACTGCTTACCAAGTTGCCGACAACATCATGATCATGTACCGCGGCCACGTCGTTGAAGCCGGCGACGTCGAGCACGTGATAAACGATCCGAAACACCCTTACACTCGACTGCTGGTCCAGTCGATTCCTATGCCCGACCCGACCCGGCGTTGGGCCGATATGCGCGGCGTCAACGATCCTCCTTTCTCAGGCATAAACCTCACGCAAGGCATGTGTCCATTCGTCAACCGGTGTCCGGACGCGCTTGCGACTTGTGTTGAAGACGTCCCCAGCACCTACGCTCTCGACGAGCATCGCATCTCGAAATGTTTTCTTTACCAGGACGCAGGAGCCGTTTCTGATGCGAATATCGCTTCGTATTTCAGCATCCGCGACGGATCGTCGTCATCCGACGGCGCGAATGGTAATCTGTGATATCGTGATTTGCACATTTGAATTCGAACACCACGGCAAGTGAATCCACGTAAGGAGGGTACCCAAATGCCTAGAATCAAACGCATCGTGCCGATGCTAGTGTTGGTTGCGATGCTGTCGTCTCTGACCTTCGCACTCGCGTGCGGCGGCGAAACGATCGTCGAGGTCGAGAAGATCGTCCGCGAGACCGTCGTCGTCGAGAAAGAAGTCGAGGTCGTCAAAGAGGTCGAGGTCGAGAAGGAAGTCGAGGTTGTCAAAGAGGTCGTCAAGGAAGTCGAGAAAGAGGTCGAGGTTCAAGTAACTCCGACACCGGTCCCGCTCGGTTACCAGGACATACCTCGAAACCGCACCCTGATCATGGCTGGTCTCGGCGGCGAGCACCCCGGCGCCTTCACCGACATCGAGAACTTCAACGCCCACTCCGGCGGACTCTCGCGTAGCGGCCTTTACCAGGCGGGCAGCGAAGGTCTCTTCTACTTCAACATGCTCACCGGTGAGCTCATCCCTTGGATGGCCACCGACTACGAGTACGATGATGGCTACACCGGCGTGACGGTCAACATCCGTGACGGCGTCACGTGGAGCGATGGTACTCCATTCACCGCTCACGACGTCGCGTACACGCTCAACATGGCGAACACCAACGACAAGACCGCCCGACACGGCGCTGTCGCACAATGGACGAAGGAAGCCAACGCGATCGATGATCTGACGGTCCACATCGAGTTCCTAGGCCCCTCGCCGCGTTATGTGTGGGACCTCCTGATCTTCCGGGCCGATATCGGTGTTCCGTGGATCCCGAAGCACGTCTTTGAGGGACAAGAAGACGTTTCGACGTTCTCACACTACGACCCCGCACAGGGTTGGCCTGTGGTGACTGGTCCTTACCGACTTGTCCACACCGACGTTGAGAAGAAGATATGGGACCGCCGGGACGACTGGTGGGCCTCCGAGATCGGATTCCGACCCGCGCCCGAGGTCGAGCGACTTATCTTCCTGCCAGGAATGAACGAGATCACGATGGCCCAGCTGTTGATCACCAACGAGATCGACATGGCATTCTCGCTCACCGTGCCTAACTACAAGGCCGTCGTAGCGCAGAACCCCAACATGACGTCTCACTACTACGGCGAGCCGCCATACGGCTATGAAGACTGGTGGCCAGTAGGACTTGGTCTCAACACCAAGCGACCGCCGTTCGACAACAAGAACGTCAGATGGGCGATCTCGTACTCCATCAACCGTGACGAAGTCATCGAGTTCGGTTTCGGTGGTGGTCAAATCGTGCAGCAACTGCCGTGGCCTTACTACGCGCCGATGCAGAAGTACCACGACGAAGTGGCCGACCTGCTCGAGACTTACGACACCAGCGAGTACAACCCCGAAAAGTCGGCCGCTCTCATGGAAGGCGAAGGCTACACCCGCGACGGCGATGGCTTCTGGGTCAAAGACGGCGAACGCGTGGGGATCCACATCGTCACCTTCCCGCAGCACCCGTCCACTACGCCGGCCGCTCCGGTCGTCACCCAGAACCTGCGGCGTGGCGGTTTCGACGCCAGCTTCTCAACCCCGACCGACTTCATCGACCAGATCTTCCAAGGTCACGCCGATGGATTCATCTGGGGTCACGGCTCCATGGTCGACCCTGAACCCGTACTAAAGGGATACCGCTGCGAACTCGTGACCGAGGGCGAAACCGGATTCATCGCGTACCCGGGCTTCTACCGCTGGTGCAACGAAGAGTTCGACTCCTACGTCGAACAGATGACCGCACTGCCGGAAAACAGCCCCGGCGTGCTGCCGCTCTACCGCAAGGCGATGGAGATCTGGCTACCTGAGCTGCCCGACATCCCGCTCACGTCAACGATCATTACGTTGCCGATGAACACGACGTACTGGGAAGAGGATTCTTGGCCTCACGACGACAACCAGTACATCCACGAGGGATTCTGGCACCGCACCGGCCTCCACATCTTCCTCAACTTGGAACCTGTGGAGTAATCGGTCAACCGTTAACTCGGCCAACAAGAACGCCCCCTGGATCCCCTCCAGGGGGCGTTTTTGGTTGTTTCTGAAATCCACACCCCGCGAACTCCACTTTCTGTTCCGCGTCTTCGACAAAGCTCAACCCATCCGCGATCTGATAACCTGCTCTCATACCGATGTCGCCATATCGAACTGCGTCGACATCGTCCCGGACACCGACGTCCCTGACGAGCACCGCATCGTGGAGTGCTTCCTAAACCAAGACGTGGGCAAGGTCTCCGACCGAAACTCCACGTCGTGTTTCAACATTCGCGGTTCGTCGCCGTCGAATAACCGGTCTGTTCGGAATCAGTGTTTTCCTATTCGGTTGAAAACAAGACACGAAAAAGGCAAAAGAAAACCGTGTAAGGAGGGTAACAAAATGCCGAAAATCAAACGTATCGTGCCGATGCTCGTGTTGGCCGCGATGCTTTCATCTCTGACCTTCGCACTCGCGTGCGGCGGCGAAACGATCGTGGAGGTCGAGAAGATCGTCCGCGAGACCGTCGTCGTCGAGAAAGAAGTCGAGGTTGTCAAAGAGGTCGAGGTCGAGAAGGAAGTCGAGGTTGTCAAAGAGGTCGTCAAGGAAGTCGAGAAAGAGGTCGAGGTTCAAGTAACTCCGACACCGGTCCCGCTCGGTTACCAGGACGTGCCTCGAAACCGCACGCTGATCATGGCGGGCCTCGGCGGCGAACACCCCGGCGCCTTCACCGACATCGAGAACTTCAACGCCCACGCGGGTGGACTCTCTCGCAGCGGCCTGTACCAGGCTGGTAGCGAAGGGCTGTTTTACTTCAACATGCTCACCGGCGAGCTCATCCCATGGATGGCCACCGACTTCGCGTATGACGATGGCTACACCGGCGTAACGATCAACATCCGCGATGGTGTCACATGGAGCGATGGCACTCCGTTTACGGCGCACGACGTCGCGTTCACCCTGAACATGGCGAACACCAACGACAAGACCGCCCGACACGGCGCAGTTAACCAGTGGACGAAAGAAGCAAATGCGATCGACGACCTGACGGTCCACATCGAATTCACGGAATCCGCGCCGCGCTACGTGTGGGACCTCCTGATCTTCCGTGCCGACATTGGCGTCCCGTGGATCCCGAAGCACATCTTCGAAGGTCAAGAAGACGTCTCCACTTTCACGCACTACGACCCCGCCAAGGGTTGGCCAGTGGTCACCGGACCGTACCGATTGGTGCACACCGACGTCGAGAAGAAGATCTGGGACCGCCGCGACGACTGGTGGGCCGCTGAGATTGGATTCCAGGCACTGCCCAGGGTCGAGCGCCTGATCTTCCTGCCCGGCATGAACGAGATCACTATGGCTCAGCTGTTGATCACCAACGAGATCGACATGGCCTTCTCGCTCACCGTGCCGAACTACAAAGCCGTTATAGCACAGAACCCGAACATGACGACTCATTTCTACGGCGAGCCGCCGTTCGGGTACGAAGACTGGTGGCCAACGGGACTCGGTTTGAACACCAAGCGCCCGCCGTTCGACAACAAGAACGTCCGATGGGCGATCTCGTACTCGATCAACCGAGACGAGGTCATCGAATTCGGCTTCGGTGGCGGTCAGATCCCGCAGAAGCTCCCGTGGCCGTACTACGCACCGATGCAGAAGTACCACGACGAAGTGGCCGACCTGCTCGAGACGTACGACACCAGCGAGTACAACCCTGAGAAGTCCGCGGCCTTGATGGAAGGCGAGGGCTACACCCGCGATGGCGAAGGCTTTTGGGTCAAGGATGGCGAGCGCGTGAAGATTCACATCGTGACCTTCCCGCAGCACCCGTCAACCACTCCCGCAGCGCCGGTCGTGACGCAGAACCTGCGACGTAACGGTTTCGACGCCAGCTTCTCCACACCGACTGACTTCGTCGACCAGATCTTCCAAGGTCACGCCGACGCCTTCATCTGGGGCCACGGCTCAATGGTCGATCCGGAGCCCGTGCTCAAGGGATACCGATGCGAGCTGGTAACCGAAGGCGACACCGGATTCATCGCTTACCCCGGCTTCTACCGCTGGTGCAACGAAGAGTTCGACTCCTACGTTGAAGAGATGAGCAAGTTGCCGGAGAACAGCCCCGGAGTGCTCCCGCTCTATCGCAAGGCGATGGAGATCTGGCTCCCCGAGCTGCCCGACATCCCGCTAACGTCATCGATCATCACGTTGCCGATGAACACGACGTACTGGGAAGAGGACTCATGGCCTCATAACGACAACCAGTACGTCCACGAGGGATTCTGGCACCGTACCGCGCTGCACATCTTCCTCAACTTGGAACCTGTGGAGTAATCGGTCAACCGTTAATTGGGCCAACAAGAACGCCCCCTGGATCCCCTCCAGGGGGCGTTTTTGGTTATTCTCGCCGTTGCCTGCAGCTATCAATCTCGTTGCATCTAAAATCGCGTGCAGAGCTTATGACGACCGCCACCAATCCGACACCTACTAACTCCGCGCGCCCGAAATCCGTCCGCGCCGGCCGCCGCCGACTATCTCCCGGCCGTCGTCAGTACCTCAAATTCAAGGCCAAATACGCCGATTCACTGCTCCTATTCAGGATGGGCGACTTTTACGAGTGCTTCGACGAAGACGCCCACACGTTGTCAAAGATCCTCGACGTGGCCCTGACCGCGCGCGATGTCGGCGGCGGACAAAAATCACCGCTCGCCGGCATCCCGTATCACTCGCTAGACACCCACCTAAGCCGCCTAGTCGGCTCCGGCCTCAAGATCGCTATCGCCGAACAGACGACGACTCAACCCAACTCCGAGGGCATCGTCGATAGGGCAGTGGTCCGCATCATCACGCCGGGAACCGTCCTCGACGCCTCCCTACTCGAACAGTCGCGACACAACTACCTCGCGGCTCTCATAGTCGAAGGCCACCGTGCCGGTCTCGCGTGGCTCGAAGCCTCCACCGGCGAGTTCGCGGCGATGGAGCTGCCGGTGACCGTTATCGCCGACCAACTCGAACTCCTCGAACCAGCGGAGATCCTAGTCAACGTCGAAGGCCAACGGTTCTTAGACGACATCATCGCCAGCGACGCCGCCAGCAGGTCGGCGCTAAACTCCGGGGTCGTGCGGCCGCTGGATGATTCGCGTCTCGACCATGATCTCGCCGCCGAGAGCCTGATGCGCCACTTCGACACCGAAACACTGGAGCCGTTCGAACTCGTGGGACAACAACTCGCGACGATCGCGGCCTCATCAGCGATCGACTTCCTAGCCCAGACGCAGATCGGACGCCTCCCGTTCATTACCACGCTCCGCCGGCATCGACCAGACCGTCACATGTACATCCCGTCGCCGGCGTTGCGTGATCTTGAAGTGCTGACGCCGACCACCGAGGGTGGACCAACCCTGCTGTCGACACTCGACACGACGCGCACGCCCATGGGCGCACGACTCCTACGCGACTGGCTAGCCGCGCCGCTAACCGATCTTGACGAACTCAACACTCGGCAATTGGCGATCGACAGATTGCACGGCGACGTGATGACGCGCACAGCCATCGACGACGCGCTGACAAACATGCCGGATCTAGCGCGACTCATCAACCGTCTCACGCTTGGGCAGTCGGAGCCGCGCGAGCTACGTTCGCTCTTCCGAGGTCTCGACAAAGCGCCGCGGCTACGCGAACTCGTCGCCGACACGCAATCCGCAGGCGCATTCACGCCGCTCTTCGAAGGCGTCTCATCCCACGACCAAGTCCGAGACCTGATCGAATCCGCAATCGTCGAAGATCCGCCGTTCCGCGTCGGCGACGGCAACGTCATGAAGTCAGGCTTCGACCACGACCTGGACGCGCTGCGTTCGTCGGCGTCCCGTGCCCGCGCCGACATTGCCGCCATCGAGCAGAAAGCGCGCGAGACGACCGGCATCCCAAACCTCAAAGTTGGTCATAACCGCGTCTTCGGCTACTACATCGAGGTCTCGCGTTCCCACCTCGAGAAAGTGCCCGACGAGTTCCAACGCCGCCAGACGCTAGTAAACGCCGAACGTTTCATCACCCCCGAATTGAAGGACCTCGAGAATCAAGTCCTGCGCGCGTCCGACCAGATCAGCGAACTAGAGCAGTCGATATACCGCCGCGTGTGCCAGCAAGTTGCCGAGCATGCTGCAGTCATCATGCGCACATCTTCCGCCATCGCCAACATCGACGTCTGCCTCGCCTTAGCACGGGCCGCCGCCGACAACGACTGGGTGCTGCCGTTCCTAGACAACGGCGACACACTCAAGATCGAAGACGGACGTCACCCCGTAGTCGAAAACGTCCTCGGTTACGGCCGCTTTGTCCCCAACGACATTGACGCCTCAAACTCCGAGAGCCAGCTCCTCATCATCACCGGACCCAACATGTCCGGCAAGTCCACCTACATCCGCCAGTCCGCCATTCTCGTCATCCTTGCACAGATCGGCAGCTTCGTACCGGCCAAGTCCGCCCGCATCGGCATTGTCGACCGTATCTTTACCCGCATCGGTGTCTCCGACGACATCGCCGGCGGCCGCTCCACTTTCATGGTCGAGATGGTCGAGACCGCCAGCATCCTTAACCAAGCCACATCCCGCTCCCTCGCCATCCTCGACGAGATCGGACGTGGCACCTCCACCTACGACGGCCTAGCGATCGCCCGCTCAGTTGCCGAGTTCATCCACAACAGTCCGGCCCTCGGCTGCAAGACGCTCTTCGCAACCCACTATCACGAGATGACCGAACTAGGCGAAACGCTCCCGCGCGCCCGCAACCTCCGCGTCGACGTCGCCGAAGAAGGCGATTCGATCCAGTTCCTTTACCGAATCGCGCGGGGCGGCGCCGACCGCTCCTACGGCATCCACGTCGCCATGCTCGCCGGCATGCCAACCCCCGTAGTCGACCGCGCCCGCGAACTCCTCGTCGAACTCGAAGCCCACAGCAACAACGCAGTACCAACCCACGCACCGCAAGACCACCTACAGCTAGACCTCTTCAACACCTCCAACAACACCGACTTCCTCCGCTCGATCACCGAAATCGACACCGACAACCTAACCCCCATGGAAGCCCTGAATCGTCTTTACGAACTGAAACGGGCCGCACAAGAAGAGCTATGATCTTCCGGATCCGAAGTCTCGTCGAAATCTACCTACGCCTGTCTACCGCTGGGCGATCGCAGTCATTCGCCTCGCGGTGGAAGGGAAAATTACGACCAACGAGTCGACAAGATCCGCGTTATGACGCACTAGTTAAAAAGTATCTCGATTGATATTTCTCGAAACCGACACCCATAACTTAGCCTCAATCGAAAGCCTCAACCGCATTTACGGACTCAGCGAAACTGCCCGAGAGGAACTAAATCCTTGATTTTCGGGTAGAAGAGTTGGGAGAATCCCCCTCTCCCCGCCTTGGTAATGGGTCAGGATGCGGGCTCTACCAACCAAACAACCTTTACCATCACCGCAGAATCACTACGACCAAAACCCAGAAAATCACAACAATCACAGTTCGGACAAAAACAACTAACATCTTTAGAGCACCAAGACCAATACGAAAGCCAACCCAACCATGATCATCACTGACATCAAAGTCACAACCTTCACCTACACCTCCAACACCGTCCAAGACACCGACGGACACACGCATCCCGGCGATCCGCACGAGACACACACCGCGCTCCTAACCATCACCACCGAGGACGGCACCAGCGGCTACACCTTCGGCGCCCCCGACGCCCTCCGGCCCGTAATGATGGACAACTTCATCCGCAAGGTGCTGATGGGCGAGGACGCCACCGACCGCGAGCGTCTCTGGCAGGCGATGGCGCGATGGCAGCGAGGCAGCGGCGGTTCCTTCAACGACCGCTCCCTCGGACTCGCCGAGCTCGCACTCTGGGACTGGTTCGGACGCAAGATCGACATGCCCGTGTGGAAGATCCTCGGCGGCATGCGGGATAAAGTTCCAGCATACGGTTCCACGATGTGCGGCGATGAGATGAAGGGTGGACTCTCGACTCCCGAAGAATACGGACGCTTCGCCGAGTGGCTGATCAACCGCGGCTACCCCGCCATCAAGCTCCACACCTGGATGCCGCCCGTATCCTTCGCTCCCTCCGTCAAGATGGACATCGCGGCCTGCGCCGCGGTCCGTGAAGCCGTCGGACCAGACGTTCCGCTCATGCTCGACGCCAACCACTGGTACTCCCGCACCGAGGCCTACGAACTCGGCAAGGGCATCCAAGACCTCAACTACTACTGGTACGAGGAGATGATGGACGAGCACTCGATGTCCTCCTACGTGTGGCTCGCCGAAAACCTCGACATCCCGATCCTCGGCCCCGAATTCGTCGAAGGCAAGTTCCACTCCCGCGCCGAGTGGGCCATCCACGGCGCCGCCGACATCCTTCGCACCGGCGTCTTAGACGTCGGAGGCATCGGCCCCTCGATGAAGATCTGCCACCTCGCCGAAGCCCTCAACATGGACTGCGAAATCCACGGCGGCGGCCCCGGCAATCTAGCTGTCCTCGGCGGTTTCTTCAACGGAAGATGGTACGAACGCGGCCTCCTACACCCTTGGGTCGACTACGACGCCGCACCCGAATACCTAAACGAAATCATCGACCCTATGGGCGACGACGGCATGATCCACATGCCTACCAACCCCGGCCTAGGCGAAGACATCAACTTTGACTGGATTGCGGAGCATACGGTGAGCGAGCACTGAACCCGTCATTCCGGCAAAGGCCGGATTCCAGCGGGGCCTCTGGTGGTTGAGGGGTGTGTTTAATTGATCTGCGGGGTTTGATCGCAGATTCGTCTTGATCGTCGGGCGGGGGCACCTCGGCCTCTCGTTCCCCTTTAACGAAGGAGAGGCTGAGGTTGACGCCCGCGCCCGCCGCGCGGGAGAAGGGATTCGTATGTCTTCCCTTTTCGGCCCAGCGGGAGAGGGGGATTTAGGTTTCTTTTCGAAGCATCGCCGCGTCTGTGGGTTGCGAGCGAATCGGTTGATGGTGGATAAAAAGGGGCCAGTGCCGCCGACGTCGCCAGACCGTCTGCCCTCCGGGCGGCGTAACGATGTCGCCGCCCGTCATCACTTGGTTCTTCAACCCCGCGTTAGCACTGTGGCCGGCTCCACACGACGAAGCGGAGGCGACTTGTGGGATAAAGAGAGCGATCGTTCGGATCTTGAACGGGCATGCCCCGCTCGCTTTGCGAATGGAGACTGGGTTGTCCGTCTGGCTTGCACGGCGGAGTCAGCATTAACGCTCCGCATCCGAACACTACAGCTACAAGCTCCCTCGTAACCCGTTTTGTGGTCCGCGTTGCGCTTGACATCGATAAAGCATGTGACGGGCACCGTCGCGGTCCGCCTGGAGCATTCGCTTTCACCTTTCGGCTTGGGCAGTCGCTTCTGGCTGGCCATGTGGACTCCCGTCCGCAGACCCTTGTTTATAAGTTGGTAATTGCGGCATCGAAAAAAGTTGTGCGCACAGCCCGGTTCGACGCGGCGATGTCTCTGGGTGCCTCGTCCGACTGGTGTCGGGTTGGGCGCTTGTTTTTATTTGTACTACAGATGTTGTAGGAAAGTCAAGTCTGAACCGCTGATTGCGCTGATGGGCTGTGATGGGGTGTGATGGTGGTTGTTTGGTTGGCAGGGCAAGTTTGATGCCCCGACGGGTTGGCTGGCGGGTTGCATCGATGGAGAAGGTTGGGTGTTGCGGTGTTGGAGGGGCGTTGGTGGTTTGGTTGGTGTGCCCCTCGCCGCCCTGGGCCCTCACCCTAACCCTCTCCCGCTCGGCGGGACGTTTGCACAACTGCGCGAATCGTGATTCAATGTCTTCATCGACGAGTTTCAGAGTATTCCGAGGAGCATCCATGCATCTTGAGACGGGCACGAGGACATTCGCGGACGAGGTGGTGGGCGACGATCTGGGCCGCAACGCGCGTCTGGAGAGGATCCACGCGGCGATCGACTGGGACCGGATCGGTGCGATCGTCGACGATCTGCACTCCTCCCGGGAGGGCCGTAAGGCGTATCCGCCTCTGTTGATGCTGAAGGCGATGCTGCTGCTGCACCTGCACGACCTCGGCGATCCGAAGCTCGAGGAGCGGCTGAGCAACGACCTTTCGTGGCGTCGCTTCGCGGGTCTGGGCTTTTCCGACGGGACGCCGGACCACACGACGATCAGCCGTTTCCGGAGCCTGATGGTCGAGAGGGGGCTGATGCGGCGGGTCTTCGAGGCGGTGAACGAGCAGCTGGACGAGAAGGGGATGATCCTGCGTCGAGGGACGGTGGTGGACGCGACGCTGGTGCAGGCGCAGGCGAGGCGTCCGCGGTACGAGGAGGAGGGGGATGATGCGAGGTCGAGGAGGTCGAGCAGCCCGAACGATCCGGACGCCGACTGGGGCCGCCGCACGTTCGGCTACAAGGGGCACCTGGCGATCGGCCACGGGTCCTGGCTGGTCCGCGACGCGCTGGCGACGCCCGCGAACATCGGCGACACGCAGATGTGCGACGCGCTGATCCAAGGCGACGAGGAGGTGCTGTACGCCGACGCGGCGTACGAGACGGAGAGGCGCACGCGGCATCTGGAGGAGATCGGGGTCGGGAACGCGGTGATGCACCGCGCCAACAAGCACCATCCGGTCCTCGCCGACGAGAAGCGGGCGAGGAACGCGGAGATCTCGAAGAAGCGGATGCCGGCGGAGGGCGTGTTCGGCTACTTCAAGCGTGTCCTCGGATACCGCAAGGCGCGTTACATGGGGCTGGCCAAGGGCGAGACGGAGCTGCTGCTCAAAAGCATGGCGTACAACATCGTGAGGGCCGTGAAGCTGTCGGACGGCCCGGCGCGGGCTTAGGCCCGCATCAGACGCGCGCGCCTTTTCGCGCACCGACCGCAGGAAGACACGCCTGAAACCGCCCGAAACCACCCTGACCGCCCCGGGATCGAGCAGATTCGAGCACCGACGCGCCCGAACGCCGTCGCAACCTCCGACCGAAAGCAGTTTCGCACACGTCCCCGAGCGGGAGAGGGGATGATCGTAGTGGATGAGGGCGTTGCTGTGGCGAGGGGATGGTGGTTGCTGGGTTGGTGTGTTGTCTGAACTGTGATTTGAATGATGGGCTGTGATGGGGTGTTGGTTGTTGGGTGTGTTGCGGTGGCGAAGGGGTGTGGGTGGTTTGGTTGGTAGGGGCAGGTTTGAAACCTGCCCCTACGTCGGGCGGGTTGCATCGTTGGACAGGAATGCGTGTTGCGGTGGTGGAGGGGCGTGGTGTTTGGTTGGGGTGCGGCCCCGCTCAGCCCCGGGCCCTCACCCTGTGGACCCCCTCTCAATCTCCCCCTCGGAGGGACGTTTGCACAACCGCGCGACTTGTGATTCAATGTTCTGGCAGCTGATCGGTCGAAACATTCGAGGAGCATCCATGCATCTTGAGACGGGCACGAGGACATTCGCGGACGAGGTCGTGGGGGACGATCTGGGGCGCAACGAGCGTCTGGAGAGGATCCACGGGGCGGTCGACTGGGATCGGATCGGCGCCGTGGTCGACGTTCTGCACTCGTCGGCCGAGGGGCGGAAGGCGTATCCGCCGCTGGCGATGATGAAGGCGATGCTGCTCCAGCACCTGCACGGCCTCGGCGACCCGAAGCTGGAGGAGCGTCTGCGCAACGACCTTTCGTGGCGCCGCTTCGCGGGTCTGGGTCTTGGCGACGGGACGCCGGACCACACGACGATCAGCCGTTTCCGGAACCTTCTGGTGGAGAAGGGCCTGATGCGCCGGGTGTTCGAGGCGGTGAACGAGCAGCTGGACGAGAAGGGGATGATCGTGCGGCACGGCACGGTGGTGGACGCGACGCTGGTCGAGGCTCATGCGAGACGCCCGCGCCGCTCGCGGGGCGACGAGGGCCGGATGCCGACGAGCCCCGGCGACCCGGACGCTTCCTGGGGCCGCCGGACGTTCGGGTACAAGGGGCACCTGGCGATCGACCACGGCTCGTGGCTGATCCGGAACGCGCTGGCGACGCCTGCGAGCGTCAACGACACGCTGATGTGCGACGCGCTGATCCAAGGCGACGAGGAGGTGCTGTACGCCGACGCGGCGTACGAGACGGAGAGGCGCACGCGGCGTCTGGAGGAGATGGGGATCGGGAACGCGGTGATGCACCGCGCCGACAAGCATCATCCCGTCCTGCCGGCCGAGAAGCGGTCGAGGAACGCGGAGATCTCGAAGCTGCGGATGCCGGCGGAGGGCGTGTTCGGCTACCTCAAGCGTGTGCTGGGCTACCGCAAGGTTCGCTACACGGGCCTGGCCAAAGGCGAGGCGGAGCTGCTGCTCAAGAGCACGGTCTACAACATCGTCCGCGCCGTCAAGCTGACGGACGGCCCGGCGCGGGCGTAGGCCCGCATCGGACGCGCGCGCCTTTTCGCGCATCCGACCGCAGGAAGACACGTCTGAAACCGCCTGAAACCGCCCGAAACCACACTGACCGCCCCGGGATCGAGCAGATCCGAGCGCCGACGCGCCCGAACGCCGTCGAAATCTCCGACCGGAAGCAGTTTCGCACACGTCCCATCGATGGAGAGGGGACACCACCGCTGCCCGGCCCCGGACATTTCCCCCGCGAGCGGGGGAAACCAACGCTTAGGCGGCGGCAACCGCCTGTCGGAAATGCTCTTCGATGGATACTAGTGTGTAGTCGATGTCCTCGGAGGAGATGCCGTAGTGGGTGACCATGCGCATCATGGGGTCGCCGGGGTTGACTAGGATGCCGCGTTCTTTGAGGTTGGTTGAGATGGCCGCTGCGCTGCCGGGTGGGATGCTGAAGAAGACGATGTTGGAGTGGATGTTGTCTGGGTCTACGCTGATGCCGTCGATTTCGGCTAGGCCTTCGGCTAGTTTCTTGGCGTTTACGTGGTCTTCTTCGAGTCGTTCGATCATGTTGTCGAGGGAGTAGATGCCCGCGGCGGCTATCACGCCTACTTGTCGCATGCCGGCTCCGAGCATCTTGCGCCAACGTCGCGCTCGGGCGATGAAGTCAGAGCTTCCGACGACGACGCTGCCGATGGGACACGAGAGTCCTTTTGAGAGGCAGAAGGTTGCGGAATCTGCCGGGGCGGCTAGTTCTTTGACGTCGATGCCGAGGCTGATCGCAGCGTTGAAGATTCGCGCGCCGTCGATGTGGATCGACATTCCACCCTCACGTCCGGCATCGGCCATAACTTGGGTTTGTTCGGCGGTCAATGGTTGGCCGCTCATCTGGTTATGCGTGTTCTCGATGCAGAGCAGCTTTGTCGGCGGCACGTGGTAGTCGTGCGGGTTGGTGGCGGCACGGATGAGGTCGGGCTCCAGGAATCCGTAGCGGTCAGTCCTGATCGGGTAGAGGAAGATTCCGCCGAGCACGCTTGCTCCGCCAGCTTCGCTGGAGAAGATGTGGGATCGGTCGCCGACGAGAACCTCGTCTCCCCTGCCGCAGTGGGCGAGCATCGAAACGAGGTTGCCTTGGGTGCCGGAGGTTACGAACAGTCCGGCCTCTTTTCCGAGCATTTCAGCAGATTTGTCCTCGAGCTCGTTGACGGTGGGGTCGTCACCGTAGACGTCGTCACCCACCTCGGCATCGTGAATGGCTCGCCGCATCTCGGGTGACGGCAATGTGACTGTATCGCTGCGCAGGTCTACTCGGGCTTCCATGATCGGATCGCTCCTGGTGGTTGCTGATGTGAGTCTTATTTTGAACTATGATTGGCATGATTTGGAAGGATATTGGGGGTTTTACGTGGTGCATCCCTTGCGTTCGCTTCGCTCCGCGTCCCCATACGCTGTGCGAAGGGGACGTAGCCGTAGAATCGTTGGGTATGTCTGTTGGTCATGAAGAAGCGCGCGCTGTGGATGGTGCGGGGTGCACCTCGCCCGTCCGCCCCGGGCATCCCCTGCGGTCTCGCTTCGCTCGCCCGCGTCCCCTTACGCTTCGCGAAGGGGACGGGCTGCACGGAGATGATGTGAGCGGGATTGGGTATCGGGCATGGGAGTTCTGGGTTAAACGGAGCTGGTTGCTGTGGGTTTTGGCGGCGCTGGTTCTGTTGCTCGACCAGTCGACGAAATCAGTCATCGTCGCGTGGCTCGATTGGGGGGAGTCTTGGCCTGCGGAGGGATTCTTTCGGATAACGCACGCTCGCAATACGGGCACCGCGTTCAGCCTGTTCCAAGGCCACAGCAACATACTCAGCTTCGTGGCGATCTTCGCGGTCGCGGTTCTGCTGTGGGTCTATGCGACCACCGGTGCGAAATCGTTGATCCTCCGTATCGCACTCGGTCTGCAACTCGGCGGCGCGCTCGGGAACCTCATCGATAGATTGCAGCAGGGGTATGTGACTGACTTTTTGGATGTTGGTCCGTGGCCGATATTTAATGTGGCGGATTCGGCGATCTCGGTGGGGATGGTGTTGATGGTGTGGTACTTCGTGATGACGAGGAACGAGGAAGCCGATGTTTCGGCGGCGTCGAGTGTCGCTGATGTTGCGGCGAGCGGATGCGCGAGGTGTGCCGACGCGCGGCGGTATGGCACGTTGCACGGTGCGGTTCAGTCGCCCGGAGAAAGAATCTAACCATTCAGGATATGATCGTTGGTACCACCAACTTGGGAGGAGATTCATATGTGTCTAAAACCCGTGTCAGTTGAAGCCCGTGATGGCTACAAGATCTGGTTGAGTTTCAGTGACGGTGTCGAAGGCGAGATCGATGTATCAGACGTGGTCGACTACGAGTGGTTCAAACCGTGGCAAGATCGCGACGTGTTTGAGGATGTCCGAATTGCCTCTCAATTTGACATCACGTGGAATGATGATGTCAACATGTCGATGTGCACGATGTCCCTTTACGCCGAAATCACTGGCAAACGATTTGAAGATGTTGTTTCGATGATGAATGGACATCCCGTGCATGCCTGAGGTTTGCCGTTTCCACAACATCAGAATCGTCTTCAACTCTAGAGAACATCACAACGTAGCGCATTTCCACGTAGTCCACCCGGACTTTCGAGCATCCTTTGATATCAGTAACGGGCGCGTCATGGCCGGCCGCATTCCCCCTAGGTTTCGGCGAATGGTTCTCGATCGGGCGTCCGAACATCAGGCCGAATTGCTGGCGGCATGGGAGAATGTTCGGCGAGGCGTGACACCTGACAGGATCGCGCCGCCATCTGGGAGATGATCGCTCCATGCCGAAACTGAAATTCGAGCTTGATGGTGACGGACTGCCGATCCGGCTCGATCTGTTTATTCGCCACGAAGTTCCCGATCTGTCGCGAACGGAGGTGCAGCGGCTGATCCGGTCGGGCGCGGCAACTGTCAACGGTCGAACCGTCTACTCGCCGTCTACTCGCGTCGATTCAGGCTACAGCATCGAATTCGACGCACCCGGCCCCGATCTGCCCGAGTCTCGCCCAATCCCCCAAAACCTGAATCTCCGTATCGCCTACGAAGACAACCACATCATAGTCGCGGACAAACCCGCAGGAATGCCCGTCCACGCCGGTGCCGGAAGGCAAGACAAAACCCTAGTCAACGGCCTGTTAGCCCGATACCCCGAACTCGCCAACTTAGAACCTTCCGAGCGGCCTGGAATAATACATCGCCTCGATGCCGACACTTCTGGTTTGATGGTCGTGGCTAGAACACCCGATGCCGCCACTGCCCTTTCCGCGGCAATCAAAGCTCGTGAAGTGGACAGACGCTACACGGCAATGATCTTGGGCAAAATGCCCCCACGCCCCGGCGTCATCGATCGTCCCATCGGAAGGCACCCCACCGTCAGGACTCGCCAAGCGGTCGTGCCGAACGGAAGACCCGCCCGGACCCGCTTCGCATTTAGCACTGGCCACGAAGCGTTCGGGAAACCGTTTGCGATGGTCAACCTGAAACTCGAGACTGGCCGGACCCACCAGATTCGAGTCCACTTGCAGGCCATTGGATACCCGATCGTCGGCGACCCTGTCTACGGAGTTGTCGTCCCTGAAATACCTCTCCGCAGGCAATTTCTACACGCGAACCAACTTGCCTTTATTCACCCAATCACCAATGAACATCTCGCGTTAAGATCCCCGTTGCCAACCGATCTTGCACTGGCGTTGGCGACCGTTGGGCCTCCGTCAAGCGCCGTCTTTACATCTTCGGGATATTCAGCGTACTAATCATCTAATCTTGAAAATATGAGTACTGAAACTCCTGCACGCGTTCGCTTCGCTCCGAGTCCTACCGGGGTGATGCACATCGGCGGTCTGCGGACCGCACTTTACGACTGGTTTTTAGCGCGGAAAACCGGCGGCCAGTTCATTCTCAGAATTGAAGACACGGATCGAAATCGTCACGATCCGGACGCCGAGTGGCACATCAAGGAATCGCTCAAGTGGCTCGGACTGGATCTGGATGAAGGTCCGGATATTGGTGGCCCGCACGCGCCCTACACGCAGTCGGAGCGTTTGGAGTTATACGCGGATGCTGCGCAGAAGCTAATCGAAACGGGTCACGCATATTACGACGACACGCAGCCGGACGAACTGGCAGCGCTACGTCAACGGCAGCAAGCCGCTGGGCAAGCGCCCGGATATGACAACCGTGGGCGATACCGAACGCCCGAACAGATTCAAGAATCGAGAGATCACGGTCTCGACGTCGTCGTACGTTTCAAGGTTCCGGACCATGGTGATATCCAGGTCGAAGATGAGGTGCGAGGTCGGTTGAGATTCGATCTGTCGCTTCTCCAAGATTTTGTGATCCTCAAGTCCGATGGTTACCCGACGTATCACTTGGCCCACGTCGTCGATGACTACGAGATGGGCATCACGCACGTTATACGCGGTGAAGAGTGGATACCGAGTTTGCCGCGCCACGTCTTGATACAGGAAGGTCTGGAGATACCCACGCCGAAGTACGTGCATGTTCCGTTGATAACGGCGCAAGACGGAGCGAAGCTCAGCAAGCGGCACGGAGCCCAATCAGCGTTGGAGTACCGGGACGCGGGTTACACTCCGGACGCGGTGTTGAACTATCTCGCTCTGTTGGGTTGGTCGCCCGGAGACGACACCGAGGTGATGAGCCGAGGCGAGATCGCTTCGCGCTTCGAGATTGATCGCATCCTTTCTCATCCTGCGAAGTTCAGCGCGCAAAAACTCGAGTGGATGAACCAACAGCACATCATGAAGGCCGATGAAGACGCGCTAGCCGACTTGATGATGCCCTATCTTGAGCGAGCGGAAGAGGATGGTGGGTTGCCCGAAGAGGTCGAGAGGCCCATTGATCGCGGCGTTGTCAAAGCGATGGTCCCGGTGCTCAGGGAACGCATCAAGGTCTTGCCGGATGTCGTGGAACTCATCGATTTCCTGTTCGTCGCCGAAGTTCATCCCAATCCCGAGGAGATGATCGGTCGGCGCATGGACGAGACGATGGTGGTGACTTCGTTGACGAGCAGTATTGAGGCCTTGACGTCAGTTGATCCATTTAATAGCGACGCGATCGAAAGCGCGCTACGCGGCTTGACGTCGGCGACAGGATTGAAGGCCGGGCAGCTCTTTACGCCGATCCGCGTTGCGCTCACCGCGAAGCGCATAGCGCCGCCATTGTTCGAATCGATCGAGGTTTTGGGCCGCGAACGTACGTTGGCCAGAATGCAAAACGGATTAACGGCTTTTGAAACCTACGTTGGAAATCGTAACGAATAAGCCGAGGGTGTTACCATCGATACGGTAACGGATTCCCGATGCGACAAGCAAATTCGGGTTCGACCACAGGAGAAACGTTTTCAGTTGGTAGACGTAAGAAATCGCGAGGGCGAGAGTTTCGAGGCGATGCTACGGCGGTTTACGCGTAGTGTTCAGCACGAAGGTATCATTTCCGAGGCGCGCCGGCGCAAGGCGTTCGAACCTCCGAGCGTGACACGCAAGAAGCAGTTGGCGGCGAAGGTTCGGAAAAGCCGCAAATCAACCGAGAAAAACATGTAAGTCTCGGTCCGCGCCAAGTGGCGCACATCTAAGGCGATACGTGACATGAAGTTTGGCATCGTCGTCTTCCCCGGGTCTTGGTCCGAGCGCGATATGCGCTACGCCGTCGTTGATGTACTCGGATATCAGGCTGAATACGTTTGGCATCGCGAAACCTCTGTCGATGGATTCGATGCCATCCTGTTGCCCGGCGGCTTTTCATACGGCGATCACCTCCGGTGCGGCGCGATCGCCGCTCATTCGCCTGTAATGGGAGCCATCAAGGATTTCGCGACAGACGGCGGGTTCGTTTTCGGTAGCTGCAACGGATTCCAGATACTCTGCGAGTCGGGACTGTTGCCCGGAGCGTTGATTCGTAACGACCATCTTGAGTTCCGTTGTTCACCGGCGACACTTCGCGTCGAGAACGCCTCGACCGCGTTTACATCTCAATACGACGATCGTGAAGTCGTTTCGATGCCGATTTCTCACGGCGAGGGCAACTTCCAGGCTGATGACCAAACCTTGGCAATGTTGGAGTCCGACGATCGCGTTGTGTTCAGGTATGTCGACGAATGCAACGAAGCGACGATCGAGGCTAATCCCAATGGCTCGCTCAACAACATTGCTGGTATCACGAACGAAAGAGGAAATGTGCTCGGAATGATGCCCCATCCCGAACGCGCGTGCGAGTCGATCTTGGGCAGTATCGACGGCAACCCGTTGTGGCGATCAATCGGCGCGGCGGTGGACGGCGTCGGTAGTTAGCAGCAATGTCACCGATTTCTCAAGAGCTACTCGACGAAGTCGCTCTTTCGCGCCGCGAATACGAAGCGATCTTGGATCGGCTCGAACGGGAGCCAAACGAGCTCGAGATCGGTCTATTTGGGGCCTTGTGGAGCGAACACTGCGGATACAAGCACACGAAAGCGCTACTACGTACTCTGCCCAACCGCTCAGATCGACTATTGGTCGCTCCGGGCGCGGAAAACGCTGGCGTTGTTGACATCGGCGACGGATTCGCGGTCGCTTTCAAAATCGAATCTCACAATCATCCTTCGGCAATTGAACCATACGAAGGAGCAGCGACGGGCGTCGGCGGTATAGTGCGCGACATCCTCGCGATGGGTGCGCGTCCAATGGCACTAATGAATTCGCTGCGATTCGGCCCGCCTGACGATGAACGACAGCGGTATCTACTGAACGGCGTGGTATCAGGCATTTCGGGTTACGGCAACTGCATCGGTGTGCCAAACGTCGGTGGTGAGGTTGTGTTCGACGAATCGTATGCGGGAAACCCACTTGTCAATGCGATGTGCATAGGCATCATCGAGGGCGGGAAGATCATGAGCGCTCGGGCCGACGCGCCCGGCGATTTGCTGGTACTCGTCGGCGCCAAGACAGGTCGGGATGGCATTCACGGCGCTTCCGGTCTCGCATCTCGCACGTTCCAAAGACAGGTTGAGATGCGGTCGGCGGTCCAAGTCGGCAATCCTTTCCTTGAAAAAGTCCTCATCGAGGCCTGTCTTGAGGCCATCGAATTGCCGGGTGTCGTCGGTATGCAAGACTGTGGCGCAGCGGGTATTACTAGCGCAGCGATTGAGATGGCGGAACGCAGCGATCTTGGCATCAATATCGATGTCGCCAAAGTGCCGCGGCGAGAAAACGAAATGTCGCCATATGAGGTGATGCTGTCTGAATCCCAAGAGCGCATGCTTCTCGCGGTCAAACCCGGGCACGAAGATCAACTTTTCGAGCTGTTCGAGAAGTGGGACCTTGACGCGGCCATCATTGGCACTTTCGAGGTTGGCAACCTAGTGATTGTTACTGAAGGCACGAATCGAGTTTCGACTACGCCAGTGTTGACGTTAACCGACGCCCCAGAGTATCGTTTCAACTCGCCTAAACCGAATTGGCTCGACGATCTGCAATCTTTCGACCTGTCGTCGTTGCCGGAACTGGACATCACGCCGAATGAGGCGTTGCTCAAACTGCTCGCCTCTCCGAACATCGCTTCGAAGCATACCGTGTGGCGACAATACGACCATCAGGTGCAAAACAACACAGTGATCGCACCGGGCGGCGATGCTGCGCTGCTACGTATACAAGGAACCGAACGCGCGCTGGCGGTTTCGACCGATGGCAACGGGCGCCTCGTGTATCTGAATCCCCGGGCCGGCGCTGCGATCGCGGTTGCCGAGGCTTGCAGAAACCTCGCGTGTGTTGGCGCAGAACCTATAGCCCTAACTGATGGGCTCAACTTCGGAAACCCCGAAACACCTGACGTCCAATACCAGATCCAAGAGGCGATTGCGGGCATCGCCGAAGCCGCAGATGCGTTTAACATCCCCGTCATCAGCGGCAACGCAAGCTTGTATAACGAGTCGGCGGCGTCCGCGGTTCAACCAACACCCATCATCGGCGCGGTCGGCATTATTGAAGATGTCGAGCGCCACGCTCGGTCGGCGTTCCGAGACGAAGGCGATGCAGTGATCCTCCTAGGGTCTGAATCGCCGTGGGACACCGCGAACGGCCTTGCTGGAAGCGAAGCACTCGCTACCCTTCACGGCACGATCGCTGGCAATCCTGACATCGATCTCGATCTCGAAGTTAGGGTGCAAGAACTGTGTCGGACATTGATTAGGCAAGGCTTCGCTAAGTCGGCGCATGACATATCGCACGGCGGGATTGCTGTCGCCGTAGCTCAGTCAGCCGTCCAAGGCGGGATTGGGGTCACGATCGATGCGGAGTACGGATCTAGCGCCGATAAGTGGCTCGCTGCCTTATTTGGCGAAAACCAGTCTCGGATCGTGATCACGTGCGGATCAACCGATGTAGACCGGATTTACGCAGACGCGGCACACAACAACGTGCTTGCGACGCGTATTGGGACAGTTGGCGGAGAGCGGTTGAGAGTAGGTGCGATTGATCTTGCGCTCAAGAAAGCTTCCGAAGTTTGGCTCAACGCGTTTGCACTAGCGACGGCAGGATGAAAATTCCCGCCGACGATGTTTGGGGATTATGTAGGAAACTACCGGAGTCCGACTCACCTTTGAAAATTTTTGGACTCCGACTCGAGGGTAGAAAAATACTCGTTTGGTAGAATAGAAACAGATCGGGCGTCCCCTATCAGCCAGATAGGAAAACGCCTGATCACATACAAAACAGGTATCTCCTATCAGCCCGATAGGGGATGCCTGCCCATACCTTGAGTATACTACAGTCTGTCAGTATGTGAGCATGTTCATTCTTATCGCCATCGGAGGTCGCATCGGTAGTTGATGTCTGTGATAACTTCCTTTATTGTATCGACAACCTCTCTGATATCAGACAATTCCCACTGGTCAAGAACACCATCTCGAAGATCTATGTCCACTGATCCGGCAATCTCTCCAAATGTCGTCATTGCGTCTACATACGTCTGAGGATTGGGAAGTCGCCCAGATTGAACACATCTAACAACATCGTCTACATATATGTCCGACCATAGAGCTATGACATCTACTTCTTGGGTGATCTCTCGGATGTTTCTATCTGTAGATCTAGGGAGTCTTTTCGGAACTGGAGTTGGTTTAGGAATAAGAGCTATCGCCGTTCTACGATCCGCTGTCGCAGTTTGACTCGCCTGAGCAGTAGCGGCTAAACGTTCTGACCGTTTCATAGACGCGGTTGCTTCGGCGCTCCTAGTTTCTGAGGTCGCTGTTAGGTCTGGATGTCCGATGCACGACACAGCGAGAATCAGTAACGATAAGCAGAATCCAAATTTGAACATGATAAAGTCCCTTCGCGGCGGAAACTGACGGCAGTCTTGCCACAGAAGCCACCTGAATCCAAACTCCGCTCAGGGACGCGTAAGGTCGCGTCAGTTCCTGATGTTTGGATCAGAAGGGGACTTCTGTGGCGATTAAGAGTCTTTCACAGAATCGTCAGGTTTGCTTGACGAGTCTGGAATTTTCTCAGGGTCGGCCTGCATGACCATATCGCCAAGGTCTTCTAAAGATGTTCCGGGCGAAAGGTCTAAACTGACTTTCTCTTCGTAATCCGGAGTTTTCATCGGTAACCTTCAGACGTCAGACTGTAGTATGCATACGACATAGCCTGAAGCATACTACATAGATACAGTCTCGGAATACGTGATGTTTCGTCCCTGAGACTCTCTAAACAGTTTAGACATCCGTTTGTCGATAGAGTATTTTGTCAATCGGTTTCTTATCATGAATTCATTTAGATATCGTTGCAGATGTTTAGAGCTCATCTTGTGGTATGTTCCACGAAATCCACGTTTGAACAAAGCCCAGAACGATTCAATTCCATTTGTAGATACCCATCCCCGAGCATACTCTCCTCTGGCATGAGACACCGACTTGTGAAATCTTTGGATGAATTTGTAGCAAGTATTTTCATCCGTGAAAACCGATGTATCGTGATACGTGTGAGTATGGACAAATCCATGCAGAGTCCATCTATCGACGGTTTTAATGATAGTGGTGTAGATTCGTTTTGTCGCCCTATCCCGAATACCGATAACAGTTGTCTTACCGATGCCGCCTCGCCCTGCGTGAAGTTTCTTGTCCGCGTGTTTGTTCTTTTCCAACCCGCCGATGTAAGCTTCGTCTACCTCGACTGGTCCCAGGAATTTTCGATCTTCGGATTGGGCGATGCTCCGTATCTTGTGAAGCATGAACCACGCCGTCCGTTGCTGGACTCCTATCGACTTGGAAAGCTGAATAGAACTGATCCCCTTGGGATGTGTCAGCATCAAGTAGAGCGTGATCGCCCACTTGGAGCAAGGAAGCTTCGACGAGTGCATCACGGTCTTGGTCTTGACGCTGAAGTATTTCCAGCATCGACGACACCGATAGGGCTGAGGTCGATCAGAAACTTTAGAGACCTCCCGACTGTCACAGTGAACGCACCGCACTCCGTTCTTCCAGCGACGCTTGATGAACCAGTCCTCGGCACGACCCTCATCGCTGAAATACATCACAGCATCCATAAGACTGAGATCGTTGGACATGAGTAGTCCTCCCCATACGGGTAGTGAATGAAAACGACCAACTTCAGTATACTTGCGAAGTGACGACCTGTATCAATACACATAGAGGTCAGCGGAGGGTATCTCCCGCTTGGTAGCGGAGCATAGTTTCAGAAACTACGATGTCCAGGACAGCATCCGGTTCGATTCCGGTACCCTCCACCATACCTGATTTATACTACAATCTGACGATAGATGCAAGTCTACAATGTTTGAAGGGTCGCCAGACAAGCGAAATTCCTGCTGAGCTATGCTGACGGCGACCCATACCTGATTTATACTACAAGATGGCACGAACTGCAGATCTTAGATAAGGACAGACATGGCACAGATCAATCAATACGAACTTACATTAAAAGATAAACGAACCGTCTACATAGAAGCGGAAGAGATTATAGATGATTTAGATGATGGGATGTTTCGATTCATAAAAGATGAACAACGTGTAGGTGAATTTAGAAAATCCGACGTATCAGGATGGCGAATAAGTTGGACGAGTGAGTAATTTTCGGTAATTTCCTACATATCCCCCCGATGTTTGCGCCGGTAATGAAAATACGAACCTCCAATAATTGATGGCCCAACGCGGGTTGGTTTGGGATCCGGATATCTTTCTTTGCAAACGTTATACATAGACGAATCGGGTGACCATAACCTGATCAAGATCGATCCCTACTATCCGATATTCGTGTTGGGTGGCGTATTGGTCGACCTAGATTACCATGATCGAGTAATCAAACCCGAACTCGACCAACTCAAGATCGATTGTTTCAACAATCCAAACGTAGTGTTGCACCTCTATGACGTCAAAAAGAAACGAAAAGACTTCGCGTCACTTCAAAACCAAGAAGCATGGAACCGATTTTGGTCCAAGATGATCAATCTGATGGATGCATGGGACTTTTCGGTTGTCGCCTGCGCGATCCGAAAACACGAACACAGGACGCGTTACGGTCTGAATGCGCGCGATCCGTATTTGTTCGCTTTCGAAATTTTGGTTGAGCGATTCACCATGCACTTGAATGAATGTGGCGTTTCGGGACACATCATCGCCGAATCGAGGCGCTCAGATTTAGACCGCGAATTTATCAGCACGTACGACAACTTGAGAATCCAAGGCACTGGTCCGAAAGGCCGATACATCCGCGCTGCAGATATCCAAACAAGAATCGCAGGTGTGAACCTGCGCAAGAAACGCGACAATATCGCTGGTCTGCAACTTGCTGACTTCGTATTATCTCCGATCGAGACCGTTGCAAAACCCGATGGTATGGTCAGCGAAGGGATCTAGACGACCACCCGGGCATCCCCTGCGATCTCGCTTCGCTTGCTCGCGTCCCCTTCGCAGAGCGAAGGGGAGGGCCCCCTTTGTCCTTCGGACATTTCCCCCGCAGAGCGGGGGCAACCCTACCCCTCCCCCTAGTGGCGGTTTTGCAATGGTCTCCGGGATGGGGAGAAAAGGCGTGCTTTGTTGATTCTGGTTGGACGTTCCGTCCGCTGAAGCGCCCGCGTCCGCGGGAATGACGGGGGTTGTCGCGGGAATGACGGAGTTTTGCAATGGTCTCAGCGGTAGGGCATTCGTGAAAAGGAACGCACATCATGTTGCCGACACCAATTAATGAAAGCTATTGGGTGGTGCCTGGCAAGTTGCTCGCTGGCGAGTACCCGCGCGCATACTTCGATCGCGAATCTCCGGCCAAACTCGCGAAATTCGCCGACGCGGGAGTGACTTCGTTCATTGATCTCACGGGGGAATATGAAGTCTCGCCATATGACGAATGGCTGGACCCCGAAACGCAGAACCATCACCGATTTCCGATCCGGGACGCAGATGTTCCGCACTCCAAGGAGTTCACGAAGAGAATCCTCGACGCTATAGATGCTGAGATCGAGGCTGGGAAGACGGTCTACGTGCACTGCTTCGGCGGTATCGGGCGCACGGGGACGATCATCGGGTGCTGGCTGGCGAGTCATCCGGATGTCGCCGCTCCGGGTTCAGCACTTGAACGACTCCACGAACTCTGGGCGCAATGCTCCAAATCCGCGTACACACATTCACCGGAAACCCCAGCACAGGTTGATTACGTTCGTGAATGGGAGGATTGCCACGAACGCGGTGCGGTGTAACCACATCGGAAATGGCAAGACAATAGCATCGCTGGCGCGACGCGCGCCACGTAAAATTGAGTTAATGAGTTGGCGAAAGCGAACCGTATTCGCCCAACTCGCGGAACCTTGTATCCGAGCTGATCGCATCATGCCTTCCTATCACGTCTGGACAGTTGGATGTCAAATGAACGTGTCCGACTCGGAGCGGTTGGGCGCGGGCATGACGGGCCTAGGGTTGGATCTCTGCGACAGCCCAGAAGATGCTGATGTCGTGGTTCTCAATACCTGCGTGGTGCGGCAATCCGCCGAAGACACTGCGACGGGCATGCTCGGCAAGCTCAAAAAGGTCAAGGACGCGGATCCCGATCGTATGATCGTCGTGATGGGCTGCATGGTAGGGCCATCGGACGCGGATCTTCGACGACGCTTTCCACAGGTCGACCTTTGGGCCCGGCCCCAGGATTTCACGCCGATACTCGAGACGGTTGCGACGCGTCACGGGATCGAGAACGGTGATCTGGATGGCTGCTTAGCGAACCTCGTTCCGAACGACCCGAAGGTCGCAACTTACGTCCCCATCACACACGGCTGCGACAAATTCTGTACCTTCTGCATCATCCCCTATCGCCGCGGTCGCGAGACCAGCAGGCCATTGGCCGAACTCGTCGACGAAGCAAAGATGTTGGTTCAAAGAGGCGTCAAGGAGATCACCTTACTTGGCCAGAACGTTGATTCGTATGGTCACGATCTCAATGACCGCAAAGACCTAGCCGATCTGATGGAGGCGATACAAGACGTCGACGGCGTCGAGCGCATCCGCTTCCTAACATCGCACCCAAACGACATGTCGACGCGCATCATCCAATCGATCGCCGACTTGCCGAAAGTTTGCGAAACGGTAAACCTGCCCTTCCAAGCTGGTGATGACGTCGTGTTGGCGAACATGCGCCGTGGCTACACCCGCGACCAGTATCTCGAAAAGATCAACGAGATACGTGACATCTTGGGCGAAGACGTAGCCCTGACTACCGACGTGATCGTCGGATTCCCAGGCGAAGCCGAAGAGCAATTCGAAAACACGATCGACATCGTGGAACGCGTCCGCTTCGACAAGGTTCACTCAGCTGCGTACAGCGAACGTCCGGGCACCGTAGCCTCAAGAAAATTCCCTGACACAGTATTACAAAGTGAGAAAAAGCGACGACACCAGCGTCTCGACGCTGTACAATGTGCTATCCAAACGGAGAAACACTCTAGAATGGTAGGTAGTTTCACCGACATCCTCGTTGAAGGCCGCAAACGTGGCCGGACGTTTGGGAGGAATCGCAACGACAAGATCATCTACCTCGGCAGTGACGCACATTCAGACTGCGCCGTCCGCGTCGGAGAGACGATCAAAGTCGAAGTGACCGAAGCGACCTCGTGGTCCTTAGTCGGTCGGCCGGTCGCCTGACTGGTTGATAACTCGAGGGGGCAATATGATCTCCATCAACACAACGCCGAAGACCATCATACCCATCACAGAACTCGAGCAGTCCGCGTTCTGCCAAACGGAGGGTAATCTTCGAACCAAAACGCTTGAGCAGGAGTTCCAGTCGGGTGTGCGCTGGCAGAAAGTGCCGACGCGCTACCTGAAGATGGCGCCGGAGCAGGTCGAAGCTGGCATCCGATACGCCCGAAAAGAGATCGGCACCAAAGTCGTCGTCCTCGGACACCACTACCAACGAGAAGACGTCATCCAATTCGCCGACTTCCGTGGCGATTCCTACCTGCTGTCGAAACAAGCGTCTGCTACCAAAGACGCCAAGTGGATCATCTTCTGCGGCGTCCACTTCATGGCCGAGACGGCGGATCTGCTAACCGATGAAGACCAGCACGTCATACTTCCCAACATGGCTGCCGGCTGCTCGATGGCCGATATGGCCCCGTCTGACGATGTCGAGGACGCATGGGACGACCTGATGGAAGTGCTCGGCGAAGGCGATGACGGGATGGCGGAGATCATCCCGATCACCTACATGAACTCCACCGCCGACATCAAATCACTCTGCGGTCGGAACGGCGGCTTGGTTTGCACATCATCGAACGCCGACGCGGCCTATAATTGGGCGCTCGAACGCGGCAAGCGGATCTTTTTCCTCCCCGACCAGCATCTCGGACGTAACACTGGCCTCGCGAAGGGCATCCCAGCCGAAGATATGTTTGTCTGGAACCCGTTCAAACCGTTGGGCGGCCTCACCGAAGAGCAACTGCAAAAATCCAAGGTGGTCCTCTGGCAAGGCCACTGCTCCGTCCACACCCGTTTCACGGTCAGACAGATCGAAGACGCCCGGCGCGACGATCCAGACGTGAACGTCGTGGTCCACCCTGAGTGCGTGCGCGAAGTCGTCGATGCGGCCGACTGCAACGGCTCGACCGAATTCATTCGCAAGACGGTAGAAGGTGCGGCTTCCGGCACGTCGTGGGCGATCGGCACCGAAATCAACATGGTCAACCGCCTTCGCGACGAGAACCCGGACAAGCGCATCTTCTGCTTGGATCCCGTGGTCTGTCCATGCGCCACGATGTATCGCATTCATCCGGCTTACGTGCTTTGGGTGCTAGAAGGCATCATGGCCGGCGTCGGAATAAACGTCGTCCAAGTCGACGCCGAGACCAGACAACACGCTTTGGTCGCGCTCGAGCGAATGTTGGAAGTTGGCGGTTAACCCGATCCCCCGCCAACGTCCCGGCCCCCTTCCAGATGTTGACTAATCGACATCCGGTCATCGAGCTGGAGAACCTGACCAAGCACTACGGCGACATTGTAGGCATCCAAGATTTGTCGCTTGAGGTCAACGATGGCGAAGTGTTCGGCTTGCTCGGTCCGAATGGCGCAGGCAAGACGACAACGATACGTCTGATCCTGGATTTCATCAGACCCACATCTGGAAACGCGTCGGTATTCGGACTATCTCCGAGATCTGACGGGCTCGCGATCCGGCATCGCGTCGGATATCTGCCCGGTGATTTCGTGACCTACAACCACATGACTGGAGCGACGGTTACCGATTACTTCACCCATCTGCGCCGTGCCGAGCCAGTCAAACTCGAAGCTCTTTGCGAACGGTTCAAACTTGACCTTTCTCGCAAGATCGGCGAACTTTCGAAAGGTAACAAGCAGAAAATCGGCCTGGTCCAAGCTTTTATGAACGACCCCGACCTGCTGATCCTCGATGAACCGACCGCGGGCCTCGATCCACTTCTGCAGCACGAATTTCAAGGGATGCTGCGCGAGGAGAAGGAACAGGGTAAGACCATATTCATGTCCTCGCACGTAATGTCGGAGGTCGAAGCCACCTGCGATCGCGTCGGCATCATTCGCGATGGCGAACTGGTAACTCTAGACACCATCTCGCATCTCACCGAGTTGAGCCTGTGGACTGTCGAAATCACATTCGCCGAATCGGTCAGCGAACACATCTTCGACGACCTGCAAGGCGTCGACGTCTCGTCGTCCGTTGACCGCACCTTTACGCTAACCATTAGTGGTGACGGTTCGATGGATTCGGTGATCAAATCCGCTAGCAAGCATCAAGTGGCATCGTTCCAAAGCGAGCATGCGTCACTTGAAGACGCTTTCTTGCGGTACTATTCGGCGGACGATTCGACATAACCCTTTTATTCGCCCATGTATAGCAACGTCTTTTCAAAAACTCTGCGCGACGGCAGAAGATCGATGTTGCTTGTGGGTCTTCTTCAGTTCGTCGTAGGAATGTACGTCGCGTTACTGTACCCCGATGTCGGGTCCGGTTTCGCAGAGATGATTGAAGACTTGCCAGATTTCTTCCAGGCGTTCGTCGGCAGTGCGGAAGAGTTCGCGACACCTGAAGGCTTCTTCAGCACGGAGCCCTACGCCGTGGTTACGCCGATCATCATGATAGCGTTCGCGATCAATCGAGGTATGGGTGCGGTGGCCGGCGAAGAGCAGGGTGATACGCTCGACCAGCTGCTCGGCAACCCAGTGAGCCGCACCTCGCTTTTGGTCCAAAAGAGTTTCGCGCTCACGCTCGAGTGCGTAATTCCTACGGTCTTGGTCGGTGTTGCGATAGCCCTTGGGGCATCGATTATGGATTACTCGGTGTCGACTTCGGGATTGGTCCAGATTTCCCTAAGCGTCCTTTTGTTGTCGTATGCGCTCGGATTCCTCGCGCTGGGCGTTGGCGCGGCGATGGGCAACAAAAATCTCGCGATGGCAGTCCCCGCTGTGGTCGCCGTGGTCGGTTACCTCGTCAACATTTTGGCGCCCGTAGTGGATGGCATGTCGTTTACCCGATACATCTCGGTAATGCACTACTACATTGGCGACAAACCCCTGATACACGGCATCACGCCTTGGCACGCGCTGGTCCTGATCACCATCGCAGCCGTGTCCTTCGCAGTGGGCTTGTACCGCTTCAACAACCGCGACCTGCGCTGATCGGAACCGCGCATGTGCAGATTGTCATCGGAAGTTTTCGTCGCCGCTGGAGGAGGTAGCGCCTTCGCCACGATCGCCACATTCGCTAAAGTCCATTGGGACGCCATCCGCGACCGCAAAGCGTTTAAGGCTGCGAAGGAACGTGCCCGGCAGCAAGGTCGGGAATCTTCAGCCCTCGTCGAACCAAAGGAGAGCGATTGATCGGGCGGAAGTATGCCTAAGCATCATCCGACGGTTTCAAGTTCTTGCAGCATCACGGGCCAAGCATCGTCCGCGTAGAATCGGTGACCGCCCGCGCCTACTATCAGGTGACAGCGATCGGGGGCGCCCGCTGCTCGGTAAATCCCTTGTAGATCTGCGAAGGCGCGTCGCGTGGCATCGACTGGGAATATCGTGTCCTCCGCGCCACACACGAGGACCGAGGGTTGCGGCGCGAACAGTCCCATCACATCGGCCATCTCGGCGTATTTAAGCAGACCCGGGACGTAGTTGTCGGCGCAGTGATAGATCGACATGATCGAATCGCGGAAGGTGCAGAAGTAGCACGATGGCATCGCGAATTTGATGCGCGGCAATAGCGCCGCCGAGAAGAGGCTAATCGTGCCACCGCCGGAGTTGCCCATGATCCCGATGCGTGACCAGTCGACGTCGTCTCGCGTCGCCAGATAGTCGAGGCCGCGATCGACATCGAACACCCGCTCACCGATAAGGGTCCGACCGAGCATCAACGCATGCATCGCGGCGTCGTGACACCCGTGCGTGGACACCTGCTCCTGGACGAGTTCGCGGCGTTCGCCGAACGAGCGTTGCTCAATGCATAGCGCGCCGATGCCTCTCTCCATGCACTGAAGTCCGAAGTCTCGATCGCCGGCGATTTCCATCGGGATGCTGTTGTCGTCGCGCTCGACTGCTATCGAATGATGCATCCCCGTGGTGTGGCCTTGGACGCAGACGAAGAAGGGGTACGGCGGAGTTGCGTTTGCGGGCAGGCACAGGAAGGCGACAATGTCGGACCCCGGTTCGCTGTGGAAGACGAGCTTCTCGATTGTGCCGTGTGGATGGTCTCGTTTCCAAAGAGAGACCGGATTGAGCGGGATGCGGTCGCCGTCAGGGAATCCGACGAGTTCACGGACTTTCGGGCGCAGTCGGGCTTGCCATTCTTCGACGTCGCCGCCGTCGAAAGACATCGAGGGCGGCGTAGCATCCATGAGTTGGCGGTGAAAGAGGGAGGGTGAGAGGGTTGGTTTAGCGGAAGAAGTGGTCATGTGAATGATTTCCTTTCGGCTTAATCGAGCAACATCGTGAGCGCGTCAACCTCGCGGTCACCAACGGTGAACGTGCCGTTCAGCGCTCCGGTGCGAAATCCAAGGGCTTCGAAATTCGCCTGTTTTTCTTCGTCCTCGACGGAGAGTCGCGTGGCGAACCGAACAGAGCTTTGCGCGTTACCCCAATCGATAGCGGCGTTAATCAACGCGTGGTACGAGGCATTGAACCGGGCGTGGATAAACCCATCGACGTGGCAGATGTTTTCGTCGTCGATCCATGCGGTGGAAATGCCTACGAGTCGCTCATCGCTGGTCTTTGCCGCGAACCACTGGGCGGCGGGCATCCCCCTGCGATCTCGCTGCGCTTGCTCGCGTCCCCCTTCGCGGAGCGAAAGGGGAGAGAGTAGGTAGTAGTACTTGCGACACAGGCCCATGCAGGAGTTCTGCATCGCGTATCGAGTAGAAACCATCGGAGTAGGCAGGTTGCCGTCGAGAACCTGCCAGTCGTGCGGTGTGAGCAGGAGCGGGATCATGGGGACCCTGAGCGAGGCGTCGCCGGCGACGATGTTGACTGGGGCGGAGGTGCGGAAGTGGTCGGCTAGGTATTCCTCGGGAGATTCGCCGGTGGTTACGTTGGCATATACGGTTGATCCGGCGATGCGTCGCCAGCCTAGGCGGTGGTAGATGCGTGCGGCGTTGGGGTTTTCGGTGCCGAGAAAGACCATCTCACCGCCGTTTTTGGTGAAGTCGTCGAGGGCTTGGTGGCAAAGGCGGTTTGCGATGCCGCGTCCTCGATACTCCGGTCGCGTGGCCACTTCGCCGATACCGGCGAAACGAGGTTCTGCACGCGGGGTCATGATGCCGGCCGTGCCGGCGAGGGTGCCGGCGTCGCGCTCTAACAAAACGACGTGGCGGTTGTGATCGGCTTCTTCGCCGAGGAAGACGCCGATGGGGATATCGGGGTCTTCCGGTCCGAATATCTCTTCCCAGAAGTCGAAGAGTTCGCGGGCTAGTTCCTCGCGGATGGGGGTCTCGTAGCGGTATCGAATCAGTGGTTTAACCCCCTCTCAATCTCCCCCTTGCGCATCAAGGGGGAGGGCTGCGGGCTTTCCCACTTGGATCATCAAGGGGGAGGAATTTGCTTCACGACACCATCGGTCGGAGGTGCGCCCACGGTCGAGCTTGTTCGAATGCGGCGGAGGCTGCTAGGACGGTCTCTTCATCGCCGGGTTTGCCGACGATGTGGAGCCCGACCGGCATCCTGTCGGAGTCGAAGCCGCACGGGACGCTGGCGGCGGTGAAGCCGATGGTGTTGATGGGATGGGTGTGCGGTAGGTATCCCCACCAAGGGATACATGTCGATGGCTCTCCACCGATCTCTTCGGGATATTGCTCGTGTTCGAAAGCGGTTGTCGCCATAGTTGGCGAGAGAAGGAGATCGAATTTGTCGAACTGGTCCCAGAACTGTTGGATCATCCGGTCTCGTTCGCCTAGGGCACGTCCGAAGTCGGCGACGCCCAATTTTTGGCCGTATTCCAAGCCGTAGCGGACGTACCAGGTGAGATCGTCTGCGTGATCTTCGAGGAGGTGGCCGTTTACGGCGATAGAGCTCGCGGTGGACAAGACGTACCAGGTGTCGAAAGGGGCGTTAAGTACGATGTCGGACTCGTCGACGGTGCATCCGAGATCTTCGAAGACCTTGGCACCCGCTTCCGCGGCTACCGCTACGTCGGGATCTACGGCGGCGTATCCCCATCCGAGGCTCCAGCCAAGTTTCAAGCCTTCTATGTGGATGGCGGAGTCGGCGACGGCGGCGTTGAAATCGGGGACGGGGGCGCGGAGCGAACTGGCGTCGCGGTGATCGTATCCGGCCATAACTTGGAGGAGCAAGGCGGAGTCTGCGACGGTGCGCGACATGGGGCCTTGCTGGCTGAAGAGATTGGCCGCAGGCGGGCCGTCAGTTCCGGCGTAGCTGGAGACACGTCCCTGCGTCGGCTTGATTCCGTAGATGCCGTTGAAGCTCGCGGGTATACGGATGGATCCGCCGCCGTCTCCCCCGGTGGCGAGCGCGCAGAGTCCGGCGGCTATGGACGAACCCGCGCCTCCGCTTGATCCGCCGGAGGTACGTTCTGGATTCCATGGGTTGCCGCATGGCGGGCCTAGGCGGTTGTCGCTGGTGCCGAGATGGCCGAATTCGGGTGTGTTCGTCTTGCCGAGCATGACCGCGCCGGCATCGAAGATGCTATCGATGTAGGCGGCGTTAGCGTCGGGAACTCGATCCTTGTAAGCCAACGACCCCCCGGTCGTCCGTATCCCCTTCGTCATCTGAAGGTCCTTGATCGATATCGGCAGACCGTGCAGGGGCCCTAGACTCTCGCCGCGCGCCGTAGCAGCATCGGCCTTGGCGGCATGATCAAGTGCGATCTCCGGTGTCACGGTGATGAATGCATGGAGCTGGTCGTCGAGTGCTTCGATGCGAGACAGGTACAGCTCAGTGAGTTCCGTAGACGTTATCTGCTTGTCGGCGATTAACGTTCGGAGCTCGGTTGCAGGAGCGAAGGCGAGGTTTTCATCTAGATTTGGCATTTTCTGTCAGCGTTTCTTTCACTCGGTTACGACGCGGTTGATTTCCAGCACTACGTCGGGGAATGCGTTTGGCGAGATGCTTTCACCACGGCCGGTATGCCGCACCGTAAAGTATTCACCTTCTTGAGGATCGGAGTAGGTTTCGATGCGTTGGTCTTGCCGATTTACTATCCACACTTCCGGTATGCCGGCACGGGCGTAGGCAGTCAGCTTGTCGTTGCGGTCATAATCAACCGAAGTGTCGGAAACCTCAATGAGGAGCAACACGTCCGCCGGTCCGGGGTGCCCTCCCCGATAGAAGTCGTCCCGCCACCGCAGCAACATAACGTCGGGTAGGAGCTCGCTGTTGTCGTTGAGGCGAGTCGGGCCTTGCACACGCATTGTGGCTCGCCCGCGCAACAATGGCGACATCAAGTTGGTGAAGCGGTCTACGCTAGACTGATGCCAGTCTCCAATTGGGGGCATAGCGATGATGTCTCCGTCCAGCAGTTCAACACGGTCGTTCTCGGCCAAGATGCCGACATCCGCCATGGCGTAGTACTCGGCTACGGTGAAGCGATGGCGGGGCGGGGCTGATGCTCGTGGAGCAACGCTAGTGGTCATGGCAATCTGTCCCTCTCGATGACATTCTACCTACGACGATTGGAATCATGGCTTCTCAATCTCTTTCCAGAGTATGCCTGACTGCCTGATTGCCGGAGCAATCCGGCACGGTGATGAAGATGCTTCGGACGAGGGTGTTTTAAAGATAGCGATGCCGCTACCTTCCAATAGCGTAGCTGTCTCTGCGTGGGTCAGCGCCGCCCGATAGCACGCCGGATTCCTGATCCACCATGATTGCGGTCATTGCGCCGCCGGTGGGTGTCCAGTCGTCCAGCACGTGTACGTCGTGACCCATGCCGACCAGTTCCGCAGCCGTGTTGGCATCGATACGTCCCTCGAGGTCCAACCTGCCAGGAAGGTAAGTGTGCGGCCAGAAGGAGTTGGGGAAGTTCCATGTGGCGAAACGTGGCTCTTCGATGGCCTTCTGCGGATTCATACCGTGGACTGCCACATTGAGGAAGAGCTGCACCATGGACGTGCATTGGGTATCGCCTCCCGGCGTCCCGAATGGCATGAACAGCTTGCCATCCTTGAATGCAATCGCAGGGTTCGGCGTGAGTCGAGGGCGTTTCCACGGTTGGAGGCTCGATGGATGTTCGGGGTCTAGCCAGGTCTGGGAGCCGCGTGACGACATCTGAATGCCGAGTCCTGGCACGATCGGGCTGGGAGCGATTGGATCGCTGGGCGTTGCCGAGAAGGCGTTGCCCCAACGGTCGACTGCGCATACGTAGCTAGTGTCCTGCATCCTTCCTCCCGTCGCCGTTGCCATGGCGACGGGTCGGGCTCCGTTACGTGAAACGCCCTGATACGGCCAAGGGTTGCCCGGCTCAGGCATCTCGGGAAAGGCGTCCTTCATATCGACGTCCGCGCGCCTTGACCGGGTGTAAGCCTTGGACAAAAGACCTTCGATCGGCACATCGACGAGATCAGGGTCTCCGTAGTACGCGTGGCGGTCCGCGTATGCCAGGTTCAGAGCTTGCGTCAAGAGATGGATGTACTCGGTCGAGTTATGGCCCATCGCGGCGAGGTCGTCGTCCTCAAGCATCTGGAGCGTCTGAGCCACCACCGGTCCTTGACACCATGCATTGCAGGTGTAGACCGTGTATTCCCGGAACTGGCCCGACACTGGAGGTTCGATCTTTACCGAGAACTCAGCCAAGTCCTCCATCGTGATCCATCCGCCCTGACTGTCAGAGAACGCGATCATCTCTTCGGCTATGTCACCTAGGTAGAACCTGTCGCGCGCCGCGCTCAATGCCGCCTCTCGGCCCAGATGCGACGCTCCTCGTTCGGCCTCGATCAGCCGACGGAATGTGCGCGCCAGATCTGCCTGTACCAGAATCTCGCCGACTCGGGGCGTCCTCCCATTGGGCATGTAGATTTCCCTGGTCGACGGCCACATCGCCACTCCACCCTCGTGATCGTCCTCGGTCGTCTGCAACCCTTCGCAGAGATAGGCCGACACCGGGAAGCCATTCTCCGCCAGTTCTAACGCCGGAGTAACGACCTGCTCGAAGGTCATCGTGCCGTACTTCTCGATCGCCGTCAGCCACGCATCAGGCGCGGCCGGCACCACGGTCCGCAGCACCCCGGGAGGGATCTGACCGCCGTGGTGCTCGTTGAAGTATTCAATGTTTGCCGCGCGGGGCCAGCGACCCAGTCCACTGATGGTAACGACCTCGTCAGACGCGGCATCGTAGATCGCGATGGGCGCCACGCCGCCAAAATTCGTGGCGCTCGGAAGCGTCACGTTTATGGCGATGCCGGCGGCGACGCCAGCATCCACGGCATTGCCGCCATCCTCCAAGATTCGATACCCCGCGGAAGCCGCTAGATAGTGACCGGCAGAAATCATGTGCGTCGTGCCCATGATCGGTGGTCGGTATGTATTCATTGTTCCGGGCATCTCATTTTCCCCACACGGTTAGTAGATGTCGAGACGTGCGCCAACGCTGGCGGCTACGGCGCGAATTATACGCCGTAGTTGTCGGATTTAGGACGACTCCGGTGCGCCAATGGCGCACGAAAGGCGAGCGCAACCTCATCGTAGACGCTCTAGGAGATACGCCCGAGACGGCGATCCCAGCGCACCTTCTGAGGCGGCGCAGAGCGGACGAGACCTGCGTGATCCAGAACGGATTATCCGGTCCATTGGACTAACGCGACTGCTGCATATTAATCGGTGTTGAACCAATCTTCGGGGAGAGGAGGAGGCGGCCAGTCGCCGTCGGGCCGCCAATTTTCCCAGCCGTCGCAGAAAGGCGTCCCACGGCGTTCGATAGTTCGGACCATTTTGTCTGCCTCAGTTCTCACTGCAGACTCGTCTTCGCGGCTAAAGAAACCCTTGGCGATCAGTTGCTCGAATTCGTCGGCGTCTTTCCAAGCCCAGGTCATATCTGGCTGCACGACGATGTCGAGCGCACAATCCTGAAACGCGACTCCCCGGTCCAGGCGACGCAGGGGAGTGTTGAAATTGACGTACCAAAACTTGAACTGCCAGTCGCTTGACCAGAACAACAGAACCGAATGCCATGATTTGGCTTCGTAGAGAGCCAATACGTGACGATCCGGCGATGTTGTATGTCTGAAATCGCCGAAACTCGGATCAAGAGCGCGCATGTACAGATCCATACGTTCGGACAGACTCAGAGCATGCCGATTCTCAATTCCCCGCGTGACCAACGGGGCGCTGGGATGAGTGTAAAGAGCGATTCTGTCGGGCGAGTTTTCAACCACAGTGACCGGACGTGCCGTACCGATTTCCCCACCCCACGTCTCATACTGGACTATCTGCGTACCTGTGTTCCAATTCATGAATCGAATCCACAACACCGCATCAATCTTGGTCCTCTACCGTCATTCGCGTTGCCACCTTCCTCCAAGATTCGGTATCCCCCGGAGGCCGCGAGGTAATGACCCGCAGAAACCATGTGTGTAGTGCCCTTGGTCGGCGGACGGTATGTATCTAATCTTTTTGGCATCCCATTTCTCTCACCCGCGAATTGGGCGTCGAGGTGTGCGCCAGCTTGGGCGGTTGCGGCCCGAATTATATGCCGTAGATGTCGACGACTGAGTGTTGTGAGCAGATCTGCGAATAGAATCGTGAAGCCGTGCCAAAAACCAAACCGCAATCTGTCGCCGTAATCGGGGCCGGAGTAACCGGTCTGAGCACCGCTTTCCATCTCGTTGAGAAGGGCGTTGAACGCGTCACCGTAATCGACAAGGGCAGCGTGGGCGGCGGCTCCAGTCTTCAGTCGGGCGGGATCATCTCGATGTTGATGGCCACGCCGACTGAGGTGCGGGCCCGTGCGTTGAGCCTCGATATCTTCGAGCGGTTCAGTCGAATCCTCGATGGCTACCACTTCCATCAAGTAGGATGCTTGAATCTCTTCACCGAGGATGTTTTCACTCAGAACGCTCACCTACTGGAGATGTGGCGGAAAAACGGCGGTCAATTCGACGTCCTACGCGGCGCTGAGATCAGCGAGCGGTTTCCGGATCTTGAATCTGAGGATACCGACTACGGTGTGCTGGACCATAGGTCGGGTTTTTCTGAACCGCACCATTACGTCGCCGCACTCAAGGCCAAACTTGAAGACATGGGAGTCGTCATCCGGCAAAACGAACATGTGATCGGATTCGAGTTCCGCGGCGATCGTTTGCGCGAAGTGATTACGGATCGTGGCACCATCGAAGCCGACGCGGCGGTCTGTGCTGTGAATGCATGGACGAACCACGTACTGTCGTTCGTCGGAGTCCGCATCCCGTACAAGAATTTCGTGCATGAGAGGTTCGTGACCAAGCCATTTGAGCAACCGCCACGGCTGCCGGCAGTCAACGATCACATCCTCAACAGTTACGTGCGACCCACAGACGACAACCGGCTGCTGGTAGGCACTTCGGTGGACGGCGCCTCGTACGAAATGCACGGGCCGGAGTTCGATGTCGGAGAGCTAGAGCCGCAACCGCAAGCGCTGCCATCTATCAAGGAAAACCTGGTGCGGCGGACCGCCCTGTTAGAAGGTGCCCAATGGGACTACCATACGGTGGGGTTGATCAGCTTGGCGCACGACGTGAAGCCGGTCATCGGTCCGGTGCCCGGAGTGAAAGGTCTCTACATAGGGGCGCACTTCCACTCCGGCGGATTCGCCTATAACCCGGTGTCCGGGTTGCTACTCGCCGAGCACGTAGTGGACGGCGGAACGTCATTCGACACTGAGATGTATAGTCCGGCTCGATTTGGGAGCGTTGACACGGACGCCTTTTTGTCTTCGCCGATAATGCATAGCGAGATGGGGATAACGCGGCATTGAGTCGCAAGTTCATTCAGACGGCGTTCGGGCGGCGGGCAGGTTGGGCAACTTTGATGACGTTGAAAACGACCGCACGCAGCGTGGACTGCAGACGATGACTTGAATGCAGACGATTTGGAAACAGCATAAACGCGACCTTTTGGCAGACGCATTGGGAGATACGCCTGAGACTGCCATTCCGACGCATCTTTTGAGGCGTGGTCTCGCTGACGCGTACATCGCAGGATCGCTATCACGTTTCGACGGTGCGATAGTTCAGTCGCACTCGCTCCCCTACGAGCCGCGGTGCTTCGGAACGGACCCTGATGTCCTGTGGGAATTGCTTCCTCGGATCAATGTGTGGGGGCGACGGCGTATGTCACCGAACGTTTCTGCTGACCTCGCTGATCCGTTGACAGCGCTGATGAAACGGACGGCCAACGTTGAGGTACAGCATTACGGCGACGTCTATCACACGTTGACCGGACGAGTGAACAAGTTTGCCACACCAGAAGTCCGATTGTTGGGCCTCGAAGATTCTGACCTCCTTTGTTTGTTCGAAAGCGACCCGAGTCGGCTAGGTTTCAAGACGTTCGAAGATTTGCTGAAGAATGGTTTCGCGGCCGGGGCCGTGGTTGATAACCGGTTGGTTGCTCTCGCGCACACGAATGCCGTAACCGCTCACTTTGGCGATATCGGGGTTGTTACCGATGCGGCTTGGCGAGGGAAGGGATTCGCGTCCGCCTCCGCAAGCATAGTGGCGAGCCGAATCCAAGAATTGGGTCGAACGCCCGTTTGGAGCGCCGGCGAGGACAACGTGGCATCGTTACGCGTAGCAGCCAAGCTAGGGTTCGTTGAGGTGTCGCGACGCGTCTATCTCAACATACTCCGCACATAACGTGCTTTTGGCGGCCCGACAAAATCACGCATACCCGTAGATGGTCAACAGCAACTCAGCGTCGCCGACCAATTGATATTCCGGCTCGCGCCCAGACAGTTGTTCGCTGTTGTCCAAGATTATGCGCACACCCTCTCCTCGCTTGTCCATCAAATAAATCCTATCGGTGGTCAACGAATTCACATTCGGAACGGGACACTTGGCGAGCAAGCTTGTCAAGATCTCGTTCCTTGAAGATTGCAGATGAACTAAGTTCGCGACTTCCATCGTGTTGGGCAACGCTCCCGGAGAGTGAAGTTCTAAACGGTCGGAAAACATCCTCAGCCTTGTCTTGGAGCCTGGTACCGAGTAATCGCGATGCGCGGCGGCATTGACAACAGCTTCGAAAACTGCACTCATGTCAAACTGCGGCTTGTCCGTACGCCCTCGTTCTTTGGACGCGGCCGTTTTCATATTCTTATCAACGAATTCGCATGCTTCGGCTATCTGAGTGTCTAGGGGACCCGCGAAATCCGCAGCGTCAAGTTGATACGGATCCCGTGATGCCCCGGTTGAGATTGTCTGACCTCTATACGCGACCGCCTGAATATGGGCATTGGGGAACCATCGCCGCGGATCGATGGATGCCATGAGGATGCCGGATACCGTCGGTTTCAATTCGCCGTCTTCGTCAGCGCGCGCCATACCAAGTTTCGTCAACAACACATCACGTGCGTCACCGGTTCGAGGAGTTTCAAATCGCGACCACAACTCTGGTTCGAGATCGTCGAGGTTGGCATCATGCACGATTTGTTCGTCGAACCGAATTAATCGCGTTTGGCTACGTTGTTGAAATAATCGTTCCAAAAAACCCGGAGACATGACACGTTTCGCACTTCCGACTCGATGCCAATAACCTCCAGGACCTTGATGCACAAAAAGACTTCGTGTAATTTCGACCTTAATGACGGCGACATTTTTGCCATCAGAATTGGGTAGCCACATACGTTCAATCACAGGCGCCAACGGCGGCGTTACAGAGTCTTGGCAAATCTCATGAACATAGCGCTCGACGTTGTCGATCCTGTTTAAAGGGATCCCCAAAATCTCCCGCGTGTCATCCTCCACTCCGAGAACGAACACTCCTCCCCGGCTGTTCGCGAACGCGACAAGTTCGTCAGCAAAGGATTGACGTGACGGTTGTGTAACGCGTGAGCCCGAAAACCGAATTTCCTTGAACTCGAGGAACGAATCTTCGCCTAACCGGATCTTGTCCAACAGTTCCTTTTTGCTGTCAAACATCCGTCGGTCCCGATCCTAGCCGCCGGTAGCGGCGCCTAAACGCTTCCCGTCCACCTTCCATTACTCGACAGATTTCTTCACGCATGGCCCCCTCTTGCAATGACCCCGACTGTCGGACGATACACTGCCCACCTTCGAAATCCAACGCGTGCAACATTTCCGCATCGCCATTAACCACGATGTTGGGGTTATGAGTGACGACAATAATCTGACGTCGAGATTTGTTCTCTCGGATTTGACGAACGACCAAGTCGTAAATCAAGTGGTTATCCAGGTCGTCCTCTGGTTGGTCGAGGATCAACGGGTCGTCACCGTGTGCTAAGAGGAAAGCTAACATCGCTGCTGACCTTTGACCGGCCGAAGCCTGCGAGATGGGTCGAAAGTCCGTGCCATCTCCCGTGCGGCTGTAGTTAACTGACAATCCGTCCTCGGGGTACCAAGTGAGAAGTTGATCCAAATATTCTGGGGCGCGGTTGAATTCACGATTCAGATAATTGCTGAAGTGGCCGCCGAAACCGCCCTGCCCATTACAAGCGGATCGGAAACGATCTTTTAGTGATTGCAAGCGACTCTCGATTTCTGATGCCCGCGCATCAGCTACTTTGGGCAATTCGTCGTCGATGAGGTCGGCCACAACACCTTTGGGTTTTCCACCGTCATTCGCGGCAAGGATGTCATCGGTGAAACGGTTGTCGAGAACCCCCAAAACCTCGCGCAATGACCATTCGATGATACTGTAATCATCACCGTACGGCCGTATGTCCAATCGAACGAAATTGTTCTGCGCCAACGCATTGGACAAGAACTTACGGCGAGCCTGAGTAACAGCGCGTCGGGCATTCCGGACCTCCTGTAATCGCGTCTGAGACGTCGTGAACAGTCTGTTTCGTTCTTGCTCTTCGGACCGCAAAGTCTGTAGTTGATTTTCGAGGCGCTGTCTCGCTTGTACAAGGGCGCCGAACTCGTTCGGATCTTCCACGCCTTCCTTCTCAAGGTCCTTGACAAAGATCCGGTACGCCTCAGTAGCTTTTTCCAAGGACGCTTCCCACGCACTGCTTCCCAAAACCTCACGTTGTCTAGCGGCGACACCACGTAGCTGCCCTGCTAAACCTTTTGCCTCTATCGCAGCCGAATCGACGGCGGTCCTCAACGAATCTATACGGTCGATGATTTGTTTCTCATCTGTATTTGCTCGATCAAACAGGCCATCTGGCAAGTCTTCAAAAACAATATCAATTGCCGCCGATTCAATCCGTTTTGCGGCCTCTTCCACCGCTTCAAATTGGCGATCCACTTCTCTTCGTTGGCGTTGACGAAGACGATAAGAGGTCAAAACTGCAGTATGTCCGGCGGCTTCAAAGCGGTTGAGTTTGCGTTCAACGTCTTCAAGCTCAACGACCGTCGCGTCCTTCAGACCATGCAATCTGCTGTCGAGTTCGCGTATTCGGGCCCGGGATGCTCCATAGGTTGCAACAGCCTCATTCAACTTTTGGTGAAGGGCGCCGACTCCTGCCGCTCGATCGATTTCCCGCAGTAACGCCGTAGGGTCATCTCCCGCCAAATCGGCGATTTGGCCTTGGCTGAACAATTGAAGCGGGAACCGATCTGATGTAACGGTTTGAGCACTAGACGGCTCCCAATCGCCAAATCCATTTTCTTCTTCGACCGCTACTCCGGTCCCGTTCTGTCTCCAGTTAACGCGATGTCTCACACCGTCACGCATCAATGTCCAGCGAATCGCCGTATCGTCCGTCAAGCCGCCGTCTCGCGTCTGGTCTGATGGCACCCGTGCAAATCGTTCGAACGTTTCCCCCGATCCGGTGCGGACTGGCAGTTCCCGGAAGTCCCACTCCCGCCGCGCAGCGAGCCGTAAAGCATGCACCACCGTCGACTTGCCAGTACCACGTCCGCCAACCAACGCGTTGAGCCACGGGTTGAAATCGAGCCTCGCTGGGCGCGGACCACGCCCCATATAGCGTGCCTCAACGATTTCTATGGACTCGATATAATTGCTCGGCAACGCGAACGGGTCGAACGAGGATGATTCATCACTACGTCGTAACGAGAATCCACCACCGTCAAGCAACGCCAAGCGCAGACCGTCGAGCGACGGATTAGCCATTTTGACCCAAGTGTAGTGCGAGCCTGGGAGTTTCTCATACGCCTTCCCGGCGGGATGATGCGAGTCGGATCCGAGGACCTCTGCCCACGATAGTCCTCGTTGCATGTAGATCTGGGGCTTTTCAAATTCAGAAATCGTCACCTCCATGGCTAGCATGCCGGCAGAATCAAGTACCTGGCTGACCGTCAGGGGGTCAAGTGCCGTCTTCATCGAGGTAGAGTTCTTTCGTCGAAGCACACCTTTGGCGTCGTCTGCGTGGGCAAGCACTGGTATTCCCCCTCTTTCCAGAACAATTTCGACGACCTCGACGGCAGATTTCCGAGTCACACCGTCGCTGTCTCCTTTCTTGCCTTGGTAATCTACAGCACCGATTAGGGAATCGATATCGGACGTTCGTTTGTCGGTGTCGAGTATCGCGAGCAGATGAAATCCACCGTTGACCGACAGTTCGACGCCCGGAAAAATATGCAACGGCCTAAAATTCGGCTGATCTTCTTGTTCAAATTTATTCAGCTCGGATTTTAGTTTGTCGATCCATTCGCCAGTGTTGTGATCCGTCACCACCACGCAGTCAACTTCCGCGCGCATGAAACTTAGCAGCCACTCTTTCTCTGTGAGCAGCCGAAGCGATTGTTGATCTGGGCCTTTGCCGTAGTCATCAGATGCGGGCGTATGGGCATGAAAGTCAAACTTCCACCATCTGGCACCTGGATGTCGCCAGCTATTGCTTTGGTCATCTATCAACCGCTTCGCTCCAAAGGAGTGATTACCGTACGAAACGTCGTTGCAAGGCTCGTAACCGAAAGAGACGCGTCGGCAACTTATGCAACTCGGGCAAACTATCTTGTTGATCGACGATTCTCGGGCAGTACACGCACTGCCGTCGTGATTGAAATCGCCGGACAGCGTCTCAACAAATTCGGACACCATCAAGTAGTACGTGATTCTACACTCCGATTTTGGTGCGACGTGAGAGGCCAGCTCTGACCGTTGCCACGAGTCCGAACACCCGACCCTCCCACTCGCTATGGAAAACCGGCTCATCCTCTTCAGGCTCCACGCGTCCGTAACCTGGGACCCCACCCATGTCGTGTATGCCGCTCATTTCGATCGGGTTCCTCCGCGATGATCGCGTGCATTCTCCTCGCCCGAGGTCAGTGTTGTGCGCCGCCCGTCCCAACCCAACTTCTGGCGAATCCTGGCCATGTGGCTCTCATTGCTGATCTTACGACGGTCAACGACACCGCGTCCAAGCATGGAGCACAATTAACCAGCCGTACGATCGCCGACATGTGCGGTCTCGTCCGTAGTGGCAGCCCAACGAGGCAAGTCTAGTTGCGATTCGTAGCTCGTATCGACGCAGTGAACCGCACCCCAAGCTATCTTTTCAGTTACCCTCAGTTCAGTTGAAAGGACATTTACGCCAATGACCCGCGTCCTCATAGTTGCATTCGACGGACTCCAGCCTTCACAGGTGCGGTCCGACCTCGCTCCGAATCTCTCCGCCTTCGCCGCCGGTGGCGTCACCTTTACAAGGAACCATCCGGTTTTTCCCACCGTCACACGGATTAACGTTGCTAGCCTCGTCACCGGCCGTCACCCCGGCTCTCACGGACTAGCCGGCAACACGGTCGTTATGCGCGACTACGACGCGGACAACATCATCGAGGCCATGGAGCAGCAGCTTACCCGAGTGGCCGCGCAGACCGGAGACGTTCTGCTGACGCCAACGCTGGCGGACATCCTGCACGAACACGGGCAAGAATACGTTGCTGTGGGCGTCGGCACTTCGGGCAACGCGTACGTTCAAAATCCGCGGGCCGAAGCGTTGGGTGGAGCTACGATCCACCCGGAGTTCTGCCTGCCCAGAGGTCTGCATGACCAACTTATCGGGCGCTTCGGCCCGTGGCCAGCGACAGTATCGCCAAATGTTCCACAGATGGAACACGGGGCGCGGGTGCTGACCGAGTACGTGCTCGCCGAACGCGACCCTACGGTAGCGCTGATCTGGTTCTCCGAGCCGGACAGCACTAACCACAAGGCGGGGGTGGGGTCTGTCCTCTCCAACAGCGCACTCGCCTCAGCCGACGAGCAGTTCGGGCGTATCATCCGATGGCTGGAACGCAACGGCACCTTAGAAGAAACCGATGTGATAGTGGTTTCGGATCACGGATACGCGACCATCGAGTGCGTCGTGGACGTGGAGGCCGAGTTGCGAGCGGCCGGCTTTCCCGGAGGCGGTCAACCTGGCGGCGTGTTGGCCGCGGCGAACGGGGCAGCGGCGCTCTTCTACGCCCACGAATCCGATCCGGCGACGGTGGCGCGACTGACAACGTGGCTCGCGCGACAACCTTGGTGCGGTGCGATGCTGGCGTCGGAACGCGTCGGTCCGGTGCCTGGCACTCTCCCGGCGAGCATAGGCAACATCGACGGTCGCCGGAGTCCGGACCTGACGATGTCCTTGGCGTGGAACTCCGCTCCTAACGAAGCTGGTTTTCCCGGGCACACGGCATCCTTTGGCGGATCGGTTGGCGTCGGCACGCACGGCGGCATGAGCCGCCACGAGTTGCGGAACACGATGTTAGCGCGCGGCCCCAGTTGGATTCCATCAACCGTCGTTGACACTCCAACGGGCAACATCGACGTTGCCCCAACGATCCTTCACCTGCTGGGGCTGCCCGGCGGTAACGGAATGGACGGACGCGTCCTGCACGAAGCGCTCGCTGGCGGCGATGATCCGATAGATGTTGAGAGCCGTTCAGTGACGCACGCTGCCGAACTGGGTGAATACCGTCAAGAAGTCACCGTCACGACAGTGGGACGATCGGTTTACCTTGACGAGGGGAACCGCGTAGGCGGGTTGAGGTAGATATTCGGCGGATGGATAATTATGCCCGGAGTTCGCAGTTTGGCGAGCGCTACACTCCACAATGATTGCGCGATTTCCCCCGTTGCGATGTCTGCGCTGTTAGGCAGGCGGCTGGTCGCGCTTGCCGATTTTCCCGCGTGCGACGCAGGAAGTTTGGACATCGGGGCGTCGTTGATCTAATTCTGATCCTAATTTTGGCTTGCTTTTTCGGCGAGTGGAAACGGGACAGTTTCCTAGCGAAAACGGAAATGAATCCCTCGATGTAGCGGTCTGTCAGAAAATTTTCCAAGACCTTGGAACATCTTCTTCATCGCCACGTGCCGCAAGAGAATTGATGAAGTTTATACTGACGCAAGCCTCAGATGTCTAGCATAGTGTCGAGGGAGGAAGATCGCCGATATGAGTGCCAACGTCAACGTAATCCTGACGATGGACTGCGAGCCGGCCCTGTTTGAGTGCTCGCCTCTGGCGATCAAGCTTTCCGGCACTGGACCGGCCACATACGAGGCCGGCGAGAGTTCGATAAGGGGATACGTGGAGGCGGCGGACCGCGAGGGCTATCCAGTGACTCTTTTTGCCCATCCCGAGGTCGCCGTCGCCCAGACCGCGCTACTGCTCGAGCTTCAACACGCCGGAGCATGCTTGGGAATGCACCTTCACCCATACAAGTTCGACGACGCCCGGTATCCGCGAGACCTGGGCGCCTTCACCGTAGAACAGCAGACCGAGCTCGTCTCCGCTGCTACAAAGGTGTGGTCGGACGCCCTGGGTCAGCATCCCAAGTTCTTTCGAGGCGGCGTCTATTCGGCCAACGATGCGACGTTCGGGGTACTCCTAGGACTTGGATTCGAAGGCGGAAGCCTCTCCGTTCCCGGCAGGGTACTGCCCAGGGCGATGGCGATCTGGGCGGGCGCGGAGCTATATCCACACAGGGCCAACCTCTCGTTCCGTCACATCAAGGGCGACAGTGACTTCGTCGAGGTTCCGATGTCGTCGGACACGTCGAGGCCGATGGAACAAGGAGACTTGGGTGAGCGCGGTTTCGAGTGGCCCTATGTCTCTTCGCGTTTGTATGACCACAGCGCCATCGTCCGCAACGTTATCGCGCGGAGCATCGACGACGGTGCCACCTTCCCCACTTACGTCACAAACACGCACCAGGATCAGGACTACGCCGACCCCGAGCATCCGGCAAGTGTCAACCTGCGAACGATTTTCCGTACCTTGCGGGATACGGCGGCCGTGCATGGAGTGGAACTGGCTGGCCGTACGATCGCCGACATGTGCGGTCTCGTCCGCAGCGACGGTACCACGGGGTAACTCTAGCTGCGATTCCTAGCTCGTACCAACGCTCCAAGATCCGCTGGTTGTCGGAACTCGTTGCGCACCTTGATCAGCTTGCCGTACGCGAGCTTCGAATTCCAGTAGTTTCAACGATCACGAAGAACGCCCGGAGGGATTCCGCCGCGTACGCCATGCGCGTCCACTTGAAAACGTTATGGCTCAAGGGAGCTAAAGCTGCCGGTGTGGCCCCCAGCTGACTATCGGTCCGAACACTACAAATCCATCGCCGGTATCTTCACAGCGGGCCTCACCCCTGTGAGACATCACGTTTCGGGGGTCGGGGGATGACCGGGTCTCTTGCGGACCCGAACATGCCCACTAGGAACGCCCACATCGCGGCGGCCAAGGCCGTTCTCAGCAGGAGTGGTTCGTCTATCGACGCGTCGCCTGATGGCCCGCGCGATCGCTACCCGCCATCAATGACGGACGTCCCCACGTGATGTCGGTGGTTACGTCGAAAGTGAGGACATGACTGGCTGCGAATGGAGTTACGACTTCTCGGACGGCGGCATCGAACTCATCGGCGGAAATCGCGTCCATGCGCTGTCTCGAAAAGCCGTTGCGCGCGTGGAACAGCTCCACATACTGGTCGACGGTCATGCAGTATTTCTGAGGCTCCGTGCGTTTCTTACCGACGACCGTGAAGAGCTGGCGGCGCTCAAGTTCGTCGATCAGATCGTATGGTTCGAACTCCTTATTCGTCGAGTATCTGGGGAGGATCATTTTGAGACCGTCGACCCAAGGCGCGGCGTCGATCCCGCGGCCACCGACGATCGCCAGATATCCACGGCGAGACAGGGCACGGGCCATTCGAGGGATCGCTTCGTACCAGTCCATCCAGTGTAGACTTGCGCCGGCTACGATGAGGCTGTAGCGAGTGTCGTAGGCGAAGTCCTCCGCACTTTGGCAGACCCACCTGATGTTCGGCCGGTCGCCACCTTCCCGAGCGCGGCCGATTTCGAGCATGGCTGCCGATTGGTCCACAGCGTCGACTCGCTCCACAAGGACCGCCAGCGGCCGTGCCACGTCCCCGGTTCCGCACCCGATGTCCAGCACGATTCGCGGTTCATCCTTTATCAATCCGTCGAGCACTTGAAAGACCTCGGCAGAGTACGGCGGATAGTTGACGTAAGCGTCGGCCACGCTCCGATCCTTAAACTGATCGGCATATTCCGGTCCGAGGTGCTTGGGCTTTGGGATAATCAATGTCGGTATCTTAGTCAAAACGCCCAACCAAAGCGTCCCAGAAACCAAGGGCTCTCTCTCGGTTGATACGTCGATGTCCGGAGTCGGGTGGCCATGAGTACGGATATAAGGCGCTGTTTGGTTATCACCCCGAACCACAACCACCGTGTGGGACAGTGTTGACAACGTGCCAGGCACCGCACGTCACGATTCGGTCTTGGGAAGGCCCTGTCAGAACTCGTTGCGTACCTTGACCGGTTTGCCTGTGCGGAGCGATTCCCAGCATGCCAGGCCTGTTGCTACGACCCTGGCGCCTTCTCTTGCTCCGACCCAGGGCTGCGTGCCGTTTAGGATGCAGTCGGCCATGTGGCGCAGCATGACGATCATCTCGCCGTAGTGGCCGCCGTGCGGTGGCAGGTGGGTGTGGTACTCGCGCTGGGGCAGGTCGCCATGAGCATCGAGGGTCTTGACGTTGTCGCGAATCGTGCCCTTGGTGCCATACACGGTTAGACTGTTCGCCCGTTCGCCTCCCGGGTGCACCATGCCTAGGAGGTTTGCCACGCGGCCGATCTTGCCGGAGGCGAATTTGACGTTGATGAAGAAGCAGTCCTCCTGCGGATACTCAGGAGCGACACCGCTGCGAAGACCGACGCAGTGGACCTCGTCGATGTCGCCCATGAACCAGCGCAAAAGGTCTATTGGGTGGCAGGCGCCTCCCAATATCAGGTCTTGCGGCATCGTGGTGCGCCACGGCGTGAGCTTGTACACGGGCCTCAGATCGTGAATATAGTGCGCCTCGGCCATGAAGAGCTCGCCGATTTCGCCGGCGTCGCACGCTCGTTTCGCGTCCATGAAGTCCAACCGTCCGCGCATCGACTGTGTCACGAGCAGCACCAGTCCGGTGCGGTCCACGGCTTCGACCACGCTCTCGGCCTCCTCCATCGTGTAGACCATGGACTTGGTGACCATCACGTGCTTGCCGTTTTCGAGCGCGGTAAGGATCTGGCGAGCGTGGAGAGGACCGGGGGTGTAAATACCGATGATGTCGACGTCGTCGCGAGTGGCCAACTCGTCGAAATCGGTGGTGATCGCGTCGATCCCGTGCTTTTTCGAAGCCGCGTCGAGTCGCTCTTCGTTAACGTCGCACAGCGCCGTCACACGGATCGGCAACTCGTGTTCGGGATTGTTGGCCTGCAACAGGGTATCGCCGTGGCCCAATCCAGCCAGCCCAAGTCTAAGCGTGGTCACGTCCAGTCTCCTTCAGATTCTCGTAAACGGCCGCCCAGCGTCCGGGCATGTCGTTCCTGTTCATCATCGGTTTGAAACCCATTGAGAGGTAGATGTGGATTGCCGGTAGCCTCCAGTCGTCAGTACCGAGCGAGATTGCGTTGCAACCTCGAGAGACTAGGAATCTGGCGACTTCGGTGCATGTGGCCCTACCCAGACCCCTGCCTCGGTGATCAGGGTGTGTCACCACGAAGTCTAGAACCCCGACTTCGGATGTGTTGCCGCCACCGACATCGGGCTTGTGCGGCTGGTTCCCGATCCTGGATGCGAACGTAGCCGCCACGATCCGTCCGTCGTGCTCAACCAGTCGCGATCCTTCCCGGCTCTCGACATCCACCACATATTCCAGCACCTGTTGCTCAGTCCAATCTGTGAATCCTCCCCTCCGAAGCGCGTCGGCCCAACTTTCTGCATCCCCAATTCGATAAGCGCGCATTACGTATCCCGCTGGCATTGGCACATCTGGCAATCGGCCTACGGATGCATCATCTATGACCATGCGGAGCTGCTTTGACGGAAGCGTCATCGCGGAGTGATTCTGTTCATTCTCATTGAGCACGTTCTATCCGATGGACATCACAAGATTTAGGTGCTCGTCGATGGTGCACCGGGCATCGGGTCCGACGAAGACGGTCGACTCTCGCTCCTCCACGATGGCCGGGCCGTTGACCGTCGCTCCCGGCTCGAGGCCGTAGCGGTCGAACACCGGGCAATCGACAAACATACCCTCCTTGGTGAGGAATACAGGACGCTCGCCCTTGACCCTTCCCGTTTGGGTCCTCGATTCGGACGCGAGGAACCGTATATCGGGCCTAGGCGGTGGCTCGGATGCCGACATGCGCCAAGTGATCGTCTCCACCGGAACGTCGCTCAAGATGCGCCCGAACAGCGACTCGTAGGTCGTGCTGAATGCTGCCGCGAGCGCCTGCCGCAAGTCCGGCCCCAGCTTCCCATTGGGTACCGGGACCACGATCTCGAACCCCTGCCCCACGTACCTCATGTCGGCGCTGCGCTCAATCTTGATGTCCGCGGCTTCGACCCCAGCCGCCGTAATGAGCTCAATCGCGGTCGACTCCATCGTCTGGAAGATTCCGTTCACGTGGTCCCAGTCCACGCTGTCAAGTTGGCTGATGTAGCTCTGGACAGAGGCGAAGGACTTCGGGGCGACGAGCATCCCTATAGACGACATCACGCCCGCACCTAGGGGGCATATCACTCGGTTCAACCCCAGAAGCTTCGCTACCCGGTAGGCGTGAATCGGACCGGCGCCTCCAAAAGCGACGAGGGCGCTCCCTCGGATATCTAGGCCTTGCTCGGCCGCGTGCATTCGCGCCGCTGTGGCCATGTTCTCGTTGACGACCTCGTGGATGCCCTGGGCCGCACGGGTCACGCTCATTCCCATAGGCACCGCAAGTCGATTCTCTATGGCTTTGCTAGCGGATTCCGCGTTGAGGGCCATCTCGCCGCCGAGAAAGTAGTCTGGGTTCAGAAGACCGAGCACGAGGTCTGCGTCGCTGACGGTCGGCTCGATGCCGCCGAGCCCGTAGCATGCCGGGCCAGGGTCCGCGCCGGCGCTCTGCGGCCCCACCTTCATCAGCCCTAAGGGGTCGACGTAGGCTATGCTTCCGCCTCCCGCTCCGATCTCAATCATGTCGATCGCCGGGACCTTGAGGACGAGTCCGCTTCCCTTCTTGAAGCGATGCTCCCGTGCCACCTCGATCTCCGTCGTGCGCGACGGTCGGGCGCCGGTGATTAGGCAGAGCTTGGCCGTGGTGCCGCCCATGTCGAACGATAGTAGGTCCTGATATCCAATGGCTTCGCCATAGTAGGCTGCTGCCATAGCCCCGGCCGCAGGACCGGACTCTACGAGCCTGACGGGGAACGAACGGGCAGCTTCCAGCGTGGTTACTCCACCTTCGGAGAGCATCATGTAGATCACGCCGCCGAAACCCATCGACGTCAATCCGCGTTCCATATCCGCGAGGTGCTTGCGCAGGGGTGGTTCCACATAGGCGTTGGCGACCGTCGTGGATGTCCGAGGATACTCCCGCACCTCGGGGGCGACCTCCGACGACAGTGACACGTTGTACTGGGGATATCGTTTGCTCAGGTGTTCCCGGATCGTACGCTCGTGAGAGGGGTTCCGATAAGCGTGCAGGAGGGCGACGGCGATCGTCTCAACTCCGTATTCCTCGAACGTCGAGATTATCTGATCGAGCGACGCTGGGTCCAGCGGCAATAGCACCTGTCCGTCCCAGCTCATTCGTTCCGATATGGTTCTTCTAAGATTTCTTGGGACGAGTGGCTCGGCGCGTCTCGCGGTCAGGTCGTACATGTCGTACCGCTGCTCGGTGCCGGTCTCCAGGACGTCCCGGAACCCCTCGGTGGCTATCAGGCCGACCTTCACACCCTTCCGCTCCAGCAGAAGGTTGGCCACGAGCGTCGTACCGTAGGTCACTTGGGAGATGTCCCGGACCGCGAACCCGGACCGGTCGGCCGCTTCTCGAGTGCCCTGGATGATTCCCAGCGCGAGGTCGTGAGGTGTGGTCAGGGTTTTGCCGACTGAGAATGAGCCCGACTCGGGGTTGAAGGCCACGAAGTCCGTGAACGTGCCTCCAACGTCAACTCCGAGTCGTACGTCGGGCATCTAACCGTTGTCCCGCTGGTCGAGGCCGTAGACATCCCTAGCCGCGGCCTCTGATATATACCCGTTGCGCAGATCCTCAACTACTTGGTCTAAGTCACGGTCTTCGGGCTTCCCGAAACCGCCGCCGCCGCCAGTGACCAGCCGGATGACCTCGCCCGGTTCAAGAGCGGTTCGCCCCTTCGCGGGCAGAGCCGCATCATCGGGCGCGACCCCGGCTGTGGTCTTTTGGGCCCCGGACCGTCCTCCTGCTTGGCCACCGCGTAGGCCCTCCGCCGGGAAATCCCATCTCTCGGACATTACCGACAGCTCAGAGCGTCTCGGCGACTTGACCTCGATCACGATGTCTTGCCCGCATCCTCCGCGATAGCGTCCGGCTCCGCCCGAGTCAGGGAGTAGTTCTTTCTTCCAGAACACGAGGGGCGAAACCGACTCGGACACCTCCACGGAGCCAGGTATGGAGTTGGTAGGAAATGGGCAGCAGTGGACGCCGTCTTCGCTGCTGCTCGCGCCCATGCCCCCGCTCAGGAACTGCATCAGGGAGAATGGTCGCATCGACCCGTCCACACCCGAAAAGAACGATATGTACTGCGGCGTGGACCCCGAGTCGGCGATCACCGTGTCGGGGAGTACCGGCGCCAACGCGCCGAACACCGCCGCCGTGATGCAGTGGCCCGTTAGATGCCGGGAGGAGACAGCTCTGGGATAGGTTGCGTTGAGTATGCTTCCCTCTTGCGCCTTGATGGTGAAAGGTCGGTACGACCCTTCGTTGCGGTAGGTGAGAGGATCCAGAACGCACTTGAGCGGATAGGTGGTGAACGCCCAGGTGTACGCGTATACGACGTTCACCCCCCCTTGGTCCACCTGCTCGGACGTTCCGGCAAAGTCGACCTCCAACTCGTCACCGTCGATGGTGATCACGCAGGCGATCTCGATGGGGCGGTCGAAGCCGTCAAGAAATACGGTGTGGCTGAATGTCCCGTCCGGAATTCTTAGGATGGCCCTCCGCATCACCTCCTCGGCACGCGACTGGATATTCTGGCTAAGCGTCTCCAGCATCTCCACGCCATACTCCTCCATGAAGCTTACGAGCTGCCGGCCCGCGACCTCGCACCCGGCAACCATCGCCATGAAGTCACCTACCACCGGTTCGGGAACGCGGACGTTGTAGCGGATCATCTCGAACAAGTCCTCGTTGGGTACTCCTTCGGAGAAGAGCTTCATGGGTGGCACGCCGAGACCCTCTTCGAATACCGACCGGTTGTCGGCCGAGAAGATCGAACCTCCGACATCTGAAGCATGGGCGATGATTCCGGTAAAGGCCACCAACTCGCCGTTCAGGAACACTGGTGTTGCCATCGAAAAATCTGGCCGATGGCCCGTGCCCATCCACGGGTCGTTCGTGATGACCACGTCGCCCGGTCTCCATGTCTCGGGCGGGAAGCGGCGGAGAAAGTGCTTCACTGTACGCGACATCGTGCCGACGAACGAGGGGATCGAGCCGCTGTTCTCCGCAAGCGTGTCGCCGTTGCGGTCCATCAGCACGCAGGCATAGTCGTTGCACTCACGCACGACAGTGGAGAAGGAGGTGCGCACAAGGGTCGTCGCCGACTGGTCTGCAATGGAGATAAGCCGGTTCCAAAGGATCTCCAACGTTACCGGGTCAAACTCTGTCTTGCGCCTTGTTGAAGTGAACTCTGACTCCAGCCTCCGGGTATGACTTCCCGGACCCGATCCGATGGCCACCCGCGTGCGTGACGCGGCAAATTTTAGCAGATGGGCGCCGAGTTCCAACGCTTGCCTGTTCCGTGATCTATCTGGTCAGTGCCTTCTCATCTCCCTCGTATCTTGGTTCGTATCGCTGTGTGAGCCGACGGTAACTCGGCACTGGCACACTGCAATCGCGTTGCTGTGAGAATCCGAAGTTCCCTCCACAACCTGATAGGAGCATCATTTTCATTGAACGCCCACACCGTTGACACGTGCTCGTCATGCGGTTTAGTCTGCTAACATTGCCGTCCAACAATGCCGTAACGCAGACAGGAGGAGCTTGCAATGGCCGAGAAGACGAGGGTCGTCATCGTTGGCGGCGGGCACAATGGCCTGGTCGCCGCGGGTTACCTCGGACGCGCCGGGTTAGATGTCCAGGTACTGGAGCGCAGAGACGTCGTCGGAGGCGCCGTGGTGACCGAGGAGTGGTTCCCCGGCTACCACATCTCCACCTGCTCCTACATCTGCCACATCCTCCAGAAGAAGGTCATCGACGACCTCGAGATGCGCAGGTACGGCTTCCACGTCTACCCCATCGATCCATCGCGCGTCCACCCCTACCCGAACGGTAAGGCGTTGACTCTCTGGCACGACGACGCCCAGACGGCCGAGGAGCTCCGTGATCAGTTCCCAGAGGACGCCGACGCCTGGTTCGCATGGGCAGAATTCTGGCACCGTGCGGTCCGCATTCTCAGCGACTACTACCTCGGTCCGCCTCCCTCGCTCGCCGAGCTTTTCGAGAGATTCCGACAAGAAGGCGAGGAAGAGCTTCTGGAGACGTTGTTGACCGTCCCGCTCAAGGACCTGATCGAGCGTTACTTCGTGTCGGACGAGGTCAAGGCGGCGGTAGGCACCGGCGCGTTCGACATGGGGGACATAAGCGCCCCCGGCAGCGCCTACATCACCGCGCTGTATCGCTTCAGCGCGTTCCGTGAAGATACTGAGAATTACGGCATAGTCCGCGGTGGAATGGGCGGGATCACCCAATCGCTGGCCCGTTCCGCGGCAGCGTCGGGGGTGTCGATCAGGACGGGTGTTGAGGTGAAGCGCATCCTGACGAACGGCGGTAAGGCGACTGGCGTCGAACTCGTAGACGGCGAGATCGTCGAGGCCGACGTGGTACTGTCGAACGCCGACCCAAAACGGACTTACCTCAATCTCCTGAGCGAGGAAGACCTCAGCGCGGAGTTCCTCGGTGAGGTTAGAGCGCTTAAGACGATGGCGGCCTCCGCCAAGTTCCTCTGCGCCATCAAGGAGCTTCCCGACTTTTCGCGCCATCTCGGCCCCGGTTTCAACCCCGAACACTTGGCGATGATGACACTCTGCCCAACCGTTGATCAGAGCGAATTGGCCTGGGAAGACTGCAAGAACGGTCGCGTGACAAAAACGCCGATCATGCAGCTCCAGATCCCCTCGGTGTACGACAAGACCGTCGCGCCGGAAGGTCACCACGTACTCTCGCTGTGGGTCTACTTCCTGCCGCCCCACGTTAAGGACGGCTCGTGGTCCGAAATACGTCAACAGTACGGCGAGTGGCTCATCGACTACGTGTCTGAGTACGCCCCGAACTTCCGGGACTCGATCATCGATTGGACGTTCCTAACTCCGGAAGACATCGAGGATCGCATCGGCCTAACCGACGGCAACATAAGGCACCTGGACATGATCCCGCAGCAGATGATGTCACGCCGCCCGTTGCCGGGCTGGTCCGACTACCGGACACCCGTCGAGGGCCTCTACATGTGCGGCGCAGGTACGCATCCCGGCGGCGAGGTGACGGGCGCGCCCGGACACAACGCCGCCCACATCGTGTTGCAGGATCTGAGTCGTTGAACACTCGCAGCGTGTGGTGGCCGGAAAAAATCAGCTGAGTCTCTTCGATCGACAGCGGACCCATGAAACGCCTATTGGGCTCCAATATTCAAAGGTCCCTTACGTTCAGATGGTCGGAGATGATCCATGAGGCAGCTGGTTAATATCAGAATTTCCGTCGCGACTCTTATTTTCGCTGTAAGCGGTTTTTCTTCCGCGTTCTTGATCTTCGCTGGCTGTGAGGCGAAAATCGAACCTGAGCCGCCCGCAACATCAGAGGTCGCAACCGAGTCACCGACTCCCACGCATCTCGCCCGGCCCCCGATTCCTTCCAAGACTTCGACTTTGACGCCTTGGGCCATGATTGAGCCGATGCCAACTGAGATTTCAGCGCAGTTGTCGACTGACATCGATCGTGGAGGCGAAAGCGCCAGCGTCAAATCCGCCGCGGATCCGCAAGGTCGAACGCACGAGACGGATTTGACACCCTCCACGACCTCTACGCCAACACTGGCAAAAAACGTTCGAGATGCCGGAAGCGTCGCAGCATCTCCTATCGCAATCGCGACGGTCTCGCCTCACCCTACCCCCGATCCAACTCCCACATCCTCTGTATCTGCTGATCCATCACCGACATTCACACCTACAGCAACGCCGGCGCCTACAGTTTCACCCACACCCACGGTTTCACCCACGCCAACACCTACGCCAACACCGACTAACGATCCCGACTCCGACGATGCGTCAACGTCTGACTCCGTGCAATCGATGCCGATCGACAGCGTTGAAAAAACCTCCGATTCTTCGTCCGCAACGGTTCCAAGTCTCGTCACCCTCGGGTCGACCGCGCCCGAAGCGGCGTCGCCGACTCCTACCGCCACACAATCCCCGACCAATACACCGACCGCAACCGCGACACCTAATCCGACCTCTACACAGACGCCGACCGCAACCGCGACACCTATTCCAACCCCTACACATACGCCGACCGCGACCGCGGCACCTATTCCAACCTCTACACATACGCCGACCGCAACCGCGATATCTACTCCGACCGCCACGGCGTCCACCGTCGCGGTGGCGAATCCTCCGATCACGGCCGGCACGACCACGGTGACTCCGGACGCGCTGACGATCGTTTCGCCCGAGCAACGCCGGGCGATTGATGGGATAACGACGGTTTTTCCGTGGTTTATGGACCCACCTAGCTGGCACGCGAATCGCGCATCCACCCTCATGATCGAAATGTGGCTACAAAGCGAAACTCTCGTAGAAAACCTTGCCCAAATGCAATGGGCAAGCGATGGAATTTCGAGCGGGGAGATCGAGGATTTCGTTTTTTTGGCCGCGATTGCAAGCTCGGACGCCGAATCTGCGATCAGAATCATGGGTTACGGATGGTTGAAAGGCGAATTGATCGGGCGAGAAACTGGAATTCTTGCCAAACTGCGATCGATATCGGAAGCGGACACGATTCTGCTGAGGACACTTACCCAATACCCTTGGATGCGAGATGGCGTCACGATGATCGAAGAGAGGGGCCTCAGTAGGCTCTCCACGATCGCTGCCAGTGGTGGTCCAATCGGACGCAAGGTGGGCGATTTCGCGTGGTTTGCCGACGGGCCCGACGAACACGAGATGGACGCTCTGAAAAATCTGGCTCGCGTCGCGCTCAAAGACCATGAAATCCTAGAAATCCTTTTGAAAAACCAGTGGATCAGCGATGCTCTGACAGAAACTGAAATTGCCGAATTGATCGAGATCTCGAACAACGTGCTGAAAATCTCTGAAGCGGACACAGAACTCGCAAGGATTGTCGCAGGTTTCGGTTGGTTCGTAGACGGTAACCATGGCTTTGAATACTCCGTAATCGATTCTCTGACCGCCATTGCTTCGATCGACCGAGACGTAGCGCTGACGACCGCCAAGTCGTTGGGGCCGACAGTGACCCAAAATGCCTATTTGAACTTTTTAGCTATCTCAAGCGTCGTCGAAACGAATCGGCAATTCGCCAAAGACTTGGCTGGGATTGTCGGTGGACTGGACACTGACTTTGCATTATTTGTGCTATCTGGCGCTAGGGCGATTCTTAATGACGATCGAGACGATTTCAATCGTTTGTCGAACCAGACGTGGACCACAGATGGGCTGACTGCGGAGGAAGCTGTACTCATCGGTGCGCTCGGCAATCAATCGGCTTATTTCACCCAGAGTTATTCGGAATTGGGCGGCGATTTCGTAAAGCGAATCACGTTCAATTTGGATTTGGCCGGTTCGATACAGATCTGGTTGGTGCAAAACACTCCCATTTGGTCCGAGGAAGAGACCACCGAACTTCTGGGAAAAGTTGCACGCGCTATGGAGCACCTTCTGCAAACTCGTTTTCCCAAAGCCGACCTCATTGCTGTGGTCGTCGACGACACACAAGGAATCGCAGACGTCGCAATCAACTACGGGCACTACATCTTCCTGCCGACCGCCAATGACAAGGGGATAGTACACGAGGGTTCCATCGCACATGAGGTCGCCCATTACTATTTCTCCCCGCCGGCAACTCAGTCCGTCTGGATCTTGGAGGGAGGCGCCGACTTTGCAGAGGCACTTTTCTCAATTTCGCGAGGCATCGACGATTTGAACAGCCGGAAAAACATGGCGAATCGAGGCTTCGAGGCGATTTGCGGCCACCGAGGGATCGTCACGATTCAGGATTTCATCGATTTCCAGGGCATCACCCGCACCCCATGCGCGTATCCTTTGGGCGATAGATTTTTGTTGAACGTCTACGATGCGATCGGAGATTCGGCGATGTCTAACGCATTGTCGGACTGGTATCGGTACCCGGTCGACAATGGGCAACGTCCGATGACAGAAGAGCAACTTTACGAGGCTTTTCGCCGTCATACCCCAACTGAGCGGCGCGACGATCTGCTCGACGTGTATCAGAGGCTTCACGGAGGACCGTTCCTCCCGGATCCTTAGCCTCGAGTACTAGTCGGTGATGCTGTCGCCGCCTATCGGATACGGCATGGTCCTAAGCACCGACGTGCCGACAAATCGCCTGACCATTTCGCTGCGCTGACCTACTCTCGCCACTTTTTCGAGAGAATCGTGCTGACGCGCTACTCTTAGGTAGATGTCGGTACAACTCTCATCAAGACATTTTCGGCTGGCGCGATCGCATTTGTTGGTGGCTTGAACTCATGAACACACGCAGCGTTTGGCGGCCTGACAAGGACGAGGTCGTCGTCGAGCGCGGCGCCGTCGCCACTGCTCACCCGATCGCCGCCCAGGTCGGCGTTGACATCCTCAAAAGCGGCGGCAACGCAGTCGACGCCGCTATCGCCACCGGCTTCTGCCTTAACGTGGTCGAACCGGCAAGCTCCTCTATCGCTGGTCACGGTCAGATGATCGTTCGCATGGCCGCGGAGCAACGCAGCGTCGCCATCGACTATGGACATCGCGCTCCCAAGGCCGCAACCGCCGACATGTTTCGTGTCATCGGCCAAGCCGTAACAGGCAACGGCATATACGAGGTCGAAGACCGCGCCAACGCCATCGGTCACTGATCGGTAGGCGTGCCGGGGGTTACCATAGGCCGGGCACACGAGCTATTCGGTCCCCTCCCGCTGGAGCAGCTGCTAGAGCCCGCGGTCCACTACGCCCGGAAAGGGTTCGAGGCAGACCCCATCACATGCCTGCAGATCGCCAGAAATATGCGAAATCTGGTCCGATACGGCGAGGCAGCGCGCGTCTTCATGCCGGACGGATATCCACCCCCTCCTGGCGCAAGAGTCGTCCAGCGCGACCTCGCTGATACCCTCGAACGGATCGGCAGGGAAGGCAAGGATGCCTTGTACAAAGGCCAGGTCGCAGCCGCCATCGACGAAGAGATGAGGCGAAACGGCGGTTTGCTGAGCTCCCAAGACCTCGCCGAATACGAGGCACGGGTGCTCGATCCCGTTAGAACCTCCTCCAGAAACCATGAACTGCTCGGCTCCCCCGTGCCGGCCTGCACGATCACACACCTTCAGACGCTCAACATCTTGGAGAGCTTCGATCTGCGCCGCCTCGCGCACGGCTCATCCGAGCACCTAAACCTGTTCACAGAGGCTGCGCGGTACGCCTTCGCCGACCGCTACAGCTTCCTTAGGCGATCCGGACTTCGGCCCAGTGCCGGTGGACGGGGTCCAGTTGACAGGGTACGCGCAGGAGGTCGCACGCTCATTCCGACCATCTGGCGAGGTTCCCGGCCTGTCTCGACCTAACCGCCTCCGACGTGGCGTACATTCGCAAGTCTAGTGTGCAAGATCGCAGTTACTCGCGCTCCGGCAAACTTGTGTTGACTACCGGCGGCCCAACGAAAACGTCTGTCTATTCGTCCTCGCTTGCCGCGGCCTCATCTTGGATCGACCCATTCGACGAGTCGGATACGATCCCGGGCAAGTTCTTGAGTGTGCTGATGAGATCGATGCCGGTCAGCGACTGCACTAGGGCAGGCAGTTGCGCAATCGTGGACGATACGTCCTGTGTCACCTTGCTGGCGCCGGCGCCAGCGCCACTCTCCCCACCGTTGCTGATCACAACGATACTGTCCGTCTTCGCGAGTGGCTGGGCTACAGCGCTGGCGACGTCCGGGAGCGATTCGAATAGCTGCTGGATCATCGCAGCTTGGCCGTACTCCTTCCAAGCATCCGCCTTCTTATTCATCGCCTCGGCCTCGGCGAGGCCGGTCGCTCTGATTGCTTCGGCTTCACCCTCGCCTCGTGCCTTGATGGCTCCGGCCTCGGCGTCTCCGCGCAGCTTGATCGCTTCGGCCTCCGCCTGCGCTTCCGCGATAACCTGGGCGCGCGCACCCGTAGCAACCGTTTCGAGCTTGTATCGCTCGGCTTCGGCCTCGACCCGTGTGCGGCGTCTGTAACCCTCTGCTATCAACTCCAACTGGTCCCGCTCAGCCTCGGCAGGACGGCGGACAGTTGCATCCAGCTCTCGCTCGCGACGGATGATCTCTTGTTGTTGGATCTCGATCTGCTTTTGCCGTTCGACGACCTCAACCTGCAGCTCCTCTTCCCGAATGCTCTGGCGTGTTTTGGCCTCTTGAAGGGAATACGCCAACTCGGCCTCCGCTCGTCGTGCGTTGACCAACTGGTCATACGCCGCTTTCTGCGTGTTGTAGTCGCGCTCCGACTCGGCGATGGCCGTGTCGGCGCTGTATCTCGCGGCTTCCCGCAGTTGTTCGGCCTGCGCCGCCTTGATCCCGGCGTCGCGCTCAGCCTCCGCTTCGCCGATCGCCGCGTCTCGCTTGACCTCTGCGGTCCTACGCACGCCGAGCGCCTCAAGGTAGCCTTGCTCATCCTGAATGTCCCGGATCGAGAAACTGACGATCCCCAGCCCCATGTTGGTCATGTCTGTCGCAGCCACGTCGCGCACCTGTTCAGCGAACGCAACGCGGTCACGATAGATGTCTTCCACGGTCATCGTGCCCAGTATGGCGCGTTGCTGCCCCTCTAGGGTTTGCAGAGCCACCTCCGCGATTTCGCTGACGGACTTACCAAGGAACTGCTCGGCAGCGGTTCTGATCGCCGCCTCGCTACGCCCAACCTTCACCTGCGCAACGCCATCAACCGAGACGGAAACACCTTCCTTCGTGTAGACCCTTGCCGTGTTCACTTGCAGGGTCATCACTTCCAGCGAAAGAACCTGAGCCTTCTGAATAATAGGTAGAACAAACATCCTCCCGCCTACCTTGATCCGGGGCTCGGTACCACCTCCCGACACGATCAACGCGTGATTGGGCCCAACTGTAACAAAACCTGCCATGGGTCTCCTTTACATGTGTCGCGTAAACTACGAATTTCGTCTAACTAGACGCCTCAGAGTCGTGATTTAGCTTTTCGACTATGAGTACCTGCTCGTTTACGGCCACAACTCTAATTTTATCACCTTCCTTGATAGACAATCCGAGACTGGTCGTAGCCGTCCACTCCTCATTCGACACTCGAACCCTGCCGGACGGTTGGAGATCAGACAGCGCGACGCCGAACTTCCCCTCCATCTCAATTTGGGCTACGGTTTGGAACCCGGTCGGTGTGCCGGTTTCGGCCAAAACGACGCGGATGAAAAGGAACCACACGGCTAAGACCATTCCGGTCATTATCGCGATCATGACTGGGCTCACCATGAAACTGGGCTCCGGCAGGTCTGAGGGGCTAAAGAAGTTTCCGAAAAGGAATATTGAGCCGAGGATCAAACAAATAGTCCCACCCGCGCCGAAGAGGCTGAACCCGGGAGCCGTCGTCTCGCCGTAGAACAGGGCCATGGCCAAGGCGATGAGGCCGACGCCCAACCAACTTCCGGGCAGCAAACCGAACCCCACGAACGCGAGGGCGATTGCGATAACTCCCACAGTGCCCGCAACCAAGGGACCTGGAAGGACCAGTTCGACGATGATCGCAATCCCTCCGATGACGAATAGCGCGAAAACCACATTGGGTTTGGCGAGAATTCCGAGGATGTGTTCCAGTAAGGAACGGCTCAATTGACGGACCTCTGCGCCCGTCAATGAAACCACCGTTTCGCCACTCGAAGTCGTCGTCGTACGGCCGTCAAGCTGCTCGAACATCGCGTTCGTATCGGAAGCGATCAAGTCGATTATTCCGATGTTAAGGGCCTCTTGTTCTGAGTAGGCCGCGGCTTTTGACACTGTCTCCTCGAGCGGGGTTGAGTCACGTCCGCGTATTTGCGCGATGCTTCGGATGAATGCGCGGGTATCTTCTGTGACCTTTCGCGAAAGCGTTTCAGGCAGTTCGCGACCGTCCGACCTAACCGGCGTGGCCGCACCGATATTTGTGCCTGGCGCCATTACCGCAAAGTTGGCTGCGGCCACCAGAAAAGTCCCGGCTGAAGCCGCCCTCGCCCCGGCTGGCGAAACATAAACGGCCACCGGAGTCTCCGATTCCAGAAGGCTCCCGACGATTTCACGCGTCGAAACCAGTAACCCGCCGGGCGTGTCCAACTCGATAACCACTAGCGATGTCTCGTCCGCGTTCGCTTCGTCGAGTCCCCGCTCAATCAGGTTCGCAGTCAGTGGATCGATGACACCGTCAATCTCGATAACGAGCACGCTCGGGGCGTCAGTCAACTTCGAGTCGGGGGATTGACACCCCAGAATGGAGATCGCTGCAACGACCGCTAGGATAGCGATGGGGTGACGCATGAATATTCCGTAGCCGGATGGACATGGTGTTACCGGCGCCGTCGTTCGGCCGCTCCGATGGCAGAATGGAACGAGAAGTTGGGCAACGTATCACCGGAACCATCTTCGCTTCTCTGATCGTATCCTAAATCAAACCCTGCCCTGCTTTACAGTACGCTTAGGGCCACTTTTCCGGCCTAAAATCATTGCATTCATAACCACTTGATCGTCGCAGACGCTGTTGTCGTAGCGGAAGACTCGTAGTGCAATGCGGGTAGCCAAGCAGGGGGTCCCATCCTCAGTACAAGACGGACCCGACTTTATGAATCGGTCGCCACTCCGTGGATCGCGTGGGTGTAGACAGCGCCAGAGATCCCGTAGTTACGGTTGGGACACTGTTGGTGCCACGTCGATTGTTGACATTACACTGGTTCCTCGTCACGGTGACAAGCGCTACACCCACTAGAAGCCAGTCTGGGAACGCTTTGATGTCAGTCAAACCCTCCAAAACCCTGAAGGACAAATCAAGCGCTTAAGGTGTCGGTTCGACCTCCCGCGAATACGAAAACCGCTTCAGGACGGCCAAGCGCGGCGGATCGGAGGGTCAGTAATGGAACTACAAAAAGTTCAACGATCTCTACCATGACCTGGCTACGGATTCCGATGAGTGCGGATGGGGCAGGTCTTTTCACTTTGCCCCGCGCGTCCCCGGAGAAAGCTTCAAGGCGTCGCTTGCGCGCCACGAGCACTATTGGCGCACATACTCGGGCTGCCCCCGGGACGGTCGTCGCCGACCTTGGTTACGGCGTTAGCGGGCCGTTATTAGAGATTGTCCGTTTTTCCGGCGCCAAGATCGTCGGCGTAATCAGCAATGCCGATAAACTCGAACGCGCCCGGAGATTAGCGGAAGAAGCGGAGTTGACGCACCTGGCCGAGTTCCTGCACTGCGATATCCTGCCGGGAGAACTGCTCGTCGCGGCCGCGGACGGCTGCGCCAAGGTGCCTGCGGGCATGCACCCTGAAGACGTCCTGAAGGCCGCGGGGAAGATCAGGGACATGGAGGCCAAGGACCGCGCCCTCGCGGCCCAACCGGACTTTACACTTCAGACGTACCGGGAGCGACGGGCCGCCAATCTCGGGTAGCGAGCCGCCGCCTGAATCGCCCGACTCGAAAGGAGCGATGGTATGCAGGGAGTCGACGCAATCGCCGAGGTGCTCAGACGCCAAGGCGTAGAGTTTCTCTCGGTCTACCCGGCCCACCCGTTGATAGACAACTGCGGCGAGGTGACCGGCGCGCCGAGACGCAACGCCGCTGACATCGTGCTCGGGGATCTGGCCCGATGAACACACGCAGCGTCTGGCGGCCTGACAAGGACGAGGTCGTCGTCGAGCGCGGCGCCGTCGCCACTGCGCACCCGATCGCCGCTCAGGTCGGCGTTGACATCCTCAAAAGCGGCGGAAACGCGGTCGACGCCGCTATCGCCACCGGTTTCTGCCTCAACGTGGTCGAGCCGGCGAGCTCCTCCATCGCCGGTCACGGTCAGATGATCGTTCACATGACCGTCGAGGGGCGTAGCGTCGCCATCGACTACGGCCACCGCGCACCTAGAGCCGCAACCGCCGACATGTTCCGTGTCATTGGCCAAGCCGTAACGGGCAACGGCATATACGAGGTGGAAGACCGCGCCAACGCCCTTGGACACCGCTCGGTAGGCGTGCCAGGGGTTACGGCCGGAATGTGCCGCGTCCACGAGCTTTTCGGTTCCCTTCCACTGGAGCAGCTGCTTGAGCCAGCGGTCCACTACGCCCGGCAAGGGTTCGAGGCAGACCCCACCACCTGCCTGCAGATCGTCAGAAATATGCCCAATCTGGTCCGATACGGCGAGGCAGCGCGCGTCTTCATGCCGGACGGATATCCACCCCCTCCCGGCGCAAAAGTAGTCCAGCGCGACTTGGCCGACACCATCGAACGGATCGGCAGGGAGGGCAAGGATGCCTTGTACAAAGGCGAGGTCGCAGCCGCCATCGACGAGGAGATGAGGCGAAACGGCGGTCTACTGAGCTCCCGTGACCTCGCCGAATACGAGGCACAGGTGCTCGATACTGTCAGATCCTCCTACAGAAACTATGAACTGCTCGGCTCCCCCGTACCGGCCGGCACGATCACACACCTTCAGACGCTCAACATCTTGGAGAACTTCGATCTGCGCCGCGTCGCGCACGGCTCATCCGAGCACCTGCACCTGTTCATAGAGGCGGCGCGGCACGCCTTCGCCGATCGCTACAGCTTCCTTGGTGATCCGGACTTCGGCCCGGTGCCGTTGGACGGGGTCCTGTCGAAAGAGTACGCGCAGGAGGTCGCTCGTTCCATCGACCTCGATTCTGCAATGCTAGAGGAGGAGCGCGAGCTCCAGCCGTGGGTAGCCTACGCCGACAGTCCACTCCACGATCCTTGGCATTACGACGCTCAGCCGCGACCCGAGCGCTCGGGCCTCGCATCGCCCCCAAGCGAAGGCGACTGCACCACCCACTTCAGCATCATCGACCGTGAACGAAATATGGTCGCCAGCACTCAGACCGCGGTGGGGGGTTTCGGATCCGGCGTAATCGTACCCGGTACCGGGGTATTGCTCGCCAATGGGATGGTCGTCTTCAACCCCATGCCCGGCACCGTAAACTCGATAGCCGGGTTCAAGCGAGGACTGAACAACATGTCACCGGTGCTGCTGCTCCGCGACGGCAAACCGTTCCTCACCGTCGGAGCGCCTGGCGGGCGCAGAATCATCTGCCGCATCGCGCAGGTGGTCTCCAACGTGGTCGACTTCGGAATGAGCATCCAAGAGGCGATCACGGCGCCGAGCGTCGATGCCGCCGAACGCGAGACCTTCGTCGACCACCGGATCGACCCGCAGACGGTCGAGGCACTGGCCCGTATGGGCCACAACGTCGAGATCGTCCCGGAGCCCACCACCGGCGGCGGCTTCGCCCGACCGCGCGGCGTCATGATCAACCCCGAAACCAATCTTCTCCACGCCGGCGTACACCCCTTCGGCCCCGACGAAGCCCGCGGATACTAGCGACCGTCAATCCCAGTAGGGCTAAATCGGTGTCTGTTTCGTCGCGCATGAAGGTGATCCCGCAGCCGGACATTACACTTCGGTATTACGGCGAGTGGCTGGCCGCCAACCTCAGGTAGCCTGCCTCCGCCGGAATCGCCGCACTCGAAAGGAGCATCAGTATGCAGGGAGTCGACGCAATTGCCGAAGTACTCAGACGTGAAGGCGTCGAATTTCTCTCGGTCTACCCGGCACAACCGCTGATTGACGCCTGTGCCAAGGTCGGGATAAGGCCCGTGATTTGCAGGCAGGAACGCGTCGGGATGGCCATCGCCGACGGCTTCAGCCGCACGACAAACGGCAACCGGATCGGCGTGTTCGCGTCGCAGGTGGGACCCGGAACCGAAAACTCCTTCCCCGGCGCAGCCCAGGCGTTCTCTGACAACGTCCCGATTCTCCATCTGGCCGGCGGCGACTACAACCACAGGACACACGTCGAGCCGGTCTTCAATCCCGTCGAGAACTACCGCCATGTCACGAGATGGGCGGCTCGGATGGCATCGACGGACCGGATACCTGACCTGATGCGGCGAGCCTTCTACCAGCTCCGGACACGCAAGACTGGGCCGGTGCTGCTCGAGATAGCCGGGGATATCTGGTTCTCCGAAGTCGACGGCGAGCTGGACTACCTGCCGGTGAGAGCTAGCAGGTCCACACCCGACCCGGCGGACGTAGCCGCGGCCGCCGAGGCACTGCTTTCGGCCGAGCGGCCCGTGATACACGCCGGCCAAGGATGCATGTACGCGGAGGCTTGGGACGAGTTGAAGGAGCTGGCCGAGCTACTTCAGTCCCCAGTGATGACTACGATGCAAGGAAAGAGCGTCTTCCCAGAGGACCATCCTCTTGCTCTCGGCTCGGGCTCGATCGCCACGACGAAGCAGTCCGCACACTTCATCGCCAACGCGGACGTGATATTCGGAGTCGGGTGCAGCTTCACCGCGACTAACTACGGCATGGCGATCCCTCCCGGCAAGATCATTGTTCACAACACCTCCAATCCCGGCGATATCAACAAGGACGTGAGGGTCGACTTTCCGCTGCTGGGCGACGCTCGTTTGGCCCTTGAAGCGCTCATAGCCGAAGTAAAATCCCGGACCGGTGGCGTCGGCAGAGAGACCCATAACGACGTCATCGCGGAGGTGGCAGCGGTCAAACAGGATTGGCTGGACGATTGGATGCCCCAACTCACGTCTGACGAGGTGCCCATCAACCAGTACCGGATCATCTGGGACCTCCTGCACCACGTCGACCGCGCGAACACTATCATCACCCACGACTCCGGCAGCCCCAGGGAGCAACTTGTGCCGTTCTGGGAGTGCGTCGCACCCAGAACCTACATGGGCTGGGGCAAATCGACGCAACTCGGCTACGGCCTTGGTCTGATTATGGGTGCGAAGCTCGCCGAGCCTGACAAGCTCTGCATAAACATCATGGGCGACGCGGCCATAGGCATGGTGGGAATGGACATCGAGACGGCGGTCCGAAACAAGTTGGGGATCCTCACCATCGTGTTCGACAACAACGTCATGGCCATCGAACGCGACGCCCAGCCATACACGGCTGACACGATGGACTCGTTGGCCCTCGGCGGCGACTATAAAGCCATCGCTGAGGCCCTCGGCGCTTGGGGCAAGGTCGTCGATAGACCGGACGACTTCATACCGGCGCTCGACGAGGCCATCGCGGTAACGAAGACAGGCCGGCCGGCCCTGCTCGACTGCATCGTCAAAGAAGGCTACGATTTCTCGCGCCACTAGCGGCTACGGTGCCGGCAGGTCCTTTTGGGTCAGAGATGCGAGCCCACCGCGCACAGCCACCATCATCACTCATTAGTGTTTCGGGACACGTAGAAACGAAGTACTGGCGGAGGGTGCGGGATTCGAACCCGCGAGGGGGCTCAACACCCCCAACCCGCTTAGCAGGCGGGCGCACTAGGCCTCTATGCGAACCCTCCGCTGCCTGATGATCTTCATTCTAAACCCCACATCTTTCCCTACCCCTTCTAAGGCGGAGATTCAGAGTAGGCAGTTACTCAAGAGATCAGTTTGCGGCGCAACAGGACATACGCAGTCGGCAACACAACCGCGATCATTCCGATCAAGAACAGTAGATCCCAGATTATGGAGACGTCGACAGTATTCGTCGCGAACGCACGGCTCAGGCTGACCGCCGGAGCCAACGGAATAAAGTTCGATATCCCCTGCGCCCACGTCGGTAACACCTCGAACGGGTAGAAAATACCGCTGAACATGAACATCGGTGTCCCAACAACCGTGAACACCAACGTCACGAACGCCACGTGCGGCGCGGTCGATGAGAAGAGAAAGCCTACACCGCCAAACAGCACCGCCGTCAACACGACCGGTATCACAACGAACACGACGGTCCACTCGTTGATCCAACCGAATACCACGGCAATGGTCGTGATAGAAACCATGCTGATGAATCCACGCGTGACGCCGAATGCAATGTCGGCGATCAAGACCTCAAAAACCGAGAGCGGCGTCGTCAGCTGAGTGTCGTAGAGCTGGGCTTCCATGCGGTTGTACGCGCCCATCGAACACTCAACCATCGGCACAAACATCGCACTTCCGACGATGATCCCCGGCGCCACGAACTCTGGATACGGTATCTCCGTTCCAGGCACGGTCGGCACCAATCGTCCGATTCCGACGCCTACGCCGATCATCATCACGACAGGTTCGATAAACATGAACGCGACCGCGTATTTCCAGAATCGGATAAACGCGAACCAGTGCCGCAGCCACAACGCGGCCACACTCCGAAACCGGATACCGGCAATCGTCTTGAGCTCGGTTCGAGTCTGATTGATGAATATCGCTTCGATGCTCATTCGTCCCTCAACTCCCTGCCGGTAAGGACAAGAAAGACATCTTCCAAGTGGGCAGCGCGATAGCTGACGCGCATTTTGGCGAGACCAGTGAGCGTCGAAACGTCCGGTTTGCTACCTCGTGGCGCGGTCACTAAGATGCGCGGTCCGACTTCGCTATAGTCGCGCCGCTCTTCGTCTAGCTGTCGCCGCAAGGCTACCCTTTCCTCGCGAGTCACCGAATCACTGATCTGCAACATCGCGACTTCCGCTCCGACGTGATGCTTGACCACCTCGTCGGGCTCACCGATATCGAGGATGTTCCCGTGGTCCATAATCGCCAAACGGTCGCACAACGTCTCGGCTTCGATCATGTAGTGCGTCGACATGATTATCGTGACACCAGATTCCTTTAACGCCCCCAGCTGCTCCCATACTCGGTTACGGCTCTGCGGGTCCAAACCGGTCGTTGGCTCGTCCATCACCAGCAGTTGCGGACTCGCCATCATCGCCCTCGCGATCGCCAACCTACGCTTCATTCCACCAGACAACGTGTGAATGCTCGCGTTGGCGCGGCTCTCAAGATTGAAGAACCCTAGCACCTCTTTGGTGCGCTTAATCGCCCCCCTGTACGGCAGTCCTGCCAAGTAGCCGTGCATCTCCAAGTTCCTGCGCACCACCAGCGAATTGTCAAGACCATCGTGTTGCGTAACGACTCCGATGACGTTACGCACGTCCCTACCCGACTTACCGACGTCCATACCGGCGACCATTATCTCGCCGTCTGTAGCCGGCGATAACCCGGCCAACATCCGCATCGTAGTCGTCTTTCCGGCGCCGTTGGGACCCAGCAAACCGAATGTCTCACCTCGCTTCACTTCAAACTCGATCCCATCGACCGCGCGCAACTCATCGTAATCCTTCACCAAGTTGGATACGCACACGATATTATCTGTTGCGACTGTAGTTTGAGTCATGACTGAGGCGTGAAGTGCGCATCGCCGTGGTCGCGCGGTGATGCGGTCTAGTTGGACGGGATGGAGCGGCGTGACCAAACGCGCCGTTGCGTGCCTGGAACATTCACCGAATCATTATTTCCACTATAACGCCGTAGATAGCGGCATTCAAACCGAGTTGGCGAACCTCATCCCGGTGTCTCGCCGATCCAGACCTCTCCGCCTTCGAAATACTCCTTCTTCCAGATCGGCACAACCTCCTTCAAGCGGTCGATGAAGTAAAGAGCCGACTCAAATGCCGGACGTCGGTGTGCCGCGCTGACCGCGAGCACCATGCTCGTTTGACCGATATCGACCCTGCCAGTCCGGTGACACACCGCAACATCCCCGATCGTCCACTTGTCCCGCATCTCACCGACAATCTGCGACATCACGTTTTCGGCCATGGGGGAGTATGCCTCGTAATCCAGGTACAACACCGAGCGCCCCTCGTTGTGGTCCCGCGTAACCCCGTGAAAAACAACCACCGCCCCATCCCGATCGGAACCGACACGAGAGACCACCTCATCCGCATCAATCACATCGGTCGTCACCCAAACATCGGTGACGTCGTCCTGACCTCCACTCACTGGGGGAATGATCGCGATCTCGTCACCATCATTCAACGCGAATGAACGGTCAGCGTAAGCCCCATTCAACGCCAGCATCACGTTAGCCGGCAACGCACCCTTGCCGACCGCCAACGCAATGGCTTGATCCACAGCCGCGCCCAAAGTCGCATCATCTAAGACATCCACTTCGACACGACCAGTCCCAACCCGTTCACGGGCCCCTGCGAAGAATAGAACTGTTACTAGCAATGGGATGATTCCAAATGCGGAGGAGGAATGCGCCTCGAATTCAAGCGTAGCAAATCGAATATCAGCCCGAATTTTGTGACCGCGACCTCGAATAGCCATAGTGGTTGAAGCACTCCATTTTGTCTACGTGCGAACGGTGCGATAAAATCGGAACTTAGCACCTGCGTCGGATAGATCAGACGCATGGACAGCAAGTATGCGATCTCAGCATCGCTTGGAGATACATGGTTCGAATCAGACTCAAGAGAATCGGAGCGCGCGGCCGGCCCTACTACCGCATCGTCATCGCCGACCAGCGTAATTCCGCAGCTGGCAGATACATCGAGCAGGTTGGTTTTTACGATCCCTTCCCGGACCCGCCACAGATAGATTTCGACGAAGAGAAGACTCTCGATTGGTTGCGCAAAGGCGCACAGCCTTCAGAACCCGTTGAGAGAATGCTCAAGTCCAAAGGTATCCTCGACAAGGTCAAGGCTAATGCGTGAGAACGAACGCGACACCGAAATAGGTCAACCCGACGAAGTAACAGTTGCCGATGACGACGCTGCCGTCGAGTTAACTGCAGAAATCGAGTTAACTGCCGAAGACGAGTTAACTGCCGAAGACGAGTTACGCGAAGAAGACGATTCGCCCGAACAAGACGTCGATTCTCAAGACGACATCGGCGAAGTTGAGGGCGAAGCGGAGATGCGCGATATGATCGGATACATCGCGCGCGTGCTCGTCGACGACACTGATGCAGTTCAAGTTCGATCTGAATGGAGCGATGGACGGCTCAACATAAAATTGAAGGTCGCCGATGCTGACAAGGGCAAGGTGATCGGCCGTCGGGGACGAGTCGTTCACGCGATGCAGTCTCTGCTGCGCGTAGCCGCTACGAAGTCAAACATGCGTGCCGGCATCGATGTCGAATAGACATTTCGCACCCCGCCATCGGCACGGCTTCATGGGGAAGGAGGACTAAATGTCAGGCCATTCTAAGTGGAGCACCATCAAGCACAAGAAGGGTGCCGCGGACGCAAAACGCGGCCAACTCTTCACGAAACTCACCCGCGAGATCACCGTCGCGGCGCGCGAAGGCGCGCCTGACCCGGACATGAACTTCCGCTTGCGTTTGGCTGTCGACAACGCGAAGTCGCAGAACATGCCGAAGGACACCATTGAGCGCGCATTGGCGAAAGGCGCCGGAAAAGGTGCCGACGGCAACGCGCTCGAAGAGCTGACCTACGAGGCATACGGACCTGGCGGAGCCGGCTTCATCATTCAAACGCTTACTGATAACCGCAACCGCGCTGCTTCAGGCATCCGTTCCAAGGTCACGCGCGGCGGCGGTAATTTGGCCGCAAACGGCGCCGTTTCGTGGAACTTCGAACAGAAAGGCCTCGTCACCCTCGAGGTCGAAGGCGCAGACCCTGAGGAGGTCGCGCTGGAAGTGATGGATATCGGCGCAGAGGATGTCGAGATCGATGAGGATCTCGTCAGCGTCACCTTTCCCTTCAACGAGTTCGCACGAGCCAAGACCGAACTCGAGTCGCTCAACAACGTCCGAGTCGAAAACGCCGAATTGGCGATGGTCCCCAATAACACCATCAGTCTTGAGAAGTCGCAAGCGGTCCAGACTTTGAGACTCCTCGACGAGCTCGAAGAGTTGGACGACGTATCGAAGGTCTTCACAAACGCCGACTTTCCCGAGGAAGTCCTCGAAGATTTCCTCGCCAGTCAGGGCTGAGGCCCGGACAAATGCCCCTCTCGCGCCATCACGCCCGACGTGTGGTCCGAGCCGCACTCGAAGAGGACGCCGCGTTCAACGACGCGACTACGCTCGCGACAATCGGCGATTCAGAGGTATCAGCCACCGCAGATTTAGTGGCGAAGCAGTCCGGCATCATCGCCGGGATAGTCGTCGCCGAAGAGGCATTCAAAGCGTTAGACCCAGACTGCAATTTCGTCACTCATATCGACGACGGCCAGGCTGTCGAATCAGGGATGAGAATCGCCACTGTTTCGGGAAGAGCGTCGGCGATCTTGAGTGCAGAGCGGACCGCGTTGAACCTGTTGCAACGCATGAGCGGGATCGCATCGTTGACCGCCCGCTACGTCGCGGCGGTGCACGGCACTGGTGCATCGATAGTAGACACCCGCAAAACCGTGCCAGGTCTTAGGCTCCTCGATAAGTACAGCGTCCTGATGGGCGGGGGTGGTAACCACCGCATGACGTTGGCCGACTGCATCCTTATCAAGGACAACCACATCGCTGCGATGAAACAACGGGGCATGTCGATCGGAGATGTCGTACGTCACGCGAGATCAAATGCGTCGTTCTCGATGAAGATCGAAATCGAGGTCGAGACGGTCGGCGATGCGGTAGATGCGATGAATGCCGGAGCCGACATCGTAATGCTGGACAACATGGAGCCCGACGCCATGCGAGAGGCCGTCCAACGCCGCACGGGTCACGCTCTGTTGGAAGCTTCGGGAGGCATCAACCTTGCCACCGTGCGAGAAACCGCAGAATCCGGCGTGGACATCATCTCGGTCGGCGAACTGACACACTCGCCCGACGCCCTCGACATCTCACTCGATTTCGACGTCGCTTGATCGATGACCAATTCAATGGACACGTCGCTTCACCTGCGCCCAGGATCTAATCAGCGATCCGGCGTGGCGGAATTCCATTCCACACACAATCCCAAGCATCAAGCAGTTCGTCTTGATGATCCAAAATAAATTGTCGGAGTTCCCTCTCCTCTTGCGTTTTTATGGAGACCATTGCAAAACCCTCGCTGCAGATCGCCAATTGTTTCTAGTCAGGGATTCGTACATCTCCTGCGAGCGAAAGGGACGGTGGTTGTCGCCGGGATGGGAAGAAAAGGCGTGCTTTGTTGATTCTGGATTCCCGCGTCCGCGGGAATGACGGGCGTTTTGCAATGGTCACTTTATGCTGGCAGATCTGATTCGACAATCACGAATATCGACCGTCGCGTCGGCGCCCGATGAGAATCTGAAATGAACATGGGGAGGTAAATGGTCGGGTCTAACGCGGACGGAGAATCTATCGGATCGGTAGATTTCAGGCATGAATCTGCGCCGATTTAACGACCGGCATCAGTTCATCCACAGTTTTGCCAGTTAATTCCAAATAAACCGTATCGCTACAGATTTCCAAGTAGCCGGTGTCGCCCCAGACGATCGCCCGCCACTCACCGTCAACTTTGACATCTTCGAAAACCCGACGGTCTTCCCAACATCTGAACACGTTTCCTCGTTCTGCAAGGGACGAAAGGTCGAATGCTCCTTCGACCCCGTCTTCAAACTTGACCCAGATGCGATAACCGTCTAGGGCTTTAACCGCGATAGGTTTCATCATCATGGTGTACCTATTTCGTTGTTCCAATTCGTTCGGCGGCGATAAACTACGGTGTTCGAATCATATTCGACGTCGCTCTTCAACGTCCCAAATCACCTACCGCCGTCGCGGACGATGCCGATCCGTTGAATCGAGGATGAACGTTGAAGGGCCTTCGTTAATGAGCTCAACGTCCATCATAGCCCCGAACACTCCGAGCTGAACATCGACACCAGCATCTCGGAACGCGTCGGCCACCCGGTCAAAGATGGGGTTCGCCACATCGCCCGGCGCGGATTCAGTGAATCCAGGCCTACGCCCTTTCCGCGTGTCCGCATAAAGCGTGAATTGACTAACGAGTAGTACGGCGCCGCCAATATCAAGTAGCGATTGATCGAACCATGCGTTTCCGTCGGCTCCTCGGAAAATCCGGAGATTTACGGTCTTGTTGACGAGATAGTCGGTGTCGGCTTGCTCGTCATCATGCGTGACGCCGACAAGAATTACCAATCCCTTGTCAATTTCGCCTGTCGTTTGCCCGTCGACAGTGACTTTAGCGCCCGTCGACCGTTGGATTACGAAACGCACGCGTTGTCGCCCGAATTAGTCCGAAGAATCGGATGACGAAGACTTGCTCTTGGCCTTCTTTTTGGACTTGGATCCAGATTCTGACGCGTCTCCGTTGTTGTCAGATTTAGACCGAGAAGCTGAACCATTGCGGCCGTAGTCGGTGGTGTAGAAACCCGATCCCTTGTACAAAACCATAGGGACCGATAGCTGCCTTTTTGCTGAGGTTCCGCAGTCACCGCACGTTGCGACTGGTTCTGACGAGAAACTCTGCATCTCCTCAAAGACGTGGCCGTTTTCACATTTGTAGTCGTAAAGGGGCATCGGATGCTCGTGGGGGAGGTTGACCCGCAATGAACGCGGCGGGATCAACTAGCTGATAGCGCGGGTTTCTGCGTGCGACTGGATTCGTTACAACGCCGATTCTATCAGTTGTCCGCGTCTAATTGCGCCGCTAATGCTCGAACGTCTGTGACCGGTAGTTCGCAGGCGTAATTCTTGCACACGAACGCCGTCGGTTTGTCGTCGATCATACGTCTACCTTCAAATAGCGGCAGTTCGGCGCTTAGATCTTCGACATCTAGCGGTTCCATCAACGCGACGATTCGATCCGGGTTGAATCCTCGCCTCGCCTCAGCGACCAATTTTCGTGTATTCGGATCGTTGCGCTCACCGACAATGACCACCTGCTTCACCGGATTAGCGTAGAACTCTGCCGCTTGCAACCACCATGCGAACGCGGAAGGTGCCCGTTCCATCAGTTCGCGGATCGAGCGGAGATTGGCCGCGGCGATGCGTTCGAAATCTGCATTGCCCGTGAACTCCGCACAGCGCAGCAACGCCATCGAGGCCGCTGAACTACCGCTTGGCTGGGCGTTGTCGAATGTGTCTCTGGGCCGGATGATCAGCTCCTCTTGGTCCGATCCGGTGTCGTAAAACACCCCGTCGGCTGGATGCCAGAACAGTTCAATCATCGAATCACATAGACGCTCCGCTTTTTCGAGCCATCGGATGTCGAAAGTGGCTTCGTAAAGATGCGTCAATGCGTCGGCGAGATATGCGTAGTCTTCGAGGAAGCCGAGTATGGTTGCGGGCGCGTCGGAATCGGCTTTGCAGCTGCGCATCACGCGTCCATCTGCGCGAACTAGCCGCTCAAAGATGAATTCGGCATTCCTGACTGCGATCTCGACCCAATCTTCTCGACCGAAAGCCGCACCAGATTCGGCAAACGCGCGCATCGCCAATGCGTTCCAAGATGTGATCACCTTGTCGTCCGTCAATGGTGGCACGCGGTCCAATCTGGATGTGTACAACAGGCGCTTCGCGTCGGCGATCTTGGACATCAACTCGTCGACAGACAGATCCAAATCACGCGCAACCGAATCATCTGGCCGGTGCATGTAGAGGATGTTCTGCCCTTCGAAATTGCCAAAGCGCGTCACGTCCCAATAGGCCTTCGCGACCGACGCGAGTTCTGAACCCAGAACCGTGTCCATTTCCGGTAATTGCCAAACGAAGAACTTGCCCTCTTCGCCCTCCGAATCGGCATCGGTAGCTGAATAGAAAGCTCCGGTTGAGCGGTGACGCATCTCGCGTTCCAAGTAGTTGAGCGTCTCCTCGACAATCTTGGCGAAATAGGGATCGCCGCTCCGTTGCCAAGCGTGAAGATAGAGACTCACTAATTGGCCGTTGTCGTACAACATCTTCTCGAAATGCGGTACCAGCCATACCGAATCCACGGAGTACCTGTGGAATCCTCCGCCTATCTGATCGTAGATACCGCCGTTCGCCATCTTGGTCAATGTCAGGTCCACGAATTCATGGGCCGGATTATTGCCTTGCAGCGCCGAGTGGGTCAGCAGGAACTCGTAAAGCATCGGCTGCGGAAATTTGGGTTGGAGACCGATGCCACCGTGTTGCCAGTCGAACTCTGGTGCCAGATGACGATAGGCCGAGTGGAACATCGACTTGGCGATCGGTTCGATGCTCATGCGGGCACGTGATTGCGACGATATCGCGTTGACAATGCGCGCCGCGCTCTGCGTTATTTCTCCCCTTCGTTCTCGATATGCCTCGGCAACCGCGGTCAAGACGCGGGGAAACGCTGGCATCCCTCCACGGTCATCGTTTGGGAAATAGGTACCGCCGTAGAACGGCGCACCGTCAGGCGAAAGAAATACCGACATCGGCCATCCGCCATGTCCGGTCATCGACTGAACCGCCGACATATAAATCGAGTCGACATCCGGACGCTCTTCGCGATCGACCTTGATGTTGACGAACAGATCGTTCATCAACGCGGCAATTTCGCGATTCTCGAACGACTCCCGCTCCATAACGTGGCACCAATGGCACGACGAATAGCCGACGCTGAGAAATACTGGACGATCAAGCTCTTTCGCAAGCACGAACGCCTCTTCGCTCCACGGATGCCAATCTACAGGGTTTTCCTTATGTTGGAGGAGGTACGGAGACGTCTCGTCAGCTAGTCGGTTCGGCACATTGGCCCTCCCAAAATCGGCATTTCGCGGTATTCGATCCAGACGATATTCAAACGCCGACTAGTTCGATCGTCTCGACAGTGCCAAGTTCGACGTCGAACTTGCGAATGCTGTGATTGTTCGTATCGGCAACGTAGACGATGCCATCACGGTATGCGATCCCAGCAGGTTCGTCGAAGCTCGCTTCCAGCGCGTCGCCGTCGTTCAATCCCTGCTCCCCATCGCCCGCGACGGTGGTTATTCGCAGGGTCGAAAGGTCCATCCGCTTGATCTTGTGGTTGTACGAGTCAGCGATATAGACCGCGCCAGGGGCAACGGCGACGTCCTGAGGATGCTGCAAAACCGCCTCTTTGCCGATGCCGTCACGATCACCGAATGCGAATAAACCCGTTCCTGTCAGGGTTACTACGCGTCCTCCGTCGCCGATCTTGGCAACTCTAATTGCGCTTGTCTCAGAATCGGCGAAAAACAGGTTATTGCCATCGAGCGCCAATCCGGAGGGTTGTGCGAGCAACGCCTCCATGCGCACACCGTCCATAATGTTCTCGGCGCCGGTTCCCGCGAACGGTTCGATTGTGCCCGCGTTGATATCCATCTGCCACAACTGATGCGCGCCCGCCATCGCGATGTATAGCACGTCGTCTGCCAATTCAAGGTCGTAAGGCGAATTCAACGTGTATGCGGTGGCTTCGCCGCCTGCGTGGCGCACTAACGACTGTTCACCGGTGCCGGCGATGACCGAAACTCTGCGCTCCGACAAGTCAACCCGTTGGATCGTGTGGCTTCCGGCGTCTGTTACGTACAGCGTCTCACCATCATGTGCCATACCTTGTGGGTTATCGAATAAAGGAGCGTCATAGCCCCATTCGCTGCCAATCGGGTTCAACACGCTAGTTGGCGGATCGAAAGACTCGACGGCCAATGGACTCTCGCCGTTGCCGATGACGTCGGTAACGGAACCATCTTCATTTGCGACTATTACGCGATGGTGGTTCGAATCTGCAATGTAAAGGTTGTCGCCGCCAGACGCCAGGATTTTGCCCGGAAATGAAAGCGTTCCGCCGCGCTCGGCGGCCGATCCGTATTCGAAAGGAACCGGACCACGATCCAACACCCCGGCGCGATCAAACTCTTCGGCCATCGCAGTGAGCACCCGGTCCATCGCTTCGAGTTGAAACTCGCCTTCGTGCCTGCCGATGACCTTGCCCTCGGGATCGACGAACATCAGGGTCGGCCATGCTCTCGCTGCGAACGCGGACATCACCCGCAATTCGACATCGTTTACCACGGGATGATTGACGTTGTAGCGGCGAACCGCCGCCTGCACATTTTCCGTTGCACGTTCAGTGTCAAACTTGGCCGAATGAACACCAATTACGAACAGAGTGTCCGCGTATTTTTTCTCCAGCTTCCGCAACTGCGGAAGTATGTGCATGCAGTTAATTCAACAGTAGGTCCAAAAGTCGAGAATCACGATCTTGCCGCGCAGGTCCGAAATCGTAATCGGACGATCCGCGTTGATCCACTCAAGCCCATCCGGGAACTCAGGAGCGCGTACTTTGCCAGCGTAGGACGTTGCGGTATTCCGAGATGTGGCCATTAGACGTGCTCCAATCTGCGCCGACAAGCGGTCGACATAGCGCAATTGTCGCACGTACGGCTGTGCAGTTTCGCATAATTGACCTATGCGCGACTCGACAAATCACGACGGTGCCGAAAAACCCAACAGCTCAGAGGAACCCAACACGCCCTCGCCGCACGAAGACGATCTGCGTTCCATAATGTTTGGGCGTCCCGGGCGAAGCCAAATCGATGTAGGGTCAGGTGATTTCTCCTCCGAGGCCCAGCCCGAATCCCAACCCGTTTGGACGGACGCAGCGTCAGAACAAATAACCAGCGGTGATCCAACGTGGCACGGGCGGGACGACGAGGTGGTCGAGCGCCCTTTCGAGCGCGAATATCAACACCCACCCGACTACGCGGACGCCGAGTCAGAAGAAGATGACCGACATCCACTGGCGCTGTCCCGGTTCGGACCACCAGCCGGTTTCGGTCGCCGTCTGATCGCCTACTTGATCGACAACGCGGTTACGATCGTCATCCTTAGCCTGCTATTCCCGCTAATGCTCGGACGCCCGTACATCGACTACGAAGCGATCGCGGCGGAGATAGAAGCGGCTGGCGACGAAGTTGCGGCGTTGCCCACCGCGACTCCCGTTCTAGGCAACGTTGACCAACAAGCGCAGGGCGATGATTTCGTCGCCAATTCAAACGAGACTCAATCTTTGGGCGAGTTGTTCGGCGGCCTCTTTCTGGCGTTTGCGGTGACTACGATCTACAACACGATCCTCGTAGGAATCTGGGGCACCACGGTTGGCAAACGGATCCTAAATGTCTACGTTCTCGACGGCGACGGCAACATCACCGGAATTCCGTTAGCATTTGCGAGAGCTTTAGCGACAATCGTTTCAACGTTGATCTTCTATATCGGTTACTTGTTCATATTGAGATCCGATCACCGGGCTTTGCACGATCTGCTTGTCGGAACCTATGCCATAACGTTGAGGTCTAGCGAGCGGCCGACCCAACGCGAACAACGTATGGCCGACTAGTGTTGCGGAAACCTTAGTACACCATCGGTCTGGAGCAAAAGACATGTCCGAAAAACTGAAAGTGTTGATAACCGGCGCGAGCGGCTACATCGCGTCTCAAATGCTCAAAACGTATCGAGATCGATACGATCTCACACTCATCGACGCGGTCGACAAGGATCGTGACGGCGAAACCGTGGAAGGCATCGAGATAGTTGACCTAATCGCCACAGATCGATCGAAATACGAGAACCACTTCGCCGGTCAAGACGCGTTGATCCACCTCGCATACAAGCGATCCAGCGAGGGTGGTGTTTACGGGTCAGCAATCCCGCAGATCGATCGGTTCGGCGATGAACACGAGAACGTTCAGATGGCCAACAACGTCTACCGGTGTGCGTACGATGCTGGCGTCAAGCGCATGGTCGTGGCCAGTTCAAACCACGCCGCTGACTGGTATGAACATGCGTTGATTCACAACCGCAAGAAAGAGATGGTTTTCCCCGACGAGTTACCGCTTTCCGACAACTTTTACGGTTGGGCGAAGGCCGCTTACGAACTTCTGGCATACCCATATGCTTGCGGGGCGTTCGGTCGCAAAATGGAAGTCGTGCAGGTCAGAATCGGTAATCCGAGAGAAACCGATGCCGCCGAATTGCTATCGAACGCGGATGATCTCCACGGAGGCACGGGCAAATCCACATACAAGCGCGGGTTGGGCGCACATTTCAGCGAACGCGACCTCCGCCAACTCTTCGCCAAAGCCATCGAGACCCCCGACATCGCCAACGAGCATGGTGTCCCATGGTTGATCGTTTACGGAATCAGTGCGAACACTCGTGCCTTTTGGTCACTCGAATCGGCTCGAAAAGTGTTGGGTTACGAACCCAAGGACGATTCAGAACTCAAGTTCGTGGACGCGATCGCGGAGCATCTGACCACTTCAGACCCTGCGGGTCCCGGCAAAGTCGGCGGTTAGTTGAGGTCGGCGGGAAGGGCCGGGTTGGTGCGAATGCGGCGCCGTTAGGTTGAGGAGGCTAGAAACCTTCGGCGCGAACGCATTCAACTTGCACCATCGCCCTTCCCTGCCGTTCCAAGGGTGGCTCACAGATTTGCCGAACGTGAGCACACGATATAGCTTTTGTGTGTTGCGGCTACAGCAACGCAGGCTCAGCATTTCGTTCTCGTGGCCGGTCCACCAACCATTCAGGTGCTCCGAATAGGTCAGTGCCATCTTGCCCAACGGAGCCAACTTGAACAGGCATTGGTTGTTGGGTTCCTCCGTTACCGAACGAAGCCGGCGGCTCGACGTCCTTCGCGTCGTCAACTATCGCCACGCGAGGTCCCGTACGCCGACCCGCGAGAATGCTGATGCGCAATCGCTGGGCGCGCGGCGAATCGCCGTTCGGGATGAACGACGTTGACAACACTGCGACGGGCGACATTTCGCTCTGAACAATCGATATCGCGGCATTCAGAGATTTGATCGACATGTCACGTGGACCAGCGACGATCACGCTCACGTAATCGGCGTCTGCGAGTCCGAGGCCGGAAGTTATCGGTTGCTTGATGGCTTCGCGGGCCACCTTTCGGTAGTCGCCCGCGTCGTCCGCTGAAGCGTAAGAAATGAAAGTTTCACCTCCGCACTTGATCGCGTCTAGCAGTTCGGGAGCCGTGTTCAGCGTGCCGTATGTAGAAGCGCTCGATGCAGACAGAACATTCATGACCACACGGGCTTTCGCAGCGGATAGCTCAGACGCTAGATCGCCAGCCATTGCCAAATTCGACAGAGCATTATCCGCGTCGATGAGAGCCATCGAACACCCCATCTCACGTACGCGGTTCAATGCCGATCCAGCAGTGTTAGCTCGAGTCCGACCCTCGAATGCGAAGGGCATGGAGACGATAGCCAATACTGATGCGCCGGTAGACATCGCCGTACGGAGAACAGAAGGCATGAGTTCCAACGTCGCATTCCCGCCGAGCCCCGCCATGACGAACACGATCGGCGGTTTGCCGATCACCGTCTTCAACCGGAACAGATCGCTCGCGTCGGCGAGGTCTTCGTCACATGTAGCATCCGTATCGCTGACAAAGATCGGGTAGCCAATCGAGATCCTGCGACCAACGTTGATCGAACGGAGAGCGTCCAAATCCCGATCAACAGCGATAACGTCGTCAGGGTTTCCCAGCACCTTCGAAAGTTCAGTCGCAGACTTTGAACCTGCACCTCCGACGCCAATGATCACGAAATCTTTCGCTACGTTTGAGTTTCTTCCGTCTCTTACGATCGTCATATCGCTCTCCGGACTTGTCAGATCGGCAAATTCGCCTGTTAGCACCTTTGTTCAATTACCAGCATAGCACGCCGGTTCTAGTAACATGCAAGTGGATTGAATGATAATTCGGACATTTGTCCAACCATAGCGATCGTGAACACCGCGAACATGCCGGATCGACCCACCGAAATCACTGACCAAAAAATCCTTGCGCCTTCCGTGGCTCTCAAGTCCGCCTCTGAGACGGATCTGACCTATAGATTGAAGTGGGCGGCTTGGCGTTGGCTTTACTCAGTCGCAGGTTGTAGGGCAGTGGGAATGGAGGTCAAGCTCGAGGGGCCGTTTGGACGCGTCGTCGATCTTGTCGGAGTGGGAAAAGGAAACGTCGTTTACATCATCGAGGTGAAATCATCGAGGGGAGATCTGCGCCGGGACGACAAAACGAAAAACGACCGCCAACGCGCGTTGGCCCAACTCGGCGCTTTGCAAGATGCCGCCGCGTTGTCCTCAGCCGTCCTCGACGACGCGAGGCAACACGCAGTCGAAACATCGGCGGCCGATGCTGACTGGCGTGAAAATCCCACCTACGTTGCGGCCCGGCGCGACCACAACGGGATGGAGGACCGATTAGCTGCCAAGGAGCGAACCTTGGAGCGATTCTCGACCAAATTTCACGACCCGGCTTTCTTAGCGTGCGCCGACTTTCACTACGTTGCAGCCCCCGAAGGATTGATCACTCGCGCTGAACTTCCTCCATTTTGGGGACTGATCGACGAAGATTCAAGAACCGTCGTTCCGGCAGTTCAAAAACAAGTGCGAAGGAACACCGTGCACATTTTGCGCGCTATTGCGAAGGCGAATACGCGGGACTTGATGAAAGCTTGCGGCGTTCCGCTCAACCGAACGCCGCCCGGGTGACGTCGAATTACTGTCTTTGGAACCCGCCGGCCAAGATTATGACAGCATCTCGCCTAGGCGGTCAACGGCCAATCTCAGGTTGTCTTGCGAATTGGCGAACGAAATCCGAATGTATCCATTGCCGTACTCGCCAAACGCGGTGCCGGATAGCAACGCGACACCCGCTTCATCCATGGCGCGATCTGCAAACGTGCGGCTGTCTAAGCCTGTCCCCGAGATGTTCGGGAAGGTATAGAAGGCACCTCCCGGTGTTCGACAAGTAACGCCAGGAAGATTGTTCATGCCTTCAACAACTAAATCTCTCCGGATGCGGAACTCGTCCATCATCTCAGATACCGAGTCTTGGGAGCCATCGAGCGCCGCAATCCCCGCCATCTGTACTGCGACGGACGTGCAAGAAACACTGTTAGTCATAAGCTTCGTGACCGCGTCCAGCATGAATTCTGGGAACACACCGTAGCCCAAACGCCAGCCGGTCATCGCGTAGCTCTTCGAAAAGCCATCCAAGATAATCGTGCGACCGACCATATCGTCAAAACTCGTGATCGATGTGTGCGAGCCCTCGTAATACATGTCCTTGTAGATCTCATCGGACAGTACGATTAGGTCGTTCTCGACGGAGATTTTGGCGATGCGTTCAAGATCTTCGTCAGAGATGACGCTTCCGCAAGGATTGTTTGGCGAGTTAACGATGACGAGCTTGGTGTTGTCTGTAACCAGCGCCTCGAGACGGTCAACATCCAGAGAGAAATCGAACCGCTCCTCAAGGGGTATAGGTACTGCCGTACCGCCAGCATAGTTGATCATCGATTCGTAGATTGGGAAGCCGGGGTTTGGGTAAATGACCTCGTCGCCTTCCTCAATCAGGGCGAGAATCGAGAAGAACATCACAGGTTTTCCGCCTGGCGTGACGATGATTTTGTCAGGACCGATTTCGTAGCCTTGACGTTCTGTCTGATGGGCCGCAATAGCTTCGCGCACTGGCATCTCACCTGGCGATGGACCGTAGTGCGTGTAGCCGTTGTCGAGGGCGTCTTTTGCCGCGTCCTTGATATGCTCAGGCGTGTCGAAATCAGGTTCGCCGATCTCGAGATGAACAATGTGTCTGCCTTGGGCTTCGAGCTCCCGCGCTCGCGCCAACGTCAAGAAGGCGGTTTCGGTGCCAAGACGGTCTTGTCGTGAAGCTAGTGATTTGGGCAATCTGTCACAACCCGTGATTTACTAGAGATTGATGTCGTGCTGTTTGCGTCGTCGTTGGGCTGTGCCAGCAAAGACGCAATAATCAAGGATACTCCAAACGAAGTGACCCGAAATCGCGATTCAATGGACTACATTCGATGGGCCGAGCGGTACGACATCTTCTATCAAGCGGCTCCAGAAGGTGAGATGGAGTTCTACCTGAACGCTATCCACCGATCACACGGGTCGGTGCTGGAGTTAGGTGTCGGGACCGGGCGTATCGCGATACCTGCGGCTGCTATGGGGCACGACATTACCGGCATCGATCTGAACCGACCGATGTTGGATCGCGCTCGTGCGAAATCGACCGTTGCGCCGTTATCCGGCACACTGACCCTCGTCGAAGTGGATATGGCCGAGTTGGATCTGGCGAAACGCGATTTCGACCTCGTGATCATCCCGGCACACACTCTCGTCCTCGAGCTGGACCACGCCCGTCAACTCGAGACGCTGAAGCGATGCGCTATGCACATGGCCAAAACCGCGAAGTTGATCTTCAACCTCTTCAATCCGTCGGATGACTTGATCCACGACGAGCCGAGTGAAACATTCTTGCTAGGTGTGGTCGAGGACGAAGAAACGGGGTTGAGGCACGTGTTGACCGGAACAAACGACTTTGATACCGCAAAGCAACTCAATCACTGCACTCAGATCATCGAGAGCGTTGATTCGACTGGCGCGGTAATCGATCGCGAAGAACTGAACGTCGTTTTCAGGTATCTGCACCACGAACAGGTTCTGGAAATGCTCGGGCAAGCGGGTTTGCGAATTTCGGCCGTCTACGGTGATTTCGACGGTTCGCCGCTAGTCGAAAACAGTGAAGAGATGATTTACGAGTGCACGCTAGCGTGACCGCTATCGCTTCATTCCAAATTACAACGTTAGCGGCTTGCGCCGACCTATTCGACTGGAGGCGGCGCCGGCGGCGGCGCGGCAGATTCGATGCCAGGCGCTCGTTCCTCGATGACTTCCAACCAACCCTCGGCGCGTTCGATTATGTCGGGCAACTTAGGGTCTTGGGAAAGCGAAATCGCCTCGTCGAGGTCGTGTTTGGATGCCGCGTATTGACCGGCGCGCAGCAGCAAGATTCCGCGGTCTAGATAGTACGAAGCTTGTGCAGGTTGGAGTTGAATCGCGTAGCTGAAATCCGAGTAAGCCGCAGAACCGTCGAGTAAGACATCGCGGTGATAGCGTCCCCTCCACCAATACACACCTCCGTCCCCAGGAGCCAATCTTATCGCCGTCCTGAAATGCTCCGACGCCGTTTCGTGGTCGTTCTCGGAAGCACGGACACGGCCCAACACGAGATGCGCGTTCACCAATTCCTCGTCTAACTCAAGCGCCCGCACCGAATCGCGTTTGGCACCTGCGAGATCACCCATAGAAACCCGCACCATCGCTCGTTGCCCGTATATCGAGCCGATATTGGGACGTAGTGACACCGCCCGGTCGTAATCGACCATCGCATCGTCGAACTCGCCCTGCATCATTCGAGCCTGGCCACGCCCTGCCCAAGCGCGCGCGAATTGCGGTTCGATTTCCACTATCGTCGAGAACCTTCGCTCCGCATCCTTAAACTCCCCGCGATCGAGTGTCCGATGTGCCGAGGCGTACATGCTGACGGTTTCGCGCGTGGCTGGCGTCGGCGCTGGGGTTGGCGTGGCCGTTACCGTCGAAATCGGAGTAAGCTCCGGAACCGGCGTGGGTGTGTTTACCGGCGGCAACATGACCTCTTCGGTTGGTGTCGGTGGTATCGGCGTCGGAGTTGGCGTTGGCTCGGATTGTTGGCAAGCTGATAATCCCATGGCGATGACCAGCGAAATTGCCAGCAGTCCGACCAGTATCGGAGTTGTTTTATTTTTGCGAAGCATGACTGAATCTAGAATACGAAGTCGTCTGTCGTTGAGTTTCGCCAACCGTTAAATTGCGCTGGATTGATACCGCACCGCATCAATCACTCACAAGTGCCGATACGAGCATCTCCACTGCCAGGCGGCGGTCCGCACGTCCGGTCTTGACGCTAACGTCGATATCTAGCATCCGTAGATGCATCGCCCTCAAACGGCGGGATCCGATCCTCGACGCCTGTTTACACGTCTTGTCTACCAACCATCCGAAATTGATTCGGAGCCGCTGTCCGACGTCGGCGTTCCTGGCTCCGTTTTCGAGCAGGTGCGCCGCGACAATTAAAATCCGCACTTGTCGTGTGAGCAAGGCGAAGATTCCCTCGATCGACTCGCCATTCGTTACCAAGTTCTGAACTCCGCCGATCGCGAGATTGAGTCTGCCTTCGATAATCGCGTCCATCACATTGAAGATTCGGTCTTCGCTGACGTCTGCAACCATCAAATCGATGTCACTCGGTTGAATCGTCTTGCCGTCCGCGTAGAGCGCAAGCTTCTGTATCTCACTGTCGAGGCGCCTGGTGTCGTCGCCACCAATGTCATTGAAACGACTGATTGCGGATGGACTGGCGTTAACTCGGTGAAACTCGAACCGTTTGCGGATCCAATTCGATCGTTCTTGTCTGCTTGGTAACCGGTGCGCCTCAACTTCCGCCAACGCGGCCAAGGCTTTCAATGGCCTTGACGTCAGTCGGAGCAACGCTTTTTCGACGAAGATCAGATCGTTTGAGATCTGCATCGCTTCCTCGGCGATCTTGTCGCCGAACGATTCCCAATCGGATCTGACTCTCTCGCCGCGCGTGTCCATCGGCTTCAGCATTCCCTTAACCACAATTGCGCGTCGATCGGTGAGGAACGGAGATATTCGTGCAGCAGCGAAGACCTCGCCCATACGCGCGTTCGGAGTCTCAAATGTCGTCACGTTCGGCGCGCGTAGATCTGGTGGACCCAGCGAATTGAGGTGCGCCTCGAGAGAGTTCGCGATGCTGAACTCGTCGTCGCCGTGTATCAACCTAATCATGTCAATTCCAGATTAATTGAACGCATCTCGAACCGTAACCAAACTTGGCACAACGGTAAATTTCTATAATCGAATTTTGCCCACCCGACGAAGTTCATCCAAGAAACACGCATGTCTACAGCCATAATCGGACTAGCCGCCTCCGGCAAGACGACGATATTCAATGCGCTGACCAGAGGGTCGGCAGACAAAGGGCAGTATGGTGCTGTCAAGTCGGTCAACATCGGGGTTGGTGCGAAACCGGACGCTCGTTTAGACGTTATCGATTCTGCCTTCAAAGCCCGGCGCAAGGTCCGTGCAGAGATGACATATTGGGATATGCCATTCGATTACTCTTCTGGTTCTGTCCTGTCCCGTGAAACCGTTAACTCGCTGCAGAAAGCCAAAGCTCTTGTAGTCGTGGTGCGCAAATTCGACGACTCTTCTACCCCTCATCCCGACGGATCGGTCGACTGGGTCCGCGACCTAGAAAAACTCTCCTTCGAAATTCTATTCGCAGACATCGCCCTGCTCGATCGGCGCGTAGAGCGGATCGAATCCGGTATGAAGGCTCTAAAATCTTCCGATCGAGGTCAAGCGCTGGCGAGTGTCGAATCGCTAAAACGGATGCAATCGCGACTAGAAGACGGAGCCCCGTTGAGGTCGCAAGACCTAGATGAGGCTGAGTCCAGGGCGATCTCCGGTTCGTTCGTGCTCAGCGCCCTGCCATTGGTGGTTGCCGTCAACATCAGCGAGGACGATATCGGCATCGAATCAGGAGATTTAACCGCCGTTGCTGCGGAAAACCTCGGTGCCGACGTTATTGACGACATTACTAATGTCGTTCCGATATGTGGTTCGATCGAAGAGGAGTTGCGCAACTTGGATGACGCCGAGGCGCAGGAATTGCGGGGAGATTTAGGTATCGAACGAGACGACGGCGAGTTGCTCATGGACTCGTGCCTATCGTGCCTGAGAACGCAAACATTTTACACAGCTACCGACCGCGAAGTCAGAGCCTGGCACTTCCCGAAAGGCGCAAGCGCGCCGGCAGCTGCGGGCATCGTCCATTCAGACATGGAACGCGGCTTCATTCGCGCCGAGATTGTTGCCTACGACGATTTCGTGCGGTGCGGTAGCATGTTGGAAGCGCGCAAACAGGGAGTTCTCAGGCAAGAAGGTCGCAACTACACCATCAAAGATGGTGATATCGCCAACTTCCTTTTCTCCATTTGATGCGGATGATTTCGCATCGTAGATCGACATGACCGCATCCCGGTTAAACACCACCAAGGCTCACGACTAAAAATGGCACGATCCCTCTTCATTGTCAGAATGGTGCAACCTTTCCCTGGGCTCGATGGTTACGACGCGATGCTGTCGAACTATTGGTCCGCCGTGAGGGCACAACTCGACCGCCAAGCAGTCACATCGGGCTTAATCAAACGGATCTTCATCGAAACTGTCACCGGCCGTGGGGAAGATGCCTTGGTTCAGTTGCAGCAGATAAATCCTCAAGGAAGTTCGTTGGTCCGTTACCTCACCGAGAATAGCGCGGTTATCGAGGAGTTTGAAGATGCCGAGCTACTCGCGGAACTTATCGATTGGGGCCAGTGCGCATCCCAGAATCTTGTATCGAACAAGGTCCGAAACGTCGTCCAATCCGGCCAAATTGAAGCAACCGGAGCCCGGGACGAGCACCTCATGAAACGGTTCAATGACGCCATCGGCGATGACGAGGTTGCCGTCGTCTTCGCGGTGTCGGGACAATTGCCGATACCCGACCGAATCGAACGGTTCATAGTGTCGCCGCCTGAACTCGACCAACTAGAGCGGTGGTTGCGAGCCAAGATGGAGGAGGCCCGGCGCGAAATGATGGAACGGGCGCAACGAGAAGCTAGCCAGGCGTCGGCCGGCGACGCGTCAGGGACGCAATCTCAGTCGGGCGGTCTTTGGACGCCACCGTAATCGCCGAGCTCTGGCCAGACGAATAGGCGCGCAATCGGAATCGATGATCAATACTGCGACCACGACGAAAGCGCCACCTGGGAACCACGACGTCGCGGCACCCATAGCGCTCTACGTCCACATTCCGTTCTGCCTATCGAAGTGCAACTACTGCGACTTCAATACGTACGAAGGCATCGAAGCACTGGTGCCAACGTTCGTCGTCGCGCTTTCTGACGAGATCGCGTTGTGGGCAGACCGTCTCGGTAAGCCGAGAGTTTCTTCGATCTTTTTCGGCGGTGGTACGCCATCTTATCTTCCGTCGGTTTCGATATCAGAGTTGCTCGGCCAGATACAACAATCCATGCGGGTGGAAGTTGGTGCGGAAATCACGTTGGAAGCCAATCCCGACGACGTGAGCGCGGAAAAGGCTGAAGCGTGGCTCGCCGTCGGTTTCAACCGCGTAAGCATCGGTGTGCAGTCGTTCGACAATCGCATCCTGGTATCGCTGTCGCGCCGACACACTGCCGACGCCGCATGCCAAGCCGTGGAGACGGCAAGGAAAGCCGGATTCGAGAACATCAGCATTGATCTGATGTTTGGGTTGCCCCAACAATCGCTCTCCGATTGGTCAGATACGCTCAACCGCGCCGTGAGACTAGGAACCGAGCACCTCTCACTCTACGGCCTGCAGATCGAACCGGGAACCCCGCTTCATCGTGATGTTCAGATCGGCACGATACCGACACCGAGTGACGATTTGGCGGCGGACATGTACGAGACGGCCATGGATGCGTTAGACGAAGCCGGATACGAGCACTACGAGATTTCGAATTGGGCCAAACCCGGACACCGTTCACAACATAACTTGGCGTACTGGCTGAACCTGCAGTACCTCGGCGTCGGGCCAGGAGCACATTCCTCGCTCAATGGTCGGCGGTTCGCCAATATGAAATCGCCTCGCCGCTACATTCACGTGATCGAATCTGCAGACCAGTCACCCGCGATCGACCCCTATCGAATTACCGAAGGAGACTTGGCAGTCGATTTCATGGAGGTCACGTCGCTCAAGACGTCAATGTCTGAAACCATGATGTTGGGGATGCGACTTGCAGAAGGTGTCTCAAGAACTGAATTCCAACGTAGATTCGGCTCTTCAATGGGCAGCGTCTACGGGCCAGAGATCGAATTCCTAACCAATGCCGGATTGATTGAACACCGAAACGACAATATAGCGCTTACGCGCCGCGGCAAATTGTTGGGGAACAGCGTCTTTGAGCAGTTTGTGATGACCGATGAGGACTGACGTGAACACGCAATCCGATAAGAATTGCACACCAGAGGATGGCTGCGTCGATTTTCCGCAGTTCATCGATGAAGCGGTCGAAATATGGGACGACATCTCCGGTTGGTGGGACGACAAGATCGGCGACGGGAACACCGCTCAGGACTATCTGATCGAACCCACGCAGGAGCGTCTGTTGGACTTGAAGCCGGGTGAGCGATTGCTCGACGTCGCTTGCGGCGCGGGCAGATTTACCCGGCGCATGGCAGATCGGGGAGCAAAGATAACCGCGGTCGATCACTCAGCGAATTTCATCGAACGCGCTCGTGAGCGGTCACTGGGTTATGAGAGCAGCATCGAGTTCCACGTCGGCAACGCCACGGACGGTGATTCGATCGTGAGTCTTCCCGGTGCGCCTTTCGACGCCGCGGTGTGCACAATGGGGCTGATGGACATGGCCATGATTTCCCCTTTGGCCGAGTCGTTGCGGCGTCTAGTCAAACCGGGTGGTAGGTTCGTTTTCAGCGTCCTGCATCCGGTGTTCAACTCCGATGGCACACGCAACACTCTGGAGCGCGAGTTCACTTCGGGCGGAGTTGAAGAACGCTTCGCAGTTTGGGTACCCGACTACCTCAAGACTCGTGCCTATCTCGGGATCGGCATTCTGGACCAACCAAGACCGCATCGATATTTCCATAGACCGATCAGTCAATTGCTGAGAGTGTTTCTAAAGGCCGGATTTGTCTTGAGCGCTTTCGAGGAACCACGTTTTCCTGAGGAGGCGTACTCGAAAGCCAAGTCACCGCTGTCAAGCGTGTTTTGGAGAGAATTTCCCCTCGTTCTCGTTGTTCGGCTTGATCTCCCCGTGAACAGCACGTAATCGATCAACATCCTCACCCCGCTACAGCGGCTGAACGATTTCCGGATTCGTCCGATAATCCATACTTATCGACATTCGGAGGAGGATCACGGAAGCCCATGTTCGTCGCGGGAACCGCAGGCCACGTAGACCACGGGAAATCTACGCTCATCGAAAAACTTACCGGCATCGACCCGGATCGTTTGCGCGCGGAAAAGGCGCGCGGAATGACCATCGAACTCGGTTTCGCGTGGCTTGAACTTGACGACGGAACTGAAATCAGCATCGTCGATGTTCCCGGTCACGAGCGATTCGTCAAGACAATGTTGATGGGCGCAGGCGGATTCGATCTGGCTTTGCTCGTCGTCGCCGGCGACGAAGGACCGATGCCGCAAACTCGGGAACACTTGGCGATCCTCGATCTCCTCGAAGTACGCAACGGCATCGTCGTCATCACCAAAGCCGACCTTGCTGACCCGGAGCTAGTTGAGTTGGTCGAGATCGAGATTTCGGAGATTCTCGAAGGCACCTCCCTCGACGGCTCGCCGATGGTTGCTGTTTCGGCTGAAACCGGACAGGGAATGGAAGAACTACGCGGCATGATCACCGATTTTGTCCGCACCATGCCGCCTCGAAACAGCAATGGCCGTCCGCGCCTCTTTGTTGACCGGTCGTTCAGCGTTGCAGGTTTCGGAGCCGTGGTTACCGGCACTTTGGACGGTGGGACGCTCAAAATTGGCGACGAAGTCACTCTCCTTCCATCAGGAGAATCGGCGCGCGTCCGCGGTCTGCAGAGCCACAAATCCGAGTTAGATGTGGCCCATCCCGGTACGAGAGTCGCAGCCAGCTTGAGCGGCGTTTCTCATACTGAAATCGAACGCGGCGAAGCGTTAATCAAGCGCGGGCAGTTCAGGATGACCGCGGTTTTCGACGCGTCATTGCGGTCGATCACGGATGCAAAGCGTCCCATCAAACACAATCACCATGTCACGCTATACGGTGGGACGTGGGAAGAACCGGCGACTGTTCGTCTGCTGAACATTGACGAACTCAAGGCTGGCGAGAGTAGTTGGGCGCAGATCAAGATGGGAAATGAACGACCGATAACTAAAGGCGACCGCTTCGTTCTGCGCGACAGCAACGACACGCTCGGGGGTGGCGTGGCATTGGTTGTTGACGCGCCTAGGCACCGGCGGAACGATCCTTCGGTTATCGAACATCTCGAAATCCTCTCCGAAGGGAGGTCCGAAGACGTGGTCCTGCACGTCTTGGATATGCTGGTTGTAGCGAACAGCTCTCAGATATCGGATTCCGCTCATATGCTGGCATCCGAAGTAGACGCGGACATTGCTGATCTGTTGGATTCCGGCCGATTGATTCGGCTCTCAGCGGACACCAATCCGCTTTACACGACCGAAACTCGATACAACTCTATGCTTCAGGTTACCCGCAACGTGTTGAAGGGATATCACCAACGCTATCCGTTGCGCCGCGGCATGCCACGTGAGGAGTTGAGAAACCGACTTAATCTATCGGGCAACAGGTACGATGCTGTCATAGCTAGTTTTTCCCAGGCTGGAGATACGACGCAGGTCGGCAACATTATCAAGTTACCGGAACACGCTGTTCGGTTTTCTGCAGATCAAGAGCAGGAAGTGAAGCGATATTTGGGTGTGCTGCGCGAGCATCGATACTCGCCGCCGGCTTGGAACAAGATTGATGACGACTTGCTCGGCGCGTTAGCGGATCGCCGCGATGTTGTCAGCGCTGGTCCGGACGTCGTGTTCGCATCCGAAGTCTACGACGAGATGCGGGACTCAGTGATCGAATTTTGTCGCTCCAATACGGAAATTTCGATCAACGACGCGCGCGAGCTGCTTGGCACGAGCAGAAAATACTCGCTCGCGTTGCTGGAACAATTGGATCGCGAAAATGTAACCATGCGCGTCGGGGACGTGAGAAAGTTGAGATGACTCCTGTAGCAGGAATTCTCACGTTGACCTTGCACGATCCTCCGTTCAAGGTGTCAGCTCTCTCGTCGCTATTCAGGTCGTTGCAGGCCGCCGTTCGCGAGACGGCCGCTGGGGGCGAACCGGTCGAAAACCTGTTTTCAAATCAGCAGGGGCCGTTCTTGGTGACCGAAGTCTCGAACACCCCTAACGGCGAGTTGGTTCTCTCGATGTGGTTCGCGGATCGAGAAAACGCTCCGTTAACAGATCGTTCTGGTGAGACCTTTGACCGCGCTATCGTCGAGCTCGAGCAAACCATCTTGAGCGGCTCGCAACACACGTTTTGGGGCGCTCCGGCTTACCAGTCCGAAATCCACGATGACGATTCCCGCATGTTGCGATTTATCGCTGTGCTACGCGCGTTTCGGTCGGCGACGATCTCGTACGGTGGTCGCAGCATCGTATTGCGCGATGGATTGTTCGCTTCAGAACGGGCTTGAGTCCTAGGTCACCCTAGTCCCATATCGGCTACTTCGTCTTCGTCGAAGCCGAGAAAGTGTCCAACCTCGTGCCATACGGTTTTCAGGACCTCTTCATCTAGGTCAGCGCGACAATCAACCGACTCCTCGATCGGCCTTTGGAATATGGTGATTTTGGCTGGCAGCGTAGAGGCGTGGGACCCACCATCTGCAAGCGAGACACCTTCGGACAATCCAAACAGCGTTTCGTCTGGTTTTAGACCGAGTTCAGCGAGTTTGAGGTCGGTCGGTTCTTGCTCAACGACGATGTCGACATTTTCGCCCTGCAATCGCTCGTAGAACTCAGGTGCCAGTCGCTCCAACGCATCGATGACGATGTCATCGAATTCCTCGGAAGAAACGCGATACGTCATCCTATTTGTCGACCCAGAGTCAGGCGGACACTTCTTCGCGGATCGCCTTTAGAGCGTCTACATTCGGCTTGTCGGGGCCGTCTTTCTCGAAACCGGGCACTTCCAAGTAGAACGGCACGTCGGCAAACGCTGGGTGAGACATGATGTTCACGAAACCTTCCGTGCCGATCAATCCTTCGCCTATGTTGTCGTGCCGGTCGACGGACGAGCCGCGATCGCGCATCGAATCGTTGGCATGAACCGACCGAAGAAGGTCGAGACCGATCTCCCGATCGAACTCGTCCATCGTCTCGTCGAGGCCATCCTTGCTCACGATGTCGTGTCCAGACGCCCATACGTGTTGCGTGTCGAAACAGGTCGCGACGCGGGGGTTATCGATCGCTTTGATCAACCGTCCCAATTCTTCGAATTTCGATCCGATATGGTCGCCAGAGCCGGCCGACGTCTCCAGCATCAGCAACGCGTCACCCGGAGCCGCATCGAGAACTTGGTTGACGCCCTCGACGAATTGGTCGAATATCGCATCCAATCCCGCGCCGCGGTGGCTCGCCGGATGAAACACTAATCCCAGCGCGCCCAAGCGTTCAGTCTCGGTCAATTCAGCAGCCAATGAAGTCCGGCTCTTTTCGACGAGCTCGGGGTTCGGGGAACCCAGTGACGTCAGGTATTTCGCGTGAACGATAGTGGGGCCGAGACCCGATTCCGACATCTTCGCGCGGTAGTTCTGAAGCGGCTTGTCTTTGATCGCGGTAACTCGCCACATTCGGGGTGAAGCGGCGAATATCTGCATGCATTCGGCCCCGATGCCCAATGCGCGGTCAACCGCCTTGTCAACACCGCCTGAAGTCTTTACGTGAGCACCGATGAGCATTCAAACACCGTCCGTTCGTTCATATGGTTGGTGCCTGGTCGATGACACCTCGGATAGTGAAAGTGTAACCCCCGCGATTGGCGGTAAAGTCGATCGGGTTAACCGCTGGTGCGACGGCGAAGTCTCGGCAACATACGCGTGAAGCGTCGAAGCGCGCCTTCGTCCCATGAGACGAGAACCTGCGCGGCGATGAATATCGACGAGTAAGTTCCCACGATCACGCCCATGAGCAGGACGATCAGGAAGTCACGTAGGCTCTGCCCACCGAACAGCAACATCGCCATGATGACGGTCGCGGTGGTGATGCTTGTGCCTAGTGAACGGATTATCGACTCTCGTATCGAGGAGTTGACGGTGATTCGGAAGTCGCGCGACGGCACCAAAAGAACGTTTTCTCTGATGCGGTCGAAAATCACGATTGTGTCGTTGACCGAATAGCCAATCACTGTCAAGATTCCGACGATGAAGATGGCGTTTACTTGCGCGTTGAATACCGCCCCCAGCACCGCGAAGACACCCAGCACAATCAAGACGTCGTGCAATAACGCGACTACGGCTGAGACCGCGTACCGGTAAGAACCTGGTACTGTCCGAAACGCGTACATGATGTAGAACATGACGAACACTGCCGCGACAACGACAGCAATGATGGCGTTGCGCACCGTGCCCTCTGCGACCGATGAACCGACTGTCACCGTTTCGAGCGTTCTCGGCTCGTCTCCGGTCAGCCTGGTCAACTCCGCGTCAATGTCGTCTTTGCCTTCGTTGCCCAAGTCGTTGGTACGAACGAAGTATTGGCCGTTGCCGAGGTTTTGAACGATCGCTTCTGGATGACCTGAGGCGACCAACGCGTCGTTCACTGCTTCCGTTCCCGGGTCGCCGCCGCCAAAATCGTAGGTGCTACTGGTTCCCGATACGAAGTCGATGCCGAGGTTGAGGCCGGGTGCAAACAAAAGCGCGATCGATATCACGGCAATGACACCGGATATCGGCAGGAAGATCTTGCGTAGTGCTACGAAATCCATCGTTTTTCTTTCGATCCGTCTAGGACTGTGCCCCAGGATCCGTTACCGGCACGAAGGCATTTGACGCATTGCCAACACCGGTTCTTGCAATGAGCCTCAACATTAGTCGGCTGGCGAAGAACGCGGTAAACATGCTCAGCAATACGCCGATGCCGAGGGTTAATGCGAAACCTTGCATGATGCTGGTGCTGAAGCGGTCACCGAACCAGAACAGCACAACCGCGGTGATGATCGTCGAGATGTTGCCGTCTCTGATCGAAGGCCATGCCCGGTCGAAACCGGTGTTCAATGCCGCCAAAAGATCGCGTCCGGCTCTTAGCTCCTCTTTTGTTCGCTCTGCGATGAGTACGTTGGCGTCCACCGCGAAACCGAGCGATAAGATGATCGCAGCCGTACCGGAGAGCGTCATCGTCACCGGGACGAGTTTGAAGATCGCCAAAAGCATTACCGTGTACGAGGCCAACGAGATGCTGGCAATGATGCCGGGGACCTTGTAGTACGAAATCATGAATATGACGAGGAGCACTAGACCGATGCCACCCGCCACGAGGCTGCGCTGCAACGAATCCGCTCCTAAGATGGCGTCGACGCTGCGTTCTTCCGACAGTTCGAGTTCCGCCGGCAGCGCACCGGAGCGGAGCTGAATCGCGAGAGTTCGCACGCGTTCGGCGGTGAAATCGCCGCCTGAGATGATTGCGCGGCCGTCAGCGATGCCCTGACCGCCTTGCGTGTTGACGGTTGGCGCCACGAGTTCCACGTTGTCCAGGTAGATCGCGAGAACATCGCGGTTCCGCGCTACTCGTCCAGTGACTTCAAAGAAGGAGTCTCGTCCAGATTCGTTGAAAACGATGGTCACTACCGGTTGCGGGGGCGTGCCTTCGATGGACGGGAACGCGTCGTCGAGGTCGTCTGCGGATATGTTGGTTGCCTGTTCGGTGAAATAAAGCGGTGATGCGCATCGCAACAGCAACCACTCGGTATCCGACAGTCCATCCGGCGGCCACTCTTCGACAGGGACTTCGGCCGGCGGTATGATCGGTCCGCACTTGCGTTCTCGGAACTCCAACTGCGCGGTCGAGCCGATCAGCGCCTTTGCTTCTTGGACGCCACCGGATACCGTCCACTGAACGATGTTTCCGGGGGTCCGCAACGATGCGAAGTTTCCAATATCGGCGAGTAGGCGAGTCAGATTCTCGGCGTCTGAAGGTTGGATGTTGCCCTCGTCGTCAAACGTCCGATCTTTCAACGCTCCAGTGAATTCGGTTTCGAAGTAGACCGCCTCGACCTGCCTAAACCCACCCGTGGCGTCGGTGAGGAACAGCACCGTGTCCGTTCCGTCGCTGACCACGACATCCCTGAAACCCGCCGCTTCGAATGCGGCTTGAACTTCCTCGGTTGTCGGTGCGACGCGTATTGGATCTGGCAGCTGAGTCTGCTCATCCTCGGACGCGGATGCGTCGGCTTCGTCCTCAGTTGCGATCGAGGTGGTTACATCCAGTTCGGGAGCGACGATTTCGTATTCGAACGTGGCCCTAATGGTGGTCGGATGCTTCTCTTGGAACTGGGTTCGCCAACTCTCTGCCTGCGTGCCGTCGAACTCGTCGAACGTCACAATCATTGAGCCATCTTCGTTCTCGAATATCTCAACGCCAGATTTGGCCAGGTCCGCCTTGAAGAACGTCTGTATATCATCGGCAGTCAAATCGCCGCCGTCGATGAAAACGTTCAGCGATGCTTCGCTCTGGCCGGGCAGTTGGATAAGGATGCGATTAGGTGGATTACCGAGAACCTGGACGGTAGGCTCGCTGACACCGAATGCGTTCACGCGTCGCTCAATGATGGTGCGGATACCCTCGACGTCCTCCGCGCTTGGCGCCTCACCGTCCTCGGAGACTATGTCGTAGATGAGGTGGGTGCCGCCTTGGAGGTCGAGGCCCAAATTTAGACCAAGGAAAGAATCGTCGTTGCCGCGATCGAACTCGAAGTTGAAAACGCCGACGTTGATGCGCGGAATAGCGATGAAGACGGCACCGATGATGACGAGCGCCGCTACAAAGATCAGACCTCTTAAATCACGAGCCACGTGTGTTCAATCGAAATAGTGCGCGTGCCGACGCGATGGTGCACAACTCGGCGCTATGCAGTCTTCTTGCGGGTCGCTGTCCACTTTGAATTTGGTCGTTTTCGCGCGCTTTTGATCCTTGCGCGCCAATCACAAAAATGACTTCGATACAAAGTTCTGAATCGAAGCCTCAAACATCAAAGTATAGCATCGCGCGAGTTCAATCCCCGCTAGCCGTCGACGCCTTTGAATCGTGTGGGGCGCTTTCTGGGGTTTTGGCATCTGTGCTGTCTGAAAGGTCATACGCCAATTCGGACATCGAGTGGTCCGATGTGACCTCGCTTAGCTTCGCTTTGGCAACGAGCAGTTCAGGATTTGAAGTGTCACCGTCGGGACCGGTTTGCTGGCCCTCTTGGTGGTGGGCTTCGACGTTGTAAGTGACGTCGTGAAGATGCGTTTCGCCCTCTTCTGGCTCTTCATCCACTTCCCGAAGGCGCTCGTGTTCAAGCAGGTGGTCCATGAACATGATGCCGTTGAGATGATCGACCTCGTGCTCCAAAGCCTGCGCCAAGAGTTCCTCCGCGGTAACACGCCACTTCGAACCGTTATCGTCGAGCGCGCGGGCAGTCACACTGACCGACCTGCTGACCAACCCGACGTAACCGGGCAGCGAAAGGCACCCTTCTTCGACCTCGCGCTCACCGTCCCGTCTGATGATTTCGGGATTTACCACCCAATATGGTTCTTCCTCGGGGAGGTGCAACGCGATTACACGCTTGAGCACACCGACTTGGTTGGCCGCCAACCCGACCCCTTCGGCATCCACGAGCGTCTCGACCATATCGACTGCAAGTTTGCGAACATCATCGTCGATACGCCGAACAACTCGACACTTCCGCCTGAGGATGGGGTCTGGAAATTTTCGTATCTCTCGGATGGGCATGGCGTTTAGAAAATTCTATCGTTAGGCGATTACGTCATCTCGACCGGGTCAACGTCGACCATCCAACCGGGGCCTAAGGGCGCATCATCCAATACCCGAGCCGGGTTGTTGCCCTTGAGCAATATCTGCCAGCGATAGCGACCGGCGAGGCGCGCTGGGAACGAGGGAGATGGGCCCGCGACTTCGACGTCCGACGCGGTGCCGTTTGCGAGATGTTGGTCGATACGAGTCCGAACGCTACGAGCTTCCATCTCGGCTTCGTTGCTCTCGAACGCTCCGAAGGAAAGCCGAACGTAGGAAGCGAAAGGAGGCAAAAGGTATTTGCGGCGAGTCTCGATCTCTTGCTCGTAAAACCCTTTGTAGTCCTGAGCCGCGGCGGCCGCAATTGCAAAGTGATTCGGTTGGAAGGTCTGAATGATGGCTTTGCCCGGGGTATCCGCCCGTCCCGCGCGTCCGGTCACTTGGGAGAGTAACTGGAATGTGCGTTCGGTTGATCTGAAGCTGGGTACGGCCAAACCGATGTCGGCGGCAACGACGCCGACGAGCGACACCGTCGGGATGTCCAATCCTTTGGCGACCATCTGAGTGCCGACGAGTATGTGGTTACCTTCGCTCTGAAATTCGTCGAGCAGTTTGGTGTGTTCGGCGGCGTTGCGCGCGGTGTCTGAATCCCAACGCAGTATCGGCGTGTTAGGGAAGAAACCGCGGACTGCTTCCTCGACTCCTTCGGTACCTGCAGCACGTCTGGCGATGCCGGAGCCTCCGCAGTTGCGACACTGCCTCGCGGCGCCGACCGAGTAGCTGCAGTAGTGACACTGCAATCGGCTGCCACCGCCTCGCCGTGGGTTTCGGTGCAGTGTGAGTGGCGTCTGGCAACTGGGACAGGTTCGGATTGTGCCGCAGGCCATGCATTGGACGAACGACGCGCTACCGCGCCGGTTGATGAAGAGAATCGATTTTTCGCCTCGATCGACGTTTTCTCGGAGCGCCTGAAGCAACGGTCTGCTGAGCATCTCGCGGTGCCCATCCTGGATTTCAAGCCGCATATCGACGATCGAGGATTCCGCGTATCCCGAATTGACACTGTTGGATGAAGGAATTCGACTTGAAATCCGGAGTGCCTCGTTGATCCGTCGCGGTAGGCGAAGCAATGAAACGGCGTCAAACCCCGTTCCGTCCGTCGCTCGATGATACGTATCGATGTCGGGTGTTGCGCTCCCGAGTACCAGCGTTGCATTGGTTTCTAGGCACAACTGTTCCGCGACGTCTCGAGCGTGATAGCGCGGTGCTCGATCGCTTTGCTTGAAAGTCCATTCATGTTCTTCGTCGATGACGACGAGACCAAGGTTATCGACAGGTGCGAAAATGCTTGAACGAGAGCCGATGACGACGTCGTAGCGACCTTTCTTGATCTGATGCCATTGGTCGAAACGTTGTCCGATGGACAGACCGGAATGTTGGAGAGCGATCTGGCCCGGAAATCTGCTTGCGAAGCGCTGAAGCGTCTGCGGTGTCATCGCAATTTCAGGCACCATGATGATCGCCCTTCGCCCGACCGCGATGCACTTCTCGACCGCTCGCAAGTAAACTTCGGTCTTGCCGCTCCCGGTAACGCCGAACAGCAAGAACTCGCTCTTCGTCGATCCATTCCCATGCCGTTCGATGCTTGCAGACATCGCTTCAACCGCGGCGTGTTGCTCGGGAGTCAGTTCATGGCTTATCGCGTCTTGAACGGCGTAATCAGCGAGGGGGTCTCTTTCAACGCGGACTTGCTCAACCGATACCGTACCGTCGTCGATCACCGCTCTCACTGTATGCGCGCCGAACATGCGCGTCAGTTCTGCGCGGGGAACCGGGTCAGACGCGGACGCTAGGTAACGGATCAAATCGGCTCTGCGGTGTGCGCGTCGCTTGCGGTAACCCTCAAGGATTTCGTCTACGTTCGAACCACGTTCGGGCAGCGCGATATGTGCTTTGAAGACGGCGCTCGCCCGGGGGCGCTCCCAGATTGATTCCTCGATTGCGATGCCTTGGCGCACGAGAGCGTCCAAATGACGTTCGTTGGATCTGCCGATCTTCCTGACTAGCCGATCGCGCCGAACCCGACCTTTGATGGGCACCTCTACCAGAACGCTTTGTTGCTCAGACGAAACCGAGAATCCGGAGAGAAGATCGTTGATTCGTTCGGCCAGATCGCTTCGTGAAACCCAGATGTGGAGTTGCTGATTCGCACCCGGAGGGAGCATCGCGACGCATGCGCGGAAAATGTTAGTGCGATAGTGATCGGCTATCCAAATCGCCGTTTTAAGTAGGTGTTCGGTGATGAACGGGCCGCCATCGACCACACTGTCGATCTCAAGGACATCTTGGGTCTCTGTCGATTCGGTAACGGCGAGGACAATTCCTTGGATCGGCCGATATCCGAATGGGACCCAAACCAGATCGCCTGGTTGTATGGTTTGCTCCGACGGAACTGCGTAGGTGTATGTCCGTAGTCGGTCCCGATCGGAGAAGTCAACTGCGACGTCGACAAACATGATTCATTGCGTCCTTTACGACGCGAAACAGGATGATGTGCGACGCATCGCCAAGATGCGAACGGAGATGGTGGTCCGAGCTATTCGGAGAGCCGAAACGTTCGGATGTTCTCGGACACCGAGTCTAAACTCAGCGTCGCTCCTTGATGCGGGCGTGGCGACCGGTAAGGCCTCGCAGGTAGTAGAGCTTTGAACGGCGGACCTTGCCGCGGCGAGTAACTTTGACCGACTCAAGCGTAGGGCTGTGGTAGGGAACGATCCGTTCGACCCCAATTCCGTAGGAAACGCGGCGAACCTTAAACGTTGAACCCGGGTTGGGAACCTTGTCGTCGCGATACCTGCCAGCGATCACATTGCCTTGAAATGCCTGCACACGAGTACGGTCGCCTTCACGGATAACCATGTTGACGGTGACGGTATCGCCGGGTTGGAACTCATCGATCTGCGCCGTTGGGCGGGTTTTGAGTATCTCGGTCGGGTTCATGGCGTCACGATTCCTGCGGCAACACGGTTGTGGTTATGTAGTGGCCACGCGCATGCACTGGTTCGGGAAACGTATTCGGCATGGCACGTTGGTGTACCAACCTATCAAGTATATTTCAACCGATTCGCGTCCGAGCGCGAGAACGTCGCAGCAGCTCGTTTAAACCGTCTCTCGCTGGGTGTAATGGAAACTGGAGCGATTATCCGTCCGACAACTTCGCCAACTCTTCGCCACGCATGAACGCGGCGAGAACGGCGTCGATAGACGCTTTGCGGAAACCGCCGTCTTCTAGGGCATGCAGAGCAGCGGCAGTCGTACCGCCCGGCGAAGTCACCATGTTGCGCAACTCTGCGGGATGCATGCCGGATTTTTTCGCAAGCGACGCACTACCCAATACCATCTGTATCGCCAAAGCGCGGGCATCGGAATTCGTCATTCCAAGTTGGACGGCGCCGTCTACCAGCGCCTCGATGAAAACGAAGACGTACGCAGGCCCACTCGCGCTCAGCGCTGTAGCGATGTCGACGAGTTTTTCGTCCTCGAAGTAGACCTGTACGCCGAATGATTCCAACATCTTGCCGGCAAACTCGCGCATCTCATCCGATACGGTTGCGGATGCGGTCCAAGCTGTGGCTCCCACGCCGACTTGGCTCGGCGTGTTCGCCATGATCCGGATAACCCGATCGCATCCGATCTGATTGACGATTGTTTTGGTCAGAACCCCAGCCATGATCGACATGAAGGTCAAGCGGGATAGCTCAGGCACGACGTCACGAATTTCATCCGCGACATCGCCAAGTTGTTGGGGCTTAACGGCGAGAACGGCCAAATCGCAATCAGATACGACGGCGCGGTTGTTCGCCGCAATTTTGACGTCGTAGGCGGTTTCGAGGTACGACGCGCGCTCCGGTATCGGTTCGCTGACGGTGATGTCAACACCCAGCCCGGCTTCTTTGACGCCGGAGATGATGGCCTCTGCCATGACACCGCCGCCGATGAATGAAACGTTCAATGAGCCGCCTCGCGATTGTTTGTCTCTGTTGTCCGCGCTTTGAGATCGTAAACGGGATTCCCGCGGTGTTGTCGATTATAAGTTTGGGCGTTCTGCGCCGAACCACGATGCAGGCGAGTTCGGGTTTGGTTCCAACGCCGGGCAACGCGTTGTATGATTGCGTATTCCATAGCAATCGGCCAACAATAACACCGGTCTCTGCCTGACGATCCATGACGACGGATGTCAGGTCTTTAGGCGCGTCTGAACGCTTCGAACGTAGGAATCGCGGTATGCCGCAGATAGTAGTCGAAAACCTAGTCAAACGATTTCGAATCTCTGAACGTGACGCCGGCATGTGGGGCGCCATCAAGGGTGTCGCTCGCCGGCGTTACCACACCATTGACGCCCTCGATGGCGTGAGCTTCTCGATCGAGCCTGGCGAGTTAGTCGGTTATATAGGGCCTAACGGCGCGGGAAAATCGACCACCGTGAAGGTGATGTCTGGAATATTGGTCCCAGATTCCGGAACGTGCGAGATCCTCGGTAGGGTGCCTTGGAGGAGTCGTACGGACCACGTTCGTCAGATCGGCGTAGTGTTTGGCCAGCGAACACAACTTTGGTGGGATTTACCGGTTATTGAGTCGTTCGACCTGCTGAGGGACATCTATCGGGTACCCCGCGACGAGTACGTTCGCAACCGAGACGAGTTCATCGATGTCTTGGATATCGAGGCGTGCCTGGATGTTCCCGTGCGTCAACTGAGTTTGGGACAACGGATGCGCTGCGATCTCGTTTCCGCCCTGCTCCACTCACCGGCCATCCTGTTTCTCGACGAACCGACCATCGGCATGGACGCGGTGTCCAAGATCGCCTTTCGCGAATTCATCAAACGGTTCAACGGAGAGCGCGGAACGACGGTGATACTGACGACTCACGACATGGATGACATCGAAGCGATCTGCAACCGGGTCATGATCATCAACAACGGGAAAATTCTCTCAGATGGCACGTTCGACGACCTCCGTCGACGTGTGACGCTGCAACGCCGACTGGTGGTTGATCTGCCGCACAACGCAGTTCCCGTACTCCACCCTTCCGCACAACTGGCTGACAGGCAAGGTGATCGTGTCCACATACATTTCGATCCCGCCCGAGTTCCCGCAGCCGAGTTGATAGCCTTCGTTACTGCTGAGAATCAGGTCTTGGACTTATTCGTCGAGAATCCTCCCATCGAAGAGACGATTGCGCGTATCTACGAGGATCAAGCACGCTGATCAGTTACTGGGCCATACTGAGTGCGAAGTTTCGCAGCCTGCTGCAGTACAGGTCGGCGGCGATGGCGGGATTGGTAACGCAGATGGTTTGGGGCATTATCCGCGTGATGATTTTCCAAGCCTTTTATCGATCGACCAACGCGGAGCAGCCGATGAGTTCCAGCGACGTCGAAACATATATCTGGCTCGGACAGGCATTCCTCGCGGCGCTTCCTTGGAACATCGACACTGATCTTCGCGCCATGATCAGATCCGGCGGCATCGGTTACGAGTTGGTCCGGCCTGTCGATCTTTACAGCTACTGGTTTAGCCGCGCCCTGGCTTGGCGGACAGCGCCTATGCTGATGCGCGCGGTGCCATTGTTAGCCTTCGCGTTCATCCTTATGGGAATGGCGCCCCCAGTTTCGTTCAACGCGGCCATGGCATTTGCGGTCTCGATGTGTGCCGCCGTTTTGCTAAGTAGCGCGATCACAACGTTCCTCAATGTGACGATGCTCTGGACAATTACTGGCGACGGCGTTATGCAGTTGACGTTCGGCTTGGTACTGATCTTTTCAGGCATGCTGGTTCCGCTGCCGCTATTCCCTGACTGGTCCCAGCCGTTCATCAATGCGATGCCGTTCCGAGGGTTTGTCGATACGCCTTATCGACTATACCTGGGCCACATTCCGATATCTGAGTTTCCTCAACACCTCGCCCATCAATTGATTTGGATTGTGGCCTTTGTGATTGCGGGTCGGGTCGCGATGGCGTGGGCGTTGCGACGAGTGGTGATACAAGGCGGTTGAACATGCTGGACAGCCTCTACGTTTACAGAAGATTTCTTGCCGTCTCGGTACGGGCTCAGATGCAATACAAAGCCTCGTTCTTGATGCAGCTCGGTGGTCGGCTAATCATCACTGCGGGCGAGTTCATGGCGATTCTCGTGCTCTTCGATCGATTTGGATCGTTGATCGGTTGGAACGTGTACCAAGTCGCGTTCATCTATGGCATCGTGAACATTTCGTTCGCCTTTGCCGACGCATTGACTACGGGTTTCGATTTGTTCGGCCAGATGGTCAAATCGGGTGATTTCGACCGGTTACTCACTCGCCCGCGGTCTACAGCGTTACAGCTCGCAGGTCAAGAACTGACGCTACGAAGGATCAGTCGGCTCACACCTGGATTAGTGGCGTTGGCGTGGGCCGCGACGAATCTCGATTTGCATTGGACGATCCCTAACATCGTTTTGTTGGTGGCGTCAGTCGCGGGCGGTGCGTCGTTGTTCGCCGCGTTGATCGTACTGCAAGCGACCCTAGCGTTCTGGACAACTGAGACGCTGGAGATCATGAACACGATGACCTACGGCGGCGTTGAGACGACCCAGTACCCGATCAACATCTATCGTCCGTGGTTCCGCAACTTCTTCACATTTGGGATTCCGCTCGCATGCGTCAGCTACTTCCCGGCGCTCGCGATCATGGGTGTGGACGATCCGCTAGGGTCACCGACGTGGTTCCAATACTTAGCGCCCGCGATCGGGATCGGATTTTTGGTGGTCGCCTTCCAAATCTGGAAATTCGGAGTACGGCACTACCTCTCGACGGGCAGTTGAGGCGATTCAGGCGATCCCGCGCTGGGTCGCAAGTGCGATGGCGAGCTTGACGGCTTCTACCATGCTGGTGGATTGTGCCAGGTTTTTGCCGGCGATGTCGAATGCGGTGCCGTGATCGACCGAAGTACGGATAAATGGGATGCCGAGGTTTACGGATACCGATTCTTCGAAGCCATGCACCTTGATCGGGATGTGTCCTTGGTCGTGATACATCACAACGACGACGTCGTACATTCCGTCGATCGCTTGATTGAAGACCGAGTCGGCGGGATGCGGTCCCGTCGCGTTGATGCCCTCTGACTTCGCCAACTCGATAGCAGGCAAAATCTCTTTTGCTTCCGTATCGCCGATCAGGCCGTTGTCACTGGCGTGCGGGTTCAACGCGGCGACTGCGACTCGGGGGTTATCGAAACCCCAGCGCTTGAAGTGCTCGTCGGTTATGCGGACCGCGGTCAAGATGTTTTCGGTGGTGACGAATGCACATGCTTCGGGTAGCGACTTGTGCGTAGACAGGTGCATACACCGCAGGACGCCACTGACGAGCATCGTGTAGACGGTGGCGCTGTCGGTCAACCGCTTGAAAACCTCTTGGTGACCCAGATCTGCGGCACCCGACATCTGCCACGATTCTTTGTTGACCGGTGCGGTCACCATTGCGTCAATTTCAGTTGCGAGACACATGTTCGCCGAGGTTTCAACCCACAGATGTGACGCGCGACCCGAATCGACCGAATGTAGGCCTTGCGGAAATTCAATGTTCTCGTAATCGCCGACGCTCAATACCGATATGACTTCAGGAGAATCGGGTGTCTGGCGAGGATCTTCGATGGCTTGCACGGGCAGATCGATGCCGGTCTCCGATAGCGCCTGCCGCACCGCGCGGTCGGTGCCGACCACGAACATGCGCGCGGAGTCGTTGATCTCTGGATCGGCGAGCGCCTTGACGACCACCTCTGGCCCGATGCCAGAAGGGTCTCCCAACGTCAGGGCCAGTAGCGGTTTGGTGTCGATCATTTACGTGTCGATGTCTGATTGGTCGGTACGGGCTACATCGCGGCGTGCGGTAACTTCAGCACTTGCTGTATCCGCAGGTGTAACACTTCACACAACCTTCTTCGTACGCCATCCGAGGTGCGAAACACTCGGGGCAGGATTCTGTGACGATCTCAGTTTTCGGCAAAGCAGAACTCATACTTGCGGAGGTTTGAGGCATGCCGACATCTCTCGACTTAGGCGACTCAAGCAACGCGGTCTGAATGGGATCGACACTTGGAGCCAATGTGCCCTTTGGCGGCGAAGATGCGTGCTCAAGCAGCACTTTGGCGATGGCGTCGGGAACAGAGAGTATCTGTTGGCCGCGGTCCCACACCGGTACATCAACGATGTTGATTATCTGATCGATGACGTCGGTCGGTGACACGCCCGTTCGCAGGTTCAACGAGATCATGCGTGAGAGCGCTTCCGCCATAGCGCTGTCGTTTCCGCCGGCTTTGCCGTGATTGGTGAAGACCTCGAACGGATGTCCGTCGCTGGTGAACGAGAGTGTCACGTAGATCTTGCCGCGACCGGTTTCGACCTGGACGGTTTTCGATTCGAGAACCTGTGGTCTTGGCATGCGGTTGACGTACGCCACTGATCCGTCTTCTACATTTGCGAGGGCGTTCTCAGATCCGGCTTCGGCGTTTTCGCTGGTGCCAGCGGTAAGAACCTCTTTTTCGCGGCTGCCAGCGCGGTAAACCGTGATGCCCTTGCAGCGCGTCTCCCAAGCCAGCATGTACGCCTCTTCAACGTCGGCCTTGGTCGCTTCGTTGGGGAAGTTGATGGTCTTCGAAATCCCCGCGTCGACACTTTCTTGGAACGCCGCTTGCATCAGAACGTGGTCGCTAGGCGATATATCGGAAGCAACGTGGAACAGTGTTTTGACGTCCTCATCGACATCTTCGCGTTCCTGCAGCGAATCGCCACTAGCCAGCGCATCGAGCAATGCACGGCTGTAATTGCCGCGTTCGCGAACTACGCGCTCGAAGTTGGCGTCAGCGTAAATCAGCGTCGTGTCGCCGCCCAGGATGTTGTGTTTCCTGAAAGCGAGCGAGAATATCGGCTCGATGCCGCTGGAGCATCCGGCGATCATTGAGATCGTGCCGGTCGGCGCAACTGTCAAACGGCATGCGTTACGCATGCGCGGGTGAGAGACGCCGTTTTCGTGCCACGCCCCGTACGGTTCGCGTGATTGTGCCAAATCCTCCGACGCCCGATCCGCGGTTTCCTTGATGTATCGCATGACGTCTCGGCCGAGGACGACGGCTTCAGGGCTGTCGTATGGGATGCCGAGTGAGACGAGCATGTCCGCGAAGCCCATGACGCCCAAGCCGATCTTGCGCGTCTGGAGGTTCATGTCTCTGATTTCAGGTATCGCGTACTCGTTGACGTCGATCGTGTTGTCGAGGAAGTGGACTGACAACCGGATCGTGTCTTCCATCCGGTCCCAATCGATTCCAGGCAGTTTCCTGAGAGTGTGCGCTTGAATCCCGGCATATTCTGGCCGCAAAAGGTCGAGTTGTGCCGGACTGCGTTCGATGACGCCAGTGGCCAGCTTACCGATCACGAAGTTGGCAAGGTTTATAGAGCCGAGGTTGCACGATTCGTACGGCAACAGCGGTTGCTCGCCACATGGGTTGGTGGCGGTTATCAGGCCGATGTCTTTTACGGGGCTGTTGCGGTTCACTTCATCCAAGAAGATCATCCCGGGCTCGCCGTTGCGCCACGCGCCGTCGATGATCTGTTCAAACACCTCTCGGGCGTTCTGACGTCCCACCTCGACCATGCGGCTCGCGGTATCCGCCGGATTTTCGCGGAAGTAGAGAGAGTAGTCGGTGTTTTCGAACACCGCTCGCATGAATTCGTCTGAAGCTCCGACGGAGATGTTGAAGTTATGGATCTCCCCTTCAACGGTTTTGCAGGTGATGAATTCCATGATGTCGGGATGGTGCACATCCATCACCGCCATGTTGGCGCCGTCACGTTTCCCGCCTTGCGTTACTAGGCGCGAGGTCGCGGATAGATACCGAAGTGTCTCGACCGGGCCACATGCCTTGCCGTGCGTCGTCGAGATCGAGAATCCCTTGGGTCTAAGTTCAGATAGGGCGAAACCAGTGCCACCCCCGAATTTCTGTACCATGGCTTGGTCGTGCGAGGCGCGCGTTATGCCTTCCATGGTGTCCTTCAATGGCAAGACGAAACACGCCGAAAGCGTGCCTTGGCCTGTACCCGCGTTCATGAGGGTCGGCGAATTGGGCAAGAAATCAAGACTTGCCATCATCCGGTAAAAATGGTCTGCGATCTTGTCGACTCTTTCGGACGTCGCTCCATAAAGCGTGTCACCTTGTGCGATCGCTTGTGCCACTCGACGGAACATCCCCTGACCGTCTTCGACGATCTTTCCTTTCGTGTCGCGCAAGAGGTACCGCTTTTCCAAAATCACCTGCGCGTTTTCGGAGATTTCCGAGGGATTGAAACCATCGTCTGGAACGTCCAGCGTCCACCTGCCGGTTGTCGTATTAGCCATTACACGGCTCCCATCGTGCTGACATGTCGATCCACGTGTTGCGGGTCGATCAAAATAACTGCCCCAGCGTCAGTTACGACGCGCCGTTTGGCGCGCCGCCTGTGAAACGGGGTTGGACAAAAACGTCGTTTGAAGTTCAGATTCGTACGGGTTCGCAGCCTCCAAGGTGCTCGCCTCAGCGGTGAATCTTTCGACATCCTCAAAGTCCTTGTAGACAGAAGCGAACCGCAAATATGCGACTTGATCCAACGACCGCAACCGATTGAGCACCATCTCGCCGATCAAACCGGATTCGATGTGCTCGCGTCCCTCATTGACTGCCCGTTCGTGGATATCTTCGACTATCTGCTCAATTGCGCCGACCGGTAACGATCGTTTCGCACAAGCGATTTCGATGCTCCGCGTCAATTTGGCGGTCGAGAACGACTCCAACTTCCCACTCCGCTTTTCGACCTTCAACCGAGTATTGTAGACCCGCTCGTACGTCGTGAATCGACCTTCACAGTAAAGGCACTCACGCCGCCGACGCACCGAATCGTTGCTCACTCGCGAGTCAACCACTTTGGTGTCTGGATGTCCACACTCTGGGCAGTGCATTTTTCGCCTGAAATTTCGCTGTCGCCGGTTGCTTGTCCGCTTTCCCAAACACAACATATTGTGCTTGGGTTTTTATTTTTACAAGATGTTCGCCTGTTTGCACGCGTCCGTTGAGCGATTTTCAGCGAATTTGCGAACTGTCGAAACACCTTCCATGCGTTCTTACGCGCACCGGAATCGTGATTCTACAGACAAATCGGCGTTGTCAGAATCGAAATGGCGAAACCGAATCTGCGTAGATCCGGGAAAATCAGCGACCGCTGATATAGCGCGGGAAATCGGCGATTGTGGCGGCTTTCGGCACTCTAGCTATGGGTTCATCGCCGCTTTCCAAGGCTCGCTCGGCATTTCGTACCCGCTCTTCGCCATAGGCGTCTATCCCAGTTACGTCTTCGAAACCGGTGGCGATGATCGTGATCTTCAGTTCGTTCTCCATGCGGAGGTCTTGAGTCGTGCCAAATATGATTTCCGCGTCGCTATGCACCTGTTGCTTTACGGTTTCCGATATCTTGCGCACCTCGGACATCATCAGATCTGGACCGCTGGTGATGTTCAGTAACACGCCGGTTGCGCCGTCGATGCTAACTTCGAGCAACGGCGAGCGTAGTACTGACGCGATTGCTGCGTCTGTTCGGTCGATGCCGTTTCCCTTACCTATCGCCATCCATGCCGGACCAGCATCTCGCATCACCGTCCGCAAGTCTGCGAAATCCAGATTTATCTCACCGGGTAGCAGTAGCAACTCGGTAATCGATTGAATGCCCTGACGCAACACCTCATCAGCCATTCGGAACGCTACCTCGACGGAAGTGTCTGGCGCGGACACCAGCAACAACCGCTCGTTCGGTATCACAATCATCGTGTCGACTTCTTCGGCCAGCCGATTGAGCCCTTCGGCGGCTTGTTTGTCGCGCTGATAACCCTCAAAGGGAAACGGTTTTGTAACGATGCCTATAGTTAGGCATCCCAGCTCTCGTTTAGCGATGTTAGCTACGATCGGAGCGCCGCCAGTGCCAGTTCCGCCACCCATTCCGGCGGCTATGAATACTAGATCGGCACCCGACATTACTTCACGAATCTCTTCCCGACTGTCGAGAAAACACTCCCGCCCGATTTGCGGGTTGCCACCGACACCGAGACCGCCGGCGATGCGATCTCCTACGCGGAGTCGAATTGAAGCCTCGGTATTTGCCAACGCCTGTGCGTCGGTGTTGGCCGCGATGTACTCGACGCTGGGAATCCGAGATCGATACATGCGTGTAAGCGCGTTTGAGCCACCGCCGCCGACGCCTACTACCTTGATGTTGACGGACGGATTTCGCCTACGCCTTATTGACGTTGATAACGATGTTGTCAACTTGCCTTGGTGCGCCCTTCGAAACGCGAGCAATCACCGAATTCCGCCCCGAGAACAAATCATCGCAGACCTTAAACCCCGGTGACGCTCTGTTTTACTTTACACTTCGCGGTACAGACTGCCTTATTGAACGACACAGAGCCGATGACTGCGGTTTGTCGAGCGCCTAACGGCCCAGCAACGAGCGGAGCTTCGCGCCCACGCCGGATCCGGCCGCCTCGGCTTGCTCAACTGGTTCAGATTCGTCCGACGAACTGTGCAATATCGTTATCGGTTTGCGTTCGACATGGTTGTCGCGGTCGATGCGGTCCAACGCTCGCAACGCCATGCAGATCGCGCCCGACATCGACGGATCACTAACATCATCTGGGAGGCTCTTGATGCCAGTTGGCTTGCGAACCTCTACCCGGCCCCTCAGTCCCATGTTCAACTTTGCAAACGTCTCGATCCCAGTGAGTTTCGATCCACCACCGGTGAACACTACGGTCAGGAAATCCGTGTCTGGCAAACCTGAAACCTGGGCCATTCGCGATTTGTAGAGCCCCATCGTCTCAGCCGCACGATCTCTTAGCAGATTCGATACCGAAACCCTGGTCAACGAGCGTTCGACATCGACGACGCGTTCGGACCCGTTGAGTGCCATCGGATCGATTTCATCGTCAAATCCAATGGTGTCGCCAACCAATGTGCCGGCCGAGATCTTTACGGCTTCGGCATTTTCGAACGGCAGTTCGTACGCGTAGGCGATGTCATTGGTGAAGTGGAATCCGCCAATGGGCAAGGAATTAAACACCATCGCGCGGCCGTGGTTGTAGATGGCCATCTCAGTGTCGCTACCGCCGATGTCTATAAGAACGACACCAGCGTCCCGCTCGTACGGGCTGAGCAGGTATTCGGCCTCTGCGACGAGGGTCGAACCGCCGTGGATCGGGGTAACTTCCGCATTGCTCACGGCGTCGAACACCGTGCGGTAGTGTTGCATGTCGGAAACAACGAGCAACGCCTGAACTTCGAGGCTGTCCGGATGCATACCTACCGGTGGCTTGCGGAACTCGGTGCCATCGTCGACTCGATACCCGGTCGGTGTCGCATACAAAAGATGGTCAGTAGATTCGACTCGCTCATACGCGGCTTGGCGTACCGCTTGGACGATGTCTTCCTCGGTTACTCCCGTCGCAAAGTCGAACCCGCTTACTCGCCCCCAACCAGCGTAGGAATTGACGTGTTTTCCGCCGAATCCGACGTACGCTTTCGTAAAGTTCAGCGAGCACTGACTCGAGACTTCGTTGACGGATGCACGAACAACCGCGGTCGCTTCGTTCAGATTCATCACGTCGCCGTCGTGAATCGTTTCACTTGGCAACACATCGACCGCGAGCATCTCAGGCTCGTTGTAGTTGTCTCGCCTAATAACGACGCTGCAGACTTTACTGCTGCCGACATCGATCGCAAGTCGAATGTCTTCGTTGTACATCTGGCTCGAAGCTCCTTGAGTCTAATCAGTGTTGCGATAGGACTTCATTCAATCCGCTTAGCCACCCTAAGCTTGGCACTACGACTACGTGGGTTCGCTTGGATCTCCGAAGCCGTTGGTGTCAATGCCCCTTTGATCACTAGCTCCAGCGTCGGAACGTGATCACACGTGCATACGGGCGACCATCGGTCCTTGGAATCGCAGATACAATCGGCGGCAGCGTCTCGAATGAAGTTTTTGACTATCCTGTCTTCTAATGAATGGTACGAAATCACGACTATTCTTCCGCCAGTTCCTGTGACATTTACCGCTTGTTCCAACGCTGCGGCAAGTACCGTCAACTCGTCGTTGACGGCGATTCGCAACGCCTGAAACGTCTGCGTGGCCGAATGAATGCCGCGGCGTCCGCGAGGTTTCACAGATGAGATAATCGCCGCGAGTTGCGACGCGTCCCTTATCGGCCGATTCCCAACGATGGCTGAGGCGATCCGGCGGGAAGCACGTTCGTCACCATAGCGATAGATCAAGTCACCAAGCTCGCGCTCGGAATATTTGTTAACGATCTGGTTGGCGTCCAATCCGCCATTTTTTGAAAACCGCATGTCCAATGGGTCGGATCGGCGGAAGGAAAAACCGCGCTCCTCGCGATCGAGTTGCAGGGAAGAAACGCCGAGATCCATAAGTACACCGTGAACCGGTGAAAAACCGTAGCGCGTCGCGATCGCCTGCATTTCAACGAAATTCTCGTTGCAGATGCGGACCGATGAACCGAACTGTGCAAGCCTTTTCGACGCTGAATCGACAGCTTCGGGGTCGGCGTCGATACCAATCAGCTGTCCACCGGGTGACGCCGCGCTCATTATCGCCCGAGCATGGCCTCCCTCGCCCAATGTCGCGTCGATGTAACGCCCGCCGGGGATGACGTCGAGAGCGTCCAGCACCTCGGAGAGCATCACTGGTTCATGAAAATGCGGGTAGCTTTCCGCCGTTGTCCCGTGCATCTTGGTCACAACTGAATGGTGTTTCGCGGTCATTCCGAAACGTTTTCGCGATGCGATCCAACCGATGCGGACCGACGCGCAAATGGAATCAGTTTTCAAATATCTTTGTCGCGAAATTGCGACAACAGTTCGCGTCCGTTTCGAATTCTAGGATTCATACTGCCAAGGATTCCACGTCCTGTTTCGCGATCAGGTCGCATTATCATCAGATCTGGAGCATTGGAAACACAGGATCGGCGATTCGGCTAAAGATAACGTGCCAGCCAACATCAAATTCGCAGTACTCACCAGTAGCGATTCCGGTCACGCCGGGCGGCGAGATGACATCGGAGGCGATGCGATCGTAGCTCTCATGGTCAACGAAGGGCACGCGCTCCTCGAAAGGCGACTCGAACCAGATGACAAGACACGCCTGGCCGCCCAATTGAGCGAGTGGAGTCGCCGCAACGATGTCGATCTGATTCTGACAACCGGCGGCACGGGCGTCGGACCCCGCGACGTGATGCCCGAGGCGACACGCGAAGTGATCGAGTACGAAGTCCAAGGCATGGCAGAAGCGATGCGCGCCGCTTCATTGGAGATTACGCCGATGGCAATGCTTTCCAGGGCTGTTGTGGGCGTCGCAAATCGAACGTTGATCATCAATCTGCCGGGCAGCCCAAAAGGCGCGGTCGAAACATTAGAAATCGTGTTGCCGGTTATTCCCCACGCCGTCGAGATACTGAAAGGCACCCACGAAGGTGATCATCCGATCGACGCACACAGTCATCGACATTAACCAGCCATTCAGAAAACTGTGCATTTCCACATCGTCACGCTTTTTCCTGAAATGTTCGAAGGTCCCACAACCTCGAGCATCCTAAAGCGCGCGTTGGAAAAGGGTTTGATCGAAATCGATTTCGTCAACCCGCGCGACTTCGCTGCCGACAGACATCGATCCGTCGACGCGCCGCCATACGGCGGAGGCCCCGGGATGGTGATGATGGCACCGCCTTTGACGAAGGCGATCGATCACATCAACGTTAGGTATCCCGAAGACCAACGCCCGGTTACCGTCTTGATGTCGCCGCAAGGGCAGCCCATGACACATCTCGCCGCGCAACATTTTTCGCGTCTACCTGCATTGACGCTCGTGTGCGGTCACTACGAAGGCGTCGACGAACGATTCATCGAGGAATGTGTTGATCTCGAAATAAGCATCGGGGATTTCGTGATGACCGGCGGCGAGATACCCGCAATGGCGATCGTCGATTCAGTCTCCCGTTTTATCCCAGGCGTTTTAGGAGACGCCGAATCGATCCGCGAAGAATCGTTCTCCGGCGAGAGTCGAGGGATGCTCGAAGGGCCTGTCTACACGCGCCCCGCGGAATTTCGCGGACGCAGAGTGCCAGAGGTGCTCTTGACAGGCAATCGGCACGAGATCTCACGTTACCGAAAGAGCAAAGCCGCTGAACGCACTCTCACCAGACGACCAGATCTCATGCAAGGTTGGGGTCCCGATCCAGCCAACGATTAACGCTTAGTAGTTATCAAGCCGCGCCAAAATCGACGCGTCGGCATTGATCGCCACGATTTTGTCGCGCGACTTTGCCCCGCGCACGATCGAAATCCGACCTTGCGGTATCTTCAGAACCTTCGCCAACAGCTTGATCGTCGACGTGTTCGCAGCGTTGTCGACCGGGGCGGCTTTCACGGCGACGCGCAATACGCCCGCCGCCGCGTCGTACCCAATGATGCGATCATTCGATGAACGTGGACGCACACGCACGGTTAGTCTCTGATCACCGCCCACCAGGGTCTTTCCTTGCAGTAACTTCGCCGGCCGCAACGGCCCTTACGGTACCTGAAGGCTCACGGATCAGCAGGCGCCCGAATTCATCAACGTCCTCCGCGATGCCGTGAATGGATTCGCCTGCGCTTGCGGCACCGTGGTTGAGCATCGTCACTTGGATTTCCTCACCGAGCGTCTCCAATTTATTCCGCCACTCCGGCACTATCGTTTCGCCGCGTTCCAATGCATCGTAGAGCTGGTTCAAGTGCGTCAGTAACGAACGCAACGCTTGAACACGGTCTAAGAAAATGCTTGACCCATTCAACTCGCGAACGCTCGTCGCAAGGTAACCCCTTCGTCTATCTCTTGGAGGCACCCAGTTCACGTTTAACCCGATACCCAAGATACCCGCGAACGAATCTCCGACAATGAAACTCTCCGCTATCACACCGCATATCTTTTTGCCACGTACCATCACATCGTTGGGCCATTTGATCGCAGTTCGATAATCCGTCAGTTCGTCGACGGTCATCGCCGCCGCCAATGACGCCATGATCGTGATCTGACCCGTCAAAGCCAACCGCGGACACAGTATGACCGATAACAACAGGTTCGCTCCCGGTTCGGAGTCCCAAACCCTGCCGAAACGACCTCTGCCTTCGTATTGATCGTCGGCAATGATCACTTTTCCGTCAAGAGTGCGAACGTCCGTCGACCGTTCGACCATCTTCTTGGCAACATTCATCGTTGACGACGTCTCGCGCAGGTGCACGACACTATCCCCGATTCCGCCACGGAATTGGCATTCTAAAGCCGCGAATTTAGAATCTTGGATTACTTGATCGGACATCGTAGCTCAACACAGATTTTGCGCTAGCCAATCAAGTTTAACCAACATACAACGGCTCTTATTTCAAGTTTTGGTCATGCAAATACGTCAGGTTCGAGACGAAGAGTTTCTTAAGTGGCGCATCGCCGTCCGCGGCGGTCTCGGCGACCACACGAATCCCGAAAGTACTGTCTTCATGCGCGCTCACCGCGTCGAGATCGACCGGTTGCTGGTGTGCATGGACGGCGACACTATGGCGGGTTCGGGAGGAGCCGACTCGTTTGACATGACGTTGCCCGGTGGAGCGCAAGTTCCTGTCGCTGGAGTCGCGTACATCACCACCGGACCGACGCACCGACGGCGTGGCATTCAGCGCAGCATTATGAAGCGGATCCACGGCGACGCGCGCGAACGCGGCGATGCCGCTTCGATCCTGTGGGCCAGCCAGAGCCTCCTTTACGGTCGATACGGCTACGGGAACTCGATGCCGGCCAATGAATGGCACATCGACCTGCGTCACACGAGCTACGAGCACTCACCATCTTGGTCTGGACATTACGTCAAACTAGAACGCGACGAAGCGATACCGCTGATGACCGAAGCGTATGAACGCACTCGACTCCATCGAGCCGGAATGATTACGCGAACGGCGAAACGGTGGCTCTACGAGATCCATCCGGTCGAAACCAAAGATGAGTTCTTCGTCATCTACAAGGAAGGCGACGCCGCGCTGGCCTACGCCCGGTACACGATTCACAAGGACCCCAATGACGAGTTCAAAGGGACGATGCACGTCGTCGAAGCTGTGGCGTCCACTGACGCCGCTCACGCGGCGCTGTGGCGATACCTGCTCGACCAAGAGCTTGTCGACGATCTCAAGGCTCACGCCCGTCCGGTAGACGACCCGCTGGCCTGGATGCTCGCCGAGCCGCGACGGTTGCGACGCACGTTGACGGATGCGATATGGCTCAAGTTTCTCGACATCTCCTTGATGTTAGAGAGTCGCACCTACGCAGTTGAAGATGCGCTCGTCATCCAAGTCGAAGACGCCGAGACCAAGCAACGCAGGACGTTGTCGTTCGAGTGCGGACCGGAGGGTGGACGATGCACCGACACGGATACGTCTCCCGACCTCGTGATGAACGAAGCCGAGTTGGCAGCCATCTACATGGGCGCGGTCGAGTGTTCGATGCTGGCGAATATCGGCCTAGTCGACGTTGCGGCGCGCACTCCCGACGCCGCATTCCGAGCCGACGCGATCTTTCGTACGACGCCGGCCGGTTGGAACCCGTATCACTTCTGATTCACTCCATATTCACCAAGGCATTATTCAGGTGAACTCACGATCAAACAAACTAGCAGGCATCGAATTTCGAGCGGCGCACGATCACGAACGCCTCACATACACACGGACACTGCATCGAGGCTTTAGCGGGCACTTTGACATTGAAGAAGGCGCTCTGGAAAGTGACGAGGCGATTTACGGTTCCTTGGTGCGTGGGGCGTGCGCGTTCGACGGCGACGAACTCGTCGGCACTTCTTATTGGGTGCCGTTCGAGCTTACGATTCCCGGCGGCAAGACAAGTTTCATGGGCGTAACCGACGTAACCGTCGCCGCGACGCACACGAGGCGCGGCGTAATGACCGAAATGATGCGCCGACTGCTCGTCAAAGGGCGATACGCAGGGCAACACGTCGCCGGTTTGTGGTCGAGTGAAAGCAACATCTATGGTCGCTACGGTTTCGGCATTTCAGGCGGCGCCAACATCGCCAAGATCGACACTCGCGACTCGCGCTTCCGCGTGATGCCGACGATAACTGGCGAAGTCCGTTTCGCGGATCGCGTTAAGATGCGAAACGTTGCGCCTGACGTGTGGGCGAAGACCGCCGTTGTAACGCCTGGCATGATGTTGAGATTCGACGCGGATTGGGACTGGATCTTCGATCCACAACGCATCAAGCGGCAACGCAACCGTAAGCCTTTCTACGTCACCTACTCCGAAGACGGTCAAGCACTTGGTTATGCCGTCTACCGCATCCAATACAAAGACGACGATTTGCACTCTAAGAACTTGGTGCGGGTCGAAGAGCTTATCGCGGCGACAACCGCGGCCGAAGCGGCGCTCTGGCGATTCTTGCTCGACATCGACCTGGCAGGCGAGGTCATCCATCATCACCATCCTCAGAAATCCAACTTGCTATGGCTGTTGGCAGACCCCCGCAAACTCTCGCTGACGCCGTACGACTCGGTTTGGATCCGAATACTGGATCCGGTCAAAGCTTTGTCAGCCAGGACATACACTGCTGCCGGGGAAGTCGTTATCGAGATAGTCGACGACTTCTGCCCCTGGACCGAAGGCGTGTACTCTCTGAAGGCGGATGCGGACGGCTCAGCAACTTGCCACCGGACCGATCGCCCACCGGACGTCACTATGCCGGTAGCATCACTTGGCTCGATCTACATGGGCGCAGTGATGCTCTCAGATCTCGCCCGCGCCAGTCGTGTTACCGAGCACACGCCCGGTGCGATTGCAATCATTGATACCATGTTCCCAACTAGTGGAGTGCATAGCTTCCTGCCCGATTTCTAACCCGCGATGCAAAATGTCCGTCTTTACTCCAGCGCATCTAGGCAAGTGGGAACCCCTCTATACGCGGTTGCTTGAAGGCGAAACGTTACCATTGACGGAAGACGGGACGTGGATGTTGGGGCGGAAGACCGGCATCGTCGCAGTTCTGCACGAAAGTGAACCGATCTACATCGAGGCGACTAGAGACGTCGGAAAGACGATTGGCGAATACCTCAGCGGCGCTGCCAACTGCGATTTCCGTACCAAGATCGCAACTGTTGAACTAGGTGCGTCGCCCAGAAACGTACTGGAGCGTTCCCGTAAAGGTCCACTGGCGGACAGGATCAACCGTATGCTCCCCCAATACAGATTTACGGCGGTGCCCGCGACCGAAGCATTAGCCGAACGGTTGGCCGCAGCATTCACAATCGTCGCAGATCCGCGACTCAACGGTCCCACGGCTCAGGCCAATGCGGTCATCGACGCCCTGCCGCGTTGAAGAACCTTTAACGGGTCCTCAATACAAACCCATGCTCAACCAGATTTCTGGATACATACCCCTCGCCGCGCTGATAATTGTCGGCGTTTTCCTCGGCTTCATCGTCTGGCGCGGCGACTACAAAATCGGCGCATATATCGTGCAAGTCGTAGCTGCGTTTTTTCTTTCGTCTGTCGCTGGCTTCAGTCTCTACATCCTCAGCTCGATAATGGTCACCACTTGGTTATTCGCCGGGAGCAGCTCCTTTCTGATGATCAACGCCGTCTTGATGCAAGCTATCGGCGGCACCATCGGTTTCGCCATCGTCAAGCGATTCGGAACTCACGAAAACCTGGTAAACCCTAAAGAACTCGCCATCGCATTCGTCCTCGGCATCATCGGCGGATATGTCGGTTTCATCCTATTCAAAGACGCCACATTCGCTGCCGATTTCGTCACGAACGCAAATGCCGTGTCTGGCGCGTACTTCGGTGCGGTGCTGATGAGCAACTCGCCGTTAATAGTCGGCGGCTTGGTGCGAGTACTCCAAAATCACGAGCCTTAGCATCGATTTGACCTGCGCCTAGTTTCAGAGCGCGCAAAGCTTTTGAAGCGTTCAAGTCGTCAGACAGATGCGCGCCGTCTCGATGTCGGGTTAAAGTAACTTACGAATTACACCGAAAACCCGCGTCTCGAGAGGCTGCGACACTGTCATGCATATCACCGACATCGAAGTCATCACGTTCAAGAGCGAAGCCAACAACGTCAGCACTAAATGGGGCTACGGCGAGTGGTTGGACGAACCCCAACCTTCGACACACGCCATAACGAAGATCTCCACGGATGAAAGCGTCTCCGGTTACAACACCGGTGGCATGGGCGGGTACTTCCAAGGGGCGTTCCCGTCAGAGGTTGAAGCGATGGTGAAAGCCCTGCTCGTTGGCGAAGACCCCTTGAGTCGGGAGCATCTCTGGAACCTGATGCGCGACAACCACCAATTCCACGAATCGCTGATCGGGAACCTGGACGCGGCGCTGTGGGACTTAGCGGGCAGATGCGCCGGCATGACGGTGTCGCAACTGATGGGCAAAGCGCGCGAAAAGGTGCGCGCGTACGCGAGCACGCACCCGAACATCGGTACGCCCGATGATTACGCAAAGTTCGCGCTGGAGTGCAAAGCGAAAGGCTATACCGCTTTTAAGGTGCACGCCTATATCTACTGGAACCCCATCACCAATAGCCCAGCCCCGAGAAGGCCCGCGTTTCCAAAACAGGATATCGAGGTCTGCGAGGCGGTCCGCGACGCGGTCGGCGATGACATGACGTTAATGCTCGACCCGTGGGGCGTCTACACCCTCGACGAGTCGATATACGTCGGACGCGAGCTGGAACGGCTCGGCTACTACTTTTTGGAGCATCCGATGCACGAGTTTAGAGTCGAGCCGTACCGCCGACTTTGCAACGAACTAGATATCGCCGTGTGCGCGCCGGAACACGCAACGTGGATGCACTACTCCCGCGCTGAGTGGGTCTTGCAAGGCGCATCCGACATCGGAAGAATCGACGTCAACTTCGGCGGTGTAACGGCCTGCAAAAAGGCGGTCGACGTCTACGAGGCGTTCGGCATACCTTGTGAAATGCACGGCGGTTGGTTCCCTAACGCGGCCATCTTGGGAGCGACGTCTGAGGAGACTTGCCTCTTCTACGAGCGCGGTTTGCTACGTCCGGGCGTCGACTACGACGCGACGCCGCCCTACCTGAACTCACCGTGCGACCCGATGGATGAAAAAGGAAACGTTTTGCTGCCCCAGGGTCACGGGTTGGGAATGGACTTCAACTGGGACTACATAGACGACAACCGCGTCGCCTGATAACAGGCGACGCGGTTGCGTGATTTTCGTTATTCCGGCGAAGGCCGGAATCCAACGGCGGTGAGGACTGATGGTGGATTCGGCTGATGCGTTAAATCGGTTTAGCGGCGTCCGCGCTTTTGCAGTTGCATCTGGTGATGCCGTAGGAACGGCGGGATCTTCATCGTCTCCGGGTCATCTATCGCCCGCTCGATCATCTCGGTATCCATAACCCGTTGTTCTTCGTCGGTCGGGAATCCCGTGGCGATAACGATCACTCGGATGTTGTGACCCATGTTGGCCTGTCGGGCAGTTCCTAGGATGATGTTCGACTGCGCGGTCATCTTGCTCTGAACTATGCTGGAGATCTCCTGGACGCTGTACATCCGCATCGCCGGACCGCCAGTGATGTTGACCAACGCACGTTGTGCGCCCGTGATGTCGACATCAAGCAACGGGCTCTCAAGCGCCTGGTTGACCGCCTCAAGTGAGCCGCCCGGTTTAGAGTCGGAAGCCTGACCAACACCCATCCATGCCGGACCGGCGTTCGTCATAACAGCTCGCACATCCGCGAAGTCCAAGTTAACCTCGCCCGGCTCGATGATCACCCGTGCGATACCCTCCACGCCGTCCTTGAGGACCTTGTCGGCCATCCGCCAAGCCTCTTGGGTCGTGGTGTCTGGCGCTGCAGCGTCGAGCAATCGGTCGTTCGGAATCCGGATAAGCGTGTCAACGTAATTCTGCAGCTCATCAACACCCTCTTCGGCTTTCGACATGCGGTGCGTGCCTTCGAAGCTGAACGGCATTGTGCATACGCCAATCGTCAACGCGCCTTGCTGCTTTGCGATCTGCGCTACGACGGGAGCGCCGCCAGTGCCAGTGCCTCCGCCCATCCCGGCGGTGACAAAAACGAGGTCAGCGCCTTCCAATATCTCCGCGATCTCTTCGCGGTTCTCCTCGTGGCAAATGCGCCCCTGCGTGGGATCGCCGCCAACACCCATACCCCGAGCAGTCGTGTCACCAACGCGCAAGCCGGTGGGCACGGTGGCCAATTCCAGTGCCTGGGCATCGGTGTTCATCACGATGTAGTCGACCGTGTCGATCGGATCGCTGAACATTCGGTTCACGGCGTTTGATCCGCCGCCACCCACGCCAACGACCTTAATGTTGACCTTTCCGATGCCGAGCGGCTGTCTGCCTTGCGGCTTGTACTCGAATTCGTCGTGTATCTCACGCAACATGTTTTCGTCCTTCACGATCTCAAAGAAACCATGCTTTTGCCGGTAACTGCCACTTGGCACCGAGCCTCGTGGTGCGATTCACACCTCTTGATTCGACGCCGCAACGCGCGTAGCGTCCCAGAGTGATTATTACGGTATGCAATCAGCACGGCGCGATGCAATACAACAGCGCGCAGTTACAGCGTTTGAAGAATTCCGTTTGAAATCGTCCCTCCACGGGTTACTGTCCATACGAGTAAACTCACGAGTCGATTCTATTGGCGCACTGTATTCATAGACTGCGCCGAACCTGAATCGGACTTAAACTTGGGAAACTGGGGAGTGGGCGTGAAACGATGAGACAAACTGATTGAGACCCGCTCCGTAGAAAAGGAAGTTGACCTATGAACGGCTACCAAGCTGTTGCCAAGATTCTGAAGAAGGAAGGGTTTGAGTGGCTGGCCTGCTTCCCTTCGAACCCCATCATCGAAGCAGTCGCTGTAGAAGGCATTCGCCCGATCGTTTTCCGACAGGAGCGGGGTGGCATTATGGCCGCAGACGGCTACTCACGACTGATGGCGTCGCAAGGAAAATACGGCGTTTTCGCGTGTCAAGGCGGACCCGGAGTAGAAAACGCGTTCGGCGGATTTGCCCAGGCTTGGGCCGATGGCGTTCCCGTTCTGTTCCTCCCGGACGGACCCGGGAACTACAAGAGCGGCGTCGCTCCCAATTTCAGCGGCACTCGCAACTTCCAGAACATCACCAAGTTTGCCGCGTCCGTAACCACCGCCGATTCCATCGCACCTCTCATGCGACGAGCAACCGAAGCGCTGAAAAACGGACGACCGGGCCCGGTAATGGTAGAGATACATCGCGACGGCATGATAGACGACGTTCCCGATGGCGCCGTTGACAACTACCAGCCCACATCCAAGCACATCTTCGCTCCTTCAGCGAGCGACATCAAAGACGTCGCGGACGCACTGTTGAACGCACGCATGCCCGCGATCTGGGCTGGCCAAGGCGTATTGCACGCCGGCGCTACCTCGGAACTGCAAGAACTCGCAGAGCTGACGCAGATCCCGGTCATGACCACCATGCCAGGCAAGAGCGCGATGGATGAACGACACCCGCTTGCGCTAGGCGCCGCAAACCGTACCGCGCCAAAACCAGTGTGGACTTGGCTGAAAGAATCGGACGTTCTGTTCGCCGTGGGTGCAAGCCTCACGGTCACCAACTACGGCATCGACCTGCCTTCAGGCAAATTCCTCATTCACTGCACCAACAATCCGATGGACATCTCGAAAGAGTACGCAACCGACATCGGTCTGGTTGGCGACGCGAAAGAGACCCTCCGATTGTTGATTGACGAGATAAAGGGACAAATCGGCGAAGAAGGTCGACGCGGCGATAGTTCGGTGCAGGAAACTGTCGCTCAGGTTCGCGCCGAATGGGATGCGGATTGGGCGAACCTGCTCAACTCAGAGATGGTTCCGATCAACCCGTATCGTCTCCTCAAGGAGATCGGCAAAGCGGTCAACCACGAAAACACCGTGATGACCCACGATGCGGGTCACCCGCGCGACCAGATGATGCCGTTCTACACCGCAACCAAACCTCACACGTACATCGGTTGGGGCAAGAGCACCCACCTCGGCTACGGCATCGGCTTGATGATCGGCGCCAAGATGGCGATGCCAGAACGTTTCTGCGTCAACTTCATGGGCGACGCCGCGTTCGGCATGTCCGGCCTCGACATCGAGACCTCAGTGCGATCCGGCAATCCGATCACCACCATCGTCCTAAACAACGGCACGATGGGCGGTTACAACAAGTCGCTCCCTGTCGCCATGGAGAAGTACAACGCCGGCAATATGACCGGCGACTACGCCATGATCGCTGAGGGCATGGGTGCCCGTGGCATCACCGTGACTGAACCGACCGAGATCGGCGCCGCGGTCCGTGAAGCCCACCGCGAGAACTTCGAGAACGGACGCTCAGCCCTCATCGACGTTCACACGCAACAAGAGCTGAACTTCAGCATCTACGACTAAACCCAGTCACGGGTGCGACCCTAACAAGAACGGCCCCGTTTTCCGTTGGAAGACGGGGCCGTTTGCTATGCCGCTGGTTTTGCTGGCGAAACGACGCGCCTAACCCTCTTGGGCAAGAGCCTCGTGGACGCGAGCTGCAACATCCTCAGGAACGTACTCTTCCCAAATGTCGGAGAAGTTCTCCAGGTAGTACACCGCTGCTGCCTCCGACGTCTCGTTATTCTCGGTCATCCACGCCTCGGTTTGGATATGACTTCCTGCCGTAAAGTCCCATCGGCGGAAGAATTGAACCAAATCAGGAGCGCGCTCGATGAGCGACTCATGCACCGCGATTTTGATCTCCGCGGTCGGGTACGCACAACCTTTGTCAACCGCCCAGCACTCATCCGTGTAAGACGGTTCCTCCAAGATGTAAAGGTCAAGTTCCGCAGAAGGCTTTGTCGGACCCCATAGATAGCCGATCCAGGCGTCACCACGAGCATAGGCTCCTTCCAAGTCTGCGAATAAGCCAGCGCCGGAACCTGGGTTGACCAGTTCGACGACGTCTTCAAGTCCATAAGTCACGACTTTTTCAGCGTTCACGATCTCGCACGCCCAACCGGGGATACAAGTCACGAGACGGGCTTTGCCGTTCGAGTCAGGAGTCACGAACAGATCCATGTACTCTGGAATATCTGAAACCGATACTAGTCCCGGGTTCGCATCCTTCAGGTACTGCGGGATGACGAATGCTTGCCAGTTGTCCTCAAGACTTTTGCCAACGTCGACGACTACGCCACTCTCCAGAGCCTCGTCCCAAACCTCTTGCTGGTTCGGAAGCCAGATCTCCATTGTGACGTTGGTGTCGTTGTTTTTCAGGCCTTCGAACAGCGAAATCGTGTCGCCCGCGACCGTGTCGGTCGGGTAGCCGTAGCCGTGTTCCACGATGTACTTTGCAACTCGGACTTGAATCTCTGACGATGTCCAGTTCAAGTCGGAGAAGATTATGGGTTCCTTCTCGACTTCAACCGTGACCTCAACCATTACCTCTTTCTCGACCAACACTTCCTTCTCAACAACCACTTCCTTCTCAACCTCACGAATTACCTCAACCTCCACCTGTTTCTCTACTTCTCGAGTTACCTCGACTTCAACTTGCACTTCACGCGTGACCTCTACGGTTTCGGTTCCGCAGGCCATCGCCACGATACTCATTCCCGCAAGTAACAGCACGAGCGCCAAAAGGCCGGAATTCGTGACGTGTTTTTTCGCTATTAATAGCATTGCTTCTCTCCTTGGTTTTTTTGCTTTCTCAGCGCCGGCGAACAAGCGAAGACGCGTTCAGCCGAAACAGAGGGAATATCCACACATCACCCAGCCGTAGCGCCTTCCACGTCCGAGATACCCATCGCATCACGTTGACGCTTAGCAAACGCCTGCGTGATGCGATCAATGATGATGGCGAGGAATACGATCCCGAGTCCCGCCAAGAAAGCGTTACCGGGCTCAATCCGTCCCAAAGCTCGATTTACATCTTCACCTAAACCACCCGCACCCACCAACGATGCTATCACCACCATAGCAAGCGCCATCAAAGTGGTCTGGTTAACCCCCGCCATTATTGTTGGGGTAGCCAGCGGAATCTTCACCCGCATCAACAATTGCGAATTCGTGGCGCCGAATGATGTCGCCGCCTCAATCGTCTCCTCGGGCACCTGCCTGATGCCGAGGTTTGTGAGCCGGACCGCCGGAGGCACCGCGTAAATCAACGTTGCGAACACCGCCGGAACGTTCCCGAGGCTGAAAAACGCTATGGCCGGCACAAGGTACACGAAACTCGGCATTGTTTGCATTCCGTCCAGAATCGGACGTAATATCGCGTCCAAACGGTCGCTCTGAGATGCCCAAACCCCGACGGGTACCGCAATCAAAATCGACAATGTCACCGTCACAATGATCAACGCCGCCGTCTCCATTGCGCTCTCCCACAAACCGAATACCGCGATCGCCAACAGCGATGCAACCGAGAACACACCGACGCGAACGCCGGCCATACGCCATCCCAGTACACCCATACCAGCGATGAACGCCGGCCATGGAACCCAGATCAACGCGTCCTCAAGCCAGACCAACGCCGTCAAAAGCGCCGTCTTAATGAAATTGAATATGAAGTGCAGATTTATATTCATCCAGTCGACGATGTGGTCGATCCGCAGGCCGATCTCTCGTCCGTAATTGAAATCATCAGGGAACTCGCGGCCTTCCTCCCAGCCGACAACGACTATCACCGCAGTGCTCAGCACCGGAACGGCCGTCCAACGCACCCAACTCGGAATCCGGTCGAGCAAACCATTCACCAACGCATTCGTCGCGCCCGAACCCGGTTCATCCACACCCTGTTCATTCACACTCTGTTCAGTTGCTTCACGATTCATCCGAAACTCTCCATATCATTTACGCGACCCGTTGTCCCGATTGCCATCAAACTCCGTTGTCGGATCCATGATCTCGGCCAACGCATTCAACTCCACCTCTCCTACTAGCACCCCGTCATCGTTCAACACCGGCACCGAGTGATCCGCACGCAACCCGTACGGAACCAACTCGTCCAACACCGTGTCCCACGTCACAGATTCGTCGACCGTCAACGGCACGTCGCCGATCTTATCAACTCCCCGACGGATCGCAGCATTGATCCGTTGCAGCCGGGCGGTCCCCACGTAACGCCCGTCTTTATCAACCACCATCGCGTAACCGACGTCTTCCTCGATCAGTCTCTCCAAAACATCCGAAACCGCTCTGTCCTGCGGAACGACATGCCCACCTTCTTCCAACCCATACTTGCCCGACACAACATCGCTCATTACCGACCCTGCCGTCATCAACGAATACTGACGCACATCCTTCGTGAAGTCACGCACGAACGCATTCTTCGGATGCAGCACCACATCCGTCGGCGTCCCAGTCTGGATGATCGCACCGTCCCGCATAATCGCAATCCGATCGCCGATATTCGCCGCTTCGCTAAGGTCATGCGTAATGAAGATGATCGTCTTGTGCATCGCCGCCTGCGTCTGCACCAACTCTTCCTGCAAATCACGACGAATCACCGGGTCCAACGCGCTGAACGGCTCATCCATCAACATCACCGGCGCGTCCATCGCAAATGCACGAGCCAAACCCACGCGTTGTTTCATCCCACCACTCAACTCGTCAGGCATATTCCGTTCCCAACCAGCTAGACCCACCGCCTCGATCGACTCAACCGCACGCTCGCGCCGCGTTCGTCGATCAACCCCGCTCAACTCCAGACCCCAAGAAACGTTATCAATGACATTCCGATGCGGCATCAACCCGAAATGCTGAAATACCATCGCCAACTTGGACCGTCGCAACTGCAGCAATTCCAGATCGTCCATAGAGCTGACCTCATCATCACCTATCCAAATCTCGCCACGATCCGCTTCGATCAACCGGTTGATGCACCGGATCAACGTCGACTTCCCACATCCCGACAACCCCATCACGACGAATATCTCTCCCTGAGCAGCGTCGAAGGAAACATCCGAAAGCGCCAACACCGAACCGGTCGCCTCCTGTATCTCATCCTTGCTCGCTCCACCCTGCGCCATCTCTATCCCGACATCAACATCACCGCCGAAGAGTTTGTAAACGCCCCTAACAGATACGGCAACAACCGACCCGTGTTCTGGAACACGAGATTCTCGCGTTAAATCCAAAACTGTTCCCCGTTCTCCTACTACGATCCGTTCAGACTAGCAATTGACTTCACCAGCCCACAAACACACTAACCATAAACACACTAACCATAACGGATACCAGAAGCCCGCCATCAACGCAACGGTTGATGAGAACCGGCGCCGGGCGGGAGAGGCAACACCTCGCACGTTAAGCATGACGCTTCAGGATCTATGGGTTACCTCCGCCATCCCGGGCGTACCTGATCCGATGATCAAGTTCTTCGCCCTATCATCTGCCCCGACACAGACTATGAAATAGCGCGTCGCGTCATGCTGTCCATGCAGCATCACTCGCTCCTGCTCCCACGGCGGCAAGTCGTACAACCAGCGCCACTCGTACCGCACCTTCTCCGGCACATTGAAGTGCACCACCATCTCACTCGCCGGTGCCTTCACATGTTGATGCAAAAACTCCTTCGCCGCACCCTTCGTGTAACCCGACGCCGCAATCGGCCGCGCATGAGCCGGCGCCAACAGTATCAACGTCGCGCCGCCCGGCGATTCATCCAACTCGCCATGCAGATTGGCGATGTGCGCGCTCGAATGGCCGCACGACGCCGCTAGCGACTTGAGCAATCCATCCGCCGTGTCAACACCCTGATTCCCGTGATCGTGCTCGCCGCCAGACGGGAATATCGAAACCACGTTCTGCTCCGGTCGGTATCCCTTCTCGACATGGAACGGATCCCAAGGCGAATCCTCCTCGTTTTCGGCGATACAGAAACTGAACTTTCGTGGTGTCCCAATCGTGTCCATGTCCAGCACACCCGGATACCAATGTCCGCCGTTCTTCAACGTCAGCGTGAAAGCCCGGCCAATCGTCACATTCACCTTCGACATCTTGCCCGGACCCAACGTCGCCCGACGGTAGTTCAACCCGATCTCATTCCGTATAGGACCATTGACAACTATCAACGGCGCACCCGCCGAAGTCGACATCAGCAGCCCCCGCACCTCGAACGGCTCCATACTCGAAATCGCTCTGCACGCCGCGATCACCACCGGCAAATGCTCCGGCTCGCATCCCGCCATCACGCAGTTGACCGCGATCTTCTGCACGGTCACGATACCGTTGCCGGGCGGCAACGTACACACGACATCCTCTGGATCCAATGTAGTCCCAGAAAGCATCCGCTCAACTTTTTCCGTCGTCGGTGGTATCAGCGGGAAACCGTCGCCCCAATCCCGGTCCAAAAACTCCAAGTTGAACGCGTCAAGCGCGCCGAACTGATCTTCGCCCTTGAACGTGAACCGTTTCGCCTGCGCGTCCTGCAGAGCCTGATTCTCGATTTCCTCGCCGGTGATGCCGCGCGTCAACAACTCCATAATCTCGTCAACAACCGGATCCGTTTGCTCGATCGCTTGATCCGCAGTGATGTTGTTGTAGACCAACGGCACCTCCACCCGCGGTATCGGCCCCATGCCGAACGCCTTCGCGCTCGCGTCCGCATCTTGCTGGAAACCGTTCGAGAGGATGACGACGGTCGGAACGCCCGCCTTCTCCAGCTCAACCATGTCGTAGACAAGCCACGACGTGCAGCTCCCTCAATCGGCCGTACAACCGATCGCGACATCAATCTCCGATATCGCCTTCGCCCGCAACGGGTCTGGAAACGGCAACGCGCCCGAATAAAACCGCACATCCACAGACGGTTCAGCCTGCTTGATCAGTTCCCCCGCACGCTTCAAAGCATCGTCCCCATGAGCCTTCCCATTCCACATCAGACCGATCACCTTGTCCCTCAAGTTCGACGGACGCGGCGCGTATGGGAACGCACTAACGTCGCCTCTTTGCGGTGATACCGGATTAACAACTTCTAACTGGTACATGGTGGCCTCGATGCGTCGTGATTTGAATTCAGTGGCTCTAACTTCGAACCCTCGTCAACCGAATTGCTGGCCCAAAGGATACACCGCACCCGCAACTCGGGATGCGAGCCGACCGTTCACCATGATTGCGGTTTTTCGACGCTTTTCGGCGATCATTAACAGCGTATTTCCATTTCCCATAACGATTAACCCAAACGCGGAACGTTTCAAGTAACATCGTTTCGTAGCGATTGCGTGCTGCGTCGAGCTACTCGCTCGCACCGTGTTCGCAAAAATTAAACTCGAAACAACGCCCAGTTATCTCAAAGGAGCGTCGAGATGAAACACATTGCCAAACATCGGTGGGCCAGAATAATTCTTTTCACCATATTCGGCGCCATGGCTAGCACCGCCGTATTAGCTTGCGGCAGCACCGAGACCGTTGTCCAAACCGTCGTCGTGGAAAAACGCGTCGAGGTCGCAGTACCCCAAACGGTCGTCGTCGAGAAGGAAGTCATGGTCGAAGGCCAGACCGTCGTCCAAACGGTCGTCGTCGAGAGGGAAGTGATGGTCGAAGGCGAGACCGTCGTCCAAACCGTCGTCGTCGAAAAGGAAGTCGTCGTCCAAGTCGAGAAGGAAGTCGTTGAAACCGTCGTCGTCGAAAGAGAAGTCGTCGTCGAGACTGAAAAGATCGTCGAAGTCGAGAAACCCATCGTCGTCGAGAAAGAAGTCATCAAAGAAGTCGAAGTGATGGTCCCGCGGCGGTCTGGCGGCGAGATCCGAGTGGCCACCGTCTACGTGCCCCCGCCTCTCTACTTGCCCTCCGCACAACCTTCGCCCGAATACTGGAAACTCCACGTCTGGGGCATCACCGAGACATTGATCCGCACCGACCGGGATGCTCCGCCACCATCGTACGGTCTTGCAGGTAACTCTGGCATTGCCACCGGATGGGACGTCGACGGTGACACCATCACGTTCAACATTCGCGATGGCATCAAGTTCCGCGGCGTTGACGTCGACTGGGGTCCGTTGACCGCGGAGGACGTCGTCCACACGTTTACCGACGCCGGCAAAGAAGGCAGCCGCGCAGCCCGCGCACCAACCTTTGGTGGACCCGACGCCACCGCTTGGGACTGCTTGACCATCAGCGATACCGTATTCTCCTGCACGATTAACCCGATACGCTTCGACCCGAACTTTTTCTACTACATCGGCAATGAGAACGGGCAGGTCGGCGTCCACAGCAAGCGGGTTTACGACGAGATGGGCGAAGCACAAGCCATCCTAACGCCGCACGGTAGCGGTCCTTGGCAAGTTGTCAAGCACGTCGGAAACGACGAGCTAGTCGCCAATGCCGTTCTCGACCACTGGCGCGTAGCACCACTGGCTGACACGCTGCGCATCATCGAGATCCGTGAACCCTCGCAGGCCGCCGCCGCATTGTCAACTGGCGAAGTCCATTTGGCGCAGATACCGAGTTCACTGGTCTTGAACACCGAGAACCGTTCACGCGGTCGCCGTATTCAGATCAACGCTGGACTTGGCGGTCAAGCCATCTACTTCGGTGGAAACTTCTGGACCGACCAAAACCACTTGACTGATGAGCCGATCGAGCCTCGCCCCGGATTCAAACCCGATGACGACCACCCGTGGATCGGAACGGGTCCGGACGACGAGAACGCAAACATGGTCCGCCGGGCTCTCTCGATGGCTCTTGACCGTGGCCTGATCAACAACAGCATCCTCACCGGTCTTGGCAAGCCCATCTACACCCACGGTGGTTTCGAGCAGGACACTCCTTACTGGCAGGATCGTTGGTTCGTCGAGTACGACCCTGAGGGCGCCAAAGCGTTGCTCGCAGAAGCGGGTTACCCCGACGGCTTCAAGATGGGCTTCTGGGTCCCGTCGGACAGCCCGTTTGTCAACCCCGAAGTCGGTGTAGCGATCGCCGGTCAATGGCGTGATGTAGGCATCGACGTTCAGATCGAGAACACTGCATACTCGGCAAGACGACCAACCCTAGTTGACCGCTCAATTGACATCCCGTGGCACTTCATCAACAGCGCCTCAAACGGACACTACGGAGCCAAATACGGACGGTGGCGTCACGGCCGCGGCTGGAACTCGGGCGGTGAGTTGCCGTATGAGACGATGAAGGATTGGGACACTCGATACTTGGCACTAGATAACAGCCAACAAGTAGAGCTCGCAGCTTTGAACACCGAGATCGAAGACTACATTCAAAACACTGCCGTCGAGATCCCGGTCGTCGAACTGGTCAAGTGGTACGTCTTAGGTCCTGAGATCCTCGACTGGAAACCTTACCGTCACAACGAGAACGGTCCCAACTCGTTCGAAACCATGCTCTTAGACCGATAACACCGGTCAAAATCAAGGCGTGTATTCTCATCTGGCGGGGACGGAGCACCTCCGTCCCCGCCAGATAGCGTAAGTGCCGCTCATACCGTTACCTTGACTTCGTGCGATCGTGGACGAAAGGTCGGCTAATCCGGTGCCCTTTGGTCAGCAAAGATGAAGACCTTCTTCGCAAGGCGAATAACCTACAGCATCGTGCTGATGCTTGCGACGACGATCTTCGTGTTTGTCATGTCTCGGCAGGCCGGCGACCCGCGTCACCTATTCCTCAGCGAACAAAGCACACAAGAAGAATGGGACGCCTGGGGCGTTGAACTCGGGCTCGATAAGCCAATCTGGCAGCAATACATCATCTGGCTCGCCAACGCCGTAACCGGCGACTTCGGCGAGTCGGTACGCCAGCGAAGGCCATCGCTGGACGTCGTCACCGAACGCATTCCCGCAACGCTGGAACTTGCCTTCGGTTCGTTCCTCTTCTCCGTCCTAACCGGCATCCCATTGGGCGTGCTATCAGCTCTCAAACGTGGCTCATTGCTCGACTACATCGGCCGGACATTCGCACTCATAGGCCAAGCCGCACCCGTGTTCTGGTTGGGCATCGTCCTTGTCCTCATTTTTAGCGTCAATCTCGGATGGTTGCCGGTCGCCCGCCGTGGAGGTTGGGAACACTACATCCTGCCCTCCATAACCCTCGGTTGGCTCTTCGCATCAAGCTTTCTCCGACTCACGCGCTCCGCGATGCTCGAAGTACTCGATTCAGAGTTCATAAAGTTCGCACGAGCCAAAGGCGTCGACAACTCGATCATCATCTGGAAACACGCCTTCCGCAACGCCTTGTTGCCATCCTTGACCTACGCCGGATTGCTCCTCGCCGGACTGATTACCGGCGCCGTCATCACCGAAACCATCTTTTCATGGCCCGGCCTCGGTAGTTTGGCGGTGACATCCGTGCTTCAACTCGACTTCCCAGTGCTGACCGCCATCGTCTGCGTCATCACCCTCGCATACGCCGGAATGGCGCTGTTCATTGACTTGCTATACGCTGTCGCCGACCCGCGTATCAGGCTGGAGTGAAACCGTGAACGACATCTCCAGCACTGTCACAGCCCCCGTATCAACCGAAACCGCAACTGACACCGGCTCACCGTTCTGGCAGACGGCGCGGCGAGTGATCCGCACGTGGCCGCTGTTGCCTATCTTCCTAATCGCGCTATTGTTGATAGCCGCAATCTTCGCCGAGCTTCTCACACCTTACGACCCTGAGAAAGACGACCTGCTGTCGCGAAACATACCGCCAATGTGGCAAGAAGGCGGATCGTCTGAGCATATCCTTGGGACTGACCCCCTCGGCCGCGACATGCTGACCCGCATCATTCATGGTGCAAGGATCTCTCTCCTCATCGCCGTAATCGTGTTGTCCATTGGCACCACCATTGGGTTGCTTGTTGGACTTGTCGCGGGTTACTTAGGCGGTACGGCGGATGAGGTTCTGATGCGCATCGTCGACTTTACCTTCGCGGTGCCTTTCATTTTGGTCGCCCTCGTAACGGTCATCGTCTACGGACAGTCTTTCACGCTGGTCATTATCCTTCTCACGATATTCAGTTGGAACGGCGTAGCGCGCCAAGCCCGCGCGGAAACCTTAAGCTTAAAAACCCTGGACTACGTTGCTGCATCGCTGGTTGCGGGCGCCAGCATTTGGCGCATTATGTACCGGCACGTCATGCCCGGACTCATCAACACAATCATCGTCGTTACAACGCTCCGACTCGGCTCCCTAATCCTCACCGAAGCCAGCCTCTCGTTCCTCGGTGTCGGCATTCCGCCGCCCACCCCCGCTTGGGGCGTAATGGTTGCCGAAGGCCGGAACTACATCTACACCGAGTGGTGGATATCCTTCTTGCCCGGACTCGCCATCATGCTCACCGTGCTAGCCTTCAACTTCCTAGGCGACTGGTTCCGCGACCGCTTCGACCCCCGCCTCCGGCAACTCGGATAAAAAGTGACATTCATTACTCGAATCGACGATTGACAATTGCCGGCAACGCATCAGACGACTATCTTTCCCCTCTCCCGCTAGGCGGGAGAGGATTAGGGTGAGGGCACCACAATGAAAATCGCATGGATCGGCCTCGGACACATGGGCAAACCCATGGCCAAAAACTTGATGACCGCGGCCGAAGAGTTCACGGTCCACGACCTCCGTCCTGAAGCCGCTACCGACATGCTCGAAGACGGCGCCAACTGGGCCGATACTCCGGCCGAAGCGGCGGCGGGCAAAGATCTCGTAGTCACATGCCTACCCATGCCTCCTCACGTCGACGCGGTCAGCTTTGGCGATGACGGAGTCTCCGACGGTGTAGACGGCGGCACCATCGTGATCGATTGCACATCCAACTCCCTTGAAATGGTACGGTCACTGCACGCCCGATACGCCGACCAAGGCATCACGTTCCTCGATTCACCGGTCAGCGGCGGGGTCGTTGGCGCCCAAAACCGAGATCTTGCAGTCTACGTCGGAGGGGACCGCAACAGCTTCGACGCCATCAAACCAACCCTCGATGCGATGGGCGACAAGGTGCAGTACTGCGGCGGAATCGGAACCGGAACCATCTGCAAACTCAGCAACCAGCTCTTCGGCGCCATCGTCGGAATGGCACGCATGGAAGTCGTAACCGCCGGCGTCAAAGCCGGCGTCGAACTCGACGTCCTCGTCAAAGCCATACACGAAGGGTCCGGCGGCAAACGTCGTCCCTTCGAAGGATTCGAACGCCCACCCGAAGACTACGACGACACCGAACAAACCTTCTATCTGGAACTTATGGCTAAAGACGTAAGGCTGGCAAACGAGATCGGACGTTCATTGCAAGTACCGCAACCGTTAGGCAATCTTACCGAAGCCCGCATGATCGAAGGCCTCAACCGCGGTTGGGCCAAGAAGCGAGGGGAAATCATCGCCGAGATCCAACAGGAGATATCGAACGTCGACCTCAGAATAGACGGATGATCCGACTCGGACCTCCATTAAAAACAACCAAATAACACTGCCACGCAAGGAAATTCGAAATGCTGACTGCAGACCCGGCGATAAACATGGTCATCGACAACATCGGCATCATGGTTGCCTCGGAAGGCGGCTCTCTCGAGCTCCTCGAACTCACCGACGACTACATGAAGGTCAAATACAACGCCGGCACCAACGAAGAATGCCCGGAGTGCGTTCCCATGACCGACGCCGTCTACCAATTTATGCGCGCATCCCTCAACGTCCACGCACCCCGCATCGCCACGCTTGAAGTGGTGGACTGAAATCCGTTAACATTTTTATAGTTGTATTTAGATAGGAATAAACACATGGCGACGATGGATGAACGGATGCTAAACGTGGAAGCTGAGGTGAATCAGCTTAAAGGCGCGTATGATCACCTCGCGACGAAGGCCGACTTCGCAGTACTAGAAGGAAAACTCGCTGCCGCGGAGAGTCGTCTGATGATGCGACTTGGCGGGTTGATAATCGTGGCCACCGGCATCATCGTAGCGGCGATGCGGTTCCTTCAATAGGAGGCATCAGGAGCGACATAGGAAAAACGTTGCTAGTTTCAGACGAATGGAAAAGTGACGTTAGCAACCGAACATTCAGACGCGGCTCAAAAGTTCCTACGTGACGCGGACCGCGAATACGCTGAAGGCGACATCTTCCAAGCGTCCGAGAAACTCTGGGGCGCCGTTTCCCACGTCGCAATTGCCGAGATGCATCGCCGCGGCATCCGCCCTCAAAAACACGCCGCGATTACTCAGTTTGTGCGCGAAATCGCCACCGAAGTCGAAGAACCCATCCTCTTCGCACAATTCAAGGTCGCCGAAGACCTCCACTCGAACTTCTACCACGGTTGGATGGAAGATCATCAGTTTGAAGAAAACCGCGAACTCGTCCACGAATTCGTCACCCGCATGCATGAACTGACCGACCGGGACTGATTCAGTTCTTGCTGCCTGCCCATCATGCCGGCGAAAACCGGAATCCAGAGCGACGGGCTGACGAGCATCAACCGAGATTTCGACCCAAGGTCGTTGGCAACAACATTTCGGAAACCGAGAACTCGGTTATAACTTGTCGGCATACGGCCAAACCTTGATCGCCGTCCTGCACAATCGCTTTGCCCTCTCAGCGATCGCTATTTCGTCCCACACAAAACGATTTCCATCGCTGACGACGTCTTTATTGAGAAACAAGGTGCTGTGTTTTTTCATTTCTTCGCGTTTACCGATCCAAGGTGCGTTCGACATCGCAGAGTTTAGCGGCCGATTGACAAGCGTGAGGTTTCCGATTGTATGGATGATGCTTTCGCGCTCATCTGCGTCCACGCCACTTGTGAGCTGGTAGTTATCCTGCCATGACTGTGGCATCAGGTGTTCGATTGTGAGATTGCGCGGCACGATTCGTTCTTCTGCCATGGATGACCGCAATCCCTGTTCTATCCCTTCCAACACTAACCGCAAGCGCCCTCTCGTCAAACCTCGATAAAGGTTATGGTTCACGAACGCGAACTCTAGTTCGGCGTCGGTCGGCCAAGATGCTACGTTGGAATCCTGTCTCGATAAAAACCCCACGACTGTGTCGCCTGCGGTTTGTGGATCAGATTGTTGCAACATGCCGATTAGTTCAATGTACGTCCGGTTGAGCCCTGCGGTGCGGTGAAGCATTATCGTTCTTCGTACCATATGGCTCTCGAGGGCGCGGATGCTTTTTTCCAGTTGTCCGTTAGGAACATCTGACGAAAATAACCACAGCAGTACCGGAGTGACCACACCAATCTGCAATATCTTCCGTCTGTAAAGAAACGGGATGATGCTTTTGATCGATGGATAATCATCGAGCGGTTTTTCAGTTTCGATAGATCGGTAGGTTTCACTTATGTTCTTGATGTCCAAGGCGATCCGATGAATCGGGAGTCGGTTATCGTCTGTGTAATAACGACGGAATCCGAGAAACACGTCGTCGCTTGCCACGAATTTCGCGGTCCGCATTATTAGCCACTGGTTCAAAAAGATGTCGATACGCGGTTGCTTAATCCTCCCTCTCCCGACCTCAGTCGCCCACCATCTATCGTTAAAATCCCACAACCAATCGGCGTTTTTGGTTCCTTTTAAGATGCCGGTACGATCAGCTTCATACATCACCATATTTTTGATCAAATCCGATTCGAGCAGTGATTCTCCCCTTGCGTTTAAAGATTCGAAAATGACATGTGGGTTGTCGGTCGGCGTGAGATCTATCACAACCAGATGCAATAGGCTCGAAAGCACTTCGCATAACACATTGGTGCGGTTCTCAACATCGTCCTCTTCGATGGCAAGCCAAGTCGCGGTCTCGTTCCGGAAAAATTCGTGGGCTTGCGCTATCGGAGAATCTAAGTCGACCACAGGGTCATCTGATAACGCTTGGCGATAGGGCGGCTGGTCAATCACCGTGGGCCAAACTTTAAAAACATGATCAGGATTGGCATCCGTTTGTTTTTCTTTGTTCCAAACAAGCCCGTACAGGGGGTTGTCTGGTATGAAGTCGGCGCAGGAATAAGACCTGTGAGTAGCATCGATCAGGATCTGCAAGGTCGTCAGTCTCTGTTGACCGTCCACAATAAGCCGTGTCTGTGTTTGCCCAATACCTCTTTGCACGTGCTGCAACACTACGGCGCCCAAGAAGTGAGGACTTGCATCTTGTCCAGAAAGTACCTGTTCCGCGACGCGTCGAATATCTGCCCACAAGGGTTCCCAATGTTTCTCTTTGTTCCAAATGTACCTTCTCTGAAACCGAGGGATTTGGTAGTGGATTTGCTGACCGAATAATTCTTCAGGGTTTAGTACGTCCACTTGTATTCGTTGTCGCGATCCGAGCGTCATGGCTTTTGCCTGTCTTTCGTCCTCAACACATTGCTAGTGCGATTCGCCGAGTAACCCAGCTTGGTATTTTAACCACGTGTATCGCGTCGACTCAGATTGCCAACGTGGGAACCGGGTCAAAAGAGATTGTCGTTCAGGGCCCGAATTGATTCCAGGCAACTCAATACCCGATGCACCCCTTCAACAAAAACTAAAGGGCGATGTAGGACGCGTTGACATCGTTCGCGCACAACGACACAGGCGCCGACAGCCTCGGCGAGGCGGACTGTAAGCCGAGTTCTGTCCGGGCATTAGTGAGGTTTACGGCATCGAAGCCTTCGTCCCTGCACGCTAAGCCCTGTGCGACCATCCATCTGGAGCCGCGGTCGCCCGCGACTTCGAGCGGCCTACCCGGGAGCTGACGCGGACACTCGTCTTGACGCTCCCCTATTTGGCCTTGCACCGAGCGGGGTTTGCAGTGCCGCCGACGTTACCGCCGACGCGGTGCGCTCTTACCGCACCGGTTCGCCCTTACTTCCGATTAAAACGAGCTCGTAGCCCATCGGAAGCGGTATTCTTTCTGTTGCACTTTCCGTCGGGTTTCCCCGCCCTGCCGTTAGCAGGCGCCCCTGCCCGTCGGTGCTCGGACTTTCCTCCACTGAACCGAAAATTCCGACCCAGCAGCGGTCGCCCGTCCGCCTCGCACTAACCTCAGATTAACATCGCCGATCGCGTCAAACTCGTGAACTTCGATCAAGCCCCGATACGCGGTGTTACCGTCACGGCCTCTTCGGTGACGACGACGTCATCAACCAATGCGGCCAGAGCCTCTCTAGCTCGTTTGACATCGCCCGAACCCACAACGTCGGCGATGAGATCGCGCGTCAAACGTTCACGCGGTACTTTCCCGTTGGACGCGGAACCCCGACGCGCGCCAACCCTCTCTTCTTCAACTAGCTGCCTTATTCGCTTTACCTCGGAAAGGTACGGCTCCAAGTTCTCTAGATCGCCGCGACCGGTCGACACGATGCGTGCTTCGTTCAAGAACGTCTTTTCAGCGCCTTCAAGCTGTTGTTCCAAAGAATCTCGCATCTCTTTGGGACGAATCTGTCGCACCGTCTCTGGTTGCCATTCGCCGATCGCTTTGCGCACCTCGCCATCCAGATCGTTGGCTCGCCATTTCGGGCAACTGATTCCATTTCCGTCGCCATTTTTGGCCGCGCGCCGATGCTGGCACTCGTAAAATTCGTAGTAACGATAGGTCTTGGTTGTCGTCGTGTCATCCTGTCTCCGCCACGTTCGCCGTCGCGTCAATCCGGGCACGCCATGGCCGCATTGGCCACACGTCAACAGTCCGCCCAGCAAAAACGGGTCCTCCGATTTGGAGAGTCGCCGTTGACGTTGTTTGATCATCAACGCGTCTTGCGCGCGCCGGAACAACGACCTACCAATGATCGGTTCATGATTTCCTGAAACTAAGAATCCGTACCTGGAGTACGTTCCCACGTAGACCCGATTCTTGAGGATGATCGATACCGTGGCGGTGGACCAAGGTTTGCCCGTGCGCGTTGGCACGTTTTCGCTGGCAAGACGTTGGGCGATCAGCCGCATTCCCAACCCGCTTCCCGTTGCTTCGCTCGGCTCATCGGATTCTTCATCGGATCCGCCGACGTACCACTCGTAGATTTGCTTTACGACCCGAGCCTCCGCCGGCACCGGTTTCAAAGTGCCGTCCGCTCCGCATCGGTAACCGTACGGTGTACGACCCAAAACCTTGCCCCGCGACGCCTTTTCACGTATCTTGTTGCGGATCCGTGTGCGCAGCCAATCCGGCTCGCCTCGCAATCCAAGTAACTCTTCACCGTTCTGCAACGGATCCGGCATCTCCATATCCGTGCAGATCGTGTCTGATCCGGAGCGGCGGATATACAGCAACCGTTCGACTAGCGTCTCGAGATCTGGTGCCAAATGCGATGAGTCTGGGATGACTACCAGCGCGGGACGGCCGTGAGCCCCTTCGATGCGTTCCATCAATTCGGCAAACTGTGCATCACCGAATTCGGCGGGAATTTGGCGACGGAACGCCGTCCCAACAGCGTCGGTCAACTCCGCTTCCACACCGTCGAGCAGACGATCCTCGATCTCTGACCCGAGGATTGCCAATAGTTGGTGCCCACCAGTCTGACAAAATTCGACTATTTGCCGCACCGGATCGTTCGTCGATTGCTTTAAACGACTCTCAATCTCTTTGATCTGTCCCCACGATCCGGCCACGGCATCCATCGACCCGGCCAAATCTCGGACCGTCTGAGGATCGAGCGCCGCGGCGTCGCCTGCTGTGACCCCGCGCCGAACATAGCCGATGGCGCGCATGAACTATCAGTCCGAACTAAGTGTGATCAGATATTTGCCGCAATGACACAAAATCGGATCGATCGCGCGCTTTAGGAGATTCAACTCGCCCATCGAGACCCGTTCCGAGCAACCCACGCATATATCACGTTCGACCACGGTAACAGCCATCCCGCCGTTGCTCTTGAAGAGCCTGGTGTACTCACCCAGATGGTCCGACGGAATCGCCCCCGCCGTCTCGTTGCGGTCCTTCAATGCTTCGTTGTATTCCTCGGAGATCCGCGTCTGCTCGCCCGTACCGATCTGCTTCTGCTGCGTCCAATCCGTTTCCCTCTCGTCGAGTTGCGATTGGAGGTCGGAATGCACCTTACGAGCTTCGTTAGCTGCGGCCCTTAAGGGCTCCATTCGCTCGCCAATGGAGTCGATTCGATTGGCATGCTCTTGGACTCGCAGTTCCATGCGGTAGTAATCACGAGGGTTGGTCACATCGGTGCCGCTGTAGAGCCGCTCCTCAACCTCCGCCCGGTTCTGGTTTTCCGAGGCACGCTCAAGCTCGAGACGCTTCATTGCCACGTCGGCTTGCATCTGAGAACGCTTGGCACGTTCACACTTCTCGCGCAGGTCTTTCAGTCGCTTCGCCTTCTCTTGCAGATCCATCGAAATCTGCGTATATGATTGCCGTTGTCTGAGCAATCCTTGATCCAGTTCTTGCAGCGCGAGCAGTGCATCAAATGTGTTCAAATTGCGAACTCCCAGCGTGTTTCCCAAGCGGCGCGAAATGCCAAATATGCATCTAACTTAATCATATCAAAGCCCGCAAATCGGGTTCCACGATTCCCCGTTCGCCGATCGCATCAACGATGACCACGACGAGACGTTATACATTAAACCGAGACGCAGTCGAAACTCGGAGATCAACCATAGACCATGCAGCAACTCCCGCCATTCGTCAAGAACCTGCCGCGAACCAGGATCGTGTGCACCATCGGGCCCGCAACCGGCAACCTCGCCAAAGCCCGAGCGCTCATCCGGGCCGGCATGTCAGTGGCGCGACTGAACCTCTCGCATGGTGATACACAACAACACTTCGAATACGTCGCCGCCATCCGGGAGGCCGCTAAGCAAACAGGCGTACCGATTGGGATTCTCGCCGACCTGCCGGGACCAAAATATCGTATCGGCACTGTCGACCCCGATCTAGCCGTCACCCAGCAAGGCAGGCAAGGAATCCTGGTGACCACTCGCGATAAGTTCGTCCTTACCGCCGATCGCGTAAACACCTCGCCCAAACGCGGCACTGTATGGCCCGCCGGGCTTCACCACGACATCAGATCACGCGCCCGAATCCTCATCGACGAAGGAGCCGTAGAGCTACGCGTCGACAAAGTCGAAGGGGTCGAGATCCACTGCACTGTCCGCCGCGGTGGACTCATCCAGAGCGACAAAGCGGTCACCGCGCCCGGCAACACTTCCACCCTCGACTACTTCACCGACGAAACCGTCGCCGCACTCGATTTCGCCATCGAAGCCGATGTCGATTTCGTTGGCCTCTCTTATATCCGCAATCGCCATGACTTGAGGGCCGTCAGGCAACGGTTGGCCGATGCCGGAAGAAACCCTTCACTCGTCGCAAAAATCGAAATCAAGGAAGCCGTAGACAACCTCGGAGAGATCCTCGACGAGACCGATGCAATAATGGTCGCCCGCGGCGACCTCGGCGTTGAGATGCCCCTGCACTTGGTGCCGACTACCCAGAAACGCATGATTCGCCTCGCAAACGAAGTCGGCAAACCGGTGATCACCGCCACGCAGATGCTCGAATCCATGCGCGACAACCCGTACCCGACACGCGCAGAATCTACCGATGTTTACAACGCCGTAAGAGACGGCACCGACGCCGTCATGCTCTCCGCCGAGACATCCGTAGGCGATTACCCGGTAGCTGCCGTCAAATTCATGGCCCGCGTCTCAAAGGTAGCCGAGCGGTTCCTCGACAACGCAATGTTGCGCAACCGGCGAATGACGATTATCGACAAAGAGGGCCGAAACGCCCAAATCAACGCCATCATCGCGTTCGATGCCGCCCGAACCGCCGATACGTTGCGCTCCAAGGCGATCATCACCTTCACCGAGACCGGCACCACCGCAGACCGCGTCGCCGCGTTCCGCCCGCGCACACCGATCATCGCACTCTCACCAAACCGGAAAACGCTCGCTAACCTCTCGATGCGTTGGGGCGTGATCCCACTGCTAGCTGATCGGTTGGCGGAGCTCGACCACATGTTCGACTACGCCGCAACACTCGCAAAAGAGATTGGATTCGCCAAAGAATCAGACACCGTGGTGCTGGTCGCCGGCGTACCCATCGGCCTCTCCGGAAGCACCAACCTCCTGCGCGTCATCACAGTTGGCGACGCGGACTGAGCCGCCCCTCGTTTCCGCTCCAAGGTTGGCCGTCAAACCGCGTCCGCGCCCGCCTCTTTCCTGCGCGCGTCCAAAGCGTCGACCGACGACGCCAACCTCGACCTCAAAGAATCTACCTGCGCCGATGCAGTAGGCACGTTTCCATAACACGCCGCGTTGAACCGAGTGGTTATGTCGGTAATCGGCGCCCCTTCCAAAACTCCCTCCAATACCGACTCCCGTTCCGTCGGTGTTAGACGTGCATTGAACTCCATCCCGCGCTCTAACGCCATCTCCAGCGTCTCGAAATACAGGATAAACACCTCTTTGATACCCGGCTCCTCCGGATATCGCCAAAGATGCCGCGGCGTCCCCCGACGCGTCATCCAGTCCGGCAACAACCCCTTCAACAGATCGAGATACGAAACCTCATCCACCTCATCCCGAATCGTCTCCCGCTCCACCCCATCTTCCCGAGTCAACCGTCTGATGATCCGTCGGTACGCCAACGCCACAACCAATAGCACCACGAATAACAACAGGAACGTCAACGGCCACTGCAACGCCTCCAACACCGCCTCCACCCAAGCGTTGTCCGTCATCTCAGCAGCCTCTCGCTCCGGAAACTCCGGGCGCCCACCTTGCCCCTGTTGTTGCTCTTGCTCCGCCGGTTCACCACTAAAGAAAGACTGAAGGAACTCGATAATCTTGGCGATGATCCAACCAATCGCGATCAGTGGCCAACGCAGCACCCAAAGAATCGCATCTACGGCCCAGCCCCACAAAGTAAATAGCGCGCTTAAACCGGCGGAACCGTACCTCCCGCCAAAAAATCCCGCGACCAATCCGGTACCCAAGAAAAGCCCGAGCGCGACCAGGATTATCCGCGCCCATCGTCCCCCTGCAACCGGCGCATCGCTCGGCAACCGAGCCACCGCCATGCCGCCTAGCGTCGCAATGAAGTAAGGAATCAGAAGTTGCGCTAAACCGATCGGATTCGACACGAACTCATCGACAATCAATCCGAACGCCAGGATCACCAATCCCCGCTTAAAAATCCTCTTCAGGTGGTCTGGCGAATCACGGTCGTCGCGCACTATCGTCGATGTCCGCCGCCAAATGACCACCGTCACAATCAAAGCCATCGCGATCGCCGCAACCTGCTCGCCTAACAGATCACGGTTGAACAGGTGGTAGACCCATGCCAGGTCGAAGTTGAAGCCTTCATCCAATCGCGTCGTCGCGACCGCAAGATAAATCGTGGCCAGACCAGATGTGCCGTAGACCAGCGCAACCGAGGCGATACCACCGCGCAAACCACCAACGACCCACGCCGTCAACATCCCTGCCAGATAAACCAGCAACACCATGCCCCAGTGCAACGGCGTATATAAGAGACTCAATCCAGCGCTGATAACCGCAATGATCGTGAAAACGATCACGCTCTCAGCGACCGCGATCGCGGTAAAGACGACCTGATTGCGCCAATCAGACATTGTCATACTCTCGCGTCGGCTGATTCATCCGCGCATTCATCTCGAACTGCTCGTCAACCACCGACATGAACAAGTCTTCGATATCCTCGTCAATCTTGAACACCTCACGCGCATCCACCACTCGAATCCCCGTCACCTGCGGCGGCTCTTCGCGGCCCACCCACGCAATCGACGTCCGATGCCCCTCACGTTGTTCGCGACGCAAATATGCTACCACCGGCTCCGTCAGGAATCCCGCTACCAAGATGATCGATGATCCCGCGCTGATCGCCGGCGCACCACGGTCGATAGCCAGCGAATCCAACGGTGTAAACGACAACGGTTGGATGAACGCTAGAGCTCCCAGTATCTCGCGCACATGATGCGGACCGTCGCCCGTAGGGATAACCGACATCACGCCTCGCGTCGGACGCACACCGTTTGCCACCAGACCAACCCGGTAGCCCAAGTCCGCACACCTAACCGCGATCGACGCCGCTCCCGTCACGCCCGATTCCAAAACGTCGTACTTGTAACCGTGCCACGCGTAGTCAACGGTCCTCGATTCCAGCATAACCACAACATCGTTGCTAACACTCTGGTCATAGGTCCGAACCGTCAACTCGTCTCGTTTCGCGCTGAGCTTCCAATCGATGCGTTTCAGCGGATCGCCCGGACGATAGTCCCGGACGCTGCGCGGTCGCGATGGATCGTCCAACAACGTGTTCCGACTCAAAATGTCGCCCATCGGTTTCGCCGAAGGCAATTCCCAACCATCCAGCGCAACGATCCGCGGATACACCGTGACACCATGCGGCGAACGCGAATCACGACGCACCGTGCCGAACAACCCGAACAGATCTCCGCTCCGCAGTTCCGTCGGCCCAATCGAGTAGTGACCCCGATGATGCGCCCGCACCTCGTGCCGGAAACGAACTCTTTCATATCCCGCCAGACTCGTCGTCTCTACGATCTCGCTGCCGCCCGCATACGCCCTTCGCTTAATGCCCTCATCGCCCAACGGCGTCAGACCCGTCGGCAAGAACTCGATCAATTGAACCCAAGGTATCGGCAACGGCTTTCGATTCTCGAGCGTCAACACGATCTCGATCTCATCACCCACGAATGCATGCGAATCAGAAGGCACAGCATCGTAAGCCACCTCCGCCAACGACATCTTCGACCACAACGTCCCACCAGCCGAAATCACAAACGCCGTCGCTCCCAACGCAACCACCAACGCCGACCCCGTTCCCGCACCGATCGCAATCACCACCAACATCAACAACATGAAAAGTTCGCCGATAACATCCGGCGCGCGAAGATCCCGAGTCCGCTTCTCGCGGAACGTCCTAAGCATCGGATTAATCAAAATATCAACCTCTCAATCGCGCCAAATCCGACGCCATTAATTCCCCTTTCCCGCTCATGTTCCTCTCCTACGCTAAGGGGCTCAAAGTCTCGTCCCCTCGCCCGCTCGGCGGGAGAGGGTTAGGGTGAGGGCACCCCCCTTCACCGCTCAATCGGCACCGGAATCTGCGCCACAACATCGTCGATAACATGTGCAGCGTCGCGCCGACGCATCTGCATGCTCGATTCCAGAACCACCCGATGCGACAACACTGGCGCCGCCATCGATTTGATGTCGTCCGGCATCGTGTAATCCCTACCGTTGATCGCCGCCCGCGCCTGCGCTGCGTGTTGCAACGCCAACGAAGCCCGAGGGCTCGCTCCAAGTCGAATCTGCGCATTGTTGCGCGTCGCCCGCGCCACCGATACCAGATACTCCCGCACATGGTCCGCGACCCGTACCTGCTCAACCATATCCCGAGCCCGTTCGACATCCGCCGACGACGCGCAAACATCCACCGACAACGCACCATCCCCCGTCTGGAACCGCTGAAGCATCCGCGACTCCTCCTCATCCGACGGATACCCGATCGACAGCTTCAAAAGGAACCGGTCCAGCTGCGCCTCCGGCAACATGAACGTCCCCTCCATCTCAACCGGGTTCAATGTCGCCAAAACCAGAAACGGAGAACTCAGAGCCATCGTCACACCGTCGATCGACACCTGTTGCTCCTGCATCGCCTCCAACAACGCCGACTGCGTCCGTGGCGTCGCACGGTTGATCTCATCCGCCAACAGTATCTGCGTAAAGATCGGCCCTTCCTTAAACTCGAAACTACCGAGACCTGCGTTGTAAATGTTCACCCCCAGCACATCCGACGGAACCAAATCCGGCGTGAACTGCACCCGCTTGAACTCCAATCCCAACGACGCCGCAATCGTCTTCGCCAGCGTAGTCTTACCAGTCCCCGGCACATCCTCCAGCAACACGTGCCCTCGACCCAACATGGCGATGATAGCCAGATCTATCGCATCGCCCTTACCCACAAACACACGCTGAACATTCTCCCTGACCTTTCGCGCGAATCCCTGCACGAAAGGCGCACCGACATCGGATTCTGTCGACAACTCATGATTCTTTGCGGTTTGAGTCAAGAAAACCTCGATATCTAGATTCAGCACTCCATCCCCAACCACACATCGCAAACTCTAATCTTAACCGCGCCAAACTGAATCACCCGTACCCATACCCTTCATTCCCCGTGCCTACTCTCCGTTAGCACAGGCGCCCGAGCGTCAAACTCACGCAAGCATCAATCGCTCGCCCTTCAGCGGACGGTACGTCCATCCAGAGGGCAGAAGGGAGCCCGGGTTGCCCCAGCTGTGCGGGGGAAATGTCCGAAGGACGTAGGGGCGGTTCGCGAACCGCCCGCTCGCAGGGGATGCCCGGGCCGGAAGGGTCGCCCCCGCGAACTCTACCCTCCCTCCCAAAGGAGGAGACTCACAGGGGGTCAAAAGGACCGAGACGATCCCGTCCCCTTCGCAAAGCGTAAGGGGACGCGAAGGGAGCGAAGCGACATTCGCAGGGGATGCCCGGGGCGGGGTGGCGGCCGCGTCGCCCACATATCGTGCAAATGCGCCGAGGAAAGTAACAAGGGCTGCGGTGAAGCAAGATACGCAAAAAGACCAACTGCCCCGTCCCTTTCGCAAAGCGAAACGATCCCCTCTCCCGCTCGGGGTCCTTTGCACAACCGCCGTCATTCCGGCGAAAGCCGGAATCCAGAAGGGCGGTGCAACGGCGGTACACACCGAATTTCACTACTTTGTCGCAGTTCCAAGAGGTTATGCAAAGGTTCCGCTCGGCGGGAGAGGGTTAGGGTGAGGACCTGCAACCAACGACTTTCGCACGCAATAATAGAGACATCAGCCGTCTCTTCAATAATCCCCCAAAGCCATTCTCCCCTCTCCCGCTCGGCGGGAGAGGGTTAGGGTGAGGGCACCCATGCAACCCCAGACCATCCTCGACAGCATCGACAACCTACCGCGCATCAAACTAGCGCGCCTAAACACGCCCTTCGAGGAAATGCCCAGACTTCGAGACGCAATCGCCGAGGCGATGGGATCAGAGGTCGATGCCGTCCCCCGTCTCTTCATCAAACGCGACGACACGACTGGATTCGCCTTCGGCGGCAACAAAGTCCGACACATGGAGTTCCTCTTCGCACACCTAATCGAGCGCGGCATCGACACCATCGTCAACATAAACCACTACGACTCCAACAACGCCCGCCTCGTCGCCGCCGCTTGCGCCAAGACCGGCATGAGGTGCCACCTGGTCTCCTACGACATGGTCGACGCCCCCGTCGCTGGCAACCTCCTCATCGCACACCTCGCCGGAGCCGAGATCCACCGCGTTCCAGAAGAACACGCCCGATCCGTAGCCGAAAAACTCCTCGCCGAAGAAATCGAAACCGGACGCAGCGCCACAATCCTCTCCGACAACCCCTTCTTCGACATCGCCGGCATGATCGGCTTCCTAGAAACCGCCGCCGAACTCGACAAACAAATCGCCAACTTCCCCTCCGATGAAAGCGAACACACACGCAGAGGCGACCCCAGTGGTCGCCCGTCCCCTTCGCACTTTCCTTCCCTTCCTCCTCTGGGGGAAGTGCCGAAGGCGATGGGGGCCACGACCTCCGAACCGTCCCCTTCGCGAAGCGTAAGGGGACGCGAGCAAGCGAAGCGACGCTCGCAGGGGATGCCCGGGGCGGAAGAGCGGTCCGGTTGCCCCCGTTTACGGGGGAAATATCCGAAGGACAAAGGGGGCCCGTCCCTCGCCAACACACCCCTCCGCATGTGGGGCCTCTGCGGACGCTCCATCGCCGGAATCCGACTCTACGCACGCAACACTGGCAAACCCTGGTCCGCATCCGCCACCGCACAACCACACCACACGCCCGAAACCTACGAAGCCACCTACATCGACCGCTCAACCCGCGTCGCCAAACTCCTCGGACTCGACAAAGCGCTCCAACCCGGCGACATCGACACCATCACCGGATACTCCGGCCGATACGGCGTCCCCACCGAAGCCGCCATCGAAGCCATCCACCTCGTCGCCAAAACCGAAGGCATCATCCTCGACCCCAACTACACCGGCAAATCGATGTCCGCCCTCATCGCCGAAATCCGCACCCGAAACCTCGACCCCAAAACCCCCGTAGTCTTCATCCACTCCGGCGGCCAAACCCAAACCTTCGCCTTCCCCGACCAACTCTGGAACTGGAAACCCAACTAACACCAACCGCCCCTTTCGCAAAGCGAAGGGGGCGCGAGCCAGCGGAGCCCAGAGGACCGACAACAGAGCGGGGGATGCCCGGGGCGGAAAGGCTGCCAATTCAAGAAATAAACGTCCCTTTCGCGAGTGAAAGGGGACGAGTGACGTAGGGGCGGTTCGCGAACCGCCCGCTCGCAGGGGATGCCCGAAGCGGCAGCCCTCCCCCACTCGCGCGCAAAATATCCGAGGTACCCCACCCCTTTCGCAAAGCGAAGGGGACGCGACGTAGGGGCGGTTCGCGAACCGCCCGCTCGCGGGGAATGACCCGGGGCGAACGGGACGCCGCGTTGCGCAAGATCCCCTCTCCCTCGACGGAAGAGGCTTGGAGCCTGGCCCGGTCTTGAACCGGGGGTGAGGGTGACGGGCCGGGCCGGGTTGCCCCCGCTGTCCAGGGGAAATTACCGACAACGAAACGGCCCCACCTCTCCGCCATGCAACAATTAACCTAATCCCCCTCTGCTAATCTGACCAAGACCCACTAAATCCAACCAATTAAAACCCCAAGCCAATGCCCATAAACGAAACCCAACTCAACGGCCGTATCGCCACGTTGTTGGACCGCATGAACGCGCGCTGGAGCGCATATGGCGAAACCCACGGCGCCTTCGAAGGAAACCAGCGACAACCAGACATCCTCGTCCACCAACAAGGCCTTCGCCCCGTCATCTCGAACTCCTTGGCCTGAAACTGCTAACGCGCAGAACGATGTCTCAGCTACTAAGGCGAGGTCACAGAAAACATTGAAAGAGTTCTAATTTGCCAATGCAATCGGTAACTTCGTAGCTGCAACTCGAACCGTTGCAACTGGCGCGAACGCCTGCGTAACATCAAACCAGACACCATATCCAACCCGTTGAACCACCGATTCGCTATCCATCACCTATCCATTTCGACATGCCCGCAGACTTCTCAGACGCAGAAATCGCACGATTGATCTCCGAGCCGAAGCAACTCCCACCTGATTGGCGAACTCGACTCAACATGCGTCCCAAGCGCGGACACAAAGAACAGCAACTAGACCTCACAGGGGAATCGGGAAGCGAGTTCCGAATCATCCTGCGGTTAAGTTACGTCAACCCGTTGGACTTTTCAGCGATCTTAGCTGTCAGAATCCCACAATCCAATCGATTCTTCAGACTGCGACGTTACAACGGCAAAAGCCATGAACACACCAACCAAATCGAGGGCTACACCTTCTACGACTTCCATATCCACACTGCCACGCAACGATATCAAGACATCGGCGAGCGCGAAGACACATACGCCGAGACCACCGATAGGTACAGCGATCTGACGGAAGCAATAGGATGTATGCAACACGACGTATCCCTAATCGCCCCAGAGAACGACCAGTTGAACCTTGTCTGAAGGGATTCTAGGCATGAACGCGCCATCCATAGAGCAAGAATTCCAAACGAAGATCTCCGAAAAGATTCGGATCATCCCTGAAGGAATTGGCCGGTTCCGCATCTTCACACCGTTCCGATTCGATGACGGAGACCATCTCGCAATTGTGCTTAAACAGCACAACAACCAATGGATGCTCTCCGACGAAGCTCACACGTTTATGCACCTCACCTATGACATCGATGAACAAGACCTGCTTCGCGGAAACCGGCAAAAAATCATCTCCGACGCCCTGTCCGTGTTCCACGTCGAAGACCGAGACGGCGAACTGGTAATCGACGTCCCCGATCAAAAATTCGGCGACGCTCTTTACGACTTCGTTCAAGCCCTCCTCAAGATCACTGATGTCTCGTTCCTCACACGAGAACTGGTCCACAACACGTTCGCCGAAGATTTCCGATCACTCTTCACCGAGTTAATCCCCGAAGATCGCCGCGTCTTCGACTGGCACGACGGCCAGCACGATCCCGAAGGCAAGTATGCTGTCGATTGCCGCATCAACGGCATGCCCCGCCCGATTTTCGTACACGCGCTGTTGAACGACGCCCAAACTAGAGACGCGACGATCACTCTGCACCAATTCGAGAAATGGGACGTACCCTTCAGCTCGCTAGCCGTATTCAGCGACCAAGAATCCATCACCCGCAAAGTCTTAGCGCGCTTCAGCGACGTCTGCGACAAGCAGTTCTCCAGCCTCAATAGCAACCAAGACAGAATCGAGCGATTCATCAAAGACGCCATCCCAACGAACCACTGACATGGAACGCCCGAAGCTACCGCCCCTCTCCGGTCCAATAGGCTACATGCACGAACCAACGCATGAATTCGCGCTCCCAGAATCAATAATGGCCAGAGATGTCCGCTAACCACGGTGTTCATTGACTCCCCATTCAGCGATAACATCGACTACTCTGACGACGCCGAATCCATCTTCGACGAGTTGAAGCACCTCGACTTCCTCCCCGCAAACGAAGCCTACCGCGACGACACCCGAAAACTACTAGACCGACGCGTCCTCATCGACCTCCTATACCTCCCCGAATCCATCCTCGAACCCCTAGACCTCCTACGCCTAAAATGGTGCTCCGAACCCAGCGTCCACGGCGGTAAGAGCACCGCGCCGCGCACCGATAACTCGTAGCGTCTTGTGCCAACCAACAGTTCCAACAACCAACCGTTCGAGCGCGCACTAAGAAGGTTTCAGTGGCGAATCCGAATCAAGCTATTGATCCGGAAGCAACAGTTCCAAGCATCGCATCGCCTCGATTAGCGTTGAGCCATCGCGATTATTATGGAGGAATTGCCAGTATCTACCGAACCATTCCATTGTTTCGCGAGATTCCCGTTCGTCTTCGCTTAGTCGACCTTGATCCCAATTGATGGATGCCTCGGTTTTGCGATGTTTGTCTATAAGTGGTGATGACAGGGAACTTGAATCTGATCTCCTTTTTGGGGTTCTGCGTTGTGACAAAGCAATGACGGCCCCTTCGATCTCCGGTCTGATGTACCTTAAATCCGGGTTTTCGAATGGGAGATTGCTGGTTAGGATTTCAAACACTTCTTCATCGGTCGTTTCGCCACGCAAGAACCTGGCGTAAACACTCGGTTTAAAGACCATGACCGACAAACCAATCAAAGCGCAAAAATCCATCCAAGGTTTCGGGGCGTCAATCATGTTGAGGATGAGACCAAGTCGATGAGCAGCTTGCTCGGCATCCCGCAAGCTCAATCCATCGCTGTTCAATATGGATTTTGCCAAAGTGAGTGTCATTGAATTGTCACTGGGTTGCGATTCGATCTTCTCTTGCAACTTTGTCGATTGGAGTAATTCGTTCGCGAAAGATTCTCGATTTTGCTCCGGCAGTCGAAATTGCAAATCAAAGAATCGGCGAAAGTACCGTTCCGCGTCGAATTCGGCACCGTACATCGACTTTGCCGAGTGAGCCAACGCAGTCGAGTTGATCGCCAGAATAAACACGACGTTTTCCACAGAGAAAATGTGCTTGACAGTTTCAATTAACTCGATCGCGTAAGTGGGACGGCACCGGTCTAATTCGTCAATTGCCACTACCATTGGTTTGCCTTCATTGAGACGGGAGACCGTCGCCGCCACGTCACCGATCGATTTGGTGAATTCGTACAAAGACGCTCTCGTTTGTTGATAATCCGATATCGGATCTTCGCTCCGAGATTCAAACGCACTGATGGCAGCTTCTGCCAAAATAGTCCCACCAGGCACTAGCGCGCCAGATCCTCTTAACGCCGATTGGGCAACCGCAACTACTGCTTTACCAGCCTTCTGCTTTACGATCTCCATCCCCTTTTTCACCGCCGAATCCGAAAATCGTTCCAAACGCTGCGTAATCTCAGCCGAAAGTGCCTGGAAAGGATTCTCTGCAAAATCGGTCTCCCATGCGTTGAAACTGACTACTGTGTATCCCTCGTTTTCGAGATGTTGACACCAAATGTTCAGGAACGCCGTCTTTCCTGAACCCCAAGCCGCATCAACCGAGATCACGTAAGGGCTTTGCGCTGAACCGACTATTCTAGTCAGGCCTTCAATGGCCGATTTCCGGTCCAAAAGATCATTCTTGAACGGATCTTCCGAAGGCACCGTAAATTCGTTCGGCCGAATCCGTATCCGATCAGCCCCCTGATCGCCCGATCTTGAACCCTCGATTTCCGCAGTTTTTGGTTCCCGCATGTTTCGCTTTCGCCCCGTGATCGCCATTATCCGAATGGTATCTTCCCAAAGACCCGATCCTGCCAACCAAACAACCTATCAACATTCAATCCCCCAAATCCGAGTTCAGACAACCGGCGACAACATCGACTCCATGACCAAGCGAATCAACCACCCCTCCATCGAAACCGCGCGCATCATCGACATCTCGGAGCCCCTCACCACATGTTTAACCGGAAAATGCTTCGGCAAACCCAGGCGATGCAGAAGAAGATCCAAGAGATGCAGGAAGAGATCGCCCAAGCCACTACCGAAGCATCCGTCGGAGGTGGCGCCGTCAAGGCAGTTGTCGTCGGCGGTTCACGCGTCGAATCCATCGAGATCGACCCCGACGTCGTCGATCCCGAAGACGTCGAGATGCTCCAACAACCAACACGAAATCCCAAGCGCTTCAGCGGACGGAACGTCCATCCCACTCCAAATCCCATGAATCCCAATTCACACTTGACTCTCATACAACATCTGTAGTACAAACAAAAACAAGCGCCCAAAGCCGGACCTTTTACCACCGGCCCGAGCGCACAGAACCATCGCCGCGTCGATCAGGGGAGCGTGCACCTTTCTTTTTCGATGCTGCTACCGACAACCAAATATTGAAATCGGCCTGCGGGCGGATAATCACCGGGATGCCCAGAGCGACCTTATAAGCCGTGAAAACGGTGAAATCGACGGCTCGAAGCAACCCGCGGCAGTGCCCGCCAAAAGCCTAAGAGGTTCGGGCGAAACGCAGACCAAAATCCGGTTACGGAGATCGTTGTAGCTTCAGGGCTCGGATGCGGAGCGTTACGCTGACTCCGACTCGCAAGCCAGGCAACGGCAACCCGTTGCTCAAGATCCGAGCGAGCGGTCTACCTATCCGGCAAACGTCTTTCCGTCACGCCGAGCGGAAGAGGCTACAGCACCAGCTCGAGGAACAATCGAGCGATGACGGGCGGCAGAACCTTCAATTGCCGTCCGGAGGGCCGACGGTCTGGCGACGTCGGAGGCGCTGGAACTATTGAATGACCCACCAACCAACTTCCGCCCGCGCAAAACCCAAAATCGACGCGGCGATGATTCGAAAAGAACTCCTCCCCTTCGCTCAGAGAAGAGGAGGCGACGTAGTGAGGGCGACCCTTGTGGTCGCCCTCACGCAGGGATGCCCTTACAACCATAAGAACGGAAAATCATAGCCCATCATTCAAATCACACGTCATTCCCGCGAACGCGGAAACACAGTTCAAACGGCTGACGCCTGCCAAACCAACCGGCCAGGCCAATTCAACACACCCATCAAACCTGAACCACCGAATTAACCAACGTCCCAATCTTGTCAATCGATATGCTCACCACATCACCCTCCGCCAAAGTGAACTCCGGCGGCGGTATCGTCCCAGTCCCGGTACAAACCGTCGTCCCATTCGGCACCGGGTTGTGGCGCTGCAACCAATCCGCCAAATAGTTACAGTCTCGCTTCATCAAAGACGTGTTCGACGACCCCTCGAAAGCCACCTCGCCCTCCCTCTCAATCACCAAACCAACGTCCAATTTCTGGGCATCCCCGACAACATCCGGCGTAGCAATACACGGCCCAATCGCACAAGACCGGTCATAGACCTTCGCCTGCGGCAGATACAACGGATTCGCACCCTCAATCGAACGACTGCTCATGTCATTCCCAACCGAATACGCCACAATCTCGCCCTCGAACAAAACGAACGCTAGCTCCGGCTCCGGAACATCCCACTCAGAATCTGCCCGAATCCCCACCGCATCTCCCGGCGACACCAACCGCGCCGCCGTCGCCTTGAAAAACGCCTCCGGACGATCCGCGTTATACACCAGCGCATACACATCCGGCGACCCGCTCTCCGCCTGCCGCTCCCGCATGCTGTCCATATACGTCACCCCAAATGCCCAAACCTCCGGCGCGAAAATCGGCGGCAAAAGCTCGTCACTCGAACACAACTCCTCAACTGAAACCTCATCTCCGCCGCCACGCCCCAAGATCCGTCCCGCCACATCATCAATCCCAACCCCACCCAGGTGCGCCGCCTTGAACAAAGACAACGTCGAATCCGCTTCCGCGGTAATCGACGTCAAGTCCGTAACCACGCCCTCATCCGACTCAACACCAACATGAACCTCATCTCCGCAACGGATTTGGTAGTAACGCATCTGCTCGCCTTTCTATCTCGGATATCACCGACGGAAATCACTTTACATGAACGAGCATAAAATCTGACACCAATATAGAAACGTATTCAGATTTAGCCACCATCGGCGCAACACTCGTCATACCCACAATTCACCTACCACCAACTTGACCCTACTAACCGACAGATCCCAACTACTCAGATCATGGCCCCGGATCGCACTAGCTACCGCGCTGTTCGTCGGATTTACCGCGTTTAATTCGGGATCCGCATCCGCCCAATCCCCACGACCCACAGAAACTGAAGTAGTCACACACCACGTCGTCCTAGCCGACAAAATTACCGTCTCGATCGACACAGTCATCAACGACGACATTGAAGAAGCTCGACTTTGGGTGCGTCCACACGGCGACAACACCATACCGTCGTACTCGTACGTCGAGTTCACGCAGGCTGACCGCATCCGCGCGACCGTCGATATCGACGTCCAATCGCCTTCATACTTCCCACCCGGCACCACTTTCGACGTCCGATTCGAGTTCGTCGCGACCAACGGCGAAGTCTACTCATCCAACACCTACCGTATCGAGCACATCGACGTCACCCACGACTGGCATCGAGTCGCCGACGAACGCTTGGAGATCATTTTCTACGGCCTCAACCACCGGGCCGTCCAAGACCTCCACGCGCGCACCTCTCCAAAACTGAGCGAGATCAAAGAAGCTCTCGGCGTCGAAGATGCGCCACAGTTCCGCGCGGTCATCTTCCCCAACCTACGAGAGCTGACCATCCACGGCCCAACGATCAGCAACGCCGCAACCGTAGGACATTTCTTCGGTGGCTTCGCCTACGGCGGATACAACCTCACGATCATGTCGTCGCCATCGGCCTCCACGCTCACACACGAGTTGACCCACCTGATCTTCGGCCGCGCTCTCGACTCCCCGTACGCCACTCCCGCACCGGCCTGGCTCAACGAAGGAAACGCGAGCTACTGGGAGACCGGCGACAGAACAGCGTCTCTCCGTGACTTCAGACCCATCGCCCGCTTCGGCAACGCAACCCAATTCACCAAAATGAACTCCATCCCGGGACGTAGAAACGACATCGGCGATTTCTACACCCAGTCAACAGATTTCGTCGGCTACCTCATCGAAAACTACGGTCGCGACTCTATCGGCAAACTCCTATCCGAACTAGATACCGGCAAAACCATCGACGACGCCATGCGAGCCGTCTACAGCGGATCGCTCACCGAGATCGAAAACGGCTGGCGACGTGAGTGGGGTCTCCCGTCGGTAAGCTCCCAAGAAGTAACCGTCGACATCCATCGAGACCTGCCGCCAACGATCCCCGGATTGCCAACCATCATGACGGGTACTCTCGAGAAAATGTCTGAACGCGACAACATCGAAGAGGTCCCATCTGAGAGCCGAAGCAGCAACATCGAACAACAACCGGCAGCAACACCTCAGCCACAAGCCACCGTCGCGCCGCAACCGACCGTCGTGTTCCCGACACCGCCACCGACGCGCGTCCCCTACTTCGTGCCCGGCCCCGACGACGAATGGCCTCAAGTCAAACCCAGCGCCATCATCGTCTTCTTGCTGCTTGCCGCCGGGATCGCCGCTCTGATGTATCGCCGCCTCAGAACTTGAAATACGCCGTTCGCGGTAACATCAAGCCTTGATGCCTACCGCGAGCCCAGTCACATCCCTAATCTATTCGCACGAACAGTCGCAACACGTGCTCAGCCCGACGCACCCCATGCGTCCCATTCGGCTATTTCACATGCACGAACTCATGCGAAGCGTCGGCATCCTCGACACCGATTCCGTCCTCTCAGAGTCCCCCCGCATCGCCACTCACGCCGAGATCACCAAATTTCACGATCCAGATTACGTCGATGTAGTTAAAGCCATAGACGAAGGAGCAATCGTCCCCGGAATGTGGCAATACGGCTTCGGCCCCGGCGACAACCCGCCACGTCCCGGAATGTACCGACACGCAGCACTAGCCGCCGGAGGTGCAGTGCAAGCCGCGGAACGCGTGATGAACGGCGAGGCGAGGAACGCATTTGTCCCATCGGGAGGTATGCACCATCACGCCATGAGCAACCGCGCTTCGGGATTCGGCATCTTCAACGACGCCGTCATCGCCATCAAACACATCATCGAACAAGGTCTCCGCGTCTTCTACGTCGACATCGACGTTCACCACGGCGACGGCGTCCAAGCCGGCCTTTACGACACAGATCGAGCGATGACGGTCTCGATCCACGAGTCAGGTCAGTGGCTCTTCCCGGGTACTGGCAGCCCCGACGAAACGGGAACCGGCCAAGGCGACGGCTACAGCGTCAACATACCGCTCGCTCCATACACCGACGACGATCTGTGGCATCAGGCGTTCGACGCCGTTGTACCTGACTTGGCCAGAGCTTTCGAACCGGATCTCATCTTCACCCAACTCGGCATCGACACCCATCGCAACGATCCGCTCGCCCACCTATCGCTAACAACTCAAGGTCATAACCGCGCAGTCCAGAAAATCGCAAGTCTCGTCGACGAAATCGGTTGCCCATGGATCGCGGTCGGCGGCGGTGGTTATGACATATCGGCAGTGGCGCGGGCTTGGACCATGGATCTGGCTACGATGGCCAATTTCGAGTTACCGGAAGATATGCCACCTTCCTTCACCTCAATTCCCAACCAAACGACCTTCCATGACGAGGGCGAATACCGTATCGACCCAGACGTCCGCGCCGACATCGTCAACCACAACGAATCGGCAGTCAACGAAGTGCGACGCCGCATCTTCCCCCGCCTTGGGTTGTGATCGCGACCGAGGCCTTAAACCTCCCTGAACTGCCCTTCAACCGTGTCGTCGTCGCCAGATTGCGGTCCGGCATCCGGTCCGTCCTGTGGCGCGCCGGCACCGGCGCCAGCGTGGATGTGCTGACCCGCAGCCATCATCGCCTGTTGCAACGCATCGGAAGCCGACTTGACTCGTTCAACATTGGCATTCTCGTCGCCGAGCACGGTCCTAACCTCTGCGGTTTTCGCTTTAATATCCGATTTGACGTCGTCGGGGATTTTGTCACCGTGCTCTTCGACCAATTTATCGGCTTGATATGCAGTCGACTCCGCAAGATTGCGGGCATCGGCGGTGTCTCTGCGCGTTCGATCGGTTTCGGCGTTGTCTTCCGCCTCGCGCACCTTCGACTTGATGTCATCATCCGACATTCCGGAACGGCCAGTAACGGTTATATGCTGCTCGCGTTGGGTGGCTTGATCTTTAGCGGTAACGGTGATGATTCCGTTCGCGTCGATGTCGAACGAGACCTCGACCTGCGGCACACCGCGCGGTGCTGGCGCGATGCCGTCCAGCGAGAAGCGGCCGACCGAAGTGTTATCTGCGGCCATCGGACGCTCGCCTTGCAACACGTGTATCTCGACTGACGACTGCCCGTCCGCAGCGGTTGTGAAAGTGTTGGACTTCGAAGTGGGGATAGTGGTGTTTCGAGCAATTAGTTCGGTCCGCACCCCTCCGAGCGTCTCGATCCCCCAAGTCAACGGGGTTACGTCGAGCAACAGGATGCCGGTTACGTCGCCTTGAAGCACGCCGGCCTGGAGTGCGGCACCCAACGCCACGACTTCATCCGGGTTAATTGATCGGTTCGGTTCCTTCCCGAAGATTTCACGCACCCGATTTGAAACGGAGGGCATGCGAGTCATACCGCCTGCAAGGATTACGTCGTCAATGTCATCGGGTGTCACACCTGCGTCGCGCATCGCGTTTTTGCACGGTTCGACCGTCTTCTCGACTAGATCCGCGGTCAAAGACTCCAATTTGGCGCGTGAAAGGGATTCGACCAAGTGTTTGGGGCCAGTCTGATCGGCTGAAATGAACGGCAGGTTGATCTCGGCGCTCGTGACCGACGAGAGTTCGATCTTGGCTTCTTCCGCCGCCAAACGTAAACGTTGGGACGCCGACGGGTCAGAACTCGGATCCATATACTCCTTCTGTTTGAAATCATCGACCAGGTGCTCGACCAGACGCAGATCGAAATCGTCTCCTCCGAGGTGAGTGTCACCGTTGGTGCTCTTGACCTCGAACACGCCGTCACCGACATGCAGGATCGTGATATCAAACGTGCCGCCGCCGAGATCGTATACCGCTACCGTGCGATCGTCTTGCTTTTCCAGTCCGTACGCAAGAGCTGCAGCAGTCGGTTCATTGACAATTCGCAGAACCTCCAAACCGGCAATGGTGCCGGCGACTCTCGTGGCCTCACGTTGCGCGTCGTTGAAATATGCCGGCACCGTGATGACCGCTTGCGTAACCGGTTCGCCGAGTTTTTCCTCGGCATCTTGCTTGAGTCGAGCGAGCAGCATCGACGATATCTCGGCAGGAGGGCGGACGTTGCCGTCGAACTGGATTCCGACATCTCCGTTGTCCTGGCTAGCCAGCTTGAACGGGACGCGCTCCTGATCGCTACGCACCAAGTCGTCGTCAAACCGACGGCCGATAAATCGTTTCGCCGAATAAACGGTGTGTTCGGGATTGGTCACGGCCTGACGTCGTGCCGTCATGCCGATGAGACGCTCCCTTGTCTTGGTGTTAACCGCCACCACCGACGGGGTGATGCGTTGCCCCTCGGAGTTTTCGATGATTTCCGGCTCGCCGGCGCTCATGTACGCCATTGCGGAATTAGTGGTTCCCAAGTCGATGCCGATAGCCCTTGCCATTTCTTTGTTTATGCCTTTCTTTGCACCAGATCGTTCTGGTGACCATCAAGTTTCAGTTTCTTTAGAGTGTTAATCTGTGGGCGCGCCGTTTATTGGCCGTCCGACCAGCACTTTGGCGACGCGCACAACTTTGTTCGACTTTGCGTCTTCGTATCCCGCTTCAATGACCTGAATCACTTTGCCGACAAGGTCGTCGGATGTCGGCATGGTCGCCAGCGCTTCGTGCCTCGTGGGATCCATATCCTCGCCTAGCGACTCGAATCGTCGGTAACCAGTATCCGTCAATCCCTTATCAATCTTTTCGGCCATCGCCTTGAATCCCTCAAACCATTTGGGATCCATGTGTTGCTCTTGCGCCAACTCGATCGCGGTTGAGAACTCGTCTGCGACCGTCATAATGCGTCTTGCGACATCCATTCGGGCCCGTTCGGCCACTTGTGCTTGTCGTTCCTCGAGGATCCGTTTGTTGCGCTGCGCATCGTCATAGGATCGTCTTAAGTCCGATTGAAGACGACGTGACATAGACTCGAATGCTTCGCTTTGGTTACGATATTCGTCACGTTCGAGCACATATTGCTCCATTTTCGCACGAGCCGTGTCTAATTGTGACTGAAGATCGTTGCATCGCTCGACAAATTGTCGTTGGGGTTTGATTGACCTGCCGCTACGGGCCACCGAATGCGCAGGTCGCCACATCCGCCCGCCCCAACGGCCATCCCTTCCCGGTCGAGCGTCCCACATCATTCAACCCCCAAGTAATGAAGTATGACTTTGATCTCGTCCGCCACCGCTTTTGCCGAAGCGGAGTTCGTCGAATCTTCGCTCTGTTCGAGCACCTCCAACATTCCTCGCATGTGTTGAACCAGTTCGAGAACGAGACCCACGCCGTTCAGGTTCAAACCCAGGTCTTCCGACAGTCGACGCACGATCTGAAGCCGTTCAAGGTCCTCTTCCGAGTAAAGTCGCCTGCTTCCCTGTGTTCGCGTCGGGCTAACCAAGCCTTCCCGGTCGTATTTTCGCAGTGTTTGCGGATGCATCTCTGCGAGTTGTGCAGCGACGCTAATGATATAGAGGGCGTCCGCGCGGCCCGCGATGCGAACCCTCACCCTGCGACGGGCCCGGTTTTGTTGTGCCTCTGCAGCTTGGCGAGCCATCTCACGGCGCGCTGCTTGAGCGGCGATTTTGTTCACGAGGCGGATAAAGGCGTCGGCGTTCGGGATCGTCGCGCCTGCATCCGTGGTTTCTTGTTCTTCGTATCTCTGTGTCACACTAGCTCCAAGACTGCGAAACACTGACATCACCAATTACTTGTCCAGCGACCACTTGATTCGTATCCTGTTCCATGGTAACATACATGACACGTATTGTATCAATGCCGACGAAATCCTTCACTGGCGAGAGACTGAAACGAAAATTCTTCAAAGAAATTACGAAATCTTGCCATATTTGCTTGACAACACCCATGACCATGAGTTAAAAAGTTGTGAACTAGGCAAAAACTGCAAACCCCGCAAGACAATTGCCCCCGGATTCACAAGCAGATCTAGACACATAAAGAATAGGCCCTACACGGAACGAGAGGCATTCCGACAACGAGATGACTGTTATCTACGAAAAACGTTGCCCACATTGTCAAGGCGACATCCTGTTCGCTGTGAGACTCGAAGGTCCAACCCTCAAGTGTCTACAGTGCACAAGACTGATCGACCGTCATCGGGCACGCGAGTTACTCACTCGAATGGAGCAACCGGCAGCCTGACGACTGGGGTCATCGAGAGCGGAGTGAGATACGAAACACATTCCCAACTGAAGCCCCGGTCGAGAATCGGGGCTTTTTGATTAAAGCCCATACTTCTCACCAATCCAACGGCAACCCCAAAATCCGGAGACACAAGATATGACGAAAACTGCGATTTTCCCCCGCCGATGCCCCGTATGCCAAGGCGACGTTCAGTTCGGACGAGGACTGGACGGGATCATGCTCAAGTGCATCCAGTGCACCCGCATCATCAGTCCGGCGCAGGCCCGCGAGATCCTCGTTGACATGCAACGAGAACGCGTCGCCACGGTCGAAGCGGCTTGATGCAACGCAATGCCAGATGCATCAAGCGTCTGGCAATACCCCACTGAACGGCTCGGCAGCCTTTAGGTTGCCGGGCCGTTTCATTTTTCATCGAATCCGACGTTTATTGATCGGCCGCCAGTTCAACTCAACCTTCCTCAAACGTCCAGTAGTCGGTGTCGACGTCAACCACCTCCGCTTCTGGAGCGGCACGTTCGACCAACGACAGTGCGCGTTCAAGGATCTGTTCTAGCGTCCGATGATCGCCGCTGACGATAGCGATCCCGATCGTTGCTGATCGCCATGAGTCGTTAGCGTCGATCTCAGCCGCGGACACCGAAATCCGGTTGCGGAGCTGCGCAACAACCGAATGAGTCACCCTGCGTTTGTCTTTCAAGGACGACGAAGCGTGGATATGTAGCGTAACGCGGGCAGCTGCAATGTGCATTTCTATTTCTTCGTCATGTCCATCGATAGGAAGACTCGATTCCGCGAAGGATGTTCGTATACCCGCCATAAAACAGGCGCGATCAGAACGCCATGTACGGCTCACTCTCAACCGTCACGTAATCGCAAGGTGGATACTTGCTCAGGGCATCGACATCGATTTCGGTCCCCCAACCAGGTCCGTCTGGTACCGTGGCACGACCATCGGCAATCGGGATCATGTTCGTCAAGATTTCTTCATAAGCACCGAGAAAACTGACGAATATCTCTTGCATGAAAGTGTTAGGCATCGTTAGGTCCAAATGCAAACTAGCGACGGTCGATATCGGGCCGTTCGAGTTGTGCGGTGCTACCGAAACGTAGTAGGTCTCAGCGGCGGCGGCGATTTTCCGAAGTTCTGTGATGCCGCCGGCGTGGCAGATGTCCGGTTGAATAATACTAGCTGCGTGAGACTCGAGTAACGGTCTGAAATCCCATCTGCCGTATAGCTGCTCGCCCGTTGAAATAGGGATGTCGATGCTGTGCGCCAACACCGCGAGCGCGTCGATGTTGTCCCAGAGAATTGGCTCCTCCAACCAAGCGATGTTGTACTTCTCGATCGCCTTTGCTGCTCGCCTCGCGCTCCAGATGTCTAGGCGTCCGCGGACGTCGACTGCGATTTCGACGGATTCACCGACAGATTCACGCACCGCTTCCACAAGTTCAACGCCTTGATGAATCCGTTCCGGAGTGATTACCTGAGGACCCGAGAAAGGGTAGAACTTCATCGCCCGCCATCCCTCGTCGACTAATTCGGCAGAGCGCCGACGATAATCGTCGACTGTCGTCGCACCTTTTCCGAGACCATCGTCTTCGCTAGGGTCAAACCAACCATTCGCGTAAGCCCTGATCTCGTCTCGAACCTTGCCACCCAACATCTCGTAAACCGGGATTCCGAGTGCTTTGGCTTTCAAATCATTCAGAGCGAGATCGATTCCGCTGATCGCGCTCATCGTCACGGCTCCACCAGTCCAAGTCACGCGCCGATGCAACGACGTCCAGATGTGCTCGATCTGAAACGGGTCCTTGCCCACCAGATACTTGGCAAACTCTTCGATTTCCGCCGCGATACCTGCATCCTTGTACTGTGTGCTGGCTTCGCCCCATCCATAGTCGCCAGTGTCCGCCGTGATCCGTACGAACATCCAGTTTGTGCCCGCCGTCTTGTGGACAGGTGTTCGCATCCTAAAAACTTCGACGTTGGCTATCTTCATCGGTTAATCCCGTCCATGTGAGGAATTTTCTGGGGCTAGTGGAAGGTCTTGGCACCCGTAAATCGTAATTGCACTATTGGAATTTTCGCGCTCGGCGAAACCATTGCCGAAATCTGTGTTAACTTGTTTCGTCGACGATGCTGACGTTAAGCGCCAAAATCGTTGCGAAACCGGTACCGTTTCGCCAACCATAATCACTTTCAGTCCTCTTGATCGGTGAATTGAGTAAGATTCCGATGTTTTTGAAGACCCTTCTAAATTCGACGCGCTTTGGCTGTAAGAAGCTTTTCATCAGGCGACGATCGTTGGCGGCCCTCGCAATCGTCACTGGTTGCGGCGCTCTCGCATTTGGTGTGCTGTCTATTTCGCAGCTTGATGGCCGCGGCGCAGGCGCCGACGAGGTCGCGATCCCGGCAACCACTTGCGACGATTTCGTTTCATGGGATCTGGCAAACGAACATTACGAAAATCTCGATCCGACTTCAATTCAAGCCCATTTCTTAGATTCGAACCAGAACGGCATCCCGTGCGAAGGCATTGTGGCACGTTCCGTCCAACCTCATGCTGAGTTCGACGTCGTCTGCGACGATTTCCAACATCGTGACGAGGCCGAGTATTTCTTCGACGAATATGACGAACCGAACTCCAACCTATACGGCTTAGATCGAGACCGAGATGGTCGACCCTGCGAGACGCTGCCACCGTTGGACGAAATTAATCGTGTTCTCACCCGATTGAACAGACTTTGGCGCGACGAAACCGCAAGCGGCGGTGACGCGGATTGCGACGATTTCGTTATTTGGGCAGATGCGAACGCGTTTTTCGTCGGTGCCGGCGGTCCGGATTCGGATCCACATCGCCTCGACGGCGATGACAATGGCGTGCCGTGCGAATCACTGCCGGGAGCGCCCACAAAACCTTAACCTTAACGATTTCTTTGTCGCCGCCGTGAAAAACGCAACCTGATCTGAGCGCGTCGTAATGACGCCAACGCGCGTTCCATGTCCAAGTCGGATCCATGGGTCGCGATCCGCTCTTGTGCGCTTCTCACTGCTTCTTCGGCACGAGCTTCATCGATCTCGTCTTCGCGCTCAGCGGCGTCGGCCAATACCGTTACGTTATCGGCCAAGACCTCCATGAATCCGCCTGTAACTACGATCGCTTGTTCCTCGCCATCCACGCCGAAACGCATTTCGCCGGGTGCTAACGTGGTCATCAACGCCGCGTGCGAAGGCAAAACGGTGAGTTCGCCGTCTGCCCCAGGCGCGGTGACGTAGTCCACTCCGCCTGCGAACGTTTCTTGTTCGGCGGTAACTATGTTTAGGCTCATGCGGGCCATAGTTCTTGGCGATGCTCCTTCGATATTCGCACTAACGATCTGATGCGACAGCGACCTATGCCGCTGCCTGTTCCTGCATCGCGCGTCCCTTGGTGACCGCGTCTTCGATAGTGCCTACCATGTAGAAAGCCTGTTCAGGCAGGTCGTCGTGTTCGCCGTCCAGTATCTCCAAGAATCCCTTGACGGTGTCCGCGAGGCTAACGTAAACGCCCGGCAAACCGGTAAAGACCTCGCCGACGAAGAACGGTTGCGTCAGAAAGCGCTGGATCTTGCGGGCCCGAGACACTGTTAGCTGGTCTTCATCCGACAACTCTTCGATGCCCAAGATCGCGATGACGTCTTGCAGGTCCTTGTAACGTTGCAGCACCCGCTTCACACCGAATGCGGCATCGTAGTGGTCCTGTCCGACTACCGCGGGTTCCAAGATCCTAGAGTTCGATGCCAGGGGGTCGACCGCGGGGAACAACGCTTGCGCCGAGAGTGCTCGGTCGAGCGAGACGTTGGCATCCAAGTGACCGAACGTCGTCACGATACCGGGGTCGGTGTAGTCGTCGGCGGGAACATAAACCGCCTGGAAGGACGTGATCGATCCGGCTTGGGTTGAGGTGATGCGCTCCATTAGGTCACCCAACTCGGTTGCCAACGTCGGTTGGTAGCCAACCGCTGAAGGCATTCGACCCAACAGTGCCGACACTTCCATGCCGGCCAAAATGTAACGGTAGACATTGTCGATGAAGAGGAGCACGTCTTGACCGCGCTCGTCACGGAAGTATTCCGCCATCGTCAAGCCGGTCAGGGCGATACGAGCACGTGTGCCCGGCGGTTCGTTCATCTGTCCGAACACCAATGCGGTTGAACCGATAACACCAGATTCGTTCATCTCGTGCCAGAGGTCGTTGCCTTCGCGCGAGCGTTCGCCCACGCCGGCAAATACGGACACCCCGGAGTGTTCTTGCGCGATGTTGCGGATCAACTCGGTGATGATGACGGTTTTGCCGACGCCGGCCCCGCCGTACGCTCCGACCTTTCCACCCCTCGGGAACGGAGTGATGAGGTCAAGGACTTTGATGCCTGTCTCGAGAAGCTCGGTGGTTCCAGACTGCTCGGCAAATGTAGGCGGTTGTCGGTGGATCGGCAATCGCTCGGCGTCAGCAGGGACTTGGTCGCCACCGTCGATAGTTTCGCCGAGAACGTTGAAGATCCGGCCTAGCGAGTTCTCACCAACCGGCACAGCGACTGAACGGCCAGTGTCGATGCACTCAACGCCGCGCGCCAAACCGTCGGTAGTTCCGAGCGCAAGACATCGCGCCCAGTTGTTACCGACGTGCTGTTCGACTTCCAGCACTAGACGCTCGCCATCCACATCCAGTTCTAGACCGTTGTAGATCTCCGGCAAGTCTTCCGGCGGAAACTCAACGTCGACCACCGTGCCGATAACTTGGACCACTTTGCCTTTGCTACCTTGTGCCATTTGCGTCAGGCTCCTATTTCCTGCTGCTCCATCTTTTTAAAACGGAGCGGGTTCGCTTAACTTTGCGTTCTTACTGAGTTTGTTCTTGGCTTGTGTAATTTGATCGGTTTAGCCTTGCACGCCAGCGACGCCGCCAACGATATCGAGCAGCTCGCCCGTGATCGATTCTTGCCTCGCCTTGTTGAGATCGAGAGTTAGTTCGTCGATCAGCTCATTGGCGTTGTCGGTGGCGTTCTGCATGGCGATCATGCGCGCAGAGTGCTCGCTCGCTTGCGCTTCCAGGATCGCGTGGTAAACCTGTGTCTCGACATATCTCGGCGCTAGGTTCGCCAACACTTCCGCGGGCGAAGGTTCGTAGATGTAGTCGAGGTACAACATCGGCCCATCGGCGGACGGAGCGACGTCCGTTTCAATCGGCAGAAGCTGCTGGTTGATCGGTTTCTGGACCGAAGTGTTAACGAATTGGGCGTAGATCAACTTGACGGTGTCGGCCTCGCCTGAACGGTATCGATTTATGACGAAGGACGAGATGTCGAGTGTGTCCGCCAACGCGGGACGGTCTCCCACCGAAAATGCCGCGACCAGTGACTGCCCGGTTCGGGCTAAGAAGCGTTCACCCTTCCGGCCAATTCCGACTGCGTCAATTGGAACTTCGGCAGAAGTGACCTCTGCGGCAGCGACGCGCAAGATGTTGCCAACTAACGCTCCGGCCAAACCACGATCTGGAGTTATCAACACCAGCAATTCACGATTGTTGGGGCGACGCTGCAGGAGCGGGTCTAACGTCTCGTCGTCCTCCGCGAGCCGCATCGTCAAATGCGACAGCACCTCACGCATCCGGTCCGCGTACGGTCGCCCGTTACGCACCATCTGCTGGGCACGTTGCATCCGCGACGCCGCGATCAACTGCATCGCACTCGTAATCTTCGCGGTGTTGCTGACCGACCTGATGCGGTCGCGTATGTCCTTCAGGCTAGGCATATTCTCGCCGAGGGTTCCTCTTGTTAAGCAATCGCTGCGAGATCGGCGGTCTGTTTGAAAGCGTCAACAGCTTCCATCAATCGTCCCGCGGCATCATCGGACAAGTCGCCAGATTCGTTGATTTCGGCAAGCAATTCAGGCATGTTAGCGGCCACGTAGTCGTACCACTGCGTTTCGAAGTCGCGCACCCGCTCAACCGGCACGTCGTCAAGCGCGCCTTCATTTGCGATGTGGAATAACGCCACCATGTTTTCGTACGAGATTGGTGCGTTCTCATCCTGCTTCAGGAGTTCGCGGAAACGTTCACCGCGCGCCAATTGGCGTCGGGTGACTGGATCCAAATCTTCAGCACCGAACTGCGCGAACGTCGCCAAAGAGTCAAACTGCGCCATCTCGGTCTTCAAGCTTCCGGCCACTGATTTCATTCCTCGTCGCTGTGCGGACGAACCCACGCGAGTGACCGAGATACCGGAGTTGACTGCGGGCCTGATGCCGGCGTTGAAAAGGTCTGGTTCTAGGAATAACTGACCATCGGTGATCGAAATCACATTGGTCGGAATGTACGCCGACACGTCGCCAGCCAACGTCTCGATGATCGGCAGGGCCGTGATCGATCCTCCACCGAATTCCGGCGCCATCCTTGCAGCACGTTCGAGCAAGCGCGAGTGGAGGTAAAACACGTCGCCAGGGTAGGCTTCTCGTCCGGGTGGTCGCCGCAAGAGCAACGACATTTGTCGGTACGCCCATGCGTGCTTCGAGAGGTCATCGTAGACGATCAACACGTCGCGGCCGTGTGCCATGAAGTATTCGGCCATCGCGCACCCGGCGTACGGCGCCAAGAACTGGGTGGGAGCCGGATCAGATGCGTTGGCCGCAACAATGATCGTGTGGTCCAGAGCGCCTTGGTCCGCGAGCCTTTGAACAATTCCCGCGACCTTGGAAGCTTTCTGTCCAATCGCAACGTAGACGCCAATCATGCCGGAGCCACGTTGGTTGATGATTGCGTCGACGCAGAGGGAAGTCTTGCCAGTGGAACGGTCACCGATGATCAGTTCGCGTTGCCCACGGCCTACCGGTACCATCGCGTCGACGACTTTGAGGCCGAACTGAACCGGTTGGTTAACGGGTTGGCGGGTAATCACGCCCGGCGCAATCTTTTCTACCGGCAAAGTTTCAGAAGTGTTCGGGGCGGGTTGCCCATCCAACGCTCTGCCTAGCGGGTCAACTACACGACCGAGCAACGAGTCGCCGACTGGCACCTCGAGAATTCGGCCAGTGGATCTTACCTCGTCGCCTTCTCGGATCTGAAGGTAGTCACCCATGATTACGGCACCAACTGATTCCTCTTCCAAGTTGAGTGCGAGACCGAGAATGTCGTTCGGGAACTGGAGAATCTCGTTAAGACGAACCCCTGCGAGTCCATGGATGCGAGCGATTCCATCACCCGCTTCGACAACGGTCCCAACATCGACCATCGTGAGTTCACCGCCGAACTCTTCGATCTGACGTTTGATCACTGAAGCGATATCTTGCCCTGCGGTGGTCATCGAATTACCTTTCCTTAGCGTTTGCGAGAGATTTTAGCGGCCCTGATGCTGTGCACTCGCCGACTTGTCAAATCCAATATTCATGCGGACAATGGGCGTTGCGAAAGCGATTCTTGCATCGAGCGCAACCGGGAGCGTGTGCTGCCGTCGAACAACCTGTCTCCGACCCGCGCCACAACTCCACCGATAATCTCTGGGTCGACATGCTCCGTTACTTCGATGCGGTCGTAACCGGTCATTTCCTGGAGACTGTTGACGATGCGTTCGCGTCTCGCCGCGTCCAACGCGACCGCGGTGGTTATCTGGGCTCTTCCGATGCCCAAATGTTCATCCATGAGGTCCCGGAACGTGTCGTCGACGTCGCCGAATCGTTCGATATCGCCGTTGGTGGTCAAGAGCGAAACTAAATTGCGCACCAACGGGTCGATGTCGTTGAGCAGCGTGTTGATGCCATATAGTTTGACGGTTTCGGGTACCGACGGTGCAGCCATAAACGCCTGGACGTCTGATTCGCCGACGATGCCTCGAGCGGTTTCTAAGTCGCGCTCCCAAACCTCCAGAGCATCGCGTTCAACCGCAATTGCAAATGCGGCTTGGGCATATCTTCTGACTGATGTCGATGCCATGTTTAAGTTCTAAGCCGTTGTTTGGAAGCCGCTCAGTTGTTGCGGGGGTCCAATCCCTCTTCCAAGACACGATCAATAAGGTCGCGGTGCGAATCTTCGTCAAGCGATTGCTCAACGATTCTCTCCGCCGCGAGGATGGCGATGCCAGCGAACTCTCGACGGACCTCTTCGACCGCAGCTTCACGTTCGCGCCTTATCTCTACGCGCGCTCGTTCGAGCATGTCGTCTGCTTGCGCTCGCGTTCGTTCCGCTTCCTGATCTCTGAGCCGGCTTGCAGCATCGCGCGCTTGTGCAATCAGGTCTTGCCCTTGACGTCGGGCGTTCGCCAACTCTTCTTCGACGCGTTCAGCGGATGAGGCCGCTTCTGCGCTCGCGCGGTCGGCCGCTTCCAAACTCTCTCGAATTCGTTCGGCACGCTGATCCAGCATCCGAGTTATCGGTCCATATAGGAACAAGCGCAGGAAGACCGCGATCACAGTGAAACCGACCAAGAAGGTCAATAATCGAGGAAGGTCTATTCCCAGTGCGTCCATCAGAATCTCCGAATCGTTTTACTTCGCGCTGCTTTGCGCATCGCCCCGTATCGGCGGACTGCCAATCCAATCGTTTTGCGAGTGGATCAATCAGGCATCCCGCCGATACATCGGCGATTTACGGAACTAAACGAACAGGGTGATGATCGCTACGACCAGCGCGTAGATCGCGATGGCTTCCGTGAACGCGATGGCGAGAATCATGTTCTGGCGGATCGCGTCGGCTGCCTCAGGATTTCGCCCGAGCGCTTCCATCGCCTTGCCGGCCAGCATTCCAATGCCAAGTCCCGGCCCGAGGGCGCCCGCGCCGATCGCAAGGCCAGCTCCGAGTGGTGTCCAATCCTCCATTGTCTCAGACCTCCTGGTCTCGATTGTTGGTGGTCACGAAGCACGGCACTACTGACCGTGTCGACGATACATCGCACGCGTTCAACTCGGCTTGAACAAAGCTTCGAGTCGCACGCAGAATGCCGAAATTTTGGGTGCCCTCACGTACGTCGTTCAGGTGAACGCCGGCCGCTTGCGGGACGGAACGTCCATCCAGAGGGGTCGGGAAGAGGGTTACGCGGAACATCTGATCAATGTCCCTCCGCAGCGCCGTGGTCGTCGCCTTCAGGATGGTGGTGCGGCATGATCGCGAACGCACCGAACATCAGCGTCAACACAGAGAAGATGATCGCTTGGATGAAACCTACGAACAGCTCTAGCCCGATGAATGGAATCATTCCGATCAACGGGAACAGGAAGCCCATCGCGATTAGCAGAATCTCACCAGCGAACATATTCCCGAACAGACGGAACGTGAAACTGATGATCTTGATGAATTCGCCGACGAGCTCGAGCACACCGACGAAGAGGTCGATCGGATTGCGCTTGAACGGGTTGCCGATGAACTTGTCCCAGTAGCCGCCGATGCCGAGGGTTTTGATACCCCAGAACTGCACGCTAACCATGGCGAAAATGGCGATGGCCAAAGTCATATTCAAATCTGTGCTGGAGCCGCGCAGGTATGGGACTAGCAGTCCCGCCCGTTTGCCTGAAAGAGACGTGTACTCACCGGGGTTGTCATTGAAAAATCCCGCGGTGGGGGCAGTTGACGGAGCGACGCTCTCATCGATGCGGTGCGCGATCTTGATCGTTTCCTCTTCCGTTGGATGAGCCGGATCGGCGATGTCGTAAGCGACGATGTCGATCAATGTCAACTTGTAGTCTTCGCCGCGGCCGAGTGGCAAGATTCGTACGCCCCCGCCGTCAAAAACGACGAACCGTTGATCGCCGTACTCGGTAAGTGTCTTGCCAAGAACCTTGCGCAACTTCTCGGTATCAGCATGCGACTCGATGTAGTGGCCTAGTCCATCGCCGTTGGATTCAACGTCGTGATGGAGATCTTCAAGAAGATCCTCGGCGTGCTCGGCTTCCAACTTCATTTCGAATTTGTGCAGGAACCACTCGGTTGTAGTCTCTACACGTCCGATGGTGCCGACAACCGGCAAAACTCCAAGCCAGTTCGAGAAGAGGACGACTAGGAAGATCGCTGTCGCGACCGGCAAGAAGATCCGGCCTGCCTTGCCCGATGTCGATTCGGCTAGACCGATGAAGAACTCGTACAAGAGCTCCATGATCGCTTGCCAACGTCCCGGGACCTCTGAGATCTTTCGAGTCGCCAGTACAGTGATGAGCACCAATACCAGCGCGGCGAACGCGAACATCACCACAGTATTGACGAGCTTGTAACCGGCTATCTCGCCAACAAGCTCTGATGGGATCTGAATTAGGGGGACCGCACCACCGAGGAATCCACCACCGAACGCGGCGCCGAGGGCACCGCCCAAGACCGAAATGAGTGCCACTGCGAGAAGGAAAACCGCAATGGCGATGCCTTTAGGGGATGAGAGCAACCTCTCCCCCTTCTCTTTGGTTCGGCTCGATCGGCATCTCTAGTGGTATTCGTCTGAAGGCATCAGGCTCGTGGCTCTAACGTTTCGCTTTCCCGAAGTCAAACAGCATCCGCATCATTCCGGCTAGCGCGATAGCGACCCCCAGAAGGATCCCAACGACCAACAGCAGCGGTGCGCTGCCAAGCCGTCCGTCCAACCACCATCCAAGTAAGGCTCCGCCGGCGATACTCACACCAACGAACCAACCGATCATGGTCAGGCGCGCTAAGACCGGGATGATGCTCGGCACACTCTTCGGAGTCCGCTCGTCAGGCATCAAAAACCCGCCTTCACTCGAATCAATTATATGAACCAAACCCGCGGTCATTCCGGCGAAAGCGAGGACATTGCAAAACCCACGTCATACCCGCATAGGTGGGTATCCAGAGGGGTTATCGGGGGTGGAGAAGTTGCCGCTAAATTGCCGGAAGTTGCCGCGAATTGCCGCTGGAGCGGCATGTTCGCGGCGGGGGTGGTTTGTGGTGTTATTTTGGGGAGTGGTGCGGGGGATGGGACGGGTATCGGCGTAGGTGGGTTGTGGGATGGTGGTTTTCGTAGGATGTTGAGGTGTAGATGGAAGGGGAATTTAGAACAAACTTGCCGCTGGAGCGGCAATTTGGCGGCAAGATTATTTTTTGAACAAGTTCAAAAAGCGGACTAGAGGGGTTCGCGAGCCAGCGCCAATTTGTGCCAAATCGGACTCGGCAAAAACGCGCCTGCCATAACATTTGAGACTTGAAGCCAACTACCCATGAGCGACCAGAACCAGCCACTCGATTACTACGACATCCTAGGCGTGTCGCCCGACGCGTCGATGGATGAGATTCGTCGCGCCTATCGCCAAGAAGCGTTGAAGTGGCATCCCGACCGCAACAAAGACGCCAACGCGCCACGGATGATGCAACTCATCAACCAAGCATGGGAGGTGCTAAGCAACCGAGAACGGCGGGAAGTGTACGACAGGGAACGCGAGCGACAGGCGCGTTCCGGCCAATATCGAGACCCTATGGAGGAATTCCGCGAAGTTCTTTTGCCTTGGTTGCTAGAACGCAGTTTCGATCTCTACGACATCCTTGGAGTCTCTATCAACGCAACGCTTGATGAGGTTGGTCGCGCGTATACCTATCTGCGACAAGTCATCGATGAAAATCCACATTTCGCCCGCGACCCCGCCGCTTCTGCTTTTCTTGCCCTGGTGCGTACCGCTCATTTCGTCCTAACCACCCCCGAATTCAGGGCTGAGTACGACCGGCACTATTTCCTCATGCGTTCCCAGATGGCCGAACAGGCACGAAGACAACAAGAGGAAGCAAGACGCGAGTTCGAGCGTCAGGAGCAAGCCCGACAGCGAGAGCAAGACCGACGTGAAGCCGAATTACGTCGTCAGCGCGAAGCGGCTGAGCGCAGACGGCAACAATCTGAACGCGAAGCTAGAGAACGGCGAGTACGCGAAGAACACGAACGACGGGAGCCGGAAAGGCTACGCAAAGAGGCACAACAAGCTAAGGGAAGCAACCCGTTTCCCGTTCTGACACTCATTGTGATCTTCATCGTAGGTGTCGCTTTTTTCTATATCTGGCAAAACCTCGACGATTCGCCAGATTCAATTTCCAACTCAGCAGAAGCGCTACGGCTTCAAACAGTCGCCAGCACTGACGCGATCCGCGCACGCGAGGCCACCCGCGAGCGCGAGGCAATGGCCCGACGCATCGCTACCCGCGAGGCAATGGCCCGTCAGTCCCAAGCTCAAGTGAGCGCAAGGACACCAACACCAAGGTTTGTCGTGGCGCCTACACCAACCCAGTTACCTAGAGCGACGACAGAACCGGTTGTTCCGGCAACGATGGTCCCTACAGTTCCCCGGAATCCGATACCTGCCTCAGTACCAACGTCGACCCCTCCACAAACACATAGACCATCTTCGTACACGGAGCAGTATAGGCTGTCAAGTGCGGAGTCTATCCGTCTACCTACACCCACACCGCCCTCATCCTCGACGGGGATGAGTTTCCAACTACATGCCTTGTTGAACCTCGAGCCTCGGCAAGTTTCTTGGGCTAGGGTGCAGATCTTGCTGGACGCGGGAGCAGATCCGAACGCGACCGACGATAAAGGCAGGCTCCTCCTAGACATCGCAGTGCAGAAGGGACACAGCGACGCGGTATTGCGTACGCTCTTGGGTCGCGGGAGTAAACTGTCAAATCCGACTGGCTATTTGTTCGGATTGTTGAACCTCGAGCCTCGGCAAGTTTCTTGGACTAGGGTGGAGATCTTGCTGGATGCCGGAGCAAATCCAAACGGGACCGACAATACAGACAGACTTCCGCTAGACATCGCAGTGCAGAAGGGACACAGCGACGCGGTTTTGCGTACGCTCTTGAGTCGCGGGGGTAAACTGTCAAATCCTACTGGCTATTTGTTCGGATTGCTGAACCTCGAGCCTCGGCAAGTTTCTTGGACCAGAGTGGAGATTCTGCTGGATGCTGGAGCGAATCCAAACGGGACCGACAATGCAGGCAGACTTCCCATAGATGTCGCAGTGCAGAAGGGACACAGCGATGTTGTGTTGCGAACGCTACTCAACGCGATGAATCGCTAAACCAGCAAGTTACTCGGCAGGCACCCGCACATGTATGGAATGTGGGACACTACCTCGTATCAGAACTGCCATTCTCCCATCGGCGAACGCAGTAGTCCAAATCCGATCTACGTTGAGCGACAACGATGTCGCTGGTTTCAAACGTGGTCCAGTTGATCCGATTGACATCTTGGCGATAAAGATTCATGTAATTGACGTTCTCAGGATCTGGAGTCGGACCAATGACAACTTCACGACTGACCGGCAACCAAGAGTGGAACCCATCTGATCGGTCGCGGGCCGGAACGCATACGCCACCGCAATCACCGAGAATGAAACCGCTGGCGCGTCTGCCGGGCATCGCTATCAGCAATCCTGCGTCTCGCATGAATTCTTCAACTTGAGCGGCAATTCGAGGCGTCAACCCAGCCGCAACGCGCGCTCTCAAATCATGAATCAATTGGGTAAACCCGGGCAAATGTTGAAAACCTTCCCATTCTTTACGTTGATGCTCATCTGCAAGGTGAATTTCAGCTTGCTTGGAGAACTCCCACCTAAAAAGATTCTCATAGTGATCAAACGGAACGATTTCGTTGGCGTGATAATTGGTTCGTAGAAAGAACGTCATCCAAAATAGTTTTACTGCGTCGCCATCCTCCTCAGCTAAACGGGGATAATCCCTGGCCTTTCTACACTTAACGATCCTTTGGATGATTGGGGCTGCTGCGGATTCGATTGCGCTGAGGCGATGTTCCACTTCAAATTTCTGGTCATCGTCTTCAGGTCGATACTGTGTATATCGATGCTTTTGAACGAAGATATTGTTGGGTGCCGCCTTGAAGTATCGGTGTTCATCTTTGTTGTACGCGTGCAGGTAACCATCAGAATCCTGAAAGTTCTTCTGAAGCATCTTGGGAATCAGGTGCTGCCGCTCTGGATTTTGGGCTGTAGAAACGGTGTTCATTGAAGTTGATGTGCAATCGATGTTCGAGTAGTGAGATCCACACTCTAACTGAGTATGAGGCCAATCTATTGACTATCGTAACATACATGCTATATCATAACCTCTTCAACAGCTCTCGACGGCCTAGTCCCAGTCACCGCAAAAGAACCGCCACCCCCGACGTTGCGCACCAACCCGGAGGGGCATCCCCAACCACACGCGCGATCGTCGGGAGACGTTCATCGGTAGCCTCTTAAGGACGACTCAAAAACAGATTCCCAAACTCATCGACAACCGCTTGGTAATCGGGGTGAATGACAGTTGTTGAGTCGACTTCTTCGATGATTGCCGGGCCTGTGATTTCATCTCCTGATCCGAGCTGGTAACGGTCAAATATCGGACAGTTCAGGCGTCCACCTGTCTCGGCGAAATAGACGGGTCTTGTTTCCTTTACGGCGTTAGTGGTGGCGTCGTCGCCGCGCCTGACCTTCCACAATTGCGGTTTGGTGATCACGCCGACTGCGCTCAAACGCAAAGCGACGAATTCGACTGGTTCTCCTTCAGCCTTGAAACCGTAGGATCGCTCATGCTCTTGATGGAACTGCGCCAATATCTCATCTAACGCATCCGCATCCAGATCGTTTTCTTGTAGGGGAACTGTCAGCTCATAGCTTTGACCAACGTAGCGCATGTCGGCCTGCTTCACGAAACGAGTGTCTTCGTCTGCCACACCTTCACGGGCAAGGGCCATCCGTCCGTCAGACCTCATTCGCCGAAACTGCGCGTTGGCAACGCCGATATCGATTTGATCGGCTCGTTGTATCAAAGCTACTGAGTAGTCGTGTTTGATGTCAGTTACCAGCAGACCCATTGCCGAGGTCGTGCCTGGACTCATCGGCACCAACACGGTGGGTATCTCGAGTTCTTCGGCGAGGCGATTTGCATGAACGGGGCCAGCTCCTCCGAATGCCACGAGCAAAAAATCACGAGGGTCATAACCTCGTTGAATGGAAACTCGGCGAAGTGCCCCCACCATCGCGTTGTTGGCGATCTCGACGATGCCCAACGCCACTTCGTCTACGCCCATGCCCAGTGGGTCGGCGCATTTCTCTTGGATGGCACGCCTCGCGGCTTCTGCATCCAACTGCATCTCACCGCCCAAGAAGTAGTTGGGCGATATCCTTCCGAGAACCAGATTCGCATCCGTGATCGTTGGTTCGATGCCACCTTGCCCGTAGCAAACCGGACCAGGATCGGCACCGGCACTGTGTGGCCCAACGCGGAGAATGCCTCCAGAGTCGATCCACGCGATGGATCCTCCACCGGCTCCGATCTCCACCAGGTCGATAACTGGCGTACGAATCGGGTATCCCGAACCGCGCGAACCGTGCTCGGTCGTCGCTGCCGTTCCGCCGACTTCATACTCTTTGGTCACGCGCGGCGTTCCGTCTTCGATTAGGCCCGCCTTCGCGGTCGTTCCGCCCATATCGAACGAGATGACGTTTTTGTGACCGAGATATTGCCCGAGGTTGCTGGCCGCGATTACACCTGCGGCCGGACCGGACTCGACCATAAAGACGGGGCGTTCGATAGCGGCATCAAAGGTGAGGACGCCGCCGCTGCTTTGCATCACGAGCAGCTCTCCCAAGACTCCAGATCCGCGCACGCGGGACTGGATGTTGTCGAGATAATGCGACACGATGGGCCTAATGGCTGCGTTTATCACCGTGGTGCTGGCGCGAAAGTACTCCCTGAACTCCGGCGCCACATCCGATGACAGTGAACAGAGCGTTCCCGGAAGTACATCGTGAAGGATTTCACCGATTCGTCGCTCGTGGTCGGGGTTGATGTAGGAGTGAAGGAGGCACACAGCAACCGACTCAACTCCCTCGTCGCGCAACTGCTCGGCAACTCGTCGAGTGGCGTCTTCGTCGAGCGGCAGGAGCACGTCACCGCGGAAGTCGAGGCGTTCTGGCACACCAAAACTTAAGTAACGCGGAACCAATGGCTTCAGTTTCTCGAATTGCAGGTCATAGAGCGCCGGGCGGATACCTGTCTGGATCTCAAGTAAATCTTTGAAGCCGTCTGTGGTTATGAATGCGGTCTTTGATAAGTTCCCCTCGATGATCGCGTTGGTGGCGACCGTAGTGCCGTGAACCACGTATCTAACCGTTTCCGGCGGGACTGCACCTTCTTCGAGCATCCTGCGGACGACGCGTAGGAAGCCGTCTGACGGATCGCTTGGAGTGGACGGTACCTTACCCGTTCGCGCCTCGCCGGTCGACTCGTTCAGAAGTATGGCGTCCGTGAATGTGCCACCAACATCCACACCGAGGCGGTACTGCTCGTTCACAGTTCGCGCTCAGTTGCTTTTGACGTCGACCGCAGGTTGGCTGTCGTTTCGGAATCCACAGTCCACGTTTGAGTATCGATCGCGACGCGATACTCTTCCCGGGCCCTCTCCACGCTCACTCGGCCATCCTTGACGTCGCGTAGGACGTTTGCCGGGTCACGCTCCTCGGGAGGGCCGTAGCCTCCACCACCACACGTCCTGTAACTGACGACGTCGTTCTCGCTGAGTTGAACTGTTACTTTCGACCCCAACTCGACGGAATCGGAATCGGGATTCAAGATGTAGTGCGCCCGTTCACCGGGCAAACCTCCGAACAGGCCGTGGGGTCCCCATCGTTCGCGGTCGGCCAATATCGTGAATGATGCCTGGTGGTCAGGAAACAGGTAGTCTCGTCGAAGGCCCAAACCGCCGCGATGCTTGCCGGGCCCTTCTGAGTTTTCGACGAGTTCGTAACGAGTGATGCGCACCGGGTAGTTGAGTTCTGTTTCCTCGATCGGCGCGTTTGCAGTGTTCTTGCCGTGAGGCTGGACCGCGTCAGGGCCATCGCTCCCGACTCGGCCTCCGTAACCACCAGCGATCGTTTCAAGGAAGCAATAGGTCTCGTTTCGGTAAGGATCGTCCCCTCCGAATCCCGAATGGCAGATCATGGCTTCAGTACCGGCGGGGACTCTTTCCGGTATCACATCCGACAATGCCTTGAATATGACGTCGGTGAGGCGAATCTGCGTCTCCCATCCTCCGACCACCGGAAACGGCTCGGTGCAGTTAACCACCGAGCCTTCAGGAGCGATCATATGCACGTTGCGATAGAAACCCGCGTTCACGGGAACATCAGGGTCGATGAGGCATTTCAACACGAAAGCCACGCCAGAGTGAGTTTGGGCGTAGGTCGAGTTGACCGGCGCAGGTCTTTGATCGTCCGTGCCGGAGAAATCGAATAACAGTCCATCATCGTCGATCATCACTTTGACTGTGAGTTTCACCGGCTCATCGGAGTATCCGTCGCTGTCCATTACACCTTCGCTGGCAACAACCCCTTTAGGCAGTTTCGCGAGTTCGGATCTGGTGCGACGGTCGGTGTACTCGATGAGCTCGTCGATGTATCGTTGGACCGTATCCTGCCCCATACGGTCCAACAACGCGGTCATTCGACGTATCCCGGTGTTGTTAGATGCGATCTGGGCGCGGAAGTCGCCGGCCGTTTCACGTTTGGCTCTAACTTGGGCGAGCACGAGGTCGAATACGTCCCGGTTGATCTCGCCACCGCGCACGAATTTGACGGGCGGGATAATTATCCCCTCTTGGAAGATCTCGCGAAACGCACCGATACTGGCCGGCGCCCCTCCACCGACATCCACGTGATGAGCAAGGCTCGCGACGTAGCCAACCACCGTGCCTTCGTAGTAAACGGGCGATATTAGCGTGATGTCGTTCAGGTGGACGCCACCGGTGTACGGCATATTCACAAGAATCCCGTCACCCTCGTCCAAGTTATCCGGACCATAGGAAGTGAGAGCCCTCGGCACCGTCTCAACTAGCGAGCCGAGATGATTGGGTTGGCTGAACGACTGAGCGACGGTCCGCAGTTTCAAATCAAATATGGCGCAGGAGAAGTCATGTCTCGTCTTGATGTTCGTGGAGTATGCGCTACGTCGGAGGGCAGAAGCCATCTCCTCCGTCGCTTCAACCAAGGCGTTCCGGATCACTTCGAAATCGTCAGCCACCCAAAGGAAACCACCAAGAAATCGCCACCGAATTGGATGTAAACTGCACGCACACACGTTATCGCATCAGCATCAGCAACTACCAGACAAATCAACGGGACTTACCCCATGAAATACGACTTCATCGTCATCGGCGCCGGTTCCGCAGGCGCAATCATCGCAAGCCGCCTCACAGAAGACCCGAACACGTCGGTGCTTCTCCTCGAAGCTGGCCCAGACTATCCCACAATCGAGGACCTGCCGATGGAAATAAAACTTGGCTACGGTTTCGATCGCAACATCTGGGCTCGGGCGTTTGGCAAAGACAGCAAGCACAACTGGAACTTCATGGCCAAATCGAATGATCTGTTCCCGGACATGATGGTGCCGCGGGGCAAGCTGGTCGGAGGTTCGAGTTCGGTGAATGCGCAGATCTTCTTACGGGGAATGCCGGAGGACTATGACGACTGGGCATCATGGGGTAACGACGAGTGGTCGTTCCAGAAACTGATGCCGTATTTCCGACGCATCGAAACAGATCAAGATTTCTCAGACGACTACCACGGGACTGATGGTCCGATAGTGGCTCGTCGTTTCAAACGCGACGAATGGAACGCGGATCAAGAGGCGTTCGTCGAAGCCTGTCAGGCTCTGGGTTACCCGTACTACGAAGACGCGAACAATCCTGACACGACCGGTGTCGGTCCGCCGCCGTTCAACAATCCGAACGGAGTTCGATGGAGCACGAATATCGGATACCTTTCGCAGTCGAGACACCGGCTTAATCTGACATTGCGCGGCGACTGCCACGTTCACAAGCTGCTGTTCGATGGCAAGAAGGTGATTGGAGCTAAGGTCGAGTCGGGTGGCGAACTGTTCAACGTATACGCCGATCAAGTAATACTTTCAGCAGGCGCGGTCTGTTCGCCTCAAATCTTGATGCTCTCCGGCATCGGTCCGGCCGACCACATCAATGAGATGGGGATTCCGCTAGTGCTCGATTCACCTGGCGTCGGCCAAAACCTGCGCGACCATCCGCAGGTATCGACGATTTTCCGCACCTTTGAGAATTTCCGTCAGGACCCGCTGGCTTCGAAGATCCAGATCAATCTGAAGTTCAAGTGCAAGGGATCGCAGTGGCGAAATGACATGTTTATTCATCCCTTGTCGTGCGCGACGCAAGAGGGTGTGTACTTGATTTCGAACACACAGCCGATCGGCATATCGATGATCTCGGCGCTGTACTTGGCCGAAGCGGCAGGTGAGGTCAAACTCCAATCTACCGACCCCCATGTCCAGCCATACCTCGACTACAACCTTCTAGGCACAGATTTTGATAAGGAACGGATGCGGGAGGCGGTACGTAAGTGCATCGAGATCGGTGAGCAATCGCCATACGACGACATAATCGAGGAACTCGTAGCGCCAACGCCGGAGGAGGCGGCTGATGACGAGATGCTCAACCTTTACATGATGAAGTGCGTAGCCACTAGTCACCATGTCTCGGGTACCTGCAAGATGGGTCCGGATAGCGATGGAATGGCGGTGCTCGATCAGTACGGGAACGTGAAGGGGCTGGAGAACTTGAAGGTAGCCGACGCGTCGAACATGCCTGACTGCATCCGAGCGAATACGAACGTCACTTCGATGATCATCGGCGAACGCGTAGCCGACTTCATTCTGGAAGGCAGATAGGTGCGAGGTTAAGGGCCGTTACCGGCGAAAACCGTGCAGCCGTTCTACTTAGCCTTTTCTTCGCCCTCGTCATCCATGCTAAGCGACTCCATGAACTCGGTGAACGCGCTCAGCTTTTCGCGCTGCTCAGGCGTGACTGGCGACGCGGCCTCTTCGAATTCCTTTTCACGCGTTGCCCCGCGGCGCGCCTCCTCAGCCGCCTCTCTGCCTTGCAAGTCGTTGTTGACCTGCTCGAGGACATCTTCAGACATGTAGATCGGTACCCGTGCGCGCACAGCTATCGCAATCGAGTCAGACGGTCGAGCATCCAAAGTAACGACATCTTCCCCGACTTTGACGCTGATGTCGGCAAAAAATGTCGCTTTATCAAGGCCCCGCACGTATATGTATTGAACCGTGCCACCGAGCTCGGTAATGGAATTCAGCAACAGATCATGAGTCATCGGGCGCGAAGGCGAGGGCTCGCTAGAAGGCGCAACGATTGCAGACGCTTCGTTCGGGCCGATGATTATCGGGCATAGGCGTCGGTCTTCGTGATCCTTGGGTCGAAGGATCAAGCACCGCTCAGCGGAACCGTCACGTCCCACTCTGATCTGGTGAATTTCCACCTCCAGCATGACGGACATCTCCCTTAGCTACGTAACGGTTACCGACTGTGATGGCGCAGAGGGCATTTCCGCCATCACGGATCTGCGTGACATCACATTTCATACTCTACTACGAAACGCAAAAATCAAATCGCGTACACCGTCGCTATGAAACGGCGTCGTTGCGTTCCCCAACCGGCACACGCGACTTCATTCGTCGTTGCGCCAGAGGCCTTTCGAGCATCACGCGTCGCCCACATCCTGAACACGCCAAACCGATATCCGCTCCGATGCGGTAAACCTCCCAAGTGCTCGAACCGCAAGGATGCGGTTTTCGCAACGTGACCATATCCCCAACCTCGAAAGGCACGACCTCTCGATCTTTTCGGGTTGGACGCGTCACTGCTACCCACCACGGCCGATTTCGATCTCGGCTCTGAGTTGCTCCACAGCGCGGCGAGCGGCTGCATCGAAGTCAGTACTCGACTGTGAAGCGTAGATGATCCCTCGGGAGGAGTTGATCAAGATGTTTTCTCCCCCCAATCTTGCAGTCTGGACCACATCACCACCTTGCGCGCCAACGCCCGGAATCAAGAACGGCGTGTCGGGATAATCGCGACGAAGAGAAGCCAATTCCTCTGGATACGTCGCTCCAACGACCAGTCCAACATTGCTGCTTGACATCCCAACTGCAATTCTTGCCACGCGGTCGTAAACGAATTCTCCCGTGTCACGATCGATGATGTCCTGTACCTCGATCGAACTTGGATTCGAGGTCCTACAAACCACAAAAACGCCTTTGCCCTCATACTTCAAGAATGGCTCAACAGATTCCGAGCCCTGATACGCATAAACAGTGCACGCGTCGACCTCCCAACCCTCAAACATGGCCTTCGCATAAGCTGACGCAGTGTTTCCCATGTCACCTCGTTTCGCGTCTAACAAAACGAACGCGTCTGGAGCCGCGTCCCGTATGTGAACGATAGTCTTCTCCAACGCTTGTAAGCCCGCAAGCCCCATCGCTTCGTAGAATGCAATTTGAGGTTTATATGCGGCAACCAAATCATGTGTGGCGTCGATAATCGCACGATTGAACTCGAATACGTCGTCGATAGCCATCTTCGCCGGATCTGGGTCCAAACCGACACAGACGCAGCTCCCGGAGCGACGGTGCGACGCCGCGAGCTTGTTGACCATGGTGGTGTGGGTGGCTGTCGCCATGTTGATCCTCGAAATTTTCGATGAGCGTAACTCCTCAAATTATCCACGAGTTCAGCAACAGCCGGTCCGACCCGCGTGCTGACGGACCCGTCGAACCGACCCGCGAAGATATTGAGTGGCTATTCACCGCTCTCTTCGATGCGTACGGACCCCGCCACTGGTGGCCGACGGTTCATGGAGGCGCATTCGAACTAGTCATCGGCGCCATCTTGGTACAGAACATCTCGTGGACGAACACGCAACGCGCGCTGATTAACTTGCACAAAGCGGATGTCTGGTCGTTCCAAGCTATCGAAGAAACTCCAGACGAAGAGATGCACGATCTTATCCGGCCGTCTGGATACTACAAGTCCAAGACGCGAAAGCTAAAAGAGTTCGCTTCGTTCATCTTGGGAAATCACGGTGGTGATCTTGACAAGCTATTCGCGCTGCCAGTCGACGAGATGCGGAAACAACTGCTGTCGGTATGGGGAATTGGAGAGGAGACGGCGGACGACATCGTTCTTTACGGAGCCAAAAAGCCGTCGTTCGTGATCGATACGTACACGAAGCGCCTCTTGTCGCGAATGGGATGGGAGACCAAGGGCAAGAGTTACGCCTCTTACCAAGAGATCTTCCATGAATTCCTACCCCTCGACGAATACCTGTTCAACGAGTATCACGCACTGATCGACTACCACGTAGCACGCATCTGCAAGAAGAAACCGCTATGCGACAAGTGCGCGCTATCACAGCAGTGCCCTGTAGGCCTCGGGGTTAACCCGCCGTGATGGTGATGCTGCTGGTCTTGAAAATGACGTAAACCTCCGAGCCGTCACGGACTCCGAGCGCTGCGACTGCTTCCGAGGTCAGTTCGACAACAAACTCCGCTCCAGCGTCGACAAACGCGAACGCAGCATAGTCGCCAAGTTCAACGCTGCGCACGATTCCACGCAGAATGTTCCGAGCACTAATCGCCGCAGGTCGTTCCAGCGCCAAGATGATGTCGGAAGCGCTGATCGAAACGGTGACCCGGTCTTTGGGACGATAGTCTCCCGCTTGGGCAATTACGTCGACGCCGCCGATCTCGATCGCGCCCGAGTCTTGCACTGTGCCGACGAAGAGATTGTCGATGTCGTCCCTACCGACGCGCGTTGAAGACGCGACCTCAGCAACCAAATCAACCACCGGCCCGTAGGACTTCACTCTTCCGTTTTCTAACGCCAGTGCGTTGGGTGCGAGAGCCATCACGTCGGATAACGAGTGCGAAACGTAGATCATCGGAATGCCGTACCTCTCGTGGACTCGTTTGAGGTATGTGACCACTTCGTTGCGCAATCGGATGTCCAGCGAAGCGACGGGCTCATCGAGCAGCAACAACCTTGGAGACGTCGCTACACCCCGCGCCAACGCCACTCGCTGCCGTTCTCCGCCTGACAGAGTGGCTGGATATCGATTCATCATCCCGCCGATTCCCAGAAAGTCGCATAACTCGTCCGGGTCGATGACTCGATGATCGACAGGTGTGAGCCGATAGCCGTAGAGGATGTTTTCCCGAACCGTCATATGCGGAAAAAGCATTCCGTCTTGGAATACCATCACCGAACGCAAAGACTGCGGGACGCGGCGAATGTCCTCGTTCGACGAGAACAGGGACTCTCCTGCCATCCGTATGTGTCCGGAATCGGGTCGAAGCATTCCCGACAGACACGCCAACAACGTCGACTTGCCTGCACCTGACGGACCGAATATCGCGGTGATTCCATCTGAGAATTGGCCCGCCGCTTCGAGCACGAAGTCGCCTTGCCGCAACTTCACTTCGAATTCCAAGAATCCTTCTCCGCTCTCACGCATCGGATCTGCTCCGCACCGTCGCTAATTTCCGATGACGCGACACTAGGCGGTTGTGGATCGCGAGCGCGACTCCACCGATCAGTATCGACACAGCTGCAAGTTGCCAAGCACCGGAAAAATCTCCCACCGAGATCCTCGAAAAGATCGCGCTTGGTAATCCTTGAGTACTGCCTGGAATGTTGCCCGCGAACACGATCGTTGCTCCAAATTCGGCGAACGACCGTACGAACCCGAGCAATAATCCCGCCGCGATGCCCCGTCGTGCGAGCGGCAATGTCACGGTCCATGCCGCCGTGATCCAGTTAGCGCCCAAATTGCGGGCGGCGAAGACAAGCCGAGGGTCTACCTCAGCTAATCCGGCGACGAACGCCCGGACCACGAGCGGAAAGGAAACAACCGCCGAAGCTATCGACATTGCCAACCACGAAAACGCGATGCCATCGGTCAACGAACCAAACGGGCCGGTCGCGCCGAAGAGCCAGAGGAGCATGAAACCGACTGCTACCGGCGGCAATGCCAGCGGCATCGACACCAGCAGGTCGACGGTGAAGGCTACCCGCCCGTTGTTTTTCACCAAGTAGTTGGCAATGAGCAACGCGGGCCCCAGCATGGCCAACGTGGCAACTAAGGCTGTTCGGAGCGAGAGTAGCGTTACTTCAAGCAATGGTGAACCCGCGGCATCGAATCAGGGACGGAACCCATATTCCTCAAAAATGACCATGGCTCGAGGCGATGTCAAAAACTCGATGAAGCGATCAGCTTTGTCGTCGGCGAGTAGTGGCGACGCGTAATACCGGGGTATCGTCGCGTCTGATTCGCCCTCGATAGCGAACGCGATTTCGACTGCGTCGGTGGATATGGCGTCGGTTTCATAGACGAAAGCGTAAGCGACGTTGCCTGAAGTCGCCGCTGCAAGTGCGGCTCTTACGTCGAGGGTCGGGACGAACTGATCCTGTAATTCGTCCCAAAACCCAAGCTCTTTGAGCGCGGCCTCAAAATACTCTCCCGCCGGGGCCGTGTTCGAGTCCGGGATAGCGATTTTGCCTACGCCTAGTAATTCGCGGAGCGCAACATGGTTCGAATTAGATCCTGACGGCCTCACGGCGACTAGGCGGTTTGTGACGATGCGTGTCGCTTCTCCCTCTGCGGCGTTGCCGTTGTCCACTAGCTTGTTGATGGATTTTTTGCCGGCTACAACTACGGCGTTTGCCTTGGCGCCAGCGATTATCTGGTTCGCCACCAGGTGCGAACCGCCGTAGCTGAACCGGACAGATTGACCTGTTTCTCGCTCATACTCGGATGCAACATCCTCCATGACGTCGACAAGTGACGCCGCAGCGAAAATCAACGGGGATTCTCCATCGCGGGAACACGATACCGTGGTCAACCAGGCGACTGCCGCGATCGCCGTGATCACTACGACCCCGAATATCCCCCTTCCTTTCATGAAATTGGTTTCCCTGTTAAAATCTAAAGGTGCCCATATCAAGGCTAACCTCACCCAATATCACCAAATCTCGTTGAGGTTCACATGCCGAGTCCAATCACCGCCCACGAATCTGACGAATACTCGTTCAACGAGTTTTCATCCCAACCGTTTTACCGTCGAGTCAACTCGCGCCTCGTCGACATGTCGGGCGTGTTCAACCGGCACAAGATTATCGACTTAGGTTGCGGCACGGGCGGCATCACAAAACTCATCTTGGACCGGATTACGGGTACCAAAGGGACTGTCATATACGCCGTCGATCACTCCGCATCAGCCTTGAGATCTGCCGTTGACGAACTTGGCGATCGTAAAGAAGCCGCCATCCGGTTCGTTCACGCCGAGGTACAGAACTTGGCATCATCCGTCAATGAGCAGGTCGACGCAGTTATCTACTGCAACTCGATCCACTACGTCAACGACAAGCTAGAACTGCTAAGGCAGATACGTGAACGTTTGAATCCCGGCGGCATCCTCGCCTTCAACACCTCCTTCTTCGAAGGTTCGCATCCGCCCGAATCGCACGACTTCTATCGCCGATGGATGATGCGATCGCTACGCACACTGCGCCGAGACTACGGTGTGTTTCCGGACAAGAACGCCGACAAGACCGGTGCGCGCAGGCAGTTAACCCCCGAAGAATACGAGGCACTGTTAGAAGAAGCCGGGTTCGAAATCGTCAAGACCGAAAATACCACAGTGCAAGTCCCAGAAGTTGGTTTCTACCACATCAGTGGATTCCGCGACTGGATCGAAGGCATCATGCCTGGCGTTCCTCTCGGCAAAGGCCGCGACGCGCTTCAGAAATCGCTCAAACAAGTATTCAAAGAGATGGACATCGAATCCGTCCCGAGGATCTGGCTCGGCGTCACCGCGATGCGGACTAAGTAGATCCGCGTCCCGGGCCATTGCGCGGTGCGGATCCCGTTCCATTGGCCCTCCAGCGGGTTGGCTTCTGACGCGTCTGTGCCCTTCTCGGCTGCCACAGAATGAGAAGGCGAATATCCCAAGCTGCGCCTTCCTCACTCGTATCTGCAAACTTCGCGGACCCTGACTTCGCGACAGCGGCCTGATCATCAGTGAGTGACAACAGACTTTGTCGTTCATTTCTAATCAAATATAAGCGGCAAGACTAGCCGATATTGCTAGTGTCTTGTAAGAGATGGACAGACAACTTCAAGGAACAGCGAGAACCCTCTCTTGTGCCCGAAGGCGTTAGCGCACATTTTCATCACCGTTAACGTACTCGGTCAACGTCATCACGCTGAGCCCGCCGTTCGCGTCGCCGGCAGTCTTGGGTGCGTACACCGCCTCTACCGCGCATCTCGCGGTGTCGATTGAGGTGAAACACGGTATGCGGCGCTCCACTGCCGCTCTGCGAATAAAAAAGCCATCCTGCTCAGCGTCGCGCCCCCCTGTCGGAACGTTAACGACCGCCTGCACGGTACCGTCGTTGATGACCGTCACCACGTTGGCCTCGTTCGCCGACAACAGGCGCTCGACCTCGGTCACCTCATATCCGAGGTTTCTTACGAACCTTGCAGTGCCAGAGGTAGCGTAGATCGCATGACCGTTGTCACCTAAGATACGTACCAAACGTTCGGCATCCGGCTTCGCGGAATCGGCAATGCTCAACAGAACGCTGTCGCCTTGGTTGATCGAGTGCGACGACGCGATCAACGCCTTGGTTACCGCGGGCACGTACGAACGGTCGATTCCCATCACCTCGCCCGTCGATTTCATCTCCGGGCCAAGGAAAGTGTCGACACTGGTCAACTTGGACATCGAAAAGACTGGCGCCTTAACCGCCACCAGGTCGCGGCGTGGCATCAACCCGGTACCCCATTCCATATCTCGCAAATTCTTCCCCAACATCACTTGCGTGGCGATCCTGATCATCGGTATTCCGGTGACCTTGGAGATGAACGGGATGGTCCGCGAAGACCGCGGGTTTACCTCGATGATGAAGGTTTCACTTCCCTGCACGTCGGATTGGCTGCGCCCCGGATCGGCGGAGTTGCTGCGATACGTGCCTCCGCCGGTGATGACGTACTGGATGTTCATCAGCCCGCGAACGTTTAGCATGCGGCCGATGCGGCGCGTGTAGTCGACGATTGTTTCGACCTCGTCGCCGGTCAACCATATCGCGGGATACACTGCGAAAGAGTCGCCCGAATGAACCCCGGCCCGCTCGATGTGCTGCATGACTCCTGGTATCAAGACGTCGTGCCCGTCGCAAACGGCGTCGACTTCTACCTCGATGCCTTGGAAGTACCGGTCGACGAGTATCGTCTGGCCTGGAACCGCTCTCAACGCCCGGTTGAAATATCGCTCAAGTTCGCTCGGCCTATCTACGATCTCCATCGCACGACCGCCGAGCACGTAACTCGGCCGCACTAGAAGCGGGTAGCCCAAGTTTTCGGCTAGCGCCAACGCCGTCGCCGTGTCGGTCGCGGTTCCTCCGGGCGGTAACGGCAGGCCGTTTGAGGCTGCGAGCAGTTCGAATCGGCCGCGATCGGTTGCATTGTCGATGACTTCGGGATCTGATCCTAGGATCATGTCCTGCATTCCGGCTGCGTTCAGTGATTGGGACAGGTTGATTGCGGTCTGTCCGCCGAACTGGACGACGATTTTGGGTGGCACGATGTCGTCTGTCGATGTAGCGCCTGTACCCATCTCGTTGTCGATCACATCTCGCACGCTCTCGTCATCGAGCGGCTCGAAGTACAAGCGGTCCGAAGTGTCGAAGTCGGTTGAAACAGTTTCCGGGTTCGAGTTGATCAGCACAGCACGAATGCCTTCGCTCTGCAACGACCACGCGGCGTGAACCGAGCAGTAATCGAATTCGATGCCTTGTCCGATACGTATCGGCCCCGAACCGATCACAACAGCTGAACTCACGCCTATGGGTTCTGCTTCGTTTTCATCTTCGTAGGTGCTGTAAAAATACGGCGTCGAAGCCTCAAATTCGCCCGCACAGGTATCAACCATCTTGTAGACCGGCACGATGCCGAGCTCTTTGCGCAACTCCCGTATTCGCTCCGGCAATCCGATGCCGGTGAATTCGGAAATATCCTCGTCACTCAGTCCCACGCGTTTGGCCGAGCGCAACAACTCGGCACTCAAGCTGTCCGAATTCCTCAGCTCGCGTTCGATGTTCACGATGCGTTCAAGCGCCCGAATGAACCAGAGATCGATCCCCGTGGCGAGTGTCAACTCTTCAGGCGTGGTTCCCGTGCGGAGTTTGAATGCAAGTTTCCAAAGGCGGAGATCATCGCCCGAGAGATCCAAATCTGGGATACCGTTGTTGCGCCAATCAGGGTCTTCCCACCGCAATGAACGCTTGCCGTCTTCCAGTGACCGTACAGCCTTCATCAAGGCTGCTTCGAAGCTGCGGTCAATGGCCATCACTTCGCCGGTGGCCTTCATCTGCGTTCCCAGGGAACGATCACCGGAACCGAACTTATCGAACGGCCATCGCGGTATCTTCGCCACACAGTAGTCCAGCGCTGGCTCGAACGCGGCGCGCGTCTTACCAGTCACGACGTTGCTGATCTCGTCAAGACTCAAACCAAGGGCGACCTTAGCAGCCACACGAGCGATTGGATATCCGGTTGCTTTGCTTGCCAACGCGGAGGATCTCGACACCCTCGGGTTTACTTCGATGACGTAATACATAGGTCCGTCGTCGTCGTAACGCGAACCCTCTCCAAGTTGGTCGCCGACCTCTTTACATGGCCGGTATGCAAACTGAACGTTGCAACCGCCTTGGATGCCGAGTTCGTCGATGATGTGGAGCGCTGCCGTTCGCAGGCGCTGATAGTCCTTGTCCGTTAGTGTTTGGCTCGGCGCAACCACGATGGAGTCCCCCGTGTGGACACCCATCGGGTCGAAATTCTCCATGTTGCAAACGGTGATTACGTTGCCAACGCCGTCGCGCATTACCTCGTACTCGATCTCTTTCCACCCGAGCAACGACTTCTCGATGAGTACCTGGCCAACTAGCGATGCGGCAAGTCCAGAGTCAACGATCTCGCGGAGTTCTGCGACGTCGTCCGCCACACCTCCACCGGTTCCGCCTAACGTGTAGGCTGGGCGCACCACGATTGGATACCCGATCTCAACCGCGGCTCGTTCGGCATCCGGAATCGAGGTCACCGCGATACCGGGCGAAACGGGTTCTCCGATCTCCTCCATAAACGATTGGAACAACTCGCGATCTTCGGCTTTACGGATGCTGTCGGTCGGCGTCCCCATCACTACAACATCTTTCAGCGCGCCGGCTTCGGCGAGCTCCACCGTAAGGTTCAATCCCGTCTGACCGCCGAGCGTTCCAAGTATTCCGTCTGGTCGTTCTCTTTCGATGATGCGTTCGATAACCGGCACAGTGAGAGGCTCGATGTAGACGCGGTCGGCGACATCCTCGTCCGTCATGATCGTCGCCGGATTTGAGTTGACGAGCACGACTTCCACGCCCTCTTCCCTAAGCGACTTGCAAGCCTGGGTGCCTGCGTAATCGAACTCCGCCGCCTGACCAATAATTATTGGACCCGATCCGATGACCAGTACCTTACGGAGTTTTTCGTTGCGGGGCATGAGACCTCAATGAACCGTAATCAGCGGCTAAACGGACCGACTTCTGTTTTCCAAACGTTGTTGCACGGCAGATACAAATTCGTCGAATATCATCTCGCTGTCGTGCGGACCGGGCGATGCTTCCGAATGGAACTGGATTGTCATAATGTTGTGGGTTTCGTCGACCAACCCCTCCACTGTGCCGTCATTCAAATTGACATGGGTCACGCTCACTCCCGGACGATCAGGTAGGGAGGCTGGATCGACCGCATATCCGTGGTTGTGTGCGGTCACGTAAACTCGTCCGGTTCTGACATCTTGTACGGGTTGATTTCCACCCCGGTGCCCAAAGTGGAGCATGAAGGTGTCAGCGCCGAGCGCACGGGCAACAAGTTGATGCCCCAGGCAAATTCCGAGAGTCGGGATCGCGTTAGAACCGTCGCCAGCGAGATGGGACAGATCACGGATGGTGTCAACTGGCCCGTCCAACACCGCCGGATCACCTGGCCCCGGCGACAGAACGATCCCATCTGGTTTAAACGCCCGTATTTCGGCCGCGCTCACGTTACATGGAAATACTTTGACCTCGCAGTTACGCGCCCTCATGCTGCGAAGGATGTTCCACTTCACTCCGAAGTCCAGAACCGCTATGCGAAGCGCACGATCAGTTGCGTTGCTCGCGGCAGGCACGCCGTTACGCTTCGATCTGATCCCCAACTCGTCGACAGGTCGTGTCAAGTTGGACCCATCGCCACGCCAGTCGAACGCCTCTTCTGTCGCGACTTCCTCGACCCAATCCTGATCTCCGTACCACTTCGCGGCCACGAGCGCCGCTGTGGCCGCATCGACGTCGTCAGCCGGCACGATCGCGCCCATCATCACGCCTGTCGAGCGGATACGGCGCGTGATGGCCCGCGTGTCAACCCCGGAAACGCCGGGGATACCGTTCATCTCTAGATACTCGTGAACCGTCAGTTCGGCATAAGGATGTGACGGCGCATCACAGTCGTCTCGCACTACGAAGCCCTTTACCTGAATCCGCTTCGATTCGGCGTCCTTCAAGTTGATGCCGTAGTTGCCGATCAACGGATATGTAGGCACCAAGATTTGGCCACCGTACGACGGGTCGGTGAGCATCTCCTCGTAACCGGTCATCGACGTGTTGAAGACAACCAAGCCGACGGATTCAACTGCTGCTCCCAGTCTGCGTCCGCGGAATACCGAGCCATCGTTCAACGCGAGCAATGCCGGTCCTCGGAAATCGCTAGACATCGACGGCTCCGTTCTCTTCGGCGTCCCACACCTTCGCACCATCAACGAACGTTGCGGTCACACGGCCCGAAACCTTCATCCCCAGCAACGGCGTATTGCGGCTCTTCGATCCGATCGTGTAGTCGTCAACGATCCACTTTTCATCGGGATCAATGATCGCGATGTCGGCGTTCGAACCCCGTTTCAGATTACCGATGCATGGATCACGCAATATTTCGCTCGGGCCGGCGGTCAACCGTTCTATCGCCAACTTCACATCAACATCGCCCAGATCGCATACCAACGCGAACGCTGTCTCTAATCCGATGATCCCATTTGATGCCTCGGTGAAGGTGCACACCTTGTCGGTTACAGCGTGAGGAGCATGATCAGTGCCGATCGCATCGATGGTACCGTCTTTGAGAGCGTCTTTGAGAGCCTGGCGATCCTCTTGCGTCCTCAACGGCGGCGCCATCTTTGCGTGCGTGTCGTATGAATGCGACTGCAGAACTTTTGGCACCGCACCTCGATCGCCATAGACCCACTCCTCCGTCAACGCCAAGTGGTGCGGGGTAACCTCGGCCGTCACGGAGATACCTTCGGCTTTAGCGCGTCGGATCATCCCAACGGCTTCACTTGTCGAGACGTGCGGCACGTGTAATCTGCCGCCAGTTATTCGTGCCAACTCAACATCACGGGCGATCATCACCGATTCCGCGCTGTTCGGGATGCCCCTCAATCCGAGATGAGTTGACACCATCCCTTCATTCATATCCCAAGCCGACGCCAGTCCTTTGTCTTCGGCGTGGTTAATGATCGGCAATCCCAGATCGCTCGCGTAAGCCAACGCCTGACGCATCAAGTGGCTCGACATCACGGGATCACCGTCGTCCGAAAATCCGACGACGCCAGCCTCCGCCAGCTCGTGCATCGGCGCCAACTCGGCACCTTTCCGCCCCTTCGTGATTGCGCCGATGGCCCGAACGCGGACCTTCGATTCGACTGCACACCTCCGTAACAGTGCTTCTACCACCGACTCTGAATCTTGAGCTGGATAGGTGTTGGGCATTGCGCAAATGGTCGTGAATCCACCGCGCGCCGCTGCCTCCGAGGCAGTGCTAGGATCTTCTTTCCACTCTTCTCCGGGAGACCTCAAATGCGTATGGAGGTCAATGAAACCTGGACACACAATTTTCCCGGCCGCGTCAAACTCCAGCCATTCGCTAGACAGGTCCTCTACTTTGGTCGCCTCGACCGAAGCCACTGAACCGTCGATCAGGACTACGTCCGCGATGCCATCGAAACCTTGCGACGGATCAATGACTCGTCCGCCCCTAATTACCGACGGTCGCAACGGTGTGCTCACGAGCGATCCCTCGCGGCCCAACAAAATCGTTCAAGTATCGCCATGCGCATCGAGACGCCATTTTCCACTTGGTCTTGAACCAGGCTCGACGCACCGTGCGCGACCTCGGACGAAATCTCCAACCCCTCGTTCATCGGTCCCGGGTGCATAACTGGAGCGCCGGGATTCGCTAGCGCCAATCGCTGAGGGTTGATGCCCCAAACTCTCGAATACTCGTTGGCATCCGGCAGCAACCCCGACGATTGACGTTCGAGCTGCAAACGCAGGCACATCACGGCGTCGGCGCCCCGAACTGCCTCTTCAACATTGGGGTGCACGGTAACTTCCGACCCAGAAATGCCAAGCGAATTGATACCCGTGCGCCAACCTGGTGGCAACAGAGTCGGCGGCGCGGCTATCGATATCTCGGCGCCCATCTTGCGAAATGCGATGATGTCCGAACGAGCCACTCGCGAGTAGAGCACATCGCCGATGATGGCCAGTTTGGCACCATTCAGTCCGCCGATCGCCTCTTGAAGGGTCATCACATCGAGTAGAGCTTGCGTGGGATGTGCGTGCATCCCATCGCCGGCGTTGATTACAGAAGCATCGACGTGGCGCGCGACAAAATGCGGTGCACCAGAATGTGGGTGTCGCATCACCAACACGTCTACCCCCATCGCGTTCAACGTGAGCGCCGTATTCAAGAGCGATTCGCCTTTGTTGACGCTGCTCGTCGACGCCGAGATGTTGATGACGTCAGCGCCTAGCGATTTACCCGCGTGTTCAAACGACACTCGCGTCCTCGTACTGTTCTCAAAGAACAGTGTGTAGATCGAAAACCCGCGCAAGATATCTGATTTGAACGATTGAGACGCTCGCATGTTGCGCATCTCCACCCCGCGATCAACCAATTCTTGGATCTCTTCACGGGTGAGCGAATCGACATCGAGCAAATGCTTGGGACCCGAAATCAATTGCGCTTCGTTCCGCTCAGTCGCTTGCGTCAGGGTCAACGTCAATTGGCGGCCCCTCCTCGGCGGATCGATGCAGCAGAGCGCGAAATCGCCACGCGGTCCTCGCCATCTACTTCAGCCAAGCGCACGTCAACGCGCTCGGAGCGCGATGTCGGCACGTTCCGCCCGACAAAGTCTGGATTTATCGGCAGTTCCCGATGCCCACGATTAATGAGCACCGCAAGCTGGACATAAGCCGGCCGACCAGACTGCATCAAAGCGTCCAATGCAGCTCGCGCCGTACGGCCAGTATGAAAAACATCATCGACCACCACTACTCGCATCCCCGATACGTCGATGTCTTCCATCCCATTTGAGGGCGCTACACCGTTGATACCGTTGTCGTGTCGGCGTTGAGCGTCGTCGCGGAAAAACGATGGGTCGAGTACCGCGGTTGATGGTCGAAGGACCTCGAATTGCTCGATCAAGTCAGCAAGGCGAATCGAGAGGTACTTCCCGCGCGTTGGAATCCCAGCGATCAAAAGATTACCGGCGCCATGATTGCGCTCGATGATCTCGTGCGCCATCCTGGCCAACGCCCGTCGCATCTCTGCGCCGGTCATCAGGTTTCGTTCGTTGCTTGCGTCGCTCGCGGACATGCAGGTTGGTAGATCGCCGTCTTATTGCCTCGCCTCAAAAAAAGACGCCCTCGTCGCGGACCGACGCGGGCGTTTCGAATTCGTTGGCTTCGTCGCGTCTTGTCGAAAACGGCGGCGACGACCCTACTCTGAATTGCCGCACCTTGTCAGCCACACGGGACTGAATTAAAGGCATCTGCTACTTGAACGGAGATTAGCGGGTTGTTTGCTCCAGGTGCAATTGCTGGTTCATTCTAAGAATCGATGCTATCACGAGAAACGATTGGGACCGAACCCGCTGTATTTCGTTCCATTTCCGCTTTCGCCACAGGCGATTTCCGCGGCCAATTTCCCAATCGCCGGTCCCAACTCAATGCCTATGGGCCCACCACCGGTGGCAACAATCAGTCCCTTTGCTCCGTGCATCGCGCCTACGATCGGCAACCCATCGGGCGTCACTGGTCGCAGGCACGCGGTTTGCTGCGCGACACGTCTGTTGGCTATGAACGGCAGCGCGCGTTCCGCGGAACGTCGGATTTCGGCTCGACCTTCGTGCGATGGTTGTTCGTCGAACCCGGCATCGACGTGTGTTACGCCGACGTGGAGCAACCCGTCAGGTTTCGATGAGGCGTAGTCCGAACCCCACCAAAGTGATACCGGGACAGGCGGTTCATCTTCCAAGTCGTACCGGAGGATTTCGCCTTTCAGAGGAAAAACCGGAAGATCCATCTGAGCTGTAGATGGACCTTGATCCAGCAAAGTCCGGCTCCATGGCCCAGCCGCGAGCACGACGACGTCGGAGGATATCGTCCCTTCGCTCGTCGTCACACCAGAGACCGCGCCATCGATGACATCGATGGTTGAAACCTCGGCTTTCATCATCTCTGCACCGTGTCGCTCTGAAGCCGCCCAAAGAGCCTTTGTGAGACCGCTCGGCGATACCTCGGTCATGTCACCGAGATAGAGAGCGCCGATGACATCGGTCGAAATGCGCGCGTCGATGTGGCTCAACTCCCCGTATCCCAGCCAACGGACATCTTGACGATCTTCGGGCCATTCGTCGCGCAGGAATGCGGCCGCACCGGTGGGCTTCATCTGTGCCACTTCAGTCTCGTCGAACGCCATCACGAGACCGGCTTTTTGTTGGAAGTGGTAGTCGACTCCGGTGAGTTCTGGGAGAGATTGCGCTAGGTCGTGGTGCAGATCGATCGACTCTGCGCGGAACTGCTCGATCGCGGGGCTCCCTGATGGAGGTTGGAATTGCGTATAAAGGGAGCCGAAAGCGAAACCAGAAGCATGTGCAGCTGGTGCATCTTTCTCAACCAGCGCAACACGGTGGCCGCTAGAAGAGAGAAAGTAAGCCGCCGCGCATCCGCTTATTCCACCACCTATAACTATCGCGTCGTAACTCATGGATCAACTACCGACCATTGGCGTCTCTTTCCTACTCTAACGCGATCGCATCGTGGCGTATACCTCGTCGGTCTGCCTTCGGCGTCGGCGCGCTACACCCGACTCTTGCGCAGCGATTGCCACTCGCTGAGCTACGTTACGCGCAACGTTTCGATCGAACACGCTAGGAATTATGAAATCCGGATCTAAATGCTCTTCCGGGATGACATTGGCAATCGCTTGTGCTCCTGCAATCTTCATCTCCTCGTTGATATCCGACGCGCGAACGTCCAAAACCCCTCGGAATAGACCGGGGAAGCATAGTGAGTTGTTAATCTGATTCGGATAGTCGGTGCGCCCAGTCGCCATAATGCGTACGTTATCCGGGATGTTCTCAGGCCAAATCTCCGGATTTGGATTCGACAGCGCGAATACGATGGCATCAGACGACATGCCGGCGATTTGCTCACGCGTCAAAAGATCGGGGCCGGCAAGTCCCAATACGAAATCAGCACCCTTGATGCACTCGGTCAAGGAGCCGTTCACGTTGTCTGGGTTCGTGTTGTCGGCGAACCACTGCTTCATCACATTGCCTTCGTAATCGCGGTCACGCGACAAAGCTCCTTGGCGATCGAATCCTACGATCTCTTTGACGCCATAGGAGAGCAGTATCTTTGTGCACGCGGTACCGGAAGCTCCAGCGCCTAACACCACAGTTCGCAACGATTCGGGCGTCTTACCCACTATCTTCAGTGCGTTTATCAACCCGGCGAGCACGACCACCGCGGTGCCGTGTTGATCGTCGTGGAAGATCGGGATGTCCAGCCGCTCTTTAAGCTGTTCCTCGATCTGGAAACATCTCGGAGCGCTGATGTCCTCGAGGTTGATGCCGCCGAACCCCGGCGCGATAGCGGTCACGATCGAAACGATTTCATCGGGATCGTTGGTGTCGAGGCAGATGGGCCATGCGTCGACTCTTCCGAACTCTTTGAAGAGGAGCGCCTTGCCCTCCATGACGGGAAGCGCTGCCGCCGCACCGATGTCACCCAAACCCAATACTGCGGAGCCGTCCGTCACCACGGCAACGGTGTGTCCCTTGCCCGTCAACGCCCAAACCGCGTCGGGATCCTCGTGGATGGCCATGCAAACGCGTCCTACACCCGGCGTGTACGCCTTCGACATATCGTCGCGCGTCGCGACTGGAACGGTCGAGCGCATCTCGATCTTGCCTCCGACGTGCATCAAAAACGTCGCGTCGGAGACCGTGTTCACGGATACGTCCTCGATCGAACCTATCGCTTCCACGACTTGCCGCGAATGTTCTTCACCGGAGGTGTTAATCGTGAAGTCGCGGATCATGTTCCCACCATCCGTCGAAACGACGTCGATGGCTGCCGCATCACCGCCGCACTTTCCGATGGCAGAGGTGATCAGTCCCAACATCCCCGGTCGGTTCGGATACTCAGCTCTCACCGTGATGCTGTATGCAACTCCAGGATTTGGTCCTGACATTTCAGTTTCCCTCGTCAATCAAGAAGCGCGTTCTCACCCTCGCCACGGATTCGGCAGATCGAAAACCATCTCCGAAATCGTGCAATCATGGTATCACCAGCGAGCGAGTCCCACAGTAGCCAGCCGCGCGCATTGTTATAACCTGTTTCACGCACGACCAATTATCCGAGAGGCAAAATGACGCAACGACAAACGACGCCGAGACCGACCATTCGGGGTCGGTTTACTACTTGCGAGATAACGCGACGCGAAGATCTGACCGAAGACCTTTGGAAGATCTGGCTCAAACCGGCCCAACCCTTCAACTTCAAACCCGGTCAATACTGCACTATCGGCGCAGAAGGCATCGAGAGGCCTTACTCTATCGTCTCGTCACCAGACGAAGCTGAGATCGAGCTGTTCGTCGAGCTAGTCCCACCGCCTGACGGAAACCTTACCCCAGTCTTGTACGACCTATCTGTGGGTACTGAGTTGACGTTGCGCCCGCGCGCGAAAGGCATCTTTGTCTTCAAACCTGAGTTTCGCAACCACGTGATGGTTGGCACCGTCACCGGGGTCGCTCCTTACGTCTCGATGCTGCGGAAATTCCTGAACGACGCCGAATGGAACGCAGACGCTTCGGTAAAAAGGGAAGACTACCGCTTCTACGTCCTTGAGGGTGCCAGCTATCTGGACGAATTCGGATACGACGATGAACTATCTGAGATGGCCGACGCTCACGACAACATCGAATTCTTCGGTTCCGTCAGCCGGCCAACTGAGAGTCGTAATGACGAATGGCAGGGACCGATTGGTCGTGTCAACACGTTGGTCGAGGATTTCGTTAACCAACGCGGTTTAGATCCCGCAGAGACCGTGATATACGCCTGCGGACATCCCGGAATGATTGAGGACGTCAAAGAGCGGTACGCCGAAACCAGCTACCACGTTGAAGAAGAGCGATTCTGGAAAGACGACGAGTAGGGTCGGAATCGTGACAAGCGGTTGTACCATCAATTGGTGCGATCAATGAATCGCCCACAACGAATTTACCGGGCGACAAATACCTACGCCGACTTCGAGAGGAGAAGCAACATGGCAGAGAAAATCGGCTTCATCGGCCTCGGAATCATGGGTAAACCCATGGCAAAAAACTTGATCAACGCGGGATACGATGTAACCGTTTTTGACATCTTCCCAGACCCGATCGAAGAGTTGGTCGAGGCGGGCGCCACCGGCGCTGGTTCCTGTGCAGAGGTCGCCTCGTCTACCGATGTCATCATCACGATGGTTCAAGACGGCCCTCAGGCGAAGCAAGCGATCCTTGGCGACGGCGGTGTAATCGACGGCGCATCCACAGGTGACTTGGTCGTTGACATGTCGTCTATCGCACCCGGCGTCTCTCAAGAGCTGGGAGCCGGCCTCGCTGAGAAAAACATCAACTTCCTCGACGCTCCTGTTTCAGGCGGCGAGCCCTTTGCAATCTCAGGCGACCTCGCAATCATGGTCGGAGGAGGAGCGGGCGACTTTGAGCGTGCCAAGCCGATCTTCGACGTTGTCGGGAAATCAGCGGTGTTGTGCGGCGCGCATGGTGCAGGAAACGTTACCAAGCTCGCGAACCAGATAGTGGTTGGCGCAAACATTCACGGCCTGGCCGAAGCATTGGTGTTGGCCACCGCCGCTGGCGTCAACCCGCAAACGGTCTTCGAGGCAATTCAAGGCGGGCTAGCCGGTTCGAACGTTATGAACGCCAAGGCTCCGATGATGATCGGCCGAAACTTCGAACCCGGCTTCCGCATCGAACTTCACTACAAGGACATCAACAACGCCATGGAAACGGCGCGATCTCTCAACGTGCCGCTTCAGGTTACCGCCAACCTACAGCAGGTACTCACCTCATTGGTTGTCGGTGGCGACGGACGCAACGACCACTCCGGCATCCTTCGGTACGTCGAGCAGGTCGCCGGCGTCGAAGTCAAAGAGCTTTAGAGCGACACGGAACGAAGCTAAGCGTCGGTCAGATTAACTATCTGGCCGGCGTTTTTTATTTGCGCCCTTCTTCCTCTTCCCAACCGCGTGAGAGGTCTTGTAGGAACTCTTCGACCTCCGGCAACAACTCGACTTCGTCTTCGCTTGGTTCAGCCTCTTCCGCGTCGTACTCAAGCTCAAGTCGCGCGACCAATTGCGCCAACCGTGGATTGTCCGAGCTTGATATCTGCACCTGCGAGTACTGTGTTTCGCCCATTCGAATCTCGGGCATCTGATCCATCGGCAGGCCGTAGAGTTCACCGAGAACCGACAATACCCTCGCGGCACCGACGTAGTCGTTGTCCAGCTTCAGATAGAGAGGCAAGTGCACGATCATCGAAAGCGTTTCCAAATCGAATTGCGTACGCGCTATCTCCGTTAACTGCGACACCATCGACGTAGGCCCTTCGTAGCGGCTATTTCCTAATCGGACACCAGTCTTGAACTGGCTCGGCGGCTCCCAGCCGCGCGCGGAACCGGTGACTTTGAGAGGGCGGGTGTGCGGAACTGAGTCGTACATCGATCCGACTAGCACGTATCGTTCGACGCTGAATGCTTGCAGCAACTCGAGGACGGAGTCGTTGAAGTCCTCTGCCCAAGCGTGAGGTTCGAGTAGCTTCAGGATCAAAAGGTCTCGACCACCGGGCACACGAGCAGCAGTGATTTCGGTGTTCGGAATACGGAAAGTCCGTTCGCCTCGCTTCATGCGAATTCGAGGACGGTAACGAGTGTGATCGTAGAACTTGCCCGGGCGTGCCAGCTGACCAGCCTTCTTGGCACCGTACATTCGCCCCAGTCGGTTGACCGCGATGCGTCCGACATTGCCTACGTTGATCCACGGCCGCAACGTCACGATGCAATGCGGCGATTCGAAGGTCGACGGATCGACATCTATCTGGAAGTCACCTATCTTCAATAGATCGCCCCGAACGTTTTCGTAACCAAAAGACCTGCAACCGAGCAATCGCGGCGACGTGACGTCGAACCCGAGATGTTTAGGTTGCGATGACTACAGGATAATCCAATCTCGCGATAGTTGCTCTGTATCATTGCGTTAAGCCAAAACCGAGCGCGCGAATGACGTAAATCACATCGCTCGCGGCACACATCGACTCGAAACGTAAAGGTGATCTGCCCTAATGCCCTACAAGATGGTGTTCCTTCCCCCGAACTCTCAACACAACATCGACTTCATGGCAAGACTCCAGGATTCCGTGCCCGAAGCAACCTTGGTCGCCCCGTCGGATGAAGACGCCGCGGTGAAGGAACTCGCAGACGCAGACGCCGCTTTCGGCACGATGAATCCGCGGCTCGTCGCCGCCGCTACCAGTCTGAAATGGCTACAAGCACCAGCCGCCGCGCCACCGGCCGGTTACTACTTCGACGAACTCATCATACACCCTGTACAAGTCACAAACTTTCGAGAGATCTACAACGATCACATCTCCGTCCACATCGTGGCCATGATGCTTTCGTTCGTGAAACATCTGAACGTGTACCGTGACCATCAGCGAGATCGCAATTGGAACAAGCTCCTCGGCGATAGTTACAACAACATCTTCCTCCCAGAAGCCACGGTACTGGTCGTGGGAGTGGGAGGTATCGGAACTGAAACCGCCAGATTGTGCAAAGCGCTTGGAACGACGGTTGTCGGCGTGGACGCTCGCTGGGAAGCGCCAGGCGCCAGAGAGCACGTCGACGAGATGCGCGATCCGTCAGAACTCAACGACGTGTTGCCCGAGGCCGATTTCGTCGTGTTGACGATACCCCACACACCTCAAACCGAAGGGCTATTCGACTCGTCCAAATTCGCGTTGATGAAGAACACTGCTATCTTCATCAACATCGGACGCGGAATGACCACCAAACTCGATGACCTGAACGCCGCGCTGCGCAACGGAGAGATCGGCGGCGCGGGCCTTGACGTGTACGAAATCGAGCCGTTGCCGGCCGATCACCCCTTATGGGATGCGCCAAACACGATATTGACGCCGCACATCGCCGCTGACGAGGGGCGCTACCTCGGCGAGCGACGATACGAGGTGGTCTCCGACAACATGCGCCGATTTGCCGCTGGCGAACCGTTACGCAACCTAGTCGACAAAGAAAATTGGTTCTAGTGCGATCTGCACGGCCGACAATAACCAAACAACGAGGATCCGAAATGAACGACCCACGCCTACACCCCGAGACCGTCGCATTCATGGAACAGGCCGCGACGATCGACATGCCGGTTTATGGCGAATGTAGTGCAGAAGAGCTGCGCGCCGCGTCTGACAGACGAGGCGAAATCATGCCGCCAGCCATCGAACCGGTTAGCAAGGTTATTCGTCGCAAGATTCAAGGTCCCGGCGGTGAGATACCTTTGCGGATCTACATACCCGCGAACGCCGAACCTCCGTATCCCGTCATCATGGTCTTCCATGGCGGCGGATGGACTATACGCAGCTATGAACTCGAAGGACCTACCTCGCGCGGGTTGGCCAACCGGGCCGGCGCGATCGCGATTTCAGTCCAATACCGCTTGGCTCCCGAAACACGCTTCCCGGGCGCGGCTGACGACTGCTACGCCGCAACTGAGTGGGCGATTGAAAACGCGGCCGAGTTCGGAGGCGACGCATCTCAACTCGCTGTCGCTGGCACGTCCGCGGGCGGCAATCTGTCAGCTGCCGTTTCGCAAATGGCTCGGGACCGCAATGGACCCAAGATCTCACACCAAGTATTGTTCTGCCCGGTAATCGACCACAACTTCACGCGTTCTTCATACGACGAGTTCGCGGATGGTTACGGACTCACGAAGATCGGCATGCAATGGTTCTGGGACAATTACCTCGGACCAGACGGCGATGGCACCAATCCGTACGCATCACCTTTGCAAGCCGAGAGCTTGAGCGGTTTGCCAGACGCGACGGTGATCGTGGCAGAGTGTGATGTATTGCGCGACGAAGCGGAAGAATACGCCGCCGCGCTAAAAACGGCTGGTGTAGACACGAGATTGACGCGATACGAAGGTGTATTGCACGGTTTCAACTGCCAGCCCGGTCTCATACACGCCGCCGAATCCGCACTCGACGAAGCTGCCGATCGTATCAAGAAATCGTTCGCAAACACCGGTTAGCGATCGATGAAATACGCCTGAAAGGGCCGCAGAAGGCACCTTTGCCCAAGTAAACGCATCGGGTGTTTCCCAACTTAAAGGGCGATTCCTATAATCTAACCGAATATCGAGTTTAAGCAAACTCGGCAGTAATACTGCGATAGGAATCGAGGTATCACATGGAAATCACAGCATACTCGGTGAAAGAGAAGACGACGGTGCCGGTACAGAACCCGGAAATCGTCACAATGAAAAATGGCCGCAAGGCCGTGCAAGGCATGTCGCCATCTGGCAACAAAGTCTTCAGAATCCTCTCGAACGCCGACGCCGAGCAGTTGGCGAAGCAGATCGGCTAGGGCTTAACTGACCTCGCCTTTCGGACGCCACTCGTAGATCCTCGAGCACCTCTTGGATTATCGGTGGCGTCCGTTATAATTAGCGTGCCGGTGGACCTCGCCTGATGGTCTGCCGTGGCGGTGGCAACCGTGCCACGAGCCGGATACAAAACGAAAGGAGGGACGTCTAGGTAATGGCATATAGCTGTAAGAGAGGTGTCTCGCTCTAGACGAGATCCCCCCTAATCATCCCGACACTTAGAGATTTCTTCGTGTTGCGGAGTTGAAATATCGGGGTGCTCTCGAATCTACGATGCGAGGCACCTCCCGGCGGGTGGCACCACTCGGATAGGTAACCAAACCTGTCCCGGTGGTGCCACCCGCCTCTTTTTTGTTGTTTCGAACGACTTCGCTGATACGCTTAGTTGGAACGTAACCAGCGCTGCGCGAAAGATTTCACATGTCCCCCATGATGTTCGGCTTCGGCCGTCAACGCCGACAGGTCCTCGAAGCCGAATTGCAGCGCTACGTTCAGGAGATGCCTCAACTAGGAATGACCCGACTCATGCTCGTCGGCGACCTCGTGTCCGGCGCTCCCACCAAGCCAGACACTACGTTGGAACTCATCGTCGTCCAAGAGACAGACGAGCCGTTCCACCGCCGTCCGGACTTTTGGGTCACGCATCTTAGACCATCGGTGGGCACGACGTTTCACGTCTACACCGAAGCGGAGTTCTTCGAGTTATCCGATTCTGATCCGATGCTCGTTCGTGCGCAGCAATATGGTGACCAGCTGTATTGAGGACCGCAATCTAGCTCCGAAACCCCCGCACCCTAAATCCGCAAGGACCGCCATGATTGACTACTCATCGTTAAACCGCGTGCCTCGTAGTTGGCTGACGCAATCGCGGCACGACCTAGAAGCCGCTGTTGCGAATGCTGAGCACGGAAGACATGATCTTGCCTGTTTCTTGGCCCATCAGTCCGCAGAGAAGGCCGTCGTGGCCTTTATTTACAATCACGGCGCCGAACACGTCTGGGGGCACTCGCTAGCGGACCTATGTGCAGACGCCACAGCCTTCGACCAGTCGTTCGAGTTCGTCAAGTCGGTCGCAGGGCTATTGGACAAACATTACGTTGGCGCGCGGTACCCTCAGACTCTTCCAGGTGGCGCGCCGTGCGAAGCATACGAAGCGATCGACGCGGAACGCGCGCTCGAGATCGCCAACGACGTTTTGGAAGGCATAGAAAGCAAGTTGGGACTGCGTTAACGGTCCCAACCTGAATGATGAAACGCCAATCAGGTCGTTCTAGACCGTGTAGAGCGTTGGTGCCGTCGGAATCGGCGCGATCTGCTCCGGCGTGAGTTCGTACGCTTCTTTGCGGTAGACTTGGATGCGGTGGCAACCGAAGTCCGAGATATACATCAAGTCGCCCCGCTTGGGGTCGTTATGGAACCGAACCGCGGTTGGCCCACGCAGGCGCCGAGTCACCTCTAGCTCTGCAGATTCACGGTTCCGAAGTACCGTCGTACTCGAAAGGATGTAGATCCTGCCGCTCTTCGACAACACCGCTTCGCCGATGAAGCGGTCAACGTACCGTCCGGTCACATCGAACTGCTGGACTCTGTGGTTGCCGCGGTCCGCGACGTAGACATCACCGTGCCTATCCACCGAAACTCCAGCCGGTCGATTGAATTGACCTAATTCGTCGCCACTCGATCCGATGGTCCAAATGTGGTTGCCGTCGCCATCGAACTTCTGCAACCGGTCATTGCGCCAGTCGCTGACATATATCGCACTGTCAAACGGATCCACCGCGACACCCCACGGATAGTTGAACTGCCCATCGTCAGAGCCATACTCGCCAAATCCGCTGATGTACTGACCTGACGACGTGAACTTCTGGACGCGGTGGTTGCGCGTGTCCACGACGAGCATGTTGCCGTCGCTGTCCCAACAGATGCCGGATGGTCGGTCGAGCTGACCGGGGTCGCTGCCATGCGTGCCCCATTCGTCCAGCAACTCACCGTCGGACGGACGCCAAACCGTGATCGTGTGCTTGCCCTCGTCCGAAACGTAAACGTTCTCGTCATCGTCGCGGATCATCTGAACCGGCCACACGAAGTCAGACCCAAAGATGTCCAAGTCATCATCGTCCCAGTTAATGCGACGTATCTGACCACCCTGGCCATCAGTGCGATTGAGGACGTATAGTCGGTCCTCTTCACCAATCACCAAGTCCATCGGATACGTTGTAACGCGACGCATACCCAGCGTCGTGTAGAACGGGTAGCCGGCACGCAATAACGCATGCGGCCTGCCATTCGCCCCGTTCATCGAGCCATTACCGTTTTCACTCACGGGTCAACCCTCCCGATCTATTTCTTGCGTTTCCGTTTTGCGATTAAACCAAGGTCTTTTCGTATGGCCTCAGTTGCTCAAAGCTGCCACCTACGATTGGAACCGGGTCGAGGCCGAACCACTGTTCCAGGATCGTGCCATACATACCCCGGAAGTCAAACGTGTGGCGAAGGTCCTCGTCGTTCAACCAGCTCGGGCGGTCGAGAGGCGGGTACTCGGAGTAGAGACCACCCTTCACATTCTCACCAATTAGGAACGCACCACCACCGGAGCCGTGGTCGGTTCCAGAGCCGTTGTCTTTGATGCGTCGACCGAACTCGGTGAAGATCAAGATCGTGATCTCGTCGGCCGCGTCGTGATCTCGCAAGTCTTGCATGAAGTCGCGGATTGCCTCCGACAACTCTCCAATAAGCTTGTTGTGGGCCGGCATTTCTTGTGCGTGGTGGTCGTAACCCAGGTGGTTCGTATAGAAGATGCGCGTGCCTAGGTCTGCGGTGTGGACACGTACTACATCTCGCAGCGACTGCGCGATCGGATTGTCGGCGTATTCGACGTTCGACTTGTACTTCCCTGGAGCTACGGACAGCATGTCGGCGCCTTTAAGCACGTCACGACCGGTCTGGCCAAGGTAGTCCATCACGAGGCCGGAGCCGACTGCGGGCGTGTACATCCGCTTGAAGATTTCGAGGTTCTCGTCGCGTTCCTCAACGACCTCGATGCTCGACATCAAGCCGTAGTTGTCGAGGTCGCCGATTGAGGTCGCGGTGACGTTCGGGGCGGCCAAGGCTCGCGGCAATCCCCGACCGAAATTCACTGCCGTTACCGGGTTTTCGTTATTGGGGTCGAATTCTCGAATAACCTTAGCGAGCCAACCTTCGGTCGCGATCGTTTCCGGTTCACACGTGTGCCAGATGTCCATCGCTCGGAAGTGCGATCGGCTCGAGTTTGCGTATCCGATGCCTTGAACGATTGCAACTTTGCCCTCGTCCCATATCTCCTTGAGCGCCGTGGCGCGGGGGTGGAATCCGACTTTATCGGTGATCGGTATTACCTTGTCTTCCGGAATCCCCACTAACGGTCGAACGTCGTAGTAGACGCCCTCCGTGTACGGGATCACCGTATTCATGAAGTCGTTTCCGCCGGAAAGTTGGATCACGACCAGCACGGGATCTTTGTGCTTGCCGTTCGCCCCGTTTGTTCCGTTACCGTTGATTGCCATTTCAATCGCTCCGATTCTTTAGCGCTTCCGACTGGCAGTTGTCGGTCTTTTCATTTACTCAAACTGGAACTCGCGCGTCGAAACCGCGAGCGTGATCATCCGTAAGATGCGATCCGTGCTTTCTTCTTCTTGCTGCTCGGTGTCGAACATTAGGTCGCCGCCCTCGTATCCGTGCGCCACAAGCGTCTCACGCGTGTCGTCATCAACCCGCAAGCGGCACAGATGCTCCAACACGACATCGACTAACTTCTCGGGCGTCCGCGGCTCGTCCAGTTCGCGCACCTCGCTGATGATCGCCCTTACACCCGGCTTCGACGCGTCCGTTAACGTGTTGACCGCGTAGTTGACGCGCTCAGTCAATGTCCCGCCGTCGATCCACTCTTTGCCGGTGTGCCAACCCTCGACGGAAGGTGGATCCATGAGAGTTTGACCCATTGCTACGAGCGTACCTTGGAAACTCTCCAAACCTACGTCGACGTCGCGGTAGTCACCAGAGATTTTGAGGACGTTGGACACGAACTCGGTAGGCGACTTGACGCGTTTCATGCGTGCGTTCTTGAAGAAATCCGACTTGAGCATTGTGCGGACGACGTGACGGATGTCTGCGTCCGACTCCATCCACGCGTCGACCATTGTCTGGATCGCGTCAGGGTCGTTCGGACCTTGAATGCTCCACGCCGGAACCTGAGGCTCGTCGGCGACGAAGAAGGTGTAAAGGTGGCGGGCGATGAAGCGCGCCGTCGCCTTTTGGCGGGCGATGATGTCGATGATGTCCGCGCCGTCGAAGTTGCCCCGGTATCCGAGGAACTCTTTCTCACCCGGGTCATGGTCATCTTCGCGGTATGTAAATTCCGCCTCGAAGTGACCGAATGGATAGAGCGGCAACGGCTGCTTGAACGTCCAACCCGTGAATGCGCGGGCGGCGTTCTTGATGTCGTCCTCGGTGTAGTTACCGATGCCCATCGAGAACAACTCCAAGATTTCACGACCATAGTTCTCGTTGATCGAGTAGCCGTGGTTCTCGTTGTTGTCCAGCCAATAGATCATCGCCGGATCCCTGGACAGCTCCAAAAGAATGGTCCGGAAGTTGCCCAAGCCGTTGTCGCGGAGCATTTGGACATGGTTGACCATGCTCGGCGTGTGCTCACTCTTCGTCCAGCCAGTTGCAAGGATGCCGTGCCAGAACAACGCCATCTTCTCCTGCAACGGCCTCTCGGTGTTGACCATGCGGAACATCCACCGGCCATTCCAAACCGCACCATTGTCCTTGTTTGCCGCCAGATGCGGGTAAAAACGTCCTAACAGGTCGTCTTCTACGTCTGGGGAACGCTCCGGGTTGACGAGATCGTCGACGATCTCGTCATAGGATTTCCCAGCGTAACGTTCAATCTCAGCCTGGTCGGCTCCGAATCCTGCACGGCGCAACAGGTGTGCGACCAGGTCCAAATCGGTCTTGGTCTGCGCGAGTACCATCTCTCGTCCCTCTTGGATTTCCAATCACAGATGTGTTGTGTGAACTTTAACAGCGAATCTTAACGAACGCGAACTACAAGCGCAACATTCGCGCCGAAATCGCGCCGCTCAATCACGTTTCTGTGTCCCGAAACCTTGGATTGAAGCGCGATTCGTCTCAGGATGTTAACGCGGTGAAGATTCTTTCCTCAGGTTGCGCTCTGGTTCACGTAAATCGTCTTGGTTTCCGTAAAGAACTCAATCGCCGCCTTGCCTTGCTCGCGCGACCCACTGCTTGACGACTTCATGCCGCCAAACGGGACCTGCGGCTCAACGCCCGCGGTCTCACCGTTTACCTTCACAATTCCCGCTTCGATACGGTCGGCAAACTGCATCGCAGCGTTCAAGTTGCGCGTGAATATGCCGGCGCTCAACCCATAACGAACGTCGTTGGCGATGCCCAGTGCATCGTCGATGTCCGCCGCTGGGATGATGCCCAAAACCGGACCGAATATCTCCTCGCACGCCACGAAGTCGTTGGGTGAAACCTTCGATAAAACCGTCGGCTGTACATAGGTACCGCCTTCGTAAGATCCACCCGTCGGCATACTGCCGCCGGTCAGCACGTTTCCACCCTCGTTTACGCCGCGCTCCACAGATGCAACGATATTTTGTCGAGACGCTTCGTCGATCACTGGAACAACCACGGAGTTCGCGTCAGCGCCCGGACCGATAGCTAACGCCTCGGTCTTCTCCACGACAAGATCGGTGAAATCTTCGATCACATTCCCGATAACAATCGCCCTTGAAGTGGCCGTGCATTTCTGACCCGAGTACTTCATCGCCCCGTCAACCGTCACCTGCGCTGCCTGTTCGAGATCAGCATCTGGCATCACAACGACGGGGTTCTTACCGCCCATCTCTAACTGGAACTTCACGCCGCGACTCGCCGCCGTCGACGCGATACCCATTCCGATTGAATTCGAGCCGGTGAACGATACAGCCGCTACACCGTCTGACGCGATTAGTGCATCGCCAATTGCTCCGCCTGAACCGGTGACCAGATTGAACACGCCCGCTGGCAATCCCACAGCGTCCCACAACTCCGCGATCAGAACGCCAAGGTGCGGCGTCGCCGATGCCGGCTTTAGCAGGATCGTGTTGCCGTAAACCAGTGCCGGTGCCATCTTCCAGATCGGAATAGCCAACGGGAAGTTCCACGGCGTGATTAGCGTAACGACACCGATCGGGACGCGCTTGGTGTAGAGCAGTATGTTCGGATCGACCGACGGCACCACATCGCCCACTGGATTCGAACCTTCTACCCCGAAGTACTGCAACAGCGCGACCGCTCGTCCTACCTCGCCACGTGCCTCAATGATCGCCTTGCCGCACTCACGAGTTATCGCTTGCGCGTAACGCTCTGTGTTCTGGGCAAGATAGTCGGCCGCAGCCAACAGATATCCGCCTCGCGCCAACGCCGACATAGAACCCCAGGCCCTACCGGCGTCCGACGCGATGCCGACCGCGTTCTCAACATCAGCGGAGTTGGAAGCTTGAAATTCGCCGATCACATCGTCAAAGTCAGCTGGATTGCTGCTGTGAGAAACCCTACCGGTCGAGGCAGCAGTCCAGCTCCCTCCTACGTAGTTCAGAAACGTATCACGCTCTGCCATCAATTGAACTCCTGTCTAGTTTCAGTTCATATCGCGAGAAATCGCTGAAATTGCGATGTCACGCCAAGTACTTACAAACATCGCTCAACGGGGCCCGCTCAGCATCTGGAATCGCCTCGGGGAATCCTATGTAAAACCCGCCCACCACCGTCCAGTCCGGCTCCGCACCGATTGCCTCGTGCACCTCTTCACATTTGCAAATCCGGCCAGTCGACCAACCAACTGCAAGACCGATCGCGTGCGCCATCAATTGCATATTCTGAGCCGCGCAACACGTTGCCGCGTAGTTCTCGTGCGTAACCTCTTCGTTAGCACCCGGAACCGAATAGACCAGCATCAATATTGGCGTGTCCAAAACCTCATCTCGCGCTTCAGCGGAACTCCGCTCGCGACGCACAGGATTAGGATTCTTGACGTAGTTCCACGTCCACTCGTAGACCAGGTCCGCAACTTTGGAACGCGCTTCCCCACCTTTTTCCAGAACGATGAAACGCCACGGCTCAGTGTGTCGATGATTCGGCGCCCACGTCGCAGCCTCAACTATCTGATCCAACATCTCGCGCGGCACGGCGCGGTCAGTGAAGTCTCGAACACTGCGCCGCGTCCGGATGAGACTCATCACCGCCTCGGCGGTTCCCTGAGTGGAAATAGAATTTGAGTGTCCCAACGCGGATCTCCTTTGAACGAATTTGGTGGTTGAACATGACCCGCTTATCAAGCGATTGTATGCCAACTGCCAAACCGATCACCGCAGATCGAAATCCGAGTGTCACACTACATGAGCCGTTACGGCAGAGCACGTAAAGTCCACGCCAACACCGTCGAAGGACGCCGCGCGGTTTTGGAGGCTTTGCGCGCAGAACGGCATATCCAAACCCTTCTAATCGCTAACGGAAACGAGATGGGGACACAGATGCGGGAGATCATCTCGCTCGCCGAATCCGCCGGCATCCAGATCGAACATTTGCAACGCCGCGAACTCGAAAGCCAATCTCGTACCAAAAAGAGCCAAGGCGTCGTCGCCGTCCTGCCCGATACCCGCTACGTGTCGATCGAAGACATCATCTTCGACGCTGACCGCAAAGGCCAAACACCCCTGATAGCCGTCCTTGACGGGATCGTCGACCCCCACAACCTGGGCGCCATTGCCCGCACAATGGACGCCGCTGGAGGTCACGGCATCATCATCCCGGAACGGCGCGCCGCAGGCGTCGGTCCCGGATCGATACGAGCCTCCGCAGGCGCACTCATGCACTTGCCCGTCGCACGGGTCGTCAACATCCCTCGCACCATCGAATATCTCAACACTTTGGACCTGCAAACCCTCGCCCTCGCGGTCGATGCCGAAACCAACTACACCGATGCCGACCTCACGATACCGACGGCGATCGTAGTTGGCTCGGAAGAGAAAGGTGTCTCGCGTCTGTCGCTGCAAAACTGCACAGGCACTATCTCGATTCCCATGCACGGCCAACTGGCTTCGCTAAACGCTTCCGTCAGCGCAGCAATCGCACTTTACGAGGCTGTCAGGCAAAGAGTTGACGCGTAAACGTCAATGACATTCCAATTCGATCCGAACGTATACACCTATCCGGCGATGAGGCGATGGTTAGGAATCGCGTTTTTGCACGCAGCTGTGTTCGTGCTAGCCATCTCCGTCGCGTTCTTAGTAGACAATCAAAACGTCGCAGCCCAATCATCGGATTCTGACCTGCGTGTTTCCAGATTTGAGACTACGCAGTCCGGCGTCGGTGCAGAAACCGCCAGCTATCGAGGCGCCGTCACAATCACTAACCCCGGCGACGCCGATTTTGCAGGTGTCGTGCGTGTCGACTACCAAATCGATGGTGGTGAAAAGCAGCTCGTTTACATCGTTACTTCTCTGGCAGCCGGCGCATCGTCAACCATTACATTCAACTTCGAGTTGACGCCCGGGGATCATACCGTTGCCGCGTTGATCGGCGAATCCCAGTTGTCCGTCGATATCTCTGTATACAGCGCCGAAGTTGCGGTTGAAATAGACGCTCACCGTCTGAAGCGCGGAAAAATCGTTGAGTTCGATCTCATAGTGTCAAATCACGGAGTTCTTGCCGCTGACGACGTGATTCTGGTCGGGTCTTGGATAAGTAGCGACGACGAACCGTCGCAGGAACGCACGATGCGACGCGAATTGGGGCGGATAGACCTAAACCAAGATACTCTTTTGACGCTGCCTATCGAACTCGCCGCAGGTTCCTACGACTTCGAGTTTGAGGCATCAACTTCAACGTTGGAAGGGGAGAAGTCCAATAACTCAGCAACCCTCTCTCTCGATGTCGAATTCGTCGACTTGCGAGTGAAGGTGGATTCGGTCGACAGCCTAGGTTGGGATGATGATGGACAAGCACTGATGTCGGTCCTCGTCAATGTCGAAAACGCAGGTCTCGACGACAGTAACCCTTTCAAAGTCGGTTTCAAATGCATCGACGAAGAAACCTTTGATTGCTCTAAGTCGACCCAGTTTCAATCTGTCCCTGCGGGTGACGAAAAAACCGCGGAAATCAGAGTCTGGTTGCCGACCGGCGAGCAGGATGTACGGCTTTACGCCGCCGCAGACGAGGATTCCTTCCTTTGGGGGTATCTCAACGCCATCGACCACGCCATCAACGTTCCAACTGCACCCGATCTAGTCTGGGACCTCCGTGGCGTCGCGACGCCCGAAGTATCGAGCTACTGGAGCGATGGTTCGGCGAACGTCAACCTCGATCTGACGTTCGTGAATAACGGCACCGACTCCGCACAAAACATCGTTATCGGATGCTTCGATGACAACGCCGTCGTTGAGGACTGCGGAGCCCAATTCTCGGTCGAAATGGAGCCGGATGTCTATCCAACAGTGATCAGCCAAACACTGAGGCTACCGCGCGGAAACACTGACCTTTTGATCGTCTATGGCGCCGATTCTCCAAAGTCCGTCACGGTCAACGTCCCAGAACGCATCATCGGCGTCGAACGCGATGTTTGGCAATGCTTCTCCGACACTTCCTACGCGCCTGACGACGAAGAAATCGAAAATAAAGGGGAAGCTTCACACATGAGGGATGACTTGGGCATCGGTTGCGCCGGTTGGGACGAAGAGCGGATCACAAAATGGCCAGTTGGTGAAACGATCCAAGCATGGGTAACCGGCGACGCTTCTTACGTCGAGGTCTTCAAGGATGTCCTCGAAGACCTCGCTCCCTCGCTAAACCTCGAATTCGAGTACGTATCGAAAAAGTCGGATGCCCAACTCATCGTCTACGCCGGTTGGTCCAAGAACGATGCCGCGACTACTGAACTTGATTGCATCGATTTTGCCGGTTGTGCCCAAAAATGGGTCGACGATAGTACCGAAATAACCAAAGCGATCATCGCCATATGGGTCAGCAGTCTAACCGACCAAAAACGGCTCGCCAACAATGTGCGGGCCGCCACTGTTCACGAACTCCTACACGCGCTCACCGGCATCAATCATCGTCACCACGACCGGACCAGCGTAATGAGTTACGACGCCCTCAACTACACAACGATCGACGGCATAGATGGCGGATTATTCCAACTCCTGGCCCATCCGCTCGTCAAACCGGGCATGACGTTTGATGACGTGTTGGAGTTGATCGTCTTCGCCGACGAATTGAACGACCCTCCGGAACCAGCGCAGTTATCGGCAAAGCAACTTCTGCGACGCGCCCACGCAGCCTGGATGGACACCGAAACGCTCAGCTTTGAGATCCGCGGCGATTGGCCGGAATGCAGGGGCAACCATCGATTCGGTTGGGCAAAATACGAATTCGGTAATCTGCAACCGCATTACCCGTTGTGGGAACATTTCTACGATGGCAATGATCGTTACTACTACATCGGGGTCCCTGACGATTGGAATCTAAGCGAATTCTGGCTCAAACGAGGAAGGCAATGGCAAAAGGTCAACGCTTCAAAGGTGTTCGATAACACTACTTTTAGAAGCGGTTTAACCAACCCGTTCCTTATGCTCTCCAACATCAACATCTACGCCAGCGAAATGGACTACCAAGTAATCTCCCGGGATCGAACCCGCGTCGTCATCGATGTGACACTAAGCAACCCGAAGCCCAGTTGGAGCAGGGATTTGGATCTAAACATCCGGATCGAGATGCAACCAGAGACGTACGCGGTCTCAAAATACAAAATGTCTTGGAACTTTGACCCTAGGAGCCGCGACAGTTGCGAAACCTACACCGTCGAAGCTCGCAACCCAGTTTATGGCGAAGAGTTCACGTTCCCAGACGAGATCCGCGAAGAATCCGACTTGATTGATTGAAAACAGATCGCGCCGCAACATCACGCCAGACGCTGTAACGCTGGCAAATGCGATGATCAATCCCTACCGCTAACCAACATTCTCCTCCCCCTGCTTAGCAGGGGGAGGATTAAAGAGGGGTCCCGTAAGGGTTAAGCCCTAGTTCTCGCAGTCGGGGTGACCGTCTTCCCAACGGCCAAACGGAATGTCGAACTGTCCGCCTTGGTTGATCTTCGACATCCGCTTCCGGCAGTCCATCCACATGTCGTGCCACTTGACCGGGTCTCGAAGCTCCGAGTCTGGGTTGGACCTGCTCCGGGCTACGAAGTCAGGGAATGCAACACGACCGGAGTGTGCGCCGGTGTTGTGGTATCGAAGGTCGAACGACCAGCGCATGTTCTCGCTGAGGTTAGACAACGATCCGTGCACCGTCCGCTTGTGCATGAAGACGACGTCGCCTCGTTCGGTCGGCAACGGTGTCGCCTGCCCGTACGGGAACAACTTCTCTGGGATCTGCCGACCCTGCACCATCGTCGTGTTGTGCGCGTAGCTGTCGCAATGCGTCAAAAGATCGCCGCGATGCGTGCGAGGAACCACGTTCAACGGCCCCGATTCGACGGGGGTGTCGGTGAGTGAGAACCAGACGGTGACCATGTTCGTGTCATCCGCTTCAGGGACTACCACGCCGTGGTCTTGGTGCCAAAGCGTCGCACCGATAATCGGCTGTCCGGCCTCAGTCTTCGGCAAGTATTTTTCCGGCGGCTTGATCCGCACGTGCTGCACCGGGTTGGAAGAGATCTCCGGACCGATGAGCTGCTCGATGACGTCGAGCAAGTTCTCGTTCACGAACGCGTTGAAGACCGCAGGACCAAACCAGCAAGGAGTGTCTTCCTTGACGTCTTGGAACGGGAGCGAGAAGTCGAAGTACTGTGCGTGTTGCCGGCCCGTCTCCTGATAGATCTTCAGGATGCGAGCGTCGAACGGCAGCTCCTTGTACTCAGACGCGATATCGCCGTCTTCATACAGATCGCGCGCCAGATCGTCGAGGACGCCTTCATACTCCTCGATGATCGGGTCGAGCACCGTCGCAGGGTCAAGCACGCCTTTTACTTTTACGAAACCTTGCTCTCGGAAATCGCTCACGACGGATTTCGTCGCAACAACCATGTCAATCCTCCATGTTTGGATTCATGTTGCTTAATGGCAACCGATTTTACCCTAATTGCGCCTCGATTTGCATGGCGCAAGGAACATTTCGCCTAAACCTCAGCCCGAATACACGCCACTTCGTGCCGCCGCGTCAACGAGCCAGTGCTGCGCATCTGAGGGACAATGTCCGCACAATCAGCAATCGCGATCGGACAACGTGTTCGGAACACGCATCCCGACGGCGGATTCGCGGGACTCGGGATGTCGCCGGTCAATACGATGCGTTCGCGCTTACGTTCCAACACGGGATCAGGCATCGGCGCTGCGGAAAGCAATGCCTGCGTGTACGGATGTAACGGGTTGTCGAAAATCTCGTCGCCATCCGCGATCTCAACGATCTTGCCGAGATACATCACCGCCGTTCGATGCGCGGTGTGCCGGACCACCGACAAGTCGTGAGCCACGAACACGTACGCCAAGTCGTGTTCGTCTTGCAAGTCCTCGAGCAGGTTGATCACCTGCGCTTGAATCGAGACATCTAACGCCGAAACCGGTTCGTCCAAAAGAATCAACTGCGGATTTGCGGCAAGGGACCGCGCGATGGCGATCCTTTGCCGCTGCCCACCCGAGAACTGGTGAGGATATCGGCTTGCGACGCCCGGATGCAACCCCACCATCTGGAACAACTCCGCCACTCGCTCCAGATACTCATTCTTCGATTCGAACAGTCGATGCGACCGTAAAGGCTCACCGACGATATTCCCTGCTCGCATCCGAGGATTCAACGATCCATAAGGATCCTGAAACACCATGCTCATGTTCCGTCGCGCGTTCCGCAAAACATCAGCAGGCGCATCAACAATCTGCTCACCCTGAAATATCACGCTCCCCGACGTCGGCCGCTCAAGCTGTATCACCGCCCTGACCACCGTCGTCTTACCCGAACCGCTCTCACCCACAACCCCCAACGTCTCACCCGGATTCACATCAAACGAAACCCCATTCACCGCCCGAATGTGCCCAACCGTCCGCTGCAAAATGAACCCTCGATTAATCGGGAAATGCACATTCAAATCCCGTACGGACAGGAGAGGGACGGCCGCTAGGTTGGCGACCGCAAGCTCTCCCATGCGTGCCAACTCGCCGACACGGTCAGGCGCGGTAGCGACGGCAATGTTTAGGGAGTTGGGATTCGCTACGTCGAATTGCGAGCCGCCATCAGTTGAACCCGATCGAACGCTCTGAAATGCCATCGATAGCTAACGGATCCAACCGTCCTCACCCCGTTGCTCGAGATAAACGTCAACCGACGATGGATCGACATCAAACATCTCTAACAGCATCACGGTGCGGTCTAAAACGAGTTGCGAATTCCCGCCGCCTTCCAACCACTTGCCATTTGGCAATTCGAAACTTCGATCGAACGGCTCGTGATCGTGGAATGGCAAGTCGTTGACAAGATAACGCGTCGCCCCAACCGGTACCGAAGCGTTGATCTTACCTTGCATCACTAACCAAGACGCCACTTGCGCGTACAAGTCGTGCCACGTGCCCGCCTCACGTTTGTCTCCGTTGGGAAATCGGACCACTGTCGGTTCGGGCCCAAGCAACTCGGCGTAAACAGAAACCAGCGGCGACCACTCGTCCGCGGGCGCGCCATTCGCCTTTTTGCGCTCTCGGCGTTCTTGACCAGTTGTCATAGGTGCCTCCGTTCGAATCTTACGATAATCATCTTCCAACAGCTTCAGATCTCGGCAAACGAACGAACAGCTCCGATTCCAACCTGCGGAACGAAATCCTATCCAATCGCTCCGCGCACGCATACAGATTATCAACCTTGATATCCGTTTCGCCGACATTGGCGACCGCATTCGCCCAATACCTCGAAGTATCGAACATCTCCCAACGATCGCCGTTCGTCACAACCGCGTATTTTGATCCGCTACGTCTCGCATAGCCATAAACCTGATCACGCATCCCATCGGTTAACTCTTCGCCATACCGTTTGGCCTCAACGGCGACGCGCAATCGTCCTCCTATCTTGAGCGCGTAATCCATACGACCGCGTCCCGAAGGATGCTCCAAACTCACCCTATCCGTATCTTCAAAATCCCAACCCAAAGCCCGCAATAACGGGTCGACCAACATCTGGCGCGTCGGTATCTCATTACGAGACAGATACTCCGCGCGGATTTCAATCCGCTGTTTCAGCATCGCAATCGTTTCGATAAGGAGATCAGAGGGCATAGCAAAAACGATCTAGTGGTTCCCAGTACCCTTGTTGAGTCACACACCCAGTGGGGTTCGACAAGCCAATCCTATAAAGGATGTAGCACCGATCTCTGAACGCCTCGGAAACTCAAGGCTTCTCGGCATCGGACCGCGTGGCGACCGCGACGTTATCAAAAGTTGGAGCGTCGTCCGACTTGTGGAACCATTTCGTGTAGCTAGTGTATTGCCCGGTGGCGGCCCAACGAAACACCGCGACGATCGCCGCTGCTTGTTCCTCTTCGAGTCCAGCCTTCTTGAGGTCCCGAACCGCCCTGTAAGTATCGAATGCCATCGTGGCCAAGTCTTCTTAACATCTTGCTTCAGAGTTTACTCATTGCCATCAACGGTTTTTAGTACCCCTAACCAACCCCATTTCAGTTGAAGTGTCACACTTCTCAAATTTCGGCAAACCCAACGCGAATCCCGGTCAGATTGCGCGTGCCGAGCTGTCATCGCAAAACCTGCAAGGCGCGCCACTCAGATCCCAATCCGCGGCTTCCGCATCACAATCGTTGCGATAAGGAGTTCGCATGGCGTAGGTCAATCGAATCTTATCGAAACCGAACTCGGTTCAACATTGAAATGCTCCAGAAACGCGCGAGCCGTTCTTAGCAACGTGTTGCCAGTGACACCGGGTTCGATCCACAAACCGTTACTCAACTGATAACCGCCTTGGGCCCAAAAATCTTTATCCGCCGTTTTGATTACCGTCGGTTTGGTGTTACCGAAACGGCACGCCGTCATTTGTGGTTCGCGCTTAGTCACCCATTCCGCGATGTTGATCCAAACTTTGTTCCAAGAACGGATTGGTATTTCGGTTTGATCTGGAAATCTGATACGGGTAGGTTTGGGCCCTCGTGTGTTGTACTTGACATCGTCCAAATGAACCCAACTCTGATCGTCGGTTTTCGGCGGTTCCTCATCGTCCGTTGGATGACCTAGCCTGTTCCGGTCTTCATCGACACTTAGAACTGGCTCACTAGCGGCGGCAAGAACCTCCCCCGAACCTAAGTTGGAACGCCACATCGACAGCGCGTTCAATGTGCAACGAGTCAAGTCGTCAGTCTCCAAGTTGAACTGTACGATAGGCTCTAGGACCTCGAGACTCGTCATCAAATCTCTTTCGTACAAAGCCCAATTCGCACCGTCGGTGAGAATAAAGAACTTGACCCCTCCGTATCGGGCGTATCCATCTGCTTGTTCGCGGTGCCTCAATTCACCGATATTTGTGCCCAGTCTTTTGGCTTCAACTATTGCGATATTCTGATCGCCGTTTTTCAAAACGTAATCTGCCGCCGACCGCTTACTCGTCGCCGGCTCATATTCGAGTTCGACGATATGTGGATTTCTGACATCCCATCCGAGGTTTTCGAGGACGGTGTCTACCAACAAAACTCGGGTGACAGTCTCGTTTCCACAGAGATAATCTCGGTTCTCAGAGATTTTTTCTCGCAATTCTTCAAACAGCTTGACCGTTTTATGCAGATCCATTTGCTACCCCTAGGTGAAATCCTCATTTGCCCGACGATTGAATTCATCGTATATCGTGGGCGATTCTCAAACCTTTCCCACCCTCTCCCGCTCCCAACAAGCCGCCACATGTCCCTCACCCACGAGCTCCATTCCCGGATCATCCGATACGCAACGCTCAACCGCATAGTCGCATCTAGGATGAAAAGCGCACCCCGTCGGCATACGAGTAGGATCGGGCACATCGCCGGGTATCTGCGTCAACTTCCCTGCTGCGCGTTGCATATCTAGGCGCGGAACCGAGCCCAGCAAACCGAGCGTATAGGGATGCTTCGGGTTACCGTACAGCGCCTCCGATGGCCCCATCTCGCGTATCTTGCCGGCGTACATCACACATACCCGATCCGCATATCGGGCGACCACTCCGAGGTTGTGAGTAATCATCAACAGCGCCGTACCGAACTGCTCGGTAAGATCCTCCATCAACTCCAATATCTGTGCCTGAATCGTCACGTCGAGCGCGGTCGTCGCCTCGTCGGCGATCAGCAACCTGGGATTGCAGCTGAGAGCAATCGCAATCATGATGCGTTGGCGCTGACCGCCACTCATCATGTGCGGATAATCCCGTATCCTCGCCGATGCGTCCGGAATGCCAACCATGTCGAGCAGTTCCGAGGCGCGCAATGACGATTGTCGGCGTGTCATTCCGAGATGCTCTTGTAGCGGTTCAACGATCTGACGCTCAATCGAAAGGACCGGGTTCAGCGATGTCAGCGGCTCTTGGAAAATGATCCCGATTCCCGCCCCGCGCACGTGCCGCATATCCCGGACGCCAAGCTTCAGAAGGTCGACGCCTTCGAACAGCACCTCGCCATTAACTATCCGCCCGGGAGGATCGGGCACTAACCTCACGATCGACAGCGCCGCAACGCTCTTGCCGCAACCCGACTCACCCACCAGCCCTACCGTCTCACCCTCGTCGATGTGCAGATCAACGCCGTCTACCGCGCGCACGACTCCGTAGTTGGTATGAAACTCGGTCGCTAAATTTCTGACCTCCAACAGGTGGCGATATGGAACTGCGGCGGACATTGTCACCTTTCGACGTGCGTATCCCTCACGTCCAGCGCACCAAATCGGCGCACAATATACGCAATCTTATCCAAGTCGCTGGTGATACCATTTGCCTACTCAAATCCGAAATTTTTCCCATTGAATCCCTCAACCGTCGATAATCTGCTACACGTCGGCACCTCTCAATCGCCGATCACACCGCCAATCGGCTTCACAATCTCGGGTCCAGAATTTCCAGACCAGCCGTCCCACGGCATCGACGACGATCTCTACATTCGTTGCGTCACTTTAAGTTCTTACGGCAAAACCGCCGCGATAGTCTCACTCGATGTTTGGGGCATCACCCAAAAACTGCGGACCCGCATCGCAACTGCCGTCTCCGATGTCGTCGGTATCCCCAACGAGAACGTGCTTATCACCTGCACCAACAACGGCACCTCACCGCCGCTCTGGCGCGACGATGACGGCCTCCCGAATGAATATGCCAACTATCTGGCATACCTCCCAGACGTCGCCGCCGGAGCCACACTTGACGCCGCACTGTCCCTTCAACCCGCTGCCATCGGCACAGTCACGACTAACCTGCCAAGCCTAAGCTGTTTCGCCGACGGTACGCAAGAAGAGCACCTGGAATCCGAACGCGAAACGCTGACTTTAACCGCCGCTTTTGCTGCCGAGGGTCAGATCAGTTGCCTGCTCTACAATCTAGCCTGTCCAGCCACCGTTGTAGGCAACACACACAAATGGACAGCCGACTTTCCCGGCGTTGCATCGGGTTCGTTGGAACAAGCTGGGGTCGACACCGCGATCTTCATCCAAGGTGCTTCGGCCGGCGTTCGTCCCTTCGATTGGTGGGATGGCAACACCAACATCTCTCACGCCGACCAGACATGGCAAGACTCCCAGGCGTTCGGCATCCTTCTAGCCACGCAAGCGATCCGCGCAACCGCGAACATCGTCCCCCGCCGAAACGCACGAATCGGCGCGGCGAAATCCGAAGATGGCGAAACAACGGCTTTTCAGTTGGGCGATGCGATCCTCGTCTCGACTATTCAACCGCAGTCAGTCGATTTTGCTCATGACGTGCGAGCAGCCATTCCCAACAACATTCTGCTATTCAACGCGAATTCCATCGGATCTAGCGAGTATCCGCCAAGCATACTTCGTGCATCCGCGCTCGATGACGCTATCCAATTGGCTCGCCAACTCCCCAACTGAGTTGATAGGCGAACCGGCATCGATTCGACGTTCTCAAAGCGGAATATATCCTTGAATCTACGTCCCGTTCCCAGGTCGTCTAATGGTAGGACAGAGGACTTTGAATCCTCTAATCCAGGTTCGAACCCTGGCCTGGGAGCCAACGAAACCCCGTTCCGGGACGCACCTCAGCCAACAAATGAAAAGAGGGCGTGTGCTTTGCCTCGCACACGCCCTCTCTTTCGTCGCTTAGTTTACGACCACAGGATCAGTTACTGGCCGCCAGCCGTGCCCGTTCCGCCTCGCTCTTGCGGATCTCCGCTTCTTCATCGTAGATCGACGCTTGCAGGGCTTCGTCAGTCGCCAAGCTCCAAGGAGTATCCACGACCCAGTGGTCCGTCTCCTTCTCCACCAAAGGCGGACGCACGGATGCCCACTCGTGGGAATGATCCACTTCGATCGGCGTACGCGTCATAAACACGTCGCCCGGTGGCGGGTCGATCGGCGATACGACCTCACCCGGCAGAATGATCTCATCTCGAGTAATGTCCGGGTGCGACGGCAATGCCGCCGAGATCAGCGCGTTCGTGTAAAGGTGCAACGGGTTGCTGAATATCGCTTCAGTATCACCCATCTCTTGCACAACGCCGAGGTACATCACCGCCATCTCGTGGCACATGTAACGCACCGTTGCCAAGTTGTGGGCTACTAGTAGATACGCCAATCCGTGTTCGTTCTGCAGGTCGACCAGCAGGTTCATGATCTGAGCACGAATTGACACGTCGAGCGCCGACACCGGCTCGTCCAAGCAGATCAGCTTGGGGTTCAACGCCAAAGCGCGGGCGATACCGATTCGCTGCCTCTGCCCGCCAGAGAATTCGTGCGGATACAGGTTCATCTGGTACGGGTTCAATCCCACCTCTACCAAGAGGTCTGAGACGCGTTCCCGAATCTGTTGACGAGTCATCGTCGTCGCGATCTCAAGCGGCTCACCAACGATAGCCTGAACCCGCATGCGTGGATTCAACGACGACCATGGGTCTTGGAATACCGCCTGAACCGACCTTCTGAACTCCCGCTTGCCGGCTCGCGTCATCTCTGCGACATCTTCGCCCTGCCAGTAAATGTTGCCCTCGGTTGGCTCTTCCAGTCCCAAGATCACCTTAAGTGTCGTGGTCTTGCCACAACCCGACTCACCAACTAACCCGAACGTCCTGCGCTCACGGACATCAAAATTGACATCATCGATTGCCTTCAGCCAGCTTCGCTGACCGATGCCTAGGAAGCGTCCGCCAACGTCGAACCACTTACGCAGGCCTCGCACTTGCAATATCGAGTCCGACGGATTCGAAGCGCCCGGAGCGTCCGGAATTTCAACTGGGGTTGTCGTCATTGTTGCCATCTATGAATTACCTCGTGAACCGATTTGTCGGAATCTTCGATCAGCACGTCATGCCGGCAAAAGCCGGAATTATCCGTAAGAAACTAGGTGCTTGTATTTGTCGAAATCTGCCACTGAAGCCCGGGACATCTGGACCATGTGTCCAGGTGAAACCTCTACCAGCTCCGGCCGAACCAACGCGTCCTCCTCGTCGAATTCCAACGGGGACCTCGGAGCGAATGCGTCGCCCTCCGGCAGGTTGTAAAGCAGCGGCGGTTGACCCTCGATCTGCGGCAATCGACCCGTCTTCTCCTCGAGCCTCGGAACCGAGGTGATCAAAGCCTTCGTGTACTCGTGCAATGGCTCGTTGAAGATCGTCCGAACATCTGCAGTCTCGACGATACGGCCCGCATACATTACCGCCACGCGGTCGCACATCTTGGCAACAATCCCGAAGTCGTGGGTGATAAAGATGATGCCCACTCCAGCCTCTCGCTGAATCTGGCGCAACAGCCTAAGGTAAGCCGCCTGAATCGTCACGTCCAGCGAGGTCGTCGGCTCGTCAGCAATAATCACGTCCGGGCTAGTCGAAATTCCGATCGCACCGACAACACGCTGGCGCATCCCACCAGACAACTGGTGCGGATAGTCCTTTGCTCGCGTTTCCGGAGCCGGGATTCGAACTTTTCGCAGCGCGTCAACAATCGAGTCCCAAAGATCCTTGCCACGGAGTTTCTGGTGAATCCGAATCGCCTCGCCAACCTGGTTCTCAACCGTAAACACCGGGTTGAGCGCCGTCATCGGGTCCTGAAGGATCATCGACACTTCACCGCCACGGATCTGGGTCATCTCCCGCTCCGAGAGATCCAAGAGGTTTCGACCGTTGAGCACCACCTCGCCACCAACGATGTGGCCCGGAGGCGAAGGCACTAGCCGCATAATCGAAAGCGCGGTCACCGATTTGCCCGAACCGGACTCGCCGACAACACCTAGAGTCTCGCCGCGACGAACGTTGTAGCTAATGCCGTCAACGGCCTTGACCGTGCCCCAGCGCGTAGCGAAGTGCGTCTGCAGATCCTTCACATCCAACACGATCTCTGACGACGCGGCCGACGGGCCAAAGCCGTCGCTGTCGACCTCCGCCGCGTCTTCGAGCATGTGCTCGCGCTCTTGTGCCGTAGCAGTTGTCATTTCTGCCATATCAATACCTCTCCCTAGCTTCCGTCAGGACGCGGTTTACGCCTAGACGCTTCTCAGGGTTACGTTGGTTCTGACAATCTTCGAGATTTCGAAGTGCTTATGTTTAGCTTCTCTTATCGCACACGCCAGATTGACGCGTCAAAACGATTCGCGCCGCGCGTGTGCATGAACAATATCAGATATTATCCGACGTTGCAAAGTCCTCGCTCGATTCGCGGACGCATTGCCACCCTATAAACCGAGGTCGTCACTCAGGGCAGCCAACGAGCGATCGATGGCATCGACGATGTAATCGACCTCGTCCTTGTCGACCATCAGCGGCGGACACAGCGCGATCACGTCACCAGCCCGGAACGTAACCAAGCCATTCTCGACCAGCAACGGAGGCAGCCGATTCGCCAGTCCCGCGCTCGCCGGGAACGGCGTCTTGTTCGCTCTATCCTGCACCAACTCCACCGCGGCCAACAACCCCAAACCACCACGCACATCGCCGACTATCGAGTGCTCACGCAGCCTTTGTAACTGATCGAAAAGATAGTCGCCCATCCGACGGCTGTTGCCCACCAAATCTTCATCTTCGAAGATGTCAAGGTTCGCCAACGCCGCCGCCGCGCTGACCGGGTGACCTCCAAACGTCACCAAGTGCCTAAATGTCTCTTCCGGACCGCCGAGGAACGCATCCGCGATCTTCTTGGTCGCGATCGCCGCACCCAACGGCGAGTATCCGCTAGTCAACGACTTCGCCACCGTCGTGATGTCTGGCGTGACGTCCCAGTTCATCGGCGCGAAATACTCGCCGGTGCGACCAAAACCAGTTATCACCTCGTCCGCGATAAGAACCACGTCGTACTGATCCGCGATCTCCCGCAACCGTTGCCAGTACTCCGCCGGCGGCACGTGGATGCCGGTTGCCGCCGAAATCGGCTCCGCGATCATCGCTGCCACCGAATCCGGGCCGGTGTGCTTGATCGCGACCTCGAACTCGTTCGCGCAGCGAATCGCCACATCCACCGGGTCCCCATCAAACGGCAACCGATACGAATCCCAGTTCGTCACATGAATCACACCCGGCATCTCCGGGCCGCAAGGGTCCGCCGCAGGACTCCGACCCAGGCTCACCGCCATCGCCGTGGCACCGTGGTAGGAATACCGCCGCGAGATGACCTTGAAAGCCCCCGCCTTGCCGGTCAGAGATTGATACTTCTTCGCCATCTTCACGGCCGTCTCGACCGCCTCAGAACCGCCCGACAAGAAAAACGTCCGCGCATCCTTGTCGTGATATAACGACGCGATCCGACCCGCCAACTCGATCTGCGACGGCGTCGCCGAGTTCGCCGGCGCCGTCTCGATCGCCATCAACTGCTCATACATCGCATCCGCTATCTGCCGCCTACCATACCCCGCCGCCTTGTACCAAAGACCGCCCAAGGCATCCAGCGAACGATTCCCCCCGATGTCCTCAACCCACGCGCCCTCGCCTTTGATGAAAATCTTGAGCTGCCCCCGCCAGTCTTCGACCTGTTGCGCGTGCAAGAACAGATGCTCGCCGGCGATGCTCTGCAGCTCCTCGATACGCTCGCCTGTGATCGGTGCTTTGGTCATCGTTGCCATCGAGGAGAACCTCCCAGTTCGGTCTTCCTGCTGAACCTTTACTCAAGTAAGGTTCATTCTAAACCCGAACCGATAGCCATACGCTCACACGCAATTTTTGCGCAAGATATAATGGCGTGTGTCATGTCGTCCCTGTCCCCGCGGTCCCGAACCGCCAAGTGTCCTTGTATCAGCCCCTAGCAGGGGTTAGACGCACGTTCCACCCGTAGCCGGACAGTCCCAAAACGTCCTCGGCTCAGACACCCCTGCGAATCGTGAAGCAGGGGTCTTTTTTTGCTCAGAACCAACCGACATCATCATCCCACGGCGGAGAAACAACGAATTGACAATCGTCAAAGCAGAGGGTCTGACCTCCGACCGCGTCGAATCCGAAATCGAGGAGCCGCGGGTCCTCGACAGGTTTTCGGACGACGAACTGGTTGACATCAACCAGAGCCTTGAAGGCGAACATCCGTCGGAGATTCTCCGCTGGACGGACGACACCTTTGGCGATCGCGCCATCCAGATGTCATCCTTCGCCATCGACGGCATGGCGATCTTCGATATGTTCTGGAAGATCAACCCCAAGGCTCGTCTCGCCACGCTGGACACCATGCGGCTCTTCGAAGAGACATACGACCTCATGGACCGCATCGCCCGGCGCTACAACACCGAGGTCGAGGTTCACTATCCCGATATCCGCGAAGTTGGTCGGATGATTCGACAACACGGCATGAACCTCTTTTACAAGGGCGTACAGAACCGCCAGCTCTGCTGCGAAATCCGAAAGGTCAACCCGCTCAACAAAGCCCTCGATGAAGCCGACGCGTGGGTTACCGGACTTCGGCGCGACCAAGGAATGAAGCGCTCAGAGATCCAAATCGTCGAAAAAGACTTCGCGCACGACGCCTACAAAGTGAACCCCGTGGCAAATTGGACCGCCGAACAGATCCACACCTACGCCCTAGACAACAACGTCCCGTACAACGTTCTCCACGACAAAGGCTTCCCCTCCATCGGATGCGCCCCCTGCACCCGCGCAGTCAAACCCGGCGAAGACGAACGCTCCGGCCGCTGGTGGTGGGAATCCGACCCCGACGCCAAAGAGTGCGGCATCCACGTCACCGCACAGAGCGGCTAACCGATCCAACCGCCGCCACACTAAAACGAACCTTCCGCGTGAATCGTTGGCCTAATACATGATGAGGTGGGTAGGAACCAATCGTTGCTCCACCGGATCCACCGCCAAGGCCAGTCCTTCCAGAGTGTACGCGCCTAGCAAAGCTGGGGCTTCGTCTTCCCCAAAGACCACTAAAGTAACCACGCTCTCGCCGTCTATCGTAGCCCACGCATGTCCGTAGTCCATATATATTCGCCGGCCGTCCGCCAGCAAAAAGCGACGCTGACCGATTGGCTTGACACCAATCTTACGTAGCAAGCTAGTTGGCAACGTAGTGTAAGCGGCACCGGTGTCCACCGTCGCTTCCATATCTCGAGATTTCTGACCGTCCATACTGGAAATCCGCAACGGCCAGTTGAATGTACCCATAATAGAAACCTCTCTAAACGCTGTGTGAAAGCGATTATAACCGACCGTATACTCTATCCTCGTAGATCTCCACAACCGCCGCGAACGCATCCCCCGCAATCGCCAACGCCTCGGCCACGGTATCGCCTTCGGTTATCAGTTCCGGCGACAACGGCGAGGTAACCGTGTATGCCCCTTCAGACTGAGGAGATAGAACCAGCGGTACCCTCGCTCTCATCTAACCAACTCCCCGCGCTCTCTTCATCCTCACGAAACCTTAACAACCGCTTGCTGATCCTCAAATCACATTAATCACCGTTCAGACAATCAGTTGACGACCGACCCATTCCTCGCGAACTCCACCACCAACCGCCGCGCATCGTCATCCCGCATCTGAACCGGCGGCGACTTCATGAAGTACGCCGATGCCGGCTCCATAGCTCCGGAAACCCCCACCCCGAATTTCAGCGACGGCGGCGGCCACGATAAAGGTTCATGAACTCGTCGAGTTCCAACCCTGCGTGGCGGATGAGTTTCCTCAAGTTACCCTTTGCCAATTCCCGTCTGAATGGGACAGACAGCATCGCACCACTCTCGGTGCGCAGAATCCTATGGCTACCCGTCGCGTGATCGAATCGATACCCAATGCGACCAACAAGCTTTTCAAAATCACGCGATGAGATGTTCGGTAGCTTGTCAGCCAACCGCCGCCACCACTTCGGCTTCAATCACGCGAACACGACTCCCTTCTTCAGATCGAGCGTGTTTCGCCATCGACGCCAAATAACCGCGGATCGCGTCGGCTATGTTGTCTAGAGCTTCCTCTTCTGTCTCACCGTCGGAGACACAACCCGGCAGGTCTACGCATTCGGCGATGTAACGCCCGTCTTCGTCGACCTCTATCTCGATTTTGAACCTCAGCGCCTTGCTGAATGATGCCTCAGCCATGATCAATCCTCCATGGATCCGCATCTGGTCCATCTTGGACCGTTTTATTAGAACACCCGCTGCAGTCAACACGTGACATACCCGCGTGTATAGCCTTCGTTTTAACCGAAACGCCCGACCCTGTCAACAACGCAGAATGCGTTTAGACATTTCGAACCACCGCCGTCGAGGGTCTCACGGTGACGAGTTGGGCAGACGACGTTTGAATTGCCGCGTTAATTTACCACCACCCCATTACTCGCAAACTCAATCACCGACCTGCGCGCATCGTCATCCCGCATCTGCACCGGCGGCGACTTCATGAAGTACGCCGACGCCGGCTCAACTGCTCCCGTAACCCCGCGATCCAGCGCGATCTTCGCCGACCGAATTGCATCGATCGCAACACCCGCCGAGTTCGGACTGTCCTCGACCTCTAGCTTCAACTCCACGTTGAGCGGCACATCGCCCCATGACGTACCCTCCAGACGGATGTACGCCCACTTCCTGTCCTCCAACCACGGGACGTGGTCGCTGGGACCGATGTGCACATCATCCGTCGGCAACTCCTTCTCCAGCTGCGACTGCACCGACTGCGTCTTCGAGATCTTCTTGGATATCAGCCGCGAACGCTCCAGCATGTTGTAGAAGTCGGTGTTGCCGCCGAAGTTCAACTGATACGTCCGGTCCAACCGTACGCCGCGGTCCTCGAAGAGTCGGGCCAAAACACGGTGGATGATCGTCGCGCCCACCTGCGACTTGATGTCGTCCCCGACCACCGGCAAACCCTTGTCCTCGAAACGTTTCTGCCAGTACGGCTGGTTGGCTATGAACACCGGGATGCAGTTCACAAACGCGCAACCCGCCGCCAAAACCTGCTCCACATACCACTTCGTCGCCTGCTCGGAACCCACCGGCAGATAGTTGATAACCACGTCAACCTCGCGGTCGCGCAGAATACCCACGATGTCAGCCGTCGATCCCGGAGCTTTCTCGATCACGTCCTCCAGATACTGCCCGATCCCGTCGTGCGTCATGCCACGGTCGACCGTAACTCCCGCCCGAGGAACATCATGGAACTGCAAAGCGTTGTTCGTCTTCGCAAATATCGCCTCGTTGATGTCAACCCCGACCTTCTCCTTGTCAACGTCGAACGCCGCAACCACATTTACGTCACCAATCGTGTAACCGCCCAAAACGTTGTGCGTAACACCCGGAACCGGCGACGAGTTTTCGTCAACCTCGCCATACTTGTGGATGCCTTGAATCAGCGATGAGGCGCAGTTGCCCAAGCCGATGACTGCTACATTGATACGACCCACAGGGGTTCTCCTTTCAATTGGTTTGACGGAAACTATCGGTTCCGCGCCACGCGCCACGTCATTCCCGCGCACGCGGGAACCCAGCACGCCAACGGAACTCGCCGGCGGCACCACCGCACCTTCGCTAGCCAACGGTCGGTTCGACTCCGGTGACAGCGCATCGTCAAGCGCCTCCTCCGAGATGATCCAACTCTTGCCCAAGCGGCTCGCCGGAATGAGCCCCTCACGCAACCACTTGTAGACCGTCTTGCTGCTAACGTCCAAACGCTCAGCAACATCACGTACCCTCAAATTGGCCATGCTCAGTGCTCCTCACTCGAACTTCCCAACACAACCGTCATTCCGGCGAAAGCCGGATTCCAGAAGGGCAGGGAACAGAGGTGTTCCAGTTCCACTCAATTCCAACAACTTCTACTATTTTCTAACAAACAGCCCTAAAGTGCAAATGCACATGTCCCCTTCGCGAAGCGTAAGGGGACGCGAGCGAGCGTAGCGATGCTCGCAGGGGATGCCCACCGTCAGAGCCATCCCCTCTCCCTCGATGGGTGCTTTGCACAACTAACGTCATTCCCGCGCAGGCGGGCGCTTCAGCGGACGGTACGTCCATCCAGAGGGGAAGGGCATCGGGGACCGCACCATTGCCGACGAAAACGAGGAGTTCCGAGGGTTGTCTGAATCGGCGAGAAACGGATGGTTGAGGCTCGCAGTATCGCAGACGGAAGGCGGCAACTAAGTGAAACAGTTCAAAGACGAACTTGGCGGAATGCTAGGGCGTTTCGTCGGTTGCGTCGTCATCTTAATCCTCATCGTCGTCTTGATTGCTTTGGCGATGACCTGTTGACGGTTACCACCATATACAGGGGATTAGAATCCGAACAGAGTGTCGTAACTTGGGCATGGGAAAGCGGATGTCAGATCGGTCGGCGAGATGCGGTCGGAGCGGGACAAGCATATCCTGAGGCTATCGCCACATCGACACCGACACCAACCGTAGCGCCCTAATCCGACCGTACAATCCACCATGGCCAAACACTCTCTCAAAGAAATCATGCAGATGAATATTGACGATCTCGAACAATGCATCGCGGCAATGTCCACAGACGACCCACGTTTCAATTTCGCTCTGAAACAAAGAGATTTTTTGTCACAGCGCCATAGCCATAAACTCACCGCGATCAGCATGGCTGTTGGCATGGGGACGCTGTTCATCCTCGTCTCGGGTTACATTGCCGAAACCAGCGGGATAACTCTATGGTTGGCGCACTGGACCATCCTTTTCGCCATGATTTTCACCATCGTTTTTTACGGCACTGTCCTCTACGGTCCCGACGCCATCCGGAGCACCTGGTCTTGGCTCAGGTCGAAATTAGGACGTTCCAACAGAAAATCATAGCGTTCACTCCGGCACCATTCCAGCTAATGCCGATGCTTCAGCACACGCATCCCTTGACAACCCGCCGGAGCAGCCCAACTCCGCCCGCGCCTCCTCAATCGCCCTAATCGGACCCGAAGAAACATGCGGCCAAACCCAGCAACACTGTCAAGAACGCCAACCCAAATGTCAGCAATACCAAGATGATCGCTAAATTCGACTCGGATGAAAATGTTATCCCTGAGATCATGGTGAGGAGGAGCGAAACGATGGATGCCGATCCAGTCCACTTTGCGATCTTGCACAGGTCTTTTGCGCACTGCCTGCTTTCATTCCTATCTTGGTCTGTCTCTATGCGAACTCTCATCTATGCACCTTTACCGGTTCTGCCGTCCCAGTATGCTGGCCGAAACTTGCTGACGTGTTTATCTTGTGTTTCCTCGTCGAAGATGATCTCGATAAACGAGAACAGGACGGTGCCGGCGACTGGAATTTCGGGACCGCCGATATCACGGGTGTCTGGATCCCGGTAGCGATGATATATTTGGTTAGTTTGAAATTTCCCGAAGGAGCAAATGTGAGCGCAAAACAAGATGATCAACTGAAGTATCTGAGTGACATCGGTATGTTTCACAAACTGGGGGATGCCAAAAAGCTGCTGCTCGAAAAGCACGTTGAGAGCGCATTTCTCCTAACACACCAGCTTAGACCAGAGGATTTCCCGCAACAATTCCGAGAAGAGTTTATGTGGTTACAAACCAACTACTCAACTGAAGTCGGTCGGGACAATGACGGGGACTCTGGTTCGGCAGAGAAATATTCGTCTCGAACGGCGCAATTCCTCAATGCGGTTTTGCGGTGGCGTAAGGAGAACCAATGATGAATGAACACCAATCAGTCCTGAAAGTCAAAAACCTTATTGGGATCTTGATGAGCGCAGACCAAGAGATGCCGGTTCACATCCCGCTTGAGGGCGATGACCTGACTCAACAGACGATTCCGGCCGTGGGGATTGCTCATTTCCCTGACCGGGTCGTTATTTCGGGCGTGTGCGGGTGCCCCGATCAACACTGATGCTGCATGTCAACAACCCCCTTCACAACCCGATCTCGGCCCGCGCCTCTTCCACAGTCATTATCCCGCCCTGCACCAGATTCACAACACGTTCCGCCTTCTCCGACTGTGACTCCTGCACAGCTTCGATCGCCGTCAGGTCAAACCTGATCTCCAATCTCTCACCGCCAGTTTCGTACCCTGGCACCAATCCTCGATTCAACCCATCCTCCAACATCCGCAGTTCCGGTATCACCGTGTTACGCCACAGAAATTGCTCCATCACACTGATATTCGACAACGTCGCATCGTCGTATTCACTCAAGAACACCTTCGGCGCACCGAATGCGCGCGACACCTCCTCGACCGACCATTCCGACGCCGCAATGAACTCCATCTCACTATGATTGCTACCAAGACGCATCATCTCTATACCACCAGCCATCACCACCGGACGATGTGCCAATAACGGTTGATACGCCCTGCTTTCCCGCGCTTCCAAAATCCTATCCGCGTCGCCCTGCTCCCCCACGACACCGCGATACAGGACCACGATCTTCTCGTTGATCTCGTAAGCGGTAGTGAGGTTATGGGTGATGTAGATGATCGAGATGCCGAACTCGGTATTGAGCTGTCGCAGGTTTTCAAGGATCGTGGCCCGCGACGCGACGCGTTTGTTGTTGGGTTCGAGGCGGGTTGCGGTGATCTTGCCGACGACGAGGCTTTTGTTGTTGTGATGGATGGTTTTGATTTCGCGCCAGATGGTCTCTTTGACCTGTCGGTCGGATGGCGCGGTGGTCATGACCAATGCTTCGTCGTGGGTCATGAGCCACCAGACGGTTACGAGGGCGGCGGGGTATCTCTTCTAGGAGCGGACGGCGACGAGGCGGTGGTCGCGGACGGCGGTGAGGATTTCTTACTGCTTGTCGAAGGGGGGCAGTTGGTTTTGGACGAACCAGACGGGGTCGTTGCGGGTTTTATTCCCAAAGGCGTGGTCGAGGGTTCGGGTTTGTTGGGGATTGTCCTGCTTGGTCTGGTGAAACGACGGTGGCGTATTTTGATCTTGCGTTCGGGTGTTCTTGGGGGGCGTGAGTCGCGAACGGGGTCTGGAAGTCCCTATTTGGACCCACCTCAATGCTTCCTCGTCGTCTTCTGGTTAAGGGCACGTGTGTGCTGTCCGGTAGCATCACAGCTGTGTGACCTAGACGTGGTTGAGATGCGCTGTTTTGGTGTCTTAGAATCCGGGGCGGATTAACACTTTACGTAATCCCTCCTGTTGAGCCTCACCGACTGTGTATCGGACATGATCTTGTACGGTGATTGTTGGGTCAGGATTCGCATCGACGCCCTTGCCAGAACCAAATGATTGAGAAGTAATCGTTTTTGGATTGTTAACGCTGTTTGGTCCAATGTGGTTGGTGAGCATTGGTTGATGCGAGCCGACTTTGTTATGTCTCTGAACAATCAGTAAAATCAGTAGGATGATTTTGATTACCCGACTTCTGTCTAAGGATCGGACAGTTGTATTGACGGTGCTCCGCGCCAAAAAAAGATTGAGTTTCTGGATTGATTTTTCGGTTTTGGTTGGATTGATTGTGTTCGCGTTTGCAGCTTGGCAAGTTTGGGGATGGGGCTGCGTTTGGAGGTGGTTAACCGAAGAAGAATCAAATAGCGCGGCGATACGCAACGTTGGATTGATAGTTGCCGGTGCGTTGGGCTTGAGAATCGCGGTTTGGCGCAGCAGGGTTGCCGAAAAGCAAGTTGAGACGGCGCGGCGGGGACTCTTAAACGAACGATACCAGAAAGGCGCCGAGATGTTTGGTGACAGCAGACTGTCGGTTCGACTAGGTGGCATCTACGCGTTGAGAAGGCTTGCCAACGAAGCGCCGGAAGAGTACCACTTGGAGATCGTCAATCTCTTCAGTTCTTTCGTGCGCAGACCCGGGAATTTCGACGGCCTTGAATTGGAAGGTGTGATTGATGCCCAGACAACATCCGACCCGATCGATCCCTTGCGACTTAGGCAAGATGTCCAAGACGTGATGGTCGCCGTTTGCACCAGGAGCGACCAAGGCAAGGCACTCGAACAGAGGGATCGTGATTTTATTCTCGATTTGAATGGTGCCCAGTTACGCGGACTCAATATGCGGTCATCGGGTTCGGTGGATATTTCCGGCGCATTGATGAACAGAGTAGACCTTAACGGCGTTTGGTTGGGCGGTGCGAATCTATCAAAAGTCATTTGTAGGCGCGGCGGTGATTTCGGAGACACCATCTTCTTTGGCGCGAATCTCTCGGAGGCTGTGTTGTCCAATTCAAACTTTGTAAGCGCGCGTTTCGTGGGCACCAACGAACAGATCACGAATCTGTCGGGGGTTAATTTTTCCTGTTCCGATCTGACAGACGCGAAAATGTGGAATACTGATTTGACTGGGGTCCGATTCGATGGAGCCAACATTTCGGGTGTGAAGTTCTCCAAGGACGGAGTGTTAGCAGCAAACGGCTTGACAAGTACCTCGTTCATTGAAGCAGTTATCAAACGCAGCAACCCTCCCGACGTTAGGGGCGTCATCGATGAAAACACGAACCAACAATTAGCCTACGATCGCGAATTAGTCAAGTGGATTGACTGAGACTAGGCAGGTTCGTTGGCCCCGACGAATTGGTCACGTGGAAGGCGGCGGAGTGGTGGTTCGAGTTTGGGTTGGTGGAGGACTGCCGTACCCCGTCCCTTCGCTTTTCAACGGTTTACCAGAAGGAGATGGAATACCGTCTGGTTCCAGCGCAGTGTTGGGTCGATGCTTGTGTGTGGTCACCGGCCTTGGCGGGCATACCCCGCTCGCTGCGCTCGCGCCCCCTTAGGTTCCGGCCTTCGCCACAATGACGTATGCTGTCACAAACCACTAGGAGTCTCACGATGAACGACCAAGAACGATATCTGTTCGACCTGAAGGGCTACCTCGTCGTGCCCAATGCGTTGTCTCGAGAGCAGGTCACCAAACTCAACGGCGTGCTGGATGAGCACATCGCGGCTGAGTGTCCGCCGGATATGCGCACGCACAGGTTTGGGCCGGTGCTCGAATGGGGGAAGGAATATCGCGATCTGATAGACAACCCGGGGATTACTCCTTACGTGAGCGAATTGCTGGGCGACGGTTTCCGGCTTGACCACGTCTATCTCGATGTGATCAGGTCGGGCAAGGGACCGATAGGCACTCGCCTACATGGCGGCGCTATACCGTTTAATCCGACTCATTACTTCCGCTTCGAGGGCGGCCAGATGCATAACGGCCTTTCGGTGGTGGCCTACAACCTGAAGGACGTGGGACCTCACGACGGCGGTTTTGGCTGTGTGCCGGGCTCGCACAAGAGCAACTATTCGTTCCTGGATGAGTGGAAGGAGATGGAGGAGCCAGGTCCGTTGGTCGAGCGGGTCACGGGTCCCGCCGGCACTGCGATCATTTTCACGGAGGCGTTGACGCATGGGACGCTGCCGTGGGCGGGTGCGGATGAGCGGCGGACGATTTTCTTCAAGTACAGTCCGCACTCCGTATCGTGGTCGGCCGACTACTTCGACCCTGACGACTTCCCAAACCTCACCGACGCCCAGCGCGCCATCTTAGAAGGACCGAACGCGCGTTATCGCGGCAGGCACCGATCCGAAGGTGCCGTGTCCTGAGGCGTGCATCGAGGTCGGGTGGTTGATGCGGATAGCGGCAATGGCGGGATTGCGACTAGACAGATTCGATCTTGACGTCTGATAGATCGAGTTTTGAAGAGAGTTTCCAGATGTAGTGCATCTCGATGCCGACAACTTCGTTGGATTCGTGTGAGGTTGGTGTTGGTGCGGGATTTCGGGTTGGTTTTCTGGATCCGGCGAAGCGTCGGTGCCGTCCTCTGGTGGCTCATGTCCTACGACAACGCCATCGTCATCACCACCGGCAGAGTAGTCGTCGCTGTCCAAAAACACAATGTGCGCAACATCATCATCGACGAGGTCGGAGTCGGCGCCGGAGTCCTCGACACCCTCAAAGAGGACCGAAGATTCAACGCCAAAGGCCTCAACGGCGGCAATCGCGCCGACAACCCCGAAAAATACCTCAACACGCGCGCCCAAATCTTCGATGGTCTCCGGCAACGCTTCGCAGACGGCGATGTCTCCATCCCGAACGACCCCGAAATGATTTCTCAATTGGCTTCCCTGACCTACAGATACAACGCCAGAGGACTGCTCCAACTCGAGTCCAAAGATCAGATCAGATCGCACGGCAGACAAAGCCCCGACAAGCCCGATGCCCTCGTCTACGCGTTCGCTGAAACCCTCAAAACAAAGCGCAGAGGCGGCATAAGGGTAGCCACACCCGTCACCATCGCAAGACTCCGAAGAGCCAAGATGTAGGACCCCAGATTCCGCGACTGAATCGCCCACGACAACGCACCACCACCACCGCAACACCCTCACCAGCTAACACCCAATCAAAGCCCTTCATTCCAATCACATCAATCACAGTTCAGACACCAACCAAACCACCACCATACCCTCACCACAACAAACCCCCATCAACCACCACCAACGTCATCCCATCACCGCAGTAAAGCCCTCATTCGCCACAGACATTCCCCCTCTCCCGTTGGACGGGAGAGGGTTGGGGTGAGGGCCCGGGGCGGCGCGGTGGCGACCAACCAAACAACAACACACTCATCACCGCAACACCACCAACCAACCGAAACCCCTATCCTTCCCATCCTTCAAAATCATTCGCATCCCAGTTCAGACTTGACTCTACTGCTACATCTGTAGTACAACTGGAATCAGGCGCACAATCCGACGGCCATCGGCAAGCGCTCAGAACATCGCCGCGTCGAGGGTTAGCGCAACCTTTTGACGCACCTATCGACAATTGAATATTGAAACCGGTCTGCGGGCGGATAATCACCGGGCTGCCCAGAGCGACCTTATAAGCCGCGCAAGCGGTGAAATCGACTGCTCGAAGCGACCCGCGGCAGTGCCCTCCACAAGTTTAGTAAGTTCGGACGCAACGCAGACCAAAATCCGGTTACGGAGATCGTTGTAGCTTCAGGGCTCGGATGCGGAGCGTTACGCTGACTCCGCCCAGCAAGCCAGACGGAATTCCCGCTGCGCAACGCTGTCCATTGCCTCCCCTTCAACCATTATCCCCTCTCCCGCTTGGCGGGAGAGGGCTAGGGTGAGGGCAGGAGGCGAGGGGACACGGCGTAGGGGCGGTTCGTGAACCGCCCGCTCGCAGGGGATGCCCGTTCAAGATCCGAGCGAACGATCCTCCTATCCGGCAGACGTCTTTCCGTCACGCCGAGCGGAAGAGGCTACCACGACAGCTCGAGGAACAATCGAGCGATGACGGGCGGCGCGTCTTACAACCGCCCTCCGGAGGGCCGATGGTCTGGCGACGTCGGCGACGCTGGGAACTTATTGACTGACCCACCAACAATCTTTCGCTCGCGCTCACCCGAAACCGACGCGGCGATGATTCGAAAAATCTAAACGGTAGGGGCGATCCTTGTGGTCGCCCCCACGCATAGGATGCCCCAACACCAAACCATGACCGACACCTGAAAAACTCATCAAGACCGCCCAATCGAAGAAGCATGCACGATCAACAATAGTGTCCCCTCTTCCGTTCGACGAGGAGGGCGAGGGATTAAACGCGCCATTTGCAATCTCCAGACTTTACCCTTTACTCATTCAACCTACACCCGATCCATCCGTCTACCATGCCCAACCAACAACTCGCCTACTCCTCGGCAACCGACCTCATCAACCTCGTCAGATCCAAACAGGTCTCACCTGTCGAATTGACCAGACTCTTCCTCGACCGCATCGAGCGCATCGACCCGAAGCTGAACTCCTTCCTCCTCGTCACGGACGACATCGCTTTGGACCAGGCAAAAACCGCCGAACAGACAATCATGAACGGCGATGATCTCGGACCGCTCCACGGCCTTCCCATCCCCATCAAAGACAACCAGATGACCGCCGGCATCCGCACCACCAGCGGGTCCATCATCTTCAAAGACCACGTCCCACTCAACAACGCCGCCTTCCTCGAACGCATCCTCCAAGCCGGAGGCATCGTCCTCGGCAAAACAAACTGCTCCGAACACGGCTTCGTCGGCACATGCGAAAACTCCCTCGGAATAACCGGCAAAAACCCGTGGGACACCACCCGCACACCCGGCGGATCAAGCGGTGGCGCCGCAGCCGCCGTCGCTGCTTACCTCGCTCCCATCGCCACCGGAGGCGATGGCGGAGGTTCCCTGCGCATCCCTTCAAACTTCTGCGGTGCATACACCATCAAACCTACCCTCGGACGTGTCTCCGGATATTCCGGCGTCCCCGGACCGCCAGCGCCCAACTTCTTCGGTCAACCAGGACCCATCGCACGAACCGTCAAAGACGCCGCACTCCTCCTCCAAACAATGGCCGGATTCGACCGACGTGACCCGATCACCATCCGCTCCGCACCACCCGACTTCATCGCCGCAACCGAGCGCTCGATCGACGGCCTCCGCATCGCCTGGAGCCCAGATTTCGGCTTTGCTGAGGTCGATGACGACGTCGCTCGCATAACCCATCACGCGGCACTGGCATTCGAAGAGTTAGGCTGCAACGTCGAAGAGGTCGACATCACCCTCCTCGAGCCATACGACTCCTTCGGACCAATACAAGCCGCCACCGCATACAACAACCTCGCCAAATACCTCGACGAATTCGGCGACCAGATGACCGCATACGGGCAGTTCTGGATGGAAAGAGGCTCCAAGGTCACAACAACCGACTACGCCGCCGCTCTGGGCCGTATAGACGAATTAAAAGCCATCTTCGACGACACATTCACCACTTACGATCTCGTCCTCGCACCCGTCGCCCGCTTCCCCGCCTTTGTCAACGAACCCTTCCCCGGCAGCATCACCGGAACCTCCTCCTACCCCGAACAGTTCTGGAACGGCGCATTCACCATGCACTCCAACGCCACCGGCTGCCCAGCCGCATCAATCCCAGCCGGTTTCACCCCTGACGGATTGCCGGTCGGCCTGCAAATCATCGGCCGAAAATACGACGAAGAAACCGTCCTAGCCGCTTCCGCAGCATTCGAGGAAGCCCAACCTTGGATTGACCACCGGCCACCTATGGCGTAACGCCGAGTTCCACACTCGCCTCGCCCAATTTCACGCCCAAAAACCGCAATCTTGATAAGATGTACTCCGAGCGGACGCTTAGGTGCGCCGCTCGTAAGAAATGCTGTCGCGAAGTCTCTAAATGCGCATCGCTCAAGTATCGCCATACGACCTTTCCTACCACGGCGGCGTCGTGGCCCACATGACCAGCCTCAGCAGGGAATTAACGCGGCGCGGGCATGAAGTCGTTCTATTCGCCCCCTGTGCCAAGCCGCAGACCGCGCCAGATGTGAGCGGCCTCGAGGTCGTACCGCTCGGTGGAAGCGTACCCTTCAACGCAAGCGGCTCCGTGTCACGCATATCGATGAGCTTCGGCGCCGCCCGGCAGATGCGCCGCATACTGACATCCGACCAATTCGACATCGTCCACATTCACGAACCGCTCATGCCGTTCCTAGGCACCGCCGCCAGTTGGTTCTCACCGTGGCCCACCGTAGGCACCTTCCACGCGTACAGCGAGAATTTCCATCCCGGATACCTCAGCTTCAAACCACTGTTCACGTTGGTCGCCGACAAACTCGACGGCCGCATCGCCGTCTCGAACGCGGCGAAAGCCTACGCCGACCGATACTTCCCGGAAAGATACACCATCATCCCCAACGGTATCGACGTGCCGCGGTTCGAACAACCGCGACCCAAACCCAGCGAATTTAGAGACGACGCCATTAACATAGTCTTCGTCGGTCGCGTCGGCGAGAAACGTAAGGGGCTCCGGTTCCTTCTCGGCGCTTACAGCACGTTGAGATGGCGGTATCAAAACCTCCGCCTGATCGTCGTGGGTGCAGGTATTCCCGACCGCGAATCTTGGCGGATGATGGGCGAACGGGGCATCGACGATGTCATCTTCGCCGGACCCGTTACCGACGACGAACTACCTGCTTACTACCAGCACGCCGACGTGTTTTGCGCACCCAACACAGGACATGAAAGCTTCGGCCTCGTCCTCGTTGAAGCCATGGCCTCTGGCGCGCCAATCGTAGCCAGCCGCATCCTCGGATTTGAAGGCGTGGCGGATCACGAGAAAGACGCATTGCTCGTCGACGTCGGCGATGAATACGCCATTGCCAACTCGATACAACGACTCATCGAAGACCCAAACCTCCGAAACACCCTAGTTCGCAACGGCCACCAAAAGGTGCAACGCTTTGGGTGGGCTAAAGTCGCCGACGACGTCATCGATTACTATCACCAGGTCATGGCGAGAGCGCCGTTCCCCGCTGTGCCTAACCAACGGCGAACCAGTAGTGGCTGATTCGGAGACCGGACTCCAAAGGCTCCGCAAATCGGCCCGCGCTGCAATCGCACGTTGGATTGAAGAACCTATCTCCGCTGCCCTCGTCGCGGTCGGCTTCAACGCCAACGCCGCCACCCTCGCCGGTTTTCTCCTAGCCGTCGTCGCGGCTGCATTTGCCGCATACGGAGAGTTCCTAATCGCCGGCCTAATTAGCATCCCCGCGGCGCTATTCGACATGATCGACGGCGCCATCGCGCGTCGCACCGGCAAGGTTTCCTACAAAGGCGCGCTACTCGATTCAACATTCGACCGGTTATCCGAAGCCGCCCTGTTGCTCGGATTACTCATCTACTACTCGTCAGCAGACAGCTTCCGTCGCGAGGCCATAATCCTCGCATTCGTCGCATTTGTCGGGTCCATCATGGTTAGCTACATAAGGGCCCGCGCGGAAGGTCTTGGATACAAGGGCACCTCGGGCTTCCTTACGCGCCCCGAGAGGGTCGTCATCATGACGGCGGCGCTCATCATCGGACAACCCATCTGGGGTCTCTGGATACTTGCCGTAGGAACCCCACTTAGCGCGTTCTACCGCTTCTGGTCCGAGTGGCGCAACGCAGATTGACATTTACACGACTATGCGTCCATGCCCCACATCGTTTGCGTAGTGCTTAAAAGGTGACGACATCCGCTGAGTGCGTTTTACGATTCAACTGAGTGCTCAGCCACGACCCAATCAACACAATATGCCTCGAACCTCGAAATCGATTTTGATGATCAAATGCTCGCTGATAGCGACTCTTTTGGCTTTGCTCGCCGCATCAGCGGTGTTCATCACCGATAAAACCACGTCCGCTCAGTCCGAACCCGTTCGCTTCATCGACGGCGGCTTAGAGAGCAACTTCCCCGAAGATATCCGCTTCTACGCCAGTTTCGAGTCCGACATCGAGATAGCGGACGTCCGGGTCAGATTCTCCACCGGACCCATCACTACGGGCCAATACGACTACCTCGACTTGACGGAACGCTCCGAATCACTCATTGACGGCGAACTCATCTGGCGCGTCAACACATCGCCGAGATACATACCGCCCGGTACCACCGTCGACTTCGTCTTTGAAGCGATCGACGCCGACGGCAACGAGTACGCATCGGACCAATACAGCCAGATAATCCTCGACGCCCGATACGAATGGGACATCGTGAGCCGCGGCCCGATCCATGTCTACTACCACGGGCCTGTGCAAGTACGAGCCGAGCGCCTCGCCGAAGCGGCCAAAGAAGCCATGGAATTGATGGGGCCAATCACCGGAAGTGAAATCGAAACCCCAATCGTCGTCACCCTCTACAACAACAACGCCGAGATGATCGGAGCGGTCAGCGCCCGCAGTGCCACCATAAGTCGAGAACTCATAACCGAAGGACAGGCATTCTTCGACCACAGCGTCGTGCTCGTCCTCTCCGGAAACCGCGACATCGGAACTCTTACCCACGAACTCACTCACATACTCGTCGGGCGAGCCGCCGGTGGCAGCAACGCGCTGGTGCCGCTGTGGCTCAACGAAGGGCTCGCAGAATACGGCAACCTCGACAAAGGCCGTTCGTACGTCTACTACCTAGATTGGGCGGTCGACACTAACCGCCTCATACCGTTCTCGCGCCTCCAGACCTTCCCCGGCGAACCAAACATGGTCATCGTTTCATACGGTCAGAGCCGAAACTTCGTTGAATACCTGATCGAGACATACGGCGCCGAAAAGATCGCCGAGACAATCGCATCAATCGCCGAAGGTCGCAGTGGAGACATCGCTATTCGCAACGTCTACGGCATGACCGTTCAACAACTCGACAACGAGTGGCGAGCGTCAATCGGCGCCGATGCATTCGTTCCACCAACTCCGACACCGACGCCAGAAGCGGAAGCGACCCAGACCAGCGAATACAAACTCCTCACCCTCACGCCCGTCAAAGGCGGCATCGCCGTCGGCGGTACCGGCGCCAGCCCGACACCAGAACCGACCAACACTCCAGCTCCGGTCCCAACAGAGGTTCCAACCGAAGAACCTGAAGTGATGGTCAAGGAGACTGCGACCGAAGCGCCTCAGCTAGAACCAGCACAAGAAAAGGAATCGCCAGCTGAAGAATCCGGAAGTTCCGGACTTTGCAACTCCAATGGTGACGGCCCATTAGAGGCATCCGGACTGTTGATCACGGCCTTGCTTGCGAGCCTATTCCTAGCGCGTCGCATCCGCAGGTAACGGATTCGCTGGGCGAAACGTATCCGATCACCAACCCAATGCTGAACCGTCCTTGCGCGGCTCTGTGCCGGCGCATAACACACCTGTCTCGGCGTCGCGAGAGACGACCTGCCCACCACCAAATCCGGTGCGGTCGTAGCTTCGCTGGACGACGATATTGTGCCCCCGTCCTCGCAACTCCGACACGACTGACTCGTCAAGGTCTTCCTCGACACGCACACTCTTATCGCCCAGTACATCGATACTGAAGCGCAAGGCATCTAACGCCTTCTGGGAATCCATCCCGAAATCGACCATGTTGGACATGACTTGCAGATGCCCTTGCGGTTGCTGGAACCCTCCCATTACACCGAAAGACAACCACATCTCATCGTCTCGGGTCGCCATCGCCGGAATAATCGTCTGGTAAGGCCGTTTGCGACCGGTTAGGTAGTTAGGGTGGTCTGGATCGAACGAAAACAGTGATCCCCGGTTCTGAAGCGCAATACCTGTGCCTGGAACCACCAGTCCTGAACCAAACCCGGCGAACAGGCTATTGATCAACGAACAAGCGTTGCCGTCGCCATCTACAGCCGTGCAATAGATCGTGTCTCCGCCGCCCATCGGATCGCCGTAGGAAACGTTCGGGTGGGCGCGCATTGAATCGATACTCGATCGACGGCGATCACCGTATTCCTTGGATAGCAACGGGCCGATTGGAACCTCAGCCACCCGCGGATCAGCAACGTATTGCAACGCGTCTGCGTAACCCAATCGCATCGATTCGATCAAGTGGTGATAGGCATCGGTCGATTGACTGCCCATGTCGGAGATATCAAAACCTTCAGCATTGTTCAGAGCCATCAAAGCCGCGATGCCCTGCCCGTTCGGTGGACACTCCCAGACTTCCACGCCTTGATAGTTGACATGTATCGCTTCATCCCAATCGGAATGGTGCGATGCGATGTCGTCCTCGGTCAGCCAACCGCCTTCTTGCTGAACGTACGCCGCGATTCTTTTGCCGATGTCGCCTTTGTAGTAAGCCTCGCTGCCACCTTCGGCGATCACCTGTAGCGATCCGCCCAGTTCTGGTAACGCAACGACCTCGCCGCATTTCGGAGCCCGTCCATTGACCGGCAACATCTCTTCACCCGATGGTCGGTGTCGAAGCTTCGTCTCGCTCCCTTGCCAACCGCGGGCTATCACTTCTGAAACAGGGTATCCATTCAGTGCGTATTCGATCGCGGGCCTGAGCACCTCAGCCAGCGTCATCCGGCCGTAGTTTTCAATGGCCGTCTCCCAACCGTGCACCGTGCCAGGAACGCTAACTGCAAAAGCACAGCCATCCAACTCGTTCGGTATCGAATCGAACCCGGCTTTCCGCACATCATCAGGGTTCGCCGCTGCTCCAGATCTTCCACTGCCGTTGAGAGCCACCACCCGCCGTTCGTTCTTATTCCAGATCAGCGCGAACATGTCGCCGCCAATGCCTGTGGAACCGGGTTCGACAACGTTGAGGGCCGCCGCCATCGCCACCGCGGCATCGACCGCGTTACCTCCGTCGAGCAACATCCTTAAACCAGCTTGCGCAGCCAACGGTTGACTAGTCGCAACTGCCCCGTTACGCGCCATCACCGAGGATCGACGAGACTGGAAATACGAAGAAGAATAAGGATCGATCGTTGACACGGGATTCACCTGCTGCTGATTTGCCGGGTTGGATACGCGTTACATGTTAGCAAGCAATTGCGGATGCGAATCTGCAACGTGGGGATTGATCACGCTACCCAGGCGGTTAGGACTTGGTTGGGTCGAATTGCGGTTCAGCGAACCGCGTCCAAATCACCGGGATTCTCGCCTCGTCGGTTGGCAAGAGTGCGAGGCATGAGGTCGTGCTTAGTGTCGTGACCTAGGTGGAATCTCTTGAGTTCGTCGATCATCTCGCCGAAGAACGAGATTCCCGTGCCATCTGTCGTACTCGCGATGTGCGGCGTCAGGAACACGTTCCACATCTCTCGAACCGGCGAATCGGTAGGCACCGGTTCCGGATCGAACACATCGAGACACGCGTAGATGTCGTTCTTACGTAATCGTTCGATCAACGCATCCGACTGAACCACCTGCCCACGCGAGACGTTGACGAAGACCGCTCCAGGACGGATCCACGATAGCTCTTTCGCACCCAACATGCCTTCCGTTGCGGGCGTGTGCGGGACTAGGCATACGACAACATCCGGCATCCTCATCACGTTGTCGAGCGATGTCATGGTGAAGTTGAGCGCCGCAGCCAGTTCCCTCGGCAGGTATGGGTCGTGAAGTAAGATCTCGACCCGGAAAGGCACCAATAGTTCGATGAGACGTCGAGCGATGTTGCCGCCTCCGATCAATCCGACGGTTCGGCCCGTCAAGTCGCCCATCATCTGGAAATCGGGTTCGGTTGCTCGTTGGTATCCGGTACCCCACTCTTGGTCGGTGATCAACCGGCGGTAGTGCGCGCCGACTTTCTTCAATCCCATCATCATCATCGCCAGCGCCCATTCAGATACCGGCAAACTCGAAGCGTGTGTTGTATCCACAGCCTTGACGCCACGATCGATGCACGCACCGACGTCTACGCGCTGCGCGAACCGGTCACCCTCCAATTCGCCTATCAAGCGAAGATTAGGCACCGTGTCGAGGATCTCGGGGGTGACGCGTGGCGAACCATGACAAACGATCATCGCGTCCACACCCGAAGCGAAGTCGATGAAATCCGCTACGACCTCCTCAGACGATTCAGGTGGTGAGTACCAATCGGAACTCTCATTAAATTCCCGCCATTCAAAGGTCGCGAATTCCCTTAACCGGCCGACTTCGTGGTCCTTGATGCCCCGTTTCATGTATTGCGCGGTGCACGCCAAACCGACCTTCAATTTGTCACCCATCAGACGGACCTCCGATCAGCGCGCGCGCGGGTTCAGGATGTCATTCAACGCGTCGCCGAGTATGTTCCAGCAGAATATCATCAGCCAAACTACTACGATCGGCGACAAAAGCTGCTCCGGATGGTTGCGCAACGTCTCAACCGCTGCGCTCCCGGTACGCGCCGTGACGTCACCAATCATCACTCCTAGACTCGGGCGAGGCGGCTGTACCCCGATCCCGAAGAAACTGGCTACCACTTCGCCAAGCGCAACCGCTCCCATGCCGAAACTGACGCTAACTATGAGCGGAGTGATGACGTTTGGCAGTACGTGGCGCAACAGGATCGTCGGCGTCCCAACACCCATCGACCGCGCCGCGTCGACATACGGCGCATCTCGTATCGCCAACGTCTGACCGCGAATTAGTCGCATCGCCCCGAACCAAGACAGCGGCAAAAATGCTAAACCCAACACTATGTAATCAACGGCACCAGACGAATTGACCCCGGATATGAAGGTGTTGTCTTCGATCCAGTAACCGAACTCTTTGATTCTGGGTCGGACAGTCGCAGCGATGATCAGCACCAACAGGAAATCAGGAACAACGGCGACTACCTCACCGATCCTCATGGTGACAATGTCGGCGATGCCGCGCAGATAGCCTGCTGCCATACCCAAAGCTAAACCAAGGAAAACGCTAGCCGTCAATATCGTAATCACGGTCAGTATGATGGTCGTCTGAATCCCCCAGACAACGCGAGTGAAGATGTCCCGGCCCAACCGGTCAGTACCCAACCAGTTTTCCGCGTCTGGTCCCGCTTGCGTCTTGGCAAGATTCGTCTCAGAGTAATCGTGTGTTGCGACCACTGGAGCCAAGATTCCGAGCGTGTAAAGGAATATGAGCACGCAAATTACGAAAACGGCCAGCTTGCGCTTCCGCAACTCGGTCCAAGCGTGTCGAAAGAACGTGTCAGGCGCCTCTACTTCGAGCAACTCTGACCGCTCTACTTGATCAGTCGCAGTGGATCCCGACTGATTCATTTCACGCTCTTAGCCTTATCCTCGGATCGATTACCGAGTACATGATGTCTGCAACCAAGTTCGCAATTGCGAGCATTGTCGCCCCGAGCAACGTCAATGCCATCAATACCGGATAGTCGCGTTGGAAAACCGCCTCCAAGGCCAACCGTGATACTCCAGGGATGCCATAGATCAACTCGACGATCAACGAACCCCCGAATAAACCAGCAAGGGAAAATCCCAGTATCGTTACTATCGGTAACAGGGCGTTCCGGGCGATGTGCCTACGGTTAACCGTCATGTGTCCCATGCCCTTGCCATGAGCCGTCCGCACATATTCCTGACTCAACACATCCAGCGTAGACGCCCTCATGTACCGCAAAAAGACGAACGCGCCGGGCAAACCAATAGTAAACGCCGGCAATATCGCACGTGTCGAGAAAATACCTGACCACCCAGAAACCGGGATCCAATCCAACCACAACGCGAATACCAGGATCAAGAACGGTGCAGTGAAGAAAACCGGCAACGCGTAAACGAGCAACATGATTGTCGTCAACGTCGGGTCTTTCCACGTCCCTTGCCGCATCGCAGCCCAGAATCCGAGTGGTAACCCAATAGCAAGAGTAACCACATAGGAGACGAGGTTGAGCTCTAACGACACTCGGAGCTTCGGTCCCAGCAACTCGATTATGTCGCGACCGCGATACCGGTAGCTTTCGCCGAAATCGCCTTTCAACGCGTCTGCAATGTAGCGCGTGTACTGCACGAGAAACGGATCATTAAGGCCGAGCCGTTCGCGGATGCGCGCTATGGCTTCGGGGTCAGCCCTCTGACCCGCCATCAATTCGGCGGGATCGCCTGGTGCCACGGAACCGAGAGTGAAAATAAACAACCCCGCGACAAACAGCAACACGGGCGTCCAGAGCAACCGTCGTGACATGTAGATCAGCATCGCGCTACAAATCCTAGCACCAGGCTGGACAACTCACAACGGTTGCCCCGTTTTGAAGAGTCGATACTAGAAATTGATTTCTTGCTCGAGCCAGACATCCTTAAAGAAATATCCGCCCAGTGGGGAAATCCTAAATCCGTTCACGTGCGGTTTCACCAAGATCCTCCCATTGCTTCCCCACCACATCGGTACCCACGCCGCTTCATCGACGATTATCTGCTCGGCTTCCTGATACAACTGAATGCGACGGGCGGGGTCCGGCTCCGTCGTCGCCTCATCCAAGAGAGCGTCGACTTCGGCGTTCCCGTACCGAGTTTGGTTAATGGTACTGTCGCTTCGGAATAACACATCGACAAACGTGTGAGGATCCGGATAGTCGGGGCTCCACGCCAACGTGAAGGCTTGGAGCTTGTAGTTGTCGATCTCCTGCAAGAATGTAGCCCATTCAACCTCCTGGAACTCGATCTCAACACCGAGGTTCCGCGCCCACATTTCAGCAACTGCCTGTAGCCAAGTTGGTGGCGAACCGCCCGTACCAGCGGCGGTCAATACGATTCGCGGCCGCGTTTCCGGATCCGCATATTTCGACATGTTCAACTCTTCAACCGCTTTGTCCACGTCGAATCCAAGCGGTTCAAGATCGGGATTGAAGCCTATAAAGCCCGGTGGTATCGGTCCGTGAGCCGGACGCACTCGACCTTGCAAAACCGCTTCCGCGATCAACTCTTTATCGACCGCGTGATTCATTGCCCTTCGAAAGTGCACATCGTCAAACGGCGGTTGCTCCACATTGAATCCAACATAGGAAGTGACGAAATCCGGCGGGACTTCCACCACCTCTTTAGAGATCGGTTCGGCTGGGTCGGTCACCCGCTCGAACGCAGATTGCGGGATACCAGTTATATCGATCTCGTCGTTCTCGTACATCGCCATAGCGGAACCACCCGCCAAATTGAACTGCACCTCGTCCAAGAACGCCCGCCTGTCCCAGTACTTTTCGTTACGCGCTATTACCATGCTCACACCGATTTCATACGAATCCAGAACGAACGGGCCGGTACCGACAAGATCGTCTGTCCAAGTCTCGCCACCGGATTCGACGTTGTCTCGATTGACGACGAATGTGACCGGATAGGTGAGCTTGGCGATGAAGTACGGCTTCGGAGCGTCGATACGAACTTCCAGCGTGTGATCATCGATCACGGTGATCCCGTCGGCCGATGTCGCTTCGCCTTCGACGATCTCGTTGATCCCGACGATATCGCCTAAAAACTCCTTCACAATCGGCGAGCCCGTTTCTGGCAGCGCCGCCCGCTCCCACGACCACTTGAAGTCGAACGCTGTAACTGGGCTGCCGTCGCTGAACTCCAAGCCTTCCCGCAATACAAACCGGTAGACCGTACCGTCCGAGCTGACGGTGAAGCTCTCTGCGAGGTCGAGTACTATCGGCTCGTTCGGGTCGTCAGTCAAACGCATCAACCCACTATAGAGTTCCACGACGATTTCGTAGGCCGTATTGTCCGTGGTGAGCGCTGGATCTAGGGTGGTGGGATCGCGACCGAGAAGCCGGAATACCCCTCCACTCCGTGGGTCTAATCGCGCTTTTTCGGCTTGCTTCTTCGCAGCTTCTTCGGCTTGAATAGCCGCAGCTGCAGCCTCATCAGCCTCGGCCGTTTCTAGAGCCTTCGCCTCAGCTGTCGCTTCGGCGATTGCGGTCGCGGTTGGAGCAACGCTCACCGGTGGTTCCGTCGGCGACGGCGTCGCAGTCGGCTCAGGTATCGGCGTAGCAGTCGGCGGTATCGATGTTGGCGTCACAGTCGGCTCTTCCGGACTCGAACAAGCCACGCTGAAAATCACCGCGAGGAATATTCCGGCAATCAGTAGGTTTCGGACCATTTTCATTTCACTTCGCCTTCGGGTATTTGATTCGCGAGTTCCGGCATAGATACACAGTATCAAAACTATGCGTAATTAACACGATATGCAACGCGCATCGCCTATTCGGATTAGGCGATTCTGAGAACCGCCCTATCCGATTACCGCTACGCGGGTAATTCGACGCGATTTAACCGTCGATCCAGATGTATTGATAAATGGGCACAGACAACGGCGGGAAAATCAATCCCCCGACTCGCTGTTTGACGAGAACTTTGCCCTCAACTCCCCACCACAACGGCAGCCACGCCGCGTCTTCGATGATCAATTCCTCTGCTTCTTGATAGAGCTTAATCCGACGAACCGGATCCGCCTCGACATTGGCTTCCTCAAGTAGCGAGTCGACTTTTGGATTTGAGTAGTTCGTGTTGTTAATCGAGCTACCAGTCCTGAAGAGCACGTCAACGAATGTATGAGGGTCGGGATAGTCTGCCTGCCACGCCAGTGAAAACGCTTGCAACCGATTGCGGTGAAGGTCCTGCAAGAACGTCGCCCACTCAACCTGTTGGATCTCCACATCTACTCCCAGATTTCTGCGCCACATGTCCGCTATCACTTCCGTCGTCAAACTTGGCGAACCACCGGTGCCTGGCAACGTTATTACGATACGCGGTCGCGTTTCGGCATCGGCGTATTTCGACATCGCCAACTCTTCTTTGGCCCGTTCCTCATCGAACTGCAACCCCTCTAAATCCGGGTTGTAACCCACGAAACCAGGAGGTATCACGCCAGTCGCAGGACGAACGAGGTCCGCGAACACAGCTTCCGCCACCAATTGCTTGTCCACTGCGAAGTTCAACGCTCGGCGGAAGTGCACATCGTCGAATGGCGCTCGTTCAACGTTGAAACCGACATAGCTGGTTCTGAACGACGGTGGAACATCGACTACATCCTGCGAGATCTCTTCCGTGGGATCTGTAACGCGCTCCAAATCCGCGAGCCCGATCCCGGTGATGTCAATCTCATCGTTCTCATACATCGCCATTGCAGAACCACCCGCTAGCAGCAACTGCACCTCGTCCAAGTAAGCGGGGTCGCCCCAATAGTGCTGATTCTTGGATAGGATCATCCGCTCGCCGATGCTGTAGCTTTTCAGAACGAACGGACCGGTACCGACCGGCTCATCCGTCCAGTTTTCGCCACCCGATGTCACGTTTTCAGCTTGCACCACGAACGCGATTGGATACGTGAGTTTTGCGATGAAATACGGCTTCGGCGCATCGATAGTCACTTGCAGCGTGTGATCGTCGATAACCTCGATACCATCTGCGGTCGTAGCTTCGCCATCAATGATCGCTTGCACGCCAATAATGTCACCCAAGAACTCGTCAACGATCGGAGACTCCGTCTCTGGCTCTGCGGCACGCTCCCACGACCATTTGAAATCGGCGGCCGTCACTGGTGAACCGTCATTGAACTTGAGATCATCCCTGAGAATGAATTTGTACGTTTTCCCGCCATTGCTGACGGTGTAGCTTTCAGCCAAATCCATCGCTATCGGGTTGTCAGACTCGCCCGTCAATTTGACCAGGCCGCTGAAGATCTCTATCACGATGTCATAGGACGTCCCGTCCGTAACCAATGCAGGGTCCATGGTTGGTGGGTCCGCCCACAACCGGCGGAAAACGCCGCCGTCACGTTGAACATCGCCAGCGCTCTCGGGAGTTTCCAGCAACTCGGGTGCGATTTTAGTTTGAGAACTGCTCGGCGTAGGACGCTCCGACCTCGCCGGCGGGGGCGTAGACACCACGGTCGGGACTTCAGTCGCCGTCGGTTCGGGTATCGGTGTCGACGTCGGTTCCTCTTCGCTCGCACACGCCAAGATAAACAGCGAGATCGTTGCGATTAGCGAGATGCCCAGGAAACGTGCTTTCTTCATCAGTTGTCTCCGCAATTTGTTAGTGCCTGAAATTACTTACGAATTGGATACGCTATACGGATTTCGTATGTACGATCGACCGCCAAAGTGGCGTCCAAATCTCTGCGGTCACCGACCTATCAATCCCAAAACAAATCGCCCGAAGTTCAGATACGTAGGTTACTTACCGATCGATGATCGGAGAAAGGCTTTGAGGAATCCATCCAGATCACCTTCCAATACTCCGCGCGCATCCGAAACCTCATGTTCGGTACGATGATCTTTGACCATCTGGTAAGGATGCAAAACGTAGCTGCGGACCTGCCTACCAAATTCAGCCGACACGTGATCACCCTTCAGCTTGGCTTGCTCAGCCGCCCTACGCTTTTGCTCCAAGTCCGACAGTCTCGCGTGAAGTATCTTCATCGCCACTTGCCGATTCTGGGCTTGTGATCGCTCGTTCTGGACCGAGACTACTATTCCGGTCGGCTGATGCGTCAAACGCACCGCTGTGGAGTTCTTTTGGACACTCTGGCCCCCATGCCCGCTCGCCCTGAACGCCTCCATTCGCACTTCAGTCGGATCAATCTCCACATCATCCGCCTCGTCGGGTTCCGGATACACTTCCACGAGCGCAAAGCTCGTGTGCCGACGATGCCCAGAGTCGAAAGGCGACAGACGCACTAAGCGGTGCACGCCACGCTCGGACCTAAGGAAGCCGTAGGCGTGATCCCCGGAGATTCGAGCGGCAGCCGATTTGATGCCCGCTTCTTCACCCGGAGTGAAGTCAAGCACTTCGGACTCATGGCCTGATTGCTCGCTCCACCTCATGTACATCCGCAGCAGCATCTCAGACCAGTCTTGGGCGTCGACACCGCCTGCCCCTTGCTTCACTGCCAATATCGCAGCTCGTTCGTCGTGTTCGCCGTTGAGCTGCAGCCTGAATTCGCGGTCCGATAGATCCGATTGCAGATCTACCGCTTCCACTGCAAGTTGAGCCAGCATCGACCGGTCCGACTCGATCTCCGCCAATTCAATCAGTTCGACTATCTCGTCGGATCGCCTGAGTAGCTCCTCCCAGGTGGCCACATCGCCTTTGAGGGTATTGAGTGACTGCATCAACGATTGGGCGCGCTTGTGGTCTAACCAAAACCCCGGATCCAATGTTTGCTTCTCTAATTCTGCGATCTGTGACTGTTTCGTGGGCAAGTCAAAGATGCCCCGCGATCTGCGCGATCCGCGTTCTTAATTCCCTAGCGTCAGATTGCAGTTGCGGGTGCATAACAAGAATCAAGTATATGAACTGGGCGCGGTGCTAATAAACAAAACACAGACGCCCCTCGGGAAACCGAGGGGCGTCTGTGTTTTAGTCGCTTTGCGATTTGAGCGGTTCGACTATGGCGCTACGCCACTGCCGTAGTAGACCCAGACGCCGGTGCCGATTGTGATGCCTTCGTCCTTCTTGAGAACGTCCCAAGTGTTGTTCACGTGATCCCACGCGTACGCTCGGACGTAGTCGCCAAGGTACTCGGCTGCGGTGATCGGGTCGTTGTTGCTGTTGCGCAACGTCTCACCCGCGTCATCCTGAGTCTGGTCGCCGTCGACGTCCACGACACCAACGAAGTTCCAGCCCTCATCGGTCGGGATGTCTGCCGGGTTCGGTTGACCGTCAGTTGAGCGGTCGCCCTTGCCAGCAAGTTTCACTGCTTGCGTGATGAAGCCGGTCGAGTGCACCCAGTAGCCGTAGCGAGCTTCGACATCGTTCAAAGTGCCGTACTCGTCGCTGGTCGTCCAGACGCCGTCTATTCGGGTAGCCATGCGCCATGGGCTCACAGGTTCGGTAACGTTCCATCCGACGACCTGGTCAACCGCATCGTTGGTGAACACTGCGTGCAGTGCACGGTCGATCGGGTTCGCAGGGAACGAGATCGAGTTCCAACCGGCCAGCAGGTCGAGCACGAACGGCGCTCGCTCCTTCACTGTGAACTTGTAGGTGTGCTCACCTTGGTTGTCCGCACCGTCGTTGGCTTCGACGTAGACCTCATACGTGCCGTAGTCCAGCGGGTCCGGCCACCACACGAACTCGTTGTCGTCCAACTCTTGCAGGTCCTCAACCTGGTCAACGTCGTCGATTTCGAAGGTGGTCACGTCGACCTTTGTCTTCTCATCGCCGAAGTCGAGCAGCACGAACGGCCGTGGCTCGAATACGGTTTCACTGTTATCTGGGATGAGTTCGCCAGCGTCTCCATCGTCGTCACCACTCCACGCGGCCTTCAAGACCGTGTCGTACGTGAAGCCGGCGGTCAAAGATGACCAGTTCTGGATACGCTTGTTACCACTCATGTAGGAACTGCGGTCACGACCCCAGACAATGACGGACAATTTGCCGTCTTCAACCGCTTGGTCGTCGGCCAGGTTCGACCAGTCAAACTCCCAGAGGTTGCCCGATCGCCGGTTGGCTCGCGCCACATCAACGGCGAAGAACGTGGTGTCGTCGTCGTCGTGGTCTGGACACATTGCGCGTTCAGCTGCCGGCGCCGCGTCTGCATCTTCATCAGATGCGCTGTGGCTCGCCGTTGGCTCTGCATCGGTGATCTTGTTATCTCCGGTGGTCGCAAACGGACCCATGCGGTTGGAGGCGAACTTCGCAACGTCGTTTTCGTCGCTCGCCTTACCCCAAGTCAGGTTCGAACACACGACCGCGAACTGCGGCGCACCCTGGATGGGCTCGTTCGCCACGATCGAGATCTTCATCTGTTCTTTCGTCAGCTCGGAGGAGCCTTGACCGTCGATGTCCTCGTTCAGGCCCGAGCCGCCACTCAAGGTCACCGTAAATGTCGGCAGAATACCGTCGGACAACTCGATGCCGTCTAGACGTCGGTCTGTCGACTCGTTACCAGCCAGGTCTGAGATCGATTGGCCTGCAGCGAGATCGATCTTAGGCGTCGCGTTAGGCGCTAACTCGCTCTCGAGCATCAGGTAAACCTTGTCGCCCTCGACGACCGCATCCGTAACCGCGCCAGCGGTTCCGTCATCAAGCTCAACCTCAAAGGTGCCGACACCGACCGTCGACGCGTCGAGCTTGCCATCGAACACGACCATCAGACCGGAGCTCGAGTGCACGACGTCGCCGTCGGAGTCGACCACGAAACCAGTCGCAGACTCATCAGCCGAGTATTTCGGATCCACATCGTCTAAGAAGTAGATGTGGCGCGAGTACCAACCGAGCACGTTGTGAATGCCCGCGGCATCGCGGTCCTTGCTCTTAGTCCCTAGATCGTCGATAAAGGTCGGATCGCTAGCTTCGCTGTCCGAGAAGCCGATGTTGCCGGCTATGTCCATCACCACCGCTTGCAAGTCGATGATGTGGTTGTAGCGACGACCATCGTCCTCGTCCGGCGGGAAGTCGATACGGACCACCGTGTCGAATAGACCAGTCGAATCACCGTCATCGTAGTCTTCGGCACCGCCAGACTTGACCATGTCGGCGTCTTCATCCAGATAGACGGCGGCACTGCCTACTATTCCGAACGTCCCGTCGCCTTCCCCGAAGCCCGAGTAGTGACCGCGTAACGCAGCTACGCCCGTGCCTTCATCACCGCTGCCGCCATCGCAATTGCCGTCGCCATTCTCGTCGACACAGATGCGACCACGGGCCCCGTCGAAATCGGCGTCACCGCTGGCGCGGTCCACACGGAGATCAAACACCGGGGTCTCGTCAGTCTTGCCGTCGGGGTCGTTGTCGGCGTAAATCATGAACGAGTCTTCGCGCAGTCCGGAGCTTCCGCCGTCTGAGAACGAACCTAGCAGTTCGGGCGAATCGTCCTTGCTGCTGGTGCTGTGTGCAGGCGAATCGATCTGGATAGCCGGCGGCTCCTTGTCGATCTGGATCGAGACCGACCGGTTGTCGCCGTTCGAGTTCTTGTAGGAGATCGTCACTGGACCACTCTCAACACCGATTACGGCGATGTGATCGACATTCATGCTGCTTCCCGTGGCGTCCCTGGCCTTCAATCCCCAGTTACAGCGCACCCGAGGAGTGTTTTCGTCGTTATCCTCATCACACTGCCCATCGCCGTCAGCGTCGGTCAATCGAAGGTATCCGACGTACGTCCCGCTGAATCGACCATCCTCAGTCAACCAGAGGTTTTGGGTAGGAGCATTTCCGTCGGCGCTGGCGCGAAGTACCAAAGCGTCGGGTTCGGGGTTCGATACGGGGTCAAATTCTTCGTCGTCGACGAATACGGGAGCGTTAACCCCGGGATACGCTGAACCGTCCTCGCTATCTGCCCCACTGCCTACTAGATCCTCTTCTTCACTCGTTTGGTAGTAGATGTATTGGACGTTGATGGAGACGTTGGCCGGGATAGCAGCAGAAACTCGCATCCATGGAGCGACTGAGCCAAATGTTCCTGGGCTAAAGTCCTCGTCTCGGGTGATGTACTCATCGGTAAGGTCGGCGAATACAGGCGGATCAGTATCCGTGGTCACCTCGCCAAACCAGAACGTTTTCCCGTCGGGGGCCATGGGATGCATAGTGCTTCCGTCACCAGCCAATCGGAACTGAGCGTTGCCGGAGTCTGGGATCGTCCCGGCGGTACCAACACCGGCTCGGACAAACGTTGCGGTAGTGCTAGTCAGTTCTATCACCCCGTCATCCGTCGTTGGGTCATTGTCAGGATCGGTAAAAGTGAAATCGTCGACCAATCCTTCGAGGGTCTCTTCGATGACACCACTGTCATCCGCGTCAGGATTCGTTCCGCCTCCCGCAGTTGCCGTCACCGCGTACAGTTCGCCGGTACGCTTGTCCCTACCAGGGTCCTCAATGCTTATCTTAATGATGTCGGCATTTTTAGCGATCGCGCGAGGCTCGTCACCCGACGTCTTCGGGTCGATGGCGTAGGTGGCGAAGACTTTGTCGACCTTGGTGATCGCGTTTCGGTCGGCGACGCTGTATCCCTCTGCATCGGTGCCCTCTGCGTTGCCATCGCCGTCGTCACAGTCGCCCACTGCAAACACGTCAGTGTCCGTCGTGTAGCAAGTTCCGACGTTCAGCACGTCTATCGTCCCGGTAGCTGCTTCTACCGTCCCGGTCGAGCCGGCTCGCACCGCCACCACCGCAACGGCAAGTATCAGCACGGCCAGAGCCGTCAAGATTCTCGATGAAAGCTGCACAGCTGCAGTCCTCCTGTATCTATCTCTCTACCGGTTCGATACTCGACACACTCATACCGACGCTTATATAGTCGGCCCTTAAGTGGTCTTGCCCGGATGTTTCCATAGCACTCTCAAGACGCGCAACGAACCACGCCCGCAGGCACGCCCTGAAATCTATATGATACCGAATATATGCCACCGCGCGCGCCCTGTCAATCAAATTCTCGCAAACACTTGTTCACGGCTCTCAAATGGGATGCGAATGATGGGCTGTGATGGGCGGAGCGGGGCAGCATCGCACAAACCCCGTCAGACAAAAAGAGCGCCCCCGCCGACGGCGGGGGCGCTCTCTTAGCTTTTAGGCTGCGGTGAGGGTTCGCTTACGGTGCGATACCGCCGCCGTAGTAGACCCAGATGCCGTCGCCGATGGTGACATCGACGTCGTCCTCAAGGACGTCGAACCTGCTGCGGATCGGATCCCAGGTGTAGGCCTTGGCGTTCTTACCGAGGTAGGAACCGGCATCGACATCGGTGGTACCCGTCATTAGAGTGTCACCGAAGTTCGCCTGCGTCTGGTCGCCATCCTGGTCGATGACGCCCACGAAGTTCCAACCCGTCTCTGTCGGGATCGCCACCAGGTCTGGCGGCACGACACCCGCGTCGAGACGGTTGATCTGACCAATCAGCGCAACCTTCTGCGTCACGAAGCCTTGTGCGTGGACCCAGTATCCATATTTCGCCAAGACCTTGGTCAGCGTCGCGAAGTCGCTGTGCGTCGACCACTCACCCTCCATCCTTGTAGCGATGCTCCAAGGCTTGGTCGGGTCGGATATGTCCCACGCAGCCACCATGTCAACCACGCCTTCGGTGAAGACGTTCTCAATCGCCGGGTCGACCGGGTTAGCCGGGAACGATATCGCGTTCCAACCAGCGATCAGCTTGAGGTTGAATGGCGTCCGTTCCGCCACCTTGAAGCTGTACTCGAATGTGTCGGTGTTACCAGCCGCGTCTACGGCGTCTACGGCGACCGTGTGGGACCCAACGCTCAGCGACTCGGGCCAGTACAGGAACCGGTTCTCGCCGAGCGACTGTATCTCCTGCACGGTGCCGTCAACCGACAACTCGTCAACCGAAACCGTCGACTTTTCAGCATAGTCTTCGCTACCCGCATACCTAAGCAACACGAACGGTCGCGACTCGGTCACCGTGTCGCCATCGCCAGGGGTCGCCCCCGGATCGTCAAGCATCGTGTCGTACCGGAATTCAGCCGTCGCAGCGCCCCAACTGTAGGTGTCATCGCCTAGTTCATCTTCGTCAATTTCTCGCATCGCATTGTCCGCGTTCGGGTCTTTGTACGACCGACGGTCGCGTGCGTATGCGATAACCGTGAGCTTGCCGTCATCCAGCGCCTTCTCGTTGCTGAAGTTCACCCACTGGTACTCCCACTCGAGACCTGGGCGTGAGTACGACTGCACCTGTTGGAGTTGCACGGTTGCGGACCCGCAACTGTACTCCGCCGGCGAGTTGAAGTTCGCGCTCGCACGGCCAACCAAGGAGCCGCCTCGAGCGCTCACCAGATTCGACAGTTCCTTGTCGTTTTCGCCGTCGTCATCACTGTCGTAATCGATGTTCGAACAAACGACGATCAGTGAAGGCGTTGCGTTGATCTCTTCATCAGAGCCGATCGTGACGATTATCGAGTTCATTGTGAGCGAGCTTGGTCCTTCGCTACCTTCACCAGTGCCGGAACCGCCACTCAAAGCGACAGTCATTACCGGGGAGATGCCGTCGTTGGCCTCGAACGGCTCAACGTTGCCGCCTGTCAACCGGTTACCCGCAGGGTCTGAGACCCACTGACCAGAAGCGACATCCACCATTGGCGTCGCGTCTGACGCGAGTTCGCCATCAAGCAACAGGTAGACGAGACGTCCTTGGACATCGATGTCCATGATGTTTGCAGAGGCACCAGTCGAGCCGGGTTCGCCGCTCGGATCCAGTGTGACCGTGAACGTGTCTACGCCGATCGAGTCGGGGTCAACAGCCCGGTCGAACGCCACCAAGATACCCTTGCGGCTGACCTGCGGTTCGTCGTCGTCGTTCTCACCGTAGAAACCGGTCACAGTCTGTTCTTCGAAGATGGCCGGATCGGTCTCATCAAGGAAGAAGATGTGCCTGGCATACCAGCCCAATACGTTGTAACGGCCAGTCTTTTGCTTTTTGGCAGGCTCACCAAGGTTGTTGATGAACCTCGGGCCGTCGTTGTCGCTGTCCGAGAAACCTACGTTTCCAGCTCGGTCCACGACCAACGCTTGGAAGTCAATCGTGTTGTTGTAATCCTTGTCGCTCAGGAACGAAATGCGTTCCGAGTCCCCAAAGGTCCCTTCTGTTGCGCCATCGTCGTGGTTGTCACCGTCGACAACCTTGACGCCACTATCCTCGGCTTTGAACAGGGTTGTGTGTCCTATGACACCGTATTGGCCCGTCGTCGCGTAGCCTTCGTAGTCACGGTGTGACTCGACTACGGTATCGGCCGCCGTTACGACTCCGTATTTGTCATTGTGCGGATTACCCGAATCGACGCGCAAGTCAAGCGCTGGCTTACCAGTGACGCCGTTTTCCATCCCGTCGTCCGTGTGGTCAATGTACAAGCGGAATGAGTCCTTCCTCAAACCAGATTCGCCGTCATTGAACGAACCCGAAAACTCCGGCGAAGTGTCTTGACCTTCGGAGTTGTGGGATGGTGTGTCGATCTGGACCCCGGGTGGCACCGTGTCGATAGCAATGGAGAGCATCTTGTCAGAGCCATCGGTGTCCCGGTACGCGATGTTGACCGGACCACTCTCAACGCCAATAACTGCTGCGCCGCCATCATCGGTACCGCTCGCGGGACCAACCTCCAAACCCCAGTTAGTTGCGGCGCCTTCGTCGTTTTGGTCGTCGCCATTCTCGTCCGTCAGCTCGAGGAAGCCTTCATAGCGTCCGCTGAAGCGAGAAGTCTCCAACAGTCGCAGTTGTTGTGACCCGGCGCGGCCATCGGATCGCGCCTCTAACAACAGGGCTGTATTAAGGCTGGTTTCGGATTTTGTGAAATTCGGCGGATTGCCAGCCACATACGGGTCCGTGACCGTCACCGGCTTTTCGCCACCGATCAGCGTCTCGTGTTCGCTAGTCTCGTAGACGACATACATCACTACGACTTCTGCGCTAACACCGATGTCGACCTGAACGCTGAACCATGGCGCAACTTCCTGGTTATCCAGGTGGCCTTCACCCTTAACTCGACCCGACCCCACGTCCTCGTCGATCCCAAGGTAGTTGTTGAGCTTCATGAACACAGGAGCTCCGCCGTTGTCTCCGTCGGCATCGTACGTTCCGTAAAGGCTGATCGGCGAGCCATCGCCGTCTACCGTGAACATCGGTTTGTACGGTGGTGGGGCATCCAAGGTACCGTCACCGTTTGTATCCACCGAATCTGGAACATCGTGTTTGTGAATCGTGATGCCGGAGATCACTTTGTCGTTGTCTTCGTTGTTGATCGTGAACGGGCCGTCAGTGGGTACAGTGCCTCGCAAAACCCAACGGAAATCATTGTCGTCTGCTTCGAGGTTCTCGTCATAGTCTTCTCGGATGGTCGCGAGGTGTCCAGATTCGTCAGCTTCCGTATCCGGGTCATCCGCCCTGTAGTAATCACCATCAGCCACGCAAGGATCATCGATTGTTTCAACCTCTAAGCGGCAAGGTTCGGTATTCCCAGCCCCAAGCAACACCGCCGTTCTTTTATCCCGCCCAGAGTCTGAAATGCTGATCTTGATGAGGTTCGAGTTCATCAGGACACCACGCGGGCTGTCTGGTGCCGTCTTCGGGTCATGCGCATACGTCGCATAGACCGTCCCTACCTCAGAGATGGTCTTACGACCAGCGACGTTGTATCCCGCTTCAGTGTCGCCATCATCACACGCACCCACTGCGAACACTTCAGTGTCCGTCGTGTAGCAAGTTCCGACGTTCAGCACGTCTATCGTCCCGGTAGCCGCATCTACCGTCCCGGTCGAGCCGGCTCGCACCGCCACCACCGCAACGGCAAGTATCAGCACGGCCAGAGCCGTCAAGATTCTCGATGAAAGCTGCACAGCTGCAGTCCTCCTGTATCTATCTCTCTACCGGTTCGATACTCGACACACTCATACCGACGCTTATATAGTCGGCCCTTAAGTGGTCTTGCCCGGATGTTTCCATAGCACTCTCAAGACGCGCAACGAACCACGCCCGCAGGCACGCCCTGAAATCTATATGATACCGAATATATGCCACCGCGCGCGCCCTGTCAATCAATTTCTCGCAAACACTTGTTCACGGCGCTCAACTGGGATGCGAATGATCGGCTGTGATGGCGTTGCAGCAGCACATTAATCACAGTTCAGACAAAAGAGGACGCCCCTGCTTTCACAGGGGCGTCCTCCTTCGTTTCTACAATGCTCGGAAGCCTCTTACGGCGCTATCGTGTCGTCGTCGGGGAAGAATACCCAGATGCCCTTACCGATGACCATGTCACCGTCGTCAGCCAGCACGCGGTAGCCATTGGCTATGGCATCCCATGTGTAGGCCTGGCGGAAGCCTGGCATGTAATCCTTGGCCGTCACATCGACATCCTCGCTGTCCTGCAAGACTTTGCCGAAGTGGTCCTCGGTCTGGTCGCCGTCTTGGTCGACTACGCCGACGAAGTTCCAACCCGGCAAGGTGTAGATGCCGATCGGATCTGGCTTGCCGCCGGTCTCACGGTTGATCGGGCCTTCTAGGTCGACACTTTGCTTCACGAAGGCCATCGAGTGTACCCAGTAACCGTATCGGACCACAACGTCGGTCAGCGGTGCGAAGTTCGCACTCGTCGTCCACACGCCGTCGATGCGGGAGGCGATGCTCCACGGGCCCGTCGCGCTCATCGGGTTCCAACCGACCACTCGATCGATGGCTTCCTCGGTGAAGACCGCGTGCAACGCCGTGTCTGCCGGGTTGGCCGGGAACGAGATGGCGTTCCAACCGGCCGTGAGATCCAATACGAACGGATCACGCGCCGTCACGTTAAACGTGAACGAAGTCTTCTGGTTGGCGAGGTCGTTGTCCGCAGCGTCCCGCGCGTCGAACTCGACCTTGTGTTCACCAAACTCGAGCGCCTCAGGCCAGTACAGGTACCGGTTGGCACCAACGTTGGAGAGATCAGCTAGGACGTCAACATCGTCGATCTTCAACTCGGTTACCTTGACATTCGTCGCCTCGCCTGCGAAGTCGAGATAAACGAACGGTCGTGGCTCTTTAACGTCAGAATCCGCTTCAGGTTGTACGTTTCCGCCGGAACTGGTGAGCGGAGTGTGGAACGTGTCGTCAAGCACGAACTTGGCCGTCGTCGAACCAAAGTTCTTGTTCATGTCGTCGCTGTCGTGCGCCTCGTACTCGGAGCGGTCACGACCCCAGACTACGATCACTAGTTCACCGTCGTTCAGGTGTCGCTGCACCGAGTCGCCAGACGCGTTGCGCCATGCGTATACCCAGTTGTTTCCGGGTCGTGATAGCGAAGAGGCGTCAGTGAAGACGCTTGGCTCGTCTTGGTTGCCGCACTTCGGATCTTCTTCGTCACCGGACACCGAATTACCAGTGCGGTTGTTGACGTAGTCGTTGAGACTGAGAGTGTCGTCGCCGTCTAGCCACTTGATGTTCGAGCACACTACAGACACCTTAGGCGAACCGTTGATGTCCTCGTCCGACTCGATGTCGACGTCCATCGCGGCCATGGTCAACTTGGACGGGCTTTCGCTGCCCACCCCAGTGCCTGAACCGCCGCTGAGGGTTAGAGTGAAGACGGGCAAGATACCGTCTCTAACCTTGAAGGCCTCGGCGTCTTTCTCTTGCCAACCGAGCACGTTGCCGGCCAAGTCTTCGACTTCTCGGCCCTCACTGAGGCTCAGGGTCGGACGTGCATCTGAAACGAGTTCTTCACCGAGTTTCAAGAAGACGAGTTCGCCTTCAACCTGCACATCTATGATTTCGATGCCCGATTCGTCGTCGTGCTCAAGCGTGAACGTTCCGTTATCGATCAAATCTCCGTTGACCGAGTTGTCGAACACGACCATTACAGCCGAGCGATCTCTTACCGGGTTTTTGTCATCGTTGACACCGTAGAAGCCTGTTACCGACTTGTTCATCTCGATTACTGGGTCGAGCTCGTCGATGTGGACTACGTGGCGCGAGAAGTAACCCAAAACGTTGTGTTTGCCCGGGCCCTTCTTGCGATTGGCGTCTTTGTCATCGCCTGATGCGTCGGCTTCACCAAGTGCGTTGATGAATCGCGGCTTGGCAGGATCGCTGTCCGAGAAACCGACGTTGCCGGCGAGGTCGCGTACGACCGCTTGGAAGTCAACTGCGTTGTTGAAGCCTTCGAATTCCGTTGCCGCAACGAATTCATCGAAGTCGACTTCTATCTCGCCATTGAACTCACCGTCAGGTGCGCCGTCGGCGAAGTCATCCGCCTCAAGAATGTGGTACGACTTCGCTTCGGTTGCGGGGACATCGTGCACCGGCCTGTATAGTTCCTCACTCACGTCAGTGCCGCCAAGCACTCCGAACATACCGGAGGAATCGGGCGGCATTGAGTAGTCCAATTGACGGCGAACTTCGGCGAATTCGCTATCGTTCTTGCCCCACACACCGGCTGAGACGGTCACGATCGCATTGGCATCTTTTTTGTCGTCAGTGTTATCTACGGTGAGTTGGAACGAATCGGCCGCCAACCCGGCATCGGAGTCGTTGAACGAACCGATGAAGGAAGGCTTCTCGTCATCGCTACGTCCGTCGTGCGCAGGCGAATCGATCTGGATCACCGGCGGATCGATGTCGATCTCAATGTCGTACCGGCGGTTTTTGCCATCGGTGTCCTTGTAGTGGATCGTGACGGGACCCGTACCTACGCCTAGGACGGCAGTCGAAGCGTTTTCCGCGTCGAGATCGTATTTGCCGTCACCCTTCTCGATACCCCAGTTCGAACGTCCTTCACCTTGTTGACCATCTCCGTCGGCATCTGTCAGCTGTAGATAGCCTTGGAAGACGCCGGTGAACCGGCCAGTCTCGACTAGAGCCAGGTGACGCTTGTCGTCAGCTGCATCCTCATCCGACTCTGCATATAGGACAAACGCATCGCCGCGGTCGTCATCGCCAATATCTTCAACTTCTTTCGCCGTGCAAGCTGCTTGAACGGCGGCTCGAGGTACATCAGCATCCGCTAATTCACCCTTGGTGTTATCCGGGTCCGGGAAGCACTTGTCGTTACCTTGGATGTACTCGACACCGCTGGTCTCGTAGTAGATCAGATGCAGTACAACTGACCCTTCCGCGCCCTCCGGGACACTGATATTTAGGGCCATCGCCGGTTGATTGTTCACGTCTCCGGAGATCACGTCTTCATCAAGGGAGATATACGAACCGATATTTCCAAAGTCGCCAAGCCCTTCGTCATCGGCTTTGTTAACCCTGCCGAAGAACTTCACAACACCACCGTCTTTCGCGCTTGCGATTGGTTTGAAGGCCACTTCGCTTGCATCGGGCCGATTGAAGATGATTTCATAAGTGCCAGAGTTGCTGAACGTAGTTTGGTTCGTTGTCTCGGTGCGTCGAGTGAATTGGACTACTTGTTCCAAATCTGGCAATTCGTTGGTTTTGGTTGCATCGCCGAAGACCACATCCGCCACTGTTGCAGGCGCGTTGAAAGTTTCGTCGGGTTCGGATTCCGTGTCGTCCGCAGTGACCCGCAACGTTTGCATCGTTGGAGGAGTGGCGTCAGGGGCATACGTGCCTTCGAACGGGTTACCGTCGCCTGCGTCAAGCGCATCATCCTCCGAAGTAATCAAAACCGGGTCTCTTCGGTCGCGGTCCTTGTCGGTGATGCTGACTCGGATGAGGTCACCGTCTGTGATGATTCCGCGAGGGGCTTCGGCTGCCGTCTTCGGGTCGTGAGCGTAGGTGGCGTAGAGGCTTTCCACTTCGACAATGTCTTCGATCGCCTCTTGCTGGTAGAACGCCATCGGCTGCGTACAGTTTGCGAGTTTGAACACATCCGCATTCGTCGTCGTGCACGCGCCCACGTTCAAAGCATCGATCGTTCCGGTAGCTGCGCTGACTTCATCGGTCGCACTTCTTGCGCCGGCCACGATGGCGACGGTGAATGCGAGCACGGCCAGTGCTGTCAAGATTCTCGCTGAAAGCTGCACGCTTCAGTCCTCCTGCTTACTTTCCCGGCACGATCGTGAACGGTCCTCTTCGGCGACTACGCCAACCGAGGTCCGTAACTCCCTCTGTCCGGATCTGTGCGATGTTTGCATAATACTTGCAAGCGCGCCAACGCGCAACGCGCGCGACGTGCCATGAAAAGTATATGATACCCAATTCACTCTGCGCGCGTAACCCCCAATAAATCGATTCGTAGATTTTGTCGCCACTTGGTTTGAACGCGCCGCAAACCGATTACTGTTGATCGCTCGGCAGATATGCGCCGCCGAGACATCGTCGTTACTAACATGTTAGGGCTGTTCGGCGAGCTATGCGAACAACGCTTAACGGGCGCATCCCGGTTTCCCAGGATGCGCCCGTCGCTTCTTTCGGTTGATCGCATTCGTAGTGGCAGGTTTGAAACCTGCCACTACGTACGACTTACGGTGCGATGCCGCCTTCGTAGTAGACCCAGACGCCGTCGCCGATCAACATCGTGTCAACCGGTCGCAACACATCGAAGCGGCTGAACGTCGCATCCCACGTGTATGCACGGACGTAGCTTGCCCCGAGGTACTCGCTTGCCGTTACCGGGACGATGCCGGCGAACAGCGAGTTACCGGAGTCGCCTTCGGTCTGGTCGCCATCTTGGTCGATGACGCCGACGAAGTTCCAACCTGGCTTCGTGTCGATCGAGATCGGAGTTCTCGGTCCGCCGCCGCGGTCGTTGCCGGTTAGGGCTACGGGTTGGCGGACGAAGTTGTTCGACTTGACCCAGTATCCGTACTTGGTCCGGACTTCGTTAAGTGCACCGTACTGCTGGTTAGATTCCCATACGCCGTCGCGTCGGACTGCGATGCGCCATCCGTCGGTGTCCCAACCGATTACGGTGTCGATCGCGGGGTCGGTGAAGACTGCGCCGATCGCCGTGTCAACCGGGTCTGCGGGCACTGAGATGGCGTTCCATCCGGCGAGCAGGTTGATCAGGAAGTCACCGCGTTCCTCAACCGTGAAGTTGAACTCGAAGACACGATCGTTGCCAGCGGCGTCGATCGCCTCGACCTCGACTTCGTGGTCGCCGCGCATCAGGCTGAGCGGCCAGTAGACGAACTGGTTTTCTTCCGGCTCGGTGAAGTCACTGGCGATCTCGACATCGTCAAGTTCGACCGTGTCGAGCGTGACTGTCGTTGATTCGTTGAACTGGATCAGTACGAACGGTCGCGCCTCTTTCGAAGTTCCACCGTCTGCCGGCTGGACTTGGCCACCGCCGTTGCTCAACGGAGATTCGAGCACCGTGTCGAGGGTGAACTCTGTCGATGCCGAGCCCCAGTTGTTGTGGGTCTCGTCCTTCATCATGTAGCGAGAGCGGTCTCGAGCGTATGCTACCGCAGTCAATGATCCGTCAGCGAGCGCCCGCGTGCCGGTTCCGCTTTCGGTCCAGGTGTACTCCCAGACTTCGTCGGGCCGGTGCAGCGTCGACACGTCACTGAACTCGAAGTTGTCGTCGAATTGGTCGTCGTCAGCGTCGTATCCACAGGTGTAGTAGTAGAAGGAGTTGTCTTCAACCGCTTCAGTGTTAGTGGATGGTGGCTCCTCCATCGTTGGTGTCTCGGAAGGTTCTTCCATGAACGACCCATCGCGGTTGGCGACAAAGTCGTCGATGTCATTGGTGACCTTCGCGTTTCCGGACTGTTCCTTCCACTCGAGGTTGCTGCAGACCACGACGACCCGTGGCGAACCCTGCAGGGGCTCGTCGGACGTGACGTGGACAGTTATCTTGTCCCTGGTCAGCTTGTCTGGACCTTCGTTGCCGGTGCCTGCGCCAGACCCACCGCTCAGTGAGACTTCGATCTTCGGCGAGATGCCGTCGTTCAACTCGAATTCTTCGAACTCGTTGGCGAAGGTTTCGTTGCCAGCGTTGTCCTCGACCTTTTCGCCTGTAACGATGCTGACCATCGGCTTCGCATCAGAGGCAAGTTGTTCTTGCAACTTGAGGAACACGTAGTTCTTGTCTACGTCAACATCGGTAACGACCGCGTCATTGTCCTTGTCGAGGGCGACCGCGAAGGTGTTGGTAGAGACTGAGGCAGGAGCGATCGGACCATCGAACACGACCATGACGGCGGAGCGGTCAGCCATCGGCCCGTTGTTGCTGAGACCGTAGTAGCCGGTAGCCGAGTGCTCGTCCATCACAGCCGGGTCTTTCTCGTCCAGCGTGATGATGTGACCCGAGTAGTAACCGAGGACGTTCGCAGGTTTGCGATCATTCACAGGTTTGCCAAGGTCGTTGATGAAGCGCGGGTTGATCGGGTCGGCGTCGGAGAAGCCGATGTTACCTGCCCGGTCCAAGGCGAAAGCCTGGAAATCGACCTGGTACTCCATGTCACGCGTTTCAGCTGTTTCGCCACGGTCTTGCAAGTTCAAGCGGATCGAGTCGGAGAACGATGCGTTGGTGGCACCATCGTCGTGCCGATCGGCTTTGATGTGGCACTGGTCTTGGTCGCCGCATGATTCCCGACCGAGGTCGTAAAGCATCATGGCCTTGATTTGGCCGACCGTACTCTCGGTGGTGCCGTAACCGGTATATTGGCCGATATGCGTCACGCCGTCTGTTGGGCCAGACAATAGATCAGTGTTGCCATTATTGCAGTTGGAGGCCGATCCGCTGCCGAATCCTGTCCAAAGATCACAGTCGTTGAGGACGAAGTCGCTGTTGTCGCCTCCGGCCTCGTCGACTTCGTTGTCGATTACCAAGCGGAAAGAGTCTTTGACGATACCGGCTTCGGTGTCTTCGATCGAACCGTCGTAATCCGGTGTGTGGTCATCGCTCGAGATTCCGTTGGCCGGGCTGTTGATCTGGATCATCGGAGGCTGACGGTCTATTTCGATGCGCAGCGTGCGCTTGCGGCCGTCGGTGTCGCGGTACTCAATGGTTACTGGGCCGCTCTCGACGCCGAGTATGGCGACGTCGTCGCTTTCATCGCCGGATCTGACTTTGAGACCCCAGTCTTGGCGGTTGGCTTCGTTGATGCCTGCCGTCGACGCGTCGTCTTCATCCGCTGACCCATCGCCGTTGGCGTCGGTAAGCCGGACGAAGCCTTCGTACCTGCCGGTAAAGCGACCGGTCTCTTCCAAGTAGAGGTCAACCGATTGCTCGTCGCCATCTGATTTGGCCAAGACCGTTAACTTGGTGTTGTCTTCGATCTCGTCGGAGGTGAAGACGGGATTTGTGTTGCCATCGTTCTGGGTGCCGGTACAGGAATCGTCCACGACGTCATATTCGTTGCAGTACGCTTGACCACCGTCGAGGAACTCTATGTCACTCGTCTCGTAGTAGACGGCGAGGATTAGGAAATCATTTTCGTTCGGAACGCTCGCGTTCACTGATAGCCAAGGTGCCGTGTTGCCAGAGTTGTTACCGGATGATTTGTCCTCGTCGACCGAAATTCCATCAAGCAACGTGAACGGTGCGTCAGCAGCGTCGCAATCGTTCGCTGTTCCGCCGTTGTCCACTACGCATCCGTAGAAGCGGATCGCGCCATCGATGTCCATTGGGTCGAATAGCCAAGGCTCGTTACCGAGGGTACCGTCGCCGTTTGAATTATCGGGGCCGTTAGCACGCTGGAAATTCAACGTATAGTTCCCACTTTGCTCGATTGCGGATTCGCCGGGAGCGCCACGGAATATCGAAATACCGTCGCTAGAGCCCTCATGCGACGAAAATGCGATGTCGTCGTCATTATCCCCAGCGATATTGGTGGCTAGATTGTCGTCCGCGTCAGACCCAATCGGGAAACCCAATTCTTTGGCTTCGAGATCGTCCCTGATGGCCTTAGCCAACGTGTTGGCGGTATCATCGTCGTCGATTGTGTCTGGACCTTCTGCGGCTCGTATCAGCACGCCTTCGCGCTTGTCTCGGCCGGGGTCGGCGATGCTGATTTTCAACACGTCGGATTCGTTGAGGATCGCTCGGGGTTCGTCCGAAGCGGTCTTCGGGTCGAATGCGTAGGTGGCGTATAGCGTCGAGACCTGTTCGACCTCTTTGCGGACCTCCCACTTTAAGGCGGGTTGGTCGTTCATTGCCGTGCCATCGCCGCTGAGCATGCAGCTTTCGTCTTCGAATATCTCCGAGTCGGTGGCTAGGCATGTCCCCACGTTCAGCGCGTGGATGGTGCCGGTAGCGGCATCGGCTCGCGGCGTGCTTGTGGCTGCCGACTGCATCACGAACAGCGCGCCGATTAGCGTAAAGAGTGCCAGCGCACCCAGCATCTTCGATTTCATGCTAATTCTCTCTCTCATGCGGATATCACTCACTCGTGGGTCACCGTATATATCGATTGAACCTTGCCTTCGGTTCGCCTTGAACATCCAAGCGCATACACGCCTACATGCAATAAAACGCGCCGATTGGCGTTCATGTTCCCGAATATACGAATCTGCATGAAATCGATTCAATGCACCTGTACGCGTTTACTAACCGATTTCGCGGCTTGCGAGAGCTGTGTTGGGTATGAACGAACTTTGCGGAGTGATTTGGGCGCGTTTAGAAGGCCTGCCGGTTAGTGGCAGATCGCTATGGTGTTGGGCGGGGCACCCTGTTGGTGGGCGACCACAAGGATCGCCCGTACGTTTTAGATTTTTCGAATCATCGCCGCGTCGGTTTCGGGTCAGCGCGAGCGAAAGATTGTTGGTGTGTCAGTCAATAAGGTCCCAGCGTCGCCGACGTCGCCAGACCGTCGGCCCTCCGGACGGCGGTTGTAAGGCGCGCCGTCCGTCATCGCTCGATTGCTTCTCGAGCTGTCGTGGTAGCCTCTTCCGCTCGGCGTGACGGAAAGACGTTCGCCGGATAGGTGGATCGTTCGCTCGGATCTTGAACGGGCATCCCCTGCGAGGGGGCGACCACAAGGGTCGCCCCTACGGCGCGTCCCCTCGCCTCCTGCCCTCACCCTAGCCCTCTCCCGTCCAACGGGAGAGGGGATGATGATTGTGAACGGGAGGCGATGGACAGCGTCGCGCGGCGGGATGTCCGTCTGGCTTGCTAGGCGGAGTCAGCGTAACGCTCCGCATCCGAGCCCTGCAGCTACAACGATCTCCGTGACCGGATTTTGGTCTGCGTTGCGTCCGAACTTACTAAACTTGTGGAGGGCACTGCCGCGGGTCGCTTCGAGCAGTCGACTTCACCGCTTGCGCGGCTTATAAGGTCGCTCTGGGCGGCCCGGTGATTATCCCCCCGCAGACCGGTTTCAATATTTGGTTGTCGATAGTTGCGTCAAAAGGTTGCGCTAACCCTCGACGCGGCGATGTTCTGAGCGCTTGCCGATGGCCGTCGGTTTTGGCGCCTGATTCCAGTTGTACTACAGATGTGGTAAGTATGTCAAGTCTGAACTGGGATGCGAATGATTTTGAAGGATGGGAAGGATAGGGGTTTCGGTTGGTTGGTGGTGTTGCGGTGATGTGTGTTGTTGTTTGGTTGGTCGCCACCGCGCCGCCCCGGGCATACCCCGCTCGCTGCGCTCGCGCCCCTTTCGTCCCACGAAAGGGGCGATTGCTCTTTGATCGTTTGGTTTTTGGTGATGGGTCGGTTGGTTGGTGTGCGGCCCTCGCCGCCCCGGGCCCTCACCCTGGACCCCCTCTCAATCTCCCCCTGAAACGGGGAGAGAGAAAGGTTCGTGGGAGAGGGGACTGCGGGTAGCGGATTGGGGGTGTTGCGGTGGTGGGTGAGGTCGGTTTTTGGCTGGTAGGCCCCGCCGCCCCGGGCATACCCCGCTCGCTGCGCTCGCGCCCCTTTCGTCCCACGAAAGGGGCGATTGCTCTTTGATCGTTTAGTTTTTGGTGATGGGTCGGTTGGTTGGTGTGCGGCCCTCGCCGCCCCGGGCCCTCACCCTGGACCCCCTCTCAATCTCCCCCTGAAACGGGGAGAGAGAAAGGTTCGCGGGAGAGGGGACTGCGGGTAGCGGATTGGGGCGATGGTGGGTGAGGTCGGTTTTTGGCTGGTAGGCCCCGCCGCCCCGGGCATACCCCGCTCGCTGCGCTCGCGCCCCTTTCGTCCCACGAAAGGGGCGATTGCTCTTTGATCGTTTAGTTTTTGGTGATGGGTCGGTTGGTTGGTCTGCGGCCCCCTCTCAATCTCGCCCTGAAACGGGGAGAGAGAAAGGTTCGCGGGAGAGGGGACTGCGGGTAGCGGATTGGGGGTGTTGCGATGGTGGGTGGGTGTTTAGTTGGTCGCCCCCGCGCCGCTCATCATCATTCACATCACTCCAAATCCTGCACATCCTAGTTCAATACCTGTCGTCATCTTCGCACATGCGGGAACCCAGAGGGGAAGGGTGTTAAGGCGAAACTCAATCGTCGCTGAGTGTGACGCGGCCAGTGCGACCTTCGTAAGACATGGTGAATTCCCGCAAGAACGACCTACCGATCAAAGCGACGAAGGAACTCATACCTGGTTGAAGCTGTACGCCCGCGAAATATCCTTCGATGACTTGATCCAATGCTGGAACATGGATCTGGGCGAGGTAAACATTAACGTCTGCCAACCCGTGCGCGGCTGTGACCGTTTGCCGATCAACAATCGGCAGTTTCAACACGGCGGCCAACGAAGCATCAATAAAGCACTCGCTTGCACCGGTATCACCAAGGCCAACACTTCAGTCACTTGCGGCCGCGGTACGCCGTGCCGATCATCAACGTAATCAGGGTCACATCCAATGCTCACCTCTAGTGCCGGACCAATTTCGGCCAGCAAGTCCGGGTTCGCCGGTTATCCGCAATCAACTGTCGCCATTGACGAAACTAAACGCTAGCGATGCGGGCAGCGATATAGGCCCAGCACCGACTCTTCTAATCAGGTACGGACCGCGCCCGAAACGTCGCATCGCAAACCGCGCTGCCTCCTGAAAAGAATCGCAAGACACCTGTATCTCACCGTCTCGGATCACGACCCACTTACCCAGATATTGGGTTTCAAGCACGTCACGCATACGGTCGTATGCGGCGATTTCTTCAAGCAATGTCGTCATTTCATCCTCAAAACCCCGAAGAATTGAAACCCAGAATGGTATACGGGCGCCCTGCGTCCAGCCATCCCACCCCAAATCCTATCTATCCTGTGCATCCGTGCAGATTCGCCCCATCAAGGCGCGATGCCTGTGCCGTCGCTGTAGTAGACCCACACTCCGTCGCCGATCGTCATTGGATCGTTGGGACGGAGAACATCGAACCTGTTGAACGTAGCGTCCCAGGTATACGCGCGTACGTAATCGATGCCGAGATATTCCGACGCCACGAAGGGGGTTCCTTGGCTGTCACGTAGCGTAAGGCCGAAGTGGTCTTGGGTCTGATCACCGTCATTGTCGATGACTCCGACGAAGTTCCAACCGATCTCGGTCGGGATGTCGATCAGACTGGGTATCACACCATCAGAGCGATAGAGGGTCCCTCGCAAAGGCACGCGCTGTAGAACGAAGGAAGAAGATTTCACCCAGTATCCGTAGCGGGCACGGATAGAGGGCAACGTCCCGTAACGTTGACTCGACTCCCAGACTCCGTCTCTGCGCACCGCAACACGCCATCCGTCAGTATCCCAACCGATAACGGCTTGAATCGCCGGGTCGGTGAAAACAGCGTCAATTCGAGAGTCGATTGGATCCGCTGGCATTGAGATTGCGTTCCATCCGGTGACGAGGTTCAGCACGAAGTCGCCGCGTTGGATCGACTCGAAATCGAAGTCGAAATCTAGTCCATTGCCTGCAGCGTCGGTGGCTTCGACTTCGATTTCGTGCTCGCCTTTGGACATGCTCAACGGCCAGTAAACGAAGCGGTTGGTTTCGGGGTTCTGGAATTCGGAGGAGATCTCAACGCCGTCCAACATCACTGAATCAAGGGTGACGGTGGTCGATTCTGCGAATTCGATGAAGATGAATGGGCGCGCCTCACTGACCTTGGATTCGTCCCTCGGTTGCACTTCGCCACCGCGTGACCTCAAAGGCGACTGTAGGTCGGTGTCGAGTGCGAAGTTCGCGGAACCCGCACCCCAACTTTGCACAAACTGTCCTTCGCGCACGTGTCGGGATCGATCGCGCGCAAAGGCCACGACTCGCAGACGGCCGTCTTGCAATTTCGTCCGCCCGCTCCTCGAGTTGATCCATTGGACTTCCCAGTTTTCACCCGGGCGCGAATGAGCCGAGTACTCTGACAACTGGAACTGGTCGTCTTCTTTGTCGCCATCGTCGTCGTATCCGCACGTATAGTTGGTTCCGGCGTCTTCTTGAGGCCGGCCGTTGAATGCGCCGTTGCGATTCGCGATGAAGTCGTCGATATCGTATTCGATCTTCCGACCTCGTATCGTCTCTTGCCAACTCAGACTTTCGCAGACCACGACGATCCGCGGTGTTCCCTGCAACGGTTCGTCAGATTCGACGTGAACATTGATGATGCCGTTGGTGAGCTGACTTGGTCCCTCCGATCCGGTGCCAGTACCGGAACCGCCGCTGAGAGTTACGGTCAAGTTGGGCGAGATGCCGTCGTTCGCCTCGAATCTCCGCAGTTCGCGGCCTGAGGTGATGTTTCCCGCTTTGTCCCTGATTCTTTCGCCCGCGGCGATGCCGACGAACGGAGTCGCATCGGACGCGAGATCATGGCTCAGTCTCAAGAACACGTATTGCTCGTAGACAGTCACGTCTACAACTTCCGCTTCGGAGCCATCGTCCAACTCGACGTAGAAAGTATCTAGCGAAACGGACGACGGGGAAATCGGGCCATCGAAGACTAACATCACGCCGCGGCGGTCCGATATCGGTCGGTCATTGCCGTCCAATCCGTAGTAACCGGTGGCCGAACGCGTCGTCACGATCTCAGGATCCTTCTCATCCAGACCTATGATGTGCGCCGAGTAGTATCCGAGCACGTTTGGAACGATGCGCTCTCTCGGGTCTTCTTGGCCGAGGTCGTTGATGAAGTACGGGTTGTCGGGATCCGAGTCTGAAAAGCCAATGTTGCCGGCCACGTCGGCGACGAATGCTTGGAAATCGACTCCGAATTCCAAGTCATCGCTTTCCAAACGTAGCCGTAGCGAATCGTCGAATCGACCTGATGTCGCGCCGTCCCGGTGGTCATCGGCGGTTATATGGCATATATCTTGATTGCCGCAAGAATCGTCACCCAAGTCGTATAGACGACGAGGGTCAACGACACCGAACGGGTCGTCGCCATACGTGCTGTAACCGAAGTAATCGGCTCGGCGGGAAACACTTCCGCCGTCGCCGGTTCCTCTGACGTTTGCCTGGGGCGCGATACGCGTCAATGCGAAATCGGAGTTGCTCGAGGTGTCCGCATCGTTGTCGACGACGAGACGGAATGAATCTACGGTGAGACCCGAATCTTGGTCTTCAAATGTGCCGGAGAAATCAGGAGAGTGATCGTCGCTTGCCGACCCATGTCGGGGCTCTTGGATAAAAATTCTGGGCGGTTCGTAATCAATTGATATGCGCAACGTCCTGCGGCGACCACCTGAATCTCGATACTCGATGGTTACCGGACCGCTCGCGACGCCGATCACGGCCGCATCTGATTCGTTGCTACCCGCTCTGCCATCCCTGATCTTGGCACCCCAGTCGGTGCTTTGCGTGTTGCCATCTGAGTATGTGCCGTCGCCGTTCGCATCAGTAAGACGAACGTATCCTTCGTACCTACCAGTGAATAATCCGGTTTCAGTGAGATGCAGGATCACCGAATCGTGGTCGCCATCAGAGCGCGCTCGGAGCAGCAGCTCATCGTTGCGATCGATTTCGTTGGAGGTGAAAACGACATCCCGACCCGTATCCCGCTCATCGGCCTCGCTGCTGCCGCATCGCCAAACGCCGTTTCTCTCACGATCTGGCGTTTCGCTCGAAGAACCGTCGCAGTAATAATAAGTACTGTCGCCAATCAACTCCTCGCGCCCACTCGTCTCGTAATAGACGGCGTAGATCAAGATATCTGAGCTAGCCGGTACGCTAGCGTTGACCGCCATCCACGGCGCAATCGCGGGGTCCACGCTGCCGGAGATCCTATCTTCATCGACTTGGACCCAAGAGGTGACATCAATCATGGCATCGTCGCCGCCACCGCCAACGACGCAGGCCGCCGATCCCGTGACGCATCCGTAGAACCGGATATTCCCATCGACGTCCATGGGTTTGTAGGACGATCCGCGTTCGAAGTTGAGCGTATGGCTACCGGAGACATCGAACATCGCTAGACCAGGAGATCCTCTAGCGGTCAAGCGGGTGCCTGATTCGAATTCAACGGTCTCGTCGCTTTCGATCAGATCTCGGTTCCTGAGCAATCGGTTGATTTCGGCGAGCCCACCTTGTATTTCGGCGTGCCCCTCGCCGCGCACCAAAACCCCGGCGCGGCGATCTCGGCCCTGGTCAAAGATGCTGATCTTGAGCAGGTCAGAATCACGGATGATCGCTCTCGGCTCATCCCAGCCTGTCTTGGGATCGTGCGCGTATGTCGCGTACAGCGTCGAGACCTCTTCAACCTCGTCCCTTATTTCCCAGCGGTCCGATCTGTTGAACAGCTGGCATCGCTCGTCTTCAAATACATCATCACTGGTAGCGAGGCAAGTCCCGACGTTCAAGGCGTCGATAACTCCGGTCGCCGCGTGCGTCTTTGGGGCATTGGCGGTTGCTTGCCAAAGGAACAGCGCACCCATCGAACAAATCAGCGCAAGCACAACCAGAGTTCTAGACTTGATTTGTCTTTTCTCCATAGTGTGGGCCTTTACGACAACGAGATGCGCAATTGCACGTCTGCTCGGAACAATCGCCTCAAGTGGATCGCCTTCCTACGAACGCTTATTTGTGTACAGACGACTAAACCAGCTTCGAAGTTCCCCGATGTTACGCGAAATCTAATCGCATTGTGGCTTGCATGCTGGACTAAGGTGCTCGCGTCCGGCCCATTCTCAAGTTGGCGAAACGTCTTAGCACAATTGGCTCGCCCTTCAATCAATACTCGGGCGTTTCGGATCGATCGCTATTTCTCAGTGATGCTTCTCAAGAACGAGACATTGTCTTTCGACCGCGCCAAACGCTCGATGATACGTTCGGTGCCTTCGGTCGGGTTGCCGCTCGATGATTGCTGTTGCAAGAGCGCGAGCATCCGCCGCAACAACCAAACTTGTCGCAAGGTCTCAGGACTCTGGAGCAACTCTTCGTGCCTTGTGCCGCTACGATCCATTGCGACGGCCGGGTAGATCCTGCGATCCGACATCGTGCGGTCTAGGTGGAGTTCCATATTGCCGGTGCCTTTGAACTCCTCGTAGATCAAGTCGTCCAAACGGCTGCCGGTTTCGACCAGTGCCGTGGCTACGATCGTCAAGCTTCCGCCCTCTTCGCAGTTGCGGGCTGCGCCGAAGAACTGCTTGGGCGGGTAAAGCGCCAAGGGATCCATACCACCCGACAGAGTCTTTCCGCTGCTCGGCAACTTTACGTTAAACGCTCGGGCCAGACGAGTAAGGCTATCCAACACCAGCAATACGTCTTCACCCGATTCAACCAACCGCTTTGCACGGTCCAATGCCTGGTCGGAAGTTTCGCACTGATGCTCCACCTGTTCGTCGAACGTTGACGAGTAGACTTCGCCTTTTATAGAACGGCGCATGTCGGTGACCTCTTCTGGTCGTTCTCCGATCAGTGCAACCACGATGTGTATCGCCGGGTAGTTTTCCGCTACCGCGTGGGCGATGTCCTTGAGAATCACCGTCTTACCGGCTTTTGGCGGAGCGACGATTAATGCACGCTGCCCCTTGCCGATCGGTGAGATGATGTCGATGATCCGCGTATTCATCCGTTTCGCATTAGTCTCCAACGTTAGTTGGCGATCTGGATACACCGACGTAAGTTGTTCGAAACGAGGCCGCCGCTGCGCGAACGCAGCATCTCGACCATTGATCAATTCCGGCCATAGCAATGGATTGTTGCCGCGACCTCTTGTGCGTTCTCCTTGCGACCTCACCGGCCCAGCGACAAAATCGCCTTGCCGGAGTCCGCTCTTACGTAAGAGCCCGTTCGGAACATAGATGTCCTCGTCGCTGCCGCCACCACCGGGCGGGCGCAAGAAACCGTAGCCCTTGTCGTGCACATCGAGGATGCCGGCGCCGATGGTTATGTCGGCAGCTTCAGATTTGCGAAGCATCACTTGCAACGCTAGTTCTGTTCTACGCTCAGGAATGTCGACGAGGCCGTTGCTCCTGGCCTCCACCATCAATTCGGCATTGGTCATCCTGCCCACATTTCCTAGGGCATCTGGAGTTAAGCGTTCTTGATGATGAGCGTTTGGCCTGGATATTGCGACTGGTCGTCGCTGACCATTCTGATCGACAGGAACTGACGCATCAATCGGCGTACGTGTCATGAAGCACCTTCGCGTTAGGGTTTGCGAATTACTGAGGTGAGTTATCGCTTCTTTGCGATTTATCTCCGAGTGAAGCGGTGGCCAGCCCGTCAACCATCCCCGTCTCCGGCATATCTCTCAACGTCACCGCGCACGGCCGTCCGCGTATCTGCGCACAAAGTTTATATAACCAATCGATATCGAGTCAAATCACAAGATATCTGCATCTTCTCGATTTCGTCGCCGGATCAAGCAGGTCGAAGATTCGCTGCATGGCCGGCTATCCGATTTTCTCAGGGATCGAGGCTGTTCCGGCGCCCGCGAACAGAGGTGGCTGAGTGCCTTGAGGTCGATGGCGTCTCGAACATCTGACGAACTCATCAAACAAAGGGTGAGGTTGCTCAGGGCGCGATCTGAATTCTGGATGGAACTGGCTTCCAAGCATGAACGGGTGATCCTCGATCTCGGCGATTTCGACCAACGCGAGCTCCGGATTATACCCGCTGCTCATCAGACCCAATCCCTCCAAACGATCTCGGTACGCGTTGTTGTACTCGTATCTGTGGCGATGCCGCTCTTCGATATTGATCTCGCCATTCTCCAACATTTCGCCCGCCCCGGATTGGGAATAAGCTTCATAGGCTCTGGAACCGCGAGACAGAATGCACTCGTATGCGCCGAGCCGCATCGTTCCGCCAATCTCATTGACGTTCTTCTGCTCTTCCATGAGCGCGATGACCGGCTCCGACGCGAACGGGTCGAATTCCGTCGAATCCGCGTCTTCGATACCGGCGACGTTTCGGGCGAACTCGATAATCATCATCTGCAAACCTAAACATAGGCCCAGATAAGGCACGTTTCGTTCGCGAGCGTATTGCGCCGTTCGGATCATGCCTTCAGTGCCGCGTCGGTCGAAACCACCCGGCACTATGATGCCTTGCGCTTTTGACAAATAGCGTTCCGCGCCGTGTTGCTCGACCAATTCTGACGGTGTCCAGCCAACGTCGATCCTGATCCGCTGGTTCAGCTCCGCGTGACGTAACGCCTCGACGACTGACAGATACGAGTCGTGCAAACTTGTGTACTTGCCGACTATTGAGATGGATACGCGCTCGACCTCGTTGCCGTCAAGCTCGGTCGTACCGTTGTTGGCCACGTGCGACTCGTCAGCTAAAGCGCTCCATACAGGCGGAACCGTAGGTTTACGCCGTTCGAAACCGAGTCGGTCCATTATCACTTCTGCGAGGCCCTGCTCTTCAAGCAAAGCCGGCACCGCGTAAACATTGCCTAACGTCGGCAAGTAGATGATGGCATCCCGAGGAACGCCGCAGTGGAGGCTTATCTTGTCTTTCAAACTCGACGTCTCCTCGTCTGAATCGGTCGGATCATTCAACCGGCAGAGGATTGCGTCGGGTTGTATGCCCAAGGCGCGTAGCGCGCGGACGCTGTGCTGGGTGGGTTTTGTCTTAAGTTCGTTCGTCGGTTTAAGCAGAGGGACGAACGTCAGATGTATCGAGAACGAGTTTTGCTGACCTTCTATGTCGCGCATCCACCGCACCGCTTCGATAAAAGCTTCAGCCTCCATGTCGCCCACCGTCCCGCCGACCTCGACGATGACTACGTCCGCGTCTTCGTGTTCGCCCAACTTTCTGATGCGTCGGGCTACGGCCCTCACGAGATGAGGAACGACCTGCACCGTCTGACCCAAGAACTCCGAGCCCAAGCGCTCCTTGTCCAGCAGTTCGTGGTAGATCTGGCCGGCGGTGACATTTGAGAGAATGGTGAAGTCTTGGTTGAGAAACCGCTCGTAATGCCCTAGATCCAGATCGGTTTCGCTTCCGTCGACCGTGACGAAAACCTCGCCATGCTCAAGGGGCGACATAGTGCCGGGATCGACGTTGAGATACGGATCGAGTTTGAGGATCGTCGCCTTGATGCCACGGTTCTTCAACATTCGACCAATAGATGCGCAGGCGATGCCCTTGCCTAGAGAGCTTGTCACGCCGCCCGTGACGAAGATGTATCGACGGCGTTTACTCAACGTGAGTGGCGCGCGTAGTTGGTCGTGTTCAGCACATGAAAAGTGTACGCCATCATCTCACTGACGCGTCGTTCATCAACCTCGCAAAATTGTGATTATCCCAGATATAGAATCGCAGGTTGCGAACTCTCCCAAATCTGATCGATATGAGCAAAGAAATACTCTCATCCGAAGATGTCAGGCACATTGCGCGCCTCGCTGCGCTGCGAATCGGCGAAGACGAAGTGCAGACGATGCGAAGGCAGCTATCCGATATTTTCGCCCACTTCCAAACACTGGCAGAACTCGACACCGAAGGCGTTCTACCGACCGGACACACGACGGACGCGCACTCGGTGATGCGAGACGACAACGAGATGCCAGCGATGGATCGGAGCCAGACATTGGCAAATGCGCCTTTTGTAGACGGCGAATTCGTTCGCGTCAGACCTGTGATTGAGTGAATGGCACCCGCGCAGTTCGATATTTTTGCAACGCCCCATTTCCCACGATGACCGACTCGAATCTTTCCATTTATGCCTCGGCGCGTGAATTGCGCTCAAAGTTTGAAAGCGGAAAAGCGACCGCCCACGACGTATCGCTCGCTCACCTGCAGCGCATACGAGACGTCGACAAGAATACGAACGCGTTTCTCACCGTCCTCGATGAAGACGAGGTCGTCGCCCAAGCCGATGCTGCCGACGCCCGTATCAAGTCCGGCACCGCCTCGGCGCTCACCGGCATACCGTTCCTCATCAAAGACAACATCTCCACTGAAGGCGTCCGAACAACAGCCGGTTCCAGAATTCTTGACGGCTACGTGCCACCGTTCGATGCGACGGTGGTTTCCCGGCTCAAAAAAGCCGGTTCGATCATCCTCGGCAAAGGAAACCTGGACGAATTCGCCATGGGTTCGTCGAACGAAAACTCGGCATTTGGTCCGGTTATCAATCCTTGGGGCGAAAATCGTGTGCCCGGCGGTTCCAGCGGTGGGGCCGCAGCCGCTGTCGCAGCTGGCGAAGCGGTAATCGCGCTCGGATCTGACACCGGGGGCAGCATCCGCCAGCCGGCTTCTCTATGTGGCGTCGTGGGTTTCAAACCGACGTATGGAACCGTCAGCCGATATGGCCTGATCGCATTCGGTTCGTCACTCGACCAGATCGGTCCAATCGCACGCACCGTTGCCGACTGTGCAGATGCCGCAAACGCGATTTCCGGCCGTGACCCGCTGGATTCCACATCGCTAGACCAGAGCATCGATTTCACCGAATTCCTCGATCGAGATATCGAAGGTATGCGTATCGGCGTGCCTCGTGAATACATCGTTGACGGAATCGAGCCCGGAGTCAGGTACGCGTTTGAAAATTCTTTGGGTGTGTTGGAAGGACTCGGGGCAATCATCGAGGAAACGAGCCTGCCTCTGACCGATCACGCACTCGCCGTCTATTACATCATCGCCCCGTCAGAGGCGTCGGCGAATCTATCTCGTTTCGATGGTGTCAAATACGGTATGTCGATCGACGGCGAGCCGAATGCTCGGGAGTCGATCGAGGCTACGAGGGGCAGCGGATTCGGCGCTGAAGTGAAACGGCGCATACTCATCGGAACGTATGCACTCTCAGCGGGCTATTACGATGCCTACTACAAGAAGGCCCAACAGGTCAGGACACTCATACGCCGAGAGTTCCAGAACGCATTTGAGAGTTTCGATGCAATCGCGACTCCCACATCACCTACCGTGGCTTTTGAACTCGGAGAGAAGACACAGGACCCGTTTCAGATGTATCTCAGCGACGTCTGCACGATACCGATCAACATCGCCGGGCTGCCGGGTATTTCGGTGCCGTGCGGACTATCTGACGGTCTACCCGTTGGACTTCAGGTCCTGGCTCCGCAGATGGGTGACCGAACGGCATTGCAGATAGCGCACGCCTACGAACAGACCGCGAATTGGGAGCTAAAACCACTAGGACTATGAAAATCCTCGCAGCGTTGAAATCGTCTCACATCAAACTGATCTTCTTGTTGCTCATCCTCGTAATCGCGACGATGATCTCATGCGATTCCGCGGAAGAAACGCCCAGCACGGGAACGGAAGCCGCGGCAAATCTCACTGAGTTGGATTGCCCAGATCTCGAGGAAAATCCGGCGACCGCCGCAGGCGCTCCGCTGGGACCACCCCCCGCCCTCCCAAACATCTTCACGGGAACCGCCTACGTAAACGGTGAACCGGCGCCGGAAGGCGCGCAGCTCTACGCGAAGCTCGTCGTGTCCCGTTCACGCTCCGTCGCGATCCTGGAAGACGGAAAGTTCATCAACGTCATCCATGGACCCGTAAGCGAGCTTGATCAAGGCGTCGATTTCCAGTTCTGCTTGGGTGACCCGGATGGCATCGCTGTAAAGTCGGAGGAGACGTTCGAATTCGTCAACGAACCTTTTAAGGAGTTCGACGTCGAGTTGCATTTCCCGATGTTGCCATCGGAACTGGAATCCCAGTAATGTTCCTCGAACTCGATGGCGTCAGTCCTCAAGTCGATGAATCTGCTTTTGTAAGCGCCCAAGCCATTCTCATTGGGGACGTACGCGTCGGTCCGCAATCGAGCGTTTGGCATGGTGCGGTTATCCGGGCCGACAGCGGTACTATTTCGATCGGACGCGGATCAAACGTTCAAGACAACACGGTGATCCACGCCGACGATGACGCCACGATTGGCGATGGCGTGACGATCGGACACGGAGTCGTCTGTCACGCCAAGACTATCGGCGACGGGTGTCTGTTGGGCAACGGTTCAGTGATGAACGACGGAGTCGTCTTGGGTAAGGGCTGTTTGGTCGCCGCCGGATCTGTCATTCCGGAGAATGCTGTTTTCGAAGACAACCAGCTTATCCGCGGTGTTCCTGGTAAAGCGATTGGCAGGTTGCGATCTCGACACCAAGAGTTGCAGCGCCGCGCGACGCAGAGCTACGTTGATCGTATCGAGCGTTACAAGCGTTCGGCTTCGGAAGACAACCCGCTCTAGGTTGAAATCGCTACATTCGCTCGGGCGCGTTCATTCCCATGATGCCCAGGGTTCCTGCGAGCACGATGCGTGCCGCGTCTACTAGTAGAAGTCGCGCTTTCGTCAACTCCGCGTCTCCCGCATCGCTCGAAATAACTCGGCAAGCCTCGTAGAAACGCTGCAATTCGCGGGCCACCTCGTATGCGAAGTGCGGCATGTGGTGTGGTTCCAACATCTCTGCAGCGCGGGCAACCACATCGGGCAACTCGTTTAATCGCCGCATCAGAGCTAACTCTTGATCGGCCGTTAGCAGTGAGACGTCCCCATCCTCAAACTTGATGCCTCGCTCGTCTGCAGCACGCAGCACCGCGCACAGTCTCGCGTGCGCGTACTGTACATAGAAAACAGGGTTCTCCGAAGTTTCGCTCTTCGCAAGCTCTAGATCGAACTCCATGTGAGTGCCAGGCGTGCGCTCCAAGAAGATGTAGTGACACGCGTCTGGTCCGACCGCGTCGAGCAGGTCGTCGGCGGGAATGAAGTTGTCCTTGCGCTTGCCGAACCGGACAGTCTCTTCGCCCTTTTTGAAATTGACGATCTGGTTGATGATGATCGTCAGTCGCTCCGAGCCCACGCCAAGCGAATCTACTACCGCTTTCATCCGCGCGACGTGACCGTGATGGTCCGCTCCCCACACATTGATGACACGATCGAAACCCCTTTGCAAGAACTTGTTGTAGTGGTAGGCGATGTCGGTACCGAAGTATGAAGGGCCACGATCCATGCTCCGGATGATCACGCTGTCACTCTCAAGACCGCTCTTGGTCCCGAGGAACCACAACGCGCCTTCCCGTTCCGAAATGTAACCCCGCTCCCGAAGCAGATCGAGCGACTCTTCGAAGTCATCTCCGTCTGTTAGCGATTTTTCGTTGAACCACTCGTCATACTCGATTCCCAACCGGGCCAAAGTCGACCGGATATTCGCGACGGTCCGCACCAACGCCGGCTTCGAAATCACCTCCAGAGCCTCGACTTGGGGCATTGCGACGACATCGTCGCCGAATTCTTTGTAGAAATCGGCTCCAAGATCCTCAACATACTCGCCCGGATACGACTCCGCACCTAACTCGGCATCTTTCCCTGCAGCTTGCAGCATGCGGATGTAAACCGATTCATTGAAGATCCGCATCTGGTTTCCGGCGTCGTTTACGTAGTACTCGCGCTGGACGTCATAACCCGCGGCGTCCAAGATGTTCGCGAGTCCGTTGCCGATGACCGCGCCGCGGACGTGGCCGATGTGAAGCGGACCAGTTGGATTTACGCTCACGAACTCAACTTGCACCCGTTGGCCAGCGCCCATATCCAAGTGCGCGAACCGAATGCCGTTCTTGCGAATTACGTGAATCTGCGATCGTAGCCACTCGTCGTTCAGCTTGAAGTTGATGAAACCCGGCCCCGCGATGCTCACTTCGCATACCATCGACGACGGCTCGACGTTGTCAACGATCTCGGTCGCGATTGCTCGCGGCGCCATTCGCATGCTGGATGCCAACGCCAACGCGACGCTCGTGCTGTAGTCGCCGTGTTCCGCGTTCTTCGGTCGCTCCACAGGCGGAGCGACCCGTCCGATCTCTGGCAACGAGTTGGCTGCGATAGCCGACTCAAGAGCCGAAACAACCATCTGTGCTATCTGTTTTTGCGGGTGCATCTTACCCCAATCTCATTCAAGAATGCGCACGTCGTGATATGCGAGGGCGCATGTATCCTGCTAACACGCCACCTCACGTATATATAAGGATAAGAAAACGCGAACACTCGGCGAATGCCGATCGATGCGGAACCCTGCCATGACCGAACAAGACGAAAACCGACGCGCTAAAGACATCATGACCGCCGGAGGCCGCGCCGGCATACCGATCTCTGAAGAAAACGCACGACTAGCAGCAAAATCGAGCGACTCGCTCTACAACGCGTTCGAGGTCGTGCGATCCCTCGAATACCAAGACCACGAACCCTCCAACGTCTTCAACCCCGTAGTGTTGAGAGACGATTGCGAGAAAGGGAGCGACCAATGAACAACAGACGCGAAGACTTGGCGTTCGCTTCGATCCACGAGCTGGCGCCGAAGATCAAAGATGGTTCGGTCTCACCCGTCGAATTGACAGAAATCGCACTCGAACGGATCGCGAGTCTTGACCCGAAGTTGAATTCCTTCCTTGACGTTTGGGAGGATGAATCGCTCGCGGCAGCGGCGAAAGCCGAACAACAGATCGCAGACGGCAACTACTTGGGATCAATGCACGGTATCCCCATTGGCCTCAAAGATCTCGTCGACGTTGAGGGCAAACCGACCACCGGCGGCTCCAAAGTCCTGCAATCCAACATCGCCACGTCGAACGCGACCGTAACCGACCGATTGAACCTTGCCGGTGCGATCACCCTTGGCAAAACCAACCTCGTCGAGTTCGCGTTAGGGTCTGCGGGAGTCAACCCATACACCGGCGACGCTCACAATCCGTGGGACACCGAAAAAATAACCGGCGGTTCCAGCAGCGGGTCAGGTGCCGCCGTCGCTGGCGGATTGGTCTATGGCGCCCTCGGTTCGGATACAGGTGGAAGCATCCGGATGCCGGCATCGCTATGCGGAATCGCCGGTATCAAGCCGACCTACGGCCGAGTGCCGCGCACTGGAGTTTTGGATCTCTCGTGGAGCAAAGACCATGTAGGCCCCATGACACGACGCACCGCCGACTGCGCACACATGCTAAACGTCATCGCCGGACATGATCCGCGCGACATTGCGTCGTCCACGCGGTCGGTGCCCGACTTCGCTGCAGACCTCGACAAGGGCGTCAACGGTCTACGCATCGGTGTGCCCGAACACTTTTTCTTCGACCCTGATATCGTCGATCCAGAAGTTGGGGCAACGGTAAACGCTGCTATCGAGTTGCTCGAACGGAATGGAGCCGAACTCATTTCGATTCCGATGGACTGGGTCTCTGATGGTCGATCGATAAACATGATCATCTCTGTTGCTGAGGCCGTCGCGGTGCACGAAAAGTTGCTGCCCGAACACGCCGACGACTACACGCCGGCGGTCCGCGGCCGGATCCAGGCGGCTCTCGCTATGCCGGCGGTCGATTACATACGCGCTCAACGTGCTCGCCAGTCATTCTGTGTGCGGATGGCCGAAGCGACGGCGCACGTCGACGTGCTAGCAACACCTTCAGTACCAGTTCGGACCCACACAATTGCCGAATGTACACCTGCACCAGGAGAGGTTCTCGCAGAAAAGAGTCACGAAATCCCGCTGTTCACCTCCATCTTCGACGTCACCGGCGAACCATCGCTATCTGTCGTTTGCGGCTTCGACTCGTCTGACATGCCAATCGGTCTCATGATCTCCGGGCACGCGTTCGACGAGTCGACGGTGCTCCGAGTCGGTCACGCGTACGAAGAACTCGCGGGCTGGCACAAACAACGGCCACCAATTACCGCCTCGGCGAGTTGACTTTTTCAACAAGAAGTAACCCCTCCCACTTGGCGAGAGTGCCATCGAATTCCCCTCTCCCTCGGGAAGAGGGTTAGGGTGAGGGCACCCAATGCACGGCGAAAACGATTCGACGCATCAGAAAAAGCGCAACAGATACGACCGATATGTGAGTCGTCCGTCGATGCGGCAAGAGCGTGGTTTTGCGTGCGTCGCCCTTGACAGGCCTACCGATCCAGTGAATGTAGGCCATGCTTTGCGGGCCGCTTTTTGCTTCGATGCCCGTATGGTGATCATCGGAGGCGATACCGCGGGTATCAAGCTGCCAAAACTGCACACCGATCCGATGCGGTCATACCGGCACATCCCAGTGATCAGATCGAAAAATCTTATCGACGCCGTCCCCGAGGGCGCTTCGATCGTGTGCGTAGAGCTACGCGACGATGCCGAAACGTTGATGGATTTCAATCACCCCGAACGGGCCTGTTACGTTTTCGGCCCTGAGAACGGGTCGATATCCGCCGAAATCCTCGATCGCACTGCGCAAAAAGTGATGATACCGACGATGGCGTCCCTAAATTTGGGAATGATAGTCAACATCGTCCTTTACGACCGTTTGGCCAAGTCATGGCCGAAGATGCGGGCGCGTCTCGAACGGTTTGAAACGCCGGAACACGAACCCCTAAACGGGCAACACTCGTGAACCGTTTGGGTGCGCCGCGCCGTTCGCGCATGAAGGGCGTCTACTACGGCTGGTACATGCTCGCGGGCGCATCCGTAATGAACGCGTTTGGTGGCACTGTCGTTTGGCAAGGGTTCGCCGTCTTCTTCATTCCAGTATCCGAATCGCTTGGGATCACTTATTGGCAAACCTCCCTAGCATTCGCGCTCGCCAGGGCTGAGAACGGAGTTCTTGGACCGATTACGGGATGGGCACTCGACAGATTCGGCTATATCCCGCTCATCCTATCGGGCGCGATCGTCACGGGAGTCGGCTACATCATGCTTTCGCAAACGGAAACCTACATCGCGTTCATGCTCGTTTACCTATTGGTCATTTCCGTCGGGTCATCGACATCGTTCATGCAAGCGACCACCGCCGCGCTCAACACCTGGTTCATTCGCTACCGCGGGTTAGTGATGTCGATCAACAGCGCCGCGTTCCGACTCGGCGGAGCGTTGATGATCCCTTTGATTTCCGTCGGTGTCATCAATCTCGGCTGGCAGACGACCTCTTGGATCATCGGCGTCGGGTTGATCATCTTTATTGCGCCTTTGTCGTTCTTGTTCCGTCGATCGCCTGAAAGCATGGGCTTGAATCCCGACGGTGGCATCTCGCTTTCCCATATGCGAAGACGACTCCGTCGTAACGAAAATTCCCAACGCCGGTCCTCAACTGACGAAACCACGGACGCGACCCAACCTTCAACGTCAACTTCAGATGGTGATTTCACCACCAAACAGGCATTGAAAACCCCATCGTTTTGGATTTTGGTGACAGCTACGACGTTGCGCATGTCGGTTCACGGCACCATCTTCCTCCACTTCATACCGATCCTCGTGTGGCGTGGCGAAACCCAACAGATGGCCGCCAACCTCGTCGGCCTAATCTCACTTTCGGCCGTTCCCGTAATCCTCTACACAGGCTACATCAGCGACCGCGTCGGACGACCGTTGATGTTGACGTTCCTCTATTCCGCGTCCGCCGTTAGCCTGCTTTTGATCACATTGGTCGAAGGGACGTGGCCCATATTCCTAGCCATGCTCCTGTTCATCGGCTCCGAAGCAGGCAGTTCCCTGAACTGGGCGATAATCGGCGACCTGTTTGGTCGCGCCCGCTACGCAACCATCCGCGGCGTGATGGCACCCATCTACAACTTCGCCCTCATCATCGCCCCCGTCGCCGCCGGCTACACGTTCGATCAATTGGGCACCTATCAACCCGTGCTCATAACCGGAACAGTACTGTTGATCATTGCTTCGTTAGTGTTTCTTACGTTGCAACCAGCGGTGAAGAGGCAGAGGCGGTTGTACTGACTCGGGGTCCAAACCTCGTGAATTCGGTAAGGTCGTATTGGACGTTGCCAAACAACCAAAAAGACCGCGGAAATTTCCGCGATCTTAATTGTTTATGTGGTCGGGGCAACAGGATTTGAACCTGTGACCTCTTGACCCCCAGTCAAGTGCGCTACCAGACTGCGCCATGCCCCGACTTCGTGTCCGAAAGTCTATCAAAGCGCGTCTCACGCCCCTCTGATTCATCACCGCTGCAATCGGGGAACATAGAATCGTTGAGAAATGGCTGAACAACGAAATTTCAAGGCACCGCGCGGCGTCGCAGACATTCTTCCAGAAGATCAGATTCTCTGGAACACGGTCCGCGCCACCGCGATCCAAACCGCGCGCCAATTCGGGTACCAACAGATCGACACGCCAGTCTTTGAAAACACGGCGCTTTTCCGCCGCGGCGTTGGGGATGAAACTGACATCGTCCAGAAGGAGATGTACTCGTTTGATGATCTCGGCGGCGAATCGTTGACTCTGCGCCCCGAAGGCACCGCGCCGGTTTGCCGCGCCTACATCGAACACGGGATGCACAACCTGCCGCAACCGGTACGAGTCTTCTACATCGCGCCGATGTTCCGATACGACCGTCCCCAGGCAGGCCGGTATCGACAGCACCACCAATTCGGTTGCGAAGCTATCGGCGACCCGTCACCCGTCATCGATGCCGAGATCATTGAGATCGGTCTCCGGTACATCACGGCGCTTGGCTTATCGGATGTCTCGGTCCGCATCAACTCGATCGGCGATCCAGGGACCCGGAGCGGTTACGCGGATGACCTACGGCGACACTTCGCGAAATACGCAGGCGACCTGCCAAAAGTCGACCGAGACCGTTTGGAACGCGCACCTCTGCGACTGCTCGATTCAAAAGAACCGGCGACGCAACAATTGAGCGCCGATGCTCCCAAGTCCTTGGACTACCTTTCCGACGACGCTACGGAGCATTGGGAAACACTCCTCGCGCTTTTGGATGGACTTAAACCCGCGTATCCGAATTTCAACTACCACATCGACCACACGTTGGTTCGTGGTTTGGATTACTACAATCGAACCGTCTTCGAGTTTGAACCGTCGAAGGAAGGAAGCCAAACTTCGCTCTTTGGCGGCGGGCGGTATGACCCATTGATCGGCATCTTAGGCGGCAACTCGACGCCCGGCGTTGGCTTCGGCTCTGGCATCGAGCGAATCATCCTCGAAATACAACGGCAAGAATCAATCGATGTCGCCCCGCCACCAGTTAACGCGGTGATGGTCCATATCGGCGCAAACGCCACGAGCCGTGCCGGATCTTTGGCAGCCGAGCTTCGAAACCTAGGGCTGTCAATCACCATGGCGCCCGCCGGCAAATCGATGCGGGCTCAGATGCGGTACGCCAACCGAGCGAATGCGAACTATTGCATCATCATCGGAAACCGGGAACTTGAGCAGGGCGTCGCCGCCGTCAAACCGTTGCAATCCGATGGCGATCAACTGACGGTCGATCTCGAAGCCGGTGCGATTTCATCCGCGATAATCCCAACCGAATAATGCCACCTGCCAACACAACAGTCGAAGATCGGCTTCGCGCCAGCCTACAAGCTGCCGCCGATCGCCAAACACAGCTAGAAGCTCAAATGTCGCTGCCCGAAGTGGTCTCTAGCCGACAGCAGATGCAGCGACTTGGGCGAGAGTACGCCCGAATATCTGTTCTAGTTCGCCTTCGCGACGAATTCGATTCGGTGAACGATGAGATAGCCGACGCAGAATCGATCCTCGCCGAGGATACCGACGCAGAGATGGTCGAGATGGCGCGGGAAGTCGCAGAAGAGCAGCGACAGCGATACGCGGAACTCATCTCCGAGATTCAGGTCGCGCTCATACCGCGTGACGAAACAGACGACGCGGACGCGGTCCTAGAAATTCGCGCCGGCACAGGCGGCGACGAGGCTGGACTCTTCGCTAACGAGCTCTTCCGCATGTACCAACGCTTCGCCGAAAACCACGGTTGGCGGACGTCCGTACTGTCTCTCAACGACACTGGTATCGGCGGAATCAAGGAGGTCGTCTTCGAGATCGAAGGCCAAGGCGCTTTCCCGCGTCTCAAACACGAGAGCGGAACTCATCGCGTGCAACGTGTTCCCCAGACCGAGTCGCAAGGGCGGATTCACACCTCCGCAGCAACTGTGGCGGTGTTGCCCAAAGCGGACGAAGTCGACGTCGAAATCGACGACAAGGACCTCAAGATCGATATTTTCCACGCCGGAGGGCACGGCGGTCAAAACGTGAACAAAGTCGCGACCGCCGTCCGAATCACACACGAACCCACGGGCATCGTCGCCCAATGCCAGAACGAGCGGTCCCAATTCCAAAACAAAATCCAGGCGATGGGCATTCTGCGGACGCGGCTATGGGACATGGAGTTGCGCCGAAGAGCGGCTGAAGAAGCTGCTAACCGCAAGGCTCAAGTCGGATCGGGCGACCGTTCGGAAAAGATACGCACCTACAACTTCCCGCAATCCCGCGTGACTGATCATCGCATCAATCTCACGAGTCACAATCTGCCGAAGATCCTCGACGGCGATATCGACGAATTCGTTGACACGCTGCTGCAGGTTGAACAGACTCGAAAAATCAACGCTGCATCAACCTCGTAACTGTCGACCTTCCTTGGCCACGATAGCGGAAGCCATCAGGGATGCCGCGTCCCGATTGCGGGATGTCGGAATTCATTCCGATGAGGTAGGCATCGAAGCGAGAATGTTATTGCGACACGCTACCGGCTTCGATGCGGCGCGATTGCTAGCGGGATCCTCATCTCAGTTGGAATTTGCGGCGCATGACCGGCTGGTCGCCGCTCTGGCGCGCCGGACAAATCGCGAACCACTCGCATACATAATCGGCCAAAAAGAGTTCTACGGCCGGCCGTTCGAAGTCGATCGGCGCGTACTCATTCCGAGGCCGGAAACCGAGATGTTGATCGATCTGTGCTCCCATTTCGTGCAACACAACCACCTCGGCCACCCCACAGTTTGCGACATCGGAACCGGTTCCGGCATCATAGCCGTCACGATCGCTAAAGAAATCCAAGGAGCCCGTGTAACCGCTGTTGACATCAGCCCGGACGCAATCGAGATCGCGAAGTCCAACGCCAACCGTCACGGTTTAAGCCCTGAGTGGATCCGGTTCGTCATTGACGATGCGACTGAAACGCCGTCTTACGGTGATTTTCATGTGGTCGTCTCTAACCCGCCTTACGTCCGATCAGATGCTCTGCCGGGACTCGAACCGGAGGTGCGCGATTGGGAACCCCGCCAAGCCTTGGACGGTGGTCCTGATGGCATGGATGTGCTTCGACCGCTGATACGCTCGCTTCCCACATTGCTTCGCGACGACGCTCCATCGGCTGCTTTCATCGAGATCGACCCGCCGGTTGTAAACATCTGCTTAGAAACGGCACGCGCGACGTTGACAGATGCGGACATCCAAATCCATCGTGATTACGCCGGATTGGAACGCGTACTCGTTGTACTGCGCGTTTGAGTTTCCCAAGCGTTAGAATGCTCACGAACACCGAGTCCAATCAACCAGCCCAACTCACCGCAGTGAATCGGAGCAAAACGTGTCCGACACGAACACATTAAACTCACTCCTTCAGCCGTCATCTTGGTCCGACGCAGCAGTAATCGCACCAGACGTAGGTACATGGTCGTACACCGATCTAGATTCCGAAATTTCGCGTTTAGCCGACATCCTCGCTGCGAACGGCGTCGAACCCGGCATTCCCGTATCGATTGTGCTGATCAACGGCTACGAATTCGTCGCCACCTTCTTGGCGGTCGCCCGAGCCGGTGCGATCGCGGCACCGTTGAACCCTGCGTACACCACTGACGAGTTCACTTTCTTCATGGAAGACGCCGGTAGCCGCGTTGCGATCCTCCCGAACGGGCCTCATCCAGCCCGAGAAGCGGCGGCGAATCTCGGCATCAAAACCATCGAAGCGGACTTAAGCACATCGAACGGCGATCTGCGTGTCACGCTTTCCTCCCGCGGCGTCGAACTCACATCAACCGCCGATGCGCCCGTTCCTGCAAGCGACGATGTGGCACTTTTCCTCCACACTTCCGGTACGACGAGCCGTCCCAAAGGCGTGCCGCTGCGGCATCTCAACCTCATGAGGTCGATCGGCAACATCAAGAACACATACGAGCTCACGCCCGATGACACTTCGTTGATCGTGATGCCCCTCTTCCATGTGCACGGCTTGATCGGTGCATGCCTGTCAACGCTCAACTCCGGCGGTACGGTCGTAGTCCCGCCAAGGTTTTCGGCCAGCGCGTTCTGGCAGCAGCAGGCCGAAACTTCGTCGACTTGGTACTCTGCCGTGCCAACCATCCATCAGATCCTGCTGACGCGTGCCGACGACGATGATGCACCACACGAGTCTTTCCGCTTGATCCGGTCTTGCTCCGCCGCGCTTGCACCAACCGTATTCGACGCGCTCGAGCAACGATTCGGTGCGCCGGTCTTGGAAGCGTACGGCATGACCGAAGCATCGCACCAGATGTCGAGCAGCCCATTGCCACCTGGCGCGCGCTTCCCCGGCACCGTCGGCACCGCGACGGGAGTCGAAGTCGCGATCATGAGCGACGAAATCACCGGAGCTCTTGCCGCCAACGGAGAACGTGGGGAAGTCGTCATCAAAGGCGAAAACGTGATGTGGGGCTACCACAACAACGAAGAGGCCAATGCCGACGCGTTCGTCAACGGTTGGTTCAGAACTGGCGATCAGGGAATGCTTGACGACGACGGTTATCTGACCCTGACTGGCCGCCTGAAGGAACTCATCAACCGTGGCGGAGAGAAGATCTCGCCGCTCGAGGTCGATGCGGCTTTATTGGAACACCCCGCAGTCGCCGAGGCCGTCTGCTTCGCGGCACCTGATGAGAAGTATGGCGAGTGCGTTCAGGCCGCCGTTGTCCTATCAGGAGATTGCGAACAGCAGGACATACAGGACTTCTGTCGAGAACGGCTAGCCGACTTCAAGGTTCCGGACGTGATCTACTTCGCTGACGAGTTGCCAAGGACCGCGACCGGAAAGATTCAACGCCGGCACGTGGCAACCGCGTTCGTCGAGAGCGCCTGAAGACCCATCGCATCACCGCCCGTCAGTTGACCAGCAGCGATAGGAAAATGCTGGCCAGCCCAAGGTACATCACGATGCCGCAGATGTCGGTCGCGGTCGTCACGATAACGGCTGACGCCATCGCCGGATCGATTCTTACCAAGCGCATGAACATCGGGACCAATACCCCGCTCAACGCGGCGAGAATCAGGTTGAGCACCAAAGAACAGGTGACCAATATCGTCAAGACGATGTCACCTTTCCAGAGGTGAACGATAACGCCTAATATGCCGCCAACGGTGATGCTTTGAATTAGAGAAAGGACTAACTCGAACAACAAAAGCTGCCAGACGTTCGATATTGATCGCTCTCCCAACGCCATTGAACGAACGATGATCGTTACCGTCTGCGTTCCGGCAATCCCGGCCTGACCCATAACCACCGGTAAGAACGCCGTCAGCAGAACCATCGCGTCGAGCGCTGGTTGAAACAGACTCAGCACGTAACCTGCTGACATGACGGTGAAGAGGTTCAACACCAACCAAGGCAACCGGTTGCGGACCGATTCCCGGATGTTGTAACCCGGCGTGATGCTGCCACCGACACCGAACAGCCGGAACATGTCCTCGGTAGCTTCCTGTTCAGCGACCTCCACCAAGCTGTTCGACGTGATGACGCCTTGAAGCTGCCGGCGCGCGTTCGTAACTGGAATGCTGGGCAGCCGGTACCGCTGCATAAGACGCACCGCGCTCTCCTGGTCCTCTGTTGCGGACACGGATATGACGTCTCGGTTCATGACCTCGCTTATCGTCGCATCCGGAGGCGCGAACACTAGTTCCGACAACTCCATTCGCCCCACTAACGCGTCGTTAGCGTCCACCGCGAAGAGTTCGCGCAGCATCTCAGGAACTAAATCCATCTGTCTAAGAACGCGCAGAGCGTGGCGAACCGTCCAGTATTCCCGCAACTTCCCAAACGTTGGCGACATGAGTCCACCAGCGTCGTCATCGTCATGGATCAGCAGGTCTCCAATGACGTTCAGATTCCGCATCCGGACCAATGTCTGTGCCGCATCGTCCCACGCGATGCGATGGAGCAGGTCGGTAGCAACCTCTGGTGACGTTTCGTCCAACGCGGACGGGCGCCGGTTCTCGTTGATCGCCTCGAATACGCGCAGCCCTCTGTCGACGTCGAGATAGTCCAAGACTTCCGCGATCGCCTCATTCGTCATGCGATCCAAAAGTTGGCGCAGATGATCTTCGGAAAGCTCCGCGACTACCGCGGCCAAGTCTGCTGGCCGCAAAGGTGAGAGTCGTTTAAGCGCGACCGAAACCCCACCGACTTCGAGCAGATCGCTCACCTCAGAGAGCACATCGCCCAGTTCCCTCGGCTCTGGAATCGTCGATGCCAATGCGTGATACCGATAACCTGACTAAGCGCTCGCGAATCATGTAGCGCGGAAGCGGTCAGTCCACGCGCGATTCGTAGACTGCCGCGTCATTGATCCGTCACTGTTCGAATCGTACCTACACCGCATGAAGCGATTCAACGCTTGAAGCATCATCGTCGGCGATAACATGGAAAGATGACCGCGGTTCCAAAACGACCGTGGCGCGGAACGAAAGGTGACCATAAATGCTTCTCGGAGTTGCTGGATTCGTAAGAGGCGATTGGCTAGAAGTCACTGCCGAACAGGTGCAACAAGTCGCCAACCACGGCTTCATTTCCGCCCTCCTGACCATCTCGGACCCATCACTCGGCAACGTCAGCGACATCGACGCGATAACGGCGTTGTACGGTGACCACGGATTGCGTATGCCGATGACAAGGGGCGGATACGGTGGCGGACTCTGCAGCGACGACGATGCGACCCGGGAGTGGACAGTCGGGTTTTTGGAGGAAACGATCCGACTTTCCGCAAAAATGACATGTCCAACGACGTACTTTCGACCGGGGAGCTTGAATCCGAACGGCGCTTGGTTGCCGCACCCGGAAAATCGATCCGCAGCAACTTTTGACCGGCTCGTCGAAAGCGCCAAGCAAGTATGCGCCGTAGCCGAATCGGAGGGAGTCAAACTCGTGGTCGAATCCGGTGTAGTGTGTCCTCTCTACACGCCGCCGCGCGTGCGGGATTTCTTCGACGCGGTCGCTATGCCCGCCCTCGGATACAACATGGATCCCGTCAATCTCGTCGGATCGTTGGACATTGCGTACGACACGACGTCTCTGATAAACGAGTGCGTCGACTTGATGAGGGACGAGATTGTGGGATGCGACGCCAAAGATTTCACGATCGTCGACGCTTTGCTTCCGCACTTCGAGGAAGAAGTCATCGGCGCACCGAATGCACTATTGGACAACGTCACGCTACTATCCAGACTCCAAGAAGTCGCTCCCGACATTATTGTCACCGTCGAGCACTACCCCGACGAAAAGATACCCGCGGCCGCGGCTGGCATTCGCCGAGCTGCGGAGATCGCAGGCATCACATGGGATTGAAACGAACGCAACTAGAATCGGAAATATCCGCTTAGGAGCAAGATATGCCCGTAGACCTTTCCGCAAAGAGATGTATCGTAACCGGCGGCGCCACCGGCATCGGTCGTGCCTCCGCAATCCGTATCGCCGAACTCGGGGCCCAAGTTGCCATCTTCGATAACAACAACGAAGACGGAAACAACACCTCGATAGAGATCAACGAGAACGGAGGGAACTCCAGATTTTGGAGCGTGGACGTTCGAGACGAGGCGAATGTTGCGGGTACGGTGATTGCCGCCAAAGCTTGGCTCGGCGACATCGATGTCCTCTTGCACTTCGCTGGAGTGCTGCACGGCGCTTCGGTCGATCTCGAGGAGTTCCCAGAAAAGACTTGGGACACGGTTCTCGACATAAACCTCCGCGGCACTTACCTCATGGCCAAGTACGTGGTCATCGAGATGTTGAAGAAGCCAGGTCCAGATCGCGGCGTCATCATCCTCACCGCGTCCGGTGCAGGCGTGAAAGGCGGATCATCGTCTTATGCCTATGGTGCCAGCAAAGGCGGAGTCCACGGTTTCACAATGGTGATGCAACAATACCTCGAAACCCAAGGCATCCGAGTCAACGACATCGCCCCTGGGTCGGTAGACACGCCATTGAAGGTCGCGCAACTCAGGTCCACCGGTGCAATCACTAATCAGCCGCAAGATCAGGTAGAAGATGCCGTGTCGAATCTCACGAACCCCAGAGACGTTGCTGAGGTCGTCGCTTTCATGGCCAGCGATGAAGCAAAAGTTCTCCGCGGGTTAGTCATCACCGCATAAACGTACGTAGGGCCGCCAACCTTTACCGCACTTTCCGAACTCCATGTCGGCAAATCTGTCAACGCGCGACTCTGCCAAAGCGTTCGCGCCCGGGAATATATCTGGGCTCTTCAAAATCATCGCCGACGACGACCCGGCAAAGATGCACTCGTTGGGATGGGGATTCACCGTCAGCGACGGCGTGATCGTTGATCTGGCCCGTTCCAACTCGCGTGATACCCGAGTAACGTTCAATGGTGAACCGATTGATTTCCCGACGGTATCCAGCGCTTTGAGCGATTTGACACAACAAACGCTAAACGTAGATGTCAAATCGAACCTGCCGCTGAGCAGCGGATTTGGTCTAAGCGGTGCATCAACGTTCGCAGCCCTGCTTGCAGCGGATCATCTGCTAGCCATCGGAGAATCACGCGACGAATTAGCGATGATCGCCCATGTCGCAGAGGTTCGCAATCTGACTGGGTTGGGAGATGTCTGCTCCCAATACAACGGCGGCTGCTTGGTTAAGACGGTCGCTGGACATCCGCTGGCGGCGCACCGAATCGCGATGCCGCCCACACCCGTCTTCTGGCGCTACTTTGGCAAAATTCGAACCAGCAAAATCCTTTCTGACCACAACAGACACGAACGCATTAATCGCTCCGCGGAAACAGCGCTCGCCGAAATCGAGGCTGCAATCGAGCAAGATTCGGAGATGACGTTCTCGGAGTTGATAGCTCTCGCGCTTGATTTCGCAAATTCGAGTGGGCTGCTGACGGATAGTCGCGTAAAAGACGCGATAGAGCAGGCTCAGTCGAACGGTGGCGTTGCGACCATGATCATGCTGGGCAACGCCGTGTTCAGTACAGCGCCATTCCCAGGAAGCACCGAAACGATGCTCTCCGGTACCGCCGCACACCTGATCGAAGACTAGAAACCGGAGTTGATCGCCTCGATCAACTGCTGGTGCACCCGCGGCCATCCCACGACGACCATGGGCAACTCGTCGTCGCGCGACCAATCGATTGGTTCGCCTTTTCCGTCGGTAGCCATTGCTCCTAGCATCATCGCGGCGAGCGACCCCGCGGCAACGTGCATCGGATCGATCCGATAGAAGACCACTGCTGACATCCGACCGGTACAGACAAGCATCAATGGGTATGCGGCAGACGAGAACCCGTTTGCCTGCCCGACTCGCGTGACCCAATCCAAGCCACTTGTCGTCAACAGCTTGCGCCACTGCTCTTGACCGTCGATCTCCAAGCCAACGATCACCTCGCCCAAGTCGCGATCCGGAAACGAAATCCGCCACGGTTCACCGTTGATACAAACGCCATCGTGTCTCGACGCCGTCAGCAAGATGTCTGATGTAGGCGTTGATAAAGCCGACAGCGTTAACTCGCCGTCGGCTCGCATCGCGATGTTGACGCCCCAATGATTCATGCCCGTGCTGAATGGAACGGTTCCGCACAAGGGATCGATCAACCACTCGATTCTCGTGTCGATATCGTCTCGAGCGGTGCCCAGGTCAACGTTGCTCTCTTCCGAAATGATTTCGCCGCCGCACCCTGAAGCGGCCAACGCCTCAGCTATGGCCTTGTCCGATTCGATATCTGCAGCAGTCACCAGAGCACCAGGTGACTTTTCCCAACGCGCTAGCCCTTGGACGCCAGCCCTGAATCTAGTCATCAGCACATCATTCGCCGCTTCCGCGGCGGTAACGGCTGCCGCCAGATGTTGACTGTAATGGTTCACGGGCATCGATTGAGATGGTCTAGATAGCCTAGTGTAGTACCATTCTGGATGAATATCGTCCCTAATTCCAATCGGACGGCGAGGAGCAGATCAGGCTGATGTTTGCAACGATCGGACACACCTTCGAACTGATGAAGATGAGCTGGAACGTCCTAATGATGGACCGCGAGCTCATCCTCTTCCCAATCATGTCTGGGATGGGTTTGCTAGTCCTCGCATTCGCAGGATTGGCGGTCGGCGTTGCCGAAAGCGGTAATCTGATCGCGTTCTTGGTGATGATCCTCATGGCCTACTTCATCACCACGTTTTTCAACGCCGCGCTCATTTCCGCCGCGCTCGAAAGACTCCGCGGTGGCGACCCGAACGTCATGTCCGGAATTAGCCACGCATCGAAACACATCCATCACATCTTCCTTTGGTCCGTCATCTCCGCAATTGTCGGAACCCTTTTCCGGGTGCTTCGATCCCAGACCGACAACTTCTTCGTTCGGATGATCTACAGCATGATCGAAGGCGTTTGGGAATTCATGACTTTCTTCGTAATCCCAGTCATGGTCTCCGAAAATGAAGGCCCCATATCCTCGATCAAACGGTCCGCCAGCATCATCCGAGAGACTTGGGGACGCCAGATCACCGCATCCTTCGGCTTCATGATCGTTTACATCTTGGCAGTCATTGCCGCCGCCATTCCTGCGATACTGCTCTTCCTGATCGTGCCGGTAGTCGGCATCATCGTCGGTATATTGCTCGTAGGACTTGCGTTCGCGACAGTGCAAGCTCTTGAAGGCATCTTCAAAGCGGCTCTTTACGACTACGCTGTCGGAGCACAACCCGAAGGCTTCGACCTCCGCACGCTGCAGACCGCGTACCGACCGGACTACGCCAGGGCCTGATGCCATCCGCGATTCGGCGACCAACCGAAACCACGGCATCCCACAACGCGCAACCTAGAACCTCGCTTCGCGTAGAGACGTATCCATACCAGCGCGCCAAAACCCTAGCCTGAACATGAATCGAGCACGTCTGATCGCGACACGGGTTCAATCCATCGCGATCCTTGTGATCGCCATCGTCGGTTTTCTGACCGCTACCCTCGCCTCCCCCGTCTCGGCCCATGAAGGACGCGACGTCGGCGACTATAACTTCATCGTTGGATTCCTTCGCGAACCCGCTTATGAAGGCCAGCTCAACGCTGTCTCTTTAGTCGTCACGCGCGCCGCACATCAAGAAACTGCCGCCGATGACGAGTCGATGATGCGGATGAAAGATGAAGAAGAATCGATGCCCGACCGACACGTTACCGAAGTCGATATCGTCACCCATGGCGCGATATTCATCTCACCAGGCATTGGCCGCATGGAAGACTTCGAATTCGAAGTAACCGAAGAACTCGTCGGTGTCGAGATCCTGTACCACATTCACCCCGGCGACCAAGAAGGCGTAATCGCAGTTTCGACAGCGGATTCGAAGCACGGTGAAGACCAGTCCATCATGATCATGGATGGTCAACTCATGCCGGCGAAGCTCGAAGTCAACGTCGGCGATACTGTGGTGTGGATGAACCACGAATCGCAGAACGCAGTCATCATGAGCGGCCCGATAACATCGATGACCTCCGAGATGACGACGAAGCTGGGTCCGGAAACGCCTAGCGTTACAGCCCAGACTCTACCCACCTCAGATCGCGTCACGGGCCTTGCCTCAACATTGCAGGTGGAGGTGGCGCACATACCGACATCCGCATCACGGGTGATGCCCTTGACAGAGGTGTTCAACGATCCGGGACACTACGTCGCGGAATTCGTTCCCACTGCTCCTGGAGACTACCGAATGCGTTTCTTCGGTTCCATAGAAGGCAATGCCGTCGACGAAACGTTCGACTCTAGGCCCGATACGTTCGACACCGTTGTACCATCCGACGCAATCCAATTCCCGGTCGTTTTGGAGAGCAACCGCGAAATACAGAACGCCGCTCAAGGTGCGCTCAATACCGTTCAAGAACTCGAAGCCGATATCGAAACAACGTCGTCGACAGCATCGACCGGCATCATAATTGGCATCGTCGGCATGGCCTTCGGCGTGATCGCTACGGCGATGAGCATATTCGCCATTACTATTGCCAGAAGACGTGATTGACACGACCTCACCCGCTTTCGACATCCATTGATGTCGATTCAACCCGCTAAGACGGGAAAACTCTATGACCACAATCCTGTTGCACGGCTCCGTTGGATATTGGGACGAGATCGGCACCGTGGTCGCCATCGTTTCCTTCGTCGTCCTGATGAGTTTCCTGGCATGGTCCAGCGGCAGTAAAAGGCGCCGAGCCCAGCGTGAACGACGACTTCGGCGTCGTATGCAAATTGAGATGAACGACGACGAGGAATGAACGCCATCCAATGGCATCGCGGACGATATCGTCACCCTTCAATCTCGCCGCGGTCGCACTTGCGATCCTCGCATCCGCTGTCGCGCTTCTCCTGACCGAACCTGCGACCGCTCATGCCAACCTGATCGAGGCGTCACCAAAACCATCCGAAGAACTCGACGGGCCACCTGAGCGCGTCATCATCTGGTTCACCGAACCGATCGAACCCGCGTTCAGTTCGATCAAAGTCCTCAGCGCTTCCGGCGAAGATGTTACGGCGGGCGCGACACAATTCGACGCGACAGAACCGACCGCGATGTGGGTGCCGCTAGCCACGCTCGAAAACGGCACATTCACCGTGGTTTGGCGCAACGTCTCGTCCGTCGACGGGCACAAAGTTACCGGCTCGTTCCTTTTCGCCATCGGCGAACCGCTCGGAGCCGCAAATCAACTCGCCGTCGAAGAGCAACCTTTGCTTCAATCGCCGGTCGATCCGATCATTCGCTGGTTGATCTACATTGGCATCGTTGTATTTGCCGGCGGTTTGTTTCTTGAAATTGCGATCGCCACACGGGTAGCCGGTTCGGATGAGCAGCTTGCTGTCCTGGAATTTGCCCAGTCGGTAAGCACGCGTTTCGCGGTTGTCGCGCTCTGGGCTATCGTCGTCGTGCTCGTTGCACAGATCGCTCAACTGGCGTTGCAGACTGCGATTGCGTTCGACAACGCATCAGCGGCGGTAGACCCGGCTCGCATTACCGATGTTGTGTCCCAGAGCGATTGGGGCCGCTTCTGGTCGTGGCGTTTCACCGCCGCCGTTCTCGCCGCGGTCACGATCATCTTGGCTCGACATTCCAGACAGGTTTTCCGTCGATCTTCAAATGATGACGAACTCGATGAGCTGCCGCTCGTCACGGAGACTCCTTGGGGCATCGCCGCTATCGCTTTTGGAGGTGTATACCTGCTCCTAATCGCTCTCACGAGTCACAACGCTGCCACCCCCGGCGACATCCGACTATTCGCAATCGCCACCGACCTCATCCACATCGTCGCGGCAACCATCTGGGTCGGTGGCATCGCATACTTGGTCGTGGCGTCGCTTCATGCGATTCGATCAGGCGATGCATCATCCCGCACGGCCATCCTGCAATTCGCGTCCGGATTCTCACCTTTAGCCATCCTCGTCACGACCGTCCTAGTTGCATCCGGGGTAGTTTCATCTTTGATGCAAGTAACCGTCCTGGAAGCTCTCAACAGCCCATTCGGAATAGTTCTCTGCGCCAAAATCATCATCATCGTCGTCTTGATCGCGATTGCGATAAAGAACAACCGCTCAGTCGCGAAATCCAAGAGAACGGGTAGTTTTGACACGCGAAACCTGACCCGCTACATCAGTGTCGAACTCGGGATTGCGTTAACGGTCCTTCTCGCCACCGCTGGCCTCGCCAGTCTCGAGCCGGCCCGACAGTACGCGGAACGCAGTGGCATCGGCGTCGAAGATTACGTCGGCCTCACCCAAACCATCGACGGGGCCGAGATCGATGTGACCCTCGATCCTGGCAATACCGGCGCGAACTCGCTGACGGTAATCATCCAAGAGCCCGATGGCGGACCGTTCGAAAGAGCCGATGAAGTACGCTCTCGCATCAAATTCCTAGACGACGACTTCGGCGAATACTTCATCCCACTCGACAACCCGGCGCCCGGCGAATGGCGACTCGAAGATGCAACAATCGGCGTTACCGGCGCGTACCAACTCGACGTAACAGTGGTGCGATCCGATTCGTTCGACTCCCATGTCTCCATCCGATTCTCGGCCGCCTCGAAGTCCTTCGCATCCGACCTGATCCGACCGTCCGTGCAGACAGCGATGACGGCATTCGGCGTCCTCATCGCAGTCGCTAGTTTGGCTTTTATCGGAGCGACGACCCTGGTCAGGAAACCCGTCCGATTCGACTTTGGACTTAGACATGGCATCGCAACTGTCGTTGCATCGATTGGTATGCTCGTCATCCTCAATGCATCGACCGTTGGATTCGGGCTGCCAACCGAAGACAAAGGCAACCCGTTCCCGCTGACACAGGAATCAGTTGCGATGGGTCGCGCAACCTATGACACGTCCTGCGCCACCTGCCATGGCGACCAAGGGCGCGGCGACGGTCCTGCCGGCGTCGCGCTCAATCCGCCACCCGCAGATCTAGCCATCCACGTCCCGCTCCACACCGACTCCGAACTCTACGGCTTCATCGCCAACGGAATTGAAGGCACGCCGATGGTTGCCCAACTTGGGAATTTGACCAGCGACGAGATTTGGCATCTCGTCAACTACATCAGGACGATATCTGAATAACCGACCCGTCCTACGCGACTTCCGCCGCTCCCGAACTGATCAATCCCTCGATCTCTCCCTCACTGAACCCCGATTCCTTCAGGACTTCCCGCGTGTGCTGTCCGAGCAATGGCGCCGGGCTATGTATCCTGCCGGGCGATCCATACAACTTTGCTGCGAGTCCGATGTTCCGAGTGCCCCCGACCTTCGGATGCTCTAACAGAACGTCCATCTCGCGGGCTTGGACTTGTTCGTCCTCCCAGACTTGCTCCATGTTGTAGATCGGACCCGCCGGGACACCAGCATCTTCAAGCACTTCGCACCACTCCGCGGTAGTTCGCGTCCCGAAAGTCTCCTCCAAGTCCATCTCGAGCGCTTCACGATTCAACAGACGACACGCATTGTCCGCATACCGCTCATCCTCGAGCAACTCCTCCTTGCCGATCGCTTGACACATCCGCTGCCAGTTCGATTGATTCGGTGCGCCGATCGTTACGTGACCGTCCGCGGTCCGCAATGCCTGGTACGGAGCCGACAACCGGTGTGCCGATCCCAACGGCGGCGGAACGTTGCCGGTAGCAAAATAACTCGCCGACTCCCACACCGTGTACGCCAGCGCCGCCTCCATGATGCTGACCTCGAGATACTGGCCTTCACCTGACTTCATTCGATGGATGTACGCCGACAGAATCCCGTAAGCGGAGTAGAGGCCCGCGTTGAGGTCCGCCATCGGTACGCCGACCTTTACGGGCGGCGAGCCGGGGATGCCGGTGAAGCTCATAACGCCGCTCATTCCCTGGGCGATCAAATCGAACCCAGCCCGCTTGGCGTAGGGTCCTGTCCTGCCGAAGCCCGAAATTGAGCAGTAGATGATCGATGGGTTCAACTCCCGGACTGCGTCGTAGCTCAACCCCAATCGCTCCATCACGCCGGCACGATAGTTCTCGATAACGACATCGGCGTCCGCCAACATCCTCCGCATCGCAGCAACACCGTCCGGGTTCTTGAAATCGAGTACCACACTGCGTTTATTGCGGTTCATCGCGAGGAAGGCGGCAGATTCACCTTCCATGAACGGTGGCCCCATTCGACGCGTGTCATCTCCCCCACCCGGCTTCTCGATCTTGACGACATCTGCACCCATGTCCGAGAGCAGCATCGAGCAGTATGGACCGGCCAAGATTTGCGAACAGTCCAATACCTTGATGCCGTCGAGTGGCGACGGTAACGCGCTCGGATCCGGAAGTTGCATCGCGATTTAGTCCCTTAACTGATCCAATCCGAACGGTTGCGATTGGATGTGAACGCCCCGATTATGCGCCAGACAACTACGCGCCCGCCATCTGGTAGATCTTGCCTTCGGTCTTGATCGCCGGCGCGTACACCATGCGCGCTCCATGCATCTGTTGGATGGTTTCGGCCCCGACGTAACCCATGCAGACCTGCAAGGCTCCGACCAGGTTCAACGTTCCATCAGACGTCGACGACGGTCCGAAAAGCAGCTCATCTAGTGAGTATTTGACGCCGAGATCGATCCGAGTACCACGAGGCAGGGAACTGTGCCAAGTCGCCATGCCCCAATGCATGCCCTTGGCCGGAGCCTCTTCAGTCTTCGCGAACGGGCTGCCGATCATGACTGCGTCGGCGCCACATGCAACCGACTTGCAGACATCTCCGCCGGTGCGGATGCCACCATCGGTGACGATTGAAACGTATCGCCCCGTTTCTTTGAAATAATCATTGCGTGCAGCGACGCACTCCATCGTGGCCGTCACCTGCGGTACTCCGATGCCAAGAACCTCTCGACTGGTACACGCCGAACCTGGGCCCACCCCAACCAAGATGCCATGGACACCTTCTTCCATCAACTCCTTGGTCACCGAGTAGCTGACAGTGTTACCCACGACTACCGGCACTCCGACATCGTTGACCAACTCGGAAAGGATCAGTCCGACTGGGCTGTTAGTCGAGCGGTGACGCCGCGTGATGACCGTACCTTGGATCGCGACCATATCGGCTCCGGCCTCTGCAGCCAAAGGCGCATGGCGTTTGGCCGTCTGCGGAACGAACGAAACCGCCGCCTTGCCGCCACCCTCTTTAATCTCGATCACCCGCTGACCGACCAGATTTGGTTGTACGGGCTTCGAGTAGACCTTCTGCATCAACTCGGTTGCTTCGGCCTTTGGGGCCGCCGCGATGTCTTGATAAATCTGCTCGGTGTCCTCGTAACGAGTATGCAGGCCATCCATATTCATGACTGCCACACCGCCAGCGTCTGACATCTTGATCGCGAAGTTCGTATCGACCACGCTGTCCATAGCCGATGCCATGAACGGGATGTCGATACCGAATCCGTCAAAACTGGTCGACACGTCCGTCATATCCGGGTTTACGGTCTCGTCACCGGGAACTATTGCGACATCGTCGTATCCGTACGCCGGGGGTAGGGTTTGCATTCCGATGGGTAGGTCCATATCTTTCAGACACTCCTATGCTGATGGCCTGATCGCATACCATCCACCGTGATCCTCCCGCGCCTCAACCCAATCCGCGCGCCCATGACTGATGACGTTGAATAACGCCCGCTGAACCGAGTATGACCGAAGCTGCACAAATCAAATGCGATACTGTGATTCACTCAATTATCGCAGACAATAGGCGAATCTGGCAATGCTCAATACCGGTGCAAAAATCGCGGTCGTAGGTACCGGACGATTGGGATCATCGTTCGCCATTGCGCTCGCCGGCATCGGTCGGAACGTGGTCGCCGTTTCGACGCGCCGGCCCGAACATCGATCCTGGCTTCGCAAAAAGCTGCCTGCGACGCTCGTCACTGACGACTTGCGAGTCGCCGCCTCATCCGCCGAAATCGTCTTCATATCGGTCAGCGATCGTTACATTCAAGAAGTCTGCGACGCGTGCGATTGGAGTCGGGATCAAGCCGTTACGCACTGTTCGGGTGTACTAGGCCTCGATCCGTTAGCATCCGCCTCGCAAGCCGGAGCTAGAACCGGTGCCATCCATCCTTTGCAGACATTTCCGTCACCCGATTCTGCACATCTCCTATCTGGTTGTACATTCGCCATCGAAAGCATCGATGATGAGTTCGGCAGGTGGTTGAACGACTGCGCGGTTGAACTCGATGGCCATCCGATCCCGATTTCCGGTGAGTATCAGCGCGCCGTTTACCATGCATCCGCTGTTTTGGCCTGCGGATTGCTAGCCGGGCTCGCAGGTATCGCGGCCGAAATGTGGAGTAGTTTGGGGATCGAGCGCGAAGAAGCCATTCGCAGAATCGCTCCCATGGTCATCTCAACTGCGAACGCAGTCGATCGACACGGAATGCCTGACGCATTGACTGGGCCGTACACTCGCGGGGACCTCGACACCATTCGCAAACACCTATCCGCCACTTTCAGCGAATCGCCAGACACGTCGCGCGCGTATACCGCTCTCGCATATGCACAGATGCATATCGCGGAGGAACAAGGGAACATCGACGACGAAACGGCGGCGCAGATCCGATCGCTTCTATTGAAACACTTGGAGAAGATGTGACATCGTACGATCTGTCGTTCGCCGTCCGCGAAATTCGCACCGCTCACCTCGCATTCCCTGACACCCCCGGTTACTGGGAGCAGTATCGGAGGCAGAATGAGAGTCCCAGCCCCGTAAAGCTGTCGCGTTTCGAATTCAAGAGTGGTTGGCAAACTGTCTACGCCAACATGGTTGAGACGCCTTTGGTTCGTGTCGAACTCTCCGACAGCCACATCGGTTGGGGAGAATCGAACACGCCGATCGCTCCCGAGATCGTATGCGTAATGATCGACGTTGCGATCGCCGAGATGGTGATCGGACGCGAATTCGCCAATCCGACCGCGCTCTGGGATTTCGTCTACGACTCGCAGCGCAGCCGCGGCGTCAACTCTGGTTACTGGATGGACGCGCTCGCCGCGCTAGACATCGCGATCTGGGACGCGCTCGGCAAAAGGAACGACGTCCCGGTAGCTGCGATGTTGGATTCCAAGTTCCGAAGCAACATCCCGGTCTACCTTTCCGGACTGCGTCGCGCCACTCTAGACGAGCGCGTCTCCCAAGCCAACGAAGTTGCTGACCAAGGGATCCAAGGAATCAAGATTTTTCAAAGCGGCGACATCGACGCTGCGTTACAAGAGATCGACGACCTCATGCGCGGTGCACCCAAAGTCGAGCAGTGGATGATCGACACGCTCTGGATGTGCGATCTCCAAGACGCCATCAACGCCAAGCGCGAGTTCGGAGCCCGCGGACTTCGCTTCTTCGAGTGTCCACTTCAACCCGAAGACCTGGCTGGGCATCGGCGACTGTATCGCGCTGAAGGGTCACCAATCGCTCTCGGCGAACACATCCGAACTAACTACCAAATCGCCGATTGGCTAATCCCCAAACCAGTGTTCGACATCTACCAACCTGATATCGGCAGGACCGGCATCAGCGACTACATTCGTCAACGCGATTTGGCCTACAGCTTAGACCTGCCCGTCACCCCGCACATGGGCAACGGCGTCTCGGTGTTCCAGGCCGCCACGCTGCAGTGCGCCGCGGTTGCAACTTCTCAGCTCTTGCAGGAGTTTCAGGGCGGGTTGTCAAACCTCCTGCAAGACGCATCCGACACCGGATGGCAACTCAAAGACGGCGCATTCCTACTGCCAGACCGTCCCGGCCTCGGCGTTTCGATCGACGAAGACGGCATCGAACCCTACATCGTTCGCAAACCGTAACGAAACACGATGAATTCCGAGCACGAATTGTTGCAATCTGTAATCATTCGTGTGATTTCTTCTGTCAAGACACGGAACTTCAACCCACGAACCACCGCGCCTTCAAGCATTGCAGGAACCGGCACAATCCTCTTACCGTTCCGTATTCAGCAGCGTCAACAGACATGGCGCCGAATTCTTCCACCAGCTTTTTGACCGCGACTTCAACTGGATCGTCGCGTCCGAAGCCGTAGTCGATATCGGCGTTCTTGCCCGCGTCGCCGCACAGTCCTGGGTCGCATACGACCTCACTCAATCCAGCTTATGGGTAGGCCGCGGTCGCCGCATTCCGTGCCGTTCCATCCTTCCTCAGCCCCGCCATCGCCGCATACGTCGGAAACCACGTCAACCATCGGTTGCTCGTCGCAACCATGCGAGCGTTCATCGGCATCCTGGCAATCGTGCGAGCCATCCTGATCGGCACTGGCATGATGCGACCGTGGCACCAAGCGCTCCTCACCCTATTCACAGGGTTCGCCATTGCATTCGCATGGCCGTCCTTCGTCGCATTCCTCCAGGACATCGTCCAACCCCGCATGGCTACACGAGCAAACGCGGTGCTCACCTTCTCCCACAAACTCGGAGAACTTGTCGGACCCATCGCATTCGGCGTCATCATCGCCCTCATCGGCGCCGACTGGTCCTTCGTATTCATTGCCATCCTCTACTTTGGCGGCGCCGTTCTCATCCTCAACGTCCCAATGCCCGAACGCGACTCTCGCGTCGGCAACCACCACCATCCATACATCTGGACGCTCATGATCGGCCTCCACAACATCGGCCGAGCCCAACCACTCCCATGGCTCATCGCCATGCTCATCACCACAAACCTCTTCGGCCTCGCCGTCTTCCCGCTCATCCCCGAATACGCCATCAAAGTCTTCGACAGCGGCGGACTTGGCTTTGGCATCATGACCGGAGCCATCGGAGGAGGATTCGCAATCGGCAGCGCCATCATCACGTTCTTCCACACGCCCCGACGAACATCCCTCATCGCTTTGGGCGCCATCCTCATCTGGAGCGCCGGATCGATCGCATTCGCCTACGCGCCTTCACTCCTTATCGCCGTAGCCATCCTCGTACTCATGGGCACCGCCAGCGTGATCTGGAGCAACGCCATCCTGAACCTGATCCATACCCACACGCCGTACAGTTCCCGCACAAGGGTCATCAACATCTACACCATCGCAATGGCCGTCATCCCCATCGGTTGGGCGGTCGGCGGAGCCATCGCAACCTTCACAACCAACGAAACCGCCCTATTCACCTCCGCCATCGCCTGCACAACCATCACCCTAGCCGCATACATCGCATCGCCGTAGTTTCGTAGGGTCTGACAAACGAAATGCAGACCCAGCCTCCTTATTCCAAAATACGCAACTGCCCTTGCAGGGGTATGAACGCTACTCTGCTGCCTGTCCCAGCAGAGGGCCCTTCATTTGTTGGGTTTGCAGTCGTCGAGATTGTCGAGATTGTTCTTGCTCGTTTTGTCTGCCAGCGTCGTGAGGTATTTGGTGCCAGCGGTTGCGATTGTCGTGGCGGCTTGGGGCCGACCAGATCCGTGTGCCGTTATTGGCAATGTCGAAGACAGGTGGCAGAATCAAGGTGTCAACGCATGGGAAATGCAACGGACCGAATGACCGATCCGAAAAATAATTTAGTCAATCACTTCTTGAGGAGAGAACAACGATGAATAGCCCCCCATGTGTTAACCCTTAGTGCGTCAACACAGCCGGCAGAATGATGCCCGCCAATACCGAAGAGCGGAAGAAACTTAACTATGCTGGCTAGGAATCGATGTTACTGCTCTGCTATGACTGCCTTGAGATGTGCGTTAACATCCTCGGTTACGATCCGATGCATAGAGATGAGCCACCCGAAGGGGTGTTGCCAGCAATCTGATCGTTTGCGCCAAACGATCAATTCGGCAAAATCCTGGTAATCTCTGTTGACTGAACGATCCTTCGGCAAGATAGATTCGCGACTGGATTCTCGAGTACGAATCGCTCAGAGAACATCCAAGGGCCAATGCCGAGAGGCGTATCATACCGATAAGATACCGATAGGCTGCCGCGGTATCCAAATCTTACGCGTAAGCGGGAAGGAGCCATCGGAGAATAATGTCAATCGCGGCGATGTTAGAGACATGATTTCGCTAAAAACGATTCATGGGCGACAGCAACAAGCTCGCGACTCAGGTTGCCGCCAGCTTGAGGAACCGGCAACGCACCCATGCTGAACCACAACGGAGCGGAACTCTATCGGCTCGTAAAAAATGAACTCGTTGAAACAGGTTACACCGGAAGTTTAATCCAAGAAGACTACCAGTTTGCCGACATCCTCGCCGCGGAATACTCGATTGGGAGCATACGGTTAGCCGCTTTCGCGCAGGATCCGCCTTCCTACCGAAATGCATGTTTCGGTGTCGTGGCGTCAAACGGTCTTGCGGGACCGCCATTGGTTGCCAAATGCCGGTCATTGGGTGCACCGCAGATTTTCGAGCTACATCAAAACCACTTGAACCGTTGGAAGATGACGGCGTCCGGGACACCGCAGTTTTTGGAACAAGTGGTCGCCGACCAAGTCCCGGCTCTGTTTGAACGATATCGGGAAGATTGGTCGCCAGTCCGGATTCTCAGAGCGAAGTCTGCTGGTGACAGTGCCGACGTTCAACTCGACTTCTTTGACCTAGGTTTGCTTCCGCTTCTGGAACAAGAAGCTCGTAACAAGCTTGATCGCTTATTGCGTCAAACCTTGACCTCGTCAATTCAAGAATTCCAACGGCACGCTGTTTTTGCCGACAGCGACTATCCGCCGCTTTTTCGCCTGCTGTTTAGATTGATTGCCGCCAAAGTTCTAGCCGACAGAGGTCATCCGGGCGATTGGATCAACGACGACCCGAGGCTCACCATCAACGCAGTTCAAGATTTTTATTTCCGTGAGGCGACGCCTGAAGCCGTACTTGAACACCATGGAACTCAAACGGTCGCTTGGGAAAACATCAAGACGGCATTTCACTTTCAGAATCTCTCGGTCGACGCATTAGCATACGTCTACGAAAACACGTTGGTGGCACCGGAAACGAGGAAACTTTTCGGCATTCACAGCACGCCGCCAGCCGTCGCGGAATTTATCACCCGTCAACTTCCTTTTGAAGCCTTGCCTCTTGAAGATCGCCGGGTTTTCGAACCCTTCTCGGGCCACGCCGTATTCCTCGTCGCAGCAATGCAACGGTTAAGAGAACTCCTGCCGATTCAGATGACCGTAGCTCAACGCCATCAGTACTTCGTAGAAATGTTGTCTGGAATTGAGATTGACGATTTCGCCAGAGAAGTTGCCCGTTTATCGCTCATGTTGGCAGATTATCCCAACCCAGACGGGTGGCGACTCTACGGCGCTGATGCTTTGGATTCCGCGTATTTCGATAAGGAGCTGGCAGCCGCCCGGATTGTCCTTTGCAATCCTCCATTTGAAAACTTCGACGCGAACGAACGAGCCGCGTACCCGCAATTGCATTCGGTCCGGAAGCCCGCAACGATACTCCATAAAGTCCTCAAATCGCCTCCTGATTTCCTTGGCTTCGTGTTGCCTTGGTCGTTTCTCAGCGGACGCGCATATAAGCAGGTGCGGACGTTGATCGGTCAAACATACTCGAACATAGAATTGGTCGTTCTTCCCGACAAAGTGTTCAGTCATTCTGATGCAGAAGCAGTATTGCTGTTGGCATCCCAAAACGGGAATCAGTTGGCGAATCTCCGCACCGGCGTGGTTGAGAAACAAGATCTCGTTAGCTTCTACGTCACACATGAACCGACCACAATGTCAGAGGTTGATTTCGAAGCGTCGCCTACGATTTTCGGTGAAAGCATATGGTTGCCGGCACTTCAGGAGGTGTGGAAGGCGACTAGCAAGATGAAACGCCTCGGCGACGTTGCCGAGATTCAAAGGGGAATTGAGTACAACATACCGTTTCGCAAAAATGAGGATTTTCTGGTTTCTGAAACAATGCGTCCTGGGTTCGGCGTAGGTGTTCACAAGGTCAAAGATTCGGTCGAACCATTCCTAATCCGCAAAACAATCTACATGGATACGACTCGAGCAAGGATGAAGGGGCACGCGTATAAGCGACCTTGGGGTCAACGCAAGCTCGTAGTCAACTCCGCCCGTAGAAGCAGGGGTGCGTGGCCAATCGCCGCGTCCATCGATGACCGCGGGGTAGTTTGCTACCAAAATTTCCACGGGATTTGGCCTAGGGAGTCAATTTCTTTAGAAACGTTGGCCGCGATCTTGAACGGTCCAATCGCGAACGCGTACGTCGCCACGAGAGAAGGCAAGCGCGATGTCCAAAAGCAGACACTGGTGGGGATTCCGATCCCAAACATCGATGCTGAACAAGACGAAACGATCGTTTCGTTAGTTGGGCAGTACACGCGGACCCGCACCCTTTGGTTGGCTGCGGAAATTTCGAATGCAGACGCTCACGCCGAGTGCGGCAGACTTCTTCGGAATATCGATGCCGAGGTACTAAAAACATACGACTTTTCGCCGCGAACAGAACGGGCGCTCCTTGATTACTTCGCCGGTCATACTCGCCCTGGTCCCGTCGAATTCCTTGAATATTATCCCGAATGGTTCAAACCACACATACCGTGGCACCGGTATATCTCGGGCGAGATGCGGGAAGCCTCGGCTATGTCAACACTTGAACGATTGCCAATCATCGCTGATCCCATGATTTCCGATGCGATCGAAGATTTGTAGGGGAACACAGGTTGGGATCTATAGAAGGCTACTTGTTAGACACCAGCGTTGCCAGCGTGTCTTGGGATCGCGAATCAAATCGGCATGAGGGTGTAAGACGACGATTAGCAGGATTGGGACAGTCGATAGTTTACGTGTCGGCCATATCGATCGCCGAAGTTGAGTATGGTCTACGAGTCGCTCCCAAAATCGATTCTGGGCGTCAATCGATGGTTCGAGATGCGATGGCAAGTTACAGGGTCTTGGATGTTGATCAACATACGGCTGTGGTATACGGCGAAATCAGAGCCAATCTTTTCCGCACGTTCGCTGCCAAGGACCGTCAAGGGCGAATGTCAACAAAAAGAGTCGAGGACCTAATTGATCGCACCACTAGCAAGGAACTCGGAATACAAGAAAACGATCTATGGATCGTCAGTGTCGCCGTCCAGTACAATCTGAATTTTGTGACGAAAGACCGTATGCACAGAGTGATCTGCGCCGCGGGTTACTCCAAACGAACGAAATATTGGAATTAAGTTTGCAATTATTGCTGCAACGACGTTGTTTCTGATCGCAGCAAACCCACCATGTTTAACGTCCACACGTGTTTATGCGTCGTTTTGTCGGCAGCGGTGTCTGACGACGTCGTTTGATCGACCCATCGCTTGTAACTGCCTGACTGTTGCTGAATGTCCACAAACCCTAAGGCAATGATCGATCAATGATCTCAACCGAGATTGAAAGTATCACTACATACCATGATGCGCCAAACCAACCGTCAAATTCAACTCGACAACAGTGTTCATCTCGATCACTCGAACCATCAAGTAATGCAACAACAAGCGATGCCCACCGGCCTTTATTGCAATACACATCTTCGCTGTTTACTTCATTCGTCGCGTCGAAATTCCCTTTAGACGAACATCGGCAGCCATCCAAATGCCTGTTGACCGCACTCGTGAAAATGTTCACCGCGTATCGAAAACCAACGGGCCAGCTCGATCGCTTCTCTCAGATCTGGTCGGAACTTTCGATAATCGAACCTAAAGCCCCGAGCCCAAAATCCTCTCCGCGTCGACTTACCACTGCTTCGTGCCAATCACTCAAACCGTAACTTCGGCCCCCCGACGCCCACCCCAAGTCCTCCGCGTCCTCGCAATCCCCGGCTTCGCACGCCTCTTGGCATCCGAAGCCCTCTTCGACATCGGCGCCGTCGCACGCACCGCCGCCCAGTCCTGGGTCATGTACGCCCTCACCGACTCCAACCTCTGGGTCGGGCTCGTCTCCGGCATGCGCTCCATACCCATCCTCATCCTACCCATCTTCGCCGGAGCCGTCGCCGACCGCCTCGACAAGCGCAAACTCCTCGCATTCGTCCGCGTCGGCCTGGCAATCGTCTCCATCGTCCAGGCCATTCTCATCGCCCTCGACATCATCGAGCCGTGGCACATGCTCGCACTCGCACTCGCCGCCGGGACCGTCGTCTCATTCGCAATGCCCGCATTCTGGGCCTACCTCGCCGATCTCATACCCGCACGTTCACTGTCGAGGGCCACCGCGCTCGTCATGATGGGACAAAACGCCGGCGAGATGACCGGACCCGTAATCGTCGGATGGATCATCGCATCCTCCGGTGCCGACTTGGCATACGCAATAATCGCCGCCGTATACCTCCTCGGTGCAATCTTCATCCTCAACGCACCCAAAGGCAGGTTCGCCGTTTCCGATTCCGAAGACAGACCCCCCTACTACGAGAGCCTTAAACAGGGCATCGCCTACGCCCGCAGATCTCCCGTCCTTCCTTGGTTGTTCGTTATGAACGCCTCCATCAACATCTTCGGCGTCGCCATCTTCCCCCTCATGCCTGAATACGCCACCAAGATTCTCGACGTCGGAGCCGTCGGTTTCGGCGTCATGTCCACCGTTCTCGGCGTAGGACTCGCCATCGGCAGCATAATCATCGCCATCTTCGGACTACCCCGACGCATCATCTGGATCATCATCGTCTCCAGCTTCGTCTGGGACTTCGCCATGATCGGCTTCGGCTTCTCCCGCTTCTATCCCCTCACGCTCGCATTGCTATTCCTCATGGGCATCGCCGGCATGTTCTGGGTAAACACCATCACCCACCTCTTCCAACGCGAAGCCAAAGGCGAGATGCGAGGCCGAGTTATGTCCCTATACGCCATCGGCATGGGCCTCTTCCCCTTAGGCTGGACCTTCGGAGGAACCCTCTCCGCCCTAATCGGCAACGAAATGACCCTAATAATCAGCGCCATCGGCGGCACACCACTCGTCCTATTGGCGATGTTGTTGGCTCCAGGCCTGCGACGATCCTAAATCCAAACCATGAACTCAAACCTAGCAAATCTACGCACTCGTCATTTGCATCCACGTCCCATTCGCGGAGCGTAAGGGGACGCGAGCAAGCGAAGCGAGCTCGCAGGGGATGCCCGGGGAAGGGGCGGAGCGACCGCCCATCCCACAACACCCGTTAAAACCATTCCCAAAACCACTGCCAAATCCCCTTGACAATCACACAACATCTGTATCACAATAACAACCAAGCGCCATAGCTGATGGCCATCGGCACCGGCGCCCAGAAGAATCGCCGCGTCAAGGGTAAGCGCTTCTTTTCGCAAGGATATCGACAACCGAATAATGAAACCCCGGTCTGCGGGAGGGACGACACATGGATCGTGTAAGCATCACAAGCTTGCCCAAGCGGTCCGCGACGGTGCCCGCCAGAAGTTGAGGATAGGTTAGGACGCAACGCAGATCGACAACCCGGCCACTGTGGGATTGTGACTCCAGGGCTCGGATGCGGAGCAGGTAGTCGGCTCCGACTAGCAAGCCAGACGGACGGACACTCCCAACGTCCCTTTCGCGCAGCGAAGGGGACGCGAGCAAGCGAAGCGAGCTCGCAGGGGATGCACAGCGACGTGTGGAGGGGGCACCCTCCACACGTCAGGTGCCGATCCGCCGTTCAAGGTCCGAGCGAAACCCCGTTTTACCCGGCAGACGTCTGACCGCTTCGTCGAGCGGCCGAGGCTACAGCATCGATGAGAGACAAAAATTGAATGATTCCGGGCGGTTCACCTACCAGGAACCGTCCGGAAGACCGATGGTCTGGCGACATCGGCGACGCTGTATTTTGTATGAGAGAAAGAATAACCAGTTATCGCCCGCGCCAACCCAAACAACGACGCGGCGATGCTTCGACAACCAACCGATTGTCCCCTCTCCCCTCCGTGGGAGAGGGCTAGGGTGAGGGGGCCCAACAAACCAATGACCAAAACCTGAACATAGAACCGAACCACATCATTCGACAATCCTGCCGACCACCTCGACAGGTGTTTCAACGCGCCTCACATCGCCTGAATTTTTTATCCATAATCATCTCCTAGCCGAAACGTTCATTCACGAAAGCCCATTCACGAAAGCAAAAAGCAAACGCCTCACCATGAAAATCACCAAAGTAACCCCGCTAATGCTCGACCGTTACCTGCTCGTGCAGATCGACACCGACGCCGGAATCTCAGGCATTGGCGAATCGGGCGCTTGGGGTTTCCTCGAAGCTTCAGAAGCCGCCATCGAAAAGTTCGGACGCTACCTCGTCGGCGAAGACCCGCTCCGAATCGAGCACCACTGGCAATACATGTACCGCTTCTCGCACTTCCGCGGCTCGGCTGTAATGGGCGCTCTGAGCGCGATCGACATTGCGTTGTGGGACATCATGGGCAAGTATTTCGACGCGCCAGTGCACCAGCTTCTCGGTGGCAAGGTCCGAGATCGGGCGCGCGTCTACTACCACGTCTTCGGTGACACCACCGAAAGACTCGTCCGTGGAATCGCCGAAGCCAAAGAGATGGGCTTCACCGCCGTTGGACACCTCACTCCGTTCCTAGATGAAGAACGCGGCGTCCCGTATTTCAAGACTCATGCCGAGAAGATACGAGACGCCATCGAAACAGTGCGCAAATATCGCGAGACCGTCGGCGACTCCGTCGATCTATGCATTGAGATTCATCGGCGCTTGACCCCGACTGAAGCGGTCCAACTCGGGCTGGGCATCGAGGAGTTCCATCCCTACTTCTACGAAGATCCGATAACTCCAGATAACTTCGATGAGATGGCATACGTCGCCGACAAGATAAACATCCCTATCGCGACGGGCGAACGCTACACCTCGCTGTGGGAGTTCGAGATGGCGCTATCCAGGTGCGCAGTCCAGTACGTGCGTCCTGACGTATGTCTAGTGGGAGGGATTTCAGGCGCCAGAAAGATCGCTGCTCTCGCCGAAGCAAGACACGCGGGCGTTGTGCCGCACAATCCGCTTTCGCCGGTGAGCACCGCCGCATGCCTCCAGATCGCGGCGACCGCACCCAACTTCGCACTTCAGGAATACCCCATCGGAGAGGATGTCCCACCCAAGTCCGACATGGTAGACAACACTCCGCAACACGACGGCAACGGATACCTCATGATCTCCGATCAACCCGGCATCGGGCTGGAACTCAAACCAGACGCGGTCGAAAAGTGCCCGCCCGTTCCGCGCGAGGTCGAGACCCGTCTGCACTTTGACGGTTCAGTGATCGACCAATGATTCTGACGAATTCATACACGTTTGCAACTTGATCGTTTATGTAGCACCGATTTTGATATATTTGCATCACGGGAGTAGCCATGCTGGCGACTCCGTCACCGATGTTCACCTGCAAGAGAGGAAATCGACATAGCAAGGAACTATCGCATCAACCATCGAATCCGCGCACCAGAAGTGCTTTTGGTGCAACGTTCGAGCAATGGTGCACCTTCATCGAATGTGATGAAGCGGAACGAGGCGATGCGCCTCGCACAGGACATGGGGCTAGATCTGGTAGAGGTCGGCCCAGATCAGAACCCGCCCGTCGTCCGATTGATGGACTACGGCAAGTTCAAGTTTGACCAATCGAAAAGGGCCAAGGAGGCCCGCAAAGCTTCACGCGCAACTAGCCAACTGAAAAAAGTCCGATTGACGGCGAAGATCGCCGAACACGACGTAACGCAGAAAACCAAGCGCGTCCTTCAATTCCTGCAGGACGGCGCCAAGGTTCAGGTGTTCGTGCGATTCCGCGGACGAGAAAGAGCGCATCCGGAGCTCGCGATGGACGTTTTGCGCCGCGTCGCTACAGGCGTGGCTGAGCATGCTCGATTAGAGCAAAAGCCCGTCATGGAAGGTCGGACGCTTAGCATGTTGCTCGCTCCAAGGTCCGGCAAACCGGCCGGCCCCGCTAGGACGACATCTTCCGACGATCGCCGACATCGCGATCGCCGAGAAAATGGGCGTGCCGCGAGCCAGGAATCCGAGATCAAAGAACCGGCGATACAAACCGTCTGATTTCGGGCTTTTCGTCAATCGATCGCCCGTCCATCGCCGATTAATCGCGCTCGTGCGTAACTCGCGCGAGCGCGTATTGCATAATTGAACAATGCCTAAATTGAAAACACACAAGGGCGCGAAGAAACGTTTCCATGTCTCCGCTAAGGGGAAGGTTTTGCGCACCAAAGGGCCGAAGAGCCACTTCCGTAGGCGCAAAGCCAAGCGAATGAAGCGATTGCTCGGCGGTAAGGTCGGCATCGATTCGCCGGCCATGGCCAAGGGCATAAGACAAGCGCTCGTAGGCTCGTCCCGATAGAGTTCAGAGGTCCACTGTGCCGAGAGTCAAAGCTGGAACAACCCGTAGGCAACGCCACAAGGCGATCCTACAAACAACAAAAGGGCATCGCGCGGCGCGTAGCAAGCGATATCGAGTCGCCAAGGAATCCATGCTCCACGCGCTCGATTACGCGACTCGGCATCGAAAGCTCAAGAAGCGCCAGAACCGCGCATTGGCCATCACCCGCATCAACGCCGCCGCACGAGAGCATGGCATATCCTACTCAGCGTTAATCAACGCCCTCAGTAAAGCCAACATCGTGATCGACCGAAAATCTCTGGCTGAGTTGGCGATCCGCGAACCCTCAGCGTTCGCCAAGGTCGTAGACACAGCCAAAGCGTCGCTCTGAAAACTCGGCATCGGTGCTAGTGAGCCAAGTGCCGATCCAGAAAACCCGCCACTCTGCTTACGTATCCCGCCGGATCCGTTCGGAACGCCTGCGCGTGACCGGCTTGCGGCGCGATCCAAAACTGTTCGCAATCTCCGCTGTCGATATCGGTCTGACTCAACCCGCGCGCCTTAGCTAAACGCCGCGCGTGATCCGTTGGCACGACTTCGTCTTGCTCGCCGTGGATGATCAGCGTCGGCGTGTCGCATTCCGACACGTGCTGTTCGGGCGATACCTCACCCAACCGGTACCCGATCAGCATCTGCAGCATAAGGTCCATCCCTGGCCGCAAAAGAGTTGATACCCAAGGACGCAACCGCGACCTCTCTTTGATGATCGACCAGAAATCAGAGTACGCGCTGTCCGATATCAAAGCCCCGGCAACGCCAGGATTGGCGCAAGCCAGAGTCGCCGCGACGCCGCCCAGCGAAAATCCCAAAACTCCGATATGAGTTCGATCTGCACCCAACCAGACCAGATGGTCCAACGCGCCGAGCACGTCCAATCGCTCGTTCCAACCGCCGGTGAAATCGGCATCATCCGATTCGCCGCAGCCGCGCAGGTCGAACATCAAAACGCCGTAACCCATCTCCCACATCGCCTTCGCCAATCCCAAAGCTCCGGCTTGCGGATCGGCACGATTCGCGCTGTCACCGTGGACCAGCACTAGCCAACGAGTTTCGCGTGAAACGGGCGTTACCTCCACGCCTCGGGGTAGCGCAAGCCATCCCTTGAGCATGTGTTCCGGATCGTCGAAGTCTCTGCGACTCCTGAAAGTGACGTCGTGATACGGAAATCCCACCGAAGATGGATCGTCGTGTAACGGCATCCGTCGGCGACGTCTCGACATATTCAGCGCCAGCGCTGCAGACGCCCCCATATATGCAGACGCAAACGCGGACGCTAGCATCGCGGTGCGGTTTAGCCAACCCATCGGTTCTCCTTGATCGAATGCACCTCTCAGGACCTCAGATTATCGCCGCGTCCGCCATCAAGGCGACGAAAAGCATGAAGAGGTACAACAACGAATATTTGTAAAGATTCGCCGTATCGCGCCGTTCGCCAGATTGCCACATCTTGAACGCCAACGCGATGAAAATCAGCCCCAAGACGGATGCCGATACCAGATAAGGCAACCCCAGCTTAGATGTCGCGAAGTAATACAGGACGGTCAGCGGCAACATCAGTACGGTGTAAAGAAGGATCTGGACTCGCGTCGCCGATTCGCCCGCGACGACGGGCATCATCGGAATCCCGGCCCGAGCATAGTCATCTTTGATCAGAAGAGACAACGCCCAGAAATGCGGTGGCGTCCAGAAAAACACGATGGCGAAGAGATACCAAGCCTCGAGCTCCAACACACCCAATATCGCCGCGTACCCAACGAGCGGCGGGATCGCTCCGGCGGCGCCGCCGATCACGATATTTTGCGTCGTCGTCCGCTTCAGCATCGCCGTATACAACACGACGTACAGAGCCGTACCGGCCAGCGCCAGTGCGGCTGCAAGTATGTTGCTGAAGACATAGAAGACCACAAAGGATGCCACGTTGAGGGCGATGCCGAATATCAACGCGTTCAACGGACGAATGCGCCCGCCCGCCACTGGCCGGTGATCGGTGCGATGCATCTCGCGGTCGATGTCCTCCTCGTACCACATATTCAACGCGCTGGCTCCTCCAGACGCCAACGCACCGCCGATCAGCACCACCACAATGTACTGCCAAGGCGGAACGCCCCGGGCGGCCACGAAAGATCCGCCCAATGCGGTGAACAGCAGCAACGACATCACCCGCGGCTTCGTCAATGCCAAGTAGTCCAGCAAAGTTTTGAACACTGAGCCGATCCGTTGCCGACTCGTCGCCGTCCCCACCATTAAACCCCCGCTCCTGACATCGAAGTTTTGTGTACTCGTTCTTGCCCGACAATCTCTGAACTTCTCCGGCGGGCGATGGGCAAAAGTATGAGCAACGTCAACAGACACATGCAGACCCACTGCAAAGAGGCGAATGTTAGGTGAGAAACGCGCGCCCACTCCGCAAAACCGGTCCAAGGATTGGCTGCGCCAAGCAGGACCTGCACCACGATGATCGCTGATACGGCGATACCAAGGAAGCGCAACTTCGACGACGACGTTCCGGTGACATTCTTAACCTTCATCGCCATGTGTGCGGCCCCCATCGCCGGGATGACGGACAGCAATGCGATTACCCGGTGCGCGACATGAATCCAAACGAGTTCGTATTGAGGAATTATCGAACCACCGCAAAGCGGCCAAGACGGGCACACCGCGCCTGCGCCACGCCAAACCGCGTAAGAACCGGACAGGAGCGCGATCAGAGTCATCGCCGATCCCGCCAACGCCACATAGAGCAGGGCGGGCGGCGACGAACCAGAGCCTTTTGCGGACCGCACGTAGATCGCGGCGACCAGGGCATGCGCCATCAATAACAGAACGCTTTCCGCCAGCAGCAGATGCAGTGTGCGCAGGGCCGGATCCAGTTCGCTCAAAACGACCGCACCGCCGAGACCGCCAGTGATCGAGACCGCGATCAAACCCGCGGTGGACGATCTGACGACCGACGATTCATCGCGGTGCTTGACCCAGACCCGCAGCACCGCCGCGATTATCGTGACGCCGACCACCACGCCGATCGTTCGATGGGTGTACTCCATCAACGCGTGGTACTCGAATGGCGGAAACCAGTTCCCGAAGCACGTTGGCCAGTCGGGGCATCCGTCACCCGAACCGGTGACCCGAACCGCACCACCCATCGTGATCTGAATCAACGCACCGATCAATGACGCGGCGAGCAAAGCCAGCAAAACGCGGTCGCCCCATATCTCACCACCGTCGCCGGGCCGGTTCGTGCGCGTTCTCATCTAGTTTCGTTCGAAGTGAATAAACAACACGGGGAGGGATGCTGAGGTTTCTCGTTCGATCCTCAACGTCCAACTGGACCTTAAGCATCGTGTAGCGGTTTGACTGCGATCAAGACCGCAGATACCAAGATTCGGTGGTCGTAGACGCGGAACGGCCAGCAGGTGACCAACGTGATCTGCGCGCTGTTCGTCTCCGTCAAATGGAGGTCATTGCGGTGCAACTGTCGCGATTCGGTCACGCGATACATATATTCGGTATCCGCAGTCGTCACGAAGATGTCAACCGGATCGTTCTTGATCATCCCTGCGATCTCGGGCAATCGACGGAAGATATCACCTTCGTTACTGATGAAGTTGGAAAGATGCCCGAAATACCAACCGTGCGCTGATTCGCCAGGATCCGCCGTCGTAGGAATGTGACCCACGACTTTGTCCGGTGTGCTCCATTGCCGAGCGTCACCGAGGTCGCGCAATTCAAGCTCCGAAACAATCGCGTCCAAGTCGATCGCCGGGATGCGCATCCGCAAACCTTGCCCTTCACCTTCCAGTTCGTATTTCATCGCAGAGGCGTCGACTGGTAAAAATCCCTCAGGAATTGTCGGCCCCCCGAACGGCATGTTGCCGGCCCAATGCGGGTCCGACCAATACCGCGGATTCATGTTGCCGCCCGGATAGATCGATGCGAACGTCTCGAGTAGCAACGATGAAGAGGGTGCCGCCGGCGCCGATTGTCGGCCGGATCGCGGCTCATCGAAAAAATTCCCGGATGTCACTCTGCTCTTCGATCCGTATTCACCCGAGATGTTTTCTACCTCGGCGAATGAACCGTTGACCACAGAGTCGGATGGCTCTGGTTCGGAGACCAACGACAACCCAGGTAGCACCGAAGCAATCGATACCGTCTCAATATGATCGATTTGCGGATCAGAGCGCAAAGAGACTCGAGCGCCGGGCATTGTTTCTGCCGACTGTTCGGATTCCGCAGGACTGGATTTCAGATCGGGAGATGATCCGGTTACTGGATCAGGCCGGATTCCGGGGTTCGGAATGCCCCGACCCAGAAACTCTAGGTACTCTTCGGGAGCCGCTGCTTGGACGTTGAAATCTTCAGCATCTGAACCCGATCGTGCGTACTCGAGCAGATAGAAAACGGATACCGCGACCATCAAGAAGCCAACGACTGCCATCACGATGCCAACTGGCCTCGCGAATTTTGATACTCTAGTCATCTCGCTGACACCGGCACGCCTCGAAGACGTCCGCCGATCGGCGAAACGTCTTATCAACGGTTTCGAGGACCCTCGAAAATCGGTTCGTTAACGTGTACGTCTCCATTGCGAATCTTTATATTGAAGTCGCAATTCGGAAGGGTGCAAACCCACGCTTTATAGTGTACTGATGCGCCTTGACCGCCGAAATCCGACAGCGGCACCAAGACACCCTGCTCGCACGCCAGGCAATCTGGCCATGAAGTATTCGCTTCCAACGTCCTAACCTCCGCCGACGCTTCTTCTGCTCAACATCACCCGGCGCAAAGGCATCATCGCACCCCGTCGCCCAGGCCCGCAGGAACATCGAATCGAAGTCCCCTTAACGCGGATTCCATTTATCTGAAAAGTGTACCACCATCCCGAGGGCGCACGCAACAGTTTGACAACACGGAGTGCGCGCAACTCCCTCGCGGCGGCGCCAACAATTCGATCGCGAACCGTCGCCGATTGATGCTTGTTCGATACGCTTGAATCTGAGGCGCGGATTTGAATCGGCGCCGAGATATCCTCCGCGACCCAGAAACCGGAACCTGCCAACCGCAACTACGAACCACGTTGATCATCGGAATTGAAACCTCATGCGACGAGACCGCGGCTGGAATCGTCGATTCGAACGGACGGCTTCTCGCGAACGTCGTGGCCAGTCAGGCCGATGTGCACGCCAAATACGGCGGCATCGTGCCAGAGGTCGCGTCCCGGCAACACATCCGGGATATATCGAACGTCGCGGAGACCGCGTTGCAACACGCGGGTTTGGAATGGCAAGACGTGGACGGCATCGCGGTGACCAACGGCCCCGGACTCGCCGGCTCGCTGATGGTCGGCGTAAACTACGCCAAAGGAGTCGCGGCCGCGGCTGTCAAGCCCCTCGTTGGCGTGAATCATCTGGTGGGCCATGTCATGGCGGCATTCATTAGACTGCCGATTGAAACAGGCGATGCGGAATGCACCTCCGAACCCGACACCCACCGGCCGGTCGATGCGGCACTTGCCCACATCGCCGACAAAAGGTTGATGTGTCTGATCGTCTCAGGAGGGCACACCGAACTCGTATTGGCGACGCGAGATGCGGCGTCTCTGAGGTTCACGTTGGTCGGCGAAACGCGCGATGATGCCGCAGGCGAAGCTTTCGATAAAGCTGCTCGGGCGATCGGCCTACCGTATCCCGGGGGACCGGCCATCCAAACGGCGGCCGAACGCGCTGACCGCCTACACGTCGAACCGCTCCCCCGCGCTTGGCTGCGCGGCACGAACGAGTTCTCATTCAGCGGCCTCAAGACCGCCGTGCTCAACCGCGCGCGCCGCGAGGGCATCGACTACAAACTCGGCTCGGCATCAGCAGCAGACCCCCAAACCGTCGCGAACATCGCTAAAGCGTTCCAAGACTCGGTCGTCGACGTTCTTGTCACAAAGACGATCCAAGCCGCCCGCGACTTCGGTTGTTCGGCGATCGTACTCGTCGGCGGCGTCGCCGCGAACCGACCTTTGCGAGAAGCGATGCGCGATACGTCACCCTTCCCCGTTGTGACTCCACCGATACCGCTCTGCACCGACAACGGCGCGATGATCGCCAGGGCCGGTCTAGACCTCTACCTGGACGGCCGCCGAGACGGTTTCGAACTGGACGTGATACCTTCGTTGCGCATCGGCTGAACCGGTCATCGCACGACCGCCGATGAATAAGTTATCGGTGGACCTCGGTAAACTTCCTGGATTGCTCAGCCTGCGATTCAACCTGATCGCATCGCTTCAAGCGTGGCGATTACGCGCGCGCCGAATCGGTCGGCCTCTTCTGCGCTGACCTGAGCAAAATCAACGCCCATCACCGCGCCAGACCTTGCTCTTAGCGATACCTGTAGATCCGGAGGACGCAGAGCATAATCCGCCAGAAGCAACGCGCTCATCAAGACCACTATCGCCGCAATCACTAACCGAAGATTCCCGACGCCGTCCAACGCCTGCCACATTCCGACCGAAGCCCCGATGCCGATCAACCCCCAGATCAACGATCTCCGGTTGGGTCGCGCCCTCGTTATCGCCACCGAATCGATATCGTTCAACATGATCGAGGAGAACAGAACCTTAGCGTCTGGAGCACCACGCAGCAACACTCTACGATCGGTGAGCACCACCTCCGAACTGCCTTTGCCGTGCGTGTGGACCGAGTAAAGCGACAACTCGCCTTCGAAAAGTTCTGAAACGCCGCCCAAGGCCGGTGGATCGACGGTCGATGTCGACGCCCCGGTCACACCTACCTGCGGCGTCGCGCCAACCGTCGCCGCCGGGCGAACCGGGTCGATTTCGGCACCACCGGCAACTGAAGTCGCAGTTTGAACTTTTGCCGATTCCAGAACCACACGGGGAGGCCTGTCAGAACACGAGCAGAAGCGCGTCGGTACATGTTCTAGACCGTCGTTGTGCGATGGCGCACGACTGTCTGCAACGCTCTGGTCGCATCTCCGCGATTCCGTCGCCGCGAGCGACGAATCGCCCGCGAGGTGCGTCGGTACTGCCGAGCACGAGCAGAATCGTTTCACTTCGGTTTGGCGCATCACGACGACAGAACTCGACGGCCAAATTGCATCTGCCCCGCCGCCCGCGGGCGCAAAAGCATCGATTTGTAGACATGCATCGCGCCTTGTTGCCGGCGCGCGCCGACGATCCGGCCGATCGATGCGCCGCGTCGCCGCAACGCCCGTTCGGCCTCACGCGCGACGGAGTTTGTAGGCAACGATGGATGCTCTCGATAGATCCGCATCAAGTCGCGGTAGAGCGCCCCGTCACCGCCTATCTCGGCCCACGCCGCCACCGTCGGCAAAACTGCGTTAACTATGATCTCGCTTGCTCGCCCAGTTCCCAAAATGCCGTTTTCGACCCGGAACGCGTCGCGCAGGCTTGTCGCACTTTTTGCCGCCCTCAACGCGTTCAATACGTGGCGCAAAGGGCCACCACCTCGCCACCACCGTGCGACCAAATGCCCGGCCGCCTCCACCCGTACCTGCGGACGATTCGCCGGCCGGCTCGCCGCCGCGACCCAATCAGGGACTTCGCCGGCCAACCTTGGTGCGGGCGACCATGCCGGTTTTCGATCGAACCCGGCCGCCCATCTCAATAGCTCTTGGGCCCGGAGAACATCGTTTGCGCTTGCCGACTCAGTGGTCGCGTCGCGCTGCCGGCGGTACGCGAAACCCGCGAGGAAAGCCCACGGCAATCTCTGTGCTAGGTGCCTGAAAGCGCCGACGTTGCGGGGGTAGCCGAGACCCTCGAATATCGACATCTGCAACGCTAGATCGGGGCCGAATCGCGAAACGTCGATGCGTTTGCTCGCGATCTTCTGAGCGAAACGTTCGTCGCCAGCCGAATCCAACCACTCGCCAACCATCTCACCATCATCGCCGCGTCCATGGTTTTGTACCTCTCCACCAGAACCCGACCGTTCGGCGCCACCAACTAAGGGACTGATGCCGATCTCAGGAACCACCATGCCCAATGAATTCAACGCCTCGAAACCGTCGCGGGCAGACGCCCAAACCGCGTGAAAGATGACGCGGCCGTACCGGGCGTCCGCATCGTGGTTGTGGGCATACCAGTCCGACGCATCGCTATGGATCTCCACGTCGCCGTGAAACTCGGACCCGTCCTCCGCCTCGAGCACGGCGTCCCTGAAATCGGGGCCGAACGAACCGCCCGGCAACCCTGAATATAGGATCCTGAAACGTTTGCCCTCGGCTGTTGCCACCGATGCGCGGCTGGCGTCCGCGCGCTCCCATGCCTCGTGCAACGCGCGCTCTGGAAAACAGACATCCATAATCCGCGAAGTTTATCGCAACCTCGAACCCGAAACCCCAGATCTCAGTTTGTGAAGCGGGTTGTATCCTTGCCAAACGTGCAGAATGCGGTCGCGCGACACCACAATGTTACGGAGATGATATGCCTGCGGTAACCAGCATCGAGTTCCATCAATTTTCGGCCAAGCATCATAACGCTGATCGTAACTGGCTCCTGATTCAACTTAACACCGATCAACCCGGGCTTTACGGCTTAGGCGATGCGAGTCCGATGGAAGCCGATGAATCTGTAAAGCTGTTGGCCACCCACCTCGTGGAAAAATGGGTCGCCGGGCGCGATCCACTCGACTCCGAAGCGATTTGGACCGACATGTATCACAATTCGCCCGGCAAACGAGGCCGCTTGGCGATGACCGCCATCAGCGGAATCGATGTCGCGCTCTGGGACCTTAAGGGCAAGATCCTCGGACGCCCGGTTTACCAGCTGCTCGGAGGCTCCCAACGCGAACGCATTCGCGTCTACGCCAACGGATGGTACGCCAACCCCGGGTCGCCTGAACAGAACGCCGAAGAATCTGAGGTCGTCGTCGACATGGGATACACCGCGATGAAGTTCGATCCCTTCGCGCAGACGAACTACTACAAGATCTCCGAACGCGAAGCCGCCATCGCCGAGGCGCGCGTCGCCGCGGTCCGCGAAACCATCGGCGACGATGTCGACATCCTTGTGGAGGCACACGCCAAGTTCGACGTCATGAATGCCGTCAAACTCGGAAATCGGATGGAGAAGTACCACCCGCTCTTTTACGAAGAGCCCGTCTCGGAAGAACGCGTCTGCGAGCTCCTCGAAGTTCGCAACAAGGTGAACGTTCCCATCGCCACCGGCGAACGCCTCTACTCCAAGTTTCCGTTTGCCGACATCATCGATGCTCACGCCGCCGATGTCCTGCAACCCGATATCGCCAACGCCGGCGGCATCACCGAGTTGAAGAAGATCGCCATTATGGCCGAAGCCAAACACATAACTGTCGCACCGCACAACGTCTGCTCGCCCGTCGGCGCGATCGCCGAGATGCATCTCGATGCCTCGATCGTCAACTTCGAGATACAGGAGTACCACGCCGAGTTTTACTCCCCCTGGTACTTCACCGTCTGCCGGGGATTGCCGAGGCAGCGAGACGGCTTTGTCACGTTAAGCGACGCACCGGGGCTCGGCATTGAACTCGACCTCGACGAGATCGCGGCCCACCCGCCGTTCAGACGACCGACGGCACGCGGTGGTAGCAACCGCCGGATCTGAACGCGCGGAAGCGATCTAGGTTGCTAGAATTCACTCCACCATCACAAACTTGAAATCAACTCGACGGAGAATCCGACAATGATCGAAAATACCATCCTCAAAGCGAATCGCGAAGGACGCCACGCGCTCGTCTTCACGCTGCCATTCCCTTCGTCCCAGCTCATCGAACTCGCAGCCCATGTCGGCTTCGACGCCATATCCATCGATGGAGAACACGGTGCATACTCCGTTGAGAGCGTCGACGAAATCTGCCGCCTTTCCAACGCATTGGGCATGTCCGTGACCGCCCGAGTGCCGGACAATGCGGCGTATCAGGTCAATCTCTATCTCGATCGCGGCATCCAAGGGGTGACCGGCCCGCACGTAGAGACCGGCGCCGAGGCACAGGCCCTCGCCGATGCCTGTCTATTCCCGGAGGCTGGCTGGCGCTCTTGGGGAGGCGGCCGGGGGACTGAGTTCAACGACCCGCCAACGATCGCCAAATATGGCGGGCAACGTGCCTTCATGAAGTGGGCCAACGAAAACATGATCGTCATGGCCCAGATCGAGTCGAAGAAGGCGCATGACAATCTCGACGACATCCTCGCCGTGCCGGGTCTCACCGGAGTCGCCGGCGGGCCGAACGATTTCGCCGCCAGCATGGGACTCGCCGGGCAACCTGAACACACGGCCCGCGCCGCGGCGACCGCGGACGTCGAGCGTCGCGCCGTAGCTGCCGGCAAATCGATCGGCATCAACACCTTCTCAATCGGTGTCCGGGAGTTCATGTTCGGACAGGCCAGAGAGTTTTGCGAGGAGAACCGCGTCAAGCCGTTCAACCTCTAGTTCGACATCTCGGGTATTCACCGGGAGAGGCTAAGGACGACATCCGCAACCATCAGCCTCGACGTATCGATTACATCGGGGATGTGGGAAACCGATAAAGGGTGATTTAGAATCCAAGCTGTGAAGATGCGGAACTCATTGATCTATCTGCTGATCGCCGTAGCTGCGATCGCATTGATCCTGTTGTTGTTCCGCCAGGGCGACAGCTCTCAGACGATCCCGTTCAACCGGGTCGTTGAAATGGCAAGGGACAACACCGGCCCAGCGCTCACCATCGAAGTCAACGGCGACACGGTCAAGATCGATAACGGGTCGCAAGTGTTCTCCTCTCGCAAAGAGACGTCCACCAGCGTATTCGAGGCCCTTTCGGACTCCGGAGCCGACCTCAACAACTACCGTCTCGACGTTAGGGGGCAGAGCGGCCTCGCCACTCTGCTGCAGGCCTTGCTCGGCTTCCTGCCTTTGATCTTGTTCGCGGGTTTGCTCATCTTCATGCTGCGCCAAGCTCAGGCCGGTAACAGCCAGACGATGAATTTCGGACGCACGCGAGCCCGCATGTTCGTCGGCGCTAAAGCCACAGTCACCTTCTTCGACGTCGCCGGTATACCCGAAGCTAAGGAAGAACTCGAAGAGATCGTCGAATTCCTTAAGTTCCCGGAGCGATTCCAAGCTCTCGGCGCCCGTATCCCGCGCGGCGTGCTGCTCGTTGGGCCCCCCGGTACCGGCAAGACGCTCCTCGCCCGGGCCGTGGCTGGTGAGGCCGGTGTTCCGTTCTTCTCAATTTCCGGTTCTGAATTCGTCGAAATGTTCGTCGGCGTCGGAGCCTCGCGCGTACGAGACCTGTTCCAACAGGCTAAACGGCACACTCCGTGCATCGTATTCGTCGACGAGATCGACGCGGTCGGCCGGCACCGCGGTGCCGGACTCGGTGGAGGTCACGACGAACGCGAGCAGACATTGAACCAGATCCTGGTCGAGATGGATGGTTTCGACACTCACTCGTCGGTGATCGTGATCGCCGCTACCAACCGTCCCGATATCCTCGATCCGGCTTTGTTGAGACCCGGCAGGTTTGACCGGCGCGTCACGCTCGACACACCCGACATCCGCGGTCGGACCGCGATTCTGGATGTCCACGCGAAGGGCAAGCCGTTCGACAAGGGCATCGAGATGCAGTCCGTAGCCAAGCAGACCCCGGGCTTCTCCGGTGCCGACTTGGCCAACCTGATTAACGAGTCCGCGTTGCTCGCCGCGCGCAAGAACAAGAAATCGATCGGTCTCGATGAGCTGCTCGAATCGATCGACCGCGTATCGATCGGACCGGCTCGCAAGAGCAAGGTGATCACCGAAGACGAACGGCGATTAACCGCCTACCACGAAGCTGGGCATGCCGTCGTTCCCTACTTCATGCCCGAAGGCGACCGAATCGGCAAGATCTCGATCATCGCCCGCGGACATGCCGGAGGCTTCACTCGCTGGGAGCAGGAGGACAAATCGTACCTCACCAAGCCGTACCTGCTCTCTCGCATCGCCGGTGCGATGGGCGGACGAGCTGCTGAAGAGCTCAAATTGGACAAGATAACGACCGGTGCGTCGGACGACTTCGAACAGGCCACGCGCATCGCCCGCGAGATGATCATGCGCTATGGCATGAGCGACGAACTAACCTATCGATCGTTCGGCAAACGGCAAGAAGCGATATTCCTCGGTCGCGAGATTTCTGAAGAGCGTGACTACAGTTTGAAGACCGAAGCGATCATCGACCGGGAGATCGACAGGTTGCTGCGCGAAGGTGTTCAGACCGCGACAAAGATACTGACGGAGCACGACGACAGATTGGAAGCTATTTCCAACTATCTGCTGGAGAACGAGACTATTGATACCGATCAGTTCGAGGCCATCATGGAAGGCCGAGACCCGCAGAAAGTGGCCAGCCAGTCTCCTGAATCAACCGATGGCGGCCCGGTCTCCCAAGATCTTGAACCCGTCGGCCAGACCGAAGGTTCATCTGCGATAGACCCTTCGCCGGCTGTTTGAAACCTCCCAATTACCGAATCGTCGCGGAAGTACGTAAATCAGCTTTTCGCGCCCGTCGCGCCGCCGGCGGACCATCTGGCGATAGACGTTTCTAGATCAAACGTTTTGCAGGAGGCGCGGGCTTCCACCCGGTCTGCCTCGAAGCAGTCTCGCACCCCATCAGCAAGGATGATCCGAGTCGTCATCCCCAACCACTTCCTCATCAACAAGCGCCTGCACTTGTTCGTCGGAATAGCCGAGCAGGTCGGTAAGCAGTTCTCGCGTGTGTTGCCCGATCGTGGGCGCAGAGCCGACGACCATGGGGGTGCGGCTGAACTTGATGGACTTGCCGCTGACCCACATCGTGCCGGCCACCGGGTCCGGCACTTCCATCATAATCTCGCGCTCGTGTAGCTGCGGTTCGTTCGCCGCCTGCTCGGTGGTGTTGACCGGCGCACAGGGTATGCTGTGTGCCGAGAGGTCTTCAACCGCTTCCTTGGTACTGCGCTGCTTGAGCCAGTTGCCAATCTCTTCCTCCAGAACATCTACATGCTCAGTGCGCTTGTCGCGGGTAGCGAAACGCGGGTCTTCGAGCCACTCGGGATGCCCCAAGGCGTCACACACGCGCAGCCACATGGGGTCGTTGCCCGCCGCGAGGATGACATAGCCGTCAGCCGTTTCGTACATGCCGCCGAACGGTGTGCCGCCTCCGCCGACCGCGAAGTCCGGTCGCGTCGTCTCCACGCCGCCGCCGAGGTAGGCCGATATGGGGATTTCATTGACTGTGAATCCCGTGTCCGCGAGGCAGACCTCGAGCGCCTGCCCTTCGCCTGAGAGTTCGCGCTCGCGCAGGGCCGCAAGCGCGCCGATGCAGGCGTGCAGCGCGGTGATGCGGTCTATCAACGGGAAGTAGGTCTTAATTGGGGGCAGGTCGCCGTAGCCGGTAAGCGACATCAGGCCGCCCATCGCCTGCCCGATGGGGTCGAATCCGACCTTCTCCCGGTTGGGCCCGTACTGCCCGTAGGCCGACACATTGATCATTATTATCTTGGGATTCAACTCTTTGAGCTTGTCGTATCCGAAGCCCATGATGTCGATAGTCCCAGGGCGAAAATTCTGCAAGAGGATGTCGGACACCTTCACCAGGTCGCGCAGCACTTCCTTGCCCTTTTCCGTGCGGAGGTTGATGGCGAGGCTCTTCTTGCCGCTGTTGTACTGCACCCAGTAGGCGGACTGTCCCCGCACGCGCGGCCCGTTGGCGCGGCTCTCGTCGCCGCGCACCGACTCCACCTTGATTACTTCAGCACCCATCCGCGCAAACATCAACGCGCAGCGCGGTCCTGCCTGATAGCGTCCCAAGTCCAGCACCCGTATGCCTTCGAGCGGCGTCTTAAGTTTGCCATTTTCAGATTTCATCGACGTATATCCTCTCGCAGTTCGCCCATTGTTCCGACCTTTATCCTGTCTTTCTTTCGTATCAGTGCAACATCGCCGGCCCAACATTGCCGACGAGATCATTAGCCCATCTGCCCACGCTAACATTCGTCAGCCACTAGGTATCCCTTCTTCCTTTGCGCGCGAGAAACTCGGCGAAACCCTCTTCGACTGGCGTGGCGCTGAGCTTGCCCTTTTGCGCCGCCGCCTCGTTGTCGTACATCCAGCGCCAGCCTTCGCCTACATCATCCACCATCAACTCCTTGATGCCCTGCACCATGCGCGGGTCGTTGGCGGCAATCTGCTGCGCTATCTCCATCGCCTTTGGCATGAGCGCGTCGGCGCTGACGAGGTGGTTCAGCAGCCCGATCCGATACGCCTCTTCGGCCTCAACTACGCGCGCGCTGAACAGCAGCTCTTTGGCTTTGGGCCAGCCGACCTGCATCGGCAGGCTCCATGTCGAATTCACCCGGCCATAAGACGCGGCAAGGAAGCGGAAGCTCGAACGCTCGCAGCCAACACGAATGTCGAAACTAGACGCCATCACAGCGGCACCGCCGTATGCAAGCCCGTTGAGCGCGCCGATGGTCGGCTTGGTGCAAGTGGCTATATGCCATGAGTACTCGGCGCGGTTCGGGTCCGGCGGCGGCGGGTTCGCCGCATCGCGCACCTGCTCGTGAATGTCCCCGCCGGCAGAGAAGGCGCGCTCGCCCGTCCCTGTAAATATGACAGCCTTGATGTCGGCGTCCGCCTCCATGTCGCTTGTAGCGGCATCAACCTCGCGGGACAGCCTCTTGCTCAGCGCGTTAAGCACCTTCGGTCTGTTCAGACGAATGATGCCCACGCCATCATCTTTGGACACAACAATGTCTTCGTAGCTCATGGTCAGTCCTTTAGTGTGTCAGCGCTTCAGTCGGTTCGTCAGTAGTATAGTCTGGCGAGCCGCGGGTGCAGACAAATACTGGTCCCTCGTACGACTTCGAACAGGCCACGCTTATCGCCCACGAGATGATCATGCGCTACGGCACGTGCGACGAATCGACCTATCGATGGTTCGGCAAAGGCAAGAAGCGATATACCTCGGCCTCGAGATATCTGAGGAGCGTGAATACGGTTTGAAGACCGAAAGTCCGTCTACGGCAGACCCTGAGACGGCCGTTTGAAACCTCATTTCCCAGTTTTCGGTGGCATAACGTATAATTTCGAAGCGTGACGCGGCGAAATCTCGCCGCCTTTGTTCATAACACGCATCTCCTTTCAACAGCTCGCGGATCGCGACGTGACAATCGAAGCCACACAAAGGCGCGATGGAGCCATTCTCGTACTCCTCCCTAAGGGGCGAATAGAAGCTCCGGACATTGAAGAATTCGTGACACCCATTCAGGAGCGCATCCTGAACGGTGAGTTGAACATCATCATCGACCTCGAGGATGTCGAAGCAATCGACGCTGCGGGAATTCATTCACTGCTCTCGATAGCCGCGAAACTGGTCATCAGGCAAGGTAAACTCGTGCTTTGCGGCCTCCACAGCAACCTTTCAGCTCTCTTTAAGGTCACCGGGTTCGACCAGGTGGTCCGAATCGTCGATACCTACGAAGAGGCGGTCGAGAGTTTTCGGCAGAACTAATTCCAACGGATACTGGGAAACGAGCAATCAAAATTGGCAATCGAATACAGCGGCGAGCTATGGTCCATCGGCAGGTGGGTATCGGGCTTCTACAACAACGCCTACTTGATAACCTGCAAAACCACCAACAACAGCGTGATAGTCGACACGCCGGATAAACCCCTCGAACTCATCGCCGCGGCCGAAGATACCGACGTCCAAGCCATCCTGATCACTCATAACCACTGGGACCATCTCGAAGGTTTCGATTTGGTCACCAGCCGATTCGAGGTTCCCGTAGGCATCGGCGCCAACGACGCACACGCCATCGACGACCGCGAAGGATACCACGACCCCATCGATGTTTCCCAAGACAAAACCCTTCAAGTCGGCGAGATTACGATCCGATGCATAGAGACTCCCGGCCACACACCCGGATCGACATGCTACGTTCTGCCCGGCGATAAACCGAGTGCGGCGCCCCATGTATTCACCGGCGACACCCTGTTCCCTGGCGGGCCAGGGAGGACCGCAGATCCAGATTCGCTCAATCAGATAATCGAAAGCATTGCTGGCCGTCTGCACAAATTGCCGGCGAACTCCGTCGTGATGCCAGGGCACGGAGACTTCACTACGATCGCCGAATCCGTCGAGGAGTACGCCGTTTTCGCGTCCAAACCGCGGGAAGCCGGATTGTTCGGCGATGTCACTTGGAAGTGACCAACCGAACGATCGTCGATCCTCGCCACTTCTAGCAACCCGGCCCAAATTACGCCTGCTCGTGCTCGTGTCCGCCGCGTTGGTGACGTGGCTCTGCTTAGACACGTGGCTCGATCTCATATCTAGCCGGTACCCTGTCGGCTTGAACCCTCAAAAACCCACGGAGATTGGTTTCGCAATCGGGTGGGCGTTGGCACTATCGGCCGTGGCGATAGTGTTGATCGTCGACGGCTGGCGGCAGGCTCGTATTCTCGTTGCGTTCCTCGCACTGTCGACGGTCGCCTTATTGTCATCAGTCGCCATAAGTCGCCGGTTTTCGGAATCGTCATGGAGTGACGACCTGATGAACGCTTCAACCGCGATGGTTGGCGCTTCAGTTTTGGTCATCGTTTCACTCGTCTACGCAGCATCGTCCGAATCACCCGTCTTAGATCGGCTCCGCTTGGACTTGCCTAAACGCAGAGTCGCAATCGCGTTCGTATTGCCTCTCGTCGGATGGCTCGCGCTCAGCATCCTGTGGCAGTTCACGCCCTTCAACCTGTGATCCATCCGGACGCCCCTGACCACGTCGGTAAAATCCACAAAGCACTGTTCAACAACTCGTTCGTAACACTTGCTTACATCGCTGTATTGATACCGGTGGGCGAGGAGCTATTGTTTCGTGGTTTGATCGCCACGTATTTGCGCAACGCAGCCAACATCGCCGTGGCGGTTTTCGTTTCTGCCGCAGTTTTCGCTGTATTCCACATCGACCCTCAGTACTTTTCCATCAACCAAGTTCTCTATGTGTTCTGCATGGGCGCGATTCTCGCAGCTTCGCTGTTTGCTACCAAGTCGATTTGGCCGGGGACACTGGTACATGCCGTGAACAATGCCTGGGTGACGTCGGTTTCGATCCCCTCGTGAAGCCTTGCGGTGAATAACATTGTTAGGTTGTGAACCATTGAGATGACTGACGCGATACAAAACGCATTCCGCCGCGCCGCCGCAGACGGTCGGCCCGCCATCGTGCCTTTCGTCACTGTAGGCCACCCGGCGAAAGACGGGACTCCGGCCATTGTCGAAGCTCTTTCAGAAGCTGGCGCCGACGTCATTGAACTCGGCATTCCCTTCAGCGACCCGCTCGCCGAAGGTCCGGTCATCCAAAAGTCCAGCTTTCGGGCATTGCAAAACGGCATCACGCCCGAATCATGCTTCAACAACGCCGAGGAGATCCGCAGACGAGGCGTAGATACGCCGCTGATCTTCATGGGTTACTACAATCCGATCTACCAAATCGGTCTCGACGAATTCTGCGCACGCACACGCGACGCTGGTGTCGACGGCATCATCGCCGCCGACCTTCCGGCCGCCGAAGCCGGGCCACTCCTCGAAGCTTGCCATAAAGCCGGCATATCCCTTGTGCCGCTACTCGCTCTCACCTCTACCGAGGACACGATTGCAAAGGCTTGTCAACAGGCTTCGGGCTTCGTCTACTGCATCTCATTGCTCGGCGTGACCGGGGCGCGTTCGGCGGCGTCTGAAAGAGTCGAGACACTGGTCAAGCAGGTCAAGCGTCACACCGAGTTGCCGGTCTGCGTCGGGTTCGGAATTTCAACTGCTGAACACGTCGCGGCGGTCGGGCGTTACGCCGATGGGGCCGTTATCGGCAGCGCGCTCATCGACCGGATGCAGAACGCAGATCATTCCGACGCACCTGAGATCGCCGCACAGTTCATACGGTCGCTCCGAACGTGACCACACCATTGGGCATGTGGTCCGCTATAAAATCACCGCGATGCGACACATCTCTTAGTTGACGGCACAGGACATCATGACTGCAGTACGCGGCGTCAGAGGCGCCACCACCGTTCCAGAGAACTCTCGAGACGAGATCATGGACGCCACCGAAGACCTTCTCAACGAAATGGTGTCCGCAAACGCGATCGAATCTGATGACATCGCCGCTGTCTACTTCACATTGACATCCGACCTAAACGCCGAATTCCCAGCCGTCGTCGCGCGGGAAAGGCTCGGTTGGCGCCTTGTGCCGCTGATCAACTCCATCGAAATCGATCGTCCAGGGTCCATGCGCAGATGCGTCCGGGTACTGCTTTTCTTGAATACCAGTAAATCTCAAGAAGACATCAGACACATATACTTGAGAGATGCGGTCGTTTTGAGAGCCGATATAACCGATGCCCAGTAGACGCCAAGACGAAATGAACATCGCATCACGCGACTGCGTGAGCGTCGCGCGCGCCGCATCTCTGAACTCGAACGCGCTTTCCTCCTTTACCCGCGATAACTATCGCTGGTTCTATATCCGCCGGCGCCGCGCATAGATGCAATGGCACTCTGCCCGCGCGACGTCGTAAATCAGCGTTATGGCGATATGCGCGGTGCAGCCTGAAACGTAACCCTAGTGCCCGCAATTTCCGCGCGCCCTAAAACCCACAACAGTCAACAAACCACACGAATCCGGAGAACCCATGGCTTCACGAATCAAAAACCTCAACGTGGCCTCGATCAGCCCGCTTGACCCGCCTTCCGAATACCTGGCCGAGATACCGATAACTCGAGAAGTCGAGGAACTCGTAGTCCGATCGCGTCAGGAAGTCGCGGATATCGTCTCAGGCGACGATGATCGCTTGCTCGTTATTACCGGGCCCTGCTCGATACACGACGAGGCAGCCGGCCGGGAATACGCCGAGCGTCTCGCCGCTCTCGCCGCCGAAGTCAGCGACAACGTCATGGTCGTCATGCGCGTCTACTTTGAGAAGCCACGGACTACGGTCGGATGGAAAGGGCTCATCAACGACCCCAACCTCGATGGCACGTGCAACATGGCCGAAGGACTGCGAAGAGCCAGGCAGTTCCTCATGGGCGTTTGCGAGATCGGTCTGCCATGCGCAACCGAATTCCTAGACCCCTTCACTCCGCAATACATCGCCGACTTGATCTCGTGGGGTGCCATCGGTGCCCGAACGGCAGAAAGCCAGACCCATCGACAACTCGCCAGCGGACTTTCCATGCCGATCGGTTTCAAAAACGGGACCGGAGGAAGCATCCAACTCGCGGTTGACGGGATGATCGCGGCAAGCGCACAACACGCCTTCCTCGGGATCGACGACGCCGGCTCGGCGGCCGTTGTCCAGACTTCCGGCAACGATTCGTGCCACATCGTTCTCCGCGGCGGTTCTGACGGCCCGAACTACGACGCCGAACATGTCGCCGTCGCACAGAATGCTCTACAAAACAGCGGTATGGCGCCAAACCTCGTGGTCGACTGCTCCCACGCGAACTGCGACAAAGACCACACCAAGCAGCCGGTCGCCTTCCGTGACATCCTCACGCAAAGGGTCGACGGTAACCGCGGCATCGTGGGTGTCATGCTAGAGAGCCACCTAAACGCCGGCAACCAGTCATTGAATGGTGATCGCTCGTCCCTGAAGTACGGCGTCTCCATCACCGACCCCTGCGTCGACTGGCAGACCACTGAAGCGCTCTTGCGCGAAGCCGCCGAAGTGTTGGCGAAGGAGCCAGTTGCGGTCGCATGACCGATCCACACCATCGCCTTACACGATGACAAGATGGGGTTGCACCAACAGATCGCACCCATTCAAGAGCCGGGTGGCAATGCCTGCGTAACGGTCGGCACGTTCGACGGCGTGCACAAAGGACACCAATCACTGCTGCGACGGGTGGTTGAACTTGCGCGGGAGAACGGCGCCCGGAGCGTCGCTTTGAGCTTCAGGCGGTCGCCGCGGTCCGTCATTGATCCGTCGCGCAAGACGCCTCACCTGTACGGACCGAACACCCGCGTTGGGCTGATACGCGAATTGGGCATCGACGCCGTCGGTTTGGTCGATTTCGACGACTCAATCCGAGTAATGTCCGCCGAAGATTTTCTGACCACGCTTCAGAGATCACTCGGTATGCGGTACATCGTCGTCGGCGAACGAGCGCTCTTAGGGCACGATCTCTCGAACGTAAATCAGATCGGTCAGATCGCCCAACGCAATGGTTTCGAGCTTCACGTCATGCCGCCCGTACTTCGAAGAGACCGTGTCGTATCGAGCTCCTCGATCCGCTCCGCTTTGGCATGCGGCGATGTTACGCTCGCCGCCGACATGCTAGGCAGACGCTATGAGCGCGGGGGATACGTGTATCGGGGTTCGGCGCGCGCCCGCGAGATGGGCGTACCCACCGCCAACATGGAGTGGTCACGCGATCTAGTGATGCCCGCAAAAGGCATCTACGCCACGTGGGCCAAGCTGCCCGACGGTCGAATACTTCCATCAGCCACGTACATCGGTGACAACCCGACACTCGGCGGTAACCGCGGCACCTTCGAAGTTCACATCAACGACTTCGCAGAGGACCTTTACGGCAAGCACATCAGTGTTGAGTTCATCGAATTCATCCGCCCAGACAGAGCATTTGAAACATCCGACCAGTTGAATCATGCCATCCAGAACGACGTGAAACGCATCGCGCAAGTATTCGCAGATCTTCCGCCGCTAGGCACAGATAAATCTCCCGAAAGAACCACCGAGCAATGAATCCCAATCCGTTCCCTAACGTAGTTGAAGACCTGAAATGGCGTGGCGCACTGTCAGACGCAACGCCCGACGCAGAAGACCTTCTGATCAACAACAAGATCACCTGCTACAACGGCTTCGATCCAACCTCTGACACGCTTCACATCGGCAATATGTTGCCCCTAATGTGCCTCGCGCGTATGCAACGTCACGGACACACCCCGATCGCCATCCTAGGCGGCGGAACAGGAATGATCGGAGACCCCAGCGGACGAGCGGACGAACGTAGCCTGCTCACGATCGAAAAAATCGACCAGAACGCCGAAATGATTCGCGGTCAACTCGCCCACTTTCTCGATTTCGACGTCAAGACCAATCCCGCAAAACTCATCAACAACGCCGATTGGCTACGACCCGCCAACCTCATCGAGTTCCTCAGAGATATCGGAAAGCACTTCTCCGTCAATTCGATGATCCGGCGTGAGTCCGTCCGATCACGCATGGAACGAGGCGGCGGAATGTCATACACCGAGTTTTCCTACGCCCTTCTGCAGGCGTACGATTTCCTAATGCTCTACGAGCGCGATGACTGCACCTTCCAGTCTGGCGGAACTGACCAATGGGGCAACATCCTCGACGGCGTCGACCTCATCCGCCGCAAGTACGGCGCCGACAAGAGCGGCCAATCTCTCGCTCACGGCATCGCGTTTCCGCTCATATCCGACTCCAAAGGCGACAAACTCGGAAAATCGATCGGCGGCGCACCTGCCCTTAATCCGGGCAAGTTCTCACCTTACCGTCTATTTCAGTTCTTCTTCAACACCGACGATGCGGACGTGATCAGATACATCAAACTTTTCACCTGGCTAGGTCCAGACGAGGTCGAGCCGTTGGAACACGCGGTCAAGGAACAACCTGGAAAACGCCAAGCCCAACGTGTGCTTGCGGAGCAGATCACTGAAATCGTCCACGGCACATCAGGATTGGAACAGGCTAAGCGCGTCACTCGCGCCTTCTTCAGAGGTGAATTCAACGCGCTATCGGCTCAGGAACTCGCCGACGTATTCGAGGGTTCAAGTTCGACCGAAATCCTCAAATCAGATATCGAAGCCCGATCCATTTCATTCGAAGACCTCGCAGTCTCAACGACGCTCGCGCGGTCGCTCAGTGATGCGCGCCGGACCGTCCAGCAAGGGGGCATGTACCTGAACTCAGAACGCGTCGAAGACTCGGCGCGCGCCATCACGTCGGAAGACCTCCTCGATGGCAACCTAATCGTCATCCGCCGCGGCCGCCGCGAACACCGGCTCGTGCGCGTGAATTGACGCCCTGCAATCTAAAATTGAACCAACGTCCAAACACGCCAGCGTCAGGACAAACCGAGGAAAAATGACCCAGAACTCCGAACCGAATCTCCGAATTCCCGGCCCCGTGCCGCTACCTGAAGAGGTCTTGCAGATCGTTGCTAAGCAGATGATCAATCACCGCGGGCCGGAATACGCTGGCATGCTCGAGCGCATGAGCGACAACCTGCGCACCGTTCTCATGACCAAGAACGACGTCTACTTCATCACGTCGTCCGGTACCGGAGCCATGGAAACCGCGGTCTTCAACACCATCTCCCCAGGCGACAAAGTGCTCGCCATCATCATCGGCTTCTTCGGCATCCGGTTCGCCGAGATCGCAGAGGCCGTCGGGGCTGATGTCACCAAACTCGAATTTCCGCTCGGACAAGCCGCAGACGTCGACGTTCTTCGAGACGCCCTCCGCGCCGATCCCAACTACAAAGCCGTAATCCTCACCCACAACGAATCCTCCAGCGCCGTATCCAACCCGCTCGAAGAAATCTGCAAAACAATCCACCAAGAATCAGACGCATTGATCCTCGTCGATGCCGTATCCTCCGCCGGTGGTATGCCCATCGCGGTCGACGCATGGGGAATCGACGCACTAGCCACCGCTTCGCAGAAGTCGTGGGTCGCACCGCCCGGCATCGCCATGATCGCCTTCAGCCAAAAAGCGTGGCAAGCCTACGATTCATGCACCACACCTCGCTACTACTACGACATTCAACAGTACGAGGACTTTCTCCAAATCGGCCAACCACCGTTTACTCCGTGCGAATCCGCGATGTTCGCCCTCGAAGTCGGACTCCAATCCATGGTCGATGAAGGCGTCGAAAACGTCTTCAGCAGGCACCACGAGATCGCTGAACACACCCGCAACGGCGCCGAGCAACTTGGCCTCGAAATCTTGCCCGAGCGGCGCTACGCGTCAGACACATTGACCGCCATCAGACTGCCCCAAGATCTCGACGGCAAAGCCTTCGTGTCCAAGGTCCTAAACGACCACAACGTCGTCCTTGGAGGTGGACAAGGTGAACTCACCGGCAAGATCTTCCGTATAGGTCATATGGGATGGGTCGAGAAAGACCACATCGACGACGCGCTTTCCGCGGCGGAGTCAACGCTCAAAGCCATGACCGCCTAAACTACCTATCGGGGGCATAACCCGATGAAGCTCTCGGGATCAAAAACACGCAAAAACCTCTCAATCAGCATCGCCGGCATCGCGGTCGTTGCAGTGTCTTCGATGTTGCTGGTATTCGCGTGCGAAGCCGAGACCCCGACACCGGTTCCGACCGAAACGGCGATTCCAACCGCGGTACCTCCCACCGCGACTACCGCACCTGAGCCGACCGATACGCCCGCACCTGAGGTCAAAGCCGTCGAACCCGATCCTACAGACACACCAGCACCTGAACCTACGGACACGCCGAAACCCGAACCGACGGCGACCGCAACTTCCCAACCGCCGGTACCAGCCGACACCCCAGTACCACCCACAGACACTCCGATTCCAACGTCCACCCAGGTTCCTCCGACCGACACCCCTCAACCCGCTCCGACAACCACGGCCGCATCGCCAACACCCAAAACCGAATACTCAACCGAAAAGCCGACTCCCGCTCCCGAACCTAATACTCCGACTCCGGCCCCTGCGCCGACTGACACGGCAACACCAGTTCCGCCGACCAATACTCCGGTTCCAACAGACACTCCGGTCCCGCCGACTAACACGCCAGAGCCAACGGCCACACCCACAACCGTTCCTCCTAGCCCGACGCCGACTCCTGAACCGACAGCGACACCTATCCCAACGCTTGAACCGGTAGCGTCCGGCCCACCGGCACCAGACTTCTTCCTACCGTCTGTCACGACCGACGGCAACTATTCGTTATCGCAATTCAAAGACAAAAAATCGGTCGTCATCGTCTTCTATCGCGCCTTCTGGTGAGGTTTCTGCCGCCAGCAGCTAGGTGAGCTGCAACGACACTACGACGAAATCAAAGACGCTGGTGCTGAGGTACTCGCAATCAGTACCGACGATCTCACTGGCGCCGACGACATTGCCCAGAGAATCGGCATCGACTTCCCCGTCCTCTACACCTCCAAAAACAACTCCGTGCCAAAAGCGTACAACGTCTTCGACCTCCACGACGACGGCCTAGCCTCAGCATCCGTCTTCATCGTCAACAAAAACGGTGAGATAGCATACGAGAACATCGGATCGAGCTACACCCACCAAGTCTCCGCCAACACCGTTATAGCCAACCTGCCATGATCACAACATTGAGACTCCGCAACCTCATCATTGCCACGCTACTAACCGCGGTGATGCTCGCGGCCGCTGCCTGCGGACAAGACACCGAAACCGTTGAAAACACCGACGCGGCCGGATCCAACGGAGAACCAGCGGCACCCGTCGCGGAAGTGTCCAATCTCCCCAAAGCGCCCGAATTCACCCTTCCCTCGGCCAACAAAGGCACCGAGATCTCTTTGTCTCAGTTTCAAGGCGGTCAGCCAGTCGTACTCGTCTTCTATCGTGCCTATTGGTGACCTTCTTGCACTAGGCAACTAGGTGAGTTGCAAAAGCACTACACGAAGATTACCGACGCGGGCGCAGAAGTCCTCGCCGTCAGCACCGACGACCTCAGAGGTGCCGAATCGATCGTCGCCAAAGCCGGACCAGATTTTCCTGTTCTTTATTCCAGCAAGAACAACGACGTTCCCTTGGCGTACAACGTGTTTGACCTACACGGCGACGGCCTCGCATCGGCATCGGTCTTCGTGATCGATACCAACGGAAACATCGCTTGGGAGAGCATCGGCGATTCTCCCTCCCACCAAGTTGCCGGTGAGGAAGTTCTCGACGCTCTGTCCGCGCTCAAAGGCTAAGTCAGCGCCAAATTCTCGCCGATGCCGAACGCAAAATCGCCGTTAGTTGCCATCGTCTCCGCCCTCATCGTCGGCATCATCGCCATTGCTTGCGGTAGCTCCGAATCTTCGGAAGGTGGCGGAACCGCACCCGACTTCAGTCTCCCTGTCGCCAACCGGGTCGCCGACATCACCCTGTCCGACTTCCGAGGCGACCAAAATGTCGTCTTAGTGTTCTATCGTGGCTTCTTCTGAGGGATATGCCTCGGGCAACTCGTCGAGTTGCAGAGCTACTACCCGCGGATCAAGCAGCAGAACGCCGAGATTCTCGCGATCAGCATGGACGACTTCCGTGGCGCGGGCACCATGATCGCCAACTCCGGTTCCACCTTCCCAGTCCTCTACACCACCAAGAGCGACAAAATCCCGAAAGTCTACAACGTCTACGACCTCCACAACGACGGCGTTGCTGCGCCATCGGTCTTCATCATCGACAAGAGCGGCAACATCGCATACAAATACGTCGGCCTAGACATTGCCGATCGGCCCGATTCGGCCGTCATTTTAGAGGAACTCAAAAAGCTCAACGGCTAGCGATCAACTTCAAAGATCGCCCTCCAGGGTTTGGATGACCGCCCCCGCCGGCGGTTTCGGGTAGAAATTAGTCGCCTTCGGCGGCAATCTAACCCCACGCGTCACGATGTCGACAAAATCGGGCATCGGGATCGAGCGCATCACGATCCCCAACTGCGCTTCACCCGAATCGACACTTGCAAGAACGTTCCCAACCTCGTACTCGAAATCAACCGCCGAATCTGATCGTTCGCTGTCGAACACCATATCTAGAATCTCGCGATGCAGCCGGCGATAGTCAGATCTCTCCAATGCATTTGATGCCAACGGAACCGCGAAGTCTTCCGCCTCCATTCGGGCTATGTGAAATCCGCCAGGTAATCCGTAGATGCCGAACACGAATTCGCCGTCGCCGCGCGTGCCTACGGCCCTAAGCACGTCGCCCGGCCGCTGGGCGATCGTGTCACCGTCCGGCAACGACGCCCTCTCCACCTCACACACTTCATGGATACGTTCCACCAACCGCTCCAACTCTTCTCTGCGCAAACCGTGAACAACGCGATGATAACCACGCGTAATCAACCCCGGCTCGTCGATCGAAACAATGTGCATCATTCGATAGTTGACCGCCTCATCTGGCTCAATTTCCCGCTGCGCCCGGATCGCGCTCCGATATCGCATCGCAGCTTCATAACGATGATGCCCGTCTGCAATGAAGATCTGCGAATCGCGCATCAGTCCCCGTAGAACTTCCAGAGTTCCCGGATCCTTCAACTGCCATAGTCGCAGCGAATACCCACCCGCCATCGTCGCCGTCTCCAACGGCGGACCGCCCGTCACCGCGCGAATAATTCCACCGACAGAGTGCCGGATATCGTCCTGAAAAACTACCAGCAGAGGACTCAACGCCGATCGAGTCGCCCGCATCATCTCAACGCGGTCTTCCACCCAAGGCCCGCGCGTCTGTTCATGGGGAAAGATGATCCCCCGGTCATACTCCTCGAGCCGCACCGCCGCGATGAATCCGCGACGCGTCTGCAACCTTCCGCCATACTCGAACGACTCTTCGGTCACGTAAACCGACGGCTCAGCATCACGCATCAGAACCCCATCAGCCTCCCAAAGCATCTGCGTCTCCGCAACATACCCGTACCGGTCAGCTCCCTCCCGCGGTGCCAACTCCAATCGCACGATATTGTGCTCTGACCGCCCTAGCAGATCCCGCTCGACCGCCGCCGTGATCATATCGAACGGCGGCGAAAGATAGTCACCAAGATCGCGCCCCTGCAACGCGGCCGTGAAGCGGATACCCCGAAACGGGCGAACCTCTGCCATTGCTTACTCGATCTGATCCCTGTGGTGTTCTTGCTACTCAACCGCAAACATATCCGCACCACATCGCAAGTATAAACAGAGGCGATTTCGGCCCCTCGGTTGAGCGAAGTGACACAGATGCGAGCCGCGGCTTGGCAGATTCCTGATTCGACGAGGTGCTCCGTTGACATCGTTGAACCACAGATTGGGATCATTGGGTTCGGCGGCTAAGATTATTGACATGGCAGGTATTCAGGAGGGTAACGAAATTGGTGCAGCTTCCTAAGGTTTACGGACGGGACGATTTCGATGCGGGTTCAGTAGAGAACGCGGTGCGCGATCGATACACGCGGGTCGCGGAACGTGGGGCAGCTGCCTCGGGATGTTGCGCTGAGGAAGTCGGGTCTCCATGTTGCGGTGCCGACGGTTCGACGATGGCAACGGTGGCTGATGCGCTTTACGGATCTAAGGATTTGGATGTGTTGACTCCGGAGGCGATGGCCGCGTCGGCTGGCTGCGGAAATCCGATCGGATCGTCGGATGCCAAGCCGGGCGAAACGGTGCTCGATTTGGGCAGCGGTGGCGGCATCGACTGCTTCTTGGCAGCCGAGCGAGTAGGTGATGCTGGTCAGGTGATCGGCATCGATATGACGCATGCGATGATCGACCTGGCGCGTCAGAACGCCGAAAAGCTACAAGCCCACAACGTCGTATTCAAGCTCGGAAAGATCGAGGCGATACCGCATCAGGATGCGACCGTCGACTTAGTCATATCCAACTGCGTGATTGCTTTGTCACCGGACAAGGATCGAGTTTTCGACGAGATTCATCGAGTATTGAAGCCAGGCGGCCGGTTCGTTGTGTCGGACATAGTGGTGACCGAAGAGTTGCCTGATGACGTACGATCTTCAGCCGAAGAGTGGGTGAGCTGCGTCGGCGGCGCAGACTTGCTGTCCCGTTACCTCGGAAGAATGGAGCAGTCTGGTTTCGAGGACGTCGAGATCTTGTCGAACGCACCGATGCGGCCTCGAACGGATGGCACCGAATGGGAAGACGCGGTTCGCAGCATAACGGTAAGGGGTTGGAGACGTCATTAATAAATCGACGAGCTCGATGGTCAATTGGGCTTGTATCCGGCGGGTACAAATTGCGGGCGGTTCGCGTCATAGATGAGCACCGGTTCTTCTCTAAATCTTGATTTGCCGGTCTCGCAGTACGTAAATTGGAATTGCTTACTAGTCGCGAGTCGTTGCGGACTTAGAGATCTGCCTTGACGTAGCCGTTGAATAGCCCGCCCCCTTCGGAGCGCAATGTGGCGATCGCCCGCGCGTGGTCCGTGATCTAATGGTGTACACGGCACGGATGGAGCCGAGATTTCCCAATTTAACCTCACCGAATCCCATCGTAATCTGCCACTCAATCATTAGAAAAAGGCGAATTGATCACGCATGAGTGGTCAAAACATCGGATCAGGATGTCATCCGCGGTCGAATTCGTAGCGCCATTGTGGAGGCCAGTCGCGGAATGAATCACCGGATATCGCGATTAACGGGAGCATTACGGGCGGTGTCGCTCTCTCATCGGCACCAACCGATGACGAAATGCGCACTAATCTGATTCGTTGGATCCGATAGCTATTCAATGTGGCGCCGCGTGATGATCCTCAAGGCTAAAGGTTCGCAATCAGCGTTACGGCTATGATCTTGTTCAGTTTATTTTTGCTTGGTCTCGATGAAGATTAATCGTGATAAACTGCCCGCACGATCTAATGTGACAGCTCCAGCGCACAAGGAGGCAGCATGATGGATATTTTGAGGAGTTACATGGTCAAATTGGGTTCGCTCGAACTCGCGACAGTGGTCTTTTGGACGCTGTTCTGGTTAGCCAACGGGTTGGCGAAACTGATACCAGGGGTCCACATTGGAGTGAAGTTTGCTCCGAAGGGCAACCCATTTACAGGGGCGTTGGACAAAATGGGTTGGGGCACCGGACTAGGCGACTTCGCATACTACTTCACGGGCGTGGTCGAATTGATCGTCGGTTTGATCTTCCTGTGGACGCTGATCCAATTCATCATGAACAGCGGTTCGGCGGCGCGCCGGCCTTGGATTCTGTTCGGATTGTTCATCAGCGGGATCATCTTTACGGTGTTCACGTTCCAGAACGTTGTCACGGCATCTCGCCCTGAACCACTGATTTGGCACGCGTCATACTTCGCAATCGTCGGTGTGTCGTGGTTGGTCATCGTCGGCCAAGGCGTTTGGGCGCGCGGCAACGGTGATGGCGAATAACTGATCCTCATACGGGCGGGCGACGGACACAACTTTTTCGTCACCCGCCCGAGGGTACCTGCGATCTGATCAAACATTGATTGACGCGATGCTACAAAGCCGCGTCGGTCTTTGGATCGACTGATGATGCCCGGCACGACCGTGACCCGGCAACAAGTCGCGTGAAAAATACTGGAGACGCATCGCCGTTCTCAGCACTCATGTCGGCGGTCTGATAGTTTGCCCTTCCGCGATCATCGTAACCCACAAAAGGAAAGTCCCCTCTCAAGACAACAGGAGAAGGGACTTGTTCCTTCGAGGTTTGGGAGACTGCGGACTAGCGTGGGTAGTTGTGGGGATTGAATTTGGCGGCTTGCATCGTCATTGCCTGAGTGTGTTGCTTCTTCCGCTCCTCCATGCTTTCGTTGACCATGTCGATGCCTTGTCGGACCTGCATGAGGGTGTGTGACAACCGCTCTTCGAGCTTCATCAACATGCGACGTGAGTACTCATCGGTCTCGTTCGTCTGGCGGTGAGAGCGTTCGTCAGCGTTCTCGACGATGGTGTTGGCCTCACGTTTGGCTCGAATCAGGACCTTCTCGGCTTCTTCCTCGGATTCATTGATGATGCGTTTCGCCTCTTCTTTAGAAGCATTAACCACGGAAGTCTGGTCGATGGTCTCCATCGCCTTCTTCCGGGCTTGGGCAAGAATGATGTCGCGTTCTTCCTCGGCGCGTTGTCGCAACTCTTCGGATTCGCGCATGGCATCGATGCGTGCAGTCTGCAGAAAATCTTCGGCATCGCTCAGCATTTGATCGCGCTTAGTGACGATTTGGTCGGAGAGCGATGTTACTTTGGGCAGTTCATGCTTGAGCTCTTCGATGAGGCCCAGCGTTTCGTCGGACCTGAGCAGGCTGCGCCCGGTTGCGCGCACCCGGTTTTCTTCGACCGCGTTGGCGAGGCGGGAGATCAACTCGTAGATGACGGGTTGAACCGACACGAACTCGCTGCTATCGGAGTTGTAACTGACGCGGGTTTCTATGGCCATTGTTTTCTCCTTGTGCGCTGGTTCGGGCGAACCTGTTGCACTGGTGTTGGTTGCTTGTGTTTGATGAACGATTTCTAGCTGTTTTCGGATGTCAATTTCGCGATAGTTGGAGCCACAACGTTAGGAGGCACGAGCGTGGATATATTTCCCCCGAGCGTAGCGATCTCCTTGACGCGCGACGAACTTACATATTGATTCTCGATAGACGAAAAAAGGCAGACTGTCTCGATGTCACCGTCGAGATGGCGGTTCATGAGGGCCATCGCACTTTCGTATTCGAAGTCACTCGTGATTCTAAGGCCTCGGACGATAGCTTTCGCACGCGTTTGGCGGGCGAAGTCTACGGTTAATCCTCTGAACGGCATCACCTTCACGTTTTCCGCTTCAGAGACTGCTTCTTGGATCATGCCGACGCGCTCGTCAATGTCGAATATCACTCGTTTGTGCGGACCGTCGTAAACAGCGACGATGAGCGAATCGAACAGAGCCGCCGCCCGACGGACTACATCGGTGTGTCCGTTGGTAACTGGGTCGAAGGTTCCGGGGTACAAAGCCAAGATGTCGCTCATGGTTGAGATTTAGTTTCTTTGCTATCGGGAAACGCGTAGATCGTGATGCTGGTATCGCCGTATATTTTGCGATTGATGGCGCTGGCGCCGGATATTTCGTCTGGGAGCGGGCTTCTTGAGCCGTGTTCTGCGATGATCCAAGCATCGGGTTTGAGCAATTCGTGTCGCAGCAACTGTGCGATTATCTCCTCCCACGGATCTAGTTCGTACGGTGGGTCCGCGAACACTAAATCGTAGGAATTGCCGGCTAGCTGGGGTAATGCTCGTATCGCGTCGGTCCGATAGGTCGATGCTTTTGATGCCAATCCGCGCATTGCGATTTCATCATTGATCTTGACGGCCCGCCTTCGATCGATCTCCACGAAATCTACGTGAACTGCGCCGTGTTCCAAGAGATCGAAACCCACTGCGCCAGTACCCGCGTACAAGTCGAGCGCAACCATGCCGACCGCGCCACTCGGTCCGAGCATCGATATGATCGCCGAGCGCGTCCTCGATGACGTCGGTCGTAGCCCGTGTCTCGCTCTACGTCTATTCCTTTCAGTGTGTTTCAACTCCGGTATATTTCTTGCGAAGGAGCGTTCGAACGCCACGTATCCCGCAAGTTCAATGACTACGATTATGCGGAATCCAGTGATGCACGTTTCAACGATGCACGATGCGATTAGTGACGTTTCTTCGGATGATTGAAGCGGCGTCGCGCGTCTGTAAGATTGATTCCATTGGCATACGCCCGTTTCTGTAGTTGGTAGCACGAAATTGAACCAGACGTCGGAAAATCCGCATCGTTCTTCGGAGGCTGATATCGCCTCCAAATACTCGCGTTTGGAACTCGACCGTCTGCGCAAGATCGAACAGTTACGCGAACGGGGCATCGACCCGTTCCCGGCGCGGGTTAAACGCACTCACTCGGTCGCTGAGGCTGTCGAACTCTTCACACAAACCGAAACTGCATCGAATCGCGGCGTCGACCAAGGTGTGCGAACCGAAACCGTGTATGTAGCCGGTCGCGTTATGGCTCGACGCGGAATGGGCAGGATGTCGTTTCTCGATATCCGTGATGGCAGCGGCCAGATCCAGGTACAAGCACGTAAGGACGTGTTGGCTGACGACTTCGAGCTGTTGTCGATGTTGGACATCGGCGATTTCGTATCGGTGTCGGGGTCAATCATGCGCACCCGCCGCGGACAGATATCGGTTGAAGCCCAGTCCTTCGCGATCATCTCAAAATCGATGCGGCCGTTGCCTGAGAAGTGGCACGGGTTGCAGGACGCAGAGACGCGAGTGCGCCAGCGATATCTAGATCTACTTTCGAACGACCGCGCGGTACGGAATGCACGGGCACGGTCAAAGGTGGCATCCGCGGTCAGAAGGTTCATGGAGAATGGCGGATTCATGGAGGTGGAAACGCCGATACTGGTTCCGATCGCGGCAGGAGGGTTCGCAGAACCGTTCGAGACGCATCACAACGCATTGGGTCGCGACCTCTTTCTGCGAATCGCGACGGAACTTAATTTGAAGCAATTGATCGTCGGCGGCATGGACAAGGTGTTCGAAGTGGGGAAGATCTTCCGCAACGAGGGGATCGACGCGGACCACAATCCCGAGTTCACGACGATGGAGAGCTACGAAGCGTACGCCGACTATAACGACGTAATGCAGATGACCGAGCATCTAGTTGCGTTCGTGACAATGGACGTTAATGGGACAACAGAGGTGCCAGTCCCAGAATGTGAAGACGGTGCAACGATCGACTTGGCACCTCCTTGGCCTCGGTTGGATCTGAGGCAGGCGATCATCGACGCATCGGACATCGACTTTCGAAAATGTCCGACGCGCGAAGCGTTGGCTGCGGCGATGCACGAACGCGGAATGCACGTCGAGCCGAACTCGACTTGGCAGCAACTGCTCGACAAAGTAATCTCTACGTCGGTGGAACCGCGCCTAATAAAACCGACATTCCTCGTCGATTATCCCTTGGCGATGTCACCGTTGGCGAAGAAAAAGCCGGGATACGAAGATGTGGTTGAGCGTTTCGAAGCATTCGTGCTCGGGCGCGAGTTGGCAAACGCGTTCACCGAATTGAACGATCCTGTCGATCAACGCGAACGATTCGAGGCGCAGGAACGGCAACGGGTAGAGTTCGATGACGTTGAGGCTGACCGTTTGGACGAATCGTTCTTGCTAGCGGTCGAACACGGCATGCCGCCAACCGGTGGCCTAGGTATCGGCATCGACCGATTGGCGATGCTGGTGACCGGCGAGAGTTCGATACGCGAAGTTACGCTCTTCCCGCAGTTGAGATCTTGAGGACCGGAAACGATGTTAGATCTGCGCAGAATAGTCAATGACACAGTTGCGGTGCGAGCCGGCCTCGCCAAACGGGGAGAAGACGATTCGCCGATTGACCAGATCATCGAGTTGGATGGTCGGCGTCGGACGTTGATTCAGCAGACGGATTCGGCGCGTCATTTCCGTAACGAAGTCTCTCGGACCATAGGCGCAGAAAAGCGTCGTCCGACCGACGATGAGATCCAGCAGATGCGGGCGACGGGCGACCGGATATCCGCACTTGAGGAGGAAGCTCGTTCCGTGGCCACCGAGTTGCGGAAATTGATGCTTGATTTACCTAACATTCCGCTCGATGACGTGCCGGAAGGTTTGGACGAGAGCTTCAACGAGGTCTTGGGTAATACTGAGCTACCGCCTGCGCGTGAGTGGGAAACGCCGCACTGGGATATCGGCGAGAACCTGGGCATCATCGACATGGAAAGCGCGGCCAACATTTCCGGCAGCAGGTTTTACATGTTGCGAGGGCAAGGAGCCCGACTCCATCGAGCGATCGTCGGGTGGTTGCTGGATACGTTGGTTGATGAGTTTGGGTATGAGGAGACGAATCCTCCTTATCTGGTCCGCGAGGAGGCGTTGGTCGGGTCCGGAAACTTGCCAAAGTTCGCGGACGATCTGTATCGAGACGACGACGCCGGGCTGTGGATGATACCGACCTCTGAGGTTTCATTGAACGCGATCCACCAAGGCAGCATCATTGACGGAGATTTGCCGCTGAAGTACTGCGCACACACTCCGTGTTTTCGCAAGGAGCATGCAGCGGCTGGTCGAGATGTTCGGGGCATGAAGCGTGTGAAGCAGTTTGAAAAGGTCGAGATGTTCCGCTTCGTCGAACCGGATGAATCTGAAGCCACATTGCAAGAGATGATCGAGATATCGCTCGAGCTTTGCAACCGTTTGGGTTTCACTACTCGACTGCTAAAGCTCTGTGCCGGAGATATCGCGTTTCAGTCGGCAAAGACGTACGACATCGAGGTGTGGTCGCCAGGTGCGCAGGAGTGGCTAGAGATCAGCTCGCTATCAACATGCACCGACTTCCAAGCACGTCGCAACAATACACGGTATCGGCCTAAGCGTGGAGGTGGAACACGGTTCCCGCACACCTTGAACGGGTCGGCCCTAGGAATGCCGCGAACCTTTATCGCGGTACTAGAGATCGGTTTGCAGGCGGATGGGAGCGTGGTTTTGCCAGAAGTGCTCTGGGAGAGGATGGGGGTTGATAGGGTTGGCGCTGGTTAACGGCAAAAGCCAGCAATTATTGAGGACGATATGAAGCATTTTGCAAACCAGTTTGATCCGAAGGAGATTGACGCCGCGGGGCGTGTTTTGGCGAATGTGCCGCAGGAGGGTGAAGACGACAGCGAGTGGCTCGAGGCGTTTAGGTTTGTCAGTACGTGGCGTGCGACGCATGCTGGTCCGTTGAAGGCTTTTCGCAATAACCTTGGGCGTCGGGTTGGACATCAAGGAATTGTCGCGCAACGGCTGAAACGAATGCCGACTATCATCTCAAAACTTGGGCGGTTGGCTTGGTTGAAGTTGTCGCGGATGCAGGATATTGGCGGATGTAGAGCGATTGTGTCGAGTGCTGACGATGCCTTTCGACTGGCAGCAGACTTCGCTGACAGCAGGATTAGACACGAACGCTTAGATTACAAAAACTACATAGACGATCCGAGGCGTTCTGGTTATCGCGGGCTGCATCTAGTCTATGGCTACTTCAGCGAACGAAAACCGCAGTGGCAAGGATTGAAGACCGAAATCCAGATCCGATCTCAACTCCAACATCAATGGGCGACTGCGGTGGAAACCGTAGGTACGTTCATTGGAGACGAACTCAAATCCAGCAAAGGTGACGAAACTTGGCTGCGTTTTTTCACGTTGATGAGTTCAGTGATAGCGCAAAGGGAACATTTACCTGGAGTTCCAGGCACCCCGCGTCGCCAAGAGAAATTGGTCGCTGAGATTAAGGAGTGCGAACGGCAGGTTGGGATCCTTGAACGGTTGACAACGTTCGAGTCGTTGACACACCTGGTCCTCGACTTTCCTAATTTCAGGAACCGATGGGTCATCATGGAACTCAACCTAGCAGCCAATAGCGTGCGTGGGTTAGCCTTCGGGGAGAACGAAAAAGAACAAGCCGCGAGCATGTACGCCGATGAAGAACTAGCGCACCGCGGTGATCCTAAAATCGCAGTCGTAATGGTTTCCGCTAAATCGGTACAAGCGCTTCGACGTGCTTATCCGAACTTTTTCGCCGATCTGTCTGAATTTCGGAACCTGGTACGTGAAACTATCGAGTAGAAGGTGCAGACGCCTCTTTAAGTTGCCGTTCCCGACGTTGCTCACGGCGTTGCTGGCGCTTCGTGATTTTCAGCATGATCCTTTCGAACCGCTCAGAAGGGGTTTCTTCGGAATGAATCTTTTTCTTCTTAACAGCCATGATGGGCTTCCATGTTCATGCCACAGCAGGATGCTGTAAATTACATTATCGCATGCCCAACGCTAACGCCCCGATGGCAGTTGGTTCCGCCTACGAGTTTTGAAACTTCCGCAGCAGCTTTTAACCCGAATTGAACTCATTCATCGCGGTCTCCACGCCTTGCGTGATGATGGTTTGGGCGGCTTGGGCGGCGCGTTTGGTGGCGGCTAGGATGGCGGCAAAGTCTTCATCGGCGGGCTGGCCGAGGACGTGATCGATTTGGGTATCGCGATTGGTGGGTTTGCCGACGCCGATGCGGACGCGGGGAAAGCAGTTGTCGGAGATGGCGTCGAAGATGGATCTTAGGCCGTTGTGCCCGCCGTCGCCACCGCCGCGACGGACACGGATGCGACCGGGTTTTAGGTTGATGTCATCGGTGATGACGATCAGCCGTGAAACATCAGTTTCGTAGTGTCGGATGAGCGCGCGCGCGGCGGCGCCCGAACGGTTGACGTAGGTTTTCGGGTAAGCGATTATTGCAGATTGATTCTCGATCTTGACGTGGGTTGTCCGAGATGGGCCCTCGTCGTGCGGCTTGGCGTTGTAGCGCTCACAAAGGATGTCGGCGGCCCACCATCCAACGTTGTGTCGAGTGTCAGCGTACTCAGGACCAGGATTGCCAACCGCGAGGATGATCCAAGGGTTAGTGATTTTCTGCGATTTGGGGGCTCGTGACTTTGGGTCGGCAAAGAGCCTGGTGAAGCGTTCGAACGGGCTGGGTTTTCGAGTCATAAGAGCTGCGCCGTCACTTCGTCTGACGCCTCGGATGTATCAGGCAGAATACCGCTTAAGATTCCCTTAAATTGGTCTTCGCTGAGGACCGGAACTCCCAATCGTGTGGCCCTTTCGAGCTTGGAACCGGCATCGGCGCCAGCTACGAGATAGTCGGTCTTTTTGGAGACGCTGCCGGTGGATTTTGCGCCGAGAGCTTTGACGGCGTTCGCGGCCTCGGCACGCGAAAAGCTGTCGAGTTTGCCCGTAATCACGAATGTCAAACCTTTAATGAGGTGGTCGGCTGACCGTTCGGGGGAGTCGTCTTCAATAGTGAGTCCGAGGTGTTGCAATCGCCGGGCAAGGCGGATATTTGCTTCGTTCTGCGACCACTCCCTGATCGATTTGGCGAGTATGGGCCCGATGCCGTCGACCGCCGTCAGTTTTTCGTCATCCGTCTCTAAGAGGTTAGGCAAGGAGCGAAATTCACGGGAGAGGATTTCGGCGATTTCACCACCAACACCCGATATGCCAAGGCCGAATATGAGCCGAGGAAGCGGTTGCGACTTTGAGCGTTCAATGGCGTCAACGAGATTCTGTGCCCGTTTCTCGCCCATTCGTTCCAACGAGAGTAGGTCTTCCATGCGGTCGCCGAGGGTGTAAATATCGGAGATGTCAGAAACTAGGTTTTGCCGAGCAAGCTCTTTCGCGAGTTTTTCGCCGAGGCCTTCAATATCCATGGCTGGGCGTGAAGCGAAGTGTTCGAGCAGCCTCTCAAACTGCGCAGGACAGGCAGAATTGATGCACCGGATATCGGCTTGCTCATCGTCGCGGGCCACTGGTTCACCGCAGGCCGGGCATTCGGGATCGATGCGGTACGGTTGAGAATCGGCCGCACGTTGATTGTCCGGCGCAGGACCTACCACCTGCGGAATTACGTCGCCCGCGCGTTGGACGATGACCCGGTCGCCAGGGCGGATATCTTTCCGATTGATGTCCTCTTCATTGTGGAGAGTGGCACGCGAGACGTTTACGCCGCCGACCATTATCGGTTCGAGAATTGCATACGGGTTGATGGCGCCGGTTCTGCCGACATGGGTACGGATTTCGAGAAGATTGGTGAATGCCTGTTCCGCTGGGAATTTGTACGCGGTCGCCCATCGAGGGTCGCGGCCCACGTATCCGAGGCGATCCTGCAGCGAGATGTCGTCGATCTTGACGACGACGCCGTCGATACCGAAATCGAGGTCAGACCGCACGTCGCCGGCCTCTTGGAGCGCCTCGAACGCTGCGGCGGCGGTGGACACACGACGAGCCCAATCGTTCGTTTTGCATCCCCACCTCTTCATGGCTTGAAGGCAGTCGTATTGTGAGTCGGGGATCTCGCCGTTTTCAGCGTATCCGATCGAGTAGAAAAACATGTCAAGCGGACGTTTCGCTGTCTCGGACGAATCGAGTTGCCGGAGCGAACCGGATGCGGAGTTGCGCGGATTGATGTATTGCGGAAGTCCGGCCGCTTCTCGATCTTCGTTCAACCGGTCGAAGGCGGAGATCGGATAGAACACTTCGCCGCGGAGTTCGATAGTGCCAGGGACGTCGTCACCGTCCAACGTGAGCGGCACGGCGCGGATCGTTCGAATATTGTCGGTTATGTTCTCACCTTGGGTTCCGTCACCACGAGTGGCGGCTTGAGTCAGCACGCCGTCAACGTACGTGATCGCCACCGCCAACCCGTCGATCTTGAGTTCGAGAGTCATGTCGGCCGATTCGATCTCTAGGTAGTCCAGAGCGCGCTGGTACCACGCGTTGAACGTCGCTTCGTCCGTCACGTTGCTGAGGCTTAGCATCGGCACTGGGTGTTGCACCGGTTCGAATTGTTGAGATGGGGGCGAGCCGACTCTCAACGTTGGAGAGTCTGACGTTTTGAGTTCCGGATGTTGCTCCTCGATGCGCCTGAGTTCGCTGAATAGGCTGTCGTATTCGTGGTCGGACAGCGTTGGCTTGCTGAGCACGTAGTACTCGTGGTTAGCGCGATTCAGCGCGCTGCGCAACTCGGAGGCTCGTTCACTGGAATACGAGGTGGATGTTTCGGGAGTGGTCAATGTGATTTGGATGCTTTTGAATTGATGCGGTTGTCAAGATTCTAGCAATCGCGACAATTTCTCAAGAACGAATTTCAACAACTGGACACCGCGTGTTTCTCGCATCTGCGTTAGCATTCACTCTCAGCGTCGACAACGGCGCCGAAACTGCTACAGGAGATCAACTCATGGGTAACGACGCCCCTCTGAAAGAACGCATCCGGCGCGGCGATATCGTCATCGGCGTATCGGCGCCGATGAACACCACTAAGTCGCAACTCGAGGACATCCTCGGCAAGGACGACTACGGCTTCGTCATGACCGACAGCCAGCACAGCCCGTTCTCGGAACACCAGATGGTCGATTTCTGCAACATGGCCGATGAGGTCGGCATACCCGTTCACCTGCGCATCGACCACCCGAGGCACGTATATCTGCTCGGTAACCTCGCCGATCTGGGTCCCGCGATGCTGGAGGTCCCGCTCGTGGAAGATGCCGCCACCGTACGCGAAGCGATCGAGTGGTTCTATTTCCCGCCCGTAGGTCGTCGCAGCTTCGTCGGGGGCAACCGATGGGGGGCCGAGCTCGGAAACGACATGAACATGTACGCCGAGTGGTGGAACAACAACGGGGTGCTGGACATCCAGATCGAGACGCTCCGCGCCATCGAGAACATCAGGGCCCTCGCCGTGCCGGGAGTCGACATCTTCTCATGGGGGCCGTCAGACCTCGAGTGGGATCGCAAAATGCACCCCCATCATCCCTTCAAGACCGACGATGACTGCATCAAGCACGTCATGGATCAGGTCAACGACCTCGACGTCCGAATGAGCTACCGGTCATACGACCCCGCTCTACGCAACAAATACCTCGACTTGGGCGTGACCGTCCTCTTCGAAATGGCACAGACCTAACCAGAACCAATCGCCCCCTTCGCTCAGCGTAAGGGGGCGCGAGTGAAACGAACGGGGGATGCCCCCCAGGAGAACCCACAAAAGGAGAACCCACAAATGAGCAACGACGCAAATCTCAAAGAACGCATCCGACGCGGCGACATCGTCATCGGAGTCGGCATACCGATCGGCTCCACCAAGTCGCAGTTCGAAGACATCCTAGGCAAGGACGACTACGGCTTCGCGACGTGCGACAGCCAGCACAGCCCCTTCTCGGAGCACATGCTGGTCGATCACTGCAACATCGCCGACGAGGTCGGCATCCCGGTGCACTTCCGCATCAAGCACACCCAGTTCGCATTCCTAGTCGGCAACATCGCCGACCTAGGTCCCGCCTTCATCGAGATCCCGCTCGTCGAGGAGCAGTCGACCGTGCGAGATGCTACCGACTGGTTCTACTTCCCGCCCGAGGGACGTCGAAGCTGGGTCGGCGGCTCCCGCTGGGGCGCCGAACTCGATCTCGACCGGCCCGGCTACGCCAAGTGGTGGAACGAAAGCGGCATCCTCTGCCTCCAGATCGAGAGTCTCCGCGCCATCGAGAACGTGAAAACCCTCGCCATGCCCGGCGTAGACCTGTTCTCGTGGGGACCCGCTGACCTCGAGTTCGACCGCGAGATGCACCCCCATCACCCGCTCAAGACCGACGACGACTGCATCAAGCACGTCATGGACCAGGTCAACGACCTCGACGTGCGCATGAGCTACCGCTCCGGCGACCCGGCTCTCCGCAACAAGTACATCGATTTGGGCGTAACCGTGTTGATGGAACGGGCGCAATAGCCTGAAATTCTCACCCCCGGATCAGTTCCGGTGCAGGCTCGAAACCTCTCCTGCCAAGCGAGACCATTGCGAAATCCTCCGCCTTTTCAACAACGTTGGGCGGAGGACGGTTCAACTTGCAAAAACCCGGAAGGACAAAGAGTCACGGAGATTGTCGGGCACCACAAATCGCGGACTCTGGGTGGCAAATTTTGGGGTTAAGCCGATGTCCTTAGGCGGTTCTGGGAATTTTGCGCTAGTTGTATAGCACATATTTACTAATTTATTGTACAATCGCAGTCAAACGAGACTTGGGACTGAAACATATGACTAGATCCGCCACTGCCATCGAATTCGACCAGAAGAAATTCGCCGAACTGGTCTTGTACATCGCCCACAGATGTCGCAACGACGAACGTTTTGGCTCCGTCAAACTTAGCAAGATCCTGTACTACTGCGATTTCGAAGGGTTCAAGCAGACCCTTGAGCCAATCACTGGCGCAACCTATCTCAAAAAGCCTAAAGGCCCGTTTCCCGCCGAGTTGAAAAGGACGCGTAGTACGTTGATCGCTGAACGCAAAGCGGAAATGAGGCTCCAGCGCGTCATTGACTACCACGAGAATCGGCTTGTTCCGACGAGTGATCTTGTTGAGTTGAGTGACAAGTTTAGCGACGTTGAACGTCAAATAATCGATGAAGTAATCGACGAGTTGAAAATCATGAACGCGGCTGATCTCACGGAGCATTCGCCCGGCGAGTTCGGTTGGAAACATGGCGATTTGAACGAGCCGATCCCATACGCGACCGCGTTGATCGCCCGGAGCGACGAACCTTGGGTCATCGAATTCATCGCTGAACGCGGCGCATGAACAGGTTGTCAATGGAAATCTGGGCCCGGTTTTGATCGTGGTCGTTTCTTTCAGTCTCGAAGCTCTAAGCGAGCTTCATCGAGTGGATGTCATTCCCTCGATTCACGAAGACGAGACTGGTGTTGTGAAAGCCGCTGTCGAGGCATATCTGCGGGGTGACCCAAACGCCGCCTTCGTGCCTCTAAAGATTTGATCGACATCTGATCTTGCATTGCAACGTTGACGGCGAAACAGCGCATGTCATTGACGTTGAAGTTCGTAACTAACCTGCCAGTGCCTAGCAGATGAGAGCGGTACGGTTCGTGAACCGCCCCTCTTTTGGTTAGTCGCCGCATCGCACCGCCTTCTATGCAAGAGGTATTTTTCACGCAGGGCGTGCGCAGGAGGTTTTGCGATGGTCTCGCCAAGCGGGACCTTTTCACAACTCCGACGACAGATAGGCTGGCGCACAAAATAACCTAAGTTCGCCATAGCTCCACCGCTCTGGATTCCGATTTTCGCCAGACCTACAATGGTTTTGCCGCGGTCTCGACTCCGGGGCAGTTCAGCGAATTTGGGCGGTCCTCACAACCGTCGCGTGATCACGTTGACCAGCCGGATTGCGAGCACCATCACAACCTGCATGATCACGGTTCGTATGATCTGGCGTATAAGAATGGCTACCATGGTTGGCTGAAGTTTAGCCTACTTCGACACCCGTCCTCCGCCGGTCACATGGGCATGCAAGTGGAAAACGTCTTGTCCGGCGCCGCGCCCTTGGTTGAACCTCAGTCGGTATCCGGATTCCGTGATGCCAGTTAGTTTGGCCACCTTTCCGGCAGCAACGAGTATCCGACCAAGCATCTCAACGTGCGTTTCATCGCTCTCGTGTAACTTGTCGAAATGCACTTTGGGAACGACTAGCACATGGACTCGCGCGATGGGATTAATGTCATTGAACGCGAGCACATGCTCGTCCTCGTAGACCCGAGCGCTGGGGATGTTCCCCGCGATGATGCTGCAGAAGATACAGTCAGACATCCTTATCCTCTCGGTTTCCGTCACACTTCACTCACCGACCAAATGATCGATGTCTCTAGAGTGTCAAAGCCAAGTTTTCGATGTGCGAATCGGAGTCGCCGTAGTCGGCCCGCCACGAAAGTATCCGCCGTGTATACAGGTGCAGGTCATGCTCCCATGTGAAGCCGATCGCACCGTGCGATTGATGCGCCGTCCACACGATATCGTGCATCAACGTGTTAGCGGACCATTTAGCCTGCGAGACGATTCTTGAAGCTGAAACGGCTCCGACGTCAGCGCTCAACGCCCAGGCTGCACGGTCGGCAAGATGCTTAGCCGATTTGACTTTCGTAGCCATGTCCGCCATGTAGTGCTGGATAACTTGGAACGCGCCAATTGGTCGTCCGAATTGACGGCGGTCTTTGACGTAGGCAATGGTGCGGTCCGTGACCGCGCTGCCCGCGCCGACCATTTGAATGGCGCGCGCTGCTGCTCCGTACATCATCATTAGATTGACAACGTCGCTACCTCCGCCTACATCTCCGAGTGTTGAGGCGGACGACACGACAACCTCATTGAGTTCGATATCGCACGCCGGCGCACCCGAAGCCATCTTCCGACGGTCAATGTTGACCGTACCTTCCGCCGAATTGATCGGAACCGCGAACATTGTCACGCCCGCGTCCGTCTCGGCGGGAACCATTACTAGATCGGCAGAATTGCCGTAAGGCACGAATCTTGCGGTACCACCCAAAACCCATCCATGGGATGTTTCAGCCGCGCGAACACCCAGCGCGCTGGGATCCGTTGAACCGTCAATGCCGACCAAGGAAGGAATAGCAACCGTTTCGCCGGTCGCGATGGTAGGCAACCACTTCTGCCGTTGAGCGTCGGTTCCGAATCGATCGATCGCCGCGGCGGAGACTACTGCAGATTCGACCAGCGGTCCTGGTGCGAGAGCCGCGCCCCATTCGCCGAGCAATACCGCCATGTCGGTCATGTCCATACCTGATCCGCCATGGCTCCCCGGCACAATCAGACCGGTCCACCCTAATTCACCGATCTCTCGCCAGAAATCATCCGCGTAGCCGCGTTCGTCCTGCGCCATAGCGCGCACAAAATCGGACGGCGAACGGTCAGCGAGATACTCAGACGCGCTGCTTCGGATCAATTCTTGGGTTTCGTTGAGGCCAAAATCCATGCTTAATTTCCGTGTGTTTTGGCAGTTGGCGATGCGGGTACCGAGATCAGATTAACGTCGAGGCAACTCAAGACCACGATACGCGATGATATTCTTCTGAATCTCGTTCGTACCCGCCAATATCGGACCAGACGTTTGGTACATGCGCATCTTGAAGATGCGTCCAGCCAAGTCCTCGTGCTCGTCAGGATCGTCGATCAGACCAGGCATGCCGAGCAACTCAACACCAAAATCCAAAACGGCGGTGTTTACCTCGGTCGCAGCGATTTTGCACATGCTGGCTTCCGTTGACGGGGGATGACCCAAAGATTGTAACCACGCCACCTCGTATGTGATGTAGCGCGCCATCTCGATCTCGGCTTCCAACTCTGCAAGACGCCGTCGAACCTTAATGTCATCGATCATCAGCGAGCCGTCGAAACGACGGGTGGTTGACGCGTAGTCGCGGATCTCTTCCCACGATCTATGTGCCCACGACACGTAATCGATGTTGCCCCGCTCGAAGTTAAGCAGGTTCATCGCCACGTTCCAACCGTCGTGAAGATCCCCGACCAGGTTTTCTAACGGGACGTGGACATCGTCAAACATCACCTGGTTGAAGCTGTGCGCGCCGGCGATGTTGATGATCGGGTTGACTTGGACGCCAGGCGATTTCATATCAACCAACAGGAAGCTGATCCCAGCGTGTCGTTCGACTTCGCGATCGGTTCGCACAAGCATAAACATCATGTCCGCCCGATGAGCTAGCGAGGTCCAGATCTTCGATCCATTGATAACAAACTCGTCATCGCGGAGTTCGGCGTACGTCTGAAGCGACGCCAGATCCGATCCTGTGTTGGGCTCTGAATATCCTTGGCACCACTGGATGCCACCTTGTGCGATATCAGAAAGATACTTACGTTTCTGTTCCTCGGTGCCGAATCGCATCAATGTCGGGCCCAACATCCTAGTGCCGAATCGGTCATTGCCGGGAGCGCGCCGGTAAGACATCTCTTCGGCGAAGATCAGGCTGATCATCGGCGACGCTTCTTGACCGCCGTACTCTCGCGGCCAAGTCATCGTAAGCCATCCGCGCCCTGCTAGAGCACGCCGCATCCGCCCGTAGAGCTCCCAGCCTTCGTCACTAGATTCATCGTTCGGGCCTATCCAATCATCCGGCAGTTCCCGATCGAGGAATTCCTTCAACTCCTCGCGAAACGCGAGTTCTTCTTCGTTAAATTCGAACCACATCTCGCTTTAGATTAGTCGGCTGTAACGGCCAAGCTTGTGATGGTCTTGACGATGCCGCCCACTTGGTGCATCTTAGTGCTCACGATCCCGCCGATGTCGACTAGGGTGTTGGCTTCAACAACCGCGATGATGTCGAACGGACCGGTCACCATGTCAACGGCGATCATTTGGTTGATCTTCCGCAGCTCTTCAGCGACATGCGCGGTGCTACCGACGGACGTTTCGATCAAGATGTATGCTCGGGTCTTCATTTCTTTTGGATGTCTCCTGTGACAGATGCGATTAATACAGCATATGCTAACGCGTCGCATCCCAATTGACGAGTCGGGCAACCGAACGGGCCGCAATCAGAATTCAAGAGCATTTTCGAACTCGCTCCAATCGTCGATCGGGCCGACGGCCGACAACGCCAACTTCTCGGAAGTTATGACGTCCTGTGCAACTGATCGGACGTCATCCAACGAGATCCGATCCAAATCGTTTATCCGCGATTCGAGGGATTCGATCCTTCCGCGCAGGAGTTCTTGTGCCGCGATATCGTTGGCCACGGCTCTACTCTCCTCCATGCCGAGTATCAACCGGCCCTTGGCCAATTCGCGGGCGTCATGCAACTCTTCCGCGGTGATACCATCCCGCATCTTCACAAGTTCATCAACAATTACGTGAAGCGCCTCGACCGCTCTCGACGGCTCGACTCCCGTATGAATGTCCACCACCCCGCAATCGGTTAGCGTGTGCATCGAACTGCCGATGCCGTACGCCAGACCGCGCTTCTCGCGCACCTCCTCGAATAACCGGCTACTCATGCTCCCACCCAATACCACAGTCATGATGCGCAACGCCGCTCGCCTCGGATCGTTCATTCCCACCCCATCGAAAGCCATCGCAATGTGTAACTGCTCGAGGTCGCGACGTCCGCCGGTCATACTCGGACCAAGAAGATTGTCTTCGTATGGAAACATCGAGCGAGGTTCGCCATCCGGAAGGTCCGACAACAGATCGTCTAGTTGCTCCACTACGTCGTCATGCTCAACATTTCCGGCTACGGCCACGACAATGTTCCGCCCCACATACTGTTGGCGATGGTAGTCCAGCATTACCGAACGAGGGATGGCTTCGACGGTCTCGATTGAGCCGGCGATGTCTCTTCCCAGCGGTTGATCTGGCCACAGCGCGGAATCCAGTAATAGCCCGGCTAGCGCGCCCGGCGAATCGAGTGTGGCCCGTATCTCCTCCAAGACCACGTGTTTCTCTTGGGCGATATCGTCGTCTCGGAACAGCGGAGATTTGATGATGTCGGCAATCACCTCGACGCCGCGCCGGTAGTGTGGCAACGCCATGCGACACCAATAGCCAGTGCACTCTCGATCCGTGAACGCGTTGATGGCGCCTCCGACACTTTCTACGACACCGCTGATGTCCCGCGGGCGGGGTCTGCTCGGAGTTCCCTTAAAGAGCATGTGCTCGAAAAGGTGCGACACGCCAGCTTCATCATCGTTCTCGTAGCGGCTACCCGCGCCAACCAAAAAGACGATACTTACCGCCTTCGTATGCGTCATCTGACTGGTTAATATCCGGACGCCGTTGGCGAGCACTGAGCGTTGAAAAGTAGACGATGCGTCGAGTTCGACGACTGTTGAACGCTGCGGCGACGGCATGAGTTGGATCAATCAGTTTTTGGCACGGTTGACATTCAAGGGTAGCATCGACATCGATCGGCCTCTCGCACTACACTCCCGGCAGATCGACCTCGTCGCCCGTTGCCGCTTGCCAGATCCGGATACGCGCCGCCATATCTCGGATCCGATCGCTCTGCGCCGGATCATCGTAAAGGTTGTTCATCTCATGCGGATCATTGTTGAGGTCGTATAGCTCGCATTGGTCGGCCGGACACAGGTTCAACTTCCATCGGTCCGGCGTGATCACCGTTCGCCAATGCATCGACGCCATTCGATTGATCTCTGGCGTGCCTAAATTGCGGTCACCCATGCCGTTCCATTGCACGAACACGTCGTTGTCGGATAGGTCGGCTTCGCCTCTCAACACAGGTGCCAAGCTACTGCCTTGCATCTCCCACTCGTGCGATGCGGACGAAACGTTGGGTGCGAAACCATCGTTCAATACTGCTCCAGTCAACGATGGAGCGGTATTGGTGTCGCTCGTTGAGCCGCTTAAATCGAGCAGTGTCGGCACCAGATCAACCAGAGACACAGATCCAGCGATCCGTTTCGACTCGCCTGCGCTGTCAAGCACCGATCCGGGCACTCGGATGAAGAGCGGGACGCGCGAAGCTTCTTCGTACATCGACCGTTTCTCGAGCATCCCGTGATCGCCGGCCATCTCGCCGTGTTCGCTCGTAAACACGATTATCGTGTTGTCGAGTTGACCCGTTACACGCAGAGCATCCAGCATCTTGCCTACTTGACGATCTACCAAGGTGACGTTTGCGAAATACTGCGCGCGGAGGCGTCGCCAGCCGTCTTCGCCCGTCAGGTCGTGGTAGTCCCCGATGCCGAGCGGGTTGAGGTTGCCGGCCATGTAGTAGTCCGCCCGCAAACGGTTGAGCAACGAACTTTCATCTGGTCGCTTCAGAAACGCGGGGCCTACGGAAATGTCTTCAGCGTCGTAGAGGTCGTTCAGCGGCCCGGTGTACGGCGGGTGCGGTTCGAAGAACGACACGTAAAGCATGAACGGTTGATCGCCGCACCGGGATTCTGGATGGCTTCGGATGAAATCCGCCGCGCTGTCGCCCAAGAAGTAGGCCTGAGTTTGCTCCTCGGTCAGACCGGCGGTTGCGGCCCAATTCTCATATGAGCGGTTGGGACCCGGCGGTTCGACGCCGTGTTTTCTCAGGTGTTCGTTGTAGTGTGCCTCGACGTTTCGGTACTCTCGTTTGGTGGAACGCGCGCGATGGGCGTCCTCAACAGCTATCCACTCGTCGAAGCCGTGTTGTTGGATCATGTCGTCGCCGAGGTGCCACTTGCCGAAGTAGGCGCAGTAGTAGTCCTCGCTGATCCGCTCGGCGATCGTTGGGCAGTCTGCAGGTAGCGGGATGTTGTTGCGGTGAAGGCCAACCGCGTGGGGGTACAGGCCGGTCATGATCGACGCCCGACTCGGCGTACACACCGGTTGCGTAACGTATGCGTTTTCGAAAACGTATGAACGGTCCGCGATGCTGTCCAAATTCGGCGTTTCGATCCAATCGTTGCCATAACAGGCGAGCGAATCTTGCCGCTGCTGATCTGTGAGAATGAACAGTATGTTCGGACGGTCGGGTTTGGTTGGGTTATTGGTCATGTGGCGGTTGCAAGGTCTGCTGTTGTTCGATTGACGTATTCAGGGTACTACCATCTTTCAAGTGGGCCGGGGTTGCCGAAATGACTGGTGCGGGAGACGGCTGTCGTCGCGAAGCAGACCAAGTTATGATCATCAATTGACATGTCTGAAGAGCCGCAGCAGCAAAACCTAGTCAACGCCGCCAACCTCCGACGCGCCCGAAACCCGCGCCGCGAAGAGCGACCTTGGGGTTCTTACGAAGTTCTTACGAGGGGACCCGGGTTCCAAGTCAAACGATTGAGCGTCAAACCGGAAAGTAGGTTGTCGTATCAATGGCACCGGCACCGGGCCGAAACATGGACGGTGGCACGCGGGATCGCACAAGTCACGATCAACGGCGAGGACCAGATGCTGGGGCCATCCCAATCAATCCACGTGCCTCGCACCCACAAACACCGGATAGCCAATCCTTCGTCGATCGAACCGCTTGAGGTCATAGAAGTCCAAACGGGCGACTACCTCGGTGAAGACGACATCGTCCGCGAGGACGACGATTTCGGACGGGTTTGAACTGCCATCGTTACCCAATCCGAGGTTGCAGTCCCACACATTTGGTGGTGATCGCTGGAATGGTGGTGATGGCGTGTAGTCGAGCTTGAATTGGCTTTAGACTCCGCCACATGACTCCAGCCGTTTCGTTGCCAATCGCACCTCCCGCCTCAGACGAAGCCACCCGTCGTTCGATGATGTCGAACCGGCGGACTGACACGAAACCTGAAATTGCGTTCCGTAGCATGCTTCACCGTGCGGGATTGCGATTCCGTAAAGACCGCTACATCAAGTTCGAACGCCGCGGAGTGAAGGTCGATGTCGTGTTCCCAACCGCGATGGTGGCGTTATTCATCGACGGGTGCTTCTGGCATCGTTGCCCTGACCACGCCACGATGCCAAAACGCAACGCGGACTACTGGCACGCCAAATTCCGACGCAATATTGAACGGGACTTCGAGAACACAGTCGAGCTGCAGAATCTCGGCTGGCAGGTGATCAGAATATGGGAGCATGAAGTTACGAAGCCAGAACTCGCTGAATACGCTGTAGATCGAGTGATCGAGGTCGTGAGGTCACGAGCTGCCGTCACTCGCGTTTAGAATGTGCAATCGCTCACGCGGCAATTGACGCGACCGAAACAACATACCGATCCGATGTCCGACGACCTGAAAGACGACCAGATCCTCTCGATACTCGAAGCGGCTTACTCCGGTGCCGTTTACGATGCGATGCGCGAACTCGGACGCGATGACGCGATACTGCCAAACAATATCCGCCCGTTGGATCCAACAATCCCGTTGGTAGGACGTGATTGGACGTGCAGCGGCACCATGGTCGAAGGAATAACGCAAGACGAATCGCTGCTCTCGTGGACGGGTATGCTCAGCGCCGCGCCGGCGTGTTCCGTCGTAGTCTGCCAGCCCAACGACTCGACAATCGCGCACATGGGTGAGCTATCCGCAGAGACGCTGAAGTTCAGAGGCGTCAAAGGCTACATCGTCGACGGCGGCAACCGCGATACCGACTTCATCCTCAAACTCGGATTCCCGGTCTTCTGTCGATACCTGACTCCCTCCGACATCGTCGAGCGTTGGAAGATCCACACGATGGGCGAACCGATCACCATCGGCGACGTTGAAATCAAGACAGGGGACTACACCGTCGCCGACCGCGACGGTGCGGTGGTAATTCCTGAGTCCGCGGCAGCTGACGTCGCCAACCGGGTTGACGAGGTGATGAACACAGAGAACGAATTGCGCAACATGATCCTCGGCGGCATGGACCCGCAAGAGGCTTATCTGAAATACAAGCGATTTTAGAGATGACAACTTCAACAACCCAATCGCCGACGTTCATCGAAAACCTTCGAGCACCCGGGTGGATATTTGCTTTCCTTGGACTTATGCTAGGCGGCGTATCAGGTGGGTTAACTGCAGTCGGAATCCGCAGCTTTGGTGACGAGCCATTGATCTCAGGATCTGAAGCCCTGTTGTTCTACGTCGCGTTTGCCATCGGGATCGTCGGCATAGTATACGTGATGCTCAATTCCACGTTGATGGAGACAAAAGCGACAGAACACGGTATCACCGTGAGACTAGGCGTGTTGGGCACGCAGCGGTTCATGGCTTGGGACGTTATAACCGCAATTCGCGCGACCGATCACAATATCGCGCGGCATGGCGGTCGCGGCAATCCCTTCGCTCCTTCGTCACGCAGGTCTTGGACGATGTACGGGGTTCGGAGCGGGGTTGAGGTCGAGGTGGACGGCCAAGATGGCAGGCAACTCTTGTTCTTGTCTAGCGAAAAGGCCGACGAGTTGGTGGAGGTTGAAGGGACGCTTAAACGGAATTGACGCCTAGGGCGATCGGTTTTGCCAGTATCTCGCCGAGATGCGTCGCATCGAACTCGATTCGGGCGCCACGCATCAGGTCCATACCAAGCAACGGGTCGCCTTCCATGCGGAATACTTTCACAACCTCGATCTCATCCCTCCAAAGCATGGGAATCTCGTAAGTTGGCACCACCACGAGGTTGCCATCGGCCAGCATCATTCTTGTATTTGTTAGATACTCAAGACCCAAATCATCGATCTTGTTTCCCGGCAGCGTCATTCCGCCGTTGAAACCAGTGTCGAGCAACGGGCGGTGCCAATGACGTTGACCGTCGCGGTCAAAGAGAACGACGGTAACGAAAAGTCGGAGCATTCCATCGCGCTCCACAACGGATCCCACTCTCATTGCGATGTTCCGGGAGGAACCCACCCTATCGAAACTGTCCACAAATCGATGTGGCGGATCAGGTGGATATCGGCATCCGCCACCCGTGCTCTCAGATGATCGACTGCTTCCCAACCGTCAGCGATCTCCCACTCGCCGCTGTCGGCGTCGATTGCGATGTAACGCCCTTTATCGGCGTCCATGAGCTGGTGCTTAATCGTTTCGTGATAACGTTGCTCGGCGCGTCGGGCTACAGATTCGAGCTCTCGCTGGGTCCGCAACATATTGTGACTCCAAACTTTTTCAGAAGCTGATGTAATTGGAATTATACGTATTTACTAGATGTCGTCTGAGATCCGAAAACGCCGCGATCCGGATGTTGCTGCGAACGCGCCAAAGCCCCACTGCTATCATCACACCAACCCAGCTCGATCCGCGAAACCGAAACGGAGTATCACTCCCATGACAACCTCGACACTCGCTGCAATCATCTACGAACAAGGGAAACCCGCCGTTGTTGAATCGCTGGAACTCGACGATCCCGGACCCGGTGAAGTGATGGTCCGCATCGGAGGCACCGGCGTCTGCCACAGCGACCACAATGTCTACTCCGGGTACCGACGTACTGAAGCGTTACCGGCCATCATGGGCCACGAAGGCGCCGGCACGGTCGAGAAGATCGGCTCGGGCGTCCACGGTTTGGAACCGGGCGACAAAGTGGTTTTCGCCATCCGGCCTATGTGTGGACGTTGTAAATACTGCTCGACCGCGCGGTGGAACCTGTGTGACCCGATCTCTTCGCATCAACCAACCGCGGAGTTCCGTAAGAATGGCACGAAGTACTACGCGGGCTTGGCAACGTTCGCCGAGTACACGGTCGCATGGGAGAACAACGTCGTCAAAGTCGATCCCGACGTACCGCTCGATAAAGCAGCGTTGGTTGGTTGCGCCGTGATCACTGGCGTCGGCGCGGTGGTTAACCGGGCCAAAGTCGAGACGGGCTCAACGGTTGCCGTTTGGGGATGTGGAGGCGTTGGATTAAACGTGATTCAAGGTGCTTACATCGCCGGGGCGTCCCGGGTTATCGCCATCGACACGAACCCGTCGAAGTTCCAATACGCGACAAAGTTGGGCGCCACAGATACCGTTGACGCGTCAATAGACGACGCCGTCGAGGCGGTACGCGACCTTACTGACGGTGGTGTTGACTATGCTTTCGAGGTCATTGGACAACCCGCGACGCTGCGCCAAGCATTAGAAGCTACTTGTGAAGGCGGCACAGCGGTATTGGTCGGTGCTGCACCGGACGACGGTGAGGTGATGATTCCGATGCGCCATCTCTTCTTGGATCGGTCCCTCATCGGCTGTAGTGCCGGAACAGGAAGTCCGCGCTACGACTTCCAATGGCTGATAGAGATGTATCAACAGGGACGCTTAAACCTGGATGATCTCGTCACGCGGACGCGACCTCTGACCGAAGTAAACGAAGCGTTTCGCGACATGGAAGCCGGAGCAGTTGCGCGAACCGTGTTGGTACCTTAGTTCGCAACGACTTGAAGCGCGTTTCCGCTACTCAGCGCTCGCGCTGACTTGGCTTCTAAATCCGGTCCGAATGTGGGAGTTGTCGCAATACGGCTTTGTATTCGATATTCCGCACCGGCATAGCCGGACTTTTCCGTGCTGCCTGAAAGCACCGCCCTCGGAATCACGGAGGTCGAAATCGCCGACCACTTCTAAAGCGTCGTTGTTCCAAACGTAGATGCGTGTTGGATCGGCCACGGATCTAAGCCCTGCAAGAGTCGTTGAAGCCGGCCAAATTGTGCGAACCGTCGCAGAACGGCTTCTCTTCGGATTGACCGCAACGGCAGAGGTAGGCTTCACCTTGCACGGGGAACTCGTTGCCGTCGGCATCGCTTACCACGAAGTTGCCGCTTACCCAATACGGCCCGTTGTCCGTAGTCGATACTGTAGTGTCAGCCATTTGGTTCTTCTCCCCGCCCTGGAGCGTCGATTGGCACTGGAAAGTCTTGTAATCGCATTGTAGCGCGTATCATTCCTACCCGACGCCTCCGCAAATACCCCGTCATTCCCGCGAAGGTGGGAAACCAGGGGGCCGGGCGCGAGGCGACCGCTAATGTTCCCTCTCCCGATGGGCTGGAGAGGGTGAGGGTGAGGGCCCCATGAAAATCACAGAAATCAAAACCTTCCTAATGTCTGGAGGTGGAAGTCGCAACTGGTGCTTCGTCAAGGTCTACACCGATGAAGGTATCTACGGCGTCGGAGAGGGTTCGGGCTGGCCGCGCGTAGTGCGCACCGCAGTCGAAGACCTATCGACTGTAATCGTCGGCGACGATCCAATGGACATAGAACGGCTCCATCAGAAAATGATTGTGGCGATGATGGGGCATGGCATGACTGGAACTCCCGGCTCGGGTGCGATAAATGCCATCGACATGGCGTTGTGGGACATCAAGGGCAAGGCGCTAAACACGCCCGTTTGGAATATTCTCGGCGGCCGGGTTCGCAAGCGCATCCGGACCTATGCTCATGCGCATTCGCCTGAACGCGCACTTGAACTACGCGATCGCGGCATCACAGGCGTAAAGACCGGCGGCGTTTACCGCACAGTCGAAATCGTCGATTCGATCCGTACAGCCGTCGGCGATGAAATGGACATCATGGTCGATGCCCACGGGCCGCCCTGGTTCACCACCAAGGACGCCATCATTGTCGGAAAAGCACTCGAGCCATACAACCTTCTCTTCTATGAAGACCCGGTGCCGCCTGAGAACACCGAAGCGCTCAGACGCGTCCAAGACAACGTCGACATTCCGATCGCGGCAGGCGAACGGCACTCCCACATCTGGGGAGTGCGCGAGATCATCGAGGACGAGATCGTCGACGTCGTGCAGCCCGATTCAGGGCGTATCGGAGGAATAACGCAGCTCAAGAAGATCGCCGCGCTGGCGGAAGCGCACTACATCAACGTCGCGCCTCACTCAGGCTCGTTGGGGCCAGTCGCCGAATACGCCGCCATCCACATAATGGCTTCGATCGCGAACGGATTGATCCTTGAACGGCTCGAAGACGATGTTCCTCAGCGATACGAAGTCATCCAACCTCACTTGCCGACGGTTGACGGCTACATCACCGTACCGGAATTGCCCGGGCTCGGAGTCGACTTCGACGAAGAGGTCGTGGCCGCGAACCCACCACATCCGAACGTCTACTCCGGGCCCGATCCGCAGGACGGGCACTACGAGCCAGGAACGTACGACGAATGCGTCTACTACCAGCAGCGCTACCGCCGGCAGAACGAGCTACGGCGTCTCAAGTGACCAAGCCTTGACGCGCGTGATCTACGCCGAGAATGCTACGCGAGGTGCGCGTCCGCTCGACGGATCAGCGTTATCCCGTCGCGCACGGTCAGCATGACGTTGTTGACGCGTTGGTCGTTCTGCACTGTTTCGTTGAACAGTTGGACCGCTCGAACAGACGCTGCGCGGGGATCGTCGTCGGAGACTTCAGATTGCAAAACCCGACCGCCTTGGAAAACGTTATCGACCACGATCACGCCGCGACGTGACAGCAGGTTCAACGACTTCTCGTAGTAGATCGGGTAGTTGTCCTTGTCGGCGTCGATGAAAACCACGTCGAAGCCCGGTTCGAGGGTGTCAAGCGTTTCAGTCGCAGGTCCGAGGATCAGCTGGATCTTCTCGCCCGCAGGATGCCTTGCCCAGTGTTTGCGGGCAATGTTGGTGAAATCTTCGCTCACATCCAACGTTATGACCTCTCCACCCTCGGGCAAAGCGGTGGCCATCATCAGTGCGCTGTAACCTACGAACGTCCCGATCTCTAGCACGCGTTTCGCACCGGTGATCGCGACCAACGTGTTGAGGAAGTATCCGACGGCTCGACCCGACATCATCCCCGCGGATCCGGTCGACTGGACATCTATTGCAATGTCACCGAACACACCGTCGGGTTCCGAAGTATGCGCTTCGACGTATTCACTGATGCTGGGCGGCGACTCACTGGGCATGTCTATTAGCTTTCTCGGCTTTCGGCTATTCTCGCCATAGTCTACGGCAAGCAACTCGGAGACCTTCGCGACGAATCGTTTGCGGTTATGGTTGATAGTTGCGAACTGACGATGACGGGAACAGGCGAAAGCCAAACGAAACAATGGAGCGAAGATAGATGACCCTGCGAGTTGTGGTTACCTGCGAAACTTTCGTTGATGTGAAACGCATCATCGAATCGGCAGGCAATATCGAAGTCGAGATCTTTGACCAATTCACCGAGCACGAACCGTACGTTGAGGCGTTGAAGGACGCCGATGGTGCGCTCGTCGCCACTTGGCCGCTCACTGGCCGCGATGTTTTGGAAACCTGCCCAAAGCTAAAAGTCGTCAGTCGCATGGGTGTGGGCGTCGACTCCATCGACCTCGATGCCGCCACTGAGCTGGGTGTACTGGCCTGCAACGTGCCTGGAGTCAACACCGTCGAGGTTGCAGATCACGCAATGGCGATGATGCTGTCGATCCTGCGCCGCATCCCCGAAACCGTCGCCGCGAGCCGGGAGGGCAAATGGTCCGACGACCCGGCTCTGATGCGCGAGTTCCAAGAAACCGTAGATCGCGTTGGCGGCAAGACTGTCGGAATCCTAGGTTTCGGCAACATCGGACGCGCTTTCGCCCAGCGAGTTTCCGGTTTCGGCCCCAAGCGCATAATCGCCTTCGATCCATACGGCTACCAGTCATCCGCCGACCTCTACGGAGTGCAGCTAGTTTCACTAGACGAACTCTGGGCCGAATCCGACATCATATCGATTCACGCTCCGCACACCGCCGGGACCAACCACATCATCAACGCCGAGAGTTTGGCGAAGATGAAATCCACCGCCATACTCATCAACTGTGCTCGCGGGAAGTTAGTCGACCAAGTAGCGCTACATGCCGCGCTGCGCGATGGGCAGATAGCCTTCGCCGGCATCGACGTCACGGAAGTCGAGCCGATTGCTTCAGAAGACCCGATCCTGACGTTATCCAACGTTTACGTGACACCGCACCTCGCCGGCTATTCGCCCACCTTCTTGGAAGAGTGCGGGCAGAAGCAAGCTGAAAACGTGAGCTTCTCGTTGACCGGCCGGGCACCACACGGACTCGCCAACCCGGACGTCATAAAGACCATCGCGGTGCAACGCTCCAAGGGCGGCGGACGCTGGGAAGGCATCCCGGACTTTTCGACCGGGTTGCCGTTCTAGGGCTGCAAGTATTCGGATGAAGTCTGATTCTACGAATCGGCGCAGCGGGATTAAGTTCTATGTTGGAGACAATCTAGATGGCCGTAACAGTTGTACTGAACCAATGTGAAATCGCCGAATTGGATATTCAAGATCCGGCGACTTCTGGTGATGGCGGTTATCAATCGTTTTTGGTCTCGCTCCAACAAAAGCTAGACCGCCAGAATAACGAACTCATCTTAACTGCCATCGATCTTCGCACGATCCCTCGTTACGCTTACGAGTACGGACAAGGTGGTTGGCAAAATAGGTTGGAAAGCATTTTTGGTAGGACTTTAGGGCCAGGTCTCGGACGCACGAGTAAACCGTAGAGCGTTTCTGCGCGGCGTTAGCCATCCACTTTTCCGGGAAGATTTCTGATTCGGTTGTACTTTTTGGTGGTTTTTGGTACGATTTCCGCATGAACCTCCTAACCCTGCCCCGCAACGTGCAGTTCTTGTACGAAGAGCATCTGGCCAGGATCGAGATGCGCTCACTAGGTTGTGAAGGTTGGGAAAGGGTCGGTGATGATCCAAAGCTGATCAGTTTGGAGGTGAAACCCAGTGTTTCGGGGCTGATTGAACGTGCCGCATACGTCGGCGAGATCGACGGGCGCAAATCCGTATACGAGCAACTGATCTCCCCTGACTACCAAGGTGGGAAATTCAACCGGACGAGATCAGTTAACCAGTATCTGACTCACTGGATTTATCCGTATCGAGGCAAATTCCACCCGCAGATGATTCGGGCACTGTTGAATATCGCTGGCGTAGCCCCCGGTTCGCTGGTATTGGACCCCTATGGCGGCAGTGGCACAACAGCAATGGAAGCGTCGCTTCTGGGACTGAACTCGATATCGGTAGATTTATCGCCGCTGTGCGTGCTACTCACCCGCGTAAAGACCCAGTCGGTCGAAGCACTAAGGGAGATCCGTAGCAGCGTCGCCCAACTTCTGGAAGATGAATTTCTCGATCCTTTCGCAAATCCAAAGTTCGAACACGAAAATCCAACCGTGGCTGATTTCTTGAAAATCGCCCAAATGGTCACTTTCAGCGACGCCTCTAGACGCAAAAGAGACCCACGATTATCGATTCGGAAAAATCTACAATTTATGTTGCATTCTGTTGAAGCACACGACGATGCGCTCCGAGCCTTCGAAATTGTTGCTGGCAAGGTTGATGCGATCCGCGCTGACGCAAGAGACCTAGGCTCGGCTGGGATTGCTGATGAGACGATTGACGCGGTAGTCACCTCGCCTCCATATTCGATCGCGTTGGATTACGTCAAGAACGACGAGCACGCCCTAAAAGCAATGGGCGTTTCGTTACAAGGGCTTCGCGATGAAATGACAGGGGTCAGGGGACGCGGCAATAAAAGGAAACTGGCACTTTACAACGAAGACATGCAGATGATGTTCGATCAGGTGACCAGGGTGTTAAGACCGGGTGCCAAAGCGATCTTCGTGATTGGCGACGCAACGGTCGACCGTAAGGAATACACCACTACAAAAGAAATGATCGGTTGGGCGAATTCGTCTGGTCTTTCCCTTGAGCGACAGATACCTAAAATCGTGTTTGGTCTTTACAACGTGATGTTGGACGAAAAAATCCTGATTTTCCGCAAACGCGGAACTTAATCTGGAGGCCGCTCCGAACGCGCATCTCGGAGCGGCTTCTCTGTTTTAGCTCGATCACACCGCGAGATTTTAAGCGAGTCGCGGAGTGAATTCATCCTCAGTCCAGTTTCATACGTCGTCATCGCCTACTCATCCTGCGGAGTGTTATCCGAGACGTTCGCAACGGATTGCGCCATGCTTTGCGTACGTCTTCTTCTCAGCAAGAATCGGACCGCGAAGAAGATGGCGGCTCCAGCGATCAGCCATATCGGCGAAGTGACCGCGAGCCACACGGCGGCGGTGCCGGCGTAGGTGAAGAAAACGACCAGCACGTTTAGGCCGTGAGTGGCGGTTTCGCCAGGTTCGAATTCGGTCGAATTAACCGACGGTGCCGGGTCAACCAACACGTATGCGATATGCGTTTCCCGTACTTCGCCAGCGTCGCTGTCGCCCCAGATTTCGAATTCGACAGGATAGTAATCGGGCCGGAAATGGTCGAAGGCGTGTTCGATTTCGACGCGAGTTTCTTCAGGTTCGACTTTGCCCTCAACTACCTTTGATCCGTCACGGAAATCCCAAGAGTGGCTCAAACCTCGAACGGATTCAGGGTGGTTGAAGGTCGCTGTGAATGTGACCGGACTCTTCTCTTCAACTGTCTCGTGAGAGGCCGAAACGTACGCCTCGATCCTTGGCAACTCTGAAACTTTGGCCCACAACTTGTCCTCGCCTTCTGAGAATCCGCGGTCGGACGATGCCTTGACCTTGACGGATACGACGTACGGAGAGAAAGCGTCGTTGGTGTAGGTATGAACAACGGGTGCGCTCAAGTAACTGGTGTCTTCTTGTGTGCGCAGGGCGGAGTAGACCGTACGTGGTCCAGTGCCGTCACCGAAATCCCATGTGATTTCGAATTGGTCGTAGTCGTCTGGCGGAATGAATCGCGCGGTGTATTGCCGTTGAACATTGGTACCTACGCCGATGTCTTCACCCGCATCTACTTCCACGGAGATGGGCGCAACGTTGACCCAGAATCTGTCCCTACCGTAGGCCACGCCTTGATCCGATGAGGCCTTGACGTTAACGGAAACAACGTAAGGCGAAAATCTGTCGGTGTTGTAGGTATGAACAACGGGGACGCTAAGGTAACCTTGTTTGTCCCGCGTTCGCAACGCGGATTGCACGACTTCAGTTCCGGATGCGTCACCGAAATCCCAAGTGATCTCGAAGCTGTCATAACCCTCAGGCGGATTGAAACGCGCGGTGTACTGATTCTGTTCGTGGACTCCGACATCGATATCTCCGCCAGCATCCACTTCGAACGAGATCGGTGCCACGTGCGCCCAAATCTTGTCGTCACCCTGAGCGACGCCGTTCTCTGAATACGCTTTAATGTTGACAGTTACAACGTATGGCGAGAAGCCATCGCCGTCATAGCTGTGAACCACAGGCACGCTCAACAGACCCTCGTCGTTCTGCGTGCGTAGAGCCGAATTTGCAGACCGGGGTGGTGTCCCGTCACCGAAATCCCAAGTGATCTCGTAACGGTCGTAGCCTTCGGGTGGGTGGAAGCGTGCGGTGTACTGTCGTTCGGTCATCAACCCAACGCGGATATCAGTACCCGCGTCGACACGCATCGGGATGGGTGAGAGGTTGACGTCGACCTGTAAACGCGAGTAGTTCGCCGATTGTTCGATGAAGCGCAACCTGCCGTTAATGGTTTCGAGCTCGGTTTGCCAACTGGTTATCTCGCGTTGCACCTCGAGCAGTTCCTCGACGTCATCGTGTTCCGAGTTGCGCAACAACTCCGTCAACGCGTTGACCGTTTCTTGGACGGTTGTTTTGCGCGCGGTCAAGTCGATGAACTCTTCGGTGAAATCGGCGCTGTCTGATTGGACACTCTCGACTTTTGCGACGGACCTTGAGATTTCGTCGATCACCGCGTCCAAGATTTCAGCGGGCACCCGAATGGTGATGTTGTACGATCCGCGATCCTTAGCGATGCTGTTGACGACCCATCCCCCACGGGCACTAGCTAGATCCGCGATCGCGTCTACGGTCGCCCCGGGATCATCCGACTGAACAGTCATCGCGGCGTTTCGCACGATGATCCGGGTCTGAGGTTGGAAAGAGATTTCGACCGATTCGCCGGAAGACGCGGTTGCGGACCCTGCCGTTGTAGGCGACTGAGCAGATGGTGACCCTGCAGTTGCCGCTTCTGCGACGACTTCTTTCTCGACCACGACTTCCAAGACGCGTGCAACCTCCTTCTCAACTACGACGGTCTGAACTATCGTTTCTCCTGCAACTTCGACTACTTTTTCGACGACCACGGTCTGCACCACCGTTTTACCTGCAACTTGCACTTCTTTTTCAACGACAACGGTCTGGATTGCGGTTTGGTCCGGCTGTGCGGGACGGCCTGGATGTCCTGGAGCACCTGGCTCGCCTGGTGACCCAGGCGGTCCGTCACTGGAACCACCGCAGTTTACGATCATCAAGACTGCGAGTAAGAAGCTGAGCACACTCAGAACCAGCTTCGGTCGATTTGCGATATTGGCTAAAACGTATGACATGGCACGATCGCCTTCACGGGTATTGCTACGTGTAGGAGAAGACGCAGTCGAACCCCAATTTGTTCCAACGATTTGCGATAAACCAGTTCAAGCCGCGAACGGCGTCATCTTTTGATGTGGGGAGCGACACGGCCCGAAACGACAAAGACGCCCTGGGCTACGTGACCAGGGCGTCTATCTAGACTGAGGTGTTCGCTCTAGAGCGGGGAGCTTGGGAATTGGTTACTTGCTGTAACCGGTGCGAGGTTCAGGTTGGACGTTCTCGACCAAAGCACTCAGGACGAATTCAAAGTCGTCGTAAGCATTCGTACCCGACATGGGTGACCCGACCGAGCGCAGCATGCTCGCAAGATCCGAAAGATCGTCGTGTATCGATCCGGGGTGGTCTCCGCCATATTCGTGTAGACCGCTGAAGCGATCGGCGGTTAGCGCGACGATGGCACCGAAGTCGGTTGCGGCGTCGCGGTTCGAAAGCACTGCCTCGATTTCTTGGTGTTGCCGATTCGAGTCACCGGTTCTGGGCGTTACCCAACGCACCTCTACTTCGCCTAGCGGTTGGTCTGATCGACCCAGATCGTTGCGGTCATTAAGTTCGAGTTCGAAGAAAACCGTAGTCGCTGAACCTGCCGGAAGTTCGGCGAACTTCTTCTCGGCGCGAGTGAAAGACTCGTCCGACGTGACACGATTCTCGTAACCGATCATTCGCCAGCTGCGGACGAGCTGTTCGTCCCAGACCACTTGCGCACGCGTCTGGTCTGCGAACGGTACGGAGAGGGCGAGCCAGCTCTCACGGCTGAACAGTCTTCGACCTTCTTCTGGTTCGCTGAGGTAACGGTACCATCCGTTGCCGTGCTGGGCTAGTTGCTCCAAGAGTACGTCGTTGTAGTTGCTGATGCCGACGCCGATAGTGATCAGTCTCAACGGGTTGTCGGGATTACGGTCGCCCGCAGATTCGAGAATTGCAAACGGGTTTGTCGCGTCGACGTTCGCTACGCCGTCCGACATGAGGATGACGTAGTTGAACGCGTTCGGTCGTTCCCTACGCATCTCATCTGCCAACTCTACTCCGAGATTCAATCCTGCCTGGACGTTTGTGCCGCCGTCTGGGCGCAGATCGTCAATGGAGTTGCGTACCGCTCTACTGCCGGGATCTGCATCCTTCACTGTGAGGCGACCTTTAACTCGGTCGTCGAAGTGGACGATGGAGATCCGATCATCTCGTCCAAGGCTGTTCCTGATAGCCTCTGCGGCATCGCGTGCTATGTCGACGCGGTTACCGTTAGACATTGAGCCGGATCCGTCTAGAACCAACGTCACATTGAGCGGAAGGTCGGCAGCCAAGTCGGGTGCTTGGAACGCGACACGTGCCAAGTGCAGTCCTTCTTCTAGCGGGTGCCCGATCACGTCAGTCCTGATGTTGAACGAATCGTCGTGGCGCGGCATCTCATAGCCATAGTTGAATGCATTGACCCACTCTTCGGCCCTGACTGACGCCGGATCTACTTCGTATCCAGAACGTGTCCAATTGAGGGCGAGTTGGAAAGAAGTCCGATCAGTGTCGAGGCTGAAGGTGGAGGTGTCGTCTTGGGAGGTGAGAACGAAGTTGCTGCGCGTCGTGTTTTCAAAGGTTGTGGCGCCGGGCTGGGAGGATTGGCGTGGGGAAGTCTGCGGTGGAATTCCTGCGGCGGGTGCGGCTGTGGCGGCCGGAACGACAACTTCCCCTTCGACAAACCTCTCGACCTCTACTTCTCGGACAACTTCAACCTCTCTGATAACTTCCTTTTCGACGATAACTTCCTTTTCGACGATAACGGTTTGGGTGACAGTTTCTGATCCGCCACATGCGGTGATGACGGCGAAAACTAGAGCCGATGCCGCTAACACAATGGCGATCGCCGGTCTAGATATCCAGTAACTATCAGATCGGCGGTATTTCCGGTTTTTCATCGCACAGTCTCCTTGAGTTGGTTCGATTGGCAGTGAAGGACCCAAAATTGGGTCGCATAGATTGTGTAGCTCTGCGGCGAAAATCCAAGATTGCAAAGGAATACGTGTAGGAAGGCGATATCGGTTTTAAGAATTCGAGTGATCGCGAGCGCGTCGCGCTTATTACCGAAAAGGGCAGACCACGGCATTGTAAGATTTACTTGTTCATCTTACTGGAATAATCGGCGGCTTTGAACATCTGATCAAAGCCGCCGATAGTCTCATCTCTAATTCTGAAGCGCGCTACTTGCTGTAGCCAGTTCGAGGTTCGGGCTTCACGTTTTCGACTAGAGCGTCCAACACTAGTGCAAAGTCGGTGTAGGCATTGGTCCCCGATATCGGTGACCCGATCGAACGCAGCATGCTCGCGAGGTCCGAAAGATCGTTGTGAATCGATCCGGGATGGTCTCCGCCGTATTCGTGCAGACCGCTGAACCTATCCGCGGTGAGCGCCACGATCGCTCCGAAATCCGTTCTAGCATCGCCGCGCGAGAGCACCGCTTCTATCTCTTCGTGTTGCCGATTCGAGTCGCCTGATCTGGGCGTGACCCATCGCACTTCAACTTCGCCGAGCGATTGGTCCGATCGACCAAGATCGTTGCGGTTGTGCAGTTCGAGTTCGAAGAAAACCGTAGTCGCTGAACCTGCCGGAAGTTCGGCGAACTTCTTCTCCGCACGAGTAAACGATTCGTCTGACGTGACGCGATTCTCGTAACCGATCATCCTCCAGCTACGCACTAGCTCGTCGTTCCAGACCACCTGTGCCCGAGTCTGGTCGGCGAATGGCACCGACAAAGCCAGCCAGCTCTCACGGCTGAACAGCATTCGACCCTCTTCCGGTTCGCTGAGGTATCGGTACCAGCCATTGCCGTGTTGCGCCAACTGCTCGAGAAGAACATCGTTGTAGTTGTTGATACCGACGCCAATCGTGATCAGACGTAGCGGATTGTCGGGGTTGTGGTCCGCCGCCGACTCGAGGATCGCAAACGGATCGGTCGCGTTTACGTTCGCGACTCCATCCGACATCAGAATGATGTAGTTCAAGGCATCGGGCCGTCGGCGTCGCATGTCGTCTGCCAACTGCACGCCCTTGTTAAGTCCCGCTTGCACATTCGTGCTTCCATTCGGTCCCAACTGACTGATTGAATAGGCAACGTCAGGATCGGTAGGACCAGCGTCCGCAACCGTGTAGCGTTTCATTACTCGGTGATCAAACTGCACGATCGAAATCCGGTCGTCGAGACCTAAACTGCGCCTGATCGCGTCCGAAGCTTGGCGCGCGATTTCGACGCGGTGACCATCGGCCATCGAACCTGAAGCATCCAACACGAGTGTCACATTCAACGGCAGATCCAAAACCATGTCCGGCGCTTGGAAAGCAACGCGGGCCAGATGCAACCCACCATCGAGCGGATGCTCGATAACGTCCGTTTGGATATTGAACGAGTCGTCGTGCCTCGGAGCTTCGTAGCCGTAGTGGAATGCGTTGATCCACTCCTCAGCCCGAACCGAAGCCGGATCGACTTCGTAACCCGAGCGAACCCAGTTCAACGCGAGTTGGAACGATGTGCGATCAGTATCCAAACTGAACGTCGAAGTATCGTCCTGCGACGTCAGAGCGAACTTGCTGCGCGTCGTGTTCTGGAATTGCGTCGCGCCCGGCTGGGAGGGTCGTCGTGGCGGCCGAGACTTAACGACAGGTGCAGACTCGGATGCAGGCTGGGCGGCAGCAGGTGCAGCCGTCGGAATCGGTGCAACCTGAACCTCTCGCTCAACCTCCCTTATGACCTCCGCTTCGACCTCTTTCACGACTTCGACTTCGACCACTTTCTCCACGATCACCGTAACCTCTATTGGCGCGGGTGCCATCGCCTCTGCAGGTCGAGCAGTAGCCGCGGGCGCGGCCGGCCGACCGGGTTCACCCGGCAAACCTGGCTGGGTAACCGTTTCGCCTTGAACCTCGACGACTTTCTCAACCACAACGGTCTGGACTACAGTTTCGCCAGCAACCTGGACCTCCTTTTCGACCACAACGGTTTGAATCACGTTGCGTTCAACCTCGACGATTTTTTCGACTTCAACGGTCTGAATCACTGTGTCGCCTGCTACCGCGACTTCTTTTTCGACTACTACGGTGTGGACAACGGTTTCTGAACCGCCGCACGCGGCGGTCGCGGCAACGAGCGAAACTACGAGCGCGAGCGCGACAACAATCAGAGAATTGGGTTTGAAGCGTGTTTCCGGTTCGATAATCTTGTGCATCTCTTGTGTCCTCCGTGACTTTGTTTTCAGGTCACTGGAAAACAGACGCACGATGGTGCGGATTTGTTCCCGATCTTTCGCCGATTCGAAATCCGGGATTTTGGAGGCTGATGTCTAGCACATCGAATCCTCCTGCATCGCAATCTCCGAAGCGTGGCGACCGGGTTGCAGCTATGCAATCCAATGGCGATGGGCGTGTCCAGGATCGGTACGCCCGCGATCAAGGGCTATCGAATGTATCCGGAAGGTGCGAGCGGCGTGGCGCTTTGTATCAACCTTTCCAGCACAAACTGAAAGTCCCGAAACGCACCGGTGCTAGAGACTGGAGGATTGATCGCGTGAAGTTGGTCGGCGAGACTTACTAGCTGCGTGTAGATCGTGTCTGAAAGAGATTCACACACCGCGCTGTAGCGATCGGATGCGAGCGCGACGATCGCACCGAATTTCGTGAAGTCATCTTCTGCGTCCAGAAACGACTCGATCGCGGCCAGTTGCTGGTTCTCTTTGCCATTCTTGGGCGAGACCCATCGCAATTCCACATTGCCTAACGATGTGTCATGGGTCGCCTCTTTGGCAGTCGTCTTGAGTTCGATCTCGTAGAATGCCGTGGTTGCGACGCCCGACGGTATCTCCGCGAACTTCTTTAGCGGTTCACCGAAAGATTCATCAGAGGTGACTCGATTCTCGTACCCGACCAATCGCCATCGTTCGACGTTCTCCTCATTCCACGTCACCTGCGCCCGCGTTTGGTCGGCGAACGGCATTGAGAGCGGCAGCCAGTTTTCGCGACTAAATAGATGGCGTCCTTCGTTCGGATTGCTCAAATATCGGTACCAACCGTTACCGTGTTGCGCTAATTGCTCGAGCAGAACGTCGTTGTAGTTTTCGACACCTACCCCGATCGTGATTAGTCTCAGCGGATTTTTCGGATCTACGTCGGTCGCCGAGTCGAGAATTGCGAACGGATTTGTAGCGTCTACATTTGCCACACCGTCAGACATGAGCACCACGTAGTTGAGCGCATTGGTCCGGGTCTTCCTCATTTGATGCGCGAGTTGAACGCCCAGATTAAGTCCCGCTTGGACGTTCGTGCTGTCGTGCGGCGCTAACTGGGCGATCGAGTGTACGGCCGATAGGTCATCAGGTTGGGCATTTCGAACCGTGTACTCGTCAATCACGTCCGTGGTGAAGTGGACGATCGAAATTCGGTCCTCAGGCCCAAAGCTGCTTCGAAGCGTCTCGGCAGCTGCACGCGCGATCGCGACCCGGTCGCCTTGAGCCATCGAGCCAGAGGCGTCCAGAACCAGCGTGACATTGAGAGGCGATTCATCGTTAACCTCCGGGGCTTGGAACACGACCCGAACAAGGCGGAGGTTGGGGTCTAATGGATGCCCCACTGTGTCAGTCCGTATTCCAAACCAGTCTCCGTCAACTGGGACGGGATATCCATAATCGAACGCGTTTAGCCACTCTTCGGCTCGCACGCTCTCCGGCACTACTTCGTAACCATCGCGCGACCAGTTGAGCGCCAGTTGAAACGACGTTCGATCCGCGTCGAGGCTAAACGTGGATGTGTCGTCTTCGGATATTCGTACGAACTCGTTGCGCCCGGCGCCCTCGAAAGTGGTCAACGGTGGCCGGAACGGGCGCGGCCACGGCGGGGGCGGGGGCGAGGGCGCAATGGCACTACTCGCCGAAGTGGACCTATCGCCAGACGCGCCACCAGAAGCGGGTACACCGGCTGAGCTCAGCGATAAGGGGTCTGGCGGCACCGGACCGAAAGGTTCTCGACACACGGCGATGTTGTTTCGTTCTTTGATGAATGACTCGTCAATCACCGTTGGCTCAACGAGAACACTCGGTACGATCTCCGGTTCAACCGTCACCTCACGCTCGACCAAGATCTCCTTGACGACAACCACGGGTTCCACGGTCACCTCACGCTCGACCAAGATCTCCTTGACGACGACCACAGGTTCCACGGTCACCTCACGCTCGACCAAGATCTCCTTGACGACCACCACGGGATCCACGGTGACCTCACGCTCGACCAAGACCGTCCGAACTACCACATCCGGCTTGACCGTCACTTCACGCTCCACCACAACCGTCTGGACAACGATCTCCGGTTGCACCGTCACCGCGCGCTCAACCAAAACAGTTTGAACAACGACCTTCGGCTCAACCGTCACTTCGCGCTCGACTAAGACGGTTCGAACCACGATCTCCGGCGGAGCCGTTACCACGCGCTCGACCACAACCGTTTGAACCCTCGGCCCCGCGTTGTCGGCGCACGCGACTACGGCAACGGCGACGAACGCTAACGCAGTGAGCGTCAACACTAACGCTGATGTCGTGTTCACTCGTTCGAACGGTTTCAATAATCTGTTCACGTTTCTGATCAGTTGCAAAAAGGTCTTTGGATTTGTTGCAGATCGTCACCCAGACTGGGCTCTACGCGTCCTTTTCCTCGGTCGATGACGTTTGCTCGTCCACAGCCTCTCGCGTCCCGGCATCTACGTTCGGAACGTAGACAACACGTTGGACGTTTCGTTGCCGTCGGATCAAGAACCTGACCAGGAAGAAGATGATTGCACCGACGATCAACCATATCGGCGAAGTGATCGCGAGCCAAATGCCCGCCGTACCGGCAAATGTGAGTACGGCGATCAAGACGTTCACCGCATTGGTCGCGGTATTTCCGGGTTCGAAATCAGCGGATTCGACAGACGGTCCCGGGTACACCGATAGGTACATCTCTCGAGTTTCGCTGACTTCGCCCGCCTGACTGTCGCCGCCGATCTCGAATACGATCCGGTACGGATCAGGTCTATACCGCTCGAAAGTGTGTTGGACTTCGATCCCCGTTTCGCCGGCCGGTATAGTCCCTTCGCTGACTGTGGAGCCATCTCGGAAATCCCATCGGTATCGGAGGTCGCGCAATGTGTCCGGATGGTTGAACGATGCGGTCAGCGTAACTGGCTGCCCTGCTTCAGCATCGCGTTCCGAAGAAGTGATAAAGGCGTCAATCACTGGTAGTTCAGATACTTGTGCCCACAACTGGTCCTCTCCCCGCGCCAGACCCCTATCGGAGTACGCCTGCACACTCGCAGTAACCACGTGCGGCGAAAATTCGTCGGACGCATACGTGTGCCGGACCGGAACGCTAAGCAGTCCGTCCTCTCCTTGTGTTCGCAGCGCGGAACGCGTCGTTTGTCCGCCGGTGCCATCGCCAAAATCCCAAGTGATTTCGAATTCGTCGAACCCTTCAGGCGGGAAAAACCTCGCGGTGTATTTCCGACCAACACCAATACCGACATTGACATCTTCACCAACGTCAACGCGCATTGGAATTGGCGCCCGATTGACATTCACCGACAATCTCGAAAAAGCCGCCGACTCAGCGATGAATCCGAGCCGGCCATCTATTCGCTCAAGCTCACTCTGCCAGTTCGTTATCTCACGTTGCACCGCAAGCAGTTCTTCAACGCTCTCGTAGTTTTCACTTCGCAGCAGCACCGTCAACGCATCAACCGTTTCCAAGACCGTCGTGCGACGAGCGCCAAGATCGATGTACTCCTCGGTGAAATCGGTGCTGTCGGAAGCCACGGACTCGACTTTATTGACGGAGCCAGTGATGATATCTATCACCGCGTCCAGCGACTCCGCCGGTACTCGGACTGTGATGTTGTGGAAACCATCATCGCTCGAGTTGCTGTTCACGACCCAACCGCCACGGGCGACTGCGAGATCGCCGATTGCATCCACGGTCGACGCCGGGTCATTCGATTCCACAGTCATGTCGGCGTTTCGCACGATGATGCGGGTCTGCGGCTGGAAAGAAACGTCAACGCTTTCGCCGAAATCGTCGACCACCATCGCTTTCGCAGCCATGGCCCCTTCCTCCGCCATCATCGCTTCGACGGGACGTTCAAGCTCAACCGCCACTTCCTTAAGCACCTCCCTTTCAACCATCACCTGCTTCTCAACTACCACGGTTTCGACCACCCTAACTGCGGCGCTGTCGTAGTAGCCGGACTCATCCGAACCTCCGCACGCCGACGCCAGTATCGATGCGATCGTTGCAAGTATTAGAACTACAGCCAATACCTGCAAGCGCATAGTCGTTTTCGGATACCAATTGGATGTGTAGGTACTCATCGTCAAATCTCCCTCGAGAAACGCTTCTGTCAAATAGACGTTCAAAAGTCGGCGAAAGTTCCATCCAAACCCGCATTCCCGTCGATCCCGCGTTGGAAGTTATCCTACTTTGTGTATTCGGACAGTCGATGGACGAACAACCAAGATTAACGCGAAAGGCACGCCAGATGACTAACGGCAACGGTAAGAAGAAGGTTCTCATCACCGGCGGTGCCGGTCTCATTGGCGGCATCCTGATCGACCGCCTCAGCGATCGCTACACGCTATCCTCTCTGGACCTGAAGGAGGCTGACGGCGTACCTTCGCACGTCGCATCGTTAGACGACCTCGATGCCATGCAACCCGCGTTTAAGGGAATCGATTCCGTCGTGCATTTGGCGGCAGACCGATCGTCATTCGCCGAATGGGATTCCGTTTTGCCCAACAACCTCGTGGGAACCTACAACGTCTTCGAAGCGTCGCGCCGCGAGGGCGTCAAACGCGTGATCTTCGCATCATCGAATCACGCTACGGGCGGCAATTATCTAGACGAACCCTGGAGCCTCGTCGGCACCGGACAGTTCGACAAGCTGGAAGCTGGAAATTATCCCTTGGTCAATGAACAAACCATGATCCGACCAGACGGTTTCTACGGCGTGTCAAAAGCCTTCGGCGAAGCTATCGGCAGCTACTACAACGATTACCACGGCGTATCGTCCATCCACCTGCGCATCGGTTGGGTGATATCAACTGATGACCCAACGTTCTCGCCCTTCGCCCTTTCGTTGTGGCTCAGTCACAACGACACCGCACAGATCATCCAGCACTCCATCGACGCGCCGGAAGATCTGCGCTACGGCATCTACTACGCAACGTCCGACAACATGTGGAAGATCTTCGATATAAGCCGCGCCAAAACCGAACTTGGCTACGCTCCAGAAGACGGCTCCGGCGGCGAGTTCACCGAAGGGCCACCGCCGGTCAGGGATCAGTAGACGCTAGGTTTGGGGCGAAGTTGGCGATCAAACTCGCTCAACTAACTCGATGAATCGCCGCACATCTTCGGCCGATGAACGGATTTCAGATTCGATCATCGAATTCTCGTAGAAATTACCGTGTAACGCTTCGCCGTGCTTGAACCACTCGCCCACTTCGGGATTTCGAGACTCGCGTACAGCTTCGCGAATTACTCTGTAAGCGTGCGAGTGCGAATCGTGATCCAGATTGTGTTTCTCGGCGAAAGATTTCAGAACTTGCGCCGCCGCGCCCCAGAGCTTTTCAGACGCCTGAAGCGGATCGCCAGCCTCCAATTCCACCATCGCTTGGTCGTATAGTTTGTGCGACGCAGTCCGGTATTCTTCAACGGTGGTCATAGCAGGATCCTATTTCTCGACTCTACTTTGCGTAACTAATTCATCTTTTCCAACCGTTCGACGAGCAGTTGGATTTTTCCGGCATTGGCGCGAATCGTTTCGTAGCTGGCGCGGTCCTCGTAGAAATTGATGTGCAATGCCTCGGCGACACTGAATGAGTTGACGATCTCGTCATGGTCATCCTCATTCTTCAACAAATCTAGAGTGTCATGAAAGTGGCGGTGCGAACGATGTCTCCACCCTTTGCGCTCCGCCAGAGCCTTCATCGACTGCGCCGCCGCGCCCCAAAACTTCTCAGACGCCTGACGCAGATCGCCAGCCTCTAACTCGACCATCGCTTGGTCGCATAGTTTGTGCGCCGCAGTGCGGTATTCTTCAGCGGTGGTCATGCAGAATTATCCTTCAGTTCCTCGAACGTCACTGAATGCTTTCGAGCCGATCGATTAGTCGCCGAACGTCCGCCGAGTGGATTCTGATCGTCTCCTCGCTCGCATGATCCTCGTAGAAGTTCACATGCAATGATTCGACGGCTCCAAACCAGTGCACTAGATCTGAGTGATCGTCCTCAACCGCCAACGAGTCTAGCGTTGCGTGAAAATGGCGATGCGAACGATGTCTCCACCCTTTGCGCTCCGCCAGAGCCTTCATCGACTGCGCTGCCGCACCACAAAACTTCTCAGACGCCTGCCGGTGGTCGCCGGCCTCTAACTCGACCATCGCTTGGTCGTACAGTGTGTGTGCAGCAGAGCGGTATCGCTCAGAAGTAGACACGGTGGAAACTGCTCCCTTAAACCTGTATATAGTTCCTTCATACAATCATAAAGGCTCGAATGAATAACTGGTCAGCCGCCAGATGTGTCGGTCATCTCTGCGATGGAGCGTCTTCGCCGAAATCCGAGATACGCGTCTCCAAACGCCGCAAACTGTCTTGAGCCGAACGTAATTCCCTGAGTAGCTCATCGCGCGATGCCGGCGGTTCCAACTCTTTAAGAGCTTCCTCTTTTGCCCGGTCCAAGTTGTTGATCACCACCGCGATGAACAGGTTTACGACCACGAACGTGCCGACGATAACGAAGCTAATGAAGTAGACCCACGCGAACGGGCCCACCAATTCCATCGCCTTACCGTTCACCTCAACCCGTCCTTCCAATGCGATGATCGCGAAGTCGAAAACGTTCCAACCATCCAAGAAATACCGCTGCGGTTTTGGCGCCAACGCGATCATCTTGACGGCGGCTTCGAGGATGAAAACCCCCAAGATAATCTGGTTCCCGAGCGTAAACAAACCGCCTTAGCGATCCGAGATCTCGGGAATCTTACCTAATCAGGAACGTTTTCAGTCTCTTGCATCTAGATTGACAGTTGCGATCAGATTGTTCTTCGTTTCAATCGCTGGAGTGGTAAGCGACGATTTCGGTGTCACTCCTTGGCATTCGCCGCCGCGCGGGTGAACCCGCGCGGGATGATGTGACCGTGGCCGCGCATTTGGAAGGTTCCGTTGATGTTCAAACCCGGGAATCGCCAGCTACCTCCCGGGCCTGGCGGCCATGCCACTGCCCCTGACCTTTGCGCCCAGCCCGCGTACAGAGATGACATCTCAGTTACACGATCCGCGTCACCGTCAGCGAGGTTATTGAGTTCGGTTCGATCCTGCTCAAGGTTGTAGAGTTCCCACGGTTTGCCGTGCTCACGAACCAGCTTCCAATCGCCGACGCGCACGGATTGGTTACCTTCATGTTCCCATGCCAACGGACGCTGCTTCGACCAGTTGTCGTCGCCCTCGAGAACGGAACGGAAACTCTCCCCCTCGTGCGGAGTTATCTCGTGTCCTCGGAACTCGGTCGGGTAGACGCCGTCCCCAAGATCGATGCATAGTGCGTTCAGATCCATCAACTGAATCGGCGTATGCGAAATCTTGCCTGGACGCCCCTGTTCGGAGATGCCGGCAGGCCAGTTGACGATCAACGGCGTCGCAATACCGCCCTCGTGCGTCCAACGCTTGAAACGCTTAAACGGAGTGTTGCTCACATTCGCCCATTGAGTGTCGTAGCTCATGTAGGTATCGTCGCCACCCGGGGCGATGTCCGGCGAGTTGCCGACACTAACTTGCCGACCATCTCGGGTCAAAGGCACGACCCGAGACTCATCCACGTTGGAATTGTCCCGATCTTCACACAGGAACTCGGCACATCCACCGTTATCGGAGAGGAAAATTACGACTGTTTCGCGCTCAACGTCGTTCGTCCTTAACGCATCGCAGATCTTCCCTATCCCTTGGTCCATTCGCTCTACTTGCGCCGAATACACAGCCATCCGCAAGCCTTCCCACTCTTTGTGTTCCGCGTCTTTCCACGCTACGACCGTCTCGTCGCGAGGTGCGATGTCCCACTTCTCGTCGAGGATTCCCATCGCCTTTAAACGCTCGTGACGCGCCGTTCGGGTCGCGTCCCACCCAGACGAGTATTTCCCTCGGTAGTTTTCTATGTTTTCTTCGAGTGCTTGCAACGGCCAGTGGGGTGAGGTGTAAGCGACGTGAAGGAAGAACGGACGATCATCGTTCTGGACATCGTCGACTATCCTGACCGCGTGGTCAGTGATCATGTCGGTCAGGTAGTCCGTGCCCGACGCCTCGACCGCGGTCCGGTCGATAAAGAAACGGGAATGATTGAAGTACCCGTTGCCGCCCTCGAACCAAAACATCTGCTCAAAGCCGCGCTGCAACTGTGGATGTCCCTCATCGGCCCGTTCAGGGTCTGACCCGCAGTGCCACTTGCCCGAAATTCCGGTGCGATATCCGGCATCTCGAAGAACCTCGGCGATAGTTACACATCGATTGTTGAGATAACCCTGGTACGACGGCTCGCCTTCGATGTTGTTACCCATGTGACCGACACCTGTTTGGTGCGGATTCAGCCCGGTCAGCAACGATGCCCGAGAAGGGCAGCAACGGGCCGTGTTGTACATCTGCGAGAAACGTACACCCTCTTCCGCCAATCGATCGAGATTCGGTGTCGATATCTCACCTCCGTAACATCCAAGGTCCGAATAGCCCATATCGTCAGCGAGTATCAGAATGATGTTGGGGCGGTTGGTCGTGTTTTCTGTGGGCATGATTGATCCTGCGGATTCTCTCGGTTACTCAGACATTTCCAGCATCAATCAGAATAACTGAATCTCCGTTTTTAAGCCATGCCGCGACGTTTGCGAGTATGCGGCGCCATTTGGATGTCGAGTCGGTCGACGACGGCGGCGGTTCGCGAACCATTCCCAATGAACGGGCGGTTTGGTAGAAGCGTTTGATTGGCCTTCGGGGTGCCGTCAGGCGTTGGAGATGGTCACGCGATAGTGAGTATTTTGGCCGGATTATCTACGGTAATCGCTCGGATCTCATCTTCCGAAAACCCTTTGTGCCGCATTTTGGGAACGATGTTCGTAAGGATGTGGCCATATCCGTGGCCTCCATAGCTTACAAGCCGGTGCTTTGTGGCGATGTCCTGACCAATGACAATCCTGTCTGAAAAACCCGCATCAGCGGCGCGCCTTATGAAATCGAGCCTTTGAGCATCGCTAGGCATGTCGATGTCGGCAAGGGGATAGTAAGAGCCCTCATTGCCGAAAAGATCCCATTCAAGGTAACAGCCTGACTCGGCGATACTTCGAAGAGTATCGAACTCAAACACCGTGCGATCAAGATGTCCGACAATTACTCGGGAGATGTCTGCGCCGCTGTTCGCCAGATGGTCCAGTATTTCAGCGGGCGCATCGGGGTACCGTCCCGGGTGGATCAGTATCGCCGCGCCTGATTCATTCTGTGCGATTGCCGCCGCCGACAAGGATCTACGCTCGTTTGTCGTCAAAGGCCATGTACAACCCACCTCACCAATAATGCCCGCTTGGATGCCGGTACCATCAACGCCTTCCGTAACATCGGACGTAATTTCGATTGCCAATTCCTCCACACTTCGCTCATCCATATCTTCGGGATGGACGGCGTCGACGTAGAAGCCCGCGCCCATGACTATATGCACTTCGGATTCCAGGGAAATTCGGGCCAATGCATCTGGTTTGCGCCCGATGCCTATCGTAGTCGCATCAACGATCGCGCCGCCGCCGGCTTCCCTGTAAATCTTGATTTCTTTAATGCTCGTTTCTAGGTCCATCAACTGTAGATTTGCGTGGTTACTGTAGTAGTTGCGCCGTATCCATCCCAGGTTTTCCAGTGCCAAATCAGCATCCGCAAGATCCTGAGACGAAGAGTCCTCTGCAGGGCGAAACATGAATGAGAAATCGATGTAGATGTGCTCGTGAGTCGTGGTTGCACCAAGCTCCGATGGCGGGATGGGGCCCAGTACGGTCTGGATAAGCCCCTGGTTCTGTCTTGGTGCCATATTGGTCGATCCTAGTAATGCTGTGGCTCGCAAGCGTATATGATGCATGAATCTACGCAAATTCGCGCACACTTGCGCCCGAGGATGGGTAGACGCTGTCCGAAACGCTAATATCGATGGCAGTCGGTCAAATTAATCGGAAATCACCGTGGTCTTGGCGGTGAGGGAGGCATTAAAGATGAAATTCGCCGCTTTCACGACGGTCGCGGCCTCCGCGGGAGAAGCCACCGATGCCGTTGGTCTGTTGGAAAATCTCAGAGCGCAGACCATAATGGCGGAGGACCTCGGATTCGAAGCGATGTGGCTCGGGGAACACCACTTTGGACCCTATGGAGTGGGGGATATACCGAATCCGATTCTGCTTGGCGCGGACCTCGCGGCCCGGACATCCAAGATCCGCATCGGACAGATGGCGAACATTGCGCCGTGGTGGCATCCGATACGGCTTGCCGAGGATGTCGCAATCCTAGACAACATGACGGGGGGACGCGTTGAGGTTGGCTTTGGTAGAGGAATATGGCCGTATGAAGGGCCACAGTTTCACGTCAACGCAGACCCACGTAAGGATCAGGAAAATAGGGAGCTGTTCCGAGAGACGATAGAGATCGTGCGGGAGATATGGTCTAACGAGCATTTTTCGTACCACGGCACCAACTACAGCTTTCCGGCCGAAGGCACCATGTTCTCCCACCCTCGGTATCCGTCGGACCCCGCATGGCAGGATGGTGAAAAAGTAACCAAGCTGCGCGTGACCCCGCGGCCGTATCAGAAACCGCACCCGCCGTTGTGGATGACCGTCTCCACCGACCGTTCGGTGACGACGGCGGCCGAAATGGGCCTTAAAGCGTGCTACTGGCAACCTCCACCTCTCAGGATCAAGCGCCGAATGGAACTCTATGCCCAGGTCAGGACCGAAATGGAAGGGAGACCCTTCGGTATGGGGGAAGACCAGGCCGTTATGCGCTCTACGTATGTCGCCTCTTCAATGGAGCAAGCACGGCGGGAGGCTGAAGAAGGCATCATGTCCGCATTCATCTTCAACGACCCATTTCGCGGCAGGCAGGTCTTTACCAATCCGGACGAGGTCTTGGATCCCGACGTGAAGCTGGACTGGGATTTCTTGGAGCCGCGCACGCTGTTGGTGGGTTCCCCGGAGAATGTGGTAGAGCGGATTCATGAGCTGCGCGAAGTATGCAACCTGAACTACCTGCTTGTCGAGTTCGCACACATGGGCATTCCGTTAAGCAAAACGCTCAGGAACCTTGAAACCTTTGCCGCAAATGTGATGCCCCGATTCGCTAGTGATAACTGAAACAGGTACGCGGTCAGCAGACGGTCTGGCGTGAGAGCGGTTGTCTTCTCAGCCTATGCAGTGTGACCGCCGGTAGGTCGCGCGAATACGCGACGCCCCCTCGCTGAGGCGAGTTGGACAGCACGTAGACGGGCAGAATCGGTTTAGCAAGTTTGCTGCGGTGTGGTATCAATATCAGCACAACCGCTTTAGGAGGCAACAGTGATGATGAGGATCGGCACGCGCATCAGCCCGGATTGGCTGGATCGTCCGGAAGACTTGAGGTTCTTGGCACAGATTGGCGTCGATGCGGTAGACATCACCATGGATATAGTTCCGGGTTACGTCGAGTCGGGTGGAGCAGTAACCCGTGACGGCATGGCGATGGTGGTTGAGAAACTTGGCGAAGCGGATCTAGTCATCGAACGGGCGAATTGTTGGAGACACTATTTCGACGACGCATATATTGGCGGGCCTAACGCCGAGCAACAAACCCGCAATGGTTGCATCAATGCCGAGATATGTGGCGAGTTCGATATTCCGGTATTGGGGATCCAACCGTACGGACCTGGAGCTAGCCGCCGGTCGCTGCCTAGCTTGAACCGTTGGGTCAAGGGACGGGGTGGATATGAACACTTACGGTTCGAGTTGGCAGACGCAATGTCTAAACCGCCGGAACCCGACGCACCAGACCGCGAGGAGTTGTGGCAACGGCATATAGCTCACTACGCCGCGATCTGCGAGGTCGCTGAAGAAGCCGGTGTCAAAGTTGCGACCCACGGCGCCGATCCGCCGGTGCCTTGGCTTCACGGTTACCCTCAGCTAATCCACAGCTTCGAGACGTACGACTACCTGTTCAGCGAAGTACCCTCTCCCGCCAACGGAGTCACATTCTGCGTTGGTACTCGCTACGAATCGGGCCAAAACATCTTCGAAGGCATTAAGCACTTCGGCGAGCAGAACCGGCTCTTCCACGTCCACTTCCGCAACGTGCGGGGAACGATTCCGGAAAACCAGGGCTACGAGGAAGTGATCCCGGACACTGGCGATCTCAACATGTACGAAGTCGCCAAGGCGCTATACGACGTCGGCTACGATGGTTGCATCGACTACGACCACGTCATGCGCCTAACCACCGACGGCCCCGCCGGACGCGAATACATCGCCTACTGCGTCGGCCACATGCGCGGCATCATCCAATCGTTGGAGGCGACGGCGAAATCCGACTGACAGTTTATCGAAATGATTTAAAAGATCACATCTGTTGGATTGGCCCAAAAACTCCAAGTCGCTCGGAGTTCTATGATCGCTTAGCAGAACACATTCACAAGCCTCAATCGCTATTGAATGGATCAACCTGTGACGCTCGGGAACTCTCATAAACCCAACGACTTCTCTTGACGCCAAGCGCAAAATACCTCGCCCAAAGCCGCCAAATCAACTTCCATCGTTCGTTGCTAGGATTTGCTTTGATGACCGGTAACCCGGCGGCGAAAGCATCGTCGGCGCTGAACAGGGCTCCGTGGGTTGGGTTACCTTGGATCATAGGAGCTTTGAGCGCCTCAACGAGTTCTGCGACCGCATTTGCTGTTCGGTCCGGGTTGCTTGTCAGTGCTTCATTCAATTGTTGAGTAGTTCGAGCGAGCGCTGAGCGAGCCTGTTGGACCATAATCGCGTTGATATCGCTTATCAATGACGCGTGGATCGGGTAGGTGTCAGGGGATTCCATAACTTGTCTGGACGCATTTTCAATCGCAGAAATGATGTCTTTCGCAGATACCCATTCACCTTGCACATAGAATTGCGGATCGATCGGCCCTAAGTCGCTCGCGGGACCCATCACTATATGGTGCGCACCTAAACTCAATAGTGTCGCCGCGCTCTTAGCTTGATCGGGAACTATCACCGTTAACTCATTACAACGCGATTGAGCAGCTCGCACGATGCGTATCGCCACTTCACCGTCGCCACCTGGCGAATCGAGCAACAACTGAAGGTCCTCGTCGGGATCGGCATCGTAGATCAACTCTTCGAACAAAGTCACGCTTTCCGCGACGATTGGGCTGATCATCACGACGAGTCGGCAATTGAATTGCTCTTCGTACTGTCTAATTAGTTCTTGACGCGCGTATCTGTCGGCTTGTTGGGCATGGAATATCGGACTTCTTGGTGACGCGGTGGGGTGTTCAGCGCTCATTTGCGCGCCCTGACAGGGACCAAAGGCTCGGTGATGCGAACGTGATCGGCTTATTTTTACGCGCTTTTCTCGCCAAGCGTCGGAAAGCGATCGCCCGTTCTGCACGTGCCAATTTTTCTGTTAGTTCTTGTTCCATCGACATTCGATAGAAAATCTCGTTTTCCTGTCTAAGCTCGTCTCGCTGTGTCTCTTCGTGCATTTTCATACTACAATTGTACCGTATTATCTAACCTCTAAGCTACCTACCACGAATCCGACGACCAATTGTCCGTTGAAAAGATCGCTCAACGTTCGTAATTCGAGCAGCGTCGACAGAAATTTTTCAGCTAACTCTGTCATTGCCTCAGTATGTTAACGGTCAATGCGTCAGGATGTAAAGATTCTGCTGTGCAATCTCGTAATATGATGCCGCTGCCAGGTCACCCGAAAAACGCCGGAAACCACTCACGCCTTAGATTGAGTCCGAAACCGGGCTCATCGCTCGGTTTCAGCTTGCCTTCGAACGGTGCAACTGTACCGGGTAGGCGATCCTTCTCATGTAGTGGCACACCAGGCTCAGTCATCACGGGCCCACTACATTCAATCATCGGCACAGCCGTCAAACCGTAGCATGCGTGCTGCCCGTACGCGGTACCCCCACTGCCATGCGGAATTACCGATAATCCGGCCGATTCGGCGACGTGGCAGATCTTGATCAACGGTGTCAACCCGCCGCACCAGATGATGTCGGGCTGCAGGATATCGACAAGCCCTTCCTTCGCCGCGTGGAAGAAGGGATAGATGCCGTACCAATGTTCGCCGGTCGCCATCGTCTGCCAAGGCACTCGCACTCTGAAGCGCTCGTACTCGTCAAGCGTGTCGGGCAGGAACGCATCTTCCAGCCACTTAAGGTTGTAAGGCCGCAAACACTCCGCGGTGCGAACCGCCGTCTCAACGTCGAGACCCATCCAGAAATCGAGCATCAACTCCGCATCCGGTCCGACCAACTCACGCGCCTCGGCGATCTCCTCTTCTAGTCTGTTAATGCCTTCGATGCCATCCGACGGCCCGTACGGGCTGAAGCGTTTGAAATTCTTGAATCCAAGCTCTTTTTGCCACCAGGTGTCATTTCCGGTCGAATAAAGGGGCTTGAGTATCTCTGTGCTACCGCCAAGCAAGCTGTAAACGGGTTTCTCTAGCAGCTTGCCCTTCGCGTCCCACAGCGCGAGATCAACCGCAGCAATGGCATACGCCACAAGTGCGTTGGTGCCGAAGCCGGAGCATACCCGGATCATCAGATCGTAAAGCGTCTCTGTGGACATCACATCGCGCCCCTCGATTGCTGGCGCTAGATAGTCCTCGATGATCGATGCGGTAGTCCGTCCGTGATCGGTAAAACCGAAGCCCCAGGTACCGTCTTCAAGCGTCACGACGCAACCAACATCGCGGTCACCGCCCGGCACGCTCCGACTGAACGAGAAGTCCGGTTCCTTGGTGTACCGCCGCAGCGGCGTCGCTTGAGCATTCAATTCGCTGCGAGACGGACCTATGCGGGGAACCGTCATCGGCTTAAGCCGCGGGTAGTTAACTTTGGTCGCTTCTACGGAGACTATTTTCACCTGAACCCTCTTGACATGATTCGTACCGTATCTTCCGGCGTTGCATTGTGTTCGCACAGCAAGGATATGCGACATCCGCTGTTGATGCGTCCCAAGAGAAAGATGCAATGCAAGTGTTGTATCATCTAGGCATCGTATCTGCACTTAATAGTCATATTAACGAGGGAATTAGTTGTGGAGGAAATCCAGCAGCGAGTCAGCCGAATCGAAAGTGACCGTAATCACCTCGCTACGAAAGAGGATCTGGCACAACTTGAGACGCGCCTAGTCAAAGCTCTATCAGATCAGACCAAGTGGATGGTCGGTTTGATGATCGCCACAATCATCGCGGTCGCCGCTGTTTCCACCGCGATACAGAGCTTGATCAACTAACAGCTGTTTGATCAAAACATCACACCGTGCTCGACGGACATTCCTCCGACAACGGACACTCTCCGCAAAGCGGCCGTCGGGCTTTGCAAATCTGCCGACCATGAGTGATCAACTGCATGTGGAGTTGAAACCTAAGCTCTGGTTCGACTTTTGCCTCCATGATTGCGTGCGTCGCGTCAGCCGTCGTCTTTTCCTCGATCAGCCCCAACCGCTTGGACACCCGATGAATATGAGTATCGACTGGGAAGGCGGGCATTCCCAAGGCGAAAACCATCACTACCGCTGCCGTCTTGGGTCCAACACCCGGTAAATCCATCAACCATTTTCGAGCGTCATCAAGATCCAAGCCCCGCAGGAAGTCGATCTCAAGTTCACCATGCCGATCCAGGATCGCGGCAAGAATGTCTTTGATTCGCTTCGATTTCTGATTCGACATCCCGCCGTGAAATATCGCATCGGCGATTTGCTGCCGGTCCGCGACCATCGCCTCTTCCCACGACGGTATGGTCTCCCTCAAACGATCGAATGCCCGTTCAGCGTTGAGATCGGAGGTGTGCTGTGTCAGTACCGTGAATATCAGCTCGTCGAGTGCGTCGTAGCGCGGCGTCTGCTCGAACTCGCCGTAAACGGCAACCAACTTTTCAATGATCGAATCGGGCGACATACGGCTATTTTGCATCCGACGCCGAATTAATCGCGTCGAATATTGAGACGCCCGACCCGCCGGCTATGGTCCTATAGCCAAACGGCTCGACCGCCTACATCGAGTTAACGCGAGATGCGATCGAAGCCAGAGCGTCTCGGCTTATCGATGGCGGCGCGACCTCGAGGCGATTGAGCGCTTTGTCGATAAAGTCCGAGGTAGTCTTCTCGGCCCGCTCGACTCCCCCGTTACGGCGAATCAAGTCCAATAGCTCACCGAGCGCGGCGTCGCGTTCATTCTCCGACAGACCGAAGAACGTTTCGATTGCCGACGCACAAGCAGAATCCTCTGACGCGTAGATGGCGGGCAAGGTTAATTTCCCGCTCAATATGTCTTGATTCGCCGGCTTGCCGAGTTCGTCAGTCGTCGATTCGTAGTCGAGTACATCGTCTTTCACCTGATACGCCATACCCAAGTAGTAACCGAATTCGCGCAACGCGTTCACTGATCCCTCATCTGCGCCACCGAGAACTGCTCCACTTTCAGCCGATGTCGAGAAAAGAGACGCCGTCTTGTCGTAGATCCGCGAGAAATATTCATCCACGGTAACCGGCAAAATCCAGTTGCTGACCATCTCGTGCAGCTCGCCACGAGCAAGTTCCGCAATAGTTTCCGCGAACCGACTGATAAGCCGTACAGAACCCGTGGCGCAGACGAACTTCGCCGATGTGGCAAACACGTAATCCCCCAATAGAACGGCGAAGTTGTTGCCCCAAAGAAAACCTGCGGTTGCCTTGCCACGGCGAACATCCGCATCGTCTACAGTGTCGTCGTGAATCAACGCCGCGACGTGTAGCAGCTCCACCGCCACCGCCATGCTGATCATCTTCTCGTCGGGCACCGCGCCCCACAGTTTCGACGCCAGCAGTGTCATCGCGGGCCGCATCTTTTTGCCCGGCGTCTCCATCACATGCGCCAGACGTTCGTCGAGAGTGTCGAGTGCGTCGAAACCTGCAGGGCAGCGCTCGATCTCCTCGATACTCAACTGAGTGATGACATCTACGACCCGGTCTAGGTCTTTCGAGATCGGGGCGAATATGTCTTGCCGGGAAGTCGATTGAACTGTGGTCATCGCGTTTTAGTCATTCCATCGGTGCGGTTGAGAAACAACGGGAACATCGTCCTTCTTGCTACTTGCCAGATTGCTGCGTGACGAGGCGTGCGCGCTCTTCCTCAACGATTTCTGGATCCAATTTCCGGAACAGTGGTCTTGGCTTAGATAGCGGCGAGCCCGGTTCGACGACGCGACGTCGCCATCCGTCAGTCGCCGTAGCCCCGTCAAACCCTAGCAGATCGTGCATCTTGTCGCTCGAAAACGGGATGAAGGGATAGAACACTGTGCGCAACGTCGAGATGATGTTCAACGCCGTCCACAACGTCTTGGCCGCCTTGTCAGGATCGGACTTGACGGTTCTCCAAGGCTGCTCGGCGTCGAGATACCGGTTCCCTACGCGCGCCAACTCCATCGCTTGATAAAGCGCGCGCCTGAATCTGCGAGTTTCGATCGACTCGGCAACATCGTCGAATGTCTCCTCGCACGCGTCTAGCGCCTCTTGGTCCTGCTGAGCCAAATCACCCGGATCGGGCACGCGACCATCGAAATTGCGCGTCGTAATCGTCAACGTGCGATGCACAAAGTTACCGAGTGTGGCGACCAGCACGTTGTTATTGGCCGCGAAAAATCCCTCCCAAGTGAAGTCGGAATCGGATGTCTCAGGCATTATCGACGCCAAGTAGTAACGCAGCGGGTCGACATCGTAACGCTCAAGATAGTCAGGAAGCCAGACCGCCCAGTTTCGGCTACTCGAAAACCCCTGCCCGTCGAGGTTCAAATATTCGTTCGCCACGACATCGGTCGGCAGGTTCAGTCCGCCGTAGCCCATCAACATCGCTGGCCAAAGCACGGTATGGAAAGGAATGTTGTCTTTTCCTTGAAAGTAGTAAGACTCGGCGTCGGGATTTTGCCAGAAATCCTTCCAAGTCTCATCTTCGCCGCCATTTATTGCCCACGCCTTGGTAGCTGAGAAGTATCCAATCACCGCTTCAAACCAGACGTAGATGCGCTTCTTCTCGTAGCCATCAAACGGTACCGGAATGCCCCACTCGATATCGCGAGTCATTGCACGATCGTGCAAACCCTCATTTAGAAAGCCAATAGTCTGGTTGCGGACATTCGGCCGCCAATCGTTCTTGGTCTCAACCCACTTTTCAAGCTGTTCCTGAAACGCGCTCAACTTGATCATCAAGTGGGTGGTCTCTTTGAAAACCGGCGCGCTGCCGTCGCGGATGCTGCGGATATCGATAAGATCCGTCGCGTCAAGCGTTCTACCGCATCCGTCGCACTGATCACCTCTCGCACCGTCGAAACCACAAACCGGACAGATGCCCTCGACGAAGCGATCAGACAGGAAGCGTTCCTCGGTCTCGGAATACGGCATCAACTGCTTGTCTTCGTAGATGTAGCCGTGCTTGTCCAAGGTAAGCATGACATCTTGCGAGACGTCTTCGTGAATCTTTGTGTGGGTGTGCGTATAGAGGTCGTACGAGAATCCCATCCGCTTCATGCAGTCGGACCAGATCTCGTGATACCTGAACGCGATATCCTCGGGACGCACTCCTTCATCCACGGCGCGCAAGGCGGTGGGGGTGCCGTGCATGTCGCTACCAGATACCATCGCCACGCGATTGCCGATGATGCGGTGATAGCGAGCGAAGATATCGGCTGGCACGTTCATGCCGGCGATGTGCCCGAGGTGCGGTTCGCTGTTGACGTAGGGCCAGGCTACGCAGACGAGGATGTTTCTTGACAAGCTACGAGACTCGTTTCAAGCCGCGGATACACGCCACCAAAGTCGTCGAGATTCGAAATGAAGCGCGGCTCTAGACTCAGATTCTACTTGCCTACCGCCGTATTGATTGGGCCGAGAAAGTCAGTCTCTACCGTGTAAAACCTGATAGACCTGACGGCGCGGCAAACCAGTTCGATCGGCGACCGCGTCCACAAGGTCTCGGCGCGAGGCGCACGAACCCGCCAACTCCTCAGCTGCCGAAACGATCATCGAATCTGCTTCCCCGGCCGTCACGGCGTCAGCATTGGCCTGCGATCGCGGGAGCGGAGCCACCACAATCACAAATTCCCCAAGTGGCGTTTCGAAGTACTCAATCGCTTCTGATGCAACGCCTCGCCATATCTCCTCGTACATCTTCGTCAGTTCACGGCAAACGACAATCTCGCGTTCGCCGAGCGTCGTCACCATGTCCGCGAGCGAAGCGGGCAATCGATGCGGCGTCTCATACACTACAGCGGCCTCCGATTTCGCTGAGATCTCTCGCAATACCCGTCGACGCCTGCCACCATTCGACGGCAAGAAGCCGTACGACGTGAACCGGTCGGCATAGAAACCACTGATCGATAACGCTGTCATCACAGCCGAAGGACCCGGAACTGGGACCACATCATGCCCTCGTTCCACCGCGGCGACGACGATTGCTTGACCCGGATCGTTGACCCCCGGCGTACCCGCATCGGATACCAACGCCACATCGCCGTCATCCAAATGGCCGACTATTCTGCGAACATCGCGATCCGTCGACCTCCTGTGAAAACTGATCAGCCTCGGTGTTGCTTCGAGATGCTCGAGCAACCTCCGCGTCACCCTCGTATCTTCCGCTACAACCACGGACGCTGACCGAAGGACCTTCGCCGCTCGCAAAGTGAGGTCTTCTAGATTGCCGATCGGTGTAGCAACTATGAACAGCGTCGACATGATAATTGGAGTCTAGCAACGGACGGTGTCGGCGAACCATATAACAATATCAATGATATGGTTAGCCATATGAAAACCACTATGAACATCAATGACACCCTCATGCGGCAACTGCGCATCGAGGCCGCGCGGCGCGGCACCACCATGACGGCCATCGTCGAAGCCGGTATTCGACACATGATTTCCGCCCGAGAGGAACCTAACGAAATTCGGAAAGTCCTCCCGGAGTTGCCGTCTTGGCCGATGGGCACCGCCCGTGTGGACATTGCGAACCGGGACGAGCTATATCGCTTGATGGAAGAGGACTAACCCTTGGTCATAGATACCAACATTCTGGTCTACGCCGCCAACCAGAATTCCGATTACTACGTCCCTTGCAGGCGTTTCATTGATCAACGTCTACAAACGCCTGATCCAACCTTTCTCACTTGGAGCATATGCTACGAGTTTTTGAGGGTCGCCACGCATCGCGGACCTTTTCCCAGACGCTTGAGCGCCATCGATGCCTCCAGTTTCCTCAACACCCTCCTGTCAGCAACCAGTTTTTCCATCCTGACGGCGACCAACCGGCACTTCGACGTGTTATCGCTGACCTTGACCGAGTTTCCGGAAGCAAGCGGCAACCTGATGCACGATGTCCACACCGCGGTCCTCATGCGCGAACATGGCATCAGCCAGATCTGCACCCGCGACGCCGATTTCTACCGCTTCCCCTTCCTCACCGTCGTCGATCCATTGCGGCAATAACCGACTAAGGCCCAGGCGATTGGTAGTGTACCCAAACTCCATCGCCAATGATCATCGGATCATGAGGTAACAACCTGCCGAATCGGCCGAGACTTGGGTCCCACGTGTAGGCGACATCGTATCGGCCCAAATATTCGCGGGCTTGTATCGGGTCCTCGTCAGCGCCGCGCAGATCATCACCGAAATGATCCTCCGTCTGATCTCCGTCGGAATCAACTACACCGATGAAGTTCCAACCAGATCTAATCGGTGCCAACACGTACTCTAGCTGCGGAAGGGCCTCGCGCAAAGGTCCGATCAGCCGGACATGCTGTTTTGCAAACTGGGTTGACTTTACCCAATAACCGTAGCGGGCGTCTATCTCCTTCAACTCCGCAAAGTTTGGGTTGGACTCCCACCCTCCTTCACGTCGAACCGCCACGCGCCACGGAGAAACATTCTCTCCCGTAGGGTCCCATCCGATTACCGTCGTGATCGACGGATCGGTGAAGACTGAAGCGATCGATCGGTCGATTGGATTTGCTGGCACCGAGATCGCGTTCCAACCAGGCCGAAACTCCAACACAAAGTCACCTCGTTGAACGGTTTTGAATGCGAAATCGAACTCGATTGAGTTCCCGGCCGCATCCGATGCAACGACCACCACCTCGTGTTCGCCCTGGTTCATGCTCAACGGCCAATAGACAAATTCGTTGAAGCCCACCTCGTCAAATTCGCTGGCGATTTCGACGCCGTCAAACAAGACCGAATTCAACCGCACGGATGTCGCGTCAGGAATCTCAATAATCACAAACGGCCGTTTTTCCGTGACGGTTGACCCGTCCGCAGGATGCACGCGGACCGCTCCCTGGGAACCTTGGGAATTGAAATCCGTATCCAACCCAAGGTCCGCCGTCGCAGTCGCCCAGTTCTGAACCGTCTTTCCGTCCAGTCGATATCTCGATCGATCGCGCGCGAACGCAACGACCGCAAGCGCACCATCCCGTAGCGTCCTAGTCGAACCTGTCGGATTTTGCCAACTGTATTCCCAAACTTCGCCGGGACGCGAATTCGCGACGTCCTCTGTTAACTGGAAAGGATCGTCCGCGCCGTCGCCGTTTGCGTCGTAACCGCATGTGTAGTTCGTGCCTCTAGGCTCTTGCGGCTTGCTCGGAAACGCACCGTTGCGGTTCGCGATGAAATCGTCGATGTCACGCTCAACATCCCGATCATCAACACTCTCCGTCCAACTAAGGTCTTCACACACCACGATCACCCTAGGTGCGCCTTGCAACGGCTCGTCTGATGCCACACGAATGTCGATGGTGTCATTCGTCAACCGATCGGGGCCTTCACCACCCGTTCCTCTCCCTGAACCACCGCTCAACGTGACCAGTAGTCGCGGCGCGATGCCGTCCTCTATGCGCGCGAAACCGAACTTGCGACTGTTTGTGGAGTTACCGGCTAAATCCTCAACCTCTTCACCTTTCGCGATGCCCAATATCGGCGTTGCATCCGAAACCAATTCGTCCCCCAGCCTCAAAAATACATAGGCACCCTCAACGCGCGTTTCCACAACCTCCGCGAATGACCCATCGTTGAGCGAAACCTGAAAGGTGTTTACGGAAACCGTTTCGGGCGCGATTGCCCCATCGAATACGAGCATGATGCCGCGGCGATCGACGATGGGCCGACCTTCATCATCAATGCCGAAATAACCGGCGACCGAATTGTCAGAGTGATTCGCGGCCTTGACTGGCGTCGCCAGAAAGACGATTCCGATCGCAACTAGGATCAACAGGGCGCCAATTGCACCCATTCCAATCGAGAATTTAGCGTGTTTTGAAACCATCTCCTGCATCTCAGGAAATGAATTACGTCGCGAACCTTAGGCGCGTTTCGCCAACAAGCCATCGATCGCCGATTCGTGTTGCTCGTCGGCGTGATAAGACGACCTCACCAAAGGCCCGGAAGCGACGTGTTTGAAGCCCATATCCATGCCAATGCGAGCAAATTCGCCGAACTCGCTCGGATGGTAGAACCGTATCAAAGGGTGATGGCGTTCCGACGGCCGCAGATACTGGCCGATCGTCAACAGATCGCAGTCGACGTCCCGCAGATCGCGCATCGTCGTATAGATCTCATCCTTCGTCTCGCCGAGCCCAACCATCATGCCCGACTTCGTCGGCATCATCGGATCGATCTCCTTAACCCGACGAATCAACTCGAGCGAAAGATCGTAGTTGCCCTTGGGTCGCACCTTGCTGAAGATCCGGCGCGGCGCTTCTATATTGTGGTTCAACACCTCGGGACCGGCATCCACGACCTGCTCGAGCGCATCGCGATCGCCGGCGAAGTCCGGGATCAATACCTCGACCTTGCACTCCGGCGACAAGCGATGAATCTGCGTTATCGTCATCGCGAATATTGACGATCCGTAGTCAGGGAGGTCGTCTCGATCGACCGACGTCACCACCGTGTACTTGAGGTCCATCGCCTCCACCGTCTGCGCCAAACGGAACGGTTCGGCAAAATCTACGTTCTGCTCACCCGGCCAACCGGTCTTGACGTTGCAGTAGGAGCATGCCCGCGTGCAAGTGTCTCCGAGGATCATGAACGTGGCGGTGCGGCGCTCCCAACAGTCGCCGATGTTCGGGCAGGCCGCCTCCTCGCACACGGTATGCAGCGCCGCACCTCGGAAGCGTTGCTTGAGATCGGTGTAGTTTTCGCCTCCCGGCGCGCGGACCTTGAACCACTCGGGCAATCGCCTCCTGACGCGAGGTTTCGTGCCGTTGAGCGAGCCGTTCGATGACGTGGCGGTTGGTTTTTGGAGGGTCTGGATCAATTCAGAGAACGCAAGCGGCAGGGTTATTTACACCTAGTTTCAGGGTATCAAACCGCGCGGTTGTATATTGAGATTCAGTTCTGTAATACACCTTTGCCCCAGCGTGAATTTACCGCGGATGGTACGTGGGCGCGGCACTCATCCCCCTTGCGATGGCGAAACGAAAACATAGGAAACAATATCGCGGCCCAGATCTGACTTCTCATCTCGGATTGGAGGTCGGAGACACGTTGACGCTCGATGCCGGCGAGTTCGATGACCGCGGTCTGACTACCGCTGAAATCGAAGACGCTCCAGTCACGATCGCTGGTGCGGTGCCGGGAGAACGTGTGAAGGCGCGGGTCGTCAAAATATATCGGGATCGCGTCGCTACGTTGGTTGAATCCGTCGACGCAGAGTCCGAATTCCGAGTTGACGCTGAGTGTTGCTATTTCGGCGAGTGCACTGGCTGCCAATGGCAGCACATCGATTACGCCCGTCAACTAGAAATCAAACGTGATATCGTCACACGGGCGTTGGCAGATTACGAATCGCTACGCACCGTTGAGGTAGCGGAAACTCTGCCGTCATCGAAACGATTCGCATACCGCAACCACGCCCGTTTCACCGTAGGTCGCGGTGCCGAGGCGAGCATCGCCGGCTACATGAACGCCGATACTCGACGCTTCGTCCGGATCGATCACTGTTTGATCATGGACGATCGCATCAACGAGACGCTGGCGCAGTTGCAAGGCCGCCTGGACAGCATGACACAGTTCTCGGTTCGCGTCGGCGCCAACACCGGCGACATGATCATCCAACCGCTTCTGCCCGAGGAGATACAAGACGTCCCATCAGGACGCCAAAAATACGTCGAAAAGGTACGAGATGCCACGTTCCAAGTCGCAGCATCATCGTTCTTTCAGGTAAACACCGAGCAACTCTCTGCCGTCGTGGACGAGATCGTCGAGTTGCTCGACCTCGATGGTGATGACACGCTCGTCGACCTCTATTGCGGCGTTGGGACATTCGCTCGTTTGCTCGCGCCTCACGTTCGTGAGGTGATCGGTATCGAAGAGTCGGCGTCGGCGGTGGCGGATGCCCGCGTCAACTGTTCCGATGTCGACAACGTCTGCTTTATCGAAGCCAAAGCGGAAAAAGCGGCCGTCGAACTTTCCGAATCCGGTCGAACTGTGGACGTCGCAATCATCGACCCACCGAGGGTTGGATGCGCTCCACAAGCGTTGGAGGCGTTGCGCAAACTGTCGCCACGCCGGTTGATGATGGTCTCCTGCAACCCGACCACCTTGGCGCGCGACCTCGATGCTCTTTGCCAAAGCGGATTTAAACTGTTATCAGTTCGTCCTGTCGACATGTTCCCGCAGACCAAACATGTCGAAACACTCGCTCTCCTGGAGAACTAAATCGGCGAGACGACCGCCGCTAACGACCCAGTAGATATGTCGACACTCGATACAACTAACGAATCAAGACCTGTAATCGCGACGCGTGATGAAGGTTTTCGCTACATCCTAGCTTCTGGATCAAAACGCAGGCGTGACATCATGACGCTCGCAGGCATGGTGTTTGTCGCGCAATCCGGTTCCGCCGCCGCCGAAGAGTTATCCGGCGACGCGGAGCCTGACGTCCGCAAGTTGACGCAGCGCAACGCCGAGTTGAAACTCAACGCCGCGGTCGCCGCGACGCGTAATCGAATCCCTTGGGACACCGCCGTCATCGCCGCCGATACCTTGGTGTCGTTAAACGGCGTTTCGCTTGGCAAGCCCACCAATCGCCAGATGGCGACGAGCATGCTCATCGATCTCCGTGGCCGACAACACGAAGTGGTCACCACCGTGGCGATGACCTATGCGCCGCATCGCCAACAAGGTGAAGTGCTCGCGCTCACCGTCGTCTCGAAGGTGGACATGCGCGACTACGGCGACGATGAAATAAATGCCTACATCGCGACGGGGGTGCCGTTCGATCGCGCGGGCGCCTACGGAGTTCAGGACCGCGAGTTCGACCCGGCCAGATCGGTCGACGGGTGCTACCTCAACGTGATTGGCCTCCCGCTGTGCGCGGTGCGCGCCCTTTTACCCCCCGACGCTTGCTTATTTGCTCACGCCCACGTCTACGCAACGTGCGCCGCGCACGAGCAACGAGTTGCGCCGTGAATTTTCTGGGCATCGGCGGACTCGAACTCATAATCGTGTTCCTCGTCGCCTTGCTGGTCGTCGGTCCCGTGCGTCTCGTCGAGGGAGCCAAGACCGCCCGCAAATACATGACCGAGTTGCGACGCCAACGTGAAGAGTTGACGCAGATGGTCGAGGAAGCGGTCGACATGGAGGGGATCCGTGAACGCCTCGACCAAGATGGCGTGTTAGACGATGTCCGCGACCTTTCATCCGAACTGAACCAGTTCCGCGAAGACGCAACAAGCATCACAACCGATGCCGCCGATTTCAAATCGCTCGCCAAGTCCGTAGTGAGACCGAGCGGTTACTCCAAGTCCCCACCGAGCGCACCGCCGCCTTCATCACCTGACGAAACAAAAGAAACGGCAGACGATGACCGTCCGGAGGCGAAACCTGAACGCTCTGGAGCGGCGTCTTGAAAGATCGCCCGATCCAACTCATGTCGCACTTCGCGGAGCTGAAGAAGCGCCTCTATATAGCGACCGCGGCCATTCTGATTACCACGATACTGGCCTTCGCCTTCTATCGCCCGATACAAGACTTCGTGCAACGGCCGGCAATCAATGCGCTCGAACGCGTACGACCTGACGACCCGGCGAGACTGGTCCAACTCGATATCACCGAGGGCTGGACGGTGACGGCTAAGGTTTCCGTATTGGTGGGTTTCGCCACGGCCTTTCCAGTCGTGCTCTACCAAGTGATAATGTTCTTGCGCCCAGGATTGAAACGGAACGAAAGACGCACACTCTACCTCCTCCTACCCGGAGGAACAATTCTCTTCATCGCCGGAGCAGCGTTCGCTTACTACCTAGTCATCCCACCCGCGATCCACTTTCTGCTGCAGTTCGGAGGTGAGATCGCACTCGTCACTCCGCGCCTGTCGTCCTACGTATCGCTCGTGTCGACCCTAGTGATTTGGATGGGCTTGATATTCGAGCTGCCGATCGTGATGTTCCTGCTCGCCAAACTCGGAGTGTTAAGGCCCGAGAGCTTATCGAAACAGCGACGTTGGGTGATACTCTTCGCCTTCGTACTCGCCGCGATCGTTACACCGACCATCGACCCGGTCACCCAGACTATGGTGGCCGCGCCCGTCGTCGTGTTGTTCGAGCTGGGTCTGCTGTTGACTAGATTTGCGACGCGGCAGTCAACGACGAAGAACGCACCTGATCGAGGCGTGGCCGACGCTGGTAACTAGTCGGATTTGTCGCCGTCCTGAGTTTCCGACTTATTGCTGTCAGATGTCTCAGTGTCGTCTTTTCCGCCGATCGTCCCACGAAACTCTTTGATGGCGGTGCCAATACCGCGACCAACCTCTGGAAGTCTTCCCGCTCCGAAGATGATGAGCACCACAACGACGATAAGGAATATTTCTAACGGGCCTATGCCTCTGCCAAACATGTCGTGTCAGACCTTGCCTTACTGCGGATTCAGAAGGGCACCTTCAGATGGAGTGAGTTCGTTGGATGCCCAAGCATCAACATCGATTGTACCCGACGCGCGAAATTCTCAGCCGTCGCACGTTGCGTCGAGCTGACCGCGTGAACCCGACACGTTTCGCCTCGGGTATGTCGAGCGGGATCTAGTAACGACGCACGACGCCAACTACTTTGCCTTCGATTGAGACGTTCTCGGCGTCCTCAATCCTCGGGTCGTAGTTGCGATTTTCCGGTTGCAGCGTCACGGTCGGGCCGTTCGGGTAGTAGCGTTTGACGGTATGCTCTTCGCTACTCTTCACGTACGCGATCACCATATCCCCACGGCTAGCCCGGTTCGTCTTCTCCATGATGATGATGTCGTCCTCCATGATGCCGGCGTCGATCATCGAGACGCCCGTTACATGCAGCGCGAAAGGGTTTCGCACGTCGCCGACGAGCCACTCCGGGAATTCGATGGTGTCGAACTCGCTGACTTGGTCCCACTCCACGGCATCAGGCAACATCACGGTGTCGCCGGCAGATACCGTGCCCACGATCGGTATTCCTGCATTCACGTTGAGAGACCGTGCGTTGCTGTTCCCGCTTAGCAACCCTTGTTCGATCATCGGTTTGACGTGGTAGTTGACATTGGACGCGGAACTTATCCCCACCGCTTCGGCTATCTCGCGCAGGTTGGGGCCGTAGAGGTTTTCTCGCCGGTAGTCGCGGATGAACTCCCAAATGCGACGGCGTACCTCGCGGGTTTTGGCTCTTGGTTTCGGCATGGCTAGTTGCAATCCCCCTAATTTCGGAACTGTCGATTGGTACTATTGTTATATATTGCACATTTGTATCATTCTGTCAAGTGTTTTTGGCGAACTTTCGACCAACATTTTTGTATCGGTTTCTGACCAGCCCAATCTTGGTCGCACGACTCGATACCCCGCTTTGACGAAGCAAGGTCACATTTTCTGTTGCATTAAAATTTGACTTAGTCGATTTTTTTCAAGATCGATCAGCAGCTCCACCACCACGGAGACCCATCGATGGCTCTCGCATCGGAAATGACCCCGCATAGTCCGGACCAACTCGACAATTCAAAGCGTTCGCTGGCCGGCCGATACGTTCACACCGAGATCGAACCCAGAATCCGCGAACTTTGGGACCAACACCAAATCTACCGGTGGGACCCGAACGACACTAGCCGACCAAAGTGGTTCGTGCAGTCGATGTTTCCCTATCCTTCCGGCGATCTCCACATCGGACACTGGTTCGCCTTCAGCGGCGGCGACGCGGCCGCACGCTTCAGGCGAATGCAGGGGTACAGCGTTTTGCATCCGCAAGGGTTTGACGCCTTCGGTTTACCGGCAGAAAACGCCGCCATCAAGGGAAACGTCCACCCAAAACTGTGGACATACCAAAACATCGCCAATATGCGCCGCCAGTTCGAGCTGATGGGCAATTCTTACGACTGGTCCCGCCAGATCATCACCTGCGATCCCGAATACTACAGATGGAACCAGTATTTCTTCCTCAAATTCTTGGAGAACGGCTTGGCCTACCGGTCCGACGGCGCGGTCAACTGGTGCCCGGAAGATCAGACCACGCTCGCCAACGAGCAGGTGAAAGACGGCAAGTGTGAACGTTGCGAATCCGTCGTCCTCAAGCGGAACATGCCTCAGTGGTACTTCGCCATCACCAAATACGCCGACGAGATGTTGGACATGTCGGGCATCGACTGGCCCGAAAAGGTCGTCGTCAGCCAGGAAAACTGGATCGGACGTTCCGAAGGCGTCAACATCCGCTTCGATATCGCGGAATACGGTCTGGGGACGACTTCTATACCCACATTCACCACCCGTATCGACACCATCTTCGGCGTCACCTTCGTGGTCTTGGCGCCTGAACATCCCCTCGTAGCAGAACTGACGCAACCCGAATTCAAGACCGTCGTCGATGACTACGTCGCGGCGGCGGCGCGCGAGACCGAGATCGAGCGCACTTCGGCGGTCCGCGAGAAGACCGGCGTGCCGAACGGTTCCTACTGCATCAACCCGCTTAACGGTGAACGCGTGCCCATACTGGTCGGCGACTACGTGCTCGCCACCTACGGCACCGGAGCCGTGATGGGCGTGCCGGCACACGACGAACGCGACTTCGAATTCGCCAAGAAGTACGGCCTGCCCATCCGCGTCGTCGTCGCGCCCGATGGATGGAACGGCGAAGATCTCGAAGCCGCCTACATCGCTCCCGGCGCTCAAGTCAATTCGGGTGAATTCGACGGTCTTCCGAGCGAACGCGGGAAAGATGCCATCGCCGATGCCATTGAGCAGAACGGTTGGGGCGAACGCGTCGTCACCTACCATCTCCGAGACTGGTTGATCTCTCGCCAACGCTACTGGGGCACTCCGATACCCGTCATCTACTGCGACGACTGCGGTGCGGTGCCGGTCCCATACGAAGACCTACCCGTCGAACTTCCATCAGACGCAAAGTTCCAACCCTCCGGGCGATCTCCTCTATTCGAACACGAGGTCTTCCTCAACGCCCCTTGTCCGGAGTGTGGGAAGCCCGGCAAGCGCGAAACCGACACCATGGACACCTTCATGGATTCGTCGTGGTACCACATGCGCTACTTGAGCCCCGCAGACGTGGAAAATCCGTTCGACCCCGACGTCGCTGCAGCTTGGGCGCCGGTCGACCAGTACACAGGCGGCATGGAGCATGCGGTAATGCACCTGCTGTACGCGCGATTCTTCAATCGCGCGTTGCGTGACATCGGATTCGTCGACTTTTCGGAGCCATACGTGCATCTGTTCAGTCACGGAACGATGACGACTGAACAAGGGCGGATCTCCAAGCGATCTAACCCAGTGGCGCCAGATCCACTGGTACGCAAATACGGCGCCGACACACTTCGCTGCTACCTGATGTTCCTCGGACCGTGGGACAAAGGCGGCATCTGGACCGATTCCGGCATCAACGGCATTCGCCGCTGGTTGCGTCGCGTGTGGGACATCTGCACTCGAGACGCCGACGAACTCTCAGGTGGCGACGACAACGCCGCGCGCGCCTTTGAAGTCGCGTCCCATACGCTAACGAAACGCGTCATCGAGGACATGAACGCCTACAAATACAACACGGCCATCGCCGCGCTAATGACCTACACCAACCAGATGAACGACGTATGGGAGAATGGCGGTGTTTCGCGCGACGCGTGGCGCGACGCCGTGCGACGACTCCTCCTGCATCTAGCACCTTTGGCCCCGCACATCGCCGAGGAGCTCTGGCTGCGCAACGGATGGGACTTCTCGATCCACGACCAACTGTTACCGGAATGGGATGAATCTAAGCTGATTGTTGACACCATCCGCATCGTTGTACAGGTCAACGGACGCGTCCGCGACACGATTACTGTACCGACCGACGCCGGCGAGAAAGAGATTGCGTCCGCAGCCTTGTCATCGCCCGGCGCACTCCGTCATACGCAAGACCGGGTGATACGCCGCACCATCCACGTCCCCGGCAGGCTGGTTAACATCGTTGTGGGATGAGCCGATTCTTCGGCGAAACGCCCCGCACTGCACGTATCGAGTCGAAATAACGGTCGAAAAATTCAGTTGTTCGAGTGGGCATTGCCGTTACGGCGTCCGTTCAGATCGTCGTTATGGAATACCCCGCGCTCCTCACCCTGATACGCGTGCACCGCGACCTCGATGCCGTCCACGCCGACTAGCTGATTCATCTCTTGGAAGAACCGATTAACTATCTCGCGCAGATCCTCGTCCGTAAGGTTTTCACGCACCACCAACGTCGCATGGACCATCCCTTGCGGATAGTGCACGTCCAACCGGCCGACGTCTCGATCTTCGTTATCGACCACGAAGAAAGATTCTGAATGCGGAGTTCGAACCTCTCTTTGCAATGTGTAGACAGTCATGTGACTTCACCCTTACCTATCCGGTGGGGACGTTTGGCTCTTCGGCGACTTGGGAACGCGAATGAGAATGCCCGCGCGTTCTATCAAGTTCGGATATGGCCGTTGCCAGTGACCACCCATTTGTAGGACATGATCTCGCGGATCCCCATCGGACCCCGAGCGTGGAGCTTATTGGTGGATATGGCCACCTCGGCTCCCAGTCCGAACTCGCCACCATCGTTGAAACGCGTCGAAGCATTGGCAAACACCGCCGCTGCGTCAACCTCATTCAGGAACCGTTCAACAACCTCCGAGTCTTGTGCGATCACCGCCTCGGAGTGGCCGGAACCGTAATCTCGAATGTGCTCCAGCGCTTCGTCGAGACTCCGCACCACCTTCACCGAAAGTATCAGCGCCAAGAACTCAGTTCCGAAATCATCTTCGTGGGCTCGAAGCACCCTCAATTCGCGGCGTTTCGGACCCAACAGCGCCCAAGCCCGATTGTCGGCGCGGACCTCGACACCAGCTTCAGCAAATGGCTCAGAGAGGCCGTTCAACACCGGACCAGCCACGCTCTCATGCACCAGCAGGGTATCGAGCGCGTTGCAAACCGTGTGGCGTTGTGCCTTGGCGTTGAAAACGACATCGACGGCCTTCGGGATGTCCGCAGATCCGTCCACGTAGGTGTGGCAAACGCCGATGCCGCCCGTAACCGCGGGCATCTTCGCATTCTCCGCCACCATATGGACAAGCTCAGCGCTGCCCCGGGGAATCAGCATGTCGATACAGTCATCCATCTCCAACATCTCGCCCACCAGCGCCCGATCGGTCGATTCCACGAACTGGACCGCGTCCAACGGCAATCCCGCCGCAACCACCGCGTCTCGAACTAACGACGCCAACGCAAAGTTGGTCCGTATCGCCTCCTTGCCACCGCGCAGAATCACCGCGTTGCCCGCTTTCAGACAAAGCGCGGCGATGTCGATCGTCACGTTGGGACGGCTCTCGTATATCACGCCAATGACACCCAGCGGAACTCGAACTCGCCGGATCAACAGTCCGTTGTCTGCCGTTCGCTCCTCTAACACCTCGCCGACTGGATCGTCGAGATCCGCGATGTTGACGACCGCGCTCGCCATGTCGCCAATCCGCGCATCGTTGACCATCATCCGCTCGGCCACATGTTCATCCATGCCGGCAGCCTTGGCCGCGTCGAGATCCGATTCGTTCGCCGACAATATGCGATCGTTGCGTTCGACGAGTAACTTGGCCAACGTGCGTAACACCTCGTCGCGCTGGTCCGGCGTACAACGAGCCGATTCGCTGGCAGCCGCTCGCGCAGCCATGCCCATTTGGCGGATATCGGTTTCCACTGCGATCATCTCTGTCTCTCCAAGCGTTCTACTCTCTCACCGTGTTCAACTCAGACACCTGCTCGGTTGGCTCGCACGATCGAAAATCCCTAACTTCATCTGTCGACCGGAACGCCCAGCGCCATATTGTTGCGATGCACGATCTCGCGACCGAAGTAACTGTCCAATATGTCCGGCAATTCACCCGACCTCTTCCCCATCACCAGTCGCGTCTCCGAGGCCGAGTAGTTGCTCAGACCCCACGCCACATTCTTGCCAGACAACGACTTGACTCCAATGATATCGCCGCGTTCGAACTCGCCTTCCACATCCGTTACGCCCACCGGCAGTAGGCTGTTGCCCTGCTCGGTAAGTGCCCGCACGGCACCATCGTCGATCGTCACCGCGCCCTTCGCTTCCGTGCCGCCCGTCAGCAACCACCGTTTACGACTCGCCGCGGGCGGCTCCAGCGAATGGAAACGCGTCCCGATCTTTTCGCCGGACAGCAACCTTCTTACGACGCCCTCGACGTGTCCATCAGCAATAATCATGTCGATGCCCGACCGCATCGCGACCTCCGCCGCATCGAGTTTGCTCCGCATCCCGCCACTCCCGCGGTCATCGGTGGGACCGCCCGCGAAACCCCGCACATCGTCGCCGATATCGTAGACATCGCTGATCAACTCCGCGTCTGGATTATGGTGCGGATCACCCGTGTGCAATCCATTCATCTCGCCCAAAAGCACCAGTACATCGGCATCCAACACATTCGCCAGCATCGCCGACAGCCGATCGTTGTCGCCGTACGTCACCCCGACGATCTCCTCCACCGCAACCACATCGTTCTCATTCACGATCGGCACGATCCCAGCTTCTAGCAACATCTCCATCGTGCCCCGCACGTTCAGGTAACCTTCTCGCTGGTTCAACACGCTGCGCGACAGCAACGTCTGCGCAACCTCGATGCCGTGCACACCGAAAAGCGACCTGTAGAGAGTGATCACATCCACTTGCCCGATCGCCGCCGCCGCCTGCCGAGCCGTAACGTTTCTTCTCCGCAACCTCGCCCGATCTCTGGGACTGCGGCTGATCAACGTATCCATCCCCGCTCCTACCGCCCCCGACGACACGATAACCACCTCGAGGCCAGTCTCATGCGCTACGGCCACCTGATCGACCAGATCGGTGATCGTCTCGACATCCAATACGCCCGAATCGCGGGTAACGATATTCGTCCCCAACTTGAAAACGGCACGCTTGATCGCGCCCGAATCTCGAAATGTTGGAGTTGGGACGCGCGACATACGTGTGATTATAAAGTTGCCAACCTTACGCGTTTTTGCCATCAACTTTTAACACTCGAACGATAGAATCAAACCTTAAGAAACCGCCCGCAATCGATTGCGGGCTATTAGCGCGCGCGACACATGCCAGAAAACAAAACGAGCTTCTTGGCAACCCTCACCGATCGGTTGATCGGCACTCATGAGTTCGACGACATCGAACGCGCACTGATTCACGGGCCCGCCGCGGTGCCCACCGTCTGCCCCGAACCTGCGAACCCCCTGCTGATCGCAGCCATTTGGCGAAAACTCCAGGTACCAACGCTCGTCGTCACGCCGAATCCCGACGCCGCCCAGCGCATCGTAGACCAACTACCGACGTGGCTGGGAACTCCCGACATCGACGAAGACGGCTCGCCGATCCATCACTTCATCGAATCGGCCGGAATACCTTTCGAGCGATACGAACCCGACCGCGGAACCTCGCACCGTCGGATCACAACCCTTGATGCTCTGAGAAATTGCTCACTCACGGGACTCGCTCCACCCATCGTCGTCGCGTCAGTCCATGCCCTCGCCGAACGCACAATCGAAACCCGAGTATTCGACAAAATCGTGCGCGAATTGAACGTTGGCGATCGCATCGATCTCGCCGAAACGATGCGACACCTCACTCGTTCGGGATACGAGGTCCAACCCACCGTTGAACTGCCAGGTACCGTATCGCGGCGCGGCGGAATCATCGACATCTTCCCCGTCGGCGATAACCACCCGATACGCATCGAACTGTTCGACGACGAAATCGAGAGCATGAGACTCTTCGACGTCGAGACCCAACGCTCTTTTGACGACATCGAGACAGTTCACGTCGTCCCCGCCAGAGAAGAGTTGCCCGCGTTCGTAGACCCGCAAGTCGTCCGCGATTCGATCGGCAGCCTCAACACCGACAACATAGACTTCACTCGCCTTTCAGCCCGCCGTCTATCCGACGAATTGAACTTTGTTGCTGATGGCGAGATAGATAGCGAACTCGCATTCTACGCCGGCTTCTTCAACCGGGGCTCGCTCATCGATTTCATGCCTAACGGATCGGCCGTGGTCGCCCTACGGCCCCGCATGATATCCGACGCCGCAGCCGGTATCGACCGGCGTTTGGACGAGGTTAGACGCGTAAAAGAACGAAGGGGTGAAGTCCCTATCAACTTCCCGTTGCCACACATCCAGTGGCCAGAAGTTGCCCAAGGCATCGAATCCCTCGGTCAGCGCGTCGAGATCGACCCCTTCGGCATCGACACTAGCGACCTCGGAACGAAGAGTCCGTTACCGATAAAACCCCATCTCCCATCAAACCCGCTCAATCTGACGGCCGGATCCGAAGACAGTGAAGATCTAGTCGACGTCGTGCTAGACGATCCGACACAGGCATTGCAACGAGCCGTTGAAGAAGATTCCGACCAAGTCGTAGCGATCACGAGCCACGCCGTCCGGCTCTACGAACTAGCCCAAGAAGCCGGCCTCAAAACAAGATACGAACGCGCCATTACCGCTGGCACGACCACCGAAGCCAGCGGTCTTGTCCCCTCTCCCGATAAGCGGGAGAGGGTTAGAGCCTGCCCCGGACTTGATCCGGGGGTGATGGCCCCAAAAAACGCCCCCATAGTCATCGCCGAAGGCTACGCAACCTCCGGGTTCATTCTCGAGCTCGATCACGACCAGACCGTGCGCATCCTCACCGACGCTGAGATCTTCGGCATTCGGCGGCAACGACGGCGGTCGCACCGGCGCGCGGTGAGGCGGGGCCCGCAACTCGAGCAACTTCAGCCCGGCGTCTACGTCGTCCACGTCGACCACGGCATCGCAAAGTTCATTGGCACCGAGACCAAGCAGCCCGACGGACGCGAGCATCTCGTCCTCCAGTACGCCAAAGACGACCGCGTATACGTCCCTACCGAGCACATCGACCGGATTCAGATCTACCAAGGCGGCGGCGAAGCTTCACCGCGCCTGTCTAGGCTCGGCACGCAGGAGTGGCGCTCCGCCAGAAGACGCGCGAAACGCGCCACCGAGATCGTCGCCAACGAACTTCTCGGCATCTATGCCGCACGGATGTTGGCCCACGGCATCCAGGCAGAAACGGACACGCCGTGGCAACAGGTGCTCGAAGCCAGCTTCTCATTCGAAGAGACACCCGACCAGATCACCGCGCTCCAAGCCGTGAAGGAGGACATGGAGAGCAATAAATCTATGGACCGCATCATCTGTGGCGACGTCGGCTTTGGTAAGACAGAGATCGCCTTACGTTGCGCATTCAAAGCGGTTCAGAACGGTCGGCAAGCCGCGATCTTGGTGCCCACAACCCTGCTCGCACAGCAACATTTCGACACCTTCAAACAACGCCTCGCGCCCTTCCCAGTCAGCATCGACGTCATCTCCAGGTTCCGATCGCGAGACGAACAAAAAGACATCCTGGAGCGTCTGTCCAAGGGCAAGATCGACGTCATCATCGGCACCCATCGGCTGATCCAGCGCGACGTCGCCTTCAACGACCTCGGGCTTGTCGTCATCGACGAAGAGCAAAAATTCGGCGTCAGACACAAAGAGCACATGAAGAAGCTCCGAGCCGCCGTCGACGTCCTCACGTTGTCGGCGACGCCGATCCCGCGCACGCTCTACATGTCGATCGCCGGCATTCGTGACATGAGCAACATGGAGACCGCGCCCGAAGAGCGGTTGCCAGTCCGCACCTTCGTCTCCGAATCGAGCGACGACCTCATTCGCGAAGCGATACTGCGCGAACTTGACCGCGGGGGACAGGCCTTCTTCCTCCACAACCGCGTCAAAGACATCGAACGCGTGACCCGTCGCCTACGCCACCTCGTACCCGAAGCATCCTTCACCATCGGTCATGGCCAGATGCCCGAAGGGCAGCTTGAGGAGGTCATAACTGCGTTCGACCGGCGCGAATACGACGTCCTCGTATGCACAACCATCATCGAAGCCGGCATCGACATGCCGAACGTCAACACACTCGTCGTCGACGATGCGGACCGCTTCGGCTTGGCACAACTCCACCACATCCGGGGCCGGGTCGGCCGCGGCGCCAAACAAGGCTTCGCATACCTCCTCGTCCAACCCCACAAATCCCTCACCGAAGAAGCCGACGCACGCCTCAACACCATCCTCGCCGCCACTGAACTCGGTTCAGGCTTCAAAATCGCCATGCGCGACCTCGAAATCCGCGGAATGGGCAACGTCATCGGCGCCGAGCAGAGCGGACACGTAGCCGCCATCGGCCTGCATCTCTACACCCAACTCTTGTCGCAGTCCGTAGAGGAACTGAAGAAACGGTTGGAAGGCTCAGAAAACGGCGAGGTCACGAGCGTCCCTTCAGCGGCACTCAATGGCGATGGCGCACTCGTCAATGGCCACCAAACCAACGGCCACATCCCGAATCTCAACGAAGATGACGACACCGATTGGCACCCACCGAGCATGATCCGCGCCGAAATCAAGCTCGGCATCGACGATAACGTGCCCCGCGAATACATCGAGAATCTCGCCCAGCGACTATCGTTCCATCAACGGCTCTCATGGTCCAATAACGAAGACGAGATACAAGAACTTAGGAACGAACTTCGTGATCGCTACGGCCCAATCCCCGACAGCGTGGAAAGCATGCTCGAAAGCGCCCGTATTCGCTTGCTGGCCGAGCAAGCAGATGTCGCCTCAGTGCGCGCAAACGACGAACGCGCAAGAATTCTCCTAAACGCGCCCGTCGGCGGCGCAAAATCGCAACTACAACGACTACTCGGACCAACCTCTCGCGTTGGCAACACCCAGATCGTCGTCCAACTCGACAAAGGCCTCGAAGCCCCCGAATACATCGAAGAAATCGCCGCCGTCCTCGAAACCATCCGCAACTTCAAACAACGCGTCATGGCCCTCCTCAACGCGTAACCCGCCGTTCCCGTTATTACTGTCATTCCCGCGAAAGCCGGCGCTTCAGCGGACGAAACGTCCATCCAGAATCAACAAAGCACGCCTTTTCCCGCCATCCCGACGACAACCACCGTCCCCTTCGCACCGCGAAGGGGACGCTACGTAGGAGCGGTTCGAGAACCGCCCGCTCGCAGGGGGCGTACGAATTCCTGACTAGAAACCATTGGCGATCTTCAGCGAGGGTTTTGCATCGGTCTCCCGTGGGAGAGGAGAGCCTGCCCCGGACTTGATCCGGGGGTGAGGGGGAACGGGGAGGCCAAGGGGCGGGGTTGCCCCCGCTCGCGGGGGAAATGTCCGAAGGACAAAGGGGGCCTGTACCAACCAAACATTCAACACCTACCCCCAACGCTTCTCCCCGTCCTCCACAGCCGCATAAATCACAACCAAAACGCCATCCAAATTCCCTAAAACCTCGTGATTCCAAAACCGCAACACCCGGTACCCCTCCTCAGCCAACTTCCCGCTTCGCCACTCGTCCTTAGACCTACCCTCATCGTGCTGCGACCCATCCAACTCAATGCCTAACCGCAACTGCGGACAAGCAAAATCCACAATAAACTCACCCACCGGATGCTGACGCCGAAACCGAAAACCACCCAACCGCCCCTTCCTCAGATGCGTCCACAGCACCCTTTCCGCATCCGTCGGACTCTTCCTCATCCGTCGTGCCCGATCCCGATTCAACCTGTTCCCCGAACGCATCGCTAAATCTTATGATTTCCCCCGCCCACGCGGGGCTTCAACGAACGGAACGTCCATCCAGAGCGGAAAGGCAACAGGGATGCTCTTGCGTTCCAGACTTAAAGTCATTGTTCTAGAGATTTTGCATCGGTCTCCGCCGTGGGAGAGGGTTAGAACCTGCCCCGGACTTGATCCGGGGGTGAGGGGGAACGGCCCCAAGGGGCGGGGCAAGTCAAACGGAAAACACTGCAGAAGATGTTGTGCAAAGGTCCCGAACGCGGGAATCCAGAAGGGCAAGGCTAAGGGGGATGACGCCGAATTCGACAGCATCCGGCGCCTCAATGCTTCATTTCGGCATTCGTCTTCGTCATCCCGCAGCCACTTTCGTCATCCCGGCGAAACCCGGGACCCAGGGGGACGAGTGGGGATAACGCGTCAACATCACGCCATTCACCAACACACGACTGGTCATACCGGTTCACCGCCACTGGTATAAAGTGATGTTGCCGCGCGCCCCTCTCGGCGCAAACTACGAAATCGGCATCGGGAAACCAGGAGATTGACGAATGAACGTCATTTGGATAACCGCAGACACCTTCCGACGCGACCAGCTCGGGGCATACGGCAACGACGTCATTCACACCCCCGTTCTCGATGCCCTAGCCGCCCGCGGGACCAGATTCGACAACCACTACGCATGCGGCTTCCCAACCATGCCCACCCGGGCCGACCATCACACCGGCCAGTGGACCATGTGCTTCATGGGATGGGACGCATTGCCCGATCACACCATCACCCTTTCGCAGATACTCGGCGACCAAGGCGTCCACACCGCCGCCGTGATCGACACTCCCTTCTACACCAGAGGCGGAATGAACTACGACCGCGGATTCCAGTCGTACTTCACGGTCCTCGGACAAGAAGGCTCAGGTACCCGCGCCGCCCAGATCGGCAACCACGAGTCTCGAGACGTCGTCGCTGACTGGCGCAAAGAGGCAGACCGCTGCGTCGCCCGCACCATGACACAGGCCGGTGATTGGCTTGAAAAACACTACAAAGATGAGTTCTTCCTCTACATCGACACTTGGGACCCGCACGAGCCATGGGACCCACCCGCATACTATGCAGAGCTTTACCAACCCGACTACGACGGCAGTATAATCCAACCCCCATACGCCTACTGGCACGAGACCGATCACCTCACCGAACGTGACCTAGAAACCGCCTTCGCCTGCTACCGAGGCGAGATAACAATGGTCGACACCTGGATCGGATACCTCCTCCGAAAAGTCCAGAACATGGGCATCCAAGACAACACCGCCGTCATCTTCACCACCGACCACGGCTTCTACTTCGGCGACCACGGCGGACTCCTCGGCAAGATGCACTTCGGACGTCGGCCAAACGGACAACAATACTTCCACGGCGACCCCGACTCGATCTGGGACTTCTCTCCGCTCTACGAAGAACTCGTACACATCCCACTGTTGATCCACGTCCCCGGCGTAGCGCCAGGTTCGTACGATGGCTTCTCAGCCGCTCTCGACGTGATGCCCACGGTCCTCGAAATCATGGGGCGCGACACACCGTCGCACGTCCAAGGCCGATCGTTGCTCTCCGCCATGCGCGACGCCAAACACCCGCAAGCCCGCGACTTCGCAGTGTCCACCATCCCATTCGCCAATACTGACGAAACCATCCGATCCGTAGATAACGTCGCGCGTCGCATGTCCGCGTCACAAGTAACCACCGTCACCAGCGGAGATTACTCCTTCCTATACTCCATGGACCCCGGACGCTCCCAACTATTCCACCTCCCAACCGACCCCGGCCAACAAACCGACATCATCAGCGCCAACATGGACACCGCCAAGGAACTCCACAGCCTCCTCCTCAAATTCATGCGCGACAACGAAGTCCCCCAACGCCTAATCAACGCCCGCCTCGAGTTGATGATGTGACGTATCCGACGCGCCGCTGGTAGTAGCTCCAAAGTCAGGTTTTCGCGCACGTCTACACTCGTAGATTCACGCCATTTGCAACCGATTTCCAGTCGTCGTCGTGCGCGATATACTCCCAAATATGACCCAAACCGCCAAAAACGTTCGCACCAACATCCACGGCGTACCCCTGAGCGAGATCGAGAAGCGCCCATCTGCCGAGGAAATTGCGCGCACGCCGCGTTTGCCACTCCACTTGTACCCAGACGTGCCGCTTTATCAAGACGAACACCTACGAGTCCGCGTCAAAGGTTCACGCGTATCTCTCGACAGTCTCGCCGGTTACCATCGCTTAGGGAAGACAATCGACTACTTGGCCGAAGGATTCCCGTCAGTTGACCGTAGTACGATCCGAAAAGTCATAGATTTTTACCGTCAGGAACGTGACCTTGTAAACGAGTACCTCGACTACAACGAAAAATTGGGCGAAGTTTCAAATGAATTCTGGGAATCCAACTTCGGCAAATACACATTCAAATCGCGCGGGAACATCGACAAGGCATCGCCGGCAACGGATGCGTGAACGTGATTCGGTTCGCTGTGGACGAGGACTTTGACAACAACATCGTCCGGGGGCTGAGGCGAATTATTCCCGATGTGAACATCGTCAGATCGATTGATGTCGGTTTGGCTGGCACTCCCGACCCTGTCGCCCTTGATTGGGCCGCCTCAGAAACCCGTGTGATGCTGACGCACGATGGACGTACCATGGCCGACTTTGCTTGGGAACGCCTCGGTCTCGGCCTCGATATGCCGGGATGTGTAATCGTTCACAAACCGTATCAGATGGGTGTCATAATAGAACGCCTTGCCGAGATTTACGAAGATAACGACGAGGTACTCACTCAGCGCGTCATTCGGTTAACGTACCGTTGATTGGTCGCCACCCCACAACATGTTCCGACGGATTTAGCAAGCCAAAACCATGTTTCAAACCCTCACCCAAACCCTCGCAACCTCCTGGACCGAACACGTCGAAGGCATCAACGCGCTCGGCGAACAGATCCTCGCGAGCGGATGGCAACCCACAGCCATCCTCGGAATCTCCAGAGGCGGACTAATCCCCGCCGCCATGCTCTCGTACACGTTCGACGTACGCCTCATCCAATCCGTGAGAGTGCAACACTACGACGGCGACAACATCCGCCTCGAATCCGGCCCTCAATTCGTCGAAGAAACAAGACCCTTCGACGCCCTGAACATCTACACCAAACGGCTCCTCATCGTCGATGACATCATCGACACCGGCGAAACTCTCAAACTCGTTCGCGACGCCGCCCGCGATCACGCCGACGAAGTCAAAGTCGCAGCCCTCTACGTCCGATCCGACCAGCAACACGCCGCCGATTGGTTCTGGAGGGTAGAAGACGAGTGGATCGTCTTTCCTTGGGCACCCGAAAACTGAGCTCGCCCTCGAGCCTTGCTATCGGCGGTCGGCGATGATGTCTCAGCCAACAGTCCCCGGGGCGGTTACAACACTCAGATAGGGTTGCGCCACATCAACCCGGGAAAACGGGCAAAATCACGGTCGTTTGTGTGGACTTCGGCTTGGTACTCCATTGCCAAAGCCGCGATATGCGCGTCGGTAACGAGATTCCCACCGACCCCAGCTGCTTCCAAATTCCGGCTGAACAGGTCGAGATGCCGCGTGCCGGGGTTGATGGTTTCCACGTTCGGGGACTCAAACCATTCATTGACGAAGTTGAACGCCTCGGATGGCATGATCGCGTTTGAGTAGGCGCTTCGATTGGTCATCATTCGCACGAACGCCGAGACTACCGCCCATGGAACGCCGACACGTTCGACACCATTCAAAATCGATTCCCACCAATCTCTAGCGGAATCGTGGAGAGGAACTTCCTCCCGGTACGCGTAGAGCAACAAATTTGTGTCAGGAACGATCACTGTCGTCGCAGCACTTCAAGATAGTGCTCGTCATCAAGCTGGTTTAGGAAGTCCTTCGGATTCATCGGATCCACACCCGGCATGTATCCTCCAGGCACCGGTTTCACTCGAAATGGTTTACGTCGCTTCGTGGTCCCGGCCGGTTCCATCCCGCGCCGCAACGTCTCGTTCACCACCTGCTTGAATGACTTCTCGTGCAACCGACTCTGTTCCCTCAAATAGTCGGCTATATCGTTATCTATTGTTAACGTCGTTCGCATGTAGACATCATATCATCAATCCGTTTTGATGTCATGATGTCAAGCGTCCGGTCACTTCCTCTGGAAACACCCGAAAAGGCATAATAGACACCCGACGCGCCAACAAATAGACACCCATGAAGATCACAAACATCCGCCTCCGCCACCTCACTGGAACCATGGAAGTCGACGGACCGTTCTTCGAAGACCGGCTCCTCCAACCGACCGACATCTACGAAGAGTTCCGCAACAAAGGCGATCAGCGCGGCAACCGCGGAAGCCAAGTCGACGACAAGTCCTACAAAGTCGAGCAAACCTTCGTCCAGATCGACACCGACGACGGTGTCAGCGGCATCTGCGCCGGAGGGTTCTCAGGCGCCAATTGGCACGTTTGGCAACTCAAAGATCTCCTCATCGGTCGCGACCCTCTCGCCACTGAGTTCCTCTGGGACATCATGCACCGCACCTCGGTCCACGGTCGACAAGGCGAACCCATGATGGCGATCTCCGCAATCGACAACGCCCTCTGGGACCTCAAAGGCAAGTGGCTCGGCAAACCCGTCTACATGCTCATCGGCGGACCATGCCGCAAGACCATGCCCGCGTACGCCTCGATGCTCGGCCACAACGTCACCGACATGGGCCTCGTCCGAGAACGAGCCACCATGGCCAAAGAACGCGGATTCACCGCCCAAAAATGGTTCTTCCGACACGGCCCGATGTCAGGACACGAAGGGCTCCAAAAAAACATCGAGATGGTCAAAACCCTCCGCGAAACCGTCGGCGACGACATCGACATCATGCTCGACTGCTGGCAGTCCATGGACGTCAACTACGTCGTCAAACTCGCCTCCGCCATCGAAGAGTACCAACCCCGATGGATCGAAGAAGTCGCAATGCCCGACCGCATCGACTCCTACCGCAAGATCCGCGAAAAGATCAACATCCCCGTTTCCGGCGCCGAACACGAATACACCCGATGGGGCTTCAAACGCTTCATGGACGCCGAAGCCCTCGACATCATCCAACCCGACCTCAACTGGGCCGGAGGACTATCAGAAGTCCTCAAAATCTCCGCAATGGCCACCGCCTACGACCTCATAACCATCGCCCACCAAGGCGTAACCCCCGTCGGCATGGCCTGGTCCGCCGCACAATCGCCAATCCACACCCCATACGTCGAAATGCTCCTAAAACACGCCGCACTAGCCTACCACTTCGACAAAAACAACGGCCCCATCCTAAACAACGGCAACCTCACAGTCTCCGACGAACCCGGCTTCGGCTACGAAATCGACCAAGCCAAAGTAGAAACCGAAACCGAAATCACCTTCTAAGCAGATGCGATAGGGTCTCGGACGGGCAGTTATGTGAAGTTTAGGGAGTTTAGCCTCCAAACCTAAACTCCTAAGATCCATTTGACCTTCTTCGTCATTGGTCCAACGCACAATCCATACGCGCCCATCGCGAAGCGTAATGCGGCGCTGGACATTGGCCATCGCGCTGACTGGCGTTTCAGGCTGTCAGTGGGACATAAGATGTCTAGAATCTTGTCAGGGGCGAAAAGAGCGGTTGTGCAAAGTCACAAACGCTCAATGTAAGGACCCTATTCTTGTAGCTCTACATAACATTCGAACGCAGCGAGCTTTGCGTCGTCTTCTGAGGCAAATCCAGACTGTCTCCTCGACCGCTCGCCCTCACGTTCCCGAATCTGGTACCCCCAACGGCGGAAACTTGGGTACACGACAATGTTCAAGCCGTTACGGTTGATAAAGGAATTGCCCTTCGCTGACGTTCTCCATTTGGCGTTCAACCACCTCGTTCGACGGTCGACTTTGGACTTGGCGCGTTTCTCGCGCTGTTGCGCCGCTACATAATCCTCTTCCATTTTTTCGGCGCACACCCGTCCTACCCCGAGCACCTCATCGTAATCCGGGTGTTCCATGTAGTGGACGTACCGGATCCGTCGAGTTTCACACATCTCGCATGTCCCGTCGAGACCCCCAAGATCCTCGAAGTCGATGAATTGCCATCCCTTGTGCGGGACGCCTTGTTGCGACCACTTCCCGTGATCCGTCGCCGGCCGCCGCGGTATTCTGCATTTCATGTGCCCTCGTCCGTCGTCACGGCTTGCTGTGCTTTCGTCGTCACACTCGTCGGCCACATCGAGAACCAGTGAGCGCTCCGTCACATCACTTTAAAACCAACCAAAGGCAAAGTGAAAACGAAATGACACATCACGGTCATTCCCGCGCAGGAGGGTACCCAGACGCGTTCCGCCGGGCATCCCCTTCAATACAATCCACCACCTGCAGTAGGGGCTAGGACGAGGTCCCCCACCACACTGTAGGGCGGGTTTCAAAACCCGCCCCTTCGCAGAGAGCGCCCGCCGCGGCCCAAGCGATAGAATCGCCCCATGCCGACCTATCCACACATAGAGAGCTACTACACCGAACTCAACGATCTCATTGAATTCGGCGGTTCCGACAACGAACTCAGCATCCGCAAGGCGTTCCAAGACTGCCTATCCGAATACTGCTCCAATCACCGCGAAAACCTCAAACTCATCCCCGAGCTAGCCGCCCAAGGCGGCATCCCCGACGGCACCGTCAAAGACTCCCTCCGCATGGCTCGCGGCTACTGGGAAGCCAAAGACACCCACGACGACCTCGACGCCGAAATCCAGAGGAAATTCAATCGCGGATACCCGCGCGACAACATCCTGTTCGAAGACTCCCAAACCGCCGTTCTATTCCAGAACCGTGACGAGGCGATGCGGGTCAACATGCGCGATGCCGCTGACCTAAACCGCCTCATACTCCGCTTCCTCAACTACGAACTTCCTCAGATCGAGGAGTTCCGACACGCCCAGCAGCAGTTCAAAGCAGACCTACCCACCGTCCTAGAAAATCTGCGTCAATCTGTGGAAGACGCCGAGGCAAACAACCCCGAATACCAGCAGCACGCCGCCGAATTCCTCGAACAGTGTCGACAGAGCATCAGCCCCGCCATCTCCGAAGCCGACGTGCGCGAAATGCTCCTTCAGCACATCCTCACGCAAGACATCTTCCTCCGCGTCTTCGCCGAAGACCAGTTCCACCGCGAGAACAACATCGCCGCACATCTAACCGCACTCGAGAACACCTTCTTCATCGGCGACGTCCGCCGCCAAGCCATCGACCGCCTGCGCGCCTACTACGGTGCCATCGGCCGAGCCGCCGACGAAATCGCCGACTATTCCGAGAAGCAGCAGCTCCTCAAGGCCATCTACGAGGACTTCTACAAGACCTACAACCCCGCCGCCGCCGATCGCCTCGGCGTCGTATATACCCCCAACGAGATCGTCGACTTCATAATTCGCGGCACCGACCATCTGCTCCAAAAACACTTCGGACGAACTCTGGCCGACCACAACGTCCAGATCCTCGATCCCGCAACCGGCACCGGCACCTTCATCACCAACCTGATCGACTATCTGCCCTCCGACCGCCTCGAACACAAATACCTCAATGAAATCCACGCCAACGAAGTCGCAATCCTGCCTTACTACATCGCCAACCTCAACATCGAATACAGCTATCGGGAGAAGACCGGCAATTACCTAGAGTTCCCTAACCTCTGCTTCGTAGACACCCTCGACAACATGGACTGGCAACAGACGGGTAGCACCGAGGGCGCGGTAACCCGCCAAAGCGCATTCAACCTCGGGGGCCTCTCAGTCGACAATTGGATGCGCATCCAAGAGCAAAACGAAAACCCATCAGCGTCATCATCGGCAACCCGCCGTACAACACGGCGCAGGCGAATTTCAACGAATTCAATCCCAATCGGGCGTACCCGGTCATCGACCAAAGAATCCGCGAAACATACTCAAGTGCCAGTGCCGCCCAAAATCGCAATCAACAGTACGATATGTACAAGCGATTCATTCGGTGGGCGTCAGATCGTCTGGCCGATGACGGGATTATCGCCTTCATCACCAACCGGGCATACCTTGATTCTCGACAAGATGATGGATTCCGCAATGTCGCAGCCAACGAATTTACTGACATCTATCTGCTTGACCTTGGCTCGGACGTTCGTCGCAACCCCAAAATCTCGGGTACGCGTCACAACGTCTTTGGCATACAGACCGGTGTCGCCATCGGATTCTTCGTGCGCGACAAGTCACGAAGAGGCGAGTGCAAAATCCACTATACCCGCCGAGAAGACGCCGAAGTAGCGACAGACAAGCTACGCTACTTGGGCGGTGCGGAGATGAGCGCAATCAACTTTAATGAAATCACGTCCGATGACAGAAACAGCTGGCTCAATCAGTCCGTCAGCGATTTTAGTAATCTTGTGACTCTTGCCGATCGTCAGACTTTACGCGCCAATACCTCTGACATAGAGCAAGCCGTATTTAAGCTCCATTCCAACGGTGTTAAGACACAACGTGACGAATGGGTGTTCGATTATGATCGACACAATTTGAGTTCGAAAATCAAGTTCATCGAACATATTTATGAAGACAAGCGTCGTCAACTTGCAGGTACCGATTTTGGTGACTCCGATTTGGGAACAGAAATCAAATGGGATTACGATCTGCGCAACTATCTCCGTCGAAACATCCGTGTCAAATATTCACAAAGCCATGTAGTCAATGCGCTGTATCGGCCGTTCACCAAGAAAAACCTTTACTTCTTGCGTGAATTGAATGGTAGGCAATATCAAAATCCGAACATATTCCCTCAAGGTGTACCAGAGCAAAATAAAATCATCTGTTTTTCGGGTGTTGCTTCGAATAAACCCTTTGCCGTGTTGTCTACTGATCGATTGATTTCTCTAGACATGCTGGAAAAGACTCAGTGCCTCCCCCTCTACCGATATTCGCCAGAGGGGGAACAAATCGGCAACATCACCGAGTGGGGTTTACGACGATTCCGCGAGCACTACGAACAGGATGACATCATCGCCGAGGAAATATTCGCGTACACCTACGCGGTGCTCCACGATCCGAAATACCGCAAGGAGTACGAGGTCGACCTTAAACAAGAGTTCCCGCGTCTGTTCCTGCATGACGATTTCTACGAATGGGCGAGGTTGGGGCGTGAACTCCTTGACCTGCACATCGGATTCGAGTCGGCCACTCTTTGGAACCTCGACAGAATTGATATGGATACTCCCGCAGGCAAGCCAGTGCTGCGAGCAAACAAGGATCTCGGAACCATCATCTTGGACCGAAAAACCACGCTAACTGGCGTCCCCGAATCCGCCTGGAAATACCGCCTCGGAAGCCGCTCCGCCCTCGAATGGGTCCTCGACCAATACAAAGAGCGCAAACCCAGAGATCCGACCATCCGCGAACGCTTCAACACCTACCATTTCGCCGACCACAAGGAACGCGTCATCGACCTCCTCCAACGCGTCTGCACCGTAAGCGTCGAAACCGTCCGCATCGTCGACCAGCTCGCCGAACTCTCCGACATTCAACCCGCCCAAACACCACCCAACCGGTAGCACAAGACGCCCCGGAGTAGGGACGCCCCTTACCGCACCACCAAACTTCCCCGCTCCCGCTCAGCGGTAGAGGGCTAGGGTGAGGGTGCTCGGGGTGGACGAAGGGGCGGTGCGCACCAAAACCACCTCCCCTTTCCGCGGAGGTTTGAACTCACTCCAATTCGCAAGCTTCCAGCGATACACCATGATTGGCAATCGTATCAATTTGACCTACAACTGTCACAATATCTTGTTTGTTGAAACTTTTCAGCCGGTCTTTCCACTGGCTTTTGTCGAAACTGCAATGCGCCAGTTCACCCCGTTTAACGTCGACAGACATTCTGACACCATCAAATGTCTCATCTACATCCCATACCGATCCAGTGACCCGCATCCAATGACCTTCATGGCGTTGACTCGCGTCCTTCGCGGCCAACTTAGTTTTCCCTTTTACCTCATCTACCAGTTCCTTAACCGTTCTCTGCGTGAAAAACCTATCGTCCTGAACGACTTGATTCCCCTCAACAACTTGAACGACTTGATCCCCATGAACAATTTGCCCGACTTGATCGCCATGAACAACTTGCGCAACTTGCCCGACTTGCTCGGCCTGAACGACTTGATCCCCCGAAACGTCTTGATCCCCACGATTCGGATCATCCTCATCCGTAAACGAACCGGCGAAATACAAAATCGCCAATGCCACCATGCCAGTAGCGAAAGCGACCAAAATGGGATCGGCATCCGTTAGCCTAGTATCAAAAGTACTTTGAATTACCGCGGTGGTAATCAAGGGTATCGTTACGCTCAAGGTAAGCGTAATTTTCGGATGAGTTTTGGCTCGTCGGAACAAATTTTGATCCGGAGATCGTAACGCCTTCTCGACGCGGATTGGTTTGCTGTTTCAGTATAAACCGCCAGTTTCCCACCACCCATTGACCGCCCCGTACAGCTAGGCGCGATCTAGTCCAACGGCTCAATGAAACGATCCGCAAGGTCCCAAAATCACAACCCATCTGCAGAATCCCCGTCAAGACAACAACCAACCCCATCCACAAAACCCACAGATCATTTCCCATCACGCACCCCCCTAAACCACGCCCCAACCAACCCCGCGATGTCCAAAGTCGAACCGCCCAGGATGCAACATCTCCGCCAGTATCTCCAACGTCTCCGCTAACCTCGGCCCAGGACGATTGAAATACTGGTTGCCATCCGCAACATAAACCCTGCCGTCGCGCACCGCCGTAATGTCATCCCAACCCGGCTGCGACTCAAGAATCGGCACATCGACCCGAGTCCGCTTCATGCCAAAACCACACGGCGCGATCAAGATCACATCAGGATCGGCATCCCGCAACTCCTCGTAAGACATCCATGGCGAATGTTGCGCTGCCACGCCGAACAGATTCCGACCGCCGGCCATCTCGATTAACGTCGGCATCCAATTCCCACCTGCCATCAACGGATCTACCCACTCGATCGCCGCAACCGACGGTCGTCCCTCAACACCTTGCGCCGTCTCGGCTATCCTATACATCCGCTCTTGCAGCTCTTCAACCAGATTATTACCCCGCTCCTGAGCACCGAATGACGCCGCAACCCGCATCACGTCACCCCATACGTCATCCAAAGCGTTCGGCTGCAAAGACACGATCTTCGGCTCCACGCCGGAAATCTTCCCGACCGCCGCTTCCACATCCCGCAAACTCACCGCACAAACCTCGCACTGCGTCTGCGTCACGATATGCGTCGGATTCAATTCGCGCAACACATCCAGCCGGACATCGTACACGCCAAGCGCGTCCACCGCATCCGCGCCGCGCAAAACAGCCTTGACCTGGTCATCTATCTCCCGGCTTGACGCTTTGACCTCGATCCGCGGCACCGTCGCCGCCGGAAGCCCTTTAACATCGACAGGAAAATCACACTCGTGCGACCGACCAACCAATTGGTCACGGAACCCCAGCGCACACACAATCTCCGTCGCGCTGGCGATCAACGACAGTATTCTCAGTTCACCTTCGTTGGACATGCCTCGATTGTAGGCATCACGGTTGATCTTGTGCGCCGTAAGGTCGACATTTCGGCGCTGTGCCTCGCAATATACTTGCAACTACACCGTTGCCAACGACGCATCCGCCGAGCCTCCCGATGACCCTAACCCCTCCAATCCAACGCGACGTACCCGACGAACTCGGACGTTTCGGCAAGTACGGCGGTCAATTCGTCCCGGAAACGCTCATGGCCGCGCTCGATCAACTCGAAGAAGCTTACCGAGCCGCACGCGAAGACGAATCGTTCTGGCAAGAACTCTCCAACCTCCTCACCGACTACGTTGGACGACCGACTCCTCTCTACCACGCCAGCAATCTCAGCCAAAAAATAGGTGGCGCGCAGATCTGGCTCAAACGCGAAGACCTCGCACACACCGGCGCTCACAAGATCAACAACGCGATGGGGCAAATCCTACTCGCAAAGCGCCTCGGCAAGAACCGAATCATCGCCGAGACCGGCGCCGGACAACACGGCGTCGCAACCGCCACCGCCTGCGCCATGATGGGACTCGAATGCATCGTCTACATGGGCGAAGAAGACATCCACCGGCAAGCCCCAAACGTCTATCGCATGAAGCTGCTAGGTGCATCCGTCGAGACTGTGTTTTCAGGCAGCCGAACCCTCAAAGACGCCATCAACGAAGCTATTCGCGACTGGGTTACCAACGTCCAGACCACCCACTACCTCATCGGCAGTGCCGTTGGTCCACATCCATACCCGATGCTCGTCCGCGACTTCCAAAACGTCATAGGCAAAGAAGCCCGCGCTCAGAGCCTTGCTCAGATAGGACGCCTGCCCGACTACGCGGTAGCTTGCGTCGGTGGCGGCTCGAACGCCATCGGTCTCTTCAGCGGTTTCGTCGATGATGAATCAGTAGGACTCATCGGCGTAGAAGCCGGCGGCGACGGTATCGAAACCGATCGCCACTCCGCAACCATCACCAAAGGACGTCCCGGAGTCCTCCACGGTGCAATGTCATACCTTCTACAAGACGAGTGGGGCCAAGTATCCGAAGCCCACTCCGTCTCAGCCGGCCTAGACTACCCCGGAGTCGGACCCGAACACTCCTACTTCCACGACATCGAGCGCGCCAAATACGCCGCGGTAGACGATACCGCGGCCCTCGACGGCTTCGATCTGCTCTGCCTAACCGAAGGCATCATCCCCGCCCTCGAACCATCCCACGCCATCGCCTACATCAAAGAATGGGCACCCACACTCGACCCGTCTACCGTCATCATCATGCTCCTAAGCGGCCGAGGCGACAAAGACCTAGAAACCGTAGCCACCCGCCGCAACATCGAGATCTGATCGACCCGTCATTTTTATCGATCTAACTGTCGCAAACTCAGTGTCTGGAAAGCGGCCATCTCGGTCGCGGCAAGTCAAGCGACGTGTAGTTGATATCACCGTTCGGCACTGCGTCGAAACTTATATTCGCGCCGGACATCAACCTCATGCCAGCCAATGCAACAAATCCGGAACAGTGAATTTCGGTGTCGCGCCATTCACCCGCTAACATCACGCTTCCTCGATAAATCGCTGTATCGCGTTGTGAACCGTCGGCGAGCGTAACCGCACGGTCTCGAACGTATTCCAGACCCAACTGCTCGATCAATCCGAGGGGCAAAGAAATCGAACCGGTGAAACCCGTGTCGAGCGTAGCTTCAATCGTGCTATGAATCCCATTGACGCCTGCCACGGTCAATGAAACTGTCGGGTACATGTTCCCCGCCACGTCGACGACGGAGCCCACCCTCATACTTCTGTATCCGGGCGGATACCGCCGAATGAATCTATCCAGATCCTAGGGTGGATCAACAAGAACGGATAGGAAACTTCGACTTTGCGTCGCAAAAGCTCTTCGGCCATATCCTCGGTGTCCGAAATCGCCCACACACCGCTGTCGGGATCGATAGCGACGAACCGGTTGACATCATCGTCCGTCAACTGCGGTTTGATCTGGTTGTGATAGATTTCCCGAGCGCGCTGGCCCGAAGCATCTACCTCTTCTTGCGTCCTTACCATCTAGTTTCTCCGTGAGTAACACGCCCTTTACACCCGATCTTACCCGCGCTCGAACCATCCCACGCCATCGCCTACATCAAAGAATGGGCACCCACACTCGATCCGTCTACCGTCATCCTCCTACTCCTAAGCGGCCGAGGCGACAAAGACCTAGAAACCGTAGCCACCCGCCGCAACATCGAGATCTGATTTCAACGTCCTAATCGTCTAAGGTTTCAATCTCTATATCGCCACCTTCAACGGCTTCAAAACACACCTTCGCACCTTCGATTAACTGCATACCTACCAACGGTACATCGCCAGTTGCCAACACCGGGCAACGGTGCCACTCATCTGCGAACCTCACCCGACCCGCGTGCACCCTCATACGTACATCGCGGGCATCTCCCAAAATTACCGTCCGTTCGGTAACCAACGGCAATCCAAGTTCCGCTACATTTTCGGCCGGCAGCGACACTGCGCCATTGAAACCAGTGTCGAGGAACGCGTTGAAGGTTTTTGAGCGGCCCGTTGACCAGCGAATTTCAATCTCTAACGTTGCCGCCAACCCACCTCCGACGGAGCGAACCCTTCCTATCTTCATTTGAAGGTCTGTGAGAGCCGGAAACTCAGTCGACCAGTGCTTATGTTCGGGTGGCGGATCAGAACCAGATTCGATGAATGTGTCCGATCCCACAGTGTAAACATCACATCCTCTGTATCCCCAATCTCCCACTCCTTCGTCTCCCCATCAATTACGATGTATCGACCATCATCTTCCGAGGTCAGCTCAGGTTTGATACCGGACTCGTAAAATTCCAACGCTTTCTTCCACTTCTCACTTAATTCGATCTTGGTATTGACCATCCTGTCCCTCCAACTCCGCGCTTCAAAGCTTAACCCCGATTCTACCCTCGACCTTTCCGAGGCGCCCCCGCCAAACCGTCATAAACTTCCCGATGATCTCTCGGATCACCCTGCCGCCAAACCCGTAGCTCCACCATCCACTCTAAGATCCGTACGTCCGCTACCAACTTGACCCGCGACTGCAAAAGCTATCGCCGAACACGCACCACAATCGTATCCGCGACCTTGTCATGCCAGCCTTGATTCTTGCCGTCGAACCAGACCCATACAAACCCGAGTGGCACGATCAAAGGCAACGAAGCAACCAACTTTCCGATCGTTTCACGCAATATCGCCCTCCCAAAACTGATATCCATACCGTTCGACCGCACGATCTTGATCCCAGCAAGAGATTTCCCAGGTGATTGACCGAACAGCCCAACAAACAGAACTACGACGACCGTATAAGTAGGGGCGAAAACGATCGTCATCGGCACAGTCAACCCCCAGTCGAAATTGCTCACCGCAAACAAAACTATCGCAACAAGTGCCCAGACCATTGCACCCGCGAAAACGTCCGTGAGCATCGCACCCAGCCTGACCCAAAAAGATACTATCCGACCATCATCATCGGTCGGATTACGGCGATACCTTGGAGCCACACGACGGTGTTGTGGCTCTAGAACATTTACTCGACTCGGATCCGGACCAACAATCATTTCATCACCTCGTAACCACGTAAGTCCCTGCAATCTTGTCGTGCCACCCCTGCCGCTTGTCATCGAACAGAATCCAGATGTAACCAAGAAAGATCACCAAGCCCGATACGAACTTGCCGACGATCTCCCGAATCAAAACACCCCCGAATCCCAAGGAAATACAGTCCACCCCCACAATCTTGATCTTCACCGCCATCTTTCCTGGCGACTGCCCTTTAGTCGCAACCATCCATAAGTAAATCACCGCGTAACCGATCACAACCAGAAACGGGATGAATCCGACACCTAACACTAAACCTACGACGAAACCCGCCGCGCCAACCAATATCCCGACAACCGCATCCACCAACCACGCACCAAGACGTTGCCCCACAGACGCAATCTCCAGTGCCGCCATTCCTTCAGGCTCCCCACCCGAATCTACTCGGTTGTCCATCGTCATCTCCCCAACTCTAGGTTCTGACACTACCGTACCATGGTGCGATCCAATCCTTTAACCGAAATACGAGCAATCCACTGCCGTTGTCAAGCACGCGCCCGTAGATCGACGTTTCGAGGTGATGCATCCCCCTTCCGCGGAGCCCCCGTCACAACCGTCAGCAACGCCGCCGCGCTCATCAAACCAACTCCTACCCACCAAGCCGGATCATACGACCCCGTGATATCCCGCACATAACCCGCCGCCGGCGCGCCAATTCCTCCCACCACCAAATTGACCGGATTCACCAACCCGCGTATTCCACCAACGCTACCCCGACCAAAATAGTCCGCCCAGATGTAGTTGTTCAAGAACATCATCCCACCAATTCCGACACCGAAAATCGCCATCGAAATAAACATGATCGGCAGATTCGTCGCATAGATCGTCAACACACTTGCCCCCGCAAGCATCGAAAACCCCACCGCACCCAGAAATCGCGAAGGAACCCACCGTACCAACATCCCAAACATGAACGTCGAACCTCCAGCGGCAACCGCATCGAACGCGGTCGCGAACGAAATCAGCGTCGGATCCATACCCCGATCCATGAACGCTGCTATCCGGTGCAACGCCACCGTCCCCGTCGCCAACTGAACCATCGAAAACACAATCACCAAACGCCACAGCGTCGTCGTCCGTACCGCCTCCCTAACCGTCCACGACACCTCTTCGGCTACCAACCGCGCACCACCAACTCCGCCAGTCCCAGAACCCACCGGCGCACCACCATCCGGCAACATCCCGACATCCTCAGGCTGCCGTCGTATGAAGATCGCCCCCAACGGCACGATCACAACAACACCGATCGTCGCCAACACGATCCACGCGTTACGCCAACCGATCTCGTTGATCAGCACCTGCGTCAACGGAATAAACAACAACGCCCCAATCGGTATCCCCAAACCCACGTACGCCACCGCCTTCCCCCGGTTCCTCACGAACCACTTCAACACCGGCACCGTCGTCACCAGCGCCCCCGGACCACTCATTCCAACCAGACCCATCACCACGAAAAGCACCACCAGATGCCAAGACGTTGTGACATGCGCGAGCCCGATCAACGCACCACCGGTTGCCAGAGCAGCCACCGGCAGCATCACCCGCGAACCATATCGGTCGATCAACCACCCAATCAACGGACTTGTCGCCGAACTAGCCCCCATCCGCGCCGTCTGCGCCCAACCAAACGCCGCACGACCTATCCCCAACTCGTCACCCATCGGCTTGATGAACAACCCGAAATTCAGCGAACCCATACCCATGCTCACAGCACCCGTCGCCGCCATCACCGCGACAATCACCCACCCATAAAAGAAACGTGGGGGGTTCTGGTCGGGAGTAGTGTTCAGGTCAGTCAAAACGCGCTCGATTCGAAGTCGCCTGCACCAACCACGTTGTTACGCATGTCGAGCCCCGACTATCGGAATGTGTCGCGGCAATGATAGCCCGTCAACGGAACGCAACTCACCCCAAATGCCAACGCAAGCGCGGTTCATTGAGCAACTCGTAGCGCACGTCACCATTCAACACCACGTCGACCCTGATACTGGCTCCGTAGAGTAGCTGCATGCCAATCGTTGCATCATCGCCTGTTGCGTTCACAGGAACTTCCCGCCAATCGCCCGCGAAATAAACCTTGCCTGCGAAAAGGGATGAGACCTTCTCTGATCCGTCAGCCAGAACTACAACTTGGTCTCTAATGAATCGCAAACCCAATTCCGAAGCATCAGCGAGACCGATCGACAATGCCCCGTCGAACCCGGTATCCAACAACGCCAAATACGACTTGGGTGAATCGCCATTTCCCGTCACCGTGATCGCCACGCGTGGCGACAGTCCATCGATCTGGCCGGTGATTTCACCGATCTTCAATCCCGACTACCGGATCGTCCGCCTCCGAACGAATTGACCCAAACACGAGGGTGAATTAGGAGAAATGGATACTTTACTGACGTTTTGGCCTGCAACATATCCACCGCGTCTTCACCGTCAGAAATTGCCCACACCCCGCTGTCTGGATCCACCGCGACGTAACGCCCATCATCTTTTTCGCACAATTGCGGTTTGATGTCGTTGTGGTAGTAGGCGAGCGCCCGTCTCCCGCAGTCGTCAATTTCCCGTTGCGTACGCGGCATCGAAATTCTCCTCGACTCGATCTTACCGCATCACCTCGTGCTAGCATTCGCCGAAACATAACCAACCAAAATTGTGGTCGACAAATGAAGATCGAAAACGTCGAATCTATGCTCATCGGCGGTTCCGACGGATCACCCGGCTTCCATCACGTCGTGCGTATATGGGCCGACGACGGCACCTACGGTGTCGGGGAAGCCTCTTGCTGGGCATATTTGAATGCCACAGACGCCATCGTCAAAAAATGTGGCGACTACCTCGTCGGTAAAGATCCATCTCGCATCGAGCACCACTGGCAGTACATGTACCGCATGGGCCCATTCCGAGGCTCCGCCCTTTCCGGCGCCATCAGCGCCATCGACATCGCACTCTGGGACATCAAGGGCAAGCGCCTACAGGCCCCCGTTTGGGACCTCCTTGGCGGAAAGACCCGAGACAAAATCCGGCTCCACCTGCTCATGGCGCCCAAGCAACCGACCGAACACCCCATCCCGCATGACCGCGGCGAAGAGGCGCAAGCGCTCTACGAAGCCGCGAAGGAATCGGCCGAAGCCGGATGGACCGCCATCAAGGCCGACCCGCTGCCCAACGGCTTCGAGAGTATGACCCTCGAACGCCTCATCTCGGACACCGTCGACAACGTCGCCGCGATGCGCGAAGGCGCCGGCAAAGACGTCGACATCATCCTCGAAATCCACCGCAAACTCACGCCGATGAACGCCATCGCCCTTGCCCAAGAGGTGGAGCAGTTCCGACCGTTGTTCTACGAGGACCCGATCCAGATCGACAGCGTGATACTCCAAGGCAGCATCGCGCAACGCACCACCAATCCCGTTGCAAACGGCGAACGCGCCCACAACATTTGGGAGTTCCGTGACATGCTCCAAGACGGCGGACCCCAGTACGTACGGCCCGACATCGGCCTCGGTGGTGGAATTACCCACGTCAAGAAGATCGCCGCTCTGGCGGAGTCTTATCACTCGGCCTTGTGCACTCACAATTCGCTCGGCCCGATAACCACCTCGGCCGCTATCCAAGTCGATGCCTCCATACCCAATTTCGTTACCCAGGAATACTCCCCGGGAGACGAACACCCCGCCAACGCCGTCTTCATTAACCACCACAAGCGTGAAGGTGGTTACATGCTCCTCTCGGACGCCCCTGGCATCGGCATAGAGATCGACGAAAACCTCCTGGAGATAGCCAAAACCACCTACGAACCCCGCAACTGGAACATCCCTATGCGAACCGACGGCTCGGTAGGGTACTCCGTCTAACACTCAACCCAACCGTCATTCCGCGAACGCCCCGGCATTCCCGCGAACGCCCCGTCATTCCGCGAACGCGGGAATCCAGAGAGGACAACCGCCCCCTTCGCAAAGCGCAAGGGGGCCCGAGCAAGCGCAGCCCAAAGGACCGTCACCAGAGCAGGGGATGCCCGGGGAAGGGCGGGGCAATCGTAGCCCATCACAAAAATCAGCGCAATCCGCGGTTCAGACATCGTGCTAACATTCGCCAAAGCCAGACCAACACCCCCCAACAATACCCAACGGCGAAAAACATGAAAATCGAAAAAGTCGAATCCATGCTCATCGGCGGCTCCGACGGATCTCCCGGTGGCCATCACATCGTCCGCATCTGGACCGACGACGGTACGTACGGCATAGGTCAATCATCATGCTGGGCATACATGGAAGCCACCGACGCCATCGCCAAAAAATGCGCCGAATACCTCGTCGGAAAAGACCCCTCCCGAATCGAGCACCACTGGCAATACATGTACCGCATGGGCCCATTCCGCGGCTCCGCACTCTCCGGCGCCATCAGCGCCGTCGACATCGCACTATGGGACATCAAAGGCAAGCGGCACCAAACCCCGGTATGGGACCTCCTCGGCGGCAACACCCGCGACAAGATCCGACTACACCTCCTGATGGGACCGAGGCAAACAACCGAACTACCGTTTCCTCACGATCGAGGAAAGCAAGCCCAGGGACTTTACGAGGCGGCAAAGGCAGCAGCCGAAGAAGGCTGGACCGCCATCAAAACCGACCCGCTCCCCAGCGGCTTCGAGAGCATGACCCTCGAACGCCTAATCTCCGACACCGTAGACAACGTCGCCGCCATGCGCGAAGGCGCCGGCAAAGACGTCGACATCATCCTCGAAATCCACCGCAAACTCACCCCGATGAACGCCATCGCGCTCGCCGCTGAGCTCGAACAGTTCCATCCAATGTTCTACGAGGACCCCATCCAGATCGACAGCATGATCCTCCAAGGCAGCGTCGCCCAACGCACCACCATGCCCGTCGCTAACGGAGAGCGCATCCACAACATTTGGGAGTTCCGTGACATGCTCCAAGACGGTGGACCTCAATACGTCCGACCCGATCTCGGCCTCGGAGGCGGAATCACCCACGTCAAGAAGATCGCCGCTCTCGCAGAGTCCTACCACTCCGCACTCGCCACACACAACTTCCTCGGACCCATAACCACCGGAGCCGCAATCCAGGTCGACGCATCCATCCCCAACTTCGTCACCCAGGAATACTCCCTCAGAGACGAACACCCCGCCAATGCCGTCTTCGTAAACCAATACAAACGAGAAGGCGGCTACATGCCACTATCCGACGCCCCCGGCATCGGCATAGAAATCGACGAAGACCTCCTCAAAGTAGCCAAAACCACCTACGAAACCCGCGACCTCAACATGATCCCCATGCGAGTAGATGGTTCCGTAGGCTACTCCGTCTAATTCGAGCGCATAAACAGTCCCTCACCTTCGCTCCGCCACATCCCCTTCCCCCGCTCTGCGTGGGAAGGGCCGAAGGCGAAGGGGGCACAAAACAGATAAGCCCAATACTCGGCTGTAATTGGACATCGCTGTTCCAGTGGAGTTAACGCCTCGCGCGATCTGCCGAGAAATGATGCTAAACTTCACGCACCATTTGACAAAACATAAGCAAAGGACCGTCAACCATGAGGCAGATCACTCTAGTACTCGTACTCGCTGCAGTAGTCGCTACCGCAGCCGTGCTCATGGTTGATCGGGACAACGCCGCGGCCCAAAACCTAGCCAAGGGCTGCGCCTCACTCACATGGGATGAATGGACTCCGTACATCGACACCGACCACATCGACGAATACGATCCCGAAGTCGTCACCCCAATCAACTACCTCATGATTGACGAATCCAGAAACCTGGTTTGGTTCTCAGGCAAGCACCACGGGCGCGACGGTTTCACCGAATGCTCGATATCAGACCCGCCACATACACCCACGCCTAACCCGACGGCAACACCTACCCCGACAGCCACACCGGTCCTCATAGGTTGCCGATGGCCCGACAACGCCGCAAGATACAGCCACGACTTCTCCTCATACATTTCACCGGACTACCAGAAATGCTTGGACTTCGGCGGCACACTCGAATACGAAGACTGAGGCGAAGTACCGCTTAATCTGGTCCTCCCATCACAACGCCATCCCTGCCTCAGCTCAACGTAGAGGCATGTTTCAAAACCCCTCATCGGGGCCACGAAGCGACCGTTTCGGCGACAGGGCCCCGATTGCACCGCCACTCTGGATTCCGGCTTTCGCCGGAATGACGGAGTTTTCCAATGGTCTCAACGTAGGGGCAGGTTTCAAACCTCCCCTACCAACCAAACAACCGAACCTTCCATCACCGAATCGCCCCCAAAACAGCCACTACCCGATCACGCAGTTCGTGGAGCACCCCATCGCTCCCACGATCGCCCAATCGACAAAATCTGCCAACGCCCGCCGCCACTTCGGCGCGATCTCGTCGGCGCCGTGTGGGGCGTCCACGTCAACCTGATCGGCCGACGGCCCCGACTCTCGTGAGTGCGGTTGCGCAATCTGAGTCATTCAAATTCTCCGTTGACGGTTCCTCGGGAGGAAGGCGCAGCGTCAACCCGCGTCCGCGGCGGGCGGCTTTTCGCCGTTCGCGGCGGCTTCCGACAACTCAATGTTCCTGTAGATGCAACGCGCTGCGAAACCCAGCGGCAACGCGAAAACCAAACTCAGAAAAAACAATGTCCACTCCGGGAAGATCACCACGTCGAACGACTTGTACCCCTCCGAGAACGGCGTGTATGCGCAATGCCCGAAGCCGATCAACGGCGTGACGAACGCCAACGCCGCGAGCTCCTTGAAGGCGCGGGCGCTCGCGAGAATCGGACTCCGCGCACGGGCCGCGAACGCGGAGATCGCGACCCAGGACAATCCGAATGCGGCCAATCCAGACCAACACCCCCAAGGGCGCGGCTCCCAACCGATCTCGCGGTTGGTCGCGAAGACCACGTCGCACGAAAGGCGCGCGAGCGCAGCGAGCGGGGTATGCCCGGGGCGGCGAGGGGCCTACCAACCAAACCACCAATACCCACATCAACGAAACACCCCAATCAACCAACACCCAATCAAAGCCCATCACTAAAGATTGTCCCGGGCTTGAACCGGGATCAGCGTAATCAGCGGTTCAGTCCGCACACCAACCCAATACCGCCACGTCAACTAACCGGTAGGGGCAGGTTTCAAACCTGCCCTACAAACCAAACCGCCAACACCCTCCATCAACGCAGAACCCACAATCAAACAACACTTCGTCCTAGCTCATCCCTTAATCCGATAAATCTCGGGTTCAGACAACCCACCAACCAATCAACCAACACCTTCCATCAACGCAAAACCCCCAAACAACCAAAACCCCAATATCATAGCCCATCATTCCAATCACACACATCACAGTTCAGACAACGCGCAACAACCCAAGCGGAACCCCCAAGACATGTCAGATCGCAACGGCAAAACCAAAAATTCGTGGCTGAAGACCGCCACATGGCTGCTAGGTGTGGCACTCATCGGATGCGCCACCGGACTCATCGCCGACGCCTTTGTGGTCGGAGAATCGTTGTGGCGACCAATCGCCATCGGCGCCAGCGGGTCCGCATTCTTCATCGGACTCAGACTCTGGATAACCGGAATCAACGACTGACGATCCGATCAACCAGACCCGACCCGACTAATACCAACGCTCCTTATCCACCACGTTCATCAACTCCTCACCACGCGCGAACCGACGCGCATTCTCCAAGATGATCTGGAAACGCCGCTCTGGAATATCGCCCGCATCCCGTACCGCCACATGCGGCGTCATCAAAACATTCGGCAACCGCCACAGCTTGTGCTCCGCCGGCAACGGCTCGATCTCGTAGACATCCAGACCACAACCCGCAATCCCTCCCGACTCGATCGCATCCGCCAAATCATCGATCTTGCACACCATCCCCCGACCAACATTGATGAAATACGAACTCGGCTTCATCAACGCAAACCTTTCCGCATTGAACGTCCCCTCCGTCTCCGGAGTGTGAGGCACCGTCGAGATCACGAAATCCGCCTCCGGCAACCACCTATCTATCTCATCAGGCGCATAGATCTCAGCATCCCCAACATCACGCTCAACCCTCGGCTCCAGACCAATCACACGCATCCCAAAAGCGCCACAAAGCCGCGCCGCCTCCGCACCAATGCCACCCACACCGTTGATCAGCGCCGTCGCATCGCCCAAGTTCACGTACTCAGACTTACGGGCATCCTTATCCCACCGAACCCCCCTCTGCGCATCCACATACCAAGGCAGACCCCTCGACAGCGCAAGCACAAACATCATGATGTGATGACTAATGTGGTCGAAATAAATCCCCCGCGGATTCGAAATCACACACCGATGCTTCACCAGCTCCTCGTAGTAATACCCAAAGAACGGCCCCGCATCCGGATTCTGCAACCACCTCAACCTCCGAGCCGACGGCAACATCTCCGGCGAAACCCACCCGAACGCACCATCCGCATCCACAATCTCCCGCGCCGCCTCATCATCATCCACCGGCAAAACCACATCATACTCCGGCATCGAATCCGACAACCGAGCCGCAAACCACCGCGTCAACTCATCCTGCGGCGGCATAAATACAAACTTTATCGGGCTGGACATGATTGTTTTTGATCAGTTGGCTAACCCGCAAAATCAGAGATCTTGGCTTCAAACACGCCAACCCCACCATAAACCCCGGCGTGATTTACTTGGAATCACGCCTTAGAAGCCTCATGGGCGCTGTCGCATGTCGGTTTTTTCGAGGACCCACGGTAACGATTGCCCACATACGTGCGCTTCGAATCGAAAAACGTTGTGTTGTTTTTCATCCGTGCGGATAGGTTGTCGGGGGCTGCGGTTTGCCAACGGGAAAAGACAGGCGACATACCGGTTTCCGTTGGCAATGCTACTTTTTTGCTCTGAACATTGATTGTTTCAAGCATCTGAAAACCTCCATCCTTCAAACGTTCGTTGATCGTTTACAGCGTTTTGAAAAACCCCAGGTGCCACTTCGATCTCCTGCAATGCAATCGTACCCTGACTGACAAACGTGTGCGAACCTCCAATCGGGCTTTCGATCATCGCGCGCCTTAAGTCGTAATCTGCAGAATCAACGCCACGCAAGAAAGCGCTGGGATCGTAAGGTTTGGACAATTCTAACTCGTTTGCGAAATCGTCGTACAGCCGCTTGATGGTTCGGTAAAACTCCCAGCTGGGTGTTTCGATTGGCAAGCCCAGATCTCTTCTTGCTTCTCGTCGGTTGATGGTGTAGTCATGACCACCGGACTCACTGCAAAGGAAATCTAGAATTTTCGTAATCTTCTGCGCGTCTGTCATGTGGTTCTTTAACAGTCGTTCGCCAAGCATACGGATTTGCGCGCGTGCGCGATAAGCTCGGCCGAGAACGAGCGGATGCACACTAGTCGCAAGTCGATCGAAGATTTGATTCAATGGCTCGCCGTTCAACGACTCCTTCGCGTGCTCAAGAAATGCATTCACGTCTTCGACGCTTAAAGGTACAGTTCCCGCTGGTTGACCACCAGGCGCGGTTAGAGGAGGATTAAGCGGTGTGTTAACGCTCGGGTCGATCGGACCCAGCGTGGCTTGTTTAGTCATAACGATCGAATCAGCCCCAAGGCAAAGCAATGTGCCAGCGCTGTGGCATTTCGCCGGAATGATGACTTCAAGCCGATCGCAAAAAGTGCGCAGGAGATTCGCAATGCTCCAAGCGGAAAGTGTTTCGCCACCGCGCGTGTAAAGAACCAACGAGATTGTTTCTACGACACCGATCTGGTCCAGATGTTGAACAAAGAAATCTAGAACTTCGGAAGACATGATCGTCTCCAGATCTCTCCGATCACCCGTAACATATGCAAGAACTTTCGATCCTCTTATAAGCCCAATCTCGTCATATATCTCCCTGCGATCTTTATACATCTACTTACGCATCACCCTAGTGAGCCTTCCTAATGGTAAGAATAGCTTACGGGTAGCAGATATTCAAACAATCGTTCCAATTCGAGTTGCTTTTTGGCCTACCTCAAATCACACTCAACGCCCACCTCGGCGCAGTGCCCCTCGAACCACTCGATCACCTCTGTGTGATATGGAATCCCATCCTTCGACCGCTTCTCGATCTCCTCCGCCTCCAACAAACCCGGATACACAACCCGATCATGCCCTTTACCGGGCGGATGCTCCGCCACCGCCTTCAACAACTCGTCCATGTCATCAAGGAACTTCTCCTTGTCCGTGAACGCCTCGATGTCATAAGCGACAAAGAAGTGACCACCCTGATGCGGATTCAACGGACCCGGACCCAAACCCGTCAACTCGTTGCACATGATCTCATTCATCAACCCAAGCCCGAACCCCTTGTGCGACCCATTCTCCCGCGTCCCACCAATCGGCAACATCCCATACTTGCCACGGGATTCCGGACCCGGCGCTGCCGTCTCTTCCAGCTGCGGCTCGTAGTTGTCGTCCGTGATCCAACCCGGCAACACCGTAGCACCCGTCCGACGCAACAACCAAATCTTGTTCGCCGCAACCTGAGTAGTCGCAACATCCAGCATGTACGGAGGCATCGTCCGTGCCGGAGCCCCATAAGCCAGCGGATTCGTCCCCAAAAACGGACGCGAACCCCACGTCGGAATCGTGATACCCGCACCACCTGCCGTCATAGTGTGCCCAATCATCCCCGCTTCAACCGCCTGATAAACATAGTGACTGCAACCCGCCAAATGCCCCGTGTTAAACACCGTCACAACACCCACACCATGCTGCTGAGCCTTCTCGATCGCCATATCCATCGCCGTCGGACCGACATGCACCCCCAACGCATGCTTCGCATCGATATTCGCCGTCGTACTCGTCTCACGCACCACCTCCCACTCCGTCGCAGGGTTCAATGTACCCGCGGCGTAAGACCGCACATATCCCCGCAAACCATTCGACACCCCATGCGACTCATTCCCCCTCAGATCATTCCCAAGCAACACATCCGTCGAATCCTGCGCCGCATCATCCTCTAACCCGATCTTCAAGAAGATGTCCTTCGTAACCCGATGCATCTTCTCCGGCATCACGTAAACACGATCAGCCTCCGGTACCTTGAATCGCTCTAGCATGTCTAAATTCCCCTCGGATTGGTCCAGTTCCAACAGCAACGTTCGCAGTTGTAGTTTAAGCGATGCAGAGTTGTAGATGGCGCCGGTCGCGGAAACGATGCGTGACAACAATTAACTTAAGCGAAACGCATGACTTGAGACCCTCCAAGCAATTGCAACTCACCCTACTTCGTGGTAATCTGAAAGTACTTCGTCCCCGCCCGCCGGATCGAGCCCATAAAGCTTAGTCCCCCGGGCGGGTGTTTTTTGTCATGCGAACCTTAGTCCTCATAGACGGCCAAAACCTCATTCACGTTGCGAATCACCGCGTTGTAGCGCGTCAACCTCACTTGCTCGATCAACAATCTGTGTTAAAATGACCATCATCTACACCCCGCCTGCTGGACACGGTGCTAAACCAAGTCCCTAGGCGGGTGATTTTTTGTTATGCGCACAATCGTATTCATCGACGGACAGAACCTCTATCACCTAGCTAAGAACGCGTGGGGTGCTGATTGTTCACAATCACCGTACGCCTGGCCGAGTTACGACGTCGAGAAGTTGGCGTACGCCTTAGTCGCTAAAATCCCAGGTCGGAAACTCGTTCAAATTCGCTTCTATACAGGCGTACCCTCTCGAAAAGCCAACAGTTTTTGGCACGGCTTTTGGTCTAACAAGCTCAGGTTCTTGCGAAGCAGAGGTATCGCGGTTTACCGCGGAAGCATCGGTTTTGGGGGCCAGGAGAAGGGTGTGGATGTCAGCTTGGCTATCGATTTGGTGCAGGCGACTTACGAGCAGAAGTACGAATGCGCGATCATCGTCAGCCAAGACAAGGACTTTCAACCTGCGGTGCCATTGTCAAAGACGATCGCACAAGCACAAGGACGCAAACTCGCGTTCGAGTCTTCATTTCCATTCAAGGCAGGGAACGTATCTCGGCGAGGAGTTCCTGAAACCACTTGGATCCATATCGACAAATCAACCTACGACGCCTGCTTCGATCCAACCGACTATCGCCCCAGAAATATCTAAGTTCGTCACATACGGGCAAATCGATCTCCCGCGTTCGTCGGATTGACATTAAAATCGCATCGTAGCGTCTGCCCAATCCGCGCACGCCGCACCAAAAAACGCTACGTACCAAAGAAGGCGATACACCACATGCAACTCCGACCCAATCGCGCCAAGCAGAAACTCGCCGCCGGTGAGGTAGCAACCGTCGTCGGTGGATTATCGAATCCCGACGACATCGACGCTTTCGGACCAATCGCCGCCGCTAACGACATCGCCGGAGTATGGCTCGAAGGCGAACACGCCGGAGTCGATGCGTCGGACTTGGGCAACCTCACCCGCGCATGCGACCTCTGGGGGATATCGCCAGTAGTCCGCATCAACGCCAACTCCCAAGGACTGATATACCGCACCCTCGACTGCGGCGCACAAGGCATCGTCGTCCCACACGTCAACAACGCCGCCGAAGCCCGCAACGTCGTCGACGGCGGCAAATTCCCACCCGTCGGAAAACGCGGCGCATACACCAGCCGACAAGGCCACGGCGTCTCCGACTACATGCTCAAAGCCGACGACTACTCACTGCTCGTGATCCTCATCGAAGACATCATCGCCTACGAGAACCTTGACGAGATTCTGGAAGTCGACAACATCGACGTCTTCTTCGTCGCGCCGAGCGACTTCGCCGCATCCATGGGACACACCGCCAACTCCGATCACCCCGAAGTCGTCGAAACCATGAACGACGCATTCCGTCGCATCGATGCAGCCGGCCGAAACTCCGGCGCAACATGCGGCAAAGCCGAAATCCCCCGATACCTCGACCTCGGCGCCAAATTCCTGCTCACCTCCATCGGCCCGTGGCTAAACGCCGGCGCCGCCGACTTCATGGACCTCGTAAACAACCACTCCACGTAGTACCCACCCGATCCTGAACATCCTGTACATCCATGTAAGAAAGGCCACCACCACATGCAACTCAGACCCAATCGCGTAAAAGACAAAATATACGCCGGCGAAGTGGCAACCGCCGTAGTCGGATTCAACCACCCCGACGACATCGACGCCTTCGGACCAATCGCAAACGCAAACGGCATCGACGCCGTATGGCTCGAAGGCGAACACGCAGGCGTCGACCCCGCCAACCTAGGCAACCTCACCCGCGCCTGCGACCTCTGGGGCCTGACACCGATAGTCCGCATCAACGCCAACCACCAAGGATTGATATACCGCACACTCGACTGCGGAGCGCAGGGCATCGTTGTCCCCCACGTCAATACCGCCGCCGAAGCACGCAACGTCGTCGACGGCGGTAAGTTCCCTCCCACCGGCAAACGCGGCAACTACACCAGCCGGCAGGGACACGGAGTGCCCTACTACGTGCGAATAGCCGACGACCACTCACTCCTCATCGTCATCATCGAGGACATCATCGCCTACCAGAACCTCGACGAAATCCTAGAGATCGACAACATCGACATCTTCTTCGTCGCCCCCGGCGACTTCGCCGCATCCATGGGACTCGCCGGCATCTGGGATCAAGTGGCCAACCATCCCGAAGTCCAAGCGACCATGGACGACACCTTCCGCCGCATCCAAGCCGCAGGCCGCATCGCCGGCGCAACCTGCGGCAGAGCAGGACTCGAACGCTACTTGGATATGGGCGCGAAGTTCTTCTTGACGCCCACCGCGGAGTGGTTGGACGAAGGCGCTGCCAGCTTCATGAGCATCGTCAACAACTACTCCAAGTAGTACCTACCCCATCCTGTACATCCTGTACATCCATGTAAGAAAGACCCCCACCACATGCAGATCCGACCCAATCGCATCAAAGACAAAATCGCCGCAGGCGAAATCGCCACCATCGTCGGCGGAATGACACACCCCGACGACATCGACGCATTCGGTCACATCGCCGTAAACCACGGCTTCGACGGCATCTGGCTCGAGGGCGAACACGGATGGGTCGACGCCTCCGAACTCGGCAACCTCACCCGTGCATGCGACATCTGGGGCCTAACATCCGTCTGCCGAGTCAACGACAACAACCAAGGCCTGATCTACAGAACCCTCGACCGCGGCGCCCAAGGCATCGTCGTCCCCCACGTCAACAACGCCGCCGAAGCACAGAACGTCGTCGACGGCGGAAAGTTCCCCCCGATCGGCAAGCGCGGAAGCTACACCAGTCGGCAAGGCCTAGGCGTTCCCAACTACATGGACGTCGCCGACGACAACTCCCTGCTCATAATCCTCATCGAAGACATCATCGCCTACGAAAACCTCGACGAAATCCTAGCCGTCGATCACATCGACGTCTACTTCGTAGCCCCCGGCGACTTCGCCGCATCCATGGGACACAAAGGCAACATTAACCACCCCGACGTCGTAGAAACCATGAACGACGCCTACCAACGCATCGTCGACTCCGGCCGAACCGCCGGCGCCATCTGCGGAAAAGCCAACGTAGAACGCTTCCTAGACCTCGGCGTAAAACTCCTCTTCACCAACACCCCCGAATGGATCAACGAAGGCGCCGCCGCCTTCACCGACATCGTCAAAAACCACACCAGCTAACGACCCCGCCCCCTTCGCGCAGCGTAAGGGGGCGCGAAAGAGCGAAGCGATTTTCGCGGGGGATGCCCAGCCCCGTCTTCACCACAATCCCGCTCACCCTGTCTATCCACACAATCCCCCGTCATTCCCACGCCACCCCCCGTCATTCCCGCGCACGCGGGAACCCAGAATCCATAAACCACCCCGTTCCCGAGCCCCGTACCCAATCCGCGGGCCATGCAACCCCGCCCCTTTCGCAAAGCGAAGGGGGCGCGAAAGAGCGAAGCGATTTTCGCGGGGGATGCCCAGCACCGTCTTCACCGCAATCCCGTTCACCCTGTCCATCCGCGCCAACCCGCGTCATTCCCGCCCGCTCCGCTACCGTCATTCCCGCACACGCGGGAACCCAGAATCCATAAACCACACCTTTCCCGAGCCCCGTACCTAATCCACGGGCCACGCAACCCCGCCCCCTTCGCAACACCCTGTAGGGGCAGGTTTCAAACCTGCCCCTACCAACCAAACCATCCACATCAACAAAACACCCCAATCCCACCCATCCTTAAACATCCTTCACATCCTAGTTCACGCCATTTGATGTAGCGTTAAATGATGCGAAATTCGAGTGCTCCACGTCCCCGGATTCAAACCCTGACGCTGACCGCCGTAATCGTCGCGTCAGGCATCATCGCAGCGTTAGCAGCTCTCGGCTGCCGCGGCGGAGGCGCCAACCCCGGCGACGACGACCTAGTCATCCCCTTCGTCGAACCCACCCTCTCCGACCGCACCTGCCTCAACGACTTCTATCCACCGACCGCACCGACATTCGACGAAGTTTCAGAAACCGACTTCCGACCCGGCGCCAACCAAGTCGACTACATCATTCTCGAAGAAGGCGAAGGCGAATCCCCCGAAATCGACTGGCAAGTCGAAACACACTACACCGGTTGGCTCGAAGACGGCTGCGTTTTTGGAACCACCTACAGCAACGACCGCGCAGCCAGATTTTTCCTCGCATACGTAATCCCCGGCTGGCGACAATCAATCCTCGACATGAAGATCGGAGAACGACGACGCGTCAGAGTCCCATCCCAACTAGGCTACGGCGAAGCCGGCTCACCACCACGCATCCCTGCCAACGCCACACTCTACTTCGACGTCACCCTCATCGACGGAATAACCGCACAACAAGCCATGGCCACCGCAACCGCCGTCAACGAAGCCGCACGCGCCACCATCACCGCAATCTCAGAAGAAGTAGTAGCCACCTTCACCGCAATCGCCGAAGAAGCCACCGCCACCGCCGAAGCAACCCCCGAACCCGAAACCAAAGACGCCCAATAACCACCCCAAACCATCCACACGCATCTCAAACCCTCCAGCATAGTAGCATTAAAAGAACGAGTTTGGGGCTGTAGCTCAGTTGGGAGAGCGCATCGTTCGCAATGATGAGGTCGGGGGTTCGAATCCCCCCAGCTCCACCAAACTCCCTGTCATTCCCGCGCACGCGGGAACCCAGCGACGAAAATCCAACCATATATCCCCTCTCCCTCGATGGCAGAGGGCCAGAACCTGCCCCGGACTTGATCCGGGGATGAGGGTGAACGGGGCGGAAATGGGGCAGTATTCCCCCGCAACATCACGGTCACGACACTGCATCCAACCAAACCCCCTACGCCGCCACCGCCCATCCTTCCGACAAAACCTCCGCCTGCTCCAAAACCGTCTTCGTGGCCTCCTCCTGCTTATCCGGCGGATACTTGTACTTCCTCAACGTCCGCCGAACCAACACCCTCAACCGTGCACGAGTAGTCTCCCGGATCGTCCAATCGATCGTCACATTGTCCCGCACCGTCGACACCAACTCCCGCGCAATCTCACTCAAAACCTCATCACCCATCACCTTAACCGCGCTGTCATTAGTCCCCAACGCATCGTAAAACGCCAACTCATCTTCCCTCAATCCCAATTTCTCCCCGCGCGCATTCGCTTCCCGCATCTCACGAGCCAGCTCGATCAACTCCTCGATAACCTGCGCCGCTTCAATCGCCCGATTGCGATACTTCCTCAACGCCTCTTCCAACATCTCAGCAAACGACCGCGCCTGAACCACGTTCTGCTTCCGACGCTTCGTGATCTCCCCTTGCAACAACTTCCGCAGCAACTCCACCGCCAAGTTCTTCCTCTCCATCGTCTTCACCTCCGCCAAAAACTCCTCCGAAAGAATCGAAATGTCCGGTTTCTTCAACCCAGCCGCCTCGAATATGTCGATCACGCCGTCAGGCGAAACCGCATTCGCAACGATCTGCCGCACTGCTTGATCCAAATCCTCGCTCGGCGTCCGATCGTTCTGATCTCGCTTCATCAACGCGGCACGAACCGACTGGAAAAAACCGACACCGTTCCTTTTCGCCAACACCTCGTCACGCGGGGTCGCCAGCGCGAACGCCTGCGACAACTCTCTTACTTTCTTCAAACATCGGTCACGACCGTCGTCCAAACCCAACACATGCTCCTGAGCCGCCGGCAAGAGTTTCAACCGATCCGCAGCATTACCCGTAGTCCAAACTGACCAGTCGAAATCGTGGAACATTCCCTCGCAGACTTCATATCTCTCCAAGAACACGGCAACCGCCGTATCTTTGTCCAAATCCTTTACCGGTTCGCCAGTACCCTTGTTTTCCGTATAAGTCTGAACCGCAACCTGCAACGCCGGAGCCAACCCTAGATAGTCCACAATCAACCCGCCCGGCTTATCCTTGAACACCCTGTTAACCCGCGCGATCGCCTGCATCAGGTTGTGACCTCGCATCGGTTTGTCCGCATACATCGTATGCAGACTCGGCGCATCGAATCCCGTCAACCACATATCCCGCACCAGCACCATCTTCAACTCGTCGGAACTGTCCCTAAACCGCGTCGCCAACCCTTCGCGCCGCGTCTTGTTACGAATATGTTGCTGCCAAGCCGGACCATCCGACGCCGATCCAGTCATTACAACCTTGATCTCCCCCTTGTCGTCATCTGCATCGTGCCAATCCGGCCTCAAAGCAACCAGTTGGTCATAGAGATCGACGCAAATCCGACGGCTCATACAAACGACCATCGCCTTCCCTTCCATCGCATCCAACCGCGCCTCGAAATGGTCGACGATGTCCCGGGCGATAAGCTTCAAACGATTCTCAGTCCCGACGACAGCCTCAATCTGAGCCCACTTGGTCTTCAACCTCTCCTTCCGCTCAATCTCCTCACCCTCGGTCGCCTCGTCAAACTCATCATCGATATGCGGCCGCTCGTCATCATTTAATTCCAGCTTCGCCAAACGACTCTCGTAGTGAATCGGCACCGTCGCACCGTCTTCTACCGACCGCCGAATGTCGTAGACGCTGATGTAGTCACCGAAGACCTGCTTCGTATTCCTATCCTCGGACTCGATCGGCGTCCCCGTGAACCCTATGAACGACGCGCTCGGCAACGCATCCCGTATGTGCGCCGCAAACCCATCCACAAAGTCATACTGGCTACGATGCGCTTCATCCGCGATCACAACAATGTTCCGACGATCCGACAACATCGGATGCGTGTCACCCTTTTCATCCGGGAAAAACTTCTGGATCGTCGTGAACACAACACCACCCGACGCAACCGACAATTTTTGCCTCAAATCCGCCCGACTGTCTGCCTGCGTCGGCGTTTGCCGCAGTAGATCGCTGCATCTCGAAAACGTCCCAAACAACTGATCGTCCAAATCGTTCCGATCCGTCAACACCACAATCGTCGGATTGCTCATCGCAGGCTCACGCACGATCCGACCCGCATAGAACGCCATCGTCAGACTCTTGCCCGCGCCCTGCGTGTGCCAGACCACACCGATCCGCTTATCGCCTGGCGAGCCACCTGGCCTACGCCCCGTCTCATATCCGCTACCCGGATCGGCCAAATCACCTGCATCACCCATCATCTGCGCAGCCCTAACCGTTTCCGTTACCGCAAAATCGACCGCGTGATACTGGTGATACCCTGCCATCTTCTTCACCGGAACGCCTCCGCCATCATCCTCAAACACGATGAAGTCTCGTACCATCTTCAAAAACCGAGGCGGGTCGCACAAACCCCGTATCGCCACCTCCAACTGCACCAACGACCCATCATCCACATCAAGCCCCGAAATCGTTCGCCAAGGCTTGAACCACTCCTTGCCCGCCGTCAACGTCCCCACCCGCGCCTCCAAACCATCCGAAACCATCAGCAACTCATTCATCGAAAACAGAGTCGGCAACTCCGACTTATACGTCTGCAACTGCTGCCAAGCCGTCCAAATCGTCGCATCCTCATCCGTCGGATTCTTCAACTCAACGATCCCCAACGGCAACCCATTCACAAACAGCACAACATCAGGCCGCCGACTGTTTTTGTTCTCAACCACCGAGAACTGATTAACCGCCAAGAAATCATTCGCCCCAACATCCTCAAAATCAATCACCCGCACCTGCGCCCCACGAATCCGCCCATCCCCATCCCGATACTCCACATTCACCCCCTCAACCAGCATCCGGTGAAACGACTCGTTCTTCACCTCGAACGAAGTCCCCTGCGGAGCCATCAACTTTCGATACGCATCTTCTACTGCCTCATAGCTGATATCAGGATTCAACCGCTCAAGCGCATTCCACAACCGACCCTCCAGCACCACATCCCCAAAATCCCCACGTTCGGCACCCCCAGCGTCAGGCGCAATCTCCGAACCATGAACCGTATGCCAATCAACATCAGCCAGCCAACCAACAGCCAGCCGTTCAACATCGTCTTCCGTTATCGTCGTCATCACTTGCCAATTTTATGGGCAATGCCGTAGGGGCAACCCTTGTGGTTGCCCTGTGGTCCGTGGTTTGATCCCTTGTGGTTGCCCTGTGGTCCGTGGTCTGATCCCTTGTGGTTGCCCTGTGGTCCGTGGTCTGATCCCTTGTGGTTGCCCTGTGGTCCGTGGTTTGTGGCGCACAGTTGCCCTCGCATGATCGTCACATGTTGGACAACCACGAGGGTTGGTCATCATCGATGTACAGGGCATATCGATAATGACATGCCGTGAATGCCGTCCGTGGTCTGGGCAATCACACACAGGGCAACCACAAGGGTTGCCCCTACGCATAAATCCACTATGTCGAAATCGTCACATTGGATCCATTACGGCCGCCCGCGGTCCACATCGGGATTCTCCTCATCCGCATCCCATCCTGCAGGATTGCCCATTATGTACTCCTGAATCCCATCCAACTCCTCATCATTCCGTATCACCCGCTCGTAATAATTCCGCTGCCACAACCGCACATCGAACGGCGACCAACCCATACCACGCACGCCCCTCCCATATTCATTAGTCGTCAACGATTTGAACGCGCCAACCACATCACCCAACGTAACGGCAACCCTTGTGGTCGCCACTGCTCGGGGAATGGGTTCGCCACTTTCGTCCTCCACATCCTGATCACAACCCGTAGGGGCAACCCTTGTGGTTGCCCTGTGGTCTGGGTTCTGACCCCTCGTCGTTGCCCTCGCATCTTCATCGCCATGTTGGACATCCACAATGGATGCCCTTACGGGTGTCGCCAACTCGGCATCGGCGATCACGATAATTCCGTGCACATGATTGGGCATAACCACAAACGCGTCCAATTCGATCACCGAGAATCTATCCGGCAATCCGCGCCAGACCCGACGCACCATCCTACCCGCCTCATTCAACCGCATCTCACCATCAACCACTTCACCGAACAAACACAACCGGTCCTGCGCAACAATCGTCACGAAATACGCCCCCGGCCGAGAATAGTCGTACCCTTTTAGACGAATCGACCGACGCCGATGCACCTCCGGGTCATATCGATGTTTCAACGATGCATCTCTCCTTCTATCTATGGGCGTTCGTTGTGTCTGCCCATAACCATTTTCATTTGTGTGCACCACCAAAACTGTAGGGGCAACCCTTGTGGTTGCCCTTACGACTGGTTGCCCTTACGACTGGTTGCCCTTACGACTGGTTGCCCTTACGACTGGTTGCCCTTACGACTGGTTCCCTACGACTGGTTGCCCCTACGACTGGTTGCCCCTACGACTGGTTGCCCTTACGACTGGTTGCCCTTACGACTGGTTGCCCTTACGACTGGTTGCCCTTACGACTGGTTGCCCCTACGACTGGTTGCCCTTACGACTGGTTGCCCCTACGACTGGTTGCCCTTACGACTGGTTGCCCTTACGACTGATTGCCCCTGTGCGTGGCCCGGTTGCCCCTACACGTATCGAATACGGTGCCGGCCCCAAATACCGATTTCACGATGACGCCAAATGCTTCCGCCACAAATAACTCGCAAACGACGCGCACGCCCCCAACATGAAAACCGCCTCATCCTGACCAACATTTGACTGCCCTTGATCCAACAGCGAGTGGCGCACACCTTGTTCATTGCTGGTGTATCCGTAGAGATTGCCCAAACCTTGCTCCAACGCCCGATGTTCCAACAACCCGTCCCTTCTCAACTGATTCAAAGCCGCACCTAACGTGTTCGTTCCGGGCGCGATTAAACGCGCCACCGATTCCACCGCACTGATACTCTCATGCACACTCTGCGCCCACTCACCTTGATTGATGAAAGCAGACGACTGGATCAGGTGGTGACGCGCTCCGTCCAATCCGTAATCGTTGAGTTGTTGGACTGCGCTGATTATCGCTTTGCCTTCTTCGAGCGTCGTAGCCGGATAAATGGTCGGAGGATCTGTCGCGTCAACCACGTAGGCGAGTCGATTAGATTCGAACGCGAATTTAATCTCCGCCTTAAAGGTTGCCGGACAATGCGGATGACGCATTAAAAACACAAGCAGATCGAACACGTCATGGTACGGTCGATCTAACATATATGTTTTGTAACGTGGATGAATGTATCGGCCATCATTGACAAATTCATCCAAGGGCTCTCGAAAGAACCTTATGTGGGCCCGTTTGACGATTGGTCGCCAAGTACTGAACAATTGTGTGTCCGCGCTGTAAAACGCATTCCAAAAATCAATCCGCGCTTCGTCATTTAGCTCTCCGGGTTCCAGCTGTCGTGGTAACGGCCTCAATCCCTGAGCCTCCGAGAAAGATACCCTTGTTGGATCAATCGACATGCACATTTCCTACCCTTGCTTTGTCGGGAATACTCGCGTCCCCCGAAACCAACCCCGGCAACAACGCATCGCGGGTCGCTTCAATTGCACGCATATCTGACGTGATATTCCTAACCTGACTATCCAGCGAGCCAACCTGATCCTCGAACTTAGCCACTAGGGTGTTGTCAGGCTCAACCACCGCCAAAGTTTCGAATTGCTGCTTGTTGATCGAACCGAACACAGTCCCCGTTTGTTCGTAGTCGCGAATACGATCTTGGATCGCCAGCGCTGAATAGTAGGTGAACGATCGCGATCTCGATTTGTGGCGCAACGCGGCAAGCCCGCGCCCCACGCAACACCGCTCCCACGCCATATTGATGTCGCCGACTGGTGCTCTGACACTTACCAACGTGTCATCCGCAGCCGCGAAACGCGTCGGCGCAGTACAGTATCGACGGTTTGTCGGATAACGAAACCCAAAATCTGTCCGACCCTGGAAGAAAGGCACACCTTCACCATCATCGTTATATGTATGCCCAAGCGGCGACTGTCCCATCGTCAAATCGTAGCAATTCCCCAACCTCCTAACCCCCCACCCATCCGGCACCAACCCCAGCTCCGATTCCACCAACCGATCCGGAAACAGCCGCCAAATCTCCTCCGGCAGATACGCATCCCGACCCTCCATCTTCGCCCGCACCGGACCGAAATCCACGAACCAGTCCTTGAAGATCGCCCGAGCCATCTCCTCCAGCGTCTCATTCATCCGACGGTTCAACTCGATCTTGTCATCCAACGTCCCAAGAATGTGAGCGATGCGGCGTTGCTCGGGCAGGGGAGGGAGCTTCAACGTCAGTTGCTCGAGATCTGACGGTTTGATCGACGGGTACGCTGAAGTGCTGTTTTCGGCGATCGCGTGAAGGTACTCGACAATGTGGTCCCTGTGCCAAGTGCCAATAGATGAACTCGGTATCAGCAATCCCTTCAATGCCCCTCAAAACTGCAAACCCAGTTGAAGCAAGGAAGTTCGATGGAGGGTCATCGATGACGCCATGATGCCTTTGGTTGGGACGGACGGTCGAATACACAACATCACCCGGTTTGACCTTCCGTCTTGCGCGAGTCGGGAGTTTTTGATTGGCTACATCAATTTCTTGGACCGAATCGATCCGGTTTTCGGTGATGTTCCCAGTGTCCAAATAGTTGACACGTTGCCAGTTTTCTTTCGACGAATACGTAGAATCGTTGATCACTACACATTCACCAAGCGTCGTTTCTAGCCACTTAAATTCCACGTGGTCTAAATCCTCACCAAGACACGCGCCGCAACACCAACGCATCAACAAATTCTCCGTCTTCAGACCGTCTGTAACCCGGGTCCCCGTGCTTGCCTTCCCATCTCTCTTTACCAGCGTCTAACACGATCTTCACCCTCGAAAGCTGCTTAGGCGCGAGATCGTCGTAGCCATCTTCGTACCCCTGCACAACTACGCGCATCTCCGCAGGATACTCGCCAAGTAGTTCGATCAAATCTCTTACGTTCATCCGTCGTTTCCGTTCACCACTAGGACTTTGCGACAACCGTCGTCGAAGCAAAACCCTTACTCCATACCTCTCGGCACTTGATCCGTGTGCTCACCGCTGCTGACATTCAGTTGGAAACTGGTGCCGGCATCGTTCGGGCGTGCGTCAGGTCGCCACGTGCCACCGGGCGTGCCTGCGACGGTAACACCGTAGCAACAACCACCGTTGCACCATCCAGCGACATGAACTCCACCACCGCGGCTACATCATTCGGATGGACGTGCACGACGCAACCCACGTCGCCAGGTTGCAACTCTTCACCCTCATCGCCAACGGCGGAGTCGGTTAGGACGATCTGTTCGTGCTCTCGGAACACTTGTCACCTCCTTAGCGGGTACGCAGTGATGAGTCTAGGGTACGTCGCTCCTGCATCGAATTGCCAGACGGTTCTGACCGCAGGATTTCGCCTCTGCAACACCGCAATACGCTCACCAACAACCACCCGATCCCGTCAATCCCTCAAACGTAGGGGCAACCCTCGTGGTTGCCCTAACTCAAAACCCCAAACTAACCAAATTCGCCTCAATCTCCTCATCCAGCCGACGCGCCTCCGTAGATTGCTCTCGCCACTGCGACGTCAAACGACCCATCTTCTCCTCGAACGGTTCGCCATCGTCTTCCGCCGCCTCAACACCAACATACCGTCCCGGCGTGAGCACATGCCCGTGCTTACGCACTTCATCAATCATCGCACTCTTGCAGAACCCCGCCACATCCTCATACTCGGTCGCCGTGTTCTTGCCCCGCCAAGCGTGGTAAGTGTCCGTGATCCGAGCAATATCCTCACCAGTCAATTCACGATGCGTCCGATCAACCATCGTCCCCAACTTCCGAGCATCGATGAACAAAATCTCCCCGCGCCGGTCCCGCATACCGCCACCACCTCCCGCCGTAGGGGCAACCCTTGTGGTTGCCCTGTGACTCGCCCCCGCCCTTGGACCACCCCCACGCCGATCCCGCGCCAAGAACCACAAACACGCCGGTATCTGCGTCGAATAAAAAAGCTGACCCGGCAACGCGATCATGCAGTCCACCACATCGTTCTCAATCAAGCTCTTCCGAATCTCTCCCTCATTCGACTGGTTCGACGACATCGACCCATTGGCCAGCACAATCCCCGCAACTCCCTCGGAGACAGGTGGTAAACCATGTGCTGCACCCAAGCGAAGTTCGCATTGCCATGAGGCGGCTTCCCGTATCGCCACCGCTGATCTTCCGCCAACATCTCGCCGCCCCAATCCGAATCGTTGAAATGCGGATTGGCGAGGATGTAATCCGCCTTCAAATCCGGGTGCAGGTCACCAAGGAAACTATCACCTTGAAGAAGCCTTCCCTCAATGCCCCGCACCGCCAAATTCATCTTGGCCAGTCGCCACGTCGTGTAGTTCGACTCCTGGCCAAAGATCGAGATATCCGCTTGAGCTTTTCCACCGTTTCCGTTGCCAGTCGCGTGTTCCTCTATAAACCTGACCGACTGCACGAACATCCCCGACGATCCGCAACAGGGATCGTAAACCCGGCCACGATACGGCTGTAGCATCTCAACCAACAGATTCACGATGCATCGAGGCGTGTAGAACTCTCCGCCACGCTTACCCTCGGCGCTCGCAAACTGCGACAGGAAATACTCATAGACGCGGCCAAGCACATCCTTCGAACGCGATTCCCGATCCCCGATCTCAATATCGCTGATCATGTCGATCAACTGCCCGAGCACGCGCTTGTCCAAAGATGGCAGCCCGTAATCCTTCGGCAGGACATCCTCCAACGACGGGTTAGCACCTTCAATCTCCCTCATCGCGTTATCCACCAGCAACCCGATCGTCGACTCGCGCGCCTGCGACCTCAAATATTCCCAGCGCGCACCCTGCGGCACCCAAAACACGTTGTTCGCCAAATACTCATCCGGATCTTCCGGATCCGCCCCTAGTTCGACCTCCGACTCCAACTCCGCCCGCACCTCCTCAAACGCGTCCGACACATATTTCAAAAACAACAACCCCAACACCACATGTTTATACTCCGCCGCATCCATGCTCCCCCGAAGCGCGTCCGCCATCTGCCAAAGCTGCGCCTCGTACCCGGTCGTCGCACCGCTGTCTTCTGGATACGTGCTTGATCGTCTTCGTCGCGTTGTGGTCATCCGCTGTTCTCCAACACGTTATCCTAACGCGTTTAAAAAACATCAGGTACATAATATCGCTACCAATTATGCATAACCAAAGGTACGAATCAACTCCGAACACTCCGCGATTACCCAATTGCACAATCCCCCAGTTCAAAAAACACGCCAATCAAACCACCATACGTCCAGATCCTGTGCCACGTCTTCACCCCCTCGACCACGCCCCTCACCCCGCAAACCAACACCCAATTCCACGAATCCCGCGAATCCCCGGTTCAAACAATTGCACAAACACTCAACTCGATATACCACGCCTATACCCCCACAAACCAACACAAAATCCCATGAATCCCAATTCAGACAACAACCAACCCGAAGTACCGCAGCTACACCCCCACGAACCAACACCCAATCCCACGAATCCCAAGAGCTTGAACCGGGCTTGAACCGGGATCCCCGGTTCAGACAACCACCAACCACAACAACAACTTTTTGAACTTCGTCAAAGAATAAACTTGCCGCGAACTTGCCGCAAAAACCCGAAATCGCGGCAAGTTCCGGCAAGTTCCGGCAGATTCGCGGCAAGTTGCGGCAAGTTCAGCAAAAACGCGGCAAAACATCAAAACCCAAAAACATCCCCCCTGGTACCATCATCACCCATGCAAAACACCAACCCCAAAACCATCTACCTCGCCAACCCCTACGGCTTCTCAGAACAGCAGAAACGCATCCTCCTACCCCTATTCGTAGAAGCCCTCGAATCCCTCGGATTAGAGGTCTGGGAACCCTTCCAACGCAACAACCAAGGCTCCACATTGGCCCCAGGATGGGCATATCGCATCGGCCAAGCCGACATCCGCGACGTCGCCGACGCCGACGCAACCTTCGCAATCCTCAACGGAATCCCACCAGATGAAGGCGTAATGGTCGAACTTGGCGCCGCAATCGCCCTCGGCAAACCCACATTCCTCTTCCGCGACGACCACCGAAAAGTCACCGAGTGCGAAGATTACCCACTCAACCTCATGATCTTCACCGGACTCCCCGAGACAGGTTGGGAAGACTCGTACTACACGTCCTTCGACGAGATCACATCACCAAAAAAGGCTCTAGCACGCTGGGCGCGTGGCGAATAAACCCTTACCAAACCGCAGAATCGCCGTCCCGCCGGGGGTCCGAAGCCGCCGACATCGTCCCAGACTCCTGATGAACCTGTATCGCCCCCTCACTTCCAGCACCCGCAAACGGCGCGATCGCATTCACTTCGTGACCACGAGCGCGCAACGATTCGACCACCCCCTCGTCAACCCGATCCTCGATATCGAGATGGTTCGCCTCCGTATGTGGATACGTTGAAGACGTCCGACCTTGATAGTGCGTCCAGCGCGGCCCCTCGATCGCCTCAGCAACCGTCAAACCGTGATCAAACACCCCAGAAACCACCTGGAAATTGGTCTGAACCTGCGTATCAGCACCCGGCGTCCCGCACACAAGCTCCAGCTTCCCGCCAGCTTCAACCGGACCATCCAAAACCATCACCGGGTTCATCGTGTGCCGCACCCGCTGCCCGGGCCGCAAGAAGTCGATGTGATCAGGATCGAGATGCCAATACGTCATCCGGTTGTTCAGCAACACACCCGTGTTCCCAGCGATCAGACCCGAACCGTGACCCATCTGAATGCTCTGCAACTCCCCAACCGCATTGCCCCATCGGTCAACCACGCAGAAATGAGTAGTGTCGGAACCAGCCGCCCCCGCAGCCGCGAAAGCATCGTGCGCAACCGCAGATCCATTCGGCCTGTGGATCATCCCGTCCCGCCGGTACTTCTTCGAAGCGTCTGGCGCCCGATCCATGAAAGCCCAAGGATCACCCTCACGCGCCTCATCATCCGATAACGAGTGCTCAAAATCGATCAGTTTCGCGCGCTCGGCCGCATACTCCTTATTGAGCATCCCCTCGATCGGCACATCAACGAAGTCGGGATCCGCCATAAAGGCCTCGCGGTCGGCGAACGCGAGCTTCTTGCACTCCGTCATCACGTGCACCGCTTCAGCCGTAAGATACCCGAGACCCTCCGCATCGAAATTTTCGAACAGGTTCAACTCCTGCAGCAACACGTGCCCCGAGGAGTTCGGCGGAGCTTCGTAAACCGTGCGACCCCGGTAGGTCGTCGATACCGGATCTTGCCATTGCACCTTGTGATTCTTCAGATCCTCGTACCTCAGCAACCCACCACACTCCTCGCTGAACCTCGCAATTTCACGAGCAATGTCACCCTCATAGAACGCGTCGCGACCCTCCTCCGCAATCGTCCGGTACGTCTTCGCGAGATTTCGGTTCCTGCGCAGCTCCCCCGGTTTCAACCACTCACCGTTCGGTGCGAACACCTCCGCCGACGTCGGCGCTTCTCTCAACAGCGACGTTTGCATCGTAGAGGCGGCCTGTTGATGAGACACCGGCACCCCGTCCTCGCACAACTCAAGAACTGGTTCGATGCAGACGCTCAATGGCAACGTGCCAAAGCGTTCATGTGTGGCCAACAACGCGTCCAATATCCCGGGCACAGAAGTACCCAAGATGCCTGCCAGCGGTATACCATTTGGGTAGCGGTCGGGCGTCGCCATCGCTGGCGCAGCGCCCGTGCCATTAGCGACTTGGATTGAATTTTTAGATCGAATATATGTCATCACGAACCCGTCCCCACCGATGCTCGAACCCGATGGTTCAGCGACCCCCAAAGCAAACGCAACAGAAATGGCGGCGTCAACCGCGTTCCCACCGCGATGAAGGGTCCGAATACCGGCTTGAGCAGCTAGCGTGTGGTTCGCGACCACGGCGCCTTTTGAGCCCATGCGCGCGGGGCGGAACGACTGACCCGTCATACCATGAGGCGATTGGTAACGCATTTCGATGTGCCTTTGAACTCGTGATCGAAAATCTGTCCCGTCAGTGTACCGTGCCATCGCTTGTTTCGCGGGCGTCGCGAATATAAAAATTGTAGTTAGTCACCTTTTAGGTTGAATCGGTCAAGCGCCGTTCAACAACCAATAACGAATTGGGAAGGAAAATATGCGAAGTCAAATAACGGATCGGTTCTCAGAACCTGCGCCTGAATACGGAGCAGCGGATGAAGGTAAGCGACTATGGATCATCGATGGCGCGTATCTATTCAGCACACAGTCATCAGTTGGCCAAGGGTATAACTTCGACTATCTCCTTCTAAAAACCAAACTCGAGCAAATGGTTGGCACATTTTGGCGGACGTACTACTTGAACGCCTTGCAACCCGACAATGATCGAAATGATGGGATGCAACGCTTCCACTCTTGGTTGCAATCTGCGCCCCCGAGCGGTCCCAAAATCATCACGAAACTCTACAACTTGAGGGACTCCGACGCTAGCCACGCGTATTGCCGAGAATGCAGCGGCACTGTACAGTTGGAATGCCCTGCCGCGGGCTACACCTCAGATCCCCATCCGTTGACGCGGCGGTCTCAGAAAGGCGTTGACGTCGGCATCGCATCACTCGCGCTCACGCATCTCGATTCCTACGACACTCTGATGCTCTCTTCGGGTGACGGCGACCTACTCGACGCCGTCAAGTTCGTAAGCGACTCCGGGAAAGAGATTGAATTGGCAGTTTTCCGGTCAGGCGTCGCCACCGAACTGCAGTCGTGGGCCGATCGGATATATTGGATAGACGATTTCGCACAAGACATCGCGCGATAACGAAGCCGCTATCACACACAAGGTTGAGGCAGGATGGCATATTTAGGCGCTGGCGCTAAAGCCCCAGATTTCGAATTGACGGCGCACGACGCCAGTCGGACAAAGCTGTCCGAACTGCTAGAGTCTGGTCGGCGCGTCATACTGACTTTCCATCCCGCCTCCTTTACTGGCGGTTGAAGCAATCAACTTGGGGTCCTCGGTGGGATCCGAGAACGCGCAGCAGCGGTCGGCGCTGAACTCTTGGAAGTCAGTTGCGATTCAGTCCCGGTTCAACTCGCCTGGGTCAACAACACCCTCCGAGACGGGACGGCGAATTCGCTTCGAGTCTTGTCGGATTTCTGGCCGCACGGGGCAGTCAGCCGAAGCTACGGCGTCTTCAACGAAGAACGCGGCGTGTCAATCAGGTCGCTGTTCATCATCGATACCGACGGCACCATCATCCACTCCGAGGAATCGACGCAACGGGGCGTGTTGCCGGATATCGAGGGTGCGGTTGAAATGATCGCTAACATGGATTAACGATCTTCGATCAATAGGTTCATCGGCCTTGACAGTTTGAGCGATCTGATCAAAGATCGCTGAATGCGGCCCCGCGATCAAAAAGGCCAAGAACTCTATTCTGACGTCGATCCAGACGTTTCGCTGTCATTTCGATGGCAATACTTTCTGGGTCAAGCTATCGATGTGCTCGCGTCATTTCCAGGTGACACTTTCGATTGCATCTGGACAGATCCTCCATATCTCCTGTCAAATGGCGGCATCACCTGTCACGCCGGCAGGATGGTAAGCGTCAACAAAGGCGATTGGGACCGGAGTCGAGGTTGGGAAAAGGATCTGGAATTCACGGAAGAATGGATGGCCGAATGCTACCGGATACTGAAGCCGACAGGCACGATCTGGGTAAGCGGCACGTTGCATTTCCATCCGATCGCAGGAATGGCGCTAATCAAAAGCGGATTTCGTTTGCTAAATGACGTTATTTGGGAGAAGCCCAATCCGCCACCGAATCTGGGGTGTCGAACCTTTACCCACTCCACCGAGCTCGTCTATTGGGCGGCAAAGGCACAAAAAGGTGACCGCCCAAACTACGTCTTCAACTACACCGACATGAAGGCCGAAAACGGCGGCAAGCAGATGAAGACCGTCTGGCAATACACCGCCGCCGGCCGACAAGAAAAACGTTACGGCAAGCATCCCACGCAGAAACCGGTGGCATTGATCGAACGATGCATCCGCGCATCCACCGCTCCCGACGATCTGGTGTTAGATCCTTTCTCAGGCACGGCAAGCACAGGCGTAGCAGCTCTGAACATGGGCCGCCGATTCGTAGGTATCGAGGTTGAACAAGAGTTCGTCGATATCGGCCTCAAGCGACTCAAAGATTTTGATACGCGGCTGTTTGGGTCAAACGCAAAAAACCAAAACCCAAGTCGGTACGAGAATTCGGATGCGTCATCCGCCATAGTTGCAACCCAGATTTTTGACAAGGGCGAGGACTAAGGAATGTCCCCGCGGAATACTCGCACCGGAGAGGTGATGGAGCGAATGGTACCGCCAGCCTTCGAGATGGGTGGCTATACCGTTACGCGGCACAAGAACATCGGCACGCGGTTCGGAGTTTCCGCCCATAAACTCGACACATTCGCGTTAGACGTTTTCGGTCGCCCGTACCTCATCTCGCTCAAGTGGCAACAAGTTTCCGGAACCGCCGAACAGAAAATCCCGTTTGAGATTCTGTGCCTCGCCGACGCAATGATGCACAACGAAGAGTATTTCAAAGCGTACCTCGTCCTCGGCGGCGAAGGATGGCGATTCAAACTGTTCTATCTCGATGGCGGACTACAGAAGTTCCTTGTAAACGCTGACCTAGTCAACATCGTGTCGCTCGAACGCTCCGTCGAACTCGCGAACCAGGGCAAGTTGTGATCGCGCCGCGAAAACCAAGAAGCTGTCCCAAACACGCGAACGATGCGCGTAAATACAACGGTACCGAATTAAACACGATTTCGGCGCTGATGTCAGAGCTACCAGACAATCAAGGATTTCCGGGCCGCCACAAGTGCGCATATTGCGGATACAAACTCGGCTTCGATGACGGATACGCCGCTGCACTGAGGGATTTTGACGAACAGCTCAACTCGTTGAGAACCTAAGTGCTTGAACCACTCCCGCTTTGTAAGCGTTCCCGAACCAACGCCCAACCAGCATCAGACAATCGATACATACCCGACATCCCGCCCTCACGAATGAAATACGATCCGGGTTGCGGTGGATTCCCGATGTTCTCGTTGATTCGCCCCCTGATGCTGGTCTCGATCGCTGACCAATCGTAATTCTTGCCGGCCTCGCGCGCCAACCTCACAACCTCGGCGTAGATAGCTTTTAGGTGCACGAACTGGTCGCTTGCATCGAGCAATGTGTTCGTGCCCGTGGATTGGCGGTCGAGATTCTGTAAAGCTTTGACCACGAATTCGAGCTGCGTACGCGGTTGCCAATCTTCAAGCGGAGGCCGGACTAGATCGAGGAGCTCTTGGTAGAGTTGCTGAAGTTCACCCGGCGGGGCGTCTCGCAGCGGTAGGTCTCGAGCACTGTCGTGGAGTTCCTGATATTTTTCCAAAAACTCGTCGTCGGGCTCTACCAGGTCCGGATGAGTGATTATGCTTTCGAAAATGTCCAAACATTGGGCGATGGGCTGTTCGTCGACCGCACCCCGCATCACGGCGTTGACTTCGGTATTGCTGACGAGGCCGCCGTGGGTAAGATTCGAAGACCCGACAACTGCAGTGTAAACACGGTAGTCCGTGGTCCAAAAATACAACTTGGGGTGGAATCGATGGCTCTGCGTCAAATCCCAGCCGAGATGGACCTTGGAGGTCATCCTCGCGTGCCGTTTGTTGAGCGCAAGCAAGCTTTCGATTGCCTGCGGGTCGGTAATCCGAAAATCGGCGCCATGGATTATGCTGATTTGCCCCTCGACAGAGAGAATGCGTTGCATGGCCGACAAAATATGACCCAATCCATCTGAATTTAGGAAAGCGGACGCCGCACCGAACCTGTCAGCGCCGGTCAATTCGCCCCGCAAGAAATCGCCCAATGAGCGTTCAGTATTCTGGATCACCTCGGCAAACATGCGATTACTCAGCATAATCGTTAAATGATCCGAAATATGCCTCCCATCAATAACATGTCGTATTCGCGTGGTTTTTCTCGGAACTGTGATTGTCGTGCGTGTCCCGACACGACGTTGCCTCTCGTTTCCGAGATGTAAGATGATGTGACCATGCCCGCAACCGCGAACCACACGCCAATCGACTTTACCGATCCGGCCCCACGGTGGTCACGCGCCGAGATCGCCCGCCGCGCGGCAGAGATGTTACCTCATGGTGCGGTCGTGAATCTTGGGATCGGCATCCCATCTCTGTGCGCCGATTTTGTGCAGGAGGGAGTGTATCTGCGATATCAAGCGGAGAACGGGGTTCTTGGGTACGGCGAACTATTGGCACCCGCGGACGGCGATCCAGATCTCATCGATGCTAGCGGCCAGTTCACGAAGATGACGCCGGGCATGGCATTCTTCGATTCTGCTGATTCCTTCGCGATGATCCGGGGTGGTCATATCGATGCCACGGTTCTCGGCGCAATGCAGGTTTCAGAGCGTGGAGACCTGGCCAACTGGATGCTGCCGTCGCGCGGCATCGGCAGTATCGGTGGCGGAATGGACTTGGCCGCCAACACCAAGCGGGTGATCGTGGCCATGGAACACACCACCAAACGCAACGAACCTAAGATCCTCAAAGAGTGTGACTTCCCGTTGACCGCGCAACGATGTGTTACGGATATCGTGACCGACATCGCGGTTATTTCAGTCAGCGATGATGGGTTGACACTCATGGAAACGGCGCCTGGCTGGAACCCGGCTGATGTGCAAAAATTAACTGCCGCCCCGTTACGCTAGTCAGTCAAGACCGCGCAATATGTCGATATGAAAATCACCGATATTCGCACCATCGTAGTCGGAAATCCATGGAAGAACTGGATCTATGTGGTTGTCGACACTGACGACGGATACCGTGGGATCGGCGAAGCGACTGGTGGCCTAAGCACGCAACCAACGGTCGCTGCAGTAGAAGAGGTAAAGCACCTCGTTATCGGACGCGACCCGCGCGACATCCATGCGATCTGGAACGAGTTGTATCTGGCAGGTTTCCTAAACGTTAACCGCGAGATGGCCGGCATCGAAATGGCCTGTTGGGACATCCTAGGTAGGTCTTTGAGTGTGCCGGTCCATCGTTTGCTAGGCGGTAAGGTTCGCGACGACATCCGTGTTTATGCGAATGGTTGGTACTCCGGCCCTCGGACGCCCGAGGGATTCGCGGAAAAGGCTTCCGAGGTTGTCGGTCGTGGTTATACTGCGCTCAAACTCGATCCGTTCGGTACGGCCTATCTGAGCCTGAGCCGAGAGGAAACGCGAGAGATTCAAGCTCTGTTGAGAGCGGTCAGAGAAGCGGTCGGAGATGATGTCGAGATCATGATTGAGGCGCACGACCGATTCAGCGTCGGCGCGGCGATCGAGATCGGCAACTGGCTCGAAGAATTCGAAGTCACTTGGTTTGAGACTCCAGTCTTATCGAACGACGTTGATGCCTTGATCGAAGTTGCAAAGCGTGTACCGGTCCGGGTTATTGCCGGCGAACGAATGCACGAGTTACATGACTTTGCACGTTTCTTGAATGCGGATGTAACCGACATCATCAACCCGGAGCCGTTGGGTGTAGGCGGCGTTTGGCGCACATTGCAGATCGCGGGAATGGCCCGAGCACATCACGCGCAACTGGCGCCGCACAACGCCGAAAGCCCACTCAAGACGATGATCGCCCTACACATCGATGCGGTTACGCCGAACATCTACATCCAAGAATGCTTCGATGATTTCTTGGAGCCATGGGCGTCCGATGTGCTTCACGGCTTTGAACGCGTCAAAGACGGCAAACTGCAAATACCCGATACGCCCGGTTTTGGCGTCGAGTTAAACGAAACCGAAGCCGCCAAGCATCCGTACGGCAAATCCAACTTCCTTCGGATGTTCAAACCGGGATGGGAGCGGCGAGACACTGCGGAGGCGTGAACGGCGTGAAGCGCTAGAACGAAATGCCCCTGTTGGGAACTAGTTCGTATTTGTCGTCGTCTTTGTGTTCATCAGTGGAATCGTCCTCCGGTTCGCCGAATTGCCATTCGCCTCGGAAGCGGAATCGACCATCGTCGCTGTCGAACTCGAAGCTACGGTCGCCTGGGAACGTAGGCATCTCCTCGCTGAAGGAATCTGGCAGGTTTTCCAGCCACGATTTAAGTTGATCGACCTCTTTTTGGGTCATCACGCCGCGCTCGACTAGATCACCTAGCCAATCGGGCGGAACGAAACCCGCAAATTCCCACCCATTGAATGGTGAATCGGGGGGTGATCGCTCTATTCGATCCTCAAACCTATATGGATCGTCGCGTTCTAGCCATCTCCGTTCGAAGAAGTCATCGAACCATTTCTCGTTGTCTTCAGACCGGCCGAAGAAGCGGAAAATCTCGGACGGATCGGACGATCTTTTCTCTGATTCATCGACGTCTTCATCGGCCGCATCCACCTTGACTTGGGCGACCTCTTCCGTCAAGGTTCCGAAGCCTACGATGCTGGCGGCGCGTTCGATGAACGATTCGCCTTTGTTCTCTTGGTAATCTTGGATGGCAGCGATGGTCAATACGATGCCTATGAATGTGACTGTGATGACAGCAAGAGCCGTCACGACGCCGATGACGCGGGTTTTCATGGTTCTCGCTCCTTGATTGTGTGTTGGACACGAAGCGGTTTTGTTGAAGGTTACGTGATGGATATGCAAACGGTTTTAAGTTGGGGAGTCAATGGTTAGAATTGTTGCGGATGCAGTTGGCAACCAGTGGACTTGTTGACAGGTAAAGCATGTTGAAAATAGCCGTTTGTGCAAAGCAAGTCCCGGACACGGACATTCCGCCATCGCAGTTCAAGGTTGACGAAGAGGGTTTGCGCGTAGTTCCGCCGGCCGGGGTCCCACCGATCGTTAACGGCTTCGATATGAACGCAGTCGAGGCCGCTCTTCGACTGCGAGATGCCGGAGCAGATGTCGAGATAGCCATCTTTTCAGTCGGTACAGGCTTCGCACTCGACGTGATGAAGAAACCGCTGGCAATCGGGGCCGACAGGTTGGTGTTGGTGGACGACGAAGCATCCGAGTCGTTGGACGCGCTGGGTACGGCGAGAGTTTTGGCGGCCGCGATTGAGCGCGACGGTGGTGCCGACCTCGTATTGGCTGGTCGACAAGCCTCCGACTGGGACCAGGCCCACGTACCAATCATGTTGAGCGAGTTAATGGGCTCGCCCATAGTCACGCTGGTACGGGCACTCGCCGTGAGCAACGACGCCGAGTTTTTTGATGTTGAACGCGTTGCTGAAGGTGGATTCCAGCGGATCAAGTGTCCGAAACCTGCGGTGATGACTGTCACAAACGAGCTCGGTGAGGCGAGGTACGCTAACCTCCGCGGCATAATGGCAGCGAGCCGAAAACGTCCCGAAACCATGACCCTGGCCGATCTCGGATTGGGTCAATTAGCCCAGAACGGCACCTTGTCAATGACGCGGCTGTTCGTACCCATTTCAGAATCCCTTGTCGAGATCATCGAAGGTGAAGACGACGCCGATTCAGGACGCTTGCTGGCTCTACGGCTTAGAGAGGCGAAGCTGATATGAGCGATAACGTCTGCAAGGTGCTGGTCGTCGGCGAGACGACCGCGGACGGGCTGCATCCGACGGTCCGGCAACTTGTGAACGCAGCTGTCCGAATCTCTGACGATGTATCAAATATCGCGATGTGCTTGGCAGTCGGGTCGTCCTTCGACGTTGGAAATTTGCACGGACTCGACGTCGGCGAGGTCGTGATGTTGGAACATCCAAGTGTTTCAACGGACGCCGCGAACGGCGTGTTCGCCCTTTCTACAGAACTCGCGTGCCAGTTGGTCAACAGATTGAACCCTTCCGCTGTCCTAGTCGCCAAAACAGATTGGGGATCGGTGGTGAGCGCTCGATTGGCCGCCCGGTTGGGTGCGGGGCTCGCGTCTGACTGCATAGATCTTACGGTCAGTGCAACGACTGGCAGGGTAGCAGTTACGCGTCCGGTGCACGGCGGGAGCGCGTTAGCGGTGTATGAATTCTCGGCGGAAGGAATCCAAGTGATTTCTTTACGACCGGGTGCTATAGAACCGGCCGAAGCGGTAGTTCGAACCCCCGATGTCCAGCGGATCGATATGTCAGATGTCAAATTGCCAAATGCCGCGCCAGTCTTGGTAGAGACCGTGCTCGAAGAGAGCGAAGGAGTTCCACTCGAACAAGCAGACGTGGTCGTATCGGGTGGTCGCGGACTTGGCGGCCCGGAACCTTTCGACAATCTGCGCGAGTTGTGCGGTCTTCTCGGCGCCGCTTTGGGCGCTTCACGCGCGGCGTGCGATGCCGGTTGGATCGATCATTCGCACCAAGTTGGATTGACCGGGAAGAGCATAAGTCCAACGACATACATCACCGTCGGTATATCAGGAGCCAGTCAGCACATGGCCGGATGTTCGGCGGCGCGTAACATCGTCGCCATCGATAAAGATCCGGAGGCCAACATATTCTCCCACGCCCGTTACGGCGTTGTAGGCGACTGGGCGAAAGTGTTACCCGCATTCACAGCCGCGGTTGTCGAACTAGATTGATTGATCCGTGCCATTTGGTGCCGTAGACCTGAAACCATCGAGGAGCAATGAAGTGAGCACTCAAGCTGATCGGCCGAACATCGTATTTTTATTCCCTGACCAGTTCCGAGCCGATTTTGCAGAGTGCTATGGCGCGGATTGGCTCCAGACACCCAACATTGACGCCATCGCCAATGCAGGCGTTCGATACGCCAACGGTTTCTCTCAATCGCCTGTATGTGTACCTGCACGGACGGCACTGCTTACGGGGGCGAATGCCATCCGAAACGGTGTAACCAACAACTCTCAAAACCTGCGAGCAGATTGGCGCGCTGCTGGCATTCATACGTGGCCCGAAATTCTCAACGATGCTGGCTACTACACCGCTGGCATCGGCAAGATGCACTTCTACCCGTGGAACGAGCGGCGCGGATTCCAATATCGCGTCGTGTGCGAAGACAAGCGCTGGCTACATGTCAGGGACGACTACTACCACTATCTGAATCGGCATGGACTCCGTAAGTTGCATGGCAATGAGATGGACGGATATCACGAGAACAAGGGAGCAGTCGTACACGACATCCCATGGGAGCATTCTTGGGACCACTTCGTCGGATCCGAAGCCGTGAAGTTCATCGAACGATATGGCAACGAGGGCCCGTTCGCGATGATGGTGGGCTTCCCAGGACCGCACTGTCCTTACGATCCGAACGAACGGTTCCTCGAAGGCGTTGACGAGAGCAAATTACCGCTACCTGCACCGGAGGTTTCGGAGCACCACCCGAACCTCAGGGAGACCAACGTCAGCGGCAACAGGCGCGACTGGAACGGCGTCGACTACGCAGAGTTTCCCGATTCAACGAAGACAACGATCCGAAAACACTATTCTGGTTTAGTCCAACAGATCGATTACGAGGTCGGGGCGATTGTTGATGCACTCGATCGGCAAGGACTGTTGGAAAACACGTACATCGTTTTGGCTTCAGACCATGGGGATTACCTCGGCGATCACAACTTAATTGGCAAAGCGTCGTTCTTCGAATCGGCGATTCGCATCCCGTTCTTGGCGATGGGTCCAAGTGTCGCCGGAGGTCAGGTTGTCGAAGATCTTGTCGAGTTACGGGACGTCACTGCCACGATGCTGAAGTGGGCGGGTATCGAGGATCTGCCGTTGTGGTACGACGCGGCGCCGTTGCCCGGCGAAGGGATGCCTGGCGAACAAGGCCGCGACCGCATTTTCGGCATGCTGACGGACGGATGGATGAACTATGATGGACGCTTCAAATTGCACCGCTATCGTTCTGGCGAAGCCCTGCTGTTCGACATCGATAACGACCCGCAAGAGCAAACGAATCTGCTCGATAATCCGGCGTACGCGAATGTGCGGCATCGCTTGGAGGCGGAGCTATTCACCGAGGTGATGACGTCGATAGAAGCAGCTTCCCAAGACCGCTTGGCCCAGTACGGCGACATGTCGCAGGATCCAAGCTTCGGCAAAGAGAGCTGGGAGCGCGCCTATCCGCACCCGCCGGTGATGTAAAGGGGTCACGCACCGCCGTCATGTGCGTTACCATACGCCCATGACAAAGCAGAACATCTCCGAATCACTGCGTTCCGAACGGGCGCGATACGTCGCATCAAACGCTGGCTCGAACGCCAAGCACGAACAGGCTAAACGCTACCTCCCGGGCGGCGACACGCGTAACTCGATCTTCTGGAACCCATTCCCGATCTACGTATCGCAGGCCGACGGCTCGGGCATCACTGACGTTGATGGTAACGAGCGGGTGGATTTCATCAACAACATGACCACGCTCATCCTCGGGCATCGGCATCCCGCGGTGATCGACGCCCTAACTGAGCAACTCGCCCATGGAGTTTCGTATCCAGCACCGACGCCCTTGGTAGTTGAGTGGGGTGAACTAATGTGCGAACGGGTTCCGTCGTTGGACAAGATCCGCTTCGTGAACTCCGGTACCGAGGCGACTCTCAATGCGATCCGAGCCGCGCGTGCATTCTCGGGCAAAAACCTTTTGGCGAAGTGCGAGGGTGCGTATCACGGAAACCACGACGCGGTGCAGATCAGCGTCACACCGGACGTGGGACTGGCCGGCGATGCCGAGGCACCCACCGCGGTACTTACCACAAGAGGTATGTCACCGAAATCGACAGACGAGATCGTGATCATGCCGTACAACGATCTAGCCGCCGCCGAACGGATAATCCGAGATAACGCCGACGATCTTGCGGCCGTAATCGTCGAACCGATCAACGGTCAGTGCGGTATGGTGCCTGCAGATACCGAATTCCTCGAAGGCTTGCGACGCGTCACTTCAGAGTTGGGAATACTGCTGATCTTCGACGAAGTGATTGCGTTCCGAGCGTCCCGAGGCGGTGCACAAGAACATTACGGTGTCATGCCCGATTTGACCTGTTTCGGCAAGGTGATCGGAGGCGGATTGCCGGTCGGAGCGTTTGGTGGTCGAGACGACATCATGTCGCTTTGGGACCCGAGCGGTGTTGGCGGACCGCAAGTGTCACACGCTGGCACGTTCAACGGCAATCCAATGACCGCAGCGGCGGGAGTTGCGACTCTTAAAGAATTGAGCGTCGATGTCTACGACGATCTGTCGACGAAAGGCGAATATCTCCGTTCTCGCTTACGCGAAGTCATTTCCGAGATGGAAGCGCCGATGGGCGTAACTGGAGCGACATCGTTGTTCGCAATCCAAGCCACATCCGAGAACGTGCGCGACTACCGTACATATGCCACGAACGATAACGAGTTGTTGGAGATGGTCTTCATGGGCATGATGAACGAGGGTTATTTGTTGTCAAGTAAGTGTGCGGGGAATGTGTCGAACGCACACACTTATGAGGAGTTGGATGGGTTCGTAACGGCTTTTGGGCGGGTGTTGAAGAGGGCTTGGGGGGAGTAAGCCGGCGCCCTTTAGTCCTCCGGACATTTCCCTCGAGCAAGGGCAACCGTACGCTAGACCAAGTGGGCTATTCGATAGCCTTGGAGGGTTTGATGCAGGGTGTGGATTAGGCGACGAGGCATGTGCGACGTTGCCGATCGCGCCCAATGAACGACGCAAATCTACTAGAAACAAAAAATCGTAGGCATGATGGAAGAGGGCTACCGGTTCCCACGATCATGGGCGGGTAACTTCTCGTCAGATCATGCCTACGAAGATATGGTCGGGTTCGCGCAGACGTTGACGCGCGTACTCAACCAAGTTAGGTTAACGTGCCGCGGTTCAAGACTAAACTGCATGCAATCGCGACCCGCAGGTGTGAACCTTATTCGTTCCCACCGATAGTTTGGGCCAACGAGGCACCCAATCCTACGAGGCCGGTAATGCCAGCCGCCAACACTCCGATCAACGCGCCGGTGATGAAGCCGTAATCCGCGATTGCTGAGCTCTTGCCGTCTAAGGTGATCCACAACAGAGCGATTATGCCGAAACATATCAATGCGATCAGCACAGCAATTGTGAGCAAGCTGACGCGCACCGGATAGATTCTTGAGCGCTTTTCTTCAGCCATTTGGTCCTCCGTGTTTATGGTTTCCGCAAAACTCGCGTTTTGAAAAGGTGCGTACATGTTACGGTAAATCCCTGAAGTTGTGGGATTAATATGCATTTTCCCAGCGGAATCCAGCAATAAATCTGTGCAGAACTTGAAACGGGCGAAGTTTGAAGGCAAGAAACAGTTTCGATCTGGACGAAGACAAACGGATCCCGGCGTACCGAAGATCAATCGGGAATTCGAGGTGTGCGGAGGCTGGCTCGGACTTGCGCGGCGCCCGGAAACCGCAAGGATTAAAGGGTCGATGCGATAGCGGTGTTGGCGTTGTCTCTCAAGTCGTCGTTCCCGATCTCCTTAGCGTTTGTGCCGCATGGGCTAATTCTTCGCGCTGCCGTTTGCAACCTTGGTCCGAGATGGTGCTCGGTGGTCGTGCGCAGCCTCGTGGACCGTTGCGTATGAGCAGATCGAACCTCCGGATCTGTTCGATACCAGGTGAGACTTGTCGGTGATGGGTTAGACGTAACTGTGTTTTGAATAAGCCTTTGGACTCTCCGAGGCCAATGACTGGCTGACGCCGCGTTCGGCTCCAACTCCGCGTGTCGCAGGCGAAGGTAAATGCCCACTTGATGTCGTTACCTCGCTTGTCGATGAAATGCATCGTTAGGAAACGAGCCAACGTTTCTGCCCGAAGCTCCTAGCCCTAGTCGGCGATACGTCCCACCAATAACGGGTATCGCGTAGTTGGACTCCACCGATGTGTCGGCCAATACTGGTGGTAGGCTGCAGTCGCCGGGTAACATGCCGAGACGGGCGATAGGGAGCGAGATGGTGGGCGGTGGAGGATTCGAACCTCCGACTTCTTGCTTGTAAGGCAAGCGCTCTGGGCCTCTGAGCTAACCGCCCGATATTGGAGATTCTATCAATCTAACCCGTTGCGGTTTAAATGAGGCACTCCGGCAATGTTTGAGTCACTTGCGCTCTTGATCCCGAAGTTGTTCAATTCGCCGCCGCGTGGCCTCTAACTGCTTGCGGTTAAGCCTATATCTGCGATTCTTACGGTCTTCTCGAGAAAACCACCGCAGGAACAGCGTGGTCAAGGTCGCCAGGTAAACGATGTTGCCGGGGATCCACATCAACAAGCCGCCGATGCGCTGGTCTTCGAAAGGCGTCAGCGTGAAGTGGTGTGGCGTATCCAGGTAAGTCGTGTAGATGACGGTGTTCGAAAGCGTGATGATGGCAGCTAGAACCGCAGTCGGCGTCACCACGAGAATCAAGTAGATGATGCGCTGCGGATCGGTGAGTTGCGACCTGACTGGCGGGGGTCCGATTATCGGCCACCAGAACAGGAGGGAGGTTGTGAACATGGAGAGGTGCATCGCGAGGTGGACTAGCTCGTTGTTGACGGCGAGCGAGTATGCCTCAGGGATGTGCCAACCCCAGAGGGTTAGGATGAACGCGGGGAGTGCGAATTTTGGGCTTGTGAGTGTTGCGGTAATTCGACGTAGCCATCCGGTTTCGGCGAGGGATGGTGCGAGACCGACGCGGATGGTTTCGGGCATGGACCAGAGGTATGCGGCCATTGGTGTGGCGGCGAGCAAAAGCACTGATGCGACCATTGCGATCAGAACGTGCTGCGTCATGTGGGCGAAGAACATGTCGTCGGAAAACGCTTCTGGGGGGCCGGCGACGGCAAAGAATAGGATCGCGTAACCACCAATTGCGTACATAACTTTGCGGATCGGGATGGCTTGCCATCGGGACCGGATTTGAAGCCGCAACATCCCGACGAGGTACACCGTCGAAAGAAATGCGACGATGATGAATTGGGGACCGGACAGCGACCAGGACGACAGGAAATCGCCGATGGAATTGGCGACTTCAGCTGACGGATTCATAGGCTCCGAACCGTTGTCCGTCGCGATCGGGAGGTGTTGTTCGGTGGCCTCATGCGACGAGACCGCGTGATGTTATCTATTGCTGCGCCTGGTTCGCGAAATTTAGGAGCAACAGCAATGCCACGAATATGCCGATCCCGATGAGCATGCACGCCGTAAATATCCAAGCATAGTATTTGCGGTCGAACTTCAGGTGCATGAAAAACCCGACGACAAGCACGAACTTGGCGAGCGAAAGCACGAGCATGAACGGTACGAGCAATCCGCCGAGCGTCTGCCAACTGAAAGCCCAGACTTCGACGATGGTGATGACGCTGAGGATCGCGCCGATCAGGACGTAGAATGCTGGGGTCCCGTGATGGAGGTTTGCGGCGGTGATGAGTGTGAAGAACCGCTTGATGGGCAAAATGCCGTCGCCGAACGGGCCTTCCATCTCTGGCCTGGGTTCCTGCCACTGTGTACGGGGGAGGTCCCACCAGCCGCGGCCGTCGTGGTAAAGGAGCTTGTTCCAGAGATTCGACATTTTCGTTTCGCGCTTTGGGGTAGCAGGGCCTCGGGGTAGCAGGGCCTCGGGGTAGCTTTTGTTTAATCTCAGTTAACCCATGGGACGCCGCCGGCAGGAGTGGCGTCGCGCGCTGAGATGAGATATATGACGGTGAAGATGACGATCCATACTATGTCGACAAAGTGCCAGTACAGACCCGCGATCTCGAGGTCGATGGCGTTATCAGCGCGTAACGAGCCTTTGATGTTGCCGTATCCGAGGAAAATGAGCCATATGACTCCCAAAGTTACGTGGGCGCCGTGCAGACCGGTGAGGATGAAGAATGTCGTCCCGAATAAGTTGGTTCGTGGTGTGAGGCCTACGTGCGCGAAGTGATTGAACTCGTAGACCTGGAATAGTATGAAGATCGTGCCCAGCACTACGACTGCAAAGATCCAGAGTGTCCCCATATTCCTGCGGCCTTGTTGGACGTAGGCGAGAGCGAGCACCATCGCCAGCGAGCTCATTAGGAGCACGAACGTGGAGACGGACGTGATGGGGATCTCAAGAACGTCTGACGGGTACGGCCCGACCAAGCTACGGTTACGGTAGACGAGGTAAGTGGCGATGAACGATCCGAAGAACATCACGTCGGATCCGAGGAACGCCCACATGAGGAGCTTTCTGTTGCTCAACCCGGTCGAAGTGTTGATGACTTCGCCGTGCTCGCTCTTGATCTCGTATGTCGCGGATGCGGATGCCAATTCAGATTGCTTTCCGTTTATGGTCGGCTATCGTCGAGTGTCAGTGCGATGATTCCGGATCGGGATCGTTGACCGGTTCATACGCCCAACCGAGCAACCCCCAGACGAGAACTATTGCGCCGATGACGATAACCGGGATGTACGTCATCAACCCGGCCGCCACAATCGTGAGACCGGCGGCGAGGATCAACGGGTAGTAAGACATATCCGGCAGGTGGATGTCACCATGTCCGTGGTCGTCGGCGTCGTGGTGCACTTCCGCGTGATCGTCGTGATGCTCGTCATCTGCGTCGTCGAACTGCGCTCCCGATGGCGCGGTCAACTCGCCCGCGTGTTCGTCGTGGTAGTACTCGGCGATGAGTTCGGGATGCTTGGTGAACCAGTAGTCGTCGCGATGCTCGACGTTCGGTATCTTTTCGAAGTTGTAGTGCGGCGGGGGCGAGGTTATTGACCACTCCAACGTCCTGCCATCCCACGGGTCGTTTCCGGCCGGCACTCGTTTACGGGCACTGTAGAACACGTTGATGATGAAAAGCAACACTGAGAACGCCATCAGGAAACCGCCGGCGGACGCGATCATATTGGTGTTTTCCCAACCCATGTTCTCGGCGTAAGTGAATATGCGGCGGGGCATTCCGTCGAGGCCGAGCCAGTGTTGCGGCGCGAACTGGAGGTTGAAGCCGATGAACATTATCAGCCAGTTCCACTTGCCGAGCTTGTCGCTGAGCATGTATCCGGTCGTCTTTGGCCACCAGAAGTAGATGCCGCCGAATATCGCCATGATGGCGCCGCCGAAAAGGACGTAGTGGAAGTGGGCTACGACGAAATAGGTGTCCTGCTGCTGGGCGTCGGAGGGTACAGCCGCGTGCATGACTCCTGACAAACCACCAATGGTGAACATTGCGATGAACGATATCGCAAACAGCATCGCGGTGCTGAAGCGTATCGATCCTCCCCACATGGTGCCGATCCAGTTGAAGATCTTGATGCCTGTCGGAATAGCAATCGCCATCGTCGAGATTGCGAACGCCGAGTTTGCGGCGGGGCCGAGGCCAACGGTGAACATGTGGTGGCTCCAAACGAACCAACCCATAAAGCCGATCGCCACGCCAGCGAAGACCAGGAACGAATATCCGAACAACGGCTTACGTGAGAAGACCGGCAGTATTTCGGACACTATGCCCATCGCCGGCAAGATGAGGATGTAGACCTCGGGGTGACCGAACAGCCAGAAGACGTGCTGCCAAAGCACCGGGTCACCTCCAGCAGCCGTGTTGTAGAAGTGCGTGCCGTAGAGCCGGTCGACCTGGAGTTGGATCAGAGCAACGGTTAGCACCGGCAGCGCTAGGACGATCAATACCGAAGTCACGAATGTCATCCATGTAAAGACCGGCATCTTGGTGAGCGTCATGCCAGGTGCGCGCATGTTGAGTATGGTGACGATGAAGTTAAGTCCAGCCGCTATCGACGCGACACCCAGTATGTTGAGCCCCAGCACCCAATAGGTCATACCGTCGGTTGGATTGAAGGCTAGATGCGAGTTGGGCGCGTATCCGAACCATCCGCCGTTAGGCGCGTCGCCGACTATCCACGAGAAGTTGAGGAGCAGGCTACCTAAGAGGAATATCCAATAGCTAAGGGCGTTAAGACGCGGGAACGCGACGTCACGGGCGCCGATCTGGAGCGGTACTAACCAGTTAAAGAACGCGGCCGATAGGGGCATCACGACGAGGAACACCATTGTTGTTCCGTGCATCGTGAATAGCTGGTTGAAGAGCTCAGGGTCAATGAACGTGCTGTCGGCTTGGGAGAGTTGCACACGCATCAGTAGAGCTTCGATGCCACCCACCAGGAACCAGAGGAAAGAAGTCACCGCGTACAGCGTTCCGATGCGCTTGTGGTCGACGGTGCTGATCCAACTCCAAATGCTGTAATCGCTCTTCGGCCTTGGGAAGATACGCGGGAACCTCATTGAGATCGGTTCTCGGTCTATTCCTGGATGTGTGGTGTGCATAGGTTCGGGGGTTAGGAGATTTCGAATGCTGTTTTCGCGATCCTGATTTCAGTCTATCCGAGATGCTGGATGCTTATTCCAGTGTGGAGATGTAGGCGATTAGGTCTTCGACTTGGTTTGCAGGCAACTTGGGCACGACCATCGAGTTTGTGAAATCGTCGACTATGAAAGCTGCGGGGTCATTGATGGATTGCCGCATGTAATCTTGTGCCGAAAGGTCGGTTCGGGTGCCAGCGCGGTCGGCGATTCCTACGAGACTTGGCCCTACGATTGTGGTGTCTGCATCAAGCGAGTGGCAAGCATTGCAGCCGATGGAGACGAATAGTTGCTCGCCGCGTTCTTCGGGGGTTCCGCCAGTGATTTGCGGTGCCGCGAGTTGCTCGATGTCGCCGGGTTGGAGTGCGAGGAGGTAGTCTGCGATGCTCTCAACCTCTTGAGATGAGAGGTTGATCTTGTTGTCGTCACGTTCCTGGTAGACGGCGGCGTGAGCTTGCATTGACGTTCCGATCTTGATGGACTCGGGATCGGTTATCCACTTTATGAGATTGTCGCGGGAGTTTTCTTTGATCCCCGCGGCGAGGAAGTGTCGCTCACCGTAGTGGGTCAGATTAGGTGCTGAAACAATGCGCGAGTCTTCTATGTCTGCGAGCCAGGTCGCCCATCGGGAGTCTTGTTGCTGGATTTCGAGGGCGTATGCATCTTGCCTCCATGAATCGTTGCTGTGGCAGGTTTTGCAGTTGGTAGCGAACAGCAGTTCACCTTGGGATTCTGCGCTGCCCTGCTCGAATGGTTCGGGCGGTGTGCGCATACCAGCGATCCATTGTTGGAACTCTTCCTCGTTGTGTGCAACGACGCGGAAGCGCATATGGGCGTGTGCGATGCCGCAGAATTCGGCGCATTGTCCGTCGTATATACCGGGTTCGTCGGCTATGAACCAGAGCAGGTTGTCGTTGAGGGGCACCATGTCGATCTTGCCCGCGAGTTTCGGCACCCAGAAACTGTGAATCACATCTTGTGATGCGAGACTGACGTTTACCGGGCGACCGACCGGGATGTGCATCTCGTTGGCGGTGACGACTTCTTGATTGGGGTATCGGAACTCAAACCACCAGCGGTGACCGATGGCTTCTACCTCGAGAACGTCGCCCATGTCGGTCGGCGCACCGCGTTGTTGTTCCCAGACTCCGATGATGGTTGGAACCGCGATAGCGGCGATGACGAGGGACGGCAGCACCGTCCAAGTGATCTCGAGTTTGGTGTTGCCGTGGACCTGTCTTGGTATTTTGTCATCGCGGCGTCGGTACCGGAATGCGATATAGAGGATCCCGCCTTCGACGACGATGAAGACACCGACTGCGATCCAGAAGATGAGAAGGAATAGATCGCCTTGGTCACGTGCAACTGGTCCGCCGTAACCGAAAGTGGATTGAGGATGCTCTGGCGAACACGCCGCTAAGATCAGTGTCGCGGCGAGAGCCAGCACTACGAGCGCGAGCTTGTTGAGATTGGAGGGAATCAGCCAGTGTTGCATCTAGATGCGGTCTTGTCCTATTGATTTGACGGCCCGTCTGCTACTTTTTCGGCTTTTCGCGCTAGCCCCGGCGCAACTTCCCTCAGGGAGGCTCAACATCACGTAATCTCGTGATTAGAATATCATTCCGCGCCGCAAGTCGCAAAGGTAACAACTCTGAAGCCAATCGTCAATCGGTTTCTAGAACTTTGCCGGTGAATTTGAACGAACGCGGTTGTACGAACCAGTAAAGATGCTTTCGTCGATCCCACAACGTGTGTTGATAGCGACACAGAACGCCAGCAAAGTTCTCGAGATTCGTAGGTTATTGGAGCTGTTGCCTGCGGAGTTCGTAGGGCTTGATCAACTTCCGCTTGTCGACGCACCAGAAGAAAACGGAGCAACATTTTTAGAAAACGCGCGCGCCAAGGCTAGATACTATGGTCTGCATTTCGGCGAGATTGCCATTGCCGACGACTCTGGACTTGAGGTTGACGCGCTTGATGGTGCGCCGGGAGTTCACTCTGCTCGCTACGGTGGCGACGGCCTCACCGATGCCGATCGAACTAACTTGCTGCTCCGCAAAATGTCAGGCGTCTCGATTGAGCAAAGAACCGCCCGTTTCAAATGCGCCGTGGTGGTTTTCGATCCGGCGATTGAAGGCAGAATCTTGCATGCCGAGGCAGCCGTTGAAGGCTCGATCATCTGCGAACTGAGAGGTAGAAGAGGATTCGGCTACGATCCCGTCTTCGTACCGGTTGGCAAAGAGAGGACGACCGCAGAGATGACACCAAATGAGAAAGACGAGTTGAGTCATCGTGGTCAAGCTATCAGAGCAATTGTGCCCGCCCTTCGGGAATTGTTGACGATCCGAAAGAGTTGATTCGCGCCGGCAACTTGGTTACGGGTACAATCTCAACCACGCAGAAACGCTCTTATCAATGCACTACTCACGAGGCTCGAGCGCGTGAAATTCGCTGCTGCAAGCAAGACCACAAGAGACACGCTCGGCCGTGGCGTAAGGGATCTCCGCATCTCCGTAACAGACCGTTGCAACTTTCGTTGCCCATACTGCATGCCCGCGGAGATCTTTGGTGAACGTTACGAGTTTCTGAAACGTGAGCAGATCTTGACGTTCGAAGAGATTGTTCGACTCACTCGTCTTTTCGTTGAGTTTGGCGTCCAAAAGGTGCGAATCACCGGCGGCGAACCCCTCGTCAGATCCGATGTCACCCACCTGATCGCAGATCTAGCATCGATCCCCGGTGTAACCGATTTGGCGATGACTACCAATGGATACCTGTTGCCACGTTATGCGGAAGACCTGAAAAGAGCCGGACTCGATCGTTTAACCGTGAGCCTCGACGCATTGGACGAGGACGTATTCAGCCGGATGAGTGGAAGACCGTACGGTCCCGAAAAGGTGCTAAAGGGCATCGAAGCGGCAAAAGACGCGGGTTTTTCGCCCCTGAAAATCAACGCAGTGGTCCAACGCGGCATCAATGACCACACAATCGTCGACACCGCCGCACACTTCCGAGGAACAGGGGACATCGTACGCTTCATCGAATTCATGGACGTCGGAAACTTGAACAACTGGGACCTGATGCAGGTAGTTTCGGGCAAGGAGGTCGTCGAAACGATAGACGCGGAATTCCCCTTGGAACCGATCGATGCCAACTACCGCGGCGAAGTAGCTTCGAGATACCGATATCAAGATGGGCAAGGCGAAATCGGTATCATCACATCGGTAACGCAACCGTTTTGCGGCGACTGCACCCGCGCGCGTCTGACGACCGAGGGACGACTAGTTACGTGTCTTTTTGCGACTCGCGGAACCGATTTGAAAGGTCCTATGCGTGCCGGCGCCGACGACGAGGAAATTTGTGCGATCATCGAACGGGTCTGGTCAACTCGCCGAGACAGGTATTCTGAATTACGATCCAGCAATACGGATCTGACTGAAGTCGGTTCGGGTCGCGAAAAGATCGAGATGTTCCGGCTTGGCGGGTGAAAATCCGCGCCCAACACTAATGCTCTTGATTTACGATGTTCCAATCGGCGGTTTAAGCCAGACGTGTTGAGATCCAACAAAGTCATATGACACAACAGACGAAGACGAATCCAGAACCTGAAATGACGGTTCGCATCAATTGCGGCGTCGATTACAAACCGCACCAAGGATTTGGCGCTTACAGCGCGATGGTTAAGGTCGGAGATGAGCAACTCGACCCCATTGCCGGCGTGGTGGACGAAGGAGCAACCTTTATTCGCTGTTGCCTAATGGCGGCGGTCAAGGGCTTTGAAGCGGTACATTCAACGGATGGCGATGTCGAAATAGTGACACCATCGACTTGGATTGCGGAAACGGTAGGTGACGCGAACGGGTTCGGCGAGCTGCGTTCCAACGGATGGGTCAACCATGATGGCAACGAGGTTGTTCACCGCGACCTCCTGGAGAGACTGGCTGCGTGTATAGACAAGCAGCAAAGTGTGAGTTGGCGACTGGCAAAGGATGTCGGCCGACGAAATAGTGAAACCGAAGACGAGGCTGCCGACCAATCAGATTCCAACGGTGAAGATTCATCTCTTCAAGCTCCGGACTGCCACATCTCATACGCTGCCGCAACGGTCGGTAATTCAGGAGTGGGTGCCTACTACATCGAGTTGGAAATCCCGGGTAAAGTCGAGAAGGTCTCGAGCAAGTTCCAAACCACGAATTTCGCTAGGATGCACCTTACCGCATGTATCGATGCTCTTAGGGAAACCCGGAGGCTTCTGCGGAAAGATGGTCTCCGGATCGTCCTAGACACGCCGCATGAACTCACGGCGAACGCGGTAAACCGCGGCTGGCTGGAAACGTGGAGCCAGAACAAATGGAATCGTCGAGAGGGTGACCGCGTCCGAAACGCCGACTTATGGCAAGAGTTCCGTCGCCTCATGCAACGGCACGATGTCGAAGTTCGTTTGACGATGGATTCCGCCAATGCCGACGAGATGCTTGGCCAGGCTCAAGCGCTCGCACGCCGCGAGATTGATCGCGTCCGGGAAGACACCGAGTTTAAAGAGCAAGAGGAAGCGGCCGTCAAAGAGGGATCGTTAATTCGTATCTTCACCGATGGCTCGGCATTGAAAAATCCTGGGCCAGGCGGTTGGGCCGCCATCATGGAGGTCAAAGGCAAGAAAGCCAGTCAATCGCAAGGCTACCGCCACACCACAAACAATCGCATGGAGCTTATGGGCGCGGCAGAAACTCTAGACTTCCTCGTCAAGCTCGAGTCGGAAAAGAAGATTGATGCCGAGACCAAGGTGATTGTCATCACGGATTCCGAATATCTGGTCAGCGCGATGACACGAGGTTGGGCGAAGCGATGGCGCAAGAACCAATGGGTCAAACAGGATGGCGAAAAGGCCAAGAACACAGACCTATGGAAGCGCATACTACACGCCAGCGACCGCCTAAAGAAGGTCGAATTTAGGTGGGTCAGGGGTCACGCTAGATTCCGCGAAGCATTTACTGCCGAGAACGAAACTTGCGACCGATTGGCGAAACAAGCGGCCGGCAAATCGGAAGATCAGCTCGCCGTCGACGAGGGCTACGAGGATTAACGCAATTCCAGCGTCTGCACGATTCAACCGCTGAATCTTGCACAGATTGTCCGACCATTTGTGATGATGACGTGGACGACTGCGCGCGTATCCTAATGGAGAGACATGCGTTATTCATTCATCAGTCAATGACATCAACTACAAATCCCGATCTTTTCATCTACTCCGACGGAGGTGCAATCGGTAATCCAGGGCCTGGCGGCTTCGGTGTCGTAGTCGAGACGGACGGCCAAAGTTGGAATCTGTCACGCGGATACCGACGTACAACGAACAACCGCATGGAGTTGATGGGTGCGATCGCCGGGCTGGAAATTTCCGTAGATCTCGGCCTTGGTCGACGTACCGAAGTCGTCTCAGATTCGAGTTATGTTGTCAACGGCATGTCAAAAGGATGGGCGACTCGATGGCGCGCCAACGGATGGCGCCGAAACAATCGCGGCGACATGGCATTGAACCCAGACCTCTGGGGCAGGCTGCTCGACGCGGTCGAGGGTAGAGATGTCTCGTTCCGTTGGGTTAAGGGACACTCTGGACACCCGCAAAACGAGCGATGCGACGCGATGGTGCGGGAAGTGTCTTCGTTGCCCAGGAACGACCAACTCGTGGACGTAGGTTACGAGCGGACAGGCAGTCGCGAAGCAACTCAAATAACCGGATTCGAAAGTTTGTCGAAGAAATCGAATCCGGGGTCGACCAGCAACGAACAAGATCCGGAACTCACGCATATCGATTCTTCCGGCGATGCGCGAATGGTAGATGTCGGCGGCAAAGCGATCACCGATCGCGTCGCTGCTGCGGGCTGCGAGGTCTTGATATCGCCCAGAACCCTGGCGCTTATCCGGTCTGGCGGCATCGGCAAAGGCGATGTGATCTCCACGGCCAAGCTTGCCGGCGTGATGGGGGCCAAGCGCACCGCGGAGCTGATCCCGATGTGTCATAACATCCCGATATCGCAGATAGAAGTTGATATCGACGAGCTGCCTGACGGATCTGGTTTGAGCGTCAATGCGACGGCGCGGGCGACATGGCGGACCGGTGTCGAGATGGAGGCGATGACTGCGGTATCCATCGCCGCGTTGACGATCTACGACATGTGCAAATCTGCCGAGCGCGGAATCCGGGTAACCAACCTCCGCTTGTTGAGAAAGAGCGGCGGCAAAAGTGGCGCATACACCGCCGACTAGTAACACCGCCGAACACGCACATTCTTGACCGAACATGTCGGCGGCGATACCATTATGGTTATCGGTGCACGGGTGCAGATTGGGTCGTTTGAACGGGGGCGATGTAGCTCAGCAGGTTAGAGCGAGCGCTTCATAAGCGCTAGGTCACAAGTTCGAGTCTTGTCATCGCCACCACTCTCTTGACCAACGAACGAGATACCAACATCACACGCCACGTTTGCGCCGAAATCCACTTAAGGGCGGTTAGCTCAGCTGGTTAGAGCGCATGCTTCACACGCATGAGGTCGGAGGTTCGAGTCCTCCATCGCCCACCATCTCGCCTTGATAGGGATGTTTGAGAGATGATTACCGTTGATGTTGAAGAAGCGCAGGTTCAGTTTTTGAGCTTGTTAGAACGTGTTGAGGCCGGGGAGGAGGTTGTGATTGAACGGGGTGGAGTGGCGGTTGCTAAGTTGGTACCCTTCAAACCCAAAGGAAAGCGCCAGCCAGGAATGTTGAAAGGCAAAATCACGATCGATGACCGATTTTTCGAGCCGTTGCCGGAGGATGAGTTGAGGGCTTGGGAGGGTGGACAGGAGGGTGATTGTGCCCGTTTTTGGAATTAGTCATATACTTAGCTAATCCAGTGGTCAAGGAGTCTGTGATGGTAACTGTGAACGTACATGAAGCGAAAACCCACCTGTCACGGTTGTTAGCTGAAGTCGAGGCTGGGGAAGAGGTGGTGATTGCTCGTAATGGCAATCCGGTCGCGAAGTTAGTTCAGATTCGACAACGGGGTAAACCGGAATTTGGATCGATGAAGGGATTGATCGAACTAGACGACAGCTTCTTCGACCCATTACCTGAAGAGGAGTTGCGGCTGTGGGAAGGTGGCAACTGACCACGTTTAAGCGGCTTGCGCCAGTTAGTCATATAATTAGCTAACTATGCCCAAAGGAGTTGGCGATGGTAACAGTGAACGTACATGAAGCGAAGACACATCTTTCGCGGTTGCTATCCGATGTCGAAGCAGGCGATGAGGTCGTCATCGCTCGCAACGGGCAACCTGTCGCGAAGTTGGTGCCGTGTGTACCTAAGGGCAAACGTCAATTTGGGACGTTGAAGGGAAAAATCTCAATAGACGAACGGTTCTTTGAGCCTCTGCCTGAAGATGAGTTGAAGTTATGGGAAGGCGGATAACTATTGCGGTTGCTGTTGGATACCCACGCGTTCATTTGGTGGTTCGATGGAGATTTGCAGTTGTCTGAAACTGCTCGTAAGGCGATCGAGGTCGAAACGAACGAAGTATTGGTTAGTGCAGCGACCGCTTGGGAGATTGCGACCAAGTACCGTCTGGGTAAACTTCCAGAAGCTGCAGAATTGGCAATGGACATTCCTGGCTTTGTGGCGAGTCAAAATTTCGACGCGATGCCGATCACCGTCGAATGTGCCATCCGAGAGGGTTCCTTGCCTGGCCCGTTGCGCGATCCGTTTGACGGGATAGGCGCTGAGGTTGCGGGGCGGGGCGCCCACATTGGCGGCGCTGGCGTCCCGGGCGAGCAGGGCTAAGGCTGCTGCCAGGGATGTCCGGCGGTTATTTCTCGTGGGGCAGTCCTGCCTTGCTTTAACCATCCACCTGTCGGGGTTCGGGGGTCACCAGCAACAGCAGGGACGGCAGGACCAGCAGGGCTGCTGCGGCCGCCATGAGGACCATGACGGCGGTGAGAATGCCGTAGGCGGAGAACATGGGCATGGGAGCAAGGGCCATGATCGCGAATCCGCAGATGCTTGACCCTGCCGACGCCATGAGGGCTGTCCCCGTGCCTCTCGCGGTCCGCTCCATCGCGCGCATTCCATCGCCGACCCTTCCCATCTCTTCCCGGAACCGCTGGGTCATGTGGATGGAGAAGTCCACGCCGACTCCGATGGAGACCGCCCCGATGGTGGCCGTCACGAAGTTGAGGTGAAATCCCATCAGGTGCATCATGGCGTACAGCCAGGTCACCACCAGGCCTATGGGGATGATGGTCACGAGAGCATAGCGCGCTGATCTCATGAACACTGCTGTCATCAGGAAGCAGGACGCCACTGCGATGGGCAGGGAGATGAGCAGGGACCGCACTGCGGCGTCCAGGGAGGCCGCCCTGGTGAAGGCGGAGCCGGTGACGCCCGTTGCCGATATGGAGGGCACGACCTCGAGGGCCTCCAGATCGGTCCTGACGGCCTGCCGCGCCCTGGACACTAGGGACTGCTCCCTTGTCCCTGGCAGGCCGATGCGGATCTGGAGAGCGTCCGGGTCATGTCCGTTGGGATCGTGGAAGAAGGCTCCCTGGACCTGGGCTGGAGTGAGAGCCCAGGTGGATTCCGACAGTGGGATTCCATGCTCCGCGATGTAGCCGAAGGCGGCCCTGATCTGCGGTGGGGTGTCCGGCATCATGTCGCCATCCGCGTCCGTGACGGTCATGTGGGTGATGAGTTCCATCTGCGCTAGGGCATAATCGCTGCCCATCAGGTGCTCCATCAGCTCGAAGATCGTCCAGCTGCGGTACAGTGTGGGCTCTCCGTCGGCGCCCTTGGCAACGTGGGGATTATTCTTCAGCCTTGATTGAAGCTCTCTGAGCGCCTCGAGGGACTCGCTGGCCGACAGGTCGCCCTCTATGTAGATGATCCCCGGCTCGCCTTGGTTGGCCCCCAGGTGCTGGTCAAACTTGTCCAGTCCGACCACGACGTCCGAGTCTTTGACGAAGAAGTCCCTAGCGTCCAATTGGGCCTCGAGCCTGATGGCAAATATGAGGGCAGCGCCGGTTACTGCAACTGCAACCGGGAGTACCACTAGGCGCCTTCGGGCCAGTCCCGCCACGGCGCGCTCCGCGCCCAGGGACCTGCGGGTCCGGCTGTCCTTCTGGTTTGAAGGGGTCGCTTGGGCTGCGGGCCTGGCGGCTTCGTTCCCCGTCTCCCGCCGCGCGTCCAACCGCATGAATACGAGGGGCACGAAGATCCCCATGATCACGAAGGAAGACGCCACGGCAATGGCGGCGGCGATTCCAAACCCGGTTATTGATTCGATGCCCGATACTGCGTTGGAGAGGAAGGCCGCGCCGTCGGTGAGCATGGCCAGCACCAGGGCTCCGGCCACGCCGGCGAATCCCACTCTGAACGCCGGCCCTGCCCCGAGTCCGTTCCGTCTCTCCTCTCGGTAGCGGTGCAGGGCGTGGATTGCGAAGTCGACTCCCAGGGAGATCATGGCGATGGGCACGATCAGTTCCACGACTAGGCCGCCCTTGATGCCAAGGAGGTTCGATATTCCCTTGAGCCACAGGATGAGCATTGTCAGGCCTGCGGCGGTGATGAACACTGCCCTCCAGGAGCGCAGGCTGATTCCCGTCACTGCCAGCGCTGCCAATGCGGTTGCGAGGATGAAAGGGATGGCGGTGCGTCCCTCGTCCTGGGATTCCAGGTTTGGGTCTATGGCTATGCCCCAGAGCCGGTAGTTCCGCTCCTCGCCCCTGAGGATGCTCTGCACGTTTCGGCCGAGGTGTTCTCTCTGTATGGCGGTCTCGTCCCCTCCGATGTTTAGTGTCAGTGGCCCCCCGCCCAGCCGGTTGTTGTCAGCATTCACGAAGATGATGATGGCGGGGGAACGCCAGCGCCGGTAGTTTCCGATGGTCTCCGATTGCTCGGAGGTGAAGGAGGCTCCTCCCGACAGGGATTCGCGCAGGAAGAAGGTGGGGGAGTTCTCCAAGAACATGAGGTGGAGGGCGAGCTTGACCTCGTCGTCGCTGGCATGTTCCAGGTCCTTGCCCATTCTGTTCAGGACGTCCTGAACGCCGTCGGCGACGGAGTAGATACCGTGGATGGGCAGCTGGGTGTAGGGGCTGTTGCTCCGGTACAGGTAGGGCTGGGCCTCCAGCTTCGGCGGGCTCAGCTCTCCGCGCTCGTCGGCGCGGCGCAGGGCCTCTTCGTTCTGGTACAGCTCCCACAGCGCGGCCTGGGTCAGGACGTCGCCTTCCGGCCCATCCGGGGTTTCCAACATGTAGGACGGGACGTAGAGTGCAGGGGGAAAGCGCTCGTCTACCTGATCGCGCAGGTCGAAAACGGGCCCGCCGGGCTCTGTTGAAGCCTGCTCGTCCGGCGCGAGGGCTATGAGAGGTATGACAAGCAGCAGGGTTACTACGAGAACCCCGAATACTATCCAGCCGGAGCGCCTCTCCAGGAAGGTGCTGAATCTCTGCGAAGCTGCATCTTTCACAGCTGTACGGTTGACTTCACTTCAGGTCTGACTCTCCAATGCCGGTCTAGTCCGTAGGTCGAGATACACTCACTCACAGGACAAGGTTTCTGTCACGTCAGGGTTGGCTTGGCGGCTCGTCGTCCCTGCAGGGGCCATCGGTCAATCCGAGACGGTCAGGAAGCGACTCGCAATATCTCGTACATGTGCCGGTAAAGACGGGCCGCATCCCCAAGATAAGCCAGCACGCTGCTGCGATCCAGGGTGGCGTGGTCGAAGGATCGAACCTCGGTGTAGCGAATATTCCCCCGGCTCTTTAACGCCTCCACCAAGCGCCTGGATTCGGAGGACGGCACCATATTGTCGTTGTAGTCATGAAGTACCAGCACTCTGGCGCGAACATCACTGATATAGGCGGCCGGGGAGATTTGTGCCAGTTCCCGTCGCTTGCTGGATGGCAGCAGTCCATAAAGGGTCTTCGCCTCCTCAAGAGATACGCCGTCCAGTAGGCGGACTATCACTTTGCCCTGAGAAGACAGCCCGCCCAACTTTTCGGATGAGGTAGTATGGCCGTCCACGTAGCGGCGAGTCAGCAGGGCCGCTTCTTCGGGATTATTCAGGACCTCAATCAGCTTGGTGGCAAGAACCTGCATGACGAGCCAGTCAGGCTCCCACGGACGCTGCTCTCCTTCGTAGACTACGGACCGGGAAGCCGCCTGGAGTAGCAGTGTCTCCGCATCGAAGTAGGGGCCAAAGACATTGACCACGTAAATCTGGTCTCTGATTCGGCGGTCGGCAGCAGCCATCAAGGCGAAGGCTGCCCCGGCGGAGAACCCACCTATGCCGACCCGTTCCGGGTCCACGTAGTCCTGCTCCGCCAGATAGAGGTATGCCGACACCAGTTTATCAGGTTCGTCGGCGTCGAGTTGATGGCGCAGGGCCATCTCCGGTGACCAGTAGATCATCACGACTACGCCAGCCCGCGAAAGTGCGTTGCCCAGGTTGACCACGCGGGGATCGCTAAACCCTTCATTGGCAACTCCTAGAGAGAGCACCACCGCAAGCCGGCGATTCCCGTCGGGCAGACGGTACACTTCAGCCTCAGACGCGCCGCTGGAGGTGGGGAAGTGCACTCTATGCCGCAACGGTTCGTCCGTAAACCAGGACTGGACCTGCACCGGAATCTCCAACACCTGCATGACGAACAACACGGTATGGAACGCGGTCCGTCCCTGTGGAGTAAGAAGGATGAGCAGCGTTAGAAGTACTCCGACTACTGCCAACAACGACAACCTGGCCGCCTTCGTGGTCAGGCCTAGGCCACGTATGAACTCCCTGATTGCGATGCCTGCCTCCCGTCTCTCCCCGGTACTACTTGTCCCTACAGTGGTGATTGAATAACTTGAACCGCATCTAGCCCGTCCAGCTGGGGTTCGGTCCCGGACTGGTGACCCTGAGTCGTGGTCTCTCGTCCGCCCACCGGACCCTCGTCGGTGCGACGACATTATAAGACATCAGTGGGAATATATTAGCCGGTATTTCCCATATTGGGAGTTTTCAGGCTCAAAGGGCAATCCAAGCGAAATAGTGGCATTATAGTCAGGTCCTGCAAGGCCAGTCAATTTCCAGTCTATCCGATAAGGGATGCGATTCTTGCCGTGAACCATGTTTCTTGTCCATCTTTGTCGTCTTCGGGCCCCCGCCAGTGGGGTGAAACCGCATTGAAGACAAACCGACTCCCTGGAGCGCTCTCCCTCTTGGCAAGATCGTGGTTGTACCCTCCCTCAGCTTGGCGCCGGCGATAACCGGCCGATACGATCCAACACTCCCTCGAACAACCTTCGAGGAACCGACACTTCGGACAACTGAAAGATCAATCGCCGCGCGTCCCGCACCAGCAGGTCCGCGAACCGCTCCGCCCGTCTCGACGCAGCGGCACCGCCGCCCTCGAGCAGGTGACGGGCCAGCGCGTCCGACACGCGGCCGGTCAGCCGGCCCGAGGACGAGGCGCGGGCCACCGCGTGGTAGCTAACCCCAAGGACCTCCGCGGCACCCCTCCGGCCATGGCGGCCGACCAGGTCGAGCAGCAGCGCGAACAGGCGCAGCTCATGCACCTTCTCCACGCTCCGGCTCCCGCGCCGCCCCGTTCTGCCGATGTCATGTGCTCTTTCTCCTCACGCGCGTTTCCGCGCGGCCCGAAGCTGTGCCGTGCGACGACGCGCACCCGCGGGCGACGCGCGGAAACGCGCGGTCCCAGGCGGGGAGCGTCCTGTAGGGTGGAACCCGCACCGGACTCCGATCGCTCGCGGCGATGCGGCGGGTCGCGGCCGCTGCTCCCGTTTCTCCGCACGATTCCGCTTTCCGCTGGACGGGCGCGCGTTTCCGCGCGTCGTGCTTGTTTCCTGTACACGCCCATGACATCACGCGACCGCTGCCGAGATAACGCCCCACAGGAGAGGGCGCGCGTGACCCCCATATGAGGTCGAGATGAGGTCGAGTCCGGCAACGAGCCGAACCGACGCCCGTCGATCCGGTTCGCAAACCGTACGCTGGTTCGACGAATCGTCTACCGGAGTCTGTCGGACGGCCCGACCGTCGAACGCAAGACCGCGACGGACGCTTTGTCCGCTGCCGCACCCGCGGATTGGAAGCGGATCGGGCGCGCCGGCATGCCGGAGACGAAACCGATCGCGACCAACGCTCGTTCAAGATCCGTCCACCTCCGTTCCAGCCGCCTCGAAGGAGTCTCGTCGCCTTCCAACCAAACCCGCGTCCCAGATCGTGACGCCTGTCCTAGGTGGATTCCAATCGGCGCGAATAGCTGTAGACTAGCCATTCAGGTCGAGGCGAATCACATCGGGATCGCGAATTCGAAGACGGTTCTACCTAACGTCAACTTTGGCCCACCATCTCGCCTTGATAGGGATGTTTGATAGATGATTACCGTTGATGTTGAAGAAACGCAGGTTCAGTTTCTGAGCTTGTTGGATCGAGTTGAAGCGGGGAATGAGGTCGTCATCGCCCGTAACGGCAAATCCGTCGCGCGACTTGTCGCCGTCAATCTGCATGGAAAACGACACCAGGCACCTTAAAAGGGAAGATCACCACCCCGGACAGCTTTTTCGACCCGTTGCCCGAGGAAGAGTTGAGGGCTTGGGAGGGTGGATAGGAGGGTGATTGTGCCCGTTTTTGGATTTAGTCATATACTTAGCTAATCAAGTGGTCCAGGAGTTTGTGATGGTAACTGTGAACGTACATGAAGCAAAAACCCACCTGTCACGGTTGTTGGCTGAAGTCGAGGCTGGGGAAGAGGTGGTGATTGCTCGTAATGGCAATCCGGTCGCGAAGTTAGTGCCGATTCGCCAACGGGGTAAACCGGAATTTGGATCGATGAAGGGACTGATCGAGTTTGATGATCGCTTTTTCGAGCCATTGCCTGAAGAGGAGTTGCGGCTTTGGGAGGGTGGATAAACTTGCGATTGCTATTGGATAGCCACACTGTCATTTGGTGGTTCACGGGGGACCGACGGTTGCCCCAAATCGCGCGTGAAGCGATTTCAGAGAGAACCAACGACAAATTCGTAAGTGCTGCGTCTGCTTGGGAGATTGCGACCAAGTATCGTTTGGGCAAACTTCCAATAGTCGATGCACTGGTGAATGATTTCCGCGGTAGGGTTGCGAGCCAAGGATTTGATCAACTGCCAATATCTGTGTCGGATGGGATACGGGCAGGTTCCTTGCCGGGCCCTTTACGCGATCCTTTTGACAGGATATTGATTGCTCAAGCGCTAACGGAAGACCTGGTGTTAGTTTCCAATGAAACCCTGTTCGATCAGTACGGCGTCCGGCGACTTTGGTGATAAGAAAAGCGACGCGACAGACTCGAACCGTCGCGTCGCTATAAGGACGTGTCGAATACGACTGTTCGACTACCGCGCAATCATGTCGAACTGTTCGTAGTTGCCGCCTAGGATCGGGTTCGGGTCAACGCCCATCCAGCCGTCCAGCAGCGTTGCGTAGAGGCCCCTGAAGTCGTTGTTGTAGGCCATGTCACCTTCAGTTTGATCGATCGGTTCGAGAGACGGGTACTCGCCGTAGAGGCCGCCCTTCACGTTGGAGCCCATGACGAATGCGACGCCGCCGGAACCGTGGTCGGTGCCCGAACCGTTGTCGTCGATGCGCCGTCCGAACTCGCTGAAGACCATGACAATGGCTTCGTCGCCGCGACCGTGCTCTTCGAGGTCAGCAAAGAAGTCGCCGACGGCATTTGAAAGCTCGTCCCAGAGGGTCGCGTGGTTTATTAGCTCGCCGGAGTGAGTATCGTAGGACCCGTGTTGGGTGTAGAAGACGCGGGTGCCGACGTCGGCGAACATCACTTGTGCGATGTCCCTCATTTGTTGGGCGATCATGTTGTCGCCGTACTCGATCGAAGATCGGTATTGGGTTGGCGCGGCACGGAGAATGTCGGCGCCGAGGTAGGCGCTCATGCCGGTATCGCCGATCGCTTCCAGGATGGCGTCTCTGCCTTCTCGCGGACCGTACATTCGAGTGAAGATGTCCAACGCCAGGTCTCGCGAATCCATGTCCTCAATTTCGGGCATCAGGCCGTATGTGGCGAGATTGCCGACCGATGCGACGGGCACGCCCTTGCAGTGAAGGGCACGGGGTAGGCCGCGGCCGAAATTGACGCCGGCTACGACGTTCTGATGTTCGGGGTCGATCTCGCGTACGGTGCGGCCAAGCCAGCCGTCCGGAGCCACGTCAACCGATTCGGCGGTGTGCCAGATGTCCATTGACCGGAAGTGGGATCGGTTGGGCTTGGGGTATCCGATGCCGTTGACGATTGCCACGTTGCCATCGTCCCAGAGGCTCTTGATCGGCCCCATGCTGGGGCTCAGGCCGAGTTTTCCGTTGAGGTCGAGGACCTCGTGCTCCTCGAGACGGATCGCGGTTCTGGAATCTTGATAGATGCCGTTCGTATACGGCACTACCGTGTTCAAGGCGTCGTTTCCGCCGGAGAGCTGGATCACCACCAAAGCTGGGTCACGTTGCGATGTCATTGGATTTCCTCCTGAGCGAGGGGTTGAAGCTTCACCCTCACCCTAGCCCTCTCCCATCAAGGGAGAGGGGATATATATAGCCCTATTCCACAAATGGAGAGGCGGTGTCATGGTGTTGCGGATTTGGCAATGCCCTTGTTTCATTTATGCGATTACGTCGAAAACTTGGATTCTGTGCCGAACTGTGTCGACAACGTAGACGTGGTCTCCAATCAATTTGATCGACGCCGGCCCCCAGAAATATCTCTCGATGTGAGATGACTCTTCATTGGCGTCTCGTTCAAAAAGGTCAGGATCGAGGTCGAGGTTTGCTTCGGCTCTTGCTGCGGCTTCCTCTTTGTTTGTGTCAAGAAAAGCTTGGGCCCACTTCGAGACCGTGGCTTGCCCCCGGTCCATCTGAACGTATTCGCCGTCTGGGTCGAAGACTTGGATCCGGTGGTTGCCCCAGTCGGCGACATAGACGAATCCATCTTCGTCTTCGCAGGCGCTGGAAGGTCGGTGAAGTTCCCCTTCGCCCTCGCCAGAACTACCCCATGATGCGACGAATTCGCCGTCGGGTGTCACTTTTTGAATTCTGTCGTTGCCCCAATCGGCGACCAAGACGTTGCCATCGTCGCAGGTGTTTACTCCCCATGGCATGATGAACTGGCCTTGGTCGGAACCGCCGTCGCCGAAGGTACCGATAAATTCACCATCAGTGGTGAATTTCTGGACGCGGTTGTTGCGATGATCTGCCACCAACAACTCGTCGTCGGAGTTAACGGAGACCCCGTTAGGTCCGTTGAATTTTCCTTCTTCGGAACCGAGGTCGCCCCACTTTTCGATGAAGTCGCCGTCGGTAGACATCACTGTTATGCGATTTAGGTAGTCGTCGCTAATGATGAGTTTCTGTTCGCCGTCGATGGTGATCGAGTGCGGCCACGTGAACTGACCGTTTCCTGCACCCCAAGCGCCAAAGATGCCGAAATAGTCCTCCTCGAGGTTCATCACGGTGACCCGTACCCCTCGTTTGTCCCCATCGGAAGAACGGTTGAGGACATATAGACGGTCGTCGTCACCAGCGACGATGTCGACGGGGTAGTACATGCCACGGCCAAACATCGCCGTGACGCCAATGGTGCGGTTGTATGAGAGCCGCTCAGATTTTTGTTCCGTTTCGGCCATATTTACGTCTCGATTGCCAACCTTTGCGCCGGTTGGGTTTGCTTTTTGGTTTGATTGGGGATTGTTAGTGTCGATCAGGCCCTTTGGAACTCAGGCGTAGCGGCGACTAGCTTAAGCGCGTTGGCAGCTCGCTCGCGTGCGGTCTGGCCACCATTGGTGTCCGCCATCTCGTCGTTTCGTTCAACGAATTCGATCAAAGATTTGCGCGTTACGTCGGTGACTTCGGTCAACGACAGTTGTTCCAACGCTCTGTCGACAAGGTCTGCCGGGTCCGCGCCATCATCGTTTGAGAGAACGCCGTCAACCATCGACTGCACACCGGGGCTTTCGAGGTTGCTCAAGCGTTCCGAAGCGAAGTTGACGCGTTCGACTAGCGCTCCCGAATCGATCCACTCGGTACCCCAGTGCCATCCTTCAACCGAAGGCGGATTCATCAAGTGTTGCCCCATGAAGACGGTGTGCAGGTGTGTCTGGATCATTTCCTCTCTCGGGTGCGGAAACTCGCCGGACAACTTTAGAACACCGACCATCAGCTCGGCCGGACTCTTCACGCGCTGGTACCAGACATCTTCGGACTTGAAGAAGTCGGAAGTTAACAGCGTTCGGAGCATCTCCTTGATGCTGTAGCCACCGTCGAAATATGCCCGCGTCAACGTTTCGATGGCTTCGGGGTCCCGAGGTGGCTTATACGGCCATTCAGGCACCGGCGGCTCATCAGCTACGAAGAAGCTGTACATGTGCCTTGCGATGAAGCGTGCCGTCGCCTCTTCTTCGCAGATGATGTCGATGATGTCCCCGCCGTCGAAGTTTCCTTTTCGGCCAAGAAACTCTTTTTCTCCGGCGTCATGGTCATCAGGTTTGAACTCGAAGTGGAACGACAGGCGGCCGTAGGGCCAGATGGAGTCGCGCATCGACTTCAGGGTCATATAATCGGTGTTCCCGATCGTCCAACCGGTGAAGGCTCTGGCGGCTTCTTTGATGTCGTCCTCCGAGTAGTGGCCGACACCCATGGAGAACAGTTCGAGTAGCTCTCGACCGTAGTTCTCGTTGATGGCTCCGTTGTGGTTTTCGCAGTTATCGAGCCAGACGATCATGGCCGGGTCTTTCGACAACTCGAGGAGTATGTTGTCAAATTTGCCCATGCCAACGCGTGCGAACATCCTTATCTGATCGTGAAGGACCTTGCCATTCGCGAGTTTGGCGTATCCCGTCGCAAAGATGCCGTGCCAGAAGAGCGCCGTCTTCTCCCTCAAGGGGGAATCCGTCGAGATCATGCGGTACATCCAATGCGACCCGACGTTGTTGCCCATCATCCCCATGTGATCGGGGTGGTATCTCCGGATCAGATCGACGTCCATGGAGTTAGGGTCATCGGTGTCCAAGAGGTTTTCGACCGTCTTGTCGTAGCCTTGTTCGACTAGCATTTCCAGTTCTTCTCTGGATGCACCGAAACCGGCCCGTCTCATCAGATGGGCCATCAATTGCAATTCGTTCGTGCTCATCGCTTACCTACCGAATTTCGTCGCGACGTATTAAGTTTGGTTGCAGTATAACAACATCGGGCGTGAATGGAGTGACCCGCGTGCGCGCGATTTATATGCGGACACATCCTGGGTGTCACTAATGACCATCTGGGTTTCGAATCGCTTTGTCGCCTTTAGGTGGCGGTTGATCGGGGTCAACCGAGAGATTGCCTCGATTTATCGCTGCAACCGCTGGCCGCGCTCCTCATAGGCGCTCGTTTCGCGTTTGTATGGATAGCGAGCCAGCGCTTCTTCGTCGATATCGACGCCCCATCCGGGTTCTTTGGTGATTTCGAGGTGTCCGTCGCGAACTTTGAGCGGTTGCGTAATGATCTCGTCTCGCCAAGGCACGTCAGGGTCCATGAACTCCATGTTCAGGAAGTTCGGCAATGTCATTGCAATGTGTGCGTTGATTACCGATGCCAACGGGCTGTTGCAGTTGTGCAAAGTGATCGGTAGATACCGGGACTCGGCGATTGCAGCTATCTTCTTGGCTTGTGATACACCGCCGCACCACTGGACATCGACCATCACCACATCCACCGCATCGGTATCGATGACCTCTGCGAATTCTGTCGATGCGTGGAGTCGCTCACTCATCGAGATCGGTATCGAGGTTTGAGTCCGGAGTTGTTTGAGGGCCGACAGATTGAAAGGATGCACCGGTTCCTCGTACCAAAGCAGATCAAACGGCTCGAGAGCCTTGGCGAGTCTGAGGGCTGAAACCGCGTTCAAACCGTGTGCGTCGAATGTGATCTCGACATCGTCGCCGACCTGCTCTCGAATGAACTCGACCTTGCGTGCGGTAGCTTGAATGTCGCTCCGGTGCATATGCATGTTAGGCCAGAAGTCACCCAAGTTGGCGCTGTTGTTTTCGGTGATTGCGTATCGCCCTGCTTGGAATGTTTTGACGCACGTAAAGCCCCTGGATACTAGGTCCTGCGCACGTTCCTTAATGGCACCAAAATCGTCGGATGCAATCGCGCCGTCGTCGACGTTCATACGGATGATTTGGCTTCCACCACCGATATGCGTATAGAGTCGGACCCGGTCCCATACCTTACCGCCCAAAAGTTCGTAAACCGGCTTGCCAACAGCCTTGCCCATGATGTCCCACAACGCGGTTTCGATGGCAGTTATCGCGCAGCTGAAGACGCTGCCCCATGTGTAGTGGGTCGCTTTGAACATGGATGTGTAGAGGGCTTCTACGTCGAAAGGATTTTTGCCCACCACGTGAGGTTCGAGCCATCGGATGGCTTCGGCGATCACAGGCCCAGCGTGTCGGGTCCCTTCGCCGTAGCCGACTATGCCCTGGTCGGTTTCGACCTTCGCGAACACCCAACTGGCGCAGATGTTGCCCTGTCCCAGCATCGGTGTGACCTTCGTGATCCGCATCAGATTGCATTTCCTGTTATGGGTTTCGAGAAGTTATGTTAACTGTGGCAACCCGTATTCCGTCGATGTAGTGACGCGTTAAGGTCCCGCATCCGGGCCTGCGTGTGGATTACAATCGGATGCACAGATTCTGTGAAACTGTGAGACTGTGACAATGAAGAACATCACCGTATCGGTGGATGAAGAGACTCACCGACAAGCGAGGATACGTGCGGCAGAGTTGGGCACTTCGGTATCCGCACTAGTCAGAGGTTATCTGAGAGACCTTTGCGCGCAACCGTCCCAAGCGATCGATCCCCAAACTGCTCGTCCTTCCGACGAAGGCGTACGAAGGCGAGAGCGATTGGACCGCTTATTGGCGGAATGGAAAGCGAAAGGTATCGGACTGGATCCGAGTGAAAACATGACGCGCGAGGAGTTTTACAACGAGGTGATGAGGGTACGTGGTCTACTTCGTTGATACCAACGTCTTGCTTTACGCCGTCGGATTGAATCCATCACACGCCGAAAAGGGAAGGCGGGCAATAGATCTACTCCGGGAACCGGATCTGATGATCTCGGTGCAATCCCTGCAAGAGTTTTACTCTCAGGCGACTCGGCATAACCGCAGTCCGCGTTTGACGCACGGGGAAGCTATGCATTTTCTCGCCACGATCGGCGACATACATGTAGAACCAATCACTCTCGAAATCTTCCATTCCGCAGTAGCCATCAGCCGCCGATACCAACTGTCTTATTGGGACGGGGCGATCCTCGCATCGGCGCGTGCGGCGAAATGCGACGCGGTCTACTCAGAGGATATGAGTTCAGAGCAGGACTATGGAGGCATAAGGGTCATCAATCCCTTTGCCGTAAGTTAGCGGCCTTTTCGCCCCGGTAACCAGACAATCCCTCGGCAAGTCCGGAGGTGAAGTCGTGTAACATGCATATCCGTTCGCGAAACCACCATTGATCGGAGAATTTCCTACGGCCACGGCGGCACAAAACCCACGGTTAGAGGTAGATGAGAATCCGCCGATTCCGACGACGGCCGGACTTGGATTGCAGTTCAGCCTTTTAGCCTCGGCGACATTGTTGGTTACCCCGGTGATTGTTGCGCAGGCATCGGGTCGAGGCGACTGGTACGTCAACTGGATGGTCTTCGCATCTTTGGTCGTGGTTGGGATTTCGACACTGATCCAGGCGCGTCGCATCGGGCCCTTGGGCGGTGGCATGGTCCTGCCGATGTTCACCGCCGCGTTCGCGATCCCTTTCTGTATCACCGCGGTCGTAGAGGGCGGTCCTGCGACATTGACCACACTTGTAATCGTCTCGGCTGTCATCCAACTTGCAGTATCGAAATGGCTTTTCTTGCTGAGACGCATCGTCACACCGATCGTCGGGGGCACGGTGATGATGATCTTGTCCATCACCTTGGCGTCGGTCGTGTTCAAGTTGCTGGACGATGCAACGGCTGACGAACCGGTGGGCGGGTCTTTGACGGCGTTCGTGACTCTTGTCATCGTCGCTGCGCTCGCATTGCGGAAATCGGCCCTTTTGAGATTGTGGGGTCCACTGATCGGAATTGTCGGCGGTTGCATAGCGGCGGCGCTGTTCGGTATCTACGATGTGAATCGGATAGTGGAAGCACCGTGGATCGGTTTACCGTCCGAATGGCCGGGCATCGGGTTCGAATTTGGGGTGGCGTTCTGGACGTTGCTACCTTCTTATCTTTTCCTCGGCGTCATCATTTCCATCCAGACGAACGGAGCGACAATCGTTGCTCAGAACGCCTCTTACCGAGGTGATCGGGCCGTCGATTTCCGCGGTGTGCAGGGCGCCCTTGCCGGTACGGGGGTGTCCAACCTGCTCGCCGGGATCCTGGGGACTGTGCCCAATGGCATCAATCCAGCCGGATCCGCGTTCATGCAGACCGTCGGCGCGGCATCGCGGCATATCGGATACGCCATCGGATTGATCTTCATCGTCTTGGCATTTGTACCGAAAGCATCCGGTCTTCTCAGCACGATCCCCGGACCTGTGATGACCGGATATCTGGTTTTGATCACTGGCACGCTGTTCGTCGATGGCGCGATAACCGTCGTTCAATCCGAACCCAACCGGGAAAAAGTCGTCGTGGCCGGAATGTGCTTCTGGATCGGCGCCGCCTTCCAGTTCGGGCTCTTCAATATTCCGGAGCTCAACCCGGTTTTGAACGGGCTCTTCAAGAGCGGGATCACCACTGGCGGTTTCGCTGCTGTGGCGATGATCCTCTACCTCGAGTTGACGAATGCGCGGCGAATGCGTTTCCAATCGAAGCTAGACATCGATGTCCTGCCAGAGCTCAATGAATTCGTTGCGAAATTTGCGAAGAGCCGGGGTTGGGACGACGGCATGCGCGACCGGTTGAGCGCCGTGGCGGAGGAGACTCTGCTCACGTTGTCTCCGTTGGACCTCGAGATGGATCTCAATGCCATCGAGGAGGAGCCTGAGGAGGAGCGCACGTTGGTGGTTGTGGCTTCGAGCGAGGGCGACGAGGCGGAACTGGAGTTCATTGGCGGCGGAGGCGGCGAGAACATCGAAGACCGGGTCAGGCAGATGCAAGATTACGATGACGAACGCATCGTTGAGCACGAGCTATCTTTGCAACTGTTGCGGAATTACGCGTCATCGGTGCGTCACCAACAGTACCACGACGCCGACATTATCACGGTGAGGGTTGAGCCGCCTGGGGGATAGGAACCAAAATGTCGCTACAGCTGTTGCTAATGGATTACACAATCGCCGCCAATTCGCGATAGCGGCACAACGCATTTGCCAACTGCATCTGTTCAAGTCAATCCACAGGGATTTAAACGGACATCGCTACCGACTCGCACACTATCCGGTTGTGATCGGCAGATGCCTGCCAATGTACCCGATTTCCACCACCCTTGAACTTGCGTCAATCCTGAGATGGATTCTCCTGCCGTACCCGTAATTAGCGTGCCACATGAAAAGTTCCGATCTCCCGGTAATGGACCTGAAACGTCGACGATCACTGAAACGTCGATTATTTTGCACGGTTGCGCTTTCGTTTCTAACGTTGATCGGCCATGATGGGGTAGCTCCGCCGTCTTGTTTCCATCTACGAGTTGCTTCGTTCAATTGGTGCAAACATCGGACGATGGCAGAGCGATCACTCGGATTAACGCGTTCTAGATGTTGCCTGACATCGGGTCCGAACGAAATGTCTGGGAAAGCGTCGCTCCTTGATGTCCACACGTCCGCAGGTCTAGAAATCTCGTCACGGTCAACCCGTTGGCGGTCAACGATTGACGCGGCGTGTTCCGGGCGGGTCAGGTTGTCGATAAGCACACCAACCTCGGCCGAATTGCTTTCGATTTCCCGAAAGGTGATTTCAATTTGATCGCGGTCCCAAACCCAAGTTGATGGGAAACCAACGGCTATCCCATCATTCTCGGCGCAGTACAACAACGGCAAAGCTTCAGGATCGCTCAAAAGTGGATCAGATGGTTCCAACAGTTTCAACATGCGATCATCGTACGCTCTATCAGATCGTTCATCCCCGAGCAATGATACCCTGGCGCTGAGGTCCATCAAAAGTACAGCTTCCTCTTTTGATCTGGTTGACAACATTCCGACAGTCAGATCCCAAAAGTTTTGATCGGGAGTGCAGTCGATTTCGTAGAAATGTTTACTCGAGCGTATATGCCTTTCGGTCAAACCATTATCGCAGATCGATTGGATGCCCCGCGCCATTCCCACCAGCCATTCATTGGCAGTAAACGAACTATCGGCAACCAAACTCGCGTGATTCAATACCATCTCACGCATTGCGATTGATCGGTCCCAGCAACCTAATGAGATTTATCTCGTGCTGATCGAAGAATCCCGGCGGCCATTCGGACAGGCGTCCATCCAAGTCAATTGTCGGCGAATTAACGACAGACTTGCTTCCTTCGCGTTCAAAATAGTGAATGGCGACGTTTTGCGACTCGATCAGTCCATCGCGCACCGCAATGCGGATTCCGTCTATGAAATGATCACTGTGAGTTTCCACTATGACCTGCAACCCAAACACTGCAGCTCGCGCCGCCAATTCTGCGAGTTTGGTCTGACCCTTCGGGTGTAGGTGGGCTTCCGGGTTCTCAATTAGGCAAAGAGTGCCTTTAGGCATCAGCAGGCCGACAATGACGGGTAAAGCGTACGAAAGTCCGAAACCAACATTTGTAGCACGATATGGTCTAGTTGCAACATCTCCCGGGCGATCAAACGAGAACCCAGTTACAACTGCGTCCGCCTTTGTAAGCTCGTCGATTCGAATACGAACGCCGGGACAAATTTCCGTCAACCAATTGTTAGCCGTTTCCAACAGTCCTTGAGTTGGGCGGTCAAGAACACGCGGATCAGTTGAATGCAGTTGATCATTTCGGTGACTGCTAAGGTAGTTCCAAGCAAATTCGCCACGAGATCCAAAATCCAACCGGCGAGCCATAACGTCCGACACAGGATATGTCTTACGCGGACCGACGCGCTCAGCATCTATATACACGAGACTCCCGCCAAAAGGTGGTGTAAATTGTGCTTCATTGATTAGTTCCCATGGGTCGTTTCTGTCTTCCACTTGCCATTGCAATTGGTCAGCTGATCTTGAATACTCGAATGTCGCGTCCCACTGACTGAAAATCCCTTCATCGGTGTCTAAACCAACTCCAATCACATCGTTCGTGGCGTTCTCAAACAACACATCAACCCCGGTACCAAGTTCAACCCGGGAACCCGACAGGACCAACCTGCCGTCCAACAATTCACGGGTTTCAATTGACTGCCTGAGCATCAGCAACATTTGTATAACACTGCTTTTGCCCGTACCATTGACACCGGTTAACAGGTTGAGCGGTTTGCACTCTAGCTCTAACGTCTCGAAACACTTAAAGTTTTGAAGCCGTATAGTCGTTATCATGAGATGAACTCGCGTATTAGCCAATTGATCGATTCAAATCTCTTTTTTACTAATCGAGGATCAGCGGTCGAATACGAAATCGAACGATTAAATTCAACATCATCATCTATGAGCATCGACATCCAAGCGGCAAGTTCGTCGCGTTTTTCAGTTAACTCAGAGAGTTGTTTATGCGATCTATTTGCCAATTGGACGCCCCATGTCTCAAACAAAGCCATACTGATTGCGCGTCGGTGCCCTGATTCACCAGGTGGTTTTCTGAACGCGTTGTTGCCGAAAATGTCGTGTGCTGCCGACATTGCTTTTTTGAAATCAGCGGTCAACTTTGCGCGTTTACCAGGCGACATCGCGTTAATCGACTGCATCGTGTTACCTAAAAAATTGTCCAAACTGTTAGCCGAGTACTGGTCCGGAGGGTTTATGGTGAACGCAAGATATCGCAGAACGCACTCGCGGTCACGCATGCGTTTTGTCGGTATTGAACTGCCGGTTGCTTCAAGAAACTCGGCAGATTCAGCCAATTCTTGTAAGTAGCTGCGCACAGGGCCAGAATGGAGAGCGTGGCGGATTTCTTGACGATTTAGCGTTCGACCGCCAGTGTTGATCCGTAAAAATACATTAAACATTACCTCTTGAGGTGTACCCGGCTCGATAACATTCACTATCAGCTGGGTTTCATTGATCCTACGTTGCATCGGTCTTGGCAATTCTTCGTGTATGAGTCCGTCCAATGCAGTTAAGTACTCCAATCGTTTCAATTCGAAACGGCCGCAAACAAAATCGTTGATTGTTGACATTCTTTGTACACCGTCCACAACTGCCCAATGTTCAGATTCATCGGCGGCTACGTAAAAAACTGGGATTGGTATTCGAAGCAATAATGATTCGATCAATCTGCTGCGGTCTTTAATGTCCCATATTCCTTGCAGTCGTTGAAAGTCTGGTTGGAGGTCGATTTCTTCGTGTTCAATCCGCGAAACAAGCTGCCCGACAAGCAAAGGTACGGTCCTGATGCTGATTTTCTCCGGATTGAACGGATGAGTGATCTCCGAATCGGGATCTTCTTTCTCCACCACGAGACCGTTGTCGACTTCGTCATCGACGACGCCATTTTGATCGTGTCGGTCTAACTCTGCCAATTCCGTTGTGGTCGTCATATTTTGCCTCGTTTCAATTGGATTTTATAGTCCCTGGTTAACCACATTGTCACACCCTCCCCAACCCAATCTCCACCTCAACCCCATCCACGCTATGCCGGTCACGAGCCAATTCGTTCGCCATCTCGCCGTTGATGCCGACTGCCAAGGTCTCTTGGGCGATGTAATCGTTGTGGTCGGCGATGGCGGTGGCTAGGTCGCTACCTTCGGGCGCGTTGATGGTCAGGTGGATGCGGTCGGAGATTTCAAGCCCGGCGTTTTTTCGCATGTTTTGGACGATGTGAGCAATCTCACGAACATAGCCTTCGGCGCGGAGTTCGGGTGTAATTTCCGTCGCGATACCGACTGAATACTGGCCGTCAGATTCTACCGAGAACCCCCTAGCAGCGATGTTTTCGACGATGATTTCGTCAGGGGTGAGTTCGAAATCCCCTATTGGGATGTTTATGCCGTGTCGAATATACGAAGCGACAACGTTTCCATCCGCAAAAACAAGCAAATCGCGGATTCGGTTAACATCCCTTCCGTATTTTGGCCCCAACAACGGCAGATTGGGACGAACGCGATATGCCATCAAGGCATCAGATTCAGAGGAATGGCGCACCTTACGGACGTTCAATTCGTCCTTGAGCTGTTCGGCTATTGAAGCGAGAGCCGCTCGTTCTTGTGTCGAACTCAAATCAACGATCAACGCGCTCAACGGTTGGCGGACCTTAATGCGAGCGCTGGCCCGGGCCCGCCTTCCCAGAGAGGCCAATCGCATCGCCAAATTGGTGCGCATGGCGAGGCCGTCGTCGATCAGAGATTCGTCCGCCGAGGGCCAATCGGTCAGGTGCACGGAACCGGGTGCGCCGGGGAATCGTCTGCTGACGAGATTGGTGTAGATCTCCTCGGAAATGAACGGCATGATCGGAGCGATCAACCGGCTCAACGTCGTCAAACAGGTGTAGAGCGTGTTGTATGCGTTCTGCTTATCGTTGTCGTCTTCGGATTTCCAGAACCGACGACGCGAGCGACGGACGTACCAGTTGGAAAGTCGCTCAACGTAGATTTCTATGGCTTCCGATGCGCGTTCGATGCGCCAGTTGTCTAAGTCGTTGGTGACCGAGCGTACGAGTGCGTTCAATTCGGAAATCGCCCACCGGTCGAGTTCGTTTGTACCCTCACCCTGACCCTCTCCCACCGAGCGAGAGAGGGGAGATGTTGCTTGATCTGGTGACCAACCGTCGAGGCGAGCATAGGTTGTGAAGAAGAAGTAGATGTTCCACAGCGGCAGGACGAAACGTCTGCGGGCCGCATCTCCCACGCTGTAGCCGAAGTTGAGGTTGTTCTGAGGAATGTGGCGGGCGAATACCCATCTCATGACGTCGGCACCCATCTTGTCGGCGGCCTCTTCGAAGGGGATGGAGTTGCCTTTGGACTTGTGCATCTCTTCGCCGTTCTCGTCGCGCATCAAGCCGTACGAGAAAACGGCTTTGGTTGGCGCAACGCCCTCGAGCGCCGCGGCCATGCAGATTAGCGAGTAGAACCAGTTCCTGAACTGGCCGGGAAAAGATTCTGAGATCCAATCGGCCGGGAACCAGTCACGCCAGTATTCACGGTCGCTGTTGTAGCGCAGGGTGGAAAAGCTGACGATTCCGGCGTCGAGCCACGCGTTACCGACGTCGGATATCCGGTCAGTCACAGCGTCGCACTTCGAGCATCGGATCTTGATGGCATCAATCCAAGGTCGGTGAGGCGAGTGTCCGTCGTATTGGTCCCAACCAGTGGCCGCACGTTCACGCAGCTCATCCCGCGATCCAATGACATCGACGTTCTGGCATTCGCTACACTCGTAGATCGGCAAGGCAAGACCGTAGTAACGCTTCTTCGAGATCATCCAGTCTTGCATGTTGCGTAGCCAGTCGAGTTCTCTGGCTTCGCCAAACGCCGGCACCCAATTGATGGTTTTCGTTGCATCCATCATGGAGTGCCGCAGCTCGTCCATCGAGATGAACCATTCGTCTACCAACCTAAAGACGAGTTCGGAGTTACAACGCCAGCACACAGGGTATCGGTGCGAGTAGTCTTCCAGCTTGTAGTAGACGCCGCTATCTCGCAACATGTCGAAGATGATCGGGTTAACTTCGTCGACGGATTTGCCGCTCAACGCACCAAAGCCTTCGACGTAAACGCCGCTGTCGTCTAACGGGGCAATGATCGGAAGTCCGTTTTCACGTCCGAGTTGAAAGTCGTCCGAACCGGCTCCAGGCGCAATATGCACGATCCCGGTTCCCTCTTCGTCGCCGACATCTTCCCACTCGATTACGCGGTGTAGATCACGCGCTTCGGATTGTGCTTCGAGATTGTCGAATGGACCACGATAGCGCAAACCGGCGAGTTCTGATCCCTTCGCTCGTTGCACAACCTCGTGTTTGCCATCGAGAACATGCAACCGATTGACGCTTAACCAGAGTTCGTGTCCATCGACTTCACTGGTCCCCTCTCCTCCCGGGAGAGGGTTACGGCGAACCTTCACATAGTCGTGATCAGGATTCACAGCAGCAGCCACGTTGGCGGCGAGCGTCCAAGGGGTCGTCGTCCAGACGAGCAATGAATCGCCGTCGCGATCGAGAAGCGGCAGGCGGATGAAGAAGCCGGGGTGAACGATCTCGGCGTAGCCTTCGGTTGCGATTTCGTGTTGCGACATACCAGTGCCACAGCGCGGACACCAAGGCATGACGTCTTTGCCTTTGTAAAGCCAACCGTTGTCGTGACATTTCTTTAGGAATGCCCAGATGGTGTAGTTGTTCTCGTCAGATTTCGTGTGGTACGAGTCGTCCCAATCCATGAAGTAGCCGAGACGCTTCGATTGCCTCGTGATGATGTTTGAGAAGTGGTCGACACGCGCTTTACACTCATCTACGAACTTGCCGACGCCGTAAGTCTCGATCTCGCGCTTCGACTTGAAGCCCTTCTCCTTTTCGACCTCGACTTCGATCCAAAGCCCTTGGCCGTCGTATCCGTTCTGGAAGCGTTGACGATAGCCCTGCATATTTCGGAACCGCAGGAACAGGTCTTTGTATGTGCGCCCCCATGCGTGGTGCACACCCATCGGGTTGTTCGCGGTAATCGGACCATCGATGAACGAGTGGTTCTTCTCCGCATCGTCGTTGCGCGACAAGTAGCGGTCAATCAGCGTCAGCCCATCGCCATTCGGCGTGTTCCAACGCTCGAGCCAAAGCTTCTCGGTTTCGACGAAGTCGACTTCGGCTTCGGGGAGTACAGGGTCGAAAGTATTCGGGGTAGCGGGCATTTTGCCAGTGTGATTCTTAACGTGTGATTCGACTTTTAAGTTTAAGTTAACGGGTTGAGAATCAGCAAAGTTACAATCGTGCTATGACCACCGCAGAAGAGTATCGAACCGCTTCGTCATCGCTCTACGACCAAGCAATTGCAGAGTTGGACGCGGGCGACTTGCGCCAAGCATCTGAAAAACTGTGGGGAGCAAGTGCTCAAGCGTTAAAGTCGCTCGCCGAGCGGCGCGGTTGGAGGCACGGATCCCACGCACATTTCTACCGCATCATGGCGAGGCTTGAGGACGAGACGGAAGACTCCGACCTGTTGCTTCAATTCGGCGCCGCCAATGAACTTCATATCAATTTCTATGAGAATTGGTTGGACGAGGATCAGATACGCCGCCGAGCGGGCATCGTGCGGGAATTCGTCCACCGCCTTTCCGATCTGAATTGACGCTGATCAGCATCGAAGGGGACGCTTGGCTGATTGACGGACGGACGACGTATGTTGGACGGTCGTACCGTGGTTGGGATGTTGCGGGGCTGTTGATGAACAGTCGCATGACCAATGCGGTATTTGACGACGAAAATCCGGTCACGCGTCACCTCTGGACGTACCCGGACACTGGCGAATGGGACCCGGACCGAAATACCAACGAGTTCATCGCGCAGCTCCCGATCTACCGCGCCCATGGATTGTTGGCGGTCACGGTCAACCCCCAAGGCGGAAGTCCCACCGGTTACTACCGCAAACCGCAGTTTCGGGAGGTCAAGGAAGATCACGGCATCACCGCTACCGATGATGAGATCTGGGCCGGATTGCCGAACCCCGAATCGCAACCTTGGCACAACTCTGCATTCAATCCTGACGGATCCCTAAAACACGAGTTCTGCAAACGGACTAAGCGCATCATCGCGGCTTGCGATCAACTGGGAATGGTCGTGATTCTCGGGTACTTTTACTTCGGGCAGGACGAACGCTTGAAAGACGAAGCGGCGGTATGCCGAGGTGTCGATGACGCGACCCGTTGGGTGCTCGGATCCGGGTACGGCAATGTGTTGATCGAGATCAATAACGAGGCGAATGTTCTTCGATATGAGCACGAGATTTTGCAGCCGCATCGGGTTGCGGAGTTAATTGAACGGGCGCAATCGATCGGATTGAATGGCAGGCGGTTGGTGGTGGGCACGTCCTATGGTGGCGGACGTGTTCCGGATGACGACGTTGTTGCCGCGTCCGACTACATCATGGTTCACGGCAACGGCGTAACGGAGCCGCCGCGCATCGCCGAGATGGTCGCGGAAACCCGCGCCTTGCCGAGTTACAGCCCCAAACCGATCCTTTTCACTGAAGACGACCATTTCGATTTCGACAAACCCGAGAACAACTTCCTCGCGGCACTTTCCGCCTATGCATCATGGGGCTATTTCGATCCGGGCGACGCCGCAGGAGGTAGATCAGAGTTCGGCGACTACCGAGACGGCTACCAGAACATCCCGGTCAACTGGGGCATCAATACGCCTCGTAAGCGCGGTTTCTTCAAGCTCTTGAGCGAGATCACGGGTGAAGCTCCTTAACTCTCGCTAAATATCTCGTCTCCACGTTGCAGGCGGACTGCGATGTTGTAAGTCTGGTTAATCGACCGAGGCGTCGGGTAGTGGGCGGCAAGGAATCGGGCCATGGCGACGAGTGAATGTCGCGCCGAGTCCGATTTCTTGCGCTCCTCATACTGTTTTATTGCGGCATCGACGATCTGGAAGTGATGGAACGACGAGTCTTCGCGCAACATCGCTCGCGCCAGCACCGGAAGGATGTCGTCGGGCTCAGTCGCGTTGGCGACGAAGTCCGTCACGATCCGTGCTGACTCTTCAACCTGTTGCTGGGAGTTCATCGCCTCAAGTAGATGCGTCGGCATCCTGTCGGTGTGACCGTTCTGCGACGGCTCTGGCAGCCGTTGCGGCGGCATGTTCAAGAACCGATCGAGATAGATGCTGATCGCGGTGTCGAATACGGCTCGCAGTAGTTCGACTGATGGTGCCCGTTTCAAGGCCTGATGCAGCGCGTTGGCGGCGGTAAGCGTGTTGTGGACCGTGTCCCAATCGCCGAACTCGTTCGACGTGTGGAACCGCGCCATGCGCAGGAACGCGGCGTATGCCACAGCGCCACCGAGTTGCTCTGCGGTTGCGCCGCGCTGTATCGCATCGTTCAACGCTGCCATCGTAGCCGCGGGATCATCTTCGAGTATTACGGCAGCCAGGTTGTCTTCGTCATCCCAACTCCCGCGCCGGCTTGCGGCATGATCCCAAAGTTGCGGTAATCCATTGCGGGCTTCCCAAACCATCGAAGAGAGATCGATTGGGTTGCGCCACGAGTTCAACTCCTCGCTGCGGCGTGCGGTGGCCATTCCGCTGACTAGGCTGGTGAGAACCTGACCGGCGTGTTCCCATCCGATGTGGTCTAGGAGTTCGAACGCCTTGTTGCAGAAGTCGACCACGTGGCCGGCGTCGATGTAGACTCGGTCGGTTGCCGCCGCGAAGATCATGTCGGCGATCTCGCGTTGAGGTAGACCGAGGTCAATGGCGGTCCGCAACGTGCGTTCTGCGCCGTCGGTGTCCCGGACCTCGGTGAAATCTTGGAACCACTCTTTGAAGACCTCGGGTCGCGTCTCGCCCGTCGGCAATGGCTCGACCAAGAATCTGGGCGGCTGGCCTGCGCACTCCGACGCAACTTGCCGGAGTCCTTGGTAGAGGGCTCGCGGTTGATCATCAGGTTCAAGATGGTGCAGGAAGTTCGCGGTGCATGTCATCATGCTCAGCGCCGGACCCCAGCCTTCGTTCGAGTAGGTGGTACCGAATATCGCGCCGATAGTGAGCGGCGTGCGGTAGTCGGCGCTCGACGAGTTGAGGCCTAAGACCGACTTGGCGATGACGAGCCGGATGTTGTCCTCCAAACCCTCTTCAAGACGCTTCGACCACCGTTCGACCGGGTCGTGTTCGGGAGGGTTCGGATCGACGTAGACGATGTTGTCGATGACGGTTATAGGGAACGATCGGACATCATCGGCAAATGGGTCGAAGGTGCCGCCGCTTGCGAGATCGAATCGGGCGTGGTGCCAATGACAGGTGAGGATTCCGTTCTTGACGGTGCCTCTGTCGAGCGGGAAGCCCATGTGTGGGCAACGATTGTCGACGGCAGCGAAGCCGTCGTCTTTGGCGAACACGGCGATCGTATGCCCTCCACCGGTGACAACCGCACATCCGCGTTCACGAAGATCGTCCGCTGTCCCTACATTTAGAAGCCCGTTTGTGTTTGTAACCATGCCGCCCTACCTTTTCGAATTGGATTCGTGCCTAGTCGATGTCGCTTCAACCGCCCGACTTCCGAGATAAAGGCGCGTGCACGGAGATGTGCCTGCACCTAGGCTAAGTTTAACGCTCGATGCGTTTTTGGTACGATTCCGGCGCATGGCTATGTCTGACATCGAATTGATGAAGATAGAGGTGGATACGCTTTTTGTTTCGGACGATGATGGACGGTTGCGTTTTATCAATGACCCGTATCAAAGTGGAGATGACCCGGCGCCCAGTCTTTTTGTGGGAACTACTCGACTCGGTTCGGTCGTGCGCTTCGGCAGCGACTTGCCGAATGACCTTTGCCAGCGTATTGATGACTTGATAGGTGATCGGCCGCACGTCGGAGATTTCAACCAGATGCCTCCCTATCTCGATGCCGTAATGGATCTGATCGGTCCACACCTCAACACGGGTCGGATGTGGACCGGGCCTGCATATCGGTTCCCTAAATCGATCAAGGCACCGGATTTGGGGGTGATGGTCGACAGCAAGAATTCCCATCTACTCGAGGTTGAGTTCGCGGACTATATCCCCGATCTCGCGCGTATCGGTCCAGTTTCGGTGGTTGTCGAGAATGGCAAAGCGGTTTCGATTTGCCACAGTGCGCGCCTGTCGGCGGATGCTGAGGAGGCAGGTGTTAACACGATTCCTTCTCATGAGGGGAGAGGCTACGCAACAGCGGCGGTCGCTTGTTGGGCTCGTATTGTGATGGAATGCGGGCGAATACCTCTGTACAGCACGTCGTGGGACAATTTGGATTCACAACGCGTTGCACAGAAACTGGGTCTACGGATGTATGGCTCGCATTTCCATGTCTGATGATCACTTGGTCTGACTGCAGCAACAACCAGATACCATTGCCGTGCAAAGGAGCATCGCCATGAAGATCACTAACGTACGCGCATTTGCAACTTCGCCGCCTGGTGGAACTCGGAACTATGTATTCGTGAAGGTGGAGACCGACGAGGGCATTGAAGGCTGGGGCGAGGCGACACTGGGCGCGGTATCGGTGTCGGCGGTCGTTGAGGAGTTGGGCGCGCATCTCGTTGGGCATGATCCTTTCCGCATCGAAGAGGCGTGGCAGAAGCTCTACAACTTCGGTCACAACCTGCGCGGTGGTGTGTTGCACATGGCCGCGATTAGCGGTATCGACATCGCCCTGTGGGACATCAAGGGCAAGGCGCTGAACGTGCCGGTTTACGATCTGCTGGGCGGTGCGATGCGCGACAAGTTCTGGGCGTACGGGCGTTTCGACGGCCAGACGCCGGAGTTGGCGGTCGAGAATGCGCTTTCGTGGGTGGAAAAGGGGATGACGGCGTTGAAGGGTGATCCTCATTCGCACCAAGGCTTGTTTCCGACGGTCCATTCTCAACGCGATGCGCTGGCGAAGGTCGAAGCGGTGCGCGATGCGGTTGGCGACGATGTCGAGCTCCTCATCGAGGTGCATGGACGTCTCTCGACAGAGGGTGCTATCAGCATGGGGCGGGCGCTGGAGCAGTATCGGCCCTTCTGGTTCGAGGAGCCGGTGCCGCCGGAGAATATCGACGCAATGCTCCGTGTTCGAGATGCGGTGAACATACCTTTGGCGACGGGAGAGCGCATCTACACGAAGTGGGGGTTCCGGGAGCTTTTCGAGAAGCAGGTCGTCGAGTTCGTGCAGCCGGACATCTGTCACGCCGGGGGCATTCTCGAGCTGAAGAAGCTGGCGGCAATGGCGGAAACGTACTATTTGGGTTTCTGCCCGCACAACCCCTACGGTCCGATCAATACTTTGGCGGCGTTGCATGTTGATGCGGCATCGCCGAATTTCTTGATTCAGGAGGGTGGTCATGCTGACTGGTATCGACATGTGGTGAAGGGTGAGTTCCCTTTCCAGAAGGGTGGATATTTTGATCTGCCGACGGGGGTCGGATTAGGTATCGAACTTGACGAAGAAGCGATGACGCGCTACCCCGCGCAGACCGAGTCTCATCCGGAGGGGTATTTGCAAGCGGCGCGGTTCCCGTCGAGGCAGCAGAATCACTGGATTTGAGGGTTGTTTGGGCGCGTTTAATTGGCCAGTTTTCAGGTTGGCCGTTGTTGACGCGAGTGATTCGGGCATCCCTTGCGAGCAGGCGGTTCACGAACCGCCCCTACGTCGCGTCCCCTTCGCGGGGCGAAAGGGACGGGTTGTTGTTCATATGTATGTCATGGTTTTTTGGTCGCCGATCAGATTGTCGAGGCATCGCCGCGTCTGTGGGTTGCGAGCGAATTGGTTGATGGTGGATAAAAAGGGTCCAGTGCCGCCGACGTCGCCAGACCGTCTGCCCTCCGGGCGGCGCAACGATGTCGCCGCCCGTCATCACTTGGTTCTTCAACCCCGCGTTAGCACTGTGGCCGTCTCCGCACGACGAAGCGGAGGCGACTTATGGGATAGAGGGAGCGATCGTTCGGATCTTGAACGGGCATGCCCCGCTCGCTTTGCGAATGGGGACTGGGTTGTCCGTCTGGCTTGCAAGGCGGAGCCAGCATTAACACTCCGCATCCGGACACTACAGCTACAAGCTCCCTCGTAACCCGTTTTTGTGGTCGCGTTGCGCTTGACATCGATAAAGCATGTGACGGGCACCGTCGCGGTCCGCCTGGAGCAGTCGCTTTCACCTTCCGGCTTGGGCAGTCGCTTCCGGCTCGCCATGTGGACTCCCGTCCGCAGACCCTTGTTTATAAGTTGGTAGTTGCAGCATCGAAAAAAGTTGTGCGCACAGCCCCGTTCGACGCGGCGATGTCTCTGGGCGCCTTGTCCGACTGGTGTCGGTTTTGGCGCTTGTTTTTATTTGTACTACAGATGTTGTATCACAGTCAAGTCTGAACCGCTGATTACGCTGATTGCGCTGATGGGCTGTGATGGGGGGTGGGGGTTTGGTTGTTTGGTTGGCGTGCCCCGCTCCGCCCCGGGCCCTCACCCCAACCCTCTCCCGTCCAACGGGAGAGGGGGAATGTTTGTGGCGGATTGGGGGTGTTGCTGCGGTGGGTGAGGTTGGTTTTTTTGGCTGGTGGCGGCCCCGCGCCGCCCCGGGCATACCCCGCTCTGTTGTCGGTCCTCTGGGCTCCGCTGGCTCGCGCCCCTTTCGCTGCGCGAAAGGGGCGTTGGTGGTTGAAGGGGGTGTTGCGGTGATGTTTTGGTTGGTAGGGGCAGGTTTGAAACCTGCCCCTACGGGTTGGTTGACGCGGTGTCTAGTTGGGTGTCCAGCGGTCGGTGAAGGGGGTTGGGAGGGTGTCGATGATGCGGGCGGTTTGGATGGAGGTGTGGGTGATGCGTTTGATCATGGAGATGATGTTGTCCCCGGTCTCTTCGAACCAATTGTTGGGGTCATGGAGGATGGGGTTGGATTTGTCAGTTTTTATGTGGCAACGGTCGAAAGGTCTAGGATTTTCGGGAGCACGATCAACTGCTTGTATTTCTAGAATCCGTTATGCTTGACTGTTTGTTGAGAGATTGAAAAGGAAGAGATTTACGCAAATGCCCTGCCCTGATTGTTCGCACGATGGAGATTACGATCGAGTGGAGTTGGTGTGGCCGGGGAAGAAACGGCCGGTGGAGCGGGTGTCGTTGCCTTTCCAGACGATTGAACGGGTTAACGATGTACGGCGTTCGCGGGACGCGCAGGCCCAGTTGGTCGGTGCTGCTGTTGGTGAGGTTGCTGGCCCAGTTGCAGAAACGGATTCCCGTCGCAGTGATGGTGTCGCGAGTTTCGATGTCGAAACGGGCCGCGCGGACTTGCCGAAGTGGTGGACTCCAGGTTGGCGTAACCGGCTGATCTGGGGCGACAACAAGTTGGTGTTGTCGTCGTTGCTGGAGAAGTTTGCTGGGAAGGTGGATTTGATCTACATCGATCCCCCATTTGCTACGGGGGCTGATTTTTCGTACAAGACGCAGGTTGGCGATGTGGATGTTGAGAAATTGCCGAGTTTGATGGAAGAAGTGGCATATCGGGACATGTGGCACGGAGGAATTAACTCATATATCTCTTGGTTCGCTCCTTTCATAACGTCTTTACGCAAGTTGATGAGTTCGAGAGGGTCATTTTATTTGCACTGTGACCCGAGCGTTAGTCACTATTTGAAAATTCCGCTCGATCAAGAATTCAAAAAAGAAAATTTCCGCACGGAGATCACTTGGAGAAGAGCTACGTCAAATCAAAAAGGTTCTCAACATCAAAATGTAAGATGGGGAAATAATGCAGATTCGATTTTATATTTCGCCTCATCTTCGATGACAACATTAAAGCCTGAACGGGAACTTACTCTTAAAGAAATTGAAGAAAAATTCAAATACGTTGACAATCAGGGTCGCCGGTATTATGATGACAGCGCCCATATTTGGAGCACTCCAAATATGGGCGCCCGTCCGAACCTGTGTTACGAATGGCGAGGATATAAGAACCCTCATCCTTCAGGATGGCGGTTGAGTAAAGCGCGACTCGAAGAAGAATACCGCAAAGGTAACATTGTGATCCGATCCAACGGGAAATTGGAGAGGCGCAAGTACCTCGAAGATTACAGAGGCGCATCCTACGGCAACATATGGACTGATGTCAACCCTCCTTCTGTGAAAGAACGCACCGGTTATCCGACGCAGAAACCAGAAGCTTTGGTGGAGCGCATCATAAATGCATCATCCGATGAGGGAGATCTTGTGTTGGATTGTTTTGTGGGTTCAGGGACCACGGCGGCGGTGGCAGAGAAGCTAAACAGGCGTTGGATTGGGGTGGACATTGGACGTTTTGCGATTCAGACGACTCGGAAACGGTTGTTGGATATTCCGGGTTGTCGTCCCTTTGAGGTGCAGAACTTGGGGAAGTATGAGCGTTCCCAGTGGTCTGGCATTGATTTGGGTGATGACGGTAGCAAGTTGGGCGAATACGTGGGTTTCATCCTCGATCTATATAGATCGCGACTGATGCTCGATCAATTCGAGCATTTGCACGGCATTCGCGAGTCTGTGGCGGTGCATGTTGGTTCGACTGATGCACCAGTCTCGGCGGAGGAACTGCGCGCTATAGTGTCCGAGTGTGTCAGTAACGGTTTCTCGGCGGTAGATGTTCTCGGTTGGGAGTGGGAGATGGGCTTGAATCCGGCGTTGCGGGATGAGTTGCGGCAGAGTTCAGGCGTCGCAATTCGGATGCTGAATATACCGCGTGAGATCCTCGATCAGCGCAACATCGATGCTGGGGATGTCAACTTTTTCGAGCTTTCGGTCGCGGGTGCGCGGGTCGTATCTCCATATGGGATGACGGCGCAGGTTGTGTTGACGGAGTTTATTCCGGCGGTTGACGACTACATGCAGCAGCGTCTCTCGTCGGTGCCAACGGAGTGGTCGGATTGGATAGATTACTGGTCGGTGGATTTCGAGTATGACGGCGAAGTTTTCGTGAATCAGTGGCAGTCGTATCGGACGCGTCGTGATCGGTCGCTGAGTTTGGTTTCGGACCCACATGAGTATGAGGATTCGGGATTGAAGTCGATCCTGGTGAAGGTCATCGATATCTTCGGCAATGACACTACGATCGAGTTGGATTATCAAGCGGGAGGATCGGTTTGAGCATACCTCGTCTACTGCCAGCATATCAATGTCCGCCGATTAGACAAGAGGATTCACGAGCGGTTCTGGTTCCGAGCATTAGGGAATCGGTGCATCGTTGGCGGCGAGACGGTTATCCGGGAATCACCGCGACGACAAAGACTCTGCTGACTCATTGGTTTGAGACAGATCATCAAGTTGAGGAATCAGGCGAGGCGTGGTTGTATTACTACTGCCAGCGGGAAGCAGTCGAAACGACGGTTTATCTGTTCGAGGTTCTGAAGAGGCGTAACTTCTACGAACTGGCGCGGGAGTTTGCGACGGATTCGAATCAGCAACTGAGTTTCGATCCGCGCGAGGATCGTTGGGTTCGGTATGCGTACAAGATGGCGACGGGATCGGGCAAGACGAAGGTGATGTCGTTGCTGATCGCGTGGTCGTATTTCAACGCGTCGCGCGAGGATGCTGATATTGCGGCGGATTATTCTAAGACGTTTCTGGTGTTAGCGCCAAATGTGATCGTTTACGAGCGATTGAAGCAAGACTTCGGGGATGATGGGAAGATATTCCGCGAGGACCCGGTGATTCCTCCAGAGTGGCGGGATGATTGGCAGGTTGAGATAGTTACTCGGGACGATCCGTCAGATTCGGTTACGCGCGACGGTGCGTTGTTTTTGACCAACGTGCAGCAGATGTACGACCGTGCGAGATTACGCAGTACAAGAGAACCGCAACGGCTGCGCGACGTAATAGGCGAACCGGTGATTGATTCTGACGTGTCGGCGGGACGCATGATAAGACAGGCGCTTGAGAGACGCGGGGATTTGATGGTTCTGAACGATGAAGGTCATCATGTTCACGACCGTTCGCTGAAATGGTGGGACGCGATTGAAGATTTGGACGAGAGTCTGCGTAATCGCACAGGGCGAGGTCTGCGCGGTCAGATGGATTTCTCGGCGACGCCGAAGCACACCGACGGCCGGTTGTTCAACCATGTGATTGTGGACTATCCGATCGCGCAGGCGATCAGTGACGGGGTGGTGAAGAGGCCGCATTTGGTGATGTTGGAGGGAGCGACTGAATATGAGTCGGATGATGCGTCGGCGCGTTATCGAGACAAACTGATAGCGGGGATAGATCGTTGGCGCGAGTTAGCAGATCGGATGAAGGATGTCGATCGCGAACCGTTGCTGTTTGTGATGACTTTGGATATTAACTCTGCGGATCAGATAGTTGATTGGCTAACGAGTTCGGGCGGGTTCGACGCTAAAGAGGTCTTGCGGATCCACACGAATGTTCGCGGCGAGATCGCCGCGGAGACGACTTCGTCATCTCGGCAACGTGAGATTGCGGCGTTGCGAGAAGCTGCTCGTGACGTGGATTCGGAACGCAGTCCTTACCGGGTGATTGTCTCGGTATTGATGTTGCGCGAAGGTTGGGACGTTCGCAATGTATGCGTAATAGTGCCGTTGAGGCCGTATACAGCGGGTTCAAATATTCTTCCGGAGCAGACGCTGGGGCGCGGATTGCGTCGGATGTTTCCTCTGAGTTCAGGCGATGAACGTGAAGAGTTGCTCGTGATAGAGCACGAGCAGTTTCAGGATTTTTGGGACCGGGAGATCGAAGAAGAGGGCATGTCGGTGGTGATGACGCCGGAGCGGGACTTCCGACAAAGCGCGATAACGGTTGTAGTAGATCAGGATAAGGTTCCGGAGTTCGATATCGAGATACCTAGATTGTCGCCGCGATTGGTTCATAAGGTGCCCGACTTGGCGAACCTGGACGTGACTACGTTGCCGGTGATTCATCTCGAGGTTTCAATGGGTGGGCTTGCGGACGCGCCGATACCGTTTGAAACGCGGGCCATCGACACGTGGGAGTTGGTAGATCGTGGCGAGATTGAGCGTGAGTTTCCGATGAATGAGATCGGCTACCTCAATTACATGTGTCGATTGATCTTGCGGGAGTGCAGGCTCAGCAATTTGTCAAACACGTTCGTGCAGTTAGCGCCGAAGTTGAAGCGTTACGTAGAAGATGTCCTATTTTCGGGTCAAGCATCGATGTCCGATATGGGTGTGTTGTATCGCTTGAACGATCCGAGCGTTAAGAATTGGCTTTTCAGCGTCTTCGTCGAGGCGATCAACAACCTTTCGGTTGAGGAGCGCGAAGTCAGCGACGAGCGGGATCCAATTCTGGTAGCGCAGACTCCCTCGTATCTGGTGAGGCGTGAAGTGTATCGGGAACCGCGAAAAAGCGTATTTAACAACGTTCCTGGCGACAGTGACCTTGAGTTGTCGTTTGCGCGGTGGTTAGATACACGCGCCGTCGATGTTGCGTCATTCGCTAAGAATGAAGGAAAAGTCGGATTTAGCGTGAACTATATCGGCGATAGTGGAGGGATACGCAAGTACTTGCCTGATTTTGTGATACGCACTTCGTCGGGGATGATGTACGTGGTTGAGACGAAGGGATTGGAAACGGTGGAAGTTCCTCGCAAGGATGCGCGAATGCGTCAGTGGTGCAAGACGGCGTCGGAGCTGACTGGTGAAGACTGGCGTTACGTGAAGGTGATGGAGCATGTGTTTGGAAATGGCGGCAATTGGGAGTCTTTGAGTCAGTTGGAGACAGGAGTCATTCGATATCAAGCGTAAGCAAAAATACACATATATCCTGGATTAAAGTAGCGCCGAGGAAAAACTCTGGCCAATTGGCACCATGACATCAAATGGCGACGAATTCGAACTACGGGATCGATTACTCGATAATAGTATCGAAGCGTATGTCTTGGCCTTGGAGACTATTAATCGTCTGACAATCCAATATCGTTTGGAATCTTTCTGTTTCCTTCTATGTAACGCGTGGGAGTTGATGCTGAAATCCAAGTTGGTCCACGATAGCGGCGATGATGATGCGGCGTACTATCCCGTAACCGATGCAGGTGTAAAACGGTCGTTGTCGTTGAGCGATTGTTTGAACCAGCTTTTGCCGAACGAAAACGATCCAGTCAGGAAAAATATCGAGCGGATCCGCGATCTGAGGGACGAATCGGTTCATCTAGTTATCGGTGAGATTCCATCCGACGTGATCGGGCTACTCCAAGCAGGCGTTACGAACTACCACCTCCTTCTGAACGACTGGTTCGAGGAAACGCTCGCGAATCGCCATCCAGTTCCGATGATGAGTATCGTTTACGATATGGACCCTGGTAAGCATGATCTATCGGATGCGCGTTTGCGTTCACGACTAGGCGCAGACGCGTTCGAGTACATGTCGAGTTTCAGTGCACAACTGGCAATTGAACATGAAGCGTTGGGATACCCGGAAGAATTTCTGGTCACCGTCCGATACGGCGTTTTTTTGACCAAACGCGAAGCCGACGCAGACATCAGTCTGACTTCTGGACCGAGCGATGGTGAAACGGCGCAGATCGTTGAGGTCGCCAAAGATTCCAGTCTCACGCACCCTTATCGACAGAAAGAACTCGTCGCGAAAATCAGAGAATTTTGTCCGACGGCGAATCAGTACGATATTCAATGCATCAACACGGTGTTTCGTACTAAATCCAAAAATGAATGGTTTTACCAAAACAAGGTGCCTGGTTCACCGGGCCAATATAGTGAGCAATTTGTAAATTGGATCAAGAACAGATACGAGCAAAATGCAGAAATCTTCAGACAAACGCGGGCAAGAAGAAAACGTCTCCGTCGACGATGAGGGTCGCCACTTCTGGAGGTTTGGAGCCCCCTTTGTCCTTCGGACATTTCTCCCGCGAGCGGGGAAGGTAGGTTGCAGGGTTAAGAGGTGGGCTGCTTTTCGAGAATGGGTCGGAAGTCGAAACGGGTTGTGCCTTACTGTCCGTCGATGTTGGTTAGGCGTTGGATCAGTTGGTTAACTTGGGTGGCGTAGTGTCGGATTTCGTCTTCTTGCATCCAATTTTCGTAGAAGTTGGAGTGGAGGGAGTCGGCGGCGTTGAAGAGGTAGATCAGCTGCTTGTCGTCGGTCTCGTCGGAGAGGTTCCGGATGATGCGGTAGAAGTGGGCGTGAGATTTGTGTTCCCAACCCCGGTGTTCTGCGATTGACTTGAGGGAGTGCGCGGCGGCACCCCAGAACTTTTCGGAGGCCTGGATGAGATCGCCGGCTTCGAGTTCGATGTTTGCCTGCTCAAAGAGGTCGGCTGAAATGGCACGACAATCTTGCGCGGTGGTCATGCTAGATCATCGTAACAGTTGTTCGATTCGTGTTCACATTGTCCCCTTCGCACATATTGCCACATCGTAGCCGTAGCTACTCCGCGTGGCACATTTCCCCGTACATCGGGGTAGACCTTGCCGCGCATCCCCTTCTCGCATCGCTTCGCTTGCTCGCGCCCCCTTACGCTGCGCGAAGGGGGTGGTTGGTCATTTCGCGTTGATGTGGTTCAACGTTTGTCGAATGGTTTGGAGGACGCCTTCGATGTTGGTTAGGACTTCGTTGTTCCAGAATCGTATGACTCGGTAGCCGCGTTGGTTTAGCCGTAGGGTGCGGAGGTTGTTGGCCGCCGTCTAGCTTTCTGGTTCTTAGGTGTTGTCAGAGGATTCGTTCTGCGTCGGTAGGACTGTTGCGTATGCCGCGGGCGAGGTATTTCAGTTGGCGTTTTGACCGGGGCACGCGTCGGGTGATGTGGCGTTCGGTGTGATGGTTTTGGTGCGTCGACAGGGGATCGGAGGGTTGTGTTCGAGCACCCCTGCGGCGTCGCTTCGCTCGCCGCGTCCCCCTCGCTTTGCGAAGGGGGTGGGTGGTTATTCGCCGTCGTCCATGAGCATCTGGGCTGGGATTTCGGCTTCCTCGTCTTCTTCATCGTCGTCGTAGGTTTGGCGGGTTGGGCAGTCGTCGCCGAGGTCGCAGGTGTGGTTGGCGCCGTCGGCTGCTACCTGCTTGTTGTGGGCGAGTGTGGCACGGTACCCGGCTTCGAGGTTGAGCCACAAGTACGCTTTGATGCCGAGAGCTTTTTCGATGTCCGTGGCTATGTCCGGGGTCACGGGGATTCTTTCATCTAATATGCCAAGCACCGAAGCGACGGAACGCTCCATGAGACACGCCAGTTTCTCAGCAGTCACGCCGCGAGCTTGGATTTCCTCTAGTAGTACGCTGCCGGGAGAAACGGGGAGATCGGAAAACACGAGTTGTTCATTAGTCGCCATAGTGGTTTGTGACCTCCTTGATCAAGATGGTGCTTGAATCCTCGGTCGGTTCAACGATTAACCGCCATCGGCCGTGAAGCCGGATCGCGAATTCGCCGCCCCGGTCGCCTTTCAAAGGATGGAAATCCGCGTATACGAGATCGAATAGTTCATGGAAAGTTTTCGTTCGATTGATCACTTCGATACGCCTGATGTAAAGGTTACCGACGACCGGTCCCCATCGGCGGGTAGCGAGGGCGACACTTTGGGCACAGCGGCGCAGATAGCTTCTACGAAATCGGACTTCCATAACGCAAATAAAGATCATTTATTAGTCATCGATGATAGGTGAAATGTGATTGTAGGTCAATGGGCTGTGGGTTTTGGAAAGTAGAATCCAACGAATGTCGTTCCGATCGGTAACCCTGTTTTTTCTGCTCGCTGTGGGTGGTCTCGTTGTTATTGGCGCTTGTGGCGGTTCGGAGGGTGAGGATGCGGGTGGTGATGGGTTGACGGCGGAGTTGGCGGTGCCTCCGGCTACGGAGGTTGTGGTGGTGGCGACGGCGACGGTGATGCCGACTGCTACTCCGGAACCGACGGCGACGGTGGCGCCTGAGCCGGTTGTCGAGAAGGCTCGGGTGAATATTCCAAATCGGGGCTACAACTCTTTGGGTAATCCGGATGCTCCGATTACGATGTTCGACTTTTCGGACTTCCTTTGACCGCATTGCGGGAGTTGGCACCGCGGGACGGTTGCCCAGATACGGGATACGTATATGGCGGACGGCCTTGTGAGGTCGATCTATTTCCACTTTCCGATATTGGCTCAGGAGTCGGCGTTGGCTGCGGAGTATGCGGAGTGCGCGGGCGAACAGGGTGCTGAGCACTATTGGCGGTTCATCGATTCGGTTTACGAAAACCAACAGGAGATTTCGGCTGATGTGCTGGTGACGTTGGCGTCGGAGTTGGGGGTCGATAACCTCGAGATGAACGAGTGTCTGGCATCTGGCAGGCACAACACGACTTGGCAGATCGATTTCGCTAGGGGGTCTGCGCTGGGCGTACAATCAACGCCGACTATCTTCCTCGCCTATGTCGATAAGGACGGTGAGGAGGTTCGATTGAAGTTCCAAGGAGCCAGAGACTTCGACAACATGTCGCAGATTCTGGACGCGATATTGAGGGATATCAAGCAATGAAGATAACGAAGATAACGCCTTACTTGATCTCGGCTCCATCGCCGTTTCTGCCGACCGCCACCGACAGCGGCGGTGTGTTGCGAAACCGGGAGTATCTGTTCGTGGAGGTGAACACGGACGAAGGTGTCACGGGTTGGGGCGAGGTTACGTGCACGCGAGACCAAGCGAACCGTAGCGTGGCGTCGCTGATTTCGCATGTGTCGGTTCTGTTGGAGGGCGACGATCCCAAGAACATCGAGAAGATCTGGAACAAGGTGTTCCGACATTTCACCTACATGGGTTCCCGGGGCGCGACGACGAGTGTGATTTCGGGTATCGACATCGCGTTATGGGATATCCGCGGCAAGGTGTTGGGTGTGCCCGTGTACGAGTTGCTCGGCGGCCCGGTTCGTGACGCGGTAGACGTTTACTGTCATCCGCAGGATGGTGTGACGTCGGACGAGTTGGCCCAGCACTGCAAGGCGATTGTGGCGACGGGTCAAACATCGATAAAGACCGACCCGTGGCATCCTCATCATCCGGACGAGATCGACGGTTACATGTCGGGTCGGCTGAGCGATGTGGCTGAGAATCAGGGTGTTGAGCGGATCGCGTTAATGCGTGATGCGGTGGGTCCAGACATCGAGATATTGATTGACAACCACGCTCGGTTCGATGTTCCGACGGCGATCCGATTGGCCAAGGCGTTGGAGCCGTACGACATCTTCTGGTTTGAAGAGCCGGTAGGTGTGGAGTCGAACACTGCATTGAAGCAGGTGCGGGATGCGACGAACGTACCGATCTGCGTGGGCGAGCGGATTCACACGCGGTGGGAGTTCGTGCCGATTCTGGAGCAAGGATTGGCCGACTTCATCATGCCGGACATTACTTGGACCGGCGGAATATCGGAGTTGAAGAAGATTTGCACTCAGGCTGAGACGTACTACATTCCGGTGTCGCCGCACGATGCGAGTGGTCCGATCAACGTGATATCGGGTGCGCAGGTGATGATCACGGTGCCGAACTGTTATCGCGTCGAGACATCTCGGGCCGATCTGCACGCGTATGACGTGCTGATGGACGTGCCGCTCGATATTCGTGGCGACAAGATACATCTGGATCCGGATCGTCCGGGTATCGGGATTGAGTTGGACAAGGAGTACCTGAAGGCGCATCGCGTTTAGGGGGTGGGCCCTCACCCCCGGATCGCGTCCGGGGCAGGCTCCAACCCTTTCCCGCGTTGGAGACCATTGCAAAATCTCGAAAGCAAGGAATCAAGGTCTGGAACGCCAGAGCTCCCCGCTGCCCTTCCCTTCTGGATTCCCGCGTCCGCGAGAATGACGGGGGATTTTCTTTTTCTGGATGGACGCTCCGTCCGCTGAAGCGCCCGCGTTCGCGGGAATGACGGGGGATTCGTGAAGGTCTCGCCTCGCTCTATTGGATGCTGCGTGTTATTTTCGTTGCATGAATGTGATTGAAAGCGGTGAGTTCTCTCTGGGATGACGGATCCGATTGTTGAACGTCAAACCAAGACGTTGCTGAACGTCTTGAAGCTTGAGGCCAAGTACGGGTTTAACAACAGCTCGGTTTTGGGCGGTGGTCTTGATGTGATGTGGCCGAACTTGGACCGCATCGGTGGTCAGATCCGTAGTTTGCCGCCGATGAATGGGCGCCGTTACTCTTCGATGACGCAACGGGAGCGTGAGGTTTGGAGCGATGCGGCAATTCGTAGGCTCGGTGGCGGAGGCGTTGAGCAACGTCCTGCGCCAGTTGACCGGCGTCGTCAAGCGCCGGCGCGTCCTGCCAAGAAAGCGGTGGAAAAGGGTCGCTCTCGACCGAACGTCCGTCGCGAACTGGATTTGGGAAGCCCAGTGGCGTCGCTTTCGTTTTTGCATCCGGCCACCAAAAAGGCGTTTGAAGCATTGGGTTTGATGACATTGCGTGACGTGTTGTGGCACTTTCCACTTCGGTTGATCGATTACACTCAGCGGTCCAATATCGTGGATCTCAAGCCGGGCGAAGATGCGACGGTAGAGGGTGATGTCGTCAGTTCGGAGGTGTCGAGGTTCGCCGGGCGTGGCGGTCTGGCGCGGGTGCGGATCAGGGATGGCACGGGGTTTCTGACGGTGACTTGGTTCAACATGCCGTATATGGCGGCGCGTTGGCAGGCGGGTGATCAGATCGTCGTGAGTGGCAAGGTGGGCGACTATCGCGGACGCCCGACGATGGAGAACCCAGAGTATGACGATGTGACGCGAGGTGGTAAGAACAACCAGCGAGGGTTTATTCATGCGGGGGCGTTGGTGCCGGTGTATCCGCTGAGCGCGGGTCTCAATCAGCGGACGGTTCGGAACGGGGTTATGCAGTGTCTGGACAATGGGTTGCGATTCGTCGAGGAGACTTTGTCTGACGAGATTCGCAGCGAACATGATTTGATGGCCTTGTCGGATGCGATCGAAGCGATGCATCGACCGTTGGCGCAGCGGCAGCAATGGCGAGCGATACGCCGGTTGGCATTCGACGAGTTTGTCTACAACCAGATCGCGGCGATACGTCGACGCACTCGGTGGCGCAATCAGGTTACGGCGGTACGGCTGGAGCCAGATCGGAGGTTGGTTGGGAATTTTGTTTCTTCGCTCGGATTCGATCTGACCGTTGACCAAAGCCAGAGCTTGGAAACGATATTGGCAGACATGGGTTCTGATTTCCCGATGGCTCGTTTGCTGCAGGGCGAGGTTGGTAGCGGCAAGACCGTGGTAGCGATCGCGGGGATGCTGTCAGCATCGGGTGCGAATGGTAAGCAGTCGGCAATCATGGCACCGACGGAGGTACTGGCTGAGCAGCACTTCTTGAGCATGTCAGCGCAGCTTGAATGTCGAGAGGGATTGAGCGGATATGGCCCGGTGTACGAGTCGCCGTTGTATCGCGTTGAGAGCCGCGGTCGCAACCTGCGTGTCGGGTTGTTGACGGGGAGTTTGACGCAACGTGAGAAGCGAACCATGCACTCGATGTGTGCTGAGGGCGAGGTCGATTTGGTGGTGGGCACGCACGCGCTATTGCAGGAAGGGGTCGACTTCGAGGCGTTGGGGTTGGTGGTGGTTGATGAGCAGCAGCGGTTCGGCACTGAGCAGCGCGCGGTGTTGACCAATCGATCGCCGCGGCCGCACATGCTGGCGATGTCGGCGACGCCGATACCGCGCACGTTGCACATGACGATGTATGGCGAGATGGAGTTATCGACGTTGCGGGCGATGCCTCGGGGCCGGAATCCGATAAAGACGCGATGGTCGCAGACGCCGTTCGAGGTTACGGAGGCTTACGGTACGGTTCGCAGCGAGGTCAGGCAGGGACGGCAGGCGTTCGTGGTGTGTCCGCTGATCGATCCGTCGGAGAACGTCGCGGGCGCGTCGGCCATCGTCGAGCATGAGCGCTTGTCGAAGGACGTGTTCCCGGAGTTGTCCGTGGGGCTGTTGCATGGCCGGATGAATCTGTCGGAGAAGCAGTCGATCATGGAGGCGTTCCGTAGTCGTAAGATCGATGTTCTCGTAGCGACTCCGGTGATTGAAGTTGGTGTCGATATCCCGAACGCGACGGTGATGATCATCATGACGGCCGATCACTTTGGGTTGTCGCAGTTGCATCAGATACGTGGGCGTGTCGGGCGTGGCCAACATCGGGGTGTTTGTATTTTGGTTTCGGATGCTGAGACTGAGATCGCAAAGGCGCGGTTGGAGGCTGTGGTTGAAAACCAAGATGGGTTCGATCTGGCGCGGAAGGATCTGGAACTTCGGGGACCTGGTAGAAACTTAGCTGAGGTTCAGAGTGGTTGGAGCGGGTGGAGGTTTGCTCGTTTCGACGACTTGGAAACGTTGGGCAAAGCGCGGACGACCGCGGAAAAACTGCTCGCCAATGATTTTGATTTGAAGAACCCGGAGAACCTGCCGCTCAGGCGCGAAGCGGTGCGGATCGTAGGAAGAACGGTTTCGAGGTTTGCTTGAGTGATGGGGTTTTAGCATTTGATTCATGGCTTCTGTTGCGCAGGTTCCGACGTCTCAAAAACCGATTCTTCTGGATTTCTCGCGTTCGGAGCTGGAGCGGGAGGTTGTAGATGTTTTGGGTCAGTCGCGGTTCCGGGCTCAGCAGATTTGGCAGGCGTTGCACCGGGAGTGCATATCGGATTTCGAGTTGGTGACGACGTTGCCGAAGGCGCTGAGGGGCGAACTGTCGGAGCGTTATACCGCAGATCCACTCTCTAAGGTGATGCATCTGACGTCCAAAGACGGCTCCACCGACAAGGCATTGTTTCAGCTGAGCGATGGTGAATTGGTGGAGACCGTGTTGATGCGATACACGGCGGATGGGCATCGCAAGGCTCGCAAGACGGTTTGTGTATCTACGCAGGCGGGATGTGCGCTTGGTTGCACGTTCTGTGCCACCGGTCAGCAGGGATTTCGTAGGCAGTTGACGACCGGCGAGATCGTAGCGCAGATCACGTATATGCAGCGGATCGCGATGGAAGAGGATCGTTTTGAGGTGGAGACTGGCAAACGGGAGCGCGGCAGCGTTCAGGGCGTGACGAACGTCGTCTTCATGGGCATGGGTGAACCGCTGGCGAACTACGAAAACACGATGTCGGCGATACGCGCGATCAACGACGCGCACGGTCTGGCGATCGGAGCGCGGCACATAACGCTCTCCACGGTAGGTTTGGCTCCGCAGATTGTGCAGCTGGCGCGCGAAGATATGCAGATCAATCTCGCGGTGTCGTTGCACGCTCCGGACGATGCCACGCGTTCGCAGACGATGCCGATCAACAGTCGCTATCCGCTATCGGTCCTCTTGGAGGCTTGTCGTCGCTACGTTGAGATGACGGACAGGCGAATTTTCTTCGAATACGTGCTGCTGATGGGTCAGAACGACGCGATCGGTCATGCCCGCAAGTTGGGTGGGCTGCTGGCCGGCATGCTTTGCCACGTCAACCTCATACCTGTCAATCCCACTTCGGAAGGTCGTTACCAACGCACCAGCCGTGCAGACGCCGAGGCGTTTCAACGGGAGTTGCGGCGATTCGGTGTGCCGTCGACCGTCCGCATTGAGAAGGGCATCGATATCGATGCGGGATGCGGTCAGCTAAGGGCGCGGGTGGTGGATGGAGAAGTGTTGGGTGTCGGCCCGGTTGGAGGCTAGTTAGGGCCAGCGGGGTCTAGCGATAGTCTTCGGCGCGGTCTTGGGGGTTGTAGCCGATTGTTTTGCGGGCGTGGTCGATGTCCCAGAAGCGCCAGCGGTTGTTGGATACGCCGTAGAAGATTTCGAAGCTGAGGTCGGCGGTTAGGCAGTGGTCAACGAGGTGGGCGAGGTCGCGGTGCGAGAGCCATGTGGCGTAGGCGCGGATGTTAGTTGGTTGGTTTTGCGGGACTACGCTGCCGATGCGGAGGCAGGCGACTTCGAGGCCGAAGTGTTCGTTGTAGTAGCGGCCGGTCGCTTCGCCGAAGACTTTGCTGACGCCGTAGTCGCTGTCGGGTCGGATCGGGACGTGGTGGTCGACCTGCGGGATGTTGGCAGGGTCGTTATTGATGAGGGAGTAGTCGCCGAAGCCGATGCTCTTGTAGGGTTCGTCGAGTTCGAAGTTTCCGACGGCGTGGTTGGAGCTGGCGAAGACGACGCGTTTCACGCCATGTTGTCGTGCGGCCTCGTAGACGTTGTGTGTGGAGGCGATGTTGTTGCGGAGAACGTCCGGCCAAGGCGTCTCAACGGGAGCGTTCGCGGCTAGGTGAACCACAGCGTCTTGGCCCTCAAACGCGGCGGCCATGTCGTCAAAGTCGAAGCAATCGGCCAAAGTGAATGAAACCAGCGAATCGTCGTCGAGAGGTCGTGCGTCGACACCTGAGATCGCGTACCGGCCGGTTTCGCCTAAGTGGGTTCGGAGAACAGATCCGATGAGGCCGCTAGCGCCGGTGATGAGCAGGTTCATGGTGTATCGGGTTCCGTTAGGTGTCTTGGCGGTTGCTGGTTATCATGTTAAGTTGCATGGGCAGCGTATGAGATTGGTATTTGAAAGCGAGGCGCCAGCGCGGCCGGACGAGGGCGTATTTTCTGCGTTTCGGAGTTCTGGCCTGCGTCGGATTGTCTTCAGGGGTTCATTATGAAATCGCTGGTCGAAGCGGCTAGCTCTATTGGCATCTCTATCGGCGAACCCCAGATCGAACGGTTTCGACACTATCGCGACTTGTTGGGCGAATGGGGGAGTCGGGTGAATTTGACCGCCGTGAAGGATTCGGAGGATGTCGTCGAGCAGCTCTTCATTCGCTCGCTGCGAGTCGCGGTACCTGCAGGCGGGAGTGTGTCAACTGCCGAGTGGTTCGCGGGTAGGCGGATCATAGACATCGGTTCTGGGGCGGGTATACCGGGTTTGCCGTTGAAGTTAGCGCTTCCAGGTGCCGAAATCACCCTGCTGGAGTCCAATCGCAAGAAGTGCGAATTCATGGAGCACGTTGTCGCCGAGTTGGGGTTGGAAGGAGTTACCGTGCTCAACGCTCGCGCCGAGGACGCGGCTCACGACCCTGCGCATCGTGAGGGTTATGAGCTGGTCACTGCTCGTGGGGTGGCAAAGCTGCCGGTTTTGGCTGAATATGCTTTGCCGTTTCTCAGCCTTGGCGGTGTTGCCGTTTTACCCAAAGGACCGGATCTAGGTTCGGTGCGCGGTGAAGCGGATGATGCTGCATATGCTGCTGATGAGATGGGCGCGGCGCCGACGATATTGCAAGCCGTCGCACATCCGGGCCATTCCCCCACTGACCACGTCGTTTATTGGCTCAAGGTACAGCAGACTCCGGACCGTTACCCTCGGCGTGCAGGGGTCCCGTCTAAGCGTCCGCTCGTGGCTGCAAGGGCGACCGTCTAGGTGAGCCGTTGCGTTTTCTGAAGAACATCTCAAACTCGACAAGCAACGGTCAGATGATGGGCGTCGCCGATGTTGTACGGCGGGTGTTTTCCGCGCCGACATTGTTGAGCGTGGCGTTCGGATTGGCGATCATCGGCTATTTGCTTTGGCGCGTGTTGGATTTCGAATGGGACGAGTTCGTAGAGCACTTGACGGGGATCAATTGGTGGTTTTTTTTGCTGGCTGGGGTGCTCTATTACGTCAGCTTCTGGTTCCGCGGGTTGCGCTGGCAACTGATTTTCGACGCGGTAATCCAGCGTTCTGAAGACGCGCAGATCAGGAACACGAACGCACCCAGCGTCGGAACCATGGCGACCCTGATCCTAACTGGGTGGTTCATCAACTCGGTGATGTTCTTCCGGATCGGAGACGCATACCGTGGTTGGGCTCTTGCAGATCGGACGTCGATAGACATGCCGACGGCACTGGGTACGGTATTTGCGGAGCGCGTGCAGGACATGGTCGTGGTATTGATATTGGTCGTTATCTCGGCGGTATGGGCATTGCTCGTCGACGGTTTCGCGGCGTCGGGCGCGATTGTCGACGTGGCTGTGATAGTTGTCGCGGTGGCGGCGGTGCTGGTGCTAGTTCTTCTGCTCATTCTTTACTTGATGGGCGCGGCGGGAGAGCGGTTGGCCCGTTTGATGCCGATTCGATTCAAGCAACAGTATCTCCATTTCCAAGAGGGTGCCCTCAACAGTTTCCGTGGTGGTCGGATGCCGTCGCAGATCTTGCTAGGCATGTTGGGGTGGTTGATGGAGGTCGCGAGGTTCTACTTCGTGGCGCAGGCGATGGGGCTCGACATGGCGATGAGCATTGCGATGTTCGCCGCATTGGCCAACGCGATCATGACGACGATACCGGTGCCAGGCGGGTTAGGCTTCGTAGAAACTGCGTTGTTGACGGTGTTGCTGCTGACGGGTTTGAGTCACACCGACGCGTTCACGTTGACGGTGTTAGACCGCGCGATTTCTTGGCTGAGCATCGTTGCGATTGGTGGGCTCGTATTCCTGACAGTCACGCTGAAGAGAACAGCTAAAATCGGAGCGGATAAAGTTGAGGAGGCGACCGCGAGTGGGGGTTGAACCTGAGCGCGAAGATGGCGCCCCTGACAGGACTCGAACCTGTGGCACACGGTTTAGGAAACCGTTGCTCTATCCTCTGAGCTACAGGGGCATTGGGTTGGACTCCCCTGAAATCATTTTATTCGACATGCATCGACGCTCGGACACGGAGACTTCTGGATGACGGTCGAGACGCGACCAGATATCTTTCAAGTCTTGCCCGGTGCGGCAATTCAGCGTGGCCGAATCGATGGAGAAGCGGCGTCGCACCAAGTTGCGGTCATCGACGTGGGTTCTAACTCGACTCGGATGGAGGTGTTGCAGCTGACGTCTGACTACGATCTTCGCGTGATGTCGGAGGTCAAGGCTTTGTTGAGACTAGCGAGCCGCAAGTCCAAGGATGGCCGGTTGCTTCATTCTGCGGTATCAGATCTTTCGAGACTCATCGCTGATTTCGCGACGGTGGCTTCGGCATCAAATGTCGACGCGATCCGCGCCGTAGCTACCTCGGCGATGCGCGATGCGATTAACGGCGACGAGATAGTTGCGCGAGTAAAAGAAAATACGGGCATCGGTCTCGAGATCATCTCGGGGGAACGCGAGGCGCAGTACGGCTTCTTGGGCGCGGTGTTCTCATTGCCGGCCCTCAACGGCGTGTTGTTCGACATCGGCGGCGGTAGCGTGGAGTTCTCGTTTTTTGAGAACCGGACGCTGAAAAACGTCTACACGTTGGATCTTGGCGCCCTGCGCGTCAGCAACGAATTCTTGAATTCTGGGCAGCCGGAACGCGAAGCGGTGATGGCGTTGAGGCGGCACGTAAAAGCGATGTTACGCGCGTCTGGGATGCCACCCATTGGTGAGGACGCGAAGCTGATTGGCGCGGGTGGCACGATGAGAAACCTTTCCAAGATTGATCGCGAAACGCGGGAGCATTCTTTTGGCCGTCTGCACGGCTCGGTGGTCCGATTCGGTGCGTTGAAAAGGATCGTGAACGGTCTGCGGGGTTTAGACCGTGCGAGCTTGGAATACTTGCCGGGATTGAACCCGGAGCGAGTGGACAGCATCCTCGGTGGGGCTATCGTCGCGTCCGAGATTACGAAGTATTTCGACAAGAGACCGATCATCGTTTCTGGGCGAGGAATTCGCGAAGGCTTGGCGATGTCGGGCGTGATCAAGGAGCTTCCCTCGATTGAGGAGGTCAGGCGACGCTCCATTTATGCAATCGGAGCGCGGTTCGACACTTGGGACCGGTTGCGCGCGGATCGGCGTGCCGCGATCGCGAAAAAGATGGCCGGATTGCTAACGGATCACTTGGATGACGAGGTCATGCATCTGATCCCACACGTTGCACGACTCGTCGACACCGGGCGCAGCGTGAACTACTACGACCGTTACATGCACGCCGCGAACATCATCGAACAGGGCGAACTCGGTGGATTTTCGCACCGAGACACTGGATTGATGTCAGCCGCGTTGCGATTCAGTGATAGTTATTCCTCATCGATGTCGCGTTACCGTCCGGAGCTCAAAAAGGCGGACCGAACCGCTGTTCGCCGAGCTGCGAGCGTGCTTCGCATATCTGACGAGATGGAGCGTAGGTTGGGGGCAAGTCGGTATTCTCGGATCGTCATGGACCTTGTGAACAGCCGGTTCGAGGTTCGTGCGCCGGAGTTGAACGCATGGGACCCGAAGCGATTCGCGACGCGTTTCAAACGCGCGTTCAGGTTGGATTTTGTGGTTGTTCGTTAGGGTTTAGATCGAACTTCAACGGCGCCTGCGTTTGCGAAATCCGATCCATACTACGCCTGCGATCAGCATCAGAGGTCACGTATCCAAGCTGACGAACGCGGATTCTGATGCGGCGAAACAATCGAGCGTGGCTGGTCTGACTACGCCTCTCGACCCAGGGCCCGGCGGATACCCTTCGCCAAGAGTGGCGAGGTCTTCTTCGGCATCCAAAGCCGGTAGTGTACGGCTACAAGCCCTGACCTCCAAAGAGCCCACCTTGCCATCGGCGTAGACGAGATAATCTTGGAACATCTCGAACGGGAATCCGCAAGGTTCCGATCTGGCTGTGGATAAGTGCGTGACCTTGGAAACCTCGCCTTTCCATACGGTGTGCACATTAAACTCGACCGTTAGCGGTTCTTCCGGTGGAACTGCCGTCGAGTCGATGTCGAATGGCCAGTCCTCGAAGTGCATTTTAACCACCCTACCGAGAAAGACCGTCGATGCTTCGTTGAGACGTTCCGTGGGCGAGTTCGACTCGACACATTCGCAAGCATGAATTTGCTCGTTACTAGCAACAAGCGATAGGGCAAATACTGAAATAGCGAGAGCCAACGTCGATACGAAAACGTGATTCCATTTGGCTCGTATGTACGCGACCATTGCAGAACTCCCGTCATTCCCGCGGACGCGGGAATCCAGAATCAACAAAGCACGCCATTTCTCCCCATCCCGGCAACAACCACCGTCCCTTTCGCTCGCAGGGATGTACGAAACCCTGACTAGAAACAATTGGCGATCTGCAGCGGAGGTTTTGCAATGGTCTCATGTACGCGACAGGCAGAATGTGCAGATTCACCTATGGGCTACGGATCGATTTTTTTCAGGCGGCAAACCGCGTTGCATTCGATCCCAAGCAGCCAGCAACTCGTCGTGCCGCAATCTTGCCCAAGTCATTAGAAACCGCATTCTAGATGGCGGAATGTGGCCGACCACCTTTCCAAGAATCGATCTCAATCGCTGCATTAGATTCACCGTATCTCGCATGGAAATGTGCGTGCGGGTGATCGTCCGAGTACATCCGAACGATGATTCCGCGAAAGCGGCACAACTCAGGCATGAATCAGGTTTTGGTTAACGCGTTGAGAATACTCGTCGAACGACATGCCCGTGATTTTCATGTAGAGCGAATCGCCACAAAGTTCGTGAAAATCGCTGTCGCCCCATTTGAGTACGTTGTCCTCAGGGATCCAGACACTTTCTAAAAATCCGCGGTCTTCCCACTTTTTGAACAGCCCGCCGCGTGCCACAAAACCCGATAGATCGACTTCGCCCTCAATGCCATCTTCGAACTTGACCCAGATCTTGTAACCGTCTCTTGACTCGACTTGAATGGGCTTGATCATCTGTTTTGTCCCCAAACCAAGGTCAGATACCCCATGCGATGGTATGGAGCATAGTTGCATCTTAACTCGAAAGCTCATCGAAATACCTCGCCAACTCGTCACGCTCGAATGTGCTGACAGGTCTGGTCGAGGATTCTGGACCGATTCGAGCGTAAACAGCAGGTCCTGTGTCCTCGGCTCCAACGACTTCCACGCGGCCAATAACCTCGGCATCAATGCCTGCGTCCAGCAGCGCAGCAATAACTGTTTCTTCGTGGTCGGGCTCAACGGTTCCGAGTAACGCACCAGACGAGATCAGTCCCCAAGGATCGATATTCAAAGCATCGCACATCGATTGGCATAGGGGGATAACGTGTACGGCCGACTCGTCGATCACGATGTTGACGTTGGAGGCGAAGGCGAGTTCTCGGAGCGCGGTCGCCAATCCGCCTTCGGTCGGGTCGTGCATGGCGGTGACACCGCCGGATTCGACGGCCGTTCGAGCGTCTTTGAGTACCGAGATCCCTAGGTTGGTGAGGACTTCGGCGGCTGTGTCGATGTCGGTTGGTGAGATGCCAGCCCGGATAAGTGCATCGCGGCATTGGTTGGCTAGGATTGATGTTCCTTCGATGGCGATGCCTTTCGTCAGGATCACGGCGTCGCCGGGTTGGGCGCCTGAAGCAGACACTGTCGCGCTTGTTGGGGCTTCGCCGAGCATGAAGCCGCATATGACGGGTTGGGTGACGGCGGGGGTGACCTCGGTGTGCCCTCCCGCGAGTTGAACCCCGATATCGCTCGCTGCTTCGCCGATTTGGGCGAATATGTTTCGGACATCTGATTCGGTGGACCCCGGCGGCATCATAAGGGTCGCCAAAAACCACTTGGGGATGCCACCTGCAACGGCGATGTCGTTGGCGTTGACGTTGACGGCGTACCAACCAATGCGATCGGTGGCGAAGGTTATCGGATCGGTTTTTGCGAGCAGGGTGTTTTCGCCGAAGAGGATGTGCGCCGCATCTTCGCCGAGGCCAGGTCCTACGATTAGGCGTTTGTCCTCGGAAGGATCCGGCAATCCCGCGATGAGGTTCTGCAATAGGGGTCCGGGTAGTTTTCCGTATTTGAGATTAGGTTTTGCTTGAGACATGGTCGACGCCCCAGGTTGGTCGTTCGATTTGAACGTCGTCCACCGATCATAGTCGGATCAACATTCAGGAGTCGGAGTGACGGATGGGATTTGTGGCAAAGACTGGTTGGCTAAATACTTAGCCACCGAATTTAACAATTCCTGCGGCAGCGCGCCTTGAGTCCCATCCCAGACCTCTTGTTCGCCTTCCACTCGGAACCAGTCTTTATCGCAGAAAAACCGGATCGTCTCGATTCCTCTCAGGACGTAGAAATCCAACCGGAAAGCGGTTTGACAACTGTCGGTGTTGCCGATCGGAATGGGCGTATTGAGAGCATCCACGATCTCCTGGATCAGCGCACGGTCATTGATGTCCTCGATTGGTTGTTGCTCACATTCGCCAAGTCCCCGATACAGGATCACTCTTCGAGCCTCGTGCAGACGCAGATCGTGGACCAAGTTGACAGTCAGTTGTTCGGTTGGGCCTACATCGGTACAGTTGACAACGATTCCTGGTTCACCCGCTTTCAGATTGAGGTCCTCTGCTTCTCCTTGATCCTTACTCGCAACGTGGAATGTATAAGTCTTTTCATCGTTTCCGAGAACGAGAATCCAGCCTTCAACCGGCCTCGCAGGGTTGTCGTAGCTGATGGGACCGCATCCTAGCGTCAAGTCTGGCCAGGTGTGTTCTACTACGCTCAGGATTTGGATGTCGCTTTGATCGATGCCCTGATCGATTAGGTCGCCGCGAGCGTAGATTTCGAGCAGGGTGGGAACCTCGGGCGTCGGAGTTGGCGTGATCGTTGGGGTCGCGGTCGGCAACGGTGTGGGCGTGATGGTTGGCGTGGAGGTGGGTTCGGGTTTGGGCGTGTTAGTCGCGGTAGCTTGCGGTTCGGGGTTTGAAGTATGAGTCGGTGGGGCTGGAGTATCGGTCGGCGCGACCGTCGGTTGCTCCGTCGGTTCGGGTGTCGGTTGGCTTTCGATTTTGGGAGTCTCTGTCGGAGGAGTTTCCGTGGCAGCTACCGTAGGTGTCGGCGTATCGGGTTCTGGCGTCTCTACGTCTGGGGTGGGCGTGTCTTCTGGCGGCGCCTCGGTTGGTGGCGTAGTGGGCGTATCGGCTACCTGCACTTCTGTGGTTTCTGTTGGTTCGGTCGTGGGTGTGTCAGGCGGTGGCGAGGTTGCGGTCGGTAGCGGCGCTTGCGTGGATCTCGGCGTAGGTTGAACACCGGGATCGGGTTCGCGGTTGTTGGCCCATATTGCGGCCAACACGATGGCGGCGACGATGACAGCAAGAACGACTACGACGATTAATGTCTGTTTAATCCGCGGACCGTATCCCGAAACGCGGAGGCCTGAGTTGTTTTGATCGTCGCTTTGGTTCATGTTACCGAGAGGTGTTTCGTAAGCGCGATGCTCGCCGCACCGCCAACTTTTTACGCTACATGACGCTCGGTAACGCGCGCATGGGGAGTTGACGCAACGAGAGTAGAGATTTCACGAGAATTCGCGGTCGACATTGCAATTCTTGACCGAGTAGGTAATAATAAATTCTTGGCGATTCGAGCGGGGAATCCAGTCAGACAACGAAGGTCAAAAACCAAGAGAGGTTTGAACAATGATAGGTCGTCAGGCATCTCGCTCTTCCGCATTCCTTGGTGGAATGTCGATGTCGCAAAGCAGAATGATACGCGCTGCGGTTGTGGGTTTCGCCCTACTGGGCTTGGGTGCCGTCCTGATCGCATGTGGCACGGAATCCGCGCCAACTCTCGTGGTGGAGGTAGAGAAGATCGTTGAGGTCGAGAAACCTGTAATAGTTGAAAAGGAGGTCATCGTTGAGGTCGAGAAACCGTTGGCGGATCCGAAGACGTTGACCGTGTACTCGGGACGGAGCAAGTCGCTCGTCGACCCGATCTTACGTGAGTTCGAGCAGTTGACCGGCGTCCCAATCGAGATCCGGTACGCGAGCACCGGCGAGATGGCGGCGACGTTGCTTGAAGAAGGCGGCAAGTCGCCCGCCGACGTGTTCTTTGCGCAGGAACCGGGCGGTCTAGGAGCCGTGAAATCGCTGTTCATGACGCTTTCGGACGACATTTACGACCAGTCCGCGGCTTGGGCAAGTGACCCCGACAAGAAATGGATTGGTGTCTCAGGGCGCGCCAGAGTAATCGTCTACAGCACTGACAACCTTACCGAGGACGAATTGCCCGATTCGATCTGGGACTTCACCGATCCCGAGTGGAAGGGACGCATTGGGCTCCCGCCGACAAACGCGTCGTTTCACGTGATGGTCACGGCGATGCGGTCGGATTGGGGCGAGGGGAAGACGAAGCAGTGGCTAGAGGGCATCATGGCGAACGAGCCGACCTTTTATGCCAAGAACACGCCGACTGTCGCCGCCGCTGGCGCAGGCGAGATCGATGTCGGGTTTGTGAACCACTACTACCTGCACCGTTTCTTGGCGGAAGAGGGCGAAGGGTTCGCGGCCCGAAACTACTACACACCTGCAGACGATGCCGGATCACTTGTGATGGCCGCCGGCGCTGGAATCCTTGCATCCACGGATGCTCAAGCGGAAGCTGAGCGCCTACTGAAGTTCCTGCTCGGCGTCACTGCCCAACAGTATTTCGCGACCAATACTCATGAATATTCATTCAACTCAGCCGTGCAACAGTCCGAGCACCTGCCGGATCTGGGCGATATCGGTGAACGTTTCGATATCGACCTTGGCCTGCTGGATGACCTGGCTGGCACGCAGCAACTACTACAGGAGGTTGGAGCTCTTCCGTGACCCGCTCTACAGCGGAAGCAGCTAGACCTGCACTGAGGCCCCGTCGTGCCGCGTACGGCGGCACGAGCGGGGCCCCGGTTTGGGTAGCGATCGTCGCGGGGACCGTTGTCGTCGCCGCGTTGCTACCCGTTGTTTATCTTTTCGTCCGCGGCATTGAAGGTGGCGAGACCACCTTTGACTTCCTGACCCGCTCGAATTCAATGAAGGTGATTTGGCGGACACTCACCGTGATCGGTTTGGTCACGGTGTGTTCGCTCATTGTAGCGGTTCCGGCAGCATGGTTGACGATGCGGACGGATATGCCGTTTCGTCGGGTAATCGCGGTTGCACTGGCGTTGCCGCTCGTGGTTCCAAGCTTTGTGATGGCCACGACGCTTATCGAGGCGTTGGGACCGAAAGGCACGTTGCAGGATCTTTTGGGGCCTTTCGGAGTCGAGCGCCTGCCATCAATCTATGGTCTTCCCGGTGCGACCTTGGTCCTGGTTTTGATGACGTATCCGTATGTTTACCTGACGGTACGTGCTGCAATTGCTGGGTTGAACCCGGAGTTGGTTGAAGCTGGGCGTAGCATGGGTTACTCGATGCTCGGCGCTTATCGTCGGATCACCTTGCCTTTGCTGTTGCCCGCGATCGGATCGGGAGCAATACTTGCTGCGCTGTATACGCTCAGCGATTACGGCGGAGTCGCGCTGATGAGGCACAACACGTTAACGGTCTCGATCATGACGAACTACCAGACCTCAATCGATAGGACTGCGGGTGCGGCGTTATCGATGCTGTTGGTCGTGTTCGCGGTTTTGTTGCTGACGGTCGAGGCGACGATTCGAGGTCGGCGGCGATACGACGACGCTTCCGGTGGCGTCGGGCGGACAGACCGCGAAGCGCGACTTGGTTGGTGGACCGCTCCTGCGTTGATCTTCACACTGCTTCCGGTAATCGCGGGCGTATTAATTCCCCTGGCCGTGCTGTTGGAGTGGTTCGTGCGCGGGACGACAAAAGGGCTCGAGGGTTCGCCGATATTATTGCCTCTTTGGAATTCGCTGCAAGCCTCTGGGTTGGCCGCGGTAGCAACGATTGTTTTGGCCCTCCCGGTCGCGTTCGTGACTGTTCGATATCGGACTTGGTTGAGCGATGTATTCGAGAAGGCGGTCTACATCGGTTTCGGATTGCCTGGCGTTGTGGTGGCGCTCTCGCTTGTCTTCTTCGCCGTAAATTTCGCTCTATTCGCATATCAGACGCTTTTGCTGCTCGTCTTCGCCTATGCAGTACTATTCCTGCCGGTTGCGCTCGGGTCTTTGCGATCCGGGCTGTTGCAAATCAACCCGCGCCTGGAGGAAGCGGCACAATCTATGGGTAGGACGCAACTCCAAGCTTTCGTGCGGGTGACGCTGCCGATAATGATGCCGAGCATATTCGCCAGCGCGGCGCTGGTATTTCTTCTGACAATGAAAGAGTTGCCGGCGACATTGATCCTTGGGCCTACTGGATTCGACACGTTGGCGACTTCGATATGGTCGGCTTCATCGGAAGCATTCTTTACCCGAACGGCGGCTTCATCGCTGATACTCATCGCGGCTGCCGGGATTCCCACGGCGTGGCTCGTGTTGCGCGAACACTCGCCGTCGCGATGATCGTCCGGACGGCAGTTGAAACGGTGCGGTAATAGCATAGGCGTTAGATGAAACTTCTACGACGCCCCAAGAGAATCAGGCGCGCCTTGATACAGGCCAGGATGAACCGGTCGGGCTCAACGGGCGCGATACACCTCGAACAGGTGCAGACGCGTTACCATCCCGACGATCCGCCGGTGCTCAATGGATTCAACCTGCAAGTTCAGGATGGTGAGATTGTTTGTCTTCTCGGTCCGAGCGGCGTTGGTAAGACCACTGCGCTCCGGGTGATCGCCGGTTTTGAGCGGGTCATCAATGGCTACGTGCGTCTGGGAGGACGATTAGTCGGTTCACCGTTCCTCCATATACCGCCTCATGAACGCGCTCTCGGACTGGTTTTCCAGTCGTACGCCCTCTTCCCTCACCTGACCGTCGCTCAGAACGTGCAATTCGGCATCAGAGATGCGGAAGACGAGGAGAGACGAAGACGGTCTTTAGAAATTCTGGAGATGTGTGGGATCAGCAATTACGCGGACCGTGGTGTACACGAGCTGTCGGGCGGTGAGCAACAGAGGGTGGCACTGGCCAGGGCGATCGCGCCCGATTCCGTGGCCGTTCTGCTAGATGAACCGTTCAGCAATATTGATCCGAGCCTGGTGACGGAGCTACGACGCCAAGTAAAAGACATCATCCACGAGGCCGGCAAGACTGCGATATTGGTTACACACGATCGCGAGACCGCGTTTCTCACATCGGATCGAGTAGCGGTTATGCGTTCGGGCCGCGTAGCCCAGATAGGCATCGCGGAGGAGGTGTACGCGCAACCGGTTTCGCCGCATGTGGCGCGCGCAATCGGACGATCTTCGTTCATCGAAGGAACGTATCGAGGGGGTCGAGTATTTACCGAGGCTGGCGAGTTTCCGGCGGTTGCGGCTAACGGGTACGAACTGAACGATGGCGAAGAGGTTTCGGCGTTAATGCGCGCTTCGGAACTAAGACTTCGCAGACATGATACGAATGGCGCGGAAGAGGATGAATGGACACTCGAACCGTTCACGCCATGCGGCATAGACTGCCGATGCGTAGCGAGAATTGCTTCGCGAGAGTTTCACGGCGATTTCACCGATTTCAGTGTCCGTTTGCCGTCCGGTGATACGTTCCGCGTTCGTAATCGAACATATTCGGCGATGCTGCCGGACGATGCGCCAGTTACCGTCACTGCCGTTCGCGGAGCGAAGGTAATTGTGTATCCAAGAGATATGCGCTAGTCGATAGGCGGCACGTCGTATTTTTATACGGGGTACTCACCGTAAACCGAAATCGATCGAATTCCGACGCTGTCACTCCAGGTCGAAACACGACGGATTGACGGTTGGCCGATTTTGGAAATGGAAATTCGATCATAAATACGCGTTAAAACGGATCCGGTTTTTACAGATTCACCTTTGTGCCAAGTTGCGCGAAAGGTGGTATAAGAAAACCAATCAACTATTTTGACGCAACCACTCACATGGGGGATTTGGTTATGACGATCAAACGGGTTGTTCCGATTGCGGTGTTGTTGATGCTGGCGTCTTTATTGGCGGCGTGTGACATTGGCGGTTCTGGCGACGATGAACCGTATCGCATAGGTGTGATGGAGTCGCTCACCGGCCCGGGCGAAACCTACGGCACCGTCGCCAATCAAGCAAAGCAGCTGGCTGTCGAAGAGATCAATGCGGCCGGCGGCATCGATGGGCGAATGATTGAGCTCGTAGTCGAAGACTCAAAATGCGGCGCGCAAGACGCAATTACCGCGTACAACAAATTGACCGACGTCGACGGTGTGAAGATCATTCTCGGCACTTCATGCAGCGGCGCGATGCTCGGCGCTGCTCCGCTTGCTGAAGAGGACGGCGTCATCCTCTTCTCCGGTTTAGCAACGAACCCAGACATCGCGAACGCTGGCGATTACATCTTCAGGACCTCGATGAGCGATGCTCAACTGGGTATAGATACCGGTAACGTTCTATGGGCCGACGGTATCCGCAGCATTGCTACGATCACTGAGTCGACGGACTATGCCGAAGGAGTCAGGCGTACGTCGGTTGCACAGTTCGAGAAGCGCGGCGGCTCGGTCGTGGCTGAAGAGCGCTACGCATCCGATGTCACCGACTTTAGGACGCAATTGACGAAACTATTGAACGCGAATCCGGACGCCATTCATTTGGCGGCGCAGTCCGAGTTCACCGGCGGCACGATTGTGAAGCAAGCCCGTGAGCTAGGGTATGACGGCCCGATCTATACGGAGGTGGTGCCCATCGGCGCAACCGCACTGGAGATCGCCGGCGACGCTGCCAATGGATTGAAGGCGATCACGGCAGACCTCGATCCGGCCAACTCAAGGGCACAAGAGGTACTCAATAGCTTCCGGGAGAAGTACGACTACGTCACGTTGCCTTGGTATCTCGGTTCCGCTTATGACGACGTGTACATCACCGCCGAATGTCTCAAAGAGACTAAGGACGATCAAGACGCCGACGGGTTGAAAGACTGCTTGTACGACATCACGTGGAGCGGCGCCATCGGGACCAATTACACATTCGACTCGAATGGTGAGGTTGTCGGTCTGTCCAATGTTGTTGTAGAAGTTCTGCCGACGAGCGATCGAAACGAAGACAACCAGGGCTACAAAGTGCTCGGTGGCGCACCAACGGAGTAAAACGACGTCGCGCCAATCCACTCTAGGTAGTTGACAATCTCAGATTGGTTGTCGAGTCCGGGATGAACGATCGAATTGCGTAGATACCTCTCCGGACATAGCCACCTGATTGCGATCTTCGTCGCAACTGCGGTGGCCGCGTACATCGGTTGGAAAATCAGCCAATCGCCGGATCAAGCCCTCCAATTCACGTTCAACGGTGTCTCGGTTGGCGCGGTCTACGCATTGCTTGCGATGGGCTTCACGATCGTCTACAGCACCGTCTGGTTTTTCGACATGTACTACGGCGCTGCGGCGGCTTTAGGGGCCTACGGCGTCTTCTATCTGCGTTCTCAAGAGACGTTAGGCGGGTTGTACGCGGTCAACAACCCAATCGTCAACGTAGCCTTTGCCGCCGTTGTAGCCGGTGTAGTGGCTTGGATTCTGCATACAGCGTTCTATGGTCGGCTGCGAAACCGGTACCATCCAACGGTCTTGCGATTTGCTTGGATCGCGTTGTCAGCGGCTGCAGGGATATACGCAGGACTATTGCTTGCATTTCCGTCGAACCTGCACGTCACGATGAGTCCTGTGCTAGGCGTCGTAGCCGTATTGGTGGCAATTTGGGGATTCAGGAATGGCTACGAGCGAATCGTTGGCGGCGCTGTGTCCAGACCCTCGTTGATCGCAGTCACCGTCGCGGCGATATTCGCGGCCGCGTACGGAACCTATTTGTTGACGGATTCTCCCGGATCTAAGCTCTACTTGAGTTGGGTATTGTCGTGCCTATTGGCCGGATCCGTAGGTCTGGCTCTTTATCGAGGGCTATACGTGTACATGAGGCAACGCGCTCGCTCTCCGTTGGTGATGCTCGTCGCCACATTGGGAGTGTTGCTCGCCCTGACGGCTTTGATCGTTATGGTCTTCGGACCGGCACCGCGTCCCCTGCCCGAGCCGTTCGGAAACGCGCCGTTGAATATCGGCGGTGCCACGATCAAGGGGTTTAATATCTTCACGATTGGTGTGGCTATCGTAGGCTTCTTGGGGTTGTTGTTCCTCCTCCGTATGACCAAGTTCGGCCGCGCCGCGCGGGCCATTGGCGATGACGAAGAGGTTTCGAAGGTAGTCGGGATCAACACCACAGTCGTCATCGCTATCGTGTTTTTCATCGGCGCGGTTTACGCGGCATTGGCAGGTCTATTGAGTGGCCATGACACCGCCATCCAGCCTAGAATGGGGTTGCTGCTGCTGCTGAAGGGCTGGATAGCGTCTGTAGTAGGCGGCATCGGCAACCTTCACGGCGCGATTTTGGGCGGGTTCATACTCGGCATGCTTGAGCAGTTCGGTATCTGGGACTTGGCTGGTGAATGGAGAGAAGTGATCTCGTTCGTCGTACTCATTCTGTTCCTGTCGTTCTGGCCGACGGGTATATTGCCAAGGAAATGAGAGTTAATTTGTGAACTCACGGGCCATGGAATTGATGCACTCTGTCAGAGAGCGGGGAAATCTCGAGCTTTGGGCGAACCTGTTCATCATCGCGTGGGCCATCGTATTTACGTTGTGGCAGGGCGTCGGATTCGCCATCACACTTGGGACAGTCTTCTGTATCTGGGCGATATTGGCGGTAAGCCTGAATCTTGTCGTGGGCTTCACCGGTCTGTTGTCGGTCGGGCACATCGGTTTCTTCGGGATTGGCGCGTACACGATGGCGATCCTGACCTCCGACGCGGCATACGACCAACTGCGAACTGAAGCGATACCCACGTTCGGATGGCCTTTCTTCGCTGCGCTCCCGGTTTGCGTGTTGTTGACGGGGTTGGCGGCCATTGCGGTTGGAGTCGTCTTCAACCGCTTCAGAGACGATATCTACGTATTGGTTTCATTCGGTTTCGCTGTCATCGCTTTCAACGTTTTCCTTAGCTGGCGAGGATTGACCAGGGGTGCGTATGGCATCCACGACATCGAGAAGCCCGCAATTGGCGGATGGGTTATTAACGGAGATCTAGAGTTCCTAGCGTTGGTGGCCGTTTTCCTCGTCGCGATCGTCATCATCTCATGGTTAATCGTTACATCGTCTTTTGGGCGCGTATTGACCGCGATCAGAGAAGATGAACAGGCGGCGGCCGTGTTCGGATACCAAGTGACTCACTTCAAACTAGCGATATGGGTTATATCGGCGATGATGGCCGGGCTAGCGGGCGGACTTTTCGGCAGTTGGACATCGTTCGTAGATCCCAACTCCTTCATCCTGCTGGAGTCGATACTTCTCGTCTCGATTGTGATCCTCGGCGGCCTGGCGTCAATACGAGGTTCGATCATCGGAGCGATGGCGTTTGTGCTTCTCGAAGAAGGGATGCGTTTCGTGCCGTTGCTTCCTGATGAGTTCGTCGGCCAGGCGCGTCAGGTGGTTTTGGGGGTGTTGTTGGTGCTGCTGATGCTATTCCGGCCACAAGGATTGGCGGGGAGATACAAGCTGTGAACCTCATGCCTGAAGAACTCGCCGACCTTTTCGCGCTCGAAACGAAAGAGGTCTCGAAACATTTCGGAGCTGTTCGGGCCGTTGATGGCTTGACGCTGTCGATCCCGATATTTGGTATTACCAGCATCGTAGGGCCGAATGGATCGGGCAAATCGACGCTCATAAATCTGCTGAGCGGCACGTTGCCCCTCGACGGTGGCTTGGTAATAATCGAAGGTCAAAGTTTCAGAACGGTTCACGCTCATGAAGCAGCCAATCGCGGCATAACGCGAACCTTTCAAGAAGTTAGGCTGTTCGACCAGATTTCGGTGTTGGACAACATAATGGTCGTCTTGACCAAACGTAGAGTCTTTTCGGCATTGTTTGAGCGAACTAAGTCCGAACATCGAGAGAAGGCGCGTGAGATATTGGAAGGCGTCGGAATGTGGGAAAAGCGCGACTCTCTCGCGATGGACCTCTCGTACGGACAGCGCAAACTTCTGGAGATCGGCCGAGCGATGGCAATGGACGCGAGGATCTATTTGTTCGATGAACCCTTCGCCGGCCTATTCCCGCAGATGCTCGAAAGGGTGAAAGACATCATGAAGCAGATGCGTGACGGCGGGCATACGATCATATTCGTTTCGCACAACATGGACATCGTGCGCGAGATGTCCGACCACATCATCGTGCTCGACAGCGGAAAGCAGCTATTAGCGGGCGAAGTTGAAGACATCCTCACTCGCGAAGAGGTCATCGAAGCGTACTTGGGCGCTTAGGGACACGATTAGGTTTTCAGTTCGTTTGGAATGGAGATTGCGACGGCGTCTGAAATGACAGAAAGCAACGGCAAGACGAATAGTGGCAACGGTGCATCAGCCCCCATGCTGTTGGAGATGGTCGATATATCAGTGCATTACGGTGCGGTTATCGCCCTCGATCGAGTTTCGCTGGGCGTTCGCATGGGCGAGCTCGTTGCGGTGATGGGGCCGAACGGCGCTGGCAAATCGACCGTGTTAAAAGCGATCATGAAACTAGCACCGGTCGTCAATGGAACCGTCTACCTGAAACAGGAGCAGCTCGATGTACCTACTCATGAGATCGTTAAACAGGGAGTTTCATTCGTTCCTCAAGGCCGACGAGTCTTTACTCATCTGACGATCGAAGAAAACCTCCAGATGGGCTGTCTACACCTCAACGATCGGGCCGAGCAGGATCGCCGCATGGACGGGGTGATGGAGCTTTTCCCTATCTTGCACTCGAAGCGGCGCGACTATGCGAGCGCGATGTCTGGGGGTCAGCAACAGATGCTGGCGATCGGGCGGGGGCTGATGGCGGACCCGGAGGTATTGCTTCTCGATGAGCCGACGTTAGGGTTAGCGCCGATCGTTGTGAAAGAGGTCTTCGAAAAGGTCGCCGAGATCAATCAACAGCTTAAGATGACCATCTTTGTGGTCGAACACAACATCAAAGGCATCTTGGACATAGCCAACCGCGCCTACGTGCTCGACAACGGCAGAATAGTTCACGACGGCACACCCGCTTCAGTTCGGGAGACGGACATCTTGACGGACGTGTTTTTGGGGCGGGTGAGTGTTGAGGAAAACGGTCAGTAGCTGGTTATTTCGCGGATAAGATTCCGCGGTTTCGCATCGGCTAGCCGGCGACCCTTTCTGCTTGCCATACCATGGCACCATGAACACTAGTGACAGTGTGTTGACATCTGCCACACGGGAAGCCTTACACCGCGCCGCCAATCTCATCGCCAACTCCGAATACGTAGTCGCAATGACCGGCGCCGGCATGTCCGTCGAGAGCGGCATACCTCCCTTCCGAGGCACGAACGGATTGTGGACGAAGTACGGGACGCCTTCGATGAATGGTTACCGGCAATTCCGTGCGGACCCGGAAGCGTATTGGGATCGGCAAATAAACGCGCAGATCGATGAGCACATTCTGGAGCTACGCGAGGCGTTGCGAAACGCCAAACCACACGCCGGGCACTTTGCGCTCGTCGAACTTGTCAACCGTGGCTACGTCCAATCGGTGATCACGCAGAACATCGACGGGTTGGACTTGAAGGCGGGAATGGGAGATGCGTTGATTGAGATCCATGGCAACCGCTCTCGGTTGCGATGCATCGGATGTTCAAAACGGACTGAGTTGAACGACTTCGTTCCGCTGTTCATGCCGGACCCGTGCGATGAATGCGGTCAACCCGTCAAGTTCGACGCCGTTATGTTTGGCGAGCCGATCGTGCCGGAGGTGATGAAAGCGGCGAGGATCGAGATTGATCGCGCCGACTGCATGATAGCGATAGGAACCTCGGCAACCGTTAGACCCGCAAGCGGGTTGTTGTGGGTGGCGAAGCACCGGTCAAAAGGGGAACCGGCAAATGGCAACGCCACTAGCCGCGATGCCAAACTGATCGAGATAAACCCCAACCCGACTAAGCTGTCGTCGATCTGCGATGTAGTTGTTCGGGCTACCGCCGGATCGGGTGTCCCAACCTTGCGAGAAAAACTTTTCGCCATTTTGCCACATAAGTTGCGATAAGGTGTGATGATCAGATAAAGTGCGTTCTGCAGCGCAACCAAAGCAGGCGAACGCAACATGCACCAAGAAGAGCGAGAGTCGATATGGTCGATAACCCCAGGCATGAGGGTGAGTTACTTCATCCTCTTCGCCGTGCTGACCATCATTGGCGCGGCCTTATACATCTGGGACGCGCTCATCCAACAACCGCGGTCGGGCGTGACCGAGTTGAGTATTGATATCATCTCTGGTATATCCACCGTTGGCGTTGCAGCGGCTACAACAGCAATCACCATCACCGAGGGAGCACGTTACGCAATGGTCATCGCACAATGGTTCGAGGACACGTACATCAAACCGGCAAGAGAGCGTCGCCATCGAAAATGGCGTGAAGAAGGAATAGCCGAAGGCATTGCCGAAGGAATAGCCGAAGGCATTGCCGAAGGAATAGCCAAAGGACGCGCAACGCTCGCCGCTGAGATCCGAGATTGGGAGCAGCGCCGCGCCAACGCGCTCGAATGCGGTGAAGAGTTCGACGAACCGCCGCCTTACTCCGACCAAACCGAGTAAGAACTGCCCTACACGGAATCCCGAGCCTCGGATCATCCGATCCGATTAGACTAAGTGCGCGTCCCGCTTTCGGATCAGCGTCATACCATCGCGGACCGTCAGCATCACGTTGACTACGCGGTCGTCGTTTTGAACCAACTCGTTCAGGGTCTTGATCGCTTTTGTCGATCCTGCTTCGGGTTCATCATCCGGATTATCCGGCCCCAATACGCTTCCACCCCACAAAACGTTGTCGATCACTATGACGCCGCGAGGGGCGAGCAACTCGAGGGCTTTTTCGTAGTAGACGGAATAGTTCACTTTGTCAGCGTCGATGAACACCAGATCAAACGGCGGCGACAGCGTTTCCAGAGTTTCTGTTGCTGGCGCCAAACGAAGGTCGATCTTCTTGCCCGCAGGGTGCCTCGCCCAGTGCTTGCGAGCGATGGCGGTGAACTCTTCGCTTACGTCACAGGTGATCAACTCGCCATCTTCTGGCAACGCCGATGCCATCATCAAGGCGCTGTAGCCGACGAACGTTCCAACCTCCAGTACACGTTTCGCGTTGCTGATCGTGATCAAAGTGTTGAGGAAGTAGCCGACAGTGCGACCCGACATCATGCCGGCCGCACCGGTCGACTCCACATCAGTAGCGATGTCGTCGAATACGCTGTCCGGGACGGTCGTGTGTGATAACGCGTATTCGTCAATTCCTACAGGGAAATCAAGCATTGCCGTCGGATCCTTTCGATTACTAACCAGCTTCGTGTATTAGGTCAAAGCACCTATCACAACGCCCGAGACCGTGATCAACACTGCGGCGTGACCCGCTTGGATCAGCACCAATCCATTCTTATTGGCAAACATGTAGTGCGGCGCAATTGCCATCGCGGCGACGCCAACTCCGAGAAGCAATCCGACCAATAAGCCGTTAATCACCCCGCCGCCGACGTTGCTCAATATCAGTGCGATCACAATGTTTGACACAAGCGCCATCACGAAGGTGATCACATAGATGACGGGTGTTCCGGTACCTTGCAGATCCTCCTCGGTCAATCCTTCGCCCTCCATCCACTTGTTTCCGAACACCCGAGGCGTGTACCAGATCATGGACAACACCATGTAGGCAACCGAGCCGATTGCGATGCCGATCCACTGTTGCCCGGCTATTGCGAACTCAAAATCCATCTTGGAACTCCTTCGTACGACTGGTGTTTGCTGCTTCGAGATAACGAGACCTTAGACCGCAGGTATTTTACTCCATCCTTCGCTACGCCGATTCGCTTAGGTTGACGTGTAGCAGATCCTGATTTCTTGCAAGCGCGTGAACCAGCAGTAGGGTAAACTGTTTCCAACAATTCGAGTACCGACTACTGCGAATATCGACAAAAGAGATGTTGCTATTCTCGTACAAGCACTTGACCGTTGGATATCGCTTCGATATTCTGCACGGAACTAGGCCGATGCGTCACTAAAAAAGGAGGCATGTGATGCGAACACTGTTTCGCCACGATCCCCGAACGCTCTTACTGATTCTCGGGAGTACTCTCCTGATTCCCATTGCGGCCTTCGCCGCGGTGGCGTGTACCGACGACTCCGGCCCCGCGGCAGAAGGAACCGTCACCATCGCAACCGAGGAAGTTCCGCCGTTGATCCAAGAGCCGCGACGAGATATTCGAGCTACTGGTGGAATCGGCAAAGACTTGTCGATCTATGAGACGATCGTGCGCGCCCCGCACGTCGCACCGCCGCTACCGCCGCCTCAAGACCATACCTCGTATTCGCCTTCGGACCTCGGACTTGCGGAATCTTGGGAAGTTGCATCCGACTTCAACAGCATCACTTTCAAGATCCGTGCAGACATCCCATGGCACAACAACGGCGGAGATTGGGGTGACCTGACCGCCGACGATGTCGCATTCACTTACAACTCGGCATTCGCTCCCGACTCCGTCAACAACGGAGCCGAGGAGATCGGACCAGAGATGAAGGTCGGCTTCGACGTGATCGATGAGCTCACGGTGCGACAGAACATCAAGCCGGGTGGTTTCGACCCGACGTGGGCATGGCTCCAAGGCAACGCCGGCTTTAACGGCATCGTTGTCGTCAGCAAGAAAGCATTCGATGAACTCGGTCAAGAAGGTTTCGGCACCACCGCAGTCGGTACCGGCAAATACCAAGTCACCCAGTGGACCGCTGACGATATAGTCGTCCTCGAGTCAGTCCGTGATCACTGGACCGGAATCCAGCCGTCGGTCGGGACGGTAAGAATAGTGCACATGCCCGAAGCGGCTTCCCGCGAAGCTGCCCTTCGCGCCGGCGAGATCGATATCGGTGCACTCAGCCCGCAAATCATCAACAACGTCGTTGATGCTATCGGCGGTTCCGTCCAAGAAATCGGAATCCCGTCGCCGTCAGGCTTCCAGATGGCAGGAAACTACTGGTCGACCGACTGTTCCGACTGTGAAGGCGGTCAGATGCCTCGTCCGGGCTGGGAAGAAGGCCTGGACAAAGGCTACCCTTGGATCGGCGACCCTTCAGACGCAACTTCCATGGAAAACGCACGGAAAGTCCGATGGGCAATGGCGATGGCAATCGACCGCGAGTCGCTCATTGAAAACGTTCTAGAGGGACTCGGCAGAGTGATCTATGCCTGGCAGAACATTCTTCCAGACGATCCACTCCACAAGGACGCGTGGATAATTCCGACCGACGTCGCCATGGCCAAACAGTACATGGCTGAGGCGGGCGTCCCAGACGGCTTCGACATGGAAATATGGGTTCCCAGCACATTCCCACCAGGCGTTATCGCCGGCGCGGAAGCAGTGGCTGAAATGTGGAGAAGCCAACTCGGGATCGACGTCAAAATCGACCGCGCCGAGTACGGAGCACGGCGTCCACAGACCGTAGATAAGACTATCAACGTCCCGTTCACGCACGGTATCAACTGGATCCCAGGCGCCACGTCTGCCAGGTACATCTGCGCGGCCGCAGGCCATATCGTCGGATTCACGTTGGAACAGGCAGTTTGCGAGACCGGCCTCTCGAACGCAACCGAGCGGTCCCTGCAACAGCGTATTGCAAACAACGTCGAAGTGCAGGACTATCTGTCTCATCAGATGCTCTTCATACCGATGTTCCACCGGAGTGCCGTCCTATTCGCGCTCTCGTCAAACGTCACCGAGTGGGATCCATACAACTCGCAAGACGTGCTGCCTAACCGACCCGAATCGATAGTGGTCAAAGACTCTGAATGAGTGTCCTGTCTGGTCCGTCGCCAACCATTCGGTGAGTTGGCGACGGACCGGACGGAGAAACATGCCGTGGACTCACGCGGCGTTGCGCCGTTCAAAAACTATGAGCGGTGAACATATCTGATTAGAAGCGATTCGTGGCTAGATTCTTAATACGACGTGCGTTTTACATGATCGCTGTGATGGTCGGGATCTCGATGATCGTCTTCGGGTTGTCGCGTCTCACAGGCGATCCGCGTCTGCTTTACATGACACAAGGCACTCGTTGGTCGCAAGAGGCATGGGACGCTAGGGGACGGGAACTAGGACTCGATAAACCCATGGTCGTCCAATACCTTGTATGGGCAGGTAACGCCGTACAGGGCGATTTCGGGCAGTCACTCTGGCACAAACGAAACTCGCTCAAAATCATCCTTGAGAAAGTTCCCGCCACCATTCAACTGTCAGGCATCTCCTACGTAATGGCTATCATTATCGGCGTAACTCTCGGCACCATATCGGCCATCACCCGTGGGACATTGATCGACATAGGAGTCCGGTCGTTTGCACTCGTAGGCCAAGCAGCACCGCCATTCTGGCTCGCTTTGGTGATGATCTATGTGTTCGCCGTTTACCTCGATTGGCTACCAACTTCCAGACGGGGTGACTGGACGCATTTCGTTTTGCCGGCAACAACACTGGCTTGGCTCGGTTCTTCTGCATTAACAAGACTTACGCGGTCGTCCTTGCTCGAGGTTCTTGATAGCGAATACATCAAACTCGCACGCGCAAAAGGCGTTTCTGCGAGAACAGTGATCCTCAAGCATGCTCTGAAGAACGCGCTCGTTGCCCCTCTTACCGTCGCCGCTATTTTGCTAGCGAGCTTTCTAGCTGGAACGGTTGTCGTCGAAACCGTTTTCGCTTGGCCGGGTTTAGGAAGGCTCGCCGTAGATGCCACGAAAAATAACGACTTTCCCTTAGTCACGGGTATCACCGTCATATTTGCCGCATTGTTTCTGTTGTCGAGTCTTATGGCCGATCTACTTTACGCGTATATCGATCCCAGAATCCGCATTTTCTGAGCAAGCCGAGCACAACATCCGGAAAACCTTCCAACCCTGATGGATCCGCCAATCCAAGAGACCCAAACAGTTGAGCGCCCGCAATCTGGTCCAACCCAAGACGACGGCCATCCCCGGTTCTACGCGCTGCGAACGTTGTATCGATGGATCAGAAGGTACCCGGTCGTGCCTGTCATCATCGCGATTGGCCTCGCCGTCATGGCGATATTCGCGCCCATCATCTCTCCCAGTCATCCGCTTGAAAGCGACCTCACCGACATCGCAAGGCCACCGGTTTGGATGGAGGGTGGATCGTGGGACTACATTCTGGGCGCCGACAAAATCGGTCGCGACCTGCTAAGCAGGATCGTCCACGGATCACGTATCTCGCTTAGCGTCGCCTTTATAGTCATAATTTGCGGTAGCGTCATTGGTAGTGCTATCGGTATCGCATCTGGGTTGGCGGGAGGACTTTGGGACGAGATCGCGATGCGAGTGGTCGACCTCGTTTATGCAACGCCGTTCTTGCTGATCGCATTGGTAGCGGCCGTCGTGTTCGGCACCAGCCTCCAACTCGTGCTGGTCCTCCTAACCATCTTCTCCTGGCCCATATTCGCCCGACAGACCCGTGGCCTCACTCTCCAACTCAAAAACATGGACTATGTTGCCAGCTCAAGGGTCGCCGACGCATCCCCATTCAGAATCGCGTTCCGGCACATTATGCCGGGTGTGTTCAACACTGTAGTGGTCATCGCAACCCTTCAGGTGGGATCTCTGATCCTTACCGAATCCGTGCTCTCATTCCTCGGCGTAGGGATACCCGCCCCTCAACCTGCATGGGGCAGCATGGTCGCCGACGGAAGAGAGTTCATCTCCACCGCCTGGTGGGTGCCGATAATGCCAGGAATTGCCATCTTCCTCACCGTTTTCGCCTTCAACTTCATCGGCGACTGGCTGCGCGACTACCTTGACCCGCGGCTACGGCAGATTAACTGACAGCCAGCATGAGTAACGCAATACTCTGCAAATCGCATTGCCTGTATTGAGTGGGCTGGAAAAGGTCTACGTCAGTTTTCGTTGCGCTTCACGGACTGCGACCCGGGTGGTTTGCCGTCCGCGGTTTCGGCAGCCTGCGGTGCTGGCGGGCGTCTCCTGCCTCGTGACTTGATCGCCTGGACCGTAGTTTGCCTCTTGTGGGTTTCTTTGGCCATGCTTCTGCTCCTGTGGTTCACTTTAAGTCATATATGGAAATCGCCGCCCAACCATTTTGTTCATCAATGGTCGATCCGGTCGTCTGATCGTTGAAAAACGCGGTCACAGAAACGGTGTTGAGTTCGTCCTTTACGATGAACTCGTAATTTTCGGACGCCGATTCCCCGGGCTCAATCACGAATTCGTCGTTATCCCATTCGCGTTCGAATTGCATGAGGGTCGGATAATCGAAGTATTTGTCGCGGTTGGGTTTCGAGCGGAATCCGGAGTACAACATCTCAACGTCACTACCCAAGAGCGGTGCGATCTGTTGCATCCAGAATGAAGCGTCTAGAATCTCGATCTTGACTTTCGAATTGTTAACCAACTTGGCCCGAATTGAAATGTGGACGTAACTGTCACCTATTTTGCGATGCTTCACATGTTGCGTAATCGTCAGATGGGGATGGAACTCTCTGAAAGCCTCCAACTTGAAAAACGCGTAGACGCCGCCGATTGCAATCGCGGCGATTGTCAACAGCGCTTGGACGGTCGTGGCGGTCGCTGCAAGTTGCGCGTCGAACAATTCCGCCATTACGAACACGCCTGCTACCGAAAACAACATGAACGCTAGCGCAAAAGTCAACATCCCCCTGTTTACCTTCGATTTCATGCCCTGATCCTAACACTTTTCACGGTATTTTATACGCATGTGACAACATAATTGACTACCTTAACCAACGACATCGGTGACGGTCGGTCTTCGACCGATTAAACTACCCCCAACACCAAGACCGCACACAAGGACCGACGACCATGAAGATCACCGATGTAAAGACACACGTAGTTAAGATGCCAACCACCATGCCTTGGGTCTTCGTTAGCGTCGAAACCGACGAAGGCGTGACCGGATGGGGCGAGTGCACAGACTACATCGCGAATCCTCAGCTGGTCCGCGGCATCGAAGCCGTCAAACCCTTCGTGATCGGCATAGACGCATCCCACATCGAAGAGATCTGGCAACGGATCTTTCACATGTACTCGGACCTGAACGGTCGCGGCTTCGTCTCGCACCTAATAAGCGCCATCGATATCGCATTGTGGGACATAAAAGGCAAGGTCTTGGACCGGCCAATCTACGACCTTTTGGGCGGTCCAGTGCGCGCTTCGGTGCCCCTCTACACGCACGTCAGCGACACCTCCCAAGGCGACACCTTCGAAGATCATCTCGCCGGAATGATGGCAGACGCTAGACGAACCAAAGAGATGGGTTTCGAAGCCATCAAGACCGATCCGTTCCCTTCACGCCGGCAATATGGCAAATTCCGCGGCGCGTTCATGGTCGAAAGGCTCGACCCAGCTGCCATCCACGAATCGGTCCAGTGGATGGAAGGCCTTCGCGAAGCTGTCGGCGATGATTACGAATTGATGATCGATGCTCACGGTCGTTTCGACGTCGCGTCAGCCATCGAAGCCTGCCGAGCAATGGAACACATCAACCTTGTATGGCTCGAAGAACCGATCCACGTCGAAAACCACAACGCCTTGAAGCACGTCCGCGAAAACGTCAACGTCCCGCTCTGCATCGGTGAACGACACTTCACCCGTTGGGACTACTGGCAAATCCTGAACGACCGTCTAGTTGACTACATCATGCCCGACATCGCATGGTGTGGCGGCATCAGCGAGATCCGCCGCATCGCCGCCATGGCCGAGGTCGCCTACGTGCGCATCAGTCCGCACGATGCCCTTGGACCCATTGCCATCGCCGCGAGTTTCCAGACATGCATGACGATGCCCAACCTTTATCGGGAAGAGTGCGTCCACCACTGGTTCCCGGAGTTCGAAAAGCTGATCGAGCCGATGTTCGATGTCCGCGATGGACACATCCATCCCAACGGTCGCCCGGGTCTGGGCATCGAACCCAATGCAGACGCACTGGAAGAGTTCAGAGTCGATGTCGACGCTCCCGAGGCGCAGCGAACCGACTGGTACGGCGGCTCTAACGACGACGATTGATCTACCCACGTTTGTCCTTCACGAATAACGTCCGTCATCATCGCCGCAGTAGCACTTCATGAAGATCAGTGGTGGCGAAGCCCTCGTCAAATCGCTAGTAAATGAAGGTGTCGAGGTCGTCTTCGGAATTCCTGGAATTCAGATTTACGGCATCGTGGCCGCGCTACGGGACGAACCCAATATCCGCATGGTCACGACTCGCCATGAACAGGCCGCCACCTACATGGCCGATGGCTACGCGCGCGCTTCAGGCAAACCTGGAGTAGCGCTAGTTGTTCCGGGCACTGGTCTTTATAACGCAGCGTCGGGTTTGGCCACCGCATACTCCCGATCCTCACCCGTTCTTGTAATTGCCGGACAAGTCCCGCGCGCCAGTATCGATAAGAACATTGGGGCCGTTCACGAACTTTTGGACCAACCCAGCGTCGTGCGTCCCGTAACCAAGTGGCAACGGCGCGTGATGAGACCGCGGGAAATCCCCGACGCCGTGTTCGAAGCCTTTAGGCAGATGCGAACCGGACGTCCCCGCCCCGTCTTGATCGAAGTCCCACCTGAGGCCGCGGTGGAAAGCGAGGAAGTCGTGCTGCGGAATCCGGCCCGAATCTCACGGACTGTTCCGAGCCCCGAGCAACTCGAAGAAGCCGCGCAAGTCATCGCAAACTCTAGACTTCCCTTGATCTACGCGGGCGGCGGAGTCGCCATTTCCGACGCCGAAGAGGCGCTCGTCAAACTCGCCGAAGCGACAAACATCCCTGTCGTAACGTCGAACAGCGGCAAAGGAACTATCCCCGATAACCATCCACTCTCGTACGGCTCATGCTTTAGCCCCATGGCCGAGCAACCATCGATGAACGAGCTCTTCGAGGTCATGCAATCCGCCGATGTCGTTATCGGCATCGGCGCGCGATTCTCCCTAGGCAACCCTGCCGGTGAGGTGTCAACCCTAATCAACATCAACGTTGACGACGGCGACCTTACTCGCATCCAGTCCAACACCGTCCCGTTACGCGGCGACGCAAAAGCGACCATCGAAGCGCTTATTCCTTATTTGATTGAAGTCGGCGCGGGTGAGCGACCATCTCCTGCCGAAGCCGTAACCGCGGCGCGAAATCTAATCGCCTACTACGACATCCGGCTTAAAGAACCGCCTTACGAAATCATCGAGACCATCAATCAAGCGATCCCGGAAGACGCGTTCATCATTTGGGACGTTACTCAATTCGGCTGGTACGCACGAACCCACTACCAAGTCAATCACCCCAAGACTTACATCGACTCCGGCTACTCATTCAACCTCGGATTCTCCTTCCCCACCGCGCTCGGAGTCAAAGTCGCTCAACCTGAACGCCCGGTGATCTGTATGGTCGGCGACGGCGGTTTCATGTTCAACGCATCCGAACTCTCCACCGCAGTCAAGTACGGCATCAACGTCGTGACCGTCATCTTCAACAACGACTCATACGGAAACGTCGAACGCGACTTGGACGAGGTGTTCGACGGGACATATGACACCGACCTGCACAATCCAGACTTCGTCAGTTTCGCCGAGGCGTTTGGCGCGGTGGGAATGCGGGCAGAACATCCTTCGGAACTGGCGACACTGATTCCCCAAGCCTTGGAATTAAACGCTCCAGTCATAATCGATGTGCCCGTGCACAACCTGCGAATGCCGCGCGCGCCGCAGTTCGCGTTTACGACGAAATTGCCATGGGCCACGCCTCAGGACGGGCTCTTGCCGAATTGATCTACGGTTTAAACCCGATCGCTTCGCCGAATGCTACCGCGCCGATGGCTCCCTGATGACCTTCCCAACGATCCATGTCGTCGCGCCACTTGTCAAACTGTTCCTTGGTCGCCAGTCCGAACTGCTTCGCCGGGCCGACGACCTCATCGGATAGGAACCACTGGTTGACAAAGGCGTGGAAGAACGCGACATCTTCAGGGCTGTCAAAAATGTCGAACGATCCTGAAGCCGCGACGTTGACAAATCCGGCATTTACGAAAACGTGCTTGAGATCCCTTCCCATATTGGGGTGACCACTTCTTGCACTGATGAGCCTGCCGAAGGTCTGCCAAGCAGAATCATCGACCGCTTCTTCGGGTCCGACGAACGACGCCTCCGTAATCATCTCGCGGCTGGCTAATACTCCACCCGGTTTCAGTACTCGCATCACCTCGCTAAGCGTCTTCTCGGTATCCGGCACGTGCATCAGTACCGCGTGGGTGTGGACGGCGTCGAAGTAACCGTCATCAAAAGGTAGATCCGTCGCATCGCCGACGTGAAACGTAGCGTTCATATGCTCGCCGGCCTGCGCTGACGCCCGGGCGACCATGATCTGCGACTCCTCCATGTCGATTCCGTGCAGCTCGCCGGGCTCAACCGCTTTGGCCAAACCGACGGAGATCGTACCTGGGCCGCATCCAAGGTCCAATACTCTCGATCCAGGTTTCAGATGCGGCAGCAGGTGCGCGGCGTGCGTTTCGGCATTCCTGCGATGCAGTATCTGTGTGAACTCCTCGCTGTAACCCATCGCGTAGGTCGAAGTATCGGAACGTGTTTGAGACACTGTTTCAATCTCCTAGGCGTTTTCAATCGCGACAATTCATCAACTCGATGGATTCTAAGTGAAACACGCGGAATGAAATAACGTATCGAACCCTTAGGTACGATAATTCAAACCGAGGCATCTCTGCCGTCGTCAATTTTTGCAAGCGAAGACGTTCATCAACGATCCGTTCAACTTAGTTTGGATATTCCAATAATCAACATGCCTTCATCACGCTCATACCATCAGTCCGCACGGTTGATTTTCATCGGGATTCCATTGCTGTTCATTGCCGGAATTCTGGTCGCTACCGCATGCACTCAATCCGCACCGACCGCGACGCTTGCATCCACATCGACGCCTCGCCCAACCGCTGCGCCAACGGAACCTCCCACACCTACACAAACACAGACACCAATGCCCGCCCCGACGGCGACGCCGACGGAACCTCCAACGGCGACGCCTCCACAGACCCTGACTCCTACGCCACCACCGGCGCCAACTCCCGAACCAACAGCGACACCATCGCCCGAACCGACTCCGACGCCAGACAAAGATGGCATCATCTGGTACGACCCAGAACCAGCAACGATATCGGTCGAGGGCTCAACCATCTCGTTCGTCGGCGATATCGAATCGGAAACGTATCGCGATTTCTTGGTTGCGGTCCGCGGTAAAGAGGACCAAATCACTGCCATTCGTGTCAACTCCGCCGGCGGAATTACAGATCAGGGAATTCTCATCGGCGAATGGATCTTCGATCACGAACTCGACGTCATCGTGGACGAAACCTGTTTCTCGTCCTGCGCCAACTACATCTTCACAGCTGGCAAAACCAAGATCATCGAGCAGGACGCCATCGTCGGATGGCACGGTTCGGAACAACAAGAACCATTCATCGCTGCAGGTTATGGCATCTCCATCGAAGAACACTACGCCCGTAGATATGACGAGATGCAGGAACGAGGCGCCATCCTGCCAGGCGAAACCAGAGAGGAATTCGTCGCTTCCATGGTGGATGTCGACGGCCATCACGATGGTCGGGAACAGCGGTTCCTAGGCAAGATCGGCGTCAACCTGTATCTCATGGTTTACGGTTTCTTGCCTGGTCAATTCGACTACTACATGAGCGACGATACGCATTTCGGCGGTTGGACCTTTTCAATCGAGGACATGGCGAAGTTCGGCGTTAACAACGTGACTTATGAAGGAGAAGGACAATACCCAAGCGAAAGGGCCTTAGAGAACTTCCCCGTAGCTGTCTTCGACGTCCCAACCGCAACAATTCCCCCCGCCGTAGTCCCGACCCCGATTCCTACACCCACACCGCCTCCGGGAAGCACACCGACACCTACGCCGGACCCGGATCTCGAAGCCGAAGCCGATCAATGGGCTGAACCACCTCCAGCCGATATCACCGTGGAAGGCGACACCGTCGTAATCTCCGGAGACCTCAACCACAACGCCTATATCCGGTTCCGCTCCGAAATCGTTGGCAAAGAAGAAGAGATCTCCGCCATCCGTATAAATTCCGAATACGGTGACGTAGATCAGGCGATCTTTATCGGCTTATGGGTCTACGATCACGGCGTCGACGTCGTGGTCGACGAACTCTGTTTATCCGCATGCGCCAACTACATCTTCACCGCCGGCAAAAACAAGATCATCGAGGAATCCGCACTAGTCGGTTGGTACGGCTCACCCCAGGAGCATGAAATAGAAGCCCAAAGTTTGGGCTTATCGATCGAAGAGCTGATAAGTAACGACTTAAGCGACGATCCGTATGGAACCGGTTCACCGGTCAGCGAAGAAGAGCGGGAGGAAATACTGAGAGACATTGTGCAGCAAGTCGAATCTGGGATCGAAAACGAACGACAGTTCCTTGAGTGGACTGGCATAAATGATGACGCACTGCTCTACGGGTTCATAGGCGTAGACTGGGATGTCGGCTACTGGCCCATGCACCTCTTCGAAGGGTGGACATTCTCGATCGAAGACATGGCGAAACTCGGGATCGAGAACGTAACATACAACGGCACAGGCGAATATCCTAGCTCCGAATCAATATTGGTGCGAGGCGTCACCGTATTCGAAGTTCCGTAGTCGAAACAATTCCAGACAGCGACATGCCCACCTCCAAGCTCATCCTTGTCCGCCATTGCCAAGCAACTGGCCAAGAACCCGAAGCGCCTTTAACCAACGTAGGCACCCAACAAACCCAAACTCTCGCCGATTTTCTGTCGGGCTATCCGATCGACCACATCACGACGAGCAAATACCTCCGAACCCGACAAAGCATCGAACCTTTTGCACGCCTCTCGGAGTTGCCGGTCCACACGGACCATCGCCTCAACGAACGCATCTTATCGGCCGAGCCGATCAAGAATTGGCAGGAAGTAGTACGCGACTCGTTCGATCATCACGACCTGCGCGCGTCGGGCGGCGAGTCGGCACGCGAAGTCCTGATCCGTGCGTGGGCCGCTCTCCATGACATCCTTGCCGCCGATCACTCGACGCCACTGGTCGTCACTCACGGCAATTTGATGGCTTTAGTCTTGCACTCCCTAGACCCAACTTTTGGATACGAAGGATGGAGTTCGCTGACAAACCCAGACGTCTTCATGTTGGGCGAGAATGACATCGGAACTCTGGCGTTCGAGAGGATATGGTAACCACTACAGTTCGCCCTTCAAAGATGATCAAAATGGTAATCGAACGGATTTAAGCAACGCGTTTCACACCCTCCGGCGTTCATCCAATCTACTTGCGGACCACGCCAGCAACCAAACCCGAACGACTTATTAAAGACAATCGGATTTGTCTTTCACAATCTTGCTGTCCATTAAAATATTTTAAATAAGCATCGTTCCTCGACGAAACCCGACGTTCGTCTTTAATAAGGCGAGCATAAATGTGGGCATAAGAGGCTTCAGCAACCTTTTTGGGGGCATAGTCGTGTCGATTCCAAGGTGATACCGTAATTGCACTCGGCACATCGTAACCTCGGCACGTGTGATACAATTAAATCGAAACAGCTTTTCTTTGAATAACAATCAGTCGAACATCTAACCACCTCCAAAGGGTGAAACTCGTGGAACGAGAGATCACCGGACTGTACCTGTTGGGCGAATTTCAGGGCCGGTTAGTAAGGCCATACCTGCCACCGCCTTTACCACCCGAGCCACCGATACAGGTCGACTCCGATACACAGGCGTTGATCGACGAGTGCAACCTCGCGTTGGGAAAACTCAACGCCGTTTCGGTTCTTTTGCCTGACGAGTCGTTGTTCGTATATTCCTACCAACGTAAAGAGGCCATCCTATCTTCACAGATCGAAGGCATTAACTCGACACTACCAGACATTTTTCAACACGAACTTCGAGAAGACAACCCCGATGAGACAAGTGATACCGCCGATGTCTCCAACTACCTAAAAGCTGCAACATACGGTTTTGAACGTATCGCTCAGGGCGAAGCCATCGACGAATTGATGATTAAGGGGGTCCACGCCAAACTTTTGGCTACGGGACGCGGTAGCCATATGAATCCCGGCAAATATCGACGAGATCAGAGCACTATTCAACGAACCCCGAGTGGCGACATCGTCTACGTGCCACCACCACCTGAGAATGTGCAACCATGCATGAATGACTTGTTCGCGTTTGTCGGCGACTCACAACTAGTCACATCACCTCTTTTGCGAGCGGCGTTAGCGCACGTTCAGTTTGAAACCATACACCCGTTTGAAGACGGCAACGGAAGGGTAGGAAGGCTCATCATCAATTTCATGTTGACAAAATCAGGCGTCTTGTCCGGACCGTCGCTGTACCCGAGCCTCTATTTGAAAGAGAACCGTGAGCGATACTACGAATTGTTGTCCCATGTCCGCAGGACCGGAGATTGGGAATCGTGGATTACTTTTTTCCTCACAGGCATCAAGTCTTCCGCCGATAGCGCGTTCGAAACTACCCGCCGGTTAAACGCCATGTTGACCCGCGACAAACAGAACGTGGCGAAGCTTGGGCGGAGTGCAAATTCGGCCCTGCGTGTTCTGGACTCCCTAGCCCGATATCCATTGATCTCAATTAATCAGGCCGCACGAATCGCAAATGTCTCATACCCCACCGCGGCATCGGCGACCGAACGATTGACGCGATTGGGCATAACGCGAGAAAGGACCGGCATGAGCCGAAGTCGGATCTACGTGTACGACGAGTACATCAGAATCCTTTCCGAAGGAACCGAACCTCTTTGATCCTGTCCGTCAACAATTGACCGCGGATCGAACCGCCGGAACAACGAACCAAAGCCGTCGCCTCGGTGGAAGTCACTGCCAAGTCGGCAACCAAACAAGACCGGCTTATTAAAGCAAAACGCCCGAACCTTGAATAACCCCGCCGCCTATCAAAATAGTTTTAATAACCGACGTCCCTCATCACGACCCGCTGCTCGTCAAGCTCTGACAAACCATCTGCCAATCACCCTTCGGACACGACGCCGCAACAAATCGCCACGCGCCCTGACATATGCTGGCAACCAACCCTCACATCGCCAAAAACTTCGTCGCTAACCGCTCAACCGTCGCCTTCGTCCGGATCGTCATCGGACCCAAGATGCCCTCCACAACCTTCAGATCCAACTCCGAGTCCAAGAAATTCCCCTTTGGCCACCAGTAGAGTTCTCGACCCACCATTTCCAACAAATCGGCATCGTTCGACAACTCAAGGACTGAATCCCGATCCGATTGCTCGACCTCATTGCCGAACATCGCCACCTGCAGCTTGCCGGTACGCTCTCCGGCCACACCCGCAAATGGGGCATACTGCGCGATGGCTACCACCTCATCCGCGCTTCGCAAAAACGTCGGAACTTCGTAACCAAGCGAATCGCGTAACCCGGTTTCAATCGAAGCCGCTACTGCGTCGGTATCCGTATCATCAGCGTCAAAGACGACATTGCCGCTCGCTAAGTAAGCCGCTACATTCTTGAATCCGATGTCTTTGAACGCGGCGCACAACTCGGGATTCTTAATGCGCCGGCGACCAAGATTCATCCCGCGGAGAAAGGCTACGTAGAGGCTCATTCGTGATACCTCAAACTCCTCTCCCAAGACCGGGAGAGGAGATGATTGCCTGTCTTCAGGAATGCGCTAAACCCGATACTGATCGATACCGACCGTCGCGATGTTGTCTGTGGTGGGCAAGACTGCGGTCTTGGCACGGTCGGCGCCCACTACAACGATTTGCCAGTTGTCGGGGCTATCGAGCACGGGCACCTCAATCTCAAGACGTTCCTTCTCAGTCAAGTCTTCGAGCCAGCGCCACATCGGGCTGATGCGTGCCTCACCTTTGAGCGGGGTGTACTGGATCATCTTGCCCAAGCTGTGGTTGGCGTTTATGTGGATGAAGCCACGCGCATCATCCTTCGAGAAGCCTTGGTCGCCTACAGGTCCCGCGACGTCGGGCGGCATGAGTATCAATCTCTGGCCACCGCCGTGCATGCCGAGGCCACGAGTCCCGAAGATCGAGCCATAAGCCAGCGTTTTGAGCAGGTCCTCGGCTTTGGTGTTGCCTTGGTCTTGGACGTCCAACTCGCCGTTCGTGATGAAGACGCTGACCGTGCTCTCGCTGGAGCGGAAGCCTTGGTTCACATGGAAGGGTTCCCACGGGCTCATATCTTCGTTTTCTGCGATGCAGTGAACGAACTTGCGCGTCGTGCCAATGGTGTCCATGTCCATCTGACCGGGATACCAATATCCGATGTTTCGCAGGCAGAGCGAGAACGCCCGACCGATCGTGATGTTGACTTGGTTGTCGCGGCCGGGGCCCAACGCGGATCGCGCGTTGATGCCGATCTCTTTCGCAATCGGACCATTCACGACGAGCAGCGGAGCTTGAGGACTCGTCGACATAAGCAATGATGTGCCGCCGTGTGATCCCATCTGCGAAAGTGCTTTCACGGATGCGATGATCACCGGCATGTGCTCGGGTTTGGCGCCGGCCATCGCAGCGTTGATGGCGATCTTCTCGACAGTGGCGAGACCGAAGCCGGGTGGTATGTCACAGATCAGCTCATCAGCATCGAGACCGGTACCGGCGATCAACTCGTCAACGGCTTCGACAGTAGGCGGATGCAAGACGAACGAGTCGCCCCAGTCGCGCATCAGCCACTGTTCGTTCATCTTGAGGATGGCGTCCCAACGGTCATCACCTTCGAAGCGCTGGATATCCGCCACATCGTCGCGTTCACCCCTACCGTGCTGTTTGTCAACGGTCAGGACGTCGATGATGTCTTCGATAGCGGCCTCAGTCTGTGAGACGCACTCCTCGATTGCGAGGTTTCGGTAAATACGGGGGACGATAACGAATTGCAAATCCGGCATGCCCAGGGCACGGGAGCTGGCAATTGCGTCTTCTTCGAAGCGACCTGAGACTATGGGAATGGCGGGTTTGCCCATCTTCTCGATCTGGATCATGTCGTGGACCATCCACGACGCGCAGGTCCCTCAGTCGGCAGTGGCGCCGATTACGACGTCACACTCCTCTCCCGCTTGCCGTACGATCGGCGGCGGCGCTGGATAGTTGCCGCCCGTGTAGAAGTTGACTTGGACGTTTTTGAAACGCTGTTGAAGCATCTCACCGGCACGTTTAAGCGCGACGTCACCGCCATGGGTGCCGCTCCAAATGAGGCCGACTGTGCTGTCGTCGAGCGTCTCTGGACGTTCGTTGATCTTCGCGGAGTTCATGAGCCCACGCTGTTGGGCTACAGGGTTTAGGACTTCTAGCAGGTGCATCGATTGCGTCTCCTAGCGGTAGGTATCTGCTCGGTTTGTGGCGATGATATTGCATGCTACAGGATTCATGGGCACAGGAAGCGTGTTTCGGTGATCTTGAAACGACTGATCGTAAACACTGCGGGACCGAAGACGGTCAGTAAAATCACAACATTCCTTAACAACACTCAACCCTCGCCATGAAAATCACCAAAGTGAAGATGTCCATCTTGGAGATGGACGGAACCGATCAGTACTACGACCTCATCAAATTGCACGGTCAGCGACGTGAGCGTTGGTTGCATCACACTGTGCCGGCGCGAGAAAAGAAGCGCTACGAATACGTGCTGCACGTTGAGACCGACGAGGGTGTTGTCGGCGTCTGCACGACACCGGGCGACGGTCACACCAGCCTACATCCAGCGGATGTGCCGCAACTTCAAGCGCTTGTAGTTGGCGAAGACCCACTTAAACGCGAATATCTCTACCAGAAGCTGCACCAAGGAACGCGATGGATTTATCGTTCGCCGAGTTGGTTCGGAGGTTTCGACAACTGTCTTTGGGACATCGCCGGGAAGGTGGCTGGGTTACCCGTCTATTCACTACTCGGCAAGGTTAGAGACGAGATCCATGCCTACTACAACACACGCGGTGCGACCATCGAGGAAGCGGTCGAGGACGCCCAGCGTGCGCTCGAATTGGGTTTCATCGCCGTCAAAGACCACTTCTACCATCCGGTCGACGAAAATATCCGGTGGTTAACCGCTATCCGAGAGGCGGTCGGCGACGAGATCGACTGCATGCACGATCCCGTTGCGATCTACACCTACGAAGAGGCGATCAAAGTCGGCCGCACACTGGAAGATCTGGAGTACCGCTGGTTCGAGGAGCCGTTGCCGGAACGTAGCCACAATCTTCTCGTCCGGCTGGCCTCGACGCTTGACATCCCGATCATGGCAACTGAGACCTTCATGTACGACACCGATATGTGCGCGCAATACCTGATATCGGGAGCCACGGATCTGATCCGCCAGAACGCGCGGCACGGCACTACCAACCTGATTAAGCTGGCACACCTTGCAGAAATGCACGGCACTAACGTTGAGCTTAATGGTCCGGGCGGACTCTACGGGTTGGTGCACGCCCATCTGCTTTGCTGCATACAGAACACCTCTTATTACGAATACTTCCCCGGCGGACGGCACGACAAGGATGGCGAGCAGATCGGGCTGATAAATTGGGTAGCGCCGATTGACGGTAAGTTGAGCCCGCCCGATGCTCCCGGTTGGGGTGCAGAGTGGGACTGGAAACAGTTCGACCGACGTACCGTCGAGGTCATCGAGTGAATCATGACGGACTGCGTTTCCTTTTGTATTCTGGCCGGTAAGGGATCGGAATGGCTGTGAATTGCGCTCGACACAATCCGATCTTCAGACGGACAGCCTGGTCGTGAACAAAGCTGAATTGATAAATCTCGTCAAGGCAACTCGTAGCGAGTGGGATGAACTGCTCGCTCAAGTCAACGATAGTCTGATGCTCAAAACGGGTGTAGAGGGCGATTGGTCGGCCAAAGATATCCTCGCCCATGTGATGTGGTACGAGAGACAGATGGTGCAGTTGTTGCGATCGCGTGATCTGATCGGGTCGAATCTATGGGAGTTGCCGGTAGACGACCGCAATGCTCAGATTCACAAAGAGATTACGGGATTGTCCCTGCAATCTGTCAGGAGACAATCTGAAGAGGTGTTCGCGGAACTGTTACAACAGCTCGCGGCGCTGCCTGACGACGCGTACGGCGATTCGTCGCAGTTCCAAAATATGCCGACCGAGTGGGAACCATGGTATGTCATCGCCGAGAACACGTTCCGACATTACCTCGAGCATTCCGAATCGGTCCGGCGGTTGCTAGAGGCGGAATCAAGCTAAGCGCGCAGTAGAGGTCATTGAGTGAGGCTCGATTCCAGTCATTCCCACCAATGCGAGAGCGTCAGCGTGGGGAACGCCTATCTATAGGAACATGGACGATTGCATGAGCCGAGATAACCAAATCGATGAGTTCGTGGCGTCCCTAGCGGATGCGGATACTACCGACGCGCGTAGTACCAACATCTACCAAAACGAGGTAAGACGCGGCAACTTGAGACGTTGGCTCGATACATTTGATCCATCGTCTCGAACTGCCCTGTTCATCGGCGAAGCGCCGGGGAAGTACGGCGGCGCGATCACTGGAATACCTTTTGTGTCACCGAACGTGATTACTGCTTCAACCGACCATTGGGGCGCTTTTCGATCTGGTCTTGGTTACAAGATTCCAGAAGGCGAGGATATAACTCAACGCGAGCGAACCGCGACGAGGTTTTGGAAACATGTTCCTGATCATCTGGCAGGTCTACCGCGTCCGTTGACTTGGAACATATACCCGTTTTGGCCGTTCGAGGTAACTGGCGGCGGGAAGATGCTTAATCGCGCACCGACGAACGAAGATATCAAATACGGGTCTCCATGGCTGCGGCGAATCGTCGAAATGCATCCTAAATCGTGCGTCGTCGCCGTCGGCATCAAAGCGTTTGAAACCCTACGATCGATGGGCATCTGTGCCCCGCTAATGCCCCATCCGTCTCGCGGCAGCGATGCGAATTTGATCAGGAGCATTGCCGCCGTCGCCAAAATGTTGCGAGCGTGAACGCGCGGCTTAATCACTTGTGATAACATAGTCATTAACTTCCCCCGGATTTTCGATGAAGGGGCACAGACCGCCACTCCGGTGGCGGTCTCTATTTGTGAGACGCATCGCACTGAGTGATCACCAACGTTTATATTGACGGCTTCAACCTCTACTACGGTGCACTAAGAGACTCTGATTTCAAGTGGCTGGACCTCAGCCAGCTTGCACACGTCCTTTTCCCGAACGACCGGATCGGGCGCGTTTGCTATTGCACCACACAGATCGAATCTCTACGTGGGGACGGCGGACCACGCCAACGACAATCTGTCTACCTTAGCGCCTTGGAAACGCTACCGAAACTAGACATCGTGACTGGAACGTTTCGGAAGCGAATTAAACGACGCCCGTTGGTTGAACCGATAGCTGGACACCCTTCCATAGTCACGATTTTCGAATGGGAAGAGAAAAAAACCGACGTCAATCTCGCCACCGAGATGATTTTCGACGCTGTCAAAGGGGCGTGCGAACAGGTTGCCGTTGTCACCAACGACGCCGATCTAACGCGCCCTATTCAACGAATCCGCGACGAATTAGGAATTAGCGTCGTCATCGTCAACCCTTCTCGTGGAGTTCGCACGCCAAGGGGTATGTATCAGTCCGCGAATCGTGTAATGCGACTTAGGGAATACCATCTCCAACGTAGCCAGTTGCCGAACGTTGTCGTGGATTCCGAAGGCCGGCGGATCAGAAAACCAGCGAATTGGTAGCTGGCGCATGTCTGGGGTCTAGAATGCATCATGACGTTATGCATGATGACGAAAGACGCTCCCGCGACCCCAAGCGCTACGAACGCGTCAAGATGTTGGTCGGATTGGCGAATCTAGCTATCTACATCGTCGTTCCGGTTATTGTCCTGGTGTCCGGCGCTTCTGCTGAGATTCGAGACTTTATCTCGGATCAGACGGCGGGGGTTGTTGTGCTGGGTGCGGTTGTTTATATCGTGCTCGCTTCCGTCGCGTTGGAGGTTTTCACTCTGCCATTGGGGTACTTTTCCGGTCACTTACTTGAGCGTCGATATGGGCTAACTCGGCGAACCGTGTTGGGATGGGCGAAGGACTGGTTGAAGGGTCTGGCTGTGCAGACAGTGATGCTGGGAGTGTTCGTGGCGTGTCTGTATGCGCTGTTGGCGGCTGATCCGGATTCTTGGTGGATATGGGCTTCGTTGCTTTTTTCTGCGATATCCGTTTTCTTGGCTGCCATCGCTCCGATAGTGCTGATGCCGATCTTCTTCAAGTTCGAACCGCTGCCGGATGGCGAACTCAAAGATCGACTGCAAAGCCTCTCGAACCGTCTCAACACCTACGTGCAGGGTGCATACATTTGGCGACTTGGCGATCGCACAGTTAAGGCGAATGCGGCGTTGGCCGGATGGGGCAGGACGAGGCGGATCATCATCTCCGACACGCTAATCGAGAGTCACGATCCCGACGAGATCGAGGTAATCATTGCCCACGAACTTGGGCATCACGTCAACAGCGACATATGGCGCGGGATTGCGGTTCAGGTCGTGATCATCTTTATATCGATGTGGGTGATCAATTTGGCGTTGGTCGCTTGGTCGGACGTGTTCGGGCTCGACGGGACGTTGCACGATTACGCCAATCTGCCGTTGCTGGCGCTCGTGAGCACCTTTGTCGGACTGATCGCGCTTCCGCTCGCAAATACGTACTCTCGCCGCCGCGAGACGGCCGCCGATGACTTCGCCATTGCCACCACGGATATGCGCGCCGAATTCATCAGCGCGATGGAGAAACTCGGCAAGTTGAACCTCTCAAACGCCGAACCGCACCCGGTCGTCGAAACGGTGCTGCACAGCCACCCGAGCATCAATCGAAGGATCGCTCGGGCGAGGGAAGGGGTTAGTGAAAGTGATGGTTGTTGAGTTGTTCAAGGTTCGGTCATGGATTGGTAGTCGACGTGTTGGTTTGTCGAATCATCGCCGCGTCGGGTTTGGGTTTTGCGCGGGCGAAAGTTGGTTGGTGTGTCAGTCAATAAAATCCCAGCGTCGCCGAAGTCGCCAGACCATCGGCCCTCCGGACGGCGATCGTAGGATGTGCCGTCCGTCATCGCTCGATTGCTTCTCGAGCTGTCGTGGTAGCCTCTTCCGCTCGGCGTGACGGAAAGACGTCTGCCGGGTAGGAGGGTCGTTCGCTCGGATCTTGAACGGGCATCCCCTGCGAGGGGGCGGTTCACGAACCGCCCCTACGTCGCGTCCCCTTCGCAATGCGAAAGCGGGATGTTCGTCTGGCTTGCTAGGCGGAGTCAGCGTAACGCTCCGCATCCGAGCCCTGCAGCTACAACGATCTCCGTAACCGGATTTTGGTCTGCGTTGCGTCCGAACCTACTCGACTTGTGGCGGGCACTGCCGCGGGTTGCTTCGAGCAGTCGATTTCACCGTTTTCACGGCTTATAAGGTCGCTCTGGGCAGCCCGGTGATTATCCCGCCCGCAGACCGGTTTCAATATTTGGTTGTCGTTAGCAGCATCGAAAAAGAAAGGTGCACGCTCCCCTGATCGACGCGGCGATGGTTCTGTGCGCTTGGGCCAGTGAAAAAGGTCCGGCTTTGGGCGCTTGTTTTTGTTTGTACTACAGTTGTAGCATGAGAGTCAAGTCTGAATTTGGATGCATGGGATCTGGGGACTGGCTGGGATTGGGTGGTGGTTGGAGTGGCGTTAGGGGCGGGCGTTTAACTTGCTGGCAGGATGACTTGGTAGCAGACTACGCCTAGGTCGTCGGAGGTGATGGGTTTTGGTGGGGTTGGCGGGTCTACTGGGGCTAGGCCGAATTCTTTGACGATTTCTAGGATGCGGGCGGTGGTTTCGGTGATGGTCATGCCTTGGGTATATTCGCGGCGGAGGTCTGAAAAGGCGCGGCGTACACGTTGGTTTCTGCCTATGCTGAGTGCGGCGTGGGCGTCGTCGTATTGTTGGCCTTCGGGTGCGTCTGGGGAGGTGAGGATTTCGAGTGCCCATCGCTGGCTTGCGGGGACGGCGCCTTCGAGGGCGGTCGGGTCGGTGAGTTGGTTGTGTGATTCGACGATGTCTTCTGCGGCGATGTTGAAAAGGCGATTGAAGTCGATGTCGGATGGGATGTCGCATCCGGGTTGGCCGTTAGGGTTGATGTGAAACATGATCTCGAGGTCTTCGGCGTCGATGACGTTGCCGGATTTTGAGACCAAGCGCCAGTATCGTTCTTCGTTTCGGGTACGACATGCGAAGAAGACGGTGGGTTCGGTAAGAGGTGTTGAAGTTGGGACGAAAGCTGCTCCGATGCCCCACGGGAGGTCGCGGATGCGTTGGAGTTCGCCTTCTTGGTGGGCGCGCATGAGTTCAGAGCGGAAGAACTCGCCGGCGAATGCGGCGTTCATTTGCTCGTCTAGGAGCGTTTTGTCGCCGCCGGCGAGGCGGTTTGTGAAGTTTTGGAGGTCGGCGTAGATTCGGGATTCGGCCTCGGTCTGTTGGAGGACTGGGCTTTCCATGCCGATGGACGCGTTTGCGGCGACGATCTTGGCTTGGATGTTTGACTCGAGGTGGAGTAATTTTTCGAGATCGCCTTGAACCGGGATCAAGGTGTATAGAAAAGCCACGTCGTGGGGACTTCGCAACCGGATGACGCGGCCGTTTCGTTGGACGACACGTTGGGGGTTCCAAGGCATGTCGTATGAGAGGACGGCTTGGGCTTGTTGGAGGTTTTGTCCTTCGGAAAGGACGTCGGTGCTGATGAGGACGTCGACTTCGTCGTCGGGGCGCGTTGAATTTCCATTCTGCGCCTCGGATTCTGATGCAGGACAGAATCGCTCAACGGCCCTGGCGCGCTGGTTGGGATCGGTATCGCCACCGACTACAGAAACCCATGATCTGCCGTTCAAGATCGTAGGATCAGATTCGATCCGGTCGAGCAAATATTCGATGGTGTCACCGAATGACGAGAAGATGGCGACTTTTTGGGAAGGGGTGTTCGCCATCACACGTTTTAACGTTTCGAGTTTGGGGTCGAGTCGGCCTTCAAGTCCGCTTAATCGAGATTCGATATCGCCGAGCGTGTTCAAGTCGTTTTCGAGGTGTTCGACGAAGGTGTCGTCGAATTTGTCAGCGTCGATGAATTCGCCTAGTGAATCGATGCCTTCGAAGAGTTCATCTAGAATAACAATGCCCAGATCGGCGTCCAATCGTACGTCGTCGATTGCGCTGCCGATTGGGACCACTCCGTGCTGCGTTATCGAAGCTAGGATTTTTTCGATGGCGTTCATCATGCGCTCAACCGTCCGCAACGCGGCGAACCATGAAGATTCGAAGCGTTTGAGTAGCATGGACTGCATGAATGCGCCGATGGTTTCCTGAGATGCGCTTTCTTCGCCTCCGATTAGGTATGCGTTGTGACGGTACCTAGCCATGGTCAGAGCGTCGATGTCTTTCGAGATGTCTTTTGCCAGTTCGGGGTAGGCGTCGTCAAGGTCGTATCGTTGCTCGATCAACTCTGGTTCGGGGAACACGACTCTCGTGCCGTCTTTGAAGCGTTCGTTCGGGTATCGCGTGACGACGAAACGACGGTCGCGGCGGACGGTGAGCGCGTCGATGAGGGGGAATAGATGCGGTTCGGAGACTTCCTCAGGGTTATTGGCGCCGGCGGAAGAGAAGAATTTGCGGAGGCTTGGGATCCGGAGCGGCGCGTCGGCGAATGCGCCGTCGTGTCTTGCGAAGAGTAGGAATAGGTTGTGGAGGTCCCAAAGCGAGTTGTTGACCGGGGTTGCGGTGAGCATAAGGAGTTTTTTGCTGGTGCCGCTCATGAGCCGGTCGAGTGCTACGTACCAAGAGTTGTCGGAGTTGCGGTAGGCATGTGCTTCGTCGATTACGACTAGGCGGTATACGTCTTTGTCGACAGGCAATATTCGCTGAACGGAGTCGGTGGATAGTTGGCGATCGTTCGCGAGTTGTTGGAACGAGACGATGTCGGTGCGAAGATTTGCATCAGCTAGACGCTGGGTCCAAAGGTTGTCGCGTAGCTGGGCTGGCGCGATTACGAGAACTTGCTGGCCTTGGTTATGCATGAATTCGCGAACGAACTCGACGCCGATTTCGGTCTTGCCCATGCCGACGCCGTCTGCGTAGAGGACGCCGCCGTGATTTTCTAGGATGCGCCGGGCGCGGGCGTATCCGTCACGTTGGAAGGACGTTAGGGACGGAGCATCCGTTGGAGTTTGATCGTCGAAATCGTCGCCGTAGTAGTCGTAAAGGGCGCGCAGGAACACGGTGTAAGGGTCGGTTTCGGGGATGTCGGGCGCGAGCAGCTCGAGCAGTTCATCTTTGAAATCCTCGGCGTCCACCCAAAGGCCGCGATACCACGCCAACGTCATACCGACGACGTTTGGTTGGTAGTGGACCATGCCGAGTTCTAGGTTGGAGTTGAGTCCGGCACCGGTGAGATTGGCTGAGGAAACCAATGCGGCACCCAAGGGGAAATCGATTTCGGGTTCGCCGAATATGTAGGCTTTGCCGTGCAGGAAGCGCGCAACGTATCGACGCACTTCTACTTGGTCGGATTGGATGAATTCGGCGACACGTTCGAGTTTGTCACGGCGTTCCTTGGGGAAGGCTTCGAAGTTGCGCTCGCCGCGGAGATTTCGAACCGATTCAGTGAAGTGATCGATGACGCGGGAATCGGGTTGACCTGCGAGATCTCCGGGATGGGGTGTTGCGCCGATCATCAGTCGGATGGGGACGTTGGCGGATTGGGCGGTTACGGCTAAGGCGTGGAGGCCATCAAGGTTGATGAATCCGGTCGCGATGCTGATTGGGATGTCGTGTTGAGTGGCGAGGGCGCCGAAGGCGTCGCGGTGACGACCGAATAGGTTATTGTCGACGAGTTCGTAGGCGCGGTTCTGCACTGCACTCTCCCAGATTGATGGCCTCGTGATTACAGGTCTTCGAACTTTTCCAGGACTAGCCGGCGGTAAGCAGGAGTGACAGCGCGTTCGGTGAAGTCTTTGAAGACGAAGCGGAGTTCGTCTTCGGTGAGGTCGTATGCGCGGGCGACTAGGGCGTCGATTTCGGCGCGCATGTCGTCGCGTTCGGCGCCGGTTTGGGGACCGTATTCGACACCGGCTTCGGCGGCGAAATCGGCGAAGCGTTCGTCTACGCAGGAAAGGCGGGCGGCTAGCTTACCGATTTGTTGCCACGGGGTGTTTTGGGAAGGGGGGAACATGAGCTGGTTCAACAGGAAATGGCTCAAGACCATTTCAACATACCTTCTGGCGGACCAATCAAAGACCAGGCTGTTCATTATCCCGAGTACACTCGATTCCCGTTTCGCGCTTGCTTCGACGAACACAATATATGCGCACGTGTCGATAAGAGGCGTTCTTGGGGGCACCAAACATGCAATGACAGTATTTGAATCAGTTCCTCTAGAAGATCTTCTGAACGCAATACGTGCCCTAAAAATAGGGTGCGTCTTAGGATCATTGAGCACTGCGGCGCCGAACACTTGTTTGAATTTTCTGGCGTTCAATCTTTTCTTCTGAAGGAAATCAATCATTTCATCCCAGATTCCAAAACCGGCGAGTTCCGATCCGTGTGGATTATAACGATTGAATGAACGTCCGCCCCAAACTGCTGTATCGGATGCTTGTTCAGACATCGTGAAAAACCGCCGCTGCTGCGCCGAGTGCAATTCCGTATAGAGAACTAGACTCGGCGCAGCAGCGGCGGTTTTCGATTTTTTTGGATGTTCAGATATTTTTAACTCATCAAATCTCATGCCTCGTTGCAATTTCGCTAATAGTTTGACATGGGCATACTCTGGAACTAACGGCAGCACGTAAGAAGATCCCAAGAAGGCCGGTTGCATTCTGACACTCGAACTCGATAAATTCTCCTCGAACTCCGATAAGTCGGTCGAGGGACCGCTGAAAACGAACTTTGATTCGGACGCTGGATTGCGCCTGTTGGCTGTGAGCAGGGCGACCGTATATCGTTCCTCCATCGAAAACGCCCATCCACCTCTATTCATGATCGTGTCGATTCGTGCAACATCGTTCTGAGTAAAGATCCATTTTCTGAACGCTACAAGACCTTCGTTTATGAATGCGCTGCGAGGCAATACGACACCGATATATCCGCGATTCCTATTCAACGAAACGTATCGTTCACAGAAAAGTTTAAAGAGGTCTCGGTCGCCACCGCCTTGCATCGGATAGCCATTCGAAGCAGTGAAAAACTTCCGATAGTTGGCTGCATTGTTTACGATGGTGTCGATCTCAACCTGTAGCGATGGATTTCGCGCTAACAACAAATTTTCGCGTACGTCACGTTCTCTACCTGATCGCAACCCCAAAAATCCTGGATCGTGCAATGCAATAAAACTCGGTTTCTCGAACTTAATCTTGTTCCAAGGCGGGTTTCCGGCGACCACATCGAAGCCCGAGTAATCATCGTGGAAGATTTGCGGAAATTCCAAAGGCCAGTGGAAGAATCGATACTGATTGGCTAGTCTGTTCGATTGGTCGATGAAGTTGGTCAGCTTGCCATTAGGTTTGTCTTCGCCGTTCAAGATTGCGCGAGTTGAAGTCTCGAGTTCGTGGCGTGCGCCTTTAACGCCTAGCGGGTCCGCGGTCCATAAATCGAACGCTCTGCGGAGCCCAGCAGTCGCTAAGTTCATCATGTCATGTAACTCTTGGGAACGATTCACTTGGTCGGGGGTTAGGTCAGAAGTCTCGCTTATCCGTTGCTGGAGCTTGGCTGCCTCTTGCATGGCGTTTTCAACGTTCGTTCCAGTGAAGAGCGGGCTATCGCTACTGCCGACGACTTTAGGATCGGCCACCCCGATCAATGCATCGCCGCATTTGAGGTTACTGCCGAGGTAAGAGAGCGCAAGTCCGGGAACGAATGAGGCGAGCCAGAGGGTTACGTTTGCGACTTCGACCGCCATGGGTGAGATGTCTACACCGTAGATGCAGCGTTTGAGGATTAGGCGGCGCAAGAGGTCTACATCTTCGATGGTAGCGAGGTCTTTGTCTTCGCCTTTTCGCAGTTCGTTCAGTTGTTCTCGGATGGCGGGCAGTCCGCCGATGTTGGCGAGGAACAGCTCGATTCGATCCGCCATCATATCTAGGGCGGTAGTGAGGAAGTGTCCGCTACCCATTGCGGGATCGACGATTGAAAAGTCGAAAAGACTACGTGCAGCTGATTTCGGATCGTTTTTGGCGAGTTTTTCGATACGTTTGAGATGTTCGTCAAGAGCAGGAACTAATGAGTTCCGGAGCAGGTGTTGGACGAATTCTTCTCGGGTGTAGTAGACGCCGCCGGCTTTGCGTCCGCCCTTCTCGGTCTGGTAGAAGAGTTCAGAGGCGGTGATTTCTGCGGTTTCACCCGCCTGCATGGGTCGGAAAATGTCTCGTTTGAAGTCGTATTTTAGGTCTTCGTTAGCGCGGGCGAGTTTGAGGGATAAGAGGGCTTCGTATATTGCGCCGAGATGTCCTACTTGCAGACCTGCGTAGTCGAGTCCAGCGTCAGATTGGTCGGGATCGAAGGCTATGGATCGGATTGCGGGGGCGATGAAGTTGTCGGAGACTTCAATGTTTTCGAGGAGTTCCGCGCCGGGGAATCTGTCTGCGGCGAAGAGGCTTCCGTTGTAGGCGGGGACGCCGATCTGTTTATCGCCGTGGCGGATCATTCTTGTGAGGGTGCGGAGGCTGTCCCAAAGACGAGTCGAGTTGGAGTCGTATTCCCATTGGTCTTTCGTCGACTCCTCGGCGATTCTGCGAGCGCTCCTTGATGTGTAGTCGTCTGAGTTCATTGGCAGGTAGCCACGAGCCTCTACGTGGAGGAGGAACATGAATCGGAAGACGAGGGTGAGAACGGCTTCTTCGATTTCTTGGAGTTTGTCTCGATCATTGAGGTCGATGCCTTGTGTGAGTTCGAGGTATCGGCCGGTGCCTGTTGCCAGATTGGGTAGAGCGATGGTACGAAGTCGTTCTTCCAGGCCCTTGCGGAGTTCTTCGCCAAAGTCTCGGGCGTCGGAAGCCCAAGTGGTGAGACGACCGTTGGCTTCGAGGGATTCGGGGGCGAGTAGACCCAGGCAGAGTCTGTCTTGATTGTCGAGTTCGCGGGCGTCAATTTCGATATAGCGAGCGGTCGCGGAACCGAAGTTTGGGTTGGCTTGGAAGATGCGGAAGCGGAGGCCGGAGACTAGGATGCCCCAGTGCGCGCCACTGGCTTTGCAGTCATTGATGACGAGGCCATCCGGGAGTTCACCGTTCTCGTTCATGCGGATGAACTCGTCGGATGTGTTCATCGGGTGGATGACGGCGACCGGGGAGTTTTGGTATCTGAGGATGTAGCCGCGAGGTTCGAGGCGGTCGATCTGGTAGCCGAGTTGGCCGAAAAGGGTGCGCCAAGTGGTGGTTCGGGTTAGGCGTTTGACGTTTTCGGTGGCGGCTTCGAGGTATTCCTTGTTCGACGAGTATTGTCGGAGACGTGTTCGGATGTAGTGAGGTGTAAGGAGTTCCTTGACGCGGATGCCGGGGAGGACGGATTCGTCTAGTCGTCGGAATTCTCTTTCGAGGAATGCGGCGGCGGGGCGAGTGTTCAACTGCCGGGCATGGTCGATTAGGTTGAGGACGGAGGTGGTGTTGAGTTTTCGAACGATGTAGGGTTCGTGGGGGCCTACGACGCGGGATTTGGTCGGGTCGTCGGCATCGGCTAGGAGGATGACGGGGACGGTTCGGAGATGGCGTCGGTCTTCCAAGGTTCGACGGATGTGGACGTCGTTGCCGCCGTCGTGGGGTGAGATGATCTCGAAGGGGAAATTTGTTGTCCAGAGGGTGCATTTGGCGCCGGTTCTGGATTTCCAGCTGGCGCCTCGGCCGAAGTTGTCGGTGAGACGGGCAAGGACGTCGGATTGGGTGGCGGTGAGCATGGTTGTGGGTGGTATTGGAAGGTTGGTCTATGTGATTGTAATGATTGGGCGCAGAGCGACGCGGAGTTTGGGGTGGAATAGGCGCCTTGGCCGCCCCGTTCACCTTCGCCCCGGATCAGGTCCGGGGCAGGCGCTGGCCCATCGAGGGAAAGGGGATAGATGACGTGGGATTCGGGCATCCCCTGCGAGTGGAGATTGCCGTCCTGCGTTTCTGGGTTCCCGCGTGGGCGGGAATGACGGGATGGCGCGCGAATGACGGGGTGGAGTGGGCAGGTTATCCCTCCCACGCCCACAGCTCCTCGGCGAAGGCGAAGGTTTGGGGTAGGCCGCCCGAATGAATGAAGACTACGGGGGTTTCGGGGTCAAGGTTGCCGGCGCGGATTTCCCCGATTAAGGCGGACATGGATTTGCCGGTGTAGTTGGGGTCTAGGATGATGCCTTCAGTTTTGGCAACGAGGTGGATGGCTTCGAAGACGCCGTCGGAAGGGATGCCGTAGTCGTCACCGGTGTACCCGATGATGGTGTCGAGGTCACCAGATTCGAGTGCCGTATCGAGGCCGAGGAGTTCGGCGACGCGAGTCGAACGGTCGATATAGACGGCTTCGTAGCTTTCGGGCTGGGTGTGTGAGTACGCGGTGGCGGATGCGCTCCAGTTCTTGCCGGTGTTCCGAGCGTACAGTCGGAGCCCGGCGATGGACCGTCCGACTAAGCCCCACATTCGAAGAGGTCGGTCACCGATACCCGCTTCATCAGTCTGCGCGTCCAGCTCAATACCGGTCTCAAGAAAGCCGATCATGCCAGCAATGTCGGAGAAGTCGTTATCCGAGAGTATCGTCGCGTTGCGGCCTTGTTCGTTCTCTTCATCGACGAGCTTTTCAGCGACTGCTCGGGAGTAATCGGATGGAACGCGGTGAATCTCGGCGCCGGTAAGATGTCCGATCAGGAGGTTGCCCATTACCGGCGCGTCGACCATGTCGACGGCCACCATGTGGCACTTCAGCCCTGTTTTGGCGCTCGAAGCGGCGACGAATCGGGCTTGGTTCGAGTGGTAGTGGTTGATGTTAACGATGGTGTCGAAGCCGCGCCCGATCAGGTGCGCGAAGAGGAACTCCATGTGTCGCGCTTTGTTGCCGCCGAAGGCGAATCCTGTGGCATCGTCACGCTTGATGAAGATCTGAGGGACGGCATCAGTGTCGGCGTCCATTGACTCGGCGATGGCGGTTCTGAGTCTCGGGGTTTCCTCAAATGGGGTGCAGAGGCGAGCGAGCTTGATGCGGGGAAGTTCGTCGATGCTGTCGAGGATCGTTTGGGTTTTCATGGTTGATTCCGGTTGGGCAACCATCCGCCGTCTCTTGGTCCGTAATCGATTGGCATCACTTGTCCGGCGCGGATGCACGACACCGGTTCGAGGGCGTATGGTCCGACGTTTATTACGCCGTCGCCGTCGATGAATTGCCATTCGCCTTCGTGGACTCGGATGATGGTGAGATCGGCGTGAGTTCCGGGCGCCATGCAGCCCAACATACGCTCGGTTTCGGATCCGAGGACCGCGGCTGGTTTTCGGGTTGACATGACGAGTGCGTCTTCGAGTCCGATGCCGAGGGAGATTACCTTTCCGATGCAGTCCATCTGGGAGAAGCTGGTTCCGGCGTAGCGGCTGGTGAGCGTGACGTCCGAGCTGATGGTGTCGGGTATCAAACCGCCGTCGAGGACGCGTTTGGCGGCGTCGAATGAGAAGTTTGCACCGCCGACGCCGATGTCGAACTTGACGCCTCGTTCGCGGGCTTCCCCAGCCTCGCGCAACAGCGCGCGGTCGACGCCGATCAACCCACCTCTGGCACCGCTGAAGGAGTGAGTCACGATGTCGCCGTCAGTCAGCACTTCCGCGAGAATTCTCGGTGCGGCGTCGAGTGCCTGGTCAGATTGGCCGGTCGTGTCGCCCACGTGGACCATGAGCCGAACGCCAGCTTCGTTGGCGATGGATTTGGCGGCTTTGGGCAGTTCCATGGCAAGTTCGGCGATGCCGGGCGAAACCATTCGCGCTTTCACGCCGATGATCACGTCCCGGCGCGCTTCGATGGAGGCGACCGCCGCGTCGTGGTCGATATCGATGGCGGAGGTTACTTCGGGGACGCGGTTCACGCCTAGGGACCCGACGTTTAGGAGGGCTAGGACGCGGGTTTTGGCGTTGGGAATGACGTGATTGACCAGACCGCCGATGTTTGCGATGCCGCATGATCCGGCGTCAACGAGTGTTGTAACGCCGGAATGTACGCCGGCGGTATCGGCGTCTTGCATCATGTCCTCGCTGTATGGCGAAGATCGACGCAGACCGCCTGCGACGTGGGTGTGTAGATCGATGATGCCGGGGGTTACGATGAGGCCCGTCGCGTCGATGTTGCGAGAGGCAACGTAGTTGTCCGGCACGTTTTCGATTGCGACGATGCGGTCGCCTTTGATTGCGACGTCGCCGCGTTTGAGTTCCGATAAATCGGTGTTTAACAGCGTGCCACCGTTGATCCGGAGATCACATTTGGTCGTTTCGGTCATCTTCTCCCCCGAAGATCGCGAGTGTGGGAGAAAGTCTAACAGCGGAGCGAATACCGCCGGCCGTGGCGGGTCAGATCGGAGATTTAGTGGGGATGCGGCGCTTGATGGGCGTTGAAGTAGATGCCCTCAAGCGATGTTGGAGGAGATTCGGGGTCTTCAGCCTGACCGAAGGCCAAGTAGTGCGGGGGGTCGCCATCGATGACAATGTAGGCGCTAAGCGAGATGGACAGCGGGTTGTGTCCTCCGATCCACTCGACTTCGGGGCCGTCGATCAACTGTACCGGTCCGTGTCGTACCGGACGCCTGACGGCTTCGAAGCTGATTTCTGAAGCTCCGGGCGGGCCGACGCCCCACCTCACGACACCTTCGTAGTCGGACGGGATTAAGAACCTCCACCGCGCTAGCAAACCCTTCCATGGGGCTACTTCGATGGCAGCGCGTTCGTGGATGTCTTCGAAAGGGTGATGGACTTGCCAGCGGTAACGGGATTGCGGCTCTTCGCGTGAAACGGTGCCGTGCGTGTGCACATGGTCCGCTGACGCGTCGTCGTGGTCGTGATGATCGTGATTCGAACCGTTGTGTTCCTGGCGCATCAGCTCGCAAGAGCTTTGTTCAAACGTTTGGCCAACCGGCTCTTCTTGCGTGAGGATTGGTTCCGGTGGATTACGCCTTTGCGGGTCGCGACGTCCAATGCGCTCATGGCGGCACGGATCGTTTCGGCCGTCTCGGCGTCTGACGGGGAATCGTCGATCGCCTGGCGCGCGGACGTAATACGTGTACGCACGAACGAGCGCACGGTACGATTACGCGCCGCTCGGCGAAGTTGAACGCGCTGTGACTTGGCTGCAGGCATTGGGTACCTTTCGAGTATCGAAGATCCGGACAGCGCCGGGATCAGAGTACAGACTCGTTCGATTCTATAAGAGACTTTTGCGGCAACCGTCAGTGTCGTGACTAATCAGTGGATTCGCATGACGGATGAGACTCCTCGAACCGCCTCTAATCTGTCGAATAATCTTGCCAACTGCTCCAATCCGCTCGTGTAAACGGTGAAGTCGATTCGCGTGCTGCCCTTGCCTATGTCCTCGCCGGAGGCCATCTTGTGAAGGTTCATCCGCTCGTCTCGGATTACGCCGCAGAGGTCGTGTATCAATCCGATCCTGTCCGATCCCTCCACACGCAACCGTGTTGGGAACGTACCTGCCATGTGGCCCCAAGCGACTTCCACAAGTCGGTCCGGATCGACGTTGCGGAGATTTCGGCAGGTATCACGGTGCGCCGAGACGCCTCTGCCGCGCGTGAGGTAGCCGACGATCTCGTCGCCGTAGACCGGGTTGCAACACATCGGGAAGTTGACTTGGATGCCGGGCAGTCCCATGACGACGACGCCTTTGGCGAGATCGTGACCGGTATGTTGCTTTGCCTCTCGCTCGCCAGCGGCTAGTTGCTCGGCGATCAGATTTTCGGGCCGGTTGTCCTCCATCGCTTTGACGACAGTCCGAACGATGACCGATGGTTGCTGGCGGGTCTTTCCTAGGTCAGTTAACAACTCGTCGGTGGAGGAGTAACCCATCAGATCCGCGATCTCGTTGGAGTCGACCTCGTGTCCCATCCGAGTCAATTGGTCGACGGCGCGCTTCAATTGCTGTCGGCCTTGTTGCATGTTGGTGTCACGCGCTTGGCGGCTGAACCACTGCCTGACTTTGGCGCGCGCGCTGTTGGTGACTAGGTATCGCTTTTCGGTGTCTTGCCAATCAAGACTGGGCCCGCGCGGTGCCCTGGATTTCCGGATCTCAACGACGTCACCAGGTGTCAAGGGGGTGTTCAAGGGCACCATTTTGCCGTTAACCACGGATCCAACGGTGCTGTGACCTAGGTCAGTGTGAATACGGTACGCAAAATCCAGAGGAGTAGCGCTCGGCGGAAGCTCGATGACGTCTCCGGCAGGTGTGAAGACTTGGATCTTATCGGTGCTCAGCTGTTCGTCGACCTGATCGATGAACTCATCAGATTCGTCGGGATCGTCAATGAGCGACACCATGTCTTTGAGCCAAGTCATGGTTCGATCGGAAGAATCTCCCTCGCCCTCGTTATTCCCGCCCTGCTTATAGGCCCAATGCGCGGCAAACCCCTGCTCCGCGACCTCGTGCATATCGTGCGAGCGGATCTGCACTTCCAGTGGCGTGTTGTCAGGACCTAAGACGGTGGTGTGCAGAGATCTGTAACCGTTGGTCTTGGGCTTTGAAATGTAATCGTCGAACGTCCCTTCGATCATTGGCCAAAGTCCGTGAACTACGCCCAGCGCGTTGTAGCAATCGGCGGTGTTGCCGGTGATCACGCGCAACGCGATCAAGTCGTGAATCTCGTCAAAGGTTCGGCCCAACTCCTCGTAGCGTTTCTTCTTGCGGGAGATGCTGTAGAGGTGTTTTGCCCGTCCCGTGATCGAGGCCTTTACGCCGTTCTTGACGATGATCGAGTCTTGCAGCATCTCGACCGCCCGAGAGGTGTACTGTTCCCGTTCACGGCGCTTGCGCTTAACAAGCCCCGAGATTGTGCGGTATTCCTTGTGGTCGAGGTGGTAAAAAGCTCGGTCTTCGAGGCGCCATTTCCAATCGTTCATGCCCAAGCGATCAGCCAACGGGGCATAGATATCCATCGTTTCCTGGGCGATGCGCTCCTGCTGCTCGGCGGTTAGGAAGCGCAAAGTCTCGATGTTGTGCATCCGGTCGGCGAGCTTGATCAGCAAAACCCTGCGATCCTCGCCAGCGGTGATGAACATCTTGCGCAGGTTTTCGATGCGCTCTTGCTCCCGGTCCTCAGCATGGCGCCGCTTCGCTGCCCCCTTGCCCATGGCTTTGAGCTCGATCTGCTTCAGTTTGGTGACGCCATCGACTAGGAGAGTGACACTGTTGCCGAACTCTTTACGCAGGTCGTCCACTTCGATGCCGCAATCTTCGACGGTGTCGTGCAGCAGTCCGGCCGCGACTAGATCGGTAGGAAGACGCAACTGGGCAAGCCGAAGCGAGACCATGATTGGGTGCACTATGAACGGTTCGCCGGATTTTCGGGTTTGCCCGTCGTGCGCTAGATAGGCGTACTCGTACGCGGACTGAATAAACTCGATGTCGTCGGCGGGCAGGTACTCATGAACCTCTGTCATGAGCTGCGCGAGCGAACGTTCGTACCCGTTGCGATGCGACGGCCTCGATGATTTTGCGGTCTGCGTATCGAGTGTCTGGGTGTTCGCCATGTTTAGATTCTTTAAGCCGCAAGGCGAAGCTGCGACTGTCTGTTTGTCTCAGTTTACACGCTACAGATAGACATTCGGCACACTTTTCACTTCATGTAAAGGCGCACCGCAAAAATCGGTCTGATCAAATGACGATTCGAAATGGCGCGTTAGCATAGAAGCAAAGGGAGATGGAGTCGATTTTCGAATCCCCAAACCGAGCACCTCAACTTACCACGATCCCTGATGCTTGAAATACGCATACGAAACCGCCGAAGATCCATCGGCAATTCAGCCATGGTAAGCGCTTTAGCCGCAGCCGTGGCGGCGATCCTCATTTCACTCATCATCGCTGAACCTTTGACTGCGTCGGATCCGTCGCCGGTTAACCCGCCGGGTGACATCCCAGCCATAGTCTTCGATTCGACCGGCAACGTGTTCGAGGTATTCACGCCAAGAGAAGGAGGAACGGTCGTTGGCGACAAATTCTCGTTTGTGGCTCAGCCGGGCGATGTTCCGAGCACTCTTTTGGTGGCCGTGCGAATGTCGGAAGCTGGTCCGGCGTCGAACGCTGGTATGACGCACCACCGGTACACCTTCGGTGGTAACTATTACATCATCAGCGCGGTGGACGGCGACGGCAAACCGCTCAGGGCTCCGTTCACGTTCCGAAATCCGCCGGTAGCGTGCGTGCCGATCCCGGGCGAATATCTCGCTAACATCGACGCCGTTCGTTTAATCGCCACCGATCCAGCGGTCAGATCTCAGACGGTATTGAGCTCCAGCGCCAGACTCGAAAGTTCGGGATTGAAGATGTGCGGATACGTCGGTACTGTTCCTACTACCGTTGCTGTGGGCATTGAAGGTGCACCCGGACCATTGCCGCCGACGCCGGTGGTGGAGATCCAGATCGTCGAACTCCCTGTGACCGGCGGTGCGGCGCCGCCTTCCAATGCGGCAATGCTGCTGCTGATACTCGGGCTCGCACTAACCGCGTTCAGCGCGATGTACGTTCGAACGGTTTGGCGCACTAACGATTAGGCGCGTCACGATCACTGCGCAGTAGCGACCGCTTCGAGCACTTGGTTAAGCACATCGCGGAATTCCTCGATGTCGTTCGCTACATTGACTATTTCTTGGCCGAGTGCCCGCACGTCCCCTTGAACCAACTTGATCTCGCTGTTTAGTTTCCGTGTCTCCATTGCGAGCCGCGCGACTTCGAGACGGAAATCCCGCAAATCTGCCGGCAATTGTTCGGCTTCGATGATGGCTGTCTCCGCCTTCTCCAACATCTCGTCATACAGTTTCAGGGCTTCATCATTGCGTTCGATTGCGCGATCCAGCTGATCTTTGAGTGCGCCTCTATTCACGTCGAAATCAACGAGTATCTCGTCGTACAGCTTTAGCGCCCGATCGTTGTTGTCTAGCGCGTGGTCGAACTGCCGTTGCGCCCGATCGATCTGTTGCCTTAACAGACCAACTTCGTCATTAATCGAGTTGTAGATCCTGACGCCGATGAAAATCAGCACACCAACAAAGATCAACAGAGCGACCAGCAACAACCAAACGCAGTTGACCCGCAACCACGTTAGTCGATCACGGTTTCCGCTATCGGCATCCATCGCGTTCAGAACCCGTGTTCTCACCCACGCCAAGTCAGCAAGTCGGAGAGTTCGTTGAGGATGGTGTCCAACTCCTCGCCGTCGTAACTGTCAAACGCCTTGGAACCGGGTTGACGCGTGACGGGCGTCTTGATGATGCCTCGGCGCCAAAACGCCTGTTTGTAGGTGGTTACACCGAAGAAGAACTCGAAGTTCAACGACGGCAGTATGCGATTGAATAGCGCCCGCGCCTCTTCCGTGACGACTTGCTGACCGTTTTCGTCGACTCCTCCAGCTTCGAGAGCCTCCCAGACCGCCACGTGGGCTTCCGTGATGTGCCCGGCAGGCATCGTGCCGGCGCCGCCGCGTCGGTACTCAGCGAGCAAGAACCGACCACCCATGCCACCCATGATCGACTCCACCTTGTCGCCGCAGGCTTCCAGAACCGCGGTCATGACATTGCCGGGCAGCAGGCTCTCCTCCTTGAGCAACTTTGCGCCCGGTATCTCTTCGATAATGCGGATGAGCGTGGGCGTAGGGATCGTTGGCCCCGTTGGGGGTTTGTTGTTCTGCAGCCAGATCGGCAGACCGGTGGCGTCCCAAAGGGCTCCGAAAAGATCGACGGTCTCTTGACCACCCCCCATGCCGTTAACAGGCATCGAGATTATGGAGTCGGCACCACATTCAACCGCCACGCGTGCGCGCTCAATGCAGTGCTCGATCGAGATACCGCTCGCTCCTGCTACAACCGGCACAGCACCGCCGACGGTCGCGACACCGACGCGCAACACTTCGTCGCGTTCATCGTCGGTGAGCCTTGGCCCCTCGCTGGCATTTACCGGCATCACGATCCCGTGTGCGCCGGCCTCGACGCAGTACGCAACACAACGCCGCAACGAATCGTAGTCAACGCTCCCATCATCGTTGAATGGTGTGACCGGTATCGAGAATACCCCGCGATTCTTGCTCTTAGAACCTTGTGATGCCATGTTTAATCCGCCTTGGATTGGAGTTCGCTCTGCGTATTTTAGTCGCATAGCGTTCGGGCTGAAGCGCGGTCGTACCGGTTGGAATGGGTATTGGCTTTGGAAACGCAGTTGCAAGATCAGTGAGTCCAAATTGCGCATATCCTTGTTCCCAAACAACACACGACGACTACCCAATATACCGAGGCACAGAAATGGCAAACACGATGAGAGCGGCGCTTGACGACGGAACAGGCGTGTACACAACGCAGAATGCTCCGATGCCCGAGATGTTCGAAGGAGCGGCGTTGATACGGGTCCGGCAGACCGGCATCTGCGGTTCGGACCTACACATGACGACCAGCCGCGAGGAGGCGCAGAACGTGCCCTCGGGACACGAAGTAACAGGCGAGATCGAAGAGTTGCCAATAGGCAACCACAAATTGCAGGTCGGCGACCGAGTTGCCATCGACACGGTGTGTTCCGGCCGTGCCTGCTTCGACTGCCGGTTCTGCAACTACGGACAATACCGCCACTGCATGAACTTCGTCGAAGACTCCGGCGGCGGATTCGCAGAGTACATGACCCGACGTCCGCTCGGCCTCTTCAAGATCGGTGATGACATGGACTGGACGGACGGCGCGCTTGTCGAGCCGATGGCGGTTTCTGTGCACGGTCTTAGGTACGCCGGAATGAAGCCGGGCGACGTTGTGGCGGTCGTTGGATCAGCCCCGATCGGACTCTCCTCCATCGCCAGCGCGCACGCGTTTGGAGCGAGCAAGGTCATCGCCTCCGCCAAGTATCCCCAACAAGCCGAACTGGCCGCGAAGATGGGTGCCGATATCGTCACTGGCGCCGAGCCGGGTGAACTCGCGGACCGGGTGATGGATGAGACGGATGGGGTTGGCGCCGATGTCGTGGTCGAATCGGTCGGAGGACGCCAGACGGTGTCCTTCCATGAAGCCCTCAATGCCACGCGTAATCAAGGCACGATGGTCTACCTCGGCGGCATCAAGATCCCAATGGAGATCAACCTTTTCGATGCGTTGCTACGAGAGATCAAAATCATCTCGTCAAACTGTTACGGCATCATCGACGGCGTTCACGACTACGATGTGGCGATCAACATAATTGCTTCCGGTCAATATCCATATCGTGATTCTGTCAAACACCGCTATGGTCTCGAAGACGTCGGGGAAGCGTTTGACACGGCGTTCGACAAGACCACCGGCGCAGTGAAGGTCCACATAGTTCAGAACTAATAGGTCGACGCGGCGGGGCGTGTCGATCTGGCAGCATAGCTCACTCAAAACCCCGAACAGTGATGGATTTTCTTCGCAGTTCGATCGAACTTTCACAGGTTCCTATGAATCAACGCGGGGATCGCGACCACCGCGTTGCTTCACGGCTGGCGATTCTGTTCGTTGTGATCGTTTCATTGTTCTTCGCAGCGTGTTCGGTGTTTGGCTCCACGGAGATCGTTGAGATTGAGGTGGTCAAAACCGTTGAAGTGAGCCGGCTGGTCGAACGCCCGAGAATCATCGAGGTAGAAGTAACTCGGGTCGTCGAAAAACCAGAGCTAATCCGGGTCGAGGTCCCGATTGAAGTGGTACGACCCGTTGTGTCTGAAATCAAGGTCCAGCACACCGTGGTGGTTGAACGGCACGTAACCGCCGTCATTGAGGTTCCGGTGACAGCGGTAGTCCAGAAAGTCATCGTGGTCGAGGTGGATGCAACGCGAGTAGTCACGCCAGTACCAACTGAAACGCCGTCTGCAACGCCGACGCCAACAACCACTCCAACACCGACAGCGACCGTCACTCCGACACCCAGAGTGATACTCGACACCCAATCTGACCGAGAAGTGCTCACCGCTTTGTTCGAGTTGACCAACGGAGACCAATGGACAAGGAATGAAAACTGGTTGAGTGATGCTCCGGTCGACGATTGGCACGGGATCGACTCGGACCACGAGGGCCGCGTGACTTTAATCGATCTGACCAGAAATTCCCTCGTCGGAGAATTGCCTCAAGATCTTGGGAACCTAACCCAAATGCAGGTCTTAAAGTTATCCCAGAACGATTTGACCGGCGACATTCCCGAGTCGTTGGGTCAGGCGGAACGACTCACCCATTTGCATCTCTTCAACAATCGATTTTCTGGCCCAGTACCGAGCTCGCTCGGCAACCTTCACAAATTGAAAGAGTTTTCGGCACGCGGCAACTCGTTGAGCGGCGACATCCCAATCACATTGGGGAATCTCGAATCATTAGAGCTGCTGGCGCTATCGGAAAACCAACTCGGAGGCAACATTCCCGCATCCATCGGGAATTTATCGCGTCTGGAGCAGATTTACCTCTACAACAACAATTTGTCCGGCAAAGTTCCGAAATCGCTAGGCTCGATCCCTAAATTAAGAACCTTGGTCCTATCGCATGAAAACCTATGCATGCCAGGCGCTCTGCGCGTTTGGTACCGCAATATCTCGTCCCTCAGTAAAGTGAGACTCAAACCTTGCGATTTTGAAAGCAACGCGGCACTCACGGGCGACGCCGACTCTGACCGCGATACGTTGATACGGTTTTACTACTCCAGCGGTGGCAACGATTGGACACAATCACAGGGTTGGCATAGCGATGCGCCAATCGCCACTTGGCACGGCGTGACAGCCAACCGCGAGGGACGTGTCATCGGTCTCGATCTCTCTGATAACAATCTTTCCGGCAGTATTCCGGATCAAATCGGAGAACTCACAGCATTGGGCAGGTTGGACCTGAGCAATAACAGTCTCGAAGGGCCGATTCCGGCAAGCATCGGGCAAGTTCAAGGACTCACCATCTTGGATCTTTCCGCGAACACGCTCGACGGAGACATACCCGCAACGATTGGAGAAATCCTCGAGCTAAGAGTGCTAATTCTCGGCGATAACAGATTGCAAGGTGAGATCCCACCGGATCTGGACACGCTGGAAGACCTGACCTACTTAGATCTGTCCGTGAACCTCCTGACCGGCAATATTCCAGGTGCACTTGGCAATTTGGTCCAGCTGCAAGTGATTGACCTGCATCGAAACAAATTGGTCGGACCCATCCCCCCCGAACTCGGTGCGTTAGCGTCGGTCACGATGATCGATCTTTCGGCAAATACACTCGGAGGCGATGTGCCCGGTGTATTGAAAAACCTGCAAACTCTGCACGCGATGAATCTGGATGGCAATGCTTTTGCGGAGTACGAGATCAAGCTGTTGTCTGAAGAATTGGGCCTTGCCGAACCGGATTCCTTCGACGAAGTTTCTAACGAATTGACTACAACCGTCCTTGTTTCTATGGAACAACTGCACGAAGTGAAGGTCGAAAGAGAGAAATGGGTCGCGACAGAAGCCGAACTGGCGGCGGCAGAATTCGCGGCGTGGCTAAGAAGCGACGACGCGCAAGCCTTAATCGATACGTTTCAGGCTGATGCCGAGAGTGCTGCGGTTTTATTCACCCATTGGTTAACACGTGATGAAACCAAGGAATTGATTGCCGACAAGATCGGTGATGTCGACGACGCAGTAGAGGTCTTCTCCGTATGGATGACCAGCAAACAAGCTCAAGAATTCGTCGACACTAGCGTGACTGATACCAACGAAGTTATCGGCGTGGTCTCGGATTGGGTAAGAGGCGAAGAGGGACGGAGTGTCGGTGAAAAAGTGGTCAGAGCCGCCACTAAGGTCGTCGAGGAGGCCAAGAGATCGGCGAGCCGAACTGCAAGCCGCGTCGCTAGAAGCGTCGCCTCATCCGTATCGAGAGTAGTCTCCAGCATCTCCAGCTTCGTTTCAAGCTTGTTCGATCGATAGGATTTCAGATTTTGGCCCGAAACGCGTTACATGCTGCCACTCGTTGGTCTTCAGTCTCGACGAAGCGACGACACGCGGCGTTGTTAGGGACGATCTTGTTCGTCTCCTTGATGATTGCAACAGCCTTCGCGTCTGCGAACTGCGACAACCGACAGCCCATTATTGTCACAGTTGAAGTTATCCAAACGGTGGAAGTTGACGTACTGATCGATGTGCCGGTAACCGTCCTAGTCCCCAAAATCATCGAACGATCAGTACCCGCAACATACGAGGTGCCGGTGACGGTGATCGTGGAACGAATCGTCGAAAATACCGTCATCGAAACGGTGATTGTTGAAGTCGAAGTTCTCGAGCAGGTAGTCAAAGAAATCGTCGAAACAGTGGTAGTTACCGTCTTGGTCGAAAAGGAAGTGATAGTCGAGGTCACCGCCACACCGCCACCATGACCATCGCTGTGCCCCATCGGGACCATTGCAAAACCCCGTCATTCCCGCGGACCCCGTCATTCCCGCGCCAAAGCCACGTCATTCCCGCGGACGCGGGCGCTTCAGCGGACGGTACGTCCACCCAGAATCAACAAAGCACGCCTTTTCTCCCCTCGTGAGACCATTGCAAAAACCACGTCATTCCCGCGCCAAAACCACGTCATTCCCGCGGACGCGGGCGCTTCAGCGGACGGTACGTCCACCCAGAATCAACAAAGCACGCCTTTTCTCCCCTCGTGAGACCATTGCAAAAACCACGTCATTCCCGCGCCAAAACCACGTCATTCCCGCGGACGCGGGAACCCAGAATCAACAAAGCACGCCTTTTCTCCCCTCGTGAGACCATTGCAAAAACCACGTCATTCCCGCGCCAAAACCACGTCATTCCCGCGGACGCGGGAACCCAGAATCAACAAAGCGCGCCTTTTCTCCCCTCGTGAGACCATTGCAAAAACCACGTCATTCCCGCGCCAAAACCACGTCATTCCCGCGGACGCGGGAACCCAGAATCAACAAAGCGCGCCTTTTCTCCCCTCGTGAGACCATTGCAAAAACCACGTCATTCCCGCGGACGCGGGAATCCAGAATCAACAAAGCACGCCTTTTCTCCCCGTCCCGGAGACCATTGCCAAAACTCCCGCCATTCCCGCGGACGCGGGCGCTTCAGCGGGCCGAACGTCCAACCACTGGGGCAGGGCAGGGCAAAATCCCCTCTCCCCTCCGTGGGAGAGGGTTAGGGAGAGGGGGATCCGGGGACAATAGGGGGGGCCTACCAACCAAACCACCAAACCCTCCATCACCGCAACACACCCTCCAACCAACACTCCCTCCCTCCCCATCGCGCCTCGAACGGGACGCGAGCAAGCGGAGCGCCGCTCGCAGGAGATGTACGAATCCCTGACTATGAACTATTGGTCTTCTACAGCGAGCGTTTTGCATCGGTCTCCCCCGTAACAAAAGGCCAGAACCCGCCCCCGACTCGAACCGGCGGTGAGCGGGAACAGCGTAGGGGCGGGTTTCAAACCCGTCCCTACCAACCAAACGACTAACAACCACACCCATCCACCACCAAAACCCCCTCATTCCGGCGCTTCAGCGGACGGAACGTCCATCCAGAATCAACAACGACCCCGTCATTCCCGCGGACGCGGGAACCCAGAATCAAAAAAGCACGCCTTTTAACCCAATCCCGGCAACAACCACCGTCCCTTTCGCTCGCAAGGGATGTTCGAATCCCTGACTAGAAACAATTGGCGATCTGTAGCGGGGGTGTTGCAATGGTCTCTGTAGTACGGTAAAAGGACAATCCAACCACGATAAAAGAGGGACAAGATGTTGGCTACTCTTGAGGAAAACATGGGCGTCTACGACGAGATGCGCGAACGGTTGGAAGCCCAAAACATGGGCGAATGGGTATTGATTTACGACAAGCAGTTAATCGGAACGTATGAGGATTTACAGGAAGTCGCCAGCGTCGCGGCCAGCCGCTTCGGCAACGGTTCCTATCACATCAAGCGAATTCGGAGAACCGCCATTTAAGCTGCCTCCCGCTCTGATGTTCGGGATCACGTATGCAATCCGTTGATCTAGAAGCAGTTGACAGCGGCGATCTAGGCCAATACGGGACCATTGCAAAACCCCGTCATTCCCGCGGACGTGGGAACCCAGAATCAATAAAGCACGCCTTTTCACCCCATCCCGGCCGCAACCACCCTCCCCTTCGCCCCGCGAAGGGGACGCGAGCGAGCGGAGCGCCGCTCGCAGGGGATGTACGAGTCCCTGACTATGAACTATTGGTCTTCTACAGCGAGCGTTTTGCATCGGTCTCCCCCGTAGCAAAGGGCCAGAACCCGCCCCCGACTCGAACCGGCGGTGAGCGGGAACAGCGTAGGGGCGGGTTTCAAACCCGTCCCTACCAACCAAACGACTAACAACCACACCCATCCACCACCAAAACCCCCTCATTCCGGCGCTTCAGCGGACGGAACGTCCATCCAGAATCAACAACGACCCCGTCATTCCCGCGGACGCGGGAACCCAGAATCAACAAAGCACGCCTTTTAACCCCATCCCGGCGACAACCACCGTCCCTTTCGCTCGCAGGAGATCTACGAATCTCTGACTAGAAACCATTGGCGATCTGCAGCAAGGGTTTTGCATTGATCGCAATTGGCAACCGCGTCAATCCGCCCATCCAGTGTCGCTGTCCCCTGCGGAACTGCCGATGACCAAATTATCGCGGGCAGCATAAACCGCATCTTCGACGGTCTCCAAATCAGGTCCGACTGCCGAGAACATCGTGTAGAACCTGTCCACGGGTTGGAGTTCTACGCCGATAGCGATGCCGCCAGTGTCTCCTTGCCATAAGTAGAGATCGTCAAACGGTTCGCGATCCGGCAGGTTATCGGCTCGGATTCTCTTTAATCTGGGCTGATCGCTAAGCGCCTTTGTTAGGCTCTCGATGTATCGTTTGTTCTCCCACTCGACTACTCGCAGATACAACGCCCTTCCCTCGTCGTCCTCAAACAACATCCCATAGTCCCCTCGCCAACCGGGGTGTTCCGATTCGATCTCGTCAGACTCCCCGTCCGCCAACGTCACCAATAGTGCTATCCAATCCGACCGACCGATCGTCGTAGCCGACCGCAACTCCCACCCCTCACCCAAAACGTCTTCCGCCAGACTCAGCGGTTCTCGGCCCTCACCGTCGAAATACTTCGCCTCGTAATAGATCTGTTCGGTCGTGTACGGAGGTCGTTCGAAGGCTTCGTCGATGGGTTTCCGGTCAGGTTCGCAATTCGGACAGTCAGTCAACCGCGTTATTCCGTAGATGAAGTCCGTCCCTTCCCCGTAAGTGAAGTCCAATCCCGCGTCAAGGTAATCAGACAGCTTAGGCTCGTAGATTGGAACAATTCGTTCGTCTTCGCGTTCATCAAAGAAACGACGTAAGTTATCCCAGCCCATTACCGCGGTGATGTATTCGAACTCCGTTCTCCTCGCGTCGCCCTCGACCAGCGCGTGAAGTGCGTCGTGGGCGTCGTCATCCGCACGGTAACATTTGTGGAATTGCGGATAGTCATACATCACGTTCTGGACATGGTGCGCATACTCATGCACGTAAATCAGTTCCGCAAGCAAGTCGAATTCGCCCCCTGCCGCTTGCACGACAAATTCACGTTTCTCGGAGTTGTAGACACCAACGAACCGATCACCCTGATAATCTGCGACGAATTCCGAATACTCTTCATCTGGCGCAAGGAACGTGAGAGTGCGGTAGATCTGTTCCCAAAGGTCTACACGCGAGTCTTCATCACTCGCCCAATCCTCCACACCAACCGCCATCCACTCCTTCCAAACCTCTTCGTTCACAAACAGACGCCGGAAATCACCCACCGACGACGCATCGATGTCGTAGTGGTTCTGAACCCATGCCTCGATCTCATCCATCTTCGCCGTCCACGCCGCCGGAATCTCATCCTCAGAGATGCCAGGCGGCGAAGTCGGCACTGGCGTAGGCGACTCCCCAGCTTCGGGCGTCGCCGTAGGAAGAGCATGATCACGGCAGTACGCCTCACGCTCCGTTAGGGGCTCAACGGTCGGAGTGGGAGTGGGCGAGGGTGTGACAGTAGGCGTGGATGTGGGGGTTGGTGACGGGGGACTGGGAGTCGGCGATTGCGTTGCAGCTGGCAACGGCGTCACCGTGGGAACGCGGGTTGCCTCAACGAAGACAGTACGGGGCGTGGCGGTTGCAACAAGGTCGTCGGTCGCGGAGGTACAAGCGAGGATGGCGATGGTGAGCGCAACGAGGATTGCTAAGGCAATGATGAAACTCTCGTTGAGGAACCGGGGCATGGACTTTATTGTCGTTGACGGGAGAGTGGAGACGATGCGGCGAGGCCCATCCAACTGCTACCGCATCATCGACGGCGTCCTCCAAACCATCCAAAAAGCCCTAACAACCTAAAAACGCAGCAACAACCGCCCCCTTCACGCAGCGTAAGGGGGCGCGAGCCAGCGCAGCGCAGCGAGCGGGGGATGCCCGGGAGGGGCGGGGCCAGAACGACGCTAAAGACCAACCACCCCATCTCCGAACAAAACCCACTAAACCAACTACCGCTCTCGCCCAGCAAACCGCCGCGAGCGGGAGATGCTCGAATCCTTGTCATTCGCGCGTGTTCGACATCCCGGCGAAAGCCGGACCCAGAGGAATGCGACGGTTGCCCCCGATTAGGGCGCCAAGGCCGTGGAACTCGTAATCCGACGAACGCCAACGAAGACAAGATTTCTCTCATACGCGCGCGAAGCGTTCGCAAAAGCGGCCAATATAATCGGTCTAGTCGATCATAATCTTCTCGCGGAACCCGCCACATGGTAAGAACATCGAACCAAAACCCCGACGCGTCTCAAGACTACGGCGTCGTAGAGCAACTACCCGATCAAGAAGAGTTCTGGCGACCACCGAGACGTTTCGGCGCAGTTCCGGTCGATACCGAACCGCTCGGTTGGGATCGTCGCCAAGGTTTCAGAAAGCACTACCCGTTTGTGAATCTTCCGACGCAGATAATCGAACGAGTGTCATTCGGCCGCACCGACGAACATGAACCCAACCGATTGATCTGGGGCGACAACCTCCATGTCATGCGGCAGATACCATCCAACTCGGTTGATCTCATCTACATCGACCCGCCGTTCTTCTCAGGCCGTCAATACAACGTCTTGTGGGGCGATGCAAACGAGGTGCGCTCCTTTAACGATATCTGGGAAGACGGCATGCCTGGCTACCTTACATGGCTTGACGCTCGGCTTTACGAGATGAAGCGGCTTCTCAAGGACACAGGTTCGATATACGTCCACTGCGACTGGCATGCTAGCCACTACATCAAAGTCGAGTTGGACAAGATTTTCGGATATGAGAATTTCATTAACGAAATCATTTGGTTCTACAAAACAGGAGGGATGAGCAAGCGATGGTTGGGCAGGAAGCACGACACTATTTTTGCTTACAGTAAATCGAGATCTTACAAATTCAACTCCCAAAAAGAAAAGTCCTATCTGTCTCACAGGTATGGATTTTCCAACGTTGACATTCTCGAGGATGAACGCGGTCCTTACACAATGGTCGGGATGCGTGATGTGTGGGATATACCGGCGTTACGTGGAAATCAACCCGAAGCTATCGGATACCCGACGCAGAAGCCTGAAGAGATTGTTGAACGCATTATCCAAATCTCAACTGACGAATCCGATGTCGTCGCAGATTTTTTCATCGGCGGCGGCACAACCCTAGCTGTCGCTCAAAGATTGAACAGGCGTTGGATCGGTTGCGACCAGTCGCGCGTCGCAATAGCGGTAACGGCTGAAAGATTGAAGCAAGGAACGGCACAACCCGAAATCTCCGCAATTGACGTGTCAGACTTCACTGTTGAACACTGGGGCGTGTACGAAGCTAACCGACTAGCCGGTATGCCACAAGACGAGTTCCGAGAATTCATACTTCACTCCTACGGCGCTACTCGCATCAGCGATGGCGATGATGGCCCGCACATTCACGGATGGCACAACAACCAACCTGTGTGGGTTGGAGAAGCCGGCCAGGATTCCCAAGCGTCAGCAGCAGATGTTGGCAACTTCGCAAACGCCATTCTAAGGACGAACCAATACCGCGATGCCTTCCTGCGCGACGGAACTATGCTTGCGTGGGGTTTCCATCCCGACGCGCGTACCGCCGCGGATAACCTACGGCAGCGAGAAGGTCTTCAAGTTCAGTTCGTTCGCCTGCAACAAATCAGCATCGGCAGCACCGATTTTCGCGAACACGTCGTGGGCAAATCTACCGATCGCGCCGACTACAGCGACTTTCTCACCTTCGTTCACCCTCCAAACATCGACGTGGGATATCGCAACCTCGGCAACGGATCAGTAACCTTCGACGCCAGCGGCACCGCCGTCATCAACCCGGAAGCCGAAATCATAAATGTCCAATGGGACTTCAACCACCGCGACCGCTTCGAAGCTACACCAGGATACTCGTTCCAGCGAGACCGAAACAAGAAGCCGCAACTGCAAGTCACCCACAAGTTCGACCGCGTGGGGAGTTTCGATGCGGCATGCCGAATTCAGGACAGTAAAGGCGGGGAGGGCACACAGGTCGTCAAGGTCGAGGTGAGATAAACCATGTTCAACCAGTTCTCACGTTACGAAGCCGAGTTTGAGCAGTGGGTGAACGACGGGTACCCCGGCATCAAACACGAAACTTTCGATTACATAAAACACCTGAGCGCACCCGAGGACATCAGAAAGCCACGCGCCGGCACACTTTGGCCCCACCAATGGGACGCGTTCCTCCGCGTCATCTATTCCTACGAGATCAAACGCGAAGAGTTGGCACAACCAAACGGCACATTGCTTAACGTAGTAACTGGCGGTGGCAAGACGGCCATCATCGCCGCACTGATCGTATGGCTGCGACTGGCACACGATATTCGCAAATCCGTGATAATGTGCCCGAATCTCATCGTCAAAGACCGCTTGGAAGACGATTTCAACAGCGGTAAAGTCTACCGTGATCGTGGTCTTATCCCCGATGGCAAGTTCGTCACCAAAGACGATTTCGAATTGACAACACTAGGTTCCGATCGCTCTGGCGGGTGGGCGAGTCTGATGGGCGCGAGTGTGATACTCGGCAATATCCACCAGTTCTACACCAGCAACGCAAGCGGGCAGAGCAACCTTTCAGGCTTGATGAACGGCCCTCACTTTGCACTCTTCAACGACGAGGCCCACAACTCGCCAGCGCCTGAGTGGGAGAGGACGCTCCAAAAAATGCTCCCAAAGGTGGCTCTAAGAGTTGATACCACCGCAACTCCAGATCGCGCCGACGGCAAGACACCGGACAGCGCGATGATCTACGAATACTCCATTCAAGACGCTCTCGCCGATCGTCTCGTCAAAACTCCCGTCGTCTACCAGCCAAACATCAAGACCGTCGAACTCACTTATACCGACGCACAAACTGGTGAGAAGCGTGCTGTCGAAGAGATCGACTGGGATGAAGTAGACCGCAAAGGCATAAACGCCACGCAATGGGTAACCGACGACCTGCCGATGCAGCAGCAGATGGCGATAGCGTTGAAACGATTGAACGAGCAACGAAGCCGCGCCGTCGGTCGATACCATCCATTGTTATTCGTGGTCGCAGTGTGCAAATTGGACGCTCAAAAAGCTGCAAAGATGTTGAACGACTACTTCAAGGTCAAGACACTTCTCGTCACTGAAGACAGTTCAGAGGCCGACCGTCGCCAAGCAACCGAGCTAGGCAACGCTCGTCGTACCAGACGGCCCTACCGTGCTGTCGTCAGTGTCATGATGCTACGCGAGGGATGGGACGTACCTGAAGTCGGCGTTATCCTGCTGTTAAGAAAATTCGGCAGCCGAGTCTACGGGCAACAAGTTATCGGACGCGGCTTGCGGCGCGTTCGCAATATCCAGATCGAAGATGACGAATCCCAGATCTGCTCCGTGGTAGACCATCCAAAACTCCAACACCAATGGCTATGGGACATCTTCAGTAGCAAAATTCGTTCAGATGTCGGTATCGACGACATGTTTGATGAAACCGAAGACCTCCCAGAACCCCCGCCTCGGCAAGAACTAGAACGCCCGGAGTTGATGATCGACATCCCAGACCCCATCGAAGAAGAGTTTGAAGAATTCGTCATCGACATTCCGGAAGAGACCTACCAACCCATCAAAAACTGGCGCGAAGTCTTGGAAAGCATCGCATATCCCACTCAAACCGTCGAGATCACCAATCAAGACATCGCGGATATTCAAGGCAGAGAACTCTCCGATGATGGTTGGACTACTCACGAATCAATGCCATCCGTAAACGGCAGTGCCGACCTCGACCCCGTACCCGACAACATTCAAGAAGCCATCAAAGAAGAGTTGCTCAATATCTCCGATCGATTGTTGGCCGAAGCTGGATTCACGATGCTCTTCAAAGGCGACATCTACAGCATATTGATGGGACACGTCAGAACCAAGTTCTTTGATGGATACTCGATCGGACTAGCCGAACCGCAACAGTTACGCACCGCATGGAGAACTTTGGACCGCATGGAGAAAGAGATCATTAGCCGTCAAGGGCTAGTCGACGGAATGGTGAAATATGGCGATAAGTAAACGCGGCACTTTCGACAACCCGCAAAAAAGTCCATACAACTTTGAAAAGTTCGACAGCGACCTCGAGCGACGAATGATGATGCGGCTCGAGAGAGACAGCGACGTCGAGCGATGGATGAAGCGACACGGCATCTCGATTCCGTGGATCGACAAGCAACATCGCAAGTGCAGCTACCTACCCGACTTCCTAGTCCAATACAACGACGGCACCAAGGCCATCATCGAAGTCAAGAACCCGGCACTCGTAGACTCTGACGCCGTCCAACGCAAACGCGCCGCAGCCGAACACTGGTGCCAACAACGCGGCATGAAATACCAGATTGCTACGATTTATTGAAGCAAATCTAAGACTTGGCGTTGGCGAGTATTGCGAGTGCGTATTACGATTCAGCTATGCGATCCAAATTTTACTCTGTCATAGCCGCAGTAATATGCCTCTTACTGGTGCCCGGTGGATTACAAATGATCGGCAATGGTCACTCGTACGAAGGATTGGTTGTGACCGGCGGATTGTTGGCACTCGCCGTCGTCTTTAGTCTTGCCGCGTTCGGTGGAAACCGTCGTTCGCCAAGGCGCAGAAGGAGCCGCCCATACTATCGATGAACGCCTCTGTCCGTTCCCATGCGGCAATCGGTTGTTTTCGCCTCGCGCCATCATCGTCGCCCGCCCAGTCTACAGCCCCAACCTTTACTTTCAGATGATCGGCCGCGGTCTCCGCGGCGTCAAGAATGGCGGCAACGAACGATGTTTGATTCTTGACGTCAACGACAACGTCTTGAACTTTGATCGCAACCTCGCATTCACCGAACTAGATTGGCTCTGGGATTGATGGAACGACTCACACGTTCGCGGCGCGATATTGGCCATGGTTTTCAAACCTCGTCTCCGAGGCGAAGCGATCACCGAAGCCGTGCACTGAGATCCATACGAGCTATCACAACACCGTAACCGCCTCCACAGATGACCTCACGTCCACGGCATCGCGTGCAACCAATTCTCCGACGAAATCGAAGATTAACCGCAAAGCCAGACATCAACCCCGCTTTTCAAACAAGTTCAAATAAACCCCAACTTCCGAAATCCCGGCCACAAAAAACATGCCCCACCCTCGAATCGGGATCAGTCCAATCAACAGTTCAAACGCCACCACATCCCATTTTTTGAACTTCGTCAAGAAATAATCTTGCCGCGATCTCGCCGCTCCAGCGGCAAGTTTGTTCTAAAAACCCCTTCCATCCACAACCCCATACCCTACGAAAACCAACCTCCAAACGCCACATCCGACGATACTCGACACATCCTCACACCTACACCACGAATAACACCACGAAACGCCCTCGCAGCGAACTTGCCCCTCCAGCGGCAATTTGCAGCAAAAACAAGCAGGTTCGCGGCAAGTTGCGGCAAAACCTCAAACCATCTCCGTCGCGATCTTTTCCGCGATCATGATGGTAGTGGCGTTGGTATTGGCGCGGATGACGTCGGGCATGATGGAGGCATCGACGACCATCAGGTTGTCGATGGCGTGCATCTCGCATTGAGGGTTGACTACCGCCATCGGGTCGGATGATGGCCCCATCTTGCAAGTGCCGGATGAGTGGTGCTGAGTCCTGACGTTTTCGAGGAGCCAGCGGTTTAGGGCTTCGTCGTCTGATTGCACGTCGTCGGTAGGGTCTAGACGGGTCATCTTGTCGGACGATGCGAACGTGGTCATGCGCGAATTGCAAGACATGCGGATCTTGGCGCGCGCTACACACTTGGAGATCGAGGGCGGGAGTATCAGCCTTTACGGAAACGAGATTGCGGAGGTTGAACGAGCACCTTGGTTGCCGAATAGTGTTGAGAACCGCATCGCCCGCGACGCCGAACGCACGGAGCGGATCATCCGAGCTTACAAAGAGCTGATCGACGGCCAGTCCGAAGTTTGGCCGACGTTGATCTTTGCGACCTCGGTTGAACACGCACAGACTTTGGCAGCGATACTGAGCGCCGATGGGATTTCGGCGCGCGCCGTGTCTGGTGGGACTGACCGATACACGAGGCGTCAGGTCGTTGAGCAGTTCCGGTCAGGTGAACTGAAGGTATTGGTCAACTACGGCGTGTTCCGCGAGGGTTTCGACGCACCCAAAACCCGCGCCATCATCGTCGCCCGTCCCGTCTACAGCCCGAACTTATATTTCCAGATGATTGGTCGGGGACTTCGCGGCGTCAAGAATGGCGGCAACGAACGATGTTTGATTCTTGACGTCAACGACAACGTCTTGAACTTTGACCACAAACTCGCGTTCACCGAGCTGGATTGGCTATGGGACTGATTGGGGTTGCGTCAAGGATGGCAACGCCGGATTACGGCTGCGCTACGTCGTCGCCGGCTCTTGCTTGGCGAGCTTGGTTTCGGTGCCGTTGCTGGTGCCTTGCGGATGTGCGGCATCGCTGATCATCAGCAACACGTCCATCGGGACACGCAGGAGGTCATGTAGCGCTTGTGCCTGCGCTTCGGTGATTTCGCGCTTGCCGGAAAGCACTTCCGAGACTTTCTGACGGTTGCCGATGATGGGGATGAGGCCAGTTTCGGTGATATTGAGTCTGTCCATGCTGTCCAAGACGATTACGACGGGATCTGGAAAAGTCATTGGAATTGCACGGTCTTCGTACGTTTCGACGAGAACCGCCAACTCGCTCAGTTCTTCACCCTCCGGCGTACCGGGTTTGGAATCCATCAGGTCGCTGATCCTGGCGAGCGCGCTCTGCAGGTCAGCATCGTTCCTGATCAGTTTAAGCGTTTTCATGATTAGACTCTCTCCGCGTCTACCTTATCGTATTCCTGATGAGTTCCGATGAAGCGGACATAACCTACGCCATATGCATAGTTGAACTTGACCACGAGCCGGTAATCGTTTCCGCTGATCCTAAATACGATTCTGTTGCTTCCTACCGCACTCGATCGAGGGACATCAGCGGTAACCATCGCTGGGGTATCCCATCTCGCCGATTTTGCCTGCCTCCACCATTCCTTCAATGGTTTTTCAGCATCGGTGTGACGCAGCCAAAACTCTCTAATCGGAGCTTTTGAAATGATGTGCATGAACGAGTAACAATGTCTGTGGCGACAATGATTGTAAATAGCTTACCGACTTACTTACGATTGTCGAATGAACTGAAGTTCGTCCTAATCGCCTAGGCACATCTCCGCCGCTATCTTCTCGGCGATCATGATGGTCGTGGCGTTCGTGTTGGCACGGATCACGTCGGGCATGATGGAGGCGTCTACGACCATCAGGTTGTCGATGACGTGCATCTCGCATTGAGGGTTGACTACCGCCATCGGGTCGGATGATGGCCCCATCTTGCAAGTGCCGGATGAGTGGTGCTGAGTCCTGACGTTCTGAAGCAGCCAATCGTTCAAGGCATCGTCGTCGGCCAACTGGTCGTCCGTAGGGGTTAGTCGGCGCATTTTTGCCGGTGCGTATTCGGGCAGTGTTGAAATCTCGGCGGCGAGGCGCACGGCACCTCGCAACCGCTCCATATCGAACGGTTCGCTGAGATAACGATAGTCGAGGATGGGTTGATCGTGGGGATCTCCGGTCGCCAGAAACAATTCGCCTTTGCCGACGGCTTTTTGCAACGCGATGCTGAAGCCGGTAGGAGTCGCGCGCAGAGTCGGATCGAAATCGATCGGGACGTGTTCGGTGCGTATGGAGATGGGCCGCATATGCATGTCGTTGCGGTAATGTGAGCCAGGCGTGGTGTATCTCATGCCGATTTGCAGAGGCGGGGGTCGTTCGGGTATCGGTTCGTTAACGTCGCTCTCGTAGCTCATGAAAACGGCGATGTGGTCACGTAGATTCTGACCTACGCCCGGGACGTCGGCGATCACTGCGATCCCGTGCTCGCTCAGGTGTTCAGCAGGACCGACGCCGGAAAGCATCAGCGTTTGGGGTGAGTTGATCGCTCCGCCGCTAAGGATGGTTAGGTCGGCCTCCAACCGGTAGGTTTCACCACCCGATTCGACCTCCACGCCGCGAGCGGTGCCGTTTTCGATCAACACGCGGTTAACAAACACTCCCGAGCGTACCGTGAGATTCATGCGATCGCGCGCCATTTGCAGGTAGGTAACCGCGGTGCTCATCCGTACTTCATTGACGCGATTGAGGACCAAATGCCCGACGCCTGTCGATTCGGGATGGTTGTGGTCGTGGGTGAAGGGGTATCCAGCGGCTTGACACGCGTCGATGAACGCTTTCGGGCTCGCCATCAACTCATCGTCTTTGTAGCGACGCACCGGTATCGGTCCGTCGGAGCCATGGAAATCGTCTCCCGGGAAGTCGAGGTCGGTCTCGATTTTGCGGAAGTAGGGGAGGACATCAAGATATCCCCACCCATCGTTGCCCAACGTCTCCCATTCGTCGTAATCCTCGGGTATGCCACGAAACCAGATCTGTCCGTTTATCGCGCTAGAGCCGCCTACCACTTTGCCTCGAGGCAGATTGAACGGTTGCTGCAACGGCGTGGCGAGCGCTTCGTAGCCCCAAGTGTGTTCATCGACGGCGTACGACTCGTACCACGCGCGAACACCGTACTTAATGTGGTCCGGCATCTGGTCGATGTTCGGATAGTCGGGGCCGGCTTCCAGCAGCAAGACCGAACGGTTACGGTCCTCAGTCAGGCGGGATGCGAGAACACAACCGGCTGAACCTGCTCCGACAATGATCACGTCGTATTTCATGGCAACGAGCTTTCTTGGGCGTCGAAAATCGTTGCCGTGAAGTTTACGCGTCGATGGTCACTCGTGCGGCGTCAACCTTGCACGTTGATAGACGCCGATCAGCACAACTTGAACGGCGAGCACGAGGTGAAATGACGACGATATCCAAGACGTGAACCAATCGACATCCGGCAATAATGTGAGACCCAGAACGATGCGGATCGCCATTGTCGCGAAGTAGATGATGCCGAATATCAAGATCCGACCAGTCCATCTCGCTCCTGCGACATTGGCGCCTGTCGCCATTCTCCAAGTGACATAAACGGCGACGGCTAATATTGCGATCTGTGCACCGAGGAGGACTGGGTAAGGAAGGCTGCTGCCTTGCCAATCGTCGAATAGAGGCAGGAATTCTACGGGCGACCATCGTTGAACGGCTTGACCGGCTACGCGCAGTAGAAAAGCAACGGTGAGAAGTCCGAACGGGAAAGCGAATCTGCGGTCTGCCGGGTCATGCGATGTCTCGGTAGTGTTCATACCAGTCGCTGGCAAACACGTTGCTCGGATCGTGCTTCTGTTTCAACGCCAAGAACTCTCCAAATTGAGGATACGCCCGTTTCACCTGGTCGTGGGTCGCCCAACGGTGATACGTCAAGAAGAAACTACCTCCGAGCGATGTTGCGTCGTCGATCAGTCCCCTGAACGCGTCTGCCGCTTGATCGATCCCCTTTTCGGTGTGGTCGACGTGTAAGTTGACAACGATGCAGGCGTAACGTTGGTTTGCCCAGTTCAAATACGTCTCGTCGTCCTTTTCGATCAGTCGGACTGTGCCATAGATTACGTTTGCCTTCTCTCGCCGCAGCGTGTCGGCCGCCTTGGCCATGAAGGCTGGCAGGTCCGCTAGAGGCACATACACCTCGGTGATCATCTCGGATCCGGCACTTTCAGAGCCCATCATTTGATCGAGTTCGGTGTGATAACCGTCCAGGTAAACACTCAACTGGAACTCGTCGATGTCGTAGGTCTGACCGCTCGTGCCCATGTAGAAGTCGGCGTATGCATTGAACGCCGCGGCTTTGTCAACATGGCCGAGGTGAATCAGCCGCTTCCAGTCATCCGCGCTCAGCGTAGAACGTGTCGCGTCCGCGTCCGCGGTTTGGTCCTCGGTACGGCGATAGCACGAGAAAACCCCCGATCGCATGAAACCGTCCGAATTCTCGTCGGTCATGTACTGAAAGTCGCCGTAGTCGTATCCGTCGCTGATCCGTTGTTCGAATGCTTCCGGGAGCTTCTCAACGTCGAAAACCTCGACGACTCGTTCGAGACGCCCGGCCGGCTGTAATCGCAGGGTCACATCGGTGATAACGCCAAACAGGCCGTAGCCGCCGATTGCAAGGGAGAAGAGTTCGGGGTTCGACGTGCGACTGCACTCCCTTAACTCGCCTTCTGCGTCGATGAGGAGAAACGACTCCACATCTTGCACGATCGGTTTCAGTGTCAAACCTCGACCATGTCCGTTGGCAGCCAGCGCTCCCCCAATGCTCATCCGGTCCGCACCCGTTTGTTTCTGGACGATACTCCACCGGTTTTCGCACGAACCTTGGATGCGCCTCAACTTCGGGAGGAGATCAGACCACAATACTCCCGCCCCGACTTCGACTAACCCTCGTTTTGAATCTAAGCTCGAGACGTCCTTCAGATACCGTGTGTCGATGAGTGTTCCCGAAGTGAGGAACTGCTGACCACCCATTGCGTGGCGGCCGCCCGCGATGGCCGCGCTGCCGCCAAAAATTCGTACCCGGCGGATCGCTCGGCGCACCTCCTCTGCGGACCTCGGCGCAACGACCTCGCGCACACTCGTGCCGTTCAGTCTTGAATGAATGTCGTTAACGCCGAATTTGCTCACCTAAGCCAATCTCCATTGTTCGTCTGCTTGTGTATAACGAGATACGATGTCAGATCGGCGAACGATGCGGCATAAAACGAACCAAATAGAGATTCGCCCCAGTGTCTTTAAAGCGTCAGACCGTTACGCAGCCTTTGCGACCACGAGGCTCGGATAGTAGTCGCGTTGGATTACACGATAAACGGTTCGTTCGCTTGTGTTGACTTCAGTCGCGATCTGAGCGACGTTCATGCCATTGGATCGGAGTCTCACGATATCCAGGTCCCGCCGAACCTTGCTGTTCCGCTTGCCCCAGTTGGAATCGTCGTATTTGCACACCGCGAGCGGACAATACAGGCAAGCAGGCGCCAATTCGCACCCGGTATCTCTGTAGCGGAAGTTCTCAGGTAGGCCGTTGCTGCGAACGCGAACGTTGGTGGTGTGGTTGCGCGAACTTCTGCGGGACGTAACTGATAGATCAACGTGCTCAAAAGTCGATGTTGTCATTGTTCATACGCTTCCCTTGAACTGGCTGTCCCGCCAGGCGCGTTCAAAAAGCGACCCTTCAAAACCCGGCTGTCCATAAAACACGAAGGTCAAAGCCTCATCTTGGCACCGCGGCGCAACGAAGCAGTCGAACCATTCGGGCTCGATGAGGTGAGCGCCGACGACCTCAACCAGCACGTTAGGGAACACCCGAGTGGCATCGTCGCGGATCGGATGATCGACGCTGACGAATAGATGTCGGGCGACTCCGATGCCAACGCTTCGTTCGCCGATCGGTTGCCAAAGCTCTCCGGCGCCTGACTTCTCCAGCGCGGAAACCAACATGTCCATCGCCGGCCAAGTATTGAGGTTTAACGATGGCGAGATGGTGGCGCTGATGCCACCGAATCCGGACGTCAGAGTGAGCAACATGCATCTCATAGGCGTCGCAAAGTCGGTCGCATGACTTACGGACCGGCACTTCACTGCGAACGAATTCCGTTCGGCGGACATGGCTGACTGCATGATCGTTTGACCAAGTTCGTCTCTGTCGGCGATGAAGTCTGCTGCGGGAGTTTCCAACATCGACATTTCCGCATCGATATCAAACTCGGACGGCAATGTCTCCATTTGTGGAGTTTCGAACTTGGGGGCGACCGATGTACCCACCTGCCTCCCTTGCCGTCCATCGCGGGATTCGGCAGGTCGTTCCAAAATTTTAGTCGTCATATCTTTCACCTTGACCTTTAATCGAACTAGCGTTCTAATTAGAACATATCAACTAATACAGGGATTGTCAACTTGTTTCGCCGTACGCCAGAAACTCGACGGCAGAACAGCTGCTCATCGAACAACGTTGATTCGTGCATAATGGACAGCGGCGGGGAATTTCAAGCAAGTCGTAGTCAAGCACATGTCAGTCAACGTCGAGATCGTTTCAATCGGCTCCGAACTATTGCTCGGACAGATTGTGGATACCAACTCGGCATGGATCTCGCAACGTCTCGCCGAGAACGGTGCGAATGTCTACTACAAATCGTGCGTGGGCGACAACCTGAATCGAATGACGGAGGTTCTAAGTATTGCGCTAGATCGCGCCGATGTCGTGATCACCGGTGGTGGGATCGGCCCTACACAAGACGATCTGACGCGTGAAGCCGTGGCGGAGGTCTTTGGGGTTGAAGTCATCACCGATCCCGATTCGCTGACGGAGTTGCGCGAGCGCTTCCAAAATCGCGGCTTCATCCTCACCAAAAACAACGAGCGTCAAGCGCAGATACCGACCGGCGCGACGGTGATTAGGAACCCGAACGGGACCGCGCCAGCTTTCGTCGTCGAATCTGACAAAGGTACTATAATCAGCCTTCCGGGCGTGCCGTTTGAGATGAAGTGGTTGATCACCAACGAGATAATCCCTTACCTGCGATCGAGATTTGACCTCGGAGAGACGATCCACTACCGTGTCTTAAAGGTTTCCGACTTAGGCGAGAGCGCAGTAGACCATGAGATCGGTCACCTCATCGCAGAATCTTCCAATCCGACGGTTGGTGTGCTGGCCAGGCCCGGGCAAGTCGATGTGCGAATTGCTGCGCGCGCCGCAACCATCGAAGACGCGAACGCGCTCATTGAACCGGTCGAAGCCGAAGTACGTCAACTGCTCGGCAACCACGTTTTCGGCACCGACGACGACACGATTGAAAGTGTTATCGGCGAATTGTTGCGCGATCGCGGCGCAACGGTTGCGGTTTACGAAGATCTGAGTGGCGGCGCCGTATCGGATTCGATGCGAACTGCTGCAGGCACCGGTTTCCTCGAAGCGATCGTCGCAAATACAGACTTGCCGCGCGACCGACTAATCGGCAACGGCGCAGACATAGCGATGTCTGGAGAAGACCGAGCCAAAGTATTGGCGCAAGCGATCCGCGAACATTCCGGCGCAACGGTCGGGATCGCGGTTCACGGGATTCCTGAGGTCGAAGGAAGCGCGGTAAACCTAGCCAGAGGTGACACGTACATCGTTATCTGCGACGCCGAAAAAACTGAAGTGCGCCATGTCAGATCAGCTGGTAGCGGCGCTCCAGACCGACGGCGCGCGGCGATGTACGCGTTCGGAACGCTTCGCCAGCACTTACTCGCCAGTTGAACCGTAGAACATCACAGCGAGGCAGGGACGCAAAATGAAATCATTGGTTACAACATCCCAGATAACAGCTCTTAGCGCGTTGATTGTCGCGATCTCCGCATTTTCGTTGGTGGCATGTTCCTCGCCGGAACCGACCGCAACGCCGGTACCACCTACGCCGACGCCAGTTCCGCCGACGCCAACTCCGGTACCACCGACCGCAACACCAGTGCCGCCTACGCCGACACCGATTCCGCTTACGCCAACTCCGGTTCCGCCTACGCCGACACCGGTGCCTCCGACAGCGACCCCGGTCCCGCCCGCCGCAACTCCGGAGCCCGCGAGCGAACCCGAAGAAGCGGTTTCAGACGCGATGACCCCGCCGGGTATGTCTCCGCACGACGCGGTATGTGTCCAAGAGCATGCCGACACCGAGACTGCGGACAAGATCTTCGAAGCTGTTGGAACGATCAACGCCGAAGGGGATGTGCAACCAGAACACATTCTCGACCTGTTGGATGCAGCCGATACTCTTACGGATTGCGAATTGATGCCTGCTCGCTTCGCTCCGATAGTGGCACAGATATCTCGGGAAGACGCGGCCTGCGTTATCGAACAGAGCGGGGTCGAACAGCTGATGAGTTTCTTCACGCTCACCGAGGAACAGCAGTCGCAGACGTTGAACTTGATGGCGTTGTCGCCTTTGCTCGGAGCTCTGCAAGCCTGCGATGTATCGCTTGACCTTTCAGTGATGCAATGATGACGGTTGACGCTTTTCGGAACATCGAGGTCCGAACTACCAATTAACGCTTATCATTTGCCAACAACGATTACCAACCGGAAAAGATTGGACGCCCCGACGTTGGGCTAGGAGTGCATTGATATGAGAAGCAAGGCAGCGATCCACGTGGAACATGGCAAGCCTTTGACGGTCGACGAGATTGAAATCCCGGACCCGCGCGCTGACCAAGTCCATGTAAAGCTCTACTCCAGCGGTGTTTGCCACTCTCAGTTGCACCAGATGCACAACCCTGAGACTCCTACTCCTTCTCTCCTTGGTCATGAAGGCACGGGAAGGGTGGTGGCCGTAGGATCTGACGTCTCGCATGTCAAGGAAGGCGACCTCGCAATCGTGACGTGGGTCCCTAAAGACCCGATCCGAGGACGATGGGTGCCAGAGCCTAGCGGCGCAACTTATCGAGAAGAGCCGCTCAACGGTGCGACTTACACCTGGGGCGAGGACTCCTTGATTTGGGGCGGATACGTGATCCCGATCGATGAGGACAACCCAACTGACATCTCGTCGATAGTAGGCTGTGCCGTACTGACCGGCGCGGGTGCTGTGCTGAACACCGCGCGAGTCCGGCCGGGTGACGCGGTGGCGATCTATGGCATCGGCGGCGTAGGGACTTCAGCCCTCATCATGGCAGCCATGTTGGAGGCGTACCCGCTCATCGCGATCGACATCGACGACTCCAAGCTGGAGTACGCGAAGGAGATGGGCGCCACGCACACGGTGAACGCCATCAAGACCGATCCGATCGAAGCGATCCACGACATCACCGGTGGGGGCGCCGACTACGCATTCGACGCCATCGGATTGCAGATCACGAGTGAGCAGATACTCCCTTCGGTGCGAGGCGGAGGCCCGGGAGCAGACAATCACGGGGGAATGGCGGTTCTCATCGGAATGCCAGCACCTCAGATGACGGTCGATCCCGGCCAGTTCATGTACCACCAGAAGCAGTACCGGGGCTCGCTCGGCGCTACCTACCCGGAGAAGGATTTCGACCAGTTCCTACGATGGCACCAAGAAGGTAAGTTCCCGCTCGACAAGCTCGTCACGCGTCGCTACAGCCTCGACCAGATCAACGAAGCCTGCAACGACCTACAAAACGGCGAGATACTGGGTCGGGCGATCATGGTTTACGACTAGGCGGCGTTAACCGTTTAGTTCGTCAACCGCTGAAGCCAGCTTAAGAAGGCCGCTCCGACTACGTCGTGTGACGGTTCAGCTAGACGCCCGTTTTTGAGCGCGTCGTCGAAACTCCATCCCGGATAGTACGCCGATAGCCAAGCATGTGCCACATGTTTCGCAATCCGATAGTCGTCCACCTCGACAATCTCGTTGGGTAACGCCTCGATGTATCGACGCGCTGGAGTTTTCACAAGGTCGCGGTCAGGTACCATCCGCAACACAAAATCCTCCAATTGTCCCGGGTCCTGGTTGTCTGGCATTACCCAAACACCGATGTTGACTACTCGTGCCCCGATATGACAGTTAGAAACAAAACCAGTTTTCGAGAGGGATTCATCACTAATCGGTGGATCTGTGTTCAACAGAATTGGAAGTCGCTGAAGACGCCGCCAAATCCGACTCGGGTCGTTATCGGCGTCAACGATCAAACCGACGGATCGGACCTCTCGCGCTGCTATCCATGCCTGCAACATAGCGTTGAGCCGAGTGTCCCTTTTGTCGGCTCGTGGCAAACCGCCCATCCGTTCAATACGTAAATTCCCGTTCAACGATGCTTGGTCACAAATAGCGCTCACAAACGCGGCATCGTGAAACCCTTCGACCAGAATAATGTTCAATTTCGAGATTGACTGTTGATTTGACCGACGGTACTCGCGTAACGCTAATTACCACGCTAGCGCGGGTCGATGTTGAGTTCAAACGAGACTGCGAGGGTATATGGGTCGTAGTCGACATAATGCGTCTGGTCGTTGCTTTGTTCCAATCGTAAATATTTCGCTGTTACGTCGGGCATCGAAAGTCCCGCATCTGCATAACCCTCGATGCAGTCCAATGAGTTCGTGGTTACCAACAATTGAAGGTTACGCGATTCGGCTTCACCAAAAATCAATTTCCAAAACTCCTCTTGGATGCGTTTAGTGACTGCTACGTCCATGCCGTCGATCAGCATTACAGCAACTTGCCCCTCGTTTTCGGCTTTCAGAGACAAGTAGACGAGGGATGACATAATCAGCATCATCCGCAACGCGTCAACGCCGATCGGAAACACTTCCCTGAATTCAGCCGACGACGACACACCGGATTCTGCGAAGTGATAACCGTAATCGTAAGAACCGTTCACTTCGCGCACCTTTGGCGTACGGTCTGAAACCCAACTCCGATCTTCGTGATTGACGGGCATCCGCATCGGTCTATTGAATTCATCGCTTAATCTCGGATCCACCAGCGATCCAGCTTTGAACACGCTAGCGGCATTGGCGAGATTAAAAAAGCGCGTCACGTTTCCATCGTGTTTGAACTGAATGATGTCCTCGTTCATGTGCCGGATCACGACAGACGGTAGACTGTCCCCGTTACGCGGGTGGTTCGTCGTCGTGGCCATTAAATCAGGATTACCCATGTAAAAGGTTTCTTCTTTCGCAACGTAGCGGATCGACTGCCAAGCATACGGATGCAGTTCAGCCGATGCTCCCATGGAATATCTGTTCACCAAATACCCGAGCAATGACGAGCGCAACAGTCCGGTTTCGCCAGCGAACAGATTGACCTGAGCCAGTCGTGGGATCTCCAGGTTCCTAATGCCTCGATAGTCGTCGATCTTGAGGTTAGGAATGTGGATACCTGTTGTTCTGTCTGACTGCTTGACCATCGGTGAGCGCCATACAACAAAATCAAGCGAATTAATACCCATGTTCGCCAAAGTGTTGTAACGTGATTCTACATCCACCTCCCTCCACTACCATGCAATACCGCACACTCGGAAAATCTGGCATCCCAGTCTCGCTTGCGTCCTACGGCGGTGGCGGGCCTAGCCAGTTCGGTAAAGCCGCGGGTCTGACGGCTGCGCAACGTCGCGGTCTAATCGCCCAAGCGCTTGACCTCGGCATCAACCTGTTTGACACTTCCGCAAATTACGGCGACAGTGAGCCTCAGCTCGGAGAGGCACTGCGCGAATTTCCGCGAGATTCGTACCTCATCGCCACGAAGTGGACTTGGAAGACGGACAGTGGTGACCTTCCCCATCCGGTCAGTCTTATTGAATCGGTTGAGCGGAGTTTGAAGCGTCTCCACACCGATGTGATCGACATCATGCAAATCCACGGCATCAGACAACATGTCTATCACGAGATCACCGACCGATACGCACCGACGTTGCTCAAACTCAAAGAAGACGGCAAGGCGCGGTTGATCGGCTTCTCGGAGATGTTGGTTGAAGACCCTAAACACTTGACAGCTGCGATTGCGATCAACGAGCATCCCGACATTTGGGACACCATAATGCTCAAGTACGGAATTCTTAACCAGTATGCGGCCAAAAACGTGTTTCCGTTGGCGCAGAAGCACGGTATCGCGTTACTCAACATGGCACCCGTGCGCTTCACATTGCCTAGACAACACGAGTTCGAGAAACTTTTGGATTCTTGGCGTGAAGAAGGGGAGATCGATGTCGAGCACCCGAGGATACGTGACGGTTTCGACTGGCTGATCAGTGAAAATGCACCAACGGTTATCGCGGCCGGTTACAAGTTCGCAGCATCGCATCCCGCGATATCGACGGTGATAACCGGGACCTCTAACATTCAACATCTGGAAGACAACGTCGCCGCGCTTGAAGACCCGGCGCTTCCAAAGGAACACATGCAGTTGCTTTACGACCTGCTAGGCAACGCTGCTGCGCCGCGCTAATTCGACGGTACCGAGATCGGCAATACTGGCAGGTTTCGGTTCATCCGCTGGAAAATCTCGCCCAGAGTCACAACGCTCAGACGCGGGCAAGTTAGATCGCTGCTGTTGAATTCGCCGGCTTGAGCCGCCGCCGCGAGCAAGTCTTGCGACGGTTCGTGGGCGACAACCAACATTCCGACCACGAAATCGCGGCCTTGTTCGTCGGCGACCGAATCGGACAGTTCGTTGAGGATCGACACGTCCGAGATTTCACCACCTTTTACTCGCACGATCGCATACCGATGATCGCTCACATCCACGGGCAAATTAATCAATCCTTCGATGCCTTTGTTTTGGTGCTGCAGATTGCGGAACGGAATGCAGCCCGGGATTTGGGTTATCGCAGCTCGTTCGAATCTGAACGGATCGGAAACGGCCAACGCCGTCCATTTTGCGTAGTCTTTTGCGCCAATCGGCGGCAGTCCGACGACTTCAAAATCGACGAGGAGGATCTCACTGGCGAAGCGTTGACGCAACACGCTCAACGCCAACGGCTCTATGTCGATACCGATCCACGAGCGTCCTAACCGTTCTGCTGCCACCATCGTCGTACCGCAGCCGCAGAACGGGTCCATTACAACATCGCCTTCATCGCTCGAAGATCGGATGATGCGCTCAAGCAGCTGAACCGGTTTCTGTGTCGGATATCCGGTACGCTCTGGCGACCAAGTTTGCAGCGAGTTGATGTCAGACCACCAATCGGGCATGTGCGCGCCACGACCGAGATCTCGTATCCGGTCATCGATGCTCACTCCGCCTCTTGACTTGACTAGAGTTTTCGATGCGTCAGAGTATTCGGTGTATTGTGGATTGAAAACGTATCGCGCGCTCTTCGAATAGCGCAGAATCACGTCGTGCTTGCGCGCGAAGTCCTGACGTGGCACTCCGCCGCCACGGTAGCACCATGCGATTTCGTTTCGAAAGTTTTCGCTTCCAAAGACCGCGTCCATGATCACTTTGAGATAATGGCTCGCCGTCGGGTCGCAGTGCAGATAGACAGTTCCGGTCTGCCGCAACAAGCGTTTGATCTCCGCGAGTCTCGGAGTCATGTTGACGAGATAAGCCATTAACCGGTCGCGTCCGACTAACTTCATCAAGCTTTGGATCGCGTCGGCAACCAATCGTCCGGAAGCACCGCTGAGCAAATCGTCACTCAATCCTTCCGCTTCTTCATCCCACGTCCACACGTCTTCAAACGCGGGAAGGTGTGCCATCGGTCGCAGCGCCTCGGGACCGCGAAAAACGATTTTGTAGTTCCGATTGGAGTTGAACGGCGGATCGAGATACACCAGATCGACCGATTCATCGCCCATTTCGCGCATCGCGTCTAGGTTATCGCCTAGATAAAGCCTCGTAATGCGTTTGCAGGTTATATCGTTATCCGAAACCGATCCGCGCTCTGCTTCGTATTGCGTCACGTCGATTCACGTGCTCCTCGCATCCAAGCCTCCTTGGATGCGCAACGTAGGACTAGCCAATATCAAGGTGTCGACAGCGTTAGATGCTATATTTGGCGCAGTTGACAGTTGAGTTCAATGATCGCTTTTGTTGACGGTCGAACAAGATCGTCTTACTTGCCTGAACACGGGTTTCATTCCGAAAGGAAGTCCGGCTTGACCATATCTCCGAACGCCGTCGCTGAACCTAGCGTAAACCGAGAACACACCGACACGATCGATCGCATTACTTCAAATGTCGGTCGCGTCATCATCGGAAAAGACGCTGCCGTCCGTTTAGCGGTGGTCGCCTTGCTTAGCAAAGGCCACATACTCGTCGAAGACGTGCCGGGTGTCGGGAAGACGATGCTAGCGCGCTCGATCGCCATCACAACCGGCTGCGATTTCAAACGCGTTCAGTTCACTCCCGACCTGCTACCAAGCGACGTGACCGGCGCATCTGTCTACAACCAACAGATCGGTCAGTTCGAATATCGGCCCGGTCCTGTAATGGCGCAAGTTGTTTTGGCGGATGAAATAAACCGCGCCACACCAAAGACGCAGTCTGCGCTGTTGGAAGCGATGGGTGAGCAACAGGTGACCGTAGAAGGCGTCACGCACTTTTTGCCCAGCCCGTTCATGGTGATCGCGACTCAGAACCCGATCGAGTATGAAGGGACGTTCCCGCTACCCGAGGCACAGCTCGACAGATTTTTTATGCGGATCGCCCTCGGGTATCCGGACCCACGAGAAGAGGTTTCGATCATGGACGGCCGAGAGTCGACCGACCCCATCGACCTGCTGACAGCGAGTTGCTCGGCGGAAGAGATCGTGGCATTGCAGCAATACACCGATTCGATTTACATCGACAAACTGATTAAACAGTACATCGTCGAGATAGCCAACGCCACGCGGAGTCATCCCGATACAACCCTCGGCGTCTCACCGCGCGCTAGCATCAACCTGATGAAAGGCGCAAAGGCGTTCGCGATGTTGCAAAGCAGGGATTACGTGGTCCCAGATGATGTGAAAGCCATCGCAGTTTCTGTGATGTCACACCGCGTCCTGCTCTCACCTTCAGCGCGGATGCGAGGCGTCAACCAAAGCAACATCGTCGACGAAGCTTTAGAACAAACCACCGTGCCAGGTGCCGGAGGCGGCCGGCTCTCGTCCACCGTCGCTGGATGACACCTGCCCAACAACACAAACGTGCGGCGACATTTGGATGGCACCCTCGTATCGCGCGTGCGCAAATGCCATAACCCGATTCAACAGTGCAAGGTTCGATACCAAAGATAGGACGAGGGATCGTCGATCACGTTGAAGGTCGTCGCGCCCCGCGCCGACTCTTAGATACGTTGCTCCGCCATCGGATGCTCATCGGCATCGTTTTCTTGATCGGCGTCAAACTGGTCAACAGCGTAGCGACCGGTTTCGACCTCTCGATGCGTCTAACGTATTTGCTGTTCATCCTCATAATCGTCTCTTGGGTCTGGTCCCGCGTCGGCGCAGCAAACATGAAGGCCAGCGTAAATCGGCCGACCGGCCCATTCTCTGTTGGCGACACGCTTACCGAACGCATCATCATCCAGAACTCAAACGGAGCGCCCAAAGCGTGGGTCGAGGTAGAAGACAAAACCTCTCTTCCAGACGTCGAGTTTAGAGAGGTAACAAGCTTTGGATTGATGGTCACCTTCAAACGCGTCGAAATGGAAGCCGCATTGACGCAACGAGGCGAATACGACCTCGGACCATTGATCATACGGGCCTCGGATCCATTCAGCCTTTTTCCGCGAGACATCGAGTTTGAAGGCATTGACAAGGTGTTGGTTTATCCGCGCGTCCTTCCGATGCCGGACTTGGCAGCGTCGCGTGTGCTTTTGGCCGATGGCCATTCGCGACGGCACCGGATGAATGTTCTGTCGACCGATGTAGCATCGGTCAGGCAGTACGCCGACGGCGACCCGATCGGGCGAATACACTGGCTGACCACCGCGCGAACCGGCGAGTTGATGGTGAAGCAATTCGACCAAGGCTCGGCCGGAGAGATGTGGGTGATTTTCGATCAACATGTCGATGCTCAAGCCGGAAGCGGCAAAGACTCTACCGATGAGTACGGCGCAACCATCGCAGCGTCGATAGTCGACAAATACACACGCAGATTCACCGAAGTCGGCTACGCGGCTTACGGCAGTAACTCTTTGATCGCGACGCCGGAGCACACCGCTTCGCACCGCGAGAACATCCTTCGCCATATCGCGGCCAGCCGGCCGACGGGCAACGTACCGATCATTCAAGCCTTGGCCGCGTTGGATCGCGACCTTTTCGTCAGCTCCACGATCGTCGTTGTTACCGCCGCGAGTGACGGCGACTGGATTGACGCTCTAGGAACACTTCAGCGGCGCGGCGTCCAAGTGATTTGCATCGTAATGGACCGCGAATCATTCGGCGGCGAATCTAACGCTGCGGTGATTCCGAGATTGTCGATGTCGGGGGTCACAACCTATCGCGTCTACCTCGGCGACGACATCGCCGATGCGTTAAGCACCACCGCTGACGCTGATGCGACGGCCGCTCGGATATCGGCACTCTACTCAGGCGTCAGAAGCCAATCCCAAATCGCTACCTCAGAATCCATGTCTGAACCGATTACAGACGAATTGACAACGCCGGAGATCGTCGATTCTCAGACGAGACAATCGTGACGACCACTACAACAGAGATCGGTAGCATTCTGGGGCGCTCACCGCGGTCAGTACGCACGCGTCGCGTGTGGCGGCGCAGATTGATGCGGCGCGCTTTTGTGTCCGAGATCCCTGCGAACGACTGGATCGCGCTCGGGTTGTTGGCTTGGATGCTGGCGATGGTTTGTTGGTCTGTGGAATTGGCAATTTGGGGCGAACTGCCGAGCATCGTTCCAACGTCGCTAGTCGCAGCAGTGCTAGCTTTCTTTATGTATAAAGTCCGGCTTCCAACAACGACCATACGTTCGGTATGGGGCATCCTCATTAGATTCGTCGTTTTCGCCGCAGCTGGAGTTTTGGTCGTGTTTTGGCAGGGTTCATTGAACGCAGATGGTGGAAATCCAATCGCGAGGTCGTTCGATGCGTGGGACCGGTTTGCGCTCTGGATTGATATCGCCATTAACGGAGGCATAAGCGCCGACCAAGTGCCGTTCGCGATGCTGTTCATGACGGTGACGTGGGTCATGTCGTATGCCGTCACAACGCTAACTTTCAGGTTCCACAACCCTTGGATACCAGCCGCGATCCTCGGCACGGCACTACTGACCAATCTCAGCCATCGCATCGGGTTGCACGAGCAGACGTTCTATCTCTTCATGGTCGGCGCGGTCGCATTGTTCTCGCACCTTGTCGCAGTCGGCCGCATCAATCAGTGGCGACGTTCGGGATTGGCGGTACCGCGAGAGGCGCGATGGATCGCTGCTCGCGACGGTCTGATCTTGGCATTCTTCGTTATGGTGATCGCTGCATTAATGCCGTTGTTCTTGCCCAGATCGGCGGATCTGAGTGACCGATGGAACTCAGTGTTCTTGGATCCGTTCACACAGTTCAAGGACACGGCGGAGCGTCTATTGGCGGGGATACCGAGCGGTGACGACGACTTGATCTATTCTCCGAACTCGGTTTTGCCGTTCCAAGGTGGCATCCAGCTCACCGATGATCCAGTTATGTGGATTCGAACTCGGTATGCCAAACTCCATCCCGCACGCGCCTACCAAGAGTATGCATCGCAGGGTTGGATAACCGCGCCGAGCGTGACTTTGCCTGCCGATGCGGGAACCAGACTATTGGTGAACCCGACCGAAAACGACATCGAGAAGAGGGCGCGATTGGATATCGCTGTAGAACCGCTTGGAAAGACCGACCTAGTAGTACCTGCTGCTGCGGTCTACGCGGTCGATTATCAAGCCGATATCGAAGTCCTAGAGCCGCTGACGTGGGACGTCCCGCTCGCCGGCAGTCCGGCCAAACTGGCCGAGCTGCCAGACGACTTGCGCGAGTTCGCTTTCATGTTGCGGGAACGCCTTATTGAGATGGCGGAGAAATCTCCCGTGTATTCGCCGCCAGGTGATGAAAACAACCGTCCGCCATACACCTTGAATACACAACCTGCAATGACGGCGGATGAGGTAAACACCGTAATCCGCCAGATGCAATCTGGGATGTTTACATTGGCCGATTTGGAAGAACAGATCACGTACTCCATCACCTCCAGCGCATTGGAAGAAATGTCCCTGGATGCCACGGGTGAAATGGAGTACATGATCTTCACGATGTCCGACACCGCGTTGACCGAGTTGATGACAGCGTCTGACGACACACCAGAGTCTGTCGGAATCCGAGTGTCTTCGCTGGCGCTTAGACAGCAAGCAGACGAAAACGGCGGGAAGGGACCAGACAGGTTGATGTTCGTCATCGCTTCGGAGAATCTCACGAAGCTGACACAACCCGACCTTGACCCGCTCGGTTCTACAAATCGCTCCGACACAACTCGGTTCAAAATCACCGCTAACGACCTCGAAACGATGGACCTCGCGCGCAGCGGGATCGCATGGGAATCGTTCAGTTACCTAGTCTTCGCTGACACGGATAGGACCAACGCGAACTTGATGCGATTAGCTCGTAAAGGACCGACCGAGCAGAACACCGTAACTTTCGACGAGATATTGGAAGAGAACCAGCGCTACACCGTGTCGACATATGTCTCGACCGCGGAAGTTGATGATTTGGAGGCGTCGACAACCAACTATCCGGCATGGATCGCAGACAGGTATTTGCAACTCCCCGATTCTCTGCCGCGCGAGGTGAACGACTTGGCGACCCAGATAGTGGAAGATGCCGAAGCCAATACGCCGTGGGAGAAGACCAACGCGATCAAAGCTTTCTTGAAGTCACAGGTCTACTCGTTAGAGATCGAAGGCCCAGGTCCGTTCGACGACGGTCTCTACTACTTCCTATTCGAGACGATCAACGAACCGTGCCCGACCGATCTGCCGAACTGCGACGCGACCAAACGCAAAGGATACAGCCAATACTTCGGTTCGGCGGCGACCGTAATGCTTCGTGCCGTGGGAGTGCCGGCCCGCATGATCGCAGGTTGGAGCGCAGGGGAATACGTTCCAGACCAAGGGCAGTTCTTGATTCGAGATCGCAACCGCCATGGGTGGACGCAGATCTTCGCCCCGCCATACGGCTGGATCGACGTAGAGGTGACCCCCGGAAGACCTGCGGTACCGCGAAACATACTCGTCCCGACCTCGCCAACAAGTGGCGTCCCGCCCGGCCTCATCGGCTCTTCCGAGTTCGACCCCGATTATCTCCAATACCTGGAGGACTTGGACGAGTTGGCGATGATGGCACAAGACGCGTTGCGCCGTGGAAGAGCCAACAACTTCGATGCGGGCCAAGGAACGACGCTCGAAGTGCCGCTCATACCTACCGTCGCCGCCGTGAGCGCCATCGTCGTGGTCCTCCTCGTCGTCTTCGCGTGGCGTTGGAACCTGCGAGGTCAACCAGAGCCCGTCCGTGCATATTCTCAGTTCGTACGCGTCGCTTCGCTTTTGGGCTACCGCAAGGCATCGCACATCTCCGCTCGGGAGTTCGCTAAACATATAGGAGACATGACGCTCCGTTACGGTGATGCCCGCAGTATCACCGAAGCATTCGAGAGGTGCGTCTACGGACCGCGAATGTCCGTCGACCCCACTGAAGAAGCGGAATTCACGGAACATGACGGCGAAAATGGCGTCTTATCGGAACCGAATCCACCTGAATCCGAACTTGGCAGCGCATGGCGCAGCTTGGCCCGAGCAATGCTCAAACACCGGATAATGAGCGTTCTGGGCATGACGCCCGCGTATGTGCCCGACGAAACTCAAGAGCAATACAGATTCACAGCATGATCGATCAACAGGTAACCACCGACATTTTCGCAACCCCTTTGGGATGGGTCGCCATCGCCGCATGGCAAAGAGGCATCGCGCGCACTTCTCTGCCAGAACCCACTCATGATGCGGCCCTAGCGGTGATCTCAGACTTCGATTCCCAAAAAACCGCCGGGTCCGAAGTAGTCCTCGACCGTGCGAAAAACCTGCTGATCCGCTTTTGCCAAGGAGAAGCGGTGTCACTCGACGAGATTCGGGTTGATGACTCTGGGTGGACCGAATACACTCGTCGCGCCAGAGAAGCGTGCCGATCGATACCCCGCGGTGAAACGCGTACCTACGGTTGGTTGGCCGAGCAAGCCTCAGGTTCTAAATCATCCGCGCGCGCGGCGGGCAGAGCGATGGCCACCAACCCCGTCCCGATCATCATCCCATGTCACCGCGTTATCGGTTCCGATGGCAACCTCCACGGCTTTGGCGGATCCGTCGGCCTGCCGCTTAAATCGAGGTTGCTGATTATTGAGGGGGCGATTGCTCCGCCTCCTAGAGACAAGTAGAGGCGGCCCGGAGACCGCCCCTACTATCACTGCGCTTTCTTTGCGCGATCGCTATTTAGCCTCGAGCTTCGTAACGATCTTCAAGAACTCCTGCTGCCAAGGATGCAGAACGCCGTAGTTGTCGTCGATCGACGTCCAGCCGGTCCAGTAGTTCTCGTTTCCGAGGTGCCGGATGATCAGCTGCGATATGTAGATATCCGGTAGCTCTTCGAACCAGATCTCCATCGCGTCTTCGAACAGTTCCATCGTCTTGGGATCGGTCGCCGGTATCTTCGACATCTCGGTCACGATCTCGTCGAACTCTTCGTTGCGCCAGCGTGCGGTCGCCCAAGGGTTAATCGGCGGCTCGCCTATGTCACGGAACGTGGCCGACGAGTAGAGCGAGAGCATGTAGTACGGGTCGGCGCCGAGAACGCCGGACGGTCCTTTGCATCCAAAAGAGTAGTCGCGCTCGCCGCGCCCGAATTCGGCTCCACCTCCCGGGCTTAGATCCATCTCGGCCTCGAAACCAGCGTCCTGCAGCTGCTTGGTCACGTGGACGCCATAACGGTCCAGCCATGTCGGGAAGTTGATGTTCATGAAGAGCGTCTCGCCGTCCTTCTCCCACAAATCGTCGGCGTTCTTCTCATAGCCCGCAGCCATCATCCGTTCTTCCATCAGGTCGTAGTGATCAGTCGTATCGACGGTGTGCTTCTCGTAGATCGGTTGCAACACCTCTTCGAACGGGTCGAACCACGAATACGGCGTGATCATGTGGAACGCCACGGTACCGGCACCGCGCTCCGCATTGTCTACGAGCACCTCGCGGTTGAGCGCGTAGTTGAGTGCCCAGCGGATGTCCTTGCTCTTGGCAACCGGACTGTCGGCAGCATTGTTCACGAAAAGACCGATTGGGCACCAGTCGAGGTAACCGTACGGTGGTTGCTGCTTGCTCCAGGTGACCACGTCCGGGTTTTGCTCAAATATGTTGAGCAAAGTTGCTACCGGCGCCATGCTCATGGCATCGATCTCGTTCTGGATAATCATCTGTGCCCGCGCCGACTCTTCGCGTTGCGGAATGTAGACCACCTTCTCCATTTCTGGCAGCGACTTGAATCCTGCCTCAATGGCCCACCAATCAGAGCGGCGAACGAAGATCTTTTGCTCCGGCGAAGCGTCAGCCAACGCGAATGGACCGGTAGAGACCGGCCAACCCTGATCCGGGTCGTGGAACGTGAAGGTCAACGGATCTTTGTCCTCCCAGATGTGTTTCGGGAGGATTTGTTCCGAAAGGCCGTGGTTGCTTGTCAGCGTGTTAACCCACCAACTGGGTGATGGATCCTTGAGCGTGAACCTCACTTTGTTGCCATCGATTACCTCAACGCTGTCGAGAAGGTGGATCTCGGCGGTGTGAACCATCGAGTCTTGGTGCTCCTGCACGAGTGCGTAGGTAAAAGCAACGTCCTCCGCCGTAAACGGCATGCCGTCGCTCCAATACACGCCTTCGCGTATGGTCAACGTGACTTGGGAGAAGTCGTCGCTGATATCCATCGACTCAGCCAACCACATCTCGTGCTCGCCGGTGAGCAGGTTGAACATGATCAACGGCTCGTTCATAGTCTGCAACGGTCCGGTGTGCCACCCGCCGACGCCGCCGGGGACGTAGTTATTGAAGTTCTCCCAGTCAGGGAATCGGCCATCCTGTCCGCCGCTCATGACGATCAATGTCTCCTCGCGCGACACCGAGTCGGGATCGATCAACGGCGCTGGTTCCTTCATCATCATCCCGTCATCCGTCATCGCCTCTTCAGGCTCGGGCTCTGGAGTTGCCGTCGGCGGTACCGGCGTCGCGGTCGGTGGCACCGGCGTCGCCGTTGGTTCTTCCTCGCTACATGCGACAGCCGCGACCATAACGGTCGTGACCACCAGCGCGAGAGCCAGTAGACGGAACAGCCAAGCTTGTCGCGTGACTGAATCAAATTGTTTTTTCATGACGATATCCCCTTCTTCATCAAGTGGATGCTACTTTTAGTCCGTGTGCTAATCTGTTTGCCACGCCACCGCTCGATTACCGAACGAACGCATGCCGAACAGGCGCTTGGCCCCTTGCATTACGAAATCTAACACATTCGCGAACGTACCTGAACGCGACACGCAGTATCAAAAACGTGACCGCTGACTATCTGCTAAGACGCATTGGAGTTTTCTTCCTAGTTGTTTGGGGAGCCGCGACGTTTAACTTCGTGCTACCGCGCCTCGCCGATGTCAACCCGATCGAAGAGCGCATGAGTCAGCTCGCTTCCCGCGGTGCTGTATCGAGCGGTAACACCGAGGCGATGATCAAAAACTTCGAGAAGCGGTTCGGTCTCGACAAACCGTTATACGAACAATACCTTCGCTACCTTTGGAACTTCGCGCGTTTCGATTTCGGATTTTCTGTCGCATACTTCCCGACGAAAGTGCGTGACATCATCGCGCAGGCGCTGCCTTGGACCCTGGTCCTCGTCGCGATCTCATCCCTTATCTACATGTTTCTAGGCATGTCCTTGGGCGCGCTTGTGGCTTGGCCCGGCGCCTCGCGCATCTTCAAGTTTTTGTTCCCGCCCGTTATGTCGTTGTCGGCGATACCTTACTACCTAGTCGGCATTGCGTTGATTAACTTCTTGGCTTTCCAACTCGACTGGTTTCCACTCGGCGGCGGTTACAAGATCGGAACTTCGCCCGAATGGAGTCTAGCCTTCATCCAAGACGCCGCCCACCACGCGATACTTCCGGCGCTCTCGATCATCTTGGTCAGCATCGGATTCTCCGCGATCGGGATGCGAGGAATGATGGTAACAACGCAAGGCGAAGACTACATGTTGCTGGCCGAAGCCAAAGGCACGAAGCCTTGGCGACTGTTCGCTTGGTACGGGGTACGCAACGCGATGCTGCCGCAAGTCACGTCGTTCGCCCTCACGCTCGGACAGGTCGTATCGGGAGTGATCCTCGTCGAGGTGGTCTTCTCATATCCTGGCGTCGGCACCTCACTTCTGCAGGCGATCCGGAGTTTTGACTACACGTTGCTCTACGGCATCGTGTACCTCGTGATCCTGTCGATCGCACTCGCAACTTTGATACTCGATCTTATGTATCCACGCATCGACCCACGGATAACCTACGCGGCACGAAGTTGATGCGCTCGAATATTCACGCAAGTTAGTGGATCATTCATGACGACTCACATAGACAACGACCCCGGATTGCTCGACACGACCTTGGAGATCGACGCTGACAGACCGCTGTCGCGCCGACTTTTGACCCCTTTGCGATGGGTGCGCACCTACCCCACGTTGTGGGGCGGGTTATTCCTGCTGCTTTTCATGGCCGTGTTCGGCGTCATCGGTTCTCAATTCACGGACCCAGAACTCGCGCGCGCCGGCACGGTAGAGTTCGACTTGCCGCCGTGGCAGACGATCGAGTATCGCGTCAAGGGCGAAGACCGGAGCACGTTCTCCGTGCTCGGCACTGATAGCCTCGGACGCGACGTATGGGCGCTGACCGTGCTTGGCACGCCCCTGACGATGTACGTTGGATTCCTGGCCGCATTGATCGGAATGATCATCGGCACCATCCTTGGTTTCGTCGGCGGTTTCACCGGTGGAATAATCGATAACTTCTTCAAGAGCGTGGCCGACATCCTGATAACGGTTCCCGTGCTCATGATCCTCGTAGTCGTCGCCGTGACGCTTAAAGCATCGGTGGATGTCACGCAGCAAGCGTTAATAATCGCCGCGTTCGTCTGGATGTGGCCCCTGCGCTCCATTCGTTCGCAGGTATTGACGATGCGCGAACGACCTTACATCACGGTGGCGCAGATTTCAGGCGCAAACGTGTTGGAATTGATTTTCCTCGAGATGCTGCCGAATCTCCTCCCATTCCTCGCCGCAAGTTTCGCCACCGCGGTCGCGGTCGCGATGCTCACGACGATCGGCATGGACGCCCTCGGATTGGGCCCACAGAACCAGCCGACGCTTGGCAACACGATTTACTGGGCGATAAAGTACTCAGCTCCGCTAAACGGACTCTGGTGGTGGTGGACACCACCTGTCCTGGCGCTCGGGCTCGTATTCGGGAGCCTGTATCTGATCACAGCTGGCTTAGATCCGATTGCGAACCCGCGTTTGAGGCGGCAGGTATGAGCGCCGCACCGGCTACGAACGGCGCAGTCCCCGCCCTTGAGGTTGCAGACCTCCGCGTCTCGTACTTCACCTCCCGTGGGGAAGTCAAAGCCGCCGATGGTGTCAGCTTCGCCATCATGCCGGGCAAACGAATGGGACTTGTCGGGGAATCAGGATCAGGCAAGTCGACCACCGCGCTCGCTTTAATGCGGCTCATTAAACCTCCCGGGCGTATCACCAGCGGGACTGCAATCATCGATGGCACCGATCTGCTCGTGTTGAGCGATGAGGAGATGCGTACCGCGAAACTCTCCAAGATCGCGCTCGTGCCGCAGGGCGCAATGAACTCGCTGAACCCCGTCGCCAAGGTCAAAAACCAGATCATCGACGGCCTACGCGACCACGGCGCCCAGCACTCGTCGAATGAGTACCGAGATCGCGTTCACGACCTCCTCGGGAAAGTGGGACTCAGCCCGCAGGTCGGCGATATGTATCCGCACGAGTTGAGCGGCGGGATGAAGCAGCGCGTGACGATCGCGATCGCCATCTCGATGGGCCCTCAAGTCATAGTCGCCGACGAGCCGACGTCGGCGCTCGATGTGGTTGTGCAACGACAGATTATGGAGACGCTGGCCGAATTACAAGAGGATTTGGGCGCCGCGATCCTTCTGATTGGCCACGACATCGGATTGATGGCCCAATTCGTCGATACGCTCGGCGTAATGTACGCCGGCAGATTGGTAGAAACCGGGACACTGCGGCAACTATTGCGCGAGCCGAAACACCCGTACACACAGATGTTGATCGACAGTCTTCCATCGTTGGAGCGGCAGGACCGCGAGCGGGGTGATCTGCGCGGGATTCCCGGTACCGCCCCATCCTTATACTCGCTGCCGAGCGGTTGTCCATTCCATCCGCGTTGCCCACAGGCGATAGAAATATGTCCGATGGAGGAGCCGATGCTGAAACCGATCGGCGATCCACAAGTTGACGGGCAGGATCAACAGAAGGCCGCGTGTCTGCTGTACTAAAATCCGCCAATTTGCTACCAGATGACATCCGATGACGGCTCTAGTTGAACTCAAGAACGCGTCCAAAACCTTCGGTGCCGGTTGGTTCAGCCGCAAGACCGTTGCCTTGCGCGACTTCTCGTTATCGGTCGAAGAGGACGATCCAACGATCACCGCGCTTGTCGGCGAGAGCGGTAGCGGCAAAACCACGATTGCCAGGTTGCTTCTCGGCATCATTCCGCCAACCACAGGCGAAGTGCTCTACCGTGGCAAACCCGTCGGCGAGCTTTCACGTGCTGAAAGGCGCCAATTCCGCCGCGACGTCCAAGTCATCTTCCAAGATCCCTTCGAGGTCTACAACCCGTTCTACAAAGTTGACCACGCCCTGCATCTTCCTGTCCGAAAAACTGGCGTCGCGTCCACACGAGACGAAGCGGTCGAAATAATCGAGAACACGCTGCGGCAGGTTGGACTGAACCCGCGCGACACTCTCGGACGTTATCCGCACCAGCTAAGCGGCGGGCAGCGGCAACGGGTCATGGTCGCCCGCGCCTTGTTGCTCAACCCAAAACTCATCGTCGCGGACGAACCGGTTTCGATGGTTGACGCTTCGTTGCGAGCAACTATCCTCGAAAACCTGCGGCAGCTCAATACCGAGTTCGGCATCTCCATCATCTACATCACTCACGATCTCACAACCGCTTACGAAATCAGCGAGCGCATCGTCGTGCTCTATCGGGGAGTAATTGCGGAGCAGGGGGACGTCGTACCGGTTATCCAAGAACCGGAACACCCTTATACGCAACTGCTAATCGGCTCGATTCCCATGCCAGATCCAGACCAGAGATGGCAACAAGGATTGGAAGTCGTTGCGCCGTCCACCGATGGCGTTGCGGACACGATGAACGTTGATTACGCGGGATGTCAATTCGCCGATCGGTGCCCCCACGCGATGGAAATCTGCAAAGAAGCGCCGCCGCTATACCAAACTGCGACGAATCGCGTAGTTTCTTGTCACCTTTACAACGAATCTGTCGTAGTTTAATATCTGCATCCACTGATCCGGGAGATGTCCTCGATCCGTTACCGATTAGAACTGGATCGCGATGCACCACCTTTTTGCAAGACTTGTGTTGGTTTTGTTTCTATCCGCGGTTGCTTGGGCGACATTGGATTCGAACACGCATCGCGCCACCGCGCAGACTCCGGCCGTTTCTCACAGCATCACCAGTTGGAATTACGACGGCACCGCAACGGCGTCAATAACTCTCGATCTTCCGAGCGTTTTTGCCGACACAGAGGGAACCATAACCGCGTCGGTGGAGTGTGACGATAACACTTCTTGCGATAGTTCCGATGTTGCAATTGAAGGCACCAAGCATTCGGGCGTTACTTTACGTCTATTAAGCCAGCTGTCGCCGGGCGACGACAACCTTTCGATCACGGTCACTGCTCGAGTTACCGGTGGTGGAAGTATCGAACACAAAGTCGACGACTACGTGATCTCGGTGCCTGAACCCCAATCCTTGCTCGTCGATTTCACCAAATACGATGTCGTCGAGCTCCACGACGATGGCAGCGCTGATCTGAGTTTCTCGTTTGCGGTTCAACGCGCGGATGATTGGCCGGTCCACCAGTTCCGAGCCGCCATCGCGTGCGTCGAGACGCATCCGTGCGGAACTATCACGACAGTCAGTCCTGGGTGGGGCATTAATGCTGGTGCGGCACCAGTGCACACCGTCAACCTCTTCGTTAAGCGCGTGGCGCAAGGCGATAGACGTTTGCATGCGAGTTTCTACGACACCACCGAGCAATGGACGGGTCCGGCACGCCACGATTCGCAAACGTTCGTGGATGTAGCGATACCGATCGCCCAGAAACCCGAGATCGAGCTGACAAAAACAGTGGTCTCAAGCACGAATGAAGATGAATCAGTCAACGCTACGTTGGATTTCACATTGAAACTGACAGACTCTTGGCCGATGTCATCGATCCGCGCGTCGTTGGCTTGCGCCGACGACGTCGAATGTGAGGTCGAGGAGGTAATCACACCGGCTTGGGTTGACGATGAAACGGCAACCGAGCACGTTTGGCAAGCTGTCGTCAACAATCTCCCGCAAGGCTATGTTCGTCTGTCGGCGACATTCGAACCACAGCAAGATGCTTGGTTCGGGCCTCCCCGCGCCGCTTCGCTCGACGGCCTCCTGATAGACGCGAGGGACACCGAGAAGTACAACGTTTCGTGGCAATCATCGTCGTCAACCGCCACTGGCTACTACATGGATGGATCAGCGCTACTCGACCTAACCGTTTCCGCCAAACAACTCGGCACCGAATCAGTTATCAACGATCATGTCACCAGCGTCTGTTACACGACAGATTTAGGCGATTTGGGTTTCTGCCAAGTGTTGGAAACGGCGGGTGCGGTCTCTATCGGCGCGGAAGATTCGACGGTAACAATACCGGGCCTTCGCCTGCCGCAGGGCGATGGTACTTTGAGAATCTTCGCGGGCAAAGCGAGCGGCGACGTTGACGTCTCGGTTCCGGAGCGAATTGTCGGTTTCCGGCGAGACATGTGGGATTGCTTTACCGATACCGACCCGAGACAGCAAATCGCGAAGTGGTTTGGCACCGAAACTTGCAGTGGATTCCAAAACGCTGTCGTCCGCAAGTGGACGCTCGAATCTGTGAACGTTTACCGCGTAGGCGATCCAACCTATGTCCAGATTTTCGACGATGCGATCAGTGTCATGCATAGCATCACTGGGATCGATTATGTGTACGTCGACGATCCAGAAAACGCGCAGCTCGAGGCATACCTCGGGCACAACGGTCATTCGAGAATCCTAGAGTTGCTCGGCGAATCTTGCAACACTCAAAGACATTGTTCGCACTCGTATTCATCCACCGACGCCAGTCACACCGTCGATCGAGGTATGGTAACTATCCTTCACCGAGGCGAGGTGACGATAGGAGAAGGCTCTCGCCGGGAAGAAGGCTTAAGGACCCTAATCACCGATTATTTACGCCAAACTTTGATTCCGGTTGGTCGTCAACTTCGACCATTCTTGCAGGCGAATCTAGACGCTTCAACGTCTTTGCGGCCGCACGACGTGATGATGTACCGGTTGATCTACTCTCCAGATGCAACCCCCGGGACTTCGTTTCAAGACCTTCGCGAGCTAGTCGTATTCGATGATGAAACACTTGACTATGTGCCTACCTTGCCGCCTCCAGATCTGGTCGCATACAAGGTATTGGACAAGTATTTCGAATCTGGCAGCATCTCCATCACGATGACGGGTAAGGATATTCGGGGCAACGCCGAAGAACCTGGCCCGTCTCTCACTGTTCATTACTCCGATTTTTCGGCATTTGAGAGTAACCGAATCAGTTTCTCGAGCGAGAACCGAGACTCGATCATTTTCGGATACGGCGCAGAAACGTGGGTTTCAGACGAGGACGGTTGGGCAATTAGCGACGACCAAGACGGTATTGGCCGTCAATATCGCGACGAAACCAAGTTCGATTTTCCGCTCACTGACCCGACCAGCATGTTGTTTACCGAAGTATTCAGTGTTTACAGCAGTAGCCTCTCCGAAAACGAAGACGCGCATTGGGTGTATTCGGTCCCCCGTAACGATTTGAACACTAATTGGCCGGAACCTCAGATCGAGATCATCATCGATCCCGATACATATCAGATGGTCTCGTACACGATTCATTGGTTTTTCGATGCCGACAATAGTGAGAGGACGCCTTACCGAGTTGAAGCCCAAGTGATCGACTACGGGGCAGCATTCGAGATCCCAGACGAGGTCAGCGAGGATTCCGAGTACCTAGCGGAATTGGATTCGGAATGATCGTTCGTCCCAAAATAACGTGGCTTTTGATCGGTTTGACCGTGTTCAATTCGCTCCTGATCACGTTGAATACCCCTGTGGCGAACGCTCAGTCCGAAGGCATTTCGCACGAGATCAGCGTTTGGAATCTCGACGGCACAGTTACCGTGGCTATGACCATCGACCTTCCTAACCGCTTTGCGAACGCACAAGGCGTCATAACTACCGTCGTCACTTGCGGCGGAGCCGAGGTTTGCGAAAGTTCTGACATGACAGTTGCGGATGACGCGCAAACGGGCGTAACGGCCGAATTCACCATCCAGCTGTCACCGGGTGATAATGACCTGTCGATCAGCATGGCTGGGCAAGACAGCCACGGCACGAAGATCTCCTATAACGTCGATAGCTATCTCGTCTCGGTCTCCGATCCTCAGTCCATTGACGTCACCTACACCGGGCACGAGGTCGGCACGCGATGGAACGACGGGAGCGCAGATCTCGTATTGTGGTTTTCAATCACGCGCACCGATCAGTGGCCTTTGAATGTCGTCGAAGCGGATATCCGATGTGTAGACGATCATCCATGTGGAGCATCCAGATCGCTCCCGCTGGGGTGGGCAGGCGGATCTGACGACCAAAGTGTCTATCGAGCCTCCCTTCTTGTCGAACGCATTGCGCAAGGCGAAAGGCGGTTGACGGCGAGTTTCGACGACGACGCGGCAAGTTGGACTGGCCCGGCCCGAGACCAAACCGTCACCGATGTGATCGCGACGATCCCGGCCGCTCAGAATCCCGTTGTGGAGCTCGCCGATTATGAGGTATTGGGTTACAACGATGATCTAACCGCCAACGCATCTGTGGAGTTCACCATCCAAGGCCCAACAGATTGGCCGATGTCGTCTATCCGCGCCCGCTTGGAGTGTAAAGGCCTAGTTTCGTGCGAGGCAGAAGAGGTCTTCACACCAGACTGGATTGAAGATTCGACTGCCACGGAACATCGATGGCGGATGACCTTAAACGGTCTCGATACGGGTTTCGCTCGTTTGTCGGCGACTTTTGAAGTCGAACATGACGTTTGGTTCGGTGCACCAAGAATCACTATTCTCGATGACATCGTCCTTGATCTGCGCGTTCAGTCCAGTTTCGACGTGCGATGGAGCATGACATCGGCAGATGTGCAGGGATACTACATGGACGGTTCAGCGTTGGTTGATTTGACGCTGACGGCAACCCAGCTTGGTACAGAACCGACCGTCGACGGCGAGATAACGGCGGTTTGCTACACGGGTTCACAAGACGACGCCGAAACCTGCCAAGCGATACAGCCCGCGGTCGCTGCACATGTAGGTTCTGACGGATCGACGGTTGTTTTGTCGGATTTGCGATTGCCGCAAGGCGCGACGTCGTTGAAGGTCATCGCCGGTACGGCGAGCGGCGAAGTTGTGGTCAACGTCGAGGAGCGCATCGTCGGTATGTCCCGCACGATGTGGGAATGCTTTGTCGACTCGGCGCGCTTCGATGATCTAGGCCTAGGTAGTTGCAGCGGGTTTGAGAGCCAGCACGTCCGAAAGTGGACCCTCGAGACCGTCAATCTCTACCGTGAAGGCGATACTTCATACGTCGAGGTATTCGACCAATCGCTTGACATTTTCCGCGAAATCACCGGTATCGACTACACGATCGTCGATGACGTCGAACAAGCCCATGTGGAAGCGTACGTCGGACATCAAGGCACGTCTAGAATCACGGAGGTTCTTTGGGACGGTTGTGACCTTGGATTTGCATGTGCGTGGGCATATTCGACCTCAGGCGATCAAGACACGATGGAACGTGGGGCGATGAGTCTCAGGCATTTCGGCGACTTCACACCCGGTGACGAGAGTTGGACCGATGTTGGCGTCAGATTCAACGCGATCGATCTTCTCAAGCGTGTTCTTATGCCCACCGCCCGAGAAGCGCGGCCCGCATTGGTCGGACTCTTAGACCCAACAACGTACATTCGACCGCACGACTGGCGCATGTATCAGTTGATCTACTCACCGGACGCGACGCCCGGAACTTCCTTTGAAGACCTCCGCGAGTTGGTAGTTCTGGACTACGAAACGCTCGACTATGAGCCAACGTTGCCCGAACCCGATGTCGTCGCCAATCGACTCATCAGCGAATACGCCAAAGCTGGCAGTATCTCAGTCGAGATGACGGGAATGGATGTCCGCGGCAGCGTGTACTATCCCGGCTCCACGATCGACGTGCAATACGCAGACTTCAATTGGTCGCAAAGTAGGAGGGCTAAATTCTCAACCGAAAACTGGAGCTCAATCATTTTCGGATGGGACGAGGAGTCGTGGTCGTCCGCCGGTGGACGTTGGACCGCGAGCGAGAGTCACGGCGGCAGAGGCCGGAGATATCGAGATGAGATCAAGTTCGATTTTATCCTCGCCGATCCGACACGTATGCTTCGGCAATACACACTCTCCGCTGATCGCACCGAGATCGAACAGCATCAGGATGATCTGCTGAGATATACGGTTAAGCACCACCCGGGAAGCCAAGCTTGGCCAGTGCCGACCTTCGAGATCATCCTCGATCCCGAAACCTACTTGATGAAGTCTTACACGATGCTGTGGGTTTTTGGCGCAGAAAACACTGCAAGACTTCCGTACCGCGTAGAGGCCACCGTAACCGAATACGGCGCCGAGTTTGAGATACCGGACGAAGTTCTTGACAACTCTACTTATCTAGAGAACTTGGCGGAATAGAGCGAGGCCACAACTCGCTCAAAGGCGCGTCGCTGGGTTTGAACCGGATCGCGTGAATTCTGCATCCGATCTGTACGCATTACTTCGCTCACCGTGATTTTCGACTTTTCTCGCGTCGTCATACCGTGATTCGCACCCACGCCGCGCGATATCCTGCTTTCACATCAGGTGACCAAAATCACTGAGGGCAGGTCGTGCCATGATCGAATGCCGATGAAAATTCCTCGGATCGATTATGACCGCGTAATCGTCAGCTGCGCGCTGCCATTTGCGTAGCCATCCCATTCTCAGATCCGAACACGCTGTGAGACTCATTAGGGAGGCATCGCGTCGCTAAGTAAACGCCCATCCGACATCTTCTACGGCTGGTGGATCGTGCTTGGCGGCGGTATCACCCAGTTCTACGCCTCCGCTGTTTTTTGGCGCGGGTTTCAAGCTTTCGTAGATCCCATCCTCTCGACCACCGGATGGAGCCGCGCCGCCTTCGCAGCAGCCGTCTCAATTCAACGTGGCGAGAGCGGGCTCATCTCGCCGTTCGTCGGCGTCGCACTAGACCGCTTCGGTCCGAAGAGCGTCATGATTTTCGGCGTGATCGTCACAGGATTCGGCTTCATTGTGATGAGCCTCATGCAGAACCTTTGGCATTTCTATGCCTCTGTGTTGCTGCTGGCACTTGGAATGTCGTTCGGCACGTTTATCGTGTTCGTGGCGACCGTGGGCAACTGGTTCGTGCGACAGCGCGCGCGCGCGTTCTCGGTATTAATGACGTTCTCGGCAGTAGGCGCCATCGTGCTTCCATTGCTCGTGTGGGCGATCTCCAGTTTTAGCTGGCGTCCGGTACTCTTCGGCGTCGGCGTCGGGTTCTGGATCGTCGGCCTGCCTGTGGCGATGATCATGCGACGTCGACCGGAAGATTTCGGACAACTGCCCGATGGAGACGCCGAACTATCGACGCGCGATGCGAACGGACGGGCACAACGTGGCCCGCGCGAAATCTCCATCGGCGTCCGCGAAGTCTTGCGACTTCGCGCCTTTTGGCAGATCTCGATCGCCGTCAGCATAGGACAACTCGTCAGCTCCACTAACCTCTTCCACTTTCCCGCACTAATCGAATACGAAATCGGCGCTTGGCTCGCGGCCACAGCCGCGGGCGCAGTCGCCATTGGCGACATCTTAGGTCGCGCCGGCATCGGGTTCATCGGCGACAATTTCGACAAGAAGCTGCTCCTCGCCGGCTCGTTCCTCATTCAGATGCTCGGCGTCGGCGCTCTAGCGATGATCAACTCGGACTACTTCGGAATCTCGTGGGGATTGATACCTCTCCCTGTCTTCGTCTTCGGATTCGGGCTCGGTTTTGGAGCGTCCATTCCGTTGAGATTGGCAATCCTCGCAGACTACTTCGGACGCCGCAGCTACGGCTCGATCGTCGGCATAGCGAGCTCGGTAAGCGCGATCTTCGGCACCGTAGGGCCATTGTTCGTCGGCCTGATGTACGACTTCACCGATTCCTACCGTCCTGCCTATGCCATCATGGCCGCGATGATGATACTTGCCCTGCCGTTCATTTTGACCCTTGAATCCCAGTCCCGCGTGGCCGCCAAAGTCCGACAAGCAGCGCGCTCACGAGTCCGTCGTATGGCAATGCGCAGACCCGGCTAAAGCGCGACGCTTCGTTGACGCAATTCTTGATTTCGTTTAACCTATAGATAAGATGCTGTTGCCGTTAAGGCCAGTATCGCCACCGATTTACGCGGCCCCGTGGTGTAGTGGCCTAACACGCCTCCCTGTCAAGGAGGAGACCGGCAGTTCGAATCTGCTCGGGGTCGCCATTTCTCTCCCAATCTAAAATCCGTAGCATCGCGCCCAACTTTACCCCTTATCGGACCTCATCCCATGAAGCTCTTCGAAGCAGCTTTTCCGTTTGCCGATGACGTTCTCGCCTTGCCGGTGAAAGACATCGACGTCGCCGCCAAATACTACGCCGACGCATTCGGGCTCATCGAAGTCGAGCGACACCACGACCCAGTTCCAACTGTCATCATGGAACGCGACGGGGCGCGGATCGGTTTCGCGGTCAACGGCGGTGACGCGAGCCAAGATGGCGCCGCGATACTTGTCAATGACATCCGCAGTGTCAGAGATGAAATCGAAGGCAACGGAGTCGAAACCGGCAACTGGCGCGTCGACGAACGAGACGGGCAAAGGTATCAGGTATTCTTCGTCATCGCTCCCGACGGGCTCTGCTACTACTTCCATCAGCCGATCGACTGATCGATTGCGCTTTGCGCGTCGGCACACAGGTCCGCTCGCCATCGCGCCCCTTCCCTTATCATTCCCTCAGGAATGCAAGGAGTCTCCCAAGGAGCCCATTAAATGAAAATCACTGATCTCAAGTGCGCCATCATCGGCGACAACCCCATCGTCCGCATCAAAACCGACGCCGGCATCGACGGTTGGGGCCAAGCCGAATGGACGAAACCTTATTTGAAACCGTTCGTCCTCTACTACAAAGACGCCATCCTAGAACAGGACCCGACCGACGTTGAGCGCGTCGTTAGCCGTATTCGCAGGCTCGGAAGCTTCAAGCCGTGGGGCGCTGCGGTTAGCGCCATCGAAGTCGCTCTGTGGGACATCGCTGGCAAAGCCGCTGGCGTCCCCGTTTACAAACTTCTCGGCGGCAAAGTGCGCGACAAGGTGCGCGTCTACAACGGCGGCATCCGAGTGCCGTTGAAGGGCAACGATCCCGAGCACTTCGCCGAAAACATGGCCGAAATGAAGGAGTTCAAAGAGGGTTTCTCCATCATCAAGCAGGGCATCTCATTCCACTCTCAAATGGCCGCCGAAGTCCCCAACTACTTCTACGGCGAACTCCCGAAATACAGCGGCCCGCCGCGCGGAGGAGTGCGACCTCCAGTCGGGGGCCCATTGACCGAACAAGGCCTGAAACACACGATTGCGTGCGTCGAAGCCATGAAAGACGTGCTCGGCGACGAGATCGGTCTCGCCCTCGACTGCGGCCCTGGAATGACCGTTCAGGACACGCTACGGCTCGCCAAAGCGCTCGAACCACTCAACATCATGTGGCTCGAAGACACCATCACCGGCGACTACACTCCTTACGTTCTCCCAGAACTCTTCCGCGAGGTAACCATACAGACCTCCACACCTATCCATACCGGCGAGCAGATCTACCTCCGCCAGAACTTCAAAGACCTCATCGAATCTAAGGCCGTACGAGTGATCGGCCCCGACCCGCTCGACGTCGGAGGAATCGCCGAACTCAAGTGGATCGCAGAGTATGCCGACATGCACGGCGTCCTCATGGCTCCCCACGGCGTCGCCGACGGCATCATCGGAATCGCCGCACACGTCCACCTCGCCGCAACCCTCCCACGCAACTACATCGCGTTCGAATATCCGGCCGGCAAACCCGAGTGGTGGTACGACATCATGGATGGCTTGCCCGACCCCATCGTCGAAAACAGCCACATCAAAGTCTGGGACACCCCAGGTCTCGGCGTCGAATTCAACGTCAAGGAAGCCAAGAAACACCTGTCCGACGAAGACAAGGACTTCTTCGACTAGGCCCGTGGCGGGCAATAGCTATTGGGCAACGTCGCTCGATGATTTGCAGCTCCCACCGCAGCGCGTATCTCTAGCTTTTCCCAAGTACTCGCTCAAGATGACTTATCGCCTCTGACACCTTAGAGCGGTCTGGGGCATTAAGGTCGGCGAGGTCGCCGGCGAGGCGCTCGACCTGCGCGGTCACGGCTTCCCTGAACGCGGCGCGGCCTGACTCCGTGGCCCGAACATCCACTATTCGCCGATCGCGCTGGGATGGCTCCCGCACGATGAATCCACTCTCATCGAGACCGTCGAGCATCCTAGTAATAGTGGCATGCGTTACCTGCTCGATCTGTGCGATCTGGCCTCCAGTCGTCCCTTCATTCTCGATGATTATCCGCAGTGCTGACATCCGTGCGGCAGTTAGCCGTGTAGCGTGATAGCTTGGTCGGGTCCTGCGGCGCAGCAGTTCGATCAAAGCGATTAGCCGCTCCCCAAGCTCTCCAGGAGACGATTCCGGCGTTTGCGTAGTCTCGTCGAAGATTGACACATTTACTTTATATTGCTAATATTTAGCACTGTCAAGTATTTCACGACACAAGGAGCCAGTCATGAGTGATGACTTGAAGATCAACTCGGTCTATCAGATAAGCATCAGCGTTGACGATCTAGATGGGGCAATCACCTTCTATCGCGACAAGCTCGGCGTACCGTTCATCGCGAAGTTCCCTCCCGGTTTGGCGATATTTGACTGTGCTGGAGTCCACCTGATGTTGTCGGCAATTCCGGGTGAGGCGTCCACCGGAAACAGCGTTATTTACTTCAATGTCCCAGATGTCCAGATCGGATACGAGACGCTCAAAGAACGCGGAGTTGAGTTTACGAGCGAGCCCCACGTCATCCACTCGACGGACAACTACGAGTTATGGATGGCATTCTTTGAGGACCCGGACGGCAACACGATGGCCATCGCAGACGAACGTGGAGAGCTAGCGGCTTAGAGGCGAAGCGCCAGGAGATCGGACGAGCCTTGCGCATCACGAAGTTTGCGGACATGAAAATCGGCGACTGCATGGCCTAAGTCCTTCCTAACTTGATCCGCGTAGTTAACGTGTTCACCTTGACATCGGCGTCATTCCGTAACTGAAGTGGACAACCGACAGAGATTCGTTTGGTGCCGCTGGTTGTTATGTCCGAGCGTCGTGTCGATCTAACGCGCCATCCCATCGAAGCAGTTTTCCGTCGGCGGTCATCAACGTCCCTCCGATGGTGATTGCAGTCGCAGCTATTATCCGATCCGCAGGGTCATTCGGTAGTCCGGATAACGTAGTTGAGATCATCGCTACACCACCGGTCAGCGGAATTTCTTCTATTCCCTGATCTAACACATCCCGCCGCCACATCGTCATCGGTCTATCCAACCTCAAGCGATCTTTGCTGACAAGCATCCCGATCTCCCAAAACGACATGGCCGACACAAAAAGCGAATCTTCGAACGTGGCCAGATCAGCCAATTCTTTGGACTGAATACCCAGATCGGCGTCGCCTCTAACCAACCAAATCAAAGCGTTGGTATCGAGTACTACACGCATCACTTCATCGCGTCCCATTCGACATCAATCGGCGAAATGATGTCGCCCGTAATCTTGATCGAATCACGCATCGAACCGAATATCGACTTTCGTCGCCCACGAGCTGGAATCAACTCCGCGACTGGTACACCACGTTTGGTGATAACCACCCGATCACCGGTCTCGGCGACTTCATCCATTATCTTCAAGCACTTGGCTTTGAACTCAGATGCTTTGTATGTCTGCATGTCTCTACCTTATATGACCATGGTCATGACTATAGTCTCCTACTTTACTACATCACCAAGATTTAACCGTATTTGCTGATCCCCCGCCAATACCTCCTGCCTTCCCATCTCACCAATGTCCCCCATCCCGGCGGACTTAGGTGGCTGCCCAAGACGATCGTCCCCTCCCTTTCCGCTTTGTCGAGAATCCGAAGGCGCGTCTCCAGAGCTTCCGCCGGATCTGTGTCGAGCGCGAAGGGGAGATCGGTGTCCGTGCCGTGCATCGGGTTGATCAAGATGTCGCCGATGAATATCGCCCGCTGCGTTCCAGATGAGAGCAACAGTGCCATGTGACCGGGAGTATGCCCAGGTGTCGGAATAGCCGTAACCCCTGGCGCAAGCTCCGTTTCGCCTTCCATCAGGTCCAAAACCCCGATCCGGTCTAACGGAATGACGCTACGCTCGATCGGTTCCATCCCAAACTCGCTGTCATCATCCGGTAGGGTGAAATACTCCCAGTCGGCGCGGTGCACCGTGTAGCGAGCGTTCTTGAACGTCGGCACATCACTGGTCTCCGGATCGATGTTCCAACCTACATGATCGGCGTGAAGATGAGACATGAAGACGGTGTCGATATCATCGGTGCTGACTCCTTTGCGAACGAAATCGTGCATCAACTCTGCGGAGGTCTCAGATCCCAGCATCTTGCCGTGCGGTCCAAAACCGGTGTCGACGATTACGTTCTTGCCGCCCGAAACCATCACGAATACGCCAAGGTTCATCAGGAAATGTTGACCAGAGAAGCATTCTGGGAAGATGTCGTAGTAATGCGACCAGTGATCCAACGGCGTCTCTGGAAACATCAACCGCGGATCGAACACGACACGGCCGTCGCTCAAAGACGTAACTCTAATGTTCCCGACGTCGAGGACCTCGTCGCTCAAGGATTACAACCCTTTCCAGTAGCGCCTGCCTTGCCATCGCACCATAGTTCCCCATCCCGGCGGACTGAGATGGCTACCTAGCACGATCAAGTTCTCTTGTTCGGCCATGTCCAGCAAGCCATTCCGGGTTTTGATGCCCTGTTCCTTATCCGTGTCTGGCCAGTACGTCAACTCGGTGTCGGTGGCATGCATCGGGGAACCCAACACGTCGCCAATCATTAAGGCTCGCTCCCGCCCCGAGGAGATCAAAAGGCTCATGTGACCGGGTGTATGTCCCGGCGTGTGGATCGCGGTGATGCCCGGGGCGAGTTCTGTTTCGCCTTCCATCAGATCGAGGACACCGGCATCATCCAGCGGTATCACGCTCCGTTTTACAGCCCCGCCACGGAAATCGGCGAGTACCTCTTCACTTGTGAAGTGCTCCCAATCGGCACGGTGGACTGTGTAACGCGCGTTTTCAAAAGTCGGCTTCGTGAGCTTTTCTGGCCTCGTATTCCATCCGACGTGGTCACCATGCAGATGCGTGAGGAAGACGGTATCGATCTCGTCTGTTCCGATACCTTTGCGCTCGAAATCGTTCAACAGATCGGCCGGTGTATCGGCTCCGAGCATTTGGCCGTGCGGGCCGAAACCGGTGTCCGCCACGACATTTTTGCCGCCGGAATGCATCACGAAGACACCAAGATTGAGCAGGAAATACGGCTTCGAAAAATACTCAGGGAAGATGTCGTAATACTGCTCCCAGTGCTCGAGCGGCGTCTCCGGGAACGTGATGCGCGGGTCGAATACGACGCGGCCATCTGTTAACGCAGTAACGCGAATATCACCGACATTTAGGACTTCGTTAGGCATCGTTACAGTCTACCAACTTCGATGCCTGTGAACTTCGTCGATGAATCGTCAATTACCGGAGAAACACTCCGCTGAATCTTGTAGGGCCAGTTCGAACGAATCCAGCACCAAGGCTCGCCCTTCCACGTACAAGCTATTGTCAACTTTGCCCGAAATGCACATCGCGGCGGTATCGGATATGTCCGCGTTCTCAGGCACCCCCGGCAACTCGATCCCACAGGTTTGCGCGCCGAACAACAACGCGACCAGATCACCCGCTTTGATGTCGTTGCGAGCGCCGACCTCGCTGAGAGCCCGCAGCGTTGTCTGACGCGGATCGTCCGAGTTGTCCAATTCCCCGGCGATGCATGAAAGTTCCGATGATTCCAGTGTGCCGACGCCTTCTGGCAACACCAAGAAATCAGTGGATACTCCACAATCGCCGTAAGCGGTCGCTGCCTCCACGTGTTCTTCGATGGTCGGCACCCAAACACGGTCTAGCAACACCTCGCCGAAGCGGACGTCGCCGAGCGAGTCGGCGACACACCTAGCCGCGTCTTCAGACATGACCGTGCCGTCGCTCAATTCGTAGCCCTTTGCGCCTTGACGGCAGTGGATGTCGGCAATCAAAAACGCGGTGAAGTTGGTGAAGAAGACCTCCATCGCCTCGCGGTCCCCCGTGTCCGGTTGGTTTACCGGCTCGAAATACCTCGTAGCCCCTAGCTCCCCAACCATGCATTCCTGCACATCTATGAACGTCCCGCCCGCGCCGGTCGGCTCCTGATCAGGCTGATTGGCAAACAGCGCCTCTTCGAACGCTACCCTCTCTTCCGCACTAAGGCAGAAATGAGAGGAAATCCACTGCTCTGACACTCGTGCTTCGTCGAAGACGCCAAACAGCGGTCTAAGTGTTGGATTCTCGAGCCTGCCTTCTATACAAGACAACGTCTCATTTGAGATTTCTGAACTAATGATCGCTATCCTACCCGCGGCAATGTTGCGCAGAGTGTTGTCGCTCAAGCATTCATCGAAATTCGTGATCATCGGTAAGGTGGGAGGAACTTGGCTGGAGAAGATCTCTTCCACGTTTTCGATCCCTCCGGCATATGCGGTCATACAAGTAACTTCGCCCTGGGGAACCGCCGCGATGAAACTGTCTACATCCTGAATGTAGTCGACGAGGATGGGTTCAAACTCCGCTGCCTCGGCGTCGAATTCCCTCGCCTCCGCAGTAGCTTGCAACAAAAGATCAGCAGCAGTCTGCGTCGCCAGAGCGTTCGCAGCGTCGGGGTCAGTGCCACCTACCAAAATGATGTCGAAGGTCAACGTGGCATTGCCGGGTATGACCGGCGGCGACCCAGCCGGACCGTACGCCAGATCCGGCGGTATTACAACGCGTCTTCGCTCACCAACCTTCATCTGAGTTAGTGCCATCTGCCAGCCTGGTATTACGGCGTTGACTGGGAATACTGTCGGCTCCGAACGCGTGTACGAACTGTCGAATATACACCCGTCGTCTAACCAACCCGTGTACTGAACGTCGACCTCCCAATTCAAATTGGCTAGCTCGCCGTCACCCTCGGATATCGTGACGAACTGCACACCGTTAGGATCGGTAGAAAGGTTGCTATCGGAGACGTCTCCTAATTGCGGGGCGTGAGGCGGGTAGACGCCGTTCAAGCAGGTTGATCCCCATTCACCCAAAACCGTCGCCAAAGCGTCCTCGTCGCTAATATCCCCGTTTGTGCCCACCGGATCTGCGGATTTTTCGACGGACGATTCCGGCGCTGCATCATCAATCGGCATCGCAGTGAGTTCTGGGATCGGCGCCGATGTGGGCGGTTCAGTCGGAGGAACGGATTCGGTTGCGGTCGGTTCCACGTCGTCCTCGCCACCGCCACAATTGAGTCCGGTAACGAACAATAAGACTGATGCCGCGACTAGGATCAGCGTGCCGAACATCTGGACCGAAGCGAATCGATCATTCAATAGGTAAAGGTGAATGCGCGATGGCTCAAAGGATGACAATGGAGTACGGCTCGTAATTTCCGCTTCGGATCATGGCACTCGGCGTCGAATTTGCGGACAGCCGCGAACGCGCGACTGCCGAATTATATAAACATGGCGCGTTTTACCCCACTCCCACGGTTCGTCGGATGCTCCTTGAGCTCGCCGAAACGTAGTCACCGCCAGCCAGCATCTCATGCTGCGCCTATCGGGTGATTAGCCGAATGATTTTCGTTCCATCACAAGTTCATCTTCAACTATCTAACCGGCGCCACAAAGTCCACGAACACCGGGCTCGTCCATGCCTTCTCCATGTCCGACTGAGTCACACGCACCCAGTACGGATTGATGCCCGGTTTGGGCGAATCATCGGTCACCTGAAACTCAACGCGGTCAGGTCCCGGCTCTGGCGCCAACTCGACAGTGACCGCGCGATCCAACTCCCCTAGATCGATGACTCTCGGACCATCGGCGAGCGCTCCCAAAGTCGTTGGAATCCGCACCCGGTCAGCCGTTGCATAGTTTATGCGACGAGACCCTGTCTCACCATGCCCGCCGAACTGAGAGCTCGCAATGACATCGCTCGACAACGCCACCTCAATCCCCGCTTCGTCCGAACCGTCAATATCCAGCAACAACCCGCTGGTATATCCACATGCCCAAGATGTCCAACTCACACCGGACTCGTTCGAATTCGTAACCTCCGACCTCGGACTATCAAACCGGATCTTCTCGACTCGATTGATCGAACCGCCAGACGTCGTTACCGAACCTTCCCAAACCACTCCAGAGTAGCTGGTCCGCCGACTCGCCCCTTCCCATGTGACGCGTACGCGATTGTCGGATCTGCCCGGTGACATCTCCTCGCGGTGCAGCAGTTCCAATCCTCTAAACAGCTCGACTCGCTCCAATGGCCCCGTGCCAATGATCTTCACCGCGATTTCGGGCGGCGAAGCCGTCGAGTACTCCGATCCCATCATGTGTCCATCTGCCGAAACCGCAGCCACGATCCGGACGCCCGACGTCGCATAGACCCGCCGCGCCTTCATTCCCGCCAAAACCCCGTCCAGCGTCAACTCCGTCGCATACACACCCGTCAAGCCAGCTTTCTGATATCGCCGCAACTGATGGCCCGGCTGATCATCGCCGGGCCGACCCGTGTAGCAATCACTCCCGCCAATGAAACCCATCTTGTAGTTCCGCTCAATTGACTCCCGCAGGAACCACTCGAATTGACCGTGCGTCGACGTGATCTCCAGAGCCGGTTCGATCTGCGGCTCGTGATACTCCAGATCCGCCGCAATCCCCCCGACATGCGGTGTCACCACGACATCCGAGTATCGAAACGCCGCATGCATCTCCCGCACATGCGGCAAATCCGTGTCCAAGTCCCAAGGGTCCAGATGGTCCCCATGCGCCGACCGACGCAGATCTTGGTCAAACCGACGGAAATACACGTTGTGATGCCCGCCCCGTTCAGTAGTCGCCGACCATTCGTATCCCGGGAGCGGCACGAATCTGTCCGGCTCGTAGTTATCCCGCTCCGCCTCCTGCTGCACCTCGTAAGCCCCAGTCGTGATCGCCGGATCATTCCGCTGAAAACCTGCGAAATGTATGCCAGCGACGTCGCGCGCATACTCGAAAAAGTCGCCGATCTTGTAAGGGTCAACCACCTGCCCACCATGCGGATCACCCCAATACAAACTGAACTGAGACTTTGTTTCAGTTGCGATAATCGGATTGCTTAAACCTTCCAGACCTGAGACATCGTCTCTAGCCACAACCCGGTGCTCACCCGTCTCCGTGATCCGACATCCGTCGATCCACACGACACCTGCGCACTGGTCATCAAACTCAACCTCATCCGCGCCAATCGCAACACCGGCCCCACCGATCTGCACACGACCCCGATACGCATTCGCAGGATTACCCCAGCGATCTTCGGCCTTGACACTCACCCGAAACTCCTCACCCGCAACCGCATCCGAAGGCGCAACCACCACCAACCGCACCGCATCGCCACCGATCACCGACAACTCCGGCCGCCCAGCGATCGGAACGAAATCCCCGGAACCATCCACATCAACCTCGATCCAAAAATACCGGCGCGGCTCAATAAACGTCTGACTCCGAGAACCCGGCCCTCCACCAGACCTATCCCCATAAGTAACCAACACCTCCTCGCCCTCAATCAGCGCCCGACCAGTGTTCACCAAATTGACAGCAGTCAAATCCACCACCTGCGTAGCCACCTCCGCACCATCCGGCACCCCAACACTCAAATAGTCCGCACCACCCGCATCATCCACCTGCGGCAACTCCCAATCCGTATCCGAATCCGTCCCGATCCGAACCACACCACCGCTCGCCAACCCACCAGCACCAACAACAAAAACCAACCGCCAACACCCAAACTCCCCCGCAATGACATCCCCCGCATCCAACAACCGAGCACTCCCAACACCATCGCTGACCCGCTCAGCAAGCCCAATCGGATCCATCGTCTCTGACATATTCGAACCTCCGAATCACCGGCGTCGTCAGACGACGCCGAATATCAATCGCCAAACCGTATTATCACGCCAATTCGATCCAGAAAACCGAAGATCGAATTAAACCGCTGAAACTCGCTTTGGGGTGCGACCAGTCGATAACTGTGGTTAAATCTCGACCGAAGCAAGAATGTTGGCAGTTCGTGTGGGCTATTGCCCCGAGCGTTCGTCGTGAGCGATGTGCCGGCTCAACTCGTCGAAAGATCGGCGATATGGGGAACTAAACCATCACCTGCCCACCATCACACTGAATCGTCTGCCCCGTGATATTCCTAGCATCCTCGGAAGCCAAAAACGCCGCCAATGCCCCGATATCAGAAGGCGTCTGCGGACGTCCGAGCGGAATAACCTCCGCCGCAGCCTCTTCGAAGACATCAAGGTGCGCACGTCCACTAACGTCCGGATCACCCATCGCATCCCGCCGCTCCATCCACTCTTGGTGGAACGCCGTCCAAATCCTGCCCGGAGCGATCGCGTTCGCATTGATGTTGTCAGTGGCATATTCCCGAGCCAAAGCCTGCGTATACGCAATCACCGCCATCTTCGTCGTGGCGTAGTACGCCGTGACGTATCGAGCTGCACGAGCTGCCACGGACGAAATATTGATGATCTTGCCGTACTGCTGCTCACGCATCTGGGGCAATATCGCCTCGGTAACATCGGACAAGCCCTTGACGTTCACCTTCCAAGTGAACTCCCAGTCGACATCGCGCCATTCGGTGCCCGTCGAGCCCGGAGCGCCGGAGACGCCCGCATTGTTGGCGAGGATGTCTATGCGGCCAGCGGCATCGTAAGCCATCGCAACCGCGTCGGCGATGCTTTGCTGATCTGTCACGTCCATGTGGACGGCGTAGCCCTTGCATCCCATCTCGTCGACCTTCGCGGCGGCAGCGGCGGCATTCTCATCGTTGAGGTCGGCGATGATGATGTTGGCGCCCTGTCCGGCCATCCGCTCGACGATACCCAAGCCCAAACCTTGGCCTCCGCCGGTGACCAGAGCGGTCCGTCTTGTCAGATCAGCTAGCATGTTTCGATTGCCCTCGAGGTGTGTCGTTTCCGTTTGAGATGGTGCATAATTTTAGCACCGAGCAATCTCAAAACCGCGTCGCGGAGCTATACACTACGCAGGCTAAATGGAGCGTCCACGCCTTGTCACTGCCACCCGATCACGTAACCAACTACGAAGCTGTGCCCGGTTGGGCAAAGGTGCCGCATGGCATCTGGATGCGAGAAGCCACCGCCGTAACCGTCGACTCCAACGACCGCGTATACGTCTTCAACCGCGGCAATGTGCCCGTCCTCGTCTTCGATCCCGATGGCAACCTCATCGACATGTGGGGCAACGACGACCCCGAAGGTTCGGTCCGAACCACCGAGGACCCCTACGGCAACAGCCTGCAGTTTTGGGAGACCTGGTTCATGCGCGCCCACGGCATCTCCTGCGACCAAGAAGACAACCTCTGGCTGGTCGACGACGTCGGGAACAAGATACGCAAATACACCACCTCTGGCGAACTCCTCTTGACCATCGGTACCGGCGAAGAAGTTCCGCGCGAGAGCGGCAAGATGTTCAACCGGCCCACCGATGCCGCTGTCAACCCGGCAACTGGCGACGTCTTCATCTCCGACGGATACGGCAACTCCCGCGTCCACCGCATGGACGCCGAAGGCAACCACATCCTCTCCTGGGGCGAATCCGGCACCGACAACGGCAAGTTCAACCTCCCCCACAACATTGCGATCCTCGACGACGACCTCGTAGTCGTCTGCGACCGTGAAAGCAATCGCGTCCAAGTCTTCACCACCGAAGGCGAATTCGTCCGCCAGTGGCCGGTCCACAAAGCCTGCGCCATCGACGTCGTCGGCAAAGGCGCCGACGCCACTGTGTTCATCGGAGAACAAGGTCCAGCACCAGTCCAGCGCGGCGTCGCAAACATCGGCAACCGCGTCAGCATCTTCGACTGGGAAGGCAACATGCTCGACCGCTTCGGCAACCCGCACTTCGGACAAGGCCCCGACCAGTTCCTATGGCCGCACAGCGTGGCCATCGACTCCCGCGGCGACGTCTACATCGCCGAAGTCTCCTTCGTCGAATGGGGCCGTCACCAAGACCCGGTGGTCGACAACCCGGCTAGCCTGAGGAAGTGGCGGTGGAAGGGCTAGATCGGGCCAGGACGCGAATCTTCGCCACCGCTGCGTCAGGCTCGAAAAGTATGTAATTTGTCAAGCGCACTTGGCAATTTACATACTTTCCCCGCCGCTATTCCATGCAATTTGAAAGTACTACTTTCAATCTGCGCGTTTCTCAAAGCTAATTAGTACATTGATCAACGCGAATCTCCCCCGTCTAACATGCTCAACACTTCGGACAATCCATTCAACGTAGCCACCTCAGCATCGCTGCGCGATTGGCGTCGCGCCCCACCGTAAACCACCGCCTTGGCATTCACATCGGGCACCAGTTCAGCAACCCGGTTAAGCGCATCGAAATAACTCGATGAAACCGTGGCCCCCGACTTGATCTCGATCGCACCATAACCGTAGCCAGTCTCATACAGCAAATCGCACTCTAACCCCTGCGCGTCTCGGTAGAAAGACACATTGGCCTGTCGTCCTCGATTAAACCGATGCTTCAACGTCTCCGCGATGACTGCGTTTTCAAACAAAAACCCCCGCAACGGATGGGTCGCTATCTGACGTGGATGTTCGATCCCGATCAAATAACTCGCCAACCCAACATCGTAGAAATACAGCTTCGGCGATTTGATCAATCGCTTCCGAATGTTGGCGTGAAACGGTTGCAACTGGAAAATGATGTAACTCGTCTCCAGCACATTCAGCCACTGCCGAACCGTTGTATGCGATACGCCCGCATCTGAACCCAACGACGAAAGGTTCACCAGCTGACCAACCCGGCCGGCGCACAACCGTACGAAACGACGAAAGTTCGACAGATTGCGAATCTCGCTCAATTGGCGCACGTCGCGTTCGACGTAGGTCTCGAAATAGTCCCCAAGCGCCTGGATCGGGTCGAGCCCCTGATCGTGAATCCGTGGATAGAACCCCGAGTAAATGATGTCGTCGATCGCGTTGCTCGCTCCGGCTCGACGCCTCTCGGCTAGCGAGAAGGGCAATAGACGCAGCAGAGCGGTCCGCCCGGCGAGCGACTGGCTGATCGCCGCGGACAACAAGAACTGTTCGCTGCCGGTCAGGACGAACATTCCGTTGCGCCCTGCTTCGTCGCCGATAACCTGCAGGAAAGACAGGAGCGCCGGAACGCGTTGAATCTCGTCGATGATAGCGCCATCGCTGAACTGCGCAAGAAACGCTCTCGGATCCGATTCCGCGAACTCGCGCGCGTCAGGCGCTTCCAAGTTCACGTATTCAAGGTCCGGAAACGCGATCCGGCACAACGTCGTCTTCCCAGATTGGCGCGGACCGGTGACCGTGACGAACGGGTACTGCTTGAAAAGCGATACGAGAAGAGGAGTGATGTCACGCTCAATCATGCATCATATTGTAGCCGAGAATCGTACAAATTGAAAGTGATACTTTCATTTTACATAGATTATAGGTCATGATTTCATGCAGATTGAAAGTTCTACTTTCGATCTGCACAAATTTCAAACTGAAACTAGTACAGAAACTTCATCAGTAGCTCATCCCTCACCCACCCCAAGAAACCGCTCCAGAATCCCCTGTGCCTCACCCGCGCGTTCTTCCGGCGCCATCAACCGCACCGGCATCAGCGATACTCCGAGGAAGGGTATCCCGTCCGATTTGACGGCGCACGGGCATCCTTCGTTACGGACCAGTCCAGCCCACGTCTCGGCGGTCAGTTGATCTGGCGCGGTGGCGAACTCGACCCAGCGATTTAGCATGCTAGTTGACGGTGTTGACGTGCATATCCACGTTGTCTTCGCCAAGTATTTCGGCGAGTTGGGAGTGCAGTTCTTGGGTCGGTTCGACGTTGAAAAAGGGGAATTCCATCGACACGATTTTGCCTGCAATCGAGAGTTTGGCTATAACTTTGCTTTCGCCCTTGTGTTCACCTAGAGCAAGGAGCACTTGATGGATCGTTTGGCGCGATGGCGATGCGTCACCATCGCAGTCGAACAAAATCGTTACTGCGGGTGCATCAGGTGAGGCTTGATCTGGAGCTTCCATGAAACCGCCGTTGGCGTGCGTCGCGGCCACGTGCGGGCGCGTCTCCTCATGATAAGGCGCACCGTTTGCATGGCCGTTCGTCGTTTTGCCATTGGTTGCGCCATTGACGGATTCATTCGTGCTGGGTTTAGGCCTAGGAGACGGATCGTTAGCGCGGCCTCGTCCGTTAGCAGCTCCGTACGAAGGTACGTAACCCTCAGCGCCAGTGACGTCCACCGACGCGGAGCCGTTGAACATACGGATCGAGCCGCGCACAACGGCGTAAACGTCTTCGTGCCAAATGCCCAGAGTTCGATCCAGGGTGTTCGACCAGACTGTCAATTCGATCTCGTCGTCGAGTAGTGCCATCTTTGCTGTTAAGAATGGGCTGCCGTTGCGCGTGGTCCGACGGTCGATCGAAACGATTTTGCCGATGACGTTGACCCGTGCCCCCTCTTCGTTCAGCTTTTCGTGGCTGGCGTGGACGATAGCATTCGATGCTTCGTTCTCGATGGCGGCGCGTTTCTCCGCTTCTTCTCTACTTTCGGTGATGACGAGGCCGAAGAGTTCTTTTTCCCATTCACGCAGTGTTTTGATGTCGACGCCACCGTTTTCCTGCGGCGGGTCAAACTCGATCCCGATGAAAGACTCGTTTGAATCCGAGCCGCCGAACATGGAGTGTTGACCAGATGAGCGAGCAGCACCGGTCTTGCGCATGTGAGTGATCAGTTGGGATGAATGTTCAAGGAGTTGATTGCGTGGCGCCATGGCATCGAAAGCACCCGCTTGGACGAGGAACCGGAAGGAGGATTCCGGTGGTGCTTTTTCCGCCAACCGATCACAGAAATCTGCGATGTCGTCGAATGGGCCATTGCCATCGCCGTCGCGGATCTCAACTATCTCCGCGACCGTCGCCGGGCCGATGCCTCTAATCGAAGCTAGGCCATAACGAATGCCGCCGTTTTCGCCGACATGCTCATCGACAGTGAACGAGGTTTTAGATACGTTGATGTCTGGTGGTAGCACCTCGATCCCGCGTTTCTTGGCTTCCGAGATGCATCGTTGAACGCGTTCCGGAGCGCCTGCAAACGAATCGAGCATTGCGACGAAGTACTCGAGCGGGTAGTTTGCCTTGAAGTAGGTGGTCCAGTAAGTGATGTACGCGTACGATACTGCGTGCGCTTTGTTGAAGCCGTATCCGGCGAACGGAAGGATGTAGGTGAAGAGGTCGCGGCCTTCTTCCTCGGTGTGCCCTTTCTTGACCGCGCCTTCGACGAATTTGCGCTCCTCTTCGCGCATTATGGCGGGCACCTTCTTGCCCATCGCCTTGCGCAGAATGTCCGCCTCGCCGAGCGTGTAACCAGCGAAATCTTGCGCGGTCAACATGACTTGGTCCTGATAAACAATCACGCCATACGTGTTGTCAAGAAGATGAGCGATGCTCGGATGCGGATACTCGATGGGTTGTCGACCGTGCTTGCGAGCGATCAGGCTATCGATGTGCTGCATCGGGCCCGGTCGGTACAGCGCGATCATGGCCGCGATATCGTCGATGGAAGTCGGCTTCAATTCCTTGATGTACCGAGTCATCCCCGAACCTTCCAGTTGGAAGGACCCGAAAGTGTCACCTTCGGCCATCAACTTGAACGTCGCGGGATCGTCCAACCGAACCTTCTCGGTGTCATAAATGTCGATGTTTTCGCCACGGTTGTCAGCGACTATCTTCAAGCACCGATCCAATACCGCCAAGTTCGTAAGGCCCAAAAAGTCCCATTTGAGGAGTCCGGCGTATTCAAGCGGATACATCGCGAACTGCGTGGCGGCGATACCGGTCTCGTTGCCTCGTTGCGGACGCTGAAGGGCTGTGTACTTAACAAGCGGTTCGTCGGAGATGACCATTCCGGCGGCGTGTGTGCTGACGTTTCGCACACGTCCCTCGACGCCCAGCGCCTTGTCGAGTATTTCGGAGGCGACCGCGTTTTGACGGCAAAGTTGCTGGAGTTCCACGCTCTGTTCGCGGAGGGTGCTCAAGCTGAATTCACGGGGCGGCGCTTCGTCCTCGTCGTCATTGGTTGAGGCCGGCGTGTGGTTGGCGACAATACGTACGAGTTTGTTGCACGCCTCATTGATGTCGGCGTTGGTGATGGTGCCGTCTTCCATGACGCGCGCGGAGTCGCGGATTGCGGCTCGTGCCTTCATGGTGCCGAAGGTTGTTATCTGGGCAACCCGTTCTGGACCGTATCGCTCGAGGCAGTACTGTATTACTTCGCCGCGGCGGTCGTCAGCGAACTCCATGTCGATGTCGGGCATCTCGTGACGTTCGACGTTCAGGAACCGTTCGAAGAAAAGGCCGTAAGGGAGCGGGTCGAAGTCGGTTACTTGCAAGCAATATAGGACTAGGCTCGAAGCGGCGGATCCCCGAACCGTCGAAAGAATACCTTCGCGCTTGACGAACCGGAAGATGTCCCACACTACTAGGAAGTAGTCGGCGAAGTCGGTCTCCTCGATGATGTGAAGCTCTTTTTCGAGCCGTTCCTTGACCGCGTCTGAGATTTCACCGAACCGAGCCATTGCGCCTTCGTAGCAGATGCGACGGAGGTATCGTGCAGATGATGAGCCGTCTGGAGTCGGGAATTGCGGAAGTTTGGTGCGGCGCTGCGAGAGTTCTAGATTGCACCGTTCTGCGATCAAGAGCGTGTTGCGAAGCGCGTTCGGATGCTCGGGGAATACCGCGGCCATCTCGGCCGCCGATTTGACATAGTAACTCTGATCCTCCATTCGCAGCCTTTTGGCGTCTGCCAACTTGCTGGACGTAACGATGCAGGTGAGAGTGTCTTGGTGCGGTGCGTCTTCCGGGTAGACGTAGTGACAGTCGTTGGTGACGACGAGGTTGATACCCATCTCATCAGATAGTTGGCAGACGGCGCGATTCACGTCGTCTTGGCCAGGTATGCCTTCGTGGTGCATCAGCTCCAAGAAGTACCGGTCGCCAAAAACCTCCCGGTACCATCCAGCGGTATCGCGCGCAGCAGTCAGATCGCCACCAAGTTTGAGAACGTCGCGGGCTAACTCGCCCGACAAACACCCGGAGAGTACGATCAAACCCTCGGAGTGTTCAGCTAAGAGGTCGCGATCTACACGTGGACGGTAGTAGAACCCTTCGAGGTGCGCCTTGGTCGCGAGTTGCAGAAGGTTGCGATAGCCGGTCAGGTTTTCAGCGAGCAGCGTGATGTGGGGCTGCGATCCGCCGGTTGCACCCTCTGCCGCGGTGCGTTCGTGCCGAGAACCGAAGGCGACGTAACCCTCCATTCCGATGATCGGTTTGACGTTCGCTGAACGGGCTGCCTTGTAAAAATCTATGGCGGCGTAGACGTTTCCGTGGTCCGTCAGCGCCATGGCGGGCTGGCCTAGCTCCGCGGCGCGACCAACCATGTCCTTAACGTGACCGTATCCGTCTAGCAACGAATACTCGGAGTGGTTGTGCAGATGAACGAACTGGTCAGTCAAAGTTCGGGCGAGGTTTCAACGCTGCTTGGTGGCGGGATTGATAAAAGTATAGGTTGAAACGTGCTGGTCGATTGCCCGCTTGCGGCGATATCGATGCCGGCGTTATCCAGCCTTGATTGGTTGGGAAATTCCGCCTATTCGACCGCGAATAAGTAAGCGTAGTAAGGTTGATCGCCGCGGACGAATTGAATGTCGACGCGGCTGAAATCGACAAGCGCCCCTGCCAACTGGTTCTCGGCATCACCTGCAGCGTCGACGCTGATTTCTTCTCCGACGTAGACCGCCACCAATGCGCCATTGTGCATGACTGATTTCACGCCGTCGATAAGCATCTCCAACTCGTCGTCAGAGGCTCCAGCGGCGTCACCGTCGACGGTGACCATGAACTGGCCTTGGATGACTTGCACGCCGCCCATTGTGGCATCGCGAGATGCTCGGAATACGGAACCGACATGCAAGCCTTCGAGCATATCTGCCATCTCTTCGACCAACTCGTCCAACTCCTCTTCAGGGTCGAACGCGCTCATCGCAGCGACACCCTCCTGCATCGAACGAGTGGGAATGACTTTGGCAGATTTTTCGGTCAGATCGACGGCTTGCTGAGCGGCGCCGACGATGTTTTTGTTGTTAGGCAAAACGATGACGTTATCCGATGGCGCGGCTTCTACGGCTTCCAACAGGTCGGCTACGCTCGGGTTCAATGTGTCGCCACCTTCAACCATGAAGCATGCGCCCATTCCGGCTTCCCGGAAGTACTTTGTCATTCCGTCGCCTGCCGCTACCGCGACCACCGCGATCTCGACCGGTTCAATCGGTTGATCCGAACGCGCGGCGTCGGCGCGGCGATTTTCAGCCCATTCCTGCGCTTGAGCGTCCATGTTCTGGACGCTGACGTTAGATATGATGCCTAATCCGTGCGCAAGGCTCAGCGCCTCTCCTGGGTCCTCCATATGAACGTGGACCTTCACGAGCGTCGTATCGCCGGTGATGACGGTGGAACGTCCGATGTCCGAGAAAGTTTGCGTCAGAACAGGTACCTCAAATCCATCGCCCTCGATTGCGAAGCTCGTGCAATATCCCCAAGCTTCTTCCTCCGCCATCTGCAGTGACGCTGCATGAACCACTACGCCTTCATCTCCGACCAAGCTGGCGTCGATGCCGGGAGCGGTCACATTTACCGAACCATCTCCTTCGCCGCGGAGGAATTGGGACATGCCCAAGAACATGATCGCGAGACCGAATCCGCCGGAATCGACGACACCGGCCTCCTTGAGAACCGCAAGCAACTCGGGGGTTCGCGCAGTTGTGTCCATCGCTTGGTTCGCCGTCGCTTCAACGACATCTGCGAGGGATGTCCCGTCTTCAGCAGTTTGGACCGCGAGTTCGCCAGACTCGCGAAGGACGGTAAGCATCGTGCCCTCAACGGGATTGGGGACCGCTTCGTACGCCATCTTCGCGGCGAAGTTAAGGCCTTGCGCGAAGTTCTCGCCGTTCACGGCATCAGCGTCGGTCATCGCGTCTCGCAAGCCTCGAAAGAACTGTGACATGATAAGACCGCTGTTTCCGCGTGCGCCAAGGATTGCGGCGCGTGCCAACGCCTCGGAAGTCGCCGGCACATCGGCTGTGGCGGATTTTGCCATGTCGTCGGCGATACCGCGCATGGTCAAGAACATGTTGGTTCCGGTATCACCGTCCGGCACTGGAAAAACGTTGAGCGCGTTGAGTTGGTTCTGGTTTACGGAAATAGCGGCGAGGGCGGCTTGCGCCAAATCGCGCAGTAGGTAGCCGTTTGTCGTCGTGATCGCCGTCGTCATCGATGCATCTCTCGCTGAATGATCCGCTCGCGGTGTACTGGTCGGTTACGGTCTGGTTGAACGCGATGTTATCCTAATCGTTAGCAGCAATATCGGTTGCGGCCTCCCGGCCAAACGCCAAAACCTAACCGCAAAACCACCCCGAAACACCCCTCCATGTCCTTGTCCGAACAGCAGATCCGAGCAGCACTCAAACTTGGTCCGCGTCCGAAGCCGCAGTTTGGTCACAACCGCAGCCACGCGTTGAATGCCACGAAACGTCAGTTCAAGCCCAATCTGCAGACCCGAAGGGTGCTGGTCAACGGTCAAGAGCGCAAGATCAAACTGAGTGCCAGAGAGATTCGAACGCTGTTAAAGCGCGGGCGAATGCTGCTCGCAGAGTGATTCGGGGGGTGCCGGGGGTGCGTGTCGAGGTGGCTGGCGGGGTGTGACGCGGGCGCGGCAATTTGCCGCGAACTTGCCGCTTTTTGCCGGAACTTGCCGCAATCTGCCGCGTTTTGCTGGTTTAGCGGCAATTTCGCGGCAAGTTTAATTTTTGACATTGTTCAAAAAGTGGGGAGTGGGCTGTATGAACCGGGATGGGAAGGATTTTGGGTGTTGGCGTTTGTTTGAACTTGTTCGAAAAGTGGAGTGAGAGTCAGTCGGGTGGTCGGTGAAGGGGGTTCGGTGGTTGTCGATGGTGTAGGTGGTTTCGATCGTAAGAGTAGTTCGGTGGCACGGATCTAAAGGCGTGCCGCGATTGGGAAAATCGGATGTTGCCATGCCGATTCGGATACGGTTAAGTAGGCGCCAACGATCTTGAGCAGGCAGGGGAATCCTAGTGCCAGTCGATTACGAAAAGATACGCAAAGAAAATCTTGTTTCCTACGGGACAGAGATCGAACGCGTTGCTCAGATGGCATTTGCCGATTCGTACGCGGATCGTACACATTTCATCTTCGAACTTTTGCAGAACGCGGAAGATGCCATCCGCAGGCGCGGAGACTCGTGGGGTGGCAATCGGACGGTATCGTTTTTGTTGTCTCAGGACCTGCTACGCTTCAGCCACAATGGAGAACCCTTCAACGAAAAGGATGTTCGCGGGATCTGCGGCATAGGCGAATCGACCAAATCCGGTGACTACACGTCGATCGGCCGATTCGGCATTGGGTTCAAATCAGTCTACAGGTTCACGGGCAGGCCCGAGGTTCATTCAGGGGATGAAGATTTTGCTATCGAAAGTTTCGTTTGGCCCAAGGCATCCGATCCAATCCAACGCGACCCGGATGAAACGGTATTTTTGATTCCGCTTGACCGCGACAATCACGTTGAGGACAACGATAAAATCGCCTACGCGTTGGAGAAGTTAAACGTCAGATCGTTTTTGTTCCTGAGACAAGTTGAGGAGTTGGAGTGGGAGGTTGAGGGTTGCGATTCTGGTCATTACGTTCGAGAAACGAAAATCGAGGACGAAATCGCCCGTCGGGTCAACGTTATTGGACACGTAAAAGATTTGGAGGGGAACGAATCGGACGTAAACGAAGAATGGATCGTGTTTTCACGTGAGGTTTACCACGACGGAAAAGAAGCGGGGCAAGTTGAAATCGCGTTCTTTGTTGATGAGAACACAGGGGACATCAGCCAGCTCGAGGAATCTAAGTTGGTCGTTTTCTTCCCGACAGTTGTAGAAACCCGTTTGGGATTTCTGGTTCAGGGGCCTTACCGCACGACACCAAACAGGGATAACGTGCCGGAGGATGACGAGTGGAACCGATACCTCGTCAATCAGACTTGCGTTCTGCTGAAAGACGCGTTGATGTGGCTTCGTGATCGGAATTTGTTGGACACCGAAGTTTTACAGTGTTTGCCGCTCACATCGTTCCCGGACAGCATGTTGGAACCGCTGTTTGATGAGACTAAGAAACTATTGTCGACTAAGCGACTCCTGCCGAAATTCGACGGTGGCTATGTCGCTGCAGACCTTGCTTTGATGGGCGATTCTGAGGCATTGCGCGGCTTGTTTTCTGAGCAGCAGTTATCAGCGATCTATGGTCGGGCTAATTCGTGGCTCAGCGGTGATTTTACAGTTGACCGAAACCCCGAGCTGCGCCGTTATCTCATGTCGGAATTGGGATTCAGCGAGACGGCCGTAGAGTCGATCTTGCGCCAGATCAAACCTGAGTTCTTGGAATCCCAGAGTGACGGTTGGATGATCCGACTGTACGAATTTCTAGGCTCTCAGAGAGCACTCCACCGTCAATTGCAACGGTTGCCGTTGATTCGACTCGGCGATGACACTCACGTCGCCGCGGAAATTGACGGTCAACCAAATGCGTACCTGCCGACTGGTGACAAAACCAATTTTCCGACGGTTAAAGAAGATGTGTGCGTTTCCGCCGACGCTCTGAACTTTCTGGAATCCCTCGGCATCAAACAACCCGACCTCGTCGATGACGTGATCGTTTACATCCTTCCGAAATACCGCGGCGAAAATCCTCAAGTCGAATTGCATGCCTACGAAGGAGATGTCAACGGCATCCTTAACGCATACACAAAAGCAGACGACACGCTGCAAAAACACAGGTTGATTGGCGAATTGCAGAAAACGGCATGGGTAATGACGTCTGACACTGGTCATGGACGGAAACGACGCGTTAGGCCGCGCGAAGTGTATCTGGCGACAGACCGGGTCAAGAATCTTTTTGCAGGTGTCTCAGGAGTTCTGATCGTGGATGAAGGCTTCGAGTGCTTAGCAAGTGACGATGTATCGGAATTGCTCGCGCGATGTGGGGCAACGGTCGATTTCACTCCCTCTGAGTTTGAAAATAACTCTCGTTTCAATGCTAGTGAACTCGAAAAGATGCGTATCGACGCTCAACGATCTGCGGGTTGGCCGCGAAATGAAATCGTGCAAGATTGGCGGGTCCTCGGATTGGAAGTATTACTTGCGACACTGGATGAAATGGATCCGAGTTTGCGCGGCATCAAAGCGCGGCTTCTGTGGGAATCAATGAATGATTGGAGGGAATATCAGACTTGGGGCACGTATACATGGATTCATCGTTCCATGAGATCGTGCCGGTTCGATTCCGAATTCATCGAACAGTTGTCAAACAGAGCATGGATCCCTGGTTTTGACGGCGAACTAAGGCGTCCAGCGGAAGTGGACTTTGACACATTGGACTGGATACCTAACCCAACCTTGCAATCTAGGCTTCCTTTCAAACCTTCGGAAATCAAACTACTGGCGCAAAAGCTCGAATTCGAGCCTGACGTGCTTGAGTTACTGAAACGACGCAACCTGACGACGATTTCAAAACTTAGAGAGATTGGTATCGTCGACGACCAACCTGAAAGCGACGGGCGATCAAACGAAACGAACGGGTCCCGAGACGAAGGGGAACCATTCGCTAAGAAACTATTTGAGATGCAGGCGACTGAACCATCCGAGGTGTCAGATCATCCGACGCTGTTGCCTGTTGGTGGACCCAAAACAGCCGCCTCAGCCAAAAAACACGTAGGTCAAACCTTAAGTATCGGTGGAAAGGGGACGCAACGACGAATTTCCGTGTCTCGCTGGATACCAACCGAAGCTGCCAAAAAACTTTCGGATCTTTTCATACAGATGGTTCAAAGCGACTACGGCAAGCGTTGCCAAGTTTGTAGCAACGCTTTCACAAGATCGGATGGCGAGTTGCAAATATTTGTCATGCATATTGTTCCGCCGAACGTTGATCATAGAGCTAACAATTTTGGAGATCTGATCGGGGTTTGTGGTTGGCATTATGCCCTCATCAAATATGGCGAATGGTCATTAGACTTCTCCGCTGATCCTGCAATTGGCGTAAACAATTCGCAAAATGGGAATTGGACACATATGCGCGATTCAATATTGTTACTCAGGCATGACATCGATGACGAAGGCAACGCATTCGTTTCACTTCCAGTTCAATTCTTCAATGTATTTAAGGATTGGAAGGCTGAACCAGTAACGGAGAAGTCCGCAATTCGTTATAGCGTCCCGCATTGGAAATACCTCTGCGAACTACTTAAGGTTTGAAGGTCGTTGGCGATGACCACGATCCAAAGCGACACAAAAGTAAGGTACAAGTCCGATCCCTCGTCGGTGGGTTGGGTAGTCGGCGTGTCCGGCGATAGCGCGCGGGTGTTCATTGACGGCGCGATGAAGTTGGTGCCGGTGTCGGAGTTGGAGTTGGCGCCAGGATTGGTGGAGTTGAGCCCAACCGAATTCCGTAACGCACTCACTCTTCAAAGGCTTGAACATCCGGCAACTGATCAATTCTTGTCGTTCAAGGCTTCCAAGACCAAGTTGCTCTACCACCAGTTCTTGCCCGTCAAAAAGATGTTGGAATCGCCGGATCAACGGTTGCTGATAGCTGATGAGGTCGGAACGGGTAAGACCATTGAGGCGGGATTGATATGGGCCGAATTGGAGTCGAGAGCGATTGGCGGGTTGGAGAACGTGTGGGTTGTCTGTCCGAAGTCGTTGGTTGGGAAGTGGGAGGACGAAATGTTGCAACGCTTCGATTTCAGGTTGGAGGCTTTGACATCGGAAGGACTGCAACAGGCGTTAGTTTCGTTGGAGCGAGACGGCGTGATGTCACCGCGATTCGCAAAATCAGTAGTGAATCTCGAATTGTTGCGCATCAAGGAATACGCTAGGCGCTTACATGCCTCGGCGATCGATTGGGACTTAGTGATATTCGATGAAGCTCATCACTTACGGAACACCGAAACCTTATCGAACTCGTTAGCGGATTTGATGTGCGATCGGGCAGACGCAGCACTGTTCCTAACCGCCACTCCGTTGCAAACGCAGTTGCGGGACATAGTGAATTTGATGGGTACCTTGGGCGTCGATGTGGCCGAAGATCCGCGGCTGTTGGAAGAGCAGTTGAGGTGGGACATGCAACTCAACGATTGGATTCGTTTGTTGAAGAACCGTCCACCGGGATGGCATCGCGATGTTGCCAAGATGTTGAGTAGCTTGGAATCTAGCGGCGGGCGCGAGCGGCCCGGATGGCAAGATTTTCGACGTCTGGTCATCAATTCAGACCTCGATCATCGCACACAACGCTCAATAGCAATCGATTCGGCAAGGGATTTGCAAGTGCTTGACCCGTACATGACGCGGACATTGCGCGCAGACGTCGATGAGAACAGGCCGACCCGCGAAGCTGTGACCCGCAAAATGAACTTCAGCGACGAGGAGGATAAGTTCTACAAAAAGGTTTATGAGATCTGTTATCGACGAGCTCGGGCGCGAGGATTGCCAGCCGGATTTCTGGCGCAAATGCCGGAACGCAGAACTGCGAGTTGTGTGCCGGCGGTGGCGGCAGAAATTCTCGGATATTTATCCGAAGATGAAGACGAAGAACACGTGGCACGTTGGGCCCCGTACGAAATCGAAGAGTTGGCACCGCTCGCCAAAGATGCTTCAAAGGTTGAAGACCTGAAGCTGAAAGAGTTGCGCGAAATGCTTGACTACGCGTTCGGTGAGCTCAGCCTTGATCGCGTGATGATCTTCTCGACATTTAGGGGCACGTTACGTTATCTGGAACGTGAATTGCTGTCGAGTGGTTATTCCCTAGCGTTAATGTACGGCCCAACCCCTGCACGAGATACAGACTGTCGTCGAGGCGAAAAGAGTCGGGAGCGGATTGCGAAGGAATTTCGCGCTGGCGAATTCCAGATTCTACTCGCAAGCGAAGTGGCGGGTGAAGGTCTTGACTTCGAACATTGCAGTTTCCTTATCAACTACGACTTGCCTTGGAATCCAATGAGAGTGGAACAACGAATCGGGCGTTGTGATCGAATCGGTCAGCGGTCTGAGAAGGTATACGTCGGCAATCTGGCTAGCGTCGGGACGATTGAGGAACGTATATTGACCCGTCTTTTTGAACGGTTGGAGATTTTCGAACGCGCTCTGGGTGATCTTGAAGTGATTCTCGGCGAGGAGATTTCCTCGTTCGAGCGAGAGTTGTTCACTCGTGGACTGACACCCCAGCAGCAGATCGACAGATTGGAACGGATATCCCGCACTTTAGAAAACAATGAGCGCAATCGGGAAGAGGTCAAGCAACTGAGTTTCATCTCTGAACAAGGGCGCACGCTGATCGAGTCGGAAGAAAAGGATATCCGCGAATCTGAGGCGAAGTTCTTATCGTCTGAAGAGATCGCCGATTTCGTATGCGGTTCAGTCAACAAACGGTTTCCTAACGCGATTAGGAGACGCGACGCTCATGGTTCGTACTCGTTGCGAAATAGCAAAGAGATCGGTGATGCCCTTAGGGGGCTAATGGCGTTATTTCCTGCGACGCATTACGCGCGCACCGAGATAACTCGCTTCAGGAATCAGGTAAACGAAGCGACCAGTACGGCGATATCCTTCGGGGAAGATCGAGAAAACCACGAATTCGTACATACTCGACACCCGCTGGTTCTCATGGCGCGGAACTTCGAGCGTGGGAGAGATTCAGATACTCCATGGTGCATCGGAGAAGTCCCCGCGGCGTTGGTGTCCGGAAATCCGACGATGTTGGTTTGGGCAATCGGCTCTCTCAATGGCTACGCACGACGAGCAGAACTGTTGTGCGCAACGATCGATTCTGCGACAGGCAACGTTAAACCAATTCCCGCCGAGCGCGCGCAAGAAATTCTACGTGCAATGAAAGCGGTTAAATACGGGGGAGACAACGCGATAGTAGATTTGGAACAGCAAACGGAAATCGCGGAGCAACAACTCTTGAGCCAGTTCAATGAAGTTACGAAAACGTTTTCTTCACGAAACGCCATCTTGGTTGAAAAAGCCAAACGATCAGTTTATTCGCACGCTGAACGGCGAATAAACAACAACAATCGCCGTCTCGCGGAACCCGACTTGAACGAAAATCTCCGGGTTATGTTCAATAGTTCGAACGAAAACATCCGCAACGGAATGCAAGCGAAATTAGATCAGATTGATCAAAGAGGCGGTGTCAAATCGTCGCTCGAGGTGATCGGGCTGGCTGTTGTTCATCCCGAGAGGACATGATCGAGGCGCATGATTCCGTTAGCGCCGCTTCGGGATACCCCCTACGCCAACTCCACCTCATACAATCGCTCGCACTGCGCATGGTCGCTCGCGGCGTGTTGGGCGGTTTTGATACTGGCGGTTCTACATCGACACAACCTTGTCTGCTGGCACGCTACCCCATCCCCAGCTCCTCTGGACGGACGTTGCGCACAAGTCCCGTTCGGGGTTGCCCGATGAATCACTATACGCGCAGAATGGCCGGTTGGGCGGAAGGTATGGGACATACAACCCGATCTTGCGCACTACCACTGGCCGTTTAGTCGCGCCGCCCATAGCTCACCGTACGCCCGCATTATCGCGGTGCGGACACGGTTGGGTGCGGTGCCGCCGGGGATGTCGCGGGCGGCGATGGAATCTCGGGCTGTCATCGTGGGATGATCAGACTCACTGGCGGACTCTCCGCGAGTGAGCGCGGCGACGCGCACATAGGCTTCTCGAAACGGCATACCGCGTTCGCGTACCAGATGATCGGCGTAATCGGTGGCGAGTATCTCTTCGCCTTGAGACGCAGCCTCCATGCGATCAATTCTGACGGCCATCTCCGCAATCATCCCGCGCGCTGCCGCCAAACAATCCGACACCGTGGCCGCAGCGTCCATCAGCGGTGGTTTATCTTCCTGCAGATCACGGTTGTACGTGAGCGGCAACCCTTTGAGTGTGGTCAGCACGGAAACCAGAGATCCGAACACGCGTCCCGACTTGCCACGAATCAACTCTGCGTAATCGGGGTTGCGCTTCTGAGGCATCATGCTTGAGCCTGACGCATACGCATCGCTGAGCCGGATGAAACCGAACTCTTCAGATGACCAGACGACGATGTCTTCGGCCAAACGTGAAAGATGGGTCATGGTCTTGGTGGCAGCGAAGATGAAATCTAAGATGAAGTCCCGGTCTGAAACCGCGTCCAACGAATTCACGCTGATGCTCGCGAAACCTAAACGCTCGGCAACGAATTGGCGGTCGAGTGGGTAGGTCGCACCGGCCAAAGCACCGCTTCCCAAGGGCGAGACATCAGCTGACGCGAGCGCCGATGAGAACGCCGCGGCATCTCGTCCGAACATCTCGTAATAGGCCATCAGAACATGGCCGAACGAAACCGGCTGCGCCCGCTGGAGATGCGTGTACCCGGGAACGATAGTCTCTATGTTCTCTTCCGCTCGGTCGAGTAGGGCCCGTTGCAATTCTCTGCACGCCTTGCGGCACTCTGAAGAGACGCGTTTGACGTACAGGCGCGCGTCCGTCGCGACCTGATCGTTGCGGGAACGTGCTGTGTGCAACCTGCCGGCCGCGTCACCGATCAACTCGTAGAGGCGTGCTTCCACGTTGATGTGGATGTCTTCGAGTTCGGGTTTCCAGTTGAATGCGTCCGATTCGATCTCGTCGCGGATCTGCTTCAATCCGCCGACAATGGCTTCACCGTCCTCGGTCGTGATGATGCCTTGCTTCACAAGCATTTCGGCATGCGCGATCGAACCGGCGATATCCTCGCGGTACATCTGCCGGTCGACGTGGAGCGAAACCGTGAAGTCGCTGGCTAACTGCGAGCCTCGGATGGAAGATGCTGGTGAATCAGATGCTGTCATTGACCGTGAATAGCGTACGCACAGTGTTTCAGATCAGTTTTTCGACCCGCCCGAATATGCGTCGCATATCTTGATGCTTAACCCGAAATTTCGTCCCATGATTCCTGAACCCATTGCTACCAGGGGACTGTTCGCGCGCATCGAAGTCAACTGCAATCCAACCTTCTGTCAGGCCACTTACAAAAGCTGAAGGTAGGAAGTCAGCCAGCAGATACGCGTCCTTAAAATCCACGAACCGTTTACCTTGCCTCCTCGAAACTCTACCCGCGACCAATACGGTGTTCCTCAATTTTGAGGATGCCGTTACGACCAACATATCGTGGCTCCATGAGACAAGCGAGGCTTCGGCATGTGTGACATTTATTCGGTCGTCACGGTCAACTACTTTGAAGCCACGATTGCTTTCGCCCCAGATTGTGTGCCGGAAACTCCTCCTACCGTTGGCATCTAGCCAACCGAACTCTTTAACCATTTTTCCAACCGCGCCTTTAGGTTGCCCCTCCTTATGAAAAAGCGTGATAGGAGCCGTTCCGCCATGAAACTTCACCTCCCAGCGCTGAAAGTCCGGGAGGTCAACATTGTTCGTCTCGATTCCCAGTAGATCCTCAAGTACTGCCCCGGGTTGGCCAGTTCCGCCGTTGTGCATTTCCCATGTACCCGAACTGCAGATTTCGCGCAATTCGAAGAACAACTGTCTTTCAACAGCATTCCTAGGTACGATCCGCACGCCACCCATCCTTTATCCTCGATCGTGCCATTTCGCAATATTCTTGAGACAACTCGATTCCGATCCACTCTCTTCCGCAATATTCCGCAGCAACCGCGGTCGTACCACTACCCATGAAGGGATCCAGTACGACTTCGGCATCCGTGGCTTGTATGCACGTCTTCGCCAGTTCAAATGGAAAAGGTGCAGGATGCGGGTTGCTCCGCGCGGGTCGAATGCTCCAAACGTCACCGATGCCGCCGGCCTTTGGTGCCAATGTGAACTCCGGTTTGGTGATCAAATAGATGACTTCGTACGTCGGCAAGAAGTAACCCGGATTGTGGTTGAAGCCTCCTGGGCGTTGCCAAATTATGATCTGGCGAACCGGGAACCCGCTGACGATGTCGGACCTGTCCTGCAGTAACCCGTTCTGGACTCTCCACTTGTGGTTGTAGAAGATCGCTCCATCGTCCCTCAACAATCGCAACATCGCTGTAAGGCACTCTCTTTGCCAATCGACGTATTCCTCGTAAGGCATCGAGTCGTCGTGATCCGTGTATCCCTCGATTAGTCCCGCTTTAGGCCATTTGCCGCCGCGACCGTCCTTCAATCCGTTGCCCGTGCTGTTTTTGAGGTTGTAGGGCGGCGAAGTTACGATCAGCCCGACCGACTCCCGCGGAATTCGACCCATGATTTCAAGGCAATCGCCTTGATGGATTTGATTCACCCAGCTTTGCAGAACCGTTGTCTGCTTGGATTTTCGGTTGAGGCGTTGTCCCGAACCGATCTGTCCCAAGACCATGATGTATCCCAACAAATTCGTATGCGTGTTTTAAATTGGTAGTGCAACGTAGTTTACTATCTCCAAGCCCCAGCCCATTTGTCGTGGTACGAGAGGTCTAGCGATTGATCGCCGGCGAGGCGATTCCACATGCGAGTTCGGAAATGTCGCTGCTTGGCCGCCAATCCGCGTTGCATGGACATCGGATTTTCGGCCTCGAGCCGCTTTCGGATCGCAATATCGTTCGCGGGGTCGTGATTCCAAGATGGAACCGACGGGTTGGTCGTGCGTTGGAACAGGAACTTGAGCATGTAACGAACCCGTTCGCTCGTGTTGGCGGTTCCGGCGTGCCAGATGTCGTAGTGGAGTATCACGACGCTTCCGGCGGGAACGGAGGCGATGTATTGATCGCGGAAGTTGCCCTGTGAGGCCATACGTTCGGGCAATGCTTTCAAAACGTGAGTGCCTGGCAATATGCAGGTGGGTCCCATATTGCGTTCCACGTCCTGCGGATAGTACATGGCAAGAACGAGATCGACACGGTCGGGAAGTCGGACTTGCCCCCCGTCAATTCGGAGGTCGTTCAGGTTGTCCTGATGGATCTGCTGACTCGGGGTTCCAGGTGCGTTGCGGTGGCAGTGACGATGGGGGAACATCTCGTAGTCGGGACCGATCAAACTCGTTAGACTACCGACAACTTTTGGAGAGTTCCAAACTTCATTAAGTTGAGGGACTTCGTCTATGACGGCATCGCCGGGGTTCGAAGGAAGAGCTTCCAGCGCGTCATAGATCTCTTGGTTTAGCCCTGCCCGCAGATTGGGTTGTACTACGTGGTATCCGCTGATGATGAACGACGCCATCTCATCGTCGGTCAAGCGGTAGTCAGTTGCTATTGCTGCAGTGGTCATTGATGATGCCCTTCGGTGCGTGATGTCAAGGTTTCGTGCCGACTAGGAATCAAAGTCTTCGATCTTTTCGAGGATGAATTGGAAACCGATGACCTCGCCGGCTTCGTCGCTGCCAATGCCGGCCCAAACGTCGGGGGCTTGGATTACTCGCCACCCGTCGATCACGGCAGCGTGTACTGACGCGTACGGCAATCCTTCGCCTGTCGGGTCGAGTTCGGTGATCGAGCCCTCGATCGGTTCGTAAATAGCGGCGGAGAGAGCGATGGATTGCGGGTGCGTGCTCTCGCTATTGATGTAAAGCAGTCGTTGAAGCTTGGGCATTGGTAATCAGATGCTTACGGTCAGTGACGACGTTGATTGATGTTATCGCGGATGACCGAGGAAATCATCAATGTTCTCGCGAATGGGAGTTTGCCTTTAACATGTCTTTACACGGTACGATGAACGCCAGATGGAGAATCAGTCGTATGAGAACGAGGTTGCGCGAACAAATCAGTTACGACAAACTCCAATTCGATCGGAGCAAGGGAGCGCTTTCGCTCACGACTACTGTTTTGAGGTGGACGATTGTAATTTCCGTGGTGATGTGGGTGCTGATGGGTTTGGTATCGCTCCGTTTCGATCTGCGCGGCAATTTCGCCGACATTTTCTACAGCCAGTTGATAGTTGCAGGCATAATTCTCATCGCGATCGCGAACATCTATGTATCGAACATGGGCGGGTTCGGTGGAAGCCATGGCTACAAATTGTCTGTTCTGGCACCTGCACTTTCGGGTATTTGTGCAAGCCTCGGGCTGTTGATGTTGATGTGGTACGTGTGGACGGATTTCAACGTCGGCCCTAACGAGATGATGAAGGTAACGTATTCGTTGTTGGGCATAGGATTGTGTGGCACGTTCGCTGGCTTCGTGACACTTGCATCGGTTGAAGGTATGTTCAGGGCGCTCCAATGGGCGACGTACGTGTTGACCTCGGTGGTCGCGGTGGAGACGCTCGACGCGCTTTGGTCGGTGGAGGTTTTGTCTGTTGCGACAGCCGGCCGTGAGTTTGCCGTCGTTGGGCTTGTCGCTGGAATTACGTTTGGCGGTTACACAGTCGTGGCATTGATCGCTAGAGGTGCGAGCACCGAGAAAGCTCGAATCTACAACCTCTTTATCTACACTGCTCTCGGTTTGATCGGTTACGTTGCCGCGTTGATCTATCTGTGGGGCAACCTAGATGCCGGACCGTTGAGGTTTGTCTACGGTGCTGCTGTTGTTCTGACAATCATTGCGGTGGCCATAGCCTTGTTGCACCACTACCGCCGCCATCCAGTGTCATACCGTCCACCGGAGACCGCCAGCCAGAGCCAATAACGTCCCGCTCGTGTACTCGTATGGGTTCGGCGAACGCTCGTATCTCATCCTTTTTCTCACACCTTGCGCCAGAACGGTTCACGTTGCGACACAGTTTCGAGTGTCGACGGATCGAACGGCGGTAATTCCCAACCCAAGGGTTGCAACGGTCCGCTTCGCCATCCGATGCGCTTGTGAACCCTTTCATCACCGTAGTAAACGATGTAGACGAGGTCAACGAACTTGTCGAAATATTTGGGCATGCCGGCTTCCAATGCCTGGACAGAGGCGATCCGTTGGTCCTCTTCGACAGCCGCGAATCCGCCTTCGGCGCGGGATGCGGGATCGAGAGACATCGCATCCAAGACTCGACGCAGAGCGATTCCGTAATCCGGTATGCGTGCCGCTAGTTGCTCCGCTTCTTTGGCAAGTCCCATTTCTCCTGCCCCTGGCAGATCGTCGATTGGTGGAACGATCAGATCCATCATTGCCTTAAGCACAATGCGTTCTGAGTCGGTGATGTTGATGGGTTCTTCAGGCATTGTTCAGCAATCGGGTTCAGGATTTGAGATCGGCGCGTTCACGATCGATGTAGTCGGCAGTTCGGAGCGCGAGCGCTCCGATGGTGGGAGTAGGGTTCACCGCGGCGCAGGTTACGAACACCGAACCATCAACTACAAAAATGTTGTCGGCGTCGTGCGCTTGGCCCCATTGGTCTACGACAGACGTTTCTGGATTTTCGCCCATGCGGGCGGTGCCCATTAGGTGCCAGCCGGCGACCCTCAATAACCGTGTCGCGAGCACTTCTGTGGCTCCAGCTTCGTTTAGCGCGGTCTCGGCGTTTTCAATTGCGTCATCGAGCTGTTTTCTTGAGTTCGAACTCAATGTGTAGAACACTTTTGGCGATGGGATTCCGTTTGAGTCGGTCAGTTCGGGGTCGAGTTCGACTCTGTTGTGTTCTTCCGGCAAATCCTCGCCGATCGCTCCGAGAACCGTCACATCACGAAATCGTCGACCGAATTCGAAGTGGTGATCCGATCCCCAGGGAACCCGTCCAAACATGTCTTCGCAAGCCGTCGAGATCGGACCTGAACTCCTGGCGATCTGGTAGGTGTAACCGCGCACGAAGTCTTTCTTTGAATCGGTCTCGTAGAACTCCTGACACAAGATCATGTTCGCGAGCGGCCCTTTGTATGTTTCAAGACCGTCATCGAACAATCCACTCACCATCGCGTAAGGGTGGAACATCAGGTTCTTGCCAAGCAATCCGCTCGAATTGCAGAGGCCATCAGGGTATGCGTCGGAGGTTGAGTTGAGCATGACGCGCGGCGAACCGATGCCGTTCATCGCAAGGACTACGGCCTTCGCAGGTTGGAAGTTAACGTTTCCGTCGGCGTCGTAGTAGCTGGCGCCCGTTGCTCGGCCGTCTGTATCGGTTTCGACGCGGAAAACTCTCGCATCGGTTCGTAGTTCGACTCCGTTGGCGATCGCTTCCGGCCAGATAGCAACGTCGGTCTGGCCTTTAGCGCCACGCGAGCAACCTAGAGCAGTGTTGCCGCAGTTGTTGCAAGCTTGTCGGCCGCGGTAGGGCACGGAGTTTACGTAGCTGTCGGATGGCCACCAGTGCCAACCCAACCGGTCGAAAGCTTTCGCCATCCGCTCGCCGTCTGGGCCGATAGGTAGTGGAGGCATCGGGCGCTCTTTTCGCGGCGGATTCGCCGGGTCGCCGTTGATGCCAGAGCATCCCATTAATGCGTCGTATGCATCGTAAAACGGCTCGAGCTCGTCGTATGTCAGAGGCCAGTCGTCGGCGACACTGTCGAGAGATTTGACGCGGAAGTCTGAGGGGTGGAAACGTGGCGTGTGGCCCGTCCAGTGAATGGTGCTGCCGCCAACCGCGTTGAACATCAATGGATCGATGGACGAGTTCTCGACGTTCAACGGATAGTCGACATCGAGACCTCGGACATTCGGATCATAATGCCAGTTTGTACGCGCTTGAATCTCCCAATCTGCGTGCTCGTTCGGAAACTCTTTGGGCTTGATCCAACGTCCTTGTTCAAGACAAACGACGTCGAAATCTGAGTTGGAAAGCCGCCACGCGACGGCGGCTCCTGATGCTCCCGATCCCAAAATCAGAATGTCGGTTGATGGATGATTAGTGGTCAATTTCGCCTGCCTATCCGCTCTTGCAGATACATAAGTAATGGCAAATCATACCACCAAAGCCAAGGGCGTAAATATACTTACTTCGGGTAACGAAAGTCCGCATTTTCCTTCGACAACCGACATGCTCAAAGGCACGTTAATAGCTTTTGCCATCATGCTGGTGGCCATCCCGATACCGGGCGTTCACTTCATCGCGATTCCGATTAGTCCGTTCGTGGCAGGATTCGTCGGCGGTGGCGTGGCTAAAGCGGACGAGGCGAGGATCATCTGGTTCGGCCTTTTTATGGGCGCGTTGATGATACTTCCGGCGGTGGTGATCATCCTTTATTGGCAGCTCAGCGATAGTGATCGCCTGCTCGGCGCGCCAACTTTGTTTTGGGCCGTAATCGGCATCGCGATCGTCCCTTATGCTTGGTTCGGAGTCACCATCGGGGCATTGGTTTCCTATGTGATGCGCTCCAAATCAGGAGCGGCAAACTGACGATTGTCAGTACGATGCGCGACTCGAAGCGGCCATACTGCGCTACCGCGGCGTTCTCGTGCTCTCATCGCGATCCGAATCATGGAACGTGTAGAGCGACGTAAATTGGCGGGCCCAACTTTGCCGCTGGCTGATGGCCGGATTTCGCGATCCTAAATCGATAGCGGGGTCTTGATGCGCGAGCCACTCGATCAACCAACGATCCAACTGCGCTTTGCGTTTGGCGATAATCTCCTCCTGTGGCACGGCGAGCACCGGACACGAAACCTCGCGTCTGACGTTGTCAGCCACGGAGGGCAGGAAATTCCTTGAGAAGCCATACCGCATCCTCGAGCCCATAACGATCCACGAGAACGGCGATGCACGGTGGGCCCGCTGTAAGGCCTCGGTGAGTCCAAAGTCATACGCTTGGATTGAGTAATCCACGTGGCCCGCGTCCAACATCTCGAATGCTAATTCTCGTGAACGATCGAAGAGTTTGCGATTACGTCGGTACTCGACTTTGCTTTCCAACAATCGGATACCGACTCTGGCTTTGCGGGCGATCGCGATGGCATACGGTAGGCACGCTTTCATAGCGCTCTCGACGCGTAACGGCACAATCAACGATGCTGGCGACAACTCCAAATCTCTGATGTCAACTTCCGGATCGTCGTTGACCATTAAGACTGGCACGGTTGCAACGGACAAAAGTTCCTCGGCCATCTTTTTTCTAACGTAGCGTTGAATTCGGTTTTGCGGACGAGCGTACATCACAATCATGGAGTTGCCGGATTGTTGGGCTTTATGAGACAAGATGTGCGCGGGGCTGCCGGCGCTCAAATCCGTCATGATATCGACGTCCATTTCTTTTAGACGACGCGTGACTTCGTTCAGGTAATCGTTAGCAAGGATTTTTCCGAACTCGTGAATGGCACCATTGTTGATGATCGATGCATCGCGTTCGGCTCTTTCCTCCGGCGCGTCCACCGACAGATGAGCGCGTTGTCGCCATTCCCCGTGACGCGTCAGGGGCGGGACATCGGCCAAGGAGAAGAACAGGTCGATAGTGGATCCAAACCATTGGCTGATGAGCAACCCGTATGAAATTGCGCGTTCATGCCACTCCGAGCCGTCGAGCGGCACGTAAAGCGATTCAATCGCAACAGAATCGCGGGGTGTTTCGTCACGAATCAATATCGGAACCTATCGGGAATCCGCGGACTGCAACCGACCAAAACACGCTCGTATAACTACACTGGATACGAACCAATCCTATACGAACTCTCGAAATTCTGCGCATTTGAACGACGGCAAGTCACCAAACGACCGCAGCGCTTTTGGAGCTAGTACGGAACAGGCAACGCACACATAAACGATCGCCTGGCCGGTACGAGACATCATTCAAGCCCGGCTTTTTCGGCGGTGTCGGGCTCTCAGCACCGAAGCATTGTGATTACCGGTTCATCGTTTTCATTGAGACGGTTGCGGGGCGTCAGCGGCCTGGTCGAGCCCTGCCTGCAATAAGCCCGGCAAACAACCGAACAACGCGCCCATGAATTCTTGGAATACGGATGCGTTTTCGGCGCTCGCATCTGGCCGACTGCCGATATAGATTTTCGACATATCCGAACTAGCCAGCAACTCGGCCAAACAAGCTTCGTCGCCTTCCAGCTCATCCAAGTCGCCCACCATGCCTAACAAGTTGCATTCGAATAACCCGCCATAAAATTCGCCAATAATCGCTATCTCCTCTTGGCTCGCACCAGGCATGTCTCCGGCCACTACCGCCTCGACGTCCGTTTCTGCTACCAAATCCCGAACGCAGATTTCGCCTTCTTCGGTGAGCCCCTCCGACGTCGCCAGCAAGTTGGCGAGCCAGATCGCTTTGACAGTTTCGGATTCCAAGCATTCGAACATCGTATCTTGCGACATTTCCTGGTCGTCTTCTGACAAGATCACCGTGTCTAAAATCGATTCCAGCAGCTCGTCCCCAACCCCATCGCGAATGCAAGACTGCTCAGATCCCTTGAACTGCTCGAATAGCTCCCGCCAAGTGGTCTCGGAAGTCACATCGAATTCGAGCGGTTCGGAAGACTCCGGCTGCGAAACCTCAGGCTCGGAAGTCGCCGTTGGCGGTACCGGCGTCGCAGTAGCTGGGACTGGCGTCTCGGTTGGCGGCAAAGGCGTCGCCGTCGGCTCAGGTTCCTCAACCTCTAACACCAACTCCAACGATGGCTCCAACTCCGCTTGCGGCACGAAGTTCTCGAACCGGCCAACCACTGCGCCGTTCCTGTCCATGACAAACGTCCACTCTTGCGATACGAGACCCCACTTGTCGAGCAGCGGCGACTTCATCGCGCGCGTCAGATCGCCTTGTATCTCTTTGGGATTGGTGAACAGGTCAACGTGGACGAAGTTGGCACTGCCGCCGTACGAACTGCTGAGGTTGCTCAGCACCTCAACCTGAGGACCGCATACGGCATTGGTGCAAAATGCCGGGCTGGCGAACACTACGACTGTAGGTTTGCCGTTTTGCAAAGCGTCGGCGACCGATATCTGGTAGAGGCTTTCGTCGCGGTTCGATCCAGTCGTCAAATCTGAAACGTCCGCTACATCCTGCAGCGTCCGGCTGTCCACAAGCGGCGGCACCTCGCCAACGTCCACCGACATCGTCGCCTCGTGAACCTCCATGACAACCTCAATCGTTGCCACGGTGCCATCTGGTTGCGGCACGCTCGCTTCGACGCCCCACGTGCCAACCTCGTCAAAGGTCAACTCCGTAACGTGGATCCCACGCGTCCCATACGGGAACTCGAAGTAGCGCGCAATCGCGGTCTCCTTCGGGCCCTCGCGATCAGAAGCCGCGTCCGAGCCATCGGGGTACTTGTATGACGCAATTCGCACCACAGGAAATGCGACGATACCGGATTCGTCTGTCAACACTATGGCGAAGCGACGCGTACCCGGCCCCAAGTCGGGCGTCGCGAGGATCAGCCTCAGATCTTCATTGTCGGTGCGTGTGATCCACTCCTGCTCTGGTTCCTCGAGGCCGCCTCCGCCGGACAGCACCTCCGTTGGAGGTATCGGCGTCGCGGTAGGAGGCTGTGGCGTTGCAGTGGGAGGTTGTGGAGTCGGCGTCGGTTCCGCAGTCGAACATGCCGCGAACGCGACAAGCGCAACTCCGGCAACGGCAATCCATCCCATTCGCCAGCTGGCGTGCGCCAATTTAAATGCTCTATTCATTAGTACCCACCGTCGTAGATGCCAAATGTGAATGCGAAAATCGCGAAGTTGGGTGAATTGCTGCTGAGTTTCAGGGTTTGTTCTACGTAGTCGGGCGTCTCCACAATCTTGTACAAGCGACTTTCTTCAACGTTGAAGTACGATCGACCGTCGTCGTCGAACTGAATGTCGTCGCCAGCCTCGTTTTCAGCAAGCGGGCGATCGTCTAGATCCACGTAAACCTTGAACTCACCGGGTTCTGGCGGATCAATGACGACGTTCGCGCTTCGACCATGGAACCTGAAAGCGATGTAGTCGCTTAAGTCCATCGTCTCGCGCGCGTGGACTATCGCCTCTTGTTCGTTACGCCAAAGCCCGTTCAATACGAACTTCTGCGGCGGATAGCTGTCGTGCTCGGCGTACCGGTCCTCATATTCGACCTCGCGGTCAGGCTCCACGTAGTACTCATCCTGAGCGGCGTACAAGCCGTACACGCTGTAGCTTCGGTCGTATCCGCCATACAGTTCTCGCGTCACAGACCTTGCAGTGACGTCGCGTTCGGTGTTCTCAACCTCTCCGACCGGGATCGCGCTCACGTCGTACCCGGCGTCGGTAAGCACTTTGCGGATTTCAAGCTCTGTCTCGCGGTACGAACCCTCACCAAAGTGGGAGTAGTGGATCTCGCCATCTACACCGACGAGGTACTTCGCCGGCCAGTAACGGTTGTTGAAGCTGCGCCACGTTGACATCTCGTTGTCCAACGCTACGGGCCACTTGATGCCTTCGTCGTCGACTGCACGTTGAACGTTTTCCAGTTCTTTTTCGAATTCAAATTCCGGCGCATGGACCCCGAGTATCACGAGGCCGTTGTCTACGTACTTCTCTTGCCACTCTCGCAGGAACGGAAGCGTGCGCAGGCAGTTGACGCACGTGTAGGTCCAGAAATCGACGAGCACCACCTTGCCTTGGCTCGTGAGTTCGGCGATCGAAGTCGGTTCGCTGTTGATCCATGCGTCGATGTCGCGGACATCCTTGTCGAACAACTCGGCCGGTTCAGTTCGCTCAGCCACCGGTTCTTCGGTCGGTGCCGCCGTAGGTTCGACCGTCGGCTCTTGCGTCGGTTCCTCGGTCGGTTTGACCGTCGGCTCCGGTTGGGGAGTTGCAGTCGGTTCAACTATCGGTTCGCTCGTCGGCGTATCAGCTAGCTCTACTTCGTCGCTCCCACATGCGCCCAGCATCAGCATCGCAACAATCGAAACAACGATGCTGGCGAAGCCCGCATTGAACGTCAATCCCCAATTCCTACTTCCCGTAAATCTCATCAGTTCCATCCACCATTTGCTACTCGGGGTTATTTGCCCGAGCGATTAGGCTCGCACACGATCTGTCGAGCCATCGTTATTGACGCTTTGATATACGAACCAATTCAATGCGCGGTGCTGCGCGATCTTTATGTCTCTTCCTCAATTGGCACCGTTGCGTTGTTACCCCACTCGCGCCAAGAAGCGTCGTAGTTACGCACGCGGTCCGCGCCGACCAGTTTTAGAACCCAATATGCATGCGCCGCCCGGATTCCGCCTTGGCAGTACGTGATGACTTCGTTGTCGGTAGAAACGCCTCGATCCGCTAGCAGGGCACGAATCTCGTCGGCCGTCTTCAACACCGGGATATCGCCGCCGGTGTGGAAGTTCACCCACTCAAGATGAATTGCACCGGGGATGCGGCCACCGCGCTTGCCGCCGCGCTTGTTGGAGCCATCCCACTCGCCGTCAGTTCGGACATCAAGCAACGTCGTGTCTTCCGCGGCGACCGCGTCCAGCACATCGTTGATGTCGGCATACATCGAACGGTTCGGTTCGTGAGCGCCGAATGTGGTGGCGCCATCTGGTGCGAAGCCTTCCGTACCCGTCGCCCGTCCTTCGGCGACCCATTTCTGGTACCCGCCGTCAAGCATCTTCACGTTGGTGTGCCGGTAGAAGTGCAGTGCCCACATTAGGCGCAACGCATATAGGCCGCCGGTGCGATCGTAGGCTACGACCAACGAGTCGTTGCCAATACCGAGGGACGACATCGTTGCGGCGAACTGTTCCGGCCCTTGGATATGAGTCCGGTCTTCAAGAGATGTCTTGTAGTAATTGTCCGGCGGATTCGACGCGCCGGTGATGTGCCCTTTTTCGTACTCGGCGGGGTCGTCGGTATCCACGACGACAACACCGGGATCGTTGATATGTTCTGCGAGCCAATCCGTCGTAACCAATATGCTCGGATCAACGTATCCGCGCTCGTTCGGGGGGAGTATTTGGGCTGCCATCGTCGAAATCTCGTCATCGGTAATTGCCAGATTTAGATTGTACTGTCTCAAGATTTACGCCCCAAGCGACGCGTCGAAGCCGTAGGTACGTGACGATCGGCCGTACCGTGTAGATAATTGATAGTTAGTCGATTGCGGGTTAGCGACATTTCCAATTGAACTTCGTACTCACAGGCGTAAGCCATAAGAACGCGCCACTCAACATCTTGGAACGCGTCGCCGTTCCCACTGATGAACTGCCTGGGCGCATCCTGGATCTGTCCGAACGCCTCGACAATGAAGGCGCAGCAACGATCCTATCGACCTGCAATCGCACCGAACTCTATGCCGTTGCCCGAGACTCAGGTCCCGCAATCGAAGAGATGTCGGCATATCTCTCAGAACTCGGCAACCGAGGCAATACCGCTCAATTCGGTAGCTTTGGGTCGGAAATTTCGCCCTATATCTATGCCAAAACGGGTTATCAAGCAGTACACCATCTTTTCCGGGTAGTCACTGGCCTCGATTCCCTTGTCCAAGGCGACCATCAGGTAGCAGGGCAAGTTTCTCGTTCATTCCAAGCCTTGTCGGCGATCAATCAACCGACGGACACGCGGCTTTCTCGCATGTTCCACGTCGCGTTTAGGACCGGCAGGAAAGCGCGTAAAGAGTCCGGCCTCGGATGGTCGCAAGTATCGATTCCGTCGTTCGGCGTGAAGCTGATGGAACGCGAGGTGAGCGACCTCACCGGCAAATCGGCCTTGTTGGTTGGCGCCGGAGAAACTGGTCGGCTCACCGCGATGTCTCTGATGCGCGCCGGAATTGCTGACATGCGGATCGCCAGCCGGTCGATAGCAAGGGCGAAAGGATTAGCAAAAGATATGGACGCGGTCGCGGTCAATCTTAGCGATGTCGCCAAGGAGATGCGAACCGTCGACATTGTCGTAACCTGCACGGGTTCAGATCGCAACATCATCTTGAAGAGCGACGTCGCGCCGAAGATCGCCGAACGATCTGCAGAACTGCACATTTTGGATCTAGGGTTGCCGCGAGATGTCGAACCTGGCGTGGCCGAACTAGACCGCGTTTCGCTTTACACCCTCGAAGACTTGGAGCAGTTGCAGTCCGAACATCGCAAATCCATAGAAGCCGCAAGTCGCAAAGCGGAGGCGATCGTCGCTGACGCAGCGGTGGATTTCATCGACGACATCGAGGTGCAGCCCCTTCTCCGTGACCTTGGCGAAACCGCGGAGCGGATCCGGTCGGCGGAGTTGCAGCGCACGCTCTCGAAGATAGGCCACGTCGATACCGAGACGCGCGATGCGATCGATGCGATGACTCGTTCGATGGTCAAGCGGATCATGGCAGATCCGATACAGATGATCAAACGGCGGAATCGCTGATATCGGCCATCTCCTCAGTTCGTATTGGCCCCAGGACTTAGGTAACCATGGACACCACCAACTCGCAACGTCTTTTCGCGGCTGCGACTGCGACAATCCCCGGCGGCGTCAACAGTCCCGCACGAGCGTGGGGATCAGTCGGGGGCGATCCCCTCTTCTTCGCCAGCGGCGACGGCTCCAAGTTAACCGACGTCGACGGCAATCAGTACATCGATTACGTCTGCTCTTGGGGGCCATTGATACTCGGTCACTCACACCCCGAGGTTGTGAACGCGGCGCAGGTGGCGACGGGCGCGGGAGCGTCGTTCGGGGCGCCTTCCGAGTATGAAGTAACCGCGGCGCAACTTGTCGTCGATGCGGTACCTTCCATCGACATGGTGCGTTTCGTCAATTCCGGCACCGAGGCGTCTATGTCGGCGATGCGGCTCGCCCGTGCGGCTACCGGTCGCGATATGATCCTGAAGTTTGACGGCGGATATCACGGTCACGATGATGCGTTGCTCGTGCGTGCAGGCTCAGGTTTGGCAACGACCGGGATCGCCGATTCTGCCGGTGTCAACGCCAAGCTAGCGCAAGACACGTTGGTTGCCCCTTACAACGATCTTGAAGTCGTCGCGCGACTCTTCGAAATCTATCGCGAACGCATAGCCTGCATCATCATCGAGCCCATCGGCGGGAACATGGGCGTGGTCCCGGCGGATTCAGCTTTCTTGGAGGGTCTCCGACGAATCACGCGGGAAGACGGATGCCTACTTATCTTCGACGAGGTGATTTCCGGCTTCAGAGTCGCCTATGGAGGTGCACAAGAGGTTTACGGGATTGATCCCGACATCACTTGTTTGGGCAAGATAATCGGCGGAGGTTTCCCGGTCGGCGCATACGGCGGGAGCGTCGAGCTGATGTCTCACGTTGCCCCGCTCGGCCAAATGTATCAGGCCGGCACGTTGTCCGGCAACCCGGTAGCCATGGCTGCGGGCAGCACCACTGTCAGGTTGCTGTCAGAACCAGGTGTTTACGACGCGCTTCAAAGCAAGACCGAACGTTTGGCGGACGGACTTAACGGTCTGTTCGGAGACTTGGAGGTACATGCCAGCATCAACCACGTCTGCGGCATGTTGACCGTATTCTTCGGTACCGAAAACGTCATCGACATGACCAGCGCCTCGACCAACGACCGTGAGCAGTTCAACAGCTTCTTCCACGCAATGTTGGAGAACGGCGTATACCTCCCGCCATCACCGTTTGAGGCATGGTTCGTTTCGTTGGCTCACAGCGATGACGACATCGATGCGACGATCGAAGCGGCGCTGCGGAGTTTGTAGCCTTTCGTTTGAGCTCAACCCCGATAGCCGTCAACAGCCTCGTACATCAGCGCCGATCCGAAGTCCAGGGCGTCTACGGGGATGCGTTCGTTGGGGCCGTGGAACAATGCCATGAAGTCGAGGTCTGGTGGTAACCGCATCGGCGTGAAGCCGTAAGTATCTATGCCAAGCTCGTGGAACCACTTCGCATCGGTTCCGCCGGCGACCATGAAAGGTATCGCTTTGGCACCGGGATCTGCCTTTTCGAGGAGATTCGAAAGGTATGGCATTAGCGACATGTCGACGGTCGGCGGTCCGTCCTCGTAGCGTTCCACTTTGATCTCGGCGTTCTCGCCCACGATGGCGAGAACATCGCGAACGATGTCCGATTGACTTGATCCGGGCAATAACCGGCAATCGAGTAAAACCTGTACTTCTGAAGGGACAGCGTTCTCCTGAACCCCTCCTTCGATGATGGTCGGCGATATGGTGTCCCGGAACATCGGTTCCAACATCCTGCCGACCTTTTCGCCCATCAAACCCAACGCCATTCCAGTGGTGTTGGGTTTCGTCGCCATTCGGAGCGCCATGGCTTCCGTCATGCTCATCTCTTCGATCATTGCTTCGAGCATGGCGCGGGTCGCGTCCACGATCTTGAATGGCGGGTGTCGGCGTTCCAAACGTCGTAATGCACGCGCCGCTCGACTGAGTGCCGTGTTGCGGTGGATCTGCGAACCGTGACCGCCATTGCCCAAGAATGTCACTCGGATGCGGCAAATGTGCTTCTCGGCAACCATGATTGGATAGAAACGGTGGCCGCGAACGTGCACTGTGAATCCGCCGAGTTCTCCGAAAGCGTGCCGGACACCATCGAAGAGATGGGGATGCTCGTGCACGAGGAAAGCAGCGCCTTGTCGGCCGCCAAGCTCTTCGTCGGCCACGGCGGCGAGGATGATGTCGCCTGGCGGTGGAACGTCGGAATGCCGGGCACGCAATAGGGCGTGCAGCATCATCGTCAATCCGCCCTTCATATCGACCGCGCCACGTCCCCATACACAGCCGTCGGCTATTTGTCCACCGAACGGATCTCGATTCCACCGCTGACCGTGCACGCTAACGACATCGGTGTGGCCCTGAAGTAGCAAAGGCGGAGCGTCGCCGCGCCCCGGGATTCGAGCGATCACGTTGCACCGCTCGGGCAGACCCGGTGGATGAAGAATCTGATTGTCGATGCCATGCTCGTCGAGCAGCGCTTTTATCCACAGTGCGCACTCACGCTCGTGGCCCGGCGGATTCGAGGTATCGAATCTGATTAGCTGTTGTGCCAGCTCGACGGCTGACGGTAACTCGGCGACGTTGTTTTTGGGCGTCCCGTTGCTGGTAGTCATCTTCGCAATCCGGTGCCGACGTCTGCAATGAAACTTCGCGAAGCGAAAACTGGAAAGAAATTTGCGCCTCTACGGCAGCTGTAGGTCCAACTCCAGTTCAGCGTTGATCGAATCGAACCACTCCAGAACCTCTGGGTGGTACGGTATGCCGTTGGTCGATCGGTCTTCGCGCTCCTCGCTCTCGATCTGCCCGGGGTAGATAACGCGGTCGTGACCCGGCGCCGGTGGCGTCGCCGCCAAACCGCCCAAGAAGGCATCCATGTCATCCAAGAACTTGTCAAGGTCGGTGAATGCGTCGATGCGGTACGCCGAGAAAAAGTGCCCGCCGCTTTTGGTGATGAAACCGGGACCGTTCCCTGACAATGTGCTCGTCATGATGTCGACGATGCAGGACAGCGCGTAGCCCTTATGCGACCCCATCTCACGCGTGCCGCCGAAAGGCAACATGTACCAATGTCGTCGCTCGCCTCGAATGTCCTCCTCCGGCACCTGCTCTTCCTCCATGATCGGCGAACCGTCGTCGCGAGCCAACCAGCCGGGGAGTATCGGCGCGTTCATCCGTTGTAGCAAACGGATTTTGTTGCCGGCTACTTGCGTAGTCGCGGCGTCGAAGATGAAATACGGCTCGTTGCGCGCCGGCACCGCCCAGGCCAATGGATTTGTGCCGAAGCGGGGTTCGGCGCCGAATGTCGGCAACATGGCAAATCCGCCACCGCCTGTCATGCAGACCCCGATCATGTCGTGATCGATCGCCCGGACAGCGTGGTATCCAGCCGCGCCGAGATGGCCGGAATTCATTAGGGTGGCCGCTGCCATACCGTGCTCTTTCGCCTTCTCGATGACGATGTCCATGACGCGCGGGGCTTGGTGAAGCCCGAGCCCACCATCACCATCGAATGCGGCAGTCACATTCGACTCGCGAATGATGCGCATCTCGGGATTCGGGTTGGTGTTGCCAGCCTGATAGCCCTGCACGTACATCCGCAGCATGTTGGAAACGCCGTGTGTATCGACGCCGTTCAGATCGGCGTACATCAGCACGTCAGTGGATAGTTCGGCGTCCGAATCGGACAATCCCATTTCCGAGAAGATGGTATTGGTGGCGGCGCGCATCCGGTCAGGCATGACGCGGACGGCTTCGTCTTCCGGTACATGAAATCTTTCAAGCATCTCTTGGCATCACCTATGCACTTACGTGTGGCGCATCGGTCGCGGGGCGTAGGCGCCTTGCTGTAGTTTTTGGCACCGTTCCAGCGATTGAAGCAATGCTATACCATCGCCCGCGAACTTCTCAGGATTTCGCGTCCTAAAGAATAGTATGCCGCGATCACAGCTCACTAAAATGAAATCACGTCAAAACCCTCCGCCGTGGTTCCCATTGGTGAGCGCGAATAGTCGCTGCGACGCGTGGTAACCACGTCAATGCGGCCTAGCAGGAGCCGTGGGCAATCCGATGGCGGGTGAGGATAGGGGTGCTTAAGGAGGCTGAGAAAGCACCCCACCCTCTAGGCAGGCAAGTGCGTTGATCAATTCAAGACGCAAATGCCAACTCGACGGCATTCTCGCGGGCAATCCATGCCGAATGGTCACCCGACCGTCGATAAATTTGTGTGAAACAGGCGCTGGGCGTATTGCTTGCCTAATTTAGGATGAATCTCATCGTCTTCATTTTAATTCGCCCAGATATTCTACGAAAATCATCAGCGAATTGTGTATCCCTTGCCGATTCAGCGCACTTTGGCGGCTTCGGCGAGTCTCGAGCGATTGTTCGTGCGACCTAGTGCCGCACTCGTCTTCCTGTAACGATGCAAATGGTCGAGTGCTACGTTCAGACGGCTTGAAAGAATTCGGAGCGTGCTAACGAGCCGAAGGCGCCGATACTCGGGTATGTCTGCACTCGCCAACTTCTCGAGGCTGCCGGCCAGCAAGAACGCGTCCTCTTGCATCCCTTCCAGATCATCGTCATAACTTCCGTTCAAACGCTCGCCGTGGATACGCGCGTGAACGTCTACGGCTTCTCCGTTGGAAACCGGTAGCGTTTCGGGAACCACGACCTTGGGTTCATCCACAACGAATTCGGAAATCAATTCGTCGGACGGCATATCCGGATTCGCTTTTGCCTTAGAAATCATCTCCTCTACGTGGACACTGCTCAGGCGAGAGTCGATGAATGGTTCGGCCAACTCTTCTTGACGGCGGTGACCGTCGATATCGGCGATGCAGCGCGCCTCTTTGAAAGTGAGCTCGCCTCGGTCAACGTGCTCCTGCAACTTCGGCGACAGCGTCTTCCTCAAGCTTTCGTAGTGATGCACGGTTCCCGCCGTGATGCCGGTCCGGCGCGCCAACTCCTGCTGCGTTACGTGATACGTATCACGGTAGTGGATGAACGATTCGGCCATCTTGATCGGGGGTAGCAGCGATGAGAAATACTCGTCGGCTAGCCGGAACTCCTCACGCTCTTCCTCTGAAACACCTTGACGCACTACGCACTCGACGAGATCCTCGCCAGCTCGTTGGGCGGCGTCAATGGTGTTGTGACCACAGAGCAGATAGAAATTTCCGTGCTCTGCGAGCACCACGGGCATGCGCCGTTGTCGGCGTCGGCGCGCCCATGCTCGATGAGCTTTGTCGTATACCGGTCGATGTGGGTCCGGAAGGATATTTTCAATCGCGATTCGCATCTGAAATTGCCTGCCTGATTGGGCTAAGGGTTGCCTCCATGTTGGTGATTAGGCCATATTCTGCTATCCATCAAAACTTAAGAAAAGAAACTGTCCTTGCCATGTCCAGAAGCCAAATCCCAGATTCCGAACTTCGTGTTACATTTGGAAAACACCTGCCGTATACTCACGCTAACGAAGAGTTCAAGCCCAGTTCCCAGTTTGAAGTCATGGCTCTTGAACCAAATACCATCCCACCGTACGTCGCATACCGGACATTCCGAACTTTTCTGGAATCGCTCGCTTTGGGCATGCCGGACAGAATCGACCGTTCCGTGTTCGATTCCAAATTTTCTGGGACCGCGACTTCGCAGATAAACAGCGCGCTTAAGACCTTGAAGCTCGTCGATGCCGAAGGGAGCCCAAGTCAGACATTGGTGCGCCTTGTCAGAACCGAGGGCGAGGAGCACCATCAGTTACTCGAGGGTGTTCTCCGCGGCTACTACACACCGGTGTTCAGACTGGATCTGGAACGGGCGACAAAGGCACAGTTCCGAGAAGCGATGCGCGAATTCGGATGCACGGAATCGATGCTCATCAAGTGTGAGACGTTTTTCATTCACGCCGCGACGCATGCCGGTTTACCGCTCTCGCCGTATCTCAAATCGAACCGCAAATCAGGAGCTCGCTCGCGTTCAAACTCGAGGTCGACGAGGAGCGCGACGCGACCGGCGAATTCGGAAGAGGCTGCAAATATTCCAGTTCCTATTGCGAGCGATCTCGATCCTGCGATTTTGGCGATGAGAGAATTAGCATACCGGGTTCTCGACAAATATCCTGATTTCGATCCGACTTGGCCCTTGGATATGCAGGCCAGTTGGATGGACGGAATGAACAAACTTCAGGACACGTTTAACATCCGGAATCTTTCGGTCCAATAGCAACTGCGAACACCACACCTTGTCCCGAGACGATCTTCAACCGACAGACGAACCGACGAACCGATCTGACGGTGAAGAACCATCGGACGTCGGCAGTGGCCAAACTCCAGATGAGAAGCATTCGCGCCCCGCATCTGCGCCTCCTTTGGCGGACATCGCCGATATCCGTGCCACTCTAGATCAGCTTGAACTTCAGATTGCGGAATATCGGAGGCTGTTGGCAGCGGACGTAGCTCAGCCGCGACCGATCGAAGAGGTGGATGCGGAAGAGTTGGGCAATGTCGCGGAAGAGATCGCCGCGGGCGCGGCGGCGATGTTCGACGTCCAAGAAGTTCCGGTTGCCGAATCGCCGACACCCCAAAAAGCAACCGGAGAATCGACAGAAGCAAAGGTTGCGGTAGTACCGCCTGTTGTAGGCGCGGTGGATGAAGACACAGCGGCTGTAGAAGTGGATACCGTCGAACCGGAAGAGCCGGAGTCGCTGGCCCAGCCCGGGGTAGATCTTCCAGAACTGTATTCCGAACTGGAATCGCAGTTGGAGATGGGTTTGCACGAAACCGCTTCGGTTTCGATATTCGTTGATGGCGAGGGGTTGCTGAATTACTTGAGCTCGAAGAGCGGTTCCGGTGTAACGCCTGAACCACATCCGCTGTTCCGCGCATTTTCGTCTGGTAAGGCGATGGCGGCCGCGACGATCTGGCGGCTTCTGGATGCTGGCGGCTTGGAGATCGACGCGCCGGTGGCCAACTGCTGGCCAGAGTTCGCTCAACGCGGCAAATCGAAAGTCAGTGTACGACATGTCCTGACTCACACCGCCGGCCTGCCTCGTGATTTCGGGAGGGCCGACGTTGATTGGAGCGATTGGGGACGCATGAGCGATATCCTCGCGTCGATGCCGCTGGAGTACGATCCGGGCGAGGTCATCCACTACCACGCGATCACGTTCGGAATCTTAGTGGCCGAGATCGCGAGCCGATCGACTGGTCTACCGTTTGTCGATCTTTTCGAACTCGAAGTCTCGTCACCTCTCGACCTCGAAGATACTCAATTCGCTATTGAATATGGCGATACTGCAACTCGAATGAGAGTCAAGGAACTCCACGTGCCGAACGGCTATCGGGATCCTGAGATGCCCGAAAAGATGGATTGGTTGTTGGACAATCAGATCGTATCGCCGGGCGCGTCTTGCATCACTTCGGCTCGTGATTTGGCCCGACTGTACTCGACTGTGTGCGGTGGCGGTGTTACTCCTGAGGGTGAGAGATGGCTGAGCGAAGCTGCCGCGGCCAACGTTTTCGCGGTTCATGCGTCGGCGTACGAAATCGAAAGCATGACAAAGTCGCGAGTTGGCCAGGGCGTTTGGATGTACGATGATCAGCCCAACCGGATGGCGGCACCCGTGGAATCGAACACTTTCGGACACGGGGGCATGGGCACGTGTATCGCCTGGGGCGATCCGGAACACAACGTCGGCGTCGCGATAGTCACGGATACGATGCAGGATGAGGAGCTCAATGGTCGACGGTTGAATCGGGTCTCCGCCGCGATTCGACGAGATTTGGGTTTGCCGGTTGGTTCACTGGCGGAGTTGTGAGACATTGGCGTAATGCCGTTGACCAAAGATTTCAAGACCACGATCGTGGCGCGTGCGCGTCGAGATAGTGGGTTTAGCGAGGGCTTGCTGACGGAAAGCATCGAATCGATGTTTAACGGGGAATTGGAAGTCGGCAAAGAGATTATCCGCGATTTGATCAATGCTTCGATTGGTTTCGAGGAGCTGGGTGATCGTGTAGAAACGTCGCCGCAGAGTCTTATGGGTATGTTTAGTGGAAAAGGTAATCCGCAGTCGAGCAACGTGTTCGCGGTGATTGATGCGTTGCGCCAACACGAAGGTGTTCGGTTGGAGTTGGTAGCCGTAAGTTAGCGGCGGTCGGTCCGCGTATGGGCGGAACCGACCTTCATTCCAGTTCGCCCCAGCGGACGCCGGTTTTGGTGTCGACTAGAAGGGGTACTTCCAGGGACATCGCCGCGGGCATCATGTCGTGGGCGATGGATGTCATCTCCTCCAATTCGCCTGGTGCAACCTCGAATATGAGTTCGTCGTGCACTTGGGCGGTCATCCGAGATTCCAGACCGCGGCGCTCGAGTTCGTCGGCGATGTTGACCATGGCGATCTTTATGACGTCGGCGGCGGTGCCTTGTATGGGCATATTGACGGCGACGCGCTCGGCGGCGGCTCGGTAGCCTTGGTTCGATGAGCGGAGGTCGGGCAGGTAGCGGCGACGGCCCTTAAGAGTTTCGGCGTAGCCGCGCATGTTGGCAACCTGCTTTTGGTGTTCGATGAAGTCTCGAATGCCGGGGTATCTGCCAAAGTAGAGGTCTATAAACTCGCGACCCTGCTGCTGCGTCAGGTCGGTTTGGCGCGCGACGCCCAGCGGCCCAAGGCCGTAGATGACGCCGAAGTTAAGTATCTTGGCGATGCGACGCTGGTCGCTGGTGACATCTTGAACGCCATACATCGCCTGCGCGGTGGCGTCGTGGATGTCCTCGCCGTTTCCGAAGGCTTGGAGCAGACCCGGTTCGCGGGACATATGCGCCAGTATGCGCAACTCAATCTGCGAATAGTCAGCCGATAACAACTGCCATCCGGCATCGTACATCGTCGAGAACGCGTTGCGGATTTCGCGACCGAGTGGAGTGCGGACCGGTATGTTCTGGACGTTTGGATCGTTGCTGGCGAGCCTTCCGGTCGCGGACCCAGCTTGGTTGAAGGTCGTGTGAACGCGACCCGTAGCGGGGTTCACCATCTTTGGCAAAGAGTCGGCGTAAGTGGACTTGAGCTTCGAGAGTTCGCGGAATCGCAAAACAGCGTCGATCAGTTGATACACCCGATCGTCGAGCCCGCTGCGGTTTCGCATCCTGTCCAGAGCGTCGGCATTCATAGACCAGCCGGTCTTGAGCCTGCGGGTCGGTGGCGCATTCCACTCGTCGATGAGGATTTCGCCAAGCTGTTTGTTAGATGCGATGTTGAATTGGCGCCCACCCACAAGCGTGTTTGTGGCCTGTTTGATTTGGGCTATATCTTCGCCCAGAGCGGCGGAGAAGCGTTTAAGAACATCAGTCTCGACGACCATTCCTGTGCGTTGCATGTCGACGATGACCGGCAACAGCGGCATTTCGATACCTTCGAGGACGCCGCGAGCGTTGTGCCCGTCGAGTTCACCTTCGAAATGTCGCCATAGTCGATAGGTGAAATCGGCGTCTGCAGAAGCGTATGGTCCGACCGATTCGATGTCGACTTCGGACATTGTTATCTGTTTTCGCCCGGTGCCTATGAGATCGGTAATCGGCGTCATCTCCGCGCGATAGAGTTCGAGAGCGAGGTCCTTTAGCCCGATCCGGTTGTGGCCGCAGAGTGATGCGGCGATCATGGTATCGAAAGCCGAATTGTTGATGTCAACCCCTGCTTGGCGCAACACCATCACATCGAAGTTGGCGTTATGCGCGGCCTTTGGCACCTTAGCATCTTCGAACAGCGGGGCGACGAGTTCCAGCACGTGCACGCGATCGATCTGTTCGCCCATGCGGTGACTGACCGGCACGTACCAACCCTCGCCTTCGGCGTTCGAGAATGACATACCTACCATCTCGTCTCGCATCGAGTTAGTGCCGTTCGTCTCAGTGTCGTACGCGAAACCGTCTTGGTTGCCGAGTCGAGTCACTAAGCTGCGGAGTTCGGTGACGGTGGTTACGACTTTGTAGTCGCCGAGCGGTTCGCCGGCCTTCACCTTGACTTGGGTTCTCGCCGCGGGTCGGGCACCGGCGAAGAGGTCGCCTTGCGCTCGCCCGGTCACGGGCAACGGGAATATCCCGCGTTCCGCATCTTCGGCGGAGGGGATGCTTCGGACGATGTTTTCGCCGAAGCCTAAGGCGGTCAATGAGGCAACGACGTCGGTGCGGTCGTATCCGCCTATCCGACATTCGGCAAAGTCGATCTCAATCGGAACTTCGGTGACGATGGTGGTGAGTTTCAATCCGTCGTATGCGATCTTCTTTCCGTCGCGCAGACGGGTCATGATGCCCTTAGCGCCGCGCAGCTCCCTCGAAGGGATCTCGCCGATGGCATCTAGGTTGGCATAGAGATCGTCGAAATGTCCGAAGCGGTTCAAGACGGTTCGTGCGGCCTTGGGTCCGATCTTGGCGATGCCCGGAATGTTGTCGGACGGGTCACCTTCGAGAGCCTTGATTTCGGCGACGAAATCTGGGCCGAGTCCGTTGTAGCGGTCGCGGACTCCGTCGATGTCATAGACCTTGGTATCGCCGAAACCGGAGTACATCAAGAGATTGGTATCGTCGTTAACTAGCTGCAGCTGATCGGCGTCGCCGGTGAGAATCAAGGATCGAATACCGTCCGTTTCGGCCTGGCGGACGATGGTGCCTACAACGTCGTCGGCCTCAAACCCATCGATCTTGTAGACCGGCACCTTCATTGCCGCCAAGATGCTCTCGACCATCGGGATTTGGGCGTGGAGCTCAGGATCGATTGGCGGGCGCTGAGCTTTGTATTCGTCGAACAGCTCGTCGCGGAAGGTGGGGGCGCGGGTGTCGAAAGTGACGGCGATGTGAGTGGGGCTGTATTCGCGGATGGTGGCGATAAGGTTGCGCAAGAAGCCGTAAGCGCCATGCGTTTGCTGTCCCGCACTGTTGGTCAACCCGCCGCCCCGAGAGAGTGCGAACCACGCTCGGAAGACCATCGAGTGGCCATCGACGACAAGAATAAGCGGTTCGCGGTTTAGGGTTTCAACTTGAGTGGTCATAACTGAGACGCCTGAGTAGAATATCCGGGTTTGGTTGCGATTATATGGAAAGGGGTTTTTGGCTTGGTTCGAGGCGCGTTTAATGGGTCTGCCGGTTGTTGGCAGATTTTGTATGTTTTGCGGGTGGTGCACCCTCGCTGGGGCACCCGGCCGACGGATGTCGGGACTTCATCCTGGGCGAATCACGAAGCCGTGATTCGTACATCCCCTGCGAGCATCGCTTCGCTTGCTCGCGTCCCCTTCGCAGAGCGAAAGGGAGGAGTTCTTTTCGAATCATCGCCGCGTCGGTTTCGGGTCAGCGCGAGCGAAAGATTGTGGTTGGTCAGTCAATAAAATTCCCAGCGTCGCCGAAGTCGCCAGACCATCGGCCCTCCGGACGGTGGTTGTAAGACGTGCCGTCCGTCATCGCTCGATTGCTTCTCGAGCTGTCGTGGTAGCCTCTTCCGCTCGGCGTGACGGAAAGACGTTTGCCGGGTAGGAGGATCGTTCGCTCGGATCTTGAACGGGCATCCCGTGCGAGGGGGCGACCACAAGGGTCGCCCCTACGTCGTGTCCCCTGCCTCCTGCCCTCACCCTAGCCCTCTCCCGCCGAACGGGAGAGGGGATGATGATTGTGAACGGGAGGCGATGGACAGCGTCGCGCGGCGGGATGTCCGTCTGGCTTGCTAGGCGGAGTCAGCGTAACGCTCCGCATCCGAGCCCTGCAGCTACAACGATCTCCGTGACCGGGTTTTGGTCTGCGTTGCGTCCGAACTTACTAAACTTGTGGGGGGCACTGCCGCGGGTCGCTTCGAGCAGTCGACTTCACCGTTTTCACGGCTTATAAGGTCGCTCTGGGCGGCCCGGTGATTATCCCCCCGCAGACCGGTTTCAATATTTGGTTGTCGATAGTTGCGTCAAAAGGTTGCGCTAACCCTCGACGCGGCGATGTTCTGAGCGCTTGCCGATGGCCGTCGGTTTTGGCGCCTGATTCCAGTTGTACTACAGATGTATCAATAGAGTCAAGTGCCCTCACCCGCCGAACGGGCGAGGGGATTGTTGATGGCGGATTGGGGGTGTTGCGGTGGTGGAGGGTGTGGTTGTTTGGTCGGTGTGCCCCTCGCCGCCCCGGGCCCTCACCCCAACCCTCTCCCGTCGAACGGGAGAGGGGGAATGTTTGTGGCGGATGAGGGTGTTGCTGCGGTGGGTGAGGTTGGTGGGGACGTTGAGGTGATGGGGGTGTGGTTGTTTGGTTGGCAGGGCATCCCCTTTTTCCCCGGTACCCCCTCAACCTAGCCCTCTCGCATCGGTCTCCCGCGGAGGAGACCATTGCGAAACCCTTGCGGCAGATCGCCGATGGTTTCTACTCAGGGATTCGTACATCTCCTGCGAGCGAAAGGGAAGGTGGTTGTCGCCGGGATGGGGTGAAAAGGCGTGCTTTATTGATTCTGGATGGACGTTCCGTCCGCTGAAGCGCCCGCGTCCGCGGGAATGACGGGAGTTTTGCACATGGGCTCGCGGAGGGGAGAGGGGATTGTTGGTAGCGATTGCGCATGATTGTTGTATTGAATGCGGTGATGGAGGGACGGTGACGGTTTGGTTGGTGGGCCCCTCGCCGCCCCGGGCATACCCCGCTCGCGGCGCTCCGCTGGCTCGCGCCCCTTTCGCTGTGCGAAAGGGGCGTGGGATAGTTTGGTTGGTGGGCCCGTCGCCGACCCGGATATGCTCCTTGAAGGAACGGGATGGGAGGCGCACACGGACGCCGGCTTCGGAGGTTTGCGCTACTCTCCGGAGCCGATGGCTTCGGTGTGGCGGGAGGAGTAGGCGTCGGAGAAGGTTACTTGGAGGCGTTCGCTGACGGCTTCTAGACGTGCTATTGCTGCTGGCGGGATGTTGCAGGATGTGCTGGAGCTACACTCCTCGGCGAAGTCGAGTTGGATGCTGTGGAGGTCGGTGCAGGCGCGAGCGATGCCGTCGGTGTATTTGCCTTCGGGGAATTGGCGCAGGTTGGCTTCGTGGCAGGGTCCTAGTTTGAAGGAGATACGTCGCCACTCGTACTGGCTTTGGGCGTTCTTCATCTGATCGATGTTTCGTTGCAGAAACGGGTAGACGTAGCTGGGGGTGGAGACTTCGAGGAACTGCACGAAAGGCTCTTGTCTGATTCGCCAGAAGCCTTCTTTAGCGCCGGAGTAGAAGCCGGGGAAGACGATGCCGACCGGTATGGCCAGGATGACGAGCGCCATGACGAAGAATGTCAGCAGCGATGGGTTGCGGATTTGGCGCCGCAGGCGCGCTAACCACCCGTCGCTGTCACCGTAGTCGATGGCGCCGATGCGTGTGAGTTTGCCGCGCCGGGGGTCGGAGTCGTCGAGTTCTGATTTGTGATGGAATTCCACTAGATGCAGAAAAGTGGGAGTGAGAACGCCGCAAGATGCGCGGCGTTTGCAGGGATGATAGGTTGCGCGCTTTCATTCTACTATCGCGGCGCTCGTGCGTTCTTGGGGTTCACCAAGGTGAAGGTGGACGCATGATTTGCCCTGTTCCTACCCACGCGCGGGGAGGACCACGAGGGTTGCCGCTACGGGTGGCCGACCGCGCCGGTCGAGCGTGAGATAATCGCGCGAACCTGGAATTTTCGTCTTATTGTTTAGTCTGCTGGTAACGTATCATTGCAAAGTTGCTACGATGCTGGTAATCCAAAATTACAGATACGGTTGCGAATGATGCGTTTTGAATGGAGATCTCTTGTCGCGGTCGCCGCGTTTTGTGCGGTTCTCGCGGGGCTGCTTCTGTCGGTCGGCGATGCGCCTTTGGATCGTTGGAGTTCGCTCGCGGCGCAGACCGCTTCGGACGACGAAACGACGACCGTCGTGGTGGAAGGTCACGGGAGCTTCACGATCAGCGACACCACGCCGGCGCTGGGGCAAACAGTGACGGTCTCGACGTCTATTACCGGCACCGACGGTGCGGCGGGCAGCGGGATCCGTGTGGTGCTGACCGGCTACGACGGCATGTACAGCTCTATCTCGGCGATTCCCTTGGACATTTGGCGCTCGCCCGTTTTTGACCGCAATAAAAACGGAAACAACGGTGACGAGAGCTTCCTGATCCCGGCATCGGACGTGGCGAAGACGATGACGTTCGAGCTGTCGGCGAATGGTAACGACGTTTCCGGTGGAAGAAGATGGCACGGCGCGGCGCAAGTTTTCCACATCACCTGGAGCCAAAGCCCGCCGACGGCCACGCCAACACCCACAGCGACCAGCGTCGCCGCGCCGACAGCGACACCAACTCCCACGCCGACGGCTACCGCGACGGGTACGGCGACGCCTACCGCAACAGCTACGGCGACTGCAACCCCGTCCAATCCCGACTTGGCCGAGCAGCAGCGGAACGAGCTCGCAGCCGTGCAGCTGTTCGCGGCACTCAAAACAGCCGTGTACAACGATGCGGCGTTCATCGCCAAGGAAACAATGTTCCTTGATTGCATGCGAAGGATGACGGACGCGCGCCCGGCGACGTTTGACGCTGCCCTGAGGGACTACACCGCAGAAAAATCAACAGCGTTTGACGGCTGCATTGAAGAGACGGGAATACTTGACACTTACCACGAAATGTCCGTTGCAAAAGTGGCGGAGCTGACGGGAGCAACCAGCGGGAGCACAAGCCGCAACAGCGACCACCAACGCTTTGCTGCTGCGTTGGATAGCCACGCGCCGAGCGTTCCGAACGGAAACGGGAAGCCCAGCACTTATCCGCGAGTTCGCGTGGCGCCGCTCCAAAGCTAGCAACGGCGACGGAATTGCCGCCACTGCGGCATCCACACCCGGTGACGCGGCATGGAACGAAGTGATTCGCTGCGTGCCGCAGGAGATATACACGGAGAGTCAGCCCCTCTCGAAAACAATCAACATGCTTAATTGCATCTACACAAGGAGCACCCTTGAACAGTGGGAGCAAGGCTTACGGGAGGCGCTGAAACTGCAGTCGCGTGGCGGCTGGATCGACGTTGCGAATAACAACTGCAACAGGTTCCTAGGTACAGCCAAGCCCGCGTGCTTCAAGCACGACTTGGCATACGGCACTTTGCAAAACGCGGTGTCCAACGCGAGCCGCGAGGGACCACCGCAAACTGTCATGGACGCAGCTTGGAACCCCCGAAACAAACTGTGGGCGGATTGGGTTTTGCTGGACGAGCTCGCCCATTGGTACTGTGAACCCGGGCAGTCCGATCTTTACAACGGCTGGGAGCGTGAGGTTTGCGAGAACGTGTCAGAATTCACGCTTGCAAACGTCTTCTTCTTCGAAGTCCAAGGCATTACTGGCAACGATTGGCCAGTGAGCCTTTACGACTTCCACGACGTGAGCACCAACGAAGAGTTCACAGCCTGCGAGACTCCGCGCGTGGAAACGATGAGCTACAGCAACGCGGGCTACTTCATGATTGCCAATTGGACGCTGTCCGAATACTGCGTTCCCGGCTTGCGAACTGAGGAAAAGTTCGCGATGGGCTGGGGTTACGACAAGAGCGACGGCACGTCGGATACAACCAGTGTGGCCTCCTCGACGGTAACGGAGAGAACGGCGGAGCAGGAAATTCCTAAAACGCTGCAACCGGTCGTTTACTCCGCCTACCCCGTTAACTTCCGCATCAAGAGCGTCGATTCGCTGTATCTTTTGGACGAGTTGCCGCTGCAAAGTAGGCAGGGCGAATTCGCTCCACTTTTTGCAGCGCCGCCGGATCAGGAAGGCGGAGCCGAGTTTTCTGGACATGCAACCGATTTGCTGATACGTCAGGGGATCGAAAACTTGAGGGGCGGCTGGCTCGCTACCGCGAAGCGCACGCTCAGGGACGGCTACTACGCAGTTGAGCAGAAGTACATCCCGAATTATGACACCCGTATTCTTATCCTGTCGTTCAGCACGCGTGAAAGTAACCGCCCGTTTTCGGCAGGCACGAACGTTGATCTGACTATCAGAGCGGTAACCAGCATCCCTAGCGCAACGCTGTCGTACGCGTGGCAGGAATGGAAAGGAAGCGATTGGGAAAACTACATCAACACGTCGGAGGGCAACTCAACGATTACCTACGAGCGCACGGTTCTCAAACGAACGTTCAGAGTGCGGGTTACGGCAAACACGAGTAGCGGACAGCAAAGAGATGCTGCTAATACGGGCACCGCGTTTAAGAATTCGGACCCGATCACGATCGAATGGGAGGGGGCGGCGGCTACCCCAACCCCCACGCCAACGCCTACGGCAACACCAATTGTGCAGCCCGAAACGCCGTCGACTGGCACGTTGAGCTTGACGAGAAGCGCTATGCAAATCGGGCAGGGAACGACAGTGAAAGTGGCTTACACGCTAGCTGAGGGAAAGCTTGCAACACTCAAGCACACTGCAGGCGTGAGTTCGCGCTCGAACTGCAGTAGCAGCGGTGCGGCGCAGTACACAACATCTGGAACAGCGGGCGCTTACATCGGGACGTTTTACGGGTGCACCGCGGGAACTGTGACGTTTGATTTGGTTGAATCTCCGGGCGACACAGTGCTTGCAACGCAGACTCTGACTATAACGCCGGCAACCGCCTCCACCGCAACTATTACTGCTAGCGACACGTCCATTGAAGTCGGGGAGAGCACGGAAGTAACGTTTACCTTCAGGCTTGCTCCAAACGTGAACTTTGCAAGCATATTCTTCGGAGACCACTTGGCGCGTAAAGGAAGGTGCCGCAGTAACGTTCGTGCTGCTAGCTCACGCAGCGCCGACGAGCCAAACCAAGGCAACATGGAAGTGACGCTGGCGTACACGCTGTATGGCTGCTCACCAGGCACAAGTAGCGTGAAGATTGGCGAAGCGGGCGGCAGCGTGATTGCCTCGCTCAACATCGTTGTAAGTGCTGCACCTGTAGGCGCGACGCCTACGCCTACGCCTACTCCCAGTCCAACGGGCACACCGACACCGTCTCCCACGCCGACACCCACTCCCACGCCGGCGCCGGTCCCTGAATCTTCAGCGGTGATCACAGTCTCGGACGACGACATCACGGTCGGGGAGCGAACAAACGTGACGGTGAGCTATGTCCTCGGCCCGGAGGATGCCGTCGCCCGAACCCTCATTTCGGACCATTTGAACAGAAACCCGCGCTGTCCCTCCTCCTCCGAGCCGCGGAACTCGGACGAGAGGACGGACAGCAGCACCGTGGACTACACGCTCTACGGATGCCGCGCCGGGACCGGGACGATTGAGGTGCGAGAAATGCCGAGGGACATCCTTCTCGCGTCCGCGCAGATCACGGTGAACGCCCGTGCCACCGCGACGCCGACGCCTTCACCGTCACCCTCCCCGACGCCGACCGCGACTTCGACTCCGAACCCGACCGCGACGCCGACCCTGGTACCCCCACGCATAACCGGCTCGTCGCTTTCGGGTACGCGCCTGCGGATCGACTACACGCGTCCGAGCGGGACTTCGTACTACAGGTTCAGGATCTACCGGTCGTACTACGGCGAGAACGACTTCAGCGAGTACGATTCGGAGACGGACCTTAGGTCGCCGGTGTATTTCTCGGGTCTTCCGCGCGGCTACACGTACTACGTTCGCGGCCAGTCGTGCCGCGACGGGAGCTACTCCGACTGCGACGGCCTTGGGAACCGCTCCGCCACCCGCACCGTCCCGACCGTGACGCCCACACCCACGCCGACCCGCACTCCGGTTCCCACCGCGACCGCCACGCCCACCGCGACCAGCTCGCCAGTTCCGTCTACGGGTTCCTTGAGCTCGTCTCGGTCGTCGATCCGCATCGGTCAGAGCAGTCGCGTCACCGCGAGGTACACGCTCGGTTCAGGCGCCACCGAAGCGAGGCTCAGCTACACATCGCATGTGAGCGTCGACTCGAGCTGCCCTAACCGTTCGGACACCCGCGAGCACGTGCTCGCTCGGGCCGTCGACCGTTACACCCTCTACGGCTGCACCGCAGGGACGGCCACCGTCAGACTGCTCGAGATGCCGGGAAGACGAGAGTTGGACAGTCTGACGATCCGCGTCACCTCGCCGCCGACAGCAACGCCGACACGGACAGCAACGCCCGCACCGACCGCCACGCCTGTCCCAGTGCCCAAGCCCACGAACCTGCGCTACGGCGCGGGCGAGACGTGGATCAACTTCGTCTGGGACGAGCCGAGCGGCTACAACAACAACGAGATCACGTTCGACGGCGACACGTGGGAGACGAGCAACTACTACTACTTCGCGAGCGGTCTGGCGCCCGGTTCCGAGTACACCTTGAAAGTCAAGACGGTCGCCAGCGACGGCAGAAAGAGCTCCGCCGCATCGATCGCAGCCGAGACTGAATGCGACGTGATCTGCTACCGCAGGCAGTCGGGCGAGGCTGATGTTGCAGACGACAAACAGCCCCCAGCGAGGCAGTTCGGCGACGGAGTGCACCGTATCGGCGTCCAGATACAGCAGGGCACTTATGCGGTCGGCTCGCCCATCGACACAAGCGAGTGCGAGTGGCAGCTGTACTCCTCCGACGGCGGCGGACGCTCAGGCGGCTGGGTCGAGCGCATGCTGATCACGATGGGTGAGAACGATGCGGCGATTTACAGCTCGGGTTGCGGGACGTGGTACAAGCAGGAGGAATGAGGTGCCGGGATCAGAGTAGCGAGGAGATAGAAAAGAACTTATTTTTTTCGGGGTGACGCACTGCGTCGCAAAGATGTGATCGGAAACCCCCTCGCTGTTTCAACGCGAACCTCGTTGTGATGGTGTGTTAACCGCCCCGGAGCGACTAAGCGCAGCTCATCCGCTTGACAAGATGACAACACCAACAGTTGAACCGCCTGAAACTTTACCTGCGACGGTGCCCGACGCTTCGCTTGCTTCGCCGGCGCGGCGTTTGGCGGCGTACGGGATCGACCGGGTGCTGGGAATGGCCGTGTGGTTGCTCGGAGGAGTGACGGGGTACGTATTAGCCGGTGTAATGGGCTTCCGGTGGGAAGAAACCCGCTCGGTGCTGCGGAGCGAATTGGTCGTCGCAGGTCTTTTTGCGGCGGCGTTCACTTTGCTTTTCAGTTTTGGGTCGTTGGTGCTCGTTATATTGCGCGGGCAATCGCCCGGAAAGCTGGTGGTCGGAATCCGAATAGTCAAATTGAACGGTCACCGCCTTGAACCGTGGCGAGTCCTGTTGCGGGAGGTTGTTGTTAAGGCTTGGGTTTATGGACCGCCGAGGTGGGCTATGCGATGGATGTTGGCGCCGTTCCTGCCTCTCTCCGTTGCAGGCTATGCGATAAGCGCGATTCGCGATTCAGCGTTGTTTGCGTGGCTCGTTCGCGATTCGCGGCGGCAAACGTTTCACGACAAGGTCGCAAAGACGCTCGTTGTCGATGCTCGATATCGTCGGCTGGGTCAGACTTCAGGAGAGGTGGCGGCACCGAAAGTGTCCCGCTGGAAGATCTGGGCAGGTTTCGGTCTGGTGTTTGGTCTGGTACTTGCGGGGAACCTCGCGTATGTCAAGATCAAAAATCTGGCATTTTCGGTTTTGCAATTGGAAGAAGGATCATCTTGGGGGTTACGGGAAGTTTTGAAAGGTCTTGCCTCATTCACGGAGTGGATTAGCGAAGCAGCGGATGAGAACCGGGCGGCTGTCACTGCGCTTATGCTGGGGATCGCCGTGATCGTGGGAGTTGTGCTTTGGTTACGACGGAGACGTTGAAGGTGCCCGCATGATCGGATGACGGGACGGCGCCAGGTTGGAGCCATCCTCAAGGTTTAGAGGACTATGCGCGCTGGCGCTGTTGCATTACAGCTGAAAGGCGCAACTGTTTATCGCAGGATGTTAGCCATCGCCTCGCCGATGTAGGCGGGGGATTCGACGACGGTGGCACCGGCGGCTTCTAGGGCTTTGTTCTTCTCGGAGGCTTGGGCGGCTTTGCCGGTTATGATGGCGCCGGCGTGTCCCATGCGCTTGCCGGGCGGTGCGGTCTGGCCGGCGATGGAGGCGACTACGGGTTTGGTGACGTTTTCTTTGATGAATTGGGCGGCGGCTTGCTCGCGGGTGCCGCCGATCTCGCCGATCATTACGATGGCCTCGGTCTCGTCGTCGTCTTGGAATTCGGTCAGGACGTCGATGAAGTTTGTACCGGGTATGGGGTCTCCGCCAATGCCTACGCAGGTCGACTGGCCCATTCCGACGGCGCCGAGTTGGGCGACGGCTTCGTAGGTGAGGGTGCCTGAGCGGGAGACGACGCCGACGTTACCGGGCGAAACGGCCGCTCCGGGGATGATGCCGAGTTTGATTCGTTCGCCGGGGTGGATCAAGCCGGGGCAGTTGGGGCCTAGGAGTCGGGAATTGGTGCGGTCGAGGTATGCCTTGGCCTTCATCATGTCCTGGACGGGTACGCCTTCGGTGATGGAGACGATGAGGGATATTCCGGCGTCGGCTTGTTCGAGGATGGCGTCCGTCGCGAAAGGCGCGGGTACGAAGACGAGCCCGGTGTTGGCACCGGTTGCGGCTACGGCTTCTCTAGCGGTCTCGAAGTACGGTACTTCGTCCATGAACTTGGTCCCGCCGCGGTTGGGGTGTACTGCGGCGACCATGTTGGTGCCGTATTCGAGGATGCGTTGTGCTTGGAATGAGCCGTCACGGCCCAGTCCTTGCACAAGCAGGCGGCATGGGTCTTCAACTAGGACTGGCATTGTTTGTTGGGTTCCCCCTCACCCTAGCCCTCTCCCACCAGGGGAGAGGGATCGTTAATTGCTCGCGCTCATGCTGGCGAGTTTGTCTCTGAGGATTTCTGCAGCGCTGGCCATGTCGGGCGCTGGCGTGATGTCCATGTCCGAATCGTGGAGGAGTCGGAGCCCTTCTTCGGCGTTGGTGCCTCTCATAGCGGCGACTACGGGTTTGGCGGCTCCGAGGTCGCGTGCGGCATTGATGATGCCGGTCGCCACGACGTCGGATCTGGCGATTCCAGCGAAGAGGTTCACTAGAATGATCTCGACATCGGGGTCAGAGACGATGATCTTGAATGCGTGCTCGATGCGGTCGAGGTCGGCAGATCCACCGATATCGAGGAAGTTTGCGGGTTCTGCACCGGCCCACTTTGTGATGTCCATCGTGGCCATGGCGAGCCCGGCGCCGTTGACCATGCATCCGACGCGTCCGCCCTCAAGTTTGACGTACGCGAGATCGTATTTTGACGCTTCGCGCTCAAGCGGGTCCATCTGCGCGGGATCTTGAAGTCCTCGGAGTTCGGGGTGACGGAACAGCGCGTCGTCTTCGATGGAGACTTTGGCGTCGAGGGCGATGATTTTGCCGTCTTCTGTTTCGATGAGCGGGTTGATCTCGACCAGGGAGCAGTCTTTGTCGGTGAAGAGCCGGTAGGCGTTGGCAATCAACCCGCTGGCGGGTCGGATGAGCGCAGGTGGAAATCCGAGTGCAAGAGCAGCATCGCGGGCTTTGTATGGGAGAAGGCCTATAAGCGGATCGCCAACGATGCGGACGATCTTATCCGGGTGCTCTTCGGCGACCTGCTCGATCTCGACGCCGCCTTCGCGGGTTGCGACGATCGATGGAGCGCCTTCGTCGCCGTCCATGACTACTGAGACGTAGTATTCATGGGCGATGTCGGCGGCCGGCGTGATCATTACTTTGTCGATCGGCACGCCGCGTGGACCCGTCTGATGTGTCACCATTCGCGTGCCGAGCATGTTGGTCGCGTGCTCGACCGCGTGCTCGGCCGTAGGCGCGAACTTTACGCCACCCGCTTTGCCTCTGCCGCCCGCGTGCACCTGTGCTTTAACGATGACAGGAGCGCCGAATTCTGCGACCGCGTCTGCGACATCGTCAGGGTTTTCCACGATGCGCCAAGGCAGAACAGGGATTCCGTAATCTTTGAAGAGCTGCTTGGCTTGATACTCGTGGAGGTTCATGTGGGAGTGTGGGCGTCTTTCGGCGTCGCCATTTGGATTCGACAACTTTCAATGATATTTCCCGACTAAGGCAGTCCGACTGCCTTAGTCGGTGAGCAATCCTGTTTCGCGCAGCACCGTTTCGATGGCGGTCTGAGATTCATCGGTGACCGGCGGAGTTGGCCTTCGTGGATCGCCGTATTCGTAGCCGAGCATCGCGAGGGCGGTTTTGGGCGCGCCGATGGTGTTCATGACGATGGCGTTGAGCTTGGACGCGGTCCGCTGGAGTTCGACCGCGGTCTTGTAGTCGCCGTGGAACCCTGCGCTGATCGTGTCCATGCAGAGCGCGGGCGCAATGTTTCCTAGGAGCATGCAGGCGCCGTCGCAACCGATCATCGTGCCGAACGCTAGTAGCGCTCCACTGCAATTCCATTTCCGAACGTTTGAAGGGATGTTTGGGATGACCTGCTGTTCGAAAATCATCGAGTGGTCGGTTATGTAGGCAAAGACGTTGTCCATGCCGCACAGTTCGGCGATGACCGTCGGAGGTGCGGCCGGGTTGCCGCCCCAGGCGAAGGTTTGATGTATCACCACGACCGGCACAGGGCAGCGGGAGGTCACGAATCGGTAGTAGCTAACGAGGTCGGCGGGTGGCATGTTGCGGGGGATGCGCATTCGTATGAAGTCGGCACCAGCTTTGGCGTAGTTTTCCGAGAGACGCAGCGTCTCGAGGGTTGAGCGTTCATCTACACCAGCGATGACAAACTTTTGGCCATTGTGCGCGCTGACTACAGTCTTCACCGTCTCGAGGCGCTCGGCTTCGCTCAGCATGGTCTCTTCACCGTTGGCAGTTACCACGACGAAGCCGGAAAGCGGGGTGTCGAGCCATCGCCCGACGTTGCGTTCGAGCGCGTCGAAGTCGACAGATTGCTCGTCGTCGTCTCGAAACGGGGTAGGAGTTGGTGCGACTACGATTGGTTGGTCGATAGATGGTATCGTTGACATTGAGGGCTGAACCTTGATCCTGATCTTGCGAGATGTATGCGAGTTTAACTTTGTTGGGCAAACGCCTCATAACTTCCCGCTCCTTCCTGTCGGCTCTCGCCTTGGGGATTGTTTCGATGGGATTGGTGAGTTGCGGCGATGATGCTGACGAGGCGGTTGTGCAGGTCGTAGCTTCGGCCACGTCCGAGCCTACAGCTGAGCCGCCGGCGCCAACTGCAACGATTGCTCCTCCTACGGTCACAAGTGTCCCACCGACCGCTACGACTGCGCCGACAGAGACGCCATATTGGGCGAAGAAGATTTTGCCGGGAATGGCGATGGAGCAGTATCCGCCGGTGAATACGCGGACAGATTACGAGTTGAAGAACACGCAGGAGTGGTTGAACGGCGAACCGACTACGATGGCTGCGATCCGAGACAGCGGAAGGATAGTGTTGGTCGACTTCTGGACCTACACTTGATACAACTGCAAGAACACTTGGCCGGCCCTGAGGGCATGGCATGAGAGCTACGCTGACGCTGGGCTCACCATCCTAGGAGTGCACACTCCGGAGTTCGAATACGAGAAGAACATCGACAAAGTGCGCGTGGCTGCCGAGGAGAACGATCTCGGCTGGTTGATCGTCCAAGACAACGAGTACACGACCTGGCGGTACTTCACGAACCGCTACTGGCCGGCAAAATACATCTTTGACCCCGAAGGCAACCTCCGCTTCCAACACTTCGGCGAAGGAGCATACGCCGAGACGGAGCAGTTGATTCGACTACTGCTGGATGAGGCAGGGTACGACGTTACGGGGATCACGCCGACGTATCGGTTGGACGAAGCGTCGAACTTCTTTGAACGCGTCATAGACTTGCCTCATGAGCGTCTATTCGAATGAGCGGATTGGGGCAATAAGCCAAAACGAGCTTCCACGATCCATTCTCCGCGATGCGCGGGTGGCGATGGATGGGTTAGAACTTCTGGGACAACTACCTGAGGCTTGTGCGGCGGCGGCGTTTTTCGATCCGCAGTATCGCGGTGTGTTGGACAAACTGGGTTATGGCAACGAGGGAGTGTTGAGAGGTCAGAAGCGCTCGGCGTTGCCCCAGATGTCTTCGGAAACCATCGGCGAGTTCATTCGGGGAATTGGTAGGGTTTTGGGACCTAGTGGGCATTTGTTCCTTTGGATCGACAAATATCACCTCTGCTCCGGCATCGACGACTGGACCGAAGGCACCACCCTCGAAACCGTCGACCTCATCACCTGGAACAAAGGCCGGATGGGTATGGGCTACCGCACGCGGCGCAAGGCCGAGTATCTATTAGTTCTGCAGAAGGCGCCGAAGCGGGCGAAAGGCGTATGGACGCGGCACGACATTCCGGATGTTTGGGAGGAGAAGCCGTCGTCGAAGGTTACTCATTCGAAGCCGGTCGGGTTGCAGCAAGCGTTGATCGAGGCGGTTACAGCGCCCGGAGATGTGGTTCTGGATCCGGCGGCGGGGAGTTTCAGCGTGATGCAGGCGTGTCAATTGGCGGGGAGAACGTTCGTGGGCTGTGATGTTAATGGGTGAACTTGACCTGCCGATCTTGGCGCACAACTGACCGATTTCGCTCTATCGAGTTTTGTTTTCCGGCTTTCCGGCTCTTGGACAGCGCGTTCCAAAATTCGCCTTCTTGCAATTGGACGAGCATCAACCTGGCAATCATACGAGTGTTAAACTTGCAATCATACGAGTAACAACCTTGCAATTGGACGAACACTAACCTTGCAATTAGCCGAGCATCAACCTGATAATTGGACGATGGGACAGCATCAACTCCGCAGGCGTTTCATCGAGCCGCGCCTGGTCGAAGCGTTAGAAGATTCGCCCGCTGTCTTGATCCAGGGGCCGCGGCAGTGCGGGAAGACGACGCTCGCACAAATGGTGTGCGCGCCCGAGCATCTTCCGGAGCGCGTGTCGCGGATCGGAGATGGCGAAGACCGAGGCTATGGCTATATCTCTTTCGACGATGACGTCGTCCGATTAGCCGCAGAGGCCGATCCGATGGGATTTATCGCCGAACTCCCGGAGCGTGTCGTGTTAGACGAGATACAGCGCGTACCGAGGCTTTTCACCGGACTGAAGTTGGCACTTGACCGCCGAAGAACGCCTGGACGATTCGTTCTGACGGGCTCAACGAACGTGTTGGCGGTACCGACCGTGCAAGACTCACTTGCGGGACGTCTGGAGATGATTCCGCTGTACCCTTTGGCGCAAAGCGAACTGCACTTGCCATCCCCGACCGAACGCGGGTTCATCGACGCACTGTTCACGGACGGATTCCCAATACGCCAGACTGAGCGGCTGGGAATGACTTTGATCGATCGCATCGTTGCGGGCGGCTACCCTCCGGCACTGGCACGCCCAACCGGGCGACGGCGGGCTAATTGGTACCGCAACTTCATCGAGGCTCAGGTTCAGAGGGACGTCGGCGACGTATCGCGCATCCGAGGGCTCACTTCGCTGCCGAGGTTGCTCCAGCTCGTCGCCGCGCAGACGGCGCGGCTGTTCAATCTCTCCAACCTTTCCGCTCCTTTCCAACTCAGCCGGACCACGATTGGGGACTACGTCGCTCTACTGGAGCGTGTTTACTTGTTGGAGCTACTGCCGCCTTGGCACAGCAACTTGGGAAAACGTTTGATCAAGACACCCAAAATCCACATCGGCGACACTGGCCTAGCGTCTTCACTGCTAAGGATGACGGAGACTGCGTTGCGGGCGAATAGGAGTTTGATGGGCGCGTTGCTAGAAACTTTTGTGTTTCAAGAGCTGCGCAGACAGGCAAGTTGGCATGCCGACACCATCGAGTTTTTCCACTATCGCGACAAGGATCAGGTGGAGGTCGATGTGGTGATGGAATCAGGTGGCATGGTTGCGGGTGTAGAAGTCAAAGCATCATCTACCGTCACGAACTCGGACTTTCGAGGGTTACGCAAATTAAAGAGTGTTTGCGGGGCGAGTTTCGCGGGCGGCGCGGTGCTTTACGACGGCTCGACCTGCGTCGGCTTTGGCGGCGGAATGTACGCGGTTCCGATCCGGTTGCTTTGGGAAGGGGTTTAAGAGTTTTGCTTCACCGCAACGATGATCATCCGTCGAGCGTTTACGGAATAGTTCTCGCCGCGGAAACCGCCATACACGTTTTGGAGGGTTAATCCGGCGGCGTTGAGCATCCTGATCATCTCGGTGAGGGTGTAAAGGCGCATGTTGAGATCGGACATTGTGCGGCGGGTGCCGTCGGGTAGTACCTCGGTGTAGGTGAGGTGGTTGATGCTCTTCTCGAGGTCGAGGGCGCGGTGCTCGAGGACAATGCGGCCGTCTTCGTGTTGGTGCCAGTCGTACTCCTCGTTGTTGATGATGACCCATTCCCGGTTCAGGAGGTCCATCATGAGTTTGCCGCCGGGTTTCAGCGATTTGGCGACTTGATGGAGCACATGCTGATCTTCATCTTCGGATTCGAGGTAACCAAATGAAGAGAACATGTTGATGATGGCGTCAAACCGACTTTCGAAGTTGTCCGGTAGTTGGCGCATGTCGGCTTGGCGGAGGGTGAGATCTACGCCGACCGACGCGGCCTCGGAGCGCGCAATGGCGAGCATTTCGGCGCTGAGGTCAACGCCGGTCACATCTAATCCGGTTTTTGCAAGCGCGATGCTGTGTCGACCCTGTCCGCAGCAAAGGTCGAGAACGCGATGGTGAGGTTGGATTTCTAGCGCGTGGATCGCGAACTGGGTTTCAAGATCCGTGCGGTCTTGTTGAAGGGTATGGCCGTAGACGCGGAGGTAGTCGGCCTTAAAGAAGCGGACGTACCAAGGCGTTTCGGCGTCGCTAGTCATCGCGCTCAGTCAGTCTAGCGGTTTGGCGTAAACGGTGTTGTCGGCTATGCCGGCGTCGATGTAGGCTTCGTGACGTTCGCGACACTTGTTGCAGTTGGCGCAGTGAATGATGGTGTCGTTGTCGCCAGAGTTCGGGTTAGAGCATGTAAGCGTGTGATGTAGCGGAAGTTTTGACGCGCTCGCGGCGAGGATGTCCTCTTTGTGCATGTTGCGCATCGGTGCTTCAACCGTTATCTCATGGTCTAAGCCCATGCCATTAGAGTTGGCGATGCTACTGAAAAACTCGGGTGTGGCGTCAGGAAAGGGGTTACCGGCCAAAGATCCGATGACGATGCGGTGGACGTCGTTAAGGCTGCACCAGATCGACGCGAGCGTTATCAGAATGATGTTTCGGCCGGGGATGTAGACGGTTTCGTCGGGTTCTTCATAACCCGGGACGGTTTCGCCGGACATCGTCCAATGAGAAGCGCCGTAGAGGGTTTTAACCGGTAGCGAGAGGTTCGTAACGGTTTTGACGTTCGGGTTATCCAGCGCCGCGATGAAATTCTGGAGCATCCTCTTTTCTGCCCATTCCCACGGGATGCCGGTCTCGACGTAGATCGGGTATGCAATCCCGTTTTTTGCTTCGTTGGCTAGGAGGATACAGCTATCCATGCCGCCGCTTGCGAGCACCGCTGTCGCTTGGTTACGGTCAGTAGCCATGAATAATCGCTAGACTGAGGATTCCGTCGCGAAGCGATCATTTACCCCTCCCGCATGGCGGGAGAGGGTTAGGGTGAGGGCTCGCGGGCGAGTAAGTTGCGTACGAATTTGGCGTCTCCCACAAGCGGATCTCGGATATGCGAAGGGAGCCAGATGACGTCATGTCGTGGATGTGGGCGGCGATATTCTCGGCGGTGGGATTATGGTCAATCGTGTAGTATGCCTCGCCGAGTTCTGCGAGCACCGGCACGAGCGGGTCATCACGATGGAGTATCATCCGGTGGTCGAGATTGTCGTCGATCCACGTCTTCACGATGTCTTTGACGTCTGAGAAATCGACGACCATACCGCGGTAGTCGGTCTCTTCCGACTCGATATCCACCTCCACACGTCCGTTATGTCCGTGAAGGTGACGACATTCTCCCTCATAGTCGAGTAGTCGATGACCGTAGCAGAAGTCGATGACCCTGGTTACTTTGTATGCCAACGGTTAAACGCCTCTGATGTGCCGACCTGAGTCAACCCTGACTATCTCGCCAGTGATTGACGAAGTGCGCAGTAGCGTGGCGATGATTTCCGCGATGTCGTTAACTGAAGATTCCAACTGCAAGGGGGCCTTGGCAACGATGTCGCGGTTCCAAATGGCGGGTGTAATCTCGGGTGGCCGCATCGTCGGTCCTGGCGCGACGGCGTTGACTCGGACTCCGAAGTTTGCGACTTCGGCGGCAAGGGCCCGCGTCATGAAGTGGATCGAAGCTTTGGCAGTCAGGTACGGCAGATAGTCGGTGTAAGGGGTCTCCTCGGCGGCCCAATCGCCGAACATGATGATGTGGCCCCGGTTGGGCCCAGGATTTCTCCGCATTTCGCGGGCGGCGTGCAGCCCGATGAGGTACGATCCCTTGGCCGTTGCCATCGCCTGATCCCACGAGGCGCCGTCTAGCGAATCGAAGGGCGCGTACGGATAGTCGGACGCGAGGTTGACGACGTAATTGAGGCCGCCCAGGGCTCCGATGGTCTCTTTGATCGCTCCGATAACTTGGTGCTCGTGGCTTAGGTCTGCTTGAATGAGAATGGTATCGACGGTCGTAATGGAATCGGCGAGTTGCTGCGCTTCGGCTGCGCTGCTCCGGTAGGCGATTGCGATGTTAATGCCGTCCTCTGCGAGGCGACGGGCGACCACCTGGCCGACGCGCTTGGCTCCGATAATCAGAGCTGCTTTTGGCCTGGTTGGCTGCGTTGGATCGAGCATTATCGGTGGTGGCGGAGGGGACAGGATTCGAACCTGCGGTCACCGTGAAGTGACACTGGTTTTCAAAACCAGCGCATTAAACCGCTCTGCCACCCCTCCGTTAATTGCAACGTGGTAACGATACTTCGATTCTAATGCTGGCACGCGCGACAGTAGTATGCGGTTCTGCCGGCGATGCGGCGCGAACTGACGGAGTTGCTGCAGTCCGGACAGGCCGAATTGGGCGAGCGTTGAACACGCATTCGCTCGTCATACGCGTCGACGACGTACGGGCTTCCGTCTTCGCTCGGATGCGTCGAGATGAACTCGATGGCGTGCTCCAAGACCGCGATGATAGATGCGTGCAGATCGACGAGCCGCGCGACGCTGATGCGGTTGCAACGGCGAAGGGGAGAGATACCGGAGCGGTGCAGGGATTCGTCGGCGTAGATATTGCCGACGCCGGCGATCAGGCTCTGGTCTAGCAGCGTCGGTTTGATGCGAGATCGCTTCGCCCGAAGCTTTGCCGCGAACTCCTCTGGCGCCATGTCCCAAGGCTCCGGTCCCAGCCTCGGAAATGCCTCGGTTGCGTCGTCGACACACCACATCCGAGCCCAACGGCGGGAATCGTTCAGCTCGATGCGGCGTCCGTCGTTCAGGTAGAACGCTGCTCTGCGATATCTGACGGGGGCTTCGTTGGAGTTACGGACGTGAAGTGAACCTGTCATGCCCATGTGCAGGACGAGATGAGATGTTGTATCGCGCCCGTTTGTCAACGGTGATACAAGGTATTTGCCGCGACGATGCAATGGCCCGATCTGCTTCAAGTAGACGCCGTTGGCGAAGGCTTCGATGTCATGGCTAGGAGCGGAGATGCTGTCGGGCCATCCGATCTCAACGCGTTCGATGCGTTTTCCTTCGACGCCGCTCGAGATCAAGTAACGGCGGATAGATTCGATTTCGGGGAGTTCGGGCATTGAGAATCGCTCGCCCGCAAGATTTGTGTTTACCGATCGAATTGAGTTAACGAGGGTTCAGAAACGTAGATCGGTGTAAGCTCAATCGTCAGATGGAGTGAAGCCTATCGCCCGCCTGTTTGTCTCGATTAGGTTGCGTACGGATTCGTGCAGATCTTGGAGGATGTCTCGGATCTCATGCAACTCGGTTTCGAACTTGTCCATACGCTCGTTAGCGGCGACATTGCTGGTCGTGAGTGTCAAGATTGCGTCAGCGATTACCACCTTGAAGTCGGCGAGCTCTTCTTTGGTCGCCAAGTCGTTATGAGTGTGTTCAGCGGTTGTCATAAGCAAGTCAAATGTAGCGGGTTTGATTCAGATGCTACATCACGCGGAATTAGGTGAATCAGTGGGGCCATCGTTGGTTGATGCGTCATTGGTTGATGCGTCATTGGTTGATGCGTCATTGGTTGATGCGTCATTGGCCCGCCTGCCCGCGCCTTCCTGCGCCACGCATCAGGCCTGCGCCACCATCGCCGAGCAGCGATTCCGGGCCGGCTACGATGTTGCGAGCTTGTACGGCCCCACCTTCTTCCGGACCGATCACGATCACGGTCATTCCTTCGGTCAGATCAGAGACCGTGCCATTGGATGTCGATGTGATAATTGTGTCGTCGTTGACCGTCAGCCTCAAGGTGCCTTGATCGGTTTCGAGGTGGATCATGTCCCCGTCGATTGTGGAGATACTGCCTTCCACGCTCGAAGTGTTCGTGTCGCCTCCCCCGAAGATCGCCGCGCCTGCTCCCCGGCCCAGACCGAAACCTCCACCGGGAACGTCCGGTACCACACCGAGGGTGACGATGTTGATTTTGCCGCCTTCGCCTCGTTGGACGGCGCCTACAACGGTGTCTCCTTCCGAAAGGTCGCTAATCGTGAGTTCGCTGATGAGGGTTATGTTCGTTTCTTCGCTCACCTGAACGTCGGTTGTTAGTCCGCTATCGTCTGAATGTTCCACGGTTAGTGCGGATCCGTCGATAGAAGATATCTTGCCTTGTACGGGTTGGAATCCGAAATCTCCTTCGCCGCCGGGCGGACCTACACCTGCATCGGCCAACAGCTCTTGCATCAGTTCCCTAAGGCGAGCCTGATCTGCTTGAGACATATCGCCTGTCTGTGCTTTCTGGATGAGTTCGGCGATTTCCGGGTTGCTTTCGATGGCTTCCTGAATGGCCTGGAAGTTGCCGCCACCGGCTCCGCCGTCACCGCCGGCGCGGAATCCGAACCCGCCTGCTCCACGACCTTCGCCGGCGACTTCGACAGTTGCGACCACTAGCGTTTCTCCACTTTCGACCCGGGTTTCGAGTTCGGGAACCTCGTCGGACGAGACTTTCTCAACGGATACGGATGTAGACACTACGACCATTTTGGGCGATGTCTCGTTGCTTTCGGCTCGCGTCCTAGTGGTTTCGTTTCTTGCGCTAGGCGTGGGAAGGTCGCTTTCCGACGCGATCTGAATCGTCTCGTCGCCCTGACCCCCGTCGGACGGACCGACAAATAGGATGGCAACCACGCCTATGCCAATGCCGACGAGAACCACGATGGCGAGGAGTATTGCAAATGGGCTCTTCATTTCAAGTCACCATGTTTAGTTGGGATTCGGTTATTCATATCGGAGGGCTTCGATCGGGTTGAGTCGCGAAGCTCTGACCGCGGGGTATATGCCGAAGAAAAGACCAACTGCGATCGAGACGACCATCGCGATGATGGGAATGTCGCTAGTAACCCGTGTCGACCACTCGGTCCCGATCAAGAAACGTCCATCGATCCCGGTTGCGAGTGCGACGCCTGAGATGACGCCGATAATGCCGCCGCCGAAGGTTAGGAACACGGCCTCCGTCACGAATTGTGCGACGATGTCACGTCGCTTGGCGCCCATGGCTTGTCGAATCCCGATCTCGCGGGTGCGTTCGGTAACGGATACAAGCATGATGTTCATGATGCCGATGCCGCCAACGAGCAACGAAATACCGGCGACCGTGCCGAGAAACACGACTAACGTTTGGTTCGCTTCGTCGAAGGTCTCGAGAATCTCCTGCTGGTTGAAGACGGTGAAATCGTCGGCCTCGGTTATTCGATGGCTGAGCCGCAGCACTGTTTCGATCTCTTCGATAGCTTGATCAACCGACTCGACGTCGCGCACCTGGATGGAAATCTGGTCGACGCTGATGGTCCCGCCCGAGACACGTTCGCGCGCCAAGCGGTACGACGCGGTTGTAATGGGTATCAAGGCTTGGTCGTCCATTGATCCGAAGCCGCTCTGGCTGGCGAGAACGCCAATGATCCGGAAACGTCTGCCGTTGATTCGGACCAACGCCCCTGTAGGGTCCTGATTACCGAACAGGTCCTCCGACACTTGAGCACCTAAAACGACTACCTCGGCCAGTGCCTCCACATGCGGGGCGCCGATGAAGGTACCTGTCGCCATCTCCAAATTGCGGACCTGTAGGAACTCAGGGGTAATTCCTGCCAAGGATGCTTGTGTGGTGTAGTTGTTGATGTGTATCGTGCCGAACGTGCCGATCTGCGGCGCGACAGCTTTGATGGACGGCGTGTAGAGCGGATCTCGGAGCGCGTCCACATCGGCCAAGGTGAGAGGTTCTCCAGTTGGTATCACCGTTAAGAGGTTGCTGCCGAGTCCTTGAATCAGTTCGGTGATGCGGTCAGTCGAGCCGCGGCCAATCGACATCAACGTGATGACGGAGCAGACGCCGAGCACGATGCCGAGAAGCGCCAATGCCGCGCGCAATCGATTCGCGGTGAGCGAGTAGATCGATGTGCGGACTATGTCGAATGGGGACATCGTACGTTTGCGGCGTTAACCGACCGGCTCGTGCATCTCCGTTGCATCGCTGACCACTCGACCGTCGCTCAGGGTAATCACGCGGTCGGCGCGGGCAGCGACATCCCGTTCGTGCGTGACGATGATGACGGTGATTCCGTTTTGATGGTTCAGGTCCGAGATGATCTGCAAGATCTCAACGGTGTTGGTCGTGTCGAGGTTGCCAGTGGGTTCATCGGCGAGCAAAATCGATGGCTCTTTCACTAGCGCACGGGCGATACCAACCCGTTGCTGCTGTCCGCCTGATAGCTCCGTCGGGCGATGACCCATGCGGTCGTCCAATCCGACCAAACCGAGTGCTCGTTCGGCGCGTTCGCGCCTGTGGGTCCAACGGCCGTACATCATCGGCAACTCAACGTTCGCTAGCGCGGTGAGACGCGGCAGAAGATTGTTGGTCTGGAACACGAACCCGACTTTTCGGCTGCGAATGTCGGCGAGCCGGTCGTTGGACATCGCTTCAATCTCCTGCCCATCGATGTGGTAACTCCCGTCGGTTGGGACGTCGAGGCAACCGATGATGTTCATCAAAGTTGACTTGCCCGACCCCGAAGCGCCCATGATGGCGACGAATTCGCCTTCGCGAACATCCATCGATACTCCGTCGAGAGCACGGACTTGGATGGTCCCCATGTCGTAAATCTTCGTGACGTCACGTATGCGGATTACGGGTTCGTCGGTGTTGGATCTGCTGTACATTTTTGGCTTGCGCCGATGAGTTCTCGTGTTCCACGACTTCTACCGCCGCGGGGGTCCGCCGCTAACGCTGGTAAAGGTTCTAACCCCTCTGAAACCACCGAATTGGCTGGTGTCAGCACCGACCACGGTCATCAGTACCGTTTCTCCTTCGGTCACCCCGCCCTCGACTACGGTCCAGAAGTCGTCAGATATCCCAAGGGAGACTTTCCGCGGTTCTAGGGTGCCGTCGGGATTCGAAATCAGGAGTATCGGTTCGTTGACGGAGCCGAAAAGTGCTTGTATGGGCACTAACAGCTTGTTTTTCTGTTCACGGATGACGATCTCCGCCACCGCGCTCAATCCTTCGGGCAGTTGAGTATCGCTTGGCTGGTCGGTCTGGATGGTCACCGGGTACGTAACAACGCCTTGGTTGGACTCGCCGAACGCGGCGATGTCGCTGATGCGGCCAACCAGTTTTTCATCTCCGAGAGCTTCAAGCTCGATAGTCGCGGTGTCACCGACTTGGAGGAACAGTACGTCGACCTCGTCGACCGTTCCCGAAACCGCGACAATAGACGCGTCTGCGATCTCGACCATCACCACCCCTTCGCTGGCGATTTCTCCTTCTTCAGCCATGACGGTCGAGATCACCCCGTCGAACGGCGCCACAATCTGGGCTTGTTCGATCGCCGCTCGAGCCGATCCGAGGTCCTCCCGTGCCGTGGCCACCTCTGCGCGGCGCAGAGCGACAGTCGCAGGGTCCGGATTGACCAGGATTTTCAGGTCTTCTTGGGCTACGACGAAGTCTGTCCGCGCTACTTCGATCTCCTGTCTCGCAAGTTCGACTTCCAGCACATCCTGATCAGTAAGTTCATCGAGCGTCGCGCGTTTGGCTTGAAGATCCGACCGTGCCACTTCAATTTCCTGTTTCAAGACATCGACCTCATTTCGGTCGGGATTCAGCAGCATTTCCGAGGCTTCGATCTTGTTAGCCAGTTCGGCCTCGGCGACGCGCACCTCCTGATCGGCGATCTCGACCGCCTCGTCGTCATGTTCGCGGGATCCTTTGAGGACTTCGTTCGCGTCGCTTACAGCTTCGTTTGCTTTTCGGGTCCGAGATTCCGCCAATGCGAGGTCGATGTCGGAGGGCCCACGACGATGATCTTTCAGGCGTTCCAACGCGTTTTCGAGTTCGTCTTCCGCTACCGTCACCTCATCGACCGCGACCGCGAGCGCGTGTTCGGCCGTAAAGAGATCATTCTGTCGGTTTCTTGCCCGTTCGTCGAACTCCGCCAATAGTTCAGAGAGACGTTCCTGGGCGTCGATGTGCTTCAAGTAAGCGACATCGACCTTGGCTTCAAGGTCTTGAATGACGTCTTCATCAGTCGGTTCGAGCATTTCATCGAGTTGATCGTTCAGATCATCGAGCAAATTCCTCGCCACATCGATTGCGTCTTCCGCTTTATCAAATTTCAGGGAATGGGCGAGATTAAACGTCTGGTAGGCCTCGGTCCTCATCGCAAGTTCGTCCCACGCATTCTCGAACTCGATGTTCACACATTCATCAGAGATGCCCGTGCCGAATTCGGTGCAGCCGAACCGGAGATTACTGAGGAAGAACTCGGTCCAGGTGGCGACGACGGTCTCGCTCCACGGTGTGGCGGGGTCGTCTTCGAGCCACCCAGATGAAACCGAGTTACGTTGTGCGATTCGGTTGGTTCCGCCAATCGGAGTGAATATTTCGGGTAGCGTCTTGCCGATGTCGGCGAAAATCTGATCTGGCGAGGCTTCCCACTGATACATCGAGATATCCATGCCGAGCCATTTCAAGAACACTTCTTGGTACGCGTCTCGGGCGTCTTTCAAAGCATCCTCCAAGTCCCGCGACTCTGAATCGGTCTCGATCATCAGTTGTTTGAGTTGATCCTCGGCAACCGATATGTCACTTTTGGCTTCGGCGATCTCGTCGAGATATTTATCTACTTCCTCTTGGTCGTAAGGCTCTGCAGCTTCCGCCAACGCGTCCTTGGCGGCCACAAGATCGAGTTTTGCTGCCGCGATTTCGGCTTCTGATTGCGCCACTTCTAAGTTGAAACTCAACTCATCGTCCAGCGCGTTCTCAGCGTCCATCAATGCTTTTTGGGCTTGGATCTCGGCGGTTTCAGCTTCCAACAGAGCGAGTCGTGCCTTCTCTACGTCAAGTTCGGCTTTGTTGATCGCTGCCACATCGACCGTGACGAGATCTTCGTACGCCTCGACAGCGTCATCGCTCTCTTTCATCGCCTCGTTCAAGGCGTGCTCGGCGTCAGCGATTTCTGAGTTGTCCAAGGTTAGTAAGTCTGCCAGTTGCTGTTGGGCGCCATCGACGGTTTGAGTTGCTTCAACGATCGCCAATACGGCCTTTTCGATCTCGATCTGGGGCGGATCAGTCAAGTCGATGAGTTTGTTTTCGGCGTCGGCTCGAGTCTGTTCTGCCTTGGCGACGGCGAGCGCGGCGTTTTGGATATCGAGATCTGGTGGATCCAAAAGATCGTTGAGCTTCCCTTCGGCATTTGCCAGTTTCTGGGTTCCCTCGAGAATTTTGAGTGTCGCGTCGTCGATATTTTTCTGGTCAGGGTTGATGAGATCGTCGAGGGCTTGTTCTGCGTCTTGCAGAGCAACGCTCGCGTCTTGAAGCTTTTGGTCCGCTGCAACGACTGCGTCGTTTTGTAACGACATCAGCACATCGCCTTCAGATACGAAGTCACCCACGTCGACATTGACCGATTCGACTGTCCCACCCAATCCGAATGAAAGACGCTCCCGATTGGCGTACTCCAGCGTGCCATTAACCGCCACGGAGTTAACTAAGTCGCCGCGCCGGATGGTGAGTAACTGGGTTTCGGCGTCCTCGGCAACTCCGTACTCCGAAAGAACCTCATCGGTCGGCGACTCCCCTTCGAGTTGGTCTTGGACGTAGGGGTAGAGGTAGTAAGCACCGAAATACGTGCCGGCGGGCACCGCGACCAAGACGATCAGTGCGATCAACCACTGGCGAACAGTGATTTGTTTAAGCGGATTTCGGGTGGCGGTTGACGGTTCGCCGACGGACTCGGATGACATGGACTGAGAAGGGTCTGCGCCGCGATTCGGCGAGCTTACAGTTGATTCTAGGCTTGCGACTTCGCGGAAATTGTCAAGATCGTTACCCCGGTCACGATCAGATACGCCCTCGAAGTCCGGCACTGAAGTTGACGTTTGCCGATGCCCAGGCTGCGAACCGTCCGCGTTTACGCGGTCCCCGCGCCGTCGATTCCTCGAGCCGGCCATCAGGAAAAAACCGACGATCCCTGCCAACCAGCATTGCGGACAATATCTATGTCTCCTATCGCTCATGGTCGAGTGTCTTCACGTCGCCTTTAGAGTAACCTTGTTGACGCGGCAACGATCAAGTTAGCGAGAGATTGCGATGACTGAAGCGACACTTGCAAGGGATTACGATATCCGCTTTGGACACGGTCTATTGAAGGCCGAATCCGCCAAATGGGGGAGATATGTTGTGATAACCACGCCATCGGCGTGGGAGGCAACGAAAGACGAACTGGATCACGAACCGGCTGGGATCGGCATCAACGTATGGTTGGACAGAACCCACCTCATAGAGGTTTCGGATTCCTTGCCGGACGATATCGACCTTGTCGTCGGCATGGGTGCGGGACGTGCTCTCGACCACGCGAAGTTGGTAGCGGACCGGAAGGGTAAGCCATTGGTTCAAGTGCCTACGGTGGTTTCCACGGGTGCCATCATCCACGGTTTCGTGGCAGATTGGGACGGGCGTAAGATCATCGGACAACTCACGGTTGTCAACTGCGAATATGTACTGGTTGATTACGATGTGGTTTTGCGTGCGCCAGAGCGTCTGAACACCGCAGGCTTGGGCGACGTGCTGTGCGGTTACGCTGGCCTCTCCGAGTGGCGACGTGCCGCCGCATTGGGCAAGACAGGGCCCGTCGAAGACGCCAAAACTGAAAATGCCTTGGCGCTCTACGACCATATCGTCACTGAGTTTCCGAAGACGTTAGATGAAAACGGCGAGCTCACGCCGGCGTCGGTCAAAGAGATAATGAACGCTGTGCAGGCGCGCGACGATGCGTTGGTGAAAGACGACCGAGCACCGGGCGCGGACCACGCGTTCTGCTTCGTCGTCGAGATTGCAGCCGACAAGTATTGGATACATGGCGAAATGTGCGCTTTAGGCGCCGTCATCATCGCCTGGCGCACTGAACAGAACCCGGAAACCTTGATTGGATGGTTGGACAAGTGCAAGGTGAGGTGGCGCCCGCGCGACGTCGAGATCACGCGCGAGGAGCTAGGTGCCGGCATCGCGGTCTGGCCCGAGTGGATGGGCGACGGTACCGGTGACAAACCAGCATCGCCTTCGATTGTGGTCCAAGAGCCGATGACCGAAGAGGTGATCGACGCCTGCTGGGAATGGCTGAACTCAAACTGATGGCGACTTAGTCTCGGTCCCGGGTCCGTAGAGAATCGAACTGTGGATCGAGAGGAGGTCTAACCATGTGGGCAATGACAATTGCCGGCGGTCGTGGCGAACGACTTCAACCTTTGACCAACCGCATCTGTAAACCGATGGTTCCGGTCAACGGCGCGCCCCTGCTCCAACATCAGGCGCATTGGCTCTGCGCCAACGGCGTCACCGACATTGTTTTCCTGACCGGATACATGGCTGAACAGGTCGAAGATCATTTCGGCGACGGTTCGGGGTTCGGGTTCCGAGCGCATTATTCTCCTGAAGAGCAACCGCTTGGCCGGGGTGGTGCTGTTAAACAAGGCTTCCAGCTGGTGCCTCAAGACGTTTCGGATGTCGTGGTGGTCAACGGCGATGTGTTGACTAATCAGTCGCTCGCGCCGTTGGTTGAGTTGAGGCGCAACAACGATGCGGCGGCAGCGATCACGTTGATACCTTATGTCAGCGCGTTCGGAGTCGTGCTGGTTTCGGAAGACGATGTGGTGACCAGCTTTGCTGAGAAGACCGAGCTACCGTTCTGGATCAACGGTGGTATCTACGTGTTTGAACGCGGCATCGAGAGCGAGTTCCCGGATGTCGGCGATCACGAAACCACCACGTTCCCGCAGGTGGTCAACGAGGGGCGCATGCGAGCCTTGCGTTCAAACGCGAATTGGATATCCGTCGACAGCCACAAAGACCTGCACGAAGCCGAAGAGATGATGTCTCAAGGCTTATTGTCAAGATCCGGAGTTTGAGTGGCGACCTCGTCAGGCGATCAACTAAACATTCTCAACAAATCGTGACGGGCGATCATTCCGACCGGTTTACCGCCTTCAACAACCGGCACGTGGTTTTCGCCTGTCTTGGCCATGACGTCGATCACCTTGTCGATCGTCGTATCGACATGTACGATCGGGGGATCCGATTCCATCACTTCATGAACGCGCTTTGAACGGGCTTGGTCGATGGCGTCGTAATACTCCGTCGAATGTTCGCTGCCAACGTTGGTTCCCATCAGACGCGTCACGGTGCCGCGCATGAACGGGAAGAAATCCTCCTGCGGCATGAACATTCGTTCGGTCACCAAGCCGCAGATATTACCCTCGCCGTCCACGACAACCACCGATCCAATGTTGTGGTCGATCATCATGGTTGCGACGCTAGCGACCACATCATCGCGATGCACAGTCACGACAGGGCTTTGCATAAACCCCTGAGCGGTGTAACCAATATCGTCGCTCATTCGTGAATTGCCGTACGCATAATCCGAACACTCCGCGGCGTTTCCAGTGACACACTCAAGTCGGCTACGCTAACTTGCCGACGAAACAACCGCGCTACCAAGCTTAAACCGCGACGCGGTCACGCGATTTCTTGACGTGTCTAGAAACTTCCAGCGTGGCGATGTTGATGTTGTTGTCGGAAGTGTTGATGACGAAGTCATAGAGATCTGGGTCTTCGGGATCCGCGCGGTGCATCTCGTAGAAGAATTCCCTTTGCGCCTTTTCCCGTTGAGAAATGATGTGTTCCGCCTGAGAGACGTCAGTCAACCCCTCACGACTCATAACTCGCGTAACACGATCGTCCCAATTCGCAAAGATCCCGACCCTAGAAACTTCTTCGTTCGCTGCTAGCTCCACAGCTCCTGCCCTGTGCACGATGACTGCGTTGCCGTCTTTAGCCAATTGCGTGAGATCGTAAGCGTTGTCAAGCGTGGTGTTTGCTGACGGTCCGTTAGCGTCCCAAGTTAGTGGCATATGGATGTCAGCCGCACCCTGCAACAGCGGGTCGTCACCAGCCGCGCCGATAGCAAAATAGGAGGCTGCGCGCTCGATCCACGCCCAGAGCCGATCGGAGAACTCGGCTCTCTGAAAATCGGTGATTTCGTCAGCGCTAAGATCGGAAGTGCGACCATAAATCGCCGGAAGGCGCACACGGTCGAAGTATCGCCAGCCGAACATCAGAGCGATCTTCTTACCGACATCAAAGGCTCCAGAGCCGATGTGCCCATCGATCGTGACTAGCGTCTTCTGCATTGGGGCTCGCAACGAATCCTACGTTCCGAATGTCGCACAAATTACCGTTTGCGCGTGCGCAAATCTTATACGCGTTCCACGCATCGCGCAAGAATTCGCCAATTCTGGCGATTAATCCAATGCGCTCAGACCGCCGTCGACGGCTAAAGACGCGCCACTGATGTAGTCGTTTCCGATAATGCTGATCACGGCCTGAGAGGCTTCTTCCAGTGTGCCTATACGACGTGCTGGACCGAGCGTGCGAGCCGACATCTCGTGTGAGCTAGCCGAAGCGGCGGCGTCCAGAGGCAGAATCGGGCCCAAACGCAATTCGTTCACCTGTATGTTCGGAGCAAGGCTCGCAGCCAACGATCTTGTCAGACCGCTCAGAGCTTGATTCGAAACGCCGTAAACAAACCTGGATTTGTACACACTGCGTCGATCGTTGATGTTGAGGATCTTGCCGATTTCGTCTTGATCCAGATCTTTCGCCATCAATTGGGCCAAGATCATCGGCGCACGCACGTTGACCGCCATCGTGCGGTCGAATTCTTCGTTAGTGGATTCGCTGAGCGTCGCGCGTCTGAACGCCGACGCGTTGTTGACGATGATGTTCGGTGCGGAACCGAATCCGTCGACAACCGCGCGCCACATGTTGAAGCACTCGTCGGCACTTGCGAGATCAGCCTGGAATGCTTCGCTATCGACGCCAAAACCCAGTGCGCGGTCGCGGGTTTCGATTGCCTCGATCGGGTTGCTGTAGTAGTGAACCGCGACGTTGCATCCGTTCTCCGCGAGCGCGAGTGCCAATGCGCGCCCAGTACGCCTCGATGCACCCGTCACCAGCGCAGTCGATCCTTTGATCTTCATCACGATTCCTCCCTTGTAAGAGAAGTTTGCACAACACCGTCATTCCGGCGAAAACCGGAACCCACGTAGGTGGTGCAAGCGGGGACTCGCCACTGACTCGCCGTACTCGCCTTCATGTTAGCCTTCGAGCAATCAGAGTTGATTCAATCAAGGGACCTAAGATGATCTACGAATTCAGGACGTATGACCTCAAGACGAGGGCTGTGCCCGTGTTCGAGGAGAGGACGGCGGCGAAGATCAAAGAGGGTCGCCAGAACTACTCGCAACTTTTCGGATTCTGGTTCACGGAAGTAGGGCCGATAAACCAGGTAATCCATGTCTGGCCCTATGATGACCTTGAGCAACGCAGGAAGGTTCGTGCACAGGTCGCTGAGGATGGAGTGTGGCCGCCGGACAACGCCGAGTTCATAAACAAAATGCGCTCCGAGATATTCCTTCCTGCACCGTTCATGAAAAATCGTGGCGAAGCCAAGCTGGGGCCGGTATATGAAATGCGCATCTACACCTATGCGCCCCCGGATATACCGAAAGTGATCGAAATCTGGGGCAACCATATCGAGGAACGAGAAAAATACTCGCCGCTGGTAGGCGCGTGGTACTCCGAACTCGGAGCGCTCAACACGTGGATCCACATGTGGGCATACGAGAGCTACGACCAACGCGCCGCCATCCGCGCTGAAACTCGCGAAAAAGGCGTATGGCCTCCTCCGGGCGGCATCGCTCCGCTCACGCAGAAAAACAAGCTCTTGCTCCCGATGAGCTTCTCTCCCTTGCAGTAGAGCACTCGACGGCAAACATTCGGAATCATCGAATCACGTCTGTAACGCGAACGACTATCCGGGGTGCGACGGGTGGTTAGATGCCCGCTTGTTGAACTCGCCCCGCGTGCGCGAGAGTGACGAACAACGTTAGTAGCCGCGCCACGCGTTTACATGGACGTGTTGCGGAGGTGTCCCATGAATTCGTCGCGTGTGGCGGCGTTGTTGCGCAGTGACCCCATCATCGCGCTGGTAACCATGCGAGGATCTTGTTTACGCACACCGCGCATGACAGTGCACATGTGCGTGCCTTCCACAACTACGCCAACTCCTTGAGGATCGATCAGCGTGTCGAGGAAGCTTGCGATCTCCTGCGTCATTCGCTCCTGGACCTGCAAACGACGCGCAAACATGTCCACGATGCGCGGAATCTTCGAGAGCCCGATCACCTTCTTGTCAGGCAGATAACCAACGTGCGCATACCCGTAGAAGGGGAGCAGGTGGTGCTCGCAGAGGCTGTAATACTCGATGGACTTTACGACTACGAGTTGGTCGTACTCGACATCGAAGAGGGCGCCGTTCAAAAGCTGCTCAGGGTCGATCGAGTAGCCGCTGAGGAGTTCGTCAAACATCTCGGCGACACGTACCGGCGTACGCTCCGTGCCCTGCTCGTCAAGGTTTTCGGGACCGATCGCCGCGAGTATCTGATCCACGCTGTCGGCAATCCGAGCTTTTGTCGCGGGGTCGAGCGTCCGGCCAGCGCCGAACATCGCAGGATCGTAGCCGTTCAAGTCGCTTAATGCCGGATTGTTAGAAGTTCGTCGCTCGTTGACCATGTCATTGTTTTCGCTCGTAGAGTAGGTCAGCACGCGTAGGTGCGAACTCTTATACGCCTTATTATCACCGATGGTTCGACTGCGACAGAAAGTCGCCTGAGTTAACCTACCATCTAACCTGTTGACAACCGCCTGCTTAACCCCACAATTCTAGGAGTTGCGCCGTGAAGATTACCGATATTGAGACGTTCGTAGTCGATGCTGGTTGGCGTCCGTGGCAGTTCTGCGCCGTGCGGACCGATGGGGGCATAACCGGTTACGGTGAGATGTCGGATGGCCGAAATCCTTATGGCGTCATCGGCACGGTATCCGATTACGAGCCGATTCTGCTGGGTCAAGACCCGTTGGCGGTCGAGGCGCGCTACTGGGACATGTATCGGATGTCACGTCAAGCCCCCGGCGGCATCGCAGCGAGGGCTATCGCCGGCGTCGAGTTGGCGTTGTGGGACATCAAGGGGAAGGCGCTTGGCGTGCCGGTTCATAGCCTATTTGGGGGCCCGACGCGGCATCAACAGCAGGTCTATTGGTCGCACTGCGGGTCATCGCGATCACGCAACCACGAGATCATCGGGACGCCGCCGATGGACTCTTTCGCTGCGGTGACCGAACTGGGACAAGAGGTGAAGGAGCGAGGCTTCAAGGCGCTCAAGACGAACATCATCTTTTTCGACGACAACAACCACGGGTACGGATACGGGTTCGGCACCGACGCTCCAGACCAGACGATCAAACCAGGCCTGCTCGGTCACGTCGAAAAATATATTGGCACCTTCAAAGAGGCCGTCGGCCCTGACGTCGAGATCGCGCTAGACCTTAACTTCAACGTCAAACCCCAAGCCGCAAAGCAGATCTGCGCCGTGTTGGAGCAGTTCAACATGATGTGGATCGAGATCGACATGTACGAGGTCGACGGACTCAAAGAGGTTAAGGACAGCACGAGTTGCCCGATTACGTCAGGTGAGAACCTTTTCACGATCCGCGACTACCGTCCGTACTTCGCCGCACGGGCGATGGACATCGCAATGATCGACGTTCCATGGCAGGGTTTCGCACGCGGTCGCGACGTGGGGATGTTGGCGGAATCGCACGAGATCAACGTGGCACCGCACAACTACTACTCGCATTTGGCGACGATGCAGGGGATCAACTTGTGCGCCACGTTGCCCAACGTGCGCATCTGCGAGATCGACATCGACGACGTACCGTGGAAAGACGATCTGACCGGCGGCCCCCTAAACTTCCACGATGGCGGCGTTCTCGACATCCCTACGAAGCCGGGCTGGGGCGTGGAACTCGACGAGGATGTTGCCCGAGCGCATCGGTGGGAGCGCGGTCGCGGGCCTGGTTATCGGTGAGCATCGTTGTAGTCGCTCTGATCCGGCATGGCGACGAGGTCCTGCTAGTCAAGCAACAAGGCGACAATGAGACACCACACCGGGTTGGTCGGTGCCCGGCGGTGTAGTTGAAGACGGCGAACTCCTAACCGACGCTCTGAAACGCGAGGTACGCGAAGAGACGGGCATTGAAGTGCTATCCGTCGGCCCGCTAGAGTACATCGTCAATTTTGAGCACGACGGCGGCAACTCCATCGCCGTGGCCTTCAACGTAATGGAATGGCGCGGCACACCGAAACCCAACGATCCCGACGGTCTAGTTACCGATTGCCGCTTCGTTCCGATGCCGGAAGCGATTCGGCTCGTCGAACACTTGCCGTATCGAATGATGCGGGAGCCGCTGCTCGCGTATCTAAACGGCGACGCGGTGCGTGGGATGCTGTGGGAATACGCATAGGCTACAGCGCCCATCGGCGGTTAAATCTTCGCAAGGGATTTTAAACAAGCGATATGTGGCTAAATATTCGTAACGAATCCTTGCGAAGATTTAGATGTGCTCGATGGCAGCAATCCCAGTTCGACCAAACTGTGGAAGACGAATTCGACTTCCGGCTTGTGCATCAGCAACCGCAGCTTGTAGCTCTTGATTTCACCCGGCAACCATTCTTCGAAGGCGATCACCACAACCCTTTCAAGGTCTTTGCCCATCGCGTAACCGAACTCGACCGCGGCATTAGTCGAACGGTCCGGATGCAAAACGTGCAATTCGTCGCTGGCGTCCAGTTTTCGCCAGCTCCGATCCCGAACAGCGATCAAGTCTGCTTCAGTTTGGGCTGGGCCCTTCGCAGCGCCGCGGTCGTATTCGATAGCCGAACAGAAGACATTTTTGTCGGCAAGCTCATTCTCGATGTACCACTCGCACCACCTCACGATCAGCCGCCGATCTTCTTCGGAGACGCTGGTGATGGGTGTTGCTAAGTAGACGCGGGGCATACTGCTCCGGTTTTTGCGCGTTTTTAGATTTCTCGATCGGGATGAAAAGCATGACTAATTATCGACCGGTTCGTTCCATCCGCAAACTTCAGCCAACTCTCGAGCTTTGTATTTTTGACGATCTCTGTCGGCGGCGACTTCTGCAGGCAGACTGATCAGAGCGTGGTATGGATTTTCCGGTTTCGGATCAGATTTAACCTCGCAATTCAAATCTCGGACATCTCCCGCGGTTTTGGTCAACCATCCGTAAAAAGGATGGCTGTACGAACGTACGATTTTCGTCATGTCAGATATCGACGGGAAATCCAATCGGTCAACGGACATAATTCGTTCGCCAGTTTTGGGCAAAAAGTCCCTGTAACTATAGTTGCCGCGTTTCGCTTTCCGAGCATTCGATTCCGACGATACGCGCCGCCCCACCCGTTCTCGGCCTGCCACGGTCTTTGGGACCATCATCGAATTTACGGTGTTCCGCTCTTTAAAAGATCCAAAGCATTGCGCAAGAAACTATCGAGCATCTCGTCTTCAAGTGGGTAGCGTCGACGTTCGTCGATTTCAAGATTTGTCAAAACTAGAGCGCCGCCATCAGGCTCGCACAAGAGCAGTATCCATTGTCCGCAACCATTTCGAACATCGATGGCAACGGCACCATCTGGATCGGCTGATACTTCGTATCTAGCTGGGTAAATGGAATACAGTTTCCGGATTAATCGTTCCGCTTCATCGACCAATGATTGTGGTGGGATCGGGAATTGTTCGATTTGGGCTTCTTCCCTTACGTGTGCGAGGTCGTCAAGTGCGGTCTGCAATTCTGACGCATCATCTAACTTGTCCAAAGCCCCGATGCTCGAATGTCCGCCGCTGGGTAACCCCATACCGATATAGTCGACGATGCCGCTGTATTGCAGTTCGTGGGTCCCGCGGATTCGCAACTGATCGGCATTGATTTCAACGGTTAAGTCAGACAACCGTGGGTTCATGTTTTGTTCTTGACAAGGAATCGATGTTTCGCAGGTTAGGCTTAGGTCACCAATCGTGGTCGGTGGAACCAGATGACCGGTGTAGTAATCGTCGATCGGGCGAAGCCGTGACCATCCTAGCCGCCCAAGCGGATCAAGCGTTGCTGATTGATCCGTGTGCGGTTGGTTGCTACGGTCACCTGTCAATGTGGTTATTTCAGACATCGGCATTGTCCTCATCGAATCGAACCGGGAAATCGTGGATTAATTCCCACGCGTACCGCAAAGACGCAACGATTTCTGAATGATGCGGCATCTGGTTGGTTTCGGTGTGCAGGTTTAGACTAGCAAAGATCTTTGTTGTTGATGCGTCGTTGAAACGTGGCGCGACAGATTGTGTAATTCTTGGCCCATTTGCGTCAATAACCGTCCTATTCGCCCCTGCGGTCAACTGCCAACCGTCGGATTTGAAAGCATCTTCAGACAACAACCGGTCAGCAATATACGCCGATGCTGTCATCCCAGACTCTTGGTCGTAAACCAGTTCGATATTGAACCCAACGGCAACAAGAATTTCTTCGCTAGGGGGCGTTTGATCGATGGCCGTTCTTGCGATTTCGGCCAATTGGTTCAAGCCCGTCAGATCAGGGTACTCTTGAACGACGATTGACTTCCCTTGGGAAAGGACAACCGAGATACGTTCACGGTTGAAGGCGATCCTGATACCAGGTACTTGGATATTTGGACCCACATTCAGGGGCTCGACTAACGGTTCCATGTCGACCGAAGCCAGAAATGCGTCGAGGCTTTGTTGGGTTCTAAGTAACCCAACTCCGGCGAACACGATGTCCGCTTTCAAGACATCCTGTACCTTGACGGCCATTGTTATCGATTTTTCCTAATTGGGTTTTCAACTGTGCCACGAATACGAGACCCAATATTTGGGTCCTTTCAGCGAGCCAGCATAAGACGACGACTTCCCGCTTCGCTGTGTAGTGTATACCTACGATGGTATTTTTCGGAGCGATGCCTTTTTCAAGGGTAGGCGGTACCGAGACACCGCGTTTATCCGACGGTATTGGCGATTTCTTGGTCGGTTAGGCCGGCTTCGCGGAGCACCTCCCAGTTGTGCTCGCCGAGGGCGGGGGAGGCCTTCATGTCGGGCATGCCGGCGGTGAAGTTGAGGATGGGGCCGGAGGTGCGGTAGCGTTGGCCGGTGTGATGTTCGAGCTCGATGATGTAGTCGTTGGCCGCGGCTTGCTCGTCCCAGACGAGGTCTTCGCTGAAGCGGATGGGGCCGCACGGAATGTCCTTGGCGTTGAGCTCTTCGACCCACTCGGCTGTCGTCTTCGAGTCGAAGATGCGCTCAAATGTGTCGATCATGTCTTGAGCGAGCTTGTCGGCTTCTGGTGAGTCGTAGTCGTAGTTGGGATCTGTGACTCGAGGGTCTTCTAGGTTGAGGTGCTTCAGTAGTCGGGCTCGGGCGGCCCAGTCGAGCGTGCCAAGACACATGCCGCCGTCTTTGGTGCGATACGCCCGGTAGTAGCAGCGATAGATCGACGGGCGGACAACGCTCTGGTAGTCGCGCTGCAATTCGTCGTAACTCTTACCCTGGGAGACGAGTTGCGGGTAGCGCTCTTGGTACCAAGTCATCGAAGGCGTCGGCATGTCGAGCATATGCATGATCCTCATGCACTGCATCGCTAACGCGTTCATCATCAGGCTCGTCTCGACCTTCTGGCCTTTACCGCTATCGCCACGGCCGATGATGCCGGCCATCACGCCCGCAGCGGCGCAGTACGCAGATGACAGATCGATATATGACGAAGACCAGACGACTTCGGGCTGCCCGTTGGGCGTTATCTTGCCCTCCGATGTAACGGCGCCCGTGAAGCCCTGCATTACGAGGTCGAAACCGGGCGCGCCACCGAGCGGTCCCTTCATGCCGTAGGCCGTTATATCCACGTAGACAATGGCGGGATTAATTGAAGCGAGCGACTCGTAGTCGATGCCCAAAGCGAGGGCGGTGTCTGGCCGGTTGTTGGATATGACGCCGTCAGACATCTTCACGATCTTGGCCAGAGCCGCCTTACCACGTTCGTCCTTCAAATTGAGGGTTACACTTTTGACGCCGCGGTTCAAAGGCAGGAAAGTCCGGCTCTCGTTCGGGGCGAAGGGCTGAGAAACACGCCACGGATCGCCAGTCGGCGGTTCCACCTTGATGACTTCGGCTCCCATGTCGGCTAGTATCTGACCGGCAAAGGGGCCGGCTACGAAGTTGCCGAACTCGATCACCTTGATGCCCTCTAGGGGTCCTTTTTGGCGAGCGCCGTTCCTACCCGTCCCGTTTTGCGATGCGTTCTCAGTCATGATGTTGTGGAATATAACACCGAATATCACTGACCGAGATGCCACGTGCTCCCGTCACGACGGTTTTCCTCGAACCGGTTGCCTCGGCGCAACAATGTTCCTGTCGTTTGCGTAGTGCCGTAATATCGATATCGTAGCGCCGCACCTAATCCATCGGAGACCCGCCATCTATACGACAGACATGTATGAGGGTATGATCGCTGATACGGTCACTGTACAGACACCAGACGGAACCGCAATAAACGCCTATTTCGCTCGCCCACTAGGCCCCGGACCTCATCCCGGCATGGTGCTCGCGCACCACATGCCCGGTTGGGACGAATGGTACCGGGAGGCGACACGCAAGTTCGCACATCACGGATACGCCACCATCTCTCCCGACTTGTATCATCGCGTCGGCCATGCCTCACCCGAGGATGTCGCCGCCCATGCCCGTTCGGAAGGTGGGATTCCTGACAGTCAGGCCGTCGATGACCTTGCCGCTTCGATGCGCTACCTCCGATCGCTGCCGAATTCCAACGGCAAGGTCGGCGCTTTCGGCACTTGCTCTGGAGGGCGACATGTCCTTCTGGCGGCGTCGAGAGAACCGGGTTTCGACGCGGTCGTCGATTGCTGGGGCGGACGAGTCGTGATGAGCGAATCCGAACTGACCGAAAACTCCCCGGTTGCTCCCATCGACTACACTGCCGATCTTTCGTGTCCGGTGCTCGGTCTCTTCGGGAATGACGACCAGAGCCCGTCCCCCGAACAGGTCACAGTCCACGAGGAAGCCCTGAAAAAGCACGGTAAGGCGTACGAATTCCACAGGTATCCTGACGCCGGGCACGGTTTCTTCTACTACGACCGCTCGGCATACCGGCAAGAGCAGGCAGTTGATGGTTGGCAGAAGATCTTCACCTTCCTCGCCCAACATCTCGGATAAAGCCCAGTCCGACATTCGCTAGGAGAACAATCTATGTGCACGATGATCGCCGAGAAAGATGCTGTCACCGGTAGCGGCAAGGGAACGCCCGGTTGGATGCAGGTCAATAAAGTAACTGTGTCCTACGATCACCCCTCTCACATGACGCTGGAGCACGCACTCAACATCGACTTTGTCGACGCGTCGCAAAAACTCGGCCCGAGAATAGCCATTGAGCTAACGCCTCAATCTGCACAACGCCTCGTCGAGCTGATAACCGTCGCCCTCGACCGCGGCGCGGCGGTAGATCCAATCGCGTTCGAATAATCAATCGAACCACCATAACTTCAACGTCGCCGGACGCCCTTGGTGTCGCGAGGCGTGAAAATGGGCGGCAAATCGTCAATGCGGCGCGAATTGGGAAAGATTCCGCTTTGAACGCAACTTGAATCGTGATTTGAGTGTGGCGGCCTGATAAGATTGAAATGATGATAGTTCGCGGGTTTTTAAAGACGCGCGCACGCGCGTACGCGAGCGACAAAGAATTATCAACCGTAGATCGGGACGGCTGGCGGAGGAATTGGGCAGGCTTGCTATGCAGGCAATGAGAACCGATCGATCTACTTGCTTGGAGACCTATGACGACAGAAACCACCATCGCGACTAACGGAAATGGACACGCCGGTTCCGCCGAGTACACAGCCGAAGACATCACCGTCATGGAGGGCCTCGAAGCCGTCCGCAAACGACCCGGGATGTACATCGGCACCACCGGGCCCGAAGGCGTCTTCCACCTCGTGCGAGAGATCGTCGACAACAGCGTCGACGAAGCGATGGCAGGCTTTGCAACCACTGTCGACATCCGACTCCATGCCGACGGCTCCGTAACGGTTACCGACGATGGGCGAGGCATTCCCGTCGATACACACGACAAGACCGGTAAATCCGCACTCGAGACGGTTATGACAACCCTGCACGCGGGCGGAAAGTTCGGTGGCAAGAGTTACCAGGTTTCCGGCGGACTACACGGAGTCGGCGCATCGGTGGTCAATGCCCTCTCGGAGTGGACCGTAGTCGAGGTGAGGCGCGACGGTAACGTCTATTCCCAACGATTTGAGCGTGGCATCACTGTCACCGACATGACGCAGCGCCCCCAGGCTCCGTCTGGACTGCAAGGCGACGGCACCAAGGTTAGCTGGATGCCCGACAGCCGAGTCTTCCAGTCGATCGAATACGACTGGGATTCGATCGCCGGCCGGTTGCGAGAGATGGCTTACCTCAACCAAGGACTCGCCATCCGACTCCGCAGCGATTGGCATGAAGAGACTCACTGGCCGCACAACGATGTCACCTTCCGTTTCGACGGCGGCGTACGCAGTTTCGTCCGCACCTTCAACCGTCGCCGCGGCGGCATACACGACAGCGTCATGTTCGCCGTTGGAACTGTCGACGACGTCTCCGTCGAGGTCGCTTTCCAATACAACCAATCGTTCGTCGAGAACTGTCTGTCGTTCGCTAACGTGATCCGTACCGGCGACGGCGGCACGCATGTCACTGGTTTCCGATCCGCACTTACTCGCGTCCTCAACGACTACGCGAAGAAGAACAAATTGCTGAACATTGGCAAGGACGGCGTCGCCACTCTCTCGGGAGAAGATGTTCGCGAAGGTCTGATGTCCGTAATCAGCGTCAAGGTGAAAGACCCGCAGTTCGAGGGCCAAACCAAAGGTCGGCTCGGCAACCCTGAAGTCAAGGGAACCGTGGAACATCTGGTAGGTCGCTACCTCAGCGAGTTCCTCGAGGACCATCCTGACGAAGCACGCATCATCATCGATAAGGCTTCAACCGCGGCGCGTGCGAGAGAGGCCGCCAAAAAAGCCCGTGATCTCATCATCCGCAAGAATGCGATGGACGGCGGTTCGCTGCCTGGCAAGCTCGCTGACTGCTCCGAGAAAGACCCATCGCGATCTGAGCTCTACATCGTGGAGGGCGAATCAGCAGGAGGTTCGGCCAAGCAGGGCCGTGACCGACAGTTCCAAGCCATACTCCCGTTGAAGGGCAAGATTCTCAACGTTGAGAAGGCTCGGCCGGAACGGATGTTCGCACACGAGGAGATCGCCGCCTTGATCACCGCCATCGGGGCAGGCATGGGCGAGGATTTCGACTCCGAGAAGCTGCGCTACCACCGCATCATCATCATGACCGACGCGGACATTGACGGTGCACACATCCGCACGTTGCTGCTAACGTTCTTCTTCCGTCACATGCGGCAGTTGATCGACGACGGATACCTCTACATCGCACAACCCCCGCTCTACAAGGCGTCAAAAGGCCGCAGAAGCAACTGGCTCTACGCTGACGCCGATCTCGACAACTGGATGGCGGAACGCGCGTTCAACGGTCTATCGATCGCCTCGGAGGATGACGATGTCCGGATCGAGGTCAAAGGCAAGCGACTCGGGAGCACCGTTACTCAACTGCGAGAGTTCCGTGAAGCCCTTGATATTGTCAATGTCCTAGGCATGCCGGAGGACGTTTTCTTTGAGTTGCTTCGTGACCCTGAATGGCAAAACCTCACCTTCACGAACGACCGATCATCCGAGATAATCGCCGATTTGGACGACGATTTCGATGAAAACGCGGCTTTCCAAGTCAATCTCTTCAACGGTAGCGTTGACGGCGACCAGACACCGTTTACCCGTGAGGTTAACAAGATCCCCCATGAAGAGGAGGAGGATGGACCCGTCACGTACCACATCAGAGATTACGAACTAACCGAGGATGTGTACAACAACCCGGCAATTCGACGCTCGAAGCGGCTTTACCCACGAGTTGCAGATTTCGTCGCAACAGACAGTTTTCAGCTGAAGAAACGAGATGACATTCTCATCCAAGACCTGAACTGGCAGGAGTTGCCAGAAGCGCTGGAAGAACACTCAGACACGAGCGGCATCAACATCCAACGCTATAAGGGTCTCGGCGAGATGAACCCGGACCAACTCTGGGACACCACGATGAACCCCCAATACCGTCTCATGCTCAAGGTCACTGCAGACGACGCGATCGGTGCTGATGACATCTTCAGGACGCTTATGGGTGAAGAGGTCGGCCCGCGGCGCGACTTCATTCGCGCTAACGCGCTTGAGGTTAAGAACTTGGATGTGTAGTTGTAGTTGTGTAGATATCTAGAATCCAAATTCTGATATCTAATCACAACAAAGGCGTCCAAACTGTCAAGAACCTAACTTCCGGGCGCATCGTCAAACTAGCAATGGGCCTCTGATACAAGCGATATCGTTGTCAACATCGTCGCGATGAATTGCCAATATCTGGCAACCGATTTGCGATCCGCGGTCACGTAGCGGAAGTGAGCTGATGAGTTGACGGAAAATCGTTAAGTTCTCGCGCGAATTTCGCGAGGTTGTTGACATCAAACGACCGCTATTGGACCTGGAACTTATGCGCTTCATTCGATTCAGAAGCTGCCGGATCAACAGGTGTGGATTCACTATGCTTGGTGGTTATTAGCACAAGAGCGGTTACCACGAGCCAAATGATGAATCCTGCGCCCGATGCGCGATGCAGCATTGTAGCCGCATCCCACCACACCAAGATCATTGCGACGCCGATGATGGTGCCCAAGAGTGCCAGCGGCTTCATCATGCCTCCTGATCGCCATTGCGTTGGGCCGAGCAGAATCAACGCCAAACCAATCAACGAATTTCCGATGTTTCCGGCAAGGCCTCGATAGTAGTAGTACTGCTCGGGATCAGCGGAACCGAGCGCTGCGTCGAACACGATGAGGCTCGGCAGCAACGTGGTAATCACCCCGGACGCGATAAAAGCGATACCCCCGAGTGCAAGGCATGCCTTAGCCAGCCCAGAACCGAAACCACGACCGGATGCCAACGCGGAGCCGATGAAGTACTGCGAAGGCGAGTCAGGAGCATCGCCCCGAACCAGATACGCGCAGTGCCGCGCCAGTTGAACAACGTCGAATTTTCATCGATCGCCCGAAACGTTTCTTCAAGCGTTGGTTGATCGGTGTTGGACTCTAGTCGCGTCCAGACCATTGCCGCCGCGGCGATGACCGTTAACGAGAATCAAAACCTCGATTGGTCTGCAAAATCCATTTACGTTTCTCTTCGCGCGCAATCGAGTTACGCCGTGATGGACAATTTTGACTTTGCTACACAGTCCTCAAAGAGATGGGGCGGAAGTGATCATGTGGCCGAAATGAGCTACACGATCGAGGCTAATTCTTTGCGTTGGGGTTCGACTGACCACTCGGACGGTTCGAACGAATCTGTGGATGATTCCAGAGGTTTCAAAGAAAACCAATAGCGGATGCTATCTTCTGCAATATCGATTTTGTCTTCATCAGTTCGCACCAAGATGCTGAACAACGGAATATTCGAATCCGCTAATTTTTTGTCACCGCCCTGTCTACGATCCAATATGCACGTAGCAATCTCAGGTTTGATATCCCTTTGTTCTAAGGATTCGATGGCAGAGAACAACGATTCGCCAGTGGAGATCGTGTCATCGTAGACAGCAACAGTTTGGCCATCTTCGACATGCCCCTCGATCTTTTTGTACTTGCCGTATTGTTTTTGTTCACGTCGGACGAAATAGCCCCAAAACGGTCTATGTTGCTGCTCTGCAAGAACGGCCAATCCGCCGATCATTGGAACGGCACCTACGGCCGGTCCGCCGAAACATTCCAAGCCGTTCAAATTCAAAACATCAAGCAGCAACTGCGACGCAAGAGTTACGCAGGTCTTGTCAGTTGATAACAACCGGCCGTCGAAATAAAAATTCGATGGTTGCCCTGATGACAGTGTGAACTCCCCATATTCGAGTGCACCCAAAGCTTCCGCACGTGCTAGAAGTGCCTTGGCACTCGCCAGAGCGTCGTCTACACACATTGGTGCGTGTGAAAATTCATTCGATTGTGGGTCTATCAACTTTTGGCCATCCAGTTAAGTGTGTCCGAGTATCTGATTGTCTTACGAATTACGAAATGATCTGGTTGACTTGTGTTCCGGCACCAGCAGTCATCGGCTTAACCATTCACGAACCTCCGCATTTGGTATGAACCGTAAATTCATCGCCAAGATCAGCAAAGGCGACTGTCCATGATGGTGAGGAAAATCCGATGTCAAGGGCCAGAGTTCGCAGTGACTCCACGTGATGACATCGGCGCTCGGAGCGCATGCCCTTGCTCATGGTCAAGCACCACGCATGCGAGTTATCAATGCTCGGTGGATGCATCTTGTGTCGGGCAAATGAGTGACGCTCGCGGCTCTCATACCTCTTGAGGACCGACAAAACGTCAAGTTCGGATGCTATCACCTCAGTAACAGTTGGTGCTATAGGTTACCATGCAATCGAACACGCGACGATTGTTGCTGGTACCCGGAATCAACGGCGGATAAGGATGAATTTGCGTCGTGCTGGGGTGCGGCAACTGGAGTTTGTTCGGTGTACAGGAGGATATGTTGGTTTCCCAAGACTCCTGCTTAATTCGGCTATGAGGTAACGATTGACGCCGATAAACGACTTCGCGCTGGTGCGTTTCAGAGAAGACTAGGTGTAGGTGACGTCCGCCATACGACCATCTGTGATTGGCAAGCTATGCGCTGAGTTACCTAACTTGCTGAAGAACCGCATCGGTAGAGTCCTTTTCTGATGATAAATTCCTTCACGGAAGAAGGCACGAACGAGTTTGCTGAGACAACGTCTTCCGAAGCGAACATCGACCTGATCTGAGACGCGCTGACATCGACCATCGGACCACGAACCAAAAGCGTGCCATCGGGCAACGCCGTTCCATCGTCGATTGACGCTCCCGGACGCTGGACCACCGCGAATCTGCATACCCCAGTAAGTTCTTCGAACCGGTGCCAAAGATGTATTTCGGCAGCGGCGTCTGATCCAATGGCTAGGATGTATTCGCAATCTTCGCCGTAGACCCTCCGTAGGTCGCGAATGGTGTCGATCGAGTAGGTGGTCTTGTCTCGGACCACGTCGACGTCCGATACGTCGATTCCGGGTTCGTTGTCGGTCGCGAATTCCAGCATACGCAATCGGTCTTCGGGTGACGCGACAGGTGGCTCAGCTCTTAACCAGGGCCGCCCGGTCGGGACCATGATCACAACCTCCGCTTCAAGTTCGTGCAATAGGCTACGCGCGATGGCGATGTGTCCCAAGTGGACCGGGTCGAAGGTGCCTCCGAATACGACGATCCGATTCACTGCCACTCGAACTCCCAATCGCCTACGAGAACAACGTCGCCGTTTTGGGCGCCGGCACGCCGCAGGGCATTCGTGACATTCATCCGTTCAAGCCTTTGGTGATACTGGACCAGCGCATCCCAGTTGTCTAGGTTAGAACCCAGCGCCAGCCTCACCGCTCGTTCGTGGACGATCCGAAAGCTATCGGCACCGGTACGGACGACCATGCGAGGATTGGTCATCCGAGGTCGAAAGACCGGCAGATTATCGTCCTCCAAGGGATCGTATTCCTCCCCACGAGCGGGCTCAAGCGCCAGCGCAGGCGATGCCGCTTCTTGGTTCCGCATGTCGGCTAAACGGTACGAAATGGCGGCGACTAGATCGTCTATATCTTGACGGGTTGCTGCCGATATGAAATAAATTGCAGTATCTTCGCCGATAGCGGCCCGGATATCTTCCAAGATCTCATCCCGTAGGAGCTCAACCTCCTCGAGATCGACTTTGTTAACAGCGATGATTTGCGGTGTGCGTGCTAGCCGCTTGTCAAAGGCCTCGAGTTCTTGATTGATCGCGCGAATTCGTTCACCAGGCTCGCCCTCGCTGCCATCTACGACGTGAACCAGCAACCGCGTCCGCTGCATGTGTTTCAGGAATTCGTGACCGAGGCCCACGCCTTCGGACGCGCCCTCGATCAATCCTGGAATGTCGACCGCCGCGAATGCGTCGAAACCGTGCTCGACAATCCCGAGCACCGGCTCCAGAGTGGTGAACGGGTAGTCCGCAATCTTCGGTCGCGCCGCACTGATGGCCGTGAGCAGGCTTGATTTGCCAGCGTTCGGCATCCCAACGAACCCAACATCAGCCAAGATCTTCAGGTTGAGACGCAACCGCGCGATCTGTCCCGCTTCGCCCGCCTCCGCCAACAGCGGTTCACGGTTGACGGGCGTCACGAACGCCGCGTTACCCAATCCTCCACGACCACCCTGCGCGACCTCAAGTCGTTGGCCCGGATGCACCAGATCGCCTAGAAAGATCTCAGCTTCGCCCACGGTCTCGGAAATCTGCCAGACCTCAGTGCCAACGGGCACAGTAACATCGACGCTTTCCCCGTTCGCGCCATGTCGCCGATTACGGGCCCCATTGCCGCCGTTCTTGGCGATGAAGTGGCGCCGCCAACGGAATTTCAATAGCGTGTTCAACGATGGATCGGCTACTAACGAGACTGAACCGCCGATGCCTCCATTACCGCCTGCAGGCCCGCCGAGTGGACGCAACGCCTCCCGCAGGAACGTTACAATTCCGTTCCCGCCGTTCCCCGCTCTCGCCTCGATGGTCGCTTCATCGATCATGCCGAGATTCTAAACGGGGCCATGTGAAAACAATCCCCCCGACGCTTCACCCAGCTAAGCTGTTCAACCCATCACGTTGATGAAACCTTCTTGCACGAAATCTCGATCGGTTGTGACGACCTCATTGATCCCATCTCGGCGCATGATGGTCATCCCAATGCAATCGACCATGCTGTAACGCTTGTCAAGACGGCGCTCGTAGAGAAGGAGGGCTTTGGAGAAACTCTGGCGATCAACCGCTTCCACCCGGAATTTTCTGTCTACAAGTGTGAGGTGGACGAACCGAGCAACTTGCTGTCTCAGCTCTGGTCCGCTTCGGCTGAAATGGGCCAACAGTTCATTAAACACATCTTGGGCGGTTGCCAGTGTTACTTGGTGATCAGAGCGATACTCTGAAAGGAGTTTGTGGGCACCGGCCCAAGATTCGTCGCTAGGGTCAAACAGGGCTATAAAAAAGCCTGAATCAATGAAAATCACTCTTGCCAAGGATACTTATCCCGTTTGGGAAAACCATACAAATAATGTTTGTAGTTGAGAGACCCGTCGTGCGGCATGGCGTCGATCTCTTCCTGCGGTATGTTTGCCCATAGGACTTTGGTCAAGCCCCCCAAATCCCCTTCCACAAACTCGCCATCGCGCACGAATACGTGATCAATGTCCGAAAGACGTGCTTCCAACGCTTCCAGAGCGATGTAGCCGTCTTTGTGGACCTCGTACTCGCCGGAGTTGACGTCGATCACAATCCACTGACCGTCGATGTCGTCGCCGAGTTCATCCTTGATGCGCTCGTGGTACATCTTCTGGGCGCGCTCGACCGCCAAGGCGTAGCGATTTTTTGGGGGAGACATGAAAAACCTCACAAGTTAATTATCCCATAACGACATTCTAAACGCGCAAAAAACGTCGCTCAACCCGCGAGGTTGACGCAGACCAACATTTGATTGCGTCAAACCGACTTCATAGCCAGTTATGCAATAAGATATTCGCGATGCGAACAAAGTCGCGTGATCTGATCGAGTATCAGGTTAATGTGCAGAAAAGGGGAGCAGTTGAGTTGGAGAATGTGAGCAAAGAAAAACTGGTGCGGATGTTGGAGCGGATGTGGCTTATTAGGCACTTCGAGATGCGCGTGATGGAGGTACACTCGGCTGGCGAGTTCACCGGGGCGGCGCACCCATACATCGGCGAAGAAGCTGTCGCGGTCGGCGCATGTGCGGCGCTCGAAGACACCGACTACATCGCGGGTAACCACCGTTCACATGGACATCCCCTGGCGAAGGGCGGCAGTGTCAAGCGAGCGATGGCAGAGCTTTACGGGCGAGTAGACGGTTATTGCAAAGGCAAAGGTGGCTCGATGCACCTCGCCGACTTCTCGATCGGCATCTTGGGCGAATCAGGCATCGTAGCTTCCTCGGTCCCTGTGGCCACGGGCGCAGCGTTGGCCGCCAAGATAAAGGGTGAGGACTTTGTTTCGATGGTCTTCTTCGGCGACGGCGCCTCCAATCAAGGCGCTTGCCACGAGTCGATGAACCTTGCGTCGCTTTGGAATCTGCCGGTCATTTTCCTCTGCGAGAACAATCAGTTCGCAGTCACGACTTCCTACCACGACTCGGTGTCCGTCGAACACATCTCCGATCGCGCCACCGCTTACGACATGCCCGGCGTGCTGGTTGACGGTCAAGACGCAGTGGCGATGTACGAGGCGACGCGCGAGGCCGTGGCTCGAGGCCGCGCCGGCGAAGGGCCGACGCTGATCGAAGCGCTAACCTACAGATACGAGGAACACTCGTTGGGTTTGGGCCGCGTTCGCCGGGGCGAGTACCGAACCGAGGAGCAGATCAACGAGTGGCGCGAGCGCGACCCGATCGATGTCCTCGAGCGGACGCTGACCACACAAGGCATCTTGAACCGAGAAGAATGCGACGCGATTTCGAAAGCCAAAGAGGCCGAAGTCGAAGAAGCCGTCGAGTTCGCCCGTAACAGCCCGTATCCAGAGCCCGAAGCTCTGTTCGATGACATGTGGGCCGACCCTATTCCTGCGCCCTAAACGCCAGTCAGCAAGGTCATCCTGCGAACGAACTAAACGTACCCAACACGAAAGCACCATCGAAATGGCATCCAACGCAATCTACATAGAGGCTATCAACCAGGCGATCATCGAGGAGATGACGCGGGACGAAAACGTCTTCATCATGGGAGAAGACATTCGGCGGTCTGTTTATGGCGCGACAGCCGGACTGCTGACGCAGTTCGGTGAAAGCCGCGTATTGGACACCCCACTATCCGAAAACGGATTCTTCGGTGCAGCAATCGGCGCCTCTTTGGTGGGAATGCGACCGATCGTCGAGACGCTGACAAGCTTCATGTGGGTCGCCATGGACCAACTGGTGAGCCAAGCCGCCAAGATGCGCTACATGTTCGGCGGTCAGGCGACCCTGCCGGTGGTCTTTCGCGCCACTATGTTCTACGGCGGTGGTTCCGCAGCTCACCACTCAGACCGTTCCTACCCAATGTTTATGAACATGCCCGGTTTCAAGATCCTCGTGCCGGCTACACCGAGAGATGCGAAGGGACTGCTGAAAACCGCAATTCGTGACAACGACCCTTGCATCGTGTTTGAGGACGGAACTTTGGGCGGTTCTACCAGCGAAGTCGAAGAGGGCGATGCGGCACTGATTCCGTTTGGGGTTGCCGATGTACCGCGTTCCGGCTCCGATGTTACGGTCGTCGCGATCGCAGGTGCTGTGCCGATGGCGTTACGCGCGGCTGAAGAACTGGAAGAAGAAGGCGTATCGGTCGAGGTTATCGATCCCCGGACGCTCGTGCCACTAGACAAGGACGCGATCTTGGAATCGGTCAGCAAGACCGGCCGCCTCGTAATCGCCGACCCGGCGCACAAGGTGTGCAGCGCAGCTTCCGAGATCGCATCAATCGTGTCCCAAGATGGTTTCTGGGATCTCCAGGCGCCCATCATGAAGGTGGCCGCCGAACAGGTTCATATCCCCTACACACCGGTCCTTGAACGCTTGGTTTACCCGTCATCCGAGAAGATAGCAGACGCGGTGCGAGCGACGTTGGAGGACTAAACGTATGCCGCGTTCACCAGAGTCGATTGTCGCTGCGCTGGTCGAGCAACAGATACGCGTTACCGGTCCGCGGCGAGAGATCATCGACTACATATCTGTCGTGCCGAGAACTTTCACCGCCGAAGAAGTGTGCTCCAAGTTACCTGACATTGGACGCGCCACGGTTTACCGCACGTTGAAGATGTTGCAGGACGAGGACATCATATGCAAAGTCGTCATGCCTACCGACGATATGGTTTACAGCGTTTCAGCGGCCATCGACCCGGAACGGGGAGCAATCAGCGACGCGGCGCACCATCATCACGCCGTCTGCACGGTCTGCGGCATAGTTCGGCGTTTCACGGCCGAGGCTATTGAGGGCGCGATTAACACTCTCAGCTCGTCTGTCGATGGTGTGATGGGAGAGGTAATGGATCATCGCATCGAGGTATATGACATCTGTCCTCGGTGCAGCGCCGAAAGCGCAGCCTAGCCCTTCGTTATTCACATCCACTCGCGTTCGCCTGACATCTCAGGATTTGCTCATGCGTACCGCCGTGTTTACACGAGTTAAGCGTCGACGCGTCACCAACGGGCAAGAGCCACAACAATTTCGTGCCGAACAGTCAGGCGGAAGCATTACGTGGCTAAGAAGCTGGATGAACAGCAATCACCAGTTGCCGCTAAGTGGTTTGGTGTTCCATGCATGCGTTTACACGCCGCTCAAAAGCATCTAATCTCATCTGACCAGAGTCCCGAGAGTAGATTCTGCCGACGTTTCGCATGGCCGAATCAAGACGCAGTCACCTTCATGACCATTCCCACGACAATCGTGAAGCGGGTCGGCGCAACCTGCTCATCTCGCTGTTCCTGATCGGCGGATTCATGATCGCCGAGGTGATCGGTGGCGTCCTGTCTGGCTCGCTCGCGCTGTTGGCGTACGCTGGCCACACGATTACCGACGCCATGGCGATCGCGCTCGCTTTGATTCCGTTGTGGATTGGCGATCGGGTTGAGGACGCCGCACCAACTGTTCACTTTGAATATGCGCGGCGATAGTCTGCGGGCACTACCCAGAGTCTTAGGCGAAGATAACCACGTAGCGCTCAATTTATCGGGCAACGAAATCACCAGCATCGAAGCTGAGTGGTTTGAGGAATGGTCGGTCCCTACACATCTGGTGCTGTCGAACAACTAGCTCACAATCATCGACCCGACGGTGTTCGCACCTTTAGCGGACAGCCTCAAATCGTTGTATCTGGACGGCAACCCATTGGACCCGATCCCAACACGTGTGGAGTTCGAAGCAGTTCTGCCGAACATGGAGGAGTTGGAACTGCCGGTAATGGAAGCCGTCGAAACCGTAGTGCCTCGAGTATTGACGGCGGCCGGCGGCAGCGCGCCCACATGCAATGCGGTGTTGGTGTCGCTGATCCTCGGAATCGGAACTATCGCCGCCGCCGTGATGGTGGTCATGGCCAAAAGTGCTCGCTCCCGTTAAACCTTCGGAATCGCAGCCGCCGCCGCCGCCGCGACATCGCGTCGCCGGCCCCATTTTCGGGTCAAGATATCCGGCGTCGAATCGCGGCGATTATCGCAAAGATAATGCCCGACGCCAAAGCGATCGACGCACCAGATGGGAGGTTGCCGTAGTAGGAGGCGTACAGGCCGGTGATCGACGCGATAAGAGCGAACCCGATACCGAATGCGATTATGTGGAGTATCTTGCGCGCAGCGAGAGAGGCCGCGGCCGCCGGTGCGATCAACATCGCCAAAACCAATATCACTCCCACCGCTTGGATTGTGACGACGACGACTACCGATATCAGCGCAAGTAACAGGTAATCGATCATCGCGACCCGTATCCCCGCGACTTCTGCACCGATCGGATCGAAGCTGACGAAAACGAGTTCCTTAAAGTACCCAGCAAAGACGATGAGCGTCAGCAACGTAACTCCCAGCGTCACCAATATGTCGCCGGTCGTTACCGCCAGTATTTGCCCTAGCAGAATGTCTTCCAGGTTGACCGTAACTCGAGTCCCCCATATCGAGATCATCACGATACCGAGTGCGAACAAGCTGGCAAACAGAATCCCGATCGCGGCATCCGCATGAAGTCCAGTTTTGCGGATCACGTAACCGATCAAGAATGCGAACACCAACGCAGCCGGCAACATACCGAACCAAGTGCTCAGGCCGAAGATCAGCGCCAGAGCCATCCCCGGGAATATGGAGTGCGCCATCGCGTCGCCCATGAAGCCGTAGCCGCGGGTGATTATGAACACGCCCACCAACGGGCAAGTGATGCTGATGATGATCGCGACGACGAGAGCTCGCATCAAGAATCCGTATTGGAACGGCTCGATAATGTAGGAAATCGGATCCATCAGAATCTGCGAGAAGCAGTCGGGTCAGTGCGAGTTGGGAGGAACGTCCTCGATCGATGCCACGTGAGGTCCGTAGAGTTCGACTAGGACCTCCGGCGTAAACGCTTCATCAGGTGGTCCCCACGCGCAAACGTGGCCGTTGAGGCAAAGTACGAGATCCATGTTTCGCGCCATATTCGCCAAATCGTGAGTCGACAACAGAATCGTCTCGCCCTCCTCGCATAACTGCCTCAAAACTGCGACCAACTCGTACTGCGAGCCTACGTCTACTCCGCTAAAGGCCTCGTCCAAGAGCAGTACCCGAGCGTCCTGCGCCAACGCCCGAGCGACAAATACGCGCTGCCGCTGGCCGCCGGATAGCGAATAGATCATGTCGTCTCGGCGGTGCAGCAATCCTACTCGGTGCAGCGCGTCGCCCACCGCTTGCCGGTCGTCTTTAGAAACGTACTGGAACGCGCCGAGGCCGGGTGTCCGTCCCATCATCACCACATCCCAAACCGTCACCGGAAATTGCCAGTTGACGTTCTCCGACTGTGGAACGTAACCCACCAAACCCCGCGAACGGGCCGGGTTTGTCCCGTAAATGTGGACCGAACCCGATGTCGGGCGAATGATGCCGACGAGGGTTTTGAGCAACGTCGATTTGCCGGCGCCATTCGGACCAACCACGCCGACAAATGATCCAGACGGCACCGTGAACGTGACATCGTTTAAAACGATGTTCTCGCCGTAAGAAACGCGTGCGTTGTGTGCGTCAACGGCAGGTAATGGCGCGCTGTGAACCATATCGTCCGATTTGCGGCAATCGAGCCGCAAACACGAATTACTCCTCCAATGCCTCGACGATTATATCTACATTGTTGCGCATCATATCGACGTAGGTCGATACGCCGCTACCATCGTCACCCAAAGAACCGACGTACAATCCTCCGACGAATTCGATACCGGCTTCGCGCGCCAGAGTGTTGGCTAGACGGTCGCTCAGTTGTTCCTCGGCGAATACCACCCTGGCACCTTGTTCCTCGACCTCCTCAACAAGCTGTGCAAGCTCTTGGGGCGACCGTTCCAACTCCGTGCTTCCGCCTGGGATGATTACACCCGCCACTGTGAAACCGTATCGGTTGGCGAAATAACCCAATGAATCATGGGTCGTAACCAATAGGCGACCATGCTCGTCAATTTCCGACACACGCTCGATGATCCATTCATCTAACTCTTCCAGCTCGGCAACATACGAATCGCGATTGACGTTGTAGTAATCGGCAGAATCCGGATCGATCGTCCGCAACTCCTCAGCGATCTGACGAACCGCGACGATCACCCGCCGCGGGTCGAACCAGAAGTGCGGGTCCAACGCGCCGTGCCCATCATCCTCGTGGTCGACCTCGACCTCCTCGTCGTGGTTCTCACCCGCTTCCGCATCACCGTCCTCTTTCTCGTCACCGTGATCATCGCTCTCGAAACTGAATTCGATAGGGTCGATGCGCTCACCTATTTCGATAACCAAGTCATGGTCGGCGGCAGCATTGTCGACCAAGTCTTCGAGCCACTCTCGTTCCAGTGACAACCCGACGGCGAACACAGTTTCTGCATCGGCGACCCGAGCTATGTCGCGAGCGCCCGGTTGAAACGAGTGAGGGTCGACGCCCCTGGGAACGAGATCCATTACTTCGACGCGATCTCCGCCGACAATCCTCACCCACTCGCCGACGATGTTGCTGGTAGTCACAATCTGAAGCGGCTCGGTTCGAACGGTCGGTTCCGACGCAGTTGTAGGCGGCACCGATTCGTTGCATGCAATCGACAAAACCAATAGGACGGCCGCCGCAACGGACATCAACTTGACTACTTTCGAGCGTTGAATCGACATTTGCCGTGCCTTTGCCAAATCAGGTTATGATACTGTGTATCGTAAACAATATGATATAGCGTATCACATAGGTCGTGCAACAACCTGCGTCACATTGGTCAACGTAGAATCAAACCATGGTTACCAGGGAACCAGCAGACCATTTTGACGCAGATACAGTTCGCCGTCAATGGGACACCGCATCTGATGCATATGCCGACGCCCAAGACCGCGGCGTCGACTACTATCGGTTGAACTTCTTCGGGCCGTCGATGGTCGAGGCATGCGGTGACGTGCAAGGGCTTGACGTGCTCGACGTCGGGTGTGGCGCCGGATACTTCAGCCGGGAGATGGCGAAACGCGTCGTTGGGGTGGACATCTCCCCAAACCAACTGGCGCACGCGAAACGCGGAATTGAATACATGTTGGGCGATGCCGCAGATGTCGTCGATGAAACGCCCGAAGCATCCTTCGACCTCGTGACCGCCTGCGTCTCGCTAGTAGACATGCCCGACCCTGGTCGCGTGATAAGAAGCGCTTTTCACGTCTTGCGGGATCAAGGCCGCTTGGTATTCACCAACACTCATCCGGTTACAGACGTAATGGACCGATCATGGGTCAGGAAGCCGAACCGCGACAAGATCGCATTGCAAATCGCCGGTTACTTCGACGAAACTCCGTTTGTTTGCAAGTGGACCAACGATCGCTACAAATACGATTTCGAGACCACCGGCACAAACTTCACCCTTGAACGATGGATGCGCTGGGTCATTCGCGCCGGTTTCGTGATCGAAGATTTCGCCGAACCGCACGCCACCGAACAAGCCATCGCCGAATGGCCCGGCCTCGACGACACCCTCATCGCCCCATCATTCCTCATCATCGTAGCGAGGAAGGACGAGCGGTTGTCTCAGAGTTAGCGGATGCTTTAACGGTGGGTTTGATATCGTTAAATCCAACGGCGTAGGTTCCCGCGTCGGCATGGAGGTTTTTCGTATCTGCGGTGGCGCGCTCAATCAAAATGCCATTCGTTCCCAGCACGCTAAAGCAGGTGCGGGAGATTACCGGTTGTACCGAAGAGGAAGCGGCACGGCGCGTCCAGAAAGATGTTGACACCATCCGTCGCTGGGAAAGCGACGCGCACGAAGAGTTGCCTACCTTGTCGCAAGCGAAGAACCTCGCGATGCTCTATCGATATTCCGCCGGTGTGTTCTTGCTTGAGGAGTTGCCGGACTTCATTCGCGTGCCTGAGATTCACGACTTCAGAACTTTACCCAATGGCGAGTCGATGGATTCCTCGTCGTGGAGCCGGAATCTGCGTTATCTGATGAGACAGATGCAATCGCGGCAAGAATTCGCTGCCGACGCTATCCGACGTACCGAGTCAAGTTGCCGAGCTTGGATAGGCAGCATTGAACGCGAAGAAATCCCACCTGAAGAACTTGCCGAAAAGATACGCGGACTGCTGGCGACTGGGTGCGATGACTTACGAGCTATCGGTGGGATCGGCACCGTGTTGAATGGGTGGATCCACCGATGTGAGCAACGAGCCGGGATTTTCGTCTTACAAACCGACAACACGAAAATGCATCGAAATCGACGAGATGGGCGGCGATGGCCGACCAATACGCACCGTTCATAGTTTTGAACGGAATCACACGCAGGACGCATCTTCACACTGATCCACGAATTCGCGCATCTCTGGTTGGGCGAACCTGGCATCTCAGCGTCGAGCCAGTTTCCGACGATTGAACTCCAACCAACTAGCTTATTGCGACATCGTCGCCGCCAACGCGCTAATGCGAAGAGTTCCTTGAGATTTGGAACCGTGGCTCGCCTTACGGCGTTACCGTGGCAAGTCCACGGTGAGCAACATGCTGTCAAGCCTTTGCGTCATCGATCCCGATGCGTTTTCTAGATTACGTGCGGAGTTGGCGACACCGGTGCGTCGGAATGGGCAGGTTGATACCGGCAGCGGTGGAAACTACTACGCAATACTCGCAAGGAACGCAGGCGCAAATTTCGTCGATCTAGTTTTGCGCGAGTACACAGCGAACGAAATCACCATCAAAGAGGCCGCAAGATTACTCGACACCAAGATCCCATCTGTGTTCAGCCTCGCCGATCACGTCGGATTTAGGCTGTGAAAAACGACCTTCCCCGTTATGTAATCGACACTTCAGCGATCATCGCTCTACACCGCGAGTGGTACCCCAGAGGCATCTTTCCATCGCTGTGGGGCGACATCGAAGTTTTGGCCCAAAACGACCAATTGATCACGGTCGCTAGGGTCGTCGACGAGTTAAATCCTGAACACGACGAACCTGTCCAAGATGATCAACAAGCTGTAAACAACCGAATCTTGTTCAGTTGGATTTCACAACAATTGCCAACGGTCGAGGGCATACACCCTCATTTGCAAGTTGAGATCGAGGTCCGCGGCTCTGAAATCTCCGCTTCTCACCGCGACTGGGCGGACGATCGCGAATCAGCAGACCCTTACGTGATAGCGGCCGCGGAGTTGCTTGAATCCTTCGTCATAAGCACCGAAACGCCAAAACACAGCGTATCGAACTTGCTGAAACATCGATCAAGCACTGGACAGTATCCCAGGAAAACAAGCATCCCAAGCATGTGCGAACTCATCGGGGTACAACACACAAATCTCGTCGGCATGTTCGTTTCCGAGAACTGGCGATACTGACTTTCGGAGGTCACGGCAGCGGATCCCCAGCATCCCGCCGGACGATCCGATTCACATAGACCCCCGGCGTGCCAACGCGCTCCGGATCGATCTCACCCGGCTCCACGACCTCATCCACCTCCGCAATCGTCACATCCGCGGCAGGCGCCATGACCGGGTTGAACGCCCGCGATGTGCCCACATACTCCAGATTGCCGTACGTATCAGCCCTTTTAGCCCGTATCAACGCGAAATCAGCCCGCAGCGCATGCTCCAGAAGATGCGGGCGTCCATCGAAATCACGCACCTCCTTATCCTCCTGTACTGGAGTGCCGACCCCCGTCGGAGTATAGAACGCCGCAATGCCCGCTCCACCCGCACGAATCCGCTCCGCCAACGTACCTTGCGGTATCACGCTCACCTCCGCCCGGCCTTCACGCCATGCCTTCTCGATCTCGCATAACGGACGCGTCTGACCCGGTATCGGAAACGAACAGATGATCCGGTTGGCCAAACCCAGCTCGAAGAAGATGCCTTGATCGATAGGTTCGAGATGCGGTGGCCAGCCGTAGCCAGTCGTCTTCGAAATTCCTGCGACGTTGCCGATGATCGTCAGTTCATGCGGACCGTGGTCCGCGAGAGCGAGCATCAACCTCGTCGGCTGACCGCCCGAGCCGCCGAAACCACCGATCATTACCGTTGCGCCATTAGGCACATCGGAAACCGCATCCGCGAAACTATCCACAACGACCGGCAGCATCGCTAGACTGGCATCGTCCGCTTCGTGTGCGCCCGACCGATACCGGCGACCTCAGGATTAGAACCCGATACCACCCGGATTCCGCTGTCGATCCGTTCGGCAATGGTGTCAGCAGTGCCGCCGCCGAGGAACGCGACACCGTTCTCTTCGCAAGCCTTCTGCACGCGCTCGCTCGCCTCTTGGACACGAGGGTCAAATGGTGTGTCCGGTGCGCCGCGGTCTACGCCGTATGACATGTGCAGGTCACCGGGACCACACTCCGCGAACGAGAGACCAGGAACTGCCAACATCGTCTCGATGTTTGAGACGCCGCGCACTGATTCGACCTTGATGCCAAGCATCAGTTCGCCATCGGGATTCAACGGCCACGGGTCGGCTTTGGCGATGTAATCGGGGTTGTCGAGACCCCAGATCGCTGCTGCACCGGGTTCCGATCCTACGCCGCGAGTGCCGCGTTGCAGCCCGTAACCAACACCGTTTGCGGCGCGCGGATAACGGCACGACTCCACGAATGCACGCACCGCGTCGGCGGTTTCGGCTTGGCACATCAATATGCCGTGCACACCGCGCGCGAGTATCTGGCGGAATTGCCAACCGTTGTACCGCACCGTGTCTTCCGTTGTGCCGTCTATTGGAGCTTCGACGATTACCGTGGGCGTGCGGTGTCCGCTGTTCGTCGGTCCGCCGGCCGCCATGCCCTCCATGTAGCGCTGCAACCCACCGAGGTCGAACGGCCCGTGCTCCATGCCCACGTTGATGTAATCCGCCCAAGTGTGAGCATCCTTCATGCCCTGCTCATGCGTGAGAATCGCTCCCGTGTGACCTCCCGTGTAATAAATCGGCTGGCCATCAGCCAGCAGTTCAACCGCCCTGTTAACCCGTTTCGCAGACATGTACCTCGACTCCTTAGTTCGCGAATGGAACCTGACTGATCAGCTCCTAGCAGCGGAGAAACCACGGTTCCGACTTTCAACCCATGAGTTTACACTTAGCTCATGTCAGAACATTCGACACTGCAGGAATTACAATCCGCCCTCCAACACATCTTGGCGTCTCCATCCGATGGTGGAAAGCTTGAGATGATTACGGCTCGGCCAACTGTCAACATGCGCGAGTCGCTGGACGTGGCCACACTGGACGACGAACAAGGCCTCCTCGGCGACAGCTGGAAAGACCGAGGGAGCACCGGCACCGCGGACGGGTCAGCGAACCCAGACGCGCAGCTGACGATCATCAACACCCGTTTGGTCGATTCAGTGGCAGGAACCAAATCACGTTGGCAATTGTCGGGCGATCAATTGGTAATCGACATCGATTTGAGCCATGACAATCTCCCGCCGGGTTCCCGGCTCAAAATCGGATCGGCCATCGTCGAACTCACAGCAGCGCCGCATACCGGATGCGCCAAGTTCATGTCGCGATACGGGAACGACGCGCTTAGATTCGTCAGCGGACCCGAGGCCATGCGACAACGAAGGCGCGGGGCAAACGCCAAAATCGTCCAGTCCGGAACCATTCGCGTCGGCGATGTCGCCACGAAAGTCGCTTAATCAAGCAACTTGACCTCGGCGTAGCGGAGTCTTTCCCAGTCGACCACGAGACCGGCACTGGCGTCTTCGGCATCTAATACCTCTCCATTGCGACATGATCGGCGCCGCTGCCAACCACGTTGTAAAACTCCTGGTTCGCAAATCGCGTGAGTGGAAGCCGATCCCGTTAAATAGGATTAAACGATGACCTCTAAAGAACAATTGTCTAACGCTTCGAGTGTCCAATCGACCGCGAACAACGCCGTCATCCAAGTTCGCGACCTCCGAAAAAGCTACAAAGATAACGTCGCGGTTGACGGCATCTCCTTCGAAGTGCATCACGGCGAGATCTTTGGCATGCTAGGCCCTAACGGTGCCGGCAAGACCACCACGGTAGAAATCCTCGAAGGCCTGCGCGATCTCGACAGCGGCGAAGCCTACATCAACGGCTTCGACGTAACCAAAAATGCGAAACGTGTTAAAGGCATGATCGGAGTGCAGCTCCAACAAAACGCCTTCTTCGACAACCTCAACCTCCGCGAAACGATCCAACTGTTCGCAACGCTCTATGGCTCAGACATGCAACCCGAAGACGCGCTCGAAAAGGTCGACCTCGCCGAACGCGCCAAGTCGCAGTACCGGCACCTTTCAGGCGGCCAGAAACAACGCCTCTCAATCGCCGTCGCCCTCGTAAACACCCCTGTAGCCATGTTCCTCGACGAGCCCACGACCGGACTCGACCCGCAAGCCCGCCGGAGAATGTGGGACCTCATCGACAACCTCCGATCCGAAGGCATGGCCATCATGCTAACGACCCACTATATGGAAGAAGCCGAAGTCCTCTGCGACCGCGTCGCCGTCATCGACCACGGCAACATCGTCGCCCTAGACACCCCACAAGCCCTAGTCGATCAACTAACCGAACGCGGCGCCGTTGCCGTCCGCAAAGGTGGCGTCCTAACCCTAGAAGACGTGTTCATCGACCTCACCGGGCGGAGCCTCATCGAGTAAACATCACGTGACCTTATGTCCCCTCTCCCCACCGTGAGACCATTGCAATACTCCGTCATTTCCACCCTCCGTCATTCCCCGTGTCCAGCCCTCCGTCATTCCCGCGCACGCGGGAATCCAGAGAACAGCAAACTACGCCATCAGCGCCGGAGGCGCAATCCCCGCCACCGCTCCGTATGGACGTTCCGACCGCTGAAGCGCCCGGGTTCTCGGGAACGAACGGGGTTGCGCATCGGTCTCCACCGTGGGAGAGGGTTAGAGCCTGCCCCGGACTTGATCCGGGGGTGAGGGGGCGCCGAAACGATCCATCATGCGCATCTACCAAGCATTCATAATCGCCGAACTCAAAATGTTCTTCCGCGACCGCGCCGCGCTCTTCTGGACGCTCGCGTTCCCCACCGTCATGATGGTCGTATTCGGACTCTTCAATTTCGGCGGATTCGAACCACCCGAAGTGGGCATCGTCGACAACGCAAAGAACGACGCCTCCAAGGTCTTGGTCTCGGTTTTGAAAGGCGAGTTCGACGGCGAACCGCTCTACAACGTGCCCGAATCCGAGGACCCGGAGCAACTGCGAGCCGAAATCCTGGAAGGCGACATCACCGCCTTGATGGTGATCCCGGAGGGCTTCGGCGAAAGTGGGGCAGCTTCGATAATAGATCTCACATTCGATGGCAGAAAAGCCCAGGAAGCTGAGGCCGCCCGAGCCATCTTGGGTCAAGTGCTAGACGGGGTATTCAAGACCGTCGCTGACGTTCCATCCGAATATCGCCTCGAAAACTGGGCGACGGTATCACTCACCGAAGTCGCCGGACGAGGGCAGGGTTACAAAGGCTTCGTCGTCCCCGGCATCATATCGCTATCCATCATGCAGAGCGCGCTCTTCGGCGTTGTCTTCACCCTCGTCAGACTCCGCAACCAAGGCGTACTCAAACGACTCCACGCCACACCCATCAACCCCAGACACTTCCTAGCTGGAGCGCTCTTCACACGCATGCTGCTGCTGATAATGCAGACTTACGTCCTTCTCCTAGTCGGCATCTTCGTATCCGGAGTCGAAGTCGCGCCCGGCTACGCCATGTTTTGGTTAGAAGTAATCCCGCTCATCATCCTTGGAGGCATCGTATTCGCCTCCCTCGGACTCGCCGTATCCGGCATCGCCAAAACCGAAAACACCGCCGCTCCCCTCGCCAACATCATCTCGCTCCCGATGATGTTCCTTTCCGGCGTCTTCATCCCACACTCCGTCATCCCCGACTGGGTAGTCGCCTTCGCCAAATGGCTCCCCCTCACCTTCCTCGCCGACGCCATGCGAGAAATGGTCAACAGCGGCGAAACCCTCTTCATCCAAGGCGCCTCCATCCTCGGCCTAGCAGCTTGGGCCGCTATCAGCTTCGTGCTGGCGGTTCGAGCGTTTAGGTGGGAATAGCACGACAGTGTCGCGGGCGCGACGTTGGGCATCCACATGTCAAGCTCCATAGTGGTCAGCGTTCGATTGAGGTTTGTGTTGCCAAAACGCACACATAGTGCGATAATTGACTCATGAACGTCGGTTTTGACTGGAGCAATGAGAAGAATCGACAACTGATCAACGAGCGAGGGGTATCGTTCGAGGATGTGGTAGCGGCTATCGAGCATGGTCGCCTGTTAGACGTTCGTAGGCACCCAAACCAGGATCGCTATCCTGTACAGATGGTCTACTACGTGGAGATCGACGATTACGTTTACGTCGTGCTGCTCGTCGTTAGAAGTGACGGTAGTCCTTTCCTAAAAACGATCATTCCGAGCCGAAAAGCAACAAGAGACTATCTACGGAGATGAAGGACGTGAATTACGAACTGAGCAAGGAAGAGCGCGAAATTCTTGATCTTGTGGAGCGTGATGAGCTCGTCCCCGTTCCCGACGTTGATCGGCAGATCGAATTTGCGCGTCAGGCCGCACGCAACACCTTCAACAAAACCAAGCGCGTGAATCTGCGAGTAACCGAACGCGACTTCAATCTCGCACATGCAAGGGCAAGGGAAGAGGGAATACCATATCAGACGCTACTTTCAAGTGTCATCCACAAGTACCTCTCCGGCCGGTTGACTGAAACGCGATAGGTGCGACCAGCCGACGCCATGCGCGAAATGGTCAAGGCGGCGAAACCCTCTTATCCAAGGCCACTCCACCCTCGGCCTAGCCATCAAGGCAATAATCTGATTCGACCTATCCGTCCGCGCCTTCAGATGGGAGATACTTCTGTCGTTAGTTACGAGACCGCAGGGCCCTTCAATTCCGGAAAATACGTGGAGAAGAAACCCCGGTCGCGTGTGAGGAAAACATCAGCAGTCGCGACGGCGTGAGCGCCGATTAGAAAGTCGGTTATTATTCGTTCCCGCGGTCCGCCAGCTGCGCGGTAGAGTTTCCAACGCATTCCCGCTTCGTAGGCGATTGCGGAATCGATGGGCGAAAGCGCGGCACCTATCTCGCGCACGGCATCGTCAAGCAACACGCGTTCAGCGAAATGGGGGGCTATCTCGGCGTACACAACATCGCAAATCACGATAGCGCCGCCGTCATAGGCCTGCCTAAGCAGTTCTCTCGATTTTGAATGATGCGGCGAATTCGTTCGAAACAGATCTATCAATACATTGGTGTCAATCGCAGTTATCAACGTCCCCTGATTTCCTCAATGTATTCATCGACGTCGAAATCGGAGCCGTCCAGTATTCCAGCGACTCTGTCCACCGGATGTTGCCCGTCCACGCGCTTACGTATCAGCAAACCCTCGTCGGTGGGAGTGACCTCGACCTCTACGTCGTGATGCATTCCGAAGCGTTCCCGCAATTTCTTGGGGATGGTTATCTGGCCACGCTCAGATATTCGCATATCGACCTCCCACGGATTTCTGAATATCCAAATCATACCAAACAATACGTACCAGCCCATCGCCCTTTGCCCCAGGTTGCGCCCGCGTATTTCCGGTACCCCCTTTAATCCAAGGCGCGTCCACACTGGGCCTAGCTGCCTGTTCCGCGATCACCTTCGCCCTTGCCGCCCAGGCCTTTAGGTGGCAGTAACGCCCTGCACCAAATCACTATCGGCCAAAAACTCCTCCATCGCCGCGTAATACCCCTCCGGATCGTAGTAATCCGCCCCATTATGCGGCGCACCCTTGATCACGTAGAAACGCTTCGGCCCCCTCACCGCGTCGTACACCTTCCGACCAGAATCAATCGACACGATCTCATCGAACTCCGAGTGCATCACCAGCACCGGACACCGGACGTCGCCAGCGTGAGACACTGTATCGAACCGGTTGTGAATGAACCTCTCGATCGGCAAGAAACGCCACGGCGTCAACGTCTTCGCCAAATCCGGTATCGACGATATCGGACACTCCAATATCAAGGCGTCCGGCGGCACCTCAGACGCCAGCCTCGCTGCAACCGCACCTCCCAAGCTCCGACCGAAATAGACGATCGATGGACATTCCTCAAAAGGCAGTCCGATCACATACTCATCGATCCAACGCCGAGCCGCAATCGCGTCCATCGCAAATCCCTCCTCGCTCGGACTACCCTCGCTCAACCCATAACCTCGATACTCCAGCGCAAAAATGTCGATAAACCGGAATCGCGTCACGAACTCCCGATACTGGTCCAACCGAACGCTGATGTTCCCACCATTGCCATGCGTGATCAACATAACGATCCGACGTTGTGACGGCTCCTCACTATCCTCACCCCTAATGAACCACGCGTGCGTCTTCACGCCGTCATCAGCCGTCAGCCATATGTCCTCGTACTCCAGGCCGACATGCGACGGGTCGCCCCGCAGTTGCGGCTGCGGAAAGAAGATGAAGGATGCTTCGAATGCGCTGGGCGTATGCATTTTTACTGTCGCCCACGCCGGGGCTTAGGCCCGATGGACCTTCGGAACCTCAATCTTCATGTGCGTCATCGGTTTCCAACCTAGGTCGCGCTCAGCCTTAGATAGGTTGTGCTCAACGTGGTCCTCATCCCCGGCGATAAAGAAAGGTTCGAACGAACCGTGCCCAACCTGGACGAAGTTGGCCGCTGCCATGTAAGCATTCGCCAAGTCCTCCTCGTCCGTTACAAGTAGAGGCCGTGCGCCACTCGGGTCGACCTCATACGCCGCGCTCCGATAATCAATCCACTGCTCCCGAGTTTGCGGTCCCGTGATCCGCAACGCCGCCAAATTCATATCGAAATGCCGCGCGAAATACCGGCATATCAACTCGCCGAAACCCTTCGACAACCCGTAAGCGCTCGGCGTATCCAACGGCACCTCGTCCTCCGACGCATACCAGTCGCGATATCGAAAGTGAACGCTCATCGTGCTCGTGTAGACGCCGTTCCGCAACCCATTGTTGTAACCCGTCCACAAAAACAAATGCAAACCCATGTTGTTTACCGTGTAGTTCTCCCGGATCACCTTCTCATCCTGATCCGTCACCGAGCCCCCCTGAGGACTCTGCATCACCAACCAGATGAAAGTATCGACCCCATCTACCGCCTCCTTGATCGCACCCGTATCCGTAACCGACCCCTGCACGAACTCAACCCCATCATGTCGCGGCGGCGCCAAATCGAACACCCGCAGATCATGCACCTCCCGCAGATAAGGAGTGATAAACGTCCCGACGTGCCCAGAGCCGCCGACTAGGAGAATTTTCATGGCCGATTTGCCTCGCCTCGTTTGATTGAGTGTCTGCGGTGGATTATACGGCGGTGCGCGCTACACCACACAATCATCTTGCTCACGGATACGTTCGTCTCTTGCTAGGCGGAAACGGCCGAGGGTTCGTCAACCTCGACGTCAACGGCATCTGTGGATGCTGCCCCGTTTACACGCGTTTCGCCCTCATCCGCAGCCGATTGATCATCCGGAACAGGTTCAAAACTAATCCTCAACCGAGTGCCAGTGGCTTTGGCGTACTTGGCAAGCGTCTTCATCGACGGATTCGACCTGCCACCCTCGAGCCGCGCCACCGCTGACTGAGTAGTGCCCATACGCTCAGCGATTTGGGTTTGGGTTAGACCCGACTGGCTTCGGGCGCTGATCAACGCCCGAATCAGGTCAAACTCAGGACCAAGTGCTTCGTATTCCGCGCGGAATTTGGAGTTTTTCATCCACCTTTCGCGCAACTCTTTGAGATAAGTCATCCTAGAACCTCCTTCGCTCTTCGCAACGCCAAATTGATCTCTCGACGAGGTGTTTTTGGGGTCTTCTTTATGAATGCACGAACAACCACAACACGTCGTTCGCGCACAGTAACGTAGATTGCGCGCGAGATACCGTCGCGGCCGCGCATCCTCATCTCCCAAAGCGGTCCGGTGAGCTTCCTAACTAACTGCGATCCCAGATTCTCCAGACCTGCAGCTTCGATCGTTTCGATAATTTTGAGGTATCGAGCCTGCATGTCTTCGGGCAACGCAGCGATCTCCCGATCCACCGTCGCGTTAAGCGTCTCAACAGTCCACCTGTTCGAAACCATAATATATCACCTTTGCTATATTGACGCGTGCCAAGGCGATCACGTCCTACCGTGAAAAAACGTCCAACACCGAACCCTACCTCAACGTCCGATTTGCGCCAACTAAGAGTGGCGAAGGCTAGCATCTACGCGTAACCTCAACTCTCGCCTCAGCCTTCCCAAACCCGGCCAGCGCCAACGGCTTAAACACCTCAACCCTCACCGAAGCGATGCAAGAATGAGTCTCCAGAACCGCCCGCGCGATCCGGTCCGCCAGCGTCTCCACCAAACGGTACTCCGCATCCGCCGCCACCTCAACCGCTTTGATACAGGGCGTACGATAATCAATCGCTTCCGACAAATCATCCGAATTCGCCGCCGCCGAGAAGTCGCCCCGCAACTCGATATCCACCACCACCCTCTGCGGCATCCGACGTTCCCAATCCTCGACACCTACGACGCAGCGCAACTCCAAACCGCGGATCATCAGCCGATCCCTACCATCGCGTGACCCTTCCGAGATACTCATGGCTCGATGCTACCCGCGAGCCGCTCAATGATGCCGAGCACCACCGCGACGGCCTGACCCATCGGTCCAGAGTTAAGATGCTGAATAGTGTCCGATGGATGGTTGATGTAAGTCAAATCGTCGGCGTAGACCATCACAACCGAAACGCCCAATTCGTCGAACGGCGCATGGTCCGACGTTGCCCCGTCAAGACCATCGGTCGCATTGATCTCGATATTCAACGCTTCCGCCGCATCAGTCGCATATTCAATCAGCGATTCAGAACCCAACGCCGACAGTTCACCGGTCGCCACAACATCAAGGTTGATCATCGCCTCGATTCGACCAAGCTGCGACACCGAAAGGTCGTTCGCATAGTAGGTGCTACCGTGCAACCCCGTCTCTTCCGAACCGAAGAATACGAAGCGCAGATCGAACGGAAGCTCGTCGTCCGCCAACTCGTCCGCCACCACCATCGTCGCGGCGACACCGCTCCCGTTATCGTTCGCACCCGATGACCAAGGCGTCGTATCGAAATGCGCACCGACCAAAACCACCTGGTCCCCATCGATATCGTTGTTCAACTCCGCGATCACGTTGCGAGAAGGCCCATTGCCCAGCGGATAAACAATCAACTCCACATCAAACTCCTCGCCGTCTTCAAGCGCGTCGAACAAGAGTCCACCGTCAGCCTGAGTTATGCTGCTCGCCAAGATGTCGGGGTCGCCGTCGAGTTGACCTCGGAAATAATACCGCGGCTCGTTGTTGTAAACCACCGCCGCAATCGCACCGTTTTCCGCCGCGTTCGTCTCCTTCTCCTCGAATGAGATCTCGCCGCGACCCATCAACGCGATCTTCCCTTCGACGTCCACACCCTCGAAATCCTCATCCGAACCCAAACCGACATCGACAAGCTCACCTTCAACAATCCCAACCTTTAACGGCTCGAACGGCAGCACCGGTATACGAGCCGTGTCTCCATCACGCCGCCTAAACGTCACGTCCGGTTCGGCGCCTTCTTCATCGGGCAAAACCTCCAACGATCCAGACGCCCAAGCCTCGGTCACCTCGAAATCCTGGATCACCGTCTGGTAACCCAACCGAGCCATCGCGCCAGACAAGAACATCGCGGCTTTCAACTCTTCATCGGTAGCGCTTTGCCTTGGACTATGTGCGTCCGCCAACGTAAGCGCCATGCCGTAGGCCCTGTACCCCAGCTTATCCAGACGCGCAGCGTTGTATTCCGCTTCGGTGGTTGACGCCTCATCGGATGTAGGAGTCGGAGAAGGTGCACGAGCAATCGTCGGAATCGGAGTTGCCGTCGCGTTGGGCATCAGCGTCGCGGTCGCAACCACAGGTGTTGATACCGGCGCAGTCGACGTTCGACGCACAACAGAGGTTCGGGCGATGGAACGATTGTCGGGAACGGCAGTCGGAGCAACCGTCGCAACCACCGTCGCTGTCGGCTCCGGCGCAGATTCTGACGAACACGCCGCGAACCCGACCAACAACGCAGCCAAACCCGTTACAAGCGCAACGCTGTAAAGCAAATGTCTTCGAAGTTTCATCACGCAGCCAGTTTCAATTATCAAGACCCTGAATCTTCATACGAACGCGGGTAAAGTGATGTTTGGTAATCAGCCAAGAATCGAGATCGGCCCCAGAAGTTTGAACCGAATAGAGACACCACACACCTTCGCTGGAAATCCTATCGACCGCGGCGACGTACTCAGACGCGACGAAACCGAAATCGCCGAGTTAATGCGCTCGGAAAATGCTCACGTTCTGATCCTCGCCGGACTAGACCCCCTGATTTCCACAACCCACGATTCATCGGCCAAACTTGGTTGGCTCAGCTACAAGTCCGCCAACAATCTGGTTGAAACCGAACAAAAACTCACCACATTCCTTGGTGTCAACCCCGATGGCGACCCGCTAGTCGCATGGAATGTGAAAGGCAGCGCACGACACGGCTCCGAACAGATCGCTGAAAACAAAATGTCGGCGCTCGGACTCGAACTCTGCGACGCCCGCGAGTCCGCAATGATGCTCTCCGGCGCCGAAACCGGCATCCTCTCGCAAGCAAGGGCCAACCTCGGATGGCACTCAACTCACCAATTCTGCGCCCGATGCGGCGATCCCACCGAGATGCGACGCGGCGGACTCATGCGCCAATGCACCGGATGCTCCGCCCAGCACTTCCCACGCACCGACCCGGTCATCATCACAGTAGTCACGGACGGCGACAGATGCCTGCTCGGACAATCCGCCGGCCGCCTCAGCGCGATGAAGATGTACTCCGCACTCGCCGGATTCATGGACCACGGCGAATCCATGGAAGAAGCGGTGCGACGAGAGGTCAAGGAAGAGGCAGGCATCAACGTCGGACGAGTTCGCTACCACTCCACACAACCCTGGCCATTCCCATCATCCCTCATGATCGGCAGCCACTCCGAAGCAATATCCACCGACATCGCAATGGACGACTTCGAGATGACCGACGTCCGATGGTTCGACCGCGACGAGGTCCAGCTCGCGCTCGCCGAAAAAAGCCAAGCCCTGCGAGTTCCCGGACCAATCGCAATCGCCCATCACCTCATCAAAGCATGGGCAACCGGAAAAGCAGGCAATTTCCGTACAAGTTAGACATCAAACAAAGCAAAAACCGTCATCGCCAACACAACCCCCGGTCGCCGAACCAATACACCCCTATCACCAACAAACACCCCTTTCGCAGAGCGAAAACACCGCTATTACCGACAAACGCCCCTTTCGCAAAGCGAAGGGGGCGCGAAAGAGCGAAGCGATTTTCGCGGGGGATGCCCCCGCCAAACAACCATCCCATTCATCAAAGCCGACCCGCCAAACAACCAAAACCCAAAACCGCAGCCCGTCATCCCAATCACACCCATCCCAGTTCAAAAGAAACATCGAACCATGAAACTCAAAACTCTCCGAGCAGTCCACATCGACATACCCCCGTCGCAACCCAAAACCCCAGCGCGCCGCGCCCCATGGCCCACCAAGTCGCCGCGCGCAATGCCAATAAACTTCTACCCTCAGTTCTCAAGGCTCCCCCAAGAGATGCCCGGCCATCGCGGCCTCTCAGAGGTCTGGGTCCAAGCCATCGCCGAAGACGGCACCTTCGGACTCGGCCACTGCTCCTTCGGTCAACCCGTCGCTTCCTACATCGATCACGTCATCGCACCTCTGCTTGAAGGCCAAAACTGCATGGCCATCGAACTCATGAACGACCTCGTAATGCGCGCCGGACATCGACACGGACTCGCCGGCATCGTCGCCACCGCAATGTCCGGCGTTGACATCGCACTATGGGACCTCAAAGGAAAACTCCTCGGCAGACCCGTCTACGAACTTCTCGGCGGACCCGTCCGAGACAAGATTCCCCTCTACGCCACCGGCGACGACCTCGACTGGTTCCAAGAACTCGGCTTCACTCGTTTCAAAATCACCAACCCAGCGCACTACTCCCAAAGCGACGAAGGACTGCACCTCATCGAAGAGCACGTAGCCAAATCCCGAGAATTCGTCGGCGACCGCGCCGAACTCATGATCAACCCCGTCATGTCCTTCAACGTCGAGTTCACCCTCCGCCTCGCCGAACGACTCCGACCCTACAACCTCCGCTGGCTCGAAGAACCCCTCCCGCCTCACGACATCGAAGGCCACGCCGAACTCAAACGCAGCATCACCTGGATACCCCTCGCAACCGGCGAAGACCATCGCGGTCGACACGCATTCGCACAACTCATCGAACGCCGAGCCATCGACATCGTCCAACCCGACATCGGCTGGAGCGGCGGCGTCACCGAAACCATGAAGGTCTACACCATCGCCGAGACCGCCGGCATCCAAACAATCCCCCACGGCGGCGGCGGAACCCCATGGGGACAACACGTCTCCATGGCCGCACCCGAAATGCCCATCGCTGAATACTGGACCGGATCTCCCCCAGGAATACCCCTAGAAGAAGTCGCCCGCATCCCCGGCATGGCCACCGCCAAAGACGGCTACGTAACCCCAACCGACACCCCCGGCTTCGGCATAGAAATCCCCCAACAATGGATCCGCAACTGGGAATACCGAGGGCGCACCAAAACAACAACCGACTGATCGCCACCAAAACCCACCCGAATCCATCCCAAACAAAAAGTATCCAAATCCCCCCTTCGCAAACCGAAGAGAACGCAACGTAGGGGCGGTTCGCGAACCGCCCGCTCCCCGGGAAAAACGTCCATCCAGAATCAACAAAGGACGCCTTTTCTCCCCATCCCAGCGACAACCACCGTCCCCTTCGCGAAGCGTAAGGGGACGCGAGCCAGCGAAGCGCCGCTCGCAGGGGATGCCCGGGGCGGACGGGAGGTCGCGTTGCGCAAGCCCCCCCTCTCCTTCGATGATCCGCCCGGTCGCCCCCGCCCAGCTACGAACGAAACAACGGGGAAACGTCCGCAGGACAAACGGGCCCGCGTACCACATTCATTCCCTGCGATATCCTACGAATCAGCACCACTGCCATGATCCCCCTAATCGCAAACCACACCGACGAACTAGCCGAAATCTGCCGCCGACACCACGTCAAGCGCCTAGAAGTCTTCGGCTCCGCAGCCGTCGGCGACTTCAACCCCGAAAACAGCGACATCGACTTCCTAGTCGAAATCCAACCTTTGCCACCCGCCAAACACGCGGACGCATACTTCGGCCTCTTCAACGATCTCCAATCAATCTTCGGACGTTCAATCGATCTTGTCGAAGACAAAGCAATCGAAAACCCATACTTCCGCGCAACCGTCGACGAGACACGCGAACCCGTGTATGGACACTGAAATCAAGAGTTACCTCGCGGACACCGAACAAGCCGCACAACGCATCACCGCATTATGGCGTGTTGACAATCAGCGGTTTCCGGTCCTGTCATTCTGAACGGAGCGCAGCGGAGTGAAGAATCTGATGTGGCAGCCATGGTGCAAGGATTCAGGATTCCTCGCTGCGCTCGGAATGACATAAATGTCAACACTGCCTAGCCGCCGAGACGACCTTTGACCAATACAACGCGGATTGGAAAGTGTCCTTGTTGGTCGAACGGTTATTCATCATCATCGGCGAAGCGATGACCAGATTGGAAACGCACCACCCGGACATCGTTTCTCAGATATCCGATCACAGGGACATCATCGGCTTCCGCATCGTCCTCGTCCACCGATACCCCGAAATCCGAAACCAAGAAATCTGGGAAATCTTCCAGCAAAAACTCCCTAAGTTGCTGGATGAAGTAACTGAGCTACTCGAAAAGCCGTAAACCATCACCCACATAGAACCAGAAACCAACCCCAACTTCTTCGGTGGCTGTCAGTTCAAACAGCAGATCGTAACATAGGTTCAATATTTCGCGGTCCCTTTGGGGCGGAAATTGAATGGGATTTGTGCGGGCGTGATGACAAGCAAGGAGGCGCTCGGGAACTGCCGAGTGTAATGAACGAACTCGTCCCGTAATTCGCTCTTGCGTGTTGATCCCGCGCCCAGTCAGTGCACAGGCAATTCGTGCGCCGATGCCGCCGCGTTAGCCCAAAACTCCAGATTCAGCAAAACCTCGTCTTCGACGTCAGCACTAAACTCCGCTATCCGACACCGATCAAACATTATCCCGCCATCAATCGCCATATCGGATCTTTCTCCTGGATCTGTGCTCAGTGCTTCGGCAACGAAGAACATCCTCACCGGATCAACCGCTATGGGTCCAGACAACCATTTGTCGCGAAATGCACCAGGTTGCAACTGTGTCAACGTGTCTTTGTAGCTAGTACCGGTCTTGCATTGACCGAATCCGATCAACTTGCCAGGCAAATCATCAGCGAAGGGTTTCCACGCGACCACGTCGAGTTTGCCATCCCTCGGTCGGCCTCGCGAGCTTCTTTCAGATCGTTCGCGCGCTCGGTATCCTGATCCTTCGTTGATTCGTTGACAAAGATCGTTGATTTTCTGTTCAAAACCAGTGCTATCCGATGTAACTCCAAAAACCAAACTTTCTGCCCCCCTTCCCAAATATCCTCTCGCTACTGCAGCCGAAAGCTGCTCGAATATGGCAGTACCATCAACGTCGCCATGACGCCGGTCGGCATTCGGACCCATGTTAAGACGTGTTGCCAACAGAAGAAACTTGTAGATTTTGTGCCCAACGTTATTCGGATCATGCATTAAATGCAATGTTTGTCCTTGATAACCGATGCAAAATGGGTACGCTTCGTAACAAGCAGCCCGACGATATTCGATCTCCTCAAATGCTGCTTGGAGTTGTGCTTCAAACCCGTCGTCGTCTCCCACACCATCCGAATAATCAACATCATCCAGTCTCGCCGCGAGACGCGAGAGGTCAGTTAATGAAATTCTGCCTTCTCGCCAGCAGACCATCTCTGCATAGTCTGCTATTTCATGAATCGGCGCTGTTGGCGCCGGAGGTGTCGGCCACTTAAACGTCAAAGCGTCGGAGTGCTCCTCCGCCCTCGTCGCGGACTACGTCTTCGGTGCATTCCCTCAACGAGGTCCTCTGCCAATACGAAGACGTCGTTGGCAACGCCCAGCAACTCGTCAGACCCGTCGTAACCCGTCGGCAATAAGCCATTGGCTTTTGCAAGTTGCCGTTTGGCATCAAATAACGCTTCAGAGAAAACATTGGAAGGTGGACGCGTAATCTCATACGCAACGTTGAGTTCGTTTCGGGTTCGGAGTTCGGATGTAGCTTCAGGGTTTTCAAGAACCGTATTTAGATTCCTAAGATCTGGGTTTTGTGATCTTATGATAGGGCGAGTCTGCTCTTTGCGGCTACCGTAAAGCCACAAAAACAGTTCGCCGAGTTCTTCACGTTTCTCAACCGGCACAGGTTCCAATACTTCGTCGATTTCCGAAGATATGCCGACAAATGAGCTGATGCCATCGTAGCCCAAACCGGTGTACAAATGAGAAAAAGCAAACCTTCGACTATAGGTATCCCGTCGATCAAAAACTCCCATTTTTTCCGCTTGTTCGACTACTACAATGCCTCGGAACAATCGCTGGACGGTGCTGTGAGTGTCGCCGATCTGCCGCGCAATGCCTTCCAGAGAGATCACGTACTGTTTGTGAACGTCAGCAATAAACTGTGATTTCGCGTAGCTGCTCCATCGGGCAGGGCCATTCACATGTTTAAACCCGATGTAATGCCACGTCTCTTCCCGAGACCCCTTGATTGTCGGCAATTCCTCGAGCGATGCCCGAGCTTCGTCACCAATATCCGGGACATGCTGCTGCACGGTTTCCAACAGGTCCGGATCCAACAGCAACTGGACCGCGGCAAGACGTCGGTTCCCTTCGATGACGATGTTTTTCCCGCTTTCGTCCGCGACGATTAGCGGCTCATGCCTGAAAAAACCGCTCGCACTGATCGACAGCACGAGTTCACGCACGTCCATCGTTTCCCACAAAACCTCAACTACTTCAGCATCCGAAGCGTTGGCAGATAATTCGAATTCAGCTAGGCGCGGATTCTTAAGATCGAATGACAGATCCTCAACTGGTTTGAATTCAATGTTTTCTTGAATCATCGCCCCCTCCTTGCGCTTGCAATGGGCGGCGTTCTTGTGATAGCCGTTCCAGTCGGCAACCGTACGTGACGTGGCGCAATCAACAACTCGCTCGCTTGACGCTTTGTTTGCAGACTGTACTTAACAGACAAATCTGAAATTCTGCATGATCGATAGAGTTTCCTGATATATTCCGAATCATCGTACGAGACTATCCATCGCAACGTCACATGGCTAGTGATAATTTCTGCAATCCTTCGGTGGTCCTGGTCAGCGCAAGCGTCGAAATACAATCGGCTACCTTTGACGTAGTACGGCGGATCGAGATAAACAAAACATCCGCTTATATCGTTACCGCGAGGCAGCCGCTCACGCAGAAAATCGCCAGCATCCATGCCAGTTAGGAAAATGCGATCACTGAGTTCAGCTAGATCGCGAAACCTTTTAGACAACCCGCTACGGTTGAAACGAGCATTGATCTTCCAATCCCCTGACTGCGAATACCCACCAATCGGTGCTGCGCCGGAAATTACTCCTGATCGATTGCATCGATTCAAGAAAAACGTAGCAAATCCCAGTTCGAAAGGACTGCTAGCGGAACCCAGTTGACAAATTTCACGCTGACGGTACCATTCCGTCACAGTTATCGGAATCGTCATTATCGCGTCCACGAACCGGTCTGTTTCGGTCAGCGCCGCCTTCCAAAATGAGAAAATCCTCGGATCAAGATCGTTTAGATGTACCTCCGAAACTACTTCTCCCATGAGCAAACGTAACGCTGCGCCCGCGCCGCCCGCGAACGGTTCAAAGTACCTACATCCTGCGAGGCCGTTGATCTCGATGGTGTCGGCTAGGAAATCCGATAACGCTGCTTTACCGCCTGGGTAGCGCAACGGGCTTAGATGCCCGCGACGTCTACGGCTTGACCGAATGTTGGTTTTGTTCATCAATTCCCGTTTCTCGGCCCCAATCCCACCCCATCCCCTCAATCCCAAAAATCCCCGGTTCAGACAACACACCAACGAAAACACCACACGCCATCACCCCAACACCCAACCCCAGCCAATCATCCAAATCACATAAGCTTGTCCCGGGCTTGAACCGGGATCACAGTTCAGACTTCGCCACCCCGCTCCCAACAACCCCGATTCCTCGCGTACCCTGAAACTATGACGTGGCACAACCGTGCCACTTCGCCTAGGAAGTGGAAGCCGTGAGGGGTGACGTGAATGGCGAAACCAAATCTACCGCGTACGACGAAACGCGCCGAACAAAAATACTGGCGTATCAACCCCGTTATGTTCGCAACCAACGAACTCGGGGTCTCACCTTGGGAAAAACAACGGATCATCCTCAAAGCGCTCGCGAAGCATAACCGCGTCGCCGTCAGATCCTGCAACGGTTCGGGCAAAACCTTCACGGCCGCGCTCGCAACAATCTGGTGGCTCATGGCACACGACGAAGCCATAGTCATCACAACCGCGCCTACCGAACGCCAAGTCAAGGAACTGCTCTGGCGCGAGCTCCGCAGCATCCACTTCCGCAACCGCGATCTCATCGGCGGCAAGATCACGTCGTCCCGCCTCGAAATCTCGAACCGGCGCTACGCGTTCGGATTCTCCACGAACACCGCCGAAAGATTCCAAGGCTTCCATCACGAAAACATCCTCATAATCGTCGACGAGGCATCCGGCGTCGACGAATTCATCTTCGACGCCATCACCGGCATCATGACCACCAGCAACGCCAAGATCCTCATGATCGGCAACCCCACCAACCTCGCAGGCACCTTCTACGACGCGTTTCATAAAAACCGAAACCGATGGGAAACCATCCACATATCAGCCTTCGACACCCCCGCTTTCGCCGAAGGGAACGAGGAACTCGTCGTTCCCGGAATGGCTACCGCCGACTGGGCCGAAACGATCGCACAGGATCACGGAACCGAATCTCAGACCTACCAGATCCGCGTGCTCGGCCAGTTCCCGTCCCAAGCCAACGACACCCTGATCCCGCTCAAGCACATCGAGGCCGCGGTCAATCGCCCGGCCGAGCCAGTCGACGAAGACAAACCCGTGATGGGATTGGACGTCGCCCGCTTCGGAGACTCGTCGACGGTCTCCGTGGTTCGTCGGGGCACGCAGGTGTTGGACCTGGCAGCTTTCCCGAAAGCCGACCTCATGCAAACCGTCGGCAGGGCGTTGGACATCGCGCGTCGACACGACGTCAAAACCATCTACGTCGACGAAGTAGGGATGGGCGCCGGAGTTCTGGACCGCATGAAGGAGATCGACGACATCGAAGCGGTCGGAGTCAACGTCGGGAACAAAGCGAAGAAAACCGAACGCTTCGCCAACCTCAGAGCGCAGATGCTCGACGGTCTGAGGAAACGATTCGCCGACAACGACATCAGCATCCCAGACGACGCCGAACTCATCAGCCAATTAGCATCGCTGACCTACGCGTTCACATCCCGAGGCCAGTTGCAAATCGAATCCAAAGACCAGATCCGAGCTTCGGGCCGCCAGAGCCCCGACAAAGCCGACGCCCTGACCCTGGCCTTCAACGCTCCGAAAGGCAACCCCCTTCAAATCTGGATCCTGGGCCGCCCCGAAAGCCCCAGTGCACGAAGACGAAGACGAAGATATCGACTTGACTGAAATATCACAAATGTATTACAATCAAGACAAGGCGCAAAATCCGACGACGGTCGGACCCGCGCTTAGAACATCGCCGCGTCGAGGGTTAGCGCAACCTTTTGACGCACTTATCGACAATTGAATATTTAGCCGGTCTGCGGGCGGATAATCACCGGGCTGCCCAGAGCGACCTTATAAGCCGTGAAAACGGTGAAGTCGACTGCTCGAAGCAACCCGCGGCAGTGCCCGCCACAAGTTTAGTAAGTTCGGACGCAACGCAGACCAAAATCCGGTTACGGAGATCGTTGTAGCTGCAGGGCTCGGATGCGGAGCGTTACGCTGACTCCGCCTAGCAAGCCAGACGGACATCCCGCCGCGCGACGCTGTCCATTGCCTCCCCTTCAACCATCATCCCCTCTCCCGTTGGACGGGAGAGGGCTAGGGTGAGGGCAGGAGGCAGGGGACGCGCCGTAGGGGCGACCCTTGTGGTCGCCCCCTCGCAGGGGATGCCCGTTCAAGATCCGAGCGAGCGATCCTCCTATCCGGCAGACGTCTTTCCGTCACGCCGAGCGGAAGAGGCTACCACGACAGCTCGAGAAGCAATCGAGCGATGACGGACGGCACGTCTTACAACCACCGTCCGGAGGGCCGATGGTCTGGCGACTTCGGCGACGCTGGGAATTTTATTGACTGACCCACCAACAATCTTTCGCTCGCGCTGACCCAAAACCGACGCGGCGATGATTCGAAAAATCAAAAACCGACCACACCAAACGATGCCCGACTCTTGAAAATTAACGTCGTCTATTCCGCTCCACCACAACCTGCCAATCAGTTGGCCTATTCAACGCGCCGATCAACAACCACCCCTGCCTGTTAAGATGATTTCCTGATTCCATCTAGCGTCCAAACTGAAACGGGAACCACAAAAATATGCCGGGCAACATAATTCTTCCGCAATGGGGCATGGGTATGAACGAGGGCCAGGTCGTCAAATGGCTTAAAACCATCGGCGACCCCGTCGTTAAAGGCGAACCGCTGGTCGAGATCGAGTCGACCAAAGTCAGCGCGGAAGTAGAAGCCACCGCCGACGGCACACTCGGACGCATCATCGTCGAAGAAGGCAACACCGTCCCCGTAGGAACCATCCTGGGCCTCCTGCTCATGGCCGGCGAAACCGCCACCGACCTGCCGGAACAAACCGCTCCGAAAGAACGAGCGTCACGCGCCTCAGGGTCATCCCGACGGGCCGCAACTGCTCGAAGATCACGCGGCAAACTCGTAGTTACGCCACGAGCCCGCCGATTGGCCCGAGAACTAAACGTCGACCTCGACACCATCGAAGCCGGCACCGGTCCAAGCGGAAGGGTCACCGAAGACGACATTCGAGCATCCGCCGAAGCCGCATCCGCCACCTCTGTCGACGGCATGGAGCCAAGCCGCACCATACCGTTGACCGGTATCCGCGGCGTAATCGCCCGACGCATGTCCGAAAGCGCATCCGGAGCACTCGTGACCCTCAACACGACTGGAGACGTCACCCAAGCCATCGCCATCCAACGACGCCTAACCCGTGAATGGCGACGATCCCGAGTCCGACCCCAATACCAAGACCTCGCCATCGCCGCAACCGTCCGCGCCCTCAAAGATCACCCCCTAGCAAACGCCCACCTAACGGAGAAAGAAGTCCAGATCTTCGACACCATCAACCTCGGATTCGCTCTCGCAGTACCCGACGGACTCCTCGTCCCCGTAATCCGCGACGCCGAATCTAAAACCCCGTTGGAACTCGCGCTTAACGTCCGAGAATTGGCCCGAAAATCGAAAGCCAACGAACTCCGCGTCGCCGAACTCTCCGGCAGCACCTTCTCCCTCACCAACCTTTCCTCCTACGACATCGAAAACTTCACCCCCCTCATAAATCCACCCGAAGTCGGCATCCTCGGCGTAGGACGCGTCATTCAACAACCCACCGTAACCAAATCCGGCGACATCGAAGTCCGCTCCATCGGATACTTCTCCCTAACCTTCGACCACCGAGCATGGGACGGAGCACCAGCCGCCGAATTCCTGCAGTCAATCGTGAAGAACCTCGCCGAACCCGCATGGATGGCTGAAGGCTGAAGGCTCGATGCCCAAACCCACCACCATCCGCACCAAACGCCTGCTCCTTCGCCCCTTCGCGTTCAAAGACGTCAACGACGTACTGGCATACGCCAGCGACCCCGAATGGTCGCGCTTTCTACCCGTGCCGGATCCATACACATTGAAAGACGCCGAAGAGTTCGTCGCCAAAAACGTACTGCGCAATCCCGACGAGGGTCTCGGATTCGCGATCGAACTCAGTAGCGTCGTTATCGGCGGGATTGATCTGCGACTCGAAGCATCGATCGCTGTCGGCTCGCTGCACTACAGCATTTCCCGAGCCCACTGGAATAAGGGATTGGTGACCGAAGCAGCTAAAGCGGTTGTATACAAGGGCTTCGAGGATTTCGAGCTGGCGAAAATCTACTCATGGGCAGACGTCGAAAACATCGGCTCCTGGCGCGTAATGGAAAAGATCGGCATGACCCGCGAAGGAACGCTCCGTAGTCAAGGCGTCAACCGAGGGATACGTCAGGACTACCACTACTACGGCATCTTGCGCCGCGAATGGGAACGCGAACGGCGATGATATACAGTAAATTGCCAACGCGACTCTGAACCACAGAAGAGGACGAACAATTGAAAGCTGAAAACATCCGAGATTGGCTCTGCGGACCAATGGTCGCAGTCGCAACTCCATTCAATGAGGACTATTCCCTCGATCTCGACGCCCTGCAGACCAACATCCGGTACATGATCGAAAATGGCGTCCACACCGGTCAAGGTTCGCTCCTCGTAGGCGGCGCCGGCGGTGAGCATCCCACGATGAACCTCGACGAGCGCAAAGCGGTAATGACCGCCGCGATGGAAGCCGCCAACGGCGAAGCGCCAGTCCTCACCAGCGTTCAACACACCGACTACCGCGTCATCATCGAACTCGCCAATCACGCCCACGAAACCGGTCTTGGCGGCGTCCAACTCGGACCCACCTACTACTACGAACCGACAGAGGGCGATGCCTACCGACTCTTCGAGCTCGTATCCAAAGAGTCCGACGTCTCGATCGTGATCTACCACACTTGGTGGGAAGGCCTGACCATGAGCTTGAGCCTCTTGAGTGACCTTGCCGACATCGAAACAGTCCGGGCGCTCAAGTGGTCATCGCCCAACGAAGCGCACTACCGACAAGGCCTGTCCGCTCTCGCCGACCGGCTCGTCTGCATCGACAACTCCGGTCAGCAGATCTTCAGCCACATCATGGGGGCACGTGGATTCATAACCCACCTCAGCGGCTTCTGGCCCGAGTACCCCGCAGAAATCTGGAACCTGCTCGAGCAACGTGATTACGAAGCGGCGCGACAGAGGCTCGCTGACTTCAAGTGGAGATGGTCGGAGTGGCGTGCCAAAGTGGCCGCTATGACCGGAGGCGAAGGACCGTTCATCAAAGCCGCCATGGAGGCTGTCGGCCTCAAAGCAGGCCCCCCTCGCCCGCCGTCGGCCCGAGCGTCGCAACACCTGCGTGATGAGTTGGAAGTCTTCCTAGACGAGTGCGGTGTCCCGCGCGTCGAATCTCGACACGGCGCCGCCATCGCCGCAGGATAATCGATCCCGCAGCCGGGTACCGCAACAATCAGCGGTGCCCGAAACAAGCTTTAATCCACTTAAGTGCTACGATTGAACGCGTAGCGCACCATTTTCTATAACTTGGAGATCCCGTGTTAGCAACCGAACATATAAACACCGCCCGCCAATTCCTCCTAGACGCCGACCGCGAATACGAAGCCGGCGATATCCTCCAAGCCTCCGAAAAGCTTTGGGGCGCAGCATCTCACATCGTCATCGCCGAGATGAAGCGTCGAGAAATGACGATACGGACACACCGTCAAACCGTTGAAGCAGTTAACGGACTTGCAGAAGAGTTCGATACGCCCGCGTTAGCGGATTGGTTCATCGCCGCGCAAGGATTACATAGGAATTTCTACAACGGCGATCTGGACGAAGCAGATTTTCTAAATCATCGCCTGCGAGTTATCTGGTTCGTCGAACGAATGATCGAATTGACCAATTAATGTCAAGGTCGTTTCCGGTTTTTCAAGCCAATGTCAAGCTTGTTGCGGACCTCTCGCTTCACTCGCGCGGCGAGTGCATCGTCGTGCGCACGCAGGAACTCGGCGACGGCTTCGGCGTCGTGAACCACGAGTTCTCGGAGTGCCCACGAAAGAGCTTTGACAACCATGTCGTCGTGGTCGGCGACTAGCATTTGGCACACCGCAAGCGTTCTTGTGGCATCGCCCGTCCCGCCGTAGGTTCGCATATTCAGTGCCACCGTGCTTACGAGAGCCGCCCTTCGCCACCAACGGTCTTCAGATCGCGCCCAATCGTGGATCGTATCATCGCCGACGAGGCCGTCACGCCAGGCGGGTCCAGAAAGTATGCGCGCGAAGGCGTCCACGCTGTGCCAACTGTCCACGCCGTGTCCGAGTCTCTCGATGCGACGTGCGTCGAGCCGCAGATAGGTTTCTTTGTGATTGGCGATCAGCTCGTACGCGACCCATCGCCGATCAAGAGAGTCGATCAGTTCTGACGCCACCTTCGTCACGTATTCGGGCGTCGCTTTCGACAAGCAGTTTGACAGACGTCGCCTCGACTTCCTTACGGAAGCGGTATTACGACTCGGCAATCGTTTTAGTTCATCGATGAAGTCAGCCGCGGTTGGAAGGGTCAAGCCAGGTTCCTCACCTCGACTACATCCTCGCCGATATCGTCGGCAGGCTCGAAACCTAAAACCTTGCCGTAAAAATACAACTCCGCTTCCTGTGCACGGATGATGTTGGCGGCTTGCCGGAATCCGTGCTGCTCACCCGGGAATCCGATGTAGGCGTAAGGCAAACCCTTCGATTCCAGCGCTTCGACCATGATCTCTGCTTGAGAAGGCGGGACGATCTCGTCTTCTAGGCCCTGCAGGATGATCATCGGCGTCGCGAGCTGGTCCATGAAGTTGATGGCCGAACGGTCGTGATACCGTTGCGCTTCTTCTGGATAAGGTCCGACTAACGAGTCGAGGTACCGAGATTCGAACTTGTGGGTATCGCCGATGAAGACCATCAAGTCTGCGATGCCGTACAAAGCGGCGCCCGCGGCGAAGAAATCTTCGAAGGTGAGGGCGTTAATCGTGGTGTATCCGCCCGCCGAACCTCCGCGGATGATCACTCGATCCATGTCCACCAAGCCTTGATCGATCAGATATTGCGCGGCGGCGATGCAGTCATCAGTGTCGTAGATGCCCCACTTACCCTTTAGAGCATCGCGATAAACCTTTCCGTATCCCGACGAACCACGGTAATTCACATCAACTACGGCGAACCCCCTGCTGGTCCAATAGTGAGTCGAGAGGTCGAGTCCAGTGCCGGACGCGCTAGTTGGTCCGCCGTGGCAGATCGTCACCAATGGAGGCAACTCACCATCCGGGGCATCGAAGTCTTGGTTCGTCGGTTCGTAGTAATAGGCGTGGGCTTCACCGTCGTCCGTTGTCGGAAACAGAATGTGCTTCGGTGCCGATAGATAACCCGGATCAACGCTCACGTTGCTCGGTGAGTAGACGGTTTCGCATGTTTCTGATGCCAGGTCGACACGGACGATCGCTGGTTCCTGAGTGGGTGATGCGCCGACGAAAAGGAGCGACCCACCAGTGGAGTTGGCAGTTACGAACGAGACTTCGCTATATGGAACCGCGAACGACTGGGTGGCACCTTGCGGATCAAAGATAGTGAACGAACCCGACGTTGCGCCGCCTTTTCCGATGGCGATGTTGCCGTCTGGCAGATGGGCGTAAGAGGTCAAGGCGAACTGCCAATCTGGGCGGCCGTGATCCGACTTCTCGTTGAGGAGGTTGGTTGCCGCGCCGCCGCGCCATGCGTGAATGTTCCACCAACCGGTTCGGTCGGTGACGAAGTGCAGCGTACCGTCTTGGCTCCAACTCGGTTGTACGATGCTCTCGTCGTCCTCGCCAGCAAGCTTCGTTTTGCCGCTGACGGAGGCATCGGCCGGATTGAACGAACCAGAAACTAGGTCGTTACCATCCCACGGCATGTTCGGATGATCCCACTCTGTCCACGCGATACCGTCGTGGACGGCGCAAACCCGAGGCGCGCAGTAGAAATCCCGGCCGCTAGCGACAACAGTTGCTTCACCTGTACTCGTGTCGACGACCACGATCTCGTTGGTGGCCTCGTTACCGTCGTCGGTGTGGGTTTCGCGTACACACAGCAAGAACCTGCCGTCGGGGGTAAGAGTCAGGTCGGCGTATCGCAAACCTCTTGGAATTGATGGTCCACATGTCAAAGGTTGCGGCTCCGCGCCGTCGCGTTGTACGTAGATCCGCTGGTCTGACCAGTTGGTGAAGTAGACAGTGCGATTTCGGACCGCGTATGAGCCACCGCCGTATTCATGGACAGCGTTTCGAGCGTTGAACGGTGCTGGGGTGAGGTCTTCGATGCCGCCGTCGGCAGACAGTCTCATGATGACGATGCGGCCACCTTCGCTCGGCCTTGCGTCGAGCCAAAAGATGTCGCCGCCTTCTGCCTTGATTTCATTCAGACGTCGTTTGCCGCCGCTGATAAGCATTTCGGCGCTGATCGGAGACTTCCAAGATCCGTATGGCGAGATGGTTTTCATGTTGTGTCGGTCCGGCTTGGGGTCGGGTTACGTAGGAAACAGTGAGGTCAAGGATAACGCGATATCGGGTTCGTTCTGGCCATGCCGTTCACTACCCTTTAGTTCCGGGCAAGAACGCCCGAGTTAAGCAGCAGTGGCCGCCGCTCCAACGGCAAATTGCTTACCGGGCGGGTTCGACGCTGACAGTGACGATATCGACACCGTGATACTTCTGGTGCCGAACGGAAGAGGCGTAGTGCCGCAAGAGGCGGAAGGATATGTCGCGGTCATCCTGGATGTCCGGCGTCTCCCCGAGATACGCTAGTTGATCTTCCAAGTTTTCGCCTTCGGATGCGGACACAAACTCCAACTCGATGCTGCCAATGCCGGAACGAGTTGCAACAACCAGTCGTCGAGGGCCGCTCCGTTCAGGGTCTTCGGCGTCTCCCTCCATAAGATTGATCAACGTTTCTTCTCCAACCAACACCAGCCGGCCCTGATCTGCAGGTGACCATCCGGCTCTAGATGCGATTTCGTGCAGAAACTCACGCATTACCGGCAGAGCTTCGTTGTCCAACGGAACTTCGAGCCGTTTTCTCCTCGGAGCAGTTATTTCAAGGAACACCATCATGATGATGGCTACGATCGCGCCCGAGGTCATGCCGTTGCCGAGGAGCACTCCCACAAAGCCGTCTCCTAGAAGGTCCGGGAAGATCCACTTGTTCTGGAAACCGACCCCGGCCCAGAATGCGAGCCCGACAACGGCGGCTTTCCGGTGGTCGACACCATCCTGGATGACGATCTTCATGCCTTGAACGAAGAGCAGGCCGATCAGGACTGTGATGTAGGCGGCGGCAACCGGACTCGGTATGGCGATGAGCAGTGCCGCAAATTTAGGGAAGAATGCGACCACGAGGAAGATGACGCCGATGATGATGCCTACACGTCGCGCGGCGATACCGGTTACCTCGACGAGCGAAATGCTGGTCGAGTATGTGGTGTTTGGCAATGTGCCCATAAGCCCGGAAAGTAGATTGCCGACGCCGTCCGCGTTTAAGGCTCCTTGCACGACCCGAAAATCAGTGGCTTTCTGCCGGCGATTTGATACCCGTTGGATGGCCACGCCATCGCCGATCGTTTCGATAGCCCCGACGATTGTCACCATGATGAAAGCCGGCAAAAGCGCCCAAAATTCCACACCGGGCGATACGTCGAATCCGGGCCAAGAACTGAACGGTACTCCGATCCAAGGCGCGTCCACAATTTGTTGCACATCGTAGATACCGAACGGTATCGACACGATACAACCGGCTGCGATGCCGATGAATGGTGACCACAGTCGCCAAGAAGCGGGCGCCCGGAGAACGAGAACCACGACGGTCGCTAACGTGGCGAAAGCCGCGATCGGGGCTGCTGCGGATGATGAGCTGTCAGGTACATCGGTCAACGAATCGAAGATGATCGGCATCACCGTCACCGCGATGAGCATGATGACTGTGCCTGAGACGACGGGCGTGAAGATCCGGCGCAGGAGTGAAAGTCGTGCAGCGAGTAGGAACTGGAAAAAAGAGGAGATGACGATCAGGCTTGCCATCGTGGCAGGGCCGCCTTTCACGAGCGCCGCCACGCATACCGCGATAAAGGCGCCCGACGTGCCCATGATGAGCACGTGTCCAGCTCCGATCCGCCCGACCCTGACCGCTTGCAAAACGGTGGTGATACCGCTGACGACCAGCGCCGCGAACACTCCCCACGACAAATAGTCGCTCGGCTGGTCGGCGATTCGAAAAACAATGACGACGGTCAGCACAACCGGCGCCACGATCAACATGGCTGCTTGGAAGCCGGAGCCGATCGCTATCGGAGTTGGAGGGATATCGTTTGGTTCGTATCGGACAGTTTCGCTTCCGTGTACTGCAGCCAACGCGTTTTCCTCGCATATGGTCATTCACCGCGAGATCTAGAGACGGTGTATTGATAAAACTCTACCAATCTGTTTCGCAGTGGTAACGATACAACCCGGTAACTAAACGGAAAATCGCCCCGGTCAATCCCCATAGTGTGAGACCGCAGATCCAAACGCGAAACCAACGCGACAATCGCGATATTTGCAAACTATGGGATGATCGGAAGTATCAAGCGCGACGCCATCCCGCCAGTGTGGAAAACCGTCTGATGAGCCACCCTGAGTTCGGTGTTTGACCAGTAGTCGTCGCCCGTGTTGTGATTCCGATCGAAGTTCGGAAAGTCCGAGCTGGTTACATATAGCCGGATCCGCTGGCCTTTCTTAAATCGGCAACCGACGGGGTTTAGTTTGATCTCATATTCGTAAGGTGTGTTGGGTTTGGTGTAGGCGTCTTTGTCGAATCCATCGCGGTAGCGGGTGCGGATAATGCCGTACGTGAGGTTCACGCAGAGCCCATCTTCGTGCACGATTGCGAGCTTGGCAGTGAAATCGGTTTCGGGGGCGTCGGTGGATGCCCAGAGTTTGAGCCGTACGGGACCGATGACGTCAAGGTCTTCGCTCACCGGCTCAGTCTCGTAGACGAGAACGTCTTGACGGTGATCGTTCGGGGATTGGTCCATGGGGATGGACTGGGAGTTCTGGTGCATCAGCGACATCACGGGGTCACGGGGGTCGTAGTCGAATTCGTCGGAGACGGCGCCGGGCTGTTGGTCAAAGGTCAGCATGCCGTCGCCGTGGACTGTGTTGGCCTCGCCAAACGAAGAGAGATACAAGCCCGTGTATTGGGTATCGGGGAGTGGCCAGGCGTCGGAGCCGATCCACTCGTTGCGGTTTAGAACGAAGAGTTGGACGGGCTTTTCATCGGCCATGCCGTTGTTTTTGCCTTTGAGGACGTGGTCGTACCAGCGGACTATCAGGTCGGCGTAGGTGGTTTCGGCTTCGGGTCCGTAGTCGATGGGTCCGATGTCGCGGGTGTAGTTGGTGGCGTCGTGACCCCAAGGGCCGACGATTAGTCGATGCTGATCGCGGAGGCCGGGATCGCCGTTTGTGATGAGGCCCTCGTAGTTGTCGATCGTTCCGATGAGGCGGTCCCACCATCCGGTGATCTGCATGACCGGGACCTCGACCATCGGATGAACCTCGTCGAAGCGCATGAAGTCTTGGCGCGTGTTTCGGAGGAAGGTCTGGTACTGTTCAGTCAGTCTGGCGAAGACGGGCTCGGGGATTTCCGCGAGAGGTAGCCACCAGATGTATTTGGATCGTTCGACGGCGTTCCACCGGAAAGTTGCTTCGATGGGATCAGTGGGGCCATCAGCGCGTCCCTCGCGACGTCGAACGTCGGCGGCCATCATGTACGTCCACTCGAGACGGCGGCCGGTCTCCCATACGCCGAATGTGATGTCGAGCATGTTCATGGAGATGCCAGATGCTAGTGCCGCTGCGAGACTTGGCGGGTTTGAATGGAGCATGACCCAGATCGCCCACGACGCATTGGAATGCCCCCAAGTGCCCACTCTTCCGTCGGATTGTGACAGTTTTGCCGCCCATTCGACGGTGTCGTGTCCATCTTCAACATCAAAAGTTTCGTTCTTGTCCACCCACATCCATCGGTACTCGCCATCCGAGGCATATCGGCCCCGCATGTCTTGGACGACGACGGTATAGCCGCCTCGCGCGATGTCAGTGGCGTGTTCTTGATAACGCGGTAGCAGCTTGTTGTACGGGGTGCGGCAGACAAGGACTGGCTGTGGATTGGAGTCTGTTTGGTAGTAGACATCGCCGCGGAGGACCGTGCCGTCGCGCGTGATGCACCCTTGGTCGCGTTCAATGGAGATGTTCGGCTTGGACATGGAGAGGATGATACGGGTTTTCGGTCGCGCAACGAGGGCGACAACCCAACAATTTGACTCGCCGGTCGGGCCAAACGTACACTTGACTGGGTAAACCTTTGAATAGGCAAAGGCAACGAACGGGATTAGTAAGTGCGCTAATCGCCATTTTCAGAGAGCCGGTATGATCCGCTGAAAGTCCGGTATGGCGACGCGACGCTGAATTGGACCCGGTGGCCGCTTCTGGGAAAGGTCATCTGACTGAGTATCTGGAGCCGGGGTTGGATACGTTAGAAATCCTGAATTAAGTTGCGGCGCGTATACCGCGTCGAAACAGGGTGGCACCGCGGGTCGACCTCGTCCCTGTCCCAAAAGATCAATCAGATTGGGACGGGGATTCTAGCGTTTGAAGGGTCCTCGTCTTCAAGAAATGAGAACCCAGAACGATGACCGCACTAACCGCCGAAACCAAATCGCCTGGACCGACAGAACGCAAACATTTCGATGTTCAACCGGGTGCCAAGCCGCGTATCTTGACTGGGATCCGCCCGACTGGAGCATTGCACCTAGGCCACTACGTAGGCGCGCTCAAGAACTGGCTGGCGTTGCAGGACCAGTACGAGTGCTACTTTCTGATAGCCGACTACCAAGCGCTCGGCGACCATTTCCACGATATCGATTTGATACGCGAATCGGTTCTCGATGTCACGCTCGACTGGTTGGCCGTCGGATTAGACCCTGATAAATCGTCGTTCGTGGTGCAGAGTTACGTTCCAGAACATGCCGAGTTGACAATGCTGCTGTCGTTCGTGACTCCGCTGGGCATGTTGGAACGCAATCCGACACTAAAGTCTGAGATTGACAGCCTGCCCGTAGAGAGGCGGACCGTGGGTTTTTACAACTATCCCATGAGTCAGGTCGCGGATATTCTATTGCCACGGGCGCACTTGGTGCCGGTGGGTGAAGATCAGGCGCCGCATATCGAGATGACGCGGGAGGTTGCTCGGAAGTTCAATCGAATGTTTGATCGCGTGTTTCCTGAACCTGCGACGTTGATCGGGGATGTCGGTCGATTGGTTGGTGTTGACGGCGATGCCAAGATGAGCAAGTCGAAGGGCAACGCGATCATGCTCAGCGACGATGCCGACACCGTTAATCGCAAGGTGCGGAGTATGTTCACCGACCCGAATCGAATTCGGGCGGATATTCCGGGGCGCGTCGAAGGGAATCCGGTGTTCGAGTATCACGACGCCTTCAACCCGGACGTGGGTCAGATCGACGACTTCAAGGACCGGTATCGCAAGGGGAAAGTGGGAGATGTTGAAGTGAAACGGGCATTAGCGCTGGCGCTCAACGATTTCCTTGATCCGATCCGAGAGCGGAGAGAGCAGTTCACAAATGACATGCCGTACGTCGAAGATGTCTTGATGGATGGTGTGCGTCGAGGCAGGCGGATCGCAGACGAAACGATGCGACGGGTGCGTGACGCGATGCGAATCAGCTCCTACACCTCGTCTTGGTCGTAGCCGGAGCCGCACTTTCCGAAGCGGTTTCGGCGCAGTCCGACCACACGAAACAATCCCACTCTTCTCTGTAGGAGAGCGCACGACGAAGGTGCAAACCAATGACGAATCCATACGCTTATACACCTGACTTAGCGGCCTTCGAACGGATGGCCGCTGGGGGTTACAACCTAATTCCCGTCTACCGCGAGATCTCTGCCGATCTCGAGACGCCAGTTTCGGCGTTTATTAAAGTCGCCCGCGGCTCAAACTCGTTCCTTTTCGAAAGCGTAGAAGGCGGGGAGCATGTGGCTCGGTACTCCTTCTTGGGCACGGAGCCCCACGCGGTTATTCGGACTGGCGAAGGGACTCCGCACGGCAACGTTGACCCGCTAGTTGTACTGAAAGAACGCTTAGGAAATTACGTCTATCCGTCGGTCGACGGACTTCCGAGATTCGACGGCGGCGCGGTTGGATTCGTGGCTTACGACGCGATCAAGTATTTCGAGCCGCGCGTTGCTGAGATATCGGACGAAACTTCGGGCATGGGCGTCCCTGAAGCCGTATTCATGCTCACCGACTCGATGTTGATATTCGACCACGTGCGACACAGCATCATCGTAGTGGCTCATGCGACGATCGAAGACGGTATTGAGCCGAGAAAGGCTCATGCGGACGCGATCGCGCATATCGAGGTCCTTATCGACCGGCTCTCCGAGCCGCTTCCGAATTCGGCGATGCGCCGATCAGGTGCCCCCACGCACACGATGTCACGCGCCGACGACGCGAACATCGACTACTCGTTCGTCGGCTCCGCTGCGGCGATGCCGGCAGGTTGGTACACCGATGGGTCGGACGAGGCGATCGGCCATCGATATGTCCCGAATATGTCGAGAACGAACTACAGGAACATGGTCGAGGCGTGCAAGAAAGCGATATACGACGGCGAGATCATCCAGGTCGTCGTATCTCAGCGCTTGACGCGACGCACCGCGGTGGAGCCGTTCGATCTCTATCGATCATTGCGGGCGATCAACCCGTCACCGTACATGTTCTATCTCGATCTTGACGGTTTCCAGATCGTCGGCGCCTCGCCGGAACTTCTGGTCCAATCGGTTGACGGACAAGTGGCGGTGCACCCGATCGCAGGATCGAGGCCGCGCGGCATGACACATGAGGAAGACGAGGCGTTGGCCGAAGAGCTGCTCTCCGACGAGAAGGAAATTGCGGAGCACGTTATGCTTCTCGACCTTGGTCGCAACGACGTTGGCCGCATCAGCAAGCCGGGTACCGTCCGCGTCACTCAACAGCTGGAAATCGAGCGTTATTCGCACATCATGCACATCGTGTCGCACGTCGAAGGCACGCTTGACGACGGTTACGACGTATACGACGTCTTGCGAGCTGGCTTCCCAGCCGGCACCGTGTCCGGCGCTCCGAAGATCAGGGCCATGGAGATCATCGCTGAATACGAGCCGGTCAAACGGGGACCCTACTCTGGAGCGGTCGGCTATTTCTCGTATTCCGGGAATATGGACACCGCGATTTCGCTACGCACGATGACCCTTCGGGATGGGGTCGCCTACCTACAAGCTGGGGGCGGGATTGTAGCCGACTCCAATCCGCAAACCGAATACGAAGAGACTCTGCACAAGATGGGCGCGCTGATGCACGCCATCGAACACGCCGAGTCTCTTATGGAGTGATGAGAGATGTTACTTCTGATTGATAACTACGACAGCTTCACCTACAACCTCTTCCAGTACCTAGCGGAATTGGGAGAGGATGTGGTGGTGGTGCGGAACGACAAAGCTACCGTCGAGGAATTGGCTGAAATGGAGCCTGACAGACTGGTGGTTTCGCCCGGTCCGTCCCATCCACGCAACGCGGGGGTCTCGATCGAGGCGATCCAACACTTTGCCGGCAAGGTGCCCGTTCTAGGCGTCTGTCTCGGACATCAAGCCATCGGCGAGGCATTCGGCGGAGTAGTCGACCACGCCGGCGAGTTGAAACACGGCAAGACCTCGATGATCGAGCACGACGGCAAAGGCGTTTTCAAAGACCTGCCTAACCCGTTCGAAGCAGTACGCTACCACTCATTGGCGGTCCAACCCGACGCCGTACCACCTGGTTTCGAAGTTACCGCCCGGTCGGCGGAGAGCGGCGTGATCATGGGTATGAGGCATCCTGAGATGCCGATCGAGGGTGTGCAGTTTCATCCGGAGTCGATATTGACAAGGCCGGGGAAGGATTTGTTGCGGAACTTTTTGGAGATGAAGGTGTAACTGAGCATGTGACAATGGCGGCCGCAATCATGGATGGAATAATCTGACAGGGCCGAACGCAGAACTATGTTATATTTGCAAATATGGCAGATATAACAGAATTGCAAGACGTACCCGCAGCACTGCGCGCGCTCCGCGCCAATTTGGATCTTACACAAGAGCAGCTTGCAGATCGTCTTGGGGTCGCGTTCGCTACCGTGAACCGATGGGAGGGGGGCATCACCAAACCCCAAAAGGCGTCGCGCCGGGCGATCGTCGCGCTGGCGTCTGAAGCAGATATCGACCTTGATGATGCCGCAGCAGAACCCGCAGCAGCGGCGGCTAGTGTGACTCGGCGGAGAGGTCGCCGTCGATCCGATGTCCCTTCGACAAAGCCCATGGAGCAGATGCTGTGGGACGCGGCCTGCTCGATTCGCGGCGAAAAGGACGCCGCGAAGTTCAAGGACTTTCTGTTGCCGCTCCTGTTCCTCAAGCGCCTTTCGGATGTCTTCGACGACGAGATTCAGCGGTTGACCGAGGAGTACGGAGACCGTGAAATCGCGCAGGAGATCGCCGAGAACGATCCCAAAGTGCTCCGCTTCTACATACCGCCCGTTGCACGCTGGGGCGTCATCAGCGGCCGAGTTGACTACGAGTGGCCCGTTGATGGCAGCGGCCGCAGTACTCAACCGCATGACATCGGGGACCACTTGACCACCGCTGTGCGTTCCGTTGTGAGGCATAACCCTTCATTGGCTGGTGTTATCGACGTCGAGGACTTCGCGGCAGAGCGCAATAGCGAGCGCGACATCAACCCCGCCAAGCTCGCCGAGGTCGTCGAAACGTTCTCAGATCCGCGCTATCGTCTAGGGCTGGCCGATGTGCAGCCTGACTTCCTCGGGCGCGCCTACGAGTACCTGCTGAGAAAATTCGCTGAGGGTTCAGGTCAGAGCGCAGGCGAGTTCTTCACGCCTACTGAAGTGGGCTATCTGATGGCGAACCTCATGCGCCCGCGTCCGGGCGAGACGTGCCACGACTACGCCTGCGGTTCGGCTGGACTGCTGATCAAACTCCAGCTCGTCGCACGCGACCTCGACCCCACAAGTCGCATCCCACTCAAACTTTGCGGACAGGAGTTGCAGGCCGACAGTTACGCCATCGCTCACATGAACGCCATCATCCACGACATGGATGTGGAGATCGAGCGTGGCGACACGATGATCAATCCCAAGTTCAAGACACGGGCCGGCGGCATCGACACCTACGACATCGTGGTCGCAAATCCGATGTGGAACCAACCCTTCAACCCGGACATCTTCGCCAACGACCAGTTCGATCGCTTCCGCACCACTGGCGGTACTACCACCGGCCGGGGCGACTGGGCATGGCTCCAGCACACCCTCGCCTGCATGAACGAACGCGGGCGCGCGGCAGTCGTGCTAGACACTGGCTCGGTGACGCGCGGATCGGGCAGCAAGAACGAGGACCGAGAGCGCAACATCCGAAAGTGGTTCGTCGACCACGACCTGATCGACGGAGTGATCCTGCTGCCCGACAACCTCTTCTACAACACCAGCGCAGCCGGCATCATCGTGGTGCTGTCTAAACGCAAGCCGGCGGAACGCAAAGACAAGATCGTACTGTTGAACGCCAGCCGACGCGTCGGAAAAGGACGGCCAAAGAACTTCATCCCAGATGATGACATTCGTCCCTTGGCCGAGATGTTCCTAGCGGGAGAGCCGGTAGACAACGAGATTTCTGTAATCACGCGGGAACAGGCACAAGAAGCGGACTACATCCTCAGTCCGAGTCGGTGGGTGGGGCAGGTGGTTGGCAGTGAAGTTTCTTCCGTATCCGAGTTGGTTGCTGAGCTTCGTGGACTTTCCTGTGCAATACAAGATGCGGACCAAGAATTGTTTGCCGCCTTGGAGCGTTTCCAATGACCCAAGCAACGGCTTCAGTGAAACTAGGAGACCCGAACGTTGCATTGATTGTTCTTGGTCAATCGCCACCCTCCTCTGCTTACAACCAAACTGGCGGAGGCCTCCCATTCTTTCAAGGCAAGGCAGATTTTCGACGGATCCACCCAAATCCACGGATATGGAGTACCCAAGGCAAAAAGTTTGCAGTTCCCGGCGACATACTTATCTCGGTAAGGGCACCAGTTGGCGATGTAAATGTGGCTTCGGTTCATTGCGCAATTGGGCGAGGTATCGCTGTTGTGCGTTCAGGGCCACTCAGTGATAGATGGTTTCTGTATTTTGCGTTGTTGTACTCGAAACCGACACTGGAGAGTAGGGCTACAGGATCAACATTCGCAAACGTCAACAAGGCCACACTGAATGATTTGGACATCCCCTTCTTCGGTAAGTCAGACCAGATTCAATTAGGAGCATTCCTTCTTTCGTTCATCCTTCAACTTGAACACGAAGATGAGGTGCTTCATAAAACGCAAGCCCTGAAACGTGCCACCATGCATACGTTGTTCACCCGCGGCCTGGGCGGCGAGGCGCAGAAGGAAACGGAGATCGGGCCGGTACCTGAGAGTTGGGGGGTTGTCGAATTTGCGTCGGTGCGCGAGAAACTTCAATATGGTACGTCAATCAGATGCACATACGAAGTTTCCGATCGCCCCGTGCTTCGCATTCCGAACATCGAACCGCAACGTGTAGACCCTAGTGACCTCAAATACTGTACGCTCACGGGCCACGCGGCAACCAAGTACGAACTTGAAGATGGCGATTTGATCTTCATCAGGACCAATGGGGTGCTGGACCGTCTTGGTTCGTGCGCAGTCTATGACGGCTCTCCAGTTAACGCTCTGTTCGCATCGTATTTGATTCGAGCCAAACTTAAACCAGAATTCATTGTGCCGCACTTCGCCGCGTCCTTCTTCTGCTCCGAAGTTGGAACGAGCATCGTCTCTGAACGAGCTATCTCCGCTTCGGACGGAAAATTCAACTTGAACACCGCGGCCATCGACAGTCTGCTGCTCCCGTTGCCGCCCACCCTCAAGGAACAACAAGAAGTTGTCGAAATTATCGATGCCATAGATCGCAAGATTGACTTGCACCGTCGGAAACTCGCGGTGTTGGATGCGTTGTTCAAGGTGTTGCTGCACAAGCTGATGACAGGGGAAATTGAGGTGGGGGAGTTGGGTCTGGCGGAACGTTAGGATACGCGTACACGACACGCCGAGAACACAACAATGGCACGAAAACAAAGAAGGAACCAAAAAATCGGAAGAAACGACAGATGTTGGTGCAATTCCGGTATCAAATACAAATACTGCCATCTTGGTCGCGAGGCACAACCTGAGCTTGGTCAACAAGAAGCGATTAACCGCTTCGTCAAGCGTTCGAAGAAGGGACGATGCCTTCACCCCGACGCCGGTCCATCAACGTGTTCTGGGCGTGTGATCGCGGCGCACACAATACAGAAAAACGGCGGATTGAACCATATCGCTCGCGACGGGCATGTTGGGAGTTTTTTGATTCACCCTTCAAAACTGCTGCGGAGTCGTCGTGACTTAAACAGTGCACCCCACAGTGTAGGTGTCCGAGAAGCTTCAACGTTCAACGGCTTTTGTTCTGGACACGACAACAAGCTCTTCGCCCCGATAGACGACAAGCAGTTTGATGGTGATATGGAACAGATTCTGCTTCTCGGATTTCGCGCGATTTGTCACGAACTGCACTCGAAACGATTCGCCTTCGATCTCGATCAACAAATGAGAGATTTCGACCGAGGCCAGCCAGTTGCGTTTCAACGCACGTATCAAGAAACATTGTCGACCCGCGATTCGGGTATTGAGGTATCGATCAACGAACTCAATGATGCCAAAGAAATGTTCGAAGGTGCGATTCTCAACACCAACCTTGCAGACATCAGTTACTTTGTTGTGTTCTTTGACAGGCCTCCCGATGTGCTGTGCAGCAGCGTCTGGCAAGCGACGCACGATTTTAGTGGTCGAGAATTGTCTGACTTAGCCGACCTAACCATTCCGGCTAGTTGGCTAACGTTTGCTCTGATCGTGAGCGACAACGGAGGCGCGGCGGTGTTTAGTTGCCCGTCCAGTCACAAAGACAGCGTCGAGGTGTTGTCAACGCTGGACGAATTGTCCGATGGCGAACTGCCACACGCCATTGTTCGCTTCGCTTTCGAATTCTTCGAAAACACATACTTTTCGCCTGATTGGTGGGACGGACTCGATAACGAGACCAAAGTGCGTCTCAAGAAGAGACAATTAACGGAGTCCGATGGTGTGTTTGGCCACACAGAATATCCGCGGGGCGATGATTGCTTGGTGGATGACGGGGTTCGCGCGGTTGATTGGAAAGTGAAGTCGAGGATTGTATCGATTGGCACGTCGGCCGAACAACAAACCAACAGTCCGTATCTCATCGAAGTCCCCAGACCATGATTAACTCAAGAACAACGGAAGCAGCAACGGTCCAATTCCCCATGGTACGCCACGCCGCGGAGATCGGATGGATGCCGATCGCGCCGGCGGACGCAACGCTTAAGCGCGGCGGTGTGTCCGGGTTGATGTTCCGTGACGAGTTGGAGGCCGCGCTTCGAAAGTTCAACGCGTGGATGACGGATGATGCCATCCGCTCCGTGATCGAAAATCTGGATGCATTGCCCGCAACGATCGAGGGCAATCGTCTGGTTTTGACTTGGTTGCGGGGCGAGCGGCAATGGTTTGACGATGAAGCGAATCGGTATCGACGGGTCAATCTTGTCGACTATGAAACTCCTAGCAACAATTCATTCCATGTCACTTGGGAATGGACTCTCCGGCCCCTGGCACGCAAGGGCAACCGCGCCGATGTGATGTTCCTTGTTAACGGCGTGCCGGTAGCCATTGTCGAGCACAAGAATCCCAAAGATGCCGATGCAATCGAGGACGGCGTTACCCAGTTGCAACGCTACGAGATCGAAACGCCAGAACTGACGGGGATGGCGCAGATCTTCAACGTGACCCATCTTTTCGACTACTGGTACGGCGTCACTTGGAACATATCGCGTCGCTATATGGCGCGTTGGAAGGAAAGCCCTGACGATAGTTATCGCTTCGCCGTGCAGTCTTTCTTCGAGCCGACCGATTTTCTGCGCACTTTGCGAGATTGGATCCTGTTTTACGTCGAAGACGATGAGATGAGAAAGTCTGTGCTGCGGCAACACCAACGCCGCGCCGTCGAGCTAATAATCGAGCGCTGTTCAGAGGCGAACAAGCAGCGCGGGTTGATCTGGCACACCCAAGGGTCGGGAAAGACGTTCACGCTTCTCACGTCTGCACGTCTCATTTTGGAGCGTAAGGCGGAGTTCCGCACTCCCACAGTAGTCGTTGTTGTGGACCGTACCGAACTCGAGGGACAGTTGCGCGGTTGGGTGGACAGATTGCTCGGCGAGATGCAACAGCAGGACATCCCGGTTTGGCGTGCCGAAACGCGCTCGGGTCTTCGCGACCTGTTGCAGAGCGACCGGCGAGGCCTCATCATCTCCATGATCCATAAGTTCGAGGGTATCGAGAAAGACGCCAACACCCGCGACAACATCTACGTCTTCATCGATGAAGCACATCGTTCGGTTGCTAAGGACTTAGGAACGTACCTGATGGGCGCGCTGCCCAACGCGACGATCATCGGTTTCACAGGCACTCCAATCGCTCGAACCGAATACGGTGAGGGCACGTTCAAGATTTTCGGCAAAGACGACGATTTGGGATACCTCGACAAGTACACAATCGCCGAGTCGATAGAAGACGAGACGACCTTGCCGATCCGCCACACAATGGCGCCCAGCGACTTGACCGTACCTGTCGAACAGCTCGATAAAGAGTTCTTTGAACTAGCGGACAGCGAAGGCGTCACCGACATTGACGAATTGAACCGGGTACTCGACCGCGCCGTCGACCTGAGGACATTTCTATCGGCAGATGATCGCGTTGAAAAGGTCGCCGCGTTTGTGGCTGAGCACTTCAGATACAACGTCGATCCGCTTGGATACAAGGCGTTCCTTGTAGCTGTCAACCGAGAAGCCTGCGCCAAATACAAACGCGCCCTCGACAAACACCTTCCCGCAGAGTGGTCTGTGCCGATATACACACACGACACCGACGACATCGTAAAACGTCCTCTAGTCGCGGAGTTGCAGCTTTCTCCCGAACGCGAAGCCGACACTCGCTTGATGTTTAAGAAAGCGAACACCGAACCCAAGATCCTCATCGTCACTGACAAACTGTTGACTGGCTTCGATGCCCCCTTGCTCTACTGCATGTATCTGGACAAACCGATGCGGGACCACGTGCTGCTCCAGGCGATAGCACGCGTGAACAGGCCGTACGTCGACTCGGAAGGCATAAGCAAATCCATCGGCCTCGTCGTCGATTTCGTGGGTGTCTTGCGAGAGTTGAAGAAGGCGTTGCAATTCGACTCTTCCGACGTGAGCGGGGCGATCGAGGGGCTCGATGTCCTGATGGATGACCTTCAAAACAAACTCGAACAGGCGCGAGACAAGTATCTCAATCGAGGATCAAACACCAATCAGCCGAACGTTGTTGGTGATGATGGAGAACCATTCGACGTTGACGGGCAAGGTCCGGATGCAGATCTGGAGCATCTTGTGTACCAGCATTTCTTGCACCCCGATGCACGAAAGGCGTTTTTCTCAGCATTCAAAGAGATCGAGGCGTTGTGGGAGATACTATCCCCGTCAGCCGAACTGCGCGATCATGTCGAAACAATCAGGCGACTTGCTGAGCTTTATGCCGCAGTTCGCGAAGCCTTCTCCATCCGTCCCGCTTTCGATCCAGACCTCGCCAAGAAAACGAGGAGGCTTGTCGAGAGTTCCGCTAGTTTGGATGCGCTCGGAGATTCGACGCGGTCATTGACGTTCGATACTCGGACCTTGGAGAGGTTGCGTCGCAAGCCCGGTCCGCCTGAGCCAAAAGTGTTCAACTTCGTTCGCAGCTTCCAGCGAGAAAGATCCGACGTTGAGCCGGTGCTAAGGCCATTAAAGGATCGCGCCGAGCAAATCTTGAGCGATATCGGGGATCTTAAGACGTCGGGGATGCAAGCGATGGAAATGCTCGCCGCTCTCGTCGGAGAGAAGGAAGCAACCTTGGAAGCCGCGAAGAAAAGCGACCTCACGCCACGCGGGTTCAGCGTATTTTGGTCGCTAAAAGATAGTCAAGCCCTCGATTCCGCCGGGATTAGTCCAATCGGTTTGGCTCGCGAAGTCGAAACGATTTTGAGTCGATTCCCCAATGCCGGAGTCAACACCGACGAAGAGCGGCAGCTTAGGATGGCTCTCTACCGCCCACTTCTGGACCTGAACGGCGACGAACGGGCGCGAACTGTCGATCGAATCATTGAGATATTGATTGACAGGGATTCCGATGGCTACGACTGAACATCGGCGAGACGCTGTCCGCAGGCGCGTAGAACATTGGGCCCGCGTTCTGAACGTACCTGCACCCCGCGTTCGCGTTCGCCGCATGACGCGGAAATGGGGTTCTTGTTCGACCGCTGGTGTTATCACCTTGTCGTACGACCTGACAGACCAAGACTCTGGGTTCCAAGACTTTGTGATCGCCCACGAACTGCTTCACCTGCGATTGCCCAACCATGGGAAACTGTTCAAGGCTCTATTGACAGCACATGTGCCAGACTGGAGGAAGTACCGTTCATACAGGTAGATTTGTCAATCAACTACATCAGCGTCGTAACCCAACCTACCCTCCCGCGCAAATACCATTTTCAACAATCCAACACCGACAAAACCAACCAACCCCCACCCATGAACATCCAACAAGGTATCCAAACCGCCGTTGACGGCATCGATCTCTCCCAATCCGAAGCCGCCGACGTGATGGCGCAGATCATGGGGGGCGAGGCGACGGAGGCGCAGTTCGGCGCGTTCGTTACCGCGCTCCGGATGAAGGGCGAGACGCCGGAAGAGATCGCCGGCATGGCGTCCGCTATGCGAGACGTGTCACTGCACGTCAGCGCAGGCGTCGAGACCGTAGATACGTGCGGGACGGGTGGCGATGCCAAGGGTTGGTTCAACATTTCCACCGCCGCCGCGTTCGTAGTGGCGGGAGCTGGAGCGCACGTCGCCAAGCACGGCAACCGTGCGATGTCTGGATCCACGGGTAGCGCTGACGTGCTTGAAGTGTTGGGCGTCAACATCTTGCTCGGCCCTGAAGGAGTCTTCCGATGCATTAACGAGGCCGGCATCGGTTTCATGTTTGCGCAGGCGTTTCATCCGGCAATGAGGTTTGCTGGCCCGTTGCGACCGCAGATCGGTATCCGCACCGTATTCAACATCCTCGGTCCGCTGACGAATCCGGCGGGCGCTACTCGTCAAGTGTTGGGCGTAGCCGACCGTGTTACGGCCGAGAAGATCGCCAAGGCGATGCAGTTGCTCGGAACCGACTACGCATTGGTCGTCCACGCCGAATCGGGTGCCGACGAAGTGGATATCGAGGGTCACACGCTCATGTATCAGGTGACATCCGAGATGCTAAAGCGACGGCGCACGCGCCCCGCCGATTTTGGACTGCCCGAGGGCAGTCGAGATCACCTTGTCGCCGAATCTGTGGAACATAGCGCAGAGATCATCCGCACCGTGCTGTCTGGCGCCGGTGGCGAGCACAACGCTCTCCCAAGTCCAGAGAGATCGCGCTACAACGTGGTGGCGATCAACGCGGCTGTGGCGCTATTGGCGGCTGGCAAGGCCGACAGTTTCAACGATGCAGCACTGATGGCTAAGGACAGTATCGACAGCGGAGCCGCAGCAGCGAAGTTGGCAGCGTTGGCAAAAATTAGCAGCGGGTTGGGTTGACGGGTCGCAGGTCCCGGGCGACAATGCATGTCCTTAAGTATGGGTATAACCTTTCCGCAACCCGCGCCGTGAAATGCGGTTGAATTCGCGGCACTCGTCCGATCCAACAAACCCATGAACCACGCATACCTCAAGCCCGCGCTTGATCGCTACTTTGCCGCCCTCCAATACCGCGACTTCAGGTGGGTTTGGCTTGGCAGCCTAGGCGGCCAATCCGCATTTTGGGCCCTCGTCGTCGCCCGCGGCGTGCTCGTGCTAGACATCACGGATTCCTCCCTGTGGGTTGGCATCATCACCTTCGCGGCCATGGCGCCGCGTTTCATCATCCCGCCTCTCGCCGGATTCATGGCCGATCGATTCGACCGCAAGACCGTGTTGGCGGCCTCATATTCCTTGCAGTTCTTAAACGTCGGCGCTCTCACACTTCTCACCCTGACAGGCTTTCTCGAAGTCTGGCACATCGTCGCGCTATCGGTATTTAATGGCATCATCCGCACCTTCCAGATGACCGCGACGCAAGCGCTGATACCGAACCTCGTGCCGCGCGAACATTTGCTGAACGCGATCGCGATGAACCAGGTTTCGTTGCAAGGCGCCCGCCTGTTCGGCCCCGCATTGATCGCTCCTGCCCTGTGGATCGAAGGTCCCGGCGCTGCCTTCGCAGTCTGCACCGTACTCTACGTCATCGGCGTCGCCGGAATAATGGCCGTACAAACCCGTTCGACCGGCGAACTTACAAAGGGGTCCCGCTTGGGGTCCAGCCTCTGGGAAGCAGTGCGCTACGTTTGGGACGACCCGCAACTCAAAGTGCTGTTCGTGTTCGTCGCAGTGCACTGCTCGATGACGATGTCGTTCGAGTCGATGCTGCCAATCCTCGGAAAAGACGTCTTCGGCGACGAAGGCCCGAGCGCCAACTTCCTCATGATGGGGGTCGGTGCAGGAGCATTAGTCGGGGTCTTCTCCATTGCTGCAATAAGGAGCAGCGAAGGACGAGGCATGGTCCTTCTCATAACCAGCGTGTTGAGCGGTGCTGCCATGCTCGTGCTAGCCTTTTCGACCAACATCTTCGTCGCCATGCTCGGAACCGCGGCCATGGGTGGCACACAAGCGGCATTCATGGCAATAAGCGGTGCCATGATTCAGACCCTCTCGCCAGACGGCATGCGCGGAAGAATCACCGGATTAGCTCACATCAACATCGGCGGCACGATGGCCCTCGTCAATCTAACTAACGGGTACTTTGCGGATATATACGGGGCGCAGAACGTGCTCTGGGTGTTAGGTCTGGGGTTCGTTGCGGTCGTTGCGGCGAGTTTAAGTGTTGGCACGTTAAGGAACATATATCGCGGTGCGACTGCTGTCCCGGCGCCTGCGACCTAACACGCTCATTGGGATGTTTAACATTAAGTTGGAATCGCCTTTTAGATTTCCAACCGACCGATGACCACCTCCGACAACGGCAACCCGTCGATACTCGACAGAATCGTCGCGTCAAAGCGCAAACGCATCGCCGAAGACAAGGCAAGATCACATCTCGGCGCGGTCGTCAACGCCGCCGAAAAGGTGAGCGCCGAACGTCCCGCGTTGGACTTCGCACGCGCTCTCAGGTCCGAAAAATCCGTATCCGTAATCGCCGAGATGAAGCGGTCGTCGCCGTCAGCTGGCGATATGGATATGTCCCTAGACCCCGCACAGCGCGCCGCGACATATTGCAGAGCAGGAGCATCAGCGATATCCGTGTTGACGGAGCAGGACTTTTTTCGTGGCTCGATTGATGACTTGCAAGCGGCGGTCGAGGTCGCGCATACGCATGGCGTTACGGTGCTTGAGAAGGATTTCGTTATTGACGAGTACCAGATTTACGAAGCCCGCGCAGCAGGTGCGGACACCGTCCTGCTTATCATCGCGATATTGGAACCTGTTCAGTACGCCGATCTTTATGCGGTAGCAACCGGGCTCGGCATGGAGCCACTTGTTGAGGTCTTCGACGCAAGGGAATTGGATATGGCACTAACTTCCTCGGAACCTCGAATCGTGGGCGTGAACAACCGAAACCTAAAGACTCTGACAACCTCGTTGGATGTCTTTCCTGAATTGGCCCGTCGCATCCCTGATGACGTGATAAAGGTGGCAGAGAGCGGCATGCGCAATGCGGACGACGTGCGGCGAATGGTTGACGCAGGTGCCAAAGCGGTTTTGGTGGGAGAATCGTTGATGACAGCGGACGGCGATCCGAGCGAGCTCATATCGGAGATGGCTACCATTAGGGTATGAGGATGAGTGGAACGAGTTACATTCCGAAAGTGAAAATCTGCGGTTTGCGCGACGGCGATTCGGCTGTTGAAGCGGCACGTGCGGGAGCCGATTATTTGGGATTCAATCTAGTTGAGGGTGTGCGCCGCCAATTGACCCGCTTTCAAGCGCAAGAAGTGGTCCGAAATTACCGGATCAGAGCCCGCGATCACCGCATAAAACGCATCCGCGAAAAAGGTCCACAAGTAGTCGGCCTTTTCCGCAATCAAGACGCGCGGTGGGTCAACAAGTCAACTCAACAGGTCGACCTCGACTGCGTCCAACTGTGCGGTGAAGAGGACGATGCGTACATTCGCTCGATGTGGAAACCGGTGCTGCGGCAGGTCCGGGTCAAGGCGGATATGTCGCATCGAGAGCTCGAAGACATCGTGGGTCATCACCTAACCAACGGTCGCATAGTATTGCTCGACCGTTACGACGAGCACACTCCCGGCGGTTCCGGAAAAACGTTCGATTGGAGCATTGCCGAGGGGATTGCGAATCACGAAGGTGTTCTGCTCGCAGGTGGGTTGCACGCCGAGAATGTTGGAGATGCCATAAGCCAGTTGACGCCGTGGGGTGTTGACGTTTCCACTGGCGTCGAAACAGACGGCATCAAAGACCACGCCAAGATCAAGGCGTTCGTCGAGATCGCGAAGTCCGCTTGAAAGTGTCACTTTAGTACGAACGCGCATCGCCACAGATTCGCGATCGTTGACTAACCCGTCTATACTTTCCAAGCATCGAAATCGACGATCGGTTGAATGCGCGCGGAGGAAAGTCTTGAAGGTAGCTCAGATCGGCACCAAACATGGTCACGCTGCAGGTGTGTACCAAGTCATGGTCGAACATCCGGGCGTCGACGTCGTTGGGTGTTACGAACCCGACGCGGAACGGCGGTCTTTCTGTATCGATTCTGGAGACTGGGACGAAGCAACTTGGTTCGATTCGATAGACGATATCCTCGACGACCCTGAGATTGTCGCCGTCGCTTCAGAAGGTGCAAATCGTGAGAGCCTCGCGCATACTAAGGCGATCGTGCGCGCCGGCAAGCACTGTTTCTACGACAAACCGGCAGGCGACGACTTCCATCGTTTCATGCGGGTCATCGAAGACGCAAAGGTTCAAAACCTCCAAGTCACACTCGGTTACATGTTCCGCAAACACGACGGTTTCGAACGCATGGCGAACTGGATCCGTTCGGGGTTTCTAGGTCATGTTTTCCAAATCCGCGCACACATGTCGACATGGTTGCCGGAGCGCTCTTCGGGCGGTCAACTCACAGACCGTCAAGGATTGTCGTACCATCGCGGTGGGGTTTTATACGACCTTGGCGGGCACATGCTTGACCAGATCGTTTGGATGATGGGCAGGCCGGAGCGCGTAACTCCTTTCTTGCAAAACGCGACATCTGACACCCGCGATTTCATAGACAACACGCTGGCAGTTTTGGAATATTCGAACGCTCTGGTCACCCTCGATATCGCCGCCATGGAGCCTCGCCCGATGGCTAGGCGGTTCGAGGTGTACGGCACTGAAGGCTCGGCGATAATGGAGCCGTTTGAACCCGCCGATCAGCTACGTCTATGCCTGGCATCGGGCAAAGACGGCTATGATGAAGGCGTAACCATGATTGATCTTGAAGATCGACGCCGCTACGTCGATACCTTCGCCGCGTTCGTGGAGACGATCGAAAACGGAGCGCCGCCGTTGCGTAGTCACGAGCACGAACTGCTTGTACAAGAGACATTGTTGCGCTGCACCGGCGGACTGGCGGGATGAATCTGAACTGTGGTTGAAATGGTTGACAGGACTAACACTTCGCAGTGAGCACCAGGCGACAAGGGACCAAGACTAGGTCGTTCGGCGCGGGTATACGCGAGAGCCACGATTCCAGCGCTTATTATGCGCGCCGGTTGATGCCGATCGGCATCAACGCTGATATCGATCCCAAGGCGCGACCTGAGATTGCCTTGCCAGAACAAGCTCGCAATCGCATTTTCTTCAAGAGCAGCGAGCAAATGGACGACCTTCCCGAAAGGTGCGTGCATCTTATGATCACGTCACCTCCTTATAACGTTGGCAAGGAGTACGATGCCGACTTGTCGATGGACGAATATCTGGGCTTGATTAGGAATGTTATGGGTGAGACGTACCGCGTGCTGGTCGATGGAGGACGCGCGTGCGTCAATGTAGCCAACATCGGCAGAAAACCTTACATCCCTCTTCATGCATATGTCATCCAGATCGCCGCGGAGATTGGTTTCTTTATGCGTGGCGAGATCATCTGGGACAAAGGTATGAGCGGATCATCGACCGCCTGGGGTAGCTGGATGTCGCCATCAAATCCTACGCTCCGAGACACACACGAGTACATCTTGGTATTCCAGAAGCCGCCGTTTGGTAGGAAACGCGTTGGAGGTCGTGAACCGACAATCGGACGTGATGATTTTCTGGAGTACACCAAGAGCACGTGGAGCTTCCCGCCGACATCGGCTCGCCGCGCTCAACATCCGGCGCCTTTCCCTGTTGAATTACCACGCCGATTGATCGGACTCTACACGTTCTCCGATGAGGTAGTGTTAGATCCCTTCATTGGAACGGGGGCTAGCGCGTTGGCGGCGCTCGAAAGTGACCGGGTCATCGTTGGTTACGACGTAGTTAACGATTACATACGAACAGCGAAAGAACGCATCGAAGAGGCCGGTTTCGCGGATCGACTACGACCAGATCGCGTTGGACAACTACCTCTTTGAACAAGGTGGATTGACCAACAGTACTTTACGTTCATACTTTGACGCCTGTTTTGATACCGCGTTGGAGCAACCCGGTCTCTACCCAGCCTACGGGTGTATCACGTGTGCAATACTTGCGTCGGCTGAAATAATATTCGGTGAAAAACCCAAAATTTGTGCAACTTGCGGGTCAGATCGCGTTTTTCAGTTAGCCACGTTTCAAGGGCGCGCTCCCGTTTACGGTGCAGCGTTTTCTAGCGCGGTCCAGTTGCTATTTGACTTGCATTTCGACATCGAGTTGTTGCCAACGCCGCAAAATACCGGTACACACGATTTGGAAGCATCTCCGAAAATCGCGATCGAAGTCAAAGGCTCTGCACGAAGGGTCCGACTCAAAAACGGAGCGACCGCGCCGCTCGACCGGCCTGGTCTCCTAAGATCTGACACTGAGAAAAAAGCCCAAGCCAACGCGCGGACTTACAAACAACGAAACTCTTCAGGTACGTTCTTCGTCGTAACTAATGCATTGCCAGATCGCTTGCGCGGCATCCGAACCGACGATATCGACGGTTACTTCGATTTGACAAAAGTTGATCGCGTTGAATCCTTCGCTCGAGAGGTTCGACAGTTATTGACTTAAGACCATTGGAAGGTGATCCCCAACGAAATCATTGCTGGAATCGCATCCGCGGTGGCAGCATACCTCCTCGGCTCCCTACCCTTCGCGGTTTATGTTGCGCGAGTGGCCGGCGTGGATATCTTCGAGATCGGCACAGGCAATCCGGGAGCATCCAACGTCTTTCGCAAGGTCGGGCGCAAATACGGTGCCGTTGTATTCGCGCTGGACATCATCAAAGGCGTTGTGGCGGTTTTGGTAGGGATGTTTCTCGGTTGTCCAGCGGTCTGGTTGCCTGTGGCAGGTGTTTTCGCTATCGTGGGCCATTGGTTGCCGGTTTTCATACGGTTCAAAGGCGGCGCGGGATTGGCGACCGGTCTGGGCGTCGGCGTGGCGTTGCTCGGTTGGTGGGGATTGATACCCACGGTTGCGGGGCTCGCAGTTTTGCCGTTCATCAAGGATGGTCCTAGATCTGCCGCGGTTTCGCTTGTCGTTGCTGTTGGAGTTGGTTTCGCGACCGGGCCGCAATGGATCGCGTTGGGCGGGATAGTGCTGATTTTGGTGTTGATGCTGGCGCGGCTGTTTCTGGTGGAGTTTCCGCGTGATCGGCGGGGGAGCCGACCAGAACCGCACGTGTGGCGTTGAAGCGTTTGGATTGAGTTTGCGCCCAGGGGATGGTCGTAATGTCCGTTGTATATTGGATTGATGTCGCAAGTTGCGGTGTAGCAGAGTCTGGAGACCCGAAGATGCCAACTAGTCAGGAATACAAGGATTTAGAAGCCAAATACTACATGCAGGTTGTGCGACGGAATCCGCCGGTTCTGGTTCGAGGTGAAGGCTCGAGAGTATTCGACAACGACGGCGAGTCATATCTGGACTTCACGGCCGGATGGGCGGTTTTAAACATGGGGCATTCGCATCCGGCGGTCACCGCTGCGATCCGCGAACAGGCCGGCAACATAATGCAAATGTCGAACCTGTTCTACACCACGCCGCAGCTTCCTTTGGCACAGTTCATTGTTGAGAATTCGGATGTTGACCGGGTATTTTTCTGCAACTCCGGCGCAGAAGCGAATGAAGGCGCAAGCAAATTGGCGCGCAAGTGGGGACGTCGAAAATTGGACGGAGCGTATGAAATCATCACCGCGCTCGATTCGTTCCACGGGCGAACGCAGGCAATGATGGCCGCGACCGGACAACCGCATTACCAGGACAACTGGACGCCTCTCATGCCCGGTTTCGTCAACGTACCCTACAACGACTTTGACGCGATCGCGGGCGCGTATGTCGAAGGGCGGACGTGCGCAGTGCTGTTGGAGCCAGTCCAGGGAGAAGGCGGAGTAAACGTACCAGACGATGGCTACTTGAAGCGGGTTCAAGATTTCTGCAAAGAGAAGAACATTCTTTTCATGCTCGACGAAGTGCAAACCGGCATGGGTCGGTTAGGCACGGTATTCGGATATCAGCGGTTTGAAGGCGTAGAACCCGACGTTATGGCGCTCGGTAAGGCGGTCGGTTCAGGGGCGCCACTCGGGGCTTTCGCTTGCAAAGAGTTCTGTTCCGTCCTCGAACCGGGAGATCATGGCTCGACGTTCGGCGGTAATGCTCTGACAACAGCCGCGGGCGCTGCCGGCGCAAAAGTGCTATTGGATGAAGACGGGCCGGGACAGGCGATGCGCAACGGTGAGTACCTCACCGGTAAGCTTAACGCTCTGCGCGAAGATCACCCGGTGATAACCGAGGTGCGAGGTATGGGGATGTTGATCGGCGTTGAAATGAGCGAAGAGCTATCTGCATTTATCGTGACCGCATGCTTGGAGAACGGCCTGCTGCTCAACGCTGTGAGGCCCAATATGATCCGCTTCATGCCGCCGCTAAATACGAGCACCGAAGATATCGACGAAGCGGTCGCGATTTTCAGCGCCGCTTTGGGCGAAGCAAAAGGATAGAAGCACACAAACTTAGCTTTGCGGTCGTTCGCACTGATCGCCAAAAGCTAAAGTCTGGAGACGCCTTGGTTCGGGAACCATGCAAGAATCGGACGGGTGCCGATTAGGCATGAATAGTTGGATCTTGAATTCCGCAAGGGTTGGTTCGCAAGGTCGGGGTCGTCTATCGTCGCATCGCGGGCGATGCGACGACTAAGAAACATTAGTCAAAACGAGGGTGCCTGCGGCCGGCGTTCTCTTTTACTCGCGGGTGGTGTTCCCGCAATGCGTAGAAACCCCGACGATTCGGTCTCACGAATCTTTGGTCTCGGTTCATAATCGCATTGAGAGCCGCTTCGGGCGATTTTTCGGGCAGATGCCCACCCCGTTGCATGACCTCTTGGGCGAGAAGTTTGTAATGCATCTCCTCACCGTTTTTCTCGCGCAGGATCTCAATCGCAACGTCTCGAGGATCAATTGTGTAACGCGGCGCACTGTTGGGCAGGTCAATCGGTTGACCGTCGTCTATAGCGAGCAACGACCGTAGCGCCGCAACCTCAGCCTTGATCTGCGAGCGTTCAAGTTCGAGAACTTTCATATTTTCGTCAGAGACCCTCAACTGAGCTTCTAATTCACCCAATTGACGCTCGGCCTCTTTACGAAACCGTTCTTCCAAGTGGTGTTTGTTCATATTCGATGCCTTTCCCACACCTCTAAACCGACATAACGACCCAAATATTACAAGCAATATAGTCGAATGTCAAGGGCGCTTTTGCTATGGATAAAAATTGATTAATGGAATTGATTATCGTTGTGATGCTATCAATTGCCAACCACCACAACCACTCGATACAAATCCGCCTGCAGAATCAGTTATAGTCACTTGGATGTTCCCGACGCCTGACCCCTTTGCAATCACGTCTGGATCAGTGTGGCTAAAGCCCGAAACCGTTTGCCAACGACATTTGGGGACTCTTTGCCCGCCGACGAACGGTTGAGTAGGTGCATTTGCAACATACGTGCCCGGTAGAATGTCTTTCTCAATCCGGTAAACTCCGTCGCGCAGTCTTGTGAAAGGACCGATTTCCAAGGCGGTTTCAACATTACGCCAAATTCCGCATCCATGAGTGACGAATCCCGTATCGCTCGCGTCGACGGTGACAACCCATCGCGTATCTGATTCGCCTCTGGCTATCGTCTCGTCGGGGTCGCCGGAGAACCCTGTCACCCGACTCCATCTGCATCCGCCACCTTTGCGAGGCACGGAGTAGTAAGTTCCGGGGTTGATGTGAAGGCCGACGACGTATGACCCGCTGCTAAATCTGGATGGTAGCGCTTCGGTTTCCTCGACATCATCTGCAACGAACGTACTCCATACACCACAGCCGAACGACGCGAATCCGACATCAGTATTACGAATCGTGACCATTCTCTGTCCGGATGCGAGGGATTCCAAGATGGTACCGGTGGTGAATGTGAAGTTCGAAAGGCGTCGCCATTTACACGTTGACTGTGGAGCATCGGAGGCGATATAAGTTCCGGGTTCGATGTCTACGCCGACCTCTATGGTGCCCTCTAAGGACTTCGGGGGAACTGTTCGATCACCGATAACGCTCCAATTGCCACAGCCAAAAGAACGGAAACCCGCGTCAGATGGCAGTATTGTAGCGATCGCCTGCCCCTGGCTGGCGTAAATGTTCATTCGGTTGAACGGGTCGCCATCGAAACCGGTAAGCCGACTCCAGAAGCAAACCTCCCCCTCGATGCCTGCCGCTAGATACGTTCCTGGACTGATATCGCGGCCGACGATGTAAACACCGTCAGGGAAGTCAGTACTCGGGCTAACGGTTTCGAGATCCGGAAATTCCGCTGTTTTGTACCATCTGCCGCAACCATCGGAATAAAAACCCGCGTCGTAACTTCGAACAGTTGTAACCGAATGCTCGACTGCTACATCCGTTGCTACAAAGTCGTTCGGTTCACCGGTAAAAGCGGTTAAACGACTCCAAAAACACGTGCTCCCGTCCGGGATATCAGCAACGTAAGTGCCGGGTTCGATCTCGGCATTCACGGCCCAGGTCCCTTCATCGAACGTCTCATATGGCTGGTGTTCTTTATCAAGTTTGAATATTTCCCATTTCCCACATCCAAAGGACTCAAATATGGTATCTTCGTCTGTTATTTCCGCAATATTTCGGCCAACAGGGTGTCTAACGGCTATCTGCGCCGAGTTAGTACCGTCAAATCCCGTTATACGCCGCCACAGACAACGACCTATATCTGGCCCAGGCGAACTGTAAATGCCAGGCATAATGTGAATGTTAATTATGTGTTCCCCGTTACCGAAACTGTTTGAGGGTTCCAATGTTGGAGATTGTTCGACCATCGTCCATTCGCCGCAACCTGATGATCGGAATCCGACTGAGCTTGTTGTCAAATCGACGATGCCGCGCAGGACGCCATTACCAGACGAGGCGATGTCCGATGTCCGTCCCGCGAATCCGCTCAGTATGAACCACCGGCATAATCGACCATCGACGGCATTTGCGACATATACACCTGTTTGGACGTGCGTGCCGATCGCGACTGTCCCCGATCCGATCGTTTCGACAGGTTCCATCTGATCATCAATGTCACTCAAGAGTTTCCATGGGCCGCATCCCCTGCTGTAAAATCCTGTGTCGGTCGGCAGAATCTGGGCTAACTGTATTCCGACCGAAGCATACCCCCCGGTGTTGTCTGGGGATGTGTCACCGAATGGCGCTGTACGGAACCAATCGCAAAGCCCATCACCTGAGTCGGCTGTGTAGATGCCCGGTGCGATGTCCAACCCGACGATGTGCGACCCATCGTCGAATTCCGTCATCAGTTCTGAAGCCTGACTGCCGTGCCGCAGCTCCCAGGTTCCGCATCTGAAGGAGTAGAAACCGGTGCCGTCGGCGGGAATTTCGACGATGGGATCGCCTACCTTCCACCAAGAGATCAAATTGTCGAGCGCGGGGCGATGGTTGAAGTTTTCAACGGTAAACCAGACACATCGACCCTGGTTTCCGTTTGCGATGTAGGTCCCGGGTTTGATATCGACACCAACTTCGTACATCCCTTCGCCGAACTGCGTTGCCTTCGCTTTTTGACTAAGGTGGTCGCGTGGTCGCCATTCGCCGCAACCAGAGGTTTCAACAAGGGAGTCGTCGATGGATATCGTTACGATCGCCCTCCCGATAAAGGTAGGATTTCGCTGTTCTTGGTCGGAGTCGGTTATCGTGACGTAACAGATCCCGTCTTGCAAGTCGGCGACATAGGTTCCCGGTACGACATCCGTGCCGACGTGGTGAGTACCGTCCGCGAACTCGGCGGGCGCATTCGTTGCCGCGGCGGTTACTCCAGATCCAAACGCGACGACGAACGCGATCAGGGTCAAAAACGTCACGCGGCACGATAACCAGTCGAACGATCTCGGGCGCCTTGGGGATTGAACGAGGTGCGCTTTGATCAACCGAACGATTCGCCAAGGATTTCGCGGTACTTCATCGAGCGGTGGGAGAAAACCTTGATCAAGTCTCGCTCGACGAACAGGAGATGAGTTAGGAAGGCGACTATCGATCCGCCGGGTAGGGTGTAGGCCGCGAGGTCTCCGACAACCGTTGTGTGATCGTCTAGCGACGCGAATGTGTGGGTGTGGGACCAAGATCTGTGAGGCCCGTCCAGCTGCTGATCGATGAATCGATGCGGTGGGTCGAACACGGGAACCGTGCTGCGCCAACGCACCGGGACGCCGTGTAAACGCATATCGTATTCGATCTCCGTCCCTGCGGATATCATTACGTCGATTTCCGGACGATTTCGGGGTCGAAAATGGAGCAGCGGAGGCGAGATTTCGTTCAGGAAGCGCGTGTCGCGGCAGAATTCGAAGGCGTCGGCAAGAGGTAATCCGACGACTACCGAGTTGGTCAATCTAAACGGGGTTGAGCCGATTCGCTCAACCTGCGGCGGCTTATACAGGAACGCGCTAGGAGCGGCAGACGACGGGGTATCGGATCGCAATTTTCGAGTTTGGGCTCAGCGAGCGTCGCGCATGGTTTGCCGCTTCATCTGGGTCCGAGCCGGGAGGCTGTAGATGTCGATGAAGCCGACGGCGGCAGCGTGGTCGAACTCGTCTTCGGTCGAATAGGTAGCCAGTTCGAAGTCGTAGAGCGAATAAGGTGAACGCCTGCCAGTTACAGTGGACGAGCCCTTGTAGAGTTTCACTCGCACGTCGCCAGTCGTGTAGCGCATGACGGAGTCAACGAACGCATCCAAGTTTTCGCGCATGGTTGTGTACCAACGTCCGTCGTAGACGAGATCGGCGTAAAGCAATGCGAGTTGCGCTTTGACGCGCTGTTGATCGCGGGCAAGAGTTGCGGTTTCAAGTGCGGATATGGCTTGGTAGAGCACGACCGCGGCCGGAGTCTCGTAGACCTCGCGGGACTTGATGCCGACGAGGCGGTTTTCGAGATGGTCAACCCTGCCGACCCCGTGCGATCCGGCGAGCAAGTTGAGTTGCTCGATGAGCTCGACGAGTTCCAACTTGTCTCCATTGAGGGCTGTCGGAACGCCCTGTTCGAACGAAATCTCTACATCTTCGGGTTCGTCAGGGGTCAGGTCTGCCGGTTGAGTCCACGAGAAGGCATCTTCTGGTGGTGCCAACCAAGTGTCCTCAAGGTCTTCGCCTTCAATTGCTTGACCCCACATGTTGCGGTCGATGGAGTAGACGCGCTGGTCGTCGCCGACTTCGCGGAGCTCTAGACCGGCGCGGTTTGCGAACTCCTTTTCCTCGTCGCGCGTCATGTCCCATTCGCGGGCGGGAGCGATGATGCGGAGCGGGTCGCCATGGGCGGCCAGTGTTTTGATGCCGGCATCGAATCGGACTTGGTCGTTACCCTTGCCGGTGCATCCATGAGCAACTGCGACTGCGCCGACTTGCCGTGCGGCTTCGACTAATTTCTTGGCCATCAACGGACGGCCGAATGCGGTAGAGAGCGCGTACGCCGATTCGTACATCGCTCCAGCTTTGAGGCCGGGCATGATGAAGTCGCGGGCGAATTCGTCTTTAACGTCCCAGACGAGCGATTCGACGGCGCCGGCAGAAGCAGCTCGTTCTCGGACGCCTTCTAGCTCAGGTCCACCGCCGATGTCGACGGTGAGAGTGACGACGTCGAGGCCGTAGTTTTCCCGGATCCAGACGATGGAGATGGTGGAGTCCATCCCGCCGCTGTACGCAAGTACGCACTTGTCTTTGGCCATTGGTTGATCGATTCCCGTTTGGTGTAGCGGTGTGTTGTCTGTGGGTGCATCACTCGAGATCGTAGACACGCCTCTGTTGACAATCGTAAATGCGAGGATGGGTTTCTGAGACGGATCCGTGTTCGCGTGCTCGGCTGCGGTTGTTCATGGAATGGTTTTGCCGCGTTGAAAAGTTCTGCGGGTGCGAGCAGCAGAATTTGATGTGGGTAAGGCGGTTGACGTTATTGTTCAAGAGTCGGGCATGTTGTGTGGTCGGTTTTTGGTATTTCGAATCATCGCCGCGTCGATTTCGGGTTAGCGCGGGCGAAAGATTGTTGGTGCGTCAGTCAATAAAAGTCCCAGCGTCGCCGATGTCGCCAGACCATCGGCCCTCCGGACGGCGGTTGTAAGACGCGCCATCCGTCATCGCTCGATTGTTCCTCGAGCTGTCGCGGTAGCCTCTTCCGCTCGGCGTGACGGAAAGACGTCTGCCGGGTAGGAGGATCGTTCGCTCGGATCTTGAGCAACGAGTTGCCGTTGCCTGGCTTGCAAGGCGGAGTCAGCGTAACGCTCCGCATCCGAGCCCTGAAGCTACAACGATCTCCGTAACCGGATTTTGGTCTGCGTTGCGTCCGAACTTACTAAACTTGTGGAGGGCACTGCCGCGGGTCGCTTCGAGCAGTCGACTTCACCGCTTGCGCGGCTTATAAGGTCGCTCTGGGCGGCCCGGTGATTATCCCCCCGCAGACCGGCTAAATATTCAATTGTCGATAGGTGCGTCAAAAAGGTTGCGCTAACCCTCGACGCGGCGATGTTCTGAGCGCTTGCCGATGGCCGTCGGATTGTGCGCCTGATTCCTGTTGTACTACAGATGTAGTAAGTATGTCAAGTGTGAACCGCTGATTACGCTGATCTCGGTTCAAGCCCGGGACAAGCTTTTGGGATGGGCTGTGATTGGGTGTTGGCAGGGCGGTTCGCGAACCGCCCGTACGTCCGGCGGGTTGGTGGGCGTATTCGGTGGTGTACGTGGTATTGCCCCGCTCCACCCCGGGCCCTCACCCCAACCCTCTCCCGCCGAGCGGGAGAGGGGGAATGTTTCTGGCGGACGAGTGTACCTTGGTGATGGGCTGCTGGTGGTTTGGTTGGCGTGCCCCGCTCCGCCCCGGGCATACCCCGCTCGCGGCGCTTCGCTGGCTCGCGCCCCTTTCGCTGTGCGAAAGGGGCGTTGGTGGCTGGTGGGGGTTTTGCGGGGATGTTTTGGTTGGCTGCCACTTTGTCCCCGGTTCCCCCTCACCCTGACCCTCTCCCACAGGGGAGCGGGGAATGTTGTTGGTGGATTAGTGTGTTGCGGTGATGCGTGTTTTGGTGGATTGGTTGGCTACCCCTTTTTCCCGGTTCCCCCTCACCCTAGCCCTCTCCCGCGAGGGGGACTTTGCACAACATCCCGAACGGGTCCGCGATCACAGTATTAGTGCGACGTTCCCCGTTGCCCTGCCCCTTTGGATTCCGGCTTTAGCCGGAATGACGGGGGTTGTGCAAAGGTCCCACGAGGGGAGAGGGGAATGCGGGCTGTCGAATTTCGGTTGTTCTCGCGTGGGAAATGTCTCAACGTCCGATTGCCATGCGCCTGATGCGTGCGCGTGCGGTTCGGCGCACTTTGGCGGCTACCCGTGTTGGCGATTCGAGGGCAAGGGTCAGTGGGATGGCGGGTAGGAGTATGAGGGTTAGAACTGAGTAGGCGGGGCGGTAGGAATCGGTAATGTCGAACATGAATCCAACGAATAGGAGGCCGCAGGTCACCCAAATGGAGCTAATGGAACCTGTGACGCCTACTAGGGTGCCGTAGCTGCGCCTTCCGAAGTATTCGGCAAGGATGGACAGGCGCAAAGGAATTGAGGAGCCGAAACCGAAGCCGGTGCAGAAGACGAAAAATGGCAATGGCGCAAGGCCCCAGGATATGCCGATGAAGTGGGAGTTGATAAGTGCCAGTGAGCCGACGCCGATGGTCTGGATGGATAGTGCTGATGCAAGCAGGATTTTGACGTTGTAGCGGTCACCGATTGTGCCGATTGTTATGCGCCCCAAGACGTCGCCGAACGCGACGGCGCCAGCGGCGATGGAGGCCATCCAGAGGTCTATTTTGTATTCGAGCAGGGCGGGTAAGTGAAAGAGATTCGTCATCGCGACGAGTTCTCCGAGGCTGACGGCGATGACGATCTGCCAGAATGCTCTGAGGCGCACGGCGTCGCGCATCGCGACAGATACCTCGCGTGGTTGGGATCGTATCTGTTGCGAGCGATTTGGACGCGCCGAGGCGAACTCGGAATCGCCGTCTGGCCGCGTGCCGAAGTCTTCGGGTCGGCGTCGCAGAACCAGGACGACGGGTGTACCGATGACCCAGAATCCGATGCCGATGCCGAAAAACACGGTTCTCCATCCGACGGTTTCGATCAACCAGACGAGGAGGGGAAGTGCGACGGCGCCCATGGCGGAAAAGGTCATGACGGTTGCGAGTGCGCGCGCCCTGAGGCGGACGAACCAGTTGACGACCGTGGTGACGAAGACAATGAACTCGCCGAACGACATGCCGAGTCCCAACAGCAGCATCGCGGCGTAGAAGTGCCAAAGCGCCTGCATCTGGCTCAGCAGAATGAAGCCGCATCCGGTGAAGAAGAGGCCGAAGATCAATACTGGTCTTGGTCCGAAGCGGTTTATCGCGGCGCCGACGAATGGCGTGAAGAATGAGCTTTCGGCGCGTTGAAGGGCCAATGCGGAAGCGAAGGCGCCAGAGCTCCATCCGGTGAATGATCGGAGGACGGGATCGACGAATGCTTGAAAGCCGCGCCAAAAGACGGCTGATGTGTAGAACTGCATCGACCCGCCGGCGATGACGATCCACCAGCCGTAGAAGATTTTAGGTCGGAGCTTGTTTAACGTCGTTTTTTCTCCCGACGCCTGGTTTGAGCACGTAACGATCTAGGAATGGGCTTACGGCGCGGATGAAGCCGAGTGGGTTGTCGCCGGGAACGCGGTGGCCGGCATCTGGCACGTAGGTCGCCGAGCTGCCGGGAACGGTCTCGACCATGCGGCGGACGACGTCTGGGGAAACCAGTTTGGAGTTGCGGCCCAGAACGAAGAGAGCGGGAGCGGTAACGCCGCTCAATGCCGCCCAAAAGTCATCGGAAGTGTAGCTGGCTTGGTGGCGTTCCAGCAGTCGTGGGTCGTGTTTCCACTCCCAGCTGCCATCTGGGTATACGCGGGTGGCTCGAATCAATGAGCCTCGAACCGCTTCTGGTGTGCGGAGCGGGCTCATTCTTGTGACCTTTTCGACGAGATCTTCGAACGTGCCTTCTCTTGGTAGCCCCGTAATGAAGCGGTTTACGCCGCGGCGTGCTTGGCGGTTGGTTTCCGGTGCAACGTCGACCACGACGATTGCTTCGACGGTGTCGGGGTTTTCAGATGCGTAGACGTAAGAGAGTTGGCCGCCGAGCGACAGTCCGCAGAGCGCGAATCGCTGGATGTTCATTTGGTTTCGGAGATGGTCGGCGAAGCGTCGTAAGTCGTCCATGTAGTAGTGGGTGTTGTAGTCGGGATCGCTCGGCTTACCGCTGTCGCCGTGCCCTCGGAGGTCAAGAGAGATGCACCTGAAGCGGGATCGCAAAGCGAGGCAGGTGAAGTCCCATGTTCTGGCTTGCTGCAAGAAGCCGTGAATGAAGACGATCGCGGGCTTGTCGTCGCCGTTTTCGCCCCAATCGACGAGGTTTAACGAGTGCGCGCCGCCTTTTTGGATTCGTATCGAATACGGGGCGGTCTCATCTTCGAAGCGCACTCCTGCGCGGCGCGCCGCATTTATTGTTGCTTGAAACGAATCTTCCATGGTTTATGTCGATAGATTACAAGTTTTGGTCGTCGATAATGGTGTTTTTCGAGGTAGGTCGCGCGCTGAGCATCCAGAATATTCGCGCGCGCAGATATGGCCCTTTAGAGTGTTCGTATGGTTAATATAGCCAATCCCTTCAGAGGAGCCGCATTTCTTGAAGAAGAAACATCAACGTAGGGCGACATGCGCGTAGGTGTCCTGTTTAACATCCCGATCCGTGTCCACTGGTCGTGGCTGATCGGGTTCGTTTTGCTGACGTGGTTGATTGCGTCTGGCGGACTGCCGTTCATATCGATCAACCTGACGGAGGCGCAGGAGTGGATCATCGCTGTCATCGTGACGATCTGTCTGTTCCTTTCCGTGTTGGCTCACGAGCTGGCACATTCGCTGACTGCGAAGCGATTCGGTTACTCGGTCGTGTCCATCACGTTGATGATCTTCGGCGGCGTGAGCCTAATCGCGGAGTTAAGGTCGCGATCGTCGCACGACTTCTTGATAGCGGCGGCTGGGCCGGCGATGTCCCTGGTGCTCGGCATCGTTGCTTCGTTGCTTTATTTCGTCTATCGCGACCCTCTGGCCACAGGCGGAGCGGCGATGCTACAAGGGATACTGTTTTACGTCGGACTGCAAAACGTCGCTCTGGCGGTATTCAACATGTTGCCGGGGCTACCACTCGATGGCGGGAGAGTTTTGCAATCCGTTGTTTGGGGCTTGACAGGCAATCGTAGTTTTGCGGCGCGGGTCGCTGGACGTGCGGGTCAGATACTAGCCGTGGCGATGATGATCGCGGCAGGGTACTTGATTTTGGCTCGCCAAGACCTTTCGGGAGGATTGTGGCTGTTCTTGATCGCCAGTTTCATACTTCCAGCGTCGACGGCGGAAACGCGAAGGGCTGGCAGGAGACGAAATCGACCTGCGGCTGTCGGGGTGTCCGTGCGGTCTGTGATGTCCTCGGTGCCGACGGCACTGAATGCGAACACGTCGCTGGATGCTGCGGTGAGAAACGTTATTTCGTTGCACCCGAAAGCATCGATACCGGTCATTGCCGACGGGCGAGTAATTGGAACGGTATCGATGGGCGATGTGATTTCGCTGGGTCTGGGGCAAGACCAAGGTGCGGGTTTGACGGTCGCAGACGTCGCTCAAACCGTGTCGACGTTTGCGATCGAGCCAGGCGACGACGTTTCGCTCGCCCGGGAATTGCTCGCTAAGCGTGCAATTGATCTGTTGCTGGTTTTTGAGAATGGGTACTTGGTTGGGACGGTTTCGAAATCCGATATTGAACGCGTTTGAGGCCTATAGCGGACCACGGCCTTGTCGTCACGCTGGCCTGACGGCAAATGCATCCGACTACGGGAAGAGTGCGGCGCGCCGGTGGGTACCGATGCCGATCAGTCGGTCCGAGTCGAGATCGTAGGCTTCGACGCTGAAGCGGAAGCGCGTCCCTGACACCTCAAGCAGTTCCGCGGTGGTTCGCATTCTGGCTCCCGGAGGTGCTGCAGCCACGTGCTTGATATCTACATGGAAACCGACCGTAAATCCGCCGTCCGGCAATCTTGGGTCGAGACTCAGCATCGCGGTCGTTTCCATCTCGTTGATCATTGACGGGCTAGACAGGGTGGCGCGTTCGGGATCACCGCCCGGCGAATAAAGCATGGAATCGATCACGATCCATTCCCGCTCGTGGGTCAAACCAGGCTGGATGGTCTTGGAAAGTTCATGCATCAGAGAAGGGATTTTCAGGAAGCTAAGAGGTGGTCCGCCATCGCGGTAAAGTCGGGAACGGTGAGGTCAGGTTCGTATCGGGCGTCGGTGTCTTCGTACGGAAGATTGTAGCGGTTGACGTAGATGCCGCGGAGTCCGCAGGTACGAGCGCCTAGTACGTCGAAGGAGTTTGAAGAGACCATGATCAGGTCGCACGGTTCCATGTCCAATATACGGGCCGCGCTGCGATAGACACCGGGATGCGGTTTGAATGCCCCCGCGACTTCGACAGATATGACATCATCGAATTCGAACTTGATGCGGTTTTCCACTAGGTAATCGAGGAACCACGGGTTGCCATTGGATAGAGCGACCAGTTTATAGGAAGATACCATGCGTTTCAGCGCCGGCAGGCAGTCGCCGAACGGCGAAAGTTGGCGCCACCCCAGCATGAAGGCATTGACCTCGTCTTGGCTCGGCGGTAGGTCGTTCAGTTTCGCGACGTATACGAACGCCTTTTGAGCCGTTTCCAAATAGCCCGTGTGACCGAGTTCCAACAGGGAATCCTGATACTGCTCGATTCGTTGTCGATGTCGCAGTTCGGCCCAAAACGCCAGAGCGTCGACATCGTCTTGCGCACCTCGACCGCGGATGAAATCGGCTATGTATGGGCTCAGGCTACCGCCCAGATCGAGGACGGTGCCGAACAGGTCAAAGGTCAAGGCCTTGCATTTGGTCAGATCGGTCATCTAACGTTTACTCCGTTTCACGAACCACTCTCTCCTTGCAGAGGATGGAAGGAGGAGGTCACGCATCTGAGCATCGCCATCGGTGCGATTTCTGACTCGTTTTGGTTGAACAGGTCGCAGACCGCGGCTGGTTCGCCCGGTGTCACGCCCCCGACGATGGGATACAGGTGCCAGTATCGTCCGTCGGTTATGGCGAAGATAGCGACTCCGTTAACGATGCACCGCTCCAAATGGAACTCCAACCCGCTCTCGATGTCGGCACCGAGAGCTCGCGTTTCAACGACCGCGAGAGTGCGATCTGGCACCGCGTCGGAACGTAAGGCATGAACCATGCGCGAGTCGGCGTCGTCGAGGGTGGACGGAATGAACCAGAATTCGGGGTGGCTGACCCGCCAACCTAGTAGGTTGAGAAGTGGAGCCACCAGTAGGATGAAGGTCCGCGAGACGCTCCTGTGGACACCGAGCAGATTGAACTGTTCGGTTCGCGCCGACGCTACCTCGGCAACTAGTCTGCTTTGAAGCGTGGGCGAAACTTAGTCCACCGATTTGATCAGTTTGATGTCGCGGTGCGCCAGATGTCCGCGCACGAGCGGCATGTTCTCTTCCCACCACTCGGAACCGTAGAAAGCGGCCTCTTTCTCTTCCAGTTCTTCGACGGTTTCGCCGTAGGAGCGGATCCAGATGAACTGCGATTCTTCTTCGTTCACCCAGACGGTCTCGGCGGTCATGCCGAATCCCGTCATGACGTCGATGAGGGTTTCGTCAAAGAGTTTTAGCCAAGAATCCATCATTCCGTTGTTGATAGTGTAGGTTCGCAGATGCGCAATTGTCATCGCCTATTGTCTCCTTGTTTTGTTGCGCAATCAGTGGTGTTGCCACTAGAACATTATCTATTTCTCGTTGGTGAGTCGGGTCAGATGCGGTAGTAACGCTCCCCGTTGGTCATGAAGAGCCTTTCGCGGTCCGAATCCGAGAAATCGGCGGTTATCTCGTCGTACGCGTTCCAGATGGATGCGTAGGAGGTGAACAACATGTCGACGGGGTAGTTAGAAGCGAACATGCAGCGATCGACGCCGAAGATGTCGATCGTGTCCAGAACGAACTGTCGGATCCTATCAGCGTTGAATTCACCCGAGAACATTCCAAGCGCGGATATCTTGACGGAGACGTTGTCGGCTCCCGCTAGTGCGGACATGCCCTCACGCCATAAATCGACGCCGACATCGTCCCAATCCCGTGGCATTCCGGTGTGGTCCAACACAATCGGGACATTGGGCACTCGATGTGCCAACCCGGCGGCGTCTTCGAGTTGCCAAGGCCAGACCTGTAGATCGAACGAACCGTCGTGATCGGCTAGCGCCCGGTAGCCGCGGAGCCAGTCGGTGTCGGTCATCAGATCGTTGCGGTCGGTGAACTGCCATTTCGGGTCTTCCGCCCAGTTGAGCATGTGCCGGATGCCGCGCCAGTTGGCGTGCTCAGCATGGCGAGCGATTAGATCAGGCGCGTCGGGAAGCGATAGATCCGCGTAGCCAATGATCGCATGAGGCATTCCGCGCGAGTCTTCAGAATCAGCGACGCTCTGTAGCCAAGTTGTTTCGCCGACCGGGTCGGCTTCATGGTCCCATTCCGCTTGAACATGGACCGATTTCACGAGGGGGAGCCCTTCAGCGTCTTTGTGAAGGTGCGAGATCAGGTAGGTTCGTCGGAAATTCGAGTAATCGCCGACGAAGTGATCGATGCCTTCAGTGAGCCACGGGTAGGGGTTGTTCTCAAGATCCCAAAGGTGGTGATGCGTATCGATGAACGGGGGTATGGCCATGACCTGTCTCCTGGAATGCGGCGGTGTCGTTTTCCGATCCGTAGGGTATTGCTAGTCGGTGTGGAATACTTCTGTCAGGACGATCATGTTCTGGTCCGGGTGGGAACCTTCGGGTATCTCGAAGTATGGCGTCATGAAATCTTGCCAACGGTCGTTCACTTCCTCTTCAGCCATACCTTCCAACGCCTTTTCGAACGATTCTGGGACCTCCACGTAACCGAAGAGTGTGCCGTCATCGCGTGCGAAGATGCTGTAGTTTCGCCAACCATGGCGGCGAAGGGCTTCGAGCATGTCGGGCCACACGTTGGCATGGTGTTCGGCGTACTCGTCGATCACTTCCGCATTGATTTTCATGAGGAAACCCACTCGTTTCATTTGACGATCCTCCAAACGGCACGGAGCCGCAATAGGTCAAGTTCGTTGGCGACAAAGTTGACTATACCTGAATCGCGGAGTGCGTTTGATTCAACTCACTGCGAAGTGATGGAACTGGTCGGTGTGGAATCGACGTATGGGAAATCGTTAACCTTTAAGGATGTTCTCGCAGCACAATGGTCGTGTTTATCTTCGCCGCGCCGCGCTTTTTGCGTCTGCGGTGTTGGTAAGCGGTGCGTTCGCGGCGTTGGTGGCTTGCAGCGAAGATCCACAAACCGGTGTCGCGACTGTCGAGCCGACAGACACAACAGATGGTCGGTCGGCGTTGATGACTCAAGAAGCCGGAAAAGTTGCGACTGAACGACCTGCGACGTTCACGCGAACGCCGACATTCACCGTCACCAGTACATTCACGCCTACGGCGACCAGCACACTGGAGCCGACCAGTACCCCGAGTCCGCCTCCGGCACCGACCGATACACCGGTCCCGACGCCGACGTTGACGCCGACGCCCCTGCCGACCGCTACACCGACGCCTACGGCTACTCCCACGGCAACTGCGACGCCGAGTCCAACGGCGACTCTCGCTCCAACGGCGTCACCGGCACCGGCTGATACCGCGACGCCTGAACCGACAGCTACGCACACGCCTTCCCCTACGGCTACGGCAACCGAAACACCGGAGCCTACCCCAACAGCCACGCCCACCCCAGAACCGACGGCGACGTTCAGCCCGACGCCCACGCCTGCGCCGACGGAGACGCCAACACCTGTCCCGACCGTTACGCCGACACCTGAACCGACCGCTACGCCGGAGCCGACGTCGACACCCACTATCACGCCTACGCCTACGCCAGAGCCGGTATCGGATCTAACGGTTCGGTGGGTATTTGAAACCGCGTCGACGGGTACTGGCCCGGTCCGTTCCATAGTGCCGGACATTACAGTGGATGAAGGTATCGTTTACGTCGGTTCGAAAGACAACAAGTTCTACGCGCTCTACGGGTCGACGGGTCAGGTACGTTGGTCGCGAAATGCGCATTCCGACGTCACTAGTGGTGCGGTATTGAGCGACGACGGTTCCATCGTCTTTTTTGGCACCTCCAGCGACGGGTTATTGGCGCTCGACACCGAAGACGGTAGCAAACGTTGGGACTCCAATCCCGTCGATGTTGGAAGCATCGATGTGCGTCCCACACTTTATGGACACGTTGTTATTGCGCCTGCGGAAGGTCGAGTTTACGCTTTCGACGGAGATCCTCAAAGTGACACAGAAGGAGAGCTGTTGTGGGTCTATCCGCCGCTTCGCTCAAAAGCGTTGGGCCAATTTAGAGAATCGGGGATCGCGTATAACGATGTGTTTTACATCGGGAATGATGACGGTTCGTTGCACGGTGTCACCATTAGTACAGGGTTGCGGAACGGAACGGCGGGGCATCGCGGCCATAAGATGCCCTACTTCGACTCGGGTAGTGACGACGATGCGAAACCGTTGCGCTCATCCGTTGTCCGATCTGGCACAGACATCTACTTCGCCAACGATGCTAAAGAGATCATCCAGTATACCGGCCATCGGATCAGGTGGGTGTATGAAGCGAAAAGGCCGGTGCGAGGGGAAATCGCCGCGACTGAAGACATTGTGGTAGCCACGGACAGGTCAGGCGCGATCTACGCGTTGAATCCCGATCGCGACGAAGCGGAACGAAAACGTGAAGATGACCTCTACCTAACACCTGAACTGCTTTGGCGAGAGTATACGGACAAGTTCAATAATATTGATGCCGCGGTGATTGGTGGACCGTTGATAGCCGGCGAGTGGGTTTTTGTGATCGATCACTTCGGTGTCCTTTACATGATCGACATAGAACGCGGCAAGGCCAAATACAAGCTAGATCTTTGGGCAGGCGAAACGCCATGTCGGTTGTGCAAATCCAGTCCGGCAGTCGAGGGCGACATGCTATTCGCGGGTACTCAGGATGGCACGATTGTCGGCATCCAATTGCCGGAATACGTCGGTGACGAGTAACGCCGGGCGTTGCCAAGTAGATATTCGGGGCGGTGTTAAACTGCGCTACTGAGCCGCCGTCTGTGGCGGTGGGTGGCAGCAATCTGCGTTAACGACACCAAATCGATCGGTAGTAGTCCCATGAAATCATTCGCACAAGCCCTCGATCTGAAGGACGATCCGGAGATCATCGCGGAGTACGAGGAGTACCACCGCAATGTTTGGCCAGAGGTTATAGAAGCTCTCAAGGGCATTGGTATCGAGCGGATGGAGATATTCCGCATCGGGAATCATCTGTTCATGTACTGCACGGCCCCCGATGACTTCGACCCAAGCCGCGATTTCCAGAGCTACACCTCCGCGAAACGAGCTGAGGAGTGGAACGATCTAATGATGACCTACCAGCAGAAGGTGCCCGAAGCAAGCCGGGATGATTGGTGGGCTCCCATGTCATTAGCGTTCGACTCGAATTGGTTCGAAGACTGATTCTCGTGATGAACGCATTGTTGTTAACGACGCGGCATGTCTAGGGACGAACCGACGACTGCGGCCGAGTTGACGGACGCGATCGCCGAGGCTATCGAGACGGCGGAGGAGTTGGCGCTGACGTCTGTCGCGCGCGGTGATTACACGCAGTCGGAGATTATTTCAGAACGTCTGACGCCGCACCTTATGCAAGCAAAGATGTACGCAGAGATCAGTATGACATCCGCACCTGAGATCGCTGGTGGTGTCGCAGAAGCCACAGTGGTAGCTTCCGAGTTGGCTGACCTCGATTCGAAATATTCTCCATTGCTCAGCATGTTGCGACGGTTGCGCGAGGCGGTTTCTAGGAATATCGGTTAGGTAGGTCAACCGTTGGCAAATTGCGTCGATGTGGAGATCGATGACGGGGCGGTCACCGCGTCCGCTGCCGACGTACGGTTGGTCCGACGCGCAGTTGACACGATTCTGAAGCGTGAAGGCTTCTCGGACGATCAGAACACAACTGTAGTGGTGCTTCTAACCGGAGACGCCAGGATTCGTCAGCTAAACCGCGAATTCGCTGGTGATGACCATGTGACCGATGTACTCTCATTCGGCGCCGAGCCCGACGATAACTTCCCGCCCGCGATCAGCGAAAATTCGCCGGATCGTATTGGAGACATCGCAATTTCATTGCCCCAAACGAAGCGACAATCCGACGAAAAAAACGTGCCATTCGAACGCGAATTGGCAATGCTAGCCATCCATGGCACTTTGCACCTGCTCGGATACGATCACGCACTGCCCGAAGACGAAAGAATCATGTTCGGAAAAACGGACGACGCGTTGGCCGAGATATTTGGATGCGACGCGTAATCCACTCGAGGTAGAACGCGGCCAGCGGATTCTCTAACGGCTGTGCAAGAATAACGGCGCGAGCAACTGGTCGACCGGCACGTAGTCATCAGTGATCATGATGGGGTCTTCCCGGTGGAACCAGCGATAAGAGAGCTCGTCGGGCATAAAGTTCGATATCGGTTCGTGCCAACCGACTGCTTCGTTCGCCTCTACCAGGTCCTCGCGGGTTATCGGTTGTGACGAGCCGACAACCACGTAGGTGACGTTGGAGCGTTCGTCTTTTTCCCAAAGGTCGTCGTCGCGCAACACGTAGACATATTCGAAAGTGTGCCGCATCGTGTTGACGTAGGCGCGCAGGAAATTGCCGATCTCTAGGTTGTCTACGATGTTGACGATGTAGATGCCTTCGGGTTTGAGTAATTCTTTGACACGCTGATTGAACTCGTGCGTTGTCAATTGATAAGGAACGGAGAAGTCGTTGAACGCGTCTCCGACCACCATGTCGTAGTTGCCGTCGGCGAGATCGTTGGCCTTCATGCGGGCATCGACGTTGTAGGTGGATATTGTGGTGTTCCTGGGCAGCGCGAAGTAGGCATGCGCGACCTCGGTAACTTCAGGATCGATTTCGATGACTTCAACGTTCCAATCTGGATATCGAACTTCGATGAGTCGCGGCATCGTATAACCGCCTCCGCCGATGAACAATACGTTGGGACCGTCGCCACGATGGTCTTGAAGCGCGACGAAGTCTGCGGTTATCTTTTCGTATCCGTAAACGAGGAAGGTCGGGTCGTCAAGCGCGACGTAGCTGTGCAAAAGTTGGTCGAGTGTCAACGTGCGAACGCGGTGCCCTTGGATCTCACGTTCGCGGACCTTGATGCAAAAGTAGTTGCTCTCTTCGTCGCATCCAGATTCGAACCAGTCGTATCTGAAGGTCAGCACCGTTGAAACTGCGACGACAGCGATCGCCAAAACGGCCAGAAACTTGTAGCGCACCTTCCATAGATCGCCGAACAGTATCGCCATCAGGAACAAAGTGATTGCGACTGCGAGCACGATAGGTCTGGTGCCGATCCACTGGATCAGTACGAATCCGGTCAAAAAGACGCCTAGGATGGAACCTGCGGTGGAGATGGCGTAAAACCGTCCGACGATGTCGCCGGTCTTCGATAACTCGCGCAGTTCCAGCTTGATGACTATCGGCGTCACCATGCCCAGGATGACGCTCACCGGCAGGAAGAGTGCGGCAGTCAGCGTCACGATCCTTGGCAACAATGGCATTTCGCCGACTAACTCGCCGACAACGGAGATCAATGGGAGGATGATGACGGTGAAAATACCGGACACCAGCAAGATGATGCCCAGCGTAAGACGCGACGGGTACTTGTCGGCGATGAGCCCACCAGCGTAGTTACCTGCGCTGATGCCAGCCAACACGACGCCGATTATGCTGGTCCAGGTGTAGAGCGAAACACCGATGACCGGCGCTAAGATGCGACCGGCGACGATCTCCAAGATCAGGGTGCACGCGCTGGCTGTAAAGACGATGAGGTAAGGGACTACAAGGCCTAACGGTGCGAGTCGGTCTCTCATATTCGGCTCTATCTCTGTTATGACGCGGTGCTCTAACGCGGTCGGCGAAACGCCACCGCGTTGCTTGCTAGCAGAGATAAGGATAATTGCGATTCAACGTCCGCGACAAAGCCGAAAATGTGGCGAAGTGGAAATTGCCGGGATCAATACCCGTAATTTCACCGCATTGGCTCTGAAAACCTTCAGGAAACGGTTCCGAAGAATCTGAGTACGCGTTCTATGAATCGTTCAGGGAAGGAGTTGTGCATCCCGTGTCCGGAGTCATCCCACTTCTCAAATTCTGCTTGCGGCAACAGCCTCATCGCCTCAACGGCTTCTTCATCCCAGAGGGCAGCGCCTAGAGACGGTTCGGCTTGCAGCAGCAGCCCCGGCGCTTCGGCTCGTGCGAGTAGATCTTCACTGCGCCAATTCGCCCGTGCCCTGCCGCTCAGAGTGGATCGAAAGACTTCCGGGTCCATCTGCGTCAGTTTCTCGGCACGGTCGCGGCAACGATCGTCGTCGTACTCAGGATTGGTTTCTTTGACGTGATCGACCAGCGTTTGGAGATCCGGATCGGCGTCGAGAACTTCTAACGTCGCGGCAAAACCATTGCGAAATTGGTTGCCTTCCCAGCGGCGATGTACGAACAACGGCGGATCTTCATAAACTGCGGCGCGCACCAAATCGGATCGTTCGGCGTTCAAACCCAACGCGGTCGATGCGCCGAGAGAATGCCCGATCACGAATGCGGGATCACCAATGACACGCTCGATGAATTCAATCTGATCGTAGGCGTAGTACCGCCAGTGGTATCCCTCGGACGTCCAACTCGACTTGCCATGGCCCCGGAGGTCGACGGCGAACACGTGCCAATCGGTTGCGAATTCATCTGATACGCTGTTCCAATCTTGCCAACGTCCACTAATACCATGTATCAGAAGTAAAGGAGGGCCGGAAGTTGGACCTTCGATGTAGTTGATGTGGCGGTCGCCGATTTCTAGCCGCGATTCGACGATCTGACCCGTTCCCATCGGCATTTCAGTTCCTCCGTTTTCAATACTTTTGGAAGAGTTCGCCCCACGGGGTCTTCAGCGCATCCGCGACACGTTTGCGACCGATGAATCGTAGCCAAAACTCGTTGTGGTAGAGGTTAGATGCGACGAAAGCCCATGGGGTTATCGGCGACCGCAATAACATGCCTTCCAACGGCTTCAGCGGTCCCCAATAGATGAGTTTCTGTCCCCGAGATGCAAAGGTGTTTTCATTGGGCGAGAAGTTCCAGGTGACCCCAGCCACTTCGTCACCTTTTATCTGAATCTCTCGGGGGTTGCCGACGCCCAATCCCATTTCATGAGCGATTCGGATCTTGGGTATCGACATCGGATCGAACCCCATGAGCCGCGCGGCAACAGCATCGATCGCGACTTGGTCGGCGGATGCGAGGATGATGTTTTTGGTGTGAATCCGCATCGCGCGCGGACCTGGTCCATCGCCGGCAAAGGTACCGTCCATGACGGCGAATAATCCGCTGTGTATCTCCCTCTGAATCTGCAGCAAGTCCACGAGAGTCTCGTGTATCTGCGCGTGCGTCCAGTGACGGTAACGATGTAGCAGCCCGCCAAACGCGTTCTTCATCGCGCCTGTCATCTGTGTGAATACGTGCGTTTTAACCGTGGGCAGTTGGACGATGTTGGTGCCGAAGAGCATCTCCGGGATGTAGATGCCATCCCTGTAGATGTCGTTCAGGACGAGCATCTCGGCTTGACGGAACTTGTATCGAACCCACCCGATTTCTGGGGTGTCGAGGATGGTGTGCGGAATGCCGAGGCGGTCTTCACCGCGGCGTGCTTATGTTCTTGATGCGTCCTTCTATCGGATCAACGACGACAGTGCCGTTGTGTGCGGCGGTGATGTCGTCAAAGCCGTCAGCGCGGAGTTTGTTGGCTACACCTTCAATCTGCCACGGCGCTGTCGAGCACGCCGGGTAGTAGTGCTGCCAGGAGATGTTGACCTTGAGGAGCGTCGGGATGTCGGGCGTTAGCGCGTCACGATATCCCGCCAGATCCATCAGATCCGCGTAATCGCTGATTACCGTTTCCGGCTTTGTGTAGAGCACCGCGACATTGCCGAGTTGGGGTTCGGCATGCGGAATGTCGGGTGCCGTTACCAGGCGTTCCTTCGAAGTCGTGCTGATTGGCGCTCGCATGGCGTTGCTCTTGACGGGAGATTCCAGCCACTAAGCAGCTTCGTAGTGGTGTTCGCCTGCTAGGACGTATCCGTAGGCGGAGAGTGCGGCGATGGCGCCTTGTGAGGCTGCGGTTACGGTTTGCTTGAGCGACGTGCCATCGGTGAGATCTCCGGCAGCGTAGATGCCGGGCACGCTGGTTCGCTGGCCGCGGTCGACGTGGACTTCTCCAGTTTCGTCGTTGAGATCAAGGCCGAGCATGTTGGGGATCTCGAGCCGTGGGTCGGCGCCTGCCTCGATGAATATGCCGTCGAGGTCGATGACATCCTTGCCGTGATCATCGTCGCGGGACTTGTTCATCGGCTCGGTCTGATCGGGGTGGATGTTGACCGTCTCGTTTTCGTCCATCGGACGCGAAATACGGATGGAAGTCAATCCGGCGAGATCGGTTCCGATGAGTTCGGTTACGTTGGTGTTCAGGAGAACGCGGACGTTGGGGATCTGAGACAGAACCTTTAACTGGATGGGCTCTGGTCGCCAGAGTTCGTCGCCCCGGTAGATGAGGTAGACGTGTTTGGCGTAGCGGGCGAGGAGGATTGCCCCTTCGGTTGCAGCGTTGCCGCCTCCGACGACTGCGGCTGCCTCCTTGTTGCGATAAAGCGGAGCATCGCAGGTGGAGCAGTATGAGACGCCCTTGCCGGTCCATTCGGCTTCGTTCGGCAACCCCAAAGTTCGGCGTTCGCGGCCTACACAGAGAATGACCGATCCGGCGTCGACGATGTCGCCACCGCCGAGCGTGCAGATGAAACGACCGTCGTTGGCTTCTACTGCCTCCAAGTTCCGCGAAATTGTGGGAACTTCAAGCTTGTCGACCTGCTCTTTGAACTTGAGCATGAGGTCAAAGCCGTCGATGTCCGGTGTTCCCGGATAGTTTTCGATCAATCCGCCGATTGCGGTCTCACCACCGAACGATTCGGACGCAATGGTGGTGTCGAGTTGGTAACGAGCGGAGTAGAGTGCGGCCGCGAAAGCGGCGGCTCCTTGCCCTGCTACAAGTACATCTGCTTTGTGCGTTTCGAGCATTACGACGATATCCCGCCAAAAATATGGTGCCAATTCAGAGGTTGGCCTCTCTCTTATAAAGTCTATTGCATGGGCTATATCGGCCTGCCAAAAGCAACCAGCCTAGGTCCGACCGCGTACTTGACGAGTCGGTAGAGATTTGAGAGATGTCTAACGAAACTGATCTAACGCTTGTCGACGGCGGCGGAGTCGCATCGGCAAAGGGTTTCCAAGCTGGAGGAGTGTTCGCAGGCATAAAGACGCCTGGTGAGGACAAATACGATCTCGGGATGCTCTTTTCGGACCGAGACTGCACTGTTGCAGGGACTTTCACTCGCAACAGCATCATGTCGCCCTCTGTCACGGTGTCGAAAGAAGTGGTTGCGCGAGGAAACGCACGAGCGGTAATTGCCAACAGCGGATGCGCGAACTGTTCCGTCGGCGAGCAGGGATTGATAGACGCTCGCGATGTGGCGGCCATCGCCGCGGAGAACCTCGACGTGGGCGCCGACGGGGTAATCGTCGCCTCGACAGGTGTTATCGGTGTCGAGCTTCCGATGAATCTGATCCGCGATCATTCGCCGCGAATCGATGTCCGGGGTGGTGACGACAGCGCGGCGGCAAGCTTGGAGTTCGCCAAGGCGATCATGACGACCGATACCCATCCGAAGCAGATCGCCGTACAGTACGCTGCGAGCGACAGTTCGACGGTGACCGTTGGAGGATGCGCGAAGGGCGCTGGGATGATTCACCCCAATATGGCGACGATGCTCTGCTTCATTTCCACCGATGCCGATGTCGAATCGTCGTATCTTCAATCGGTGTTGTCGGAGGCTGTCACGCTGAGTTTCAACCAGATCGATATCGACGGCGACCAGAGCACTAACGACACGGTAGCTCTACTCGCGAATGGCGCGTCTGGCAGTCCGCAAGTGTCTGGTGGCGACGGCGATTCGGCGAAGTTCGCGGACGCAGTCAAGTTCGTCAATCGTTATCTCGCGGTCGAACTCGCCCGCGACGGCGAGGGGGCGCGGCACCTAATAACTGCGGTTGTTGAGGGAGCGTATTCGGACGTTGATGCCCGCAAAGCAGCGCGATCCATCGCGGCATCACTGCTAGTTCGGACCGCAGTGTACGGTCGCGACCCGAACTGGGGACGCATCATGATGGCGGTCGGTAAGACGGGTATCCCGCTAGTTGAATATGAGATTGAGATATTCGTAAACGGCATCCAGATTGTGTCGGAAGGCAAGGCAATCGCTTACAACGTCCAAAGCGTTATAGCTGCGTTGGATCACCACGAAGTCGAGCTGCGCGTCAACTTGAACTGCGGCGACGGTTTCGGAGAAGCATGGGGATGCGACCTAACTGAGGAGTACGTCGTTTTCAACTCGGCTTACACCACGTAGTCGTCGTGGGTCGCGCAGGAATGTCGTCGGTATGCTCCATTAACCTCAGCAGCATTGACCGATGAGTTTCGGGTTGTTGACCCCTTCCTGACCCCACATTTGGACTTGAGTCACTGTTAATGCCAACTCCAGACTGCATTGTTGTCAAAATCGGCGGTTCCACTCTGGGCGAGGGGGATTCGACGATCGATGACGTCGTTGAGTTGTGGCGCCGGGGGTTGCGGCCGGTCGTCGTTCACGGAGGTGGCAAGACGATCTCAGAGTGGGTTGCGAAACAGGGCGTACGCTCACAATTTGTCCGGGGGTTACGCGTTACCGACGCGGCGACGCTCGAGGTAGCGGTTGCGGTGCTAACCGGACTAGTGAACTCCAACCTCGTGGCGGAACTCACGAGAGCTGGAGCGCCGGCCGTCAGTGTTTCGGGTGTTTCTGACGGGATGTTTAGCGCCGTGATTCAAGACCCAGAGTTGGGTTACGTCGGACGAGTCGTAAAAACAAACGCAGGACCGGTTGAATCGATAGTCGATTCTGGCCGTGTGCCGGTTGTAGGGCCCGCAGCTTTGAATTTAGAAACCACATCGTTGGCCGACCAGATACTCAACATCAACGCCGATACCGCGGCGGGACATCTGGCTCGGGCTTTGAGCGCCAATTCGTTGATCTTCCAAACGGATGTCGAGGGCGTGCTGGACATGCGCGGCCGGGTGATACCCCAAATGACTAAGCGCCAAGCCATCGACCTCATCAACAGCGGCGTAGCAGGCGGCGGCATGATACCGAAGCTCGAAGCTTGCATCGAATCGCTTGAGGGCACCAAATCGGCACACATCATCGATGGACGTGTGAGCGGGGCATTGGTGCAATGCGCAGAGGGTCAACCGATCGGGACGCGGATTGTTTGAGATGTGACGGTTCCAACTGTCCTCAAGACGGCCAATTGTGACCCTTCCCGCTTTACAAACACTGGAAGTAATGCACGAAGGCGTTCGCCACGTTCTGTAAAGGTTTGTAGGCGAATTCGAAAGGTGATTGGCGAGATTTCGCTTTGTCCGTGTGGACACTGTCTTACGTTGGGTTTGATCCGTCTACCGGCTTCTTCGCGCGGTATTCGTCTGACCCCCCTGCCAACTTCTTCTCATAGTACTCATCGTCGAGTTTATTGAGGATTTCCTTGGGTGTCATCCCTTCGAATTCGGGGGCAAACTTCAGGCTAAACGGCTTAACTTGGAACCGTGGCCGTTTTGCAGTATCACGTTTATCCGAGGGCACGTGCCGGCGCAACGCTTCGTTCGCCACCTGCTCGACAGATCTGTTGAGAAGCCGACTCTGTTCCTTGAAGAATTCCGCCACATCGGCGTCTAATGTGATCGTAGTTGGCATGATAGTGACATCCTAGTGTTTCGTTCATTGCAAGTCAATGCCGTGGCGTTTCTAGCCGTCCGACGGCACCTCGCCTAGTCCGCCCATTCGGCTCCATCGAGAGGCACGTATCCGACCAAGTTTTTGGTGTGTTCGAGGTCTCGGAAGCGCGTTCGGTTGTCGGAGACGCCGTAGACGATGCCGTAGCGCACATCTGCGGGCGCCTCAACGCATCGCCAGACGATCTGAGCGGCGTCACGTTGGCTGAGGTAGACGGCGGTGTTGCGAGGTGAGTCAGGTTCGTTTTCGGCTGTAACCCGCCCTAGACGGATGCAGATCACGGATATGCCGTGCGCTTCCGAGTAGTACCGTCCCATCGCTTCACCGGCGAGTTTGGCGACTCCGTACATGTTGCCCGGCCGAGGCGGCGAGGTGTGATAAACGCGCGGCGGCGGTTGTGGGATGTCAGGGTAACGGGCTTGCACCATCGACAATATCGGCTCATCGACCTCGTACCGCATCTGTGTAGCGCCGGAGCTACCGAATACGAAGCGCTTGACACCAGCGTCTTTTGCAGCTTCGAAGACGTTGTACGTGCCTTCGATGTTTACGGAGAGCTGGTTGTCGTCAGACGGACCGAGATACGCCGCCATGTGGACGACGCAATCGATGTTGTCGAACCCCGGGCGAATTGCGTCCAGGTCGGTGATGCTGGCCTGTGTGGTGGGGAATCCCGGCACATCTTGGCGGTTCAATGCAGACACGTTGTAGCCGCGGTTGGCTAACTCGCGTCCGGACACCCCGCCAATCAACCCGCTCATGCCAGTTACTAGGATGTTTTCGATTGGGATGGTGTTTTCATTGCTCATGTGCACATGATACGGTGTCTTGCGAGCATAGATCGCGCGTCGAAAAGCGGCAGGTTTATACTTGCAGTCTAAGCCCGAAATCGCATCGGATTTGGAATGAAATCGGACGCCATTACAACGCAAAGTGAGGGGCGCTGATGCCGGAGGATACGCTAGCATCGGCGCAAGATTTGGAGCGCGCGGCGCTAATGGCGCTCGACGCAGCATCGTCCGAATCCGATCTCGAAAATTGGCGAGTTGAGTATCTTGGCCGCAGAGGCGAAGTCTCTGTTCGGCTCCGAAGTGTCGGATCGTTACCGGCGGAAGAGCGACGTGAAGCAGGTGCGAGCCTCAACCGTCTCAAAACGAGGTTGACGAGCGCCTTTGACGACGCGGTCCAACGAGCAACTCAGTCCGAACGAGCCGTCGCGCCTGCGGACGCGTTCGACATCACGTTACCCGGGCGCCGAACGAATCTTGGCGGATTGCACCCATCCGAGATGATGATGCGCGAAATCTTGGAAGTGTTCAACGATATGGGATTCCAGACCGTGGAAGGGCCGATAGTGGAGTTGGAGAAATACAACTTCGACATGCTGAACGTGCCTCCCGATCATCCCGCGCGTGACCTGCAGGACACCCTTTGGATCGATCGCGGGTCGAAAAACCGGGTCTTATTGCGTACCCAAACATCCCCGATGCAGATCCGCACGATGGAGAAGCAAGACCCTCCGGTGCGCATCGTGTCGCCAGGACTGTGCTTCAGGCATGAAGCGACCGATGCGACTCACGAATGGCAGTTCCACCAGATCGAAGGTCTAGCTGTCGACGAAGGCGTGACGATGTCAGACCTCAAAGGAACGCTCTACGAGTTCACTCGTCGGATTTTCGGAACACAGCGTAAGATCCGTTTCCGTTGCGATTATTTTCCGTTCGTAGAGCCGGGAGTTGATGTCTCTGTCGACTGGGATGGACGTTGGGTCGAGATCATGGGCGCTGGTATGGTGCATCCGAAAGTGTTAGAAGGTGTCGGATACGACACATCCAAATACACGGGGTTTGCGTTTGGAATGGGCCCGGAGCGGATAGCCATGCTCCGATACAACATCGAAGACATCCGGCATTTCTTCTCTAACGATCTGCGCTTCTTGAGCCAGTTCTAACCAGACCGGATCGGTTTCATCTGATGAAAGTCCCTCTTTCTTGGCTCCGCGAGTACGTCGACGTGAAGGTCGACGTCGATGAGCTCGCCCATAGACTCACGATGGCTGGAAACGAGGTCGACTCGATCGAGCGGTTTGGTCACATCGAAAACGTTGTTGTGGGAGAGGTGTTGGATGTTAAGCAACATCCAAATGCAGACCGGTTGCGCCTTGTCGAAGTCAACGATGGCGAAGCGGTGCACGAAGTGGTTTGCGGCGCTCCGAACGTGGCTCGTGGCCAGAAGATTGCGTACGCCTCGATTGGTGCCCACCTATTTGATCCGTACAGCGACGACCGAGGTAAGACTCGCAGGTTGCGAAAGTCCAAGATACGTGGAGTCGAATCTTCCGGGATGGTGTGTTCCGTAAAGGAGCTCGGCATCGGTGACGAGCATGATGGGATCTTGGTTTTGCCAACCGAAGCTGCGATTGGCACGCCGATTGGTGATGTCATCGGGGATGCGATTCTCGACATCGAACTGACGCCTAACCGCCCGGATTGTCTAGGTGTCGTAGGTGTTGCACGTGATGTCGCAGCATTGACAGGCGAGACGCTGCGGATGCCGTCGTTGGACTACCAAACTCACGGTCCCGATGTGAGTTCGCTTACGCAAGTTACCGTCGTTGACGGCGACCTATCGCCGCGGTACGTTGGCGCCGTCATTCGAAACGTCGAGATCGGACCTTCGCCGGCGTGGCTGCAAGAGCGATTGTCGACTATCGGCGAGCGACCGATCAACAACGTAGTTGATGTAACTAACTTCGTGATGTTCGAGCTGGGTCAACCGCTTCACGCTTTCGACTACGACAAGGTTGAGAACCATCACGTCATCGTCCGACGGGCTTCCCAAAGCGAGAAACTTACAACCTTGGATGGCGTGGAACGTGAGCTGGACACCGAATCTCTGTTGATCGCGGATCCCGATGGTGGCATTGGGTTGGCTGGGATCATGGGAGGGGAGAACACCGAGATATCCGAGTCCACGGTCAACATTTTCCTCGAAGCAGCTAACTTCGACCCGCAGAACAATCGGCGAACCGCTGGAATGTTGGGGATGCGGAGCGAAGCGACGTTGCGGTTCGAAAAAGGTTTGCGGGCCGGGTTGGCAGAGGTCGCGATAAAGCGATGTCTACGCATAATCCAAAAGATCGCTGGCGGCGAGATAGCACCAGGTTTAATCGATGAATGGCCCGGTAAGGGCACCGAACAGACGTCCGTAGACCTAACCGACGAACAAATCTACCGCGTGATGGGCGTGAGCTATGCCGTCCGACAGGTTGAGGCAACTTTAAGTTGTCTCGGATTTGAATTTGAACCCTTGGCCGAGGCTTCATCCGACGGACAGGGCCAAGAACATGCCGGTTGGCGCATCACAATCCCATATTGGCGTTCCGACATCCGGATTCCGGAGGATCTGGTTGAGGAACTGGCCCGTATCATCGGTTACGACGATCTTCCGGCGACCCGTTTAGCTGGCCGGGTGCCGCGCTGGGAACCCGGCGGCAAACACAATTTCCGTCAGCGAGTTATCGACGCTTTGACTGCTTACGGGATGAGGCAGACGATTACTTACGCGGCCATATCCGACGATCTCGAGCGGAAAGCTCCCGCGCCTTCCCAAAGTTTGGATGTTGGGAGCGACATTTCTAAGCTGAAAATCGAAAATCCGGTGTCGGGACATCACGCGACGCTCCGTAGCTCTTTGCGAGCCCCGACGTTGGAATCGGCAGCGCGCAACACACGAACGTGGCGCGGGCCCGTGGCGCTGTTTGAGACCGGTTTGGTGTTCGGGCCGAACGCAGATCACGAGGACCCGCTTCCGCAACAGGCCGAACGATTGACCGGGGTGCTGACCGGGCCGCGTAACGAACCATTGTGGGGGCGCGACGACTCACAGTTCGATTTCTTCGATGCGAAGGGAGCAGTTGAACATGTCCTAGAGACGTTGGGGATAGATCCTGTTTTCATACCGTTAGAGGATGTGACGTATGCGCAAGGCAAATCCGCCGAATTCTTGACTTCAGACCGGAACGGCGCTGTGATCGGAACGGTTGGGGTTGTTGACGATGCCGTGTGGAACCGTTTCGACCCAGAAAGCAGCACCGCGGTGATGTTTGAACTCAACATGGAAGTTCTACAGTCCGAGGTAGGGGACGAGACACGTGCCGATAACTACAGTCCGTACCCTCGGTATCCCGATTCTCCGCGTGATTTGGCACTCGTGGCCGACAGTAGCGTTAGGGTTGGAGACGCCCTGCGTATATGCCGCCAAAACCGGCTCGTACAATCCGCGACTGTGTTCGATGTTTACGAGGGAGGAGGAGTCGGAGACGGCAAGAAATCGATCGGCATCCGAGTGATCTACCAGTCGGACACTCGAACACTTACCTCCGAGCAGGTGACCCGCGCGGAGGAACAGATATTGCGGAGACTCGAACGGGAGCTAGCCGTTACGCGACGCACATGACTCGCTCGTTAACCGGGGTTTACTGGGACGGAATCGTCTTATGACGAATCAAACACATCCTCATCAAACACACGAACGGCCACATCGGCATCACTATGATGCCGAGATGTTGAGCGTGGAAGAAGCGCGCGCACGCATACTTTCGTACTTCCAACCGTTGGCACCGACCGATGTCCCGCTGCTAGATGCCCTCGGGCTCACTCTGGCGGAGGATTTAACTGCTGAATTTGACATCCCCCCGCTAGCGAATTCGGCGATGGACGGCTATGCGGTGCGCGCCGCCGATATCTCGTCCGCTTCGAAAGCCGACCCGGTCGTTTTGCCCGTCGAGGGCTACGTCGCAGCTGGTCACCTGCCTGAACGCCCTCTTGTAGCGGGTTCCGCGATGAGGATAATGACCGGTGCTCCGATCCCAGAAGGTGCTGATGTCGTTATACCTTTCGAGGATACAGACGAAGAGAAAAGGGGCGAACACGCCTCAGATATAACGGAAATCGGGATCCACCTCGACGGGGAGGCAGGAGAAAACATCAGACTGGCAGGCGAAGACATCAAACGCGGGGAAACGGTTGTCACAAAAGGTGTGGAGCTGACGCCTGGGGTAATCGGTGTCGCGGCATCGCTGGGCAGAACTTCGGTGATGGCGGTACGTCGACCGGTGGTAGCGGTCGTTTCCACCGGCGACGAGATAGTCGAACCCGGTGAAACGCTCGGCCCAGGCCAGATCTATAACTCGAACGCGTACAGCGTCGCGGCAATGGCCGAAAAATACGGTGCGGTCGCCAACATAGTGGGCACCGCGCGCGACACAATAGAGTCTCTCGAATCGTTGCTTGCTGAAGCCGTCGAGTACGACATGGTTGTCACCTCGGCAGGCGTCTCGAAAGGCGATTACGACGTAGTGAAGGACGTCTTGGCAAAACGCGGTGAAATCGCGTTGTGGTCGGTTCGTATGCGCCCGGCGAAACCTCTCGCCTTTGGCGCTTTGCGCGCGACCGATGGCCGAATGGTTCCGCATCTCGGCCTGCCCGGCAATCCTGTAAGCGCAATGGTGGCGTTCGAGCAGTTCGGAAGGCCTGCGATACGCGTAATGTTGGGCAAAGCTCCGTTGCCAAAGCCTTCGATTATTGCGATTCTCGACGATCCGGTCCACAACTTTGACGGCAGACGAGTGTACGCCCGCGTCGAGGTATACCGCGATGAATCTGGTAGTTTCCGGGCACGCTCCACGGGCACGCAAAGCTCCGGCGCTTTGCATTCCATGGCTCGAGCTCAAGGATTGGCGATATGCCCAGACGACGTAGCGACAATGCCTGCTGGCTCCGAAATCAAGGTTGAAATGTTGGAATGGCCGGACGATCAATTTTTGAGCCGTTGAATCGCGGCAGAAGAATATCAAATCGAACGCAAATTACACAATTCGCTTTATGTATATTAGTTAATCTGAGACTGCATTAATCAGGACAAAGCGAATGAACACGGATGCCGATAACGCAGCTGACCCTCGAGCGAACGAAGTAGCGAACGATGCGCGGTACGCGGTCGATGAGCAGGCGTATGAAGACGCCGGCGAATCCTTATTGTTCAAGGTCTGGCAACGATTGTGTTGGGCCGGAGAGTGTCGGCTTTGCAGGCGTTTCCCAGAAGGAAAACCGATTGTCCCTGGTAGGACTACGCAGATCAGCATCTTCAACGCGGCCAAAATTTGTCCTTCGAAAGTTCAGTTCATAACACCGGGCATGTCGTTGCTCGAAGCAGTGTTCCGAGCGTTGATATCGAAAGGAAACGAACCCATGCGATTTGACGAGATCGTAGGGTTTTTGCAAGAGAGTTGGGGTTCCGAGTTCCCGCAACGCGTCGAATCGTTCGAAGCGCTACAACGGGTCCTCGATGGTCCAAACGAATACCGTATAAGTCGCGTGTGACGTTCTGGTCAGCGGGTTATCATCGGGAATCGAAATCTAGCAACTTGGATTCACTGATGATGACCGAGAAATGATCGAAATAGCGGGACGTACCGATTTCTGGAACATCGGGTACCCGTTCTTGGGCGCGATCGTGTATCTGATCGCTCCGGTGTCCATCGTTTTCATCGCCTACGGCCTTTATCGGCGCGTGAAGTTCTGGCGCATCGGTGCCGAATACGATGAACTCGGCCTGCACTCCGTGCGCATCCGGGAATTCCTGCGCGCCGGAGCCTTCGGTTTCGGAGGTCACGGCAAGTTCCAACCTCGGCGCGAACGATACGCGAGTTTGATGCACTTCGCCATCTTCTGGGGATTCGCCATTCTCTTCGTCGCGACCACGATCGCGGCGATCGAGTTCAACTTTGAAGAGTACTTGGGATTGACGTTCCCTACCGCTTACTTCAGATTGCAGACCGGTTTCGTCTGGGATATATTCGGCGGCGTTTTGGCGCTGATCGGCATCGGAATGGCTTATTGGCGTCGATACGTGGTCAAACCTGAGAGATTGAACTCATTTGCCGACGATTCGGTTATTTTGGCTTACCTGCTGATACTGTTGCTCACTGGTTTCGCGCTCGAGGGTCTCAGAATAGGTGCCACCGAATTAAACGCCGGTTCGGATTTGTACGCCCCCGAACATGCGATTTGGTCGCCTGTAGGTTGGTTGTTTGCTATTTTGTATCGCACGGTTGGTATATCAACCGATGCGATGATTTCCGGTCACCAAGCATTATGGTGGGTTCATGCCGGGATATTCGCCATCGGCTTGGCTTATGCCGCAATCAGCTTTAGCAGACTTTCGCACATCATCGTCTCAAGCCTCAACATCTACTTCAAACCGATGCGGCCGAGAGGCGCGCTGAAGCCGATGGGTGATTTTGAGACGCTCGAATCATTCGGTGCATCGGACCTAAAAGACCTGACTTGGCAACAGCTGCTGAGCTACGACGCTTGTACCAACTGCGGTAGATGCCAAGACAACTGTCCGGCGTGGGCTTCTGGCAAACCTCTTTCGCCGCGTAAGGTCATCCAAGATATGCGCTCCTACATGGAGCAACGCGCGCCAGAAATCGTCGGAGCCTCAGCGGCAGGCGAAGAATCGCCACCAGCAACTGTCTCAATGGTCAGCGAGGCGATAGGCGAAGAGGTTCTATGGTCGTGCACGACTTGTGCTGCGTGCGTCGAGGCCTGCCCTGTCGGCATCTCGCATATCGATTCGATCGTCGACATGCGACGGTTCTTAATGCTTGAAGAAGCGTCCGCGCCAGTCACCGCGCTCTCGGCACTTCAGTCGATGGAGCAACGAGGTCATCCGTGGAGCGGTACAACGTTGACGAGGGACTCGTGGCGCGAGGGCATGGATGATGTTCCTACGATCGATGAGAATCCGAATCCTGATGTCCTGTTCTGGGTCGGATGTTCAGGCGCACTGGTCGAGCGCGGTGTCAGCGTCACCCAAGCGATGGCTTCGGTGCTCAAGAAGGCGGAGGTCAATTTCGCCGTCCTAGCTGCTCAGGAGATCTGCACCGGGGATCCGGCGCGTCGGATGGGCAACGAATACCTGTTCCAGATCCTCGCCGGGCAGAACATCGATACGATCAACGGCTACGGGATCAAGACCATATTGACGACCTGTCCCCATTGCTTCAATACGATGCGGAACGAATATACCCAAGTAGCCGATTCGCTGGAAACCGACTGGGATGTCGAGGTGCTGCACTATACCGAATTCGTGGAACGTCTGATATCCGAAGGCCGACTTGTTATGGCCGATGCGGTTACGACCGATATGGCGTCAGAAAACGGTGCCAAAAGTGTGACCTATCACGACTCATGCTATTTGGGAAGACACAACAATATCTACGATCAGCCTAGGGCCATAGCAGACGCGGTGCCAGGTGTAGAGCTAAGGGAGATGTCGCAGTGCCGTTCGCGCGGATTCTGTTGCGGTGCCGGTGGCGGACGCATGTGGATGGAGGAGAGCGGCGAGCGAGTAAATCACATCCGTACCGACCACTTCTTGGAGACCGACAGCGACACGGTGGCCGTATCGTGTCCCTTCTGCCTCCAAATGTTCGAGGAAGGCATCTCTGCGAAAGGTCGACAAGGCCAGAAACGCGCTCGGGACCTCATCGAACTAGTCGACGACGCTACGTGAAATTTCGGGCTCGACGCAATAAATATGGCGCCGATTTTGTATCATTTCGGTTCGCTTACACTTTAGGAAGACGCACGAAGCACCGATGGAGAGATAGCTAATGCCATACTTGGTCAACCACATCCACCTGAAGTCATCCGATCCCAAGAAGACCGCCGATTGGTTTGTCGAGGCGTTCAACATCAAAATCATGTCCGACACCGTTCGGGACTTTGGCGACCACTTCATCGTCACGCAAACCGAAGGTGGACTCGCGATCAACATCTCCAACGAACGCACGGGTGAGACACTGGGACCTGGCGATGCCAAACCCCACTTCGGTTTAGAACACTTCGGCTTCGACACCGACGACATGGATGGTGATTTGGCGCGACTCACGGCAATGGGCGCCGAAGTCCAAGAAGGGCCCATCTCCCTGCCCGACGGCCGCAAGATCGGTTTCATCGCCGCCCCCGGCGACATCCGAATCGAACTGATACAACAGGTTAGTTAGGGAAAGCCCGCCTCGCTTCGGACGTGAAGCTTGATTCGGAGCGTTGCTTGACGCTCATCCCGAGCCCAGCAAATGGTTACCTCGCGTGCCTCGTGTCACCGCAACCACCCGATGGGTGAATTATTCTACGCGAACCGGTTACAGCAACATTGCTGTAACCGGTCATCAGTGTCACTCACGTCAATCCAACGGTGGCAAAACTCCCAAGATAGCCAGTAATCGCATTACATTGTTATTTATTATCGTAATTTCAGGCCATTTCATCTCGAACTCAATGTCCTCTCGATGACGTTTTTTGACGATGGAAATGCCATTCGCCCTGATAATTTTATCCTTAGAGGAAATGATTTCTTTCTTATATTTCATTTTAACCTCCTTTCTTCTCACAAAATTCTTTCGCCGCCTTCTCGCCTGCTGAAGTTAGGCGCCACGTCCCGCGAGGCGCATTTCGATCCAACAAACCATCGCGAATCAAGTTTAGGCGGTGCATATGCGCTCGATATCGCCAACGGACCTCGCCCGAAGGGATTTGTTCTCGGTCCTTGGGTTTGAATGTTCCTTTCATTAAAGATTTGACGCTACGCAACACTGAGCGCGAATCGCCCTCACCGCCAAGTTCATTCAACGCAGTGATGATCGGTTCCCCGTACGCGGACATTGGAAGAATCTCGTCGCGTCTCGCGTTTCTTCTCTTCGGTTTTCCGCCGCCACCGTTCTCAACCCAGTTTGGTTCAGGTGTAACCGCGGGTTCGTGCGTTTCGGTTGGATTCCCGACGCTTTCATCGCGCCATGGACCGCACTCACCTGCATGTTTGAGTAACTTTTTCAACACGGTCTCTGGCGTATCAACAAATGGTTCTGCAAGTTCCTGTAGTCCTTTGTAAACGTAATCAGATATATTTATTGCTCTCATCAAATCCTCCTCGGAGTTGCCCTATACATATATCTTAACATCGAATCTGTAAGAATCTCCGTTTCTTAATGGATTCTGAAAAAATTAAACCCGCGATGAAAACAGGGATCGGCAACAACCCACCGACGGCTTTGTCCGCGCTTTCAAACGTTTACGCGGTACGCGAGCGTTCGCGAAGCCGGCGAGTGGCTCCGTAGATTGGTTCCCTAGACCACTTCCAACTTCGCCGTAATCCCAATACTCCCCGAGATGCTTCGGTAGACCGGGCATGAGTTGTGATGCAGGCGCATTACCCGGTCGATGGCGTCTCGTTTCTCTTCGAGCAGGTCTGGATCGATCGTCAGTTTGTACGTGATGTTTATGCGCTTGATGACTAGGACGTTGCCTTCCTTTTCGATCTCGCCGATCGCATCGGATTCGAGGTAGCCTTCGCCTGCCGGAATACCGCGCGCCTCAAGGGCGCCGCCAAAGGTACCGGTCATTCAACCGCTGGTGGCGGCGACGATGTAGTCCAAGGTCGTGGCGTGTGGCTCCGAGATCTCTGGGCTAACTCCGTAGTGTTCTGCAACCTCGGAGTGGACGCCGAACTTCGTCGGCCCGTCGATGGGCAGATGCGCTATTCTCAGCGGACCTTTGATCCTCTGCAAATTCACGCGGGAACGGTAGGCTACAGCGTCGTTGGTTGACATATCAAGCTCTTTCTGCAATCCTGAGGTGCCGGATTGAATTAGCATATCGCACGGTGATACCGCAACGCGCTCGATCCGGATCGCACGCCGATGAACTTCTTTCGCATCCCGCCAGTCCCGCCCGCAATCTTCACTATCGTCGCCGCCGTTATCCACGGGACGATTTGGCCGTTTGAACCATTGACCGAGCCGTGGCACCTGATCAGCGGGGGCATCATCATCGCCATCGCGGTCATTATGTTCGGTGCCGCACTGGCTATTTTCCGGCGTTACAGTGAGAGTTTTGACGTACGTAAACCAACCCAGAAACTCGTCAAGGACGGCATTTACGCGACCTCCCGCAATCCGGCTTATCTTGCTATGCTCATAGCGATTTTCGGCATCGGGTGCGCTGCTAACTCTCTAACGATCATGCTGGCCACAATCCCGTCTTTCGCGGTCTTCAACTGGTACACCATCCCATGGGAAGAGGGCCGTCTCCGCCGATCACTCGGAGCCGAGTACATAACCTACTCTGAACGCGTTCGCCGATGGTTGTGATGCCTAACGCTAAGATTCGCAGCGCTGAGTGACCCGACCGTCAGAAGACTTCCGTTGCCATCGGGTAAGACCCCAGTACCTTCACCATCGGCGCCAATTCACGTAGACCTTCCAGCGTCTCGGCGATTTCAGGGTCCGTCCGGTGGCCGGCGAAGTCGAGCAAGAAGACGTAATTGCCAAGTTCTTCGCCAGTTGGGCGCGATTCGATCTTGGTGAGGTTGATGTTGCGGCGCGCAAACGGCTCCAACGCCATGTAGAGCTGTCCGGGTGTGTCGCGGTTCATGAAGCTGAACACGATGCTCGTTTTGTCGGAGCCGGTTGGTTCACTATCTGAGTGTGCAAGAATCACGAAGCGAGTGACGTTGTTTTGGCGATCTTGAATGCCCGACCGTATCGCCGTCAACCCAGCGAGGTCAGCCGCACGCTTTGGACCAACCGCCGCCACCTCGCGCTGTCCGGTCCTAACGCTGTACGCGGCTTCAACGGTGCTAGCAGTTCCTACTCTGACCGCGTCGGACAGGTTTGCGTCGAGAAACATGCGGCATTGCGATAGCGCTTCCGGTTTCGAACGTACAACCTTGATCTCTGGGAGTTTAACTCCAGGGTGTGCGATTAGGCACAGCTCGATACTGAGCAGAAGTTCGCGTTTGATCTGAACGTTGGATGAACGCACGAGAAAGTCTTCGATGTCAATGACCGCTCCCCCGACGCTGTTTTCGATCGGAACTATCGCCTCGTCTACCTGACCGTCTTCGAGCGCGCCTACGACACGGTGCATCTCCGGAAAACCGACGCGTGCCCATCCTTCAGGAGCGTAGACGTGGCAAGCTTGGTCGGTGAAGGTGCCTTCGGGACCCAGATATGAAATTCTTTTAGACGACAAAGGAAGAAAATCTCTGGCCTGTCATGACGTAAGCTAGCTCATCCAAAGCTTCAACCGGACAAGAAGCAATGACCTCTTCGCCACCGAGTATAACGGTGTCTTCATTGGGCACAAACGGGGAGCCCACGTTCGAGACGATTAGGCAGATTATGGTTCCATACGGCAAAGCCAGATCTCTGAATCTGTTGCCGACCGATCGCGCGTTTCGCGGGACCTTCATGGAAATGAGCTTTTCGTTGCGATCGTTAAGGGTCATGAGCTCAACCATCGGGTGGTCAAGCAACGTACCGGCGAGATTCGCAAGGATGATGTCAGTGCGGCTAACGATGTTGTCTACGCCTGCCGCGAGAAACAGATTCGTATCCGTGCTGTCGTTGACGATCGCGATGACGGTCTCAACGTCGAAGGTGAATTTGGCTAGTTGGCAAGAGGCGAGATTTACCGCGTCATCGCCAGTAGTCGCGATGAACGCGTCGCAGCGATTTATCCCCGCGCTGGAAAGGGTGAACTCTTCCGTAGCGTCGCCAAGCATCGCCACATTGCCGAGACTCTTCTGGACCTTCGCGATGCGGGCTTCATCAGTGTCGAGGAGCAAAACCTCGTGACCGGCGTGAAGTTGCGAATATGCGCTACGCGTGCCCAATGCGCCGCACCCGACGATCATGACATACATGATGGCTGTTCCATGGTCGTGCCGATTATCAATTCCGTGCTGCCGCGATCGCGCGTTCGGCGGTCACCACGTCAATCTCAACCGCATCCATTCCAAGCGCGTCGCGTAAGTTCGTGAGCGCCAAAGTGTAAGGATTTACGGTGCGGATTCCGAATCGCTCGTAGATCTTGCCCAATGCCTCGTTCGTGACAACCGCAACCACATTATCGACACCGTATGTCAGTTTAGCTTTCAACGCTGCAAGACCGTTCTCCGCTGGCGTGCGCAAAGCCGCGACGAACATGTCGGCTCCGCGGATGTCCATTGCTACCATCGTCTCGTCCAAGGTGGCTTGTGCTTCGAGCACCTCGACGTTGGAACGGGCGAGCAGATGGCTAGGCAATGATCGCAACCGTCGCCCCTCTGCTTCGACGATCAGCACATCGTGACCTGCTTCGCTAAGGACGTTGGCCATCACGATGCCCAAACGATCATGCCCTGCGATTACGACTCTCATGTGTTCAAACTCTATCTCCGGTGCTAATCGTGCGCCGGTCGCTTGTCTCACATTATCGGCGATTCAAATCGTGCGCGCTACGCTGTGCGAAACCTGAGCATTTGTGCGTTCACCGTCAGTCTCGAAACCCGGCGCGTTTACGCGGTGAAGCACGACCGCGCACGGTGCGTTTTCCAACAAGTATTCCGAATCTGGGTCGATCGTTTTTTTGCCGATCGAAGTAAGTATCTTGACGCCAGCCACGATCGCGTCGGCTCCGTAGTCTAGAGCCTCACGAATCAGCACCGGTGCTATGGAACGGGACTGCAGAATGACGCCTCGCACGTCCCCTCGCACCGCGGATAGCTGTTCGGCGGCGCGCAATACGCTCTCTCCGTGTAGATACTCCTCTGGTGTGGGATCATCGAGATCCCGACTTCTATCGACGACGATCACGTAGACAAACCGAATGTTGCGGTTGTTTCCTGTCAGAAGACCAACCGCAGTTTCGACCGCCTCCGCGTCGGAATCATCGCCGCGAACAAGACACATTACCCGCGAGTACGTCATCCGGCCAACTCATCGACTTGGTCTTTATCACCTGCGACGACGAGTTCATCCGAGGACCGCGCGCGTTCATCGAGACTAGGTATCAATCGGGCGGTTTCGTCGCGGATCAGCGCCAGTACGGAGAGATGATTCTGATCGCGGAAATCGGTGAAGCCCGCTTCACGGAGCGTCATGTTATGGAACCGATCCGGTAGAGAAACCCTGCTGATGCCGTGTGCTCCTCCGAGCGATATGTAATCGGCTACGTTGGGTGTGAAAAGGGTTTGGGCCAACCTCATGCCGGCTTCTTCTTCGGCGTTGATCACCCGATCGCACCCGATCCGCTGCAGTGTTTCCGCGTGAAGTTGATTGCGTGCGCGTGCTACGACCATCGGGATGTTGAACGATCTAAGCAGTACAGCGGCCATGATGCTGGATTCGACGTTTCGCCCGATTCCGACAATCGCCATATCGAAGTTTTCTGCTCCCAAGTCACGCATCAGCACCTCATCAGTAACGTCACCGGCGACCGAGTACGTAACGCGGCCAATAAGGTCTTGAACGCGGCCTTGGTCGCGGTCGATGGCCAACACGTCGTGTCCGAGTTGGAATAACGATGTTGCGACCTGTGAACCGAATCGTCCGACACCGGCTACTACTATGTTCTGATCTGCCATAACGCGGCTAACGCTCCCGATCAACGATTACTGGGACAGCGCGGGATCAACCGATTCTAACCTCTTCGGTAGGAAGCGAATATCGGTCGATACTCTGGCGTCCAGCCATCAGGAGCGCCAGAGACAACGGTCCGAACCTACCCAAGAACATTGAAACGATTACGATCACCTGCGTCGGCGCGTTTAAGTCGCCAGTGATGCCGGTACTTAGACCGACTGTGGCGGCAGCTGAGACGACCTCGAAAAAGACGTCGCGAAACGGTAGGTCCGACTGAGTCTGCAACGCCAGAAACGCAACGAAAACCACAATCGCGGCGGCGATAGTAGCAACGACCAACGCCCTCTGAACCGTAAACGGCGGGATCTGGCTTCGAAAGGCGTTGGTTGCTGAACGACCTGTCATAGTGGCGATCGTCGCTAAAACGATAACCATGAATGTGTTCACCTTGATCCCGCCGCCAGTAGTTCCCGATACACCTCCGATGAACATCAAGACCTCGGTCGAAAAGTCGGTCGAACTCGAAACGTCGCCGTATTGGACGACTGAGAAGCCCGATGATCGCGTTGTCACCGAGTGGAAAATCGCGTCTGAGACTTTTTGGACTAAGTTTCCTTCGCCAGAGGTCGCAACATTGCCCCATTCTCCAACGGCGTAGGTCACGAAACCGACCAGAAACAGTGTCACCGAACCGATCAGTACCAGCTTGCTGTCCAGACGCAACAACGCGAATCGCTTTTTGCGCCAGATATCGCTCCAGAAAATGTAACCCGTGCTGCCCGCGAAGATCAGAATTGCGAACACAAACAACGTGAAGTAATCGGACCCAAAGCCGATCAAGCTTCCCCCTCCGACGACATCGTCCGGCAACACTTCGATGCCGGAGTTGTTGAAGGCTGAAATGCCGTGAAATAGACCCAACCATAGAGATTTCCAAGCCCCGAAACCGTCCCAGATATTTCGGATGTAGGTCCAATAAACCCACAGAACGACAAACCCAATGAACTGCGCCGCGACTGCGAAAATTACGATGTTTCTCACCAACGCCGTTATGCCGCCAAGCTGCCCTCCGCCCAAACCCTCTCGGACTATTAATCGGTTCTGCAACCCAAGTTCTTGGCCGACCAAGATGATGAGGAAAGCGGCGCCGGTCATGAAACCCAAACCGCCGATAAAGATCAGCGCCAAGATTACTGCCTGGCCGAAAAATGTCCAATGATCAAGCGAGTCTACAGTCACCAAGCCAGTTACCGTGACCGCGGTGGACGCGGTGAAGAGACAGGTAAGAAAGTTCGCGACACCCGGCTGCTCGCTGGAGATCGGCAACATCAACAGACCGGTTCCGATGAGATCTATTATCAAGAACCCATAAATCAGGGACATCGGCGAAGTTAAGCCGCGGACCGAAATGGTCCGCGGCGCCACCGAAATGTCGACGGGCGCGGTCTCTGCTAGGCGGGGAACACGTACGGCTCGATCGCCGATGCGTTCCGGGTTGTCGCGCGTAGCCATATTTCAGGGCGGATGAGTGGAGTTAACGGCAGTGGTGCCAACATTTTAGGCGAAGCAACATGCGCCAACGTCACGCAAGCTTATTCTACGGTTGGCGTCCTAATCTTCTTCGTCCGCGGTTCTGATCGCTAACTCGGCGGCCCGTAATACAGCCGAATGATCGTATTTCGCCAAGTAATCCCTCAACGCGGATTCGTCGGTTGTTCGCGTCATCTGCTCCGCGAACTCGACCATGCGCGGAACCGCGCGCACCACGTTGTCAACAATAGTTATCGAAGCGTCACGAGCGGTGCGTGAAAGTGGATTGAGATCTACCGCGATGACGGATTTGCCCGCTGCACTCAACGCGCCGCACCGGTCACCGTCTTCCAATGGCACGAACACCACATCGGCGCGCGCGATGCCTTCAGGATTAACAAACCGTCGGTCGTTTTGCATCCCGGCAATCACCGCTTCGCTGCTCGGTTTCAACACAGTGCCGCTTCCGAATTGTCTTAAGTGCTGCTCAATCGCGGAGATTCGGGCGCCGCTGTGGTGGAAAATGTTTATCTCAAGCGGAGCATTGATGATCCTCGAGAGCTTCACAAGATCTTCGGGCACTAACGCGGCTGTGTTGCCATTTACCGATATAACGGGCCGGTCGGCTAATAGCAACGAGGCCACTGATGCCTTGATCGCTGATACAGCAAACTCCCGTGTGCGCTCACCGATGAGATAGTCAAATGCCTCTCCGCGTCCGTGCGCGATGAGCCCGTGTTGCGACGTTATACCAAGGTTCACGCCTTCGACAAGCAGCTCACGTATGAGTAGCGAATCGCGCCTTGGATGCGTTGCCAAGGACGCTTTCATATGCACCATGTCCAGATCGCCTGATTGGTTCCATTCGCGCGATATGCGACGGGGAGGGTGAGACACCAAACTCAGATCTCTTTCGTGTAAACCTTGAAGTGTGCGCCTGAGAATCCGTTGCGCGCCAAGAACGCTGCATCGCGCTCGTCTTCGTCGAGCAATACCGAGAAGATACTCTCTATCTTGTCCGTCTTGGCCTTCTCAGTCAGAGCGTCAACGAGGCGCGAACCGATGCCCATTCGACGATAGTCGGGATGAACCGCCATGGCGACGATGCGGACGCCGGGCGGCAGGCCGTATGTCGAGGACTGCCGCTCCGACATCAGGAATGCCACGATCTCACCATCACGTTCTGCATCGACGGCCACAAAGCATCCCCAAGGAGCGTATTCGAGAGAATCGAGAGCCATTATTTCTAAGACGCGTCCAACGTATTGATCCCACGTCAGGGAGCGATCGGGACCACGTATCTCTTGGTCGAGCGACAAGACGCTATCCGCATCTCCCTGCTGCAACTCTCGGATCTCGATCATTTCAATTAACCACGTTTTGAGGGCTACCGTTGAGAAACGCCAAAGTGTTTTCAACTACGCCTTGGTTCAGCAAATCCAATCCTTCGGGTGTCATATCGGCGATATGTGGCGTCAGCACGACCTGTTCGCACTCGGTAATCGGACTGCCGACGGGTAAGGGTTCGTTCTCAAATACGTCGAGAGCCGCGCCCGAAAGATGACCAGAATTCAATGCCGTTACCAACGCGTCTTCGTCTACAATCGGCCCTCTTGCAACGTTTACGAGAATCGCTTCCGGCTTCATGAGTGCGATTTCACGGGCGCCGATCATTTTTTCCGAATCGGGTGTCAGTTTGGTATGGATCGTAACCACATCGGAGAGCGCGAGAAGTTCATCGAGATCGACGAATCGAACGCCCAACTTTTCCGCGCGTTCGTCGGAGGGATTGAAGGTGTAGGCGATGACGTTCATTCCGAATGCGTTACAGAGTCGCGCCATCTCAGCGCCGATGTTGCCGGTGCCAACGATCCCGACGGTCTTGTCGCCCAAGAACACTCCGTCTTGCTTTACCCATTCCCCTTGCCTTGTCATCTCCGTGTACCATGCCGCTCGTTTCGCCGCCGCGAACATCAATCCGAACGCATGCTCGGCTACGACGGGGGCTGTTTTGCCGGGGATATTCGATACGGTGATTCCGTGTTTGCGTGCAGCTGCAAGATCGATCGAATCGGTTCCTATGCCGCATACAGAGATGAAGCGTAAATCCGGCAATAGATCGAATGCATCGCCGCGCCACTCCAAGTAGCTCCGGGAGTTGATGATCGCAGTCGCCCCTTGTGCTCGCTCAATCTGTACGTCAATGCTGTCAGCGCGGGTCGGATAGATCTTGAGACCGGCGACGGCTTCTAGTTCTGCCATGCGGGGCGAGCCTTGACATTGGGCAGGATCGTCCGACGGGACGACGATTAGAGGTTGACTTGCGTTAGGCATCACGGAGTTGACCCGAATAGTAGGAGCGATGAGTGCCCGCTGGGAAGTTCAAATGAACCGGCCGACGGACACTATAGGTTCGAGCGCCTTAAAGCGATCAGACCCGCTGTTCGTCGTCTGCTTGCGGTGCCGACTCGAATTCGGCCATCACAGGGACGTCGTCGTCGTCTGCGGTTTTCCTGCCGACCCGCTGACGTAGTGAAGACGCGACGTTGGCGGCCTCCACTCGGATCTCGTCCAAACGCTGGCTTGTCGAGTCCAGCAATTCTTCCATCTGCTCGCGAGCCGATCCGGTCCGGTCCCACAGCTGTTCGCGCGCGCTGTCAGTTCGATCCAACAGGTCGGCACGCATTTCGGAACCAGATTTGGGGGCCAATAAAATTCCTACTGCGAACCCGGCGATGCCGCCGATTATCACGCCTGCGATAAAGCTATCTCCACTTCCATTTGCCACGATTTATCTCCATTCTTTGGTTTTGGTGCGGAACGTTTCCTCACCGATTCTTGTCGCCGCCTTCGCGCTTTCGTCGCCGGTATTCCCGGCGAATAGCGTGACTTAACGGCGAAAGCAGCCATGAGACGATGTTGAATCCGCCATTTGAACCCATGCCTCCCCGGTCTCGGACTCGATTGCGAAACTCCGAAATTGTATCGCGCGCTGCGACTACCGAATCTATTAGATCGTCGACTCGATCCATCGCTTCGTGCAAGCGTCGGACCAATTTTCGCACGCTGACTAGTATTACCAACACTGCGAAAGTGGCCGCCACACAAAGCAGGACTAACGCAATATCCCGCGCGATGGCGGAGACGTCAGTAATTTCGTCCAGACCGAACAATGGGGTACCGATTGGTGGAGGTGAGGCTAGCTGGTTGGCTTTTTCCGTGCCCACCGCCGCTTTCCCGAAATTCTATAAAAGCCAAATTACGCCAAAACAAGGTATCTGTTCACTCAAACAAGCTACCGGGCTGGCAAGTCCGGCAAAAATTCGTGTCGCGTTGTCTAGATTTGACCGAACTTATGGCGGAGCCGCAGCGCGGGCAACCAGCTCCAGCTTTACCGTGGACGTTGAGGAATTTACGTTCCTTGCGGGGGTGCTTCCCGCCGAAGATTTCGCGCAACCTAGCCGCCGCTTCGCGTGGGACTTGGTACACGGAATCATGTAAACGTTCGATTTCTTCGCCGCTGAATCGCGACACCTTTCGGAACGGGTAGATCCCTGCATCCCAAAGAATCTCGTCGGCATATGCATTGCCGATGCCGGCGACCAACTGACCACGGGTTAGCACACCTTTGATCTCGCCACGAAACCGTCTCAACGAAGAGCTGAACGCAGCGAAGGTCAATGGGTCGTCCAACACATCGGGGCCCTGGTCCGCAATACGCGTTATCTCGCCGATCTCGTCGGATGCGATGTAGTAGACCTGGCCCATGCGTTTGACGTCGGTGTAACGTACCTGCGAACCGCCGCTCAAATCCATAGTCAAGATTGTGGATTTCAAAGTCCGTACGGTGGGTCCTACTAATGAGGTTTCACCCGTCAGCATGGGACTGATGATCAAGGAGAATCCCCCGGACAAGCTCAGCATCATCAGCTTGCCTTTGCGTTCCAGCCCCTCAACCACCCGTTCAGTAATGTGGTCGGCAAATGGCTCGCCTACCACGTTTCGCAGAACCAACGGTCGCAACACCGCAGCGTCGGTGATCGCTTCGCCCTCAATTCGGGGCGCGAGGTATTCTCGCAACACTTGTAGATCTGGAGCTTCAGGCACAGCCCCAATTATCCGCCATGCGCGGTTAGCCCGAGAATTGAAGAGAAGCGACGGCCGATACAGGCGTCAACGCATGCCGCGCATCATGTTTTGAAGTGCGCGTTCTCCGCCAGGACCGCTGATGCGCTTCATCATCTTCTGCATCTGCCGATACTGGCCAAGAAGCTGGTTGACCTGCGAAGGCGAAGTGCCAGATCCGCTTGCCACTCGGCGTCGCCGCGAACCATTAATAATCTTCGGGTTGGTTCGCTCCTGTGGGGTCATCGACAATATGATGGCCTCGACTTGAGACATCCGTCGCTCGTCGACGTTTTGGAGACTGTTGGAACCACGTAGCGCGCCGAGCCCTGGAATCATGCCCAGAACTTCCGAGAGAGGACCCATGCGACGGATCGAACGGAACTGCTCGAGCATGTCGTTGAGATCGAATTCGTTGCGCCGCAACCGCTGTTCAAAACGTTTGGCTTCGTCCTCGTCGATTTCCCGCTGCGCCTTCTCGATCAACGTCGTCACATCACCCATGCCGAGGATGCGCTGCGCCATCCGCTCAGGATGAAAAGCTTCTAGTTGTTCAGGACGTTCTCCAACGCCCACGAATTTAACCGGTAGTCCGGTCACCGACTTCATCGAAAGGGCCGCACCACCGCGGGCGTCGCCGTCCATCTTGGTAAGCAACATGCCCGTCAATCCGATCCGACGATTAAATTCGGACCCGGAGTTGACAGCATCTTGACCAGTCATCGCGTCGACGACGAGGAAAGTCTCGATGGGACTCAAGTTGGATTTGATCTTCTCCAACTCCGACATCAATTCGTCATCGATCGCCAACCTTCCTGCCGTGTCGAGAATCAGCCAGTGCGTCTGATCCCGCTGCGCACGATCGAATGCGTTTTTGGCAACTTTAAGCGGGGTCGATTTGCGAGGGTTCTCGTTGTAGACCGGTGCGCCGATCTGCTTGCCCAGCGTGACCAACTGTTCAACCGCCGCGGGTCGCTGCAAATCGCATGCCGCGAGCATGACGTCTTGCTTCCACTCGCGACGAATGTGCAACGCCAATTTCGCTGCCGCGGTGGTCTTGCCGGCACCTTGTAAACCGACCAGCATGATGACGCTTGGAGGCGTATCTCCTCTTTGCAACTCCGCACTGTCGCCACCGAGGATCTCCACGAGATTGTCTTGGACGATTTTGACAACCGTTTGCCCCGGCGTCAGCGATTTGACGACCTGTTCGCCTTGGGCTTCGTCACGGATCTTTGAAACGAAGGAACGTGCGACCTTAAAGTCGACGTCGGCTTCCAACAACGCCATCCGAACCTGCCGCAGAGCGGCTTCGATGTCTTTCTCGGACAGCCTGCCTTTGCCGGTGAGCGTTCCGAGCGCGGAGGTCAATCGTTCTGAGAGGGTCTCAAACATGGTTGCTCGATCATGGAAGGTTACGAATTCTCAGCGGGCGAAGGGATCGCGCGTGGTTGACGCAGAGGCGGGTGGGCGATCCCAACCGGAGAAGATATCGCTCGCCAACTGCTGCATGACCCGGCTGATATTCGAAAAAGTGGCGATGCCGACGGGCGCTCCGCCCGCATCGACTACCGGGAGCCTAGATATCCGGCGCTGCGACATCACCCTGGCCGCCTCGACAACATCTGTGTCTGGACGCGCTGTGTGCACGGGACTGCTCATGTGCAACAAGATAGGGCACATGCTCGGATCTTCACCAGCGCCAACACAACCAACCGCTACATCCCAACTGGTGATGATGCCTTCGACGATGCCTTTACGAACTACGACCAACGATCCGACATCGTGCGCCCGCATCCGTTTAGCGGCATCCGAGACGCTCACTCCGCAGTGATCGTCAGCACCGGGGCTGTCATTATCTCTTCCAAGCGCATAGGAGCAGTTCACGGGCAGACTGGGAACAGTTATCATGCAAGATTGGACATCGGGCGATTTGATTCGCCGGGATGCTCACGCCGCAAACATCAATTCTAGACTCTGGAACACCAACCAAACCTGCGACATGTACATAATTCTGATGATTGCTCTGGTGCTGCTGTCCGCGATCGCCATCGGCGTCGCCGTCGCTAACATCAGTCCCGTCTGACACGACCGTCCCATAACGCTAAGGGTTTGGCGCGATTTAAAGCGACCTCGACCATGCCCAAAATAAACGCCAACATCCAGTTCATGTTCAACGAATATGACCTGTTGGACCGTTACGATGCCGCAGCGCGCGCTGGGTTCAAGGGGGTCGAGATTCAATCCCCATATTCAGAAGAGATTGAGGCGATTCAGGAGCGATTGGAGCGCAACGACCTGCAGCACGTGATCATAAATCTGCTGGCCGCCGACCCGGAATCCAATCAAAACAACCTGCCGTTGCTGCCCGAAAAGGTGGGGTTGTATCAAGAGCGAGTAGCCCTGGCTGCTGAGTACGCGTCTGCGCTCGGTTGCATCGGTGTCAACACCGGTATCGGTACATTGCCGGAAGGATCAGATCGAAACGCGGCGTACCGGACCTTTATCGACAACCTGCGCTTCGCGGCCACTGAATTGGAAAAAGTGGGCGTTAAGGCCTTTATCGAACCGATCAATACCAACGACCAACCCGGATTCTTAATTCACAACTCGTCACAGGGCATGAGAGCCATCGCCGACGCTGCCCACCCAAACGTCTTCTTGCAATACGACTTCTATCACATGCAGATCATGGAAGGCGATCTAACGGAGACCTTCAGCAGACTGTTGCCGAGCATCGGTCATGTGCAGTTCGCCGATACGCCCGGTCGCAACGAACCGGGGACAGGCGAGATCAACTATCCGTTTATTTTCAGGAAACTTGACGAGTTGGGTTACGAAGGTTGGGCCGGCGCTGAGTACTACCCGTCGCATCGCACCGAAGACTCGCTAGCTTGGTTCAAGAGCTGGTAGTTCCGCCGCTGGGTCGCAACGGGTTGCTGCAAAGTAGGATTTACATACGAAGATTAGCATTGCTGTCCATGTCAGATCCGATTATTACATTCGATGATCAGGACCTCGTACTAGAGGCCGAGAATACGAGCGTCTACTACGGCTCTTCGCTAGCCGTGGAAGAAGTGTCGCTGCAGATACCTCGGAACGCCATCGTTTCATTGATCGGCCCCTCAGGATGCGGAAAGAGCACGGTTCTAAGGTGTTTCAACCGGATGAACGACCTGATCCCTGGGGCTCGCATCACGGGGAGTATCAAGTATCAAGGCGTCAATGTCTATGACGACAATGTTGACCCAACCGACATCCGTTTCCGCATCGGTATGGTGTTCCAACGTCCGAACCCGTTCCCGAAGAGCATCTATGACAACGTTGCGTTCGGACCGCGGGTGAATGGATTGACCCAAGATTTGGATGGCACGGTCGAGGAATCGTTGCGCCGCGCTGCGTTATGGGACGAGGTCAAAGACCGTTTGGATGATAGCGGTCTCGGCATCTCTGGTGGTCAACAGCAACGCCTGTGCATCGCCCGAGCCTTGGCTGTCGACCCAGATGTCGTTCTGATGGACGAGCCAGCGTCTGCGCTCGACCCCATTTCGACACAGGCCATCGAAGACCTGATTCGCGAATTGTCATCGGAAGTGACGATCATAATCGTGACTCACAATATGCAGCAAGCTACTCGAATATCCGACTATGCAGCAGTCATGATGGTGGGTGAGGACCGCGTGGGACACCTAATCGAATATGGCACAAATGAGCAAGTCTTCGGGAATCCTGTCGATCCGCGCACCGAAGCATACGTAACCGGCCGGATCGGTTAAGCCTAGCAGGGGATGCTTGGCATGCCCAATGAACAACTCGACTACCAACTGGCCCATCTAGAGGCCGAGATCGTGTTACTCGGGGGCCTCGTTGAGACCGCGATACTCAAAGCGGTGCGAGCACTCAAAAACCGCGACCTCGACATGTCTAGAGATGTCATCGCCGAAGATGACCGTATCGACGATCTCGAAACAAAGATCCAGAACGACTGCGTAGAGCAGATCCGTCGCCAAGCACCACTCGCCGCCGATCTCCGTCGAATCATCGGGATGATGTTCATCGCCAACGAGCTCGAGCGCATGGGTGACTACGCCGAAGGCATCGCCAAAGTTTCCATCAACATGGGACACGAAGCACCGTTGAAGGAACTCGAGGACATCCCGAAAATGGCGGATCTGGCCGTCGCCATGATGAAGCGTAGCATCGACGCGATGACGATAACGAACCGGGTAGAATCGGCGCGCGTCGCGATCGCGATTGAGAACGACGACGACGAAGTCGACCGTCTATACGCCAAGGTACAAGCCGACATCTTGTCACTTGTCGAAGAAGACCGCGAGAGAGCGGTACGGGGCACGTTCCTACTGTGGGCGGCCCACAATGTTGAACGCGTCGCCGACCGCGCGACGAACATCGCCGAACGCGCGATTTTCATGTCTACCGGCGTGATCGTCGGCGGCAATGCCGAAGCGCAGGCTGCGGTAAGCGGTTAGCGCGAATTCCCCTTGCGGCTAGACACCTGCCGCGCTCACCGGTGCGCGCTACGAACTCGGCATGTCTGCGGCTACTGTCGCCCATCCGAAATCGGTGCCCCGCATGCCACGGCCCGATAACGGCGAATAAAACTCGCGAAAATCACGCTCCGCCATCTCGACTGATTTCATCTCGATTTCTTTCGCGACATCATCGAACCCATGTCCCCTCAACCCGCGCGCTAGCAACCAATTTAGGTTGAGACAAACCGGTCCGCGCCAGATCGTCGATTCGCCCTCTGGGTCGAATGTAGGTTCAGAGGCCGCAACGCTCGGTATCGGATATGGTGTCCAGAATTCGTCCTCGTTCATGAGGTGCCGCTCGACCACCTCGGCGACTTTGTCGGGGTCTTGGTTGCTAATGATGAGCGGGAACAAGGTCCCCACCGCGAGCGTGTGCTCCGGGATATTCTCTACTCCGCGCAGATAAATCCATCTGCCTTGGGACGCGTCCCAACAACGATCGTTCAGTGCCCGGATGGTGCGGTCGCGTATCGCACCAGCCGATTCCTTAAGCGCCTGCTCATCAAGCGCGGCGTGCATAATCGCAATTGCGTCCCAACCGTCGGCATAGACCGCGTTCATGAGCGGATCGACCACAATGAATCGGTTTCGACGTCGCAGACGAGTGAAGTCGTGCCCTCTCCCGAGTAGTGCGTTGTGCCAGTCCAACAGCCAGTTCGTGAGCAGCAGTGCCCTTCTGCCAGGGCGGTGCAGCCCCAATTCGGCATCGTAAGCCGGCGAGTTATCGAGACCGCACTCGTATGGCGAAACCACGCTGATGAGTCCGTCCGAATCGGCATCGCGTTCGCGACTCAACCATTCGTAATAACGCCTGACCTTTGGCAACATTTCGCGCAAGTACCCGGCATCGCGGGATCCTTCCCAAACTCGCAAGAGTGCTTGAGCCAGCACTGGTGGCTGGATCATTCCGGAGTGTCGCCGACGCCACTCTGTTGGTCGGCTCTGACCGTAGACCGCGCTTGCGATCGCACCCCAACGTCCCCAATACGTGATGTGCCCAACGAAACCATCTTCGCGTTGAGGAGCTAGCAGGGTCGACAATTCCGTTTTTGCCAACTCGGGATCCAACGTCGAGAGAGCGATGGCGTGAAAACAAGAATCCCAAAACCACTGCCACTCGTAACGTCCGACCGAAGGCATTACATAGGTAAACCGCCGCCGATAGTAAGGGTCGAATCCCGTCCGCACGTTTCGACGCAGCTGGTTCAATGCACGCGTCCGTAGATCCTCCATGCTCATGACTAAAGAGGTTAAACAACGTTGTGATCAACGCGCCGATGGTCGAGCTTGCCCCACGCAACCTCGAGACATGCCTCGCGGGTGCGTTATTATCCGACACACCATGATTAGGACAAATAGCAATTCGGACCTCACGGCCGCCGCCGATATAGGTGGCACACAGATACGCGCAGCCCTAGTCACCCGAAGCGGCGAGATCGTTTGTGAGACGCGCGGTGCCACGTTGCCCGAGCGAGGGATCGAGGATACCGCTGCTCGATTGTCAGACCTCGTACATCGGGCAACAGCTGATGCCGAAGGCGTCGTAGGGTTGGCAGTCTCGACGGCCGGGCCGATAAACCCGGCATCAGGCACCTACGACCATCCGCCCAACCTGACCGGATGGCACAACAAGACGATGAAACCGGACTTAGAGCGTTTGACCGCGCTTCCCGTCGCCATTGGCCACGATGCCACGTTGGCGGCGCTCGCCGAGACTAAGTTCGGACCGTTTAAAGACGCTCGTTCGTTGGTATATGTCACGATCAGCACCGGGATCGGTGGAGGCATAATTGCCAACGGCGACATGGTCACCGGTTCGACCGGTCAAGCCGGTGAACTTGGCCATATCACGGTTCGAACCGACTCGGCGGCACTGGCGTGCGGCGTCGGATGTCACGGTTGTTTCGAAGGCAATGCTTCGGGTCCTAACATCGGCAGGATGGCGCGTGCGGCTGCCGAATCAGATCCGACCGGCGCATCCCTTCTCATCCAACTAGCGGGAGGCAACATCGAAGATATCGACGCGCGGTTGGCGTTTCAGGCCGCGGACCAAGGAGATGTCGTCGCCGAGCAGGTGGTTCAGCAGGTAATCGAGAACATTGGACGGGGGTTGGCTAGCATCCTCGCCGTCCTCGATCCTGACGGTGTCATAGTCGGTGGCGGAGTTGTCCACAGCTTGCAGAATCGTTGGGACGAGCTCATAAATTCGGTGCGGACTTACGGATTGCCAAGATACGAAACCCGCGGCGTGCCGGTATCTGTGACCGAACTGGGCGACGATGTCAGTTTGCTGGGGGCTTCAGTGCTCTCGTTCGACCGATTCGGGAATTAATGAAAACGAGATCGACGTCGGGTGTTTCGTGCGGACGGAGCCGAAAGCGCTACCCAATTCCACTGAATACCTGTGACGTCGGGACCAAAGTAGTGCTGGGGAGAATTAAGGCGCCAGCATATAATCGAGATTAATGTCGGGGAGTGGCGCAGCTTGGTAGCGTGCTTCGTTCGGGACGAAGAGGTCCCGGGTTCAAATCCCGGCTCCCCGACCATTTCCACCGCTCCACGCGTGTTCGCCCGCGTCCCGTCAAACCCACCTCGAGTCGGAAACTATCGATTGCTTGTAGGCAAGTCGTAGGTCAACGTCACGTATTCGTCCGAGTCGTCGTCTTCCGGCTCGTCGTCATCGCCGCCGTCATCGTCATCGTCGCCTCCATCCTCTGGCTCTGGCTCGATCGTCGGCTCGTCGCCTTCGGTGGCTGAAGAAGCAATGCGAGCGCGGTAAATCATCGCTCCACCGCCGATCGCGCCAGCCGCGATCGCCATCAGGACCACCGCGATGATCCATATCGTTGCCGTCGATTCTTCGTCGTCTTCCTCGGCAGGAGGTGTCGGCGCGATGGTCGCGATCGGAGACGGTGTGCTCGTCGGTGGCGTCGTCGGCACAACGGTCGGTTTCGGAGTGGTCGTGCTCGTAGCCGTAGGCGTGCGTGTCGGTTTTGTGGTCGGCGTCGGTGTAGCGGTCTTCGTCGGCTCAGGAATCAACGTCGGTGTGGCCGTGTTTGTAGGTGTCGGCGTGTCGGTCGGCTCAGGTGTGGGGGTATCCGTCGCCGTGGGCACGGGTGTAGGCGTGTCAGTTGGTTGCGGCGTAGGCGTGTCAGTTGGGAGCGGGGTCGATGTAGACGTCGGCGTGGCCGTGGGGACCGGTGTATCAGTCGGTATCGGCGTCTCAGTTGCTGGCACGACGACGGGCGTTGGTACTGGTGGCGGGACCGGCGTAGATGTCGGCGTTGGAGTCGTTGTGGGTGATACCGGTGCGGGTGTCGCAGTCGGTGTCTCGGTTGGCGTTACGGGCGTCGCGGACGGTTCTGGCGATTCGGGCTGCGCCAAGAACAGGAGACCATTGAAGGTAGCCGCTCTGGCACAGACTTTCGCCGGGATGGCATTGAGAGGTTCGGCCGCGTGGCGAGTCGGCGAATTGAGCAGCTGTTGCACACCATTGTCGAGGAGCAACATGATCTCTAGATTTTCGAGAACCTGCGTCGCCCCGTTAGGCACTGGCAGACAAACTTCTGCGTGAGGAGCGAATTTCAATCCCGTCAAAGGAAGTTGACCAGAAGAAATGTACGCTGCCTCGTACCAATTTCCAACGGTGTCGAACCGGCGGACGTTTGACTGTAGGGCACTCGCGTCGGACCCGGAATTTAGGCGCACGCCGATCCAGTCACGAGCCGGTATCGCCACAGCTGGCACCGAGAACGAGGCTTGAGGGACATTCGGATCTTCGAATCGGCCGCCACGGCTATGTGTTGCAACGGCATAATCGTCGCCGCGATAGACGGTCTCGGCTGGATGCGATTCGCCACCGGTGAAGATCTGGACTGCTTGATCCTCCCCAATGATGCGGACCGGTATGCGCAGTCGGACCTGAACGGCGCCACCGGAAATTGCTTGAGAAATCGTTACGCGCACCGCGAAATCGCCTACGCGGTGTGGTGCCGTGTATGTCGTGGACCTTGCGCCCTGATCTTCAATTTCACCGATCGAAGCGGTCCAGTGTATCGACACGTCGTCGCGTTCAAATAGCGAGTTGTCGAGCGCACCATCGGTGTTGAAAAGGTTCACTCCGATTAACGTGTCCTGTCCTTTGCGCAGGTTTATGTGCCCCACGTATGGGATCGCGTCACCAAACTCGGCCCCTTCACGCGGCGACGCTATAGGCAAAACGGTGGGAGACTCCGATTGTGGCGTGATTATCGATTCTTCCGACCAGGAGCCTTCTTCGCCCAACAGGTTCCGAGTTCTTATCCGGAACGCGTATTGGGTGGATGGGTCGTCAACTTCCACTACGCGCGGAGAGGACGCGTTCTTATCTTTAGGCGCCAATTCATATCGCTCATCGATCTGTCGCCAATCAAGATCGTAGGCAAAATCCGTGAAGTTGTCCCAGAGAACCACGACTTGCTCGTGGCCGACTGCGATTGCTGGAGCATCCGGTGTCAACGCGGGGACGTCCACTTCGATAGCGTTCACGACTGTCACTAATGCGTTGACCTCATCGGTGAGGCCGCAGAGGTCTCTGACGACGATCGTTAACGTGTAGCTAGCGGCCGACTCGTAATCGAGTTGGTCGGTAGTACTTATGGCGCCGTCAGTTGCTCCAATGACGAACGGAGCGTCGGCGGGTTCGGTGCGGCTGATCGAAAAACTGAATTGCGAATACGGATCATCGTCGGTAGCGGACACCGAACCTACGCGCAAACCCGCTTCAGTTTCTTCTCTGACGCTGAAACTGTAATCACCCTGGCGGAACGCCGGAGCAGAGTTAGCTTTGCTTACGTCGATCGACGGCACAACCACATATTCGGCGGACCACTTGGACTGCTCTCCAGATGTCTTGTCTATCGCCCTTAACCTGAAGACCCATCCGACGCCGTTAGCCAAGTTTTCAACGATCCTGCGATCGGAATCAACGTTTCGGATGTTCCTGGAATCTGAAATGCTGTAACCCGCATTGTCGAACTGGCGCCATTGGATGTCGTATGTGACGTCGTTCTTCTGGTTCCAAACTAGGAACGCTTTTCCGTTACCGGCGCAAACCTGGTTCACGGTCGGGATGTCTGGTCCGTCGAGGTCGATGACCTCGATGGTGAGTTCGTGCCTGATCGTCGCGCCGCCTAAATCAGTGGCCCCCACCGTGACCGTGTATTCCTCGACCATTTCAAAGTCGAGTTCTTCGTGTACGTAAACTTCACCGTTTGCGGCGTTTATGGCGAACGGGCCACGAACCGGAGCGAGCAGCTCATAGTTCACGACATCGTTGGTATCGCCGCCAATCGCGCTGAAAGTCGCGATCGAGCCGCGGTGCAATGTGTTCTCTTCAAGAGCTACTCGGTCACGCGTTTCGCGCCAAGTCGGGGGGTCGTTGCTCGAACCGGCTAGCGCGCGCGGTTCCGCGGACTCGATTCGAGTCCAATCGCTGTAGGTGTCTTGAGATGTTGAGGTTGCCCCCTCCGTTTTGCTCCGTACTTGCACGTCGTACTCGGTGCCGTTCGCGAGACCCCGTATCTCATATCGATATCGTCCAGGGTCCGGAACCAAGTTCCATCGCGATGCGATCTCGTCGCCGACCCGCCAGCGCAATTCATATGTGTGTCCCGAGATCGGACGCCAGGAAATGTGCAATCGACCGTTACCGGATACAACCGCCAAGTCCTCGGGCGCCTCTGAATGGTGGGCCTGAGCGATGTCGGTCGGCTTCGTATCCAACCAGATCAAACCGGCATTGGCGGCGGCGAACAGAACGAAAGCGAGAGCGCTCAGAGCGGTGATTCGACGCAGTTTCGAGCGAGCAGATGCACGCCACGGTTGGCTAGAGAATGTCGATTTCATCGGCCGTTAAAGGTGATTGCGGCGTGTAGTTCAATCCGATGGCGTAAACATAGCAAAGCAGTGCCACTGAAATCTGCGGTTTAGCGTGCGCCCATTTCGGCAATTCGAAGGGCGCTCATGCATCGATCCTCAGCGTCTCGTAATCGTCGTCGTCGTTGTCCAAACCAGACTCGACCCTGGTCGATTCTTGCGACGAATCCCCCGTGTCATCAGGTTTCGTTACCGGTTCATTGCGACGCGTTTCTTGCTGTGATCGTCTGGTGCCGAGCATGAATGCACCTGCCGCGGTTCCTATGGCTAGGAACGACAGGATCGCAACGACTATGAGCGCATCGATACCGCCTTCGTCGTCAGGCTCCACTGGCGGACTGGGTTCATCCTCTACTTTGACTTCAGCCGGTTCTGGCGCCGGCGTGTCGGTTGGCGAAACCGCAACAGGCATTGGAGTGTCGGTAGGTTCGACCGTCGGTGTATCGGTCTGCGTCGCCGTAGGTGTGGGCTCAACTCTTTTGACTATCGCGGGTGCAGGAGTTTCTGTCGGTCGTGGTGTAGCCGTCGGCACGCTCGTCGCGGTCGGCGGCGGAGTAGGTGTCGACGTTGAGGTGGGCGTCGCGGTTGCTGTAGGTTCGGGCGTAGGAGTTGGGGTGTTGGACGGCGTGGCCGAAGGTTCCGGCGTTGCGGTCGCCGTCGGTAGCTGCGGCGTGTTTGGGGGGATTGGAGTTTCGGTTGGTGGGGCAGATGTTTGCGTCGGCGTGGCAGTCGGCGTAGAAGTGCTGATCACGACCTCTGGAGATGGCTCAGGTGTCGGCGTTTCTGTAACGATCGCGGTCGGCGTTGGAGATGGCTCCGGAGTCGATGTCGCCGTCGGGACTTCCGTAGGCAACTGCGTCACCGTGGCAGTTGGCGTCGCGGTTGGTATTAAATCGTTCGATATCGCCAAAAACAGTTGCCCGTCGAACAATTCCGAGTGTCCGCACACTAGCGCTGGGTCGTTAAACGTCGGATCGGGCTGGAACCGGACCGGTAGCGTCAACGGCGAAAATGTTCCGTCAGGGCTGATACGCATCACCTCTAACCCCGGCAGAGCAACGGTCCATTCTGCAGGAACCGGCAAGCAAAGTGCGGCGTTATTCGTGAACGACATGTTGATGATCGGCCGAGCATCTTTATCAACGAACCGAGCAGTGAAAATGTCTCCGACGGCGGTGAAACCCGGTATTTGCCCATCTACTGTCGAAGCGGGTTCACCAGGCGCGATGTGAATGCCGATCCACTCGAAACCAGGGATCGAACGTTGCCTGGCTTTGAAGAGAGCTTTGGTAGTCGCGGGCGGACGGTACTCTTTGGCTTCTGAGTAGGTGATCGTGGCGTACTCAGTATCGTCGGTAACGATGGTGCGAGGCGCCTCTTCGTCGGACAGGTACGGTTTCACCAAACCGTTTTCGCCAATTACGTGCACGGCCATTTCCAGATTTCGCTGCACAATTCCACCCGGCACTCGTTGTTTGACAACCACCGTAATGTCGTACTCGCCTTCTTTATCTGGTGCGGTGTAGAAGAGTATTCGGTCTCTGTCGTTGGACAGGTCGCCGTCGGTCGCGCGCCACGAAATGGTTATGTCATCGTGGTTGACCAACGAGTTGTCGAGTTGACCATCAATGCCGAACATGTTGAAGCCCAGACGCGCGGTCTGACCTTCGCGCAGGGTGATGCCAGACAAAAAGATCTCGACACCGCCCAGCACTTGACCTTGGCGCGGCACATCGATGGCTGGGATGCTCGGCGCAGCCACACTCGGCTCGACGATGGTCTCTTCTGACCAATCGCCACGCGTGCCAAGCGGGTTGACGCGTCGTAATCGAAACGCGTAAGCGGTGTCAGGATCGAAAAGATCTACGACGGTCGGCATCGCCGCATCAGAATCCTGGGGTCGTTGCCGGTATTCACCGTTTACAGGTCGCCAGTCGAGGTCGTAAACATCCTCATAACTTGTCGGCCAAACTACGATAACTTGGTTATGCTTCTCGATGATCGCCGGCGGGTTGGGTACCAACGGCGTCGCGTCGATGTCGGGGTTGTCAAGCACGGTCACGGTGGCATCTGCGTAGTCACTGGAACCGCAAAGGTCAGTTGCACCGAGCACAAGGGCGTAAGTGGCCAAAGTTTCGAAATCTAAACGTCCGGTGGTGGTTACGATGCCCGTGAACGGATCGATTGCGAATGGAGCGTCTTCAGGAGTCGTTTCGAATATCCGGTAACGCAACGAACTGTGGCGATCCTCATCCCTAGCGACCGCGTAGCCGACGTGCACGCCGGCCGGTTGCTCTTCGAGTACCTCGAATTCGAATGTTTCGCGGCGGAACTTCGGTGCGTTGTTGTCGGCGCCGCCTACGAACACGGCGTCTTCGGAAGACCATTTGCTTTGTTCGCCAGTTGCCTTGTCTATCGCACGCACTCGGAACACCCACGTCGTATTCGACGGCAGGTTTAATTCGGTGTCGGTTGGCGTATCGACCCAAACGGGATTCCCCGTCCCATTCCTATTAGGGCGTCGTTGGAGTTCGTAGTCGTATTTCGCGTTGTTTCGGCTCCAGGCGATTCTCACTCCGGTCTGTTCTGAACAGACGCGGCTCAATATCGGCGCTGGCGGCCCCTCTGCGTCGATGACATCTATCCTGATGTCACGCGTAATCTCGGCACCTGCCACGTCGGTGGCGCGGACGGTGAGGGTGTAATTTTCGACAGCCTCGAAATCGAGCGTGCCATACATGTAGATCTCGCCATCACGCGCGTTGATCGAGAACAGAAACACCTCAGGTTTGGGAACCGGTACCACGATCTCATACCGAATGTCATCGCCGCGGTCAGAATCTTCGGCTTCAACTATCGCGATGGCGTCGTCGTAGCGTCGGTTCTCAACCAGACTCACGCTTCTCGGCACGGACTCCCACCTTGGCGGACGGTTGTTATCGACCGGACTTCGTGGAATTGCTTGGTATGAACCGGCGGCGTCGCTGCGTGAACTGTCGCGAAGACTGCGGACCTGTATTTCGTACCGAAAACCGTTGGTTAGATTGGCAATTGTGTAACCGTCCATGTCGGCGCTTCGCCAATCGCCAGACGAAGGCCAGCTTGGATCGATATTCGATCGCGGTCGAAACGCGAGTTCGTAGTCGTGATCAGGGCACGGACGCCAGCTGGCGAACAGTTTTCCGTCGCCCGAAACCACGACGAATTCATCGGGAACCACGGGATCACCGTCGGGGCAAGTCGACGTGGGGGCAGCTGCAACGGACTGGCTCCAGTCCGTACTATACGGGTCCCCGTCCGCGGTTCTGATTCGAGTTCCGCTCGGCAGTATCGAGCGGAGTTGCACATCGTACCCGGTTCCGTTCGTCAAATCTTCGATGACGTACGATTCGTCGCTGCCCACATCGACGGGTCGCCTCCAGTCGTCGGAGCCACGGTCGTCCATGGACCTCCATCGGATGTGAGATCGGGTACCGGAACAATGGTTCCAAGATACTGTCAGCGTAGAATCGCCCGGAGACACATGAATATTCGATGGGACCTCTGGTAGATCGCTGCATCTCCTTGGTGTAGCCAAATAGTCGTCCGTCCACCTGCCGCGGTCGATACGATTGTCTGACACATCGATCGGGCGAAGTTGGACAACGTATCTGCGGCCGTTTGACAGAGAAGAGATATCGAACTGGCTGGCCCGCCCCGCTTTGGTGGTGGGCCAATTAAACTGATCGATTGGGGCTTCAGACGCTAATCGCCATCTGATCTCGTAGTTGTGATCCGGGCAAACCTCCCATTGAACGAGGATGCGCGAATCGCCTTCCCATAACTCGACGTTACGTGGCTCGACCGGTGGTTCTGCACAGCGGCTACTAGCATTCTGACCCAGAACCGTCTCTTCGACCTGCAACGATGTGACAAAGAAGCTTGCGGCTACCAAACCTGTTGCAGCGATGACAGCGAGAACTGCGCGCCAAGTTCTTTGGAGATTCGGGGTTTTCGGACTGCCCGAACTGGGTTTTTTGTAGCCTGAATGCACCGAATTCCGGGTCGCTCGTGAGGGTTAATTTTGATCGCGTCCGTCGCCGCCCAGCCATCGTCATTGGCTAGCGTTCGCGTTAACATAACAAAGCAAAACTACCGGAATCTCTGGATTTGAATGCGATGAAACTGCTAATTATCCGACACGCCAAGGCTTACGATCCCGATTCTCGTCGCTGGTCGGACGATAGCGATCGCCCGCTCACCGGCAAAGGCGCACGCCGCTTCGCGAAGTCGGTTGCCGCTATCAAAGCGTTGGCGCCCAAGGGGATCAAAGTCATATCGAGTCCGTACGCCAGAGCTCTGCGGACGGCCGAGATTCTCTGCGAGGAGGCGGGGTGGGACGCGCCGGTTATTGACGATCGACTATCGGCGCATTTTGGGCCGGAAGAAACACTTGATTTACTTGGATCATTGGAAGTTACGGGCAGCTACGCGATCGTTGGGCATGATCCGACTTTTTCGTTCCTGCCGGGTTACCTGATCGGTGCTAACCGATCAGGCGCGACTAGCTTGAAAACGGGAGCGGTGGCGGTGGTGGAGACGGGAATGTCAACGCCCGCTGAAGGTTCGGGCACGTTGGTGGCGCTGGTGCAGCCGAAGACGCTGGCGCGGCGATAACGACCATCGCTCGGAACGGGCGGTCGTTGAGGTTCTGCAGCGACGCGGCGGATCGATATCAACTGCTAAGCGCAAGAGTCACGATGGCGCCCGCCACTGCGATTCCAACGGTTGCCATCACTATGATTAAAGTGTTGACCTTCGACTCGATTTTCGCGTCTAGGGCTTCAAACTTCGCCTCAAACTTGGAATCGACCGCGCGGACGTCGGCGCGCAGGCCGTTGACCGATTCGGTCAGATCGCCGAGGCGTCGGTCAACCTGTTCATAAGCTCCTTCAAGTTTGCTAACTCTGTCAGGCAATGTTGTCATAACATTGAACCTTTAATGATTAGTAATCAATACGTCATTTCTCATATGTTACTGCGACATTCGTCTAACTTGTCAAGGTTCATCCCGCCGGCCGCCGCATCGGCAGCACCAGAGCTAGGAGCGCGCCCGCTGCCGCTATCGTGCCGCAGAAGAGGATTATGCCCTCGAACCCGTTGATCTCGAAGATCTTGCCAGCAGCGATCGGAGACATCGCGCCGACGACAGATCCGCCAGAGAAGATCAGCGCCGTCGCCGACCCTTCTGAGCCGCGTTCGACCTGATCCATCGTGGCCGCGGTAATGATAGGCATGACCGAGAAGAAGAAGAGGCCCAGCGACGCCATTATTATCGTGAAGCCGATTCCATCTCGGAATGGCAAGAAGAGGAAAAGCATCACCGCCATCGCGGCCATCGCAACGAGTATCACGGGTTTGCGACCGGTTCGGTCCGACAACCAGCCCATCACAGGAGTCGAAACGATCCCAGCGAACGTGAGGAGTGCAACGTGCCAACCGATCGTAAAGGCCGACATCTCAAGCGTTTCCTTCATGTACACAACGGTGAATGCTTGGAAAGAAGTGTGGACGGCGCTGCGGAATCCGCCCAAACCGACGATGCCTAGCACGCGAAAGTTAGTTAACAGTCGACGCGCCGACTGAAGGTACTCAGCCAGATCGAGGTTGTGTTGCGCCTCTACTCCGGCAGTCTTGAAGCGCCACATCACTGCAACGGCGGTCAAGAACATCGGAATCGATACCCCTGCCGCTACCCAGCGCCATTCAAATCCCACAAACTCGAAGCTTCCGATGGCACCGCCGAGCAAGAAGCCGACGATAACTGGGCTTGTGGTGTTACCGATTTGCGCGCCAGTGAGGTGCGCCGCCATCGCCACGCCGCGGCGTTTCGGATAGCGCGCGGCTAACGTGCCGAACGCCGGCGCATGCCAAAGGCTAGTTCCGAATCCGACGATGGCGACCGACAATCCGATCAACCAAACCCAAGGACTGATGCCAATTAACAGATAACCGGCACCGACCATCAACATGCTGATCGCCAACAGCCAAGCAACGCGCTTGCGGTACATGTCAGCGAGCATCCCAGCAGGGACGTTGGCGATGCCCGATGATGCTGAACTGATGGCGAAGACTGTCCCATATGCGACGTCGCCTAACGCAAACGTGCTTCGGATGAAGGGCATCATTACGAGCAACGCACCCTGTCCAAAGTGCTTGATGCCGTGTCCAGCGGAGAGGCCGATCATCAGCGTCGAGGTCTCGTCTTCACGCTGCGTCTGTCGCGACGCTTGGCCTGATCCAGCCGCCACGGTAGCAGACTCGGCCGGATCTGTGCTAGTGGCGGACATGATGGAACGCAAGTTTAGCAATAGACGCGCACGCGTATGACCGCGGCCGCCGACGTTCGAGCCAGTTTAATCACCTCACACCGATCCGGCAGGATGGTCGGACGTCGGTTTGGGGTCAACGCAGGCCTACGCTGCCGTCTTCCCGGATCGGCGGCGGGATGCGGGCCGGCTCGAACGGGTGTAGGTTCGGCGCTTCTTCGTTGAAGGTTACTCCGAGGCCGGGTTTCTCGGGCAGCGTGAACCAACCGTCTACCACTTCCATGGGGGCATCGACCATATCGGACCGAGGCGGTTTGTCTTCGTCAACGGCTTCGAGCACGTCCCACGCTGGAGATGAGATGCCAAGTTGGACACACGCGGCGGTCGCGATCGGCCCCTGGAAGTTGTGGGGCGCGATGAGGATGTGGTGCGCTTCGGCGATGGCGGAGATCTTCTTGACTCCGGTGATTCCACCGGCAACCGCGATGTCAGGTTTGAAGAACGAGCAGTTGGTCATCTGCGCGTATTCGCGGAACTCATAGATTCCCGTATTGCGCTCGCCGACCGCGAGCGGCAACCGCATCTTGGTTGCGACCTCAGACATCGCGAGCACGCCGTCGGGGACGATAGGGTCTTCAATGAAATAGGGATTGAACGCCATAGCTTTTTCGCAGAACACGACGGCTTCGGATGGACGCATGTTGCGGTGAATCTCGATTCCAATGTCGAAATCGTTGCCAACAGTTTCGCGGACCGCGGCAAGCATGTCGACGGCGTTGTCGACGAGGACTGGGTACTTGAGGAGCTGGAACTCACGTGGCATGGGAGTGAACTTGAGGGCAGTGTAGCCGCGTTCAACTGCGATCTTGGCACGCTCGGCCACCGCATCAGGGGTTTCGCCACCCACGCCGAGGAATATGGCGCGCACCTTTTGGCGCGCACGACCGCCGAGTAAGTCCCAAACCGGGGTATCGAGTCGCTTGCCTTTGATGTCCCAAAGCGCCATGTCGATACCGCTGATGGCAGCGGCGATGCTGTTGCCACGGAAACTGCCGTTGTAGCGATACATGTAGTTGAAGATGTGCTCCGTGTCGGAAGGGTCCATACCGATGATGGCTTCGCCGAGTGATTTAACGGTCTCCTCGGCAGCGCGCGGGTATGCCCAGTAGCACGATTCGCCGATGCCCTGAGTACCGTCGTCTGTCGTGATTCGGACGACTAGGAAGCGGTCGACTAAAAAGGTTTCGATCTGTTCGATTTTCATTGGGTATTGGCTCCCTCACCCAGATCCTCTACCGGCAAACAGGAAAGAGGACGACGTGGCGATTTGGTGTTGAGAAGATGATAATCCGTCAGAGTTGGCGACTACGTAATAATTTCAGAGCGGGATTCTAGGGAGTGGGCGAGAGTTGCGTCGTCGGCGTATTCGATGTCGGAGCCGGAGGGTAAGCCGCGGGCGATCCGGGTTACTTTGATGCCGGCAGGGCTGATGGCGCGTTGGAGGTACATGGCGGTGGCTTCGCCGTCGAGATTCGTGTTGGTAGCTACTATGACTTCGCTGACGACATCGTCGTGGAGGCGTTCCAGCAGCTCCTTGATCTTGAGATCGGACGCGGCGATGCCGCTGGTCGGCGAGATGGCGCCGTGGAGGACGTGGTACATGCCGGCGTATGTGCGGGTTCGCTCGATGGCGGTCACGTCGAGAGGTTCTTCGACAACGCAGATCGCAGACCGATCGCGTCTGGGGTCCATGCAAATGGTGCAGACCGGGTCTTCGGTGATGTCGGCGCATGTATCGCAGAGTTTTATCCGCTGCTTGACCCCGGTGATGGCTTCTGAGAGTTCGAGCGCCTCTGCTTCGGGCATTCGGACGAGGTGGTAGGCGAGTCGTTGTGCGCTTTTGGGTCCGATGCCGGGTAGTCGGCGTAGGGCTTCGATAACGCGGGCGACGGGTGCGACGACGCCTTGGGGCACGTCAGTACGTGGTGCTACCGGCGATACAGGTCGCGGTGGGTTGGGTCGGAACGCGGCCATCGGGTGTATGTGTAATCGATCGGCGATGCGCTTTTCAAAAGGACGAGTTTAGAAACCGAGGCCGGGCAGGTTCATTCCGCCGGTTATGGCCTGCATCTTCTTCGCCGCCATCTCTTGTGCGTTGTCCATCGCTTCGTTGACCGCGGCCATGACGAGATCTTCGAGCATCTCGACGTCTTCTGCGTCGACGACTTCGGGATCAATCTTGATGCTTTCAACATGTGAACCGCCGACCACCACGACTTTGATGACGCCTCCCCCGACTGATGCTTCAGACTTTGCCTCGGCGATCTCTTCCTGCATCTCTTGGATCTTCTTCTGCATCTGCTGAGCTTGCCTGAGCATGTTGCGGTTCATCATGATGCTGTTGCCACCTATCCTCGGTTAGTTTTGCGCTTGAAAACTGGGGAGCTACGAGTTCAATGTTAACGCGTTGCGAATAGCGGATTGGCCCGGGCCGGATGACATAGGTGCGCCTCGTGCCTCGCCGTTCACGCGATCACGGTAACCAGCAATACCGCGAGGTTAATCACCACCGCCGCCAGCAATCCAGCCGCCAAGTCGTCGAGCATGATGCCCCATCCGCCAGGTATCGCTTCGAGGCGTCGAATACCGAACGGTTTCAGGATGTCGAAGATCCGAAACAACAGGAAAGCGGCGAGCATCGACCACCATTCCACCGGTGCCAGTATTAGACACGCCGCCAGCTGTCCGGCCACCTCATCGATCACAACCTTGCTAGGGTCGGGATCGTCTTCTGATTTAACACGGGCTGACACCGCGACGCCGACGAAGAAAACGGCAATGATCGCCACACACAGATGGGTGTTTAAGGCGGTATCGCCCCAAGTCAGAGTCGAATAAACCGCGATCGTTACAGCACTCGCGAGTGTAGCTTTGGCTATCGGAGTGAGGTATGCCACGCCGAGCCCGGTGGCAAGAGCCAGCGAAGCAAAGTTCAAGACGCGATTGGGCATGCTAGGAATATGGATGTTCGATCAGACGGGCAGTTCCATCTTAATCCGCACAGGCCCACAGACTGCCAGCGCGATAATTGAGGTTCATGGCCTCTCATGATCACGAACACGCGCCCGACACCGGATTGACAACGCGCCTTTCCGATGGTTTCAAAGTCGCGATAGAGGTCGAAACCTCACGCGGATTGGCTATGGAAGCAGGCGCTCGCCACTCTGTTGAGCTGGCGCAGGCGGCGGTTGATGGCGGTCGGGTCGACGCGGTGTGTTTCACCGACAACCCCGGTGGCAATCCCCATATCACGCCAGAGACGCTAGGCCGCGAGTTGTTGGGCCGCGATGCCGAGGTCGTCATCAACCTGTCGTGCAAGGACTACAACCGCAACTCGCTTGAAGGCCGGTTGTGGTCGCTCTCGAGCCTAGGATTCCGCAACGTTCTCTGCCTTTCAGGAGACTACCCAATCACAGGGTTCTCTGGACAGGCACAGCCCGTGTTCGATACCGACTCGGTTGGTCTTCTCGAACTGATCCGTCGCATGAACGAGGGTTTGCGCGTTGCGTTGCCAGGACGTCGTAGCGCCGAAACCGAGCTCGGTCGAACCAGTTTCAATCCCGGTGCGGCGGTAAATCCCTTCAAGCTTTACGAGGGCGAATACCTCACGCAGTTCTACAAGATGGATATGAAGATACGGACTGGCGCCCGTTGGCTCGTGTCCCAGATCGGCTACGATGCCCGCAAGCATCACGAATTGATTCGCTACCTCAATTGGAAGCACGTCGAACATGCACCGCCCGTATTGGGCTCCATCTATGTACTCAGTGCGCCTGCCGCTCGGTTCTTCGGTCGTTGGGGCATCCCTGGCGTGGCAGTCAACTGCGACCTAGTCGACATCGCCAACCGCGCCGCCAAGTCGAAAGATCGCGGCAGGTCCTTCTTCAACGAATTTGCGGCGAAGCAGATCGCGGTGCTGCGGGGAACGGGCTACAACGGCGTTTATCTCTCCGGCAGGCTGACTTACAAACGCATTGAACAGATACTCGACATTGCCGACGGCATCAAAGGTGACGAATGGAAAGACGCGGCTGCGGAGATCGGATACTCGCAGCCAGACGAGTTCTACCTTTTCGAACCAGGCGACTCACCCAATACCGCTTCGGCCGAGTTGAACCCGGAATACGATGAACACCGTGGGCGGCCGGCATCGGTCGTCAGGCGCGCTCTGCATCCGGATCTCGCGTATCGCATAGGTAGGTTCGGCAAGCACTTCGTCTTCGATCACAACGCACCGGCCTTCAAGCCAAGCGCGGTTGTATACCGACAAATTGAGAAGAGCAAGGCCGCGACCAAAGTGGCGCACGCTGCAGAGCAGATGATGAAGGTGCCGCTATACGGATGCAAAGACTGCGGCGACTGTTCGTTACCTGACATCGCGGAGCTGTGCCCCGAGTCGCAGTGCGTGAAGAACCAACGTAATGGGCCTTGTGGCGGAACCCGGGCTGGAAAGTGCGAAATCCTCGACAAAGATTGCATCTACCTGCGCGCCTACAACACACTCAAGCTCTACGGCGAGGAGGAAGAGATGCTGCAACACCCGGTTGTGTTCACAGATGCATCGCTCAAAGGTACCGCGTCGTGGGGAAATACCTTCGCCAAACGAGACCACTATGGCGACGACAGCTAGCTTACGGCTATCACGCACAAAAACGGCTTAACACTAGCGACTTAAGATATTCTGCGAGAAAGCGATCGCAACGCAAAGGAATGAATGGACGGTAAGGCGATGCATTTCGATCTGTTGATCATCAACGGCACAGTCTACGATGGTACCGGCGCATCCGGCGAAAGATCTGATGTCGGCATAGAAGGCAGGCGCGTTACAGCGACGGCCGACCTCTCTGCGGCGACAGCATCGAGGGTTATCGACGCCACTGGATTGGCGGTTACGCCGGGCTTCATCGACGTGCATTCCCACGCCGACGCCGCGTTGTTAAGAGACGGTCAACACGCCTGCGGTATCCGTCAAGGCGTAACGACCGAGATCATCGCTCCCGATGGCCTCACACTCGGGCCGCTCTCGCATGACAATTACCTGATGTTTATGCACTACCTGAGCGGCGTTTTGGGGTATGCATCCGAAGAATTGGACATGTCGACGTATGAGCGGACGATGTCCAACTATCACAACAAGACCTCGTGCAATGTCGCGATGTTTCTCGGCCACGGACCGGTTCGTTTGGAAGCCGTCGGAGGGATGATCGACGTGCCGTTGACCGGCGACGCATGGGCCCGCGCCGAGCGCATCATCCGCGACAGTTTCGAGCAGGGGGCGTGCGGTTTCTCGACCGGTCTGTCCTACTATCCCAACTCCTTCTCCGACACCAACGAACTCGTGAACATCATGAACGTCGTCAAGGAGTACGAACGTCCACTGTCGATACACCTTAGGAATCACAACACCGACCGCGGATTTGCCGGAGGTGGCGTTGAAGAGGCGATGGAGATCGGACGTCGAACAGGCGCGCAGATCCACTTGGAGCACTACCGCACGCAACCGGATTCCGCTGGCGACCTCGAATCGATATTGGAACCGGTCGAGCGCGCCAAAGCCGACGGTGTCGATGTGACTCTGGAGACGTATCCTTATCCGGTCGGCTCTAGCTTCCCGCAGACCTTCTTCCCAAGCTGGTTCCACGAGGGTGGCCCCGAAGCGATGCTGAAGCTACTTGCAGATGGAGAAAACCGCGAAGAAGTCATCGCCGGCATCCGCAGTGGATCTCGCGGCGGCGCGTCCGGCAACGTATGGTCGAATATCGGTTCGGATGCGAATAAACATCTTGAGGGCATGGACTTCGACGATGTAGCCGATGATTGGGGGGTTTCCGTGGAAGAAATGATGTGCCGAGTCATGCTGGAAGAAGACTTGAACTGCGGTTTCCGGGGCGCGCCGCCGGCGAGCGTGCGCGTCTGGCAGCAGGTCGAGGCCGACATCATGGAGCTGATGCAACGGCCTGACTACATGGTCGGTTCAGACGCCATCCCGACAGGCGGCATGGTGCACCCGCGAGCTTACGGTTGTTTCGCGCGCATGATTGGACGATTGCGCCGCCGACACAACATCCCGCTCGAATTGATGGTTCAGCGGTTGTCGCAGAACGCGGCTCTGCGATTCGGTCTGAAGGATCGTGGGGAGATCGCGGTCGGCAAGTTCGCCGACATCGTCGTGTTCGACCCGGATCGCATCACTGACCGCGCAACATTCGAGGATCCCGAGCAATACCCCGAAGGGATTCCATTCGTAGTAGTTAATGGCCAAGTGGCGGTGGACCACGAGAGGCTCACCGAAGTATTGGCCGGCGAAGCTGTCTAGGAGCAAAACGATACATGCGACTGCTCGACGCCGTTTTCGATGTCTTGAGAAGGGCAGGGGAGCCGCTGTCGCCCGCGGAAATAGTTCGGCAGATTAGATCGGCCAGCGTACCGCTCGATGCCAACGAGCCGATCGACGACGAATCGGTCAAAGTCGAACTCGAACACGTTGCCGATGACGGATCTGACACTTCAGGCATCGTACGCACACCGTCCGGCAGATTCACGCTTCCGGCGTTAATCGACAGAACTGTCCGAACCGGTACTTCAATTGCGACCTCGACGGCGTCAACGATCAATCCGATCAGTATCGCGTCGGCGGTCGCTCGCGCCAACGTTGGTGCGATGTGGACGGTTCAGGATTCGGCCAAAGAAGTGCTGCGCCGCGCCAGGCGTCCACTTAGCATCACTGAGATGACGACCATGTTGCGCGCCGCGGGGGTGTTGCGAGGCACCAGGTCCGATGATGAATCGCAGATCCGGTCGCGGCTCATCCAAGACATGCTTCAGCACGGTCGCGAATCGACATTCGTGCGCGTCGGTAACAACACCTATGGATTGCGATACTTCCCGAACGCAGATGGATCTATCGCAGCGGCCAAAGAATCAGAAGAAAACGCGGCTAAAGTCGCCGAAATTGTCGAGGTCGAAACCGAGGATTCAACGCATTCGAACCGCCCGAGCATTGTCGACGTCGTAACCGCTCCGTCAAGACTGGCGCGAGACATATCCGATACGGTGAAATCGGCACCGTCGCCCGATTCCGACCACGCATTGTTGGGACGCATCCGAACCCTGACGAATCAGCGTTTCGAGCGTTTCATCGTAGTCTTTTTGGCGAGTTTAGGCATGACCGACGTCGTGGTAATGAACCGCATGCGCCCCGGCGAACTCGACATCCGCGCCAGCATGTCGGTGGCTTACGTAACGGACGTTCATTTCTCGATTCAAGCACTCAACTGGCATCGCGACGTGCACGGCGGCGACATCCAACTGCTACGCGGAGGCATGCGCATCGGCGACCACGGCCTGATCATCACCACCAGCGAGTTCCAACGCGGCGCCCTCGACGAAGCCAACCGTCAAGGCGCCATCCCCATCGGCACAATCAACGGCACGCAACTAATCGAAATCGCCAAAAAGCGCGGGGCGGCTAGGGTTTTGGGATAGACCGTCGTTGTCCGAGTGAGTGGCCCCTGCAAATTACCAACGGTTCAAAATGTAGTCCGCGATTTGGACCGCTTTTCCTGCGCCGACAGGGTTACTGGCCGCGAAGAAAAGATCAAAGAGACTCGAATTCGTAGAGTTTTTGAGTACTCGGCGCGTTGGCGCGACACTGGCAAACTCGGACCTCAACCGTTCCCGGAAAGCTTCTGCGATCTTTTCGTTACCGCTTTCGCGTTCCATCTCATCACCTCGGCTCCAAAACGTGGGTTGTTTTACAGGCGAATAAAAATCGTGCCAATATTTCCGCCCACCGAATATCCGATCTAGGTTTGACATTAAGGCTGGATCCGGTTCCCTGCCTAACGGCATTTGGCGTGTAATGGCCATCACGGGGAAAAGAAGCCGACAGTCGATTTTTTCGGTGCGGGCGATATTCGCAATGGTTGCCCAAGAGACTTCGGTCGCGTAGGGGTCTAGGAAAACCATGGCGCGGTCGTACCGACCTAGGTTACGACAAAATTTGGGCAGGATTATGTTGGCGTCGCCACTGACTACGTTGATGTTGCGACCGCGATTTTCGTTTTTGACAGCATTGAGTGACTCGATGTTCGCGGGATTCGTGTCGATGAACATGAATTGGTCAAATGGTTTGTTGACCACATCTAGAGCTATGCTAGGTGATCCCTTCAACATTTCGTTGTACTCTCCGTAATTGACAACTTCGTACGAAGTTCCGGGTCGCCAATTGCCTGATCCAGCAAACGCGTCCACGTAGATCAGCCTGAACCGCTGTTTTTTCAGTGCTGTCGTGTAAGCGTCAAGGTAACGCCGCAAAATTCCAAGTTTCTCTTGCGTCCACGGACCGCCGAAGGGTTGAGTTGACATCGCGTTAAGCTGCAACAGGCATCTGATGCCAAATCTGTCCATCCACTGTGGCCTCTTCCCCTCCGCGTTTACCTTGAGAACCACCAAGCTGCTTCAAGAAAAAAGCGACACCGGACTTTAATGCTTGATCCCTCAGATGCCGAACCCAATCCAATTCCATCGGCCTCGCTCTGCGTCCGCTTTCACCGCCGACAATCACCCAATCAAGTGCACCTCGTTCAAGCCACGGTTGGAAGTCGACCTGTTCCAGCAGCGGTTCAGCCGACACGAACCTAACGGCCGCTGGTAGGCGTTCCAACACCGTGATGCGAGGTGCATATTTCTGACTTTCAACAGATGTGCCAATCCAAACGTTCGGCGGCCATCGATGCGAAAACTGATCCGCGTATTTGTTCCACCACCCAACAGCGCGCCCGGGTCGCTTCGTCAACACTTGAAAGACGTGCCCTCGCAGGCGCGATGCCTCGTCCATGACTTTAAACATCTCGAACGCGAATTCGTACGGTACGCTCGGATGGAACACGTCGGACATGCTGTTGACGAAAATATGTCGCGGTTTTTTCCACTTCAACGGAGCTCGTAGCCGTTCAGGCAATAGCTGAACATCCCCGGGCTCGGTCTCATATCCGGTAACCGACATGCCCTTCAACCGAGGGTAGAGCGCAAACATGTAGCAGTTGTCACAACCCGGCGATACGCGAGTGCATCCCGTCACGGGGTTCCAAGTCTCGTCTGTCCATTCGATGTTCGAAGCCATGATGCGTTGTTATAATACAAAAATACTATATTGAGTCCTCTCACTGCGATGCTAGTAAATCGAGTTCGTCTGAAAGAGCATTGGCGATGCAATCAGATCGTAGAATTGGCGCGTCGAAGACTTCCGCCCAAAGTTGAGTCAAACCAAAAGGGTGCGTGACGCGCCGTGCGGAGCGCAAACCGCGGACTAAGCGGATTTCAATAACCCAACGCAAACCCATCCCGACGCGGATCCGCGCCACCCATATAAGTCCCGTGCGAAGTGCGATGAATACCGTGCGCTCCACCAACGGCGTTGGTGAACGGCGGTAGCAGGCCGTATTCGTAGCCCATATCGCCAAGCTGTTCCAGCATGTCCGGGTCGAAGCGGGACTCGAACATGAGCGCGCCAGTGTCGTAGTAGCGGAATCTGGGTGCTTCGATGGATTCTTGTATGTTCTTGCCGCAGTCTAGGAACTGGTGAATCATCTGAATGGTGGTGTGCAGAATGCCGTAACTGCCCGGCGTGCCGATCGAGGCGATGAAGGTGGCATCGTCCTTAGAGTAGATCTGCGACGGAGCTATGACGAAATCGACGGCGCGGCCGCCTTTAAGGTCGTTGGGGCTGCCTTCGTTGAGATCGAACCACTTGCCCATGTTGTTGATGAATACTCCAGTCCCTTTCGGCGCGTGGCATGAGCCGAAGCCGCCGCCGAGGGTCTGAGTGATCGTGACCACGTTGCCCCATTGATCGGCGGTGGCGAAGTGCGTAGTCATCGGCGCTTGGGCCACGGGCGTCGGATTCCATACTCCGGGCAGCGAAGCCTCGACAGCGGACCGGTTCCACCGTTCGGCTGGGAAGCCGCTGAACTCGGTCGTTGAGATCGTTGATCTCAGCTGTTCCGCGTACTCCTTGGAAACCAGCCGGTCGAGTGGAATGTCGACGTGACGCGGGTCGCCGGAGTAGTGAGTGCGGTCATCCGCTGCCTTTAGCACCGCTTCTATGATCAAGTGCTCGGTCAGCGCGGTCCCAGGTTCTAGTTCGTAGCCCTCCAATATGTTCAGCGTCTCGAGCATCTGGAATGCCGAGGAATTGGGCTTGGGAACTCGGATTTCGTAGTCACGGTATGTCGAAGAGAGCGGTTCTTCCCAATACGGCCGGTACGCGGCCAGCTCGTCGCGATTGATGACTCCGTTGAAGGCCTTCTGTCCCGCGCATATCTCGTCGCCGAGCGAACCCTCGTAGAATTCGGCCAACCCTCCGTCTACGACCCGCCTCATGCTCTCCGCGAGTTGCTGTTGACGTAGTAGAGCACCAGCCTCGGCCGCCGAAAACTCTAGCGGAGGCGTTGCGTCGTCTTCAGTCAACTCGTCGATCTTGTCCACGGTGTCGGCGACGGTGGTCGCCATTAGGGGCGTCATCGGGACACCGTTTTCGGCGAGATCGATGGCATACTCGAAAACTTGCGCCCGGGGCAGCGTTCCGTACTCATCGTGCATAGTCAGCCAACCACCAATGTTGCCCGGCACCAGCATCGAAAGTGGACCGTACTCCATGTCTGCTCTGGTCATGCCGGAGGGATCAATGTCGTTCGGCGCGTGACCGGAGAAGTTGATCGTGCGCGTCTTGCCTTCGGTGGCCATATACACGAGCCCGATACCGACACCTCCCATGCCCGACATAAACGGTTCGGCGACGTTCAGACCTGCCGCTACTGCGACAGCGGCATCGACGGCATTGCCGCCGGCTTGCAATGCTCGAAGGCCCGCGATCGTCGCGTGCTGGGACCCGGACGCCACCATTCCGCGTCGCCCCGTGGCTGGCGGTCTTGTCGATTCGCCATGAGGAGTGGGACCCGTCTGTGCTGCCAATGCCATGATTGATGTCTCCCTTTTGAGCGAATTATTAGTGGCGGTCAGTCGATCAATGATGAAAGATGGTCGCGTGAGGCGATCTTTTCTGCTGGCGAACCGTACGCCATCGAATAATGCCCACGATATCCCGCGCTTTCGAGTCGGTTGAGACACGATTTGAAGTCGATGTTGCCTTCGCCAGGAATCATGTGAACCTCATAATCGCCGGTGTTGTCGGCGAGGCGAACTTCGCCTATCCGCTCGATACCGAACGCGTCGAGGAATCCGTCTACCCCTTCGGGCACTAGATTCGCGTGGTTCACGGTGAACGCCCATCCCAACCTATTCGCGGGGATCGCGTCGAAGATCTGAGAACATTCCTCAACATTGTGGGCCATGTAGTTGACCTCGGCGTGCTCAGGTTCGTAGTTGAGGTTTTCGAGCAGGATTCGCTGGCCCGTGTCGGCTGCGTAAGTCGATATGCGATCAAGCCTAGCGATGGCAGCCGCGAGACGTTCGTCTGGATCGGATGTGAAGTGGTAACCCGCGTGCACGATGGTCCACTGGCAACCCATTCGATTCGCCAAATCAACCGAGGCGCGCATGTAATTTTCGACGCCACGGGACACGTAAGGCGAGAGTTCCGCCACGTTGACGCCGCTAAGGGTATGAAGTCCGATGCTGATGCCGGACCTTTCACACCTCTCGCGCACATCCGAGATGCGATCCGCTGACCACGTCTCCATGTGGTTGGGCCCGGTGTCGGCGTTGAAGTCGACAAAGTAGAAGCCATTCGCCACCGCGAAATCTAGCGCGTCTTCGAGTCGGTTGGCGGAGGCATCGAAGCCGATTCGGTCGAATATTGACATGGCTCTGATCTAGTTGGATTCTGAACGCTGGGATGCCGATATTTTACGCTGGTTGCGGAATGGCTAATGACGTCCTCAGTCAAACGTCAAGACAGTGCGTGCTGCTTCGCCAGCCGTCATGTCCCGGAATGCTTCATTAATCTCGCTCAAAGGGCGATATCTGGTGATCATCTCATCCAGCTTCAACTTGCCTTGCTTTGCCATCTCAAGCAACCACAAGAAGTCGACCCGCGGTCGGCCATCCCCATGCCAGTTTCCGAGAATCGATCTACCGCGTAGCAGTTCCCATCCATCGACAGCCATCTCAGCGCCGGTTGGAAACACGCCGACCAAAACTGTAGTACCGAGAGGGCGAGTCGAGTTAAACGCCTGTTTCGCGATCGCTGGTAGGCCTACGACTTCGAAAGCGTAATCAGCGCCGCCGCCCGTAATCTCGATAATCCTCTTGACAGGGTCCTCTTTTGCCGCGTTTACAAAGTGCGTCGCGCCCATCTCGGCGGCCTTTTCGAGTTTGAAATCGACGGTGTCGACCGCTATGATCTGCGCCGCATTCGCAAGTTTTCCGCCCTGCACGGCACTGAGACCAACTCCCCCACATCCAAACACCGCCATCGTAGCCCCGGTTGGAACTTTGGCACGGTTGACCACCGCGCCGACGCCGGTGATGACGCCACACGAAATCAAGCTGGCAGCAGCCAAATCGGTGTCGTCTGGCACCAATACGCACTTGTCTTCCGGCGCCATCGTGTACTCGGTGAACGTCGGCGTGCGGTGATTGATTGCTTGTCCGTCCTGTGAAAAGCGCGTCGTCCCATCTGGCATCGACGAACCGTAGCTAAAGTTGGTTTCGCAAAGCGAAGGATGGCCAGATGTGCAGTTGCGGCAACGTCCACACATCGAATCTAGCGACAGAATCACCTTGTCGCCGGAGTTCAACCAATCCACGTCCTCGCCTACTTCCGCGACGGTGCCTGCGCCTTCATGTCCGAGGATCATAGGCGGATTGACGTTCGTGAGGTGACCGTCTACGTAGTGGTAGTCCGAGTGGCAGACACCCGCGCCAACCATCTTCAACAACACCTCACCCCGTTGCGGCGGAGCGATGTCCAGTGTCTCCACGGAGAGTGGCTTTTTCGGAACTCTTAATACCGCGGCTTCTGTTTTCATGATTGTTCGAAAATCTCTCTTTCGATCCGTTGTTGTTGGTTATGAATGTTAGCGTTTCGAAGTCAAAATTGTGTTAAGGCGCAAGAAATACAATGCTGGTATGAACTTGGAAAGCGCAGATGAGTCTTGCTGTTCACCCAACCGAGGTGACAATGCGGTGGCAGATCGGCGCGTTCGGCCAGATCGTATCTCAACTCCCTCTTGTAATGGCTCAAGCAGCGGAGATCTGGTGCACCTTTCCGGCGGCGAATTCCTGATGGGCACGGACAATCGCAGATTCCCTGCCGATGGCGAGGGTCCCATTCGCGACGTAACTATCGACGCATTCGCCATCTTCCCTGCGCCTGTTACCAACTCCGAATTCGATGCGTTCGTTTCCGCGACGGGACATGTCACAGATGCCGAACGTTTCGGCTGGTCATTCGTGTTCAAAGATTTCGTCTCAGAGGAAGTCGAGAGGCAAGTGACCCAAGTCGTCCAAGGCTCGGAATGGTGGTGGAGGGTCGACGGCGCGGACTGGCGACAACCCGAAGGCCCCGGCTCGAACGTCGAGGATCGAGTTGATCATCCCGTAACGCACGTCTCATGGGCTGATGCCGTTGCCTACTGCGATTGGGCAGGAGCAAGATTGCCGACAGAAGCCGAGTGGGAATACGCGGCACGTGGCGGGTTGGATCAAGCCACGTACGCATGGGGCGATGAACTCGAGCCGTCAGGTGAGCACATGTGCAACATCTGGCAAGGCGAATTCCCCAACACCAACACCCTCAACGACGGGCACCACGGCACTTCGCCCGTTCGAGCTTACGAAGCCAACGGATATGGGTTACATGACGTTGCCGGCAATGTGTGGGAATGGTGCGCCGACTGGTTCTCTGCTACATTCCACCGCAACGCGCGACGCGTGACGCGCGAGAGTCCGCGGGGACCTCGAAACGGGAACACCAAAGTCATCCGCGGCGGTTCTTACCTCTGCCACGAGTCCTACTGCAACCGATATAGAGTAGGTGCACGCACCGCCAACACACCCGACTCCAGCACTGGCAACATGGGATTCAGGGTTGTGGCCCAAACGGATTAATCGAGACAATTCGGGTTTGATTGAACCCGCGCAAGCGAGCGAAAAACGGACCGCTTGTATCAACCTCTCGGAATAATCGGCAGCAAGATGTGCGACGGATGATCCCGGTCCAGGTAAAGCGTGTTTTGGGCATGTTGCATGTGGGTATGCCTACCCATCGGCTCGCCGGTGTTCGGATTGGCGTCGAATCGAGGGAAGTTGCTACTTGAGATGTCGACGCGGATGCGGTGTCCTGCTTTAAAGAGGTTGCTGGTTGGGGTCAGTTCGACGGTGATGGGATAGATCTCGCCTGGCGACATCATCTCGGGCTCCGTCCACGAGTTGCGGTATCGACATCGCAATATCGAGTCGCAAAGGTTCAGGTGGTATCCGTCGGGATAGTCGTCGTTCGGCGGGTAGATGTCGAGGAGTTTGGCGGTGAAGTCGGTGTCGGGGGTGTTGGATGAGACGTAGAGGTTGACTTCGATTGGGCCTGTGATCTCTACGTCTTCCGATAGTGGTTCGGTTTGGAAGACGAGCACGTCGGGGCGGTCGGAGAGAAGACCGAATGGTTCGGAGCAGGCCATTAAACCTGGTTGCTCGCGTTGATGCATCGGGCCAGGTATGACCAAGGAGTAAGCGTGTTGAAGGATCGTGTCGGCCTGCTGACCCGGAGGCGGGACCTCGTCGAATATCGGGCCACCTTCTTCGGGTTTGTCCATTGCGCTGAAACCGGCCACGTTGCCGCCGAGGGTGGGGACGGGGTTGTCTGGGTCGAAAATATAGGACATCGATGCGTCGGCAGAGCCGGGTGGATCAGTTTTCATACTTCCGTCGGCGTGGAGGTAGAAGTTGGTAGTGTCCGCTCGTGCCAGCGGCCATTCCTGTTCATCGCGCCAATATCCTCCGTGGTTGAGGCGTCCGTCCGGATTTTTAGTGCCATCGCCGCCGCCCATGACGAAGAGGAGGATCGGTGGATCGTCATCGACGCCGTTTTGATCTCCTTTGAGCCAACGGTCGAACCACCTGCGGCGTATCGGATTGAATTTCGACATTCCCCACCGCGCGTCTGGTCCGAAGTCGACATCGCCTTCGTGAGATGCGTCGGTGCGTTGGGTTGCGTGTGCCCAAGGACCGAAGACCATATGTGTTGGACTATCGTTGCGTCGAGTCAGATCGACGAAAAGGTCGGCAGTGCCGCCGGCGAAGGGGTCCCACCATCCGCCAGTAAGGATGACCGGGATATCGGCGTGGCGATCTAGGTAAGGGGTTTGGTCATTGTTCTCGTTCGCCCACCACTCGTCGTATTCGCCGCGTGTGTAGTAGTTGAAGAGGGTCTCTTCGAGGCAAGGGGCAGCAGAGAGGGCGATTTCGCCGCGTTTCCAAGGAGTGTTGGATAGGAACTCGCGCATGTTTCGGAAAACGTCGATCACGCCTCGGACCCCGTCGGGGTTGTCGCTCAGTTCATGGGAATCAAGCGCGTGATTGTGAATCGCCGCAGCCATGTGGTTGCACATCGCACCGCCTTCACGCGCCTCATGCGCATAGATGTTCGTTGGTGCCTGTTCGACCCACTGTGCGACGAGATGAGGCGGCCGATGTAGAGCTACGACGGTCTGCACGATGCCACGGTGCGAGCTGCCGAGGGTACCGATCTTGCCATTGCACCAAGGTTGCTGTGCGATCCACTCGATCGTGTCGTAGCCGTCCTCGCCTTCCCACGGGTTGCAGGTGTGGTAATAGTGGCCGTCACCCTCGGATCTGAAACGTGAGCGGAGGTCTTGGTTGACAAACACGTATCCGTGGCGCGGGTAGTAGTCCCGGACGGTGTCCCACTCCGATTTGGACTTGTCGTAAGAAGTCCGAACGAGAAGTACGGGGGCAGAATCAGTTACGCGTTCGCCATCCTCGTCGACCGGAAAATGGACATCCGCAGCGAGACGAATCCCATCACGCATCGGGATCATCACTTCTTCGTAGTGCGCGTACGGGTTGAAGCCTGAAGTGGTCCCAGCCACTTCTCGGGATTCGGGGTGAGGCAGGATCATCCAAGTATCTCGTGCAATCGCCGAGAAATCTCCGCGATCTCTTCATCTTCCAACAATCGCACGTCGATGCGAACGATGTGCGGGTCTCTCGCGTGGCCCACAACCGAGATCGCAGGATCGCCGTTGCGGAGCTCACCAATGAGCCATTCGGCATTTTTGCCGGTCGTTGGATCGACCCTAACGTGCACGTTAGGCATTGGACGATTGTCTTCGTCGGGGAACTCGATGTAGGAATCGGCCATCTTCGGTAGACCAGTGAGGCTGGAGTGAAGCATCCCGGTCTTACGGTGGTGCTCGGTCATGCGCTCCTCGTCGTCTTGTTGCACCCACCAGATGAATGAGGCGACCTGACCTACGACTTCTTCTTTCGAAACTTTCGCCACCCGACCGATGCCGTGCGACGGAGCCGACTGCATCGCGATCGAGTCGATGATGTCTTGGCTGCCCGCGATTATGCCCGAGCCTTGCGGACCTTGGATGCCTTTACCTCCGCTGAAGCAGACGACGTCAGCACCAATATCAATAAAGCGGTAGAGGTTTTCGCGCGGCGGCAGGCAGTTTGACGCGTCGATAATCACGCGCGCCCCGTAGGCGTGTGCGATATCCATGACGTCTTCCAAGGTAATGTCTTCCGGGGGCGCATATCCGACCCAGTAAACAATCTTGGCGTCCGGGTTGTCGATGAATGTCTGTTCGTACTCTTCGGCGGTGACCACCTTTGTGGGGCGACCATCCTTTTCCGGTTCGCCTACTTCGACAAATTTCACGCCTGCGGTCTTGACGGCCATTGCGTAACCGTGATTGACGTACTCTTCCCCTTTGGAGTTCTTCGCGCGTGCAAACCGTTTGGCTATGCACGGGACTTGACCGCCTTGAACGTACGGTAACCGCTCAATCAGTGCTTCGTCGGTGCCAGTGATGATGGCCGCGGCGGACACCATGAGGCCGGCGGCGCAACCAGAAACGATGTAGCCATCGTCGGCGTGAGTGACCTCGGCGATGATACGGCCGGTGGCTTTTTGAAGTTCCCTGAGATCAACGAAGTTTTCGGCTGCGGTTCGCATCGCGTTTAACGTCGTCTCAGGTATCAGAGTGCCGCCCATGTTGGTGTGGTGACAAGTAGCGTTGATGAATTTCCGAACGCCTAACGCGGCGTAGGGATCTTGCTCAAGCTGTTCAAGAGTCGGCAGCGTCATAGTTTCCTACCCTCAGTTAAATTTCGCTGAAGTTAGGATACACGCTTTTCAATCGCAGGGAGTCTTGTGGTGATTACCAAGAAACCGCCATTGCGATGGTGCCGTTACCTAGGTGGGAGCCGATCGCAGGTCCTAGATTTGCTGTAAGGCTCATTCCGCCAGGGTTGACCGAACCCGCCAACTCTTCAAGGACCTGCTCAGCCTCCCCTTCCGAAGACGCGTCGGTGTGCATTACTGCCAAGTTGGTGAGAGGCGCGTTTTCTTCAACGACTATTGAAATCAGTTTGGACATTGCCCGGCGATGCGAACGTGGTTTCGCGATTACTTCAACCTCGCCTTGAACGATCGCGAGCACCGGGCGCATCTTTAGGATGTTCGCCATTAATGCCCTCGCGCCTTTCAACCGACCTCCTCGTTGGAGATATTCGAGCGAGTCCGGGGTACCGGCGAATTGAGCACGCGGCACCATCTCATTCGCCGCGGCCACCGCGTCAGCGGCGCTACCTCCGTCGTCGATGATGTTCTTGGCGGTCAGTGCGATGAATCCGGTCGCCATTGATGCGTTCCGTGAATCGATGTTCGTAACGCGCTCGCCGCTCGGGTCTGCCTGCGCTGCCCCTGCAATAGCCGATGCGTAGGTGCCACTGATCGAAGACGAGATATGAATCGAAACGATCTCGTCGTTCTGCTCCAAGAGTTCGTCGTATACAGTCTTGAAATCCCCCGGCGACGGTTGAGACGTAGTTGGAAATACGTTCTTGTCTCGCTCTAAGCGAGCATAGAAATCCTCCGTCGCGATGTCTACGCCGTCCCGAAACTCCTCGTCTCCAAATCTCACAAATGCCGGGACAATCGTGATCCCGCGTTGTTGGGCGAGATCCGACGGAATGTCCGCTGTGCTGTCCGATACCACTGCAACGCTCACGTTATCGCTCCTGCATTTTCATATTGGTTGTCGACAACTCTTTGAAACTAAGTTACACCACACGGCCGTCGAATTTCGATCGCTAATGTGTGGATTCGTTGCGTTGAAATTGCAGCCGACGAACCAAATGATTAGGATTTGAATCGTCGTTTATGTCACCGATACGCAACATTTTCCGCGCCTACCGCTCACACCGATTGCGAAATTTGAGGCTTCGGCAACGACGGAACTATCACCAAATCGTGCGACAACGCCGGTTGAAGAAGGTGAGGCGAGGAAGGGTTCGGCGAACATGCGTTCGGCTCACGTATCAAATCCCAATCGCGTTCCTCGCCGCACTCGGATTTGTCGTCATAATCATGCACAGCGGCGACCGACGGTTGCTGACGCCCGTAGAAATCGCAACCGCTGGCTATGGATACAATCTGACTTCGTTCGAGGCCGGGCACCTGCCTGCTAAATGGTTACATCGCGTCTACTCGGCGTTGCCGTGGACCGATGTCGACAAAGAGATGCGGGAGTCGCATCTCGAACGGTACCGCGAGTTGTCCGGCGAGTTGCGCAAAGCGCGGAACGAGCACAAATCAGTATTGGCGTTGGTTGATGGCCCGGCCGCATCGGTCGCGGAAGCTAACGTTGAGACTTTGTTGCGCGAACGCAACTCGATCAGAGATTCGGTTGAGGAACTACTCGAATCGGCGATTTCCACAGAGTTGATTTCTCTCGGGTTGCACCAAGATGGCGAATTTATCTGGCCACCCGTGGATTTCCGTATCGACGACACGCCCCATGTATTGGTAACTTCCCCGCGCGACGTCATCAAACGTGACTCAGTGCGAATACTTCGTCCCGATCTCACAGAATTCGACAAGCTTCGAATGGAAGACGAGATTCTCGAAAACGCCGATCTGTCTGCGGTGGTTTTGACTACCGGCGGCCTAGCATCCTATCCAAATCTCGTGCCTTCCGATTACGCTCTATTGCCTTTGCTCGAAGTTTCCGCGCACGAATGGCTTCACGCCTATCTGATCTTTCATCCGCTCGGTCGTGGATATTGGTCGGGCGGTGACATGACTTCACTCAACGAGACGCTTGCCAATCTCGCCGGCAAGGAGATCGGCCGAACCGTTTACAACCAACTGACCGGCGAAGACATAGAAACGTTGGAACCGCCCTACATACCGCATGACGAAGACGAGTCCGAAGAAGAACCTGACGAATTCGACTTACGCGAGTTCATGCACGATACTCGACTCCGCACCGACGAACTGCTTGAACTCGGAAACATTGAAGAAGCCGAAGCGTACATGGAAGAGCGGCGCAAAGCGCTAGTCGAGAACGGCCACAACGTCCGCAAACTCAACCAAGCATATTTCGCGTTTCACGGCTTATATGCCGACGGACCAGCGTCGACGAGCCAATTGGCGCGCCAGATGTGGGAGCTCCGTGAGCAGGTAGACGACGCCGGCGACTTAGTCAAGGCGCTGCAAACAGTATCGAACTACGAGGATTTTCTGTCTCTGCTGGACGAACGGGGAATCGAGCGATGAAGCGATGAAGCGATCTAGGTCAGTTGCCTCGCAACCGCTCATTTTCATTCTTAAGCCGCGCCAACTCATCTAATGCCGCATCCCGTTCAATCTGGCCCTGAAACGCGCGGGCTTCAGCTTGATCAGCGCGGGCTTCGGCTTCATCAATTCTGAGTTGCGATTCCGCAGCGTTGGGAAGGTATTCACCCGTCTGCGGATCGCGCAAACGCAAATCGCCGTCGTCCCAACAAATGTCCAATCCAAGCGTGGGACTATGACCCCATATCAAGCCGCGGGGTTCCCGGATCAATTCGATCGGTTCGTACCGCCCGCCAATCAATTGATCCCCAGCCAAAGGTGCGTCATGAAACCTGCCACCGGTGTGGTCGAAACGCCAGTACTCGCCGATGCCGTAAGCCGCGTAAGCGTCTCGTTTGACCGTGTAGTCTCGACGGCCCGTAGCGCGCGACGCCACCTCGATGACCCAGTCCGGCGGTTTGCCTACCTCGTCGATCACGTAACCGTTGCGGGAAATTATCGCATCAGGCCGAACTCCGAAAGTTACTAGCAGATCCGGCGCTAACTGTTCGGCATTGCTGGTCGCAACGTTGCGAACGTATCCCCCGCCACCAATCAATACATCGTCTTTACCCGCAAAATGGGCCATCAACGTCGCTGCCAACTCAAATCGATGGAGTTCCTGTTGCATATCCGGCTCCCGCGGCGGGTCGGGCAGAGGCTCCAAATGCGAATAATCTTCGATTGGGAGTCTAGTAACTGTGTTTTTAACGGTCATGTTTCAAAGCCCCTAACCAATTGTGGTTAAGAACTGGCGGTTGATTCGTAAGCGTAGCACATCGCTCGAACGTGCCAGCGAGATGTGAGTGCTAGACTTTGAAGCGCATTTAGGCGAACCGAACCATTGAAAGACGCTAGAAGGCGAGATAACCAATGAGAATCACCGACATCAAGAACTACCCAGTATGGGTCGGACAACGCAATCAGATGCTTGTGAAGGTCGAGACCGACGAAGGCATCTATGGTTGGGGTGAGGCAGGATTCTCCGGCCGCGAACTGGCCGTCAGCGGCATGGTAAACCACTTCCGTGAGTGGCTCATCGGGCAAGACCCAATGCGGCGTGGACGCATATGGCAGGAGATGTACCGTGGTCAGTACTTCGAAGGCGGACGCTCTATCACAGGCGCAATGTCTGCGATCGACATCGCACTCCACGACATCGCTGGCAAGAAACTCGGAGTGCCGGTTTATCAACTCTTAGGCGGGATGCAGAGAGAATGGGTCCCAACCTTCGCAAGTGGCGGAGGTAACACAGCCGAAGAAGTCGCCGAGATGGGGAAGGCGATCTGGGCGGATGGCTTCAAAGCGATGCGACTGAACTTGAACACCATCGGCGAGGACGACGATCCCAACCTATTCGAGCCTCGAGAATCGATCGCACCGACAGCTGAAGCGTTGATTAAGGCACGCGAAGCCCTCGGACTCGAACCCGTCATCGGTATCGACTACCACCACCGGCTCTCCGTCGCCGAAGCCGCATCATTCTGCCAGATGATGCCGACTCACACGCTCGACTTCATTGAAGAACCGATCCGAGACGAGTCGCCAGAAGCCTACGAAGAGCTACGAAAACTCACAGTAGTGCCCTTCGCCATCGGCGAGGAGTTCGCCTCAAAATGGCAGTTCCTCCCCTACATCGAGAAAGGCCTAACCAACTACGCCCGACTCGACATCTGCAACGTTGGTGGCTTCACCGAGGCGATGAAAGTCGCTGGATGGGCCGAAGCACACTACATCGACCTGATGCCGCACAACCCGTTGGGTCCCATATGCGTCGCCGCGACCTCACACTTCGCAACCGCCATTGCCAACTTCTCCTGGCTTGAAATCCGACACTCAGTCGGCGAACCTGACAACAACTTCTACCAAGACGAGGTCTTCCCGGTGCAACCGAAAGTCGAACCGGGACGCGTTGTGTTGAGCGATCTACCCGGCCTCGGCATCGAAGTCGACGAAGCATCCTTAACCGAACCCTTCCAGTTCTGGGAAGCCCCCCACCTCCACCGCCGCGACGGATCGCACACGAATTGGTAGCCCCTAACGTCATTCCTGCGAACGCCGGAACCCAGCACCCACCAACACGGTTCCCCCGATGAAAATCACCGACATCAAGAACTACCCGGTATGGATCGGCCACCGAAACCAGATGCTCGTAAAGGTCGAGACCGACGAAGGCATCTACGGGTGGGGCGAATCAGGCTTCTCCAGCCGCGAGCTCCCCGTTAGTGGAATGATCGACCACTTCCGCGAGTTCCTCGTCGGACAGAACCCCATGCAGCGAGGCCGCATCTGGCAGGAGATGTACCGAGGCCAATACTTCGAAGGCGGACGTACAATCACCGGCGCCATCTCTGCCATCGACATCGCACTCCACGACATCGTCGGCAAAAAACTCGGAGTCCCCGTTTACGAACTCCTCGGTGGCAAGCAGCGCGACTGGGTTCCCACCTTCGCCTCCGGCGGAGGCTCCACCGCTGAAGAGGTCGTCGAGATCGGCAAAGCTATCTGGGCCGACGGCTTCAAAGCCATGCGCCTAAATGCCCTCCACACGGCCAACCCAATCGACCCCAATCTCTTCGAACCGCGCGAAGCGATCGCCACAACCGCAGAAGCCCTCATCAAAGCCAGGGAAGCCCTCGGCCTCGAACCCGTGATCGGCATCGACGCCCATCATCGACTTTCCGTTGCCGAGGCCGCATCCTTCTGCCAGATGATGCCGACCCACACCCTAGACTTCATCGAAGAACCCATCCGAGACGAGACTCCCGAGGCCTACGAAGAGCTCCGAAAACTCACCGTTGTCCCCTTCGCCATCGGCGAGGAGTTCGCCTCCAAATGGCAGTTCCTGCCCTACATCGAGCGGGGGCTGACCAACTACGCCCGACTCGACATCTGCAACGTCGGCGGCTTCACCGAGGCGATGAAGGTAGCCGGATGGGCCGAAACCCACTACATCGACCTCATGCCGCACAACCCGTTGGGTCCCATATGCGTCGCAGCGACCTCACACTTCGCAACCGCCATCGCTAACTTCTCCTGGCTTGAAATCCGACACTCAGTCGGCGAACCCGACCACAACTTCTACGATGACGACGTATTCCCCGTCCAACCAAAACTCGAACCCGGCAAAGTCATCCTCTCCGACGCACCCGGCCTAGGCATCGAGGTCGACGAAGCATCCCTAACCGAACCCTTCAAATACTGGGAGTCTTCTCACCTACGTCGGCGAGACGGCTCCCACACAAACCGGTAACCCATAACGTCATTCTGGTGAAGACCTGCGCTTCAGCGGACCGAACGTCCATCCACACAAGAAGAAAACCATGCTAAACATCGGATTCATCGGCGCCGGCAAGATCGCCGACCTCCACGCCCCCGGCTACCTCGGCAACCCTGACGCCCGCATCTACGCCGTAGCCGACAACGGACCCGGCACCGCCGAACGTCGCGCAGCACAATGGGGTGCCGAAAAGGCTTACACCGATTACCGCGCGATGCTCGACGATCCCGCCGTCGACGCGGTTGAGGTCCTCACACCCCACTCGCTTCACGCGCAGATGGTAATCGATGCATTGGAAGCCGGGAAGCATGTGAGTCTCCAAAAACCGATGGCATTGATGCTGGCCGAGTGCAATGCCATCGTGGCCGCGGGCGAGAAATCGAACAAGCTTCTCCGGGTGTTTGAAAACTTCGCATACTACGAACCCATCGCCCGAGCCAAAAAGATGCTCGACGACGGTGTCATCGGTGAACCGATCTCAATGCGGGTGAAGACCGTCAACGGACACCGCAAATATGGCTGGGACATCCCCGACGAATCCATCGCGTGGCGCTACAACCAAGCGATCAACGGCGTCGGCAAAGCCATCCTCGACTACGGCTACCACATCTTCGCGATGGGCCGATGGTTCCTCGGCGAGCCCGAACAGGTCTTCGCCTGGATCCGCACCTCCTACACCGACCAAGGCTTCGAAACCGACTCCCCCCTGCTCGTCTCTTGGTCATACGAAGGCGGTAGGACCCACGGCTCGTGGGAACTTCAAGCGAGCAACGATATGGTCGTCAGATCCGACTATTACCCCGGCGACGAGTGGTTCGAACTCAGCGGCACCCGTGGCATCATCTGGGTAAATCGCTGCACCGCCAAGATGCTGTACGACACCCCGCCGTTGGTGTTTTACGCCGATGGTGAGATGCACCGTACCGGCGAAGACGAGATCAACGCCGATTGGGGCGAATCGTTCAAGCAATGCACGTACGAATTCGTCAACTGCATCCTCAACGGCGGTCAGCCGAACATGCCTGCCGCTGATTCCCGCGAAACCTACAAATTCGCAAGAGCTTCGCAGCTAGCAGCACGCGAGAACCGACCCGTGACGTTAAGCGAAGTTACGGACTAGTCGCAACACCGCTGATACCGACCAATTTCAAAACGAAAAGCCGCCGGTGGAGGTAACCGACGGCTTCGCGTAAGGAGGTTGGATGTCTGGATTAGCTTTATCGAGCTCCTGTTGGATCAGGCGTCGATGTCGGTGACGGAAGTTTCCGTACTATCCGCGTCGGTGTCACTGTCTTTATCGCACTCCCATCCGCGCTTCCCGTGTCCTCGATCGCCCCACTTGCCATCGCGGTCGCCTACCAGGTCGTCAAGCGCCTCCGGGCGTGAATCCCACCATTTGGTCAAAGAGTCCGCGTCGTCTTGGGTGATGATGCCCTCATCAACTAGGTAGTCCACCTTGTCCGCGGACCCAATCCACATCCCGCCATCATGACCGAAGCCTTTGTGCCCCCAGCCGCGTTTGCCTATGCCGTCTTCGTCGCCGAAGTTGAAGTCGATCTCCGGTTTGGAGTCTTGCCACGTCTTGATCGCGTCCGCTTCTTCCTGTGTGAGCGTGCCGTTCTCGACCAGTTCGGCGAACTTTGCATCTCGACGTTCAGATTGGATCGCATCCTTGGCTTGATGCATCGCGGACTCGACATCATCTGATTCGAGACCCAAGATCGCTGCCACCCTCTCAACGAACGTCTGTCCTTCGCCGTCGTCATCATTCGACTGCGCTGCCGCTAAACCGGCGAACAATCCGACGGCGGCGATGACCGACACCGCGGTTCCGATCAAGAAGATGCTCAATCGCTTTTTCATGGTTTTGATTCCTGGTTTCTAAGTCTTGAGACTTTCGTGTGTCCTGGCAGACAACAATTTCCGTCTGCCACGCATTCATTTCTAGAGTTCAATATTGAACATTCTCTGTAGAAAACTTGAAGATGTAGTGAAGAAGATTGAGGCGTGGCCGCGGGCGGTGCACTAAACGGGCATTGGATCGCCTGATGAATGCGTGTAGTCTTGATTCGAAGAACCAAAAGTGGATCGCCTGCGGGAACAGCAGGCACCCAGAAGCCAAGAGGGATTAAATGGCGGTTGCAATCGATTTTGCTGGCAAAAAAGGCGTCGTATTGGGCGTCGCGAATCAACGCAGCATCGCATGGGCGATTTCGGAACGACTCGTTGAAGCGGGTGCCGAACTCGCCTTCACATATCTCAACGACCGATTGCTCGGACCCGTATCTAAAACTGTATCGGCTCTCGACGATCCGTTGCTGATCGAGTGCGATGCTACCGACGATGGTGATGTGCAATCCGTCTATGACCAAGTCGGCGACAAGTGGGGCAGCATCGACTTCGTGGTTCACTCCGTCGCCTATGCCGACCGAGATGACCTAGGCGGAGATTTCTCCAGCACCGGACGCCAAGGATTCCGCACCGCACTAGAGGCGAGCGCCTACACACTGATGCCCGTAGTTTCGCGCGCCGTACCGCTGATGCCTGACGGCGGCGCGGCCCTAACGATGACCTTCGACGCCTCCCAACGCGTCTACCCCGGCTACAACATCATGGGTACCGCTAAAGCGGCGCTAGAGAACGAGGTCCGTCAGCTGGCCGCGGAGTTCGGAGAGCGCAACGTCCGCGTCAACGCGATCTCCGCAGGCCCCCTACCAACCCTCGCCGCCCGATCCATCCCCGGCTTCCGCGATATGACCCGCGCCCACCGCGACCGTTCACCGCTCAAACGCAACGTAACGCACCGCGAAGTCGGCGACACCGCGCTATTCCTGCTCAGTGAAATGGCCAGCGGCATCACCGGCGCCGTCATACCTGTTGACGCAGGGTATGGGATTATTGCGCTTTAGGGACGAAGTGGTAACCCCAGTGACGATCCTCGATGACCATGCATCAATGTCGATCCCTGCTTACATCGAGCGTCGAATACGCCAACCCGTTCCAGCCGATTCCAATGTCGTCGTTGGATCCACACCAGTTGTGGCGTTCGGTGAAACGCGCAGAGCTCGAATCGCAACTCTCGGACTGAACCCGAGCAAATCAGAATTCGTAGACACAAAGGGTGTCGAACTTCGAGGGCGCGATCGTCGCCTCGCTACACACACTTCGCTTGGAAATTCCGATCTAACCAGCGCACCGTCAAGGGTGATCTCGCAGGTCATGAGGGATTGCGAATTGTATTTCAGGCGCAACCCTTATCGCAGGTGGTTCGACCAACTAGAGCCAATCTTGGCGCGTTGTGACGCGTCTTATTACGACGGAACCGCTTGCCACTTAGATCTCGTACAGTGGGCGACCGATCCCACTTGGAATCGGCTTCCCGCCGAAACACGGCGCAGACTTATCACATCTAACGTCCCATTTCTCATAGAACAACTGGCGAATGAACGAATCGAGATACTCCTTTTGAACGGTGCTGGCGTCATTCAGTTGATGCGAAATCATACGGACGCGGATCTGGTCGAGATCAATAGAATCATCGGATTCGGAAGAGTCAAGACCAAACTATGCGTCGGGACGGTTCTCGGACGTATCAAAACCGTCGGTTGGAGCACTAATGTTCAATCGTCATTCGGAGTCTCACGCGAGTTGAAAAATGAAATCGCCCGCCGAGCGGGATCACTCGCACGTCAGAATTGACATCGGTGCCGAAGGAATTTGGCCACGACTAATGCCTGCTGTAAGGCACGCCCTCCAATAGCCCCGCGTCGTACATCGCGTTCCACTCGTTGAGGAAAGTCGTGTTCCATTCGTCGGTGAGTTTGCTCTGGAGCATCTCTTCAAAGATTGGCCAGAACACGATGATTCCGTCGGCACCGTCGCGTAGTGCCGCCTCTGCCGTGTCCTTGGAGCGGACCAGAGCGGCGGTGATGTAAGGTCGATGCGCCCAATCCGCAAAGATGTCGCGCAGGTCTCGGACGAGCGCAGTCGGGTCGCCAGAAACGTCGCGGTAAGGTTCGCAGAACGGCAAAACGTGGGTCACGCCTGCTTGTGCGACAGCAACAGCTTGGTTCACCGTGAAAACCGTCGTGCAGAATGTCTCGACACCGGCTTTCTTTAGTTCGGCGAACGCACCGAGCGCGTTAACCGAGCAAGGTATCTTCAGGATCACGCGGTCAGACATCTTGGTGAAGACCTCGCCGACATCCAACAGCTCCTGCGTCGAATGTCCGTCGATCTCCACAACCACTTTTTTGTCGGAGATATCGAGATAGCGCTGGATAACATCCGTCATCTGCCCGTATTTCTGGACCATATCGTTCAGGACTACCGTGTTCGTGACGATGCCGGCGGTACCGCGGCTCATCCACGGCTTCAAGTCTTCCGGATCGCCAGCCAACCAAATCGCCGGACTAGTGGCCGTTGCTCGATTCATTTCGGCAGCTCCAACCGGCATAAAAGCCGAGTCCGCTGCGCCGTTCGTCGAAAGTGTTGTCTGCTGCATGTCGTTTCTCCAGAAGTTGGCTAGGATTGTCTGGCATCAATGCCCCGAACGCTTGATTGAAGTTTAATTGCAATCCCCACAGATAGTAACGCGTCGTAAACTTCGACACATTCCAAGCGCAATCGATCTGGAGATGTCCATGACAAGCGATCCAAAACATGCCCGAAGCCTTTACGACGAAGCGGTCGTCATCGACGCTTTGAATGTCAGCAACTGGGACAGCGATGCGGTCTACGAAAGTTTGAACGCCGGCAGCGTCGCAGCAATAAACGCTACCCAAGCCACATGGGAAGGCTACGAAGAAACGCTCGACATGATTGCAAAGTGGTATGTACGGTTCCGGGAGAGGCCGGACCAAATCCTTTTGGTCGAAACCGTCGACGACATCCACCGCGCGGAGCGCGAAGGCAAGACCGGCATCATATTCGGTTGGCAGAACACGTCTCCGATCGAAAACGACCTCGACCGCTTGGCCTTGTTCCACAAACTAGGCGTGCGCATCATGCAAGTTACGTACCACGAGCGCAACCTGCTCGGCGACGGATGCATGGAACGTCAAGACGGCGGCCTAACCAACTTCGGCATCGACGCCGTCAAAGAGATGAACCGACTTGGCATCCTCCTCGATCTCTCCCACGTCGGCATCGCAACCACCCAAGAAAGCATCGAGGTTTCTGAGAAGCCGGTCGCCATCACGCACGCCAACGCCAAATCCTACTTTGACCACCGTCGCAACAAGACCGACAAAGCCATCAAAACGATGGCCGAGAAAGGCGGCGTGATAGGGGCAACTTGTATTCGAGGCTTCCTCCGCAACACCTTGACTGCCCAACTCGACGACTACTTGGATGCTATCGATCACCTAGTCCAAATGGTCGGCGTCGACCACGTTTCGTTGGGAACCGACCACACCCAAGACCAACCCGAGGAGTTCTGGAAGTTCATCGGCGGCCAGCAAGGCACCAAATACCCATCCAAGTTCACGCCACCGAACGGCGGTCCGTTGCCGTGGTATGACCAATATCCCGACGAACTCAAGACCCCCGATCAGCTACCCATCATGTCCGAAGCCCTCCTAAAGCGCGGCTACTCCGATGATGATGTGATCAAGATCCTAGGCGGGAACTGGCTACGGTTGTTCGAGGAGGTTTGGGTCAGCTAACCATTGCTTCGGCTACTTAACCAAAACATAATGCGCTCCGCGTCCGCTCCCTTCGACCTCCACAAGCCCTTCTAGACGCATCGAACGCATGAAACGAACCGTTTCGTTACGTTCGAATCCGGTAATTGCGCGGACGCCCGCGTTTGTTATCGAACCGCTTTTGGCAATCGCCTGAAGCACAAGCTCGCGTGCTGCATCCGTTCCGACTACGCCTTGAACACCGTTTAATTCGACCCTTTCCCAAGAAGAGAACTGCTGACCCAAGCGATATGTTGCCCCTTGTCCTCTACCCCTAACGTCCAAAAAACCGCGCGCACTTAAATCGGCGAGTCGTCTCGCGGCGTCTGCAACTTCCACCTGCAACAAATCCGCAGCCGACCAGCGATTCAACTCCACGTGCGCCATTAGGTTGCGCATGATCATCAATTCGTCGAGACTCAGTCGTCCACCGCCCAATTCGCAATTTACAACGAATCTAGCGAATTCCGAGTGGACCGCGGTCGGGAGCGTCACTTTCACCGCACCGATATCCGATTCATACCAAGGAAAGTCCTTACCTCCCCGAAGTGTGTCTTCAAATATCCGATCAACGCCAAGTCCTACACGGTTCACCAGTCCTATCGCCTGCAGAGCGTCCGCCAATAGATGATTGCGTCGAACCGGGGTGTGGCGAAGTACATTTTCCGGCGAAACATCTCCAATGAATCCCCCTGGGCTAGATACCTCTAAGCGATCGGGTCGCAAGAACACCTGTACAGAACCGCTCAGGAAATAATCGCGATGTACCAACGCGTTGAGCACCGCTTCTCTGATAACCACCCAGTTCATGTCCGGGATTTCAAAGTGATGGAATCCCGTTACTTCAATCGTCGTGAGGCGGACGTTGGAATCGACTACTTGTCGAACCTCATCAATCGTTTTTAGAAGAGGTTCGCGGATGTCTTTCCGAAAATCGTACTGCGTCGGTTCCCGAAATCTGGCTATCGTCAACTCATGGTGCGGAACGTGCCGAGCCACGGCTGACTTGTGGCCCAGCAAAAGGATCGCGGCTATGTTGACTCGCTGACCTTCTGCCAACCCGAGCGCTTCAAGCAATTCAGCGTCCCTTAGACCGTTTAACTCCGGATTGACATCTTCAATTCGGATGATTTCTCGCATCCGATTGATCTCTGTAGGATCGATTGCGTCTAAACCGGCACCTGGCACGATCTGCGCAGTGCTGTCTGTCAATCTCCTACTCACAAGCAGTTGTGCGAGATTTGATCCGGTCAAATTTTTTGACTCCTTGCCGACTCGTATCTTCGCGATGCCATCAGTCGTGGTGTGCAATTGATTGCTACGTGGAACTCTAACGATCAAGATTCGACCCTCGGGCTCCATCATTTCTTCGACATCAACAGTGATATGTGGGTCTGTTCCGTCGTAGATGTTCCTTTGAAGATCGCTCGCGCTGATTCGACCAACTCCCACGATCGCATCGCATCGTTTGCGTTTGCGATCAGCAATTCCGAGCACCAAGGTGCCGCCTTTCGCGTTGGCGAACGCAACCGCCGCCTCGCGAATCGCACGCGACTGGGCTCGAACCGCACTCCCGCGCGCGTCGCCGGACTTGAACTCGAGATTTTCAGACTCGAGGTCATCGGCCGATTCGCCATCGAGTCGCTCAAACAACTCGCGGAGTTCTTTTGAAGTCAAGGTTGTCATCCGGTTTCATTCAAAAATGATTCATCATTCATTCTTTTGATTCTAAGAATCATTCCTCAGGATTCCAACCTGAAAATGATTCATCATTCATTCTTATGATTCCAATAATCGTTTTTCGATTCATAACGTCGCCTTCTTCCTAAACCCAACAAAAAGAAACGCCCCGAACCACGTCCGGGGCGTCTCATCAGCTCTTGTTTCGCCGCTAACGACTAGGCGTCGTAGCTGAGGAAGAACTCGTACGGGTGCGGGCGCAATCGAACTGCGTCGACCTCGTTTTCGCGCTTGAAGTCGATGTATGCCTCAAGCAAGTCAGGCGTGAAGACGCCGCCCTTGAGCAGGAACTCGCTGTCGGCTTCCAATGCGTCCAATGCGTCCGACAAACTTCCGGGAACCTGGTTCAGAGTCGAGGGATCAATCTCGTACAAGTCCTCTTCGATCGGTTCGCCCGGGCTCGCGCCGGTGTCGATACCGTCAAGGCCGGCCATCAACATGGCGGAGAAGGCAAGGTAAGGGTTGCAGGTCGGATCCGGAGGTCGGAACTCTACTCGCTTCGCGCTCGGCGACTGCGAGTACATCGGAATGCGGGCTGCCGCGGAACGGTTACGGGCCGACAACGCCAAGATCGTCGGAGCCTCGAAGCCCGGAACCAAACGCTTGTATGAGTTGTTGCTAGGAGCGACCAACGCCATCAGCGCGTCTCCGTGCTTGAGCAAACCACCGATGTAGGCAAGTGCCAACTCACTCATGCCCGCGTAGCCATCGCCGGCGAACATCGGCACACCGTCTTTCCAGATCGACTGGTGCGTGTGCATTCCAGTGCCGTTGTCTTCAAACAGAGGCTTCGGCATGAACGTGGCGGTCTTGCCGTACTTGGTGGCGGTGTTCTTGAGGCAGTATTTGTACGCCATCACAAAGTCGGCCGCCTGTTTCAGAGGTGAAGCTTTCCAGTTGATCTCGCCCTGTCCTGCGGTCGCAACCTCGTGGTGGTGCTTTTCGATCTCGATACCGAAAGCGGCCATCGCTTCGCAAGCATCGTGCCGGATCACGGTCTGCGTGTCCGACGGGGGAGCAGGGAAGTAGCCTCCCTTATGACGTAGCTTGTGACCCAAGTTCGGGCCTTCGCCTGTGAGGTCGGTCGCGTTGCCAGTATTCCAAACTGCCTCTTCGGAATCGACCTCGTAATGGGCGGAGTTCGAAGAACCACCGTAAGACACGCTGTCGAAGATGAAGAACTCGAGTTCGGGCCCCCAGTTCGAGGTGTCGCCGACCCCCGTGGACTTCAGATATGCTTCCGCCTTCGCGGCCACGTGGCGCGGGCTGCGGTCGTACGATGCACCCGTGATCGGGTCTCGAACATCAGCGATGATCGAAACGGTGCTCGGAATGAAAGGATCGACTGTGGCGGTGTCAGCGTCAGGAAACAGCAGCATGTCGGATTCGTCGATCGTCTGGAATCCTCGGATGCTTGAGCCATCAAAGCCGGTACCTTCGGCGAAAAGGTCATCCGTGACTTCGTGTTTGGGGAAGGACACATGTTGCCAAGTGCCCGGGACGTCGGTGAAGCGCAGATCCAACCAATTCGAACCCGACTCTTCCATCATCTTGATCACATCATCGGCAGTTGCCATCTTGTTCGTCTCTCCTGAACCTGATCGAGTCTCGAAGGCGCGATTATGCGCCGATTGAATTCAAGGTAATAAAGATATGTTTCATAGTTGTTTCACCAAGCATTTCACACCCTTCACAATGGGCACGCATTCGTATCGAGTAACATTTTGCGAGGATGCGCTAGGAGCGAGCGCCCGAAGACCAAATTAAATACTGCAAGTTCAACTTGAACCCTCAGCACCTGCAAGCAGTCAACATGGGAGCTACAGCCGTCGATGACTGGCGCACCGAAAACCCGAGCGACCGCCTCGATCTTGCCGGTGCCGACCTCGCGGGCATGAACTTCACCGGTTGGAATCTGTCGCGGGCAATCTTGGACAACGCCGACATGAGCGGCGCATGTCTCCGCGGCGCCGACCTGTCAGAAGCATGGGCACGGCGCACGAATTTCAACGGAGCGGATCTGAGTAAGGCCGCGCTGTACCGAACCAGCTTGGCGTCCGCAGATCTGCGCGGTGCCGACTTCAGCAACACCAACATGTACCGGTGCATCCTCAGAGACGCTAGCGTTAACGAAGACACTAATTTTGAAGGCGCTTGGACCGCCAAGGTGATCTGGCCAGACACTCATCGACACAGATAGTCGCCAGAAATATTCCAGAAAGGAATGAAAACATGCAGACAGTCGAATTCGGAAAGACTGGTTATGAAATTTCTCGGCTTGGTGCCGGATTGGCAGAGATCGGATCGGAACTTGACTTCGACGATGTCGAACAGGCCGGGAGCGTTCTCAACAACGCGCTCGACATGGGTATCAACTTCCTCGACACCGCCGCCTGTTACGGCATCTCCGAGGAACTGATCGGTCGAACCATCGCAAATCGAAGAGACGATTACGTGCTCGTCACCAAGACTGGGCATGCTCGTGGCGATGGATTGAACGGTAGCGACTGGACCTACGACACCGTCCGCGACTCGATCGACCGAAGCCTACGACGAATGAACACCGACTATGTCGATCTCGTGCAGTTGCACTCATGCGGAATACCCGATCTCGAGAAAGGCGACATCATCCGCGCCCTCGAAGATGCTCGCGATGCCGGCAAGACTCGCCTAGTCGGCTACTCCGGCGACAACGAAGCGGCTCACTGGGCAGTCGATTCCGGGAAATTCGACACACTGCAGACGAGTTTCAACGTCGTTGAGCAGCGCGCCTACACATCTGGCCTGCTAGAAAAGTGTGCCAACACGGGCATTGGCGTGATAGTCAAGCGACCGATCGCCGGCGCCACGTGGGGAATGGCCAAATCCGGTATGTCGAGCTCTCGCCGGGGCTACGACAACACCTACCTGCAGAGATGCAAACAGGTCCAATCGTTAGGCGACGTACCCGGGGATCCCAACGACCCGATCGTCGCTGCCATGGGTTTCACGCTCGCGCACCCCGAGATCCACGTCGCCATCATCGGCACCAAGAACCCGCGCCACATGGCGTCCAACATCGAAACACTGGACGACGCGCTCAACATTGATCAGGCCTTCGTTGATGCCATGCACGATCGCTTCGCCGAACTTGATGACGAGTGGCGGCAACAAGGTTAGTAGCTCCTTGCGGAAACCTCCGCCACACCGGCGAAAACCAGAAATCGCAGAGTTGGAGAGTGGGGCGAAATTCCCCTCTCCCGCTCGGCGGGAGAGGGTTAGAGCCTGCCCCGGGCTTGAACCGGGGGTGAGGGCACACCGACCATGAAAATCGAACGCATCGAGATACACCCGCTGGTCGGCAAACTCGACCAACCCTTCGGATGGTCGCAACGCTGGACTCACGAGCGCGCCACACAAGTCATCCGCATCGTCGCCGATAACGGTGCGTACGGCTGGGGCGAGACCGGCGTCGGCCCGGACGCATTGGCAGGCGCCGCGCAATCTCTGATCGGGGAAAACCCAGAGCGCTTCGAGGTCATCCGGCAATCCATCATCAACCCTCGTTATCAAAGCGGCGGATACGCCGGTCCGCCGTCCAACATCGCGAGCGCCGTCGACATGGCCCTATACGATCTCGTCGGCCGCGCCCGCGGAAAACCCGTCTACGAGCTGTTGGGCGGCAAGGTGCGCGACCGTATCTGCACTTACGCCACCGGTCTCTACTACGTGCCCGCCGATCTCGAAGACAAATCTTGGTCAGACTTCCTAGAAGAAGCCCAAGGTTACGCCGAAGAGGGTTTTTCGGGGATGAAGATGAAAGTAGGGGGCTTGACATTCAAAGAAGACGTCGATCGCGTCTACGCTCTCCGACGTCAGCTAGGCGACAACATCAGGATCATGGTCGACGCCAACGAAGCGTATGATCCGATGACCGCCATCCAGTTCGCGCGTCGCATCGCAGACGCCGACGTGACATGGTTCGAAGAGCCGTGCTCCTCACGTGCGGACGAAGACAATCTTCTGGTCACGAGTAGATCACCGGTGCCAACCTCCGGCGGCGAATCGGCGAGCACGAGGCGCGAGGTTGCCAGGATTCTCCGAGATCGCGTCTTCGACATCATCCAACCAGAAATCGTCAACGTCGGCGGAATCTCAGAGCTGAAACTCTCCGCTTCGATGGCCGAAGCGTGCAACGTCCGCTTCGTGCCTCACTTCTGGAACACCGCCATCAGCTTCTCCGCCATACTCCACACCCTCGCAACTGTTGCTCAATCCCCACCCGCGCATCCCAAAGAGCCGTACGTCAACGAACCAGTGACCGAGTTCGACCAGACGCCACATCCGATCCGGTATGCGCTGACAGATCCAGTATTCCGACAGACCGACAGCCACGTGACCGTCCCCGACAAACCGGGCCTGGGCGTCGAAATCGACGAGGACGCCCTCAACCACTTCCGACAAGGCAACCCCGTTGTCGTCACATGATCGATCCAATCTGTGCAATATCGCTGCAAAAGTAAGTGGATTCCCCTCTCCCGCTCGGCGGGAGAGGGTTAGGGTGAGGGCAAATAAACGATGAAAATCGAACGGATCGAACTCCACCAACTCGTCGGCCACATCGACGCTCCCTACAAGTCGTCGATGGCCTGGAAGACAACACGCAACACCTTGGCCGTACGTGTCATCGCCGACGACGGCACCTACGGATGGGGCGAAACCGGTGCCGACCCGCAGGGCTTCGCCGAGGTCGCACAAGGCGTGATCGGCGAAGACCCCGAGAACTTCGGCAGCATCTGGCAGTCGATAGTCAACACACGGTACCAGGGCGGAGGTTACGCCGGCATCGCATCAAACGTCGCAAGCGCCATCGACACCGCGCTGTACGACTTAGTCGGCAAAGCCCGTGGCCTACCCGTGTACGAACTGCTCGGAGGCAAAGTCCGAGATAGCGTCTGCACCTACGCCACCGGCCTCTTCTATACGGAACATGACGTAAACGATCCCACGTGGCCGGACCTGTTGAATGAAGCGGAGGACCACCTAGACGCCGGATTCAAGGCGATGAAGATGAAGATCGGCGGCTTGACCGTCGACGAAGATGTGGACCGCGTCCACGCCCTCCGGCGACAAGTAGGGGACAACATTCGCATCATGGTTGACGCCAACGAAGCCTACGACCCCGGCACCGCAATCACCGTGGCGCGCCGCATCGCCGACGCCAACGTGACGTGGTTCGAAGAACCCACATCATCCCGCGCCCTCGACGACAACCTGCTCATCACCACCAAGTCGCCAGTCCCAACCGCCGGAGGCGAATCGGCCAGCACCCGACGAGACGTTGCGCGATTGCTACGTCGCCGAACCTTCGACATGATCCAACCTGAGATCGTCAACGTCGGCGGCATCTCCGAACTCAAACTCTGCGCCGCCATGGCCGAAGCCTTCAACGTCCAATTCCTCCCCCACTTCTTCAACACCCACATCAGCCTCGCCGCCATCCTCCACGTCCTAGCCACCATCTCGCAAACACCACCCGCGCACCCCAAAGAACCCTTCGTAAACGAACCCGTAACCGAGTTCGACCAGACGATCCACCCCGTCAGAAGCGCCCTAACCGACCCCTTCTTCACCCAAACCGACGGCTACGTCACCATCCCTGACGAGCCAGGACTGGGGATTGAGGTCAATGAGGATGCGTTGGAGCATTTCAGGGTTGGGGATTTGGTGGTGGTGAAATAGGCGGGTTCGCCTTAGGCTCAACGGAGTGCGTGTTTCCCATCTGCTCGACTGTGTATCCTTAACGACGCACAAACCACGAATATACACCTCCCGCTCCCCATGTCCCACCACCAACACACCTCACCCTTCAACCTCCACGACAAAGTCGCCTTTGTGACCGGCGGTAACGGCGGTATCGGCCTCGGTATCGCTGAGGGCTTCATCCAGCATGGCGCATCAGTAGCCATCGCCGCTCGGAATGCCGACAAGCTCGAAGCCGCCGTCGAGACTCTCACCGAGACCGCCGACGGCGATACATCCCGAGTCCTCGCCCTCACTTGCGATGTCACGGACCGAGCATCGATTCAAGCGGCTTTGGACGAGACGATGGACAAACTCGGCGGTTGGGACATCATCGTCAATAACGCCGGCACTAACCGTCGTTCGGATGAGCCGCAGAATCTCGCCGATGACGACTGGCGTTACGTCATCGACACCAACCTCACTTCCATGCACAATGTCGCGTCTCTCACCTTCGACCACATGCGGGACAAGGGCGCCGGCAAGTACATCAACATCGGCTCGATGATGTCGATATTCGGCACCGCATACGCATCCGCATATTCCGCGTCCAAAGGTGGCGTCGTCCAATACACCAAGTCCTGCGCCGTCGCCTGGGCCCGGCACAACGTCCAAGCCAACGCAATCCTTCCCGGTTGGATCGTCACCGAGATGACGAATCAGTTCAAGGAACTATTCCCTGAACGCTACAAACTCGTCCAAGAGCGCACTCCCGCCGACCGCTGGGGCATGCCCTCCGACCTCGCAGGAACCGCCGTCTTCCTAGCCTCTAACGCGTCCGACTTCGTCACCGGCACCGCGATTGCTGTCGATGGCGGCTACTCCGTCTGGTAAAAGGACATGACCGTTGCTCTCATTGGACGCGCCCTAAACGGCGCGCGACTCAACTCAACCAAGTCACATGCCCAACCCAGCTGAAACCTCAACGATCGCATCCTCGACCGCATCGCAGAGTTCATCCATTTCCTGCGCCGTAACCGACAGTGGCGGTGATACCGGCAGGATGTAGGCGCCGACTCGGATCCATACCCCGCGCCGTTTCAGCGCATCTGTGAACCTCGCCCCGATGCCCACCTCGGGCGGGAACGATTGCTTAGTTTCGCGGTCCGCTACCAACTCCAGACCCTGCACCAAACCGATACCGCGCGCATCGCCAATGATCTTGTGCCGCTCTTTCATGTCAGCTAACCGATCGGCGAGTTGGGCGCCGCGCTCTCGAGCGTTCTGAACAAGGTTCTCCCGCTTCATTATTTCGATGTTCTTGAGACCTGCCGCAACGCCGCCCGGGTGCGCCGAATACGTGTACATGTGGCTCCAAGTCTTCTCCGGACCGCCCGCAAAAGCGTCACCGATGCGTCGGTCTGCTATGCACCCACCCAGCGGAAAGTAACCGCTCGTCACGCCCTTGGCGAACGAGATTATGTCGGGCTGCGTCTTGACCACCTCAGCGCCAAACCACTCGCCCAGACGGCCGAACCCGGTTATCACCTCGTCGAAGATGAGCACGACGCCGTATTGATCGCAGATCTCGCGGACCATTGGCCAGTAGTTCTCGGGCGGCACAACGCCGCCCAACGGTTGCGTGACCGGCTCGCCAATGACGGCGCACACCGATTCTGGCCCTTCGCTGATGATCGCCTTCTCGATGGCCAGTGCGGCAAACTCACCGCACTGCTCCGGCGTCTCGGAGTTGAATTCGCACCGATAGAAGTGTGGTGCTGGGACATGCACTGCGCTTGAAGGCTTCGGTTGGTAGTCCGTACGCGGGAATCCCGGGTGCTCGCCCAACCACATCGTGCCATACGTCGCACCGTGGTACGATCCTCGCCGCGAAATAACTTTGTAGCGCCCCTTCTCACCCATCCGCATCTGGTACGCCTGAGCAAGCTTTATGGCCGACTCATTCGCCTCCGATCCGCCTTGACAAAAGAACGTCCGCGACAGATCACCCGGGGTAAGATTCGCGATCTCGGTCGCCAACTCCACCGCAGCCGGCGTGACGCTCGCATAGACGTTGGCGCTCAAGTTCGAAATCTGGTCATATATCGCCTTCGCTATCTCCTCGCGACCATGTCCTGTATTCCGGAAATACATCCCGGAAATCCCGTCGACATAGCGGTTACCCTCAATGTCCCAGACGTAGATGCCCTCGCCGCGTTCAACGATGAGCGGGCCACCCTCTTCGCCGAGCATGGCGTGATTGTTCATGCCAATGAAGATGTGATCTAGAGCAGCTTGCTTCAGCTCCGACGGGCTTCGAGACACAGTTGCAGATTGCATTGGGATGGCCTTTTGCGACAGACGACTTGAGTTGAATCTCACTCTATCGCAACAAACAATCAGCGGCGCCAAGACATCTAGAATCGGAGTTCATGAGACACTGCATAAAGATCGGCGCTATCGCCGGTTTCCTATCGGGCAGCATCGTCTTCCTCGGTTACCTATTAGCCTCGTGGTGGGTCTGCAGCGGACTACTGGACTGCCCCGGCCACTGGCTCCCCTACCTCATCATCTTCGGCATCGGGGTAACCACCTTTACGCTGATAGGTGTGGTTACGGCAGCGATACTCCGCGGGCTTTACGAGTTCACTCGCGTAGACGGTCCCTCATCCTGACTTTCTCCCAGAAAGGAGCGCGGACCAATGGTTATAGACTCGAATCTTGTGCTTGTCCAACGTTGTCCGTGCTGAGGGAACACTCCACATGTCCAACTCTCCTTCCGTATTCGATGTAGTCGTCATTGGCGCCGGCCCGGGCGGTTACCACGCCGCGATCCGAGCGGCTCAACTCGGGCTAAACGTCGCCATCATTGAGAAGGATGACGGCACTGGAATCGGCGGACTGGGCGGCGTGTGCCTCAACTGGGGATGTATCCCGTCGAAGTCTTTGCTGAAGAACGCCGAACTCGTCAATGAGATGAAGCACGCCTCAGATTGGGGCATCGAGTTCGACAATGTCCGTTTCGACATGTCGAAGGCCGTAGACCGCTCACGCCGCGTCTCGAACACCCTCACCCGGGGCATCGGTTACCTGATGCGCAAGAACAACATCACCGTCATCGAGGGCACCGGCAGACTGATGTCTTCCAGCCGCGTGCAGGTAGACGGCGACGAATGGGTGACGGCGCAAAACATCATCATTGCCACCGGCGCGCGGGCACGCTCGTTACCCGGGCTAGAGATCGACGGCGAGTCGATAATCACCTCACGTGAAGCCTTGGAGCTACGCGAACAGCCCAAAGCCATCGCCATCGTCGGCGCATCAGCAATCGGCTGCGAATTCGCCTACTATTTCAACGCTTATGGCGTCGAGGTGATGCTATTCGAACTCCTCCCGCGCATCGTTCCGAAGGAAGACGAAGAGGTCTCGACGGAGCTAGAGCGACAGTTCAAACGGCAAGGCATCAAGATCAACGCTGGCTCGATGGTCAGGGGCGTCGAAAAGAACGACGACAGCACCGTCACCCTCAGCTACACCGTCGGTGAAGATGGCGATAACCAGACCTTTACCTGCGACAAGGTCCTGCTCGGCGTTGGCGTCCAACCCAACTCCGACGACATCGGTTTGGCAAACGTTGGAGTCCAGACCTACGGCCCCGGGTTCATCGAGGTCGATGGGCACATGCGCACCAACGTCACGGGCGTCTACGCCGTCGGAGATGTCACGGGTAAGTTGCCGCTGGCGCACGTGGCGTTCGACCAAGGCATCGTAGCTGCAGAAACGGTTGCGGGGCACGACCCGGATCCGATCGAAGACTACCTCGCCATGCCGCGTTGCACTTATTGCCACCCGCAGATCGCATCTATCGGCATCACTGAGGCGGAAGCCCGTGAACAAGGCCTCGACTACAGCGTTGGCAAGGTCCCGTTCCAAGTAGCCGGCAAATCCGTCGCCGTGGGAGACCCCGGCGGCTTCGCTAAGATAATCGTCGACAACGAGACGGGCGAGGTCGTGGGAGCACACATCATCGGCAGCGAGGCGACTGAACTGATCGCAGAGGTGGGAATGTTGAGGTATCTGGAGGGCACCAGTGAGGAGCTCCACCGGGTGACTCACTCGCACCCCACGATGTCAGAAGTCGTAAAAGAAGCCGCGGCAGCGGTCACAAACGAAGCGATACATTTCTAGTCGCGTTCATAAACTAGCCGAAAGTCGAGCAGCGTGTGTTCATTTCGATTCGTCCGCCGATGAGTCGGCGCCGTTCTTGGTAACCTTCGCCAAAGTGTCTCGAACGCCTGCTTCGTAAGCTTCCGTTTTTGCTCGGTTGAGCTCCTTGCGAACTTCCTCGCGCCCCTCTTCCCGGATTCTCTCCTCTTTTTCTTGTAGGCGTAGAGCCATCCCACGAGAGAAAATCATTGCAAACCTCCATGTTTCGATCAGAACTAGGGCAAGTGAGGGTGCGATGCCGACCCCGATGAGCGATACGCCTGTAATGATAGTGGAGGCGACATCGTGAGGAGCCGCGTCGCGCCTCAGTTGCAACCAAATCAGGAGGCCTGATCCGCTCCGCGGGTGAGGGTTTGGGGAGGACGATACCTTGTATAGTTGCAATGCGGATTTCAGATAGGAAGGTGGCTAGAAACTTGGCGAAGCAACTGCGTGTCGGTCTTGTGGGTGTTGGTCAGCGGGGGTTGAACCACTTGCAGCAGCTGGTGAGGCTCCAATCGGAGGAGATCGGGACGTTTGTGGCGTTAGCGGACCCGTTTGACGAGAATCTGAGCGCGGAGAAGATTAAACAGTACGAATCCAACTACGATGATCGGGGGATGTTGCTGTTTCCGTCGGCGGATGAGATGATCTCGTCGGGTGAGGTGGATGTGATTTGGTTCGCGATGCCGCCGAATCAGCACCGTGGCGAGATCGAGCGGGCGGCTGAGTCTGGGATTGCGGTGTTTGCGGAAAAGCCCCAGACGTTGTTCTTCGATGAGGCGATTTCGCAGGCGGAGGCAATCGACAAGGCGGGAATCCCCAATACGGTGGGGTTTCAGATGCGCTTCCATCCGGCGTATAAGGCGATCCGCGACCACCTTTCGGACAAGTGGACGGCGGCGATGATGATGGTTGCCGAGGGTGCGGTCGAGGGTCATGGGGTGAAGCACACGCATACTGAGGAGCGGGGAGGTCCGGCGAACCGGATTTGGACGGCGAATCGGGCTTGGTCGGGGACTTCGATGGTGGAGGCGGGGATTCATCAGACGGATATCATGCGGTACTGGTCGGATGATGATGTGGAGTGGGTTAGGGCGTCGTATGTGGATCGGCCGAAGGAATTGTGGGAGATCGAGGGGGATAATCCGATCTACTACAACGTCACTTATGGGTTCAAAAAGGGAGCGATTGGGACGTTGGTGTTCACGAAACCGGCGAAATCCTACTACAACGGTCGGTTTGATTGCGTTATCTGGGAACATGGGACGATCAAGTTCGAGGGGAACCGGATCGTGGATTATCACTACCCGGGCGATGACTGGTCGCCGGCTTTGCGTCCGAGTCTGGATGAGACGCGGCGGGTGATCTGCGAGGACCCGGGTTATGCCGGAATGGCGTTACCGAACACGTATGAGTTGGCGAAAACGTTCTTGGAATCGATCATTGATGGCGATGATTCGTTAACTAGGAACAGTTATACGTCGTCGTTGAACTCGCTGGCGGCGGTATTGGCGGCGAACACGTCGAACGAGCTAGGTGGGGAGCGGGTGGATATCGAGGAGTTCATGTATGGGGATCGTTACTCGGGGTATCGCGCGCGGCCTGTGGGGGTGTGACGCGGTGTGGTGAGGGGTGCGGCAGATTCCGGCAGATTCCGGCAACTTTCGCGGCAAATTGCCGCGATTGGTGGGTTTTGCGGCAAGTTCGCGGCAGGTTTTGTTTTTGCACTTGTTCAAAAAGTTGATTGGCGGCTGGGGGGTGTTGAGTTGTTGGTGATGGGGGTGTGGTTGGATGTCTGAACTGTGATCCGGTGTTCTCGGTGCAGGAGGAGGGCGAGCCTTTTGGGGAGTTGCGTCGGGAGTATGCGGCGGTGGAGGTGCCGCGTCGGATTCATCAGCGGGCGTTCCGGGAGCGGGTGTTGCGGGCGTATCGGCATCAGTGTGCGTTTTGCAGTTTGCGGCATGGGGAGTTGTTGGATGCGGCGCATATCACGCCGTGCAGCGCACACGGGGAGCCGGTGGATGTGTCTGTGTGTGTCGTGTGGGATGTCGTTGTGTCGGCTGCACCATGCGGCGTTCGATTGGTTGATTTTGGGGGTGCATCCGGACCATGTGATCCATGTGCGTCGGGATGTTTTGGAGGTTGTCTGAACTGGGATTTCTGGGATTGTTGGGATTAGGTGTGGTTGTTGGGGTTGTTTCTGCGATGGCGCGGGGTTAGGGTGGTTGTGTTGACTGTTCATGGATTGTTGATTGAGGATTTCGGTACGACTATGTTGGATTCCCGTTTGAAGTTTCCTGAGATTACTCGGCGGATTATCGGCTGCGCGATGGCGGTGCATTCGGAGTTGGGCAATGGCTTTCAAGAGGTGGTTTATCAACGGGCTCTGATGGTTGAGATGGAGCGAGAGGGACTGTCGTTTAGTCGGGAACATGAGGTCCCGATCTGGTTTAAAGGGGCGCAGTTTGGATTTCCGTCGGCTTCGGAACAAGAAGGTCTGAACTGGGATTGGTGGGATTTCTGGGGGATGGACGTTCCGTCCGCTGAAGCGCTGGGGATTTTGTGTTGGTTGTTGGGTGGATTGGTTTGATTTTGGCCTGTTGCGGTGAGGTCGGTTGTGTTGAGTTGGGCGCGGACCGCTAGGGGGCTTGGTCAGATGTTGTTGACTGGGTGGGGGAGCAATGGGATGTCGTGGTTTCGGTTGCGGCGTGCGGGGTTTGACAGGTTGATATTAGGGGATGTCTGAATTGGGATTGGTGGGATTTGGTGGGGGATGGACGTTCCGTCCGCTGAAGCGCTTGGGATTTCGTGTTAGTTGTTGGGTTTGTTGCGTTGAAGGTTCTGGATGCTGAAAGGTTGGTAGGTCTTGGAGTTTGAATGGGTTCACGATCAGCGGGTCAGGTATGCTGCGTTCGATTGAGTGGCAGGGGAAGTCTCCGCCGCCGGTGGGTTGGTGTCGGAAGGGACGCTGAGAGAGGGGTTTGTTTACGACGGGCGTCGTGTGCGGCTGTTTGGTGGTCAGGGGATTTTTGTCCCGTCGAGGATGGGATTGCCGTTGTCGATTCGATCTTCGACGAGGAGTTCGTACGTGAACGAGTTTGATTCGGATGGGCTTCTTCGATATTGGTATCAGTCGGGCGGTCGGGATAACCCGTACAACGCGGGGTTGCGCGAGGTGTTGCGGTTGCGGTTGCCGTTGGTTTACCTGCACGGGGTTGTCGGCGACAGGTACGCAGTGGTTTGGCCGGTGTTCGTGGTGGGGGATTTGGTGGAGTAGGGGGTGTTTTTGGTTAGGGATTGAGGGGTGATCGGATGATCAAGGACGAGAGACAGAATCGGATAACGAAGGCGCAAACGGAGCGTTTCTCGGAGGCTTTGCGTGGTTTGGTGGGGGAAACTGCGGAGGGTCTTGGGGTGCATCTGGATTATGTGATCCATGTGCGTGGGGAGGTTGGCTGCGCGGATTGGGGAGTTATTGGAGGTTGTCTGAACTGGGATTTTTGGGATTTGGCGTTGGTTGTTTGGGGTTCTTGGTTGATGGTTGTGGGATTGTGTGGTTTGAGGGGTTTAGGATGTTGGTTTTGGTGGAGAGATTGTGCGATGTTCAGACGAGCGGTGCGTCCGGGAGGGGTTCTGAAGGATGAGCTTGCGGAGTTTGATGTGACGCCGATGGAGTTTGCGCGGCGGATCGATGTGTCTGCTAATCGAGTGAGTCAGATCATTTTAGGCCAACGTTCGGTGACGGGGGATTCGGCTTTGCGGTTGGGGTTTTGGTTCGGCGTCGACGCGCAGTTCTGGTTGAATCTTCAGTCGCAGTATGATCTTGTTGTTGCGGAGGGGAGGTTGGGGGATGTGGTGCGGGAGTTGCCTACGGCGGCCATGAGCAGATAGGCGTCGTTTGATCGGTTGCTGAGGGTTGTCTGAACTGTGATTCATTTGATTTGAATGATGGGCTGTGATTTGGAGTTTTGGATGTTGATTGGTTAGGTGTATTCGTGTGATATCGGTTTTAGGTATTTTCTTGGATTTTGTCGAATATAATTCGTCGGATGGTTTTGGAGTACGACTTGGAGCATGAGAAGCAGATGAGGGCGGCTGCTTTTGCTTGGCTTGGATCGCAGGTTGATGAGAATGGGGTGGTTTCGATCGACGTGATGCGGCGTGGGTTTGACTACGGCGGAAGACGGGTGTCGTTGATGTCGCAGGTGGGGATATTCCAACCAGCTTCCATGGATTTCCCAATTTCAATCATGACGTCTCTCAAAGATCCATACAAAGACAAGATGGGACCGGACAAACTGCTCAGATACAAATACCAAGGTACAGATCCGAATAATCGATTCAACCGCGGTCTGCGTGGAACCATGACACACCAATTGCCGCTCGTGTATTTTCGTGCTTTGGTTCCCACGCGGTATTCGGCGATTTGGCCGGTTTACGTCGTCGACGACTCACCCGGAAACCTTGAGTTTTCGGTGACATGTGAAGCGTCGACGTTGATTGACTCAGCTTTCTCGCTTCAGGATGAGGGTGAACCGTTCGGCGAATTGCGGCGCGAGTATGCGGCTGTCGAAGTCCCCCGGCGGATTCATCAACGAGCATTCAGGGAGCGGGTATTGCGGGCGTATCGGGGTCAGTGCGCGTTTTGCAGTTTGCAGCATCGGGAGTTGCTGGATGCGGCGCATATCACGCCGGATAGTGCGTTGCACGGGGAGCCGGTTGTTAGCAATGGGATGTCGTTGTGTCGGTTGCACCATGCGGCGTTCGATCGGTTGATTTTGGGGGTGCATCCGGACTATGTGATCCATGTGCGTCGGGATGTTTTGGAGGAGGTTGATGGTCCGATGTTGCGGCATGGGCTGCAAGGTCTGGAGGGGCAGCGGATTTTGGTGCCGAGCAGGCGGGTGGAGCGGCCGGATGTGGGGCGGTAGGGGGAGAGGTGGGAGCGGTTTTTGGGTAGGTAAATCGGATGAATCGGCGCAACTCCTCGAAGTTTCGGACGGTTAACGAGCGCTCTCGATCAGTTTCAGTTGATATTGAATTGTGGTGATGGTAAGATTGTGTTACCACTAGTAATGGAGGATGGGGATGGAAAAAAGCGATGCGATAGATAAAGCGATTGACGCCGTTAGACAGATCCAACAAGAAAGCATGAGACCGGTTGCTCAATTCACTGCTGCCACTCGTCCACTTGAGGATATCGAAGGTTTCGACAGCCTAAACTGCGTTGAGGCAGCTGTAAAGCTCACCGAAATGTTAAACGTGGATATTCCGGACAGCGTGTTCATTCCTGACATTGGCACATCCAGCCCGACGTTTGGACAAATCGGCGACAAATTGCTCGAAATTGTCAATGACAGGAGCATGACAGGTGTCTGATCAAGAATCGCAGCGCATGGACATTGCAGCGCGTTTGAAATTGGCAAGGGAGATGGCGGGATTGAGCCAAGGTCAAGCAGCGAAGATACTTGGATGGCATCGACCAACGATCTCGACGATCGAAGCTGGACGAAGGCGAGTTCAAGCCGAGGAATTGACCGTCTTGGCGGATATCTATGGCGTCAACGTGACTTGGATCATGGGTGAAGCCGTACAAGAAGAGATCGGCGGCAAGGCCCTGTTGGCAGCTCGCGAGCTTGAAAAGTTGAACGAAAAGGATTTAGACCGTCTTCTGCAATTGATCTCGGCTATCAAATCGTCGGGTGACGGTTCGGACTGAATGGACAGGCGGACAATAGCTCGGAAAGCTATGGCGGATGCGCTCAGAATGCGTCAAACCGCTGGATTTGGCACGACCGAAGCGATCTGCGTTTACGATTTAGCCGAACGGTTAGGAGTAGAAGTTCGTTTCGTGGGAATCGGATCGATGGAAGGGGTGTATCTAAGGGCTTCGCCTCCATCAATCCTTTTGACATCCTTGAGGCCGCCCGGACGGCGCGCTTTCACCTGCGCCCATGAACTCGGCCACCATAACAATGGTGACGGTAGCGCCGACGACGACTTGATAGATAGCGGTAGTCAATCGAATCTCGATCCGAAAGAATTCGCTGCTAATTGTTTCGCCGGCGCTCTATTGATGCCTAAAACTGCGGTAGAGAGAGCGTTCAGACTCCGGGGTTCAGATCCGCGGAAGTGCACGCCTGATCAGGTCTACGTCGTTTCCAATTACTTCGGCGTCGGATATTCGACACTGATTCATCACATGCACCGCTCCTTAAGAATGATCTCTGATCAACGAGCGAACTTGCTCGCTAAAACCCCTCTACGGCAGGCGCGGAAACAGGCACTTGGTTGGGAGCCGGTCGACACAACTTGGTACGTTGATCCGCATTGGGTTGGCCGAGCCATTGAAGTTGAAGTCGGCGACTGCATCTACGCAGAGGGTCAAGTTGGATCCGAGAACGGACGAGTGGAACTTGTTCAACAGACGTTGTTTGGTCAATTGTTCCGGGCCGTGTCGCCGGGGGTGAGCAGCTTGGCGGACGACAATGGGTGGACCGCGTTCGTTCGAATATCCAAACGCGGGTACGTTGGACGGGCTGAATTCCGACATTTGGAGGAAAGCGATGACTAAGACAAACGTCGTCATCGAGGAAAGCAACTTGTCACTCGCATGGGGGAAAGCATTTCTAGAGGTGTACAAGCACAACGAGGTCGCGCCGATGATAGTAGTCATCAAAGACCTCAACAGCGAAGAAGACATTGAGTTGGGATCGATTAGGGAAGCACTGGATCTATCACTCGGTGATGAAAAATTTCAATCGTGTCGAACCGTCGCTAGCACGATATTTCCCGAAGGTCTTTGGGTGCCGGAGAATGGCCGAGGCGAGTTGTTTGAACGATACCGGAAGATCATGCCGCGGATGAAAAAATACCGCAAGAACCAATACGGTCTTTATTTTCAGCGGCTCATCGCGTACGGATGCGACGATGAGTTCAACCATGGCGTCAATCAGCTAGAAAAAATATGCGAAAAGTACCAAAATTCCATCCGTCGGAGAACGGCTTTTCACGCAGCGATTTTCGATCCGCATGAGGATCATTCACCCCAAATACGCCGAGGGTTCCCATGCCTGCAACATGTGTCATTCGACGTCACAGGTAACGATCAGCTGACTATTACTGGCACGTATGTTACGCAATATATGTTCGAGCGAGCCTACGGTAACTACTTGGGTCTATTCCAGCTTGGTCGATTCATGGCACACGAGATGGGTCGGCAATTGACGCGCGTGACCTGTATTGCTGCACCTGCGGTTCGAGGCCCTGTGGCCAAGAAACGCTTGCGGCCTCTGGCACAGACGGTAAGGGAAGCTATCCACGAGAGTGAAATTCAGCCACGGTTGGTTGGATAACGTAATCGCGCCATGTGTTAAACTACACATGTTCAATAGATACGAACCGTTTGATCTTGCATGCATTCCGTCGTCCTAAGGGGACTATCTCCCGCCAAACCCACTGTCGTTTACGACACGTTTTGGAGGTTCGCTGCTGAACGGCAGTCGATCTTCTTCAAGAAGACTGAAACCGTGGGGCCGCCGTGGACCGACGATCCAGTCCTCGCCCGTTACAAGTTCACGAATGTTTACCGTGCATCGGACCGCGTGAGTCAATATCTCATCAGGCACGTGATCTACGAGGGAGATCAGTCGCCTGAAGAGGTGTTTTTCCGGACGATACTGTTCAGGTTCTTCAACAAAATCGAGACATGGGAATGGTTGCTGGAAAAATTCGGTCAGATTTCCGGTCGAGACTTTTCTGTGGCTAGGTACGACGCGGCGTTGACCGATGCGTTGTTGTCAGATAAGCGCATCTATTCCGCCGCATACATCATGCCTTCGGGCAGGAGCAGTTTCGGGTATAGACGCAAGCATCGGAACCACCTTGAGTTGTTGGACCTCATGATGCGCGACGAGGTTTGGAAGTACGTCGGATCCGCGCCCAACATGAAGGAAGTATTCGAAATCCTGTTTTCGTATCCAATGATCGGAAGGTTCCTCGGCTATCAACTCGCCACGGACTTGAACTACAGCGAGATTTGCAACTTGTCGGAGATGGAGTTCGTGATGCCTGGACCCGGAGCAATGGATGGCATACACAAGTGTTTCAGTCATCTTGGGGGATTAAACGAAGCCGAAATAATCCGCTTGATGACTGAGCGCCAGCAGGATGAGTTCGAACGGTTGGAATTGCCGTTCCAAACGCTTTGGGGTAGGCACATGCAGTTGATCGACATGCAAAACGTGTTTTGCGAGGTGTCCAAGTACTCGCGGGTTAAGCATCCCGAGATCAGTGGAGTCGATGGTCGATCTCGCATCAAGCAAATCTACCGGCCCTCATTGGCGCCGTTGCAGTATTGGTTTCCGCCCAAGTGGGGGTTAAATCAGTTGATGTTGAGGGATTCCCGATCAAGACGGCACGCGTCGGCAGACGTGTTGAAGGAGTGAATGTCAATGGTTCTTAGTGGTGACGAGATTCGTATCCGCCTCCGCAACGACGAGATTTTCAGGGACGGTACTTGGGATGATAGCTGCATCAAGGAAGCGTCGTACGCTCTTAGAATCGCAGATGATGGGTTATTGATTGACGGAAGGTTCTACGACCCTGGCGACCATTACTCGGCAAATTACATCGAAATTGAACCTGGCCAGATTGCTATTCTCTCTACGGTGGAAATCTTGAATATGCCCCACAATTTGGTCGGCAAGATTGGGATTCGGTTAAATTACGCGTTGCGTGGATTAACAGGCCTCATGGGAATACAGGTTGACCCATGTTACGGTCAAAACAGAGACGACGAGAGATTATTCATCAGAGTAGCCAATTTCGGCAATCAAAAAATCAGTTTGTCTCCGGGTACTGAGGTCTTTACTTTTGAACTCCACGAAGTAGTCGGTACGATTCCGGTTGCGACCACCGACAAGAAATCCACTTGGAAGCGCCTTAAAGAAGAACTGAGCACGCAATCGAAGCTGAGCTGGTCATATGTAACCCAAGTCCAACAGACTGGACAACAGAACGTCAAACGGGTGGAGGAACAACTCAATGAGGAGACGCAAAAAATCCGAGACTATCTGCAACCGGTGGTTCTATTTGGGATCTTTTTGGTTGCAGTAACGATTCTGGGTGTTTGTATCACTCTAATGTTGAACTTCGCCCAATCTTCTGACGCGGTAGAACCAGGTTGGGTAGCGAATTGGGGGTGGATTTTAGCGCTTGTCACGATAAGTATCGCTACAATAGCCACCGCGGCCATGGGAGTTTTAACCATCTGGCGTATGTGGAGACACCATTAGGTTTAGCGCAAGTCGTCTATTCCGTCGTTCAAATCAAAGGATCGTGATCACGAGATCAAATCAAATGAACGGGAAATCAAGTCGGCACGAAACTCCGCTTGACCTTGATCGCGGACGGAGCGCCAGAGTTTGAATCCCTCGGTGATTGCTTCTTCCCAATCACCTTCGGTACACCTTCCGACTTCCAAATGAGCAGTCATCCCTTTGATGGTTCGTAGAAGTCCGGCGTCGACTCCACCGGCACCTTCTAAGAAATTACGGTTTTCAGCGTAGCTGAACACCATGGCCGAGATCCCTTCCTCGATTACTCGTGACCTGCCGCCATCTTCCACTTCATCGACGGTGGGATCACTTTTTCGTTTGCACTTGAGCAAAGAGCGAACCATTGGTGACCAACCCAGAAAGGTCGCATAAGAGATGTGGAACACGTCGTGGAAACGGTAGCCATCGTCATCGTATCGGTTGTCACGCAACTGTTCGCCAAACGACACACCGTTGATGAGCGTTTCCACCTCGCGTTGGCCGACGGATCGTATCGAAACGTCCATCTCTCGCGGGAGTTGCTCTTCAGAGGGGTAATCATCGTCAAAAAACGTTCGACGTTGATTTTCGCGCACGATTGAATGCCAACGCGCATCGATCTTGGTAAGGTTGTGCTCCGCGACGTCTTCTAATTTCAAATCGTGCTTGGTTGCCACGCATGAAAGATACCAAAGAATATCGCCGAGTTCCTCTTTCACGCGCTCGGGGAGTAGCTGATATGAATCCCCATCACGTATCCATTTTTTGTGTTCACCGAGCAACTCCCCAACTTCGCCTGCCATTCCGAGCAGGGGTACGAGCAAACTAGGCTGCTCTGGGCCAACGTTGTCCGATCGTGGCTGTTGGTCAGTTTTGTTGGCGAGACGTTGGTATTCGTTGAGTTCCATATTCGATACGCGGCTCCTTTTCGCGCATGGAAGCATCTTCGACACGCAATGAAACTGGTTGGTGCAATCTCAGACGTTAACTTAGGCGAAGATGACTGGATGCTATAATGTTATCCGATTCTTTGTATTCGCGCAAATGTACCGTAAAACCTTCTACAGTACGGCAATGACTGGGCAACCTCTTGTGATTCCGCAATCAGCGTCGCCGGAGGTTTGGGGTTAGTCGATTAGGGATTTGTTGGGGCCGGCGGCTATGTAGTCGGGGTTTAGTTGGTGGCCTAGGCCGGGTCTTTCGGAGACGTGGTAGAAGCCGTTGCGGGTGTCTAGGGGGGGTGTTAGTGCGGTGTTGTAGTAGGGGAGTTCGGAGTAGGCGATTTCTAGGCGGTAGAAGTTGGGGGTGGACATCATTACTTGGGCGCCGGCGGCCATGGTGATGGGTCCGGTGGCGTCGTGTGGGGATACGGGGATGTAGTAGGCTTCGGCCATGGTGGCGATTTTGCGCATTTCGGAGATGCCGCCGCAGCGGATGATGTCGGGCATGATGTAGTTGGCGAGCTGCTTGTCGAGGATGGGTCGGAAGTCGTAGCGGGTGACGAGTCGTTCGCCGACGCAGATGGGCATGGGGACTTGTTCTTTGACGAGCCGCAAAGCGTCGTGGTTTTCGGGTGGGACGGGTTCTTCGAGCCATCCGATGTCGAATTCACCGAGGGCTTTTCCGACTCTTACGGCGGCGGCGACGTCGTAGCGTCCGTGGAGGTCGATGAGTAGTTCGATGTCGGGACCGATGGCGTTGCGGACGGCGCGGGTGATCTCGACGCCTTTGCGCAGGCCGGTGGGCGAGATGTTGTGTCCGTGTTGGAGGGGGGAGACGTCGTCGAAGTGGAAGAAGGGGTCCATCTTGAGTGCGGTGTGACCGTCGGCGATGGTCTCGAATGCGGCGCGGGCGTAGGCTTCGGGGGTTTGTTCGCGTGGCATCCAGCCGTTGGAGTAGAGGCGGAGGTTGTCGCGGAACTTGCCGCCGAGGAGTTCGTAGATGGGGAGTCCGAGTCGCTTGCCCTTGATGTCCCAGAGTGCGATGTCGACGGCGGAGATGAGTGCGGATCCGAAGCCACGGTTGCCGGTGCTGTCGAACTCGGAGAAGAGTCGGGTCCAGATGTAGTCGATGCGTGAGGAGTCCTCGCCGACGAGGAAGTCTTCGAGGTGAGGGATGGCTTTGTGGATTATGTGGGCGACTACGCCGCCTTGGGCTTGGCCGAGTCCGGTGAGTCCTTCGTCGGTGTCGATGGTTAGGAAGACCCAGGGGTAGCGGGGTCCGTAGCCGATGTGTGAGTTGACGGAGGTGATTTTCATGGGGGTTGGTTTGGGCTGGGTTCCCGCGTGCGCGGGAATGACGGATGATTGGTAATGATAGTAAGGATTATGGTGGGTGGTTGATTGAACTAGGATGCGAAGGATTTTGAATGATGGGAATGATGAGTGTTGTTTGGGTACTGCGGTGATGGGTTGTAGTAGGTCGCCGCGCCGCCCTGGGCCCTCACCCTAACCCTCTCCCGCCGAGCGGGAGAGGGGGATGTGTGTTGGTGTGAGAGGGTCTTTCTGGGGATGGTTGTGTTGGGTGACTGGGCGTTTAGGCGGCGGTGGAGAATATGGTCGATGGTGTTGTGAGGGAGGATTTGGTGGCGCATTGAAACTTTCGGGGGATGTGCGCGGAGGTGTCGGGAGGATTCCTCTCTTCCTCGAAGGTATTGCGATAAGTTGCCGATTCGTATATATATTGCGAAACGAGTTGATGAGAGAGCTGTGGCGCCCGATGCTGCTTCTGTTGTTGGCGGCTCTGGTTGTCCCGACGGTTTCGGCTTCCGCGGCGGCGTCGACTGGTAGTTGTGCCACCGAGGGCGCGGTGCCCGATCCCGACGACAATCCCGGGCCGGTGGCGGATTGCGAGGCGTTGCTGGCAGCGCGGGACACGTTGGCGGGAACAGCGACGCTGAACTGGTCGGCGGATAGTTATATCGATGACTGGGAAGGGATTCGCGTAGGAACCAGGCCTGAACGCGTCGTCGAGGTGCGCCTTGTCCGTAAGGAATTGAGCGGTTCGATTCCGCCGGAGATTGGCCGTCTGGTCAGTCTGAAAAAGCTGCAGCTCCGTCGCAACCGGTTGAGCGGTTCGATTCCACCGGAGCTCGGTAGCCTGTCCAATCTAGAAGAGCTGGACCTCTATCAAAATCGATTGAGTGGTTCGATCCCGCGGGAGTTCGGCAGGTTGCCTAGGTTGAGAATCTTCCGGATTCACAGCAACCGATTGAGTGGTTCGATCCCGCCGGAGCTGGGAAATCTGTCTAATTTAGAAGAGCTGAACCTCGAAGACAACCAGTTGAGCGGTTCGATTCCGCCGGAGCTGGGAAATCTGTCCGGTCTGGCAACTTTGTTGCTCAATGTGAACCAATTGTCGGGAGGCATACCGTCAGAACTCGGCAATCTGACCAACCTATCCATTCTGAGAGTCAACAGCAACCAGTTGAGCGGGTCGATACGGCCGGAACTTGGCGATCTAAGCAACCTGACCCGGTTGGCATTGGGCGGTAACAATCTGACGGGCGAAATCCCGTCGACGATCGGGAGGTTGACCTCGCTAGAATCTCTGGATCTGGCCGGCAACGACTTAACCGGCGGGATCCCACCCACCATCGGTCAACTCACCGGATTGGCGTATCTGATTCTTTCTCACAACCTATTGACCGGTGTGTTCCCGCCGGAACTCGGCACTCTCACCAACTTGAGAACGCTGAACATCGTGGGAAATCGGTTGACCGGATGCGTCCCATTCGGGCTGAAGGACGTGCCGCGCATCGTCAAGGAGGCCAATCTTTTGTTTTGTCCCGATCCGATCAAGTCGAGTTCCTGCGCAACTGATGGAGCGGTAGTCGAACCACGCGAAAATCTCGGGCTGGTGGCCGATTGCGAAACGCTGCTCGCTTGGCGTGACACGCTGGCAGGGACCGCGACCCTGAACTGGTCGTCGGATTCCCCAATCACGAGTTGGGTGGGGGTAAGCGTTGAGGGCACACCTCAGCGAGTCGCGTCTTTGAACCTATCCCGGAGAGGCCTGAAAGGCACGATCCCTCGAGAACTGGGAACCCTCGCCAATCTGCGCGAGTTGACTCTCTCGACCAACCAGCTGACCGGTGATATCCCATCGGAACTCGGCAATCTCACCAACTTGGAAGCGTTGCGGCTCGACGAAAACGAGTTGGGCGGGGAGATTCCTGCTCAGCTTGGCCGCCTCTCCAATCTAAGTATGCTGCAACTCAGGCACAACCGGCTTAACGGAGAGATACCGTTGGAACTCACCAGGCTCTCCAGTTTGACACAGCTTTATCTCGACGATAACCGACTAGTCGGTGATCTGCCCGGTGAGATCGAGAACTTGGACAACTTGGAGACGCTGGGCTTAAGCAACAACAATCTAAGGGGAGCGATACCGCCTGAACTTGGGAACCTGCCCAATCTGAAGGGGCTATCCATCAATGACAACCGTTTGAGCGGTTCGATTCCGCTGGAACTAGGCAGACTTGCGAGTTTGAAAACCCTTGATCTCGCCGATAACCAGCTACGAGGTTGGATACCCCCCGAGCTCGGGAACTTGGACAACTTGAGTTGGTTGAGTCTGAATCGCAACCAACTGACGGGAGCGATACCGCCAGAACTCGGAAACCTGTCCAATCTAGTTAGGCTGAACCTCTCGGCCAATCTGTTGGTCGGTGCGATCCCGCCGGAACTCGGCAGACTTGCCAAACTGGAAGACCTGCGCCTTTCGGGCAACCGGTTGACATTTGCAATACCACCTGAACTTGGTGGCTTGACAAACCTGACGCTGCTGTACCTGACGCGCAACGAACTGACGGGTGGTATTCCGCCGGAACTCGGCAATATGGCCAGCATGACATCACTGCAGCTAACGGCCAACAATTTGAACGGACCGATACCCCCGGAACTCGGCAATCTCTCGAACCTGAGATTATTGCATCTCGAAAGCAACGAACTAGAAGGAGAAATACCCCCGGAAATCGGCAACCTCCTCAACCTGGAGAATTTGGGACTTTCTATCAACCAGTTGACCGGGCCAATACCCGTTGCTCTCGGTAACCTTTCCCAGTTGAAACGACTGCGCCTCGGCGGTAATCAGTTGAGCGGAGAGATACCGGCTGAACTCGGGAATCTCGAAAACCTGCTGAGCTTGGGTCTCGATCGCAATAGTTTGACTGGTGCGATACCCAAGGAGATGGGTAACCTATCAAAGTTGGAACAACTGGACCTTGATCGCAACCAGTTAAGCGAAGAGATACCGCCGGAACTCGGAAGTCTCGCCAACCTGCGATTCCTGTTCCTCAGTTTCAATCGTTTGAACGGCGAGATTCCAATGGAGTTTGGCGACTTATCAATGTTGGAAGCGTTGTACCTCAGCTTTAACCAGCTGACAGGCCCAATACCGCCTGAGATTGGCAGCCTCACCGAACTCCGAGACCTGTGGCTCGCCAACAACGAGTTGACCGGCGAGATATCCCTAGTGTTGGGCGACCTGCCTGCATTGGAGAGGCTAAATATTTCGGGCAACCAGCTGAGCGGGTGCACCCCGAGAACGTTGAGGGATTTGGCCGAACACGACCTCCAACTGGTCGGTTTACCGCTATGCGATGCGGAAGGTTTGCTACCCGTCACCGGTGGTCACGTTCCACCGAACAATGCGTTGCTAATTCTCATGATAATCGGCGTGGCGGCTTTCGCAACCGGCCTGTGTTCTTTGCTCTGGAGAGAGCGCAGAACATCGCCATCGTCGGTCTCATCCCTCTCTCGAGAGGTGGGGGTAGCACAACCTCACATACAAACCGGATTCACGGTCAGATCATGTGCGCTTCCCGGTTGCCCGGACTCTTTGGATGGGCATTCCGTCCGCTGAAGCGCCGGCTTTCACCGGAATGACGGAGGTTTGCAATGGTCTCGTCGAGCGGGGAGGTGGTTTGTGGTGGTTGAAGGAGGGCGATGTTGGCTGAGGTGTCAGGAGGAGCCTTCTCTTCTTCGAAGGTATTGCGAAAAGTTGCCGATTCGTATATATATTGCGGAGATGTCAATATCTGCAGGGTTGGTGTTGAGGCGTTGTAGATGACATTTACGAACAGGCGATGCTTTTGCGAAACGAGATGATGAGAAAGTTCTGGCGGCCGATGCTGCTTCTGTTGTTGGCGGCTCTGGTTGTCCCGACGGTTTCGGCATCCGCGGCGGCGGGTAGTTGTGCCACCGATGGCGCGGTGTCCGATGCTGACGACAATCCGGGACTGGTGTCGGACTGCGAGGCGCTGCTGGCTGGGCGGGACACGTTGGCGGGGGCTGGGTCGTTGAACTGGTCGGCGGATACTCGTATCGGGTCGTGGGAAGGGATTGGCTTCGGAGGTTCGCCTCGACGGGTTTTTGGGTTGCGGCTAATTCATGGTGAATTAGACGGTTTCATTCCGGCGGAGTTAGGGAGCCTGTCCAAGCTAGAAGAGCTGCACCTCCACAACAATCAGTTGAGGGGTTCGATCCCGGCAGAACTGGGAAACTTGCCCAATCTAAAGGTGCTGCAACTCACTGACAATCGGTTGAGCGGTTCGATCCGGCCGGAGCTAGGAAACCTGTCCAGCCTAGAAGGGCTCCACCTGCCTAACAACCGGTTTAGCGGTTTGATTCCATCGGAGCTTGGCCGCCTGTCAAATCTAGAAGGGCTGCAACTCACTGGTAACCGGTTTAGCGGTTCGATCCCGCCGGAACTCGGTAATCTGAGCAATCTAGAATGGCTGCTCCTGCCTAACAACCGGTTTAGCGGTTCGATCCCGCCGGAGCTAGGAAACCTGTCCAGCTTGGTAAGTCTGGACTTGACAGGTAACGAATTGACGGGGGAGATCCCGCCGGAGCTTGGCCGCCTGTCCAATCTAGAAACGCTGAATCTTGATGGCAACCAGTTGAGCGGCCCGATACCGGCGGAGTTGGGTGATTTGACCGGTCTGACAGAGTTGTTGCTCGCGAGTAACCTGCTGAGCGGGCCGATACCATCGGAGCTCGGGAATCTGAGTAATCTTGCTCGGTTGGAACTGTTCGTTAACAATTTAACGGGAGAAATCCCGTTGGCGATTAGCAAGCTGGTTGCCCTCAGATCGCTGAGGCTGGCAGAGAACGAACTAGTGGGAGAGATACCGGCGGGGTTTGGGGATCTCACCGAATTGGAGGTACTGTCTCTATATGACAACCGATTGAGCGGTTCAATACCGCCGGAACTTGGCAATCTCTCCAACTTGGAAATACTGAACATATCCGGGAATCAGTTGAGCGGATGTGTTCCATTCGGATTGCGGGATGTGCGGCTACTTAGTTTGGGCGCGTTGCGTCTGCCGTTCTGCCCTGATCCGGTCGTATCTGATCCCTGCGCGATTGAAGGTGCGGTTGCTGAGGCATCCAACAATCGTGGGCTGTTGTCGGATTGCCGTGCACTGCTAGCCGGGAGTGACGCGCTGGCGGGGGGGTGCGGATCTGAACTGGTCGGCGGATCTTCCGATCGCGATGTGGGATGGCATAGCGGTTGAAGGCGCGCCAGAACGCGTCGTGTCGTTGGACCTATCCGGTAGGAACCTGTCAGGGTGATTCCTCAAGAGATGGGCAAATTATCCAGCTTGGAGGAGTTGCGTTTCGCCGTCAACGATTTGAGCGGCCCGATACCGGTGCAGCTGGGGCGTCTCTCCAATCTGAGGGTGGTGCACCTCATGGACAACCGGCTTAGCGGAGAGTTACCGTCGGGACTGGACAGACTCGAGGCATTAAGGTCACTTGATCTCAGCCGTAACGGTTTAGTCGGTTCGATACCGCCTGAACTCGGTTCCCTAGAAAACCTCGAAGAGCTTTATCTAACTGGGAACGGCTTGAGCGGATCGATTCCGCCGGAACTCGGCAACCTTTCCAGCCTGAACGATATGCGCCTGGCGGATAACAGTTTGAGCGGTTCGGTGCCATCTGAACTTGGCGGCTTGTTCAAACTGTTGCGGTTGGACTTTTCGGGCAACGAGCTAATGGGAGCGATACCTACGGAACTCGCAGACCTTGTCAACCTGACGGAGTTGGACCTGTCGGACAACGGGTTGAGTGGTTCGGAACCGGCGGAACTGGGATACCTTCCGAAGCTAGAAGAGTTGCGTCTGGCCGTCAACGGCCTGATGGGGCCGATACCGGCAGAATTTGGCGATCTCACCAACCTGCGGAATCTGGACCTCAGCGACAACGACTTGAGCGATCCAATACCAGCCGCGCTCGGCAACCTAACCAAATTGGAGGAGCTGGACCTTGGCGGCAACGAGTTGAGCGGTCCGTTACCCGTTGCTCTTGGAGGTTTATCGAATTTGGAAAATCTTGAGCTAGGTTTCAACGATTTGAGCGAAGAGATACCGGTTGAACTTGGGGGTCTCGCCAACTTGCAATCGCTGTTTCTCAATAGCAACCGTTTGAGTGGTGAGATCCCGGTGGAGTTTGGCGGGCTTCTCAACCTGCGGAATTTGAACCTCGAAGACAACGAGTTGAGCGGGCAATTACCGGTGGCGCTTGCCAGCCTACCTAAATTGGAAGCGGTGTTCCTCGGTGACAACCAATTGAGCGGACCGATACCACCTGAGTTTGGCAGCCTGAGCGACCTGGAAGTCCTGCGGCTCCAAAACAACGAATTGACCGGCGATATTCCACCGGAGTTGGGCGACTTGGCGGTATTGCATCAGCTGCTTCTCGCAGGCAACCAATTGAGCGGTTGCATCCCAGCAAAGTTGAGGAATTTGGGAACGAACGACTTGGATATGGTCGATTTGCAGTTCTGTGGGCCGGAGGATTTACTGCCGGCGACTGGTGGGCATGTTCCGTCTGGCGGGGTATTGTTTGCATTGATGATCATTGGTTTGGTGGCATTAGCGGGTGGTGTGAGGTTTGCGGTGGGTGCCGGCTGGCCGCGTTGCGCTCGCTGAGGGGCACCCCCTGCGTTCGCTTCGCTCCGCGTCCCCCTTGCGGAGCGAAGAGGACGATTCGGTGGATAGTTCGTAGACAACACGGGTTCAAGGTGCTGCGTTATGCTTGTCGCATGGTTAATCATGGTGCAGGGATCGGGAGCCGGTTGATGATGTTCGGCGGAACGATGAGTAAGAGGATGCTGTTGAGGTGGGTTGGGGTCGCCGCTTTGGTTGCGGGCGTTGCGGGTTGGGGTCTGATGGGCTGCACCAGCGAGACGCAGGTTGCGGCGACTGCGGCACCCGAGCATGTCGTTGCGGCGACTGACACGCCTACGGCCATTCCAACTGATACGCCTTTATCGATTCCTACGGTGACGCCAACTCATACGGCCACTGCTTCACCCGAGCCCACGCAGACCGATACTGCGACACCAACTGCAACACCTTCGCCTGTTCCTACGCCTGCACCCACACAGACTCCTACGTCTACTGCTGCTCCTACACCAGTTCCGAGGGCAACACGTACTGCGATTCCGACTGCGACGATCGCGCCAATTCATACCGCGACGGCGACTGTAACGTCTACTGCTACGCCAACGCCGGTCCCTACAGCCACTCGTACGGCCACTCCGTCGGCTACTGCTACGCCCACAGGCTCAGTGGCGACGGATAGGGCCGCGCTTGTGGCGCTTTATCGCGCTATGAACGGTCGTGAATGGGTGAACAGCACCAATTGGCTGACCGATGCGCCGCTCAACGAGTGGTTTGGCGTAACGACAGACAGAAGCACTGGACGCGTCACGGTCCTCGAGCTAGGGCAGAACAATCTGAAGGGTGAATTGCCCTCGGAGCTGGGAGACCTCGCTACGCTTAACGGGCTGCTTCTTCATACCAACTTCATCACCGACGTGTCCGCTCTGTCAAACCTGACTGGATTGGAGGTTTTGGATCTCCTAGACAACGGGGTATCGGATATTTCTCCGTTGTTGAGCCTTCCCAACCTGCGCGTTCTGGTGGTATGGGCAAATCCACTCACCAAACGGTCATTTGACGAGCACATTTCTGCTCTTCAAGCCAGAGGGGTTGAAGTCTATCATCCGGAGACGGCGATTATTGGCGAAGACTTCACCGTTGAAGACGGACCGCAGGTGTTTAACGACAACATCTTCATCCTGCCTGTGGAGACAGCAACCCAAGGTGAAATCGTGCGACTTCAAGACTACACGGCGAGTTTCTACAAGTATTTTGAAGATAAGTTTGATTTTCTCATGTTTATAACTGTTGATCGTTTATTCCTAGACACCGGAACTGCCGGCTTCTACGTTGGAGCCAAGAACGATGTTCGAGGCATCGGCAAGGATATTTTTTCCCGAACGCGTGATTATGGATCGGCGGGTCAACTACGAGGGGTTGTGTTCTTCAGCGCTCCTCATGAATTTCGCTCGGTATTTTTGCACGAGGTGATGCATTCTTGGGGCGCCTCTGTTCTACCAGGGGAAGTGTCAGATGGCGTCCACTGGTTAAACCCATCTGACCTCGGTGGACAGTTGGAGGGCAATTGTGATGTGCCGTTCGATGAGATAGTGGAGCTTGGGGAGGATCGGTACCTGTTACCCGAGTGTTCCTGGCCTCGGGTATATAGCCCTCTGGAACTATATTTGGCGGGACTCATTCCGCCTGAGGAAGTGCCCGATTTTTGGGTTGCCTCGGATGGGCAATGGATTGAATTTCGTCGTGAGTTCACCGCGGGCGAAATCAGAAGGTACACAGTCGAGGATGTAATCGCAGCCCATGGCAGGCGGGTGCCCGACGCTTCTCAGGCACAGCGCGAGTTTCGCGCGGCGGCGATTCTGCTGATCGATGAGAATCGTCCAGTGAGTATGGACATGGTGGAGTCGTTGAGCGGAGACGTGGCGTGGATGAGTGATGCCGACCATGAAATCGGTGGCGAGGACGGGTCGAAAAATTTCTACCAGGCAACTGGGGGCCGGGCGAGGATTGTCATGGATGGTCTGTCGGAGTTCCTGAAGGACAGGGAATAGCGGGTATTGTGGTGTCTGCTGGATTGAGGCAGGCCGACCACGAGGGTCGCCCCTACGGGTTGGTCGCTGCGAGTTCGTAGATGATGGAGGACCAGGCTTGGCGGGTGGCTTGTTTTAGGGCGTTGCGGTTTGGTCGGAGGGTGTTTAGGCGGCGGGTAAGGATGCGGTCGGCTAGGTTGTTGGGGAAGGTTGCGCGGTCGAGGAATTGTTTGATGACGTGTTGGTCGCCGCCGAAGATTAGGTGGTGGATGTGGTGGGGGTATGCGGCGAAGCGTTCTTGGGCTAATCGGGCGGATTTGTCGAAGAATTCGCGGGCCCATTTTTCGCGGTTGCGTTTGAATCGGTTGGCGGATTGTCCGCCGGCGCGGTGTTGGTTGGGTACCCAGCGGGTGTCGGTTTTGGTGAGGACTAGGGTTTCGTCGTGGGCGATGGCGATGGCGACGTAGCCGTAGCGGATGAGAATGATGGCGACGTGGAAGGGTGGGTCGATGGACTGTAGGAGGGTTTCGCGGTCGGTGGTTTCGACTTCGGTGTGGATCGGGAATGGGGGAGCGATGGCGAGTCGGGGTTGGAAGGGGGATTCGTCCGTTTTGGTGTATAAGAATGCTAGTCCGGTGGGGGAGTTCAAAGCTGAATTGGGTAGCCATGACCAGTCTGAACCGCTGATTGCGCTGATTTTAGTGATGGGCTGTGATTGCCCTTGCCCGCACCTCCCCGTGCATACCCCGCTCGCTGCGCTCGCGCCCCTTTCGCCAAGCGAAAGGGGCGGTTCGCCCGTCCCCTTGCCCACCTGTTCCCCCTCACCCTGACCCTCTCCCGCGGAGGGGAGAGGGAAATCTTTAATGGCTGACGGTGGTAGGAGTTTGAAGGTGTATTGGCCTGGGGAGTCGGTTTCTAGGCGGTCTAGCATGCCCTTCATGCCGCGGCTGGATACGGTGCGGGGTGGGAGGATGTCGGAGGCTAGCATTTGGTCTGAACCGCTGATTACGCTGATTTTAATGATGGGCTATGATTGGCCGTCACCCTCACCCATCAAGGAAGAGGGGATTGTTGGTGGCCCACTGGGATCGAGCGAGAGGCGAACGTTGATGGTGGGAGTGGGGGTTTGTTGGTGATTCGGGCATCCCCTGTGAGCGGGCGGTTCGCGAACCGCCCCTACGTCGCGTCCCTTTGCACAGCGAAGGGGAGGGTTGTGGCGTCAGATTGGTTTTGTGTTATTCGGTCCAGGATTTGCCTTTGAAGGCTACTGCTACGGGGTCTACTCGGGCGCCTAGGCCGGGGGCTTCGGGGAGGATTAGGTGTCCGTTTTGGATGTTTTCGTGGGGTTCTAGGAGGGTGTGTCGCCAGTCGACTTCGTAGACGGCGTGTTCTAGGGGGAGGACGTTTTCGAATGCGAGTGTGGCGTGTGCGCTGGCGAGGAGGGAGAGTGGGCCGGATGGGCAGTGCATGGAGACGGAGCCGGGGAATGCGGGTTCGAGTTCGGTGCCGATGCGGTAAGCTTCGACGGGTCCGCCGCAGAATTTGACGTCGGGCATGACGATGTCGAGGATGTCTTCTTCGACGAGTTTTTTGAAGAGGTTGACGCCGTATGCGTGTTCTCCGCCTGCTATGGGGAGGGTTGCGTGTTCGTGGATGTTGCGGAGGTCGTCTGAGTTTTCGACTGGGTCGACGGGTTCTTCGAACCATTGGCCGCCAGCGGCTCGGAGCTCGGGTTCGAGGGCGAGTGCGGAGTCGAGGTCGAAGCGGGAGTGGCAGTCGACGTAGATGGTGATGTCGGATCCGACGGCTTCTCGGATGGTTTGGACGCGTTCGAGTCCGGCTTCGGCGCAGTGCGGGAGTCCGGTAGATGTGAAGGGTGCTCGGCATTCGTCGAAGGGTGCGCACTTGATGGTGGTGAAGCCGTTGTTGACGGCTTCGACGGCCATCTCGGCGAAGTCGTCGGGGCCGCGGTCGACGGGGCCTTGGTCGTCGGGGAGTAGCGAGCGGTTGATGTTTCCGTAGAGTCGGACCTGAGATGGGATGTCGCCTTCGTGGTCGTGGGTGTGTCGGAGGTAGTTTGCGAGGGGCATCGCGGCGCGTTGTGCGAGGGCGTCGGCGACGGCGCATCGGAGTGCGCTGACGGCGGTGGCGAGTGGTTGGTCGACTTCCAACTCTGCAGGATCAACGCCGAGGAGTTGCATGGCGTGGTCGTCGGAGGCGATGCGTTGACCTCGGAGTCGGTTTGCGAGTCGGGCGGTGTGGGCTGCGACGGAGCCGGAGAGTTGGGTGGAGGTGATTTCGCCTTGGCCGGCGATGCCGTCGGCGTCGGAGAGGTTTATGGTGGTCCAGTCGGTGCTGCCGCGGGCGCGGATCTCTTGGAACTCGAGCGAGGCGGGGGACCACCAGATTTCGGGGGATGAGGTGAACATAGTGGAATTTTAGTTGTCTGAACCGCGGATTACGCTGATTACGCAGATGGGCAATGATGGCGTCCGCCCCGCCGCCCCGGGCATACCCCGCTCTGGTGACGGTCCTTTGGGCTTCACTTGCTCGCGCCCCTTTCGGGGTGCGAAAGGGGCGATGGTGCGCGGATGGGACGATCGAGTTGATTGGCTATGATTGTTGGATGCGACGGATGGATGAGAGATCGGAGGTAAGGCCGCGGCGAAGCCGGGGTGCTACTCGGCGCGAGATCGAGCCGGTTTTGTTGCCTGGTGGCGAGATTGAGGAGGATGAGGAGGACGACGGGTTGTACTGGAGGTTGTTTGTGGCGGTTGAGTTGCCGAAGCGGGCGATTTCGATCTTGGATGATATGGCGATGTCGATGCGCGCGGTGTCGTATGGGGGTGTGCAGCGCCGGCGGCCGTCGCGCGGTGCGGTTGCGTACGACGCGGTGCGCTGGTCGTCGCCGCAGAATATGCACATCACGTTGAAGTTTTTAGGGGACGTGCACGAGGACGATTTGCGGTATTTGAGAGAGGAGCTTGATGACGTGGCGGCGGAATCGGCTCGGCTTCAGTTGGAGTTGGGTTCGAATGGGTGCTTTCCGGGGGAGCGGACGCCGCGGGTGTTATGGACGGGTATGGAAGGTGATTTGAGGCGGATGTCGAGTTTGGCGACGCGGTTGGACGGGGCGATGGTTAGGTGCGGATTCCCAGAGGAGCGTCGTGAGTTTGCTCCGCATGTGACGGTTGGGCGCGTGCGTAGTGGGACGCAGAAACGGGTGTTGGCGGCGATTGGTCAGCGCTGGTTGGAGGCGCGGCCGGATGGATGGGGTCGTGTTGCGGGAGTGCCGGTGGATTCGATTGTTTTGATGCGGAGTCATCTGCATTACAACCGTCCGACGCGGTATGAGCGGTTGTATGAGGTTGGGTTGGGGTAGGGGTGTGAACTGTTACGGATGTGATTGGTGATGATGGGAAGGATGGTTACGTGGATCAAACCTGGAACTGGCAGTCGTCGCAGGCACGACTGATAGGCATGCGGCGACCCTGTTTCTCACAATGGCTGCAACCGTACTTACCGAACGTCCATAACGCAGGATCGAGGGCAGCAGAAGTGCTCGCCAAGCCGTCGGGCCCAACAATTTTGGTGGTTGCTATTGCTCGCCGCCAAATTCCTTGGATCGCTCTCCGATCCTGAATATCCGTGGCAATCAAATTCCTGCTGACACGCGCGACGTGCACATCGACTGCTACCGGGATGATCTCCATGTTTTCGATCTTCGCACCACCTGGGGCGACGAGCATCCGCACCCACATTGGCCCAATTTTGGGTCCTCTAAGCAAAGGAAAACGGTCTTTACCATCTGATTTTGTCCGTAAATGGCGAAGCAAATCGCGCGCATCGTCGACTCCATCGTAGACAGCGCGGGTCACGGGATTGTTCGCATCCATAATGCTGTGCGCAATCGTTTGCCACGCCGATGAGTCGGGGCCATGACGCTGATGCGGGAATTGGTCGTTTGGTTGGTAAGGCCGTTCACGAACGGCCCCTACGGGTGTTTTGGCGTTCTGGACGGTACGGGGTTGGCCATCGGTTTGATGCAGATGCCAAGTTGGATTTGGTGGCGTCGCGTTGGTCAATGTACGTGTGGCGTTGATGGGGGGATTGGTCGTTTGGTCGGTAGGGCCGTTCACGAACGGCCCTACCGGTTTTTCTGTGTTCTGGGCGGTTTGGTGTTGGCGATCGGTTTGATGCAGATGCCGAGTTGGATATGGTGGCGTCGTGTCGGTCAATGGATGTGTGGCGTTGATGGGGGAATCGGTCGTTTGGTTGGCAGGGCCGTTCACGAACGGCCCCTACCGGTTTTTCTGTGTTCTGGGCGGTTTGGTGTTGGCGATCGGTTTGATGCAGATGCCGAGTTGGATATGGTGGCGTCGTGTCGGTCAATGGATTTGTGGCGTTGATGGGGGAATCGGTCGTTTGGTTGGCAGGGCCGTTCACGAACGGCCCCTACCGGTTTTTCTGTGTTCTGGGCGGTTTGGTGTTGGCGATCGGTTTGATGCAGATGCCGAGTTGGAATTGGTGGCGTCGCGTTGGTCATGGGATGTGTGGCGTTGATGGGAGGATTGGTCGTTTGGTTGGCAGGGCCGTTCACGAACGGCCCCTACGGGTGTTTTGGCGTTCTGGACGGTACGGGGTTGGCCATCGGTTTGATGCGGATGCCAAGTTGGAATTGGTGGCGTCGCGTTGGTCATGGGATGTTTGGCGTTGATGGAGGAATCGGTCGGTTTGGCTGTTAGGGCCGTTCACGAACGGCCCCTACGGGTGTTTTGGTGTACTGGGTGGTGTCGCATGTGGTGAGGTGGGTGACAATTTGATGATCGTCGTACGACTGGATCGTTAGGTGTCTAAAATGTGTTTATGACCGACAGTTTGGGTCCACGGCGACGATCGATCCGATTGCAGGGGTACGATTATTCGCGACCGGGTGTGTATTTCGTCACGATTGTCACGCAGGGCAGGTTGTGTTTGTTCGGTGAGGTGGTGGATGGGCAGATGGTGTTGAACGATGCGGGTAAGATCGTGGTGGATGCGTGGGAATGGTTGGGAGTGCGTCACGGCTATGTGGATTTGGATGCATACGTCGTTATGCCGAACCATCTGCATGGCATCATCGTGATCACGGATCGCGGTTGGGGCTGTTCGGAGATGGCACCATCGGCGCGTCGGAAATCCCTTGGCCGTTTAGTCGGTGCGTTTAAAACGGTTTCCACAAATCGGGTCAATGCGGCGCGCGGGAGGCCCGGAGATCGGTTGTGGCAGCGCAATTATTACGAGCATGTAGTAAGGAACGACGCGGCATTGGAGCGTATCCGAGATTACATAACCGGCAATCCTAATGGGTGGGACACGGACGAGGAGAACCCAAACGTGCGTTAAAAATTGTGGTAGCGGGCGTCGGTGATTGGTGGTTTGGTTGGCAGGGCCGTTCACGAACGGCCCCTACGGGTATTTGGGTGTTGCGGTGTTGGCGGCGGGATTGTGTAGATGCCGGGTCGGGTTTCGAATCCGCGAGTCCGGTTGTGGATGTCGGTGATTGGTGGCGCCGTTGAGTCGGGCGTGGGTTTTGGGGAGTTGGTTGAGGGGCGTGTGGCGTTGATGGGGGGATTGGTGGTTTGGTTGGCCGGGCCGTTCACGAACGGCCCCTACCGGGTTTTCGGTTGTAAACTTGGGGCGTTGAATTTGGAGGTTTTGTCGATATGAAGATTACGGATGTAAAGGCTTGGGTTGTTGAGCCTCAGATGCCGGCGTTTGGGAGCACGATGGACCGGGAGTGGACGTTTGTGCGGATCGATACTGATGAGGGGGTTTCGGGTTGGGGCGAGGCTACGAGCAGTCCTCGTAAGGGGAGTTTCTTGACGGCACAGGCGGTGTTGGCGATGAAGGAGGCGTTGGTGGGTGAGGATCCGGTGAATATCGAGCCGTTGTGGCACAAGCTTTATCGTCGGTATACGTATATGGGTTCTCGGGGTTTGCCGACGACGGCGATCAGCGGGATCGATATTGCGTTGTGGGATATCCGGGGTAAGGCGTTGGGTAGACCGATTTATGATCTGTTGGGCGGGAGTTTCAGGGACGAGGTGCGGTTGTATGCGAATGGTTGGTTCGCGGGGTGTTCGACGCCTGAGGAGTATGGCGAGGCGGCGAAGAGGGTTAAGGAGTCGGGGCATGAGGCTTTGAAGTTGGACCCGTTTTTGGAGATGCGGCCGTATCACACGGCGTATCAGACGGGTCAGATTTCGCAGGATGGGGAGCAGCTTGGGTACGACATCGTGCGGGCGACGCGGGATGCGGTTGGGCCGCAGTTCGAGATATTGATCGATGCGCATGGGCACTACAATGTGCCGACGGCGATTCGGATCGCTAACAATCTCTACGAGCAGAGTCGGATCGAGTGGTTTGAGGAGCCGTTGCCGCCTGAGGGATTTGATGCGCTGGAGACGATTCGGGCGCACACGGAGCCGAATATCTGTGTCGGTGAGCGGTTGTTCACGCGGTGGGATTTCCTGCCGGTCTTTAAACGTAACCTTGCCGACTACATCATGCCGGACATCGTTTGGACTGGTGGTATCAGTGAGATCCGCAAGATCGCGACGTTGGCGGAGACGTTCTACATTCCGATCAGTCCGCACAATGCGATGGGATCGTTGCAGATCGTGGCGGGGGCGCATGTTTCTATGGCGACGGTGAATTTCTATCGGTTGGAGCATTCGATCGGGTCGATACCGGCATACAACGCGATGCTTGAGGAGCCGATCGATTTCCATGGGCAGTATGTGAAGGTTTCGGGCAAACCGGGTTTGGGAGTAGAGGTGAGCATGGATGCGATTGAGAAGTACAAGCATCCGGATTCGCCGCCCTGTTGAGATGTGGGGTGTTGTCTGAACCGCTGATTGTGCTGATTTCTGTGATGGGCTGTGATTGCCCGTCCCCGCTCCGCCCCCGGGCATACCCCGCTCGCTGTGCTCGCGCCCCTTTCGCTGTGCGAAAGGGGCGAACCGGCACCCGTCCCAACCCTTCTGGATGGACGTTCCGTCCGCTGAAGCTCCCGGCTTTCGCCGGAATGATGGTTAATCTAAACCCCCTTCAATTCCCCCTTGGACATCAAGGGGGAGGGTTTTGTGGTCCGTGATGCGGCAGAAGCTGGCAGATCGTAGTCCGTTTTTCTACGGATGGTGGATACTGGGCGCGGCTGGGACTGCGAATTTCGCTCGAAATGCGGCGGCTAGTCTGACGATTTCGGTTTTCATCTATCCACTTTCGGAGGAGTTGGGGTGGAGTCGGACGTTGATTGCGGGCGCGGCTGCGGCTGGGGGTTTGGCAGCGACGTTTACGTCGCCGATCATCGGTCGGATGATCGACCGGTATGGTGTGCGGGCGGTATTGACGGCGAGCATCGTAGTGTTGTGTATCTCGACGTTCGCGTTGGCGTGGTCGGATGTGAGTCTGAGGGTGATGGGTGTGACGATTCCGTGGGTGTTTTACATCGCTTATGGGACGGGTCGGGTAATCTTCGCGAGTCCGGTGCAGATCGGGACGTCGGTGGTTGTGTCGCGTTGGTTTATCCGAATGCGAGGCCGGACTAACGGGATTCTGGGTTTGTCGCACTCTGCGGGGATGGTGCTGTTCCCTTTGATCGCGTCGATTGTGATTGCGCAGAGTGGTTGGCGGGATGCTTGGTATGTGTTGAGCGTGGTGGTGTTCGTTGTGGCGCTTTTACCGGTGGCGCTGCTGATATCGGAGCAGCCGGAGGATTTGGGGTTGCGGCCGGATGGTGATGTTCAAGACGAAGCGGAAACAGAAGGTAATGGATCTAATCCGGCGTCGGAAGAGCCGAACTGGACTTCGAGCGAGGCGATGCGGACTCCGGCGTTGTGGTTGTTGGCTTTGGCTACCGGGATGATGTTCTTTATGCATGCCGGTTCGAATACGCACGCGGCGGCGTTCTTTCAGGATCAGGGATTGGGGGCGGTCACTGCGGGTGTGAGCATCAGCTTGAATGCGATCTTTCTCGGCATCAGCAGTTTGGTTTGGGGTCGGATAGTTGAACGGGTGCCGGTGCGATTTGTGATGGCGGCGGTGGCGGTCAACTTGGCGTTTGGTGCGTTTCTGTTCACGCTGACGGACACCGCGGTTGAGGCGCTGGCGTTCTCGGCGTTTTTCGGCTTCGGACTTGGAGGGATGCTGGTGGTGCCGCCGGTGGCGTATGCGGACTATTTCGGGAGGTCCGCGTTGGGCACGATTCGGGGAGTTACGGAGCCGTTCACGACTTTGGGACAAGCTGTGGGGGTGATGATTCCGGGGTTGATCTTTGACTTCGTTGGCGGGGCGAGTTACTTGCCGTTTTTTGTGGGCGCGGGGTTTGTGGGGCTCTTGGCGGCGGTCGCTTCTTTGTTTGCTACTAAGCCGGAGGATTGAACTGGGATGTTAGGGATATTGAAGGATTTGAAGGATGGTGTTTGGTTTTTTGGTCGTTAGTTTCGCTGAAGATTTCTTCGACGATTTCGGGCGGTAGAACAATGCCGTGGGCCTCTAGCTTCGGGAGGATTCGTTCTTTGACTTCGCGTTTGGCTTCTCTGATCTCTATCTCGTGGATTTTGCGCCTTACGGATTCGTGTATTTCGGCGTTGGATCTGAACATCTGCCCGTTTGTGGCGCCGTCACACAGGATTCGAGTTGGTGGCGCCATGAGAGAGATGACCGACGTTTCATGATTTTTTGCCGTTGGTATCGCCGAAAGCTTTTTCGGCGATTTCTGGCGGAATTACGACACCAGGAGCTTGGAGTAATGATTGGATTCGCTCCCTTTCCTCGCGTTGTGCTTTTTCGAGTACCTCTCGTCTGGCGGTTGCGCGAATTTCGGATGATTTCTCGAACATTTTTCTGCTCCTGTCGATTAGGTATGCGACTGTTGGGACGAAGGCCCAGTTTAGTTTGGTGGTCGCAACTTCGAAGAATCGGAACGGTAAAGCGTCTGTTTCGGAGTATATTGCAAGTGCCGAGGTTGCAGCTACGCCCAAGATTGTGAAGCCTGTGACTTGCCATTCAACGCCTCGGTCGATCAACTCGGGTGGTAGTTCGAAGCTGTCTGCGGATGCCATGAGTAAAGCTGCTTAGATTGATTTCAAACCATCGGCGTCGTGCGGTAACACGGTGCGCGATTTGGAGACTTTAGCAAGGAAATCGGCTTGTGCAAAACGGATGTGGCAAAACCTAGGGTGTGCGTTACTGTTGGGTTTTGGTGCACGCCCCCTTTGGCTTCGCCATTTCCCCCGCACAGCGGGGGCAACCTGGCCTCTCGTCCCTGCTGGGTTCCCGCCCCCGTATCGGAGTACGGGGCAGGCCCCGCGGGAATGACTTTGGGCGATGGAGTGGGTAATATGGACGCAGGAGTTTAGAGATGAAGATTACGGATATCAATGCTTATGTGGTGACGCCGCCTGGTCATGGGTACGGTGGTCCGAATGAGCGTCAGTGGACGTTCGTGCGGATCGACACTGACGAGGGGATTCGCGGATGGGGTGAAGCGACGAACTATCCCGGTGGCGGCAGCTTTTTGACCGCCCGTGCAATCCTTGCGATGAAAGAGGTGCTGATCGGTGAGGATCCGACGAATATCGAGCCGTTGTGGCACCGGTTGTTTCGTCGGTATACGTACATGAGCTCGCGTGGGTTTGCGTCGACGGCGATCAGCGGGATCGATATTGCGTTGTGGGACATCAAGGGCAAGGCGTTGGGTGTGCCGGTTTATGAGCTTCTGGGTGGGAAGTTTCGGGATGAGGTGAGGCTGTACGCGAATGGTTGGTTCCCGAACTGCAGTACGCCGGAGGACTACTTCCAAGCAGCGAAGAAGGTTGTGGCGGATGGTCATGAGGCGATGAAGCTGGACCCGTTTTTGGAGATGGTTCCGGTTCATACCCGATTCACGGATGGTGTTATCTCTCATGAGGGTGAGCAGTTGGGTTATGACATCGTGCGTGCGGTTAGGGAGGCGATCGGGCCGAAGCCGGAGATTTTGATCGATGCTCATGGGAACTTCAACGTGCCTACGGCGATTCGCTTGGCCAACACGTTGCATGAGCAGTCGAATATCGAGTGGTTCGAGGAGCCGTTGCCGCAGGAGAGTTTCGACGCTTTAGCGACGGTGCGTCAGAACACGGTGCCGAACATCTGCGTGGGCGAGCGGCTTTACACGCGGTGGGATTTCATTCCGGTGTTCCAGCGGAACCTAGCCAACTACATCATGCCGGACATCGTTTGGACGGGTGGCATCAGCGAGATCAAGAAGATCGCATCGATGGCAGAGGCGTTTTACATTCCGATAAGTCCGCACAATGCTATGGGTTCGATACAGATCGTGGCGGGGGCGCATGTTTGCATGTCAACGGTTAACTTCTACCGTTTGGAGCATGCGATTTCGTTTATTCCGATGTACCAGGCGATGCTTGAGGAGCCGATCGAGTTTGAAGGGCAGTATGTGCGGGTTAGTGGGAAGCCGGGTTTGGGTGTGGAGATCAGTTTGGATGCTATGGAGCGGTATGGGGTTGAGGGGTGGTGAGGGGGTAGGGCGGTTTGCAAATCGTCGCCGTAAATTCGTCAGTTGCTGTATTTGGCGTATAAAGCAGTGTCGGTCAAACCAGATTTAATGCAAAACATTTTGTATATTTGTTAAGGCGATTGACCATTGCATCAGAAATCTTAATGAAAGTCGAAACATGAAAGCTGGCGAAGCGACTGTCACGCAATTGTTCGAATCAAAACACGTGTACGAAGTGCCGAGATACCAACGCCACTACGTTTGGGAACGAGATACCCAATGGTTGCCGTTGTGGCGAGACGTAGAGCAAGTTGCCGAACGACTCATTGCTTTGCAATCCGGGAACAGCAACGCTAGTCATCACGCACAAGTGATGCCTCATTTCATGGGCGCCGTAGTTGTGAAACCAAAGAGCATTGACGACTCCACGGCGAATAATTTACCCACTTGGATCATAGTTGACGGACAACAGCGATTGACTACCATTCTTTTGATGATGACGGCAATCTCGAATGCGTTCAAACGGTTTGGTCAGGACACTCACGCCGCTTCGTTAAAGGAGTTGGTCGACAACCGCCACTTCGCGGGCGTGCCACAAATCGACATCATGAAACTTCGACCGGCGGGTTTGGGTTATGCTTCCTTTTCTTCTTTAATCGATCTTGATGAAGTGACTGACGACGTCAATCCAACCGGGGACAGGCTCGGGGCCTGCTATGGATTCTACGAAGACAGGGCTATGACATGGTGCGAGGATCGGAAAAGCGAAATAGACCTAGTGGCACCGCAACTAAAGCGCGCCGTCGTCGACATGCTTCAAGTAGCGAGAATTCAGCTGTCGATTGATGACAACGAGCACGAGATTTTCGAATCATTGAATGCTCGCGGGATTGAATTGACTGAATACGATAAGGTGAAAAATTTCTTATTGTTTGAAGCGCTCACGCAGACAGGCGATCAAGATGATTTCTACGGTGAATTTTTAGAACGATTTGATGGTGGTCAGAAAGACGACGATCGATGGTGGAGCGAACGGCATCGAGTGCCGAATTTCAGCGGCAACCGCGTTAACGCGATGTCGTGGTACTGGATCACTGCTCAGAAACGGGAGGTCATAAATCAAGCGGCGGTTTATCAAACCGTGCGAAATCGCGTTCAGGGATCGGATAACGTTCTTGAAATCGCCGGGTCGCTACGAGACTACGCTGACGCATTCGAAAAACTTGAAAAGCAACCGGATGACCATTCCGCATTAGGCTCATACCGACACCGAAGGACGCAATTGAAGTTGTTCGGATTCACGAGCGTATATATGGCATTGCGGGTCAGACTGGAGGATGATGACGCCTTTGAGCATTGTATGCGCGTGATGGATAGCTACTTGATGCGTAGGATGATATTCCGGAATTCTGCTACAGGTTTTCGAAGTCTGATTCCGGGATTGTTAGGTCAGATCTTTGCCGGAGCAGACGAAGACGCCGTGATCAATGGGCTGGTCGAAAATCTGAAGGATCAAGCTGGACTCAGTACCAAGCGGCCGGGCGACAGAGACATTACAGATCGGCTATTGGGATCATGGTCTCCAAAGGCCGGAGTGCAGCGTTTGATTCTCGAGCAAGTTGAAAATGTGATCGTTCCGGCTGGTGCCGGGTACAAGGAAGTCCCTCGCAACCTGACTCTAGAACATGTTATGCCTCAGAACTGGGAAAAGAACTGGCCGTTGGAAGTGGATGCGACTGAAGAGGATTTGAGACAACGTCGCGAACATGTTCCGGCAATTGGTAACTTGACGTTACTGAGTCAGCCTTGGAACTCAAGCCTGAAGGATGAAAAATACGCGGTGAAAGTGGAGAAATTGAGGAAAGACAATTTGGAGTTGAACCGCCGAATTGTAAGTGAATACCCCGATTCATGGGACGAAGCGGTGATCGATCAGCGAGGCCGTTGGATAGCCGAGAAGGTTTGCAAAATCTGGCCGCAAGGCGATGCGTTGAAGGTGTGAACTGTCACTCACTATGAGGCTTGGCAGCGCTTCCGTGTGCAAGAGAAGGCTCACGCTACAACCGGTGTCGAGTAGCGCCGGGATTTGTCGTAGAAGTCGATCTCTGCCCCTGACTTCGATGTCGACAACGGGGAGCAGATCTTCGTCTACGTAACCTTTGATCAATTCGAAGTGTCGCTGTTGTATGCGGCTGGTTTTGTGCTGAAAGTCAGGCTGGTTATGCGTCCGGCTGAATCTTTGCCGACTCTGGTGCTGAAGGTGACGGCGTCGGGTTGCCGACTCACCAACCGGTGGTACGTCAGATGGTCGCCTTGTTCGATCTCGTGGTCGCCGCTACGTCCGTCGATGACGATGTAGCGGCCTTCGTGGGTGTCTTTGTATAGCGGTAGCAACTCGGTTTCGTAGATTTGCCGAGCACGCTGGATGTAGGTTTTCCGTTCTTCCTTGGTGACCATTTTTGGAATTCCAGTTGAGCGGTGTGTTTCGAGACTACATTATTGCTTGTCTCGTTAAAATTCGCCGGCGCGGCGTGTATGGGTTATTGGCGAGTCGTGTATTGGCGAAGATATGGGGCTAGGAGATCGGTAGCGTGTTCCAAGGTGATTCCGACCAGTTCGCCGTCTTCTTTGGCGTGGGCGATTAGGTTGTCGGCGATGTCGTAGCCTTCGTTGGCGATCTCGGATTTGCCGAAGTAGAGAGAGTCGGTTTGAGGGAAGTATTGGATTTCTAGTTCCATGGTAGTACGGCCCGTCGTCAGCTTGGCTCGCCTTCGTCGCGTAAGATGGAGGCGGCAACTTGTGGTTCCTCGCGAGTCATGTATTTGCGTAGATACGGGGCCAGCACTTGAACGGCGTGTTCAAGAGAAACAAACACCACATCGCCTTCGGCGTCGACATGTGCGGTTAGTTGGTCGGCGACGTCGTAGCCTTCGAAGGCGGGTTGACCGTTGCCGATGTCTAGGGTGTCGCTTTCTGGGTCGTAATATATCTCGAGTTTCATGGTTTTCCCCACTTTCTCATTGCGCCTCGGTCGAAGAAGCGGTTGAGCACCCGACCTTCTTCGACGATTACGCGGAGCCACTTGTCGGCCTCTTCGATGTAACCGTAGTACCTGATTCTGCCGTCTGGTTGAACTAACGTGTGCTCAGGATTATCCAACACCCGAGTTACCAACTCTTCAGAAACTTCAGGATGGTTTCGTTTGGATCGTTCGTAGTATTCGGCGACGCTCATAAAAGCATAAACAGTAACGTAACTTTACCGATTCTATCACAGACGAACCGAGGTTGATTTTCGCGTGAATTCCCGACTAACAAACGGCGTTCAATTGGCCATCCAATCGCGGAGATGCGGCGCCAACACCTCAGCCGCGTTTTCGAGCGTTATCCCTACGGTGTCTTCGCCGTCGCCAAAGAACGCGGTGAGACGATCGGCGATCTGTTGGCCGTTGTTGCCCGGTTTTCCGTTGCCGATGTCTAGAGTGTCGCTTTCGGGGTCGTAGGAGATTTTAAGTTTCATGGTGTGTCGGAAGGTTCAGTCTGCAAGGGAACGGTTGGCGATAATTGGTTGGTGCGACCAGTTTGGCGATTGTTGGCTATCTTCTAGGGTAACGTCTGAGGGTTTTGGCTCGAGGCGGAGCCGGTTTAGTCCTGCGTTGCCGGGTGGTGAACTGACGTAGGGCAGGTTTGAAACCTGCCCCTACCGGTGGACGGGCATCCCCTGCGAGGTCGCTCTGCTGCCTCGCGTCCCCTTCGCTCCGCGAAGAGGAGGTGGACGTTGCCTCCGTTTGCCCTGCCCCTATGGATGGACGTCCTGTCCGCTGAAGCGCCGACTTTCGCCGGAATGACGGTGATTTTTGTCGTCCTTCTAGCGCGTAAACCTTCGGCGATGGGGTGGAATCCCGCGCCCGTCCTCCCCATGCATCCCCTGCGACCTCGCTGTGCTCGTTCGCGTCCCCTTACGCTGCGCGAAGGGGACGAGTGAGTTAGCCCACAGGGAAGTCGGCGTAGGTTACTATGCCGTGGTTCAGGTGGGAGTAGTCGCGGTCCCAGCGTTTTTGGATGTTGGCGCGCCAGGTTAGGGCGGCGGTTTCTAGTTGGGTGGCTAGGTCGGGGTGTTGGTCGGCTAGGTTTGTTGATTCGGAGATGTCGGTTGAGAGGTCGGATAGGTGGATGTGGGTTTGGGGTTGGTCTTCTTCTACTAGGACGCCGTCGATGACTAGTTTGTGGTTGCCTCGGCGGATGGCGGTTTGGCCGTCTAGTTCCCAGTAGAGGTCGCGTTCGGGGAGGTCTGTGCCGTTGGATAGTAGGTCTAGGATGCTTGTGCCGTCGAACTCGCCTGTTTGGTCGGTGGGTGCGGTGCCGTCTGCGGCGTGGAGGACGGTTGGGACGATGTCCATGGATGCGCAGGGTGTGGAGACGACTTGGCCTCCGGGGATGCGTGTGGGGTAGTGGGCGATGGCGGGCATGCGGATGCCGCCGTCGAAGAGGCTGAATTTATGGCCTTTGAGTCCGCCGGATGTTCCGCCGTAGTATGGGTCGAGGGTGCCGTCGAGCCAGTTTCGGGTTTCGCGGGATGGGCCGTTGTCGGAGACGAAGAAGGTTAGGGTGTCGTCGGCTTCTCCGAGGCGGGTTAGTTCGTTCATTATGGCGCCGATGGCGTCGTCGATGGCGCTGATCATTGCGGCCATGATGCGTCGGTCCCAAGGGAGGTGGGCGAAGCGTTCGGTGTACTTTTCAGGCGCGTGCATGGGGTAGTGGGGCGCGTTGAAGGGGGCGTAGAGGAGGAAGGGTTTGCCGGAGGCTCGCTTCTCGGCGACCATGGTGCGGAGGCGTTCGATGGCTTTTTCGGCGATGAGTTCGGTGAAGTATTCGCTGTCGTGCCAAACTTCCTCGTTGTTTTCCCAGAGGTCGTGGGTTGGGTTGATGCCAGGTCCGGGTCGGTTTGCGCCCCAGTAGTAGATGTGTGAGTAGAAGTCGATGCAGCCGGCGAGGAATCCGAACCAGTAGTCGAAGCCGTGGGAGTGGGGGCGACATTCGTCGGTTAGGCCGAGGTGCCATTTGCCGACCATTGATGTTTGGTAGCCGCGGTCTTTGAGGAGGGATGAGATTGTGGGGGTGGAGTTTGGCAGTCCGGATGCGGTGCGGTGTCCTTGGAGGATGGCTCGAACGCCGGCATTGCCGGGGTATCGGCCTGTCAGCAGCGCGGCGCGGGATGGGCTGCAGACGGGGCTGTTGGAGTACCAGTCGGTGAAGCGGACGCCTTCGGATGCCATTCGGTCGAGGTTCGGCGTGCGAAAGTCGGTGGCGCCCATGCACGACAGGTCGCCGTAGCCTTGGTCGTCGGTCATGAAGACGATGATGTTCGGCCGTTGGTTGTCGTTTGGCATGGGGCCCTCGTTGTTGAAGACTTCTAAATCCGCCGGTACGACGGGGCATTGCAATAATAATCGCGTTGAAGCTAAAAAGGGCAGGTTTGAAACCTGCCCCTACCAGTTACCGCGGTTCGGGTATCCGGTACGGTGGGTGATTTACGCCCCTACGTCGCGTCCCTCTCGCTTCGCGAACGGAGCGAACGGGCAGGTTTGAAACCTGCCCCTACAGTTTGCGGATGTTTGGGCGTCCCGCGTGGAGGGCGTTTCACGAACCGCCTCTATGCGTTGTCGGTGTCGTCGTCGAAGGAGATGACGGGTTCTTCTGGGGTTTCCATGTTGCCGAAGAATGCGCTTGCAAGGTTGGAGAAGTCGGGTGGTTCCGGCGTTTCATCGGCGCCGTCGTCCTCTCCGGAGAATCCGATGGAGACGCTTGCGGTGTCGCTTGCGGCGTTGAAGGCTGCCAAAGAAGCGGCCATGTCATCGCCAGCGATGGCTGCCAATGCCTGTTCCCAATCCTGAGTGACGGGTTGCGCGGGCACGGTTTCGGGGTCGGGCAGGCCGAGGAGTTCGCGGCCTTCGGGCGATCGGTCCAATCTGGCCGGTATCATCCGTCCGATGATGACGTTCTCCTTGAGTCCGGTTAAGCGATCGACGCTGCCTTGCAGTGCGGCATCGGTGAGCACTCGCTCGGTCTCTTGGAACGATGCTTTGGCCAAGAAGCTTTGCGACATCAGGGACACACGGCTGATGCCGAGCAGGACTGGAAATGCGGTCGCAGGGTCGCCGTATTGTTCGCGAACATCTTCATTCGCTTGTAGGTACTGTGAGCGGTCGACGACTTCGTCGATCAAAAGTTTCGAATCGCCGGTGCTCTCGATCTTGACTTTCTGAAGCATCTGTCGGACGACGACTTCGAAGTGTTTGTCGTGCACCTTTACACCTTGTGAACGATAGACCCGTTGGGCTTCTTCCACGAGGTAGCGTTGCACGGCTTCGATGCCGGTGATGCGCAGGATGTCGTGCGGGTTGCGGGTGCCGTCGGTGAGTTGCGCGCCGGGTTCGATCTCTTGGTTATCGGCGACCAAGACATCGGCGTTGTTCTGCGGTATGTACTCGCGCTCGTCGGTTTCTTGCCAAACGATTCGGATCGACTTTTCGTCGATGCTCTCAACCTCTCCGGAGACCTGTGAGACGAGGTCTTCAGGTAGGGCGAGCGAGCCATCGTCGGCCATCGCGTCGCGTCGTCCGGCCGCGGTGAGCGACAAGAGGTTAGAACCGGCGTCGACCCAATCGCCAACTCCGACCGAGGAGCGATAACCGGCAGGTATCTCGACGTCGTCGTGGAACGTCTCGATGTTCTCGACGGCGATAACGAGGTTGCCTTGTGCTTCGCGGAATCGGATAATGCCTGCAATCTCGGAGAGAATTGCGGGCGATTTGGGGTTTCGTGCCTCGAACAGTTCCTGCACTCGGGGTAGACCGGTGGTGATGTCGCGGTCGCTGGCGATTCCGCCGGTGTGGAAGTTACGCATGGTGAGCTGTGTGCCGGGCTCGCCGATCGACTGTGCGGCGACGATACCGACCGCTTCGCCGATGATCGACGGGCGATTGTCGGCGAGCATACTTCCGTAGCACCTTGCGCAGATGCCGCGTTCGAGCATGCAGGAAACCGGAGATCGTACTTCCAATTCTTCCAATCCTGCGGCAGCTATCTTTGCGGCCAACGCGGCTTCGATCAAGTCGTCAGGTGTCGCCAATATCTCGCCAGTTGACGGGTCGACGACGTCGTGTAGCGAATACCGGCTGAAGATGCGCTCTTCAAACGGTAGGTTGAGGGACCGCGAAGCCTCTGCCGATATGGTCATGCCAATCGGAGAGCCGCAGTCACGTTCGTTGATGATGACGTTTTGTGCGGCGTCGGCCATCCGGCGGGTGAGGTATCCAGCTTCGGCCGTCTTGAGTGCGGTGTCAGCAAGTGCTTTTCTGGAACCGTGTGTCGAGGCGAAGAATTCGTGGACCGAAAGTCCTTCCGAGAAGCTTGCCTCGATCGGGACGTCGATGATGCGCCCGCGCGGGTTCGACATCAAGCCGCGCATTCCGGCCATCTGCTTTATCTGGGCGAGGTTACCCTTCGCTCCGGAGTCGGACATCGCAAACACGCCGTTGTATTCCGAGAGGTGTTCTTTCACAGCGTCGGTCACGCGATCGGAAGTTTCGTTCCACGTCTCGATCGTTGCGGTGTACTTCTCTTCGTCGGTGATCACTCCTTCGTCGTACATCCTCTGCAACTCGGCGACTTGTGCCCGTCCGTATTCGATCAGCTGTTGTTTTTCAGGCGGAGGGACTGCGTCTTTGATGGCGATGGTGGTACCGGAACGCGTGGCGTATTCGAAACCGAGTCGCTTCATTTCGTCGAGGACGATTGCAGTGCCGGCGTTTCCGAGTTCGCTGTAGCAGCGATGCACGACGGCGTCGATCTCGTCTTCCCGCATGACGTAGTTGTGGAACCCCATCGATTCGGGCAGCATCTCGTTGAAGATGATTCGCCCGACGGTGGTCTCGATCCAGTCGTGGGGTTCGCCGATAATGACTGGCTGAGCGTCGGCCGAGTCACGCCAAACCGGAGTACCGCCCGGAACGCGGACCCGAACACGGTCGCGCAAGCCGACCCCGCCCGTCTCCTCTGCGTATCGCGCTTCCTGCAGGCTGCCGTAGTAGCGCGAACCGGCGTGTCCGTTGGTCGAATCTGAGCCGTTTTCGAATGCGAAATCGGCAGCAAGGACGTCGGCCGGGACCGGAACTGCGGTCTCCATGATTGGTCCGGTCATGTAGTAGAGCCCAAGCAGCATGTCGAGCGTGGGTGACACGATCGGCGATCCGGACCTTGGCGCGAGCATGTTGCTGGTGCTCATCATGAGCTGTATGGCTTCGTTGATTGCGCCGGGAGACAGCGGTACGTGAACCGCCATCTGGTCACCGTCGAAGTCGGCGTTGAATGCGGTGCAAACGAGCGGGTGCAGCTGGATCGCCTTGCCTTCGACAAGTTTGGGGTAGAATGCTTGGATTCCGAGGCGGTGAAGCGTGGGTGCGCGGTTCAATAGCACCGGATGACCGTCTACGACCTTTTCGAGCGTGTCCCAAACCTCATCGTCGGCTTGTTCGGCGCGGCGTTTGGCGGTTTTGATGTTGTGGGCGAGACCCAAGGAGATGAGCCGGTTCATGACGAACGGCTTGAACAGCTCGAGCGCCATCTCCTTTGGCAGACCGCACTCGTCGAGTTTCATCTGCGGCCCGGAAATGATGACCGCTCGGCCGCTGTAGTCGACGCGTTTTCCAAGCAGGTTTTGGCGGAAACGCCCTTGCTTGCCGCGCAGCAGGTCGGTGAGTGACTTCAACTTGTGGTTGTGTCGGCCCATGATCGCGCGCCCGCGTCGTCCGTTGTCGATCAATGCGTCGACGGCCTCTTGCAGCATGCGCCGCTCGTTGCGGACGATGATGTCGGGGGCGGAGAGTTTGAGGAGGTGACTCAGGCGGTTGTTTCGGTTGATGACGCGGCGATAGAGATCGTTCAAATCGCTCGTTGCGAATCGACCGCCGTCCAGCTGCACCATCGGGTGTAGTTCGGGCGGCAGCACGGGCAGCACGGTAAGGACCATCCACTCGGGTTTGTTGCCGCTGGTGCGGAAGGCTTCAACGACGCTCAAGCGCTTGACTGCTTTTGCTCGGCGCTGACCGGAGGTGTTTCGGATGGTTTCGGTCAGTTCATCGTAGATTTCGTCGAGGTCGAGGTTACGGAGGAGTTCGAGAATGGCGTCGGCGCCCATGCCGGCTTCGAACACGTTGCCGAATTTATCTTTGAGTTCACGGAACTCAGCCTCAGTCAACTCGGTTTTGATTTGCAGGCTTTCGGCCTGTTCGATCCTGGTTTTGACGCCCTGTTCGAACAGGATCTTGTGGTAGGCGAGTTTAGTATCGATCACTTCTTCGATGGATGCACCTTCGGGCGCGTCAGGAACTACGACGTCTTCCGCGCCTATTTCATCGTGGAGTTCGCCGATCCGTTGTAGCAGCAACGAGAGGAACTCTTCGTTCTGTTCGCTGATGCTGTACTGCATCCGCTCTTCGTCGATTCGCTGCAGTTCTTGTTCTCGATACTCCGTCAATTCGGAGATGGCCTGCAATCGCGCATCTTCGTCGACGCTCATGATGATGTAGCAGGAGAAGTAGAGGACGCGCTCGAGGTTTCGCGGCGTGATGTCGAGGATGATGCTCATCCTTGACGGCGTGCCTTTTGAGAACCAGATGTGGGCGACGGGCGCGGCGAGATTGATGTGCCCCATGCGTTCGCGCCTGACGGAAGTCCGAGTGACTTCAACCTTGCACTGGTCGCACGTGAAGCCTTCGCGACGCATCCGCATGTCGCGTTGTCGCTTGTACTTACCGCAGTAACATTCGAAGTCGCGAGTTGGTCCGAAAATCCGTTCGCAGAACAGGCCGTCGCGTTCGGGCCGCAGGGTGCGATAGTTGATGGTTTCGGCTTTCTTGACCTCTCCCCACGACCATTTCCTGATAATTTGCGGCGAGGCGATGGAGATCTTTATCGCGCGGAAATCGTTGTCTGTGGTGGGAGCTGCTTGTGGTGTGGGCGTGAATGCCATTCCGGTTCACCTCTTGTCGTCGCGTGTGCGACTTAGTGTTGCCAACGGTTGACGGCGGGTGCGGAGGTTGGCTCGGCACCCGCCGTCGAATTAATCGTCCGATGTTTTGGTTTCGAACGCGGTTGGTTCGTCGTCGATCGAGGGGTTGGCGCTTTCGTAACCGTTCGAGTCGTCATCGTCAGTCTCTTCAGCATCGACATCGAACTCCAGGACCGGCGGAGGCAATTCAGCGCCGATATCCAGCACGTCTCCGCCCAAAGCTTCGAAGTCTAGTTCTAGGTCGTCGTCCGCCGGTGCCTCGGGTTCCTCGTCTTCGATATCGAGACTAGAGTCGCCGATCATCGAGATGTCCAATCCCAATCCTTGCAATTCGTGGATAAGGACGTTGAACGACTCGGGGACGTCGGCAGAAACCACGGACTGTCCTTTGACGATTGCCTCGTACGCGAGCACGCGGCCTTTGACGTCGTCCGACTTGATAGTCAGTACTTCTTGGAGGGTGTGCGGCGCGGAGTACGCTTCGAGCGCCCAGACCTCCATTTCACCGAAACGCTGGCCGCCGAACTGCGCTTTACCACCCAATGGTTGCTGGGTGATCAAGGAGTATGGTCCGGTCGAACGTGCGTGCATTTTGTCTTCTGCCAAGTGGATCAACTTCATCATGTAGATGCTGCCGACGGTCACGGGTTGGTCGAAACGCTCTCCGGTGCGGCCGTCGAACAGTGTTTGCTTACCGAGGATAGGCGCGGCGTTGCCCACTTCACGATCGAGCTTCCGGCACATCTCCATGAGGTCTGCGCGTTCAAGACCGGATACGTTTTCTGCGCGGGCGAATTCTGACAACCAAATCCTCATGCAGACTTCACTGGCCTTGCCGATATCCTCGGGCGAGTGTCCCTGCAACTCGTTGTAGTCGTACCCACGACTTTCGAGCCATGAGCGCACATGCTCTCGGCGGATCTCACGGTTTGTCAGGTCGCGATGGTTGCGAGCGCCTGAAGCGCCGACAAACCATGCCCGAGCCAATTCGTCTTCGATGTCGATCTCGCTGGCGCTGTCGAACACCGGTGTAATCGCGGCGAAGTCGAGTTCTCGGGCGGCCCACCCGAGATGCGTCTCGAGGAGTTGGCCGAGGTTCATACGCGAGGGGACGCCGATCGGGTTTAGGACGATGTCGAGTGGGGTGCCGTCTTGCAAATGAGGCATGTCCTCTCGGGGCAGGATCATGGCAACGACACCTTTGTTGCCGTGCCTTCCAGCCATCTTGTCGCCCTGCATGATTTTGCGGGTGTGGGCAACCCATACGCGCACCATCATAGAGACGCCAGGCGGCAGTTCGTCGCCATCTTCTTTTTTGCTGACGCGGACTTTAATGACCTTGCCTTTTTCGCCGTGCGGAACTCGCAGGCTCGTGTCTTTGGTGTCGCGCGCCTTTTCTCCGAAGATTGCCCGCAGGAGTTTCTCTTCTGCGGTCAACTCGGTTTCGCCCTTGGGTGTGACCTTGCCGACTAGTATGTCGCCGGGTCCGACCCACGTGCCGGGGATAACGATGCCCTCTTCGTCGAGATTGGCGAGGTTGGTCTCGCCAACGTTGGCGATGTCGCGGGTTATCTCCTCAGGGCCGAGTTGCGTCTCTCTGGCTTCGATCTGATGTTTCTGAATGTGGGTGGACGTGAAGCGGTCTTCCTTTACGAGGTCTTCGCTGAGGATGATGGCGTCTTCGTAGTTGCCGCCACCCCAACTCATGAAGCCGACGAGCACGTTTTGACCAAGGGCCAGACGTCCTCCTTGGGTTGATGAGCTGTCGGCGATCGCCTGTCCGGCGCGCACTTGCTGACCTTTGCTGACGATCGGGTGCTGATTGATGCAAGTGCTCTGGTTGGATCGCTCGTATCTGATCAAAGGATAGTTATACTCATTGCCCTCTGCGTCGGCGATTGCGATGTGATCGCTCGTAACAGATGTGACGATGCCTTCGGATTTGGACCGAACCACTTGTCCGCTGTCCAGCGCGGCACGCCGCTCGATTCCGGTACCGACGATCGGCGCTTCGGGACGGACGAGCGGGACTCCTTGGCGCTGCATGTTCGAACCCATGAGCGCACGAGTGGCGTCGTCGTGCTCCAAGAAGGGAATAAGGCCTGCTGATACGCTGACAATCTGGGCGGGTGAAACGTCCACGTAGTCGACTTCTTCGGGTCGGACCTTTAGGTACTGCTCGCCGCCGGTTCGGCACCGAACTAATCCTTCTAGTTGGCCGCTCGCATCGATCGGGGTCGTCGGTTCGCCAATCAGGACTTCTTCTTCCTGGTCTGCAGAGAGGTACTCGACATCTTCAGAGTTAAGCGAGATGTAAGGGCGCACCTCTATCAGCTGCTCTCCGAGTCTGCGCAACCGCCGGGCGGTCTCTTCTTCAATGGTGGCGCCGTCTTCGGCGACAACCCGTTTTCTACTCTTTTCCCGCACGTCCTGCGCCAACGTCCGACCCAACAGGTCGTCAGATTTGTTCGATATCGTCCGCCTCACCTTCCGGTATGGCGTCTCTACGAAACCGAACGCATTGACCTTCGCGTAGGTCGCGAGCGAACCGAGCAACCCGATGTTTGGTCCTTCGGGTGTTTCGATCGGGCAGATGCGGCCGTAGTGGGAGTGGTGTACGTCACGAACGTCGAATCCGGCACGGTCGCGGGTAAGGCCACCGGGGCCGAGGGCAGAGAGTCGGCGCTTGTGCGTGAGTTCGGAAAGCGGGTTGGTTTGGTCCATGAACTGGGACAACTGGGAACCGCCGAAGAATTCTTTGACGGCTGCGCCCACGGGCCGAATGTTGATCAGTGCGGCGGGAGTGGTCTCGCCGGGGTGCGTGGTCATGCGTTCGCGGACGACGCGTTCCATCCGCACCAGCCCCACGCGGATCTGGTTTTGGATGAGCTCTCCGACGGTTCGAACGCGGCGGTTGCCAAGGTGATCGATGTCGTCGGGGACTGCGTCACCGTTGTTGACCTTGATCATGCGCTTGATGATGTTGACGAAATCGAGTTTGGTGAGTGTTCGACGCGAGAGATCGACATCAACTTCGATTCGGCGGTTCAACTTGTAACGTCCGACATCGCCAAGGTCGTATCGGCGGGAGTCGAAGAACATTTGCGAAACTAGGCGCTTTGCGCCTTCTACGGTTGCGGGCTCCCCTGGACGCATGCGCTTGTGGAACTCTTTGAGGGCTTCGTCTTCGTCGCGAGCGTCGGCATCCGAATTCCAAGTGGATCGAATGAAATCTCTTACCTCGGCATCTTCTTCGCCGTCGGTAGGGTCGCCGAACACCTCGAGCATGTCGTCGATCGAATCGAGCTTCAAGGGTTTCTCGGTGTCATCTTCGGTGCCATCGTCGACCGCTGCGATTGCACGGAGCAACGTGGTTACCGGCAACTTGCGCTTACGGTCGACCTTTGCGAAAAGGATGTCGCGGTTGCTAGTCTCGAGTTCGACCCATGCGCCTCGATAAGGGATGAGCTTGACACTGCAAAGGCGATTTCCGGTCGCGGTGTCCTCATCCCGCGAGTAGTATGCTCCGGGCGAGCGCACGAGTTGGGAAATAACGACACGCTCGGCGCCGTTGATGATGAACGTACCGTTGCCGGTCATCTTCGGCATATCGCCGAAGAAGATCGTCTGCTCTTTGATCTCGTCGGTCTCGTTGATTTTCAACTCGATCGTGACGTGCAGCGGTACGCTGTATGTAATTTCGCGCTCGCGGCACTCTTTCTCGGAGAAATCAGGTTCGAGGATCTGATGCTCGGTGAGGCTCATCTCGTACTTGGGGTTGTCCGACGTGTAGTCGGTAATCGGCGAGATTTCTTTGAATAGCTGTCGCAACCCGTCTCCGAGAAGCCATTCGAACGAGTCTTTCTGTACCTGAACGAGGTCTGGCATGTCGGTCGGCACCTTGGTTTCGCCGAAGGTGCGGTACTCGCGGCCTTTGCCGCCATCGATGAGCGCCTGTGATATGGCCATTCAGTTCTCCTAGAGCAGGTGGAATCCGAGCAGAGACGAGTCGCGCTAGTCTTGGTCGTAAGGATTCGGCACCGATGACAGAACGCGGCAGTATCCGGTACACGCCGAAACGCGCATCCCCAAGCTGGAACTTTTTCCCAGCTCCGGAAGCGCTATGAAATGCCCTAACGGGCCGTGGCCGCGGATAACGTGCACTATTTTAATGCTATCCGTACGCCGGCTTGTTGTCTAGTGATATTACCGCGCATTCGACGGCAATTCCCCATAGCTGTGGCCGGGGTGCCTTCACGTTAGGCGACCAACGATTGCAGATCCGCGAACCCGACCGCCAGTCTCTCGGAAGAAGCACCGCGACATTTTCCACAGCATTATAACGAATGCGACCAAACTATGGATTATCACCGATTGCGTCGACCGTGCATTGGATCGAGACCGTTGCGAACCCCATTCGGCGATGCAGTCGCGTTGTCGAATAGGGTGTTTTCCCACTTGTCCGTCCACTGAAGCCCCAGCGTATGCGGACATGCCGATGGTTTTGCGATGGTCTCGTTCAATCGTCCGTTGGAAGCGGTGCTGCACGAGTCTCGGTGCGCAATGGTCTGTCGACCAAGAAGAGCACGACGATTACCGCAAAGATCATGATGATGAAGGTCACGAGGAACACGCCTGAGACGGAATTCGCCAACGCTTGACGCAGTCCCGCTAGCAACGAGTCGGCCACAACTCCTGAAGAAGCTAGCTGCGAGGTCAGAGCGTGTAGTGCGTCGGGATCGACCATGGCGGCGGGATTTTCTGCCAACTGTGCAATCTTTCCCTCGCCGAGGGTCTCATGCACCTCCGCGGGGAGCTTTTCGGCGAGTTGAGATTGGAAACGGTTGGTCATGTATGCACCAAGCAGAGCCAATCCGAGCGCGCCGCCGATCGCTCGGTAGAACTGGACCGCAGACGTTGCAACGCCCAAGAACCGGTGTTCGACGGAGTTCTGCACTGCAATCGTGAACGATGGAAAGGTGCATCCGAGGCCGAATCCCAGCGAAACGATGTAGCCAATGGCTAGACCATACGGTGTGGTTTCGGACATCGTGGACAGTAAGAACAATCCAACGGTCATGATCACGACACCGACGGTTGCTGGAATTCGATAACCGCCCATGCGTGAAATGATCTGCCCAGAGATCGCCGCGCCGACCACGATGCCCAGCATCATCGGCGTCAGGAAGCTGCCGCTGCTCGTCGCCGAAGCGCCGAGGACGCCTTGGAAGAAAAGCGGGATGAATATGATCGCGGAGAACATCCCAAATCCTGTGACGAATGTTGCGAGTAGCGCGACGCCGAGAACGCGGTTCGTGTAAATATGGAGCGGCATGATCGGGTTTGGACTTTTGACCTCGGCGAGTACGAAGAGCACGAGCATAACTCCCGACATCACGAACAGTCCAATGATGACAGGCGAAGACCACGCGTACTCGACTCCGGCTAGCGACAATGCGAGCATGAGAGGGATTACGGTTGCGACCAGAGTGATGATGCCGAGTATGTCGACTGTGCGATCCATCGTGTCGGGTTCGACGCGCGGGAAGAAACGGGCCATCATCAACACGAGCGGTACGCCGATGGGAAGATTGATGTAGAAGATCCAGTTCCAATTCAGAGTGTCGGTAATAAAACCCCCGAGTGTCGGCCCGATCACGGACGACAATCCGAAGACCGCGGCGACAACGCCTTGTATCTTGCCGCGTTCCGAAGGAGCAAACAGGTCGCCGACGATCACGAACGCGAGCGAAAGTAGAACTCCGCCGCCCATGCCTTGGAACGCGCGAAACGCGATCAGTTGGTTTACTGATGTTGCAGTGCCAGCCGCGAACGACCCTGTTAAGAACAGTATGAGACCCAAAATGTAGAAGATTTTGCGTCCGAATATGTCGGAGAGTCGTCCGACTACCGGCACGGTAATCGTTGACGCAACGATGTAGGCGGTGGTGACCCATGTGTAGCGGTCGAATCCGCCTAGATCGGCAATGATGCGGGGCATCGCCGTGCCAACCACTGTCTGGTCCAAAGCAGCCAGAAACAGACCGGTCATCGCACAAGCCATGATGATTATGACTTGTCTGCGTGGTAGCTTGAATGGTTCAGATCCAGATGCCATAGCGTCTCCGATGGCGAGGTGAATAGCAGGTTAACCTTAAAAGATCGGGATTCTTGCAATGTTCTCTCATTGCCACTGCCGAAAGGGCGGACGATGGTTTCGAAAACCATTCATATCCGCGGAATGACCTGCGCCGCTTGCGTTTCGCACGTGACCGACGCGATCTCTTCAGTTGATGGCGTCGATTCTGCCGACGTTTCGCTCGCTACCAACTCAGCCAACGTCAACTTCGATGGCTCCGTCACAACCGGATCGAGCGCGGGCGGCGAGATATGGCAAGCGATCTCAAACGCGGTCGGCGATGCCGGATACGCGATCGACATCCCGGGCGATGGTGAAGATGTGGGGGGTGGAACGGCGATCGGGTCCGATGACGGGAGATTTGAGAGTCAACGCGTAGAGCTTCTCGCGACTCGCAACAGTGCGATCATCAGCGTGGCGGCGGCCGCATTGATCATGTTGATCACATTTGCGAGGTCGGTGTTCACACCCGATCTGCCGTCGTATCCGTTGAACCTGTTGTTTCTGGTGATTGCCATTCCGATCCAGGTCCGTATCGCGGCGCCTTTTTATCGGTCTGCATGGGCGGCGGCGAAGCGCAAGACGTCGAACATGAACACGTTGGTGGTGGTCGGAACTTCGGTCGCGTTCGGTTACAGCGCAATGGTGACGATCACCCAACTAGCGGTTGGCGACGCTACGCTTTGGTCGAACGCCGCCAGTTTCGTCGCGCCTGGTCATCACACCGGAACCTACTTCGAGGTGCCGGCGGCGATTATTGGTCTGGTTTCGCTCGGGCGGTGGCTCGAAGGGCGAACCAGATTGCGGGCTTCCGAGGCTGTTCGTTTGCTGATCGAGCTGCAGCCTCGCACGGCGCTCGTCGAGCGCGACGGCGACGTTATCGAGGTCGATGTCAATGAGATCGGCATAGGAGACACGGTGGTGGTGAGGCCGGGAGAACGTGTGCCGGCCGATGCGACCTTGTCAGCAGGTGTTGCAGAAATCGACGAGTCGATGCTTACCGGAGAGAGCAGTCCGGCGATTAAGCAGACAGGCGATCGGATCTTTGCTGGGACGCTCAATATACAGTCCGCGTTCAAGGCCGAGGTTTCTACAACTGGCGATGAGACGCTTCTGGCGCAGATAATTCGTCAGGTTGAGAAGGCACAAGCGACTCGGGCGCCAATCGAGCGCTTCGTAGATCGAGTTACCGCACGGTTCGTGCCCGCGGTGTTGGTTGCGGGATGTGCTTCATTTCTTTTCTGGCTGTTTGTGGCGCCGGAACCGTCGCTGCCGAACGCTTTGTTGATAGCGGTGACGGTGTTCGTAATTGCGTGTCCGTGCGCGCTCGGACTGGCCACTCCGACGGCGGTAGTGGCGGGAATAGGAAGGGCTGCCGAGAAAGGGCTGTTGATTAAGGACGCGTCAACGCTTGAACGGACGGCTGACGTTGATGCTGTGGCGTTCGACAAAACAGGTACGCTGACCACGGGCAAGCCGCGGGTTGTTTCACTTCACGTCGATCCGAGTGCCGGCATTACCGAAGACGCGGCCTTGAAATCGGCCGCCGCGGTCGAGATTTACTCCGAGCACCCGGTAGCCGCGGCGATAGTCGGCAAGGCGCGTGAACGCGGCCTTGCAATCGAAGACGCCGTTGGCTTCCAATCCATCACCGGCAAAGGTGTCTACGCCCGCGTGAACGGTGTGTTGGTAGCCGTGATGAATCCGTCAGCGGTTTTGTTGGAGGAAAACGGCGTGATGTCGGACGCCGTAGAGCGCATTGAAGCTAGCGCCCAAACACCGGTGACCGTTTCGATTGATGGGCACATCGTCGCCGCAGTTGGTCTACAGGACACTGTTCGTGACGATGCCAAGGCTGCAGTAGCGACGCTTAACGAGATGGGTGTGTCAACACATCTCATTACGGGAGATCGGACAGAAGTCGCAAACGCAGTAGCGAGTGAAGTTGGCATACAAAACGTCACATCCCAAGTGTTGCCCTCCGACAAGGCTTCGCGCATCATCGATCTGTCCACGTCGGGTCGCACAGTGGCGATGATCGGTGACGGGATTAATGATGGTCCTGCGTTGGCCACGGCGGACGTTGGGATCGCGATGGCGAGCGGGTCCGATATTGCGATCGAGACTGCGGACGTTACGTTGGTCAACAACGAACCATCGGCAGTCGCGAGTTTGATTTTGATAAGCCGGGCGACGGTGAGAGTTATCCGTCAGAATCTGTTCTGGGCTTTCGCTTACAACGTGCTGTTGATCCCGGTTGCCGCCGGGGCGATGCATCCGCTGTTCTCAGACTCACCGCCGCCGGAGTATCTGAGTTTGATAATCAGCGAGAACGGTTTTCTCAGTCCCGTCGCGGCGGCAGCAGCTATGGCTTTCTCGTCGCTTTCTGTCTCGTTGAACGCGTTGAAACTCCGGCGTAGCGGTTAGGACGACGCGCCGAGCGATTGCATTGACCCCAGATATAATCCGAACCATGCCAATTAAAGAACCAACTCGCGATCTCGCAATCGTCTACACACATCCGACATGCGGATATTGCGACTTGCTTAAGTCGGATCTCCAACAAAAGGGCATCGACTACGAAGAGGTCGATGTCTCGAAGCAACCTGATTTGTGGAGTGAGGTCGAACGTCTGTCTGGTGGCGACCGAATAACGCCTGTACTGGTCACCGCCGACGGCAACGTCGAAATCGGCTACAAGGGAATCGGTTGTAACTACGGGTAGGTCGGCCGCGTCTAGCACGAGTTAACCTCGCTCGCAATCTATGTCGGGCGTCGGCGTGAGCGAAGAATCAGTTTGGCGCGGGGCGGAGTTATCGACATCTTCTGAATCGAAGGCGCGTAGACTTACTCCATGCGCGTCGCGTTGGGTATAGACCTTGGATCGACATCGGTTACGGTCGTTGCGGTTCTCGTCAATGATGGGCGAGCCGAAATCGTCGCTTCACTTTCAGCGCCGAATGATGCCGAGACAACATCGGCGGAAGATCGTGTCATTGGCAGATCGGAGTGGGACATCGATGCGATGGTCGCGCGCGCCGTCCGAACCGTTGACGAGTTGTGTTCGGGATTGGATTTCGAAGAGTGTGTCGCTATCGGCGTCACCGGACAACAACAGGGTTGTCAGCTTTTGAACAGTGACGGTTCGCCGATTGGGCCGTTTGTCGCTTGGCAAGACCAGCGATGCAAGGACGTGGTTGCCGGCACAGAGAATGATTTCTTGGCTGCGATGGCATCGAAGGGTGGCGCAACCCGGCGAGGGCAGGGACTACCGTCGTTCAGGGGTACGGGATGTCCGATCGTCACTGGATACACGGCGCCCACGATGTTTTGGCTCGACTACATGGGCATGATGCCTTCGGACGCCGAGGCGGCTATCACTGCGCCCGAATTCTTGGCGCAAAAGTTAGTCGGCTCAAGGCGACCTGTGACGGATGCAACTGACGCAGCCGGGTGGGGAGTCCTCGACGTTCCGCAACGCCGTTGGAACGACGAATTGATCGGTGAACTTGGTTTAATCGGTGGATTGTTTCCCGAAATCGTCGATTCGTGCACCGAGATTGGCGGTTTGACTAACGAATTTAGCGGCATTACTGGCATCAAACCAGGAACCCCGGTTTCTGTTCCGTCCGGCGATCATCAATGCGCTTTCGTCGGTGCAGTCGACGATGCGAGCAATACGGTTGCGGTCAACGTGGGGACCGGTGGGCAGGCGACCGTCTATATTGATGACCTTTCGGTTTTACGCCGAGACGCGGAAAGTGGAGCCGTTGACCACGGTTGGTTAGAGCTGCGTCCGCACATCGAGAGGGGATATCTTTTGGCGGGCGTCGGAGTGGTTGGTGGGCGCACATTCCGAGCGCTGAAAGATTTCTTCGTCAGGACGGCACGAAACGTGTTCGACCTTGAAGTCGTAGATGATGACATGGTGTACGAAAAACTCGCGCACCTCGCGGAAGCAGAGATGTCTGATGAAACGCGCGATGGCATGACCGCGTCGGCGCTGTTTACGGGATCGCGCGAACGGCCAGAGGCTCGTGGGGAGTTCTCGAATGTAACACCGGGAAACTTCACGCCCGGCTCTTTGGCGTTGGCTGTCTTTCGTTCGATGGCGGCAGAGCTTGCGAACTCTTACCGTAGCGCAGTCGAACTGGGCGCTGGGCCGCGAGCAAACCTCGTCGGTTCAGGGAACGGTTTGCGCCTGAACGCAGCGTTACGACGTTGTATGGAAGATGCGTTAGGCAGTCCACTATCGATCGGCGGGCTTCGGGAAGAGGCGGCTGTTGGTGCGGCCTTGACTGCAGCGGTCGCGGTCGGCATATACCCTGATATCGGGTATGCAGGCCGGATGCTGGTCAGATGATCATGAAAAACATAGGTATAACCGTTGCGCTGCTCGTTGTGCTTGGTGTCGCCGCCGCGGCGTTGTTCGCCGGGATGTCTTACTTGGCGTACCAGCCATCGATCGGGACCGTGGAAAAAGTTGCGACGGCCACCCCCGCGCTGACCGGAGGGTCGTCGTTTGTCGAAGCAAGCACGCCGACTCAACAGTCGACCGAATCTCCTGAAACAGCACCGACAGATGGGCCGGGTCCGACTCCGGTTCCGTACAACTCGAACACCGCGATGTATTTGATATTCGCAGGTATTGAGCTTTCGCCTGGATTCGGACCGTTAAACGACCGCGCACTCGGCACTTTCGCCAAGATACGCGCAAACGATGACAAGTCACAGGTAAGGGTAATCATCGAGGCTTTTCGCTTCCTGCTTTCGACCGATCTCATCATCGAAGCGATTAGAACGCTGGCGCACCTGACGGGTCAAACGTCAGTGGGTGACGACTGGAAGTGGTGGTCAGAGTGGATCGGCAGGCATCAAGATGAGTATCCGCCGCCATCCGAATACGCCGAGTGGAAGATCGGTTATTTGCGGCAGATCGACAGTCGATTCGGTGCCTTTCTTTCGCCTGCGCTCGCTGGGAAGTCGGTTGTGGACTTGACGGAAGTCGAATGGGGCGGTGTGATACCGGACGGGATACCACCGTTGGAAAATCCGGCTAACGCGCCAGCGGATGATCCGTTGGCGGACTATCTGGAGGATGACGAGCGCGTGATCGGTGTTTCGATCAACGGCGAGCACCGGGCGTATCCTCTGCGCATCGTCAATGCCCACGAGTTGGTGAATGACGAGTTGGGAGGCGAGCCTTTATCGCTCACGTGGTGAACGCTTTGCAACAGCGCGATCGGGTATCGCGCCTACATCAACGGAGAACCGACAACCTTCGGAACGTCGGGGCTTCTTTTCCGCAGCAACAAGGTGATGTACGACCGTGCAACCCGGACGTTGTGGCACCAGTTCACTGGCGAACCGATTATCGGCGAACTTGTTGGTAGCGACCCGGATCTGGAGTATTTCCCGACGGCGAGGACGACGTGGGGAGACTGGCGTGCCGAGCATCCGGATACGACGGTTATCACCCGAGAGGGTGCACGCTACCCGCCGTGGAGCTACACGCACGAAAACGACGATCGTTCGATCTACTATTCCTACCGCGCGGATCCTGAGACGATGTTCCCGATACCGTACCGCGACGATGTGCTTGCGCCGAAGGCCGAGGTGTTGGGCGTGACGGTGAAGGGTGTGGACAAGGCATATCCGTTGGAGGTGTTGCGAGATGAACGGATCGTTCACGATCAGGTCGGCGACACGGATTTGGTAGTCATCGCATCGGGCGCATCATCTGATGCCCACATCTTCGAGAATCCGGACGGATTGAAGTTTGAACTGCCAGATGAGGCGCTGGAGGCAGGTTTTCCGCCTATCGTCGTGGACCAAAACGGCGACGAATGGAACGTAAGTAGGGATCAATTGACGAACGCTTCGGATGGCTCGGAAGTCTTGCGGGTCGTGCCGTCTAATGTCTCGTTCTGGTTCGGTTGGTACGCATTCCATCGGGAGACGGAGTTGTACGGCCGGTGATTCTGTCGCCTAAAGATGCTAGTATTGTTCGTATTGCGTAATCATTTCAATGGGATTGCACCGAAATGTTGACGACTGATCACATCGATACCGCACGAAAGTTTTTGGACGACGCTGACCGGGAGTTTGAGGCCGGCGACATTCTGCAAGCATCGGAAAAGCTATGGGGTGCAGCTTCTCACGTCGTTATCGCCGAGATGAAAAGTCGCGGAATGGAGCCAAGGTCGCATCGCGAGATGGTTCAAGCGGTCGAGATGCTGGCGCAAGAATTAGATGACCGTTCGCTGCGCGATATGTTCGGGATCGCGAGGGCGTTCCATCAGAACTTCTACAACGGCACCATGGCCGATTACGAATTCGAGGCTGATCGTCCCACGGTTCAACGATTCGTTGAGCGGATGGTTGAGCTCTCACGGGCATCTCACGGCTAACCGTTCGGTTTGATGACGAATTTGATGCCTAGGCCTTCTGCGGAGGCGGTTATGGCGTCGGGAAGTTCGGCGAGGGCGTAGCGGTCGGAGATCACGTTTTCGAGGTTGAGCTTGGAGAGTTCGTCTGGGATCCGGTGGGTGACGTCTCCTTGGCGGAAGGCTCCGACGAGTTTGATTTCTCGGAAGTGCATGTCGTAGAGGTCTACGGGGAGCGGTGATCCTTCTGGGCTGACGCCGATCATGAGGGTCTGGCCGCGGGGCTTTGTGGAGTTAATGCAGGCAGCGACGAGTTCGGGTTTGCCGACGGCTTCGGCGGTGACGTCGAAGCCGCGTCCATTGTCTGTGACATCGGCGATGACCTCTGAGAGGGGGACGTCGTTGGGGTCGTGGAGGATGTCGGCACCGAACTGTTTAGCCATTTCGCGTCGGACCTTGACTGGCTCGGAGACGACGAGCGTCTCGACGCCGTGGGACTTCATGAAGGCGGCGGTGAAGAGACCCATGATTCCAGCGCCGATGACGAGGCCGGTGGCGCGGAACGGGATGTCAAGCATTTCTACGCCGGATAGGCAACACGCGGCGGGTTCGGTTAGGGCGGCGGTCTCCAAGTCTAGTGTCTCGGGTATCTCGACGGCAGAACGCGATGCGACGGCGGCGTATTGGGCGAAGTAGCCGTTGGATATCATTGGCTGGTTTTCGCAGCGGCATACGCTCCAGTTGCGGCAGTCCCAGCACTCGTAGCAGTTCGCAGGGTGGTTGACGCAGACGCGTTGACCGATGCGATCCTTGGAGACACCGTCGCCGACTTCGACGATGGTTCCGGAGCTTTCGTGCCCCAGTATCTGCGGCGCATCTTTCGGAAACAGGCCTTGCGTGACGTGGACGTCCGTGCCGCAGATACCGGTGGTGTCAATTTCGATCACCACGTAGCCCGGCGACGGTTCCGGATAGGGGATGTCGTCGAGGGTGAAGCGTGCGCCGCCGTGCCAGGTCTGTGCCTTCATGTAGGAATTCCTTGAACGTTGCGGTTTAAGCGTTTGGCTTGATTACGAACTTGACACCCAGACCTTCCGCCGAGGCGGTTATGGCGTCCGACAGTTCGGTGAGCGGATAGCGACCCGAGATCGCGTTTTCGAGATTGAGCTTCGTCAACTCATCCGGCACCCGGTGGAACACGTCTCCTCGACCCATCGAACTCATCAACTTGATTTCACGGAAGTGCATGTCGTAGAGATCGACCGGCAGCGGCGATCCCTCCGGGCTGACGCCGATCATCAGCGTCTGCCCGCGGGGTTTAGTGGCGTTGACGCAGGCGGCGACGAGTTCCGGCTTGCCGACCGCTTCGGCGGTGACATCGAAGCCGCGACCTTCGTCGGTGACGTCAGCGATGACCTCTGACAGTGGGACGTCGCGGGGATCGTGCAGGATGTCGGCCCCGAACTGCGTCGCCATCTCCCGGCGCACCGTTACCGGCTCCGACACCACCAGCTTCTCGACCCCATGCGACTTCAGGAAAGCGGCGGTGAAGAGACCCATGACGCCGGCGCCGATGACCAGCCCGGTGGCGCGGTAAGGGATGTCGAGCAACTCGACCGCCGAGAGACAGCACGACGCCGGCTCCGTCAAGACGGCGGTCTCGATATCGATATCGTCCGGCAGCGCGATGGCGGCGCGGGCGTCGAGGCCGATGTACTCCGCGTACATGCCGTCCGAGGATTCCCGAGCGACCTCGCATCGGAAAGTGTTCCAGTTCCGACAGCTCCAGCACTCGTAGCATTGCGCCTTGCGGTTCACGGCCACCCGCTGACCTATCCGGTCCGTGGCGACTCCCTCGCCGACCTCGACGATCACGCCGGAGCCCTCGTGACCCAGTATCTGCGGCGGATACCACGGGAATAGCCCCTGCGTGGCGTGCACATCCGTCCCGCAGATCCCCGTCGTGTCCATCTTGACCACCACGGACCCGGACTCTGCCACCGGATCCGGCACATCGTCAAAAGTGAATCGGTTGCCGCCTTGCCAGGTCATAGCCTTCATATCGGACCTCCCAAGAGTGTGAGGGTTAAGCGTTGGGTTTGATCGCGAACTTGACGCCTAGGCCTTCGGCGGAGGCGGTGATCGCATCGGGTAGTTCGGCGAGCGCGTAGCGTCCGGAAATGACGTTTTCGAGATTGAGCTTCTCGAGTTCGCCAGGGACGCGGTAGAAGACATTGCCGCGTCCGAAGGCGCCTACGAGCTTTATCTCGCGGAAGTGCATGTCGTAGAGGTCGACGGGCAACGGCGCGCCTTCGGGACTGACACCGATCATGAGGGTCTGGCCGCGCGGTTGCGTCACATTGATGCATGCGGCGACGAGTTCTGGTTTTCCGACCGCTTCGGCAGTAACGCTGAAGCCTCGACCTTGATCGGTTACTTCGGCCATCACTTCCTCAAGAGGAACGTCGTTGGGGTCGTGTAGGATATCGGCCCCGAACTGCTTGGCCATTTCGCGGCGGACCTTTACCGGTTCGGATACAACGAGCGTCTCGACGCCGTGACTCTTCATGAAAGCCGCGGTGAAGAGACCCATGATTCCAGCGCCGATGACGAGGCCCGTCGCCCGGTATGGGATGTCAAGCATTTCTACGCCAGATAGGCAGCATGCGGCAGGCTCGGTCATGGCCGCGGTCTCAATATCGAGGTTTTCGGGCAGTTGAAGGGCGACGCGGGAGTGTAGAGCGACGTATTGTGCAAAGAGGCCATTCGAGGAAGCGGGAGCGACCTCGCAGCGTGAGACGTTCCAATTGCGGCAGTTCCAGCACTCGAAGCAGTGAGCGGAGTGATTGACGACGACGCGCTGCCCGATGCGTTCGGTAGAGACCCCCGCGCCAACTTCGACGATGACGCCGGCGCCTTCGTGCCCGAGGATGGCTGGCGGCTCCGAAGGAAACAGACCTTGGGTGATGTGAACGTCGGTGCCGCAGATGCCTGTGGTGTCGATCTCGACGACCACGAAACCCGGGTTGATTTCTGGATCTGGGACATCGTCGAGCGTGAAGTGGTTTCCGCCGTGCCAAGTCATCGCCTTCATCTAACTACTCCTCCGGTTGCTGGTAGCGCATGTTCGCATGTTAACGAGAAACGGCGGCGCGTGTGTCACGTCTCGAACGTGCTTCGTATCATTAACCTTCACTAAGGAGACAAAATGACCGCTTCAGACAACGTAACGATTCGCGATATCCGAGTGATCATGACGGAACCGGACAACATTCGGCTCGTGATCGTGAAGATCGAGACCTCTGAACCGGGGCTCTACGGCGTTGGATGTGCGACGTTCACCCAGCGACCGTCGACCGTGAAAGCGGCGGTTGATGACTTTCTGCGTCCCTTCTTGATCGGAAAGAACGTCGCAGACATCGAGGACATTTGGCAGTCGTCCTATGTGTCGTCGTACTGGCGCAACGGTCCCGTGTTGAATAACGCGCTGTCGGGCGTAGATCAGGCGCTTTGGGACATCAAGGGCAAGATGGCGGGAATGCCGGTCTACGATCTGTTGGGTGGGCGCGCTCGCGAAGCCGCGCCAGTGTATGTGCACGCGAGTGGAGGGACCAAAGAAGAGACCGCCGATCGCATGGCCGCCCACATGGAAAATGGTTTCCATCACATCCGCATTCAAGTAGCGACCACCGGCTACTCATCGTACGGCTCGCATGGCGCATCGGGCGACGGGTCCGTCGCAGCCGGTGACGTTTCGCAAGGGCCGATCGCGGCGACTACTTGGCTGCGGGAATACGACCCGAATAAGTTGTATGCCCACCCCGGTGGTGTGTTCGAGCCCAAGCCGTATATTCGTGGCGCTCTTGAACTCTTCGAGCATATCCGCGACCGCTTCGGATATGGCGTAGAGATACTGCACGATGTCCACGAGCGTATTCCTCCGATACTCGGCGTTTGGTTCGCGAAGGAAGTGGAGAAGTATCAGTTGTTCTTCTTGGAAGACCTATTTAGTCCTGAAGACAACGATTACTTCCGCATGGTGCGGCAACAATGTGCGACGCCGATCGCGATGGGCGAGCTTTGGAACAGTCCGCACGAGATCATCCCGATGATCAAGGACCGTTTGGTCGATTTCTTGCGGATGCACATGTCGCAGATCGGGGGCATCACGCCGGGCAAGAAGTTCGCTGCGATGGGCGAGTTGTTCAGCGTGCGGACGGCGTGGCATGGACCTGGCGACACTTCGCCGGTTGGTCATGCCGCCAACTTGATGCTCGATGTCAACTGCTACAACTTCGGCATCCAGGAGTACGCCATCCCTCCTGAACGCACGCGTGAGATGTTCCCTGGGTTCCCTGAGGTGCGTGACGGCATGATGTGGCCTAACGGGCAACCAGGTCTAGGCATCGACGTTGACGAAGAGATGGCTGCCAAGTTCCCGCACAAAGAGCGCGCGTTTGGCGGCGCGTGGGACACGGTGCGCCGTGCCGATGGCGGGATGGTCAAGCCGTAATGACGTTAACAGTCGACACCCAAAAACCGTTCAGGAAGAAGGGCCGATGAACACGGACAGCGAGTCGCCGCGACCCCGTCCCGGATCGCGTGAGCATCTGCACGATAGGGTCCCTGCGTTTTTGGCGACATTGGTCGGGGGAGCGGTCGCGATGGGTGTGAACGCGCCGCTGACTTCACCCGACGACCTCATTGGAAACGCCAGAAGCGTAGCCGCGGCATCGTTGATCGCCGCCGTTATCGCGGGGATAATCTGGGCTCGACTACCGGGGGATATTCAAGGCCGGGCGCGCGTGTTTAACATCGTCCTAACCGTGATGCTCGTGTTGGTGGTCGTCGCTACGGCGTTAATTGAGTTTGTTGGGGAGATATCAAACGTGTTACGCTACATCATTCCGCTCGGAGCGATTGTGACGATCTTCGCCAGTGTTTTGACGCCGGTCATCGAACGATGGAAACATCGGAGCGGGTTAATCTTCGTCGCGATAGCTCTGCCCCTTGCGATGCTGGTAATCGGATATTGGTTGACTTCAAACGAATTTGGGTTCACAGAAGTGCCAAGTCTGTCTCTTCCTCCACCTCCTGCATGATCCATCAGCCAAATGAATAGGTCGCCTGGATTTGGGTTCTCGCGGTTCGACGAAAACTAGAATCTATTGAAGCGTGATTGATCACAATTTGGCGGTGGAGAATTGGTAACTTGCTCGGCGCGCAAAATCCTTTGCAACGATTTGGCGAAGGTGGCGGTCGCATTAACAACATCAGCACTGGTAGTGCTTGCAATCACTGCGTGTGGGTCTGATGAATCGGGGAAAACTGGGAGTGTTGACGTCCACGTAGGCACAGTGATGCCGGCGAGCGGCGACCTCTCGGCGTTCGGGCCGTCAGCGCAAAGATCGATGGACTTGGCGTTCGAGCTTGTGAACGAGGCTGGAGGCGTCAACGGCGGGAAGATATCCGCGATTCACCGGGACAGCGGTACCAACGAACAGATCGGTACGGACGCGGCTAGCGGACTGGTCAACGTCGACGGGGTCAAGATCCTGATCGGTGCTCACTCTTCCGGCGTGACGATCGCTATCGCGGAGTCGGTAACCATCCCAGCCGGGGTGCTGCACCTTTCGGTGGGTTCGTCCTCGAAAGCGATATCGGTATTAGCGGACAACGACATGGTGTTCCGTACGCGGGTCAACGATTTCGTCAAGAGCCAAGCCTTGGCTAAACTTGCTGAGGCGATCGGCTATGAACGGGTCTCGACTACCTATATCAACAACGCCTACGGCGCCAGTTTGAACGAGTCGTTTGTCGAGAATTTCGAACGTGCCGGTGGAACGGTGACAGCCGCGGTTGCCCACGAGTTGGGCCAACCGAGCTATATCTCGGAACTCCGTGAAGCGGCGAAGGATGCACCGGAAGTGCTGGTGACGATCGCGTATCCCGATTCGGGCCAGACGCTGTTGCGGGAAGCGGCTGAAAGCGGAATTTACGACGAGTTCATGTTCGTCGACGTGACGAAAAACCAGACGATGTTCGACGCGATTGGCGGCAACCACTTCGAAGGTGATTTCGGGGTATCGCCGGGCAATCCGCAGACGCCATCAGTGCACGACTTTCGACGGATCTATGTCGAAAGAACGGGTGGCGACCCAAACCAGCAGCTGATCGCCGAAGCTTTCGACGGCGCGACGGTGCTCGCGTTGGCGATCGAAAAAGCCGGTAGCGACGATCCGAAGGCGGTACGTGACGCATTGCGTCCGGTTGCGAATCCGCCTGGGGAGGTCGTCGGTCCCGGAGATATAGCCAAGGCGTTGGAGTTGGTGCGCGAAGGCAAAGACATCAATTATGTTGGCGCGGCAGGGGATATCGATTTCGACGAAAACGGTGATGTGGTCAGCGGAATGCGGGTGTGGCATGTTGTCGACAATGAAATCGTCGATACTGACATATATGCCTTCCCGGGTGATGAAATCGATCTCTCGTTTGTAAAGTGATATTAGGGCGCGTTCTTCGTTGAACGTTAAACACTCGATGCCATATCGCAACCGATATTTGATGAACAAGACGACCATAATAGTTAAAAGATTCGGCATCTCGATGGCATTTGCGTCGGCAATTGTTTCGACCATGCTCTTGATTTCGATGATTGCTTGCCAATCCGATGGTTCGGATGGTGGAGATGTTCAGATCGGTACTGTGTTACCGGTGAGTGGCGACCTTTCGACTCTGGGCCCTGCGATGCAGAAGGCTGTCGATCTTGCGTTCGATCTCGTGAACGAAGCAGGTGGTGTGAACGGTGGCAACATATCGGCCGTGCACCGTGACAGTGGGACAAGCGAACAGGGAGGTACCGACGCGGCGAGCGGATTGGTGAACGTCGATGGTGTCAAGGTGCTGATGGGCGCGGTATCTTCGGGCGTAACCATCGCGATAGCGGAGTCGGTGACCATTCCGGGAGGCGTTTTGCATATCTCGCCCGCGTCGTCATCAAACGCCATAACTGTCCTTGCGGATGACGACATGGTGTTCCGCACCCGCGTTCGAGACGCCATCAAGAGCCAAGTTTTGGCCGAGTTGGCAGTTGCTGCAGGATACAAACGCGTCTCGACCACCTATGTGAATAATGCGTACGGCGCGAGCTTGAACGATTCCTTCATCGAGGTGTTCGAAGGCATGGGCGGGACGGTTACGGCGGCGGCTTCACACGAACTCGGGCAGGCGAGTTACGTGTCGGAGCTGCGCGACGCCTCAGAGGGTTCGCCGGAGGTTTTGGTCACGATCGCATATCCAGATTCGGGGCAGACGCTGCTCCGGGAGGCCGCAGAGGGAGGGTATTTCGACGACTATATGTTTGTAGACGTGACGAAGAGTCAGTCCATGTTCGATGCCATTGGCGGCAACTATTTTGAAGGGGATTTCGGCGTGTCTCCCGCCGCTCCCGATTCTCCTGCTGTCAGGGATTTCCACCGGCTCTACGACGAGCGCACTGATGGCGACTCGTCGGCGTCGTTGATCACCGAAGCGTTCGACGCTGCCGTCGTGCTTGCCTTAGCGATCGAGATGGCGGGCAGCGATGACCCTGTTGAGGTGCGGGACGCTCTGCGCCCGATCGCCAACGCCCCCGGCGAGATTGTTGGCCCCGGAGATGTCGCCAAGGCGCTCGAGCTAATTCGGGATGGCAAAGACATCAACTACATCGGCGCGTCCGGCGAGATCGAATTTGATGAAAACGGTGATGTAGTGAGCACGATGCGTGTGTGGAGTATTCAGGACGGGAAGGTCGTCGACTCCGATATTTATGCGTCGCCCGGAGATCACATCGACCTTTCTTCGATCAGATAAAAACGCTCGAGGATGGGCGGACGGATCTCCTACAAATGGGTAAGACGTCGCATTTCATTTCAAAAGCATTAATGATGGTCGCGATTTCACTGCCGTTATTAGGGATTGGATGTGGCAGCGCGGAATCGCCGCCGTTGATTTCTGGTTCCGAGTCGCCATCGGGGGCCTCGAGCGATGCGGGCACCGTCGAAATCGGCACACTTTTTCCTCATTCCGGCGACTTGGCCTGGGCAGGCCCGCAGTTCAATGCCGCGGTCACTCTGGCATTTGATCTAGTGAACGAAGCCGGCGGAGTGAACGGAAAGCAATTGAGAACCGTTGTTGGCGATACGGGTACCAGCGAGCAACTAGCTACGGACGCTGCGAGTGGGTTGGTGAATCTTCACGATGTGCCTGTCATCATCGGTGCGGCGTCTTCGGGCGTAACCGTCGCGGTGGCTGAATCGGTCACGATTCCCTCGGGTGTTTTGCTTTTGTCACCGGCGTCGGCGTCGAATGCGATCACGGCCTTGAACGATGATGATCTGGTGTTCAGGACGGTCGTATCTGATCGCGTTCAAGGTGAAGCCGCGGCACGTTTGGCAAGCGCTCTAGGGTGGGAACGCGTTGCAACGACCTACATCAACAATTCCTTTGGAACCAGTCTTTCGACGAGTTTCACGGAACACTTCGAAGCGTTGGGCGGCACAATATCGGACGAAGTCAGCCACGAGTTGGGACAGGCCTCGTACGCGTCTGAACTGAGGTCAGCTTCCGACGGTGACGCTGAGGCGCTTATCACCATCGCTTACACCGATTCTTCGTACACGCTTTTGAGGGAAGCGGTGGAGGGTGGATATTTCGAAGAGTTCATGTTTTTCTCAGCCTCCTATAACCAAGACCTTTTTGATGACCTCGGCCCGGAGTATTTTGAAGGCAACTATGGCGTGCGCCCTGGCGCTCCGTTAACGCCCGCGAGGCGGTGGTTTTTCGACGAATTCGAACGGCGACAGCTCGGTGATGTTGATACTCCGCTGCTGAGTGAATCCTTTGATGCAGGAATGTTGACCGCGTTGGCGATCGAGAAGGCGGATTCGGATGAGACCGATGCGATACGAGAGGCGCTGCGGGAAGTCGCGAACCCGCCGGGCGAGTCTGTCGGGCCGGCTGACATCCCCCGCGCTCTGGAACTCATTCGTGAGGGCATCGATGTGAACTACGTCGGAGCGTCTGGCGAGTTGGATTTCGATGAGAATGGCGACGTCAACGGTACGATGGAGATCTGGCGCATCGAAGACGGCAAGGTCGGTTCAACGAATCTGTTTGTAAGCCCGGGCGAACCAATCAATCTAAACGTTAACGAATGACGTATTTCGATACGGTGTGTGCACGTACGGTACGTTCGTTTGCCGGTACCTAAATCAGTTCTGCCGAGTTAATTGCGGATTTAACCCGTACTGCGGTCACCCAATAGAATCGACAGGTAATTGAGCTGTTCCTAGATCGGAAGAGACAGCCAAGTCGGCGGAGAAAATCCCCATGATAAGTCAGCGAATATCGAAATTATCCCTGTTGGCGGTTTTGTCCGCATCAATCGCGGTGATTGCCCTTGCATGTAGCAGCGAAGAACCGACTGCGACGCCCGTTCCACCCACCGCGACGTCGGTTCCTGCAACACTGGAGCCAGCCGAAGAAACGATGGAAAAGTTTGATCCTGCCGGTGAGCCGATCAAGATCGGAACGCTGATCGATACCACCGGTGATTTGGCAGTCTTCGGTCCACCTATCGTTCTTGCCACCGATTTGGCGGCGCAACTTATCAACGAGGCTGGCGGCGTAAATGGTCGTCCAATCGAGATGATTCATCGCGACAGTGGCACGAGTCCTCAGATCGCGACTGACGCGGCGAGCGCGCTCGTCAACGTCGACGGCGTCGAAGCGATCGTCGGTTCGCTTTCTTCTGGCGTTACGCTGGCGGTCGCCGAATCGGTGACCATCCCTAACGGAGCGGTCTTGGTGTCTCCGGCTTCGACATCTCCGGCAATCTCCATTCTCGATGACAACGACACGGTTTTCCGGACCACGGTTTCAGATGCTCTGCAGGGAGTAATCGCCGCGCAGTTGGCATCGCAACTCGGATATGACAACGTTGCGACGTTGTACATCAACAACGCTTACGGCGAAGGTCTGTCGACGGTGTTCCAAGAAACCTTCGAAGGCATGGGCGGTAAAGTTTCAGCCGCGGTGCCGATCGAGAGTGGTCAAGCGAGTTACGCGTCGGAGTTGCGCCAAGCATCGCAAGGCGGTGCGACGGTGCTGATGGCGATGTCGTATCCCGAAACGGCTGGTGTGTATCTGCGTGAAGCAGTGGAAGGTCAGTTCTTCGAAGATTTCATGTTCGTCGATGGCACAAAGAACCAAGAGATGTTGGATGCACTCGGCGCCGACAACTTCGAAGGTAACTATGGCACTGCTCCGGGCGCGCCCGGCACTCCGACTCAAGAGAGTTTCCAAAGCCTCTACGCATCGAAGTTGGATGGTGATCCGTCGAGCTTGTTCATATCCGAGGCGTTTGACGCAGCTGCAATCCTCGCGCTCGCAATCGCGAAAGCCAACTCCGAAGACGGCGATGACATCAAGGCCGCAATGCGCGACGTAGCCAACGCGCCGGGGGAAAAGGTCGGACCCGGCGATCTTCCAGAGGCGCTGCGACTCATTCATGAAGGTAAGGACATCGACTATGTGGGCGCCGCGGGTGATCAGGACTTCGACGAGAACGGAGACGTTCAGAACACCATCGAGGTCTGGAACATCACTGGTGGGCAAATCACCTCAACCGGTATCTTTGCACGCCCCGGAGAATCTATCGACATTACCGCCGCGCCGAAGATGATGGAAAAAACGTCGGGCGAACCCGTCAAGATCGGTACTTTGATCGACACGACCGGCGATCTCGGAGCCTTCGGGCCCCCGATCGTTCTCGCCACCGATCTCGCTGCCTTGTTGATTAACGAAGCGGGCGGCATCAACGGTAGGCAGATCGAGATGGTGCATCGCGACAGCGGTACGAGTCCTCAGATCGCGACCGACGCGGCGAGCGCGCTTGTAAACGTCGACAACATCGAAGCGATCGTCGGTTCGTTGTCGTCGGGCGTGACGATCGCAGTAGCGGAATCGGTGACCATACCCAACGGCGCGGTTCTGGTATCGCCTGCTTCGACGTCGCCAGCGATATCGAAGCTGGATGATAACGGGCTGGTGTTCCGCACGACAGTGTCAGATGCGTTGCAGGGGGTTATCGCTGCGCAAGTCGCATCACAACTCGGTTATGAGAATGTGGCGACGCTTTACATCAACAATGCTTACGGCGAGGGTCTATCGACAGTGTTCGCGGAGACGTTCGAGAGCCTTGGCGGAACCGTATCTGCGGCGGTGCCTATCGAAAGCGGTCAGGCGAGTTACGTCTCCGAATTGCGGCAAGCATCGCAAGGCGGTGCGACTGTCCTTATGGCCATGTCTTACCCGGAGACGGCTGGCGTGTATCTGCGCGAAGCGGTAGAAGGTCAGTTCTTCGATGACTTTATGTTCGTCGACGGCACGAAGAACCAGGAGATGTTTGACAATCTTGGCGCCGAGAACTTTGACGGCAACTACGGAACCGCGCCCGGTGCGCCGGGCACTCCGACACAGGAGGCGTTCAAGGAACTCTACGTATCTAAGTTGGGCGGCGAACCTTCGAGCCTATTCATATCAGAGGCGTTCGACGCAGCGGCGATTCTCGCGCTCGCTATCGCCGAGGCCGGATCTGAAGACGGCGACGACATTAAAGATGCCATTCTCAAAGTCGCCAGCGCTCCTGGCGAGCGGGTAGGCCCGGGTGATCTGCCACGTGCTCTGCAGTTGATCAGTGAAGGCCAGGACATCGACTACGTCGGTGCGGCCGGCGATCAGGAATTTGATGAAGACGGCGATGTGCTGAACACCATCGAAATCTGGAAGATCGAAGGCGGTCAGATCACGTCGACCGGGATCTTCGCAAGAGCCGGCGAGCAGGTCGACCTCCATGCCGGTTCAATGATGATGGACGAATCTGGCTCGATGTCCGATTCTGGTGGTCGCTTTGACATCGGTGCTGGGTCCAAAGGCCTGTTCAAGGTCGATGAGAACCTCAGAGGCGCTGATGTCGTCGTGTCGTTGGAGACCGAGACGCTCAGCGGGGGTGTCGATTTCGACAACAACAATGTTTCGATCGAGGTTGATTTGCACACGTTAAAGAGCGATCAATCGCGGCGTGATCGCTACATCCGCGAACAATTGTTCCCATCGCAACCTGTCGCCACTGTGCGCTTCACGGAGCTCGGAGACATCCCAGCTTCGTTCTTTGAAGGCGGCGTCGAACACAAAACGACGCTCACAGGAAAGGTAAACGTCAACGGCATCGATGCTGACCTCGAGTTCGACATCACTGCCCGGCTCGACAACGGCACCGACTTAGTCATTCTCGGCACATCGAACTTCGTGTGGGCCGACTTCGGCATGGAAGCACCGGTGAGCCAAATCTTCGTTGTTGAAGACGAAGTTACCGTCGAGATATTGCTCCAAGCCACTCTCGCGAATTGACCACCTTTCCGCAACCGAGTCGCCAAAAATAGAATCGGCATATGGAAACGCCACGAGCCGCGCTGTTTGACCTTGACGATACGCTGTTGGGTCGATCGACCGCGTACGAGGCGACGTTCGCGGAGTTTTACCTTCTCCACCCTGAGATCTCTGACAACGCAGTTTTGGACGAGGAGATGAAGTTTTTCTGGTCGTTGTCGCCTCATGTCGCTACCGATGCCCAAGATGCGGCGCGGCAGCTAATGAAGCGGTGGCCGGAGGTCGAATTGGATCCGGTGGAGTTCGAGGCATGGTTCTTCAACACACTTGCCAGCAAAGCCAAACCCATCGACGGTGCTCTCGACCTCCTCAACGACTTGAACGAAGCCCAATTCCCGTGGGCGGTGGTAACTAATGGGAAGGAATTCCAAGTGACGAAGATGCGGCACAGCGGCCTCGTAGACGTTATTCCTTTCGCCATAGTTTCGCGGCTCTTCGGAGCGGACAAACCGGATCCGCGCATCTACCACGAGGCTTTCCGACGGCTGAAACTATCCTTCGAGGGCATCGACGACATCCAACCCTACGAAATCCTCTTCGTAGGCGATAACCCGTATACCGATATCACCGGAGCAGCGGGCGTCGGCATGAAATCAGCGTGGATCCGCATCAGTGATCAGTATCCGGATGATGCGCCAAAGCCGGATATGGAGATTGGGAGCGTGGTGGAGTTGAGGGGTTTGTTGGGCATTAACAAGCACGTTCGAGCAAAGGAATGAGCCCGTTCACTCGAAACACGATGGCATAATGAACCTTGAACCTAATGTATCCAAGACACAGGAGCGATGAGTTGAATAACCTGACATTGAGCGAACTCGATGACGATCTCGTCGCCACAATTCGGCGTGTAGCCGAACGGGACAGCACTTCGGAGAATCAAGCGGCGCTAAAGCTGCTCCGGAAAGGAGCTGCGCTCGAAGACGGTGCATCTGCGAACGGCAAAGTTGGAAATTCGTTGGACGATTTCATCGGAACTATGAGTCCCGAAGAGGCGGCGGAAATTGACGCAGCGATAAGCGAACTCCGCACAATCGATAAATCGATGTGGAGATGAAAATCCTTCTGGACTCTAACGCCTACACGCTATTCGCAAGAAGACATGATGGGATATTGGAGTTGGTGCGCGATGCCGACGAAGTGTTAATGTCAGCGGTCGTTGTCGGTGAATTGTTGTTCGGTTTTCGCAATGGCACGCGTCTCGAGGAGAACCTCGCCAACATGGGAGAATTCTTGAATCGGCCGCATGTCACTTTTGTGCCGATTCGATTTGCTACGGCTCGTTTCTATGGCAAGATCGCAGCTTCTTTGAGGGCTATGGGACACCCTATCCCCACGAACGACGTGTGGATCGCTGCTCACGCGTTCGAAACCGGCGCAGAGTTGGTGTCTGCTGATCAGGATTTCAAAGCGGTTAAAGGTCTCCGTTGGCGGCGAATTAGCGCGAATTGACTCAGATCGGTCGTTGCAGAGGGTACGTCGGGTTTGCCGGCCTCTCACTAGCACTCTTCATCCAGTCAGCATTACGTCATCCCCTCGCGTTGCGCTGATAGAGTCGTTACCTAACTCGCACCATTGGTTAGAAAGCAGGATTGCGCACTATGTCATTTGGAGTTGCGGTGCTGGGCACCGGCAGGATCGGCGGCAACTACATCGATGTCGTGAAGAAGACGCCCGGCGCCGATATCAAGGTGGTGGCAGAACCTAGACAGGACGCTGCCGCGACATGGCAGGACCGGCATCCCGATGTCGATTTCGTCGCCGACTATCGTGACGCGCTGGCGCGTGACGATGTTGCCGTGATCATCGGTACCTTGCCGCACTGGCTGCACCACCAAGCCGCGCTCGACGCGGCGGCGGCCGGCAAGCACATCTACATGGAGAAGCCGACTGCGGTTTGGGCATCGCAGGCGGAGGAGATGCTGGCGGCGGCGCGCGAGAACGGCGTGAAGCTCATGACCGCGCACACGCAGCGGTACTACCCGGCAGTCCGAGCCATGAAGGGCGTCGTGGATAGCGGCGACCTCGGTTCTGTGATCATGGCATACGACGTGTGGCACAAGCCGTACACTCCGTACAACCGTCCCGAGTGGATGCTTGATCGCGAACGCGGTGGCGGTATGGGACAGATGGACGGTTCGCACCAGATCGACCGCTTGCTCTGGATTATTGGCTACGACGTCGCGACCGTCTCGGCGCAGCAAGGGCAGTTCACTCACCCAAGCTCGGAACATCCTACGATCAACTGCGACGACACCGGGATGTACTTCATCCGCTGGAAGAGCGGCGTCGTCGCAACGGTCAGCCGTATCGCGTGGGATCGCGGCGGCACGGAATATGGCGGCGATTGGTTCTTTACCAACGGCATGGCGCGGTTCCGACTTCCGTACGGCGGCGGCGACGCGCCGGCGCTTTATATCGCTGACACGAGCGGCGGTTCGTGGCGCAAGGAAGACGTGCCGCAGCGCGACAGCCTACTAGACGAGTTCACTGAGTTTATCGAGGCGCTTGAGCGCGACGACGAAGACACGCCAATACCGCAGGTTCACGGCCTGAACGTGCTCAAGGTGTTGGAAGCAACCGAGGAATCTGCGCGCACTGGGCGCGAAGTGATTCTGGATATGGAGTAAAGACCGATGGAACCGGCACAACTCAAAGCCACATTAAAGGCGGGTAAACCCGCATTCGGATTCATGATCGCCGCAATCGAAGGATTGCGATGGTCAAGACTGTACGCCGGATCAACCCTCGACTACATCATCATCGACTGGGAGCACTCGTCGCGCAACCGGCAACGGATAGCAGAGCTTGTAACCAGCGTGAAGAGCGCCGGGGTAACCTGCATCGTCCGGACGCCGAATACCGACGACACCTACGTGGCGATGGCGCTCGACGCCGGAGCGGACGGCGTGTTGGTGCCGTACTGCGAAACTGTTGAAGAGGTTCGGGCTTGCGCCAACAAGGTTCGACTGCATCCTCTCAAGGGTGAGTACTTTGAGCGTGCCTGCATGACGGGCGAATTGCCGAGCGAGAAGACCCGCGAGTACCTGCACAACCGGCACAAGGACCACATTTTCATAATGGGTATCGAGTCGGAACCGGCTGCGAACCGGTTAGACGAACTGCTGGAGTGTGCTGAGATCGACGGCATATTTGTTGGGCCGAATGACATGACGACGTCGTTGGGCATCCCCGATGAAGTCGACAACCAAATATACCTCGACGTCCTCAAAAACGTCATCGACACTGGCGAGAAACACGGCGTCCCAACGATGGTGCACCAACAGTCGATAGAGACGTCCTCGAAGGCCATCGAGTTAGGTGCCCGTTTCGTGCTTCACTCCAGCGATGTCGGGATTCTCCTCAAAGGGATCCAAAACGACTTCGCTCAGCTGCGCGAGATCGCCTCCGAGAGGTTTGGTGGCGTCGAAGCCCGCGAGGCTGAAGACACGCTCGAGACGATTTGAGATTAACGACAACCGAGTGATTCGTCGCTAGGCTACGGCCAACGACAAGATTTACCTGCAAGGGTGGTGATCGAGGTTCGCCACCCGATGATTCATATCGGATTTTCAAATGAGCATATTCGAAGCATTCATGATGATCACTATCGTGGTCGGTGGCGGTTTCGCGTTATACAAATTGGGTGTCTTTCGGGATTTGAAACCGCATTTAACATTGGAACAATCGGTTTCGCATCGTCCAATTGGCGATGATTACGTGCATATCGCGATACAAGTATCGCTGTTAAACACCTCGAAGGTTGCAGTATCAATCACCGACGCCGTCTTTATCGTGCAACAGGTCGCGCCACTTTCGAACCAAGAAGTCGAGACATTGTATGCTGAAATCTTTGATGAAAATTCTGAAACAGACATGCAGTGGCCGTTGCTGAATCAGACTCACAAAACTCGGCCCGACGGCGAGTTGATCATTGAACCGCATGGCAAGCATGTCGAGTACTATGAGACGATCATCTCGAAAGGAATCACGACCGTCTTGGTGTTTACTCGTTACAACAATGCCAACTACACGGAAGGTGACGACGCCTCGAAGGGATGGGAATTATCAACTGCACATGATGTAAACTGACCGTCAGGAGGATATCGACGTGGTAGAAACTGTGCGACGGCACACCGCTGTTAATAATCGGGGTAGCGCGCCCAAAAAAACGCCGCCACCGCCAGCTACGACTGGCAAACCGCCCGGTCGCCAGAAAGTTGTAAGACAGACGAAATCCGATGCCTGATAGATTCGGGTTCTAATTCCTTCAGGACACACTTATGAATGCCTCGGAGTTGGTTGCCGAAATCAATCCCTATCGCCTTCCTTCCTCGGTAATTCCGAGCCACTACAACCTCCACCTGATCCCGGACCTCGAATCCGAGGCCTTCAAAGGCTCCGTCGACATATCGATCGACGTGTCCGAGACGATCTCCGAGATCGTCCTCAACTCTAAAGAAATCGAATTAACGTCGGCCCGGTTAGTCGGCGATTCTGCAGTAATCGAAGTCTCCAACATCACGTACGACGAGGAGTTGGAACGCGTAACGCTCCAACTCGCAAGTGATGCGTCTCCCGGTTCGTACAACTTGTTGATTGAGTTCGACGGCATATTGAACCGCAAGCTTGCCGGTTTCTACATCTCGACTTTCACCGACGAAGCGGGCGACGAGCGGAAGATAGCGACGACTCAGTTTGAGAGCACCGATGCTCGACAAGCCTTTCCGTGCTTCGATGAGCCGGCTATGAAGGCGTGTTTCGAGGTCGCTTTGACGGTTCCTAACGACCTTTTCGCAGCGTCAAACGGCCCGATCATCTCCGAAACAGTTTCTGACGACGGCAGCGAGCGTACAGTCAAGTTCGGAACCACCATCAAGATGTCGACGTACCTCGTCGCATTCATCGTAGGACCATTCGAGGCGACCGATCCGGTCGATGTTGACGGAGTGCCGTTGCGCATCATTCACCCAATCGGCAAAGGACACCTCACTTCCTATGCCCTCGAATCCGGTGCCTTCTCGCTCAAGTACTTCACCGATTATTACGGCATCCCGTATCCGGGCGAGAAACTCGACTTGGTGGCCGTACCCGATTTCGCATTCGGTGCGATGGAAAACTTGGGCTGTGTCACCTTCCGAGAGGTGATTCTGCTTGTCGATACTGAACGTGCCACGCAACCGGAGTTGCTCCGTATTGCGGATGTAATCGCTCACGAAATAGCCCACATGTGGTTCGGCGATCTCGTGACGATGCAGTGGTGGAACGGCATCTGGCTCAACGAGGCGTTCGCGACTTTCATGGCGGCGATGTGCACCGACGCGTTCAACCCCGAATGGCGACGTTGGGACCAGTTCAGCCTCGAGCGCTCGGCAGCATTCGACGTCGATTCGCTTCAGAAGACGCGTCCCATCGAGTACGAGGTCAAATCGCCGGCGGATGCCGATGGGATGTTTGATCTGCTCACCTATGAAAAGGGCGGTTCTGTGCTACGGATGCTCGAACAACACCTTGGACCGGATCGTTTCCGAGACGGCATCCGCTATTACCTAAAGAAGCATGAATACGGCAATACCGAGACGTCAGACCTTTGGGACGCGCTCGAAGAGGTGACTGGTGAACCGGTGCGGAGCACGATGGACGCGTGGATATACCAGCGCGGCTACCCGATCGTGAATGTCAAGCAATGCGATGGATGCAACAAGACCATCCTCGCCCAGAGTCGCTTCTTCTACAAGTCGCCCGACGAGGCGGACGAGACGGTTTGGCCGATACCGATGGGCCTCAAGTTCGCGGACGCAGATGGCAACGTTGGCAACATGAAAATGTTGATGACCGAGGACGATGTCGAAATCGCTGAATTGGAGAGTGCCCGGTGGGTAAACGCTAACGATGGCAGCAACGGCTTCTATCGGGTCAACTACTCGCCTGATCTGATGTCGTCTCTCCGTGACTCAATGGGTGAGATGGAGGCGGTCGAGCGGTACAGCCTTGCAGACGATCAATGGTCGGCGATGGCGGCTGGCAGATCGTCTGCAATCGATTACTTGAACCTCGCCGAGGGGTATTCAGATGAAGACGATTTAGACGTTTGGACTTTGTTGACTCGAAACCTGGCTAGCTTGGAGCGCATCATCGAAGATGAAGGTGCGCGGACTCGAATGCGGTCGCGGCTGGGAACTCTCTATAGTGCAGGGCTATCACGTTTGGGCTGGGAACCGCGCGACGGCGAGTCGCCTCGCGATCTAGAGTTGCGCGGGGTCCTTGCCCGTTCGTTAGGGATTTCCGCAAGAGACGAAGATGCGCTGGCACGGTTGCGAGAGCTGCATGACGGTTATCTGTCGGGAGCTGCAATTGAACCGAACTTGGCTTCAGCGTCGGCGAACGCGGTAGCAATACTCGGATCAGCCAACGACTATGAGGTATTCCTCGGCCGCTTCAAGAACGCGTCGACGCCGCAGGAAGAGCGACGTTACATGAGCCTTCTCGCGTCCTTTCCGGGTGAAGGCGAGCTACAGAATACGTTGGAGATGTGCGTCAACGGCGATGTCCGTTCACAAGATGGGCCTTACCTCGCTGGCGGTGCCATGTTCAACCGTCATCACGGGTTTTCAGCATGGGAGTTCATCAAATCCCACTGGGACGAGATGCTGGAGATGTACCCCGACAACAGCGTCGTGAGGATGGTAAGCGGTGTCCAAGCCCTTTCCAAACCTGAGCAGGCGGCGGACATCAAGCAGTTCTTCGAGACGCACAGCGTTCCGACGGGTGAACTCACTCTGGAGCAACACTTGGAGCGGCTCGACGTGAACGTCGCATCCCGGCAACGGGAAGTTGGACCGCTGACGGAGTGGTTGCTGGCGGACTAGGTCTTGTTGTGGCGATGGCTTCGAAGAAAGGCACACGGTCGGCGAAGCGAGGGGCTGACATTCCGCGACACAAAGTGTTCGTCAGTTATCACGATTGCGACGCGGATCGGCCCTACAAAGACCGTTTCATTGAATTGCTACAAGGCAGCATCATCGATAAGTCCGTCCATGATGATGACATTGACGATGACCCACTAAAGACTGAGACGGTACGACAGAAGATCCGTGATGAGTTCATCGCCGATGCTTCAGTGACGGTAGTCCTTGTCGGGACTCGTACATGGCAACGGAAACATGTTGACTGGGAGATTGGGTCAAGTTTGAGGAAAACTAAACGCAATTCTCGATGTGGACTACTTGGGATACTTCTACCCTGTCATCCTAACCACCGCAGTAGGTCAATCAAGTCGAATCTTCTGCCTCCTAAGCTGGCCGACAATATGCAAGGCAATGGCCCGTATGCCAAACTCTACAAGTGGCCAACTGGCCCGTCTTCGAAGAAATTTCGGAGGTGGATCCGCGAGGCGTTTTTGAGGCGGGAAGGGAACCCGCCGAACAACGGTCGCCGCCAGTTCCGGAACAACAGATCGGATAACTGGTCAATCGGGTGGCCTACGGCACGAGGCTACCCCGAAAGATTTCCTTTGAATTGACCGGCTTTAACCTGAGACAATAATGAACGCAATAATCACAACCACTAGCGCAGGATAGAACGGCCAGATCGAAAACGATTTTTGGACACTGAAAAACGTCTTCGGCACCGAGCCTGACGGCGCGATCTTAAACACTTCGCCTGTTTCCAACTTCCCCGTGTGCAACCGCTCAACAAAGCTGTTGTAACTGTTGCGGAATACGCGCTCAAGTGCCAAGTAATACGAATCCAGCATCCAGAAAAGGATGGTTGGCACAAGCGCGATCAACGCCGCTTCGGATCCGAACGCTGTTTCACCACTGGATGTTCCGAATCTAGCAACCACCACCAATATCGCCGCTACCAGCGTCACCGACCATGTCTTGCACGCGCGGCTGTTTTCGGCCATCCGCGTGATCACGGACTGCATCATCGAAAGATGGGCTCGGATGTCTTCGCGGTCTGGCGAAAAGGTCGTCATGCCAAAAACCTTACAACGGGACGTCGAACGCGTTTATGAGTACCCACAAGCGACTGTCGCGACGGAGGATTAGTCCTTCCGCACAAACTCCACGATTTTCTCCGGCGCGGTCGCTTCTCCACTATCTGCATCTTCCTTGTCGTCCACTACCAGGTGTCGGATCGGGTAGTTGATGGCGATGCCAGCATCGTTGAAGCGTTCATGAATCAGCTTTATCAGATCGCTCTTCAGATACCAACCGCCGATACGGTCGGTGGCTTGTATGAAGACCCAGAAGTCGATGTTCGAATCGCCAAAGGTATCGAATCCAAAGCTCGGTTCGCTGTCGGTCACGGCGTGCTCAGACTCGATGGCCAACTCGCGAGCGGCAGTGATCGCGATGTCTTGGACCTGTTGGAGGTCGGATGAATAACTGACGCCGCAGTTAACGATGACGTTTATTGCTCGTGCCGGTCGTGAATAGTTTGTGATCATGTTCTCGGCCATCATCGAGTTTGGGATGATGATTAGGTTGTTGAAGAACGACCTTACTTTTGTGCTGCGCCACGAAATCGCTTCAACGTATCCAGACGGTCCGCCTTCGATCTCGATGAAGTCGCCGACATGGATCTCGCCTTCCGAGATAACGTATGTCCCGGCGAAGTAGTTGGATAGCGTTGGTTGCGCTGCTAGTGCGATTGCGATGCCGCCGATTCCGAGCGTCGCAAGCAACGGGGTGATCGCGATATCGAAAACAGCGAGCGCAAGCAATAGCGCGATTGAGTAAATGACCAGTGGCGTAAGGCGGCGCAACGGCGGGAGCAGCTGATCGTCAAGTCTCGTCGCGGTGGTTTCCGCAAAGGTCGTTAGGTACCAAGCAAACAGTACGTTGACGACTCTTGCGAGCATGAATGAGACGACCGCGATGGCGATAACGGAGCCGGTGCGTTGTCCCAACAAGGCGATGTCGGTATCCAAATGAATTCCGGATTGCCAATGCTTGAGTGCGACACCAACCGCCGAAGTCCCACCGATCACTAGCACGAGCAGGATGATCGGTCCATCGATGGCATCAAAGATGCGATATCGAGTGGTGCCCCCGTCTTCGAGATTTCCGGGGTCGTTTCGTTTTAGCAGCACTTTGACAAGGATTTGAAGGGCGACCGCCAATACGACCGCGACAATAGCGATCGCGATCGCTGTCAGATACGGACTGTTATCGCTGGAGAATAGATCGCTCATGGCGCAGGTGTATCACGCTGAAAGATTCAGTCGCCCTCATAGGATTTGAACTGAACGACCGGTCATGAACTATTTTTCGGCTTGCCGCGTGTTTATGGTCCCTTAGTGACCCAGGGTTGGTTGCGAGGTTCGTCGATAGCCTGCAGCAACGCTGTGATGTAGCCGTAAACGAAGGCGAACGCGGTTCCTTGCGGATCGGCCCCGGCGATGTGCGGCACATGGTCGGGCATCAGCATGTATTTGTAGCCCACCTCTTGGTAGACCTTGATGCACTCGAACATGTTGATGCTGCCCTCGTCGGGGAACACCTCCATGAAGTCGAGTTTGCGTCCGCGGATGTTCCGGAAGTGCACGTTGAAGATCTTTTCTCGACTGCCGAAGTAGCGGATGACGTCGAGGATCTCCTCGCCCGGATCGTCGAGCATCTCGGTGACCGTGCCTTGGCAGAAGTTGAGGCCGTGATATGGGCTCTCGTGCATGTCTACGAATTTCGCCAAGCCAGCAGGCGAACCCAAAACACGGGTGACGCCACGAAAACCTGGAGGCGTGTACGGGTCGTGCGGGTGGCATGCTAGTCGGACTTTGTTCTCTGTGGCGACGGGGACGACGCGTTCGAGGAAGTAGTCGATGCGCTCCCAGAACTCGTCTTCAGACACTTCGCCGGCGATTCCCGGAGCGCCCTCGTGGGCGATTTTGTCGAAGCGGAGGGTTGAGTTGCTGGATCCGCCGCGACCGGGCTCCCGCTCGGAGCGAGGGATGCCGATCAAGTTCATGTTGTACTTGACGGCCGGTATGCCGACTGCGGCGCAGTTCTCGATGAGCGTGTTGACGACATCGATCTCGCGGTCGCGGTCCGGGTCGATGCCGAGCATGATGCTCGGCGCTTCTGCCGTCTCGATCGGCGTCGAGGACAGGGGAAGTTGGATCATGTCCAACTCAATCCCAAAGGAGTTGACGTGCTCGCGCCACCGTGCCAGATCGTCTTGCTTCCAAGTATGAGCATTGCCTTCGCGCGGGTCGTTGCATATGTTGACGACCCCGAGTTGAGCCCACTGCCTCAGGTCAACGTCGTCTCTCGATCCGACTTGGGTGCCTACGTACATATTGTTGGTTCTCCAATCGGGAGGACGGCTGGATGTGTTCGCCGTTGCGTCTGTTCTGACGTGAAATATACATCATGACGGCGAACTAGAATTTGAAGAATTTGAAGGACGTGCAACCTGTGCGGGACAAGGCGGTGTTGCATAGGTCTCCTTCGCGGGAATGGCGAGAGGTGTTGCAGGAATGGCTGGGGAGTTGCGAGAGTGTGGTGTGTGGCGCAGAGTGATGAATTAATATTTAAGTGTGCAAATATTAATTTGTGTCGTCCGTACGTAATCCTGATGTTCGATGAAGCGCAAAAATACCGGTTCCTATGTCACGACATCCACTGACGGTGAACGTGTGGATGCGTTTGTTCCGAGGTCTTTGCCGCCTGAACCACCGTTGGTTTGGGATGGCAACTTGGCGACCTTGCTGTCTGAGGCATCGTCGTCAGTGGGTCGGCTTGACGGAAGCGCGCGGGTGTTGCCGAATAAAGAGTTATTCATTGATGCGTACGTGAAGAAAGAGGCGGTGCTGTCGTCACAGATCGAGGGCACCCGTTCTTCTTTGTCGGATCTGTACCGTTACGAGCTCGACGGTAGGGTGGCGCGCGGGTCCGACGTGGTGGAGGTATCGAACTACGTGAAGGCGATGGAGCATGGCCTTGATTGGTTGCGAGGCGGTTTCCCGATCAGCAATCGTTTGATCCGTGAAATTCACGAAGTTTTGATGTCTAAAGGCGTCGGCGAAAATAAGTCGCCTGGCGAGTTCCGGCGATCGCAAGTCTGGATCGGCGGAACGCGTCCGGGCAACGCAGTGTTCGTGCCACCTCCGCACACGCATGTTGCGGAGTGCATGGGCGAATTGGAGCTCTTTTTGCACGCGACGGATGATGGGATTCCTCCGTTGGTGCGTGCGGCACTGGCGCATGTGCAGTTTGAGACGATTCACCCGTTCCTCGACGGCAACGGTCGTTTGGGCCGCTTGTTGGTGACGTTTCTACTGATCAACGCTGGGGTTTTGCATGAGCCGATTTTGTATCTGAGCCTGTATCTGAAGACGCATCGGCACCGTTACTACGAGCTACTCGATGAGTCAGGTCGTCGAACTGGGGACTGGGAAGCGTGGCTGACTTTTTTCTTGGAAGGAGTTATCGAGACAGCTGACAACGCCTATCAGACTACGGATCGGTTGGGTCGGATGTTTGCCGAGGACCGGGCCCGGATCGAGAGTGCGGGTCGGCGTTCCGGTTCTGGATTGAAGGTCTTCGGCGAGTTGATGACACGACTGGAGATGTCAGTGTCGCAAGCTGCCGTCGCGACTGAGCTTTCATTTCCTGCGGCTTCGTCAGCACTTAAGTTGCTTAATGAACTGGGGATTGTGCGCGAAGTCACCGGTAGGTCTGCAGGACGGGTGTTCCGCTACTCGCGGTACTTGGAAATACTAGAAGAAGGCGTGGAGGCTATCGGATAGTCATCGTGGCTAAGATTCAGAAAAGTTGAATCTTCTCTGCTGAAATTGAAAGATGTGGCATTAAATCTTAATTTTAGCCATTGGGATTAAAGGAAGGTTGAAGCGGGACCCGGTGAATTAAGATTTCGTGCCCTAAGGTTTAACTGGGTTATGCTCGACCGCCTTGGCCAAGGCGGAGGTGGATTAGCCGACGCGGGCGCGGTATGCAGGGGTTGCGTCAGTGATTGCGAGCGCGCCTGCGGCCGAGCACGATGCCGACTGCGAACGCCAAGATCGCAACGCCGAGGAGCATCGCAATTAGTCCTTGTATCTCGGAGAGCCGGAGTCCGCCAGTGTCTAACTCCGCGACGTCGGGTATTGACACCGGCGTGGGAGGCAGTTCCCCTGCTACCTCCGCACGCAGCGCGACAGTAGTGGTGGCGGACAGCGAGCTGATGTTCCCGCAGACGTTCAATCCGCCGGCGGAGGTTGCTAAGTAGAGCTTGCTGCTCAGCGCTGTCAATGTCGAGTCGGAGTTGATCGAGCCCACGAACGCATCGACGGCCTTTGGGACGGAATGTGTCGGGTAGAGGCATGCAAACCACACCGGGTGTTCGCAACCTATTGTCGCTCAATCGAGAACCGTCGACGGTTACGGCATCAATCCGGCACTGCAAGCCTTCGGTCATGAAGCGCGGATCTTCTACGTCGATTTGCTGCTCGGGCCATGAGAGTTCGGTGATCGATACGCCGATTACTTGGCCGTTGTCGACCGAGCCCTCGGGTGCGCGGAACGAGCACCTTTCAGTGGCGAACTCGCCGCCGCCCTCAGGAGTGAACACCTCGTAGTTGGTACCGCCGTCATCGACGATCACCGAGGGAATATCGCCAGTCGGATTTCGCGGTGGAACTGGCGTCGGAACTGCGGGCGATGAGCGCCCTACAGTCATTTCAAACACCGCGGTGCACCTCTCGACCGCGTCATCCTCCGTCTCACCCACAAGCTTCGGCATACACTCCGTACCAGGATCCAACGCCGCACGGATAACGTACCTCCCCGGTTCCGACGACGCAACATGCAGCACCCTACGATCATCCGTCTCGCCGTTCGCCTCCCGGTCATCGCCACTCTCGACAACTTCGTGAAACTCCCCGTCAGCTTGAATAGAGGTCGCATCTTCGATCGTCCAGGCGAACGTCACGTCCGCCCGATCGCCCAGCGAGTCGTCCCGAATGTCCTGCCGACCGTAGACCTCCACGCCCAGTACGACCGAAGCCCCCGCCTTCAGCGTCACGCCACGAATCGAAGGCTCGATCCGAAGGATGCGAACATCCGCCGTGGGTTTCGGCGGAATGACAATCGGAGGCGGTAAAGCGCGGAACGATCGCGGCACCCATGCTTGGCGAGTGTTGATGATTTGCCTTCCACTGTAGATGTCGATCTCCAGCGTGCTGGGATCCGCATCCGCCCCCCAGCAGTAGACTCTTCCGTCCGACTGCGTGGCGCACACGTGGCGCGGTCCAGCGCTCACTTCAAGAAAATCTGCCCTCGCGAACACTTCGGGCACGTGAAACTGATTGAGATCGTACGCTGGCACTGGTACGTCTGAATTCGGCTCATTCAAACTTTCTGGGCCCCAGCACTTGACGTGGGCGGCAATAGTGACGCCGCAACTGAAATAGTCGGATACGTTAACCTTGTCAAACTTTTCGCTCTCGATCCTTTCAGGGACATGAGTAAGTTCAGGGCGCCCCCAACACACCAACGCGTTGTTGTCTTCGCGGACTGCGCACGTGTGGTACCTGCCAGCCGAAATCGACGCGATACGCACCGATTGCAGCTCAGGCGGCACTTCGGCTTGACCATAGTCCGCACGCGGGTCGCCAGCTTCCGTGGGCACAACTGCGTTGTTTTCATCGACCGGGTTTTCGGAGCCCCAACAGACCGCGGTTCCAACCCTTTCCGCGTTCCCTTCATCAAGCAAGCCACAAGCATGATAAAGACCCGCGCTGATCTTGGCGAAAGTGTCGGAAGGTGGCAACGACTGTCCGTTGACTTTGAGTCCCCAGCACAGCACCTGGCCATCCGATAGCTCCGTTATGGTTTCAGTCTCGGTGAAATCGTTAAATATCTCTGATGGAGCGCGCGTCCTCGGGTCACCCCCAGATTCGAGTGGCGGTTCAATCGGCAACGGACTGACGCCGCGCAGTATCCCACAGGAATGAAAACGGTTCGCGGAAACCTCTTTGAATGTGTAACTGGTAGCCAGATCGCGCACGAACGCGGCTTGCGCAGCCAGCGCTTTGCCTACTTTAGCCCAGCCAGAAGCCTGCCGGAAGGTATTGTCAAGCCGTCCCCAACAGTTGAGTACCCCACCTTCCCTTAGAGCGCACACATGTTCATCGCCCACGCTCAAAGTCTCGAATGGCCCTTCCACGAAAGTTTCCGCATAAACCGAACCGCCCCAACAAATCATGTCTCTTTGTCTCGTCAGTGCGCAATTGTTGAATCTGCCTGTGTCCACATCCGGCAGACTGTCCGTGGGTGGGTAGAAGAAATCTGGCGGTGTCGCGCGACCACCACCCAGATTTTCCGGGTCCAATGGATCGTATTCAATCTCAGCGCCCCAACAGACGACTTCACCAGCCGTCTGACCATTCGATCCGTCCAATATCCCGCAGTTGTGGTAGTAACCTGGGGCGATTCTGCTGAACTTGGTTTCGACGTATTCCTCGGGAACCTCGCCCTGACCGTAGTAGTTTGAATCACCCGGATCGTAACCACCCCAACAATTCGCCGTCTTGTCCTTGCGGATCCCGCATACATGAAAATAACCGGCCGATATCTCGGTAAACCGCTCGTTTGGAGAAGTCTCCGTGACAACATCGGAACTATCGCTTCCCCAGCACACAACTCGCCCGTCGTCGTTTGGGTCCTCGATCAACCCGCATGTGAATCCGTTTCCCAGTTGAACCGATCGGAACACCTTATCTCTGTGTTCCTCTGGTGTCTCCGATTCATCCTCGAAGTTCGATCCCCAACATGCCAACTGTCCATCTTGCTTCAAGCCGCACGTGTGCCATGCCCCGGTTGCTATTTGAGTGAAAGATTCGTTCGAATAGTCGTAAGCTTGATAGGAGCCTGATTCAGGCTGACCGCTGGATTGACCTTGACGATCATCTCCCCAACACACTGCGGTGCCATCTTGTTTCAATCCACAAGTGTGCACGTCGAAGATATGGATTCGTGAGAACTTTATCGCGGAACCGTCACTTTCGGTCGGTACATCGATATCGTTATAGGTTGACCCCCTGCCCCAGCATTGAAGTGTGCCGTCTGTTTTGATTCCGCAAGTGTGCCGTCTACCTGACTCTACGGCTGTAAACCCCTCGGCAATAACAGGGCCGTATTGCAATTCACCCCAACACCTGATGTTGTCAGCGGCCGTCACACCGCACGTGATATCTCGTGCGGCATCCAGATCCACAAACACCAGATCGTCTGGACCGGTGGGGTCGCCGGGCAACCGAGGTGAGTCTTCCTGGCCGGACACGGAGATCGCAATTGTTAGCGCACACAACAAACCGACCAATGAGACCAAAAAACGCTTCAATTCAATTTACCGCTCTATCAGAATGTGATGCCCGTAACCTGTGCCAAGCGAAAACTTCGATGCCACAGATGCAACGTTCGCGGCATAGCTAATGCGACCGTTTCATCGCACGTTGCGCTCGTTGCTCGCTGTACCATAACAAATGATTACACGGTTTATCCACTGAAATACCAAGAATAACACATATAGTTCATAAACTGGCGATTCATCGAAATACGAAAATCAGTTGCGAGTAATCTACATGACATGGCAAAAATCGCGTTTCAGATCGAATTGCGCCAGTTCTTTCTGTTCGCGACGAACCCGGAACGCTCCAATCTACATTTCAGAGATTGGGACGGTTATGCACCACATCAACCGATGACACGTTTACGAAGCTAAGATACACATCTGCGACACACCACATCGCAGCACGGTCAATCCCCGCAACGCCGTATTGCACGCCCCCAACCGAGATCCCGCCAAAGCATCTCGGCAACCGCGTCAGCTGTTTGGCGCCCACTTCAACACTGGCCGTCTCGCCGCTGTCGCTTCGTCCAGTCGCGTGTTCGGCGCGTGATTGACCGACTCCGGATCGCTGTCGATCTCGTCGTCGATGGCTTGCATGACCGCCACGAATCGGTCAAGTGTCTCTTTGGACTCGGTTTCGGTAGGCTCGACCAACAACGCCGTCAAGGCGACCAAGCTGGTGAGCACCGCGACGGAGATCAAGAACGCTATCGTGATCTGTTTAGGAAGATAAATGGATCTGCCCTTTACTGGAAATCACGGAAGTTGTTACGATACGGGTTAGCGTATCAATGCAAGCATCTTTGCGGATCATACCCTGAATGTCAAAGAATTGTTAACCAATGATGGTATCTTTTCAAAACTTTGCGATGAAATGTTCGTAAATCCCAATCATCTGTTTCGGCGTCGCCTGTGCCGCAATACATATGCGGCGCCTATCGTTGCGAGGCTGAAGCCAATCAGGATCAGCAACGCGGCGTGACCTTCGGGCACGCGGCGACCACCAGTGTCGATGTCCCCCAGAACTGGTGTTGCCGCGGGCGCGGGCGGGAGTTCGACCGCCGCCTCGGCTCGAAGCATGACGCTGGTCGTTGCTGGCAGGAAAGCGATGTTCCCGCAAACCTTCAGGTCGCCGCGCGCCGAGGACAAATAGAGTTTGCTGGTCAGAGCCGTCACATCTCCTTGAGCGTCGACCGCTCCGACGATTGCGTCGACGGCGTTTGGCCTGAAGCGATCGGGGAGCAGCTGGCAGATGTTGCCGGGCGCGAGCAGCTGATAGCCGACCAGCGGATCGCCGTCGCTCGAAACCGCGTCGATCCGGCATTGAATGCCGTCGGCCAGGTACCGCGGATCGACGACTTTGACCTGCTCCTCAGGATTTTGGATTTCGGTTATCGAAACCCCAATCACCTCCATGTCGTTGACTGCGCCGTTCGGGATCTTGAGAGAACACTTGTCGGTCGAAAACTCACCGCCGCCTTCCGGTGTGAAGACCTCGTAGTTGGTGCCGTCGTCGTCAGCTAACACATTGGGTAAATCACCGGCAGGATCGCGTGGCGGGATGGGAGTAGGGTCGACGATGTGTGCGCGTCTGGCGGTGACCTCGAATTCTGCGGAGCACCGTTCCTGCGCATCTTCGTCGGTTTCGCCGTCTCTTATGCCGAGACATTCGACGCCAGGTTCGAGCGATGCAGTGACGACGTATCTTCCAGGGGTGTCAGAAGCCGTATACAAGACCTCGATATCGTCGGCTGCCCCATTTCTATCGCGGGCGTCGCTCGCGGAGACCGCTTCTTCGAAATGGCCGTTGCCGGTGTTGGTTTGTCCCGCGGGACTTTCGGATGTCCAATCGAACGAGATATTCTGTCGATCGGCTAACGAGTCGTCTCGGATGTCTTGTCGACCATAGACTGCGACATCGAGACGAACCGTTTGGCCAGCGTTCAGCGCGACTCCGCGTATCGTCGGCTCGATGCGAAGAATTCGAAGGTTCGCGGTGGGCAAGTAAGCGCTGCGATCCGGTATCTCAAACTGGGTGATTCCGTGCGCAATCAATCGGCCTTTTGCTAAACCACCTTGCGCCAAGACGATTGGCGACGGATCCCCAAACAGACGATCCACGATCTTAAGCATGGTCCGTTCCAAAACAGGTCTGTTTTGAACCTGTTGATTTGAGGTGTTTCTCGTGCTTGACGCCTGAGAAGGGGTTTCGTATATTCGAACGTCGACCGTGTACGATCCCGACGGGCAACTAGGGTTAATGTTCAACGCCAATCCGCTGTCAGCTGCGGGGGAGATGCCTTCACCAAATCCCGCGCCTTCGCACTCGCTGACCCTGGTGAGGGTGTTTTGACGATATACGAACGCATCGTAAATCCAGCTAGTTGATGTATCCAACGTCGCAGTCGGCACATTAATTACGCTATCGACCGCGGGATCAGCAGAGATCAACTGTCGAAATCCCAAGCGAGCACCGCCAGGTCGAGTCAGGATCACTTCGTATCTGTGATTTTCGCGGTTGCTGGTAGCAAGTGCAATGGTGTCTACGGCGATTACGAAGGGTCCATCGCCATCCAAATCGAGCAACCCGTCCTCATCCACTACCCCGTTCAATCGAATGATGGTTCTGACGCCGTTGATTTCCGGGACAGCGTTGACTTGAATGGTGTTGCGCTCAGCCGAAATCTCCGCCGAATACAGATTGAACTCCGGTCGGAATTCCGGAACTAGGGTTACACCTTGGGTTTTTAGAGATGCCAGCCTCGCATTCGATGTGGTTTGGGCGGCAAACAGTCCCAATCGGGCGCGCATTGACGGCGGGACCCATGCCTGTCTGGTGTTGACGATGCGCGAACCGACATAGATTTCTATTTCAGGTGTGCTTGGATCAGCGTCGCCGCCCCAGCACAACGCAGATCCGTCGGCTTTAGTCGCGCAAACGTGTCGATATCCAGCGCTGACGTGTACAAATTCGACATCAACAAAGTCGTCGGGGACATGGAATTGGTTCAGGCTATCCGCCGTTTCGGGCGTTTGGGATTCTGGGCGGTTTAGCTGGGTAGGTCCCCAACACTTCACGCGTTCTGCAGCGGTGACTCCGCAGGTGAAAAAGCTCGAGGCGCTGATCGAGATGAAGTGTTCTGACGTGAGTTGATCAGGGATTTCGGCCAACTCCATGCGGCCCCAACATTCGAGGGTGTTGTCGTCGGTTCGTATTGCGCACGTATGGTACCGGCCCGCGGTTATTGAGGTCATCGCCACGGATTCAAGTTGTGCGGGAACGGCGGCTTGGCCAAAGTTTGGTATTGGGTCTGCCCATGATGGCACTGCCGGCAGGGTGTTGCCGTTTTCGTCCGTATCTTCGGCACCCCAACATACGGTTGTTCCCTCGGCCTGTCCGTTCTGGCTGTCGAGCAACCCGCATGTGTGAAACCAACCGGCGTTGACGGTGCCAAAGGTTTGTTCGGGAGGTTCAGACTGGCGGTTTCCGTTCAATCCCCAGCACAGCACCTCTCCAGCGGTCTGTCCAGCCGTCCTGCCGTCGTGAATTCCGCAACTGTGAAAGAGGCCGACAGTGACGGCGGAGAATGTATAGTCAGATTGCAGATTCTCTACAAACACGGAGTTCGCAGCTAGGCTAGCGGTCGGTGCGCTGGAAAATCCGGAAGCTCCTATGTAATTGTCGGCGCCCCAACATACCAAGTGGCCGTCTTCTTGCACCGCGCAGGCATGTGAATCAAAGATCTCCACCGATTTGAACGGTCCATCGACGAAGCTACGCATTCCAATATCGCCGCCCCAGCAAACCACGTTTTTTTCGGCGTCCAACGCGCAGTTCGCAATATAGCCCGATGCCACCCGCGAGAAGGCGCCGCTTGGTGGGAAAACCGCGTCAGGTGGTGTCGTTCTGCCACCGTCGACGAGGTACAGTTTCAATGGATCAAACTCAGATCATATCCCCAGCACACGATCATCCCTTCAGTCTGATCGTTCTGACCGTCTTTGATGGCGCAAGTAAAGTAGTCACTCGCACCCACCTTGCTGAAGGTTGTGTCGGTGTATTCGTCGGGAAGCACGGCCTGGCGAAGATCTTCGGACGAACTGGTAAACGGATCGTCATTGCCGCCCCAGCACACGACGGCATCCTCTGGTGTCACTCCGCAACCATGACTCAGTCCGACAGATATTTGATCGAACGTTACTCCGGTTGGAGACGCATCCAGTACGCCCGTTCGGTTATCACCCCAACAAGTCACCTCGCCGTCTCGCGTACCTCCGTCGATGATCCCGCAGGTGAGGTATTCCTGGATCCTGATCGATTTGAATTTAGTGATCGGAGGTTGCACGTCAGGTGGTTCGTTCTGACCCACTGTGTTGCCGCGACCCCAACACCGGATCTCACCAGCGGTTTCGCCTCCTTTCAATAGCCCACAAGTTCTGAAAGGGGCGAGTGCGATTTCGGAAAACTGGACGTTTGAATAGTCGAATGGATAGTCGGCGTGGGCTCCACCGCTGCTCTGACCAGACCTGTCGCGCCCCCAGCAGACCGCAGAACCGTCGGATTTGAGACCGCAAGAATGGTCGGCATGGGCTACGATTTCAGAAAACACCGATGGGCTGCCATCCTCCAAAGGCACATTGAGTTGGCCCTGAGTATTTGAGCCCCAACACTGAACTGTCCCATCGATTTTCAGACCGCAAGTATGTGATCTGCCAACGGCAACGTCGGTGAAACCTTCGGCTCTAACCGGTCCGTGCGTCAGCTGTCCCCAACACCTGATGTTGTTCGCTTTTGTTACGCCGCAACTCACTGAACTCCCGACCTCCAGATCCACAAACACCAGATCGTCTGGACCCACGGGGTCGCCGGGCAACCGGGGAGAATCTTCCTGACCTGACACGGAGATTGCCAATGCCAGTGCGCCGACCAGACAAACGAATGAGATCAATAAAATTTTCAACTTGACTTGCCGCCTTTTGTGGACGTGACGCCGATATTCAACGCCAACCAAAGCCATCGACTACGCCGATACGGGATTCGGGGCGCAGCCAATTGAAGGTTTCATGGTTCGGTACGTTCATTGCCAACTTTATTACCGTATAAAATGAATACACGGTTTGTCCACTGAATTGCCAATAACAACACATAAGTCCACAACCTGGCAATTCACCGAAATACGAAAAATATTACGGTGAAAAATCTACAAAACATGGCAAAATCCGCGTTTTAGATCGAATTACGCCGGTTATCTCTGTTCACGACGAATCACAACGCTCCAATCTACGATTCAGAAATTGGGACGGTCATGTACCACATCAATTGATGACACGTTATTAACGCGCCAATGAAACTAAGATACACGTACACGATACACGCCATCGCGGCACGGTGAATCCCGGTAACGCCGTATTGCACGTCCCAACCGAGAGCCTGCCAAAGCATCTCGGCGACCGCGTCAGCTGTTTGGCGACCACTTTAGGACGGGCCGCCTCGCCGCTGTCGCTTCATCCAAACGGGTGTTGGGCAATGTGTGCGGGGCGTGGTTGACGGAGTCGGGGTCGCTGTCGATCTCGTCGTCGATGGCCTGCATGACCGCCACGAATCGGTCGAGCGTCTCTTTGGACTCGGACTCGGTCGGCTCAACCATCAGCGCCTCGGGGACGATGAGGGGGAAGTACATCGTGGGGGCGTGGATGCCGTAGTCGAGCAGACGTTTGGCGATGCTGAGAGCGGGGACGCCGCGATCGGCTTGGCGCTTGCCGCTCAAGACGGTCTCGTGCATGCAGATGCGGTCCACGGCGAGATCGAATCGATCGCGGAGCAGCGCCTGCACGTAGTTGGCGTTGATGATCGCGTTCTCGGACACGGCGCGGAGCCCGTCGCCGCCGAGGGACTGCATGTACGTGTATGCACGCACCAGTATCGAGAACGAGCCGTGGAAGCCGTTGATCTTGCCGATGCTGTTATCCGGCCGGCCCAAACGATAATCGCCGTAGTCATTCTTGACTACTATGGGCTCCGGCAGGAACGAGGCAAATTCTTCCGTGACCATCACCGGCCCCGCGCCAGGACCTCCGCCACCATGCGGAGTCGAAAAAGTCTTATGAAGGTTGGAGTGGCAGATATCGACGCCCAGATCTCCCAGCTTCACAAGGCCCAGTAAAGCGTTGAGGTTCGCGCCGTCGGCATAGACGACACCGCCAGCTTCGTGAATGATGCCGTTGATCTCTATGATGTTGGGTTCGAACAGGCCCAAGGTGCTCGGGATTGTGAGCATGAAGACGCAAGCGTCATCGTCGGTCTTTTGGCGCAGATCCTCGACGTCAACATTTCCGAATTGATCGGTTTTGACAGTCACGACATCCAGCCCGGCCATCGCGGCCGACGCCGGATTGGTGCCATGCGCCGAGTCGGGTATCAAGGCGACGTTTCGATGACCTTGGCCGCGCGCCTCCAAAGCCGCGCGTGCGATCAACAGCCCAGCATACTCGCCTTGTGCACCCGCGAGCGGCGCCAAGCCAACGCCTGGCAGCCCCGTCACCTCACCGAGCCATTCTTGCAACTCGTACATCACCTCAAGCGCGCCTTGCACACTATCGTCATCTTGCAACGGGTGAATATTAGCGAACCCGCCCAGCGACGCTATCTGGTCGTTGAGCTTCGGGTTGTACTTCATCGTGCACGATCCGAGCGGGTAGAAATTGGTGTCGATCGAGAAGTTTAGACGACTGAGCAGTGTGAAGTATCGGATGACATCCAGCTGGGACACCTCGGGCAATTGCAGATCACCCGTTTCTCTCAGCATCGCGTTGTCTGGCATGGCCGAGATCGGTACGTCGGGCGAGGGAAGGGCAACCGCTCGACGACCTGAAACTGATCGGTCCATCAGCAGGTTGCGGTCAGGCATGTCTGCAACGCTGGAGTTGGGAGTGACCTTGTCGCTCATGCCGTCCCTCCGTTTCCGATCATCGACAGCGCGTAGACTAATCGGTCGATGTCTTCGCGACTGTTCATCTCCGTCGCGCAGAACAGCATTCCGTCAGGCACGACATCGGAGACATCCAACCCACCGATGATCCCTAGATCCGCCAACTGCCGGTTGACCTCGCTGGGAGCGATGGGACATTTTACCGGGAATTCATTGAAGAACGTTTCGCCGCTGCTATTGGCTACGGACCACCCTGGCAAGGCGTCGATCGCGCTGGCCATGTAGTGCGCCTTGTGATACGAGAGTTCAGCGACTTCGCGCAGCCCGCTGGGTCCGATAGTCGCGCAATAGACCGCCACCATCAACCCAATTAGCTGAGTGCTCGTGCATATATTTGACGTCGCACGCTCGCGGCGGATGTGTTGCTCGCGAGTTTGGAGCGTGAGCGTGTAGCCGGTGCGACCTAAAGTGTCGGTAGTCTTTCCGATGATTCGACCCGGCAACTGCCTGACGAATCGCTGCTTGGCAGTGAACAGTCCCACGTATGCTCCGCCGAATGTCACCGGCACGCCGAGTGGTTGGCCTTCAGCAGTGGCGATGTCAACGCCGAACGCACCGGGCGGTTTGAACATACCGAGTGCGACCGGGTATGTATGCATCACCGACAACGCGCCCACAGCGTGCGCAGCATCGGTTATCGCTTGAACGTCTTCGATCTGACCAAGGAAGTTAGGCGATTGAAAGGCGATGCAAGCGGCATCTTCCGGTATGTCGCCGTTCAGCACGCGCTCCCGGTTCATCGCCTCGATCTCGACGCTTTGGTGCCGTGTGTAGGCATCGGCTACATCAAAGAGTCGCTTGTCAGCGCTGTCCAGTATCAGGATTCTGTTGCGACGGCTTACACGCGCCGCCATCAAGCCGGCCTCAGCAAACGCCGTCGGGCCGTCGTACATGCCCGCGTTGGCAACTTCCATATCGAGGATCTGAGCGACCGCGGATTGAAACTCAAATCCGCTCTGTAAAACGCCTTGCGCCGCCTCGGGCTGGTAAGGCGTATAAGAGGTGACAAACTCGCCACGTTGTAGCACTGCACCGACAGTCGACGGGATGAAGTGACGATAAGCACCCGCGCCGAGGAACGATGGACGTGAACCGGCGTCCTGGTTTAGTGCCGCAAGCGCTTGCATGCGCGTGGCGACTTCCAATTCCGACGCGGAATCGGGCAACCGGAGCGGTGCGTTACGGTGTTGTTCGGGAATGTCAGTGATCAGCGAATCGAAATCATCGACGCCGATCGTCGCCAACATCTCGGCGCGCTCGGATGGGGTGTTCGGAATGAAGGGATGAGGTGAATTTCCGTTGGTTGACACCGAGCTACTCCAGCGTAGCCGTGTAGGTCGCGGCATCCATCAACGAGTTGAGCTCTGACGGGTCATCAAGTTCTACCTTCATGATCCAACCGTCCCCGTACGGGTCTGAGTTGACCATTTCTGGCGCTTGCTCGAGTTTGTGGTTGATCTCGGTCACGGTCCCGCTGACGGGTGCAAAGAGGTCGCTCACCGCTTTGACCGATTCGATCTCGCCAAACTTGTCGAACTGGCCCACTTGCGAACCCACTTCTGGCAACTCCACAAACACAACATCGCCTAGCGTGTCCTGTGCATAGTGGGTGATGCCTACCTCCACAAAGCCGCCATCTTCAATTCGCGCCCATTCGTGCTCGGACGAGTATCTCAAATCATCTGGATACAACGCAGATCGCCTCCATCGAAACGTTCGTTGACAACGGCATTAACTGTAACAAATCGGGCAAGCACGACGCCGCTCGCAATTCCTGCATAAACCCAGACCTAGGAGCCTGCATCTAGACGATGCTTGGCATCATGTCGCGAAGCGAAAACTTGGGGGACAGTTCAGCGACGAGTAGGTGGCCGTAGCGCGGTAGGTTTTGTGGGCCTGTCACTTCGATAGAACGGCAACTTGACGACCTCTGCGTCAACCATTCGACCGCGAACGTCGATCTGAACTGCTGTTCCGATTTCGGATTGGGCGATGTCGATATATCCCATTGCGATGGCCATTCCCAAGGTAGGGGAGTGCGTACCCGAAGTAACGACACCGACCTCGTCTCCGTTGACGTGAATAGAGTGTCCATGCCTCGCGATCCCCCGAGAGCGCATCACGAATCCCGCGATCCGTCTCGGAGTACCCTTGTCTCGGATCTTGCGTAGGGCTTCACCAGCGATATATTCCGCACGGTTAGGCCGCACCGTCCATCTCAACCCCGCTTCGTACGGATTGTTCTCGACCGTCATATCTGAGCCATGGAGCATAAGCCCGGCCTCTAATCTCAAAACGTCGCGAGAGCCTAACCCGCATTCCGTCGCGCCGGAATCGATCAAAAGGTTCCAGATTCCCGGCGCGTGCGCGCTGTCGAACATGATCTCGAATCCGTCTTCACCGGTGTATCCGGTTCGAACCGTTAGGATGCGCTCACCGTCGAGCGTCGCTTCACCCGCGTGAAACCTAGTTGTCAATCCCGCCTCGTCACCCGTCAATTCATCCAGCATCGACACCGCATTCGGACCTTGAACCGCAATCATCGCGTTGTCGAGAGAACGGTCGACGAGTTCGACGTCAACATCTCCGTCGGCGGCAAACGCATTCATCTGAGACGTCAACCACGCTCGATCGGTGTCGGCGTTACCAGCGTTCACCACGAGTAGGAATCGGTTCTCCGCAAGGTTGTAGACGATCGCGTCGTCGATGATCCCGCCATCTTCGTTGCAGATGACGTGATATCTGCCTAGGCCATGCTCAAGCCGGGATGCGCGCACGCTCAGCACAGTGTCCAAGAACCGACCCGCGTCCGCACCCCTGAACTCCAGCCTCGCCATGTGCGAAACGTCGAAGATGCCGATATCGCTCCGAACCTGCCGGACCTCGTGGATTATCCCATCCGCATACTGCACCGGCATGTCCCATCCGCCGAACGGCACCATGCGGGCACCACTCGCTACGTGAGTCTCGTATAGGGGCGTTCTGTTATTCATTCCGACTGCTCGCAACTGAGGTCTGCATCCTAATTTCAATCGTACGGCACATAGTTCAGATGCCGAGATTGCGACTCGGGTCGCGGAAACATTGGGGATGTCTCCAAATCGCCGATATCGACTGAAGGTGCCTTGAAAGCATGCTGCGCCACCTTGAACCCGCCAAGACCGCGTGGGTCCACCAACGAGTTCAGCGCTCGCGATTCCGAAGCGAGTCGGCGCATCTCGGCGTAGGTTTTCGATCGCGCGAGTTCGAGCCGCACTTGTCGGTTGTACTCGCCAATGCCAAGATCAAACAGAAAATCCCGTTGCGACCGCAACGCCGCCATCGCCTCAAAACCAATCCCGTTCAAAACATCATTTACCGCCGTGAAGTCCACATGGGTCGTCATGTCTTGCAGGCCGATATTCCGAAATGGATTTTGTCCCAATACATGGTCTCGATAACACCTTAATGATCCTTGGTATCTCAACGGGTGATACAACATATCGCGCTCATGACCGTAGTCAATTGTCAGCACATGTCCTCGCTCCAACACCTCCGCGACACGTTTCGCCCATGCATTGAGCCTCAAATTAACCTCGCCACGATACCCATCCGGCATAATCGAGACGAAGTCGGCCACACGATACACGATCTCATCACTCGACGCCTCACCGTCAACGAATGCCAACTCCCCGGCGTCGCCAACACCCACGTAACACTCCAAGACCTTACGATTCCGGACGGTAAACACATGCGCAGGAAATGCATCCAGTAACTCGTTGCTGATCACACATCCGACGACTGGTTTAAGGTGCGGCAATTCATCAACATCACGCACAGATCCCCGGGGTCGGATATCAAACGAGTGGTATCTAAGCGCTTCACAAAATCGGGTTCGCCGATCATCGAAATCTCGAGCGCTCCCGTCCGCATCTAGAATGTCACGAGCCAACCCGCCGTCGCCCGCCCCGATCTCCACAACATCAAACGGCTCAGGTTGGCCCAACGCCTCCCACGCCTTGTGGAGATACCCGGCGATCAGCGCCCCGAACGCCGGATGCATCTGCGGCGAAGTGGCGTAATCCCCGCCGGGCTTGGGCGATTTCGTGTAGTAACCGTGTTCGCCGTAAAGCGCGATCTCCATGAAACGCGCGAAGGTGATCGGACCGCTCGAACGGATCTCAGCTTCAACGGATTGACGTGCCGGTGTAGATTCGTCCGGCATTAGAGGAATTGACTAAGCGCGTTCAGAAATCGGAACGTATTCGCGCTCGCGACCGCCGGTGTATTTCAACAACGGCCTGATGAGGATGTTCCGACGGTACTGCTCGACTACCTGGATGATCCAACCCGGGACACGTCCGATCGCGAAAATGGGCACGAACAAATCCTGCGGGATGCCGTTCAAGTAGTAGATTACGCCGGCGAAGAAGTCGACATTTGCGTGCACGCCACGCCGAGCATACGGCGACATCGCCTCTTGCACCGCAGTCAAAATTTCGTACCACTCGGGCTGACCCTTCTCCTCACTCAGCCGCCGCACCCCTTCTTTCAAGTGCCGCGCCCTAGGGTCTGCCGATTTATAAACCCGGTGTCCGAAACCCATCACCGGGATCCTGTTTCTCAACAAATTTCGAACGTAACCCGCTGCATTTTCGGGGCTGCCGATCTCACGCGCCATCTGCATCACGTTCTCAGCGGCACCACCGTGAGACGGTCCTGACAGCGCTCCGATTGCTGCCGTAACCGCGCTGTAAGCGTCTGCTTTTGTACCTGCAACCACTCGGGCTGTGAACGAGCTCGCGTTCGAGCCATGGTCCGCGTGCAGAACCAAGTCCTTGTCCATCAACCCAGCCGCATCGTCAGACGGTACCTCGCCATCCAGCATGTAAAGGAAGTTAGCGGCATGTTTCAAGTCCGGGTTGGGAGCCACAGGGGCCCTGCCGTGTCGGATGTTATAGTGCGCTGCAACGATGACCGGAACTTGGGCAGTCATGCGCATGCCTTTGCGGAAAGTCGCATCAACATCGTCCCATACCGCCTCTTTGTCCGGATCGTACGCCGACAGAGCTGAAACCGCCGTCCGAAGCACATCCATCGGGTGCGAATCTTTGACGGATTCAATTATCGGGAAGATCTCTTCCGGCAACGAGCGTTGGCTTTGGAGGTCCTCGTTGAACGCATCCAACTGCTCCTGCGTTGGCAACTCGCCGTACAAAAGCAAGTAGGAAGCTTCTTCGAAGTTCGATTTTTCCGCAAGATCGTGAATACTGTAGCCCCGGTACTCAAGCACACCTTCGCTGCCATCGATAAACGTGGTCTCTGTGCGGTCGAAATAGATCTCCCGCAATCCGCGGTGTAGCTTGATTTCGTCGTCTTGGGGCATTTATCTATCGTCCGATGCTTGTGAAATATGTCCGGGTGCCGGGCGGCGGTTTTCGACGTGACGATGAGAGTCGCTTCAACGTCACACACTTCTGATCCGTTGCAACTTATTTTAGAGCATGGCTCGGAAGAGCCGAACGTGGGATCGCCGCTCCGTCTCGTTTTGTCTGGACCGAGATCGGGTTGAAATGAAACATGGGCTGCGGAAATTGGTTTGGGGGAATTCGAGTTTACTGCTGCGAAGGCGCCAAACTGCGCTGCCTAGACCAAGATCGCTGGTTAGCAACAGCTGTGTACATGGCACCTGTGGACACGGAGACGGCTCTTGGACGGCATGTGGAGGTTTTGGCGCGATAATTGGTTGAAAGTGGGTTTCCTTGTTGAGGTTTGAACGATGATCCAGTCGATCCGAGCTACGTACACCGATGGCGTTTTGAAACCATATGCGCGTCTTGATCTCGAAGACGGGGCGGAGGTTGTCCTGACGATTTCAGCGCAGACGGTCTCGGAAGATCGGTTCGAGGTTATGAAGTCGAGTGCCGGGAGTTGGGAAGGAGACGTCGATGCGAATAAGTTGATCGGTATCATCTACGCCGGCCGTCTCAAAGGTTCGAGAGAAAATCCGGAACTTTGATCAATGGGCAGATGAGATGTAGCGTCTAAGGGCCCTGCATTCGGGGAGCGGAGAGGCGACAATGGTTCTCTCCAGAACTTGGATGAAGATCAGAGTCTCCTTAACGGTAGCAACGGGTAAAGCACATCTTTGTCTGATCACCTCCTCTGAATTTCACCTTGGGTGGGTGAGGCGTGGTTTCCCTCGAATGTAACGCCGCCCCTACCGAGCAACTGAAGCGGGTTCCTGCAAGCAACGGAATCGGTCGTTAAACTTGTCACCGAACCCTAGGGAGCATTACGTTGATTGTCGACGTCCATTCACACAACCCGACGCACGAACATGACGTGCCGCCCGAAGATGTCACCATAAACCCACTGATCGGCACCGGCGTCAAGCTCGCTGGCTCTTTGAGCGAATACGTATCCGCAATGGAGCCCGTCGACAAGGCTTTCGTCTTCGGAATAGCTCCGCGTCCAGGCGGCGATAGACACCCCTTAACTGATTGGAACGCAGGTTGGGACCACGATCTAAACCAGAATGACATCGCGGCGCGGGTCGCGGCGGTTAATCCCGGGAAGTTCATACCTTTCATGTCGCTCCATCCTGAGCAGCCGGATATCGATCAGGAGTACGACCGCGCGGTCGGAGAATTAGGTTGTCGTGGGATCAAGCTCGCGTTGAGTTACCAAGCGGTCGACCCGATGAGCGCCGCCGCGTTTCGCCTTTTTGACCGACTCCAATCAGACGGCCTCCCCATCGTATTTCACAACGGGATGTCGGCTTCCCCCGACGCAGTGCTGCGATACGCCCACCCGCTCGCGATGGACGAGGTTGCGATAGCCTTCCCGCGGCTGAAGATGATTTTGGCGCACACCTCGCACCCGTGGTACGAGGACTGCATGTCTGTCGTTCGCAAACATCCGAACGTGTGGACCGACATCTCCGGCATGCCCTCGCGACCTTGGATGGCATGGCGAGCCATGCGCGTCTTTCACGAGTTCTCGGCTACACACAAAATGCTGTTCGGATCGGATTGGGTGCTCTGGACGACGCAGGAGACGATGGACGGACTACGTGCCATACCGCGATTTGCCAAAGAGCACAATCTTCCGCCAGTGCCAGAGGATGAAATCGAAGCGATCATCAACCGCAACTCGCTGGAACTTCTTGGTTTGGAGTGAGAAACACCCAGCCTTCGAATCCCGGTCTGAGGCACATTAGACGCCGGGACGTTGCATCGGTCAAGTTTGGAATCCGATGTCGCGCGCCACGTTGCGTTGGCGCATATCCAGTGTGATGAACGAAATTTGGCTAGGGTCGGGCGAGGCGAACAATGCTACCGCGACGTGCCACAGATCGGCACCTCTGAGATATCCGGCGCGCAGTATGACGTCGAATTCGGGCGTGAGTGGTCGATTCGGGTAGATCCAAGTAATGTTCGAATGCAATGGTTGATTGAAAGTCCTACGTTCGCGCGCCGCCGCCACCCGTATTTCCGCTTCGACCAGATTCGACGCGATTATGTCGGCATGCTCGCCGATGCGGTCCGAAATGCTTTGATAGCCGTCTTCACGGAACTCGACGGCGAGGATCGCGGAGCTATCGACGTAGGCGATCAAAACCGATTACGATCTTCCAGGAAACGCTTCAATGCACCTGGCTTATGTTCTCCGACTTTGAAGGGAGTACGCGGTCCTTTCGCGCGTTGCAGAACCCCTTGGCGTTCGAGTTCGTCCAACCTTTCCTCGATGGTTTGCGGGGCTTTTTGGATGGGACGGATTTCGGCGACGGGAACTCCGCGGTAGGAGACCGTAACGGTGTTGCCTTCGCGAACTTGACGAATGACTTCGGAGAACCGGGACTTCGCTTCGTATGTCGAATACGTAATTGCCATGAGTTTTATGTTAACCGGTCAGACCAGTCTATAAGGATGCATTTTCGGATCCACGCCATGTTTTCGATCGCGAACGCGCGGGCGAGGCCATTCGCCACTCTAATGAGGCATAAACTATGTTTCGTCTACGTTACCGAGACTGGATCAAGAACCAATGGATCGACAACAACCTCTCATATCCAATCCCGCGAAAGACAAGCTCAATGCTGGCGAGCCGATATTCGGCGTCAACATCTTCGAAGCCCTTACGCCATCGGTCGTCAAAATCGCCGCTAACCTCGGCTTCGACATGTTGATGGTCGACGCCGAGCACGCCTTGAACGACGATAGCCGGTTGGCGATGTTTCTTACGTTGGTGCGAGACAACGGCGTGGCTCCCATTGTCACGGTCACCGCTCCAGAGCGTGCGCTCGTATCACGCGTGCTGGACGCTGGTGCGATGGGCATAATACTTTCGCACTCCGAGACGCCCGAGCAGATGGAAGACCTCGTTCGCTGGGTCAAGTACGCGCCCGAAGGCGTACGGGGCTTGGCATTGGGCGCCAACGCGAGTTACGACGGCTCGGACATCGCGCGTTACTGCCGCGAAGCCAACCAAGCGACGCTCGTGTTGCCGAAGATCGAGTCTCCGCTTGGCGTCGAAAACGCCAGTGCCATGATGGACGTCGAGGGAGTCGACGGTGTGGTATTCGGCCCGGGCGATCTTTCGGCGAAGATGGGACTGCCCGGTCAGTGGGAGCACCCCGAAGTTCTGGCCGCGATCAACAGCGTCGTAGACGCCGCGATCGCCCGCGGCCTGGCCGTAGAGCCACCGGTGATGCCGAACGACAAGATCGCATACAACCGCGAACTCATTCGCGGCGCACGCATCTTCGGCGCCACCAGGCAAACCGAATACGACCTCTACCGCGATGCGTTGCAGAGGGTTTTAGCCGTTTATCGGTAGATCCGTCGTTGATCCAGTGAACAGAACGCGGTTACGCGTGGTCCTCACAACGCCATACTTGCTACTTCGTCACCGAGTTTGGCGATGATATCGTCAACGCTGATCGCACCTAAGTTATCTCCGGACCTCGTGCGCAATGCCGCCGAATCAGCTTCAATCTCCCGATCTCCAACCACCAACATGTAGTTGACCTTCATCAACTGAGCACTGCGAATCTTAGCGTTCATCCGTTCGCTCGCGTCGTTGACCTCAACCCGCAATCCGGCCTTGTTCATCCGGTCCGCAACTGCGTACGCGTAATCGTTGTGCCGGTCGGCTATCGGGATCATCATTGCCTGCGTCGGTGCCAACCACAGCGGGAGGTTGCCGCCGAGGTGCTCTAACAGGACGCCGATGAAGCGCTCCAACGACCCCAACATGGCCCGATGGATCATCACCGTGCGCTCACGATCACCTGCTGAATTGACGTACTCCAGATCGAACCTCTCCGGCTGGTTGAAATCGACCTGCACCGTGCCCAACTGCCACTCTCGACCGAGAGCGTCCGGTACGAACATGTCTATCTTCGGACCGTAGAAGGCGCCTTCACCCTCGGCCGTCTCGAACTCGCCGCCGCGCTCCCGCAAAACCGCATCCAAAGCGGCCTCGGCCCGGTCCCACTGCGCATCCGAACCAACTCGCTTTTCCGGACGCAACGATAACACGAACCGCGTCGAGTCGAAGCCGAAGACTTGGTAGCTCTCGTTGAGCATGTCGATGAAACCGTTAACCTCTTGGGCGATCTGGTCCTCCCGACAGAAGATGTGCGCGTCATCCTGCGAGAACGACCGCACGCGCGTCAGTCCCGCCGTCACGCCCGACAACTCGTACCGGTGCAGACGTCCGAAGTCCGCATACCGTATCGGCAACTCGCGATACGAGTGCAACGATTTTGAATACATCACTGCGTGCGACGGACAGTTCATTGGCTTCATGCCATACTCCTGCTCGTCGATCTCGAGCATGTACATGTGCTCGATGTAGTTGTCGTAGTGCCCAGACGTCTTGAACAAGCCCGTCTTGAACATCTGCGGGGTGATCACCTCGTCGTAGCCGTACCGTTCGTAGAGGCCCCGAACGTAGTCGACGAGGCGGTTGTACACGAACGCGCCTTTGGGACGGAAGAATGGGTTTGCCGGCGCCACCTGATCAAAGAAGAACAAGCCCATTTGAGCACCTAGACGCCGGTGGTCCCGTTGCTGAGCCTGTTCCCGCTGCTTCAGATATACGCGCATCTTGTCACGCGATTCCCAAGCGGTACCGTAGATGCGCTGAAGCATCGGATTTGCTTCGGTGCCGCGCCAATACGCGCCAGCGGTCGACAACAACTTGAACGCTGATATCCGCCCCGTAGACTCGACGTGGCCACCACGACAAAGGTCGTCGAACGCGCCATCCGAGTGGCTGGTGAACGTAACTTGCTCATCCTCAGGGATGCCGTCGATGATCTCCTGCTTATAACGGTTGTCCGCAACTAACACCCGCGCGTCATCTCGCAAAACTTCGCGCTCCACGAAAGACGTGTTGGCACGAATCGACATCCTCATTTCGCCTTCGATCGCTTCGAGATCTTCGGGCGTGAAGGGACGCGCCACATCGAAGTCGTAGTAAAAACCGTCCCGTATCGGCGGCCCGATCGTCAACTTCGCCTCCGGGAATAGCTTCAACACCGCCTCCGCCAAAACGTGCGCCGCCGAGTGCCGCAAAGCATCTCGATACTCCGACTGCTCCTCCGGGCTAAGATCCCGGAACCTCGTTCGTCTTCCACCGTCATTCCCGCGAATCCCGCCGTCATTCTCGCGGACGCGGGAATCCACCGGGGATGGGTGGTTACTCGGTTGTTCCTCATTTGCCATGTCGCTCACCAATGAACTCTGGGTTGAATTAGGCGACGGGCGAACGCGAAACAAGCGCGTTGACGAGGCACGAAACAGATCAGTGCGAAGTGAAACCCCGCCGCCACTTGATCTAGGGATTAGGCGCGGGGCCGGGTGATGATCAGCGGGCCCGCGCCATCATAGTGAGGGTACGACGCCGAGTAGGGTCGCCCTCAAGTGACAATCGCGTTGTGAACCTGTCAATCAACGTAAAAACCGTTCGGTTTTAAGGTGAATGGTGGGCGATGGAGGATTCGAACCTCCGACCTCGTCGATGTCAACGACGCGCTCTAACCAACTGAGCTAACCGCCCATCTCTGATGGGTTCAGATTATATATCGCTCCTCTACGGTCAAAATCCACCAATCCAATCAGCGATGCCTCGTCTGGCTCGAACCAAAGTCACGCATCAAGCGAAACCGAACGGCAAGGATGTTGACAACCGGCTAAAGATTATGTAGTCTAACAGTTAATTCCTCCCCCGCGTATACAGCCACGATTGCATCGGCGGTGATGATATTCGGGGGGTTTTCGTTTCATTGGAGGTCTTCTAATAAAGGGTTCAATCGCTTAGAGAGGATTTTGATGTCAGATGATGTGGTGAACCGTGCAGTCGTCCTGGTCGACGGGATGAATCTATTCAACAACGCGAAACGGGCGTTCGGTTTTTCCTACCCCAACTACGATGTCGCGAAACTTGCCCGTGCTATATGCGTTCAACTCGGGTGCCAGCTCGAACAAACACGTTTCTACACTGGTGTCCCTATGCAGCGGATCGATCCCGCTAGGCACCACTTTTGGTTTGCCAAGTCTCAGGCTATGCGCCAAGCCGGGGTCATCGTTTACACGCGGCCAATCAGACGAACGTCACCGCCCCAAGAAAAAGGCATTGACCTTCGAATTGGTCTCGACGCGTTATCTCTCGCGTTCCGGCGAGCATACGATGCATTAGTCATCGTCAGCACCGACCAAGACTTCACGGAGTTAAATCGATACGTGCAGGAGTTAGCAGAATAGCAGGGGCGCGAAATCAGGTTAATCAGTGCCTATCACGTCGGAAACCGCAAAGTTCGCGGTATCAACGGCATGGAACAGTTCCATATATCCCGCCAACTCTACGATTCCTGCATCGACCCAAGAGATTACCGCCCCCGCCGCAACCGCACCTAAACCAGACCACTCCCTCAACAAAAAGAAAATGGCGCGCTTGGCGGGATTTGAACCCACGACCTCAGCCTTCGCAGGGCTGCGCTCTATCCGCTGAGCTACAAGCGCGCGGTGCACACCTTTCAGATTACCACTGACATCCAGCGTAACTTGGTGTTAAAAGTGGTGCCGAGGGCGGGAGTCGAACCCGCACGTCCTTGCGGACACTACGCCCTGAACGTAGCGCGTCTACCGTTTCGCCACCTCGGCATTCCTTAGTTCAATGGTAATCTACGCCGATTAGTCCACCCCCAAAATATCCAACGCGTCCCGGTTGATGATCCCCTCGATCTCGTCCTCCGGTATCCCCGGAAGATGATGATCCTTCGCAAACTTGTTCAACCCCCGGAGATGATCGATGTTGTCTTGCGGCCTTGTCACCGGCCAGTCCGACGCGAAGAGAATTCGCTGCGTCGACCCCCATTCGTGGAACTTCAGCATCGCCTCCCAGAATGAGTACGGCCGGTAAAACTGTGCCGAAACATCGCACCACACGTTCGGATGCTTCCGCACCACCGATATGCAGTCCTCCTGCCAAGGATGCGCTAAGTGAGCCAACACCATCTTCAGCTTCGGAAACGCCATCGCCACCTTCTCCGTCGTCAACGGATGCGCATACGTCAACGGCGCCTCCGTCATCGGCGACGTCCCCTGATGGAAGATGATCGGTATCTGGTCATGCTCCAATCGGGCGAACAAACGGAAGGCCTCCGGCGACATGGGATCGAAGTCCTGGTAGTTCGGACCCAGCTTGATCCCTTTGCAACCCAGATCGCCCACGCACCGATCGTATTCATCCTCCCAGTTCGGGTCGAGCGGATGCAAGGACATGAACGGTATCGCTTTGTCCGGATTCTTGCTGGCGGTAATCGATGCGATGTCGTTGTGGTTCAACGCGTCATCCCATCCAGCTTGCCTCGTCACAAGTTCTTCGGGTTTCCAAGGGCGCGGCGCGATCCCGAAGATGAACGTCTTATCCACTGGCGACATGTCACGGTAATAGTCGGCGATGCTGTTCGTCAGATACACCGTATCCCCCGACCGCATGGTCGTCTCCGTCAAAATCTCATCCTCGGGCACAGTGTCCGGATGGCTCGGCAAGTGTGTATGTACGTCGACGATCATTTTGTCTCTCCCGTCATTCCGACGAACAGTCCGTCATTCCCGCGAACGCGGGAATCCAGACACGTTTGGCTAGTAGCATCGTAAACGATAAGCGATCATTTTTGAGCGGCTTGTCGCCTTTGTGAGAAGAGGACGAAAAGAAGCATGGACGCAGGAATAATCATCGTCGCAGCCATTGTCGGCGCCTCAATCATCGGCGCATTCATCATGATGTCACGACGTGGCGGCGAAACCGGCGAAGACACCGGTGAACTCGTCCGACTCGCCGAAGAGAAAGCCAAAGCCGAATCCGAACTCGCGTCCACCCGTGCCGACCTCGACGTCGCGAACCAACAACTCGACACCGCCCGTCAGTTCGAGATCCAAAACGCCAAACTCTCAACCGACCTCGCCAACGAAAAAGCGCTCCAAACCCGGACCGCCGATCAGCTCCAGTCCACACAGTCCGGCCGAGAAACCCTCCAATCTCAGGTCCAGAAACTCACCGCCGATATCTCCGGGCTCAAAGCCGAACTCGACGCCAAAGACGCGTCGTTATTAGAAGAGACCAGCGATAACACCCAACTCCGAAGACAATCGACCGAGCTAGTCGGCCAAGTCAACACCCTGACCGCCAAAGTCTCAAACCTGAACACCGAGCTCAAAAACGCCGAGGAACGGATGGAAGAGCGAGGCCAACTCGAAAAACTGTTTGGTGATCGCTTCAAAACGATGTCGTCCGAGACCCTCGCCAACCAGCAGAAGCAGTTCATCGAGCGCGCCCGCGAGACCCTCAAACCACTCTCCGACAAAGTCGAAAAACTCGACCGAGAGTGGGTCAACACCTCCGGCGCGTTCAAACAGCAGATCGAATCCCTCGCCACCGAGACCCGCACTCTATCGACCGCACTGACCAGACCCCAAGCCCGCGGCCAATGGGGCGAAATGCAGGTCGAACGCGCCCTCGAACTTTCCGGCCTCGTGAAAGGCATCCACTACGACACCCAAGCCCCAGACAATCAGGGCGGACGTACCGACTTCATCGTCCACATGCCACACCGACGAGACATCATCCTCGACTCCAAAGTCTCCCTCGTCGCCCTCATCGACGCCCAAGACACCACCGACGAAAACCAACGCTCCCAACACCTAGACCGCCACGCCCGCCTCATGCAGGGCCACGCCGACTCCCTCGCCAGCAAAGAGTACTGGAGCCAACTACCCGACTCCGCCGACTTCGTCGTCATGGTAGTCCCCGAATTCGCCCTTCCACCAGCCGTCGAACGACGCCCCAACCTAATCGACCGCGCCCTCCAGAACAACGTCGTAATCAGCACCCACTCCACCCTCGTCGCTCTCCTAAAGACCGTAGCCATGGGCTGGCAAGAGCGCAAAATCGCCGAAGAGGCCAACGAAATCGGACTCTTAGGACGCGAACTTCACGACCGACTAGAAGTCTTCGCCACCCACTACGCCGACATCGGCCGCCATCTCGAACGAGCCGTCGGTGGATACAACCGCGGCGTCGGCTCACTCGAATCCCGCGTCCTCACCCAAGCCCGACGCTTCCCCGAACTCGGCGTCCAAACCACTAAAGAACTCCCCGAAACGCAACCCGTGGAAACTACGATTCGGGCGATGCGGACGGTGCCGGCCAGCAACGAGCCGCCTTCTGAAAACGGCGCGTAGGGCCGCACGTCAGCCCGGCGAAATCCGGGATACAGAGGGGCAGTGTGGACGGGCTTCCATCCCGATCGTTAACATGAACTAATCCTCCTACCCTAGTCCGCTAAACCAAGCCAATCCAAAGGAACCGCCCGATCATGGTCAAACCCATCGCAGTTGAAGCGAGAGACGGTTATTCCATCTGGGTGAAGTTCGAAGATGGAGTAGAAGGCGAAGTTGACATCTCCGACATCGCTGGACGCGGTGTCTTCAAAGCCTTGGAAGATCGCGACTTCTTCGAGACCATCAGCACCTTGCCGCATCACTCCATCTCGTGGGGTGGCACCGACGACCTAGAGATCTGCCCCGATACGATCTACATGGATATCACCGGATTAACCGTCGAAGACCTCCGACAAAGGGACGGAGCCGTCGCCGCAGGTGCCTGAACTCTGAAGATTCGACGGAATCGTCATCCGAATGCGATTCCGCGACCATCCGCCACCACACTTCCACGTCGAATACGTCGAATTTGAAGCCCAAGTGGACATCGGCTAAACATCATTGGCCTCGGGTCGATTACCTACCCGAATACGTTGAATCGTCCTCGAGTGGGCAACTCTTCGCGAGGACGAACTGCGTGAAGCGTGGAACCGTGTCAGCAGACACGAAAACCCTGGCAAAATCGCCCCTTTGACCTGAAACTCCCTTTCGCGAAGCGAAGGGGACGCGAAGTGAGCGAAGCGACATTCGCAGGGGATGCCCGGTGGGGTGGGGCGGAAGGGTTGTCCCCGCTCGCGGGGGAAATGTCCGAAGGACAAGGGGGCCGTCATTCCACCCGAATCCCCTCGGCCGATTTACGTTACTTCGATCCATCGGAAATTGGATTCCCATTCTCGTCTATATAATTGTCAATGTCGTTGATCATCCATCTCAACATCTCATGGTTTTTAATATTAGTCGTTTCGTTACCGACACTTTTGCGTATTGAGAGGTAGAAGTCTCCCATTTTGAATATCAAATCGGTTGTCGATGATCCGTCAGATTTCATCGTGTATGAAGTTTGATATAAAGCATTGAATGCTCTGACAACTTCATCGTTGGCGAACAAAGTCAAATCAAAAGCCGCTTCACGGTACTCCTTCGACAGAATGATTTTGGTGGCTTGTTCTTGGTTAGACTTGGAAAACCCACTGCTACTTCCGCTGGAATTTTCATCTTTCGTAAACATCAACGTCAATGGTTCCAATATCTTTCGGTAAATTTTCAACCGATCTTCGCGCATTTCTTGTTCCAACCGATGAGTTCGTTCCACTGAAGTTTTGAATGCCCACCCCATAACTGACATGACCAACAGTAATATCGGTGTAAGTATGGTCGAAAAATCCGCAAATGTTCCGTACCAGCTAGTTTCAGTCATTCATAGCTCCTCGATATTCATTTTGTCCACGGATTTGTCATTGTATCAAAACAATTCAATATGCCCAAACCCTCCCCACAACTTCCCGTACCTTCCCCTCCATAACCTTAACAAAACGACGATTACCCTCAACCAACTCACGCTCTGCCTGTACTTCGGCAACGATGGACTTCTGCGTTACCAGCGGCGGCAACGGAATCCGTAGCCGACTAAACCTCGACTTGATGATCTCTTTGTACGTCGACCCGCTCGCGTTGGCCTCCATCTCTGGTACTAACTTGGTTAACGCGACAGCGACATACTCAGGAATTGCCCGCTCAGCATCCTTGATGACCACATTCTTGAACCCTTGGTTCGTAGACAGTGGGATCCGATTGATACCGATGCGTCCGATGGTCGCCCGCGATGACACAACAACGGAGTTCGCCGGGATCATACGAGCCGCTGATTTCCGCAGCCCCTCATCGCTTATCGTCCGGTGAGTCGACGCAATTTCCGTGATCGTATCGTTCGCTGGCAAGTCAGCCAATGTAATCCAAGGCACTCCACCATCCCAATACTCTGGCACACTCGATTTCGGCGTGCCACCGCTAATGACCTCAAAGATTCCGTTTGCCCCCAACTCCACCACCGGCCACTCCGGATCAACCGCGATCCGAGGACGCCAGTTCTCAACAACCGCACGAGCTCCATCAATCACCCTCTGATAACCCTCAATCTCCGACACAATCTCTCGCTGAACCTCCAAGGGCGGAAGCGGGACCTCTATGGCGGCAAGCGATTGCCAGTTGATTCGTGGCAGTTGGGCTCCCGAAAGCCGTTTGACTGCCTCGTCGTTAAATTGCTCACTTCGCAAAACATGTTCATAAAACTCAGGCAAAACATCATCGTTTATCGGTTGGATCACGAAAATGTCGGATGAACAAATCCCTTCGCGATCCGCCAGCCAAACCTTATTCAAATTCGGACGCAACTTGCCGTACAAAATGTCGCGGGGACCGAATATGTTTTTGGTGCTTTTGATGGTAGCAGGGTCCTCCGCGATCAGATCGCCTAACAATCTCCCTGCGTGCGCCTCGATATTTTCCAACCCGATATAGGTAACCTTTCCTCGGAGTGATGACGGCATCACGGATTTTCGACATCTGTCCAAAATATCTCTAACTTGGACGTACGGATACTTGGACACTGTAGAGACGCTATCCCGATACCGCTCCCCACTCAAATTAAACTCTCCATCCTCCCCAATCCGCTCCTTCTCAACTACCAACCCATGTTCGGGCGCGAAATCCTCAACCCCATCATCAGCCCTCAATCGCCCCAAATACTCCGCCACCTCCGCCTTAACCCTTGGCAAATCATTCCGATCTATCGGCCGCCGCTGTGCCCCAAGATCGAAACCATCGTTTTCAACCTTGAAAAACCCGATAGTATCCGACCGTCTCGCCAACGACTTGTCGAGTACCAATACCGACGTCTTCACCCCCGAATACGGATTGAACACCCCCGGCGGCAACGATACTACCGCCACCAGATACTCCTCGACCAGCATCTTCCGCAGCTGCTTGTGCGCGTTCTGACTCTGGAAAATGATCCCTTCTGGCACAATCACACCGGCGCGACCATCAGACGTCAGATGTTCAGCGATGTAGTCGACGAACAACACCTCGCTGCGCTTCGACTTCACACTGAAACGGTTGTGCGGACGAATCCCACCTTTCGGCGACATGAACGGCGGATTGGCTAGTATCACGTTGGAGTACTCGTTCCAACGGTCCTCGCTCGTCAACGTGTCGTACTCGAAAATATCCGGGTCTGGGAAGCGGTGCAGGTAGAGATTGACCAACGAAAGCCGCACCATGTCGGGGGAGATGTCATAACCGCTAACGTTGCCGGCAAGCCTGGCGCGTTCCGTCGGTGTCAACGGCGTTTCGGCATCCTCGTTCGTCTTCGCGATATGTTTGTATGCCGAAATCAAGAACCCAGCCGTCCCGCACGCCGGATCGAGGATTATGTCACCTTTCTTCGGATCGACAATCCCCACAATGAAATCAATGATGTGCCGCGGAGTCCGGAACTGCCCGGCATCGCCCTGCGATCCCATAATCGACAGCAGATACTCGAACGCGTCTCCTAGCCGCTCCGAATTGTCGTACTCAAACTCATCGATAACCTGCAAAAACGCCCGCAAAGTCTCCGGGTCACGGTAGGGCAGATAGGCATTGTTGAAGATCGACCGGAACAGCGGCGGCAAACCCGGGTTCTCTCCCATCCGCCTGATTCCCACATCGTAGAGGTCGGTGGCTTCGTGCGCGCCGATCCCGCGCCCAACAATCTTCCGCCACGAATATCGAGCAAAATCACCGACAAAAAACGTCGCGTTCCCGCCGTACTCCTCCGCCTCCGCGTCGATGTCATCCATGAACTTGTACATCAGAGCCAAGGTAATCTGATCCACCTGGCTCTTAGGATCCGGCACCTTCCCGACTAGTATGTCCCGCGCCGTATCGATCCGCTGTCGTGTCTTAACGTCTAGCATGCTCCTCCTCAACAAAGCTTACGTGGATGCACAGGGTATACAGGATATTTGAAAACACTGGTACAATTACCAACACCATGACCACCGCTGAACGTTATCAAGCAGTATCTTCCACCCTGTTCGAACAAGGACAAGTCGAACTGGATGCCGGAGACTTGGTACAAGCATCCGAAAAGTTCTGGGGTGCCGCCGCTCAAGCACTCAAAGCCATCGCCCAAGAACGCGGCTGGGACCACAGTTCACACGCCCACTTTTTCAGCATCGTACGCAACCTCGTCGACGAGACCGGCGATCATCACCTAGTCGAACTATTCAATGCAGCCAACATGCTGCACATCAATTTCTACGAGCATTGGTTGGAAGACATCGAGATCCGAACTCTCGTCGATCAGGTCAGACTGTTACTCAACCGTCTCGACAACATCGATGGGGCACCAACCGCTTCAACAACCGGTCAACTTTGATGCGATTTGCCGGCCATTAGCTACTGGGCGATGCAAAACCGATCCGCATAGATATCTTCGATCAACTTTTAACAATCCACCGTCTCACGCCATCCGCCAGCACTCGAACTAATCCTCGCGAAATCACCCGTAATCATAGCCGAACTTAGCTCAGGCAAACTGATTCAACGAAACATAGTCCTTGATGTACTCAGGAACTGACTTTCGGTAATCGGCGGGAAGTTCCCGATAGTCCGAGAACGAGAAACCCGGATTGGTCGAGAGCATCGGGAGGTTGCCGCTGTCGATGATATTCCGGACCTCACCGTCAGTCGCGTACGCCTTGAAGAACGCCTTGATCACCGGTACCTTTGCCGCGTCGTTAGGCGCATGACGCGCTACAAAAGCCCCGAACTCCTCCTCCAACATCTCGTCTCTGGTCTTCAAACGCTCAACCCTTCCAAAGACATGCTCCAATATCTCTCGGATCGTCACCCGACGGTCCACGTTCAGCGCGCGCCGCAACTTCTCTAGGTTGAAATACTCCTCTGGCTTATCGAATAACTCCTCAACAACGTGGTCGCTCGCCTCGTCCCAAGCTTCGCTCTCAACCGCTTGCTTCAATGTTTCATCGTTCCTCGCGACATCTGCGAACCGGTTGAAGAACATCCGGTCGATTTTCATCCCTCCAAAACCAATCCGCTCTTCCATCAGCGAATAAAGTTCATCCTCGCCAACGTAGGTGAACATATTGATGCGTTTTGCCGGACCGCCATTTTCATCGGGCGGCCCTTCGAGCGTCTCCCCGATCTGAGGTAGTTCCAACACCTCGTCGTAGTTGAAATCGTTCTCGAAATATTCACAGTTTCCAAAGAAATCGATCAACTTGTATTCCGATTTCTCGGCGTTCGGCGATCCCTCCTTCAAGTACGCCTCGACTGCATGTTCGCGAAAATCGTGCGTCCGTGTGCCCCGACCCTTGATCTGTATAAAGTCCGTTGGCGAAAATATCGGCCGCATCAATCCAAGGTTCAGGATGTCAGGGCAATCGTAACCCGTCGTCATCATTCCAACCGTCACACACACCCGTGCCTTGCTCGTCAAGTAACCGTCGATCGCTTTGCTGCGACCCAATAGGTTGTTGTTTGCGAAGTTGACGGTGTACTGCTGGGCGTTCGGAACGACCGACGTTACCTGAACGGCGAAATCCGATTGGTACCGGTGCGGAAACTTCCGGTGTGCAAATTCGTTCAGGATGTTGGTCAACTTAGCTGCATGGTCTTGGCTCACCGCGAATATGATCGACTTGCCGATCTCATTGTTGATCGGGTCCCTCAATGCGTTGTCTATGAACACCTTGCAGAACATCCGGTTCGTGGCATCCGAGTAAAACTTCTTTTCGAAATCTTTCCGCTTCATCACCGCCGTCGCGTCTTCGCCTTCCTCGTCAGTGAATGCAACCATGAACCCCTGATCCGACAACAACTGCGTCGAAACGTCAGTTCGCGCATCGACAACCCTAGGATTGATCAAGAACCCATCGTTCGCTCCGTCGATGAGCGAATACCTGAACGTAGGTTGACCATCCCCGCAACCAAACGTCTGATACGTGTCTAGCAACTGACGCCGCTCCATCTCTCGCGGATCCCTAACGGTCGGATCATTGACATCGATATTGCGTAGGTAACTGCGCGGGGTGGCGGTCAGGCCGAGTTTGTAACCAACGAAATAATCGAATACCGCACGCGCGTTGCCGCTGATCGATCGGTGCGCTTCGTCCGAAATCACGAAATCAAAATCGGTAGGGGAGAACAGGTCCGCGTACTTATTGTTCGCAAGTAGCGATTGCACGGTCGTCACAACGATGTCGGCCCGTCGCCAACCATCTCTGTCCTGTTTGTAAATTGTGCTGGTGAAATCCGGGCTGAGGTACTCCGTAAACGCCTTCTGGGCTTGGTCTTCGAGCTCTAAACGGTCAACCAGAAACAGAACCCGCGACGCGTTCCCGGTCCGCAAAAACAGCTTGATGATCGCGGCTGCCGTCAAAGTCTTGCCGGTCCCAGTCGCCATCTCGAACAAGAACCGTTCGTTGCCGTCTTTCACCGAACGTTGGATCGATTTGACTGCGTCCACCTGATAGTCGCGCAAAAAACGCAGCTTGTTCTGGCGTTTGAACTCCTCCCGCTCGGATTGGTTAATCCAACCAGCACGGACGTCATAGTCCGGCATCTTCGTTACAGCGATGTAGTCCGCACCCACATCCTCGTTGACCAACCGACGAGTGTCCGGTACCTGACGTTTCTCGAAATGCCCCACGCTCTCCGGCGTCGGAAACGCTCTGATCGTTTGCGGATTCCCTTGCTCCAAGTCCCAGAAATAGTGCATATTCCCGTTCGAAAGGAGCACAAAACGACAGTTCAAACCCCGCGCATACGTTCGAGCTTGCTCTTTGCCAACCAGAGGGTGCTTACTCGAAGACTTCGCTTCCAAAACCACCAAAGGACGACCACGTTCATCCAACAGCAAGAAATCCACAAAGCCTTTACTGACCTTTTCGAAATCATCACCCAACGCATCAAGATCAGACTGCTTGAGTGACACGCCCGCTTCAAACTGAACATTTGCCGGCAACCCATTGACCGGCAGCAATCGCCACCCAGCCCTCTCCAAAAGCTGATTGATCCTGATCCGTGCAGTAGCTTCGTTATCCGCCATGATTCCTGACCAAATGATCACCACATCGTTTCAACAAAAGTCTATATTCCCAACACATTTCAAACACCAATAACGAACTAATACTGAAACGTAGATCTGATCCAAACACTCCAACCCAGACAATACCTTCAATACAACCACCAACGTCAGCACACACCGCCCCTTTAGCGCAGCGAAAGGGGCGCGAGCGAGCGAAGCTATGCGAGCGGGGTATGCCCGGGGCGGCGGGGCCCCACCAACCAAACCACCACCGCGTTCAATACAACAAATCACGCCCAATCGCTACCAACAATCCCCTCTCCCCTCCGCGGGAGAGGGCTAGGGTGAGGGGAATCGGGGACAAAGGGGAGGCTCTACCAACCAAACCACCACACCCTCCACCACCGCATCACCCCCAACAACCAACACGCAATCCCATGAATCCCAATTCACACTTGACGCTCCTACAACATCTGTAGTATAAATAAAAACAAGCGCCCAAAGCCGGACCTTTTACCACCGGCCCGGGCGCACAGAACCATCGCCGCGTCGACAAGGCAAGCGTGCACACTTCTTCTTTTCGATGCTGCTAACGACAACCAAATATTGAAATCGGCCTGCGGGCGGGATAATCACTGGGCTGCCGAGAGCGACCTTATAAGCCGCGCAAGCGGTGAAATCGACTGCTCGAAGCAACCCGCGGCAGTGCCCGCCAAAAGCCTAAGAGGTTCGGGCGCAACGCAGACCAAAACCCGGTTACGGAGATCGTTGTAGCTGCAGGGCTCGGATGCGGAGCGTTACGCTGACTCCGCCTTGCAAGCCAGACGGCGCAAACTCTCCCCCTCGCCAAGCGCAAGGGGACGCGACGTAGGGGCGACCCTTGTGGTTGCCCCCTCGCAGGGGATGCCCGTTCAAGATCCGAGCGAACGTTCCACCTATCCGGCAAACGTCTTTCCGTCACGCCGAGCGGAAGAGGCTACAGCACCAGCTCGAGGAACAATCGAGCAATGACGGGCGGCAGAACCCCAAATCGCCGTCCGGAGGGCCGACGGTCTGGCGACGTCGGAGGCGCTGGAACTATTGAATGACGCACCAACCAACTTTCGCCCGCTCAGACCCCAATCGACGCGGCGATGATTCGAAAAGAACTCCTCCCCTTCGCTCAGCGAAAAGGGGAGGACGTAGGGGCGACCCTTGTGGTCGCCCTTGCAACCCCAGGTCCGACATCCGTCGGCCAGGCACCCCAGCGAGGGCACCCCACCCACATCACATACGAATATCTGCCACCACAACTTTCCCCTCTCCCCCGAACCTTTCGCCCTCCCCCTCCCAGGGGGAGATTGAGAGGGGGGCCAGGGTGAGGGATTAAACACGCCCTAAAACCCCCTGTGATAACTTTCCCTGATGAACTCGCGCGCCACCCTTCTTAGCCGCGGACCAACCCTCGACGCATGGCTCTTCTACGTCGGCAGATTCGTCAGGGACGGTGCCCGAACGCTGATGGCGGTTCTGGCCGTCATCTACCTAGCTGAGATCGGATTCAGCAACGCCCAAGTCGGCATCATCTTCGGCTTCAGCCTCGCGGGTGGTTTCGCTGTTTCACTCGCAGTGATGCTCACGAGCCGGGCCATTCCGACCAGGATCTGGTCGATTGCCAATATGCTGATCCTCGCCGCGGCGGGTGTCGTGTTAATCATCTCCAACGACTTCTGGTTTCTAGTTCTAGGTGGATTTTTCGGCGCCTACGCCGCTAGTGGCGCCCATTGGGGCGGGATGATGCAGCTAGAACAGACCGGGATAGCGGCTACAATCCCGCAGGAGAGGCGCACGAGAGCCTATTCCAACCTCAACATCGGCTCATCCGCCGGGCGCGCCGTGGGTGCACTACTCGCAGGCCTATCCACACTTCTAATCAAAACCTTCGGATGGGAGCCATTGGCCGCCTATCAAGCCGTTTTATGGCTATACGTTGGTATGCATCTACTCGCCGCAACCGTCTACACCCTTCTCTCTAATGCAGCGAACCCGCAAACCGCCGAAGAAGCGTCTGTCCTCGCGAATCCTTTCAAAGCGAAGGCGCGACGTCCCATCCTCACCATGTCCTCGCTGTTCGCGTTCGATTCGTTCGCCGGCGGTATGGTTTTCGAATCGTTCCTCAGTTTTTGGCTTTTCACCAAGTTCGATATGTCTGCAGCCACCATCGGCGCGGTGCTAGTCGCTGGACAAGGTCTCAACATGGTTTCGCTTGTCCTAGCCCCATGGGTCGCGGACCGGGTAGGACTGCTCAACACCCTTGTTTTCACTCAGGTAATCAGCAACATCATGCTCATATTGTTTGCGTTCGCGCCCTCAGCGATAATTGCCGTGACGCTAATGATGCTCCGATCACTCTTCGACGAGATGGACGTCCCGACGCGCCAGGCTTACATGATGGCGATCACCGATCCCGACGAACATCCGATAATGGCCGGTACAGCCAACCTAGGACGCGGCCTAGGACGCATACCGAGCGCCACGGTCACCGGCTGGCTGTGGGCAGGAGCCTTGACCACGGTTCCATGGATCGCCGCCGGTACCATCAAAATCGCCTACGACTTCGCCATTTGGATAGCATTTCGCCGAGTGAAGGTTTGAAATACGATACCGATCATGCAAGTAGTCGCACTATACCGCCACCCCGTCAAGTCCTTTCCCGCAGAGCCCTGCGACTCCTTGCAAATCACCGATGAGGGACGCGTGGTCGGCGACCGCGTTCTTGGCTTCCGCTTCGACGATGCCGGCCCGCCAAACGACGTCAAATGGCGCCAAAAGACATGGTTCGCATCGCTCCAACACTCCCCGGCGCTCGCCTCACTCCGGTGCGGATACGACGCCGCGTCCCGCCGTCTATGGATCTCGCTACCCAATACCGACGGCGTGATCGAAGGCAGCATCGACGAGCCCGGAGACCGACTTCGCATCGAACAGAAGGTGAACCAGTGGTACGCGACGCTCGACGCCACTCCATCCGCGATGGGTCGCCGCAAGCTTCCCCTACGCCTAGTCGGCGACGGCACCGATGGCCGTTTCCACGACACGTCCGCGGGGCTGACCACCCTTCACTCGCGTGAAAGCCTAGCCGAACTAGCCAAAGCGTCTGACCTCGCCGAAATCTCCGAACTCCGCTTCCGCTCCAACATCGCCATCGAAGGTTGTAACGCTTGGGACGAATTTACTTGGATCGGCCGAAGAATTCTTATCGGCGACGTAGAGTTCCGATTCCGCAAAACCGTCACCCGTTGCCTAGCAACTCACGTCGACCCAACAAGTGCAGAACGCGACATAGACGTCATGGGCACCCTAACCCGTATCGTCGGCCAAGACCAACCCCAATTCGCCGTATCAATCGCCGCCAAAAACGCGGGAACTATCCACCTCGGCGATAAGGTGACGATTATTTGATAGCGCTCCTAACCCAGCCGTCCATGGTCGAAGTGCGTCCTAAGGTCCGGATTCGCCACGATGTAGTCCTTCGTGTGCATCACGATGTTCTCTTGCAGCTGAATCGACATCCCACCATCTACCGGCAAAACCACGCCCGTGATGAACGAAGCATCCGGCGAGCACAAGAAAGCGATCGCGTTCGCGATATCCGCAGGGACTCCCGTACGCCGCACCGGGTAGTGCTGCTCGAACAGGCCGAATCCCGCATCGTTACCAAGCTCTGCCCACATCGCCTCGCCGCGCTCTGTCACGATATGACCGGGCGCGATGGCATTCACCGTAATGCCCAGAGGTCCGAAATCGACCGCCATCTGGCGCGTCAAACCTACCACCGCAGCCTTCCCTGCTTCGTAGACCAACGCCCTCGGCGCCTGCAACAGACCGTGCACCGAAGAGATGTTCACAATCCGCCCGACCTCCATCTTCGGCGGATTACCATGCCGTCGTCCCGCACCTCTCCACTCCGGAATCTCGAAACTGTCCGGAGTTCCCGACACTTCCATCGCCGGCACTCCATACTTCGCGCCCAAGAACTGCGCACCAACCAACAGATCCATCCCCGCGCGCCACGCATCGGGTTCGACATCCACCGCCGAACCATCCCGACCAACCCCGCCGCCGTACGCGTTTTGGATCATGATGTCCAAACGACCGTATTCATCTACGCACCTCTCAACCATCGCCTTTGCTACATCCTCCTGAGCCACGTCGCCGATCATGTACGACGCTGAACCGCCGGCATCGTTGATCCGCTGGGCGTTGCGCTGAGCCGCATCATCGACGATGTCAACGATCAAAATACTGGCGCCATCCGCCGCCAAACGCCGAGCGGTGCCGCCGCCAATGCCCAGCGCACCCCCCGTAACAATGCCCGCGCGTCCTGCAAGTGGTTTGTGGTGTGACATGAGCTTTTTCGGTCCCCCGTACGTATCAACTTGATGGCGTTATCTTACATCCAAACCCGCGGTAGTCATGCAGTATCGTTGTATGTAGATGCTCCCCATCAGCGCCATCTCGCACCGCACGAAATTCATCCGCAGCACCGCGCTGTTGGCGGTCGCAGCAATCACTCTCCTGACCTCCACGTCGGTGTTGGCCCAACCGTTGACGCTCACCTCTGGTCCGTACGAAATAGTAGCCGATGAAGACGTCGGCAACTACCGCGTCATCGTCCACCAATCGCCCTCGCGCGTCATCGTCGGCACTCTAACTTACGCGGTCCAAGTCCATACGCATGTCGACGATGCCAACGTGCCCGACGCAAAGATAAAGGTCTACGCAACACCTTCAGAACGGGGGGAGAGGCAAGTCGCCCCAGCGTTGAATTCGCCCGAAGACCGCGGGTACTACGTCGGAAGGCTCGAGATCGAAGAACCAGGAGTCTGGGCGATCGACGTCGTCGTCGAGCACCCCGAACATGGAGAAACCACCTTGACGCTGGCCGCCGAAGTTTTCGAACGCTCTCGTGGCGGATCTAATCTAGTGTTCGGCACCATCCTGTGGGTCTTTGTATCCATCGTGTTTATTGCAGTTGCCTGGTACTTGGTTCGCAAATCCAGACGTGCGAAAATCGATTTGGAACGCATGCGCAACCGCGCCCAGTGATCGATCGACGGAATCTAGGGGTTTCAATGTCTCAAATATCCAACGTACGGATCCGGCACGTATACGGAACTATCGAGACCGAGGGCGAGTTCTGGGAAGACCGTCTCGTCATGCCGCTCGATGTCTACGAAGAGTTTCGTGTGTCTAAACAACGAGCGAACGTCGTAACCGAACAGCCGAAATCCGACAGCATGGCGCACGACGCGTATTTCATCCAAATTGAGACCGACGACGGCGCCATCGGCATCGGAGGACCAGTCGACGAAACCGTCGCCTACTTAGTCGCAAAGCATCTCACACCCTTCCTCCTCAACCGCGACGCGTTTGCTATTGAGTTTCTCTGGGACATCATGCATCGCTCTCAAGTCCACGGCCGACACGGCGAAGCGATGATGGCTATATCGGTCGTAGATTGTGCCCTTTGGGACCTGAAGGGCAGAGCACTCGACGTTCCCGTCTACACACTACTCGGTGGGCCGACACGCGATAAGGTGCCCGCATACGCCTCGATGCTCGGCTTCAACGTTACCGACATGGCCCTAGTTCGCGAGCGCGCCGCATGGGCCAAATCCCTCGGATACACCGCGCAGAAATGGTTCTTTAGATACGGCCCGATGTCGGATCACGAAGGGTTCAAAGCCAACGTCGCCATGGTCGAAACCCTACGCGACACACTCGGCGAAGGCTATGACATCATGCTCGACTGCTGGCAGGCGATGGATGTCAACTACGTCGTAAAGCTAGCAGGCGCCATCGAAGACTGCTCTCCACGTTGGTTGGAAGAGGTAGCGATGCCAGAGCGCATCGATTCGTACCGTAAGATCCGCGAGAAGACCAACATCCCTATATCCGGCGCGGAGCACGAGTACACACGTTGGGGTTTCAAGCGCTTCATCGACGCCGAAGCCCTAGACATCCTGCAACCCGACATCTACTGGGCAGGTGGAATCTCCGAAACTCTCAAGATCATGGCACTGGCCACTGCGGCCGACCTGATCACCATCCCTCACGGCCATTCGTCTCCAGCGGGCATACACGTCTCGGTCACTCAATCACCGATCCACACCCCTTATCAAGAGTTCCTAATCAAGTGGAACAAAATCCACCAACACTTCCTCGCAGCCCCCGTCAATCCGGTCGATGGCATGATCTCGATACCGACCACGGTAGGCGTTGGGATGGACCTCGACGAGGACAAGATTGAGCGGGAAGAGGGGTCCAGTTGGTAGCTAGTCAGACTTGGCTTGACACCTATAACGTTACAGGTTACATTTTGAGTACTGATCGTCAGTTTTCGCCACCGCGGGCTTGAACGTTTGCACGTCCGCGGCGACCGTCGTCGATTGAACCCGGAGCATGTCGCCAAAATCGAACGAATCTTGGATCGTCTTGAGACATCGGAACGCCCGACTCACATGAATTTACCAGGATTACGATTGCATCGTTTGATGGGGAGACTGGACGATACTTGGGCAGTCAACGTTTCCGCCAACTGGCGAGTCACGTTTCGCTTTGAAGGGCGTGACGCATACGAAGTAGACCTTGTTAACTACCACTGAGGAGAATTGGATCATGTCACGCAACAATCCCGTGCATCCAGGTCTTTCCATCCGACATGATTGTCTGGACCCCCTCGGCTTGACGGTCACGGCCGGCGCGAAGGCACTCGGCGTGAGCCGAAAGCAACTGTCAGACATAGTCAATTGCAAAGCTGGATTGTCGCCTGAAATGGCAATCAGAGTCTCCAAAGTATTCGGCGGCGATGCCGAAACGTGGTACCGTTTGCAAGCACGCTATGACATGGCACAAGCCATGCAGCGCGCAGACAAAATTCAGTTGCAACGACTTTGGCCCCCGCAGGAAGCAGAAGAACGGGCTGCGGCATAGGCAACAACCCGCCGGGGATGTGATGACGTTGATTGTTCCGTTTTCGGGCTTCGGCTGAAACATCGACACGCAACAAAAAAGGAACCCCCGCAGTTCATCACCGCCGACTTACCCTTACGGGTCCGCCGTGGCTGCCACAAACGGGGGGGTATCAATTTTTAGGGTACCACCAACCTGCGTTTCACGCAAGAAACTAGTGGGTCACTTTTCGGTTTCGAGCGAGTTACCGTGGCCAGTAATTTTGCGGATCGAAACTCCGGCGATATGTTTCCATCCCAAACTTGATCCAGTCCGTGCCATCGATACCCCTGACGTTGTAATCCGCGGTCCGGGGAAACGCTGATTTAATCCGAATTGGTGTCCCGAGTTTTTGGGCGATGTTTATCGCGGTTGGTCTGATCTGCTTAAAGTCCTGATCTGTGCTGAAAATGATGACCGTGTCACAGACACCATCCAAGATTAATTGGATCGTGTCGAGCGCAATACGAACGTCGACGCCCTTTTCCTGCCCTTGAGCACCTGAGTAATTCACAGAACCTCTAAAAACGGATACCCCTTTCTGTTCCATCGCGTACAGCCTTGCCTGCCAATACCCGTGGAGACGGCGATGCCGCGTTGAAGACGGCACTCCGACATAAAACCGTGTTTGCACCAACTCACAACCCGCAGTATTGGCGACTGCCTCAGCGAGTTTGATCGGATCGTAGCGACCATCGCGATCGCCGAATGCTTGTCTCGCGTGGTTGTATAGGTTCATGCCGTCGAATAGCGCGGCAGCACGGTTTGAAAGCTTAAACAAAGTTAGCTCCAAATTCTCAAATACGGCACCCAGGTGCCTATGTTAACCGCCAAATCGCTCGATCACGAGACACGCGTTCTGGCCGCCGAAGCCGAAGCTGTTGGAAAGCGTGACGTCGACTTCCGTCTCTCGGGCGATGTTGGGGATGTAGTCCAGATCGCAGTCGGGATCGGGGGTGTCTAAGTTGATGGTCGGATGCAGCACCTGATCTCGAATGCTGCCGATGCACGCCAGCGCCTCCAGAGAACCCGATGCACCCAAGGAATGTCCAGTCATCGACTTCGTGCTGCTTATCGGCACGTTGTAAGCGTGATTACCGAAAGCGCGCTTGATTGCCAACGTCTCGGATTTATCGTTCAGCGGCGTTGAAGTCCCGTGTGCGTTGATGTAATCGATGTCTTCGACATCCCGCTCCGCGTCGACCAACGCCAGCTTTATCGCTAACGCTGCACCCTTGCCTTCGTCGTGCGGTTGAACCAGGTGGAAGGCATCGGACGATACTCCCCAACCGGTAACCTCGGCGTAGATCCGGGCGCCACGCGCCTTGGCGTGTGCCAAGCTTTCCATTACGAACATCGCAGAGCCCTCCGCTGGCACGAACCCGTCGCGGTCAGCATCGAACGGCCTTGACGCCTCTGCGGGCAGGCAGTCGCGCGTCGATAGAGCGTGGATCGTTGAGAACCCGCCCATGCCGAGTTCACAGATGCCGGCTTCGGCGCCACCAGTCAGAATGACGTCCGCCGCGCCGCGCCGAATCACCTCGGCAGCTTCGCCGATCGCCTGCGTGCTCGCTGCACACGCGGTGACGCAGGTGTTGGTGTATCCGAGCAGGCCGAACACCCGACTCACGTTTGCCGAACACATGTTCACCAACATTATGGGAATATAGAACGGGCTGATCCTCAACGCGCCGCGTCGGTTTTTGACCACCGATTGCTGGTCCGTCTCCGGCAATCCACCTGCTCCGCAACCAATCAGGACACCCACTCGCTCTCGGTCCTCGGCTTCAAGGTCCAAACCGGAATCTTTGATCGCCTGGTCCGATGCATGGACTGCGAACTGCGAAAATCTGCCCATTCTCCGGGCTTCTCTGCGGTGTATCAGGCCGCCCTCGGTTGGATCAAAGTCCTGCACCTCCCCAGAGATTTTGCACGGAAACGGCGACGGGTCGATGATCGCCATTTGGCGAATCCCCGGTACGCCGGCCTTGAGGTTGTTCCAAAACTCTTCAGGCGATTTCCCCAAACAGGTCATCGCGCCCATGCCGGTAATTACCGCTCTGCGTTCGTCGGGATATCTACTCATCGGTCGTTTAGAGTCTTGAACTCAACTTCGGGAGCTTCGATTCGAAGGGCTTCATCTAACCGATTTTATCGCTAAGTGAAACGACGTTCTCGTACGGCATCACGTAAGGCTGTTTCAGGTCCTCGTATATTTCAGGTTCGATGTCCAGCAAGTACTCTCGTGCCTCCGCTGCGATGAACAACGATCCAGTTACGATTATCAATCCGATTTCTGGACGTTGTCCGGCGATTTTTCGGGCTTCTAACAGCGCCGTGTCCACGCTCGGTCGTTGTATCAACTCCAAACCGGTTTCAAATCCAACGCTTGCGATCCGTGATGATGGGACCGATTTTGGATGCCTCGACTGAGTGGCGATGGTGCAAACGGCGGATGACGCGAGTTCGCGCGCCATGGCTTCGTATTCGTGCCCTTCCGTGCCGCCAATTATCAAAACGTATTGGGAATCCAAGTTCAGGCCGCCACGACTAGCCGAGCCATGATCAGGACTGTTGATCGAATAGTCACGTGTGGTTTCGCGGAGCGCTTTTAGCGATGCGTCGTTGTGTGCGCCGTCAAGAACAATTAGTGGCCAGGATGGCAGATCCAATATCTCGGTACGACATGGCCAGTCCGCGTCGGAAATGCCCGAGATCGCGGCGTTGACGTCGAACGCGTGTCCCTGTCGATAGAGTACGTTCAGAGTCGTTGCGGCAGTCCGAGCATTGTCGATCTGGTGTGAACCCAATAGCTTGGTTCGCACCGTGACGTCGCGAAGTCCTGGGTCGGGCAGTGGATGCAACGCGGTTACGTGCGGTTCGCCTTCGAAATCGGTTGGCAAGTTTCTCGGGTGTCTCCACCGTTTGATTACGAACTCCTGACGAAGATCATTGCTCAATCGTGTATTGATGTTTGAGACGGGTGTAGTCGCGCAAGCGCTCACAACCTCGGAGCCCACTTCCGCGGCGCGTTCGCGCACCACGCGCCAAGTTACAGCGTGGTTTTTAGCCAGGACAGTCGGGACACCGGCTTTGATGATCCCTGCTTTTTCCTTCGCTATCAGCGATATCTTGTCGCCCAATATCTTCACATGGTCGCGGCTGATCGAAGTGATGACCGCGACTTCCGGTGCGACCACGTTCGTGGCATCTAAGCGTCCTCCCAATCCCGTCTCGACCACGGCAATGTCAGTGTTGTCGCGAAAGTGGACGAACGCCATCGCAGTCAGCATCTCGAAAACGCTCACTACACCTAGGTCTCCCGTCCTCTCAATCGCGTCTACGTGTGGCCACAGCTCGTCAATCAGGTCGGCGAACTCATCGCGTGAGATGTTCTCGCCGTCTATTTGTATCCGCTCTGTGAATGTGTGGAGGTGCGGCGAGGTGTAGAGGCCCGTTCGAAATCCAGCAGCCTTCAAACCAGACGCGATCATGGCACAAGTGCTCCCTTTGCCTTTGGAACCGGCAACGTGCACGACCGGCGTGGCCAGGTGCGGTTCGCCCAACATCTCCAAAAGACGCTCGACCCGGCGCAGATGCCAATCCGGAGGCTGGTTGGCTCGCGACTTGCGTTCGAAATCGGCCAGCGAGAGCAGCCTGTCTACCGAGTTTTTGTAACGATCTCGCTCTACAGACACTATGGGTCAAGGGTAACGTCTTCATCGAGAACCGCGATTGATACGATGAATAAAGATCGAACCGTTGCTTGGACCCATTAAACACGGACACCCCTGAGAATGAGCTATCGAGCCCAAATTGAAGACGCCTTAAGCGGCCACGGAGCCGACTACTGCGAGATTCGCGTTGAGGAGTCCGACTCCACCCGACTAACGTATCGGGGCCGGTCTCTCGACGATGTGAACATGACGAGCGGAAAGGGCGGCGCGGTGCGCGTTTGCGTCCGCGGCTCCTGGGGGTTTGCGAGCTTCAACGAGTTGACGGACCTCAATGGGCGCGTACGAGACGCGGTCGAACAGGCTCGCAGCCTCGCAGCCGGTACCAAAGGCGAGTCGACCGAGATCGCGGATGTCGAACCACACGTCGACATCGTCGATCCGCACATCGTCAAAGACCCGCGCGAGATTCCTCTGCAAGAGAAGACGCGATTGGCCGACCACTACAACGACATCGTATGGTCTGAGCACGGGATAGTCAGTTCCGACATCATCTACGGGGACAACTCAAGAAAAGTCGCATTTGCAAACTCCGATGGCGCTTACATCGAGCAGGAGCTAGTCCACGTCATATGCAGAATCGCCGCTCAAGCGCGCGACGGTTCCGACGTGCAACAGGCTGGCTTCAGCATCGGCGCGTTAGGAGATTACGGCGTTGTCGAAGGCCTCGACGAAGATGTGGCCGAGGCCGCACAACGAGCCGTTGGGCTACTGAAAGCGGAGCCACTGACCGGTGGGCAGCGCACCGTGATTCTCGACCCGATCCTCGCAGGCGTATTCGTACACGAAGCGTTTGGTCATCTTTCGGAGGCCGATAACGTATATGAGAACGAGAAGCTCAAAGAACTCATGTACATGGGCCGCAAGTTCGGCGGTGAGCATCTGAACTTCACTGACGGAGCCGCGTTGTCAGGCATGCGCGGTAGCTACCAATACGACGACGAGGGTACTCCGGCAACCGTCACACCGCTCGTCCGCGACGGTGTGCTGGTAGGTCGCTTGCACTCGCGTGAGACCGCAGCCAAAACTGGAGAGGCTCCTACGGGTAACGCCCGCGCCATCAGCTATCGCTTCCCGCCAATCGTCCGAATGACCAACACCTTCATCGAAAACGGGGTTGCAACCTTTGATGACCTGATAGAAGGCGTCGAGGACGGCGTTTACGTAAAAAACTGGTACGGCGGCATGACGCAGCATGAGATGTTCACGTTCTCGTCCGGCGAAGCGTACATGATCCGAAACGGTGAAGTGCAGGAGGCAGTTCGCCCTGTCATGCTGTCCGGCAACTTATTCGAGACACTCGAAAATGTCGATGCCATCGCGAACGACCGCGCTGTCAACCAAGGCGGAGGTTGCGGAAAGGGTGGCCAAATACCGCTACCAGTGGCCAATGGCAGTCCGCATATCCGCATCCAGAACTGCTTGATTTCCGGAGCCTAGTACAACGATGAACGAATACCTACCTCTGCTGGATAAAGCGAGCGCCGCCCACGGCTCCGCTGAAGTCTTCGGCGTGACGTCTGAGCGGCGACATGTTGAGTTCGAAGCAAACCGCGCTAAGAACATTGGCCAGAGCCAAGCTTCCGGCGTCGCGTTGCGCATCATCAATCGAGATGGTCGTATTGGATTTTCCTCGACCAGCGACGCCGGCAAGATAGGCGAACTCGTTGACCGTGTCGGCGCGCTTGCCGATTACGGCGCTGAGGCGAAGTTCGAGTTCCCGGGTACAGCTGCATACGCTGACGTTCCGAGTTATGACGACCGTGCGCAAGACGTGACCGATGAAGATATGTTGAGGCTCGGACAATCAGCGGTCGATGCCGTATTGAGTGATTTCCCGGAAGCATTATGCTCGGTTGACGTCAACAAAAATTCGCAGGAACAACGTCTCCTGAACTCGGCAGGCGTGGATGCGGGTTACCGCAGCACGAATTGCGGCTTCTTCATTGCGGTCGAACTCATCCGCGGCACCGACATGTTGAGCGTCTGGGACGGCAGGGTCTCGGTTCAACCGATCGATGAGGAAGTGGTCAACGGCCTAGTCGGTAAGATCCTTCGTCGCCTTCACAACTCCGAGAAGATCGTTGAGGCGCCGAGCGGTAATGATCTGCCGGTTGTGTGTTCGCCTGGGGGATTCGTTAGCACGTTCCTACCACCCTTGCTTTCAGGTTTCAACGGCAAGAACGTTGCAACTGGATCGTCGGCTCTGATCGACCGATGGGGCGAAAAGATGCTCGACGAAAGCATATCTATCTGGGACGATCCTTTGCACCCGCTGACCCCTCAAGCCCATCCCGTCGACGATGAAGGCATCCCGTCGCGCCGGATCGACTTCGTCCGAAACGGTGTCATCGGTGAACCGTACTTCGACTTGCAGACCGCCGGCGAAATCGGCGGAGTATCGACGGGTTGCGGCCTTCGCGGCGTAGCGACCACGCCGTCGCCAAGCACGTCGTACATCACGATGGCCGGAGGTGATACTGCCGCGACCGAAATATTTGAAGGCGTCAAGGAAGGCGTGTTGGTCGAGCAGCTGCTCGGGGCCGGACAGGGCAACGAACTCGGCGGCGATTTCCGTGCCAACCTGTCTTTGGGATTCCTGATCGAAAATGGAGAGGTCGTCGGGCGCGTCAAAGACACTATGATCTCGGGCAACGTCTATGAAACGCTCAAGAAAGTAGAAGCGATCAGCTCGGAACCCGAACCCGTCTTTGGCACCCGTGTCGTGCCATGGGTTCGAACCCGAGGTGTCGAGGTCGCTACATCGTCATGACCATTAGCGATCCGAAAGAGAAGATGAATTGACTTCGAACGGACCGCAGATACCCGCGGAGGGTAGCGCCGGTGACGCCGGCGTCTCAGATATTCTCCGAGAACTGTCGGGCATCGACGACAAGCAAGCACGCTCGATGGCCCAAGCGTGGCGCGATTGGCAACTCTCCGACGTGTTAGACACCGTCGTTGAACTCCGAACCGTAGCCGAATCTGACAGGTCGTTGGAGTTTGACGCATTGTTTATCGCAGCCCTATCGTTCCCAGCGCCGGAAGTCCGCATCGAGGGTGTTCGTGCCCTTTCGAACGGTGGCAGCCTCAAAATCGCGCTGGCACTGCTCAAGGTGCTTGAACAAGACGATGCCGCCGCCGTGCGCGCCGCAGCTTCAGAGTCGCTTCACGCACTCGCCGAGCCTTCTCAAGCCAGGAATATACCGAAGACAACATTCTCTCGGATCGCATCGGCCTTACGTCGGGCGGCATCCGAAGACGAACGGTCGGTGCGCGGCAAAGCCTTGATATCGCTCGCCGCGATGCGGGACAAGGAGGCATTCGACCTCATCGATGCGATGTTCGACGAAGCGATAGATGACCCTGAAATGATGTCCGACGTTGTTCTCGCGATGGGCGAATCGGGTGATCGGGCGTGGCTACCGGCGATCGAAGACGCTTTTTACAGCAACGATGCCCGAGTTCGGATATCCGCGGTGCTGGCGTTCGGCAACCTCGCCAACGACGATGATGTAGAAGGCTTGGCCGAACCGTTCGACGATCACGTGTTGGAGGTTCAGATGGCGACGGTCCAGGCGCTTGGAAACATCGGAACGCCCCAGGCTCGGGAGATGTTGTCGCTCGCCGTGTCGAGCAGCGAGCCTGATGTTCAGCAGATGGCACAAACCGCTTTGGACCTGCTTAAGGCCGAAGACGATCTGACGTATGCCATATCGCCCGACATGGTCGCACAAGGCTTGTTCGGTGTGCCGATGGGGGCCCGCAAGCCCGCCCGAGACCTGGCGCGTTACGACGCTCCAACGGAAGAGGGCTGGGCTAACGTGACGCCTGAGGGCCAAGAGGTCGATGTCGCTGAAAATCCAGACGATATCGGAGAAGACTACGAAGACTATCTAGAATCGGACGAGTTCTTCCGCGACTCCAACACAAATTGAGTTTTCATCCTTAGAGCGAACTGAATAAGAGCCCATGATGAAGATCTCCGCATCCCTGCTCTCTGCCGACTTCGGGTATCTCGCCGACTCGATCAAGGCCGCAGAGGCTGCGGGTGTCGATGAGTTTCATTTCGATGTCATGGACGGTCATTTCGTACCGAATCTAACGTTCGGTCCGCCTGTGCTGGAAGCGGTTAGACGCCACGCCAAAAAGCCGATAGACGTGCATGTGATGGAGCGGTCGCCAGAGCACATGATACCCGTGTTGGCGTCGTCGGGCGGGGACATCGTAACGGTTCACATTGAAGGCGTTGCCGACATCGATCAGACGATCGACATAATCTTGGGTGCCGGCGCCGAACCCGCGGTCGCCATACGGCCGAAAACTCCGGTATCGGCTCTCTGGTCGGTGGCCGACCGTATTCGACGAGTTTTAGTGATGACCGTTGAGCCCGGTTTCGGCGGCCAGCAATTCATACCCGCAACGATTCCGAAGATCGGAGAAGCGTTTGAGTTGATGCGAACAACGCATCCGGACAACGACATCGACATCGCGGTTGATGGCGGCATCAAATCAAACACGATAGGATCCACAGCCAACGCGGGGGCCACGACCTTCATCGCCGGGTCTGGCATCTTCTCCCACCGAGACGGCATCGACGCCGGGGTACGGGAGTTACGACAGACGCTGATTGAGGATTAATCACGGGGGATCAAATCGCCCTCCCCATGCGAGGTAGGGGGAGATACTTGCGATAGCGAGGAGGGGATCGGTTCCGTTGCTACTGCCCGGCGGGTGTGGGCGTGGGTTCGGGCGGTGGCGCGGGTTGCTGGGTGCCGGTGGTTGCGGTGACGGGTTGGGAGTAGGGGCCGTGGCCGTGCTGGTTGGCGGCGTGGACGGTGTAGGCGTAGGTGGTGGAGGGTGCGACGTCGAGTTCCTCGTGTCTGACGTGGGTGTGGTCGAGGCCGCCGATCCGGGTGTGGCCTAGGTTGACGCCGGAGTCGGGGTCCCAGCGGGTGATGATCCAGTCGGTGACGCCTTCGTCCGAGGGGTGCGTGTCCCAGGTGATGACGACCTTGTGGCCGCCCGCGTCGTGCACGGCCTCCGCGCTCACCCCGGTCGGAGCCGACGGCGCGTCGCCCGAAGGCGTCGGCGTCTCGTCGGGCGACGCCTTGCCCGTCACCGTTATCCGCGCCGGGTCCGAGTGCGGGCCGACGCCGTGCTCGTTCTGCGCGGCGATCGTGTAGACATACGTCTTGCCGGTCTCGAGCCCGTGGAAGTCCAGGAACTCGGTGGTGGCGTGGTGGGCGTTGGTGAGATGTATCCAGTTGCCGCCGTCGGGATGGTCCTCGGAGGTGCGGCTGATGTGGAAGTCGGTGATGGTGTCGTCGTTGAGGCTGCTCCAGGTGATCCTGACGTCGCCCTCCACCACTTCGAGCGCCACGCCCTCGATCTCCTCGGGAGCCTCGCCGGGCGCGTCCGGCGTGGTGATGGTGACCTCCTCGGATAGCACACCCTCCGAACCGTCCGCGCCGATCGCGGACACCGCGTAGCCGTACACCGTCTCGTGCTCCACGAAGTCGCCGTCGTGGAAGTGATTCTCGGAGCTGCCCGTATGCGCGACGTGCAGCTGAAGCTCGTCGTCCACCGGCGCACGCTCCGCGTCCTCGTGGCCGTCGCGGTGGTACCGCCGCCAGATCTGGTAGCCGACGATCGAGTCGTCGGCCGGATCGTCCCACTCCAGCAGCACGCCGACGCCGTCGTGGATGGCCGTCAGACCCGTCGGCGCGGCAGGCGGATCGTCGCCGAGCTCGTCCTGCGAGGTTTGCGCCGAGATTGCCTGGTAGCCGATAAAGGCGGCCGCAAGGAGCAGTAGCGCGAGGCCGGGGATGAGGATGGGGGTGGTGATGGGGGTTTTCATTGGTTGTAGTTTCCTTTCCGTGGGATTTATTCGGACGGGATTGTTATGGTGACCACCGCTGATTGCACAGTCTTGAAGTTGAGACCGTGGGTTCTGATGCGATAGGTGTAGGTGCTGCCTGGTTCCAAAAGCAAATCGTCGACGAAGCTGGTTTCAGGCGTTATCGGTTCTTCTTTCGAAGTGACTGAACCCCCAATAAGGTCCCCATCTGGGTCGTTGATTTCCTCTCTCAGCACTTGGTATCGTGTGACGACGTTGTCGTCCTCCGGCTGCAGCCAGGTCAGTTCCACCGCGAGGCCGCCGTCCGTCCGCACGACCTTTGCCTCAAGGTCCACCACGGGGAGGTAAACCGGCGAGGGGGTCGGCGATGGAGGAGACGGGGCAGGAGTCGGCGTCGGATATTGGAAACCAGGGTCGGGGGCGGTTATGGACAAAGGTGTCTTGTTGAATTTGTACCCCCCTTCGACGACGAGCAGCTCTTCCAGGAAATCGTCGTTCGCGTCGAGAACTAGCATCGGGAGATCCTCATGATCGCCCATCCGTCCGTCGTGCATCTCGACGAACTTGGCATGCGCCTCACCCACCTTTTGCCGATATTTGTCTAGTGGATGAACAATGAGCGCGTAATCGTCTGGTCTGTTGGTGTGATACCGAGCGTCGTCCCTTGCGACCAGAATTTCCGCCCCTTCTCGCATTACGTCCCAAGTTTGAACGGGCCGCCAAGCCTTCACCGCCAGGTTCTGAGGCGCTCCGACCCAGATCACCTTCTCCTTGCCTTCGATCGGCTGCGCCACCCCGTCGGCGAAGTCCAACTCCCACAGATCGTAGCCGAAATCGTAGTCAGGGTCAGCCTCGTACCTCTCGTAGAAATCCGGGATGTACAGGAAGGCAACCCGCCGGAACGTTTGGAGCGTCAGCGTGTCGGGCCCTCGTCCGACCATGTACTCGTTCACCGCGAGATCGGTCACGCAGGTGATCAGAGTCGGAGGGTACTGTTTCGGCAGTTCCTTCAGCGCTTCAGGTTCCGCTTCGTACCTCGCTTCGGCCGTAGCTATTACCGCGAGCCACTCGTCGTCCCCTTGGGTGATCACGGAAGATAGAGGAGTTCCCATTCCCGTCACGGCGCACCTCGTCGTGCCGGGGAGGTAGGTGCCCCTGACGACGAAGTGAGGCGCATGCGTGTATCCGAACCGTTCGTTAACGCCGCGGCCGATCATTTCGTCTTCTATCGACACCGCAGTCCACCCGGCGAACGATGCCTCAGTGGACGCCCCGATCGATTCGTTTTGGTCCGCTGCACCGCATGGATCCACACCCGGTCTCACCGGCAGACAAGGTTCGACGGTGGCTTCGAGATAGGTCCGTGGTCGGTTCACGGTTTCCACGAGCGGGTCGTGCTCAACCGTCTCTTCGGCGGCATCCACGGATTCTGGCTCTCGCGTATCGGCCGCGACGGTACTTTGTTCAGCCGATACGTCCTCCACGGGGACTGGCGTTGAAGTTTCCTGACGGACGGTGGGCACGATCCGGGTTGCCGGTGGATTTTCAGGCTCGACTGAGGTTTGGACCGAAATTGTTGGTACAGAAACGTCTCTATGATCGACCGGTGTCGGTGCGGCCATAGCGACTTGACTAGGTTCGAGGCGGGTGACGGGCGCGGGCGCGGAGGTGGGATGAACGACACGAACAGTCGACATCGGCGTTGACACCATTGGAACTTCTTTTCGTGGCGGAACCGAAGATAGCAATTCTTCAGCGCCGGGTCCGTTTTTGTCGTCATTTGTGTCGACGCATGCGAAAGCCGTGACGAGCACTATCAGACACGACAAAACGATCGATGACTTCACCTTAGTTCCTCCCTGCTATCTGTTGGTCAAAAATCATTTTTCGATCGATATCAGTTCCCAGGTGGAAGCATCCCGATGTCATGGGATTGGTAAAGAGCCATCATCGCGGCAACGTCGTAAAGTTTGGGATTACAATGGAGCCGGTCTCTTCCGGGCTCCATAATCGATACGTCACGCGATGAATCGATTGTCGCGTGACCAAAGCCGTACGCGTGGCCAACTTCGTGAACGGCGGTCTGATAAAAGTTCGAACACCCTGAAGAAACCCCGTTGACCACTTTGTCCACGCCTGGATCCCATGGGCCGATGGCAGCGGTGCTCATGTCACGTCTGAACATGATGAATGGTGCTTCGGCAGGTTTAAAATATGGAAGGCGGTAAGTGACCCCCCCTCTTCTCGTGATTCTGGATTGTTTGGCGCACGCGTAAGCGCCGGAACCGCAGAGCGCTTCGAACTCCATCATGTCGTCGCTACGCCTGATCTCGCCCCACGGTTCGTCGTAAATGGTTTTCGTGGGGTCGTTCGGGTCTGGCCTGCCCACCAAGGATGGGCAGTTGCTCGAATCACCCTGGTCATCGAGGCTGACCATGTTGTCGCCGTTTGTAAGCTCCCACACCACCTGGTTCTCCCACGCCTGCAGCGCGGATTTCATCTCTGCAACCCAGGTGTTGTTTGGGAATTTGTTAGTGCAGATCGTGTAGGCGTACTCGTGGTCCACGTTCAACGCTTTCAGTTCGATCGTCGCAATCCTCGGATTGGCCGACCCGATTCTAGGAGGGATACCGTCGGTCGTGTAAACAACCAAAGGTTCGGACAAACTTGACCGCACACCGTTCTCGACCGATGCGATCTGGACCCTGTACAACGTGTTGAACCCCAACGAACCGATTTCGGTTTCTTGGTCCGTCGCCATCCTCATAACGCTCAACGATGGGAGCGCGAAGACTTCGTCGGCGTACGACACTTCGAATTGTTGAACGTTGTCGGCTCCCTCCCATCTGAGTTTTATCCGACCAGCTGAGAGCCCGTCGCTTTCTCCGTTTGCTCGGATGTCATGCGGTGGTGTCAATCCGTTGAGCGTGACATCCACTGTCTGAACAGGATTCACACCGTCATCGGCTTTTACTTCGAATTCGTGTTCTGAGCCCCCTAGTGCCTCTAACGACGCGGCCACGGTCAGATTACCGTCTGCGTCGATCTGCACCGCCGTTGAACGGCCTACTTCATATGTGATCGTGTCCATGTCGGCATCGGACGCAACCACCGTACCGATAGCGGCGCCGATGGCGGCGTGATCCGGTATCGCGAACCGGTAACTCGTCTGGTCAAACGTCGGCGGCTGATTCGCCTGCGTCACTCGGATCGCATGCGTCGCGGAGGAGGCCACGATCGGGTAGGAGTCTCCTTGCGTGTCTTGCACGACGAGCGTCGCCGTGACATTCCCCGTGCCAGCGGCGCAGCCATGCACTGTTGCCGTAGCGGTCAGATTCTGGAGTATCTCCAGATCGTCCTGCGGGGAGCAGCCGTTGAAGCTGATCTTCGTGGGGTCGTCAATGTCGAGGCGCACCCTGTAGTCGGCGCCCGTGACGGTGCCGGTCGTAATGACCCCCACGTCGTCGCTCGACCCGACCTCGAGAGTGTCCGGCGCCGTCACCGTAATTGTAGTCTCCTGCGGCGCGGTGGCCGGCGCCGTGAAGGGGTCTCCATCCCCGTTTCCGTTGACGGCGACGACGGTGACGGAGTACGAGGTGCCGTTGCTGAGATTGAGTATCGCGTATCCTCTGTCGTCCGCGCCCAGCAGACGCGACGGGTCGACGACGGATCTCCGGCTCCTCGACTGCGAACCTGACGAAGCCTGTTGCCCCACGCGGTAGCCCGTGATCGCCGATCCGCGGTCGGTCTCGGGCGGATCCCACAGAACGACCAGCCGATTGTTTCCAGGCACCACCGTCACGTTCCTCGGCGCGCTCGGAACGTTCAGAACCTCGATGCTGATCGTGAAGTCTCCGGTGGTGTTGGAGTTGTACGGGGTGGCTTCGGCGGTGTAGTTCCCGGCGGTGGCCTGGTATGTGATCCTGGAGTTGAAGTGTCCGAGGCCGTCGTCGCCGCTGTCGTCGTTTCTGGCGCGCATGGTGCCGGAGGTTCCCGCGCCTTCCATGAGGATGAGGTACGGGTCCTCGCCCGAGACGAGCTCGATGGTGAGGTCGGCCGCGGTCGCGAGCTGGAACGAGAAGTAGCGTGCGTATTTGGTGCCGAGCCGCCGGTTGGAAGACACGCACTCGTCGGTCCAGGCGCCCTGGAGGGTCGAGGTTCCGGAGATCGCCCCCAGGCTCGTGATGCAACCGTTGACGTCCGCAGCCGCGCTGGTCGACGCTTCGAGTTGCGTTGACCACGCTCCCCACGCCGGGCGTCTCGCGGCGCCGTCGCCGTAAGCGCCGACCTCGAATCGGTATGTGGTCGATGCGTCGAGCATCACGGCGTTGTACTGCGTGGCGGCGGCGACCTCGACAGGTTCGCCCCAGTCGTCGGTTCCGGTCTTGTAGCGCACCCGGTACTTGGCGGCGCCGGTGACTGCGGTCCAGGAGATGACGATGCTGGATGAATTCGCGGCGGTCTTGGTGGGTGTCGCGGGAGCGGCGGCGGCGGGCAGGGTCGAAGCGACTGGAGTCTCCTCCTGCGAGACCGACCATGTTCCCAATTCGGGTGGATCGAGACTGTTGCGCGCCTGCACTTGGACATCGTATGGTATTCCGATCTTGGGAACTACAATCACCGACGTTGCTTGTGTCGCAGAATTGAGATGGCCATCGGCACGCGCCGTAAGGCGAATCCAGCAACCACCGCCGCCGCGCCCACGATTGCGACCAGCAGCCAAGCGGCAGATGTCGGAGCAAACCCACCGGTATCCGGAGGTCGCGTTTCGAACCATTCCTCGATCGAAATCGGTTCTGAAGGACGTTCTTCCAGCTCGGATGACGTAGTTACAGTGACACGTCGCGACTCGTCGCTCAATCTCCGCAGACTTATTGCTGTGATGCGGTACGAATAAGTGGTTGCAGGATTTACGTCGGTATCGTGATACGTGCTGATGGTCGGGTACTGGTTGGGCACATCCCGATAACTGACCTGTTGGTCAGTACGTGGATCGTACCGAGTTATACGCCATCGGAGTATCTGGTCGCTCGGGTTCGGTTTATCCCAAGCGACGATAACCCGATGGTGGCCTCCGTCGAAAACCGCTTCGGCCTTCGGATTGGCGGGAACCGGCGGTTGAGCGGACGGTGTCGGCAGGACGGACGCCCACGTAGTCGCCGTTACAGGATCGGATCTTTCGCTCCTACCGGCGCCGTTACTGGCGCTAATCCGGTAGATATACGTGGTATCGGGCCGTAACCCATGAACGTCCGTATATGAGGTGTCGCGGGGATCGTAATTTGTGAGGTGGATGAAATGGCCACCCGAAGGGTCGCCCGGCAATTCGCGTTCAATGAATACGTCGGTGACTTCATTGCCATGGCCTTCGACATTGTCCCAACTAAGGTGGACGCCGCTAGCCAACGCCATCGCGGTAACACCGGTAATCTGATCTGGAGGTTGCGGACTGCGGCGTGGTCTCGTGATTTCAACCTCGTCCGAGATTGCGGCGCGTTGGCCCGTTGAACTGATCGCACTCACACCGTATGCGTACCGCGTATTCTCCTCCAACCCGTCGCTGTCGAAAAAGTGGTTCTCCGCGGCGCCCGTATGATCCACGATCAACTGTAAGTCCGAGACGATAGGCGTACTCTGTGCCGTGCTTGTATCGCACTATCCGACGCCAAATCCGATAACCGGTTATCGTCGGATCACGTGGATCATCCCACGCCAACCGCACGCCGATATCCTCATTTTCCACAGTCAGACCAGTTGGAGCGTTGGAGCCGCTATCCGTATTGACGATGGGCTCACCCTGATTGCCGAGCGTCATGACGGTGACGCGTCGGGAGAAATCGCCGTGACCGTGTGAGTTGATGGCGTGAACCGTGTACACGTAAGTCGTGGCCGGCTGTACGTTGACGTCATCGATCGCGGTAAACGTGTGGTCTCGGTTTCCGAGTCGAACATACCGGCGATCATCGCCAGTTTCCGGGTCCCAGATCGTGAATTGCCAACCCGTTACGCCTTGGTCCGCCGGGTGCACGTCCCAAGAGAGCTTGACTATGTGCCGCCCGTCCTCGAACACCGCGCGGGCCGTGAATCCCGTCGGGGCCGACGGGACTCGCGAATTTTGCGCGGTTATGGAATCGATGCTTGCGGCAAAGACCATTGCCACGATGGAAACCACCAAGGTGAAGACGAAAACGAGGATTAATCGGGGATTCATCGATCGGTGATCTTTCTTTTGCCGCCCATTAACAGATAGGAGACTTGGTGTGTAGTGACTGTATTCGCAAACATACTACTAGACGAACGTTAAGGCGAAAATGTTCAATCAATTCTCCGCGAACTATCCGGATCTAGTCGTACCAAGTGATATCGCCCTGCCAATCCGCAGTCCACGAACCCATCCCCTTCGTATCATGGATACTTGCACGTATTATGAGCACCGTCTTCTACAGAAAGTGGCGTCCCACACGCTTTAGCGATGTCGTCGGGCAGGAGCACATCACGGATACGCTGCGTCGCGCTGTGATGTCGGATCGCGTTGCGCACGCGTACCTCTTCACCGGGCCGCGGGGCGTCGGCAAGACGTCCACCGCGCGCATCCTTGCCAAGGCCCTCAACGCCGAGCTCGATCCTCACGGCGATCCGCTTCCGGATACCGATGCCGCGATCGCCATCGACGAGGGGCGTTACATGGATCTCATCGAGATCGACGCCGCATCCAACCGGGGTGTTAACGATATCCGTGATCTGCGCGAGCGCGTCCTCTTGCGTCCCACGATCGGCGATTACAAGGTGTACATCATCGACGAAGTCCACATGCTCACCACCGAGGCGTTTAACGCTTTGTTGAAGACGCTTGAAGAGCCGCCACCGCAGGTCGTCATGATCCTGGCGACTACCGACATCCACCGCGTGCCGGCGACGATCATCAGCCGATGTCAACGTTTCGATTTCCGGCGGCTTACTGCCGATGACGTGATTGGACGCCTGATCCTTATCTGCGACGAGGAGGAGATCGACTGCGAACCTAGCGTTCTGGAGCTCGTCGCACAATCGGCGTGGGGCTCTCTACGCGACGCCGAGAACCTACTCGAACAGCTAGCCATCTCGTACGGAAGCGGAGAGATAGTTGAAGCACAAGCCCGAGAGCTACTCGGCATCGGCGACACATCGTCGGCACGCAACTTGGCGAGCGCCATTCTGCTCAAAGACACCAAGCGCGCGCTCGAAATCATCGAACAAGAAGCGTCCCGCGGCGCCGAACTCAGGGGGCTCCGAGAGTCGACGATCTCTGCATTGAGGGGAGCGCTCCTCGCGAAGCACGGCGTAAGCAGCGCCTATGGGCAACTCGGCGACGCGCCCGAGCTTGAACCCGATGCGATGAACGCGTCGACCGAGCACATGCTCCACGCCATCACTGTATTCGGTCGCAACGAACGATTTGGCGAGGCGTCATCGCCGTTGGCACTCGAAATCGCTACGCTCCAAGCTGTAGCCGAACCTCCGAAGCCAGAAGCGCCAACGGCACCGGCCGCACAACAACCCAGACGCGAAAGACAACCAGCACGCCGTCCCGCGCCGGCTCCCGAACAACGCCAACCCGAACCGGCCCAACGCACCGGGCAACCAGCATCGGATCGACGACCAGATGATGCCCCGACCGCGTCATCTCGCATCCTCGAAGAGATCGGGAAGGCCGCCGGCACTCAAGTCCGCACCACGTTCGCGCAAGTTAACTTCATCGGACCCAACGACCAAGGGGTTCTGATACTCCAGCCGAAGTACGCCAACGGCACCAAACGGCTCCGCGACGCGTGGACGAACGACGAGGTCCGCACCAGACTCCGCCCCGCATTCCAGACCGTCTATGGTCCGAATATTCGCATCCAACTACAGGCAGCAGCAGCGCCGAGCGGCAACGCACAAGCTGCCACGACTCCTCCGCCGTCAACCACCGAGCCGACACGACCACAACCGGCACCTGCCGCGCCGTCGCAACGATCGAACCAACTCTCCGACGTACCAAAACCCTTCAACGTCCCGGAAGAGATCAACACAAACCCAACGGTCGAACGCTTACGCAACCTCGGCGGGCGCGTGGTTGGGGTAGACGACGGCTGATCACCCCCGTGTTAAGTGGATGTCAGGGTCATTTGGGATGGGCGAACCGATCACCGGAAACTGCGACCGCCTGACGGACTTCTATGCTGTGAGATGTGATCGCGCTTACCTAGCGTCCGCTTCGCCAAAAATCCTTCTCTGACCGGCCACGGAACCACTCCCGCGCGCTCTGCCCATGTATCGTATTCGCCGAGCATGGCTTCTACGCGTTTGGGCTCTGTTGCTGCATAGTCGTGCTGCTCCGTACGGTCCTCGGGGATGTTGTAGAGCTCCCAAGGGCCGTCCCACTCGGCGACGAGTTTCCATTCGCCGATCCGGATGCCGCGGTTGCCTTCGTGTTCAACCGCAACCGGCTTCTCGCGCGACCATTCCTTGCCGTGGAGAATCGGCACTATCGACTCGCCTTCCAACGGCGTTATCTCGTTGCCGTTGTGCTCCGTCGGATAGGTTGCACCTATGGCGTCGTAGACCGTGGCGGAGATGTCGGTGATGTGCATCGGCACGTTGTCGACGATTGCTCCTTCGGTGATCTTGTCAGGCCAATGGACGATGAACGGCGTCGAGATTCCGCCTTCGTGTATCCAGCGCTTGAAGAAGCGGAATGGTGTGTTCGAAACATTCGCCCACGGCAGCTCTACGGCTTGGAACGTAGTGTCTGGGCCGGGACGCAATTCTGGTATGTCGCCCACGCTGACTCTTTCGCCTTCCAACGTCAGATCGGTCTCCCACTGCGACGGGTCTGGCCAGTCAGAATCCTCTTGGAACAGCTCGGCGCATCCTCCGTTGTCTGAGAGGAACATGATGAGCGTGTTTTCGAATTGTTCGTGCTTCTTGAGCGTTTCGATGACGCGTCCAATGCCGCGATCCACCTGCTCGATCATGGCGCAGTAGACGGCCATGCGGATGTCTTCGTACTCCTTGTTCTGGACATCCTCCCACGGCGGCGCGTCCGCGTCTCGGGTCGATATCGGCCACTTCGAGTCGACGATGCCGAGCGCCTTCTGTTGTTCGTGTCGCGATCCGCGGATCTCGTCCCACCCGCGCAGGTATTTCCCCTCGTACTTGACAATGTCGTCCTCCCGGGCGTGCAGCGGCCAGTGAGGCGCAGTGAAGGCGATGTACTGGACGAACGGCTCGCTGTCGGTCATCGCATCATCGATCTGCGAGACGGCGTGATCTGCGATCGCGTCGGTGAGGTGGAAGTCGGAACTCTCAACCTCGATCAAGGTGTCCTGCATGAGCAAGGCTTTGGGATTCCAGAAGGAGTCGGCTGCTTCCACCAGACCAAAGTAGCGATCGAAACCACGTTGGGTGGGCAGCGGGTGTGTCGCGTCGCCGGGCACCCATTGATCGCGCCTTCTGCGATCATAGCCTCCGCCGACGTGCCACTTGCCGGACATCAGGGTCCGGTATCCTGCCGATTTCGCGACCTCGCCAATCGTGACACAGTTGTCGTTGAGATAGCCCTGATAGCTGGGGACACCGAGGTTTGCCGTCATCTGCCCGACACCCGCTTGGTGCGGGTTCAGTCCGGTGAGCAAAGCGGCACGTGAAGGGCAGCACCTTGCGCCGTTATACATCTGGGTGAAGCGGATTCCGTTGTAGCCCAACGCATCGAGAATGGGAGTATTGATGTCACCGCCGTAGCATCCGATATCTGAGAAGCCCATGTCATCGACCATGATGACGATGGCGTTGGGGCGGGATGATTTTGAAGAATCTCCGGTTGGGTTCGGCATCTGGGCGCCTCTTTTATCTTGCCTCTAGGCGAGCGATGATGTTTGCATCGCGCAAATCGTGAACTGCGACATCGATCCCGGGTGCGCGAGCGAGTTTGCGGTCAGCGGTCACAACCTCGAGGTTCAGGTTTTTGGCAGTAGCCAGGTAGACGGCATCGTAGATGGTTACGTTTCGATGGTACTGCCATATGAGTTTCGATAACCCTTCGTGTGAAATCCTCTCAACGCTCAGCTTCTCCAACTCACCGATTGCCGAAAGTGCAGCCCCGTTTGAGAGTTCATCGCGCAATACAAACTTCCGCAACGTTGATAAAACTTCCAAATCGAGCAACTCCGGAGCGAACAATTCATTGGTTTGGATCAACCCGCCTAAGTCCATGCCGAGTCGAGTCTCAAGGACGAATTCAGCGGCGACGGACGCATCGACGACGTAGCGAGGCACTAGAACTCAATCGGTGCGTCGCGTTGGGCTCGCTCGCGTGCAAGTAACTCCGAAGGACTGATCGAAAATTCCTTCACCGGTTTTGCGGCCATTCGCTCATAAAACTCAACCCGATCCATCGCTATTTCTAATGCGTTGAGGGTGAGGGTCTCCATTTCGGTGTTGAGATTGCTTGCCTGCCGCCGCAACCGTTCATGCAAATCGTCGGGTACGTTCTTGACCGGAAAGCTAGCTGTACCCGGACTGCTTCGCGTTGATCCGTTGACGCGGTTCAACGGTGCCTTACTCCGAGCGCGCACTAAGGCGATCAAATCATAGGGGGCGTGCGTTACTACCAACCCAGCCTTATCCACGACATCTTCGCGAAACTCGAGCCGCCCCATCTCTCGCTCCAGCATCGACAAGACAACGTCGTCCAACGTCGTCTTGCGTTTGCGCGCTTGCCGCTGCAACCGTTCGTGCAGTTGATTGGGGACGTTCTTTATTTGGAGCCCAGCCATCGAATTCCGACCTAAGCGTCGCACTTGTAGGAATTGATTATGTCGCGGTACATCTCTTCTAGACGGTCGAATCGTTCCATGATGGCATCGTGCAACATCTCAAGGCCCTTCATCCTAGCGGTATGATCCCCACTGATCTGCGCTCGTAACAACTGTAGCCGCACTGCCCTTGCGTCGGTCTTTGGCGGGTTCAGATAGGATTTTTCTTGGATCGTTTCGAGTTCGTCAATAGTCATGGCGATAGCCTCTATACCGCGCAATCTTAACCGAGCCGTCTGATCCACCTAACTCGCTCCATACTCCGCGTCGAGCTCCATCGCGACTCAAGGCTACGTCGAGTTTCACCCGACGAGGCCGATGACGGCGCTGGCGATCGAAGCAGCGACAGCGGTGAGCGATACGGCCATCAGGCCTGCAAACCAACGCAGGAAACGCGCCTCTCGCTCGGCGATGATCGTTTCCATCTGAGCGAAGCGGGTGTCGATCTGGGCAAATCGAGTTTCGATATGGGCGAACCCGGAATGCACCTCGGTTCTCAGGTCGGCAATCTCGGACTTCAATTCAGTCCTGCCTTCGGCGACTTCCACACGGACAACTTGAACATCGGCTTTGGTCGCCAAGTGCTCGTATCCGCCTTCTAAGTGGCTCACGCGTTCTTCCAAAGTTGTCATCGAAATGTCCTAACCATTGAGCAAAGCTGCTTCAATTACTTAATGTTAAAGACATTGTATATGTTGGCGATGGTTCCTCGTCGGTGTAGTCTGCCGATCTCCGGCGTTAACGGACATTACAGATGTCGCGCACTCTTTCCGTGCGGCGTGGATGGGGGAATTCGGTGGGCGATTCACGCGCCGTTTCAGTACTCCGCGTCGAGCTCCATCGGATACAGCGGGATACGCCGGTGGTGATAGGTGAAGGTCGACATGTCGGCCGTGGTGACGCCCGGGGTGTTTACGAGTATGACCTTGCCTGCGATGGGCTGATACGCGGGCCTCGGCGAGACAACTCCTTTGGCTACTACGATCTTGTAGCGTTCGGGGATGATGCCGATGTGGTACATCTGAGCACGCACGGTGTTGCCTGCACGAACCGACGTCAACACTATTGTCTGCCCTTGGTCGGTGTCGAGCCGCACGGTGACTCCGGAGTCGTAGAACCGGAAGCCGCCGTGCGACGCGCCTAGCTCTTCATACTGTCCGTCGGTAATGGCACGCACGGTACCGGTGACGTTTACCGGGTTGCCGTGCATGTCGTCGGTCTTGCCGCCGACGTCTAACGTCACGGTAGCGCCCACGCCAGCCTCGACGCATGCGTTGACGGAATCGGGATCGTAAAGCGTCTGCAGGAAGCCCGAGATGCCGCGTTCCACGACCTGTTCGAGGATGTGGGTGGAATCGGCGGACGAGCCGCCTCCGATGTTGTCGCCGACGTCCATCAGGACTATCGGGCCTTCGCGGGCAGCTTCGGCGTCGTCGGGCATCGCAAGTGCGGTGCCGTCGATCGCCACCTCGTCGGCGTCGTTCAAGTCGCGGGGGCCGACGTATTCGGCGAGGGCAATGTCGAGGGCGTCGGAAATCGACGGAACTTCGACGTTTAGTTCTGCGCGGCGTTCCCACGCCTTTGCGGCCATGTCTTTGGCGACGGATTTGGCGAGTTCGATGTCGTTGTCGGCGATGGCGACCCACGACATGCCCATCTTCTCGACATCGGAGTATGGGTAGCCTTCGGCGACGCTGGTGTCTAGTATTCCAGGGATTTCGTTGGCGGCCAGGGCGTCGTCGACGAAGCTCATCATCGGGTCTTCACCGGTGAACTGCTTGACGATGTTGATGTACATCGGAGGCATCTCGATCCACTGCACGGGATTGATCTCGCCTTTCGCGGCTCGCACCACCAGTTCAGCTGTTTTGCGGCCTCTCACCTTGGGGTCGAGGTGCGGATTGGTGCGCCACACGACGCAGACGTCGGTGTGTTCGACGATCGGCTTCGACACGTTGCCGTGCATGTCTAACGTGACACCGATCCGCAAATCTGGTCCGACGATCTCGCGTACCGCGCGGCAGAACTCGCCGTCCATGTCCGGGAACTCTTCACTAACCGCCGCTCCGTGGTTGGAAATCAGCACGGCGTCCCACGGGCCCTGGTCGCGGAGCATGCCGAACATCTCCTCGGTTAGACGGTCGTAGGCGTCCTTGGTGATGGTGCCGATCGGCCCCGTGACTGCGTACATCAGCGGCACCAACTCGAAGTCGAGTTCCTCGGCCGCTTGGTTGTAACCCGAGATGGTGTACTGGGCGTCGACGAACTTGTCGATGATCTCGGAGCCACGCAGTATGCCGGTTTCCACGAAGGCGTCGTAGTCAGCCGGGACGCTTGAAAATGTGTTGGTCTCGTGTGAAATCCCCAGTAGCGGGATACGCATGATTGGCTCCTCGTTTCGAGCGTTGGTTGTCTAGGGGGAAAGGTTAAACCATAATCGCGGAACGCTCGGCGAACGGGTCGGATGTTTCGACGGCGTCAGGCGAAGATGAGATTGCCGCGCCGGGCACGGGGGGCTAAATCGTTGGCTCCATCGACCCGATCCGCACTTCACCGCCGGGACGCATGTCGATGGAAATGGTACGATTCCGGCACAATTCCATGCCGACGATTGGCACACTCGATTGAGAAGTCGTCTGCGCCGCTACAGTCTCGAATATCTGCCCATCCCATCTCACAACTACTTCATATGCCGGTACTCGGCTCACATCACCATCGACGGGTGTCAACGCCGTGCTGGTTACTGGTTGCAGCCCATGCCTAGACATGACATATTCCGGCATGACGAGGTTCAAGTTGCAACCGGTGTCAAGAACCGCGGGGATTGAATGGAATCTTCCGTCAGTCCCTAGGATCTCGATCTCGACAATCGGTATCAAGTGTTGATCAACGTCTCCGATGATCACTTGAGACCGTAAGTCTTTCTAAATCTAACCACGCTAGGCAACCGGGAGTGACGTGAGAACGCGGAATCTCCCGAGGTAGTGCCGATTCTAGTACTGAAGGTTACGGCATCAGGTCGTCGTTGCTTTAAGCGGTGGTATGTGAGATGATCGCCTTGATCGATTTCATGGTCCCCGGTACGTCCATCAACGACAATGTACCTGCCATAGTGCGTATCTATGTATCGTGGCAACAATACATCTTGGTAGATCCGCTCGGCGTTATCTATCAATCGGCCAAGTTCCTTCAGGTCGATTTTCGGTTTATCTGTAATTGTCATTGCAATCTGCACCCGAAAATGGATTCGCACCGCATTGGCTCGCAGTTTGATACCCCAAGTCTACACTGCCGTCAGACAAAGGGGCTTTGCGGGGATTGCGATGGTTGCGCAGATGTCCCTTTATGCCCTAATCGCCGTCGTCGTCCGGCGATCTGCCGGATGTCTGGAAACCGATGATTCGGGCGTTGGAACTCTCAAGCCTGTCCAGACGACTCTCGATCCCGTCCAGACGTTCGAGGATCTGAAGTAGCACGTCTTGCATCGAACGCATCGTATCTTCGATGGACTCGAAACGGTGTTCGATCCTGACAAACTCAACTCGGTAGTCGCCGTTCAACTCGGCGAGTTCAGCCTTCGTAGCCATGTGCTCGCACGCGCCTTCCAGATGAGAAACTCTTTCCATGTCTTTGTCTGCCACTGGATAATACCTGCGGTTGCCTATTCATATGCTCGCTTTGATGATATCAGCGAGCGTCAGGGGCAGGTTTCAAACCTGCCCCTGACGCAGAATCAGAACGGCGCCCGTAGTTTTTACGGACGCCGTTCGGTTTCGCCTCTCGGGCGAACGTAGGGGCGGTTCGCGAACCGCCCCTACGAGATGCGCTTTACTTCCCTGCGATGCCGCGTCTTCGGCCGATCACTAGGAATGTGCCGGAGGCTACGACTGCGAAGCCGAGGAGGAGTGCCCACAGTGCCGAGTTGTTGGTCGGCGCGGTGCCACCGGTTGCCGGCGGCTCGGGGGTCGCCGTCGGGGGCACTGGCGTCGGCAACGGGGCCGGGGCGCCTGAGCTACCCACTGCGACCGAGGCCGGGAGGCCGCTCAGGTTACCACAGACTTGGGTGCCGTTGCTGCCCAAGCGGACCGAGGCGGACAGGATCGTCAGTGATCCGTCAGCATTGATCGCGACCAGAGCGAGGCTTGAGATGTTAGGACTCAACTCGTCTGGTAGCGGCACACAGACCGTGGCGGCGCTGTTGAGCGCGTAGGAGGTGATGCTGGCGTTGTTTGCATCGACCGCCGAGACGCTGTACATGTTGCCACCGAGGGTGTAACGCTGGTGGGTCATGCCGGCGTTGGAGGCCGAGCCTTCGTCAGACACTCGGACACCGATGTACTCGCCGTTGGGGATGGCTCCGGCTCCGGCGCTGAGGGTGTAGCCCTCGCCGGTGAACGTGCCGCCGCCTTCAGGCGTGAAGACTTCGTACTGGTTGCCGTCGCCGTCGGTCAAGATCGTGGGGATCTCACCCGGCGGGTTCTGCGGCGCTACGCCGTCATCAGGCGCAGTCGACGGTCGTCGGACCTGAACCTCGATCGAGGCGTTGCAGTCGTCTTCACGAGCCTTTGCATCGGTGCGGTCGCCAGCGTCTGGCTGGCAATCGCCATCGCCAAGGGAAGCCACCACTGTGTAGGTACCTGGCGAGGACGGGGCTTTGTACGTGATCTCGTGGCCCGCTGCGGGTTTGCCCGTTGATGCGTCGTCTAACGCATCTCCGTCCTTTATCGCCCAGGAGATGTTGCGCGCACCGTTGAGGCCTGAGTCCTCCTTGCCTTGCAGACCGATTACCCGGACAGACAACGTCACTGTGTCGCCAGCGGAGACGGTAACTCCGCGGATTCCCGGCTCGATACGAGAGATCTGGCCTGGGGAGCCTGCGATGGTGGACGTGGCGTTGCTGGTCACAGATTCGGGATCGCCGAGGCCATCGTTGAAACTGGCCTTGACCTTGATGGTGTTGCCAACATCTGTTGGTTTCAACGTGTAGGTTGAACCAGTGCCGAGCGAATCGCTGTAATCGTCGTCATCGCCGTGGAACCACTCGTAGGTGATGTCGGCCTCAACAACAGCGTCTCCGTCAGGGTCTCGGATGGTACCAATTGTCGCGGTCAATGTCGCACCGACCTGGGCAATACCGGTGATCGTCGGTATTCCAGTTGCAGGGTTCGAGCTGAATACGGTTCCCGCCGGATCGCTGGTGAGAGTTGCCGGGGTCATTGACTCATTCACGTCCTGCGTAGTCGCGTCATCTTCACCCGTTATGATCGAGTAACTTGCGACCAATGTGATCGACTTGGCAACGTCGACTTCATCCAACTTGTACGTCTCGGTGGTGCAGTGTTCGTCTGCTCCAACGGTATTGTCAAGGTTCAAGTCACACTTGATTGAATCATCACCCCGGTACCACGTGTAAGTGATAACGGTGATCGCAAACGCGGTCGGGTCGGTATTGGGGTCATCGGTATCATCAAACGTGTTGCCGTCAACCAAATTGCCATCGCCATCAATCAGTTCGTCATCGGCATTGAGCATTCCCGAGGTGTCCCGAGTAAGGACGACGCCAGGTTCGAGGCGGGGAGCGCTTTTGATGATGAATGGCCTTGCGTCGTGGTAGGCGACTGGTCCCACCGCGGTGGGCGCGGTGAACGTTCGCGCCATGTTGTTTCCGTTGCCGTACTTGTCAGACCACGTCACTACGACTGTCAACGTCATTCCCACATCGTATTCAGTCACATCATACGTTGAGGACGTCTCATCGTCGATATCGGCTAGATTCGCACCTAATTCATCACCCCTCTGCCACTGGTAGGTGATTACTTCAGTGCCATCACCTTCGAGAATGACGTTCAATTGGTTTTCGTCCACGTCGCCGGTTTCCGTAACGTCTAAGTAGTCGAGGTCTTCGATACCTGAAACATCGGCGGTAAGGGTTTCCCCCGACGTCGGTTCGCCGTCGATCGCGACGGGACCTAACGCGTCACGGTTATCGTCTGCGTCGGTGATCGTGATCGTGATGGAACTGTCGGTTGCCGACTTAACGAATCCTGCATCGGCAGCAAACTCGCCGATACTCACGGTGAAGGTTTCCACTGGTTCGGCATCGCTGTCGGTCGTTAGATCGATTCGAATGGTGCCGGTGTGGGTGTCAACACCGTCGGTTGTCGTAGTTGACACAAAAACGTTAGTAGCTTCCGTCGCATCCGTGTAGTCATCAGCCTTGTCTGCGGTGTCACCTTCTGCCCCCATCACCAACGGGATACTGGCTACGGTGGCTGGAGAGGGTAGAGCACTAAAACTGACCGTAACCTCCACTTCGCCGTCATTTTCAGCAACGGCGTCAGGGGTCTCTAAGGACACGGTGATGGGTGGATCCTGTGCGAGTGCTCGATCCTGTGTAAACGTTACGGCGCTTATGACGACGGCGAAGATTGCCGACAAAGCCAGCATAACGCCCACCGCGTTCCTGAACCTAATCAGTGATGTAGGGGATTTCATCACGTCTCTTTTCCTTTTCAAGCTTGACTTGTCGCCAGTCCGTCGTTAGCGGTTTCATGCGCGCGTGAATCGGAACGAGCGCGTGCCAGTCCGACTTACGCACAACATCATACCAGTGTACACAAAAGCGCGCAATACATGGGCGCGCCTCTTTTCACTGAGATTCTATAGGATTGGGCGCCACACTAGTGCGCGAACCGGGCCCTTCTGGCGGTGATCGGTGGGGTTGCGGGTTGCCTGATGTGGGTGTTGCGGTGGTTTGGTTGGTAGGGGCAGGTTTGAAACCTGCCCCTACGGGTTGGTGGGTGGTTTGGTGGTTGTTTGGTTGTTGTCTGAACTGTGATTTTTGTGATTTGAATGATGGGCTGTGATTGGTTGTTTGGCTGGCAGGGCGGTTCGCGAACCGCCCCTACGGGTTGGTTGGTGGGTTGCATCGATGGACAGGTATGGGTGGTTGATGAGGATGTTGCTGCGGTGATGGGGGGATTGGTGGTTTGGTTATTGTCTGAACTGTGATTTATGTGATTTGAATGATGGGCTGTGATTGGTTGTTTGGCTGGCAGGGCGGTTCGCGAACCGCCCCTACGGGTTGGTTGGTGGGTGTTGCATCGATGGACAGGTATGGGTGGTTGATGAGGGTGTTTCTGCGGTGATGGCGGGGTTGGTGGTTTGGTTGGTAGGGCGGTTCGCGAACCGCCCCTACGGGTTGGTGGGTGTGTTTAATTGGTCTGCGGGGTTTGGTCGCAGATTTTTGTTGGTGTTCGGGTGTTGTGGTGATGGGGTGGTGGTGGTTTGGTTGGTAGGGGCAGGTTTGAAATCTGTCCCTACGGTTTAGGTTTTTCGAATCATCGCCGCGTCGGTTTCGGGTCATCGCGAGCGAAAGATTGTTGGTGGGTTGGTCAATAAGATCCCAGCGTCGCCGATGTCGCCAGACCATCGGCCCTCCGGACGGCGGTTGTAAGACGCGGCGTCCGTCATCGCTCGATTGTTCCTCGAGCTGTCGTGGTAGCCTCTTCCGCTCGGCGTGACGGAAAGACGTTTGCCGGGTAGGAGGATCGCTCGCTCGGATCTTGAGCAACGAGTCACCAAACGTAAGCGGAACTTGACCAATGAAACGTTATTGGCGAGGGTTAGTTCCAGAGTTTGAGGATAGCAACTGCAACTCCTACGACGGTTACCACTGTCGCTATCAATCGCAGTTCAAGGGCTTTGAGATCGGCTTTGGTGGCCAAATGTTTGAGCTCGGTACGGAACTCGGTTTCGAGCTTCAAAAGACGCTCATCAGTTGTCATTTGATCTTTATCCTACGCTGATTACTGTTACTTGAAGTATCGCTGTAATCGCGATATTTTGTCAAGTGTCAATGGGTGAGGTTGCAACTGCGCCTGATATGGGGGTGTGGTGGTTTGGCTGGTGGGCCCCGCGCCGCCCCAGGCATCCCCTGCTCTGTTGTCGGTCCTTTGGGCTTCGCTCGTTCGCGTCCCCTTACGCTCCGCGAAGGGGACGTTTGCACAACTGCTGTCTTTCCGCGCAGGCGGAAATCCAGGGGGCGGTGCAAACGGGAACTTGACAGCGAAACAGTCTCTTGAAAGCGCCGACATCGAGTTGTGCAAAGAACCCGAAGGGGACGTTTGCTCCTGGGCCGGCAGGTTGTTGGTGTTGGGGGTGTGTTTAATTGATCTGCGGGGTTTGTTCGCAGATTTTTGTTGGTGTTCGGGTGTTGTGGTGATGGGGTAGTGGTGGTTTGGCTGGTTGGTAGGGGCAGGTTTGAAATCTGCCCCTACGTTTTAGGTTTTTCGAATCATCGCCGCGTCGGTTTCGGGTTAGCGCGGGCGAAAGATTGTTGGTGCGTCAGTCAATAAGATCCCAGCGTCGCCGACGTCGCCAGACCATCGGCCCTCCGGACGGCGGTTGTAAGACGCGCCGTCCGTCATCGCTCGATTGCTTCTCGAGCTGTCGTGGTAGCCTCTTCCGCTCGGCGTGACGGAAAGACGTCTGCCGGGTAGGAGGATCGTTCGCTCGGATCTTGAACGGGCATCCCCTGCGAGGGGGCGACCACAAGGGTCGCCCCTACGTCGCGTCCCCTCGCCTCCTGCCCTCACCCTAGCCCTCTCCCGCCGAGCGGGAGAGGGGATGATGGTTGAGAACGGGAGGGACGGGACAGCGTCGCGCGGCGGGATGTCCGTCTGGCTTGCTAGGCGGAGTCAGCGTAACGCTCCGCATCCGAGCCCTGCAGCTACAACGATCTCCGTAACCGGATTTTGGTCTGCGTTGCGTCCGAACTTACTAAACTTGTGGAGGGCACTGCCGCGGGTCGCTTCGAGCAGTCGACTTCACCGTTTTCACGGCTTATAAGGTCGCTCTGGGCGGCCCGGTGATTATCCCCCCGCAGACCGGTTTCAATATTTGGTTGTCGATAGTTGCGTCAAAAAGGTTGCGCTAACCCTCGACGCGGCGATGTTCTGAGCGCTTGCCGATGGCCGTCGGATTGTGCGCCTGATTCCAGTTGTACTACAGATGTGGTAAGTATGTCAAGAGTGAACTGGGATGCGAATGATTTTGAAGGATGGGAAGGATGTGGGTTTCAGTTGGTTGGTGTCTGAACTGTGATTGATGTGATTGGGTGTTAGCTGGTGGGGGTGTTGCGGTGGTGTGTGTGGTTGTTTGGTTGGTAGGCCCCTCGCCACCCCGGGCCCTCACCCCAACCCTCTCCCGTCCAACGGGAGAGGGGGAATGTCTGTGGCGGATGAGGGCTTTACTGCGGTGATGGGATGACGTTGGTGGTGGTTGATGGGGGTTTGTTGTGGTGAGGGTATGGTGTTGGTTTGGTTGGTAGGGGCAGGTTTGAAACCTGCCCCTACGGGTTGGCTGGCGGGTTTGTCAGGCCAGAGGGCGAGATTGCTGGTGGGTGGTTAAAATCACACAGATTACGGTTCAGCCAATCGCACTCTAAACCATGCGTTCTCCGCAACGACGATATTTCAATACCGAGGGTATCGTGGTGCGCGCTCGGAACTTTGGTGAGGCGGACCGGATCGTGGTTCTTTTTACGCCGAATCGGGGTCTTATTTCATGCGTTGCGCGTGGCGCGCGGCGGACGAAGTCTCGGACTGGCGGTCACGTAGATCTGCTGAGGCATGTGACGGCGCACGTGTCGGAGGGGCGATCTGACCTGCATGTTATTAGTCAGGTCGAGACGGTTAATGCCTACTTGGGGCTTCGGCGGGATTTGGATAGGCTTTCGCTGGCATCTCACTTCGCTGAGATGTGCGAACGATTCTCTTTGCCTTCAGGTGGCAATCCGGTTCTTTTTGCGCTGTTGCGCGACTCGTTGTCGTACGCCGAGTCGTGTGACAAGTTGGCGCTTTCGTTGCTGCGTCTGTGGCACGAAATCACACTGCTCACCACCGTCGGCCTGCAACCGCAACTTCAACGCTGCGTGCGCACCGGTGTCGACATTGCGCCGGGCAATCACTGGTTTTCGGCGTCGGAGGGCGGATTGGTTAGGCGGCCTGATCGGCTGGCGGATAGTTCGACGACGCCGGATCCCGTTGTCTTCGAGGGTCGGCACCACGCCGACGAGGGGCTGTCTTCGCCGCTGATACCGGCACCGCTGAACACGATCAAGTTGCTTAGGCACATCGCTCGGACGCCGGACTGGGGGCGGGTGGAGAAGCTAAGGGTGGAGCGTCGGGATGTAGAGGGCGGGTTGCGGTTGAGTGGTGCGATGCTGAGGTATCAGCAGGAGCGGGGAGTTGGGCGCGCGGAGCGGGTGATGGGGGAGGTGGGATTTTATGGTTGACAATCATGTTTGATCGAAACATAGCCGGAGACGTAGATTTGGCGATTGCTGAAGTTGGACGCGCAGAGTTCGATCGACTCAGCGACGGCCTTGATAACGCACAGGTTCGGAACAAGATTACCTATGCGTTGGACCAGTTGAGCCGACTCGCTGGCAACTCCACGTTCGTGACGGGGTCCGGGGGTAGGATGCTTCCGATCCCATCAATCCCGGATTACGTAAGTGACGACCCAACCAACGATCAGTGGCTGTCACTGTTCTACATGTTGTGGTATCAACCCCGACAAGTACTTTTGGCTCGCGATGTGTTTGCGGAGTTGTTGGACTCGGCATTGACAACTGGATTGTCTGAATCTCGACGCTCGATCGGTGTGTTCGACTACGGATGCGGCTCGTTGGCTGGATTATTCGGATTGACCATCGCTCTGTATGAACGCCAGAAGGTTGATGGGTTATTCGATTCGATCACAGTCAACAACCACGATGTCAGCGATCCGATGGTGCATTTGGGAACGAGGCTTTGGTTACGCTTCCAAGAGCGGATTCGTTCACGTGATACCTTGAAGGGCTTGGCGGACTTGGCTACAAGAATACGAGTAACATCGGATGGCCTCCAGGGAGTAGTGCCTCATCCACAATACCTCGATGCGAACCAGAGGTCACAAGATCGCCTTCGTTTCATCACCGCATTCCATTGCGTTTACAGCGAAAATATCCGAGAAGTCTCTATTGACTTAGCCTCATTGCTAAAGCGTATTGATCCCGACGCGGTAGTGCTTTCCGCTGCGGACTCGGCATTGAACTATCGTTTATTGCTAGACTCGTTGCCAGGTAGACCTATTTCTATTCGGCATTGGAATCCGCACTATCTCACTGACAACGATTATGTCCGTAACGTAACCGGATTGCGTCGTTGGATCCGTCTGAACTTCCTAGATGTGGAAAGGCGGAATCGGGACGAACGTTACCTGAATCAGAGAGTGCGTTGGTCGTATGACGCAGTCTACGTAAGATTTGTATAAACCATTGCGACAGGCGATTGGCGACGATGAAGAACACCTCAGCAGGACAACAGGGACTCCTGTTAGTTGACGATGATCGGCGAGTAGTTGCCGGTCCGACGGATATCGGATCAACTACGGTCTCCTACACCCAAACCGCTTCCATCCTGACGAAAGCCACTGGCTTCATGGGTGCGTACGACTACACGCTTAACCCCTACAGCGGTTGCTCGTTCGGCTGCACGTACTGCTACGCTGCCTTCTTCAGCCGCGATGTGGAAAAACGCGACACATGGGGACAATGGGTCACTGTCAAGGAAAACGCCGCATCTCAGTTGCGTAACAAGTTGCGGAAATCGCCTACATCTCTCGATGACAAACTCATATACATGAGTAGCGTGACCGATCCGTATCAGCCGATTGAGCGTCGACTGAAATTAACACGCGGCATCCTCCAACACATGGCCGGTGTTGGCGGTCAAGATGAATCTATGCTGTTTTCGAAGGCGGAATCGCCACCGCGCCCCAAGCTCGTCGTCCAAACCCGTAGCCCGGACGTCACGCGTGATATCGATTTGTTCCAGCAGATCGAGGCGAACGGTGGACGAGTTCAAGTCAATATGACGGTCACGACCGACGATGAGGACATCCGGCGCACGTTCGAACCATCTTGTCCGAACAATACTGTCCGGCTTCGCGCAATCGCCGAGGTCCAGGCGGCCGGTATCCAGTCGTGCATCACGATGACGCCTTTGTTGCTCGTATCCGATCCCGAATTCTTCGCCGATGAATTACTCGATACTGATGTTCGCCGTTTCATCATTCAACCGTTCCACTTCACGCGTGGCAAGTTCGTAGCCAATACGCGCGAAGAAGCAGCGCGGCTAATGGCAGAGAAGCTCGATTGCGAGATCGAAGACTTCGTGGATGCCTACATGCGGGACTACCGCGATTCCGAAAGAATCATCCGGGACCGCTTGGCGGAAGAGGGCATCGCACTCGGCGAGGGCAAAGAAGGGTTCAAACCGCCGTTTTAGTTGGTTTGAAGACGGCTTGGTAAGGCGAAACCAACCGACCTACAGACTACTCGCCGTCTTCGATGGCCTCGGGTTGTTGCAGGTATTTGAAGAGGTCGGAGTCGCTGTCTAGGACGATGAGGGCTTTGTTGTCGAGGATTCTTTCGTAGGCCTCTAGTGAGCGGCGGAACTCGTAGAATTCGGGAGCTTTTTCCAAAGCTTCGGCGAGGATGCTGATCGCTTCTTCCTCTGCTTCGCCGCGGAGTCTGGCGGAGGTACCGTTTGCGGATTCGAGGATGATTTGGACGTCGCGGTCGACTTCGGCTCGGATCTCTCGGTCGCGCTGAGTACCTTCTGCACGCAGGCCTTCGGCGATGCGGGCACGCTCGGCTCTCATTCGGGCGAATACCGAGGCCTCGATCTCGGTCGGGAAGTCGGCGCGCTTGATGCGCACGTCTACGATTTCGATGCCGAGTTCGTCGACCAACGGTTGGTAGTATGCGACGACGGCGGTTCCGATGATCTCGGGCCGCTCTTCTCGACTTAACGCGTCCAACTCTTCGTTCGTGGCCCGTCGGGCGCGTGCGGCAACACCTTCCGCGGTCTCCTCGGTTACCAGGATCGTCAAACGCGGGTCGCGCAGGTTGTTATTGAAAAAATCAAACGCCTGTTGACGAGTGATTTCAGACCGGTTGCTGAATTCAGCTACGCGGCGCATGACTTCTTCACGGGTCTCGGAGATGACTTCCGACTGCGTGTCGAGCGCCACTTCTCGGCGGAGTTGCGAGTTGACGATGTCGGAGACGCGGGAGACGGCTTCTTGCTCGGTTCGCAGACGCTGGAAGAACTTGAGCGGGTCGATGATGCGGTAGCGGGCGTAGGCGTCGATCACCAAGTTACGTTTGTCAGAGGTAAGCAGAGAAGCTGGCTGGGCGTCGACGCGAAGCAACCGGCTGTCCATCTTGACGACCGTCTCAACGAACGGCTGCTTGACGTATAGGCCGGGGCTGCGGTAGTCGCGTTGGAATGCGCCGAACCGGGTGACGATTGCGAGTTGGGTCTCGTCCACAGTGAAGAAAGCCTGTGGGATGAGGATGAACGCCCCAACGATGACGATGATGATGGTGATTATCAGGCGAGGCATGCTACTATTCGCCTCCCGATGAGTTGGACAACGAGTTGCCCGACAAAGTGCCTAGGCTGTCGAGCGGCAGCAACGGCAAAGCATTGGACCCGGAGTTCAATAGAATCTTCGATTTACCAGCAAGGATCCGTTCCATCGCTTCGAGATAGAGGCGGGTACGAGTCACGTTGGGCGACGCTTCGTAACCGGCCAAAATCGCTTCGAAACCTTCGGCTTCACCTCGTGCGCGTTCGATTCGACCACGCTTGAAACCGTCGGCCTCCTCCACGATCTGTGCGGCAGAACCTGTCGCCTGTGGGATCTGTGAAGCCTTGTACGCCTCCGCCAAGTTGATGTCGCGCTCACGATCTTCGCGAGCTCTGACCACGTCTTCGAACGCGTCTTGCACTTCGGCGGGCGGGTTGACGTTCTGCAACAGGACCTGAAGGACGTCGATTCCGGTGTTGTAGTCGCGGGTGAGTCCTCGCATCTTCTCCAAGATGCTGGTCTGCACCTGCTCCTTCTCGGTTGTCAGTACGTCGTCGATGTTTCGGGCGCCGACAACCTGCCTGACCGCCGTTTCCGCGATATCGCGCAGGGTTTCGCCGTCGGGCAAACCAGATTGAATGTCGCGATCGGGATCGCCGGGGTCGTCGACTTCGAACAGGAAACTGCGGAGGTTGGCTATCCGGTACTGCACCACGACCTGCACGTCGACGATGTTTTCGTCGCCGGTGATCATCTCAGATTCGATTTGAACGGGTGTCGTGCTCGAGCCATTTGGGGCGCTACGGAATCCCAACTCAAGTCGGCGAGTATTGGTAACTGCTACGACGTTGCGGGTACCGATCGGACCTGGCCAGTGCCAGTGAAGACCTTGGTCGGCGATTGCTACGAATCGCCCAAAGGTGCGCAACGCTGCCTGTTCTTCGGGGCCGACGGTGTAAACGCCGGTGGCGAGCCATGCGATAACGATGATCGGTATAAGGATAAGAATAACTGCGCTGGATCGACCTGCTCGCCCACCCCCGCGTTCGCTGTCACTGCGACTTTGATCGCCATCTCGACCGACGCCTGGAACACCCGAAAACGCGTCTTTGATGCGTTGGATGATGTCGCCGAGCGTGACCTCCGGCTCCTCGTCACGTTCGGGCGGGCGATACATCAGCGACTCATCCGAACTTTGTTCGGCGTTGGATGCTTTTGAGGTGATGGACATGTAGAGAAGATGGGGGCAGTTATCGCGTATAGATCACGTGACCGTTTAGGTAGTTACGCCGCTAGCGATATGAGGGTTTTGCGTCGGAGTTCCGATCCGTGTGCGATTTCGAGGGGAGTGCCCTTACCGAAATTATATCTAATCTGTGCCTCTAACAACGATGTGTTGTCGGTTCGTCACGCATTGATGCTGGACGATGTATTGGTGAGAGAGTTCAGAGTAAGACGGCTTCAAATTAAGACTCCCCCGGCGCGATGCCAAGGGAGTCTGATAATCCTGTGTCGACGTAAGCCTACGAACCGTTCTGCGATTCCAACGCTTCGACGATGCGGCCGGCATTCATGGGCGTCTCGCGAAGGCGAATGCCCAATGCGTCGTTGATGGCGTTGCCAACCGCGGGTATCGGGGGCACAATCGGGACCTCGCCGACGCCTCGGACGCCGTACGGGTGCACCGGGTTCGGAACCTCTACGATCACCGTCTCGATGCTCGGTAGGTCGAGCGAGGTGGGCATGCGGTAGTCGAGGTATGACGAGTTCGACATTACGCCGTCATCGTTCATGTAGTACTCCTCGTTCAACGCCCAACCAATCCCTTGTGCGACTCCGCCTTGCATCTGGCCTTCTACGTAAGACGGATGAATGGCTCGACCAGCGTCTTGGACGATGGTGTAGCGCACCACATCGGTCTTGCCGGTCTCGGGGTCGATCTCCAGATCGCAGATGTGGGTGCCGTACGCGCCTCCAGCGGCCTCTAGGTCGACGCTGCCAGTGGATGTTACCGGTCCGCCAGTGTCGTCAAGCTTGCTGGCGAGATCCTTGAATCCGATGTTCAGCTCGGAGTCGGATTTCGAGGAGAAGACGCCGTCGTTGAAGTCGACATCGTCAAGGTCGATGCTCCAAAGCTTGGCAGCGCGTTCCCTAAGTTTGTCGATCATCTCGATCGCGGCGTTGTAGGCGGCATAGCCGGTGGCGTAGGTGACGCGGCTTCCGCCGGTCACCGCGGTGAATCCGACGGTGTCGGTGTCGACGACGGTGGGGTTGACGTCTTCCGCCGCGATACCCAGCGTCTCCGCCGCCTGCATGGCGATCGAAGCGCGGGTACCTCCGATGTCGGTCGAACCTTCGACCAGCTCAACCGTGCCGTCGCTGTTGAGCGAGAGGTTGACGGACGACTGCAAACCAACATTGAACCAGTAACCGCTTGCGAAACCGCGGCCTCGAATACGGCCCGGCGAAGCTTCACCGATGTCGGAGTTCCAATGATCGGTATCTTTCGCGGCGTCGAGGACCTCTTCCATCCCGATGCGCGGGAAGATGGGGCCATCGCCACGGCGAGTGCCTTCTTTGGCGGCGTTGTCGCGTCGGAACTGCCACTTGTCGAACCCTGCCTGCTCGCACAGGTCGTCGACAAGCGTCTCAATCGCAAATGCGACCTGAGGCGAGCCGGGTGCACGGTAGGCAGCGACCTTGGGTTTGTTTACCAAGACGTCGTAGCCGACGATGCGCATGTTCGGGATGTTGTAGCAGGCGTAGATGCACATGCCTGATGCGCCGACTAGTGAACCTGGGTATCCGCCCGCTTCCATTCGAAGCGTGGAGGTGGCTGCCGTCAGCTTCCCGTCTTTAGAGGCGCCCAATTTCAGGTGGATCTTGCCGCCTGCGGCTGGACCACTGCCCTCAAACACGGAGCGTCGCTCCATGATGATCTTGACCGGAACGTTGCCGGCTTTACGTGAAAGCACTGCCGCGACCGGCTCCAGATAGATTGGAATCTTGCCGCCGAATCCACCGCCGATCTCCAGTGGAGTGACTCGGATCTTCGACTCGTCCATCTGCATAATGGCTGCGACTTGCTGCCTGACCGTGAACGCGCCTTGTGTGCTCGTCCAGATTTTCAGGCGTTCGTTTTCGTCCCAGACCGCGGTTGCGTTGTGCGGTTCGATGTAGCCCTGGTGCACCATCTGGAGCGAGAACTCGCCTTCAACGACGATGTCGGCATCATCAAGCGCAGCATCGGGGTCGCCGAACTCGTGCGTGAACTCTTTCACGTTGTTCGGGTGGCCGCTCTCTTCCGCTCCCGGCGAACCGACGAGCTCATCGAGGATTGCCGGCATGTCAGACGCGATGGTGTCATCCACGTTAGTTGCGGAAGGCAGGACCTCGTATTCGACCTTGATGGCCCGAGCAGCCTCTTCCGCCGTGTATCGGTCTGCCGCCGCCACGCCGGCGATGGCGTGGCCTGCGTACAAGACTTTTTCGCTCGCCAAGATGTTGTCGACGGCCCACTTCAGGTTGGTAGCGCCCTCACCGAGGTCGACCATTTGGTCGCCGGCTTCCGGCAGGTCTGCATTGGTGACGACGGCGTAAACGCCGTCCATCGCCTCAGCCGCCGAGGTGTCTACCGACAGTATGCGAGCGTGAGCATGCGGGCTGCGCAAGACTGCGCCCCATATCATGCTAGGCAACTTGATGTCGGCGCCGTATAACGCGCGGCCCGTCACCTTGTCGAGCCCGTCGTGTCGAATTGGCCGAGTGCCAATTACCTTGTATTCGCTCTTAGGTTCAAATGTTGCAACCATGGTCAAATCCCCTTTTCTGGTCGACAAACGCCAAGGTGTTCAATTTCGATAAGTAACCGAGACGATCGATTCGCTGGCGGTTTAAGTGCCCCGCCGGCAAGTCGATCGCCCGATAATCGCGTTAAGCCATTTCCGCCGAGGCTTTTTGCACTGCGCGCACGATCTTGTCGTAGCCTGTGCAGCGGCAGAGGTTGCCGGCGAGCCAGTATCGGATGCGGTGTTCGTCCGGCGAGGGCTCGTTGTCGAGGAGTCCCTTCGCCGCCACCAAGAAGCCGGGCGTACAGATGCCGCACTGGAGCGCGGCCTCTTCTAAGAACGCCTGCTGCAACGGGTGGAGGCCATCGGCGGTGGCCATGCCCTCGACCGTATCTACCGATTTGCCGTCGATTTCGGCGCCGAGGACTAGACAGGAGTCGACGATGCGGCCGTCAAGCGAGACGGTGCACGCGCCGCAGTTTCCGTCCAAGCAACCTTCTTTGGTGCCGGTCAGACCAACGATTTCGCGCAGGGTGTCGAGGAGGCTCATGTACGGCGGCACGAGGAATTCGTGCGCGCTGCCGTTGATCGTGGTACGTACGTGTACCCGAGCCGGTCCTGGAGTTATCTGGGTTGTCATCTGCTATCAGCCTCTCGCTCGTTCTACGGATTTGTTGATCATTCGTCGGGTCAATACGGCGGAAAGGTGCTTCCGCTGTTCGATAGTGCCGCGCATGTCGCTAATCGGAGATGCTGCATCACCAGCGATTTTGGCCGCCGCCTCGATCACGTCGTCGCTAACTGCGTTGCCGACTAGGGCTTCTTCTGCCGCAGGTACCACCAACGGAACGGGTGCGACCGCTGCGAGTGCGACGCGCGCCGCCTCGAACATGTTTCCAGCAGCGTTGAGCTTCACGGAAACGCCCGCGCCTGCTACCGCGATGTCCATTTCGTTTCGAGGGATGAAGCGTTCGTACGCCGCCCCGAAGTTCGATCCGGGGTTCGGCAGAACTAGGCTGACCAGGATTTCACCGCGACCGAGGACGTTAGATCCAGGGCCGGTGCAGAAATCTTCGACCGCGACATCGCGATGGTGGTCTTCGCCGCCGGGACCCGCGATGTGGCAGACTGCGTTGTAGGCGATCAACGGGCAGATCCCGTCGGCGCTTGGTGACGAGTTGCAGAGGTTGCCACCCAAGCTTGCCCGCGATTGGATCTGGATGCCGCCGATCATCTCGACCGCATCGATGATCCCGGGGAAGTTCGCTCGGATCGTCTCGTCTTCATATATCTCGTAGCACGCTGTTGCGGCGCCAATAGCCACGTTCCCATCAGGGTAGTGGCTTATATCGGTTAACTCTGGGATGTTTTTGACGTCGACGATCGCGTCGAGGTCCCACCGGTTGGCCCGCGCCTGGACCAATACGTCCGTCCCACCTGCGATCGGCCGTGCGCGTCCGCCGTGCTTGTCGAGCACTGCTACTGCGTCTTCGATCGATGTGGGCGCTTCATATGCAAATGGATGCAAAAGCCCGCTCCTTTAGCCTGTTTTATGTATCAGCCAACTCCGCCGAGTCCAAACCCTGCGGAAAATTGCCGATTTTCTCGAATATGAGTTTAAGCGAGATTACACCCAACTGCAAAATCTGCGAAGAAAGTCGGATCATGTTTCGGATCACGTCGGTTGCCGGCATGAGTTCGATCCTTGGGACCGGAAAAAACGCCAACGGCGCCACCGATCACCGATGCCTTGGGTGCGCCGAGGATTGGGCTCGTGACCGCTGGTGCTACAATTTGGGCACCGCGTTCACGAGAACCATGGGTTTTTCCACAGGAGTTTGCCATGAACGAACAGATCTGGGGCGCGTTATACGATGCCGACAGACTAAACCGTTACTACGAAAAACTCGCGGATCGCTATCGCAAGTTGTATTTCTGGCTTAATATGGCGATCGCGGTTGGGTCGCTCGTCGCGGCCCTCACATTTTTCGCCGATCTTCCGAGACTCGCCTCTGCTTGCTTGTTCGTTCTGGTTTCTGCGGGAGTAATTTGGGTGACGTTCGCCGAATATGCTAGAAAAGCTGCAGCGGCAGAAACTGCAAGTGCTCAGTGTGGCGAAATCAGGACCGCTTTGGCACGGATCTGGCGCGGCCTCGATACGATGGGGGATGAGGCAGCAAGGGTGACGGATTTCGAGCGCCGTTTGGAGAATGCAACCTACTTCGTAAGGATTGACACCGACGAAGAGTTGAACAAATCGTGTTCCAAACGCGCAAACGAGTTGTTGCAGGCTGAATTTGCGAGATGAAAACGAACGTGGAAGCGGCGGGCCTACACGACCATTTCCGCCATCTCCACCACCGCCAAGACCAATCCCACCTCGTCCTGCGCCGACCAACAGTGCGCGAAACTAGAGGCGCCGCAGCGTCAACTGCCAAACCGCTAACGTCACAACTATCGCCATTACGCCCGCGACGATGAAAGCCAACGGCGCGCCCCACAGTTGAGCCAGGGTGCCCATCAGCAACGCGCCGAGAGCCTGAGCTCCCCAGGTGAAGTTCATAAGGCTCATGACGCGCCCGCGGAAGTTGTCGGTAACTATCGTTTGGACAACTGTCGTGCTCATCGTCCCTTTGACGACCGACAAACCACCGACAAAACCGGCGATGACGAGCGCATACAGGAAGATGTCGACGGTACCGAACGCGATGTAACACGCGCCGACCGAAACGCCGCCAAGTGCCAGATACAGAGGCGGTTTCGATCGAGCTCCGATGAACGTGATGGTGAAGGTGCCGATCAAACCGCCGATCCCCAAGGCAAGGAGCAATCGGCCGTATGTTGCGCTGTCGCCTGAGTAAACCTCTTGGGTTACTACCGGAAGCAGCGTCTCTAAGGGTGTCGCAACTATCCCGATCAGAATGCCGTATCCGATGATTGCGGCGATGGCGGATTCCTTACGAACGTATTTCACACCCTCTACCATGTCGCCGACGCGCGCCATGGCTCGCACCTTGATCCTCTCCCTGAGAGAAGGGCGACGACCGAGATCGTCAGTTGCGGCGATCCTACTTGAATCTCCGACAATTGCACCAGCAACGTCCCTCCTCCCGCTCGGCGAAAGAGGGTTAGAGCCTGCCCCGGACCCGATCCGGGGTTGAGGGCTCATATCGTGTCGAGTGTGGTCCATCAGCATCAGAGTCAACACCGTGAGGATGTACGACGCTGAAACGATGAAGAAAAGTCCCTCCATGCCAACGGCCGAGACGAGAGGGTGGAATAAGGACGGTCCTAATATTGCGGCTCCGCCGAACACGATGGAGTAAAGAGCTATCGCGCTGGGCAGTTGGTTTCTAGGCACCAGTGACGCGACCATCGCGCCCCGTGTCGGAATATCGAACGCCAGCAGTGCGCCTGTGAAGACGGCGATCGCCAAGAGATGCCAAGTCTCGATAATGTCCGTTGCGATCAACACCGCGGTTATCAAACCGGACATCGCGAAGAGGAAACGCGTGAAGCGCAACAACCTTAAGCGGTTGACAGTATCGGCAACGACCCCTCCCCAAACCGACAAGATCATCACTGGCGCCATAGTTGCCGCGGTTACGGAACCGAGCAGAATCTCCGAATCGGTGAGTGATCGCATCAGCCATAAACGGCCGTAGATGAGCGTCCACATGCCGACGTTCGAGAAAGCCGCCGCGATCCAGAACAGTCGGTACTCGCGGTAGCCGAAGACGGCAAATCCGGTGCGTCTTAGCACTCGAAGATACCGGCCGCGTGGTCGATCTCGTCTTGGTAGCGCCGGACCTTGCCGGAAATGACATCGTTGAGGAAAACGGCTTGGTGGGATTCGCCCGACTCGACAACGCCGTAAGCGAGCGCGAGGGCCGCCATGCCCTCAGCACTGCCGACTTCCGGCGATCCTCCGTTCGTCGCCGCGCGCGCCAAGTCCAGGTACTCGATCGCGATGATCTTGGCGTCGATCTTCCGGAAGTCCATTTCGTAAGAAGACATCCGTCGCTCGCCGTCCCATAGCGTGGACGTGATTTCATCGATTTCGAAGTCCGGCACAAGTTCGAGTAAATCATCGCCTTCAACAGTGGTGCCATCGCCCCGAACGATGCGCGGACCTGTTCCTTGTCGGCTTGGAGGACGGTAAAGTGTGCCTTCGCTTCCCACCACGACTGAATCGCCGAGGCCGTACCCTTGCGACGCGTCGGTGATGATCAACAGACCAGTCGCACCTGATACGAAACGTATAGACGCAAACGCGGTATCGATGGCATCGTGTTCGACGATGTCACCAATCTCTTCCCCACCCGATTCTCTGCGGTGCGTGTACATCGCGGCTAGACCGGGAGCTTGATCCACCATTGGGCGCAGGACGCGTTGGCGATCGTTGACGTCGGTTTCTGCGAAGACGCGGCTGGCCGGTCCCATCAGATACAAGAGGAGGTCGGCATTGTGGACGCCGGAATCCAACACCACCCCGCCGGCTTGATCCTTTTTGGCGCGCCATACCGTGCTGTGCATGACGCCGCGTTTTGCGTTGCCGATTCCGAAATCGAAAGCGAAATAGGGTTTGCCGATGGCGCCGTTGTCGATCAAAGCCTTAGCCAAACGGTTCATTGGATCCCGGCGGAAGTTTTCGGAGATCGAGAGGACTTTGCCGGTTTCTTGCTCCGTCGATTGCATCAATCGACAGGCAGTCAGCGTGAGGCCCATCGGCTTTTCGACCATAACGTGTAGCCCGGCTTGCATCGCCTCGATCGTGAGGGTGTGATGAGAGGGGGTACTGGTTACGATGTCAACGGCATCGAGGGAGACATCTGGAGAACCAACGGCTTCCGAAAGGCTGTTGAACGGTTTAGGTGATTCGGGCGTCGAGTCGGAGATTGTCTGGGCCACTGCCTCGGCGGAATCGAGGTGAGGATCGCAGACTGCGACGATTTTCACGTCGTCGAAGTATTTTCGGAGTTCGATGTAGCCGGTGGCGTGGCGCATGCCCATTCCGCCAGCGCCGACAAGTGCGATGTTGAGTGTCATATCTACTTTGGGAAGATCGGGTTCGCAAGTGCTTGTACGGAGCATTTTTCCGTGTCACGGAGCACTCACGTTGCTGAATGGAAATAGTACGGCATAAGATTGAACTCAGGAGGCGTTTCGAGTTTCGTCCGCTGAACTCATGGTTAGCGATTACGCCACATCCGGGAAACGAACGGACGACGATTCTCTCGCCACTAGCTCTGTCGAAAGAGGAATAAACGTCGTTGCACATTGACCTTTTCCAGCGATGCAGACGGGTTTTGGGGATGTGCCAGATGAGTGCAAAAGGGCCACGGTGGATTTCAGCTTCCTGTCGCAGCTTTAAACTGCCAACCGACTCGCCGATATCGCGCTGATGTCGGTGTCCGATTCGCCATTAACAATGAGGTCACTGATGGCATTGCCGGTCAGCGGAGCGTAGTGAACGCCCTCGGACCAGTGACCGGATGCGATAAAGACATTATCCCAATTCGGTGCTTTGCCGACGTACGGTTTACCGTCGCCGGGCATCGGGCGCAAGCATGCGGTGTGATGCGTGACCGATGCTGTGGTGATCCGATCAGATAGACGTTGGACCCTAGGAAGGATGAACTCCCAAGCGTATTCGGATGGTTCGCGATCGAAACCTCTACCGTCCTCTTTGGTCGCTCCGAGAACTGTCCGAGACAAACGACGAGTCAGGATCACACCGCCATCATCCAAGTTGTGCATGGTGGCGGGAGGTTTATCTTGATCGGTGGTGTTGCCCCTCACCCCAACCCTCTGGCACGAAGTGGAGAGGGTTGGTTGGTGCATGTAGAGGAGCTCACCTTTTTGAGGAACGACGGGGATGTCGTAACCGAGCCAGCCGCTGGCGGCGCCGGTCCAAGGTCCCATAGCCAAGACGATTGCGTCGGCCTCGATCGTTGTGCCGTCGGATAGTTTGACGCCCGTGGGGCCGCCGTCGGATCCGATGAGCCCGGTAGCTGTTCCGATTTGCACACGGGCGCCAGCGGCCTTGGCGGCTTGGAGAAGCGACTCAGTCAGGAGTTTCGAATCGACCGTGGGTTCGATGGAGGTGGCGCATGCTCCCGTCGCTTCATCGCTCAGCCAACCGCAAAGTTCGCGCGCCTCATCGCCACTCAGCCATTCGGCGGGCAACCCAACTGATATTCGGTCCTCCAAGAATTGCCTCGCTTCCCGATACCCAGGTTCTTCAAACGCACAACGCAGATACGGCTTTATGTCGTAACCGTGATCTATGCCTGTTGCGGCGGGTAATTCATCTGCGAGTTCGGCGTGCAGCTCGAGGGATGCGGCAGAAAGAGCGAGCAATCCGGAATCGTTGGATCCGGAGTAAGGCGTCAAGATGCCGGCGGAGTAGCCGCTCGCGCCCGAAGCTACGTGGTCACGTTCGACGACGACAACGTCCGATATGCCGGCACACGTCAGGTAGTACGCCGTCGCGCAACCAATGATGCCGCCGCCGACGATTACGACGCGGGAAGAAGGTGCAATGCCAGGGTTCACGGCCCTGTGCGAGAGCCTGACGTTGCGATCGGTCGTCCGCCGAGCGCCTGAAGCGGCCGGTTGTTTTCGCCCGTCAAAGCTTTCAATGCATCAACCTGTGCCTGCGACACCGTCCCGATTTCGAGCATGATGAACCAGTCGACCGGCTCGGCGCACGGCGGTGTGGTCATGGACCCTTTATAAGAGTAGTAACCAAGATCCTTAGTCATGTAACCTGTGGCGTTGAGAATCCCGGTAACCTCCGTTGTTCCAACCTCAGAAGGCACGTTGTCGATGATCTCTTGAACGACCGGGTTGGCGTCCCCGATGTCGAAGAGCATCGAGACTACGGCTACGTCGCCGAAGACCTGGCTGTGCAAGAGGTGGAGTTCAAGTGGGTACGATTTGCCGTCGATGTGGTGTTCGCTAGGCGTATGCGGATGGACGGTTTCGAGTTGATAAGTGCGCTCGCCGAAACCCAAACGGTTGCCCTTGGCATAGTTGACAGCAACGGAAGAGCCGTTGCGCGATATTCCTTCGGCCTCTTTACGAAACGAGAATGACAGCGGTGGAGAACTTCCTTGTTCGAAACCGGTGATGTCGATCGGTGACTGCTGTGCGCCGCTGCCGCAACGTTCGTTGTCAGCAGATAGCGACGCCCAATTTTCAGGTCCTCCAGCGCCCGAGTAACTCCACTGGGTCGTCTCTTCGACCTCTTCCACAACCTCTTCGCCACCGCAGTCCACCAAGGCCAGCGGCACAGCTAGGACAACCAGAATCAAAAATCCGCCAAGAATTCGTCTCACCGATCTAAATTTCATTCTTTTCCTCGGATTGAACCACCGTCCCGATTGTTTTTCCTAAGGGACGACGTTTTCGCACATTCGATTGATTCTAGGTTAGTTTTCCGGGCATCGATACTCTGAATCCTCCGTAAGTAACCGCTCGATGCAGAAAAGCGACATGTCGTAGCCGGCGTCGCCTTTGGTCGCCATGTCGGCAACGATCTCGCCGATCACGGCCGAGAACTTGAAGCCGTGCCCAGAGCACGGGCTGCAGATGATGACGTTTTTGTGTCCCGGATGCCAATCGAGCAGGAAATGGTAGTCGGGGGTGTCGGTGTATAAACAAACAGCCGATTTCACGATGCGCCCGTTCAATTGCGGAAGAATGTCAGAGATCGCATTTCGCAACGAACGTTCGTCTTCTTCGCGAACCGTTCTGTCCAAGTTGACCGGATCGTCGAACATCTCTCCGCCGTGGTGGAACGCGGTCTTCACGCCTCCGCCAAAGTCGGGTTGGCAGTAGAGACCGTTGCCTGGCGACCACTCCCATGAGTGGTTCGGGCTAATGTCGGGGCTGAACAGCTCGGGGCTGCTCGCAGGCTGGAACCAAAAGAGAACTTGACGTTCCAGACGCAGTGGAAGGTTCAGCTTGGAGACGAAGTCGGGGTTCCAAGCTCCTGCGGAGAAGACGATCTGGTCTGCGGTGTATTCGCCGGTGTCAGTGAAGACGCGCACGCCTTCGCCGTCGGGGTGCCAGCGGCGAACGGGCTCGTTGTAATGAAGGTCCGCGCCTTGTCGGTCTGCCTGTTCAAGATGCGCACCGACGCACTTTTCAGGGAATAGCACCCCAGATTGGGAGTCGAAAGCTCCGATCATGTTTTCGCGTGGTTGGAACTGCGGCCATCGATTGCGGATTTCCGCCGGATCAAGGACCTCAAGCTCCATGTTGTGCTCCTTTGCCGATCGCTTCACGCCTGTGATGCCGTCACCTTCAGGTCGTCCGACGGTCAAACCACCGACGATGCGCAACAGTTCGGTTGCCTCACCGTCGTCGGCCGTGGCCTGTTCCAACTCTCGCCAGATTTCGTATCCCCTGCGCATGATGGGAACATAGTCCGGGTGCTCGGCGTAAATCTGGCGGATTACGCGGGTGTCTCCGTGACTGGAACCCAGGGTATGCGGCGGTTTATAAGCATCGAAACCGATGACGGACACGCCTCGTTTCGCCAGCTGCCATGTCGACGCGCTGCCGTGGGCTCCCAACCCGACGACGATTACATCTGCAGATTTACTGCCCATCGGTGCTCTTCCTTTTCTTACGTCAGTTGAGTGACAACGGCGCTACTGCGAATACTACTTGGAACGGTTTGCAGTATATGACCACGCTGTGTTGATCGTCGACGTTGACGCTGTCCGGTATCGGGTAGTTTTGATTTCCGATGTTGCCCTTGAGCTTACCCAGTTCCACATAGGTCACATCATCGGCGTGCACATCACCGCGGCCCATCGGATCGGCATGAGTCGTAAGCAACACGCGCAGATCTGGACCGTTGATGACGTTGAAGTCCTCGAAACGTAACACGAACCCGTCGGTGCCGAGGTTGTAAATTGTCGCGTCACCGCTCCCTTGGTGGAAGCTGTCACCGTCGCGGAATTGCCCTACCTTCACCGCCTCCGGTGCCAGCGTTGCGCCCATTGCCTCCATCATCTCCTCCTCGATCTCTGTCGGCGCGTCCATTGCCGCTTCCATCGTCGCCTGCGCCTGCGACATCTCCATACCTGCCGGCATCACGGCATTCATTAATGCAGGAAACTCCTCGTCGACCGTCTTATCGATGAACAGCGGTGAACCGAGCCACCAGGCAACGGCTAAGCCGGGGATGATGATTACGGCGGCGATTGCTGCCGCCAACGGCTTGTGTGATTTGATCCAATCAGTGATCTTTTTCATGGCGATTATCCCGTGTTTTGGGTGGCGAGACAAAAGGGAGGAATATAGTTTCGATTCTAGCGTTGAGGGTTTAGGTAATGGGTTCCGATTCCTTCAACGGGCAACGGATAATCGGCCGCCATCTGCAATGGCGACGTAGTTGGTTGGAACAACCTAGCGCGAACGATCTCCAGAGTCTCTTTAACGACGCGCGGGCTCCCGAGTGTTGCCCAGTTAGCGGTTAAACTTGCAACATTCATCGCCAGCCCGAGACCGCGCGCCGTATGTCATCTTTTCTCAAGTTCAATCCCTTTAATCGGCGAGTTGGTGGTGCGAAGCGTTTTTACGGTTGGAACGTCGTCGGCGCGATGTTTTTCGGAATGTTCCTGGTGCTCGGGACCCGGAACAGCTTTGGTGTATTCGTCGAGACGTGGGAGCGCGAGTGGAACGTTTCGACAACAGACATCTCTGTCGCAGCCGCGATCGGGTGGATCATCAACGGATTCTCGCAGCCGATCCTCGGCAAGATAGTTGATCGATACGGCGGAAGAATGATGGTCGTTGTTAGCACGATTGTTTTGGGTGTTTCGTATCTGCTTCTTGCTTTCGTCGACAGCGTTTTGATGTTGGCGGTGCTGTTCGGAGGCGTGATTTCATTCTTCGCGGGCGGCGTTTCGCCGGGCACCTCGGGTGCAGTGATCACGCGGTGGTTCCAAAGAAAACGCGGTGTCGCGATGAGCGTCGTGGCCGCGGGCGGATCGCTTGGCGGAATGGTGATGGTGCCGTTTATGGCGCAGCTCATGCTGGCCACAACATGGCAGACGACATGGGTCGTTTCGGGGATCATCGTGCTCGTATTTGGCGTCCCGGTCTCGTTTTTGGTGCTGCGCGACAGCCCGGATGATATGGGTTTGTTGCCGGACGGCGAGGTACGTGCGACTGGTAGGCAAGCGTCCGCTGAGCAGCGTTCGCGGGCACAAGCAATGATGCGAGGCGGGCCGTTAGGCGCTGAGGGATGGACGGAGGCGTTCAAGTCTTGGCCGATGTGGCAGTTGTCGATCGGCTACTTCGTATGCGGAATCACCACCGCGAGCATTTCTACCCACTTTGTTCGGTGGGCAATAAGCGAAGACATTTCACAGTCAAACGCAGCTTGGGCGTTCGGCATTCTCATGGGCATCAATGCAGGGGGCGTGGTGCTGATAGGTCTGTTGTCCGACTACATCCAACGCCATTACCTGCTGGCTTTGGTCTACTTGGTCCGAGGCGTCGCTTTCATGTCTCTGATCGTGTTGCCGGGCGCAACGGCGATGTGGGCATTTGCATTTATCGGCGGCGTTTCGTGGTTGGCGACGGTGCCGCTCACCACAGGACTTACCGCAGACGTCTACGGCGTTCGAAACGTGGGAATGCTAGGGGGCCTCATTAACTTCTCGCACCAGATGGGCGGTGGAGCGGCGGTTTTGCTGTTCGGACTAACTTTCGACCGATTGGGCACCTACGACCCTGCCTTCGCTGCCGGAGCGGCGTGTCTGCTCATCGCAGGGCTCGTCATTCTCTCGATCAAAGAAACCAAGTATTCGATCAGATATGCTCCGGCTAACCAACCCGCGGCGTGACATATCTGATGCACGCACCAATATACGAACCCGGCGATGCGATTTCGGTGCACATGCACCATACGGAATCGGTCGATCCAACACTGGCCGCGTGGATCAACGACCTGCTACACGATCTGTTGGGATGGGGGCCGTGGACGTTTGTGGTTGTCCTCGGCATTGCAATCGCGTTGATCCCTGCGTGGCTGATATACACGGCGCTCCGGGATCCAGATGTGCGCGAAGAATCTGAAAACGAAGACGACTGACGATTGGTACCCCGTACGGGATTCGAACCCGTGATCTCCGGCTTGAAAGGCCGACGTGCTAGGCCGCTGCACCAACGGGGCGGGGTAGTTCCATCACACCACATTCACAACCGCTCAAGGATAACATCCTGAGGTCATTGACTTCGCACACGCGCTGGCCCAGCAGGGATGGCAAGCGTCGCCGAAACATTCCTGTTTTACCGTTTTGATTTCGATCCGATCTTCTGTGTGCCGGCGTAATGCCAAACATCTGTCTATATCGAGATGAAGAACGGTTCATATCCGATACATGCTGGTCTCACCGCGGTGATCTTTGGTGCGCTGGTGGTGAGTTTGGCGTACGCGGCCACCGCATGTGTCCGTGATTCGGGGACTCCCACGCCTCAGCCGACTGCGACAAAACAACCCGAAATTGTTGTGGTCACAACTATGTCGGTTCCGATGCCAACTGAAGTGCCGTCTGCAACACCGACACCCACCGCGACGCATGCTCCTACGCCTACATCGACATCTACGACAACGGCGACAGTAACCGCTACCGTCGCAACGCGTTTGGCCCCAAGCCCGACTCGTACCGCCGCGCCGACTTCCACGTACACGCCAACATCGACATCCACTGCAACATCCACGGCGACCCCGACCTCAACTCGAACGCCAACCGCGACGTCCTCCCCGACGCCGAAACCAACTCACACGCCGTCCGCCACCTATGCGGCGACACCTTCCGCAACAGCTACACCTCCGCCTCCGCCAACCCCGACTTACACCGCCACGCCGGCACCTACTACAACGCCGACGGTTGAATTGGTGCAAGATCTTTGCGTTAGCGGGGTCGCGGTGCCTAACCCGAGCGAGAATCCGGGATTACTTGCTGACTGTGAGGCGTTACTAGCAGCTCGAGACACACTGGCGGGCGATGCGTCATTGAACTGGTTTGCTGACACGGACATCCGTAATTGGGAGGGCGTAACGGTAGATCTTGAGTCCGGGCGGGTCACGGAGTTGAAATTAGATTCCAAGGGGTTGACCGGGCAGGTACCTTCGGCGATCGGTAAGCTGACCGGACTGAAGGTCATCGACTTGGATGGAAATCGCTTGGCAGGCGACATCCCATCCGAGCTGGGCAATCTTGCCAACCTGAGCACGTTGAGATTGATAAACAACCAACTCTCGGGCCCGATTCCCACGCAACTTGGTCAACTTCGAAAATTGACCATCCTGTCACTGGGCGACAATAAGCTTACCGGAGAAATTCCTTCGGAACTCGGCGATCTCGACAAACTGCAAGAGCTGGATCTAGGTACCAATCTGCTGACGGGCGTGATACCTCGTGAGTTGGGTGGGCTCGCCAATCTGGAATGGTTGAATCTCGAAAATAACGACCTGCAGGGCGAGATACCCGCTGAATTCGGCGATTTGGCGAAGCTCAAGTGGTTGTATTTGGGCGGCAATCGGCTCGCAGGTCGTATTCCCAACGAACTCGGTCGCCTTTCTAATCTTCACGAGTTGTTTCTTGTGGCGGATCGACAATTGGGTCAATTACCTGTTGTGGGGTCCAACTCTTTTGTCGGTTGCATCCCGTCATCGTTCCAAGAAATCGAGAAGAACGACTTCGAACAGTTGGGATTGCCGTACTGCGACGACGAGTCGGTTTTAAGTCCAGACACCTGTAACGACGGTGTGGCGGTCCTGCGTCCGGCGTCCAACTCGGGTCTGGTTTCCGATTGCGAGAAACTGCTGTCCATCCGCAAGACTCTCGCTGGGACGGCAGATTTGAATTGGTCGGGCGTGATATCCATCACTGATTGGGATGGCGTAACGCTGGACGAATTGAGCGGACGCGTATTCGCCTTAGATCTCTCAGGCAGGGGATTAAACGGATCCATACCACGCGACATAGGGGATTTGCATTCGTTACAGAACGTAAATCTCCGAGACAACCGCCTGATCGGAACAATACCCGCCAATTTCCCGAGTATGTACAACTTGAAAACGCTTGATCTCAGTTTGAACAGATTGTCTGGTGAGATACCTTCGGTATTCGGCGACCTGGCTGAAATAAAAGAAATCAACTTGTCAGGAAATCAATTGTCCGGTGAAATTCCGATCCAGGTCCGAACTCTCAAGAATCTAGAGGTTTTGGATCTCAGCAACAATCGTTATCGAGGAACGTTGCCGCGTAACTGGGGTGAATCGGGGGATCTATCAACGTTAAACCTAAGCAACAACGATTTCCGCGGCGAAATTCCGGACGGTCTGCGCACGAAACGCGATCTTACAGATCTCAATCTCTCCAAGAACCGGTTTTCGGGAGAGATCCCCGCGTGGTTGGGCGAACTTCTGAACTTGGTGAAGGTCGACCTCGGCGGCAATCAGTTGACCGGTGAAATCCCTCCGGAAGTGCAACGAATGCGCCGATTACACACGCTGATGTTGCAGGACAACGAGCTTTCCGGCGAGGTACCGTACATGCTCGGATACTTCCCGAGCTTGAACCACTTGCGCCTCGACGGAAACCGCTTGTCGGGTGAGGTCCCAATCGAACTGAGCAGCCCAATGTTCCTCAGGTCATTACACCTCGGCGGTAATGATCTGACCGGATGCGTTGTTGCGTCCCTAGCAAGAATCGAAGACAACGATCTGGACAGTCTTGGGCTACCAATATGCGACGGTCCGGATCCACCGTTCGCGGAGATGGATTCGTGTTCCAATGGCATCGCGGTGCCGGATCCCGTTGCCAATCCGGGGTTGGTTTTGGATTGCGAGGTCCTGCTTGAGATTCGAGATACGTTGGCCGGCGTCGGAACCTTGGATTGGTCGCACGAACACGCGGTCGGTCACTGGCGCGGCATCATCGTTGGCGGTTCGCCACAACGCGTGACAGAGCTTACTCTGCGGGACGACAGGGTATCTGGACATATACCGGATGAGTTGGGCGAACTTCGGGGGCTCCGCGTCCTCGAGCTCAGCAGCCAACATTTGCAAGGTGATATTCCCGATGAATTGGGCGACCTCGAAAACTTGGAGCGCCTGTACCTCTCAAGTCCACAATTCACAGGGTGGATTCCAGAGGAGCTCGGCGATCTGTCTGAGCTTAGGACACTCGTGATCAAGGCCGGCGAACACATGGTCGGTAAGATCCCGCACCAACTGGGTAATCTCTCCAAACTCGAAAGATTGGAAATCGAAGCGCCGCACCTTTCAGGCCGCGTATCTGAGGAATTAGGCAGGCTTAGAAACCTTGAAATCCTTGTCTTGCATGGAGCGATCATTGGTTCGTTACCGTCTGAGTTGGGCGATCTCGACAAACTGGAACATCTGAACCTTAGCGGTAACAAACTCACGGGCATAATACCTGCTGAACTCGGCAATTTGAACAGTCTCCGGTCAATGGACCTTGGTCACAATCAACTGTCAGGCACAATTCCTCCTGACCTGGGCAAGTTACGTGAATTAATGTATCTCGACCTCCGGGCAAATCTAATTGGTCGTGAGATGCCGTCTGAACTCGGCGACCTCGGCAAGTTGAAGAAGTTGGATCTCAGCTCGAATCGACTTACAGGCAAGATCCCCAGCGAGTTGAGCAAACTGCACAACCTAACCGAACTGCACTTGAACTCCAATCGAATCTCGGGCAGGTTGCCGCCCGAGTTGGGTCGTCTACGAAGCCTCCAAACGCTGTACTTGGCGTCAAATCATATCAGTGGAACGATACCTCGCGAATTCGGGTCGCTCGGCAGCTTAACCGTGATGTCGTTGGCTAACAACCGCTTGGAGGGAAACATCCCCCGCGGGTTGGCTGATCTGCCGAAATTGCGAATACTGGCGCTGGGGAGCAACCGATTCACAGGATGTTTGCCGCGTAACTTGCCAACCGTCGAGGTCAACGATCTGGACGACTTGGATCTGCCGCTTTGTGAGGATCCCATAAACGTTGCGCCGGATGCATGCGCGAACGGGGTCGCCGTCCCCGCCCCGGCTGAAAACCCGGGGCTCGTTTCCGACTGTCGAGCACTCATCGCATCGCGCATAAAACTCGCGGGTACCGCCTCATTGAATTGGTCGACACAACGTCCCATCAGTGAATGGCTAGGGGTGGTTTTGGAGGGATCGCCCAGCCGGGTGATCGCTCTAAAACTGGTGCAGAGAAAACTCGACGGGTTCATACCTTCAGACCTAGGTCAACTTAGCGAATTGCGACGGTTACATCTGGGGCACAACCGCTTGTATGGCCCGATACCCGATAAGCTTGGCAAGCTCGAGAAATTGGAGCAGCTCTATCTAAACGACAACCTTCTTACTCGAGAGATACCTCGAAGGCTGAGCCAACTCGGCGCTTTAACCGAAGTGATCCTCAGTGGCAACAAACTCGAAGGCCCCATACCCGAGTGGTTTGGAGACCTCCGCCAGTTGCGACGATTGGCCCTTGATCGAAACATCTTGTCAGGGCCCATTCCACCGACCTTGGGCGACCTCGTAAATTTGCGGGAGTTGTTGCTGGGCCGAAACCGATTGTCCGGCGGTATTCCCCGCGAATTCACCGGTTTGACGAGACTGAAGGTGCTTTCGCTCGAGAGGAACGAGTTGACCGGAAGGTTGCCTTCGCGACTGACCAATCTTTACAACTTGGAATCCATTCATGTAGCTGGCAACGACCTTATCGGTTGCGTGCCGGCCGAACTGGCTGACGTTGAGACTAACGATTTCGGCGTATTGGATTTGCGGTACTGTAGACCTGACGCCGCATCGGCGATCGCTCCTCAGGTCGATTGGTGATTTCGCTCGAGGGATTCCCAGTGCGTCAAACGCAAATGAAACGAGTGTCGCATCGAAATGAATTCCAGATCGCCGTACATTCTGACGTGACCGCCCCCGACTTGCGAGAATGAAACATTGCTGTGATAGCGTCTGAAACTCGATGGAAATCTGTGAACAAACGCGTCACATCGGCAGTTGATGTAGCCAACATGACAATGACCATGAGACTAAGACGCGGCGGCACCAGATTCGCGATCATCGTTGTGATGGCGGTTTCAGCAGCGTTCGTTGCCTACGGATGCGTCACCGATCCGGGCACCCCGACTCCCAGCTCTACCTCGACACCGCGACCGCAACTCGTCTTCGCGACGACACCGACCATAGTTCCGACGCCCACCCCGACCGCCACCGAGCACCCGTCGCCCACTCCGGAACCGACGGCTTCCAGTACCCCTTTGCCGACGGCCACATCCACGCCGACCGTCCCACCATCGGCGACGGCGACACCAACTGACGTTCCGACCGAAACGCCCAGTCCGACGCAAACGCCCGAACCGACCGCGACACCCACACCGTCGCCGATACCAACAGTGACGCCAATGCCAAACCCTACGGTCGCACCTCTCCCGACACCTACACCTGAACCGACTGCTACTCACGCGCCGGAGGTTTTGTTGGGACCGTGTTACAAAGGCATCGCCGTACCCGGACCTACGCAAAATCCCGGAATGGTGGCTGATTGCGAGGTACTTTTGTCAGCCAGAGACGTATTGGCTGGCGGTGCAACTCTCAATTGGTCGGCCGACCAAAACTTGAATGAGTGGGAGGGCGTAAGTACGAATTCGCGCCGAGTCACATCGCTAAATCTTGAAAGTGTGGGGCTGACGGGTAAAATTCCGCCGGAACTGGGGCAATTGGAAGAACTTGAAGTTCTTAACTTGGGCAGCCATATCGTGATCCAAACGGAATTTGGCGGAAACAAACCTCACGAAACCAAACTAATATACCCCATCAGCAAAAACTGGTTAACGGGCAGCATACCCGCAGAATTGGGTCGCCTAACGCAATTGCGCAGGTTGTCGCTGAGCGGCAACCGATTGACCGGCGAGATCCCGGACGAATTGGGAAATCTGGTAAATCTGCAGGATCTTTCGCTCGAATTGAACGATCTCAGCGGCCCGATACCGGCAGACCTTGCAAATCTCGTCGGCTTGGAACGCTTGACGATGGAGTCCAATCGATTGATCGGAGAGATCCCCTTCGGGTTCGGTGATTTGACCAATCTGACTATGTTGCACCTCCACCAAAATCTATTGACTGGCGAAATTCCTGCGTCACTGGGCAGTTTAGCGAAATTGCTATCGTTAAATCTCGCACAAAATCAATTATCAGGCGAAATCCCATCTAGTTTTGGCAACCTGTCGCGTCTGCAGGAATTGTGGTTGTTTGATAACGGGTTGACGGGCGACGTGCCTGACGAACTACGCGCTCTTCAAGAACTAACGATTTTGTTCCTTGAGGGCAACATGTTTTCGGGATGCCTGCCGAGTGCCTTGAGAGATATCAGAGATAACGATGTGCGCCGATTGAGACTGAGTGACTGCGTAACCGGATCCGAGGTCGTGCGGACGTTGTGCAGCAACGATTTAGCCGTTGAGGAACCCGGCCTGGCTGCCGACTGCAAGGCCCTTTTGGCTTCACGCGACACACTTGCGGGAGGCGCGGAATTAAATTGGTCGGCCGATGTCAACATCTTCGATTGGGAAGGAGTATCTGTCAGTGGTTGGCCGTTGCGGGTTCGGGGATTAAACCTTGCGAGGAAAACTCTGCGCGGACAGATCCCACCGTCGCTGGGCGATTTAGTTGAATTGCGAGAATTGCGCCTAGACAACACATGGAATGAATACGTAACAACGCAAGACCTTACCTCGAGTGATTCCTCACGAGGTGATTATCCAGACAACAACGAGTTGACTGGTCCGATCCCACCGGAGATCGGACAGTTGGAGAATCTAACTAAGTTGGACCTTAGTGACAATGAACTTACGGGCGAGATCCCGAGGGAAATTACTACATTATCTCGGTTGTCTCATCTTGATCTTAGTTGGAATGGACTAACCGGTGAAATTCCATTGGATTTCGTCAAACTGCGAAATTTGCAAGTCCTCAAACTGTTTAATAACCAGCTAACTGGAACAATACCGGCTGAAATAGGCCAACTGAGCAAACTGAATGAGTTGCTTCTATATGCGAACAACTTTTCAGGCGGTATACCTGTCGGTTTATCCGAATTGACGGGTCTCAAGCATCTCAAACTAGGTCGAAACGAGCTGCGAGGGGAGATTCCCACGGAATTAAGCGATCTGCCTGCGCTCGAAATACTGGAACTTGGCTTCGTCGGTCTGACAGGCGGGATTCCGAGCGAACTTAGCCGTCTACGGAACCTGAAGGGTCTAAATCTTAGTGGAAACATGCTTGAAGGTGAGATCCCGCCGAGTTTGGGTTCGCTCGGCAACGTCCGCTACCTGTACTTAACCGGCAATCGATTATCGGGCACGATCCCCGAACAACTTGGAATCATGCGCCAGCTGTACACCTTGGATCTCAAAGGAAACCAGCTTTCCGGGTCCGTGCCGGTCGCACGGGGACGGTTTCCCAAGTTGCGGCGCCTGAATCTGGCGGAAAATATACTGTCGGGTCCGATACCTGCGGAAGTTGAGAATCTGCGCGAAATCGAAGTTATTCGCCTTAACGGAAATCGTTTCACTGGCGATCTGCCGCCGGAGTTTGGTGATTTGAAAAATCTGAGTCATCTTTACCTTCAAAACAACCGATTTACGGGCCCCGTACCACGTCAATTCGGGGAGATGGAAAGTCTTTGGGTGCTCGATCTGTCGGACAACCTTCTTAGTGGCGATATTCCGAGTGAACTGGGAGCGTCGAAAGAGATTTACGATATTAGGCTCAGCAACAATGACCTAACTGGTTGCATCCCGTCCCATCTGCGCGATGTAAAACGAAACGACCTCCGAGATTTGGGTCTCCGATATTGCGAGAGCACCTCGATGCCATCGATTGACGAGTGCTCCAACGGCGTCGCAGTCGCGGACCCTGACATCAACTCTGGGCTAGTTTCCGATTGCGAGACGCTCATCAAAATCAAGGACAGACTCGCTGGCGATGCAACTCTTAATTGGTCGACCGTCCTAGACATCAGAAATTGGGACGGCGTGAAAATCTTCGCTCTGCCTAGTCGAGTGACTGGATTGAATCTGGTGTCTCTGGATCTGAATGGGCAAATCCCAGCCGAACTGAGTGAACTTGACGAGTTGACACAGATTGTCCTGACCAATAATCGACTGAACGGCGCGATCCCCAGCGAACTGGGTAAGCTCTCGCAATTAAAGCAATTGGGTATGCGCGCAAACCGCCTGACGGGACCGATACCGCCAGAGTTGGGTCAACTAAGCAATCTGACCGATTTATTGCTGGCTAGCAACGACCTTGCTGGACCGATACCTGCGGAGTTGGGAGAAATAGCTGAGCTAAAACAGTTGCAACTAGAGGAGAATCGACTTTCGGGACCGATACCCTCGACGCTCGGTGAACTCGTCGATCTAGAATTGCTGTTTATCGGATCGAACCAGCTATCTGGAGGAATCCCTCCTGAGCTCGGCAATTTAACGAAATTGCAATTCTTGTTGCTCGCGGACAATCAGTTGACCGGTTCGATCCCGCCGCAACTGAGTGAGCTGGCAAATCTTAGATATTTCTATATAGCCGATAACGAACTAACAGGTTGCATTCCGGCAGTATTCAACAGCGTCGGACATCACGATTTCAGCGTGTCAGGGCTACCTTATTGCGGCCCCAAGCCCATGGTGGAGGATGCTCCCTGCCTGAACGGCATCGTAGTGCCAACCCCCGCGAGTAATCCACGGCTTGTTGCGGATTGCGAAATCCTTTTGGAAGTGTTCAACTCGATTAACGGAGTTGATACCCTTGATTGGTCCGTCAAAAACCCGATTGATACTTGGGAGGGCGTATCGACCGATGGATCGTCGCCGCGTGTAACAGGTTTGAGGATCAGCAAACGCGGCTTGAAGGGCGAGATTTCCGCAGAGTTGGTCAAATTGACTGCACTGCGGTTGTTGGATGTTTACGCCAACGAATTGACTGGCGAGATACCACCCGAGTTAGGAGAGCTGACGGAGCTAGAGGAGCTATGGCTCGAGTACAACCAATTGTCTGGCGCGATTCCGCCGGAACTCGGAAATCTGCGTCGACTCAAAGTCTTGAGATTAGGCGAAAACGGTTTCACCGGAAACCTCCCGACCAGGCTTTCGAATATGGATGAACTCCACGTTCTGAGCCTTGACAGGAATGAATTAAATGGCACCATCCCACCGGAACTCGGCAAGTTGGGCAATTTGAAGACCCTCAATCTGAGCCGAAACATGTTGTCGGGCGAAATCCCGATCGAACTCGACGGGTTGACGAACTTGGAGAGTATGGACTTGTCGGGCAACGAATTGACGGGCGAGATACCGGAGGGAATAGGTCGATCGACCAATCTCACAGCATTGAATCTGGGAGGTAACGAGTTCACCGGTGGCTTGCCGACTGAAGTTGCGGAATCGACGAAACTGAAATCTCTGCGGCTGGACAACAACCAGTTCGATGGGGAGATTCCGACGGCCCTACGGAACTTGATCGGACTCACATGGTTGGACCTCCGTTCCAATCGATTCAGTGGCAACATACCCGAGTGGATCGGCGAATTGACATCGCTGAGACTATTGGACTTGCGTAACAATCAGCTCGCGGGATCTATCCCAGCAAGCATGATTGATCTCACAAACCTCAACGAGTTTTTCGTGTTCAACAATTTCCTCACAGGATGCATACCTCAGATGCCCGCAAGTCTGTTCCGCAGCGACTTACGCAAACTCGGCTTGCCGCACTGTTCCAGCGTGACGCACTAGGCACGAGATTTTTGTTCGACGGTGAACCGCACCCAAAGCTCCGTAGTCTGCGGTTGGCCGTGCGGTGCGGGCCTTGGCTACCGCGTCAACGTCTCCGCTGCCGACGCGAGAGAGTCCCGCCGACCAGCAGTAGAGTCGCGCCGAGCGACCATGCAAGGATCAACGTCCAAGTCGGCCAGGACAATCCGCCAGTCTCCGGTAACGCCGACTCGTCTGTCGGCGACGGAGCCAGCGCCGGCAACGCATCAGGTGCGCCACGTTTGGCGGCCGCGATGTTGGCGGGCAGAGCGCTCAAGTTGCCGCACAGTTGTGTAGAACCGCCTGAAGTCAAACGAACTCGACTCGCCAAAACAGCGAAACTTTCGGATCCAGACGTCATGGCCACGATTGCAACATCGTCGATCCGCGTTCTGAGCCGGTCAGGCAACGGTATGCAGACCTCAACCGGCGCGTTAAGCTGGTAGTCGGTTATCGGCGCACTAGTATTGTCGACGGTGGTTATCGCGAACCAACTACCGGCGATTGTGAAGCGTTGATGCGTCTGACCAAGGTTCGCCGCCGATTCGCCTTGCTGCATACTGACACCAATGAACTCCCCGTTTTGCACCGCTCCGGAAGGCGCGTTCAGACTGAAGCCGTCGCCGATGTACTGACCCCCGTCAACTGGCGTCAGTACCTCGTACGCGACACCGTCGTGACCGGTGAGGATCGTAGGCAGGGTGCCATCAGGGTTGACTAGCTCTGCCGGGTTGGGATTTACAACGTTTCTGCGATTTACAACGAAATTGAAACGCGCCGTGCATTGCTCGAAGTCGCCGTAGCACTGCTCGGTGCTCACTCGCGCAATGATCGTGTAGTTCCCCGGCGTTTCCGGCGCGGTGTACTCGACTTGCCTGCCCGTCCCTGAGAAAGTGCCACCAACACGCTCGTCGTCCCAGAGGATGAACACTGATTTGGCGAGCCCGTTATCGAGCAGATTCTGCCTCCCGTATACATCGACCTCAAGCCTCACAGTCCGACCCGGATTGATGGCAACATCCCTGATCGAAGGCTCTAACCGAAGGACCTTGGCGACGCTCTTCGGGATGGTGTAGTCGGAACGATGACATCCTCTGAATGACCCGGTGTAGACATAGCTGTCAGGCAACACGGCCTCAAACGCATCATCATCGAACTGCGAATCCAACGGGTTGCCACCCAACCACAGCACCTCGAGGTATCGCGATACAGGCAAAAACCATTCGGGTCTCAAGGTAGTCAGTTCGTTGCATGAAAGGTCGATCACTTCCACAAACTCCCAATCCCGCAACCATCCAGATCCAAAACGAGTCAGATAGTTGCTGGAAAGGTCCAAAGTCACCCTAGCGTTAAATCCAGGACCGACCAACTCTTCAATTCCTTCCTCCGGGACCCCTTCGTGTGTCCGCTCAACGTAAGGCACGATAGCTCCTGCGGCTTGTGAATTGATCGCCGTATCCGAAAGGTCGATGAGATCCCATCGATCCCATAATCGGTCCCACGCAGGTGCGAGATCATTCGCGAGATCAGGGTGGTTCCATTCCACGAGGTTGTTGTCAGCAAGCGAGAACTCTACGATGTTGGGGTTGACATTCTGAACGATGACCAAGGCCGTGTCGCCATCAATGCCCGTCCCCGCAAGATACAGCTCCTCCAGATTGACCAACCGCCCGACGATGACGCCCAACCCCGCGCGTTGAGCCGGTGTGTTCAATGCACTGAGATCGTTGTGCGACAGATCGAGGCTTTTGAGCGTGACGAGGTCTAGACCACGTTGGATGTTGATCGCCTGCTCCGACGTGATCCGAGTATTCGCTAACGACAACGTTTCCAACACCTTGTACGGTTCGATCAAATCCAAGTCCCCTTGTGTCAACGGAATGTCATCCAAGATCAGATGTCTGATGCCATCGTCCGGACCACATCCATTAACGCCCGGTTGTGGAAGGGTGCTCAGGATGTTGTATTCGATACCATCGACTACCGCCGTCGGGATGTTTTTGAACCCTTGGCCGCTGATGTCAAACGTTGTAATCCCACATGGTGGCGAAGCGATAAATTCGGCCGGCAGGTTGACGAGGGGGTTGCCGCCTAGCTCCAGTACCTCCAACTTCTGCAAATCGCTGAAAACTCCGTCGGGAAGCGATGTGATTTTGTTGTTGCTCAAGTCCAGGTTGGTCAACTCAGTCAACCCAGCAAACGCACCTCGTTCCACCCTCGCGATATTGCCCGCATCGTCGAAGAATAGTCGTTTCAACGAACCTAATCCGCTGAAAAACCCCGCCTTGATCGTAGTCAGGCTCTCATCCCAAACGTCGATGGTTTCCACACCAGGCAACTCGCTGAGGAAACCAGACCCTAAGATCTCCTTACCGCCGCGGTCGAGGCGGAGAGTCGACAATTCTGCTGGCAAGTCATCGAAGACTCCCGACTGAGCGGTAGCAATCGCCCCGCCGTCTATGTAGAGCACTTCGAGGCTCGTCAGACCATTGAACACATCCGGTTCGAGTGTCATGAGCATGTCACCCGAAATTGCCAACCGCTCAAGATTCTCCAAACCCGAAAACGTGTTCGCCTGCAACGTCACCAGCGAGTCCAGCACCAAGAATATGACGCCGTAATCCTCATCCTCATCCTCATCTCTCGCTTCGTCGACTATCGCCTCACCCACGCCATTGAACGCCCCCGGATCGACTGTTGCGACGTTCTCGCCACGGAATATCAACAATGTCAGATTGCCCAACCCGTTGAACATGCCTACTTGGATCGTGGTTACGGCATCGGCTCTGATGCTGAGATAGTCGAGGTTGGTCAGGTCGTCAAACGCGTTCGTGGCAATCGTTGCGATACTGTCACCCGAGATTCTGAGGCTCTCAAACGCAGTTGAGCCACCCAAAACGGCAAAGGTATCCTCGTCGATCGCAGTGAGTTCATCGACGTACAAACGTAGAGACTCCAAACTACTCAGACCATTGAATGCTCCCGGATCAATGGTCGTGACCTCAGGGCCGGAAAAGATCAAATTCTGCAATGCAGACAACCCGGAGAAATTGTTCTCAGCGATTTCAGTAGCGTCGCCATCACGCACGTACAAGAACTCCAAACTGCTTAAATCTTGGAAAACTGCGGCAGGGAACATGGTTATGTTGCTGCCGCTTAAACCTAGAAACTCCAAACCGGTTAGGCCACGCAGGTCGCCAGTCGCCAAACCGCCGAAGAAAAATCGGACCCACAGGAAATCAATCGAAGCCAAATCCGCTCTCGTAACCTCATCGCATGAGACGTTGTCCAGCTGCCTGAGGATCGCCGATCGAACCGAAGACGATCGCTCGCAAATCCCAGTCGCCTGCGCCTCAACCGTTTCGGACCGATGAGGCGAGATGTTGGATCCGAAAACAATCGCAATCAAAAACAGGAACGTTAACGAGAATTTTGCGATCATGTACTTTGGCGAGTAGCCAGCCCGATTGTATTTGCGATGGATTTGAGACCTGTAAATCCAGAATTGTTGTGCCACCATTGGGTAGCAATTGTGGGCAAATTGTGGCACAAATCACAATCGTATATCGAAACCACTTCGCGCTCCGCGGTGCAAATGGACTTCACTCAAGCATGGCAATGGTCACCCCATTACCACCCGCGTTCTGAGGCGCAGGATGAAATGTGTCGACGTGAGGTTCGCGCGACAAGATGTCGCGTACCGCTTGTCGCAGGGCACCGCTGCCTACGCCGTGGATTATTCGGACGCTCGTCAGCCCTTGCATGAAGGCTTTATCGATGAACTGAGGGATCATCGACTCGACCACATAGACGCGTGATCCTCGAACGTCGAGGTCGCCTGCCGCGTCTGAGAGGTGTGAAATTCGTGGCGTGACGGATCTGCGATCAGGTGTCGAACGCGACTCAAACGCGGCCGAAGCTGATTTGACCAGCGTCATCATGTGTGGTCGCGCTTGGAATCGCATCGTGCCGGACAGAATGACCGCGCGGTTGCCCCGATCCAATTCGACGATCTCGCCGGTCAGTCCGAGACTTTCAACGCGGACTGTGTCGCCGACTTTGAAAATCGGAGAATCGTCTTGGATCGTCTCTTTCTGTTTTCCGTTTTTCGTTCCCGATCTTCCCATCCAGTCGTCGCTACCCACGGTCCGCGCGACGTCCGCCGCCGATTGTCTGGCCTCTTGCCACGTCTCCTGTCGCTCGGCCTCGCGCATCAACCGGCGCAATTGCCGACGCACTCGCTGCGCCTCCCCTTTCAGCTGATCTCGGGTTTCTTCGACAGATTTGTCGCGTTCTCGCTCTGCTTGCGCCAAGTTTGCCTCAGCTTCCGAACGCATCCTTTCCGCTTCGGCGCGGTCGTCGTCCGCTTGCTCCTGAACTTCCCGGACTTGGTCGCGCTCGCGCTGCAAAATCTTCAACAGACTCTCCGTCTGAGAACGTAACGGGTCGAGCATCGTCTCGGCGTGATCGATTATCGGTTGTTCCAATCCGAGCCGCTTGGCGACCTGCATCGCGTAACTCTGACCGGGAAGTCCCATGATGAGTCGGTAGTTCGGGAGCATCGTCTCAGGATCGAGCTCGACCGACGCGTTGGCGAGACGGCCATGGTTCGCGGCGTATTCAGAAACCTGTCGGTGGTGCGTGGTGACGCATGTCCAAATGCCGTCGCCCACCAACCGATCAAGTATGGCGCGCGCCAGAGCCGATCCCTCTTCAGGATCGGTACCGGTACCGAGTTCGTCGAGCAGAACCAGCGATCGATCACTCGCCCGGGCAATGACCTTGATAACCCGTTCCATGTGAGACGAAAACGTCGAGACTGATCGGTCGATGCTTTGGGCGTCGCCGATATCGGCGTAGACGCCATCGAACACGGGCAACGCAGTGGCTTCTCGGGCGGAGATTTGCAGACCCGATTGATGCATCAACGCCATCAAGCCGAGAGTCTTCAGCGCGATCGTCTTGCCACCGGTGTTCGGTCCCGTGATTACGAGTCCGCGCCGCTTCTCATCCAGATGCATCGAAATTGGAACCGCCTCATCACCTAGCAACGGATGCCGAGCTTCGATCAGAACTAAACCGTGTAATTCATCCGAAGCGGGTTCGCTGCTGGAAACGGGCCTCACACCACCTATTTTTAACGACAAACGGCCTCTTGCGACCGCGGCATCGAGGTTGGCGGCGGCTTGCATCGACGCTAAAGCGGCTTCGCCGTGAACCGCTACCGAACGCGAGAATTTTCGGAGAATACGTTCCTCCTCCTTCTCCGCTTCGTATGCCGCCTTCCGCCATTCGTTCGCCGCGTCTATTACCGGGAACGGTTCGATGAACGCGGTCTGGCCGCTGGCGGAAACATCGTGGATTATGCCCCGAACGACTCCGCGATGCGAGGACTTAACCTCCAGGACCAAACGATCACCGCGCGAGGCTACCGCGTTTGACTGCAGGTACGGTTTCATGTCGTCTCGCGACGCGAAGCGTTCCATGATCCGCATCGCGCGCTGGTATGCGCTACGAGATCGCTCGCGCATCTGCCCGAGGCGCACCGTCGCACTGTCCAGCACATCGCCAGAATCCGAAAGTGATTCGACGATGCCGGTTCGGACATCGCGCAGATCGTGGATCTGTGAAGCCATGGCTGACAGCAACGGCGCATCATCCGCGACCATCATTACAGTGGATCGAGCGACCCACATCGACTGGAATACTGAGCAAAGCATGAGCAACTCTGAACCGTTCAGCATTCCGCCCAGCATGGCGCGCCGAAGCGGATCGCGCGGATCGCGCATTCCCGCGAATCCGATATCTCCCTTGCTTTTCAGGAGTGTTACAGCCTCAGCGGTTTCGTCTTGGAGTCGGGCGACGTCTTCGGGATGGCGCGCCGGGCGGGATTCGCGCACAATCTCACGCGACATGTAGAATCGCGCCTCTTCGGCGAGCATTTCTCGGACACGGTCGAACTCCAACAGCTTCTCGGCTTCTTGGAGCATTGGGTCTGACGAAGGGACCGATTTAACGCGCAACCGTTCGGATTCAGTTTTGGTAACGGATAATGACATCGAACTCCAATTTTAGACCTGTGACGGTTCCGACTTACGAAAACAGGTTGAGCGCCGCGCCGTGGAACAAGCACTACAACGAACATCGGTCGTCGGAGACGACAGCTTAAAGCGCGTCCATGATGCCGGTGACCGACTGATGTCGCTATCGAATCTGCGTTATCAAGGTGACTTCATCACGGCCGGCGAATACGAAAACGTTCACGTGATGGAATTCGGGTCCGGACCGCCAGTGGTTTTGGTTCACGGTGCTGGCAGTGGAGGTCCCGCATGGCATCGCCAAATCGCAGCTCTTTCGGTCGATCATCGAGTAATCGTTCCTGATATCCCAATGTTTGGCATGTCGGGAATGCCGCGCCGAATTTACGCTCCGCGAGTACAGATAGCCGATGTCATTCTGGCAGTAATGGCTGTACTCGGAATCGAGGTCGCCGATATCGTCGGACACTCGATGGGCGCGATTGCATCCCTTGGGGCGCTTATGGTCGAGCCCGGAAGGTTCAACCGCGCAGTTCTGATGTCGTCGCCGGGGTTCGGCCGTGGCTTGAACTTCGCGCTGCGTCTGGCATCCGTGCCCGCATTGCAAAGGTTCGTGAATTACGGATCTAGGCGGGCGAGAAATTACTTCTTCGATCACTTCGAGGCACAGAAATCTGGTCCTTCAAACGAACGCGAATTGTGGAAGGAACTTCATTTCCAAGTCGGCAACCGCGACAGCGGTGTCCAGACTTTCCACGAAGGACTTACCAGTTTCGCGGGGATTTATGGCCAGCGTGACTTGTTGAGTCGTGAGCAGACAGCCACAATCACTGCTCGGACATTGCTGGTTTGGGGCGATTCGGATCGAATCATCCCGACAAACCACAGCAAGCGAGCACTCGATCAGATACCGGAAGCACGTCTAGAAGTGCTAAAGAACTGCGGCCACATCGTTCAACTTGAGGCGCCGGAGCAAGTGACAAAACTGGTCGTGGACTGGTTCAAGGTCCGTTGAAGTGGTCTCCAACCGCGAAGCCGATTTCTTGGGCCGGTAATTTCGCCCCACGCTCAACGCGTGCACGTTTTATCTTGATCGTGCCATTGCCGACGGCGATCGTCGCGCCGGTTTCGCCAACTTCGAGCACGGTGCCAGGTTCGACAACTCGACTTGCTGTAGTAACGATGGTGGTACCGAAGAATGCAATTTTCTGACCGTCGATGGTCGACCAAGCACCCGGTTGAGGGTCGCAACCACGAATCAGGTTGTGCACAGATTCGACATCCTGAGCCCAGTCGATGTGCGCTTCTTCAGAACCGCACCATCCCTCGTACGTCGCGGCCGAATCGTCTTGCACGATGCGCGGCGCCTCACTGCGATTGACCAAGTCTACGGATTCTAGAATCGCGTCGACGCCCATCGGAAATAGATGGTTGAAGTAGAGCGAACCCACGGTGTCGTCGGGCCCGATACCGACGCGCTTTTGCAACAATATCGGCCCGGTATCCAATCCTTCATCAGGCCAAAATATCGACAAGCCCGTTTCGGTGTCTCCGTCGATTACAGCCCAGTTGATTGAACTCGGACCGCGGTGCAGTGGCAGCAACGACGGGTGGTATTGGATGGTGCCATGCAACGGTGCATCGATTATCTCGGTAGGCACGATGTCCGTTACGTAAGCCATCACGCAGAGATCGGACCTTAACGAACGAAAAACGTCGATACAGTCTTGGTCCCTCATTCTGGTGAACTGCCAACAGGGAAAACCCATCTCTTCGGCGGCGCTTGCGAGGGGTTCTCGGCGTCTGCGTCCGTCGGGAGCCGCGAACACGCCGACTATCTCGTGCTCCTCGCGTTTCGCCAGCGCTTCGAGAACCGAATTGCCGAAAGCTGATTGACCGATTATGGCTAGTTTCATGCGTCGACACTTATCCTTGACTGCGTGTGAATGGCAAGTTTAATCCCTCACGTTGAACCACTCCCAACAGTTACCGAGCAAATGACGTCCGAACCCACGACCTCCGTTGAATTCTTCGCTCGAGGATTAAAGTCGGCTCAACTCGGACGGCCAGACGATGCGGCGTGCGACTTCGAAGAGGCCGCATGGTTGGATCCTGAAAACGCCGTGATTCAGTTCAATCTGGGCACCGCTTACCTGAGTATGGGCATGTTTGAGCAAGCAGTCATCAACCTCGATCGCGCAATCGAGTTGAATCCCGACAGTTCGGACGCGTTGGGCAACCGCGCCGTGGCGAGAATGGCGCTCGGACAAGATGAACTGGCGATAGAGGACATCGATCGCGCAATCGAACTCGGCGCACCCCCAGACGGAATCCACGCGGTTGTCGAGTATGTCAAACAGCGGCGAAGGCCATCGGCATAGAATCGAATAAAGGTTCAACAAGAACAATAGTCAACTGCAAGAGAGGCTCCGAGATGTCCAAGACACGCGTCGGCATCATCAACGTCACCGGCTATGCCGGTTCCGAACTGGCGCGCATCTTGCACCGACACCCTGATGTCCAGATCGCGCAAGTCACGGGTCGAAGCGCGGCCGGCAAGCAACTGAGCGATGTCTTCCCGCATTTGCTAGACGCCGATATGACGATCTCGCCTTCGCTCGATTCGTCAGTCGATTTCGTCTTCTCTGCGCTACCGCACGCCGCTAGCGCAGAGGCACTGAGCCCGTTCATCGAAGAAGATGTCCATTGCGTAGACATCAGCGCTGACTTCCGGCTCAAGGATGTCAACGTTTTCGAGAGCTGGTACAAAACCGAGCATCCATGCCCGCAGTACATTGAGAACGCCGTTTACGGGCTCCCTGAACTCCACCGTGACGACGTCAAGCGGAGCCGGCTGATCGCCAACCCCGGTTGCTATCCGACCGGCACCATCTTGGGTTTGGCCGCCGCTTTCGACGCTGACATCGTGGAGACGGACGTAATTAGTGACTCAAAATCCGGCGTCTCCGGCGCTGGCCGCAAAGGCGACGTCGCGTACAACTTCAACGAAATCAACGACAACATGTCGGCATACGGCTTAAGCGGACACCGACACATGCCGGAGATGTCGCAGGAGTTGAGCGCCTTGTCCAAACACGGCGAAGTGAAAGTGACCTTCGTCCCGCACCTTGCGCCCATGACACGCGGCATTCTCGGCACGCACTACGCCACCCTGAAACGCGAAATTACGCAAGCTGAAGCGGTAGACATCTACCGCAGCTTCTACGTCGACGAGCCGTTCGTACGAGTTGTACCGGCAGCACCGTCCACCAAAGAGACTTGGGGCAGCAACCACATCCTCATTAACGTCAACGTTGATGCGTACAGCGGACGATTGATCGTGGTCACGGCCCTCGACAACCTAGTTAAAGGTGCGGCTGGCGCCGGTGTCCAGAACATGAACTTGATGCTCGGGCTCCCCGAAGCGACCGGGCTAGAGGCGCTGGCGATCTATCCGTAGTTACGGAACGCGGCCCGGTTAGGAGGTCTTCCGCCACCTAACCAACAGGTGATGCCCGCCACGGCGGCGGAGCGCATCGTTGATCACGGTCACGAATTGTCGGTCGGTGATGATGCCGGATTTCTGCAGAAGCCCCGCTTCGGCCTCTTTCGAGTGGAGGAACGTCTGGGCCAGTTCCGTGATGTCGCGCCTGAGTTCGATCTCGAGGCCGTAAGCCTCTGCGATCATTTCGGGCGTCTGTGCATCTAGCCGGAACAAGGCGCTCAACAGGAACCTGCCGCCTGGCTTCAATACCCTGACTACTTCGTCGATGTCGTACACGTCAGTCGAAACCACGAGATCGCACGACTCGGAGGCAAGCCCTGTATCTTCGACTGGCGCGACGATGAAGTTGCAACGCTGGTCGACGCCTTCGATCCTGGCTAGATCCGCGGCTGTCGCGATGGCTTTTTCGTCGATGTCGTTACCGTAAACGGTGCAGGCGTACAAGGAAGCCAGCCAACGTGCGTTTCCGCCAACCGCGCAGGCCAAGTCGAGTACTACCGACCCTTCGCGAGGTTCGATACCTTCCAGACCCACCGTAAGGATGGTCTGGTTGGCGCCAAGGTGCATGAACTCGCCGAAAAGCAAGCTGTCAGCGGTGGCAGTCTCGTCATACCAGCGTTGTAGGCGTTGAGTTTTGTTCATCATCATTTTCGGGTTATCGTCCGTCGGCCCATTGATTCAATTTCAACACAGGATTGTTGTGAGTTCTTTCAATGATGTGATGCGCGGATGTCCGGAAAATCCGTTGTGCTGACGGTTTCTATCTAACAATACGGCCCTGATCCCAGCGGCAACCGCCCCGTTGATGTCGGATTCGATCTGGTCGCCGACCATCAGCCCTTCGCTCGGCAACGTATCATCTGCCCTGCGCAAAGCTTCTATGAAGATCCGCCGATCGGGTTTCTCGCAACCGACCTCGCTACTCGTAACCGCAAAGTCGATGCTGCCCGACAGTCCGAGTTGGTCTGTCAATTGCTTACCGGCGCTCGGCACATTCGAAACGATACCAACGATATAACCATGCTCGCGCAACGCGTGCAAGTTGTCCAAGACGTCCTCGTAAAGCACTAGCTCATACTCTTGCTTAGCGACCTCTTGCCAAATTCGATCGGCGAGTTCCAGATCGACTTCGACGCCGCAACCTCGGAGTACCATCTGCTCGAACTTTGCGAAGAACTGATCGCGTTCGACCCGTGACATAAGACGAACCGGCGCCGTAGTGTTTTGGTGGGTCATGAACGCTTCAGCCACCGCGTAACCGGCATCGATTCCCTTTTTGTTGACTTCGATCCCGAACTTCGAAGCCGCAAACGAATGCAAAACGTATCTGTCCGGGTACCAAGTTGCCAAAGTCCCGTAAACGTCGAAGAGGATCGTTCTTACATTTTCAATCACGATGCACCTAGTCCCGATTGAGGTTCGGATATTGCAACATCAGCTCGATTCTCAAGCGCCTCTTTGGCGAAAATCATCGCCGAGACGCGTCGTGCTCCAGCGCGTTTCAGCGCTGCGGCGCAGTTCATCAAAGTGTTGCCGGTGGTGCACACGTCGTCAACCAACAGCACGTGCGCGTCGTCAAATCTGAAGTTCGCAGTAAAGGCGCCACGGAGCGACATCGCACGCTCCTGCCGTGACAGTTCAACTTGGGACACAGTCGCACGCGTCTTAATCAAAGCCTCTGCAAGAAACTTCAGGTGTAGGTTGTCGGCGACATCGCCCGCCAACAGTGACGCTTGGTTGTAGCCACGTTCTCGTAGACGGTCTGCATGGACCGGGACGGGCACAACGCAATCCAGTTTCACTCGCCTTGGGAATGGGTGGAGCGACATTAAATCCGCCATCACCGGTGCAATCGCTTTGATGTGCCGATACTTCAGCGCATGCACTGCGCTTCTCGCGGCGCCACCATATCTGTACACCGCTATCAATCGATCCAAAGGCGGAGGAAGGGCAGCGCAGTCGCCACATCGAGTCATATGCTCGGACGTTGGATCGGCGCAGGTGTAGCAAACGTTGGCCGGCAGCTTCGGCGAGCCTTCGACACATCGCTCGCACAGCAATGCGCCCTCGACGCCGCAATGAACGCACGCGATCGGCATTACGAAATCCACCGCGGCCTTTATCGCGTCAGAAGCAGATTTGATTACAGGAGGTCGCATGATTCGCGCGACAAAGTACGGTCAACCTCGAAACTCGTAAATAGTCACTGGTCCTTCACGGAAAACCGGATGAAGATTCAACTCCGGCGCTTCTCCAAGCTTTGCAATGCCGCTAGTCGGATATGCGCCGCGTTCGAGCTCCCCAACGTAAACGTACCGGACGTCGAATTCCTCTAGAAAATCTCTCGCTTGCGTAACATCGCTCGTGGTATAAAAATTGTTTACCGCAGCGCGCCGGCGTTGAACCTCCCAACGATAATCGTGCCGCTGCTGAGTTTGGTGCCAGTCCCAACCCAGGACGGTGGGCAGACCGGTATAGATTGAGATACGATTCGCCCACGTGTAAAGATCCCACTGCGCTTCGACTACAACTGGCGACCCTTCGACGTTGTTTCGCAACCACTCGATACCCGGTCGATCGGTCGCGAACTCGATAGTGATCCCCTTGGCGCGGTAGACAGCGTCATCCATGTACGCCTCGCCGTCAATACCGGGCCCAATCATGTTGAATCGGTCGTCCACTCGTACATCAGTTGCCATCACTGGGTAGACCAGAACACCGACCGCTAGCACCGCGAACACTCCGAGCCACACAGCCTTTAGACCGGTTACCTCCCGAGTGACGAACGCGCCGGCATCCCACAGACGCCAGATCGCGTAAGTAGCCGCGATAGCCAACAGCCACCACGCTTGGATATAGAACTTGAAAATTGTGTTCTGACGACCGATATCATTCTTTACGGTAATCAGGTCGACGCCGGCAGCGATCAAGAGCGCCATCAAAACAAGAGCCGCAGTGACAATGATGTAGCGTTGCCCCGAGTGTCGCCGAATATACGCCATCCAACCTGTAAACGCGACTATCGCGGCACTGGTTAAAGCCGCCAAAACGGTGATGAATTGGGGATAGGAGAAAACGACGGCTACCCAGGCGACTCCTATCGCGCCGACTATCAGCGTCGGCATCCACGACGGGTAACCGTAATCCACGACGAGTTTGGAGTACAAACCGCTGAATCGGAATGTGCCTCTCCGCCATTCAACGACGATCCACGAAGCAAGCGCAAATACGAATAGGGCATGAATCAGTAGATAACGCCAAAGCGCAGTTTTGAATTGGCTAATCTCCACGCCATTGTTGAAAAGCTCGAAGTTCGCGTGAAACGGCAGGTAAACAACGTATCCGACAATGCCCACGATCGCCAACTTGCCCACCGCGTGGGCGACCCCGGCCAGCTTGCCGCTGTGACCGTAAAGAAACTCGCCAGCGAATATGAATCCCGCGGCAAAGAGCAGCTGCGTTGGGAAGTCCCACGAGTTGATAAGGCGCAACGAACCTACAACGACTCCCAGTAAGACGAGCGCCGTTATCGTTTCAAATCGTGACAAGCGCTCCATGCCCGAACGCAAGAATGTTGCTATCGACAGCGCCAAAGCGAGTACCGCAAACGGAATTGCAATCATGTGGGCGTGAAGATCGGCATAAAGAAATGTGAAAAACGGGAACTCGGTAATCTCATTCCCTGCCGAATCGCGTTCGAATACGCGTGTGCTTCGCCAATAGTCGAACTGAGGGAACTCTTGGCCCCTGATCGCAGAGTCGTAGAACCCGGACGCCACTTGGGCTAAACCATCGACGTTCGCGGCTACGACGGCCAAGACTGCGGCGATGACGCCGAACACGACCGGGGCTTTACCCAATCTGATAACACCACGAGCACGAATCGAAAGGGCCACCACGTTGTACGCGATCCCGTACACGGTGGCGGCGGACAACGCAAACACGAGCGGTACAGCCAAGTTGTACGCCACCGACGGCACGATACCGGTGATTCGGATCAGCGACGCAATTATGAACTGTCCGAAGTAGTAGTAGTTCAAGTAGCCGCCGGCGAACCAAGGATCGTAAGGCGGCATGATCGTTGATCGTGTGATCGCGTTGAGATAAGCGAAATCCATCGGCTTCTCTCCGCCACGCCAAGCGTGCCAGAGGTCTGGATTGGCCAAACGGATAGCGAGGAAAACGAAGAAGGCGATGAGGAATATGGCCTCCGCGACTGCAATCGTTCTCCAGTGAGCCCTCATGAACACGACGATTTCATCGCCCAGCTTCCAAAAGATGACGAACGAAACGGTCGCGAGCAGTATTATCCCGATGCCTACGCTGAGTGCAGTGAATCCGATAATGCTGAAACTCGCAAGCAACCACGCGATTGTTGCGACGAACAAGATACCGATCGGTTTGGCAAACAGGTATCCCCGATCGTGAAATGGCCTAAAGATCACGTATGTCAAAGGCCATGCCGCCAACGAAATTACCTGAATCGCGAATAGCCATACCAACCATGCATACTCGTTAGGCAAGTTCCTCAGGAAGTAAATGGCGTTCCAGTCCTCGCCGGCCTTTTGGATGCGCGATTGGGCATCTTCGTAGACCAATCCCACGTCGGCTCTGACAACCCGGTGCAAGTCATGTGGCGGTCGACCTTGGTAGAGGCGCGCGAGGTACTCGGTCTGCTCTAGTTTTTCGACGTTCTGGAAGATGATCGCGTGAGGATGCTCGTAGACCGTGAAACTTTCGTCGGCCCAACCAAACCAGTCCCAGTTATAGATGTCGCCCCGAGGTTGCCGGTATCCGTTCGGCACACCGAATGGGACCCTGGCATAAGGGTCGTCCCAATAGACGACACCCAAGAATGAAGGCACCCGCACCGACGTGTAGACAGCCTTGTAGCCCAATCCTTCGTTGAACAGCAGCTCGTAGAAACGTGAGGAGATTGGATACCGTTCAGGAAGACGTGGAATCGTCGCGGCGAGTCGGTTACTGAAGAGCACGAGGTAGTCGGCGTCTTCCATGAGTCGGGCCACGTCGGCGAATTTGGTACCCGTATCTGCTTCATACATCGGAAGTTTCTGGTGCATCCTGAAACCTTGGATGTTCGGAATGCCTTCTTCCCAGTGCTCTTGGATGACAACCGTGCCCGGCTCCGCGTTTTCCCTCAACCATCTCGAGACTTCTTGCGCGGGATGCGGCCCGGTGAAAACGTTGACGTAGGCAACCGCGTAGTGAGCTAGGAAAAGAAACCCGACAACCCCAGCCGAATAGGCGACAAATCGGCCGAAACGGTTGATCCTCGGAAGAAGGGTTGCATGTGCCCACCAGATCGCGCATCCCGCGAACACGATGAGCAATGGCGTTGCCGGCAACATGTAGCGAAGGAATTTGACCTCGAACTGACCATTAACCACGAGATAGGGCAACAGAAAAGCAAGCACCACCACGAACGCCAGATCCCGTTTGATGAACGTCCGCGCGATCGCCCAAACGAGTCCGACCCAAACAACGATGCCCAAGGAGATGCCCAATCCCCAAGTTGACAGCTGGCGGAACTGATACAGGTACGCTGGAGTGTCGATATACTGCCGCGTGAACGGAAAATCGACGACGCGTCGCACCATCTCCGATTGCTGATAGATGTTTCCGAAGTAGGTGTCCCAATCGATGACCATGTACGGCTGCGTCACAAGAAGCGCAATAACCGCTGATGCACCGGTCAATAGTAGGTAACGCAGAGCCATCTTGACGTCTTCAGGGTCCACATTCGCGGCGCCTCGAGTAGCAATGTTCGGACCGATTATCAGCAGCATGTGTGCCGTGCCCACGGCCAACGCGACTGGTGCGGCGGTGACTTTGGTGGCGATCGCCAATCCCAGCATCAAACCGGCAAGCAAAGCATCGGACTGCCGCTTTTCCTGCACTAAACGCGTCGAGAAGTAGACAGTTGCCATGATGAACATCGTCATCGGTGCATCGACGGCCGTATAGTGCGCGTTTTGGATGTGGATGACCGCCAACGCCGCAAGCAACGCAGCTATCAGTCCGGCACGACGATCGCCGATCAAACGGGACGCCAGCAAGAACACGAAAAGAACGGTGATCGTATCGGCAATCGCAGCTAAGTTGCGCCCGGGGAACCGGAGGTCGAATAGATTCCAATCGCTATCGGTGAACGGCGACACGAGCGCCTTGAATCCCGCAAGTGCGTACAACGGCAGGCTGCCGTAGTTGAACCATTTCGGGTTCAATCGGGATTCCACGCTCAACAGCCCCGGTTCGCCAAGCTGTGAGAAATCTAGCCTCTCCGCGCGCCCCAAGAAATCGCGCTCGTCCGGGTGATACAATCCGCCCTGATCCCAATCGGTGCCAATCACGCGCAACAGTAACGCAAGGATGAGAATGATCCCGAGTGCAAAAGTAACGGTGTCAAAACGGAATCGCGATGAAGCGTTGGGCCGCCGAACGCCATCTTCATCGGTTTGCCGGCGCCCGCCGATCTGGATATCGATGCTCGGCTTCCACTCGGGCGCCGGCTCAACGCGTTCGCCAATAGTTGACATCTGGCCGTTTTTTTCGAGGGGATTGTTGCGCGCGCCGTCGGTTTTGCACGAGGACGATTGAGATTCCATCAAAACTAGATATTGTAATGAACGCAACGCGCCCGTCGGACCGACTAAGTCACGCGGGCTATAACATAACTCTAGACTATCGATTTAAGGGAAAGGCTCATCGATATGCCGTCCACCCGTCAAAATGAACGCGTCGCGTATTTCAACGGCGAGATCGTACCCGAAAGCCATGCCGTCGTGCCGTTCAGGGACCGCGGATTCAAATATGGTGATGCCGTCTTCGACATGACCCGTACGTTCGGTCACCGGATCTTCAAACTTGACGAACATTTGGATCGCTTCTACAACTCGCTCGACTACGTCCGCATCGATCCCGGCATCACCAAACAAGAGATGCGCGATTCCACTCTCCAAGTCGTCGAACAGAACTTGAAGTTGTTGTCCGACGAAGAGGACTATTGGGTCGGGCAACGCGTTTCACGAGGTGTTGACCTCGTAGGCGGCGACATGTGGGCTACCGACGGTGGCCCGACAGTAATCATTGAATGCACTCCGCTGCCACTCGGTCCTCGGGCACGGCTATACCGAGACGGGATCGATGTCTGGATTCCCTCCACTCGCCGAGTCAGCCCCGAAGCACTTAGCCCTCGCGCCAAATCTCACAACTATCTGAATCTGATAATGGCTGACATGGAGGCCAAAGAGTACGATCCGGAGGCTTGGGCAATTCTCCTTGACAATCGCGGCTTTTTGACCGAAGGTATCGGGTCGAACATCTTTGTAGTCAAAGACGGCGTCGCCTACACGCCTAAGGCGCAATTCGTGTTGGGCGGAATATCTCGTGAAACAGCGATCGAGTTGGCTGAAGAAATCGACTTGGATGTCGTCGAGACCGACTTGGACATGTTCGATGCGACGACCTCGGACGAGGTATTCCTTACTTCTACCTCGCTATGCATTTGTCCCGTGCGAAAGGTTCAAGGATCGACAGTCGGCAGAGGAAATGTTCCCGGTCCGGTCACGAAAGCTTTGATGGACGCATATGTAGATCTGGTCGATTTTGATTGGGTCGGTCAATACCTGAAACGGTTAGAAGACTGACCTCGCCGACTGAAGCTAAAGGTGCTGATGTCGCTGAGGAGGCATCGAAACCTGTAGATCGCCGCAAACCGTTGACGCTGGGTGCGGGCGGCCTAGCATTTCTGCTCGCCTCGCTCTGGGGTGGGCTCCCGATCGCTGTGAAGGCTGGCCTTGAAGACTCGCCTCCTTTACGCTTGGGATTCATGCGATTCGTGCTGGGGATGGTGGTCGTACTGATCTGGGCGGTCATCACGCGTCAGAGTCTGAAGGTTTCGCGGTCCGAACTACTCCCGCTGTTCGTGCTCGGAGTGCTGTTTTCGGTGCAGACCGCCTTCATGAACCTTGGCCAGTACAACACGACGGCCGGTCACACCGGTGTTCTGATAACAACGTTTCCTCTGTGGGCTGCAGTGTTCGCACACTTCGTAGTGCCGAACGACCGTCTGTCGAAACGTCGCGTGACCGGCGCTACGATTGCATACCTAGGTGCGGCAGCCGTGTTCGTTCGGAGCGTTTTAGGTGGTCAAGACGCCATCGACGCCCTGAACCCTTGGTTGGGCGATATTTTGATCATGTGTTCCGCGGTGCTGCTCGGTTTGCGCCAAATCTATCTATCGCAACTGGGTCAGAAGATCACGCTTGTCAAGTTGTTGATGGCCCAAGGCATATTCGGGACTGCCACCTTTGTCATCGGGTCGATGATCTTCGAAACCGAACCGCTTCGCATGACGCTCGTGTTAGCGACATCGCTTTTTTACCAAGGCGTGATAATCGCCGGGTTCGCATTCCTTGCGCAGACGTGGTTGTTGAGCAACTATCTGCCTAGCCGGGTGACGCTCATTTCGCTTTCAGGGCCGGTGGTTACGGCAGTTCTAGCTTGGCTGATACTTGGCGAGAAAATCGGGCCGGAGCTTTGGATTGGCGCGGTGTTGGTCGTTGCGGGATCGTATATCGCTCAAACCAAACAATCTGACGAAAATTGAACAGGCAGGAGAAATATTGAAATGTCCAACGTGCCGAAGAGATTCCAACTCGGGTCGATTGCGTCGGTCAGCCGTCTCATTAGGGACGAAACGGTTCGCCGATTCGCTCAGTTAAGCGGCGATACTCAGCCGTTGCATCTCGACGACGGTTATGCCTCTGAGACCAGGTTCGGACAGCGGATAGCACACGGTGCCTTGCTGGTGGGCATGGTTTCCGCCGTGTTGGGCGTCGAGATGGCAGGAAAAGGCGCCACCATCATCTTCTTGGGTTTAAGTGTCAACTTCATCGCGCCGGTGCACATCGGCGATGAAGTCACTGCGCGATGCGAAGTTGTATCGGTGCGCGAAGACAAACCTATAGTCAAGCTAGCTGTTGCTTGCACCAATCAAAGCGGCGCTGAAGTTATGACCGGCGATGTGGCGGTGTACATCGATCCGCACCCGATCGGCTAACGGCAGCGGAAAATCGCGCTCTTGAGGCTAAATACGCGAGTGAAGTTGGCCAAAAGCCGCGATGTCGGTTCCTTACAAATTTTGCAATGATTTATCCACTCTCGTACACTAGAATCATGCACCTTCTCCGAGAGCGGTGCTTACTCGCGAGCGCGCCGACTGCTCCTGCGTTGGGCCGCTAGCCATCATTAAGGAAAACACCTTGGTATCAAAGACCGAAGACTCCGCAACCGCAACCATTCATGAGAGGTTGACCGTCCAAGACGCGATCACCGAGTACATCATCACAATCGCGGACGGGAAAAAGCGTACGGTCCATCCCGAGTTATCCAAATTCGCGCGTTGGATAGGCGCAAGCAACCGGTTGGTTTCGCTGCGTCCCTCCGACATCAGCCCATACTCTGAGACCTTTGGCGCCAGCGCGTCTGAAACAAACAAGCAGCGCGTAGCGGCCGTCAAAGACTTCCTCAACTACGTCAAGAAAAAGGGTTATATCGACGTTAGCCTCGCGCCGCATATCCGCGTTCGCAAACCGACTATCAACGCCGCGCGCGGCGGAGCTATGCGACGTCGGAACAGCGAAGTCCAGATCACGCAGCAGGGATACGACGAGATGGTCAACCGGCTCGAGACTCTTCGCGTCGAAACCATACGATTGGCCGAAGAGATCGAACGCGCGGCCGCCAGTGGTGACGTACGTGAAAACTCACCGCTCGAAGCCGCGAGGGAAAACCAAGGAATGGTGCAAGCCCAGATAAACCGGCTCGAATCCACCCTAAAAGTCGCGACCATCATTGACGAATCTGAGAGGCGAGCCAGCGATCACGTGCAAATCGGTTCTTGGGTCAGACTTACCAAGGCCGGTACCGACATGACTGTCGACTACCAAGTTGTCGCGGCAAACGAAGCAAACCCATTGCGCAACAAAATCTCTGACATCTCACCGGTTGGTAGCGCAATACTCGGCGGCAAACCCGGGGATGAAGTCTCCGTCAAAGCGCCGGCGGGAGAACAGCGCTTCACTATAAACACTATCTTCTGAGCCGTTGCGATCCGATCGTCCTTCTCAACCGAGAGTCAGCGCGCTCCGAGAACGTTAACTTCGGATAGTTAGGAGAAATTCTGCCGTGGACGGATTTTTCGATAGTTTCGCCGTCTTGGCAGGCTTCAGCGTAGCTGTCGGCATCCTTCTGATCATCGATCTTGTCGTCCTCAGCGGCAAGGACCATCACGTCGGAATGCGTGAGGCGACGTTGCTGACGATATTTTGGACGTTGATGGCCGCTGGGGTGGGTGTTTGGGTTTGGATCCAAGGAGGAAGTGAACTCGGTGTTGAGTACGCCACTGCCTATGTGGCCGAACGAGCGCTCAGCATCGACAATCTGTTCGTCTTCCTCATCATCTTCAACTACTTCGCGCTTCCAGACCTGTTCCGGTCTCGGGCGTTGCTTTTCGGAATCGTCGGAGCGCTGATCGCAAGAGCGATCTTCATATTCTTCGCCATAGGCATTATTTCTGTCTTCGAGCCGGTGCTATACGTTCTCGCTGCTTTGCTCATCTACACCGCATACAAGCTCATCACCGCCCACGACGCTGAGGTCGATCCATCCAAGAATATCGTAGTGCGTGGTTTCCAGAGGTTTTTCCCAGTGACCGACGAATACGACGGTCACAACTTTTTCACTGTCAAGAACGGCATCCGCGCGGCGACGCCCTTCGCACTCGTGGTTATCGTTCTCGCGACGACGGACGTGGTGTTCGCAATCGACTCTATTCCGACGGTGGTAGGCATCAGCAAGAACCAGTTCATCATCTGGTCATCCAACGCTATGGCGGTACTTGGCATGAGACCGCTGTTCTTCCTGCTTGAGGGGTTAGTCAATCTGTTCCGTTACTTGTCGTACGGTTTGGCTGCGATACTCGCGTTCATCGGCGTCAAGATAATCGTGGAAACCGGTTTTCACGACCAGTTCCACGACTTCGTTCACAACCTAGGCGTTTCAAACGACCAGATTTCGATCACAATCACGCTGGCGTCGTTGGCAATCGTCATCGCGGTTCTTATTTTCAGCGTCATCGCCTCAGTCGTATTGCCGAAGTCTGCGAACGAACACAAAGGGCACGACGAGGCGACAGCGTGAATCCCGCACGCGGATCGACGCGTTCGCAGCTCGCTGAAGAGCTCAAACGAGCTGTCGCTGGTGAGGTGCGGTTCGATCGATACGCCCGGCAGATGTACTCGACTGACGCTTCGATCTACAAAATGACGCCTTTAGGGGTCGTGATGCCTCGGGATGCGGATGACGTCAGCGCAACGATCGAAACATGCGCGCAAGCCGGTGTTTCGGTACTTCCCAGAGGCGGTGGAACCGGGTTGTCCGGTCAGACGGTCAATCGCGGGGTAGTTCTTGATTTCTCGAAGTACATGCATGATGTCATCGAGATCAACGGCGGGGAGGGATGGGTACACACGCAACCCGGCATCACCATCGACGAGCTCAATAGGCAGGTCGCTCACACCGGCAAGTACTTCACGCCCGACCCGAGCACATCGTCGCGGGCAAACATCGGCGGCGCGATGGGCAACAACTCCTGCGGCTCGCACTCCATCATCTACGGCAAGACTGTCGACCAAGTGCAGCAGATGTCCGTCGTTCTATCCGACGGTTCACGCGCAACGTTTGAAGCGCTTTCCGCTTCTCAGCTAGAAGGCAAGATTGGGCTTTCAAGTTTGGAAGGGCAGATCTACCGCGGCATTCCCAGTGTTGCCGATCGAGCCGCCGACGAAATGGACCGTAGATTCCCGAAGATTCTGCGACGCGTTGGCGGATACAACATTGACCGGGTCTATTCACCGCCTCCGGCGAGCGAAGGACCAATCATCGACCTAACGCAAGTAATGGTGGGCTCCGAGGGCACGCTAGCAGCGGTGACGGATGCCCGACTAAAGCTCTGGGACATCCCAAAGGCGAAGGGATTAGCCGTTCTACACTTCCGAACCCTGCGCGATTCCATGGAAGCCACCGTTGCCACCCTTGAGCACGACGTTAGTGCGGTAGAGCACATCGGTGAGATCATCATCAACCAAGCTCGTCAATCGCTCGGGTTTTCACGAAGTCTTGGTTTTTTGCAAGGCGAACCATCCGACATCTTGGTTGTGGAGATGACCGGCGCGACCGGTTCGGAGGTGTGCTCCAAACTCGAGTCTTTTCGAGACGCTATCCAACGCGACACGGCAACTTTCGCGGTCACGCTGCTCTCGAATCCCGCTGAACAACGACAGGTTTGGTCGATGCGCGAAGCCGGTCTCGGTTTGATGATGAACGTTGAGGGCGATGCCAAGCCGTTGCCGTTCGTCGAAGACACTGCGGTTGCGCCTGAACGATTGCCGGAGTACGTCGAGAGATTCGATGAGATCGTTAGACGGCACGGCACGGAAGCAGGGTACTACGGACACGCTAGCGTCGGTTGCCTCCACATACGGCCGCTAGTCAACTTAAAGAAGACTGCCGGCATCGACCTGATGTACGCCATCGCTGACGAAATTTCCGACCTCGTCTTGGAATTTGGCGGATCGCTCAGCGGCGAACACGGCGACGGCATCGTGCGCGGCGCTTGGGCCGAGAAGATGTTCGGTACCGAGTTAGTGGAGCACTTCCGCGAGGTGAAGGAGCTGTTCGATCCTCAAAACATCATGAACCCCGGCAAGGTCTTTGACACTCCGGACATGCGAGACAACCTTCGTTACGGCAACGAGTATTCGACGGCCGCGCTGACGACGAGACTCGATTGGAGCGCCGACGGCGGTTTCGCTGGAGCCATCGAGCGCTGCAACGGTGTGGGGGCCTGCAGAAAGTTGAACGCCGGGGCGATGTGCCCGTCCTACATGGCGACGCGTGAGGAGGAGCACTCAACACGTGGCCGCGCGAACGCGCTGCGGGCAGCATTATCGGGCGCACTACCGATGGATGAGATCCAATCGGAGCGGATGTTCGATGTGCTTGACCTGTGCCTTGAGTGTAAATCGTGCAAATCCGAATGCCCGTCCAACGTGGACATGGCGAAGATCAAATACGAGTTCCTCGATCTGTATTACCAGACGCACAGCGTGCCGTTGCGGTCTCGGATCGTCGCGGACATTCATCGATTGAACTCGCTCGCACCCGGCCCGTTGGCACCGTTGGCGAACATCGTGAACAGATCTGCACCTGCGAGATGGGTTTCAGAAAAGGTTCTCGGCATCGACCGGCGCCGCCAGGTTCCGAAAATCGCTACTCAGACCTTCGAGCAATGGTTCAATCGACATCGCCCAAACACTACTGGTTCCCGCGGCGACATCATCCTATTCCACGACACGTTCATGAACTTCAACCATCCGGAATCCGGCAAAGCCGCGGTCAGCTTGTTGGAAGCTCTGGGCTACCGCATTCAACTGGCTGAACGCGTGTGTTGCGGGCGGCCGATGATATCGGCGGGATTGCTCGACCGAGCCATCGCAAACGCACGTAGGAACGTCGCCGCGTTGACACCGTACGTCGAAAGCGGCGCCAAGATCGTCGGGTGCGAAAGCAGCTGCATCTTGACACTTAGAGACGAATATCCCGATCTGCTGGGCGGACACCAATCGGCTCGATCGGTCGCAGATGCGTCACTGATGCTCGAAGAGGTGCTGGTTGATGCCGCGGCCAACGGCGGCCAGCAGATCACATGGAACGATAATTCCGAAGAGATCTTGTTGCACGTCCATTGCCACGAGCGCGCACTCGTTGGAACCACTCAAGCGGTGGCTGCGCTCAATCAACCTCCCAACTACCGCGCAGAACTGATCGACGCCGGCTGCTGCGGCATGGCCGGTTCGTTCGGCTACGCCGCAGAGCACTACGACGTTTCACAACAAGTGGGTGAGGACCGACTGTTCCCCGCGCTGCGAAACGCCAGCGCCGACACCCGCTTCGCGATCACCGGCGTTTCGTGCAAACAACAGATCGAGGACGAGATGCATCGACCAGCACGATTTCTCGCCGAAATCCTCGCCGACGCCGTCGCCGAAGGCTAGCGATTCACACCTCTCATAAGCGAGAGGACACCCAAGAAGGCGTAACCACACATGCCCACCGTAGGCATAATCGCAAATCCCGCAGCCGGGAAGGACATTCGCAGGCTAGTCGCACAGGGTCGGGTCGTCTCCAACCAGGAGAAATCCAACATCCTCCGCCGCGTATTCGCCGGGTTGCAGTCGCACGGTGTCTCCAAGGTCATCGTGATGCCTGACATGGCCGGATTGGCGCGCAACGCCATGTCCGACACACGCGACACCATGCAATCCGAGTTCATCGACCAGAATCCAACCGGAAACCAGCGTGATTCCACGATTGCGGCGCGCATCATGCGAGATGCTGGCGCCGATTGCATCGTGACGCTGGGCGGAGATGGTACCAATCGGCTCGTCGCAAAGGGTTGCGGCGAAGTTCCGATGGCTCCGATATCAACGGGCACCAACAACGTGTTTCCGAAAGAGATCGAAGGCACATTAGCCGGCATCGCTGCTGCGACCATCGCCAACGACCCTGCGACGCGCGCACGTGTCTGCCGCCGATCCAAAAAGATCGACATCACAGTCGATGACGAATTGCGTGATATCGCGCTAGTCGATGCTGCCGTGTCGCGCCAAACGATGGTCGGAGCCCGAGCGCTCTGGGATGTCGCAACGTTGCGAACAGTGTTCCTCACCCGCGCCGAGGCTTCTGCTATAGGTATTGCCTCCATCGGCGCGAGGCTCGCATTGATCGATATCGACGATCCGCGCGGGCTCCACATTCGCTTTCCGGACCCCGGTCAATCCGGGACGACTTCCCTCGTCGCACCAATCGCCCCCGGCATGGTCCGAGAAGTGCCGATCGCTGGGTGGCGGATAATCAATCCGGGTGAAGCGGTCGCGATTGAAGCGACCCGAGGAACCATCGCGCTCGACGGAGAACGTGAGATCGAGCTTCTGCAAGGAACGAAAGCATCGATTCGAATCAACTCCGAAGGGCCGTGGGTCGTAGATTTCGATCGGGCGTTGCAAGCCGCTTGCGCGAGTGTTTGATCTGTAGGGTGGAACGCCCAGATGTATAAAACGCGACGGCTGTTTTTGTACATGACGGCGCAGACGTGTACAACGGCTTATACATGTTGTCACGATATGTATAAAAATCAGAAAAATTTGTACAAATCAGCAATGACATGTACAATCATTGAACACATGCCGGAGGAAATGTACAATAATTAGGGTAAAATTATACAAATCACCTGGCAATAGTGAAGGTCCATGCCCCCGTACGATCCCCAACAGCCTTACAACTCGCTACCTTCGTTGCCGCCGGCCGTCGAGATAGAGACGATCGGCGTGATGCGCGCCCTCAACTTGGCCAGCCGCGCGCTGGCAAACCTCAACGGAACTGCGCTAAGCGTCCCCAATCCAAGGTTGCTGATAGACACATTTGCGATCACCGAGGCGCAGGCGAGCTCAGAGATCGAGAACGTCAACACCACGAGCGACGAGTTGTTCAGATTCATGGCGGTTGGCAATGAACGTGCGTCCGACGCGACCAAGGAGGCGGCACGATATCAACCTGCGCTTTCGATGGGCATAAATCGAATGCGCAACAATCCGAAGCTCGACACTCAACTGTTGGTTGACATATGCAGCCAGATCCTCGGAGACCCGGTCGATGTTCGAGATACCGCCGTGATAATCGGCAATCTGCGGGCCCGTTTCGTGGTGTATACGCCGCCGTTCGGCAAACCTACGCTACTCCGGCTTCTTGACAACCTCCACGAATTTGTTGACGAGGTCGCGTCTGGATTGGACCCGATCATCAAAATGGCGATCATGCACTACCAGTTCGAAGCGATACACCCCTTCCCGGACGGCAACGGCCGAACTGGCCGCATCCTGAACATCCTTTGTCTGATGCAGCAGAGGCTCCTGGATCAACCGGTGCTATATCTGAGCCGATACTTCCTGCGTCATCGCCGCCAATACTACGCAGGATTGCGGGCCGTTACTGAAACAGGGGCTTGGGAGAGCTGGATCCGCTACATACTTGCCGGCGTCGCAGAAGTTGCAGAGGAAGGTCGCAACGATCTGGTCAGAATCAGGGAGCTGCGCAAGGAGTATGCTGACCGAGCAAGGGTCGATGCTCCTACAGCTTCATCCGAGCGCCTCATGGACTTACTCTTCATGCGGCCTTATACAACCACGAGAATGGTGCAAGAGGTCGATGGAGTCACTCGAGCTACCGCGCGGTCGCGCTTGGAGGCCCTCGCAAATGCCGGGATGCTGGAGCGCGTAAAATCCGGTCGGCACCAGCTATTCAGAAATCATCACCTCATCGATATCCTCATCGGTCAGGCAGACGATATGGAATACGTAGTCCAGCGCATCGGTTGATTCGTCAGCTTTGATGATTGACGATGACGTGTGCAATTTCGATGCGAATTATGTACACATCTTGGTGCCAATGTATAGCCGTTGTACATTGATTGATGGATATGTACATTTTCTTAGAGAGATTCGTACATATAACTGGTTAGCTAGTTCCGAATCTCACTGATCAGCGCAACGACATCACGGCTCCTCGATTCCAACGTCGACCAATCATCGTTCGCCAGGACATCGTTCGAAACTAGCCTCGAACCCATTCCCACAGCGCACACGCCTGCTTCGAACCATGGCCGCAACGATGCCTCGGTGATATCCACGCCGCCGGTCGGCATGATCGACGACCAGGGCATCGGCGCCAAAACGTCTTTGACGAATCCCGGTCCGCCGACGGCAGATCCGGGGAAGATCTTGACGATATCCGCGCCCAGTTCTTCGGCGGTCGAAATCTCTGATGCTGTGCCGCATCCGGGTATGTATGGAACTTTGCGGCGATTGCACACCTTCGCAACATCGGGGTTTGTCACCGGGCCAACGATGAAGCTCGCTCCGTTACTTATATAGATCGACGCAGTACCCGCGTCTATTACCGAGCCAGCGCCCAAAACTGCGTCTGGTAACTCAGCGGCACAGAACTTGTCCAAACTCGAAAAGACCTCCCAAGCGTGGTCGCCGCGGTTCGTGAACTCCAGTACACGGATGCCGCCAGCGACACATGCGCGAGCGATGTTCTTGGCCTTCTCGATGTCGCCGTTGTAAAAGACTGGGACCACACCGATGTCTTGCATTGCGTTGAGAACTTTGAGCTTAGAGTGCCGTGCCATAGCCTATCTCCTGAGACCGTTTCGCCCGTCGATTTTACCGAGTCTATCGCCCGACTGCCCGATCCAAAAAAACTCCGTGTGTTAATCTCATTTCGCGTGTGATCTTCAGAGGTTTGGGAACATGGACGTCAATCCGGTTAAGGCAAAACTAGCTCAGAACTTTCCATCGCTCGGCACATGGTCGGCGAGCGGCGATCCGTCAGTTGTCGAGACATTACTGCACACCACCGACTTCGACTGGGTCACGCTTGATTTCGAGCACAATCCGATAGACGTTTCAACCGCGGTCAACTGCCTGCGCGCCGGCAACGGTTCCGGCAAACCCATGTTCGCTAGGATCCCAAGCAACGATCCGATCTGGGTTAAGCGCGTCCTAGACATCGGCTTCACGGGTATCGTAGTGCCGGATGTCAAGGACGAGGACGAAGCCGAACGGGCGGTCCAAGCCGCCAAATATCGTCCGCGCGGCCTGCGCGGCATTGGTTCCACCCGGGGCCAACTGGTTTACGGTAGTGATTACTACGAAAAAGCCAACGACATCATCATGGTTGTCTGCATGATCGAAGACTGGCGAGCCGTTGACCGCATCGACAAGATCATGCAGGTGCCGGACTTGGACGTCTGCTTCGTAGGCCCAAACGACCTTGCCAGTTCGCTTGGAGTGCCGACGGGTCTCGATAATCGACATCCCGACCATGTCAAAGCCGTTGAAACTGTTGTAGAGGCAGGCAAGGAGCACGGTGTCGCCACGGGGATCCACTGCATCGACGGTAACGAAGCGGCGCGCCGCATACAACAGGGCATGACGTGGTTTCCGATCGCGTCGGACGTCAGGTTGCTAAAAAGCGCGGTTGATGCCGAGTTGGCAAATGTCGCGGCGGGTTCCGGCGATGGGGATGATGGCGACGCAGACGCGACCTTTTACTAGAAATCTGAATTAAATCCGGCAAAAAACCTAGGAGACGTAGCCAATGCCATCAGTTGTCACGTTTGGCGAGATCATGTTAAGGCTTGCCACTATGCGTCGCGAGCGCTTTACTCAAGCGCGAGAGTTTGAGATTACTTACGGAGGTGGGGAGTGTAATGTCGCAGTTTCGTTGGCGAATTACGGATTCGAGTCAATCTATGTCACCGCGGTGCCGGATAACGACATTGGGCAGGCATGCATTAACTATGTTCGTCAATGGGGGGTTGATACGTCTGAGGTTTTGCGGCAAGGGCAGAGGCTCGGCACTTACTACCTCGAGAATGGTGCGGCGATGCGGGCATCGAAGGTCATTTATGATCGTGCGGCGTCTTCGATCGCCGAGGTGGGTCCTGGTGATGTCGATTGGGAGCGGATATTCGACGGGAAAGACTGGTTTCACTTCACGGGCATAACTCCGGCGATCTCTGAATCGGCGGCTTTGGCGTGTGACGAAGCGGCATTAATCGCAAAATCTATGGGCTTGACCGTATCGGCTGACATGAACTACCGCAAAACTCTGTGGTCGCCGGCGGAGGCGCAGGCGGTGATGCGGCCGATGATGAAGCATGTGGATGTGGCGATTGGCAATGAGGAGGATGCGGAGATGTCGTTGGGTGTCGCTCCTGAGGGTGTCGACGTGGAGAGTGGTGAGATCGATGCGACTGCGTACGAACCCGTCGTAAATCGGCTCGTGGAGGAGTTTAACTTCCAACAAGTGGGCATTACGTTACGAGAATCGCAGTCGGCAGATGACAATGATTGGTCGGCGATCTACTATGATGGTTCGGAGATTCTGATGGCGCCGAAGTACGCGGTGCGGATCGTGGATCGAGTTGGTGGTGGGGATGCGTTTTCGGCGGGGTTGATTTACGGAAACCTTCAAGATGGGTGGAGTTCTCGTCAAACGCTCGACTTTGCGGCTGCTGCGTCGGCTTTGGCGCACACTTTCCATGGCGATTTCAACTTGGTATCGGTTAGCGAAGTGATGGGAGTCGCGGGTGGCAATGTGAGTGGTCGGGTGCAGCGATGAGCGGCAGGTTCCGGCAGATTCCGGCAAGTTTGGCGGCAAGTTCGCGGCAAGTTCGGCAAGATGCGAAAACAGCGGCAATTTGCGGCAAGTTTTTTGGGGGCATTTGGCAATGAAAAGGAATTTTGAGGGCAAAGTGGCGCTGATTACGGGCGGATCGATGGGAATCGGGCGTGCTTGTGCGTATGGTTTTGCCGCTGAGGGAGCAAAAGTTGCCGTAACAAGCCGCAACTTGCCGGAGTTAGAGGCGACAGCGGCAAAAGTGCGGCAACTTGGTAGTTTGACATTTGTCAAAAAGTCGGATTTCTTGGATCGGGCACAGGTTGCTAGCATCGCGCCGGCGGTGTTGGCCGAATTTGGGCGTATCGACATCCTCGTGAACAATGCGGCGATCATTCATCCGCGGATCGATTTGATCGATCTTGATGATGAGACGTGGTATGACGTGATGGAGGTGAATCTCAACGCGGCGGCGATGCTGACGAAGTCGGTGGTGCCGGCGATGGTCGCGCAGGGTGGTGGTTCGATCATCAATATTTCTAGTATTGGCGGTCGAAGTGGTGCGCGGGGTCGGAGCGCGTACCGCGTTACGAAATCTGCGTTGATTAGCCTGACTCAGTCGCTGGCGGCGGAGTTGCACGAGCATGGCATCAACGTCAACGCGATCTGTCCGGGTGGCACGGATACCGAGGGATACCGCGCGGCGTTTAACAATCGCGGGCGCGAGGATTTTCCGAATCTGATGTTGCCGGAAGAGATCGCGAATGTGGCGGTCTTTTTGGCGTCTGAGAGCTCTTCGGCGATCACGGGTACCGCGATCGACGCGTTCGGAGGGAACAATCCGCTCTTTTCGTAGGTATGCCTGACGGTTCGTTGATACTCTCGATCGACCAGGGGACTACTTCGACGCGGGCGATCGTTTTTGACGAGGGCGCGGAGATTCTCGGTTCGGCGCAGCGCGAGTTGCGGCAGATTTTTCCTCAGCCTGGGTGGGTGGAGCATGATCCGATGGAGATCGCGGAGGCGGCTGTCGGGACGGCGCGGATGGCGCTTACGGAGTCTGGTGTGTCGGCTTCGGATATCGCTGCGATCGGCATCACGAACCAGCGGGAGACGACGGTTTTGTGGGATAGGAGGACCGGTAGGCCGCTGGCCAGCGCGATTGTGTGGCAGGACCATCGCACGGCGGAGATCTGTAATGGTCTGAGCGATTCGGGTAAGGCGGATGACATTTGGTCGCGGACGGGTCTGATAGTCGACCCGTATTTTTCGGCGACGAAGATGCGGTGGATGTTGGACCACCTGCCGATTCCGAATGTGCAGGGTAGGGCCGAGAACGGCGATGTGCGCTTTGGGACGGTGGATTCCTGGTTGATCGACCAGCTGGCGCGTGGCACGACTGGTTCGCAGCCAAGTGAAGTCCCTCATCTCACCGACGTGACGAATGCGGCTCGCACGATGTTGCTGAATATTCACGATCTGTCGTGGGACCCTGAACTGCTTGAGATTTTTGACATTCCCGAAGCGGCGCTCCCGATGCCGAAGCCTTCGGCTGGCACGTTCACGAGCACCCACGCGTCCATCTTTGGGCGCGAGATACCGATTACTGGTGTCGCCGGGGATCAGCACGCTGCTCTTTATGGTCAAGCGTGTTTCACTCGCGGCGACATGAAGTGCACGTACGGTACCGGCGCGTTCCTGCTCGCGAACAGCGGAACGGAAACTCATGGGCTGTTCACGGATTCGGCGTCGTCTGGGGAGATGAACGCGGACGATCTCGCGGAGGCATCTGGCGGCCTGCTTTTCACGCTTGGGTGGCAGGCAGGCGCATCGAAGGCGTATGCGTTGGAGGCATCGATATTCAACACTGGCTCAACGATGCAGTGGCTTCGAGACGGGCTGGGCATCATCTCCGACGCCGGTGAGTCGTCGGACATCGCGGTGTTGCTGGGAGATAACGACGGTGTTTACCTGGTTCCTGCTTTCTCGGGTCTGGGTTCGCCGCATTGGGACCCTCATGCGAGGGCGTCGGTTACGGGCATCAGTCGTGGCACGACCAAAGACCACATCATTCGTGCGGCGTTGGAATCGACGGCGTATCAGGTGAAAGAGGTGGTCGACATCATGGATTCGCAGCTCCGTATGCCGAGGCGTGGCAATCGGCGTCAACGTGTCCTGCGAGTCGATGGCGGTCAGACGCGTAACCCGTTCTTGATGCAGTTCCAAGCTGATTTGCTTGATCGTCCGATCGAGGTGTCGGCTGTCGATGAGACTACGGCATTGGGTGCGGCGTTTCTTGCGGGGCGTGCTGCGGGCGTATGGCGATCGGACCGGGAGTTGGCGGATTTGTGGGGTTGTGCGCGGCGGTATGAGCCTGATATGTCGGAGTCGGAGCGGGGGCGGTTGATTTCGGGTTGGAATGAGGCTTTGCGGCGGACTCGGAGTGGGTTTGGGGGGTGAAGGGGAGGGGGTGGTGTGACGGTTTCACGGATGTGATACTAGGTCGTCGTTACGTCCAAACCACTATGGAGGGCGCGTGGCTCAGTTGGGAGAGAGTTTCGATGACGGTGACGGTGACGTCCCTGTCGTCCGAGGCGCGGTATGTCGCCACCGGGCCTGTCCCGCCTTCGTCGTAGCTCGGAGAGGAGCTGGGAGCGATCGTCGGGGGCAGGTTCGTGACGGTGACGGTGACGTTTCTGCCGTTGATGGTTCGCCACCATTCGCACGATGTCGTGCGCCTGTGGCTCGCCCGACGGCTCGAGCCGCTAGGGTGTTGCGCAGTACTGAAGGCCGAGGTTGTCGAGGTCGTTGTCGTCGACGTTGCGGAGAGCGGGCGGGATGCAGCCGGTCAGCTGATTGTTGCTGAGCCACAGAAACTCCAGGTTGGACAGGTCTCCCAGATGCGACGGGATGGCGCCGGAGAGCCGGTTGTCCAAAAGGATGAGCTTCCGCAGGCTGCCGAGGTCCCCCAGCGCCGCCGGGATCTCTCCGCTCAATTGGTTCCTGTCGAGCCAGAGCGTCTCCAAGCTGGACAGTCCCCCCAGCTCCTGCGGAACGGCGCCCGTCAGCCGGTTGTCGGTGAGGATCAGGCTTTTCAGGCTGGCGATGCTGCCTAGCGCTGCCGGTATCTCGCCGGTCAGCTGGTTGTAGTTGAGCCACAGAAACTCGAGGCCGTCGAGCCGTGCCAGATCCGGCGGGGTGGTTCCGGTGAGGCCTTCGGATGTCAGTTGCAGTCTGGTGACCCGGCTGGGAGATCCCAGCACTCTCACGCCGTCCCATTCGGAGATCGGTGTGTCGACGCTCCAGTTCAGGGTCGCGGCGCCTCGCAGCGCGTCCTTCAGGCCCAGCAGCGTGATGCAGTCGCGCATGAGGCCGGGGTTGTCGGCGGGATTCGGAATCACGGTCCCGTTCGAGCAGTCCGGAACCTCGCGGATGCGCAGCATCAGCTCGTCGCTGTCCTCCCACGGCTGCGAAGCCACAGACCAGCTAAACGTGTCGTTCGCGGCGTCGACCGTGGCGTCGTCCGCGTGCAGGGAGAGCGGCACGGTGCCATCAAGCTCGATGATGTCCAAGACATGGCCCGCAAGCGCGTCGTCCGGAGTGAGCTTCAGCTTCACCGTGCCCGCCGCCCACTCGATCCGCTCAATCGCCGCCGCCGCGCCGTCCGCGTCTGTGAACGCCGCCGGCTTCAGTACGCCGTTGGTGTCGTCGGCCGCCACCGCGGTGCCGTCGGTCACCGGATCGAAGAACGCCTCGTGCAACGTGCCTTCGGGGGCGGTGACGGTGATCGTCCACTCGTTGTCGAGGACGTAGTTGCACGGCAGATAGCGAGGCCACACTTCCTTGCGGACGATCTCGTACTCGCCTGAAGGAAGCGGACGCGCGGTCGCGAACGTCTCGGTGAATTCGATGCCGTCCGATCCGGCGGTGAAGTTACCGTCCCCGTCGAAGTCGACGGCGGTCGGTTCGCCCTGCACCACGGTGAACAGGTCTGCATCCCTGCCTTCGAGCCACGTCTTCGCCTTCGTGTCGGGATAGGCGCCTCCGTTCTGCCTTTGGTGCAGTTCGGTGTCGGCGGGTTGACCGGACGCGAGGCTGCTGTCCTGGGGACTCTTGTCGTAGGCGTCGGTGTCTTCTTCCTCCCGAAAGTAGCGGATCACTTGCTCAATTTCGTATTTCTCCCGGACGCATGTCTCATAGGCCTCGGAACCGTCCCCTCCGTCGAACTCGGCGGTCACCCCTGCGATCCGCGACTTCAGATCGCCGAGCGTGATCGTCGGAGCCGTACCGGTTGGAGGCGGAACGTCCAGCAGAAACTCCTGGGCGTCCCCGGTCGAGCCCGCGCCCGAGGCGGCGGGAAGCCAAGCCTTGTACCGCGTGCTGTGCAGGCTGTAGCGGTCGTCGTGGAAATACCTGTGCCCGAATGCTAGCAGGAAGTGATCGGGAAGCTGAAACTGGGCGTCGAGCGAAGTCCCAAATCCACTTGGCACGTCGTACATGAAAACGATCGCCGTCCTGTTGTCCCATTGATCATCCCGTTGCGCGAGAGTCTCCGCTTCGGCTCGTTCGGCATCCTCCCTCGTATCGTAAAGCCTGCCGTCTACCCACACCGCCACGACGCTGGACGGGCCGGTGCCCTTCAAATACTCGTTCACGTCGAAGTTGAATTTCAACGCCACTCGGTACTTGCCATCGACATCGACGACGACTTCCGAAGAAAGCGAGGTCATCGTCGCCTTGACGATTAAGTCTTTTTCGAATATCTTCTGCTGCATCAAGGTGTCGCCGTAGTTGTGAACTGGTATTTCGCCAGTGACCTCAACGATCAGTTCCTCCTCTTCCGCTGTCGGCAGCGGATCGGGGGGCCGCTCGGCGGTTCTTTCGGCAGGCTCAGCTTGCGGCTCTACGACCTGCGTGGCCGGATCGGCCGCCCGAGTGAACAGCCCGCAGGCCAACAGGGCGGCGAGCATCGGAATGAGAATCATCGTGCGTATCATCTTCGGTCCTCGTGTGATCTAGTGCGGATCGTGGAGGAGATAGACCGCCTCCAGCTGCTTTATGTCCTCGCCGTTTATCACAAAGCCCGTATCCATGACGGCGTTCGGCAGGGTATCAAGGTCAGTCTCGTAGTCGTTGTAGAAGTCACTAAGTCCAAGCGTATGACCGAACTCGTGCAACATGATGCGATCCGCGTACACGTAGTAGCGCGCGGCACAGGTCGACGCCGGCGCGCGGCAAGGAATTAGTTTTCCGTTTTTGTATTTGTCTTTGGTCCACACATACTCTCTAATGCGCCAAACATCAGTTTTAATCTCTTGGGCGAACCAGGGCGGGTCCTCGAAGATCATATGCATTTCCGACATGTGGCCTCCTCTCACAATGGACTTTACGCAGGCACGACTGGGGCCGCACCCCTCGTCAATATCGTCACTGAACGTGAGGGCATCGTTCTTGTTGTCGACCGCCTTGATCGTCATGGTGTAGCCGTCTGGGTTGACACAAAGGTTGCCGGTGCAGATCTCCAAACCCTTGCCGAGGCGCGCCATCGCGAAGTCCCATGCACTTACCGCGGGCTCAATTGCATCCGATATCACGCTGTTCCCGATGTTGCGCAGTCCTGAAGGCCGACGCGATGGAGGTCGTGGTCCGCGACGTTGCGGAGAGCGGGCGGGATGCAGCCGGTAGCTAGTTATTGCCCAGACGCAAGTTCCGCAGATTGGCCCGGCTGCCTTGCGCCGCCAGTTTCTCGCCGGTTAGCCGATTGTCATTGAGCTGCAGAACCTCAAGGCCGTCGAGCCGTCCCAGATCCGGTGGTATCGTGCCGGTGAGGCCTTCGGATGTCAGAATCAGTGCAGTGATCCGGCCGGGAGATCCCAACACTCTCACGCCGTCCCAGCGGGGAAATGGGTGTGTGCCTTTGTCGCGGATGCCTACGGTCGCGAACGTTTGGATAAACGGATTCTGGCAGCGACGCGAGACTGGGGTTCGAGGGTCTTGCAGAAGTAAGCGGCGAACAGCAACAGGAGCACGAGGAGTATGAGTCCCGGGTTCAATGGGTTGCGTAGCGATCCGAAGACGAGGAGAAAAATGCCTGATGCTGTGGACGCGATTAAAAACACAACCTCGTTCATGCTGGCGTTTATGCCGAACACCGCCCCTAAATTCTCGCGCCCAAAGTAGTCGGCCAATATGCCGAAGCTCAGGGGCAACAGTGCACCCGTTGCGAAGTGTAAGATGGCTTGTCCGACTAGGGCGGGAACCAAAGAGATTGGACCGTGCAACCATTGCGTCAGGCCGAGGGCAATGAGCAAGACGCTTAAGGCTTGGAGGACAACCAGCTTCGTCAGCAGATCCTTTTTGTCAGAACGGTCGCCTACGAATCCGATCGTCAGCATCCCGGCGGGAACAAGCAACCAAGACGCCAATGTCATGATCAAGGCAAGCAAGTAGTTTTGGTCGTAAAGATCGGATAATCCGATTCGGATGGTGCTACCAACAAACGCAACGAGCCCTAACGCGATGATGAGTTGCCAGAACGGCCGCATATACAAGATTTGTTTGATGCTCGGTGAAATTTCGCGGGTCGTAAGGCTTCTGCGTTTATTTCTTTCGGGCGCGGCCGTCTTTTCCGGCGTATCACCGTCTGGGGTAGCGCCACGATCTTCCGGTATGCCACGCATCACCATAGCTACCGGTATGCCGATGAGCAAGACCAGCACCGCAATGCCGATCATCGTGATGCTCCAATCAAATACGTCGATTGCCGTTCCGAGGAAAACTGCGCCTAGGGAACTGAGCGAGCTGATGGCCATCAAGATCGCGAATGCCCGGACACGGCGCCTAACGAACCATTTGCCTACGGTCGCAGCGAAAACCACGGTAGTGCACAGGTTCATGCCGATGGCTAACGGGACTAGGGCAACATGGAAATTCCATGTCGCTTGCGTCGTCGCGACCAACAAATAACTGGACCCGGCGATGACCACGCCGAATAATACGATGCGACGCGACCCGAAACGGTCGACCATCGTCCCTGCGAGAGGGTAGATCAACACCCCGATGAAAGCGGCAACCATGGAGAAACTAAGCAAGGCAAAGGGGGATGACCCATCGATGTTAGGCAGGATCAGCCAGATCCCTTTGGCATAAACAGACGTGGCGACCGCGAGCATGACGCCGCCAGCGATTACGATCCACCAGCCGTAGAAGAGCTTCGGTTTAGTTGGCTTCAACGCGGAAGTGTCCATTGAGGTCTGAGCTTTTTGTTTCATGCGATGGCTCGGTTTCGGCGTCCCAACGACAATCGCCGGATTGGGGGCGTGAGCAGATTGCTGATCTTCGGTGGTTGTTACGGCGCTGCGCAGTCAGCGAGGTCGAGGTCGGCGAGGTCGTTTTCGTCGATGTTTTTGAGTGCGGGCGGAATGCAGCCGATCATCTGATTGTTGGCCAGAAGCAGGTTCTCCAGATAGGTCAGGTTCCCCAACGTGGCCGGTATCTGTCCGGTGAGACTCTTTTCGACCAGCACCAGTGAGGTGACGCGGCCGGGCGTCCCCGCCACCGTCACGCCGTCCCAGTCGGAGATCGCGGTGTCGACGCCCCAGTTCAGGGTGGCGGCGCCTCGGAGGGTGTCCTTGGCGGCGAGCAGGTTGACGCAGTCGCGCATGAGGCCGGGGTTGTTGGCGGGATTCGGAACCGCCGTGTCGTTCCAGCAGGGGCCTCGTCTCACGCGCAGCATCAGTTCGTCGCCGTCGTGCCACGGCTGTGATGCCACGGACCAGCTCAGCGTGTCGTTCGCGGCGTCGACCGTGGCGTCGTCCGCGTGAAGGGACAGCGACACGGTCCCGTCCAGCTCGATGAAATCCACGACGTGGCCCGCGAGCGCGTCGTCCGAAGAGAGTTCTAACTTGACCGTGCCCGACTCCCACTCGATGCGCTCCACGTTCGCCGCCGCGCCGTCGGCAACCGTGAACGACGTCGGCTTAAGAACGCCGTTAGTGTCGTCCGCCGCCACCGCTGTGCCGTCGATCACCGGATCGAAGAACGCCTCGTGCAAGGTGCCCTCGGGGGCGGCGACGGTGATCGTCCACTCATTGTCTAGGACGTAGTTGCAGGCCAGATAGCGAGGCCACACCTCTCTGCGGTTGATCTCGTACTCCCCCGCCGGAAGGGGACGCGCGGTCGCGAACGTCTCGGTGAATTCGATGCCGTCCGATCCGGCGGTGAAGGTCCCGTCCCCGTCCCCGTCGACGTCGGTCGGTTCACCCTGCGTCACGGTAAACAGGTCCGCATCCTTGCCTTCAAACCAAGTCTTCGCCTTCGTGTCGGGATATGCGCCCCCGTTCTGCCTTTGGTGCAACTCGGTGTTGGCGGGTTGGCCGGAGGCGAGACTGGATTCCTCAGGACTCTTGTCATAGCCATCGCGGCCCTTCTCTTCCCGAAAGTAACGAATGATTCGTTCGAATTCGTACTTCTCCTTGATGCATGTCTCATAAGCCTCCGAGCCGTCACCGCTGTCGAACTCTGTTGCGACCGCTGTGATCTTCGTCTTGAGATCGCCGAAGGTGATCGTCGGAGCGGTCCCGGTGGCCGGCGGTACGTCCAGCAGGAACTCCAGGGCGTCGTCCGTCGAACCCGTGTTCGTGGCGGCAGGTAGCCAATCCTTGTTCGTCTCGCTGTGCAAGCTGTAGCGGTCGTCGTCAAAATACCGATGCCCCAATGCAAGCAGGAAATGATCCGCAAGGCGAAGCTGCCCATCAATCGAAGCGCCGAATCCGTTAGCTCCGGCATACAGGAAAATGATGGCTTCTCTTTCGTCCCATCGATCGTCCCGATTCGCGATGATGTTCGCCTTGGCGGCGTTGGCGTCCTCGCGCGTGTCGTAGGGCCAACCATCGACCCATACAGCTACGATGCTGGACGGGCCAGTGCCTTTCAAATACTCGTTTACGTCGAGGCTGAACTTCAGCACAGCGCGGTATTTTCCGTCAACATCGACAGAGACCTCAGACGAGAGCGAGGTCAACGTCGCCTTGACGATCGGGTCGTTGCGGAGTATCTTCTCCTCGATTAAGGTGTTTCCGTAGTTACCGGCTAGTATGTCACCAGAGACCACAACGGTCCGTTCCGACTCTTCCTCAGTCGTAGAGAGCGGATCGTCGATCCGATCTTCCAACGCTTCGACCGTTACAGCCGTCGGTTCGGCAACCTGAACTAGGATGTCACCAAGGACTATGATGTCCCGTTCCGAGCTTTCCTCAGTCGTAGAGAGCGGATCGTCGATCCGCGTTGCGCGGCCTTTGTCATTTGCATCCGACGGTTCGACCACATTCACCGCTGGAATTTCGCTAACGACCGGCGTTTCGGAAAGAGCCGGTAATCGTTGTTCCGGTGCTTTCGGCGCCTCCTGGATTGGTCCGTCGATCGACGCGGCTGGCTCTTCGGCAGGCGCGGTGTGGGTTTCGAACGATTCGACAACTTGTGCGGCCGGATCTTCGGCCCGCGTAAACAGGCCGCAGGCCAGGAGTGCGGCGAGCAATGGAATGAGCATCATCGTGCGTATCATCTTCGGTCTTCGCGTGCATTAATGCGGGTTGTGGAGGAGATAGATCGCCTCCAGCTGTTTAAGGTCCTCACCGTTTATCACAAAGCCCGTGTGCATGACGGCGCCCCTGAGGATGGCGGCGTTCGGGAGCATGACGCCGGCGCGGAAGCCGTTAAGTCCAGTAGTACCGTCGGAGTAGAAGTCGGGTAGGCCGAGCGTATGCCCGAATTCGTGGAGCATGATGCGATCTACGTACACGTACTTCCGGGGAGGCATCGTCGCGCAAAACGCTGGCTCGTAGGGGCATGGCACGAGTTTACCGTTCTTGCTAATGTCGGCGGCATCCGATCCCGGACGCGACGGCGACTCCGCGTTTCGGCAGCGATTTAAGGGGGATTCCGCTGGTCGTCGCGATGGGGGCTCCGGCCGGCCGACCTCGAGGTGTCGGCTGCGCCGATGGTCGCTAGGGTGTTGCGCAGTTCTGGAGGCCGAGGGTGTTGAGGTCGTTGTCGTCGACGTCCTGGAGAGCGGGCGGGATGCATCCGGTCAACTGGTTTCTGCCCAGATACAAGCTCTGCAGATTGGCGAGGCTGCCCAACGCTGAAGGTATCTCGCCGGTGAGCTGGTTGTTGCTGAGCCACAGATTCTCCAGGTTGGACAGGTCTCCCAGGTCCGACGGGATGGCGCCGGACAGACGGTTGCCCGAAAGGAGCAGCTTCCGCAGGCTGCCGAGGTCCCCCAGCGCCGCCGGGATCTCTCCGCTCAGCCGGTTCCTGTCGAGCCAGAGCGACTCCAAGCTGGACAGTCCCCCAAGCTCCGGCGGAATTGCACCCGTCAGTCGGTTGTCGTTGAGGATCAGGCTTTTCAGGCTGGCGATGCTGCCCAACGCTGCCGGTATCTCGCCGGTCAGCTGGTTGTAGTTGAGCCACAGATACTCGAGGGCGTCGAGCCGTGCCAGATCCGGTGGTATCGTGCCGGTGAGGCTCTTTTCCACCAGAACCAGCCGAGTGACCCGGCCGGGAGATCCCAACACTCTCACGCCGTCCCAGTCGGAGATGGGAGTGTCGACGCTCCAGTTCAGCGTCGCCGCGCCTCGGAGCGTGTCCTTGGCGGCGAGCAGGTTGACGCAGTCGCGCATCAGGCCGGGGTTGTCGGCCTGGTCCGGCACGGCGAGGCCGCAGGGCGGTGGGGGCTGGTCGGGCGGGCCGTCCGGATGTTCGTATGCCATCGTGTCCGTGTAGAACTGGCTGAGCTGGTTGGCATCGGTGACCAACATGGGCAGGTCAACGCCCTCCGCTTTGCTCTGGATGTCATCCGGGGCTATCCGTCCGCCATATTCGGCGACCCTGGCCTGATGGGCCGCCGTCACCGCCTGGGTGAAGGCGGACAGCCCCATTTCGAGTTGCGAGCGGTAGGTCTGGAATTCGTCTGGCCTCGCGCCTCGCCAGGCGTCTCTGTGCGGATGCACCACGATGACCGTGTCGTCCTCCTGCCGTTGCACATCCCAAGTTCCGTACACCTCCCACACTTCGGTGGCGTGATTGGATCCCGGACCGATTAACAGGACCACCTCCCTGCCGTAGATCCCGTCTCCGGTGCGTCCATAGCCCTCTTCAAGGATGACTACGAATGCCCCTAGGAACTCCTCGATCAATTCCTGCTCGGTCATGCCCTCTTCAGCCGCGGCTCTCGCATAGTAGCCCTCCCAGTAGTGTAGAAAGGACACTTGGACGGTCAGCCGGGTTGGACCGGTGCCTAGGATGTAGCTGTTCACCCGCGCGTCGGCGAAGCACTGGAAGAGAATCGAGTGTTGAAAATAGCCCGGTTCAATGTACGAGGGCACACGAAATGGATTGCCTGCGGTGCAGCGCGCAGTGTCTGGGATATACGTGACGCGCGCAACGAGATGGATTACGGATCCTATTGAACCGCCGTCAAGGAATGCTCGGACTGTCTGGGGCGTGTCGTACTCGAATATCCCGCCTGACTTCACTAGTACGTTGGTCTGAATCTTCACGTCGGGTTCGCACGGGTCCACGGAGGAGCCGGGGATGGGCGAGCAAGGAGATATCTCCTCGGTGAGGTTGGAGAGTACTGAAGTCAGCGTGGGGGCTGGAGCGGACGTCTGCGTAGGAACCGAGGTCGGCATGTTGATCGACTCAACCACAGGTTCGGCGGTTGGTGAAGGCGAAGCCGCAGGCATGGAGACCTCCGCGGGTGCCGGCTGTCCATCATCGCAGGAAACGAACACAAGTATAGGCACGGCGAGTGAGACCATGATCATTGCAATTCGTGTGTGCATGCTAATCCTCATCTTGACTGGCAAAGCGCCATCAGGGCGACACTCGCTACGGAGTTTAGTCCTGAAGTCCGAGGCTGTCGAGGTCGTTGGTATCTACGTCCCGGAGAGCGGGCGGGATGCAGCCGGTCAGCTGGTTGTTGCCCAGAAGCAAGTCAGTCAGATTTCCCTGGTCGCCCAGCGCCGCAGGTATCTCACCGGTCAGCTGGTTGTAGTTGAGCCACAGAAACTCGAGGCCGTCGAGCCATCCCAGATCCGGTGGTATCGTGCCGGTGAGGAAAGAGCCGGAGTCGGCGACGCTCACTTTCACCGTGAGCGCAGCTGCAGGAGCAGGGCTGGCGGACAGGGTGAACGGCACCAGTTGACCTTCCCCTACAGAAGCAGCGAGTGGACCATCGGTGATCATTCGATGAATGGAAGCACCTTGGCCCAGCACACCTGAGTGGCATCCCCACGTAGGGCGCACGAGTACCAGCGTCCGGTGCTCACAAATGCGGAACCACTCGCCTTCCGGCGGATAGGGTGGGCCGCTGCGCGAGCGACATTGCGCGAGATCAAAGCTCCTCGAGCCTCAGGCGTCATTGGTTGACCTTCCCTGCCGGCTCACAGCGCTTCAGGCGGGTAGCCTCCACCCACATCTCCGGCAGCTCTGCAGCGATGCAACCGGTGAATCGGCTGAAAAGGAGCCGGATCGCGCCGAGCTTAGTAAGTTTTCCAAGCTCCGGCGGTATCTCTCCGGTCAGTCGATTTCCAGTTAACCCCAAATACTGCAGGTTGGTGAGGTTGCCGAGGTCCGGTGGTATCGCCCCGGTCAGCTTGTTCCATTGAAGCGACAAATCAACGAGATCAATGAGATCGCCAAGCTCCGGCGGTATCTCTCCTGTTAGACCGTTCTCGTTTAGGATCAGTCCTAACAGGTTTGACAGCCCTCCCAACTCAGAGGGCAGCTCGCCTGCGAGTCTATTTTTGGCGAGTTTCAGTTCGGTGACCTGGCCTTGGGAGTTGGTGTAGACACCGTACCATGCCCCCAAAGGCGCGTCGCTGAGCCAGTTTCTGTTGTTTACCCAGTGCTCCCCGTCGGTGGCGTTGTAGAGGGCCACCAAAACGGGCCGCTCTGGAGAGTCCGCGTGGACCCGGTCGATGACCGGGCTGCCATGATATCGCAGCCAGGCGGTCCGGAACGACTCCTCCTTCCCGACGGGCACGTTCGATTGAAACGCGTAGTAGATGCTGTCGTGATTCAGGCGATCGGAAATCACCGTTTGAGCATACAGCTCCCTCAAGGCCGCTGAAACGGCCTCAGGCCCCAAGGCGGCATACATACCCAGCAGGAACTTCTCGCCGAGTTCATAGTTGCACTGCCCTCCCCTGTAAGGGTTAACATGCTCCCAGATGTTCTCAGCGCATCTTTCCGAGAGTTCCAGGTGCGCCAACCGCTCCTCCAACCCCTCTCCGCCGGTGCGGGCCACGGTGTAGGCCTCTAAGAAATTGGCCAAGCCCTCCTCAAGCCATCTTGGTCCATTCAGGAGGTAATTATGGCCCAGTTCGTGATAGAGGGTCCGCGTAGGAGGACCGGGTTGCGGGTTGACCGCGCTGATTATTCCTCGAACATATGCTGGCTTCAACGGGTTTCCATGTTGAATAAACCGAAAGTTCTGCGCTCGTGCTTTCAAAGTCCAGAACTCCGGTTCAACGAGGAGCAGCGTGACGTCTCCAACGGGCAAAGGCGCCCCCATGAAGTCCTCCATGATGCGTACGCCTTCTTCCAACCTTTGCAGGGTCTGGTCGTCGGAAGGGAAGGGAGTATGCCTGACGACGGCAAGTCCAGTCTCGCCGGTCAAGGGAAGGGTAACGGTCGTCGACGCTACGTAATTGGTCTCGATCAGTGCTTCCCGAAAGTCGCCTTGTGCATAGGAGATCCCATGCAAAAGAGCTGCATCATCGTCGTCCAAACCGTCGCTGAACCATGATTGGCCAGCGAGTTGCGCCAACAGATCCGAACTTCCTTTGTACAAACCCGCGCGTGCGTCGGAGCCGGATACGACTATACCTGGGGTCGGGCCAGATCTGGACCACAAATCCAGGACCCCCAAGGCATACTCGTCCCGTTGCAGGAATGGCGGTTCCATGAACGGCGACTTGAGGACGTGCCAGGCCAGATCCAAGTCATTCCTGGCAAGTTCGCGAATTGATACGAGGGCAAATGCCTCCGTCAGAGTCATGTCGTCCTGTACCCACGGGAAGCCGAGTACCTCCTTGGCCACTATGGGGAACTCTTGCAACATTTCGAGTATGTCAGTGACGGCCGATATATGGTTGCCTGAATGGTCGCCCGCAGCGATCCATGGGAAGCTCAGGAGTAGAGTTGCCAACTGTTTGTCCGTGAAGGATATGGTTCTCAGCGTGTTGAAGTTGATTCTCTTTGTCTGTAACTCGATACTTTGACCGGCAAGCCACGCCGTATCGGCAAGCCACGGCAACCCCAAGAAGGACGCGGTCAATCGCGCGCTCTCTATGTCGTACCGTGCGAATTCTGCCAACTTCAAAAGTTCTAGGTTCTCATCACGGGTGATACCGTCCTTGAACCAAGGCAACGCCACCACAGTCTCGGCTAGATCGACGTCGCGGAACGCCATGTTGGTCAGAGCTAGGAGTGCTCTCCTTTCTTCATGGTCGAAATCGTCGGCTAACCAAGGGAGTTCGGCAACCGAGGCGCCAAGAACAGCATCCCGTTTCCAAAGCTCGATGAGCAGTCCAGTGTGAGCGACGTTATGCGGATTTCTGAACCATGAAATTCTCTTAGAAAAGTGCGCGACAGCGGACTCCCGGGCCGTCGGCGTAGGCGAAGACGTGGGAGTTGGCGAGGCCGTCGGCGTATGTGTCGGAGATGGCGTCGGAGTGGCTTCAGGTGTGCTGGTTGACGTAGGGATGGTCGTTGGCGTGGGCGATGACGTGGGAGTTGGCGAGGCTGTCGGCGTATGTGTCGGAGATGTCGTTGGAGTGGCTTCGGGTGTGCTGGTTGAAGTCGGAATGCTTGTTGACGTGGGCGATGACGTGGGCGTTGGTGAGGCTGTTGGGGTGTGGGTCGGCGCTGATGTAGGAGCGGCTATCGTAATGCTGGTGGGTGTAGGAGTGGAAACCCTGGTGGTTGTCGGGACGTTGGTCGGGGTGAGTGTAGGTGTAGCTGGAGATGCCACTGTCGGTGTGTACGTAACGGTTGGGACGGGCGCGGGATCGAGCATGCGTTTGGCTTTTGGTTCGGGCGCTGGAGTTTCGGCAACCGAGGGGGAGGGAGTCGATGCGAGATGCAACGTAGACGCGGCTTCTGGTTCGTCGCTACACGCCGATAGGGCGGCTGCGAATGCTGTGCTTAGCAAGGCGATCCTCGCTATCAGGACGCACGTTTTGCGCGTGCCGAGCGATGCAATAAAAGTGACTCTCATTCGCGTGGCCTTACTAGAATCCCGCACCAACGGACGTGGGTCGTGATGGGGCTGGAGGTTTCGAACCCCCGACTTCACAATTGCACAAAATGCGTTCTCGCAACTGAGCTACAACCTCGCTTGGAAGGTATAGGCGGCGGCGACGTTCTTTGTCGTAGCAATGGGCTCGTGTCCCCCTTGCTCGGAAGGGGAGACCAGTTGATGTGGTCGCCGTCGGGATCCGAAGCGTCGTAAGTCGCCACAGGGATTGACAGTTCTTTACGAGTATATATGCCGTAATGCAACACTTCTCGTTATGGACATATATCAGGGATATTACACAGTTGGTAGGCCATAACACGAACCTTGATGTGGTCGCAATAGCCGCGATCGCAATAAAAACCGGGTTGTCGGACTGTACGAGATTGACCGCAGAAAGGCCAAAAACAGGCCAGCGAGGGAGCGAGGGAAGGGTAGGTGGTGGAGCTGGGGGGGCGAACCCCCGACCTCATCATTGCGAACGATGCGCTCTCCCAACTGAGCTACAGTCCCGAAAGACGTCTTTTTGTCCTACAACGGTGGTTTGCCGTCAACCGTCGAGGCCGAACGGACGGAGTTATTCGTCGGCCCCGGAATCGGCCCCGGATTCCATATCCGCTTCCGCCGTCACCTCCTCGCGATGCTGGTGAATGGGGCCCTGACCCCTTCGGATTCGGCGGTATGCGAGCGCTCCGGCCGACCGGCCTCGTGTTGCCGGCTGCGCCGACGCTCGCTAGGGTGTTGCGCAGTTCTGGAGCCCGAGGCTGTTGAGGTCGTTGTCTTCGACGTCCTGGAGAGCGGGCGGGATGCAGCCGGTCAGCTGGTTGCGGGCGAGCCGCAACCTGTTCAGGTTGGCAAGGTTCCCCAGCTCCGCCGGCACCTCGCCGGTCAGCCCGTTGCGCGGGAGGCTCAGATCTTGCAGATTCGTGAGCCCCCCGAGCTCTGACGGGATCTCTCCGGTCAGCTGGTTGCCGCCGAGCCACAACGTTTCCAGACTGGCCAGATCCCCCAGCTCCGCCGGCACCTCGCCGGACAGGCGGTTGTCCGAGAGGAGCAGACCTCGCAGGTTGATCAGGTCCGCGAGCTCCGAAGGGATTTCGCCGCTCAACCGGTTTTTGTTGAGCCACAACGCTTCCAGACTGGCCAGATCCCCCAGTTCCTCCGGCACCTCGCCGGACAGCTGGTTGTCGTTGAGGACCAGGGATTCCAGGCTGGCGAGGTTGCCCAGCGCTGCTGGTATCTCGCCGGTCAGCTGGTTGTAGTTGAGCCACAGAAACTCGAGGCCGTCGAGCCGTGCCAGATCCGGCGGGATGGTTCCGGTGAGGCCTTCGGATGTCAGTTGCAGTCTGGTGACCCGGCTGGGAGAGCCCAGCACTCTCACGCCGTCCCAGTCGGAGATCGGTGTGTCGACGCTCCAGTTCAGGGTCGCGGCGCCTCGCAGCGCGTCCTTCAGGCCCAGCAGCGTGATGCAGTCGCGCATGAGGCCGGGGTTGTCGGCGGGATTCGGAATCACGGTCCCGTTCGAGCAGTCCGGAACCTCGCGGATGCGCAGCATCAGCTCGTCGCTGTCCTCCCACGGCTGCGAAGCCACAGACCAGCTAAACGTGTCGTTGGCGGCATCCGGCGTCGCGTCGTCGACTTTCAGGGAGAGTGAAACCGAACCGTCGAGGGGGATGAAGTCCAGGATGTGGCCGGCGATGCCGTCGTGGGGAGTGAGCTTCAGCTTCACAGTGCCGGATCCGTCGGTGCCGGCATCCCATTCGATCCGCTCGATCGTCGAGGACGCGCCGTTCGCGTCGGTGAACGTCGTGGGCTTCAGCACCCCGTTCGCGCTGTCGGCCGCCACCGCCGCGCCGTCCGTCACCGGATCGAAGAACGCCTCGTGAAGGGTGCCCTCGGGGGCTTCGACGGGGATCGTCCAGTCGTGGCGGTACGTATACCCCTCGCACGGAACAAAATGCGCATCCCGGAGGTTGTAGTCTGTAGTGTAGATACCTGCGGGGAGCGGACGCGCCGACACCACGCGATAGGCGAATTCGAACAAGACTCGGTTCCCGTCGGCTCCGGAGAAGTCGGACGGGACCGTTTCGCCGAACTCAACGCTGAACAGGTCGGCGTCTGTCCCTTCGAGCCAGACTTCAAGTCGTATGTTGCTGGCATCGGTATAGGCGATGGCTTCGTGCACCACACTTGAGGCGCCGAGACCCGATGTCAACTTTCCGTCCGGGATGCCGGTAAAAAGACTTTCGTCTCCAATCGATGCCGTGTATTGATCTTGCCCCTCGTAACTATACATACGCTCCAGGCATTCTGTGTACTGCTCCGAGCCGTCGCCGGCGTCGAGTTTGGCAGTTACCGACGCGATCCGCGTCTTCAGTTCGCCCAGCGTGATCGTCGGTGCCATCCCTGCGGCCGGTGCCACATCCATGAGGAAGCGCTGCTGGTCGCCACCGGGCTGGGACTGCGCGTCCGACGCCGCCTCGGTGGGCAGCCACAGCTTGTTGCCGCGGCTGCCTAGGCTGTAGTAGTCGTCGGAAACGCCCCCGACGAGGTGCACCCCCGAGAAGAAGAAGCGGTCAGCCTGCTGCGTGCTCGGGAGGTAAGTGGCGGAGCGCTGTAGGAAAACGATCGCATCCCGGTTGTCCCATAAGGCGGCACGCTCCGCGGCGATTGCCGGCAAAGCATCTTCTGCCTCCTGCTGTGTGTCGAAAGATTCAGCGGCCCATACCGCTACGATGTCGTTGGCGCCGTTACCTTTGAGGTACTCGAGAACCCTGAACCCGAACTCCAAGAGTGCTATATGCTTCAATCCTTGGTAAGTACGACCAGACTCTGCTGTCGAGGAGACCGAGTCGAGCCTTACCCTGGCGATCACCGGAGACGCGAGGATCCTCTCTTCGAGCGAAGTGGGGCCATAATACGCCGGCGCTCGCACCCCCACCACCACAGTCGACACGGCACCCGCCTCACTCTTTTCGGTCTTCTGACCGTCGCCGAAGATGCCGCAGCCCAGCAGCAACATCGTCAGACCGAACAGCAGAGTGATGGTTGATGTTTGCATCGCTTTGGTACTTCTCTCATGCATTGGACTTCGATTCCTGCTGATTATTGCGTTCAATGGCTGGCCGAGTCGTGGTAGGCGTAGATCGCTTCGAGCTGCTTTTCGTCCTCTTTGTGTATCCCAACGCCCGAATGCATGACGGCATCCGGCAGCGTGTCAAGATCGGTCTCGTCGTCGCGGTAGAAGTCGGGCAGTCCCAGCGTATGCCCGAACTCGTGGGTCATTGTCGGGACCATGTAGAAGAAGTAAGAGGGAGGGCTGCCAACGGGTAAGCCTCTTATCTTGGCCTCGTGATGCATTGACTCATCGGTCCAGAAGATTCTGCGCTGAGTGCAAGTTCCAGTTTTACTGTTTCCCCTGCACTCCCATGCGGGTTCCTCGATGATCAGCGACATGTCCCTCAAGTGGTCGTCTGCTACCGAAGCTTTGACACACGCCACGCTGCGGCCGCAGCCTACGCCGTGGTTACTGCCGTCGGTGTCCCCAGTGTCCTTCGTGTTAACGGATACCGTCTTGACCGTTACAGTCCAACCATCGTGGTTGCTGCCGGCGCAGGTGCCGAATGCGCATATCGCGAGGGCCTTGTTCAACTGCGCCGCCGCCTGATTCCAAGCTTCGGCGGCTGGTTGGATCGCTGCTCTGATGACCGCGGCTGGGTCTGGAAAGCCAAAGGGCAACCCCGGGGCCGTTGTTATCGTGCCCATGCGATACTCCACGGTGTGGTCTTCCTGGTGTCCGATGCTCGTGGGTCTTGGTCCGTCGCGCCGTACCGGATCCGACAAGGCGGAGAGCAGACTAGAACCTTGGTACGTCTTCGAGGCGCGGACCCTGAAAGCGTAATGCGTTTCGGGGGTCAGCCCGGTGACTTCGGCCGTCTCGCCGGAATAGTCGATCTGATGCGAATTCGACGATGGAGTAATTAGGACCTTGTATCCGTTCGCTCCTGCAACGGCCTGCCACTCGAGGGTGAAGCCTCTGAGTCCGATTATGTTATCGGCCTTTAGATCCTGCGGTTTGTCAGGCCTCTCGTCCCGTGGATCGATCGATGGAGTAGCGTCGGACCAGTCGCCGTCTCCGTGCACGTTCGTTCCCCGGACCTGGTACCGGTAGGTTTCGTCAGGGTCGAGGTCGCTGACTACTGCAGTGGTGTCGGCGATCGTGAGTCCGGAGGCGCCGGGCTGCAACACGACCCAGTCGTTGCCAGACTCGCTCTGCCGCACTTGATATCCGGACGCGCCCGCAGCGGCATTCCAGCTGAGATTTATCTCTCCGTGGTTGGTGCCGGGCGCCCCGCTGAGGCCCTGCACCTTTGCTGGAAGCGTCAGAGTCGTGTCCACGTGGTCAGACCATTCGCCTTCGACCCTGCCTGAGCCCGTGCCCCGGACGCCTCGGACCCGGTGCCGGTAGGTTTCGCCGCCTTCCAGCCCTCTGACCACGGCGCTGGTGTCTGCGACATCGATGGTCACCTCGGAGGCGCCCAGCACGACCCAATCAAATATGCCGGGGATTAGGGTCCGCTGTCTCCACTGCGCGACTTCGTAGTCCTCCGCGCGATCGGCCGGGTCCCAGTCGAGTTTTATCGTCCCGCGAACCGTGCCGGGTGTTCCGGTGAGGCCTGCCACCTTGGCGGGGGCGTTAGGCTCCACGGTCACGGTGAATTCGTCTGTAGCTTCCAACCTGTCGGAGTCGCCGGAGGTCCTGTCTGCGGCGGTGACGGTGACGTTCCTGCTGTCGGCGAGACTGCCGTCGCTGGCCCTGACCGTGACCTTGTAGACGTTGCGCTCGTTCGAATCGTGCGGACTCTCGTAGTCGGGCGGGGACCGGAACGTGAGCACTCCGCTTGCGGAGATGCTGATGACGTTGCTTTTCCTATGGCTTAGACGGACGATGTCGGCGGCATCCGATCCCGGACGCGACGGCGGCTCCGCGGTTCGGCAGCGATTTCGGTGCGATTCCACTAGTCGTCGCGATCGGGGCGTTTCGGCCGGCCGGCCTCGTGTTGCCGGCTGCGGTGACACTCGCTAGGGTGTTGCGCAGTTTTGAAGGCCGAGGGTGTCGAGGTCGTTCTCGCCGACGTCCTGGAGGGCGGGCGGGATGCAGCCGGTGAGCTGGTTGTGGTTGAGCCGCAACCTATTCAGGTTGGCAAGGTTCCCCAGCTCCGCCGGCACCTCGCCGGTCAGCCCGTTGCCCAGGAGGCTCAGATCTTGCAGATTCGCGAGACCCCCGAGCTCTGACGGGATCTCTCCGGTCAGCTGGTTGCCGCCGAGCCACAACGTTTCCAGACTGGCCAGATCCCCCAGCTCCGCCGGCACCTCGCCGGACAGGCGGTTGTCCGAGAGGAGCAGACCTCGCAGGTTGATCAGGTCCGCGAGCTCCGAAGGGATTTCGCCGCTCAACCGGTTTTTGTTGAGCCACAACGCTTCCAGACTGGCCAGATCCCCCAGTTCCTCCGGCACCTCGCCGGTCAGCTGGTTGTTGTTGAGGATCAGGCTTTTAAGGCTGGCGATGCTGCCTAGCGCTGCCGGTATCTCGCCGGTCAGCTCGTTGTGGTTGAGCCACAGGTACTCGAGGCCGTCGAGCCGTCCCAGATCCGGCGGTATCGTGCCGGTGAGATTATTGGATGTAAGCAACAGTCTTGTGACCCGGCCGGGAGATCCCTCCACTCTCACGCCGTCCCAGCTGGTGATCGCGGTGTCGACGCTCCAGTTCAGGGTGGCGGTGCCTCGGAGCGTGTCCTTGGCGGCGAGCAGGTTGAAGCAGTCGCGCATGAGGCCCGGGTTGTCGGCCTGGTCGGGCACGGCGAGGCCGCAGGGGGGTGGGGGTTGAGCGGGGACGGGAACGCCGGAGGCGTAGGCGCCGACCTCGGTGTAGTACTGGCGCAGCTGGTTGACATTGCTGACCAGCATCGGAAGGTCGGCGTCTGCGCCGATGCGTCCTTCGTACTCGGTGACGCGCGCCTGGTGGGCCGTCGTCACCGCTTGCGTGAAGGCGGGCAGCTCCATCTCGAGCGCCGAGACATGTGTCTGGTAATCGTCGGGACTAGTACTCGCCCAGAGGGATCGGTGGGGGTGGACGGCGATAACCGTGCCGTTGTCCCGCCGCTGGACGTCCCAGTATCCCATAAACTGCCATACTTCTGACGATAGGTCGATCGACGGCCCAAGGAATATGACATGCTCCCGGCCAGGGAAAAAACCTTCGACAGCAGTCTCGAACCGCTGCCTATCCGCTTCTATGAGGTCCTGCTCCGTCTGACCATCCTCAAGGTCCGAGGTGTACTCCTGGTCCCAGTAGATCCGCCCGAACAACATTGTAGTTAGCGTGGCGGGGCCAGAACCTAGGAGAAAGGAGTTCGCCCGCACGTCTACGTAGCACTTGATGGATCGCTCGTTGGAAGTGTCGCCTAACTCATCCCGCAAATAGGACGGAGGGCTAAAGGGGTTTCCAGCGGTGCAACGCACCGTGCCGGGGAGATAGGTGCCACGTAACACCAAGTGGGTTACCAAAGCCGGCGGCAACGTATCACCGTCAATCATTTTACGCAAGCTCCGAGGTTCATCGCCCAATTCAGGTTGGTAGAGTGCTCCACCCGTCTCGAACATTGGTGCATCAGATTCGCATGGGTTAGTGGAGGTTTTCGGCACGGGAGTGCAGGGAGATGTCTCATCGGTGAGGTCGGAGAGTTCTGAAGTCAGCGCGGGGGCTAAAGCGGACGTCTGCGTAGGCACCGAGGTCGGCATGTTGATGGACTCAACCGCAGGTTCGGCGGTTGGTGAAGGCGAAGCCACAGGCATGGGGGCGTCAGTAGGCGCCGGCTGCCCATCATTGCAGGCAACGAAGACAAGTATAGGTACGGCTAGTGAGACCGTGATCATTGCGATACGGGTATGCATGTTCTTCCTCATCTTGACTGATACAGCGCCATCAAGGCGACGATGTCGTACGCCTGCGGCTCGCAGTATTCGCTATCGTCTCGGTAGCTCATGACCGAGTGCTCCGTATTGACCGGGTGCCGGTTGTAATCGAAACCTCTGGTGTTTCCGATGCCCAAAGCGTGTCCAATTTCGTGCACGATCGTTTCGTGCAACCTCGCGCAGCGCCCTCCCGCAACTCTCGTGTTCCAGTGGGTTGCTCCGCGGTCAGTATTCAACAGCACCGAACCCTTTGATATCAATTGGATTCCTGAAGTAGTCCAACTAGTGGATCTCCAGCACGCCGGGGGGGACGGATCGATGCCAATAACCGCTCGAAGATTGCACGCTAGCTTCATCCTCAAGTCGGAGAAGAACTTAATTTCGAAGTCCTGTTTTCCTGGCAACACGGAGGATGAGCAACCCTCTCCGGCGGGCAGGGTGTAGGCCGTTGTCTTGATGATGTTCGCGCCGCCGCTCATGTCCCAGGTGACGGTATCCTCCCACTTTTCCACGGCGTCCTTCATGTCCCGAACTGACATGGTGAGGCCCGCAGGTACGGTCTCTTCACATACCACGTATCGGAACTCGCGGTTGCCCCGCTCGTTCTTGGCTTGGTAACCGTGGAACGGGGCCGTCGCGACCTCGGTACCGTCGACGATCGGGGAATCGGTCGGGAAAACTAGCGTGAAGTCCGACCAACTGGAGGCGTCAGCGATTACCGCCCGCACCTGAACGCGGTACAGCGTCGCTTCGGTCAACCCGCCAAGTGTGGTATCCGTGCTCGTCGCCGTGATGGGCATACTCCAGCTTCCGAGTGTGCAATTGGCTTGCTCAACTTCGTTACCGTCTACGACTACGGTTTGACGAGTGCAAGTTTCTTCAGCGTATTGAACTTCGTAACTGGTTGCGCCGGCGACCGCGTTCCAGCGCAACGTGACGTTACCGCCGCTGTCGAGATCCCCGTTGGCGCGCAGGCCGGTGGGGACCGGAGGTTTGTCGTCGTCTCGGACGGTGACTACTGCGGATGATGGACTTCCGACGATGTAGTCCGCGCCAAACCGGACAATTGCCGTTACGGTCCCGTTCGCTTCGTCGATGTCGTCGCCGGCCGTCCGAAGAGTGAACTGCGCATAGAGGCTTCCGTCTGCGATCGTTACCTGGGACGGCCTCGTGCCGGTGAGGAAAGTTCCTACATCGGAAACTCTCACATTCACCGTCAGCGCCGAAGTTGGTGCAGCATCCGCCCAAACGGTGAACACCACCGGATCACCTTCGTCTACAGCCGAGTATTTGCGCGTGATCGTTACTGTGGGGAGTGGATCCACCGTCACCATGAAGTCTTGTGAAGCTTCCATTCTGTCGGCGTGGCCGGGTGATCTGTCCGCGGCTGTGACGGTGATCGTCGCCGATCCGGCGGACAGCGCAGCGAGCGTCAGAGTGCTGTCGGTGTTGTTGACAATTGCGGTCGCGATCCCGGAAGGTGAAGCGGAAGCGGAGTAGGTGAGCGTGTCGTTGGTGTCCGGGTCGCTGAACGTGCCTTGCAGGGAGATCATCGTGGTGTCGCCGACGGTCATCGTCTGGTCGGCGATTTCCGAATCCACTTCCGGTATCTCGTTCACGTCGGCGACGGTGACGGTCACGTGCACGCTCGTGGAGAGGCGGCCGTCGCTCGCCTCGATCGTCACCTTGTAGTCGTTGTGCCCGTTCGAATCGTGCGGACTCTCAAAGTCGGGCGAGACAACGAAGTTGAGTTCACCGTCTGCGTCTATTTGGAAGTCGTCCCGGTCGGTCGCGTGGGTGGTATCGGGCAGAGACCACGTTATGGCATCGCCTTCAGGGTCTTCGGCCGTGAACGTCGCCACGGCGTCAGTGCGGTTCTCGTCGTATCCCGGCAAACGCGGGACCGTGATTTCCGGACTCTCGTTCACGTCGATCACATTGACGGTCACGTTCATGACGGCCGTGCTGCCGCTGGCGTCGCTGGCCCTGACAATGATCTCGTAGTCGTTGTTCACGTCGTCGTCGTGCGGATCCTCGTGGTCCGGCGGAGACCTGAACGTGAGCACGCCGCCCTGGGATATGCGGAGATCCCCCGCGTCAACCCCGCGCAGCGACCAGCTTATGTCGCCGCCGCCGGGGTCCGAGGCGACGTAGGTCGCCACCGGGACCATCCCGCCCTCGTCGTAATTCACCGGAGAGGAACTGGGAACGATCGTCGGGGGCAGGTTCATGACCCTGACGGTGACGTTCCTTTCAGCCGATAGCCCGCTACTGTCGTCGGTGTCACTGGCAATTACCGTGATACTGTATTCGTTGTTTCTGCCGGCGTCGACTGGATTCTCGAAGTCGGGCGGGGCTTTGAATGTGAGCACGCCGGTCTGAGATATGCGGAAGGCCTGTTCGTCGGTCCCCAGCAGCGACCAAGTGATGTCGCCGCCGCCCGGGTCCGAGGCGACGTATGTCGCCACCGGGCCCGCCCCGCCTTCGTCGTAGCTCGGGGAACCGGAGCCGGAAGAGATCGTCGGGGGCAGGTTCGTGACTGTGACGGTCACTTCCCTTTCGTCCGAGAGCCCGGTGCCGTCGCTGCGGTCGCTCGCTGCGACCACGATATCGTAGACGTTGTAGGGGGCGTCGCCGTCGCCTGGATTCTCGTAGTCGGGCGGGACCTTGAATGTGAGCACGCCGCTCTGGGATAGGCGGAAGTCACCCGCATCGGTCCCGCTCAGCGACCAAGTGATGTCGCCGCCGCAAGGGTCGGATGCGACGAATCTCGCCACCTGGTTGGTTCCGCCCTCCGCGTAGCCCTGACGTTCCGGCCCGGAAGTGATGGTCGGCTTCAAGTTCGTGACATTGACGGTGACGTTTCTCTCATCCGAACCGCCGTAGTCGTCGCGGACCCTGATCATGATCTTGTATTCGTTGTTTCCGTCGGAGTCGTCCGGATCCTCGAAGTCGGGCGCGTTGTCGAACGTGAGTATTCCGTCGTCGGACAGCTCGTCGTCTTCAATGTTGAAGTCGCGTCGGTCGGGGTAGGAGCTTGAAGACTGCAGAGACCACGTCAAAGGGTGGTCGTCTGGATCCGTAGCGCGGTAGGTCTCCACCGTACCCTCTCCGCACTCGTCAAAGTTCAACCGGCGTATTCGAGTGGCGATGTACGGCGGCGAATTCTCATCGTCGTCGATGATCGTGACGGTCGCGCTGGACGGCGATTCCGAGCCCATAACGGTGGACGGCAGAGTGCCGAAACCCAGTTCCACCGTCTCGTTGACGAAATCATCTTCATCGCGGGCCACGATGGTGAACTCCTCAGACTCGCTACGATTTTTGAAGCTCAGTTTATTGTCGGACGACAAGCCCTCGACGTAGTAGTCCGAACTGTCAGCCGTTCCGCCGAACGTGATCGGTATGTCGATGTTGTGGCTGCTCGGGTGGCTGAGTTTGACGGTGACGGCTACCCTATCCTCTTCGTTCACGTCGTACGACGACGGGTCCTCGAAGCTCACCTTCGGGTCCGCGATATCTACCTCGTTGTCCAGAACCCCGGACGAGGCGAGGGTTGTACCGCCCACCTCTTCTACGTACGACCAGATAAGCGCCGATGGCGCCACACATCCGTAGACGGTGTAATACTCGATGGCCGAAGTGTGGCCTACGATGGAATCGCTTTCTCTGAATGTGGTGCAGCCTCGGTTGAAGGCCGCGCTGCGGTTGTTCAGCACTACCGTGTGCAAATTGTGTTCTCTATGGGCTTCCAGTCCTGCGGCGCTTACCGAGAATCGGTCTCCCGCACCTTCCGGCACCAGCTCCCCCGAGGTGAGATCGTCGATCGTCACCGTGACCGCTTGCTGTCTGGGCGCCCCCGGAGGATCGACGGTTACGCTCACGTCCTTTACGATGTTTCCGGTACGATGTTTCCGGTCGCCGACTCGACCATCCGCACATAGCCTTTCCCGACCGTGCAGGCGTTGAGCGTGACCCATGTGGGCGCGACGGCGGCCTGAGTGGCTCCGGCTGTCCCGGCGGAGTCGCAAGATTCGCCCTCAGGGGTGAAATGCTCGCTGTACTGGATCACCACCTCCTCGTCGATCGGGTCCACGTGGAAGCCCACCGCGAGGGTCGTCTGTCCAACCTGCACCACACCTGGAACCACCACCAGTTCTCCAGTGGTCGTCGCCGTCCCGCCGTCCTGCGCCGAGACACGCTCTACTGGAGGCGTCACGAGATAAGTTGCGAGGACCAGAGTGGCCAGCGCAATTAGCCCTATCCCGATTGTCCTGAGAGTCGCCGAGGTCGCCATGCTATTCCTCTCCTCCGCGTCGACGTAGACCGGAGCCGCCCATTCCTGACGGGCATATATACGGAGATTCTAAATCTTTCTTTATGAGTATATATACTGAACACCAAAACGTATGTTCATAGATATATGTACGGGAATTCTAAACTTTTCTACGGCCCTAACGCGAACCCCGAGGTGTCTGCAGGGGTAGAGCGAAAGATTTTGGAACCAAATGTTTGGTGATCGGATATGCCGATGGTGTCTTTAGAGAACCCACGATAAGGAATTCGGTGGGTTGCGCGGGGTTACCCGCATGGGGATCCATTGTTCGGCGGTTTGGTAGCGATTTCTGTGCGATTCCGCTCGCGGTCGCGACGCCGTATTACTGCGCCACCGCTCCCCTCGCCGCGGACTCGTTCCGGATGTGCAGAGCCGGCATTCTGGAGGAACGCCAACGGCCCGCCAGTTTGATCCGACGGATGATCAGGCGTAATTTATGGATTCTGGATCCCCGCGTCCGCGGGGATGACGGGCGTTCTAAGGATGACGGGCGTTCTAAGGATGACGGGCGTTCTGAGGATGACGGGCGTTCTAAGGATGACGGGCGTTCTAAGGATGACGGGCGTTCTGAGGATGACGGGCGTTCTGAGGATGACGGGCGTTCTGAGGATGACGGGCGTTCTGAGGATGACGGGCGTTCTGAGGATGACGGGCGTTCTGAGGATGACGGGCGTTCTAAGGATGACGGGCGTTCTGAGGATGACGGGCGTTCTGAGGATGACGGGCGTTCTGAGGATGACGGGCGTTCTGAGGATGACGGGCGTTCTGAGGATGACGGGCGTTCTGAGGATGACGGGCGTTCTAAGGATGACGGGCGTTCTAAGGATGACGCGTGGATTCGGGAGTGGCGGGCGGAAGTCTATAGTTCGTTAATGCCGAGTGTGGATAGGCACTTTTGGGTGAGTTCGGTTGCGTTGGACTGGGTGACATCTATAAGGAGGAAGCGGTTGTGATTGACGGCTTCGACCATTAGCGCGTTGTAGGCGAGGGTGCGTTCTAGGAACTTGTCGATCATGATGCGTTCTCGAGGGGATTTCGAAGTATAGAGGCTGTTGGTGTGGATTCTTTGGCGGAAGAGTTCCTCGCTGGCTGTGAGCCATATTGCGGCGATCTTTTCGAAGTCTAGGTTTGTCGCGAATTCGGGCCATAAGGCCGAGCCCTCGACGACTATTCCGGTCGTGGAGGGGTCTTTTGTGTGCGATGCGATGATCGCTTCGACTTTCGGCCATACGTTGACTTTGTAGTGACGTAGGACGTCGTCGATCAGGTCGTCGACTGAGAGGGACAGGTAGTGTTGTGCCACGTGTTCTGGCACTTTCTCGGGTGCTGGCCTCCACGGCAGGCCGGGGTGACGTGCCAGGCTGTCGGTGGAGAGGTGTGTCCAGCCCAAGGTGGCTGCTAGCGACTCGGACAGCGTCGATTTGCCGACGTGGGATGACCCGCCGATGAGGATTACTTTCAAGTTAGGGTGCGGGCTGGTCATGACCGTCGCGTGGGTGACGCGGTAGCGCGGTAGGACTACGGTATCAAATGGGACCTGAAGCGAAGGTTCGAGACGTTGCGTTTTGGTTGCTCGCGTGCCCTTCGGGTGTGTTGCGGTGGTGATGGGGCGTTGGTGGTTTGGTTGGTAGGGCAACCACAAGGGTTGCCCCTACGGGTAGGGATATGGATGGATGGTCAGGATTGGGTGGTGGTGGTTCGGGTGTGTTGCGGTGATTTAGGCGTGGATGGTTTGGTTGGTTGGGCGGTTCGCGAACCGCCCCTACGTTGCGTTCCTTGGTTCGGGAAAGGGGTGGGTGGCGGATGCAGGTGTTGTGTGAACGGGATGAAGGTTCCGTCCCTTAAATGGCGAACCTGCGGGAATGTTGATGTCGGCGCGGGAGTGACGGTGAAGTTCATGCGGTGGTTGCGCGGCTGGGAAGGGAAAGGCGTGCTTTGTGGATTCTGGGTTCCCGCGTGCGCGGGAATGACGGGTGCTTGTGGGAATGGCGGACGTTGGGGGGATGACCGAGATGGGGACCGACGGGTGTTTTGTGATGGTCTTGTGCTGCGGTTCGGAAAAGGCGTGCTTTATGGATTCTGGGTTCCCGCGTGCGCGGGAATGACGGAGGTTTCGCGGGAATGACGGGGTTTCGCGGGAATGACGGGGTTTCGCGGGAATGACGGGGTTTCGCGGGAATGACGGAGGTTTCGCGGGAATGACGGGGGGTTTGGGGGAATGACGGGTGCTTGTGGGAATGGCGGACGTTGGGGGGATGACCGAAATGGGGGATCGACGGAGGGCTTTCTTGCACGTCCGGCAAGGTCTTCCGTTAAGGTGACATGGGCCACGTCTGATAGATACTAGTCTGGGAACGCTTCGATGCCAGTCAACCTCTCCAAAACCCTGAAGGACAAACTGAGCGCTTCTGGTGTCGGTTCGGCCCTCCGCGAATACGAAGATCGCTACAGGTCGGCCAAGGGCGGCGGATTGGAGAAAAGGAAAAGCGACTACAGGCAGTTCACCGATCTTTACTACGACCTGGTTACGGATTTCTATGAATATGGATGGGGGAGGTCGTTTCACTTCGCGCCGCGGGTTTCCGGTGAGAGTTTCAAAGAATCGCTTGTGCGGCACGAGCAATTTTTGGCGGACGCAGTGGGGCTCAAACCCGGGATGGTGGCCGCGGATCTAGGTTGCGGCATTGGTGGTCCGTTGCTGGAGATCGCCCGTTATTCGGGCGCGAAGATCGTCGGCGTCAACATCAATGCTTATCAACTCGAACGCGCGCGCAGATCAGCGGAAGAAGCGGGCCTGACACAATTGACAGATTTCCTGCACTGCGACTTCTTGCACGTGGATGCTCCAGACGAATCGTTTGACGCGGTCTACGCCATCGAAGCGACGTGCTGTGCGCCGGACAAGGTTAGCGTTTATGGCGAAGCGTTTCGTCTGTTGAAGCCGGGCGCGTGCTTCGGTGCTTACGAATACTGCTTGACTGATCGGTTCGACGCTCAAGACCCCCTCCACCTCAAGATCAAGGCCGACATTGAGTTGGGAGGTGGTCTGCTCAATATCGACGACCAACAGACGGTTGATGATGCGCTTCGGACGGTGGGGTTCGAGGTGTTGGAAACGCGTGATGTGTCAGTGCGGACCGGTCCGTCGATCCCTTGGTATCAACCTCTGATTGGTTCAGGGTTTTCTGTGGCCAGCTTTCGCAGCTCAAGGGCTGGACGCTGGGTCACCCACAGTTCACTGAAGGTGCTGGAGGCGCTCCACATTGCGCCGCGAGGGTCGGCTCGCGTAGCTGCGACCTTGAATCTGTGCGCGGTGGCTATGGCGGAGGCGGGCCGGCTCGGCATCTTTACGCCGATGTACTTTATCCACGCCCGCAAACCGGATTAGCGCAATCTGATCTTCGCTCAGCTGTGAGGACCGGAATCTCTGCTGACGGTTCATTGCGACGATGGGGTCGTGGAACTGGACACCATCAATCAGATCGGGTCCTTGCTTGAACGCTGGGAGACCTATCGAGTTGTAGTGAACGATGGGTTAGTCACGACTATTACTTACCATTAGCCGACCGTCGAGTGTTGCATCTTCAACAGCGACGCGTAGCAGATTAGAATTAGACCTACGCGGCGCTGTGACGAGAGGATTCTTTCCGGCGCCATGCCTTCACGGTGGGGCTGTAGCTCAGTTGGGAGAGCGCGTCAATGGCATTGATGAGGTCAGGGGTTCGAATCCCCTCAGCTCCACCAATTTTGTTGGTAGACGTAACCTAGCTGTTCAACGCGATCTCCTCGGCGTCCCGACTGGGTATGCGGCCGTTGTAGAGCATGGTTACTGTGTAGCTCCCCACGGCGCTGCCGGGCGTTGCGGCGATCTGCTTGACTATGTTCTCGATGAAGGCCCGAAACTTCGTGAGCTCACTGATATTCAGGAGCTTGTTCGTGTCTTGGACGTATGCTGCGGTGGTTTCGGTTATCTGGATGCGATCTGCCTCTTGCCGTAAGCTGGTGTTGGCCCATGTCTTGTGTGAATCCGTCGGTGCTGGACAGTTCGGCACTTCGGAAGTGGTGGCCTTCGCCGTGGATCAGACACCGACATAGTCGATTGACAAAGCTCGCTTGAGCCATGGATAGTTCAGATCGGGCTTATCGGCCCGGAAGAGGAAAGTTATGAATGTGACAGAGGCCGTCGCCGGCATCCTGAAGATGGAAGGCGTGGAGTGGGTTTCGTGTTTTCCCTCCCACCAACTGATCGAAGCAGTAGCCACAGAAGGCATCCGCACCATCATGTTCAGGCAGGAACGCGGTGCGATCATGGCCGCGGACGGGTTCAGTCGCGTAAATGATCGCAGAAAATTCGGAGTGGTAATCACGCAGGGCGGTCCCGGTTCGGAGAATTCCGGGGGCGGTATCGCTCAAGCATTCGCCGATAATGTTCCGATCCTGTACCTTACTGCGGGTCCAGCTTTGAGCCGGTATGCGATTCGACCCGAGTTCTCGCCGGTCCGGGCTTACCAAGGAATCTCGAAACGTGGCGAAGTCATAGTTCAACCGAATCAGGTTACCGACGTGATGCGCCGGGCTTTTCATGCACTCCGCAACGGACCTCCTGGTCCGGTGATTGTTGAGATCCCAGCGGACATCGGTGGTCAGGAAGTGCCGGAGGGGACGCATAGGTATCAGCCGCCCAGCAGGTTGCTTCAGCGCCCTTCTACCAACGATGTTAAGGATGCAGTCAGTCTGCTCTTGAACGCCAAGAAGCCGGTGATTTGGTCCGGTATGGGAGTACTGTTTGCGGATGCCACCGAGGAACTGAAAGAGCTGGCCGAGTTAAGTCAGATTCCGGTGTATTGCACCATGCCCGGAAAGTCCTCATTTGATGAACGCCATCGCCTCTCTCTTGGTTCAGGTAGTGGAGCAACTACCTTACCAGCCTGGCGATGGTTGCAAGAGTCCGACGTCCTTTTTGCCGTCGGTTCAAGTATGACGAGGACATCTTACGGGCAGCCCATTCCCGACGGTAAAACCATCATTCATAATGTCGAAGGCATTGAAGACATCAACAAGGACTATTCGGTCGACGTTGGCCTTCCCGGTGACACCAAGCTCACATTGCAGATGATTATTGAGGAGGTGAAGGGGCAAATCGGCGAGACAGGGCGCGAGGAACCGAATCCTGTTTCTGCGACGATAGGTGAGCTCAAAGAGCATTGGCTCGCCGAGTGGAAGCCGCTATTGGAATCCAATGAAGTGCCCATCAACACCTACAGGGTAGTCGGCGAGCTGGACAGGACCTTGGACAGGGAAAACAGCATCGTTACCCATGATGCAGGCGCTCCACGGGACTCGATTATGCCCTTTTACACGGCAACAGTCCCTCACAGCTACATAGGTTGGGGCAAATCTACTCACCTCGGCTACGGCATTCCGTTGATGATTGGCGCCAAACTTGCGAATCCCGACAAATTCTGTCTCAACCTCATGGGAGACGGTGCTTTCGGGATGTCTGGCCTCGATATAGAGACCTCTGTTCGGGCCCATGCCCCGATCACAACCGTTCTCTTAAACAACGGTGGAATGTCAACTTATCCGGGAGGCTACCCAACCGCTAGGGAACGCTTCGGCGCCACCGAGATGACCGGTGACTACGCCAAGATCGCCGAGGGCTTGGGGGCCGTCGGCATTACCGTCACGGACCCCTCCGAAGTAGCTCCATCTCTCATGAAAGCTCGACAGCTAAACGCGGAGGGGGCCACGGTGCTGCTGGACGTGCATACCAACTTGGAAGGTCGTCGGTCGCGCTTCGGCTAGACGACTCCAGACCGATCATCTTAAGCTCGGTACTGGCTTGAATAGGATTGCTGGGGTTGGGAAGCGCGCTCAGTGAGAGGAGACTTGGCCGCCGTCGATGTTGATGGATTGGCCGCTGATCCAGTGGCCTTCTTGGGAGCAGAGGAAGACGATGGTGCTGGCGATGTCGGTTCCGGTGCCGGGGCGGCCCATGGGGATGTTGGTTTCTAGGCGCTCCCAATCCTCGCGGCCGCCGGGGGTGTTGTCGCGCTTGTTGTCCCAGCGTGATGTGTCGATGACGCCCGGGCAGACGGTGTTGACGTTGATGTTGTAGTCGCCGAGCTCTTTGGAAAGGCTGCCAGTGAGGCCTTGGAGTCCCATGTTGGCGACGACGTATGCCGCGAAGTTGCGGGGGTGTATCTTTCCGGCGATGGATGAGACCATGACGATGCTCCCGCCGGTTCCTTGGCGGATCATCGCCTGGGCCGCGGCCTTGGAGGCGTAGTATGAGCCGTGGATCTTGATGTCGAGCACGCGGTGCCAAAGGGCGTCGTTGAGTTCGACCACGGGAACACGGTCGTCGGCCATCGCAAACGCTGCGTTGTTGACCAAGATATCGACAGACCCCAGTTCAGCAACGGTCTGCTCGACGATACCTCTAGCCTGGTCGGCATCGCCCAAGTCGGCGACGATGGTCAGGGCGCGGCGTCCCATGACACGTATCTCGTCAGCCACGCTTTCGATATCACGCCACCCCATCGACTTCTCATCGTCGGGAAAGGTGTCAGGTGAGCGGCCTGTTCCGGTGACGGCAACGTCGGCACCGGCCCGCGCCAAGGCGAGGGCGGTGTCCCGACCGATGCCGCGATAGCGGCCCGCGCCGGTGACGATTGCGACTTTTCCTGAGAGGTCTGGCATTGGGTTGTCCTTTGTGTGTATCTCGCGATTGTGTGTGCTTTTGTATACGTTAACCGCACCAACGTGATGGGGGTTAGGCTCGCAGCGGGTGGCTCGGCAATTGCATGGTCTCGGTCGTCTTCGTGGGCCGTAAGATGTAGGTTGAGTGTTGAGCGGATTTACTTAAGCATCGAGGAGTACGGCGTTTCGATGAAGCAAGGTTTTTCAACGGTGAGTGCCGATGCTGAGATGCAATCCGAGTTTAATCGGTTGGCCGCGGAGTGGAAACGGGAGACGGCGCATCTTTCGTCGCCAACGACGATAGCCGAGCATTGGGCATATCAGGAGGTCGTCGGGATGGGTTCGGCTGCAATTCCGTTGATTCTTCGAGATTTGCAGCAAGCGCCAGCGCTGTGGTTCATGGCGCTTCGAGACCTCACCGGTGAGTCGCCGATTCGTTCTGAGGATCGAGGGAATATCGAGGCGATGCGGTCGGCTTGGCTGGATTGAGGTGAGCTGTAATACCGTTGATGCTTCGAGATCTGCAGCAAGCGCCCGCGCTGTGGTTTATGGCATGCTGATGCAAGATAGGGACGAATGTATGACGAAAAAATACGATCCTCTATACCAATATCTGGTCAAAAAGAGTCGAGAGGGTTGCAAGTCCTGGCAAACGTCTTTTGCAGAAATAGTAAGCATCATCGGCGCACCATTGCCACCCTCAGCCCGAAGTTGGCGACTTTTTTGGTCAAACTTCCGTCAACCCAGACGCGCCTCGACCGCTTGGTCTGATGCAGGATGGAAGACATCAAACGTAGATTTGAAAGCTGAAACTGTGCTGTTCCTTATCGCCCAATAAGGGATACTCCTTGACGACAAACGGGTACGACATTTCGCTCTTTCGGTTCGCGGCCTTGGATTGTCGGGCAACAACATAGTCGACATCTACGCCGCGCAGCACGCGGCGCGGCATCTTCGGAGGCCGTAGAGGCAGTTGGGGCAGAAGCAGACGCGGGGGGTGTGGTGTTCGTGTTCGTGTTCGTCGTGATGGTGGTCGTGGCCAGAGAGGTTTTCTCGGCCTTCGTTGATTAGGAAGGGAATTAGGATCCAGGACGATACTGGGTCGGCCCACCACCAGGAGAGGAGGGCGTTGAGGGCTAGTCCGATGAGGATGGTGAGGTCCTGGATGTCGCAGAAGAGGGTTTCCATGGCCTCGGCTCTCAGGGACCAGGACTGCATCCGGGTGGCGATGCGCATCTTGCCGATGTATAGTCCGCTCATCACGACGGCGCTGGCGATGATGATTGCAACGCCTGCGATGCTGGGTTCTGGTTCGGGCAGCCAGCCTAGGAGGTTTGCGCCGGAGTGGAGGGCGACGTATGCGGCTAGCAGGAAGAAGGTTAGGCCGAGGAGTTCTTGTGCCCTTCGCTCTGCGGCCTCTTCCTCGTGTCCGCCCTGTTCAGCTCGTAAGCGCCAAACTAGGATGCCTCCTGCTAGGAGCTCGACGATGCTGTCGAGGCCGAAGGCTAGTAGGGCGACGCTGCCGGTTTGGAGACCTGCCCACAACCCGACGCCGGCCTCTACCAAGTTCCATAGGAGTCCGGCGATGACCAGTATTAGGGCGGTTCGGCGAAGGGTGTCGAGACGAGTTGTCAATGGTGGTTAGTGTTAGTTTTGCTTGGGGGTTGTTGGGGAGATTAGCAAAAGGTTTGTTGGGGGGTACACCCTGGGTGCTCGCTTCGCAGACCCCCTCTTAATCTCCCGCTAAAGGGAGGCTGCGGTTTCCCCCGACTCTTCCTCCTGGATGGGATGACTCCTTAACCGACATCGTGGGAAAGCCATCACCAATGGCTGTCGCACCCAAAGCCACCTAGAACAACCCTTGGAGGTTCTCCCGGAGGTTCCGCCACCAACCCCGGTCCGATCCATGGTCCGGTACGAAGTGGACTGCGTATGTCCCGTCCTCCTCCACTTTGAGCCGCCCAGCCAGGGTCAGCACGCGGCCCGGAGGGATTGCTTCGAGAACCTCCGACGGGTCGCGGACGTTAACTCGTTGCACGTACTCGCCCCGATTCATCTCCACCACTAGCTCATCGGCGTCTTGGAACACGACCGTGCCACTGACCCTCACGCATTCATCAAGAAACAGGTCGCCGACCGCCGCAATCTGTCCTCGGGTGGGGATACCGGGCGAGTCCAAGGAACACGGCTTGACGCGCGGTGATACCACGTCGAGGCTGAACAGGACGACCAAGACCAACGCCCCTACGCCCAACAGGCTCACCACCCATATGAAGCACCTGCGGAGGCACCCGCCGCTCTTCGGTTCGTCAATCAGTCTTTCTTCCCTGTATTGTTGATACCCGCCCGATGGCTGAGACGGCGCACCTTCCAGAGAACTGCGCTGTGAATCCGGCTCATGCGCTATGTCGTGGATTTCGTCGTCGGTCTCCCTGTGCACGGCCGTCCCGGTATCCGGCGACTCCAATCCGAGCATCTCAAGCTCTACCTCGTAACCCATTCCCGCGGCCGCTTTCGCCGCATCGCCCGACCGTCCGCCCAGGTACCACTCCGGCGCGTGCATGAAACCGTGATAGGCCGCGTCCAAGTCGGCGCCCTGCAGGGAGGATGCGCTGTCGGATCCGAACCACGGCGGAGCCGAGTCCGAGACGTTGAGCCATGGCTGGGCCACATTCATCGCCACGGCATAGGGCAATATGGAATCAGCTTGGTCCCGGGCATCGGTCGGGGCAGGTTCGGCCAACGTCTCTTTCCAGCCGAGCCACTGACCTATCTCCTGCGCTCCCCTCTGCGTTGTCGGCACCATGCCCGTTCGGATCTCCGGCGCCATCAGCAAGTAGACGAGGCCTGTGAACACGCCGATCAGGGCGTTCGCCCACCACTGGTCCAGCCATTGCGCCGCCAAAAGTCCGCTGCCAACGCCCATCAAAGCGCCGGCCAGCATTCCCCATCCGATTCCATCGTCGTCGTTATCCCTCCGGGCTCGCACCGGATTGTCATGGAAAAGGCCCCGATGCTGCAGATAGTCCCCGATCTGGTCGCCGATGGCATCCTCGCGCTTCTTCATCGCGTCATAGAGCGCATCAACGGTCGTGGCACGCGTCGGCATGCTTTCGCATATCGTTCGCTCCCACTCATACTGAACGGGAGCCTGCCGAGACAGCCGATACAGGAAGCCGACCCGTGTTCCGACGGCCTCGATTCGCAGCGTGCCGCGCTGGCACATCTCGATGATGGAGGCCAGCGTCGTCGGGCTCCATATCATGTGCCCCTCCAGCGCAGATACCGCCGCCGCGGGCATTGGATCGGGCTGCGGGATTCCCGAGCTCCATCGGAACCGATCCGCCTCCGTCGGCTTCTCGATCGCTTGCGCGGGCCGGAACTTGGACCACAGCCACAGCACGACAATCAGCAACTGCGCCGCGACTACGCATATCGTGCCGAAGCCCCAGACCGCCAGCTTCGGGTCCAACTCCCGGAAGTCAGGAAAACCGCTCTCGGCGATTGCCCCGCCCGGGTTCATCACGAACAGCAAGCCGATGGCCGCAAGGACCGCCAATGCTGTTACCACACTCAAAATCGCCCACCTTCCTTCTCGGGTCGCACTGCATGACTTGACTCCGCCGGACAACCGCCCTTCAAACTACGATCGGACAGCAGCTGGCGCCAAGCGATACCCTCGCCCAGCCGTGTCGGAGTCCGTCCTCTGGAGGTTGAGGACGGCGGCGTTGCTATTCGGGACGGCGACTACGGCCACCTTGGCCAGTGTCCCCTTCCACAGGACGGGTCGGGCATGACGGCGCTGCCGTTCCTGGCTAGAATGACCCGTACCCTATATTAAGACCTCCCACCGAAAAGTTAGCAATTCGGTACTCCCCGGCCCACCAACACTTCCGTTTGGTTCAACCGCGCCGTATCGGCAGCGCAAAGGTCAGGGCCGCCCGCGAGTCGTTACCCAGCCGCGCTCCTCGCGCCAGTCGGGGGCAAGGTCGGAGAATCGGTCCAGTGCTAGGCCGGTGATGTCGATGGTGGATTTGCCGTGGAGGACTATGTCGCTGACTACTTTACCGGTGGCGGGTGAGATTCCGAAGCCGTGGGCGGAGGCGGTGACGACTGCTCGAACGCGTTGGTGGCAACCCCTGTATGGTCGTTTCGTCAGATGACTGGCGGAACTGGATGGGTGTAGGTGTGCTGCACGCTGTCTATAGACCGGCGACCCAAGATGGTGCGTACGCGACGTGACGGAACATGCTGTTCGCAGAGATGCCGAGGTGCTTTAAGGCGGGCGAAGTTCGAACGGTAAGATGTAGGGTGAGTGTTGGGCAGATCTACTAGAACATCAAGGGGCAATGCGTTTCCATGAAGCAAGGGATTTCAACATTTGACGCGGATGTTGAGATGCAATCTGAGTTTGACCGGTTGTCCGCGGAGTGGAAGCGGGAGACGGCGCATCATTCGTCGCCGAGCATTATTGCCAAGCATAGGGCTTATCAGAAGATCATCGGGATGGGGTTGGTTGCGATCCCATTGATTCTCCGAGATTTACAGAAGGCACCAGCTCTGTGGTTCATGGCACTTAGAGCGCTCACGGGCGAGTCGCCTGTAGGCGCCGATGACCGCAGGGATATATACGCGATGCGGACGGCCTGGCTTGATTGGGGTGAGCGCAACAATTACATCTAAATTCCGTTGTTTTGAGAGAAAGCTTTGACGACTCAATTGCGGGAGTTGTTCCCGTTTCTGGCAGATTTCAGCGTCACGAGTCCGCAAGACGTTGGGTATAACTGCGTCGCTTGGGCGGCAGGCGTGGACAAAGGTTGGTGGTGGCCTGGCGCCGATTTCGACTGGCCAATTGAACTCCCAGAGGACGGGAGTTTGAGGACATTCATCCGAGCTTTCAACAGGTTGGGATACGAGAGTTGTGCGGTCGGGGTGTTGGAAGAAGGATTCGAGAGGGTAGCGTTTTACCAGTCGAGTTCTGGCGATGTCTCACATATGGCCCGACAGTTGAGCAACGGCCGCTGCACCTGCGCCCTGCGGATAGGATGATAGTTCAGGCGGAACGATATGTTACTTGCTTCGGACATCAGCAAATCCTACTCAGAAAGGTCTCTGTTCAGTGGTCTCACATTAAGTGTGGCCGCTGGAGACCGTATTGCGTTGATCGGGGCGAACGGTTCCGGGAAGACCACGCTATTAGACATCCTGGCAGGCGAAATCGCCCCTGAATCTGGGAGCATAACCAAGCAGCGCAACGTTACTATGGGCTATCTCAAGCAGGATCCCGGATTGTTTACCAATAAACCTCTGCTCCAAGAAGTGCTGGACGCCGACTCCGAGGTGAATGTTCTGGTGGATAAAATCGGCGTTGCGCAGGAGGCCTTGTCATCGGAAGCCGATCCAGTGCAACAGGGCTATCTTTTGGACCGTCTCAGCGAGCTTTACGTGGAGTTGGAGGTTGCTGGAGGTGGCGACCGCGAACACGAGGCCAAGGCGATCCTATCAGGGCTCGGTTTCAAGCAGGACGACTTTCTCCGGCCCATGAGCGAGTTCAGCGGTGGTTGGGCCATGCGGGCCGGTCTAGCCAGGATTCTGTTCTTGAATCCCGACCTGTTGCTCCTGGACGAGCCGACCAACCATCTTGACCTCGATGCGAACTTGTGGTTCGAGAAGTATCTGGCTTCTTTTCAGGGTGGCGTGATCGTGACGTCTCACGACCGGGCTTTTCTGAACCAGACGGCGACCCGGGTTCTTGCCATCGAGCCGGACGAGGTGGTGCTTTTCAAGGGCAACTATGACGATTATCTGGTTGCACGCGAGCAAGTCCTTAAGATTAAGCGCGCAGCCTCTGCGAGGCAGGAGCGTCAGATACAGAAGCAAATGCGCTTTGTTGAACGTTTTCGCTCAAAGGCCAGGAAAGCCAGCCAGGTTCAAAGCCGGTTGAAGCAGCTTGAGAAGATTCAGATCATCGAGATGCCAAGGGCCACCAAGAAGGTCAGCTATTCATTCCCGGAGCCCCCGCGCAGCGGCTACGAGGCCATATCGCTGACGAACTTAAGCAAGTCGTACGGCGATAACGTCGTGTACCGAGGCATTGACCTCACACTTTCGCGCGGCGACCGTGTGGCGTTGGTTGGGCCGAATGGCGCAGGCAAGACCACTCTATTGAAGATACTCGCGGGCGTCATTCCATTTGATGAAGGGGCAAGAAAGACCGGCCATAACGTAATCACGACGTATTATGCCCAGCACGTGCTTGAACTCCTCAACCCAAAGAATAGGATGATTGAGGAGCTACAACATTCGGCGTCGAAGGAATCGGAGCAGAACCTGCGAAACACCCTCGGGGGTTTCCTGTTCAGCGGCGACGATGTCCGCAAGCCTATTTCGGTGTTGTCCGGTGGTGAAAAGGCCCGGGTGGCCTTGGCCAAGATACTCCTCCAGCCAAGCAACCTGCTCTTCATGGATGAACCGACGAACCACCTTGATATCGCATCCAGGGAGATTCTCGCGGACGCCCTTGGTGATTATCGTGGCACTATCTGTTTCATTACCCACGACCGGACTCTGATACGGCAGGTCGCAAACAAGATTGTCGAGATAGACAAAGGACGGCCCACAGTTTACCCGGGCGACTACGATGGTTATCTCTACAGAAAGCAAAACGAGGCAGATATAAGGACCGCCAATGCAGCGGCCAACGGAAAGGCCGCCGATGCCGCAAGGCAAGGCCCGCCAAATAACCGTTACAGTCAGCCGACCAGCGCACCAATCAGCAATGACGAGCAGCAGCGCCGGCACCTTGGTCAAGAGGCCCGCAGACTTGCAAAGCTGATAGAGGACATAAACGTGTCCCTGGCTGACCGCGAAGCCCGCATAGCGAAGTTGGAGGCCACGTTCTCCAGCCCCGATCTGTATGACGATCCGGCTCAGATTGCTGCTTCAGGAAAGCAATACCGTGTGCTCAAAGAGGAGACCGCATCGCTTTGGGAGGAGTGGGAGAGGTTGTCGGTGGAGGTGGACAACATAGACAGCAGGCTGACGAGATTGAAGGTCGGTTAGGTGCTTGCCGAGGGTGTGTGTGATGGGTGGGTTTGAAACGGCCCCTACGGGCGGTTAGTACGAGGCCAGATAGGGCCGCGGGGCGCGCATCAATGCCCTGAAATCGGCGTATAATCCCGTCAGTGCGACGCCAGCGAACGGAGTCCGGACGTGCCTGACACATACGACACGATCATTATTGGAGCTGGTTCTGCCGGTGCCATTCTAGCGACTCGGTTGACGGAGGACCCGGACCATTCAGTTCTTCTGATTGAGGCGGGTCCCGATTATCCGGAGTTCGACGATATACCCGATACGGTCAAGTACGGGTACGGGCATGACATCCCGCCGTGGGAGAGGCCGCTCAATGATCATCGGTGGACCTTTGTGGCGCGCTATACGGACGAGGCTAGGCCGGGAATCATACCTCGGGGAAAGGTGGTGGGAGGTTCGAGCGCGGTGAATGGTCAGATATTTTTGCGGGGTGTGCCTGAGGACTATGACGCTTGGGCGTCTTGGGGGAATGACAGGTGGAGTTTTCAGGAGTTGATGCCGTATTTTCGGATGATCGAGACGGATACGGACTTCGGTGGCGATTTCCACGGGTCGGATGGTCCGATCATCGTTCGTCGTTGGAAGCCGGAGGAGTGGAATCCGGCGCAAAGTGCCTTTTATGAAGCGGCGCGGGCTAATGGTTTCCCGGACTGTCCAGACCACAACGCTCCTGGCTCTACGGGTGTGGGTCCGACTCCGCTCAATAATCCAGACCGAGTGCGGTGGAGCACGGCGATTGGCTACCTCGCGAGTGTGAGGGATCGGCCGAATCTCGAGATTTTGCCGGATTGTTTAGTACACCGGGTGCTGTTCGAAGGGAAACGCGCCGTCGGCGTTAGGGCTGAGGTCGGCGGCGACGTTGTGGACCTAGAGGCCGAGAATGTAATCCTATCGGCGGGCGCGATAGGTTCGCCGCACCTGTTGCTGCTCTCAGGTGTGGGATCGCCAGACGCTCTGGACGCGGTGGGTGTTCCGGTGCACCACGACCTGCCGGGCGTGGGTCAGAACCTCCGCGATCACCCGCATGTGAGGGTGACGTGGCGGACCCGCGACGACTTCGAGCAGCCTCTGGGCTTGCCGGGCGTGCAGTTCACTCTTCGTTACACGGCGGAGGGATCGCACCTGCCGAACGACATGCTGATTCACCCAAGCTCGCGCAGCGTGATCGGCCGCAGGTGGTGGGGACAAGGCGCGAGCGAAGAGATTGGCCTACTGATGGTCGTATGCTTGGACCTTGCAGTCGGTTCAGGGAACCTGCGTCTGCGTACCAAAGATCCCCACATCCAGCCTTTCCTGAACTACAACTATTTCGAGGAGGAGTTCGACTTGAAGAGGTTGCGCGAAGGGGTACACATCGCTGATCGCTTCGGTGAGCACGGGGACTGGGCCAGCTTGGTAACGGAGCGTGCAGAGCCCACTGGCGCGGATCTCGAGTCGGATGAGGCGCTAGACGCTTGGATCAGGGAAACCGCCGTGACCAGCCATCATGTGTCGGGCACCTGCAAGATGGGTCCTGACTCGGACCCGATGGCGGTCGTTGACCAGTTCGGCAACGTGCGCGGCCTTGAGAACCTGAAGGTCGTGGACGCATCGATCATGCCCGACTGTATCCGCGCCAACACGAACGTGACATCGATGGTGATCGGCGAGCGCGTGGCGGCCTTCATCGGCGAAGGCCTATGACGGCCCGATTCACTCTGAGCGCTTTTGGCGACGAGATCGATGACGACGTCGGCGAACAGCTGAAGGTTCTGAACGATCTCGAGATTGGTTATCTGGAGTTGAGGAGCGCTTGGGGCACTAACGTGCTCGAGTTGAGCGACGACGAGGTAGGACGGCTCATCGAGCTATGTAATGCCCGCTCGGTTCGTGTGAGTTGCATTGGCAGTCCGATTGGAAAGTCGTCGATAGACCGGCCGATCGGGGATGTTGTTGGCGACTTGGAGCGCGTCATCGACATCGGGAGGATGCTCGGAACTGATAGGGTCCGCGTGTTTTCCTTTTATCCAGAAGTCGAGGGTGCGCAGGTTGAGCGCGTTGAGGAATCGATATCTAGGCTCCGCGTAATGGCCGACGTGGCCGGCGGACGGGACGCTGTCCTGCTGCTGGAAAACGAAGGCGGCCTGGTTGGCGAAACACCTGAGCGTTGTAGGGCGCTCGTCGAGGGAGTGGGCAGTCCGAACCTGCGGTATGTGTGGGATACCGGGAACTATCCGCAGATGGGCTTCGCAAGATCTGTTGAGATCGGGTGGCCGCTACTGGCCGAGTATACGGAGTGCGTGCAGGTCAAGGACTGGCGGATTTCGGACGGCATGATCACCGTCGCGGGTGAGGGTGATGGGCAGGTGCGGGAGTTGCTAACGAATCTGCGGGATGTTGGTTACGTGGGTTTCTTGGCGCTTGAGCCGCACCTGTTGGTTGCAGGGCAGCGCGGTGGTTTCAGCGGGGCTGAGGGGATGAGGATGGCGGCGGAGGCGTTGCGCGGGTTGATGGCGGAGGTGGGGTGCCAAGAAATCTGAGTCGATGATCACTGATCGTCAGCGGCCTAACTGGTAACCGCCTAAGCGGTGGTGTTCGGCGTACAATCCGTTCAGTGATTGACCATTCTCGAGGGTTTCGACGTGCCTGATTCATACGACACGATCATCGTTGGTGCAGGTTCGGCCGGGGGTATTCTCGCGACGCGGTTGACAGAGGACCCCGATCACTCGGTACTCTTGATCGAAGCCGGGACGGATTATCCGGATATCGACGAGATCCACAAGTACGAGGGACCCGTGGAAGTCGACGAGACTTACATCGGGGGCAAGAAGAAGAACAAGTCGCTGTCGAAGCGGCGGGACATGGCGGCCAGCGGAGCGCCCGCGTCGCCGTTCGAGGACAAAACTGCCGTCGTCGGGCTGAAGGACAGGCGCACGAACTACGTGAGCGCGGCGGTCGTGGAGGACACCAAGGGGGACACACTTAGGGAATTCGTGCACGAGCGGACAGACCGCGACACGGTAGTGTTCACCGACGAGGCTAGGGCGTACGAACGTCTGCGCCGTCCGCACGGAACCGTCAATCACAGCATCGAGGAGTACGTGGACGGCGAGATCAGCACCAACGGGGTCGAATCGTTCTGGTCCCTGCTCAAGCGTGGGTACGTCGGAACGTATCACCAGATGAGCGCGAAGCACCTGCCTCGCTACGTCAACGAGTTCTCAGGGCGTCACAACGACAGGCCATTGGACACGATTGACCAGATGAAGGCCATGGGGAGGGGGACGGTGGGCAAGCGCCTCAAGTTCGATGATCTCGTCGGGCAGCCCGAACTGCCGTAGCTCATTCGCCAACGGCTATCCCGACGATGGCGGCGACGATGAAGACGATGATCATGATCGGGATCATGGCGATGGCGTAGACGGCGAGCAGCGCCAGCGTCCATTTCCATGCGAGGTGGAACATGTCGGCGAAGGACAGCTCCACCCCGGTGATCCTGACCTCACGGTCGAACTGTTGGTTGTCCAATGCACCCTCCTGCAAACTGGTACAGCGTTACCCCTTTGATACAATCGCGACGGTTCGGGACGGTGTATTGCCTATGATGGCGTGACACCCACGCAGCATGACGGATCATGCGCCGTTGTCAGAAAGCGGAGGATGTGATTTCGAGTCTCACCGTGGGTGCCACGTCCCAACATCATAAACAACCCTACGGCGACCACGACGGGCTGTGCCCTTCGGCGAGCCTCTTCACTCCACTGCCGTCAGAGTTCATGATGTAGATACTGCTATCACCATCGCGATTCGATGCGAACGCGATGCGAGCGCCATCCGACGACCATGCAGTGCTGGAGTTGGGCGATTCCTTGTCCGTCAGCCGTTCAACACCCGTACCGTCCGCATTCATCACGTAGACGCCCATATCGCCGAAGAAGTCCAAACCGCCGGAAACGAACGCGATACGGTCGCCGTCTGGAGACCAAGAAGGAAGAAGGTTGAAATCCTCGTCATACGTCAGCCGCTCGACACCGCCTCCGTCCGCATTCATGACGTAGACTCCGAATCCATCGCCGCCACGGCCCGAAACAAACGCTATCCGATCACCGTTTGGCGACCATGCAGGACTGCTGTCTACAGTGCGCCAGTCCAGAGAGCCGTAGTCCTCAACCAGCTCAAGGCTGCCGTCTGCGTTCCTGCGAAAGTACCCTGTCTCGCCGTCACGCACCGCAAGGAACACTTCCGCGCAAGATTCCTGGGGGATCCCTGTCAGCTGCCCAATGCCGCTGCCATCGGCATTCATGACGTAGATGTCACCGCGCGATTCAAACGCGATGCGCCCGCCATCCGGCGACCACGCGATGAAATGATTGTTGCAACGGTCCGTCAACTGCTGCACATGGTTGCCGTCCGCGTTAATAACGTAGATGTCGTAGATATCTTCATCGTTATCACGGTTCGACAGGAACGCGATGCGCTCGCCATCCGGCGACCACGAAGGGGAATTGTCGCCGAACTCGTTGTCCGTCAACTGCACAGACCCGCTGCCATCCGCGTTGATGACGTGAATCTCCGCATCGCCATCACGGTCCGAGACGAACGCGATGCGGCCGGTCGCCGGCGCCGTCTCTCTTGACAACGGCAGCATCTGGAGGCCGAACAGGACGAGCGCGGCTGCTGCAACTGCCGCCGCGACACCTGCGATCAGCCAGGTCCGACGCTGTGGGGGTCCGTATCTCATCATGTACTAGGTTTGTTGTTGCGAGGGTGCTCAGTTAACCACTGATGTCGGCGACTGGTCACCGTCGACAGACCCACCCTCGCCCAACTGTGGGGGTGCCAGGCGGGGCCGCGAGACTGTTGACACTCCTCGGCCAAAGGCTATAACGCCGCTGCGCCGCCTATCCTTCCTCCGGCAGCAGCACAACCCGAATGTAGCGGTCTGGCGTCATGTATTGCTGCGCGGCGGCTACTACCTGATCGAGCGTGATCGCGTCTAGCCATTCTTCGAAACGAAGGATGTCGTTGAACTCACCATCCCGTTGCGCGATTGACCGTATCTGGTTGAGCCAGAAGTTATTTTCGCGGAACTGTTCCTCTCGTGGCGTGCGCAGGAGTTCTTTGACGGTGTCTAGGTATTCCTGTTCGCCACCGTTGCGGAGCCAGACGATTTCTTCGATGACCTCGGCCAAGAGTTCATCGGCGCGGTCGGGGTCGCTGCCGTAGTAGATCGAGATACGGTACTCGGGATCGGGCAAGAGTTGGAGGTTTGCGTTCACGCTGACGAAGTAGGTGCCGCCTAGCTCCTCACGGAGTCGCTCGCGCAGTCGGATCTGGAGCATCTCGCCGGCAGTTCTGAGCGTCAACGCATCCTGACGGTCCCAGTCCGCGCCTCCAGCGAAGATCAACCCTGTGATGCTACGAGGTTCGATGCCGCTGCGGACGACGTGGTCGACCAGGTCCATGGGCGGGTCGATGCCGACGTCGCGCCACTGCTCGGCGCGCCCGGTGGTGGGCAGACTGGCGAGGTATGTGGTGGACAACGACCGCAACTCTTCCCAGTCGAATGCGCCTACGAAGACGAAGGTGGCGTCGCCCAAGTCTTCGAAGCGGTCGGCGTAAACGGCTTGTGCGCGCTCCATTGTGAGTTCGTCCAGTAGTTTGAGGGTTAGAGGGCGCTCGCGGAAGTGGTTCTGGCTCAGAACCTCGCTCAGCGCGTCGGAAAAGGCGGCGTCCGGTTGTTCGGAGCGTGTTTCGGCGACGCTGCGCAGGGTTGTCTCGTACCTCGAGTAGACGCTGGGGTCTAGACGCGGCGCGGTCGCATAAAGCGTGATCAGTTGGAACAGGGTCTCTAAATCCTCTGGGGAGGCGTTGCCTCGAAGGCCTTCGTAAAGCTCAGCGATATAAGGGGACACGGAAACGCGTTTGCCGGCTAACAGCTTGTCCAAGGCCACGTTGTCGTGCGGACCCACACCGCTACCGGCGATCAGTTGATCGGCATAGAGGGCGGAGACGTGGTCCATGTCTTCGACTAGGGAGTGACCGCCGGGGCTGAATGCGGTGAATACCACTTCGTCGTTGCGGAAATCGGTCTGCTTGGCGATCACGGTGATGCCGTTGGAGAGTGTCCACCTCTGAGCGTCGATCGATTCGATCGTCGCTTCGTCGGTGATGCTACCTGCAGTTGGAATTTCCGCTAGCAGTGGGACATCATCAAAGGCGTCTACGTATGGTTCGACCTGCAGGGTGTCGGCAGTTTCCAGTTGTGATTGGACTGCTGCCGCCAGTTCTTCGTCAGTGCTGGCGTCGGTTCCTTCGGGCCGCATGACCAATAGCACGGTATTGTCGGACTGGGTCCAAGAGTCTGCGAGGTCGTCCACCTCTTCCAATGAGATCTGTGGCAATAGCTCTTGGTAAAGCTCCCACTCGGCCTCGATGCCAAGAGTCAGCGTCCCGCTGAGGAAGTGGTCCGCGTACGTCTGGGCCAAGTCTCCCGACTCCCGTTGGTCTCGCTCCTTATAACTGTTCTCGACGGAGCTCAACAGGTTGACCTTCTCACGGGCCAGTTCGCTTTCGGTGAAGCCATGCTGTCGAGCGCGTTGTATCTCTTCTAGCAAGGAGGCCAGCCCGGTCTCGATGCCGTCCTGTTCGACCCACGCATAGAACTGCACGATGTCTGTCGCTTCCACAAACCCTCCACGTTGGCCACCCGCCGTCAAGTAGGGTGGGTCGGCGGCTTGTCCACGTTCGAAGAGACGTGCGTTCAGCATCATGAAGGCGAGCGCTTCGACCACGTTGCGGCGGAAAGCCGGCAGGTCTTGGCCGGTTTCGGGGGCGAGTTTACGTACGAGGATCAGCTGGGTTGCGGGTGCTTCGGGATCGGAGAACACGTTTATGCGCGGCTCGTCGTGTGCGGGGACATCGAAGGCGGGCCGAGTCGTGGGAGAACCAACGATAGCGCGTTCCTGTACAGCTTCGCCGTCTGGCGAGGGGGCGAAGTGTTGTTTCACCTTGGCCTCGATAAGCTCGGCATCGAAGTCACCGACGGCGACTACCGCCATCAGGTCTGGCCTGTACCAGCGCTCGTAGAACTCGATTAGGCGCTCTTGAGGCGCGGTTTCGATTATCTCGGTGAGACCGATGCGACTGCGTTCGGCATAGAGCGATTCGCCAAAGATGGGAGTGAACCAGTTTTCCTGGAAACGTGCTCCGAACCCTCGGCTCAGGCGCCACTCTTCAAGAACCACATCACGCTCCAGTTCCACCTCTTCAGGATCGAAGGACACTGCGTATGCCCAGTCGCTGAGGATTTCGAACGCCGTTTCTAGAATTTCAGGATCGTCGGTGGGGACCTCGAGCCAATACACGGTTTCGTCGAAGCTGGTGTAAGCGTTTAGATCGGCGCCGAAGGTGCTGCCGATGGACTCGAGGTAGTCGACGATCTGCTGTTTCTCGAAGCGCTCGGTTCCGTTGAAGGCCATGTGCTCAACGAAGTGGGCGAGCCCGCGCTCGTTCTCCTCTTCGTGGACGGAGCCGGCCTTCACCACCAGCGATAGCTGAGCGCGGTTGAGTGGTTCTACGTTGCGCTTGATGTAGTAGTCCAAGCCGTTGGCGAGGGTCCCTCGAACTACAGAGGGATCGAATGGTAGAGCATCATCGGATTCGGGTTCTGATTCGGGTGTAGCGGTGGGCTCTGGAGTCGCGGTCGGCGGAACTGCGGTTGCGGTGGGATCCGGAGCTGGTGTTGGCGTATATGTCGGTGGTACGGCAGTTGCGGTGGGATCCGGAGCTGGTGTTGGCGTGTATGTCGGCGGTACTTCGGTCGCCGTGGGTTCCGGAGTCGGCGTGGATGTCGGGGTCGGAATCGCAGTCGGCGCCTGCACTACTGGAGCTGGTGTTACGGTCGGTTCCGGGGTTGCAGTGGGCGAAGGTTCGGTTTCGCATGCTGTCAACGCAGTCGCGATCAAAACGAAAAAGAATATGGCTACTATTGACTTCAAATTTCTAGTCATCTGTCCTGTCTTTCGTTGTGCAACTAAACGTGGTTGACCACTGTTAGTAAGCTACGATGTCGGGCGGTTCTAGGATTTCGCGTACGGTATTCTTAGTCGCTTCTCGGCTCGACGCCAACCTTTCAATTATGCCGTGAGCACCTCCGGCCTCCACTTGCAGACCTTGCATTCGCTGGACGACGTCGGTCGCGTCACTTTCGCCGCATAGGGTTATCCCGAACAAATCCTGCCTCACCGCGGAATGTGCGGCGGATTGCGTGTTGCGTGTCAATGCCGCGTCCACAAAAGAGAAACGGCGCCCAAAGTATTAGTGGGCGCCGTTTTTTGATTGCCTCCCCGTTGTAAGTCGGACTGGAGGAGGTTCAGGTTGTTGGGGAGACCTCCTTTACTTGTTTGTCAACGTGTTTCGTCGGCGTCTGAGTGCCGCTGGTATGCCTAGTAAGAGGATGCCAATCCCGAGCGTCAACAGCCACAGCACGCCAATCGAAGACGGCGCGGTTCCGCCGGTCTCCGGGATCTCGGGTTCGGTCTCGGGTGTCGGGGTCGGCAACGGTGCCGGTGCGCCTTCGCTACCTACTGCGACGGATGCCGGGATCGCGCTCAGGTTGCCGCACACGTGCGTGCCGCCGCTGCCTAGGCGGACCGACGCTGACAAGATTGTGAGCGAGTCGTCGGAGTTGATCGCGACAATCGCCAGGTCGGAGATGTTGGTCTTCAACTCATCCGGGAGCGGGATACAGACCGTGGCGGCCGACCTCAGCTCGTAGGACGAGATCGCGGCGCTGCTAGCGTCAACGGCGCTGACCTTGAACATGTTGCCACCGAGCGTGTAACGCTGGTGCGACATGCCGGCGTTAGACGCCGAGCCTTCGTCTGACACTCGGATTCCGATGTACTCTCCGTTTGGGATCACTCCAGCAGTTGCGCTGAGCGAGTAGCCCTCACCGGTAAAGGTTCCGCCGACTTCTGGCGTGAAGACTTCGTACTGGTTACCGTCGCCGTCGGTCAAAATCGTGGGGATCTCACCCGGCGGGTTGGTTGGAGGTTCTTCTGCGGCAGGATCTGCGGTAGGTCGTCGGACCTGGACATTGATCGTCGCCGAGCAGACGGCGTCGCGGTCGTCTTCGTCTTTCGGTTGGCAGTCTCCGCCGGTTAGCGAAGCCGTGACATCGAACTCACCAGGCCGTGATGGAGCAGTGTACTCAATCTCCCACTGAGTGGCCGTGTCGTCATCATCGACAGACGTTTCGTCCGGATCGCCCTCATCCTGCGTCCATGTCACTCCATCGCCGGCCGAAAGACTGTCACTCTGGACATCCTGCAAACCGTACGGCAGAACGCGCAACACAACCTTGTTGCCGGCCGAAACGGTCACGCCTCGAATGGCAGGTTCGATGCGAGATATCTCGCCTGGCGAACCTGCGATGGTGGAGGTGCCAGCGCTTCTAACCGCTTCGTGTTGGCGTGCGCCGTCGTAGAACGAAACTTCAATGGAGATGCGCTTGGTAACGTCTCTCGGCTGGAGGATGTACTTCGGACTGTCGGTTCCAACTTTGTCTTCGCCGCTGTACCACTGGTAAGAAAACTCGAGTGTCGAACCAACGTCGTTCGGGTCACCTTCTTCGTCATTGATACCACCAACGTGCGCTGTCAACTCTGAGCCGACTTGCCCTGTGCCAGTGACTGTCGGGTTGCCGGTGGCTTCATCGTTGAAGGAAGGTCTGCCGCGCTCGGAGAGTCCAAGCAACGCGATGCCAACTGTGTCAACCCGCATCTGCGCCGTCGGGTTGATGACCGGCGTTGCGCCAGAACCCGGATAGTGACCGCAATAGATGCTGCCTTCGGCATCCACTCCGTTGGAGGGTTCTCCTTCGGGAGCCGTGTTCGCTACCTCGGCATTGAGGTAGTCGTTGTCTTCACCGACCGCCAATCGCTTCACGCGACAGTCAGTATCCTCCGACCAATCGCCGACAGTGGCAGCTTTGTTGCCATTCTCGCCCGCTGGAGTGTACGGCCAGTCGAACTCCATGTCGTCAACGATGGTTTCGTCGTTTCCAGAACCGTCTTCGCCTTCACCACCAAATGGGTCTGGAATCTGCGCGGGCGGGTCGAAGACCTCGTTCGCGAGCGCGTCAACTATTCCTTTGGCGGAGTAATGCCAAGAATCGTCGTTGGTATCGTCGTCAGTGTCTACTCCTGTTGCAGTATCAACGTCAAAGCCGTTGCGTTCCAGCAAGGTCGTAATGCGCGCAAGCAAATGCGTGGACAGCGCAGTGTTAGCCGCGTTAACGGTAATGCCGCCCGTTAACTCGTCGTAATCTTTCGCGAACACGGCTGTGTCATCGGCGGTGACTGTAGTGACGTCGTCTGTTGCCCCGTCGTTGTCGTGGTCGTACGGATCCCTCATCGGCGGGTTGCCATATACCGCGAGGACTCGTCGGTCGTAAACAACGTCATCGATCATTATGTCCGGCAACGCACCGACCGCGTCCCACCATGCGGCTACGTTGGGTACCGGATTGTCGTCGACATCGTGGACCAAGATGGCTCGGCCGTGCTTGAATACCTTTGCATGGCGAGCCTTACCATCCGCAGTCAACGGATCCGTGTTGTTCAATCCGTCCCACGATGCGCAGAAATCTTCGGCGTCGGGCACGGGTGACACAGGTTCGTTGTCATCTCCGACTGCGGTTCGCATGGCAGCACAGTTGAGGGAATCCCACCAGTGAACGACGGCGTCGGTTCCATCTTCGTTGGCTCCGCCAGCGTCGTTGTAGATCCATAGCCAACGGTCGTTGACCAAGGCTTTGGTGGCGGCATCGAGGCCAGTCATTTGGGCCGTAGTGTTGTATGGCCTCTCAGCCGAGTTCTGCAAAGACGGGTTTTCAGAATCCGTGACTTGCGATGGCGTGCCCGGCGTGCACGCACCCAACCCGTTGCCCCATAGCGCATTGATCTTCTCACAGTTGTTGAGCGAGTTCCACCACTGCTCAGCACGGGCGTTGTCGGCGCTGCTTTTGGATCCAGGATCGTCAAGACCGAGGATGGCTTGACCGACGCCGTCGACCAAATCTTTCGCTTCGCTGTACGGTTTGGGGGCGGTAGATTCGACCTCATCGCCAGCTGCGTTCAGAGTTGCGTCACAGACGGCGCTACCTTCCGCTTGGAAACCATCAGCGGTTACGTCTTGGTCGTGCGTTTCTAGATCTCCGTCGTCTTCCCCAACGGCGACGCGGGCCTCGGCACAAGTGACGTACATCCACCAAAGCTCGACGCTTTGGAAACCGCGCAATGCTTGGACGTCCGCAATCTGGTCTCCGACGGCGTAGATATCATCATTGGTGTCTGATGCACTACCGTCGACAAGCGCATCAATTCCTCTCTTTGCAGTGTGGGTGGGACTGTAGTCAGCCTGCACGGCGATCAGAGCAGCTTCCACAATGGTGCCACCACCGAAATCTTGGTGACCGTCGACGTCAGGATCGTTGTCCTTCCCCAGCACCGCGTTCACCCTCTCACCGGGGCCTAATGCGGTCCACCATGCCGCACCGCGCTTCTCGATGGCGTCGATGCTCTCATCGGCCACCTGCGCCGTGGCATCGTTGCCGGGAAAGTTGATAGTGCTTATGACGACGGCGAAGAGTGCCGACAGAGCCAGCAAAACGCCCACCGCGTATCTGGCGCTTTTGAGTGATGTAGGCAATTTCATCACTGAACTTTTCCTTTCCGAGCGTTTCGTGTCGCAGATGTGAGCCACGAGCTTCCCACCGCGTTTCGACGTCCGAATAGCTTGGTGGTCACATATACAATCCGATAACAATACATGATTACGCTTACTTAAAAACACACGATTTCACGAAATCCGTGATTGTTTTAAGATGAAACATTATTCTGGAACACTTGAATGCGAAGTGGTTCAGATTTTTTCTGGTCTGCCCCCCGATCAACAGCGTCACAACTCCAATGCGCGATACTGGTCTCCGCTCGACAATGGGGATTATTCTCGCCGGCGGTCATAGTACCGCGGGCGCGGACTCGCGCAGAGGGTTACCGCGGCGTTGGCGATTCGAGCGCTTGGCCGCGTTCCGCTCTACAGCATTTCTTGGACTAACCACCACGCCTCATTGGCCGTCGCTCGGAAACTGGGATTGGCGGCCTATACATCAACTTGGAGCATCTATTAGTGGCGGTCTTGACACGGATGTGGTCTTCGGCGGCGGTTCCCGCGATGCGAGGATGGCGATGGCGCCGATGAGTTTGGCGGCGGCGAAGACGCCGACGTATGAACCGTAGGCGTCGTAGTACAGTCCGCCGACGATTGGGTCCAATGCTTGGAACGCGAGGATGTACGGAACGCTCGCACCTCGCACCGCGCCAATGTGAACTCTGCCGAAGTACTTGGCCCAGATGAACTCGCCTAATGGCACAGTTCCGCCGAATCCGAAGCCCCAGCATAAAAAGGCGAAGAACATCAGCGGCAACGAACCTATATGCGCCGAAACCAGCATTAGGAATACGCTCGCGGCGCAGGTCGAGAGTGACGCCACACAGAGGTAGCGCACGTGGAGGCGTTGCAGGAAGAAGCCCCACACGAACTTTGAACAGAGGTTTGCTCCTCCGTTCCAGGCGATTCAAAGAGCTGCTTCGGTGCGTGTGAAACCGCTGTCGGTCTTGAAAGGGATGGTGTGGACTAGAACCGCCAAGATGGCTAAGGTGTGGAGCGCGTATCCGATGATTAACAGCCAGATGGCGCGTGTCCGTAGTGCCTCGCCGCGGGTGTATGAATTGGCGGCGTCAAGCCTTTGGCGCTCGATTGCTCGTCTCGACTTGGCGGTTCTCTGTCCATCGCCAGATTTCGTGCCATCCGGCAGCATTCCGTAGCCTTCGGGTCGCCGTCGCATGAATAGTGCGATGGGCACGACGATTGCGAATACGAAGTTTCCGAGGAACATGTAGGCATCGCGCCATCCTATCGAGTCGACCACGCGAGTCATGGCGACGGGCATGATCAGTCCGGCTAGGGAGATGCCAGATGATCCTAGGGCGACGGTCCAGTCGCGTCGCACCACGAACCATTTGGAGAGCCCGCGCGGTCCATGGACGCATGGTAGCAGGCAGCCGGCGGCGCTCCGTCACGGTCGGTGGGCTAGTCGAGCTTGAGTGCCATTAGATGTTCGTCGATGTACTGACCGTCTACAAGCATGGCGCGTGGCGATGTTCCGTAAATCTCGAAGCCGAAGGAGGTGTAGAGCGAGATTGCGCGTTCGTTGGTGGTCGTGGAGGTTAGATGGATGAGTGAGAGTCCGGGTAGGCGGCGTGCCCGCTGTAGAGCGGCGGCGACTAGTGCTCGGCCGTATCCTTTGCCCTGTTGCTCGGCGGCGACGTGCGCTTCGGCGATCCTGCCGACGTGCGAGAGTTTGGGTTGCTCAAGTCGAAAGAATCCGATGGAGCCGACAAGGTTGCCGTCGACGAAACAGCCGAGGATGAAGGAATCAGTGGATTCGGGGGTGTCGGGCAGTCGGTCGGCGAACGCCTTTAGGGGCCAGTGTCGTTCGATCTCGTACGAGGAACTGAAGACCGTGGGGTATTCCTTGAGGGCTCGCAGTCGGAGGGTTTGGAATTTGGGGGCGTCGGTTTTGGTTAGTTCGCGGATTGGCATGGGTTGTTGCTTAGTTTGGTTGGTGGTGCTTCAGGATAGGGTACGGGTGGGGTGAGGATCGAATCGAACAAAGCTATAGAAAGACGTTGGGATCCTAATCGTTTGTTTTGGTTTGCGCCCGACGATGTGTTTGGCTACGTACGTGAGGTCGGGTACTTCGGCTCGGGGAATATGCTCACCTGCGATGCCGTCGTCGGTATTGAAGCGGGCGGTGGTTGCGGGAAAAGTGACGATGGATGCGCGGACGTAGAAGTGGATGTTGTGGTGGTCCCTGATCAGATGCTCTCCCTGCCGGGTGAAGAGGAGGATGTGGAGATTGAGGAATCAAACAGCGCGGTAGCGAGACCAGCATCTCGGACGGTGTCAGAGTGGCGAAACACGCGGCGCGCTGCGTACTGACTTCCACTTAAGACCGCACAAGAGGCAAACGACAATCAATGAGGTCCCGGTGCTGGAGGATGGCAAATCTAAAGGTGTGACCACCGGGCGTCGACAATATCAAACAAATGTGTTAATATTGTGTTGCTGAAGGAATGACGACGACGATCTCCAAACTATCCACTACCGATCTCGACGCCGTCGACGAGTTGATGAAACGCAACTCTGGCACAGTCGGTTTTCTCCCGTTGACAGCCCTAGTTGACTATCTGGAAAAGGGATGGGTGTTAGGCGCAGTTTCAGAGAACGGTAGTCTGATCGCATACCTACTCTACGCCGCTAATCGAGATCGCTTCCGTATCACGCAACTCTGTGTAGCAGAGGACTTCAGAGGCCAAGGCATGGCACGGCAATTGCTCAATGCACTGAAGGATTCCGCTACAACTCAAAAGGTAATAAGACTAAGTTGCCGTAACGATTTCCCAGCACACTCATTGTGGCCTAAGTTGGGTTTCGTGTCGGTAGACGAAAAACCCGGGCGGTCGAAGGAAAGATACCCTTTGACGCTTTGGCGACTCGCCTTCGCAACCGACAATCAGATGGAACTCTTTCGTGCGAATGTGTCGGATTCAGTGCTTGACGTGGTGATCGACGCCCAGATATTTTTCGACTTTGATGAGCCTGAACGCGATGCCAATGGGCCATCGAAGGTTTTGGTTTCCGGCCTTTTCGACGAATCGGTGAACATTTGGTACACGGACGAACTGTTGAATGAAATCCAACGCAATGCTCACCCGAATGAGAGGGCGTTTGCCCGACGTCGAACGGGACAGTTCAACGAGGTCAGGCATGACCCATTGTTGACCGAGATCCAAGAGGGAATACTAGAACGGGTTTTGCCGAACAACACCGATAGCCAACGGTCGGACATCAAACATCTCGCGAAGACTGCGTCTTCAGATATCACTCTTTTCGTAACTCGGGATCAAGGCATACTGAAAAAAGCGCCGGAGATCGCTGAAATGGTGAACGTTCAAGTACTGGACCCAACCTCGTTGATTCTTCGGTTGAACGAGTTGAACGAACAGCAAACTTATGCGCCCGACCGAGTTTCAGGAATCGGCGTCCGATGGCGCCGAATGAGTTCGGAGGAACTTTCCACATTTCCGTTTGAGCGTTTCCTTGAACCGAAAGAAAAGCTGAGCCGGCTCAAAGAGCGGGTGAATTCATATCTCATCAACACTCATTCCCATGAGTTGGAGATCCTCTGGTCTGGGGAAGAGCCGATTGCTCTCCGTTGCTTGATGAGCAACCCCCAAGGGACGCTGACGATAACCCTTGGCAGGGTGGCGATTTCCAAAGATAGAACGCTCTTCGGCCCCTTTCTGGTCTCGGATGCGATTTACCGAGCGATACTGCGGAATATCCAGATAGTGGACATTGAGGCAACCGCCCTTCCAGCGAACCTCATGCAGGGACTCTCAGGAATGGGATTCACGAAAATCGGCGAATATTTCCTCAGATTTTGTTTTGCTCGCTACATGGACCGAGACCAAGTTTTAGCAACGATCGAGGCGTCGCGTCCGGATGCTGTCTCCGACTATCGCGGCATGGGTGAACTCGAGCTTGAATTGTCTTGTTCGCCGTTAATTTCGGATCCCATCCAGAGTTGTTTTCTGATACCGATCCGTCCAGGATATGCGCTTAATCTTTTCGACAGGCAACAGTCATCGCATGACCTTTTCGGCGGTGAGCCAAAGACATTGATGCGCTGGAGCAATGTCTATTATCGACGGGTGTCTCATCAGTTGACGCTAACTGCACCCGCAAGGATCCTTTGGTACGTAAGCGGAAGCCAAAAACAGATCGTGGGCTCGTCGCATCTTGATGAAGTCGTGATCGACAATCCGCAGGAGTTGTTCCGGAGGTTTAGCAGACAGGGAACTCTCAAATGGCAAGACCTCCACGAAATGTGTGACGGTGAAATTTCACGAGACCTGATGGCATTGAAGTTCTCGCACACATTTCCCTTGAACAGGCCAGTCCCGCTGTCCGACGTACGGAAAGTGTTCAAAGAAAACGGTGTCGGGTGGTCTTTACAAGGACCGAGAAAGTTAACATCGAACACGTACCGCAAACTATTCGAATTAGGGTATCCGGAGCAGCCATGAACACGTCATCTACACCGTTGTTGTTGTCTCTGAAACCTCGCTACGCGGACCTAGTGTTCGGTGGACAAAAGAAAGTCGAACTCAGGCGGCGCGTCACCAAAAAAATGCGAGGGCGTGAAGTTTTCGTATACGTGTCGAATCCAGCACGGATATTGAGGGGCGGATTCACGGTCGGGGACGTAACGTCGGGAACACCCGAGGAAGTTTGGGATGAGGTATGCGACGTCGCATGTGTCGAGAAAACTGATTTCGACGATTATTACGCTGGTCGAAAAGTCGCTCACGCATTCGAAATAACTGATGTCTGGGAGTTTGCAAGACCCTTGGACCTCAACTCATTACGACGCGATGTCCGAAATTTCGTGGTACCGCAATCTTGGCGGTATTTGAAACCTGACGAGTTTCAAATTTTCCAAGACATGGAATCGCGGGTCGGGTTCGAAGTTAACAACCATCCGCGCCCGATCGAGGCGGCTGTCCGTTACGCTCATTAGGTTCTGATGCCATCCTCGGCTTTCCCTTTCTCTACCGTTTTCGACGAGATCCCAACAGCGATGGCAAACGGGTCTACGCTTTCAGGATTTCGTGGCGCGGTGTTACCACCGTTTATGGGGCGAGGGTATTGATAGTCAATCAACGATTTATTGGTGCAGCCCTCTATGTATTCGCGGTCTTAGATCGTGGCATAGGCCGGGTCGGTTGGAGGTGTGGTACGTACCGTCGCGGGTGTCTAGTGGTGGGATAAGGGCGGCGTTGGGGAGACTAATTGATTTCACCCCGCACCCATCCCGCCAACTCCTCTATCGGCCGCATTTCCGCCAATCTTTTGGTGAGCTTGTGAGTCGTGCTTTGGCCTTCGGCCATGCGCACAAGTGTGCCGGCGCCGCCTTCGGAGATGACGCCCTTTCGCCAAGCGTTGAAGACGATTTTGTCTGGACATATCCCTAGGCACAAGAGGTAGTTGTAGGAGCGGTCTAGGCGGACGTGGTTGAACTGGAATGTACCGTTGGCGCCTAGTGAGGCGGTTTTGACTTCGAAGCGTTGGCCCGCGATGATGAGGTCGGTGGGAGCCGTGCGAGATCCGTTGCTGACCGGGATATTGACCGCGGTGAGGTATCGGCGGATGAAGTCTTCGCCGATCTGCCCTCGGTTTGTGTTTCCGAGTTGGCGGTAACCTGCCAGCGGGGAGTTTTGCCAGATCGATTCTGGTGAATGCTCCTCGATGACCTGCACCATCAGGTCTATGGGGTCTATTGAGGAGGTTCCCATTTTCCGCGGTCCGCGCCTCGTTTCCAGAAGACGAGGAAGTAAGAGTGGTTCTTGCGGGCGTGAACCTGTTTAATCATGCGGCTGACGCCGGGGCGGTTTTTTCTAACGACGACGAACAGGTCTTCTGCGACGAAGCCCATTTCCTCGTAGGCGTTCATGATCTCGACGTGTGTGAAGCGTTGGCGGTTGGCGCAGACTTCGTCTTGACATTTGACGATGAAGACGCCGCGTTCTCGTAAGACACGGTGTGCCTCGGCACCAGCTTCGATGTAAAGATCGAGGACTGCATCGTGGTACTTGCGGTTCGTTTGTCCGCCAGCTTCGTTGTTGGCATAGTACTTCTCGAACGCATCGTGAGATCTGTGTGCGCTTCCGCCTGGCGAGTGCATATATGGGGGATCTAGGACGACGCAATCGATCTCGCGGTCTCGATAAGGAAGGTTACGGCAGTCGATGCCAGTCTTAAGGTCGGTTGTTCTGAGGTCGTAGCTTCCGGGGTGGACGACGCGCCAGAAGACGCCTTCGCCGTAGGTGACGTCGGCGACTACGCTGCCGGGCTTCACGTAGAGGTCAAGGATTTTGGGGAAGACGGTGTCGTTTCCTTCAAGATACGCACTTAGAACGAGGTTGTTTGTCGCGACACCGTGACTTACAACGCGTTTGGAGGTAGGGGAGGTGGTCGGAGCGTCCTCTTCGACTGTCTCATCCACTAACGGGAAGAAAAGTTTTTGATTCATAATTAGTTCTCTCAGTGACGGAACCAACCACGTTGCGAGAGTTGATTCCGGTTCAGGAATGGCTGCATTTTAACAGCAGCACAGAACTTCGCTGAGCGCGTGTCAGTCTCCATCAGACAGGCGTTTGGTGTAGTCGATTAGGGTTTGGGCGGCTTGGGTTAGGAGGGTGGTTACCTCTGGGTCGGTGATGTTGCCGGTTTCGTCCATGAAGTTGGCGACGTGGGGGAGAAGGACTCGGGGTTGGTGGAGGACGTAGGCGCCTTCGGATTCGAGGCTGTAGGAGGCGTGGATGTGCATTCGGGGGCATCCTGAGCGTCCGGGTCCGGTGCCGATGATGAAGAAGATTTTGTTGGTGAGGAGGTTGCCGCGTCTGGAGAGCCATTCGATGGCGTTTTTGAGTGGGGCGGTCATGGAGCCGTTGTATTCGGGGCAAGCGACGATTATGGCGTCGGCGTTGCGGACTGCGTCGCGGAGGGCTTCGGCGTCGGGCGGTATGCCTTGGGCTTCGACGTCGGGGTGGAACATTGGGACGTCGGCGAGGTCGAAGAGGGTGGTTTCGGCTCCTTGTTCTGCGGTTTTGGCGAGCATGTTTTTGAGGAGTTTGAGGTTCCAGGACTCTTTTCGGAGGCTTCCGCATATTCCGAGGATCTTCATGGTGTTCCTTGTGTTGTGTTCGCGGTCATGTGGTTGTGCTGATTGTATTGAGTGGGGTGATTGCAGGTGGTGAACCCCCTTTTATTCCCGCTCGGCCATCGAGGGTGAAGGAGACGGGTCCCCGTTGCCCGGCCCTTCTGGATCCCGGCCTTCGCCGGGATGATGGGAAGGGGCAGAATAGTTGGGATGGATTTGTTTATGAAAGGGGATGGGCGATGAGGGCTGCGAGTAATCCGGGTGTTGATTATCGGGAGTTGGTACGGCGGGGGTACGATGCTTGTGCGGCTGCTTATGGCGAGTCTCGGAAGGTTGAGGCTGGGGTTGAGATTCGGGGGTTGTTGGAGCGGTTGGAGGATGGTGCGTCGGTGCTTGATGTTGGGTGTGGTACCGGAGTGCCGATCGCTCGGACTTTGGCTGCGCGCTATCGGGTCACGGGGGTGGATGTTTCGAGGGAGATGGTTAGGTTGGCGCGGCGGAATGTGCCGGAGGGCGAGTTTGTTTGTTCCGATGTGATGTCGGTGGATTTTGAGTCGGGTGGGTTCGGTGCGGTGGTTGCGTTGTATTCGATTTTCCATCTCCCTCGGGAAGAGCACGGGGCTCTGTTTCGGAGGATTTGGCGTTGGTTGAGGCCGGGCGGGTTGTTGCTATGTACGCTGAGTCATCGCAATGATGAGGCTTATACGGAGGAGGATTTTTCGGGGTGACGATGTTTTGGAGCAATTACGGTTTGGCGGAGTATCTTGAGACGCTGTCGGAAGTCGGTTTTGAGGTGTTGGAGGTGTCATCGACGACTGGTGGATGGGCCGATGAGGTCGAGGCGGACGAGGAGGACCATCCGCTGGTTTTCGCGCGGAAGGTTGTTTGCGGGTCGTAGACGCCCCCGCCCTGACCCTGGCATCCCCCGCTCGCATCGCATCGCTTGCTCGCGCCCCCTTACACTTCGTGAAGGGGGTTAAGTTTCGGAAGGCTTCTCGAGGAGGAATAGATATTGTGGAACCGTTGACTGGGTTGAATTTTGGGTTGGGTGGGTTGCCGTTGATGACTAGTGCTCGGACTAGGTCGATTTCGGCGGAGAATCCTACGGGAGAGAAGGGCAAAGGTGGGATGGCGGTGCCGGATCCGGAAGGTGCTGAGTGGTCGATTTCGTCGCCGGCGCGGGTGTTGGGGCAGGGTTGGAAGGTGCGGCCGTATGTCTGGTTGAAGTCGGGAGAGACTACGACGTTGATGGATGTTGGAGGGTCGGGGGTGATTCAGCATATTTGGATGACAACCCAAAGAGAGTGGAGAGGTAGTGGTCGCGGGTGTGTGCTGAGGTTTTATTGGGATGGGGAGGAGACGCCGTCGGTGGAGGTACCGTTGACGGATTTCTTCGCGGTTGGGCACGATCTTTACGCGCGGGTGAATTCGCTGGCGGTGATAGTTAATCCGACGTCTGCATTGAACTGCTACTGGCCGATGCCGTTCCGTCGTCACGCTCGGATAACGATAACGAACGAGTGGGAGGAGGATGTCCGGCTCTTCTACCAGATCACTTATGCGGAGTCGGACGTGCCGGAGAACGCGGGGTATTTCCACGCCCAGTGGCGGCGGGCGGTCACGGAGAGATCGAACCCGGACTACACGATCCTCGACGGTGTCAAGGGTCACGGTCAGTATGTTGGCACTTTCTTGGCGTGGACGCAACTTTCCGACGGATGGTTTGGTGAGGGGGAGATCAAGTTCTTTATGGATGGCGATGGCGAATTTCCGACGATCTGTGGTACCGGGACGGAGGATTATTTTCTGGGAAGCTACGGGTTTCCTGAGGTTTATACCACCGCCTATGTGGGCAACACGCTGAAGCATACGGGGACAGATGGTCCGCCCAAGTGGAGCCTGTACCGGTGGCATATCCTCGATCCGATTCGGTTTGCGGAGGATCTGCGCGTGACGATTCAGGCCTTAGGTTGGTGGCCGGAGCCAAATAGCAGGTTTCAGCCACTTGCCGATGACATTGCATCAGTTGCGTATTGGTACCAGTCGGAACCGCACTCGCCGTTTCCTGAATTGCCGTCGGTGGAGGGCCGGTATCCGAGGTAGGGTGGGGGCATCCCCCGCTCGCATCGCTTCGCCTGCTCGCGCCCCCTTACACTTCGTGAAGGGGGCGTTTGCGTTGCCTTCCCTTGGACTGAAGGTGGGGGGATTGGGTTAGGTTGTTTCGGTCGTTTGGCCGGTGTAAAAGGCGGTGGTTTGGTTGGCGGCGGTTTGGGCTGTTTCGGGGTCGGTGCCGGCAACGATGGCGGCTTGGGCCCAAGCGTCGCTGCTGTCCGTCAGCATGGCTTTGCCATCATGGGAGAAGGCGAATTCGTTTGGGTCGGGCTTTTGGAAGTTGGGATCGGCTATGTAGAGGGCGAGTCCGAGGAGACCCATCTCCCAACCGACGCCGGTGGCTCCGGGTCCGTATGTGTCCCAGTGTTCGGAGATGTGTGCAGTGTGGGTGAGGATCAGGCGGATATGGTCGGGGTCTACGCTGGCAAGGTGGACGTCGACCCAGCTGACGTCGCCGGCGAACTCCCATGTAAGCGCGAAGTGTGACTGTGGTTCGCACTCGATGATGCTGCCGCTGGCGTTGTGTTCCAGCTGGTAGCGGCCGTTGAGTTGGAGGTCGCCAGTGATGGGGATGAACCAGAGCGGGATCCGGTCGGGGTCGGTGACTGCGTCCCAGAGGTCTTCGACGGTAGTGGCGAAGGTGCGTGAGAGCGTTAAGGAAGAGGCGGGTTGTTCGTCGCGTTCGAAGAACGAAACGGAACGGTCGACCGCGTTGAGGTGGGTTTGGGGGTTGACGTTCATGGATTCTCCCATTGTTCATTATCAGGAACGTTGGAATTGGAAGTTGGCGAGGGATAACATCGCAACGTTCAGGAGCTTGCGCTAAGGTCTCTCTAAGGGGATAGCCAAATGTCGATGGTAAAAGACTCGCAAACGGACGCGGTGAGTGGCTCAGCAAGATCTGCCATACACACCGTTGGGTTGACGAAGTATTACGGGAAGCAGCTTGGGATTGAAGATGTGAACTTGGATGTGCGGGAGGGCGAGGTGTTTGGTTTCCTTGGGCCGAACGGTGCTGGGAAGTCGACGACGATCAGGACGTTGCTAGATGAGATCAGGCCGACTTCGGGAAGTGCGACCATCCTGGGTCTCGATACGCATGCCGACGCGGTGGAGATACGGAGGCACATCGGATACATTCCGGGGGACTTGGCGCTGTATCCGAATCTCACCGGGATGGACACGTTGACGTATTTCGCGAACATGCGCGGTGGCGTCGATTGGTCCTATGTTGATGAGCTCGCCGAGCGTCTCGATTCTGAATTATCCAGAAAAGTGGGCGACCTTTCGACGGGCAACCGACAGAAGGTCGGAGTGATACAGGCATTCATGCACCGTCCAGACTTGCTGATCATGGACGAACCTACTGCGGGTCTCGATCCTCTGGTGCAACGCGAGTTTCAAAAGATGGTGAGCGAGGTGGCGGCAGAGGGCAGGACGGTCTTCTTGTCGAGCCACACGCTGTCGGAGGTGCAACGCGTCGCCGACCGTGTCGGGATCATCCGTAATGGCCGACTGATCACTGTCGAGTCGGTCGCTGAACTGAGGTCGAAATCGATGCGTCAGGTTGAGTTCGTGCTCGACTCGCAAGCGGAAGCGTCAATCTTCGAGGGTGTCGCCGGGGTGCGCAACGTAATGGTTGAAGGCAATCATGTGGAGATGTCGTTCGGCGGGGATATGGGTGAGCTGCTGACCACCGCGACCGAACGCTACGCCGTCGCTGACATCAAGACGAGTGAGGCTGATCTGGAAGAGATATTCCTCACGTACTACCACGGTGGCGAGGAGGAGGCTGGTTGATGACGCTGGCCAACATATTTGTCAAGACAGCACGCGATCGCTGGTTAGGATGGGCGATCGCGGCTGTGAGTATTTCGCTGTTTCTGCTTTTCGGGATGTCGGTTTACCGTGAGATCGATCTTTCCGTGTACACCTCTTTGCCCGAAGCGTTCCGATCGCTGATCGGCATTGGGGATGACATTGACGTCGGCGGTTTGGCCATAAACGTTATGTTTGGGACTTGGGGTGCATTGGTGGTGGCGGCCATAGCGCTCGTCATGGGTGCGGCCGCGATCGCTGGTGAGGAGCGGGACGGGACGATGGATATGTTGTTGTCGAATCCGAAGAGCCGCACTTTCGTGTTGCTCTCGAAGACGGGGGCGCTGGTGATGCTGGCGGCTCTCGCGACGGTGGCTCTGTGGATCCCGGTTCATCCGATGGCTGCATTTCTAGGAGTCGAGATCGGCGGCTTGGATGTGGAGGCTCTGACGCTGCACCTGTTCGTGAACGCCGTCTTTTACGGGTTGCTGGCGACGGCGGTAGGTGCGATGACCGGCAACAAAGGGACCGCGACAGGCGTGACGACGGCGATTATGGTGCTATCTTTCTTTGCGGTTGGCTTTTTGCCGCTTGTCGAGGGAGGGGAAGGCGTGCGGAAGGTTCTCCCCTGGTACTACTTCGACGGTAGCGACCCGGTCAATAACGGCGTCGCCTGGGGGCATGTTGCGTTGTTGGTTTCCGCCTCCGTTTTCTTCTTGGTCGTGTCGATCATCGGGTTCAATCGTCGCGATTTGAAGGGACAATCGGTGGGAACCACGATGTTGGACCGGGTTCGAGGTAATCCCCTTCTGAACAGGGTGATCGGCCGGCTTGCCGGGTCCGCAAGAGTGTCGTCGATTTGGTTGAAGACGATGTCGGAATACCAAACTCTGCTCTTGATCACATCCGCGGTGATGTTCCTGATTATGGGCGCACTAATCGGACCGATGTACGCATCGATCCCGGCGGAGACTCTGACTACATTCGAGCAACTGCCTGAGCAGTTGATGGCATTGTTCGGAGGCGGTGATATGAGTACGCCCGAAGGATGGTACACGCTCGAAACGTTTGGCTTAATGGCTCCGGTCGCGGTGATCCTCGTGACGGTCGTTATGGGGGCTGGCGCCTTGGCGGGCGAGGAATCTCGGCGGACGATGGGGATGCTCCTCGCGAATCCGATAAGTCGATCGAGGATCGTGTTTGAGAAAGCCATCCCGATGGTGCTTTTCGCGATCGTGGTTGGGTTCGCTACCTTTGCGGGGGTAGCTCTCGGGTCGTTAATCGCCGATCTTGGGATGTCGTTCGGCAACATCGCGGCGACCGCTACGCTCCAGGTGCTCGTGGGCTTGGTGTTCGGTTCTCTGGCCTTCGCCCTGAGTGCTGGCACGGGGCGCACATCGATCTCGATCTACGGCGCTGCAGGTGCGGCACTCTTCTTCCACCTGGTCAACTCTTTTGGTGCGCTCAATGACGGTATCGCTGATTTGGCTTGGTTGACGCCGTTCCACTATTACCTGGGTAACGATCCCCTCAATAACGGTATGGACTGGGTCAATGCGGCAGTGTTGGCGGTGGTGTCGGTCGTTCTAATCGGCCTGTCGGTCGTGCTGTTCCAGCGACGCGATATCAGGCAACACGCGTAGCCGTCGTCGGTTCTTTGCTGTCGGGGCATCGGTCGATCGACCGGGTCTGCACGACTATAATCCGATGTCACGAGTAAGGTGCTCGGCAGGCTGAGCTTGCTGGTCACGGTCCGCCCGTACATCACGTTCATCGTTCTCCTGATCATCACGGTTGTGCTGGCCGCGGGGGGTACCCTGCGCGCGCCGTCGACGGAGGGTGCTAGCGTGGCGTTCCTGCCTCCGGGTCACGCCATCGCCGATGCGACGCGTGAAATATCGACCGGCGGCGCGAGTCACGCGGCACTTTGGCTTCTCCCCGCGCAATCTCGAACGCATTGCCGGGTATCACGCCAGCGGCGGAACTGCTGGGGCGAGCGGTTACTCGCTGGCCAGCGCCTTTCTTGGTCGCAGTGATCACGGTGACGATAGGGCTTGGTTTCGCCGCCACGGGGCTGAAGTCGGAATTCAGCATCCGCGACATCCTGCCCAGAGGTGGCGCGGTGTTCAATGATTTGGATACCCTTGACGTGGCCGTTGGGGGCTCGACAGAGATGGCGAGTGTGCTGGTGAAGGCCGAGGTCACGGAGCTCCGAACGCTTCTCAATCTCCAAGATCTCACGCCCGCGTTTGAGGACGATCTTCGTCGCCCTAGGGTGGCGGCGGGGCCGATCCAGTCGTCGTACTATCTTTACCTGCGCGACTGGATCGAAGACAGTGGGGAGCCCGGCGATAAATACGATCCCGATCTCGCTACGCTCTTCCAGGAAGCGTCATTGGGAGTGCAACTCGAACCGGAATTGATGCAGCAGATCCTCGATAGGCTTGGCGCAGAGGAACCCGACCTTGCGCGCTTCTTGATCAACGAACCGGATGGGATAGACGCAATGCTGCTCCGATTCCCCACTTACGTGGGTGATCGCGGACAATCGAGGATGATCCAAGATGAAATCGAAGCACTCTGGTCAGGCGACGATGGCGCGATTACAGCGACTTCGGACAGCATCGTCTCGATCGCGGTTACCGACCAGATCACGGACCGACAGACTGAGGCGATCAGCACGACCATTGCAGTGGCCCTGGGGATTCTCGCCATTTTCTTCTGGGTAACGCTGCGGCAGCCTGCGCTGGGGATCATCGCGGTGGGACCAATCGCGCTCGTCCTTATCTGCGTGCTGGGCACGATGGCGCTGCTGGAAATTCCTTATACACTGATCACTTCGATCATCACGGCGCTGTCGATTGGAATCGGGGTGGACTACACAATTCACGTGATCCATCGCTACCGGGAGGAGTTCTTCCGCCTACGGGACCCGGAAAAAGCGGCGATCCGCACCCTGACCAGTACGGGTTCGGCGTTGCTGGGCTCGGCTCTAACGACGGCGCTCCGATTTGGAGTGCTGATAGCGTCACCGCTACTCGGTTTACAGCAGTTCGGCATCACGGCGACCATAACGATCATCTACTCCTTGGTAGTCTCAATCTTGGTAGTGCTGCCTGCTATGGTGGTCTGGGGCGCTTTCCAAAACATGCGGCTACGCTCCATGGTGGAGCGCATGTGGAACGATCTCGACGTGCACATTGAGGACGTACATCGGCGTCACGAACAGGAACAGGACGCGCGGTAGACGGCGAGCGAGTGGAGAGGTGATACCGGCCGACGGATATGGTGGCGGTTTAGACGTTTATTTCGCGCCTTTGCTCGGCGACGGCCAACTTCAGCTTCTTGCTTAGCGAAAGCGACGGAAACAGGTTGATCTTGAGCTTGTAGTTAGCGGGGGCCACATCAAGCGTGAAGTGGTGCGCGATCATCATCAGGTTGATGACCAGTTGAAGTTCCATCCACCGCGGAGCCGAGACACGTGTGTGTGCCGAGGCCGAAGGGGGCGTATCCGGGGCTGTGATGCTCATTGCGGGGAGGCAAATAGCGGTCGATATCGAATTTTTGGGGTCAGGAAATACATCTTCCATGTGATGTGCGGCTGACTGGGCGATAAAGACTTGCACTCCTTCCGGCAACTCGTATCCCTCGACCAAACACGTATTCATGACGTTTCGGACCGACATCGGGACAATCGCGTAAAGCCTCAGGCACTCCATGAGGAAACGACGAGTGACGTCGGTCGATTCTGGGGTGAATTGCTCGCGACTCGGGTCGCGGTTATCGAACAAGGCATCTGCTTCGCTGCGAATTCGGTTGTAAAACTCTGGTTGCGACGCCATGGCGTAGACGGGAAGCTAAGAGCATCACCAAGGTATACGCTGGCGATGAGCGGCGCCGAAAGAGCGAAGCGTAGGTTGGATTCCGGGAGGAACTGCGGATCGCTGGCATGCAGGCTCAGCAGGTCATCCGCAAGATCCCGCGGGCAATCAGCGCGTTGGGCAGGGGTGTGGACGTTCTGGACTCGATCCAGCAGTTCGGCGCTCTCAGGTAGTTGCGCCCATGCCGATGCACCCAGTAATTTGTCTCGGAACCGCCCCAAAAAACCATGGGTTCTTTCGAAAAACCGGTCCGTATTGTTCGACTAAATCCGCAGACAGCGCAGGCGTGTTGCCGTCGCGAACATGTGGATTTAGCAGTATTTGACGTAGCTGGACAACTGGAATCTGCTTGGAAAGCGAAGGACGTCGAAGCATAGGGTCGACGAGGTTTCCGGCGACGGCCGCACCGATCGATCGCCCGATCAAATCCATTTTGCAGATGAGCTCGATACGCCCCTCTGAATCCTCATCGAGTACGAATATGAAGCGAAAGACATCGCAAGTATTGATGAGGGTAATAATGATGATGTCTCTCGGTTCAGGGATCTCGTTGTTGAAGATCACATTGGCGATGCGCGCCTCGACGAACTGAACCGCAGTGTCGTCTTGTGAACCGGCGAATGCTTCCGACTGCCACGCTTTACTAGACAGAATCCAGTAGTCATCTTCGCGGTGGTCCAGAATCTCTAGGTCGACCAATCGTCCTAGAGCCAAGTCAATAATCGACTCCGCGCGCCCATCATGAACATCTTTAAGGCCGCTATGCAACACCATGACGTTTGGCAGGATGTAATCATCTGGAGAAGCAAACTGTACCGATCCCGCCCGCGCCTCTGCCGTTCCGACGGCGAGATAATGCCGTACCGGTACTATTGCGCCCAGTTCTATCCGGATCCGAGCGATTCGGAACGTCCAATCGCCGGTGCACCTGCCGGGTCTGCCGGATAAAAGTTCGAGCTGGCTAACGACTGATTGGTTACGCCGTCGGAGGTACCGGTTCCCAGGTGGTTGTGCTTCCGGAGATGCCGGGATGACCGCGTGGCGTGCGACCCTAACGCGATGCCTGTTTCTTGCGTTTTTGCGGTGATCGTGACGCCTTGTAGACCTCGATAAACTCGTCGATGGGGGTTTTGGCGATGGCTTCGCCGACTAGTTCCAGCGGCAGGTCGTCAAGTTTGCGGAAGCGGACGCAGGATTTGCCCATGTCAAGGCGTTTGCCGGTGGCTAGGTATCGCTCTCGGAACCACTTTTCGACGGATCCGTCACCGTAGACGTTTGTCAGGTAGACGGCCATGTGGCGCTTCTGCGAGGCTAGGGCGGCGTACATGAGTGGTTGGCCGTTGTAGGTATCTGCCAATGTGCTCAAGGGGACGATGTAGGTGATCATGCCGAACAGCATCATCTCCGCGTAGCCGTCTGGGAGGTTTTCTAGAACGACGTTGCGGACGATGGAGAGTTGCTTCCGCCGTTCGTCGTCAAGCTCGGCGAGGTATTCTTCTGCGGTTTTTGCTTTGCTTTGCATGGTCTGTGTGGTTAATTTGGTATGTGTTGGTGGCGATTCTTCTACGCTGACTAGCATCACTCAGCGTTGCCAATTATGTTAATCATAGGTTTTGCGGAGGCGTCGCTCACGGCTGCGGTGGCTTGACTGAAATCTCAGCGTTGGCGGTCAGCGCTGGCGAAGTAGCCGATGCGCGCAACTCTATTGCCTGTCGCGTTCGGTCAAGTTCATCAGCCAGGAGATCCTCGTCGGGCAAGGTGACGCGGTATTCCGCAGCCATCACTGTGTTTGGAAGCCCTCCCAGTGCATATTGGGCTATTGCCTCGTCTTTTTCAGAGCAGAGAATGAGTCCTACGGGTGGGTTCTCGTCCTCTCGCAACCAATGTTCTCGGGCATAGTTCAGGTAGAAGTGCATCTGACCAGCATCGGCGTGAGTGAAGCTACCGATCTTCAAATCGACGACCACCAGACTCCGCAATCGGCGGTGAAAGAACAACAGATCCACGCGGTACCATTGGTGGCCGACGCGTAGGCGTTTTTGCCTGCCGATGAAGCAAAAGTCATCGCCCAATTCCAACAGGAAGGTCCCCAGATGGCGGATAAGGGCTTCTTCAAGATCGCTTTCTGAATACTCGTCCTTGAGGTCGAGAAATTCGAGGACGAACGGGTCTTTGATCTCATCCTCTGGCAGTACCACGTCTTCGGGACGGGGTTTTCCTTCCCTCGCCAAGATGGCAACCTTGTCCTTCGACAGAGCGGTGCGCTCGTAGAACTGTGAATTGATCTGGCGGTTGAGTTGCCGGATCGACCACCCACCCCGGAGGACCTCGGCTTCATAGAAGTCGCGGGCTTGGATGTTCTTGATCGACAGCAATCGAACGTAGGCGGACCATGGCAGCGGAAAGGCAGATAGGAGGTCGCCGAGGGCCACATCACCGGGGTTAATAACCGATTCGCCAGACGGCGTCTGGCGAAACAGTAGTCGAGAGCTTAGGTTAAATTTGCCAGACGCTGTCTGGCTAATCTGCTCAGGTGGGTACGAGAGGTAGAACAAGCGCATATTCTGGATGTTCTGACGCGAGAAGCCGCGTCCAAATCGCCGTGTCAAATCTGTCGCAAGTCTTTCGATTAACGCAGTGCCGTACTCCGCCCGTGCATCCCCGGATTGCTCCAGCTCTACGATGCGATGCCCTATCAACCAATACGCGGCCGTCATGGCGGCGTTCACCGAACGGGCGGCAGAATCCCTAGCCTCGTTGACGATCTTCGCCAAATCGCCAACGATAGCTTGATACTGAGAACTATGCAGGTCAACTTCGTTCATGCTGATCACGAAACACTACTCACATGATGATCAAGGAGGCGGGTTTTATGCCTCGGAGTTCACTGCTTGGATGATGGCATGGATGTAGCCGTAGCAGTATGCAAAGCCGACTTGGTGGGCTTCATCGCCGTCGATACCGGGGACGTGGTCGGGCATGAGCATGTAGGGGTAGTCGACTTCTTTGTAGGTGCGTGCGGCTTTGAGCATGTCGATATCACCCTCGTCCGGGAAGACTTCTATGAAGTCGAGAACGCCGCCCTTGATGTTGCGGAAGTGGACGTTGAAGATTTTCTTGCGACTGCCGAAGTATCGGATGACGTCGTAGATCTCCTCGCCCGGTTTTTCGAGCATTTCGGAGACGGTGCCTTGGCAAAAGTTGAAACCGTGGTATGGGCTTTCGTGCATTGCCTCGAATTTCTTGAGACCTTCGACGGTGCCCATCACCCGTGCTACTCCGCGATATTCGTTGTCTTTGATGCCAGGGTCTTGCGGGTGACATGCCATCTGCACTTTGTACTCTTCCGCCACGGGCACGATGCGCGACAGGAAGTAGTCGATGCGCTCCCACATCGTGTCCGCGTCGGCCGCCCCGCCTTCAAACTCGGGTAGAGATTGGTCGAGGTCGGCGTAGTTGAATGACGAGAGGGTTGCGCCGCCGCGGCCGTGGCGTGGTGGCGTGCGGAGGTGTCCGAGGATGGTGATGTTGTAGAGCAGTCCTCTTAGTCCAGCCTCCGACGCCATGCGGATGATCTCGCACAAGCTGTCCAACTCCCGCTCCTTCTCGTCGCTGGGGCCGAGGAAGAGATAAGACATGTCGTTGGTGAACGCATCTCTGGAACCGAGGGGCGAGTGTATGGTCTCGACGTTGATCCCATACTTGGCGTATTTCTCCCGGTACGACGTCAAGAGGTCGACGGTCCACTCGGTCCAATGCTCCTTGAGTGGTACGTCGACGTGCTCGACGCCTAACTGCGCCAGCTGCCGGATATCCGTTTCATGGCGCGCGCCGAATTGCGTACCCACATACATGACGTGACTCCCTTTTGGTGGTTGTTCGATCGAACACGGTCAATGATATTCGCACTGAATCCGCTCGACCCGTACAGTCGCTCAATCTCGGTGACGCTTCAGAGATGTAGCTAGTTGCCTGTAACTGAACCACTTGTACTTGCGATTGAGGATGGCCAGGACAATTGCGAACGTCAACCATAGGACGAGAATGTCCGGGATCAGTTGATATTGGTCTATGTCGACCAAAAACAAAGCAGGCGTTTGAATCGCCGAAACCGAAGTGGTCGCTAAAAGGGTGTAGACAAGATTGTTGATCACGTGGATTCCCGCAGCTAGTTCGATTCCGCCGTCGAGCAACGTCAGCAGAGCGAAAAGTACGCCTAACGACATGATTTGGGCGACGTAAGGTACGACCCCGTACTCCCAAGGTTCTGGGTTTGGTAGATGCGGGAGGGCGAAAACAATCGCCGTCGCGAGGGCAAGGGTAACTTTGTTGCGGGTGAGCAATGCAAATCCCTGCATCAGGTATCCGCGGAAGAACACCTCTTCGAAGCCGGCTTGAAAGGCGATCAGAACAACCGCGAACATGAAGAAGGTGGTGTATTCCCATGCGTCGGGCGACTGAAACACTATTACTTCCGAACCAAGGGCCGCAAGAAGCAATGTGGGCGTCCCGAAAACCACTAATCCCACCAACATCGCGAAAAGTACACGGTTGTAATCGAATCGCGGTCTGGCCGTGAGCATCGCTGTTAGTGGCTTTTTATGTAGCAGCTTTACGACAATCCAGATGCCAATCATGGCTAATACGAAGCCGTACATACTCAGAACAAAAGCAGGCAACGTTGAGGTGCCTTCGATTATCGAGTCGTCACAAGTGAAATCGACGAGATTCGCTGATTTCACAAATTCGCAAGATGCGAGACTCGGGATTGCTCCTATCCCCATCCATATGACGACGATTGAAACAATGCCGACAATCCATACCCACCAGCGGTTGAATCCTGATGTCGCGTTACGTAGGAATTGAACCGCAGACGAATCCATCTTGGACGGGCTCTGAGCTGCTTGAATCATGATTCACGGCTGCAAGCGATGACCGCAGTTTAGCAAGAACACCAACTTTCACGGTCGCCTTAATATCCGTTTCGTGGCGCGTTCCTAACTTGGTTCCCACGCTGATGACGTTATTCCTTTAGTGTGGTCGCTGAACTGTACGCGGTCTAAGATATTCGTTGACTGGATTCCGGCCTTCGCCGGAATGATGGTACTCGGGCACCCGCCTTTGGAGGGGAGAATCATGCCGCAGCATTATCTTGGAATAGACGTTGGCACAACAGCGGTAAAGGCGCTCGTGGTGGATGATTCTGGATCGGTTGTCGGAGAGGCAGAAGCGCTGCAAGAGCTATCGGTACCGCAGCCCGGATGGTCGGAGCAAAATCCGTCCGACTGGTGGCAGGGCACGATAGATGCGGTTCGCGCCGCGTGCGCCAAAGCCGGGGTGAATGAGGTCGCGTCGATCGGGCTGTCAGGCCAGATGCACAGCTCGGTGTTGCTGGACGAGGCGGACCAGGTGTTGCGCCCGGCTATGTTGTGGAACGATGTTCGCACCACCGCCCAATGTCGCTTCATCACCGAGAGAGTCGGCGAAGAGGGTTTGCGGCGGTTGGTAGGCAATCCCGCCCTCGAGGGTTTCACGGCACCGAAGCTGTTGTGGGTACGCGACGAGGAACCGAGGGTTTTTGAGCGGGTGCGTACGGTATTGCTGCCTAAGGATTACGTGCGGTTGTTGATGACTGGCGAGAAGGCGATGGAGCCATCGGATGCGGCGGGCACGTTGCTCTTCGACATTAGACGGAGTTGCTGGTCGGATGAAATGGTGAGTGCGCTGGAGCTTGATCCGGCGATACTGCCGTCGGTGAGAGGTTCCGCCGAGGTGACTGGAGGACTCACAGCGGATGCGGCGGATGCGTTGGGCCTGCGACATGGCACGCCGGTAGTCGGGGGAGGTGCAGACAACGCCGCGGCCGCGGTCGGTTCTGGCGTTGTGCAGCAGGGGGCGATGCAGACCTCGATTGGAACATCTGGCGCGGTGGTGGCGCCTATTGAAAATCCGCATGTCGATCCTGGAATGCGGATCCATTCGTTCAATCACGCCATTGCAGATATGTGGTACTTGATGGGAGTCGTCTTGTCCGCGGGTGCTGCACTTGCATGGTTAAGGCGTGCGTTGCTGGGACCTGAAGGAGCAGGGCCCTCGTACGACGAACTTACGGCCGAGGCTGCTAATTCTGCAGCGGGATCGGATGGGCTGACATTCTTGCCGTATCTGACCGGGGAGCGCACGCCGCACGCCGATTCGAACGCGCGAGGAGTCTTCGTCGGCATTCACGCGGGACATGAGCGCGGACACCTGGTGCGCGCCGTGATGGAGGGGGTAACCTACGCGCTGCGCGATTCTTTGGAGTTGATGCGGCGACTAGGAATTGATGCCACGGAGTCGGTGGCAGTTGGCGGCGGAGCTCGGAGCGTGTTCTGGCGGCAGATGCAGGCCGATGTGCTTGGCGTGCCGGTGGTTACCGTAGGGCCGTCTGGCGGCGCGCCGTACGGTGCGGCGGTGTTGGCGGCGGTTGGCTCCGGTGACTACGGATCCGTCAAGGAGGCATGTCATGCGTGGATTCGCCCGGTGGACCGTATCGATCCTAGGTCCGAAACTGCCGGTGCGTATGGTCTGGCGTATGAGCGTTACCGAAATCTCTACCCGCGGCTGAAGGACCACTTCGCGGAGCAGGCGCAGAACTCGACGTCCTGAGTTGTTGCTTTCGACCAAGATCAGAAGTGCTATTTTGGCGCCGCGTAATGCGCGTGATGGATGGGCATCCGAAGGGATAGCTTTTTGACGTCATTGATGGATGAGGAAGGAATCGTATGGAACCGCGCATAAGCATCATCACTCTTGGCGTCACCGACCTCCCCCGTTCGGTGGAGTTTTATCGCGACGGATTGGGGCTACCTCTCTTTGACGAGAACACCGAGTCGATCGCCTTTTTCCAGAATCGGGGCACGTGGTTGGCGTTGTACCCTCGAGAAGCCTTGGCGGCCGACATCGGCATCGCAACGGAGGGAAGTGGGTTTTCTGGGGTGACCTTGGCTCACAATGTCCGCACACGGGAAGAGGTGGACACGCTGCTGGGTGTTGCCGTTGCCGCCGGCGCTACGCTGGTGAAGCCAGGCGAGGAGACGTTCTGGGGCGGTTACTCCGGTTACTTTGCTGACCCGGAGGGCTACTTGTGGGAGATTGCTTGGAATCCTCATTTTTGGATTGAGTGAGTAGACCTCATGGGCGGGATGATGTCAAATTCGCTCGCTGCAGAGTTGAGATTTCAGTGCTGACATTGCCGTTGGTGGCGACCAATCTGGGCGTGTCGGTAACTGTAGCCGCATGACATAGGAGAGTGTTTCGAGCGCCGTAACCGAAAATTGACGCTTAAGGTACTCGCCAAACCTGGTAGGCGGACATCGAGTTTCCCAAAAGGGTGTTTCGCGTAACGCTCCGCCACTCGCCGAATTCCAGCTTTCGATTACCGATAAAGTAAAGGAACTGCCAAGCTCTGCAAGGCCACCGCGATCAAAATTCAACCCCGAACAAAATGACATTACACTCCACGAAACGCCGCGAACCCAACGCACGGTCGGCGTTTGTCGGCGCCGACGCAACCGCTGAAGATCGCGGGGTTTCGCAACGCTCATGTTCCATACCCGTCCTTTCCGACAAAGTCGTTAATGTAGCCTCAGTTCCTCAACGTAGCCCGCTCCGATACCCAGGCGGCAAAACATGGCTCATTCCCGAAATTCGCATTGGCTACTTGGACTCGAATCACAGCCGGAAGTCTTTGTTGAACCCTTCGCTGGCGGTGCAGTCGCATCGTTGACAGCCGTTATGGAGGGGTACGTAGAACGTGCGGTTCTATGCGAGAAAGACCCGGATTTGTCGAATCTGTGGATGTGCATACTGAATGATGCAGAGGAGCTTGCGTAGCGCGTGGAGAGTTTTAGCCCAACGCCCGAAAATGTTCGCGACGAGTTTGCCGCCGGCTCTCCATCCGATGTTGATACCGCGTTCCGGACACTTCTAAGGAATCGTGTCAATCGGGGCGGGATCATCGCTAAGGGTGCTTCGATGATGAAAAAGGGTGAGAACGGCGCTGGAGTCTCTTCCCGCTGGTACGCTAAGACGCTCGCCTCGAGGATTCGCGCTATTGGGCAGTTTGCTGAGCGCATCGAATTCGTTGAAGGTGACGGCATCTCGCTAGTGGAACTCTGCAAGGACAACCGGTCTGCCGTTTTCTTCATCGATCCCCCCTATACTGCCGCAGGTAAACGCGCCGGGCGGCGTCTGTACACCTACAACGAAATCGATCACGAACGTTTGTTCGCACGGATGTCCGCGGTTCAGGGTCAGTTCATGATGACTTACGACGAGAATGCCGAGGTGATCGGTATGGCACAACAGCACGGTTTCCATATCGCTAAGGTCGCCATGAAGAATACTCACCACGCGGTGATGTACGAGTTGCTAATCACTTCACACGAGCTGTAAACGTGAGCCAACCTCGACGTTTTGGAATAGGGGAGTGGTACGGACATTCCTATCTCGGCTTGACGCTGGACGAACGGCGTGTTTACGCCATCCCCGGCAACACTCATCGTTGCCCATTTCGGATCGGTGGTGGCTCGTGCACGAAGAGAGGGGGAGTGTGCTCGTTCAGGTTGTACGGAGAATCTGAAGGAGCGTCGGTCCCGGTTTCGGACAATGAAAACGGATTGCGTGTTCTGTAGGCTTGGCTCTAACTGTCTATATTTCGCCGGTAGACATGTCACGGACGGAAATGCCACACATCCATGATGGTAGATCGCCTTTTTTCCGAACCTCGCCTTGCTGAGTTGTACGATGCGTTCTGCGAGGGGCGGAGAGACTTTGATTTTTATCTGCCGCTGGTGATGTCGGCGAAGAGTGTGCTCGACGTTGGTTGCGGGACTGGTGAGTTGCTGCGTTTGGCTCGAGAGGCTGGCCATCGCGGTCGGCTATGTGGGCTTGATCCTGCCGAGGCGATGCTGCAACAGGTTCGTAAGCGGACCGATGTGGAGTGGGTCAAGGGTGACCTAACATCGGTGGGATGGTGTCAAGAGTTCGACCTGATTGTGATGACTGGTCACGCGTTTCAGGTGTTGATCGGAGACTGCCAATTACGAGAAACGTTGGCCGCGGTACGTTCTACTCTGAACGAAAACGGCCGTTTCGTATTCGAGACTCGCAATCCGAGCGCCAGAGGATGGGAAGATTGGGTTCCAGATAACGCGGTGATTATCGAGCACGGGGACACAACGGTGAAGATGGCGCACCAGGTTGAGACTCCGATACGTGGCGACTTGATCTCGTTCACAGCCACATTCACCAGTCCCGCCTGGGATCGTCCCCAAGTCAGTAAAAGCACGTTGAGATTCCTTGGCCAGAAATTGCTAAACGATTTCATATTCCGTGCCGGATTGGCAATCGAGGATCAGTTCGGTGACTGGGACCGATCGCCGGTGACCGTCATGAGCCCGGAGATAATTACGGTCGCGAGGCGCGACTGAACGCGCAATCTGGCACTATGGAGTGTCCACCATCCGTGCGAGGGTCGCTAGATCCGGGATGACTAGGTCGGGGATGGCGTTGGTGCGGCGAGTCCCTCCGCCACGGTTCGTGCGATTGACCCACACACTCGTGATGCCCAATTGATTCGCGGGGCCGATGTCGTGGTAGAGGCTCTCAGCTACGTGTAACCAATAATCTTCGTCGACCGCCATTCGCTCGGCGGCGGCTCTGAAGTTGCGCAGATCGGGCTTGTAGCTTCGGACCTGCTCGGCGGTTACGACTGCGTCAAAATCGACGCCCAGCTTTTCAGCGGTTGAAGCGAACAGATCGTCGTCCACATTGGAGATTACTGCCAGTTTGTAACGGTTTTTCAACGTCTTCAGCGCGTCGACCACATCTGGGAAGAAAGGCCAATCAGGCAAGGAGTTGGCGAGACATGCGACGTCGCGTTGCGTCAACTGAACGCCGAGTTGGGTTCCGATAATCGCCATTACCCGGTGCAATACCTCACGGTATTTCAAGTATCCGGAAGATTGCTGCACTTTCGGCTCGGCGTCGGCGAACAGCGTCAGAATCTCCGGTCTGCATATGCGAATGCCGTGGGATCTCAACACCTCCGAAACGGCATTGGAAATTCCTGTCTCCCAATCAATCAGCGTCCCATAACAGTCAAAGCTGATCCATTCGTATTGGTTCGATTCGAGCACGGTTTTGCCGGGACTTGATGCTGTTCCTACCAACCCAGAAGGACGCACGTCAGAGAATCCCGATTTATGGACAATCGGTTTATACGAGCGGCGGTCCTCACTGGACACCGAAACCAGTCAATGCGCGAACGGACGCGAGAGTCGGTTTAGCATACGCGTTGGCCCTAAGGCTATTCCGCCAAACACCCCGAATCAACCATCCGTTCACCTGTAGAGTATTAGAAACAACAAAACACTCGGACATCCCCTCAATTCACTTTAAACCTCGGCCAACAATGACATTAAACCCTCCAAAACCACAAGATGTCGACAACTATGCGTCTCTGGCTGGCGCGACTATCTCGACAGAGAACCGCGCTGAACGCCAACTCTTTCAATCAATCCCCATCCTTTCTGACAAAGTCGTCAACGTAGGTTCGGTGCCGCAACGCAGTCCGCTCCGTTATCCCGGTGGCAAAACGTGGCTCGTACCCGAAATACGCAGATGGCTACTCGGCCTAGATTTCCGTCCGGAACTGTTCGTCGAACCCTTCGCCGGCGGGGGCATCTCGTCCCTGACCGCTGTAATGGAAGGTTATGTTGACCGCGCAATCCTCTGCGAAAAAGACCCGGATCTGTCGAACCTATGGCGCTACATTCTCGAAGACGCCGAACCTCTTGCCCAACGCATCGAAAATTTCGTGCCAACTCCTGAAAACGTTCGTACCGCGTTCGCCGATGAGACTTCTTCCGGCTTCGATGCCGCATTTCAAACTCTGCTACGCAATCGCATCAACCGTGGCGGAATCATCGCCAAAGGTGCCACGAAGATGAACAAGGGTGAGAACGGCAAAGGCATATCTTCGCGCTGGTACCCCAAAACGCTTGCTAAGAGAATTCGCATGATCGGGCGATACGCCCAGCGATTCGCGTTTGTCCACGGTGATGGTACAGAGCTTGTCAAACATTTTGAAGACAACAAATCGGCCGTTTTCTTCATAGACCCTCCCTATACAGCCGCAGGCAAACGGGCGGGCCGACGTCTGTACACCTACAACGAAATCGATCACGAACACCTTTTTGTGCAGATGTCCGAGGTTCAGGGCCCATTCATGATGACCTACGACGAGAACACCGAGGTCATCGACATGGCAATCAAGCGTAGTTTCCATATCGCTAAGGTCGCGATGAAAAACACCCACCACGTCCTGATGTACGAACTGCTAATTACATCGCACGAGCTATCAAGTTGAACCAGCCTCGACGCTTCGGAATAGGGGAGTGGTATGGACGTTCCTACATTGGTCTGACGCGGGACGAACGGCGCGTTTTTGCCGCCGGCAGCGGCCCTCATCCATGTCCGTTTCGGATCGGCGGAGGCTCATGTACGAAGAAAGGTGGTGTCTGCTCGTTCAGGTTGTACGAGGAATCTGATGGCGTGGCCGTTCCCGTAACGGACGATGAAAGCCGATTGCGCGTCTTGTGTCCTCGTCGATTCGAAGAACAATCGACGATATTCCAGTGGGTAGGAGAAACAGTGTTGAATACCGAGAGTCCCGAGATAGCCACCGAAATCGGTTTTCTCCGCTCCCCAAAAGGAAGATCCCATGTGGGCAGGATCGACATGGTTTTAACAAATCAGATGATGGGAACACCCGCGTTCGATTGGTGCGCCTTGGAGATTCAAGCCGTTTACTTCTCAGGCAGGAGTATGGGCGAAGAGTTTCGGAACATAATGGTCTCACAAGGCGACCCGGCGCCGTACCCAAGCCACACCAGACGTCCTGACTATCGAAGTAGCGGCCCAAAGCGTTTGATGCCGCAACTGCAGATCAAAGTTCCAACGTTGCGTCGATGGGGCAAGAAAATGGCTGTTGTGGTTGATCGGCATTTTTTCGATTCACTCGGAAACATGGAAGAAGTCGATGATTTGTCAAGCGGCGATATCGCATGGTTCACCGTCGACTTCAAGGAGGATGTCGCCGGAAAAAGATTCGAGCTTGTCAAACACGGTGTCCACGTAACGACGTTGGAGCGCGCCACGGAAGGATTAACTGGCGGAACCCCAGTCACGTTGACTGAATTCGAAAACGGAATCCGTTCCAAACTCGCAAAATGATGAGACTCGTTCCTTTCCAATCAGCATCACCACGAAAACCCGAAAACCAACAACAAATCCCACCTGTCCGGCATCCCTAACCAGCCATGATCAAACCCAAGTACTGGCAATCCCTGGGCGCCCACCGCGGCCGCGTCGATCTGGTCCATCATGACCCGGAAGTGGCTCCGCATCTTCGAGCGCGAAACGGTTGCCATTCTCGGGGCATGTCAAAGCCAAATCTTGGAGGTCCACCACGTCGGAAGCACCGCGGTGCCAGGGCTGGTTGCCAAGCCGATCTTAGACATCATGCCTATCGCGATCGATTCTGACGCTCCTGCCATGACTGTTCCCGCAATGACCGCGCTTGGATACCAATTCCGCAGTGAGAACGGAATCCGGGGACGCCTCTATCTCGACAGAATGGTTCACTGGCGCTCGGTTGCGCACATCCACATGTTTCCGCACGGACATCCAGAATCTAAGTGACTAATCGCTTTCCGCGACTACATCCGAGACAATCCCCAAGCTGCCAGCGATTACGAGCAACTGAAGCCGTCACTGGCTTTGAAATACCGAAACGACCGCCAAATCTACACCAACACCAAAGCCGAGTTCATCAACCGTATCATTCGCAAACAACCCGCAACCTGTTTACCGGCCAAAACGTAGGGGCAGGTTTCAAACCTGCCCCTACCAACCAAAACACCACCAAAACATCACCGCAAGCCCCTCGCCAGCCGCCAACGCCCCTTTTCGCACAGCGAAAGGGGCGCGAGCCAGCGGAGCGCCGCGAGCGGGGTATGCCCGGGGCGGAGAGGGGCCTACAACCCAAACCACCACCCCCACCAACCAACACCCGATCACAGCCCATCACACGAATCAGCGTAATCTGCGGTTCAGACTTGACTCTATTGATACAACTGTAGTACAACAGGAATCAGGCGCCAAAACCGACGGCCATCGGCAAGCGCCTAGAACATCGCCGCGTCGAGGGTGAGCGCAACCTTTTGACGCACCTATCGAAAACCAAATATTGAAACCGGTCTGCGGGGGGATAATCACCGGGCCGTCCAGAGCGACCTTATAAGCCGTGAAAACGGTGAAGTCGACTGCTCGAAGCGACCCGCGGCAGTGCCCCCACAAGTTTAGTAAGTTCGGACGCAACGCAGACCAAAATCCGGTTACGGAGATCGTTGTAGCTGCAGGGCTCGGATGCGGAGCGTTACGCTGACTCCGCCTAGCAGGCCAGGCAACGGTAACTCGTTGCTCAAGATCCGAGCGAACGATCCTCCTATCCGGCAGACGTCTTTCCGTCACGCCGAGCGGAAGAGGCTACCACGACAGCTCGAGGAACAATCGAGCGATGACGGACGGCGCGTCTTACAACCGCCGTCCGGAGGGCCGATGGTCTGGCGACATCGGCGACGCTGGGAATTTTATTGACTGACACACCAACAATCTTTCGCTCGCGCCCACCCAAAACCGACGCGGCGATGATTCGAAAAATCAAAAACACGGGCGACCCTTTTGGTCGCCCTTGCAACCCTAGGGTGAAAACCCGACATCCCTCGGCTGGTCGCCCCAGCGAGAGCGCCCCACCCACAAAACATACGAATCTGCCACCAACCGGCAGACCGATTAAACGCGCCAATACAAAACCCAAATCCTGTCCATCCATGCAAAAAACCACTACCGACCCACTTCCAAGCCCTTTGTCTAAACCGAATTCTAAGTCGGTTATCGTTGGGGAAACTGCTTCGATTCTTCCTATGGGATTCCTCGCTGACCGCTGGCGCCGCATTGGGACGCGCCTTTACATCGCATTGGGTTTCGCGGTCTTTCTCACACTCGTTTCAAGCGCCGTTGGCGTCTACTACTTCGAGCAGACCGGAGACCTCAACTTCCGCATTCGTTCGAACTCTGCTCCCGTGCTCGAGGCTGCTTGGTCGACCGAGCGCGAAACGGCGCGGCTACGCGCTTTGGGATTGAGAATTTTTGTCAGACTCTGATGCCGATGTCGCCGAATCTAGCACCGATTCGGTCGAGTCAATCCTTCGACGCATCGAACCGTCGCTGCAGATAATCAACGGCGCTCCGAATCTCTCGTCGTCGGCAGAACATGTGTTCGAGGGAACATACGAACTCGCTGGTCTCGTCGACGAGATCCAACTCAATCGGAATGCCCTAGTCCAGGCCGACGAACAAACCGCCGAGTTACGGTTCCGATTGGACGAAGTTTCAACTGGGAGTGCCGAAGACGCTGCAACCGTCGTTCTATACCAAGCACTGTCTGCAACTGATCAATCGACTGTGGACGCGTTGTGGGACGATTTTGTGATGTTGTCCTCGGCAGGTGGCAATTGATCTTTGGCGGACTCGGCTGGCGGCGGAGACGGAATATTTGCGGTACGAGCGAACCAACTGCTCGTGCATTCTCAGATATCGGAGTTGGCGACCACCCTCGAAACCACCAGCACGGGTTTAGAAGCGGCGGTGTCTATGCTGGTGGACGGCGTTATCGGGCAATCCAACGCCAATCTTGAATCAGGAGGGCGCACCTTCGACCAAGGCCGCGTTCTCTTGGCGGTTATCAGCATAGCCAGCGTGATCGCTGCCGCGTTGGCATCTTGGCTTTGTGTGGGCAATGGTCTGCTCAGTCGGCTTTCTCGTTTGTCTGACCGCATGAGGTTCATGGCGCGCGGTGACCTAGAAACTCCGATGCTCGAAACCGGGTCGGATGAGATCGGTGAGCTGGCGGTTGCGCTTGAGGTGTTCCGCAGACAAGCGCTCGAGGTGCAACGTCTGAACTTGGTTGAACAGCTATACGCGGAATCGCGAGAGGCCAACGATGAATTGATCCGTATGCAGGCGAGGCTCGTTGCGAATGAAAAACTCGCGGCTCTCGGTGAACTGATATCTGGCGTTGCCCACGAAATCAGCAATCCGCTCAACTTCGTTAAGAACTTCTCGGAAGGATCGTTGGAGCTGTTCGGGGAGTTGACGGAGATCCTCGATGGTTACGGAGATGTCCTGTCGGAAGATGACGCAAACGCAATTCAAGAGGTCAAAGACGAGTTAGCCGACAGCTTAAACCGGGTCTAGGAGGACGGTGGTCGTGTGCTAGCTATCGTTGATCGCATGCGGGGCCTCGGTTTAGTTGGCGGCGATCCAGAGCCCACAGATCTCAATACCGAGCTGCCAATGGCGGTACATGCGGAGTGCATAACGTTCGAAACCGAACAGGGAGGCCTACACGTCGAGCCGACTGAGCGCCCGAGACTTGCAAGAACACCGACACCAACTCCACCGGCCACGGCAACACCGATACCAATAGCTTCGCCTACGCCGGACGTGATCGGTCGACGCTTATAGTCATTCTCTTGATCGCCGGCGTCGCTGCGCTCGCAGCTTTCAGTTATCTAGTGCTGAGGCGACGCTAAACACACCTTTCAAATGACATTTGAGGTGCACGGCGTTCGAAATTGACGAGTTCGGGGCAGTGATTTCGACAGGCAAAGACACGTCGACTTCTGATTTCCGATCGAAACTGTGCGAACTGGTCAGCCAATCTTCAATCCCCAAAGTGCGAGCGGGTCCGAAGATGCATCGGTAAACGCACGATTTGTAATATTCGTGCGAATCTGAACAATTTCTGCAATACTGTGTTCACGATCTGGCGAAGATTTGATACGCACTCTCAATCGCCACTACCCGCGGTGCCACATGGAGGTCTGATCGTTATGGGATCTGACGATTTAGCAGGTTTACTCCGAACGACCCTGAATAGAATCGCCGTCGTCCCAGATCGCATCACCAAACTGATTCGCAGGATCCCCGCCGTCTCTTTGGGTGGGTTATTGATTGTGCCAGCACTTTTGGTGGGAGAACCGAGTGTCGACTTCGCCGAAACCGCTGATGAGATTCAGTTCGTTCTCAACACGTTCTCGTTTCTAGTCTGGGGCGCCTTGGTTATGTGGATGTGCGCGGGATTTACGATGCTGGAATCGGGCTCGGTTCGAACGAAGAATGCGTCGATGATCTGCATGAAGAACATCGGCATCTACTCGATCGCGGGATTGGCATTTTATTTCATCGGTTACAACCTGATGTACGTAGAGGTTGGTGATTTCATCGGCTCTGTCAAGCTGCTATACGGGCCGTCTTCTCAAGACTTAGCGATCATCGACGGTGAAGCCGGAGCCGAGGTGAATTTGGCCGATCCGGGTTACTCGACGATGTCCGACTGGTTCTTCCAGATGGTTTTCGTGGCTACCGCCGCGTCGATCGTTTCCGGCGCGCTTGCTGAAAGGGTGAAGATGTGGCCGTTCTTCCTCTTCACGCTGGTATTGACCGCCTTCCTTTATCCCATTATCGGAGCTTGGACTTGGGGCGAAGGGTGGCTGGACCAACTAGGATTTCAAGATTTCGCCGGTTCGACCATCGTGCACAGCACCGGTGGTTGGGCAGCGTTGGCAGGTGTCTTGGTGCTCGGGCCTAGGCTGGGCAAGTTCAGGCGTGACGGTACCGCTCGACCTACACCGCCGTCGAACGTAGTTGCGGTGACGTTGGGTGTATTTATCCTCTGGTTCGGCTGGTTCGGATTCAATGCTGGATCGCAGTTGGCATTGGGCACGGCGTCGGATGCGATCGCGATGAGCCACGTGATGGTAAACACTAATCTCGCGGCGGCCGCCGGGGTTATGGCGGCGTTGGTGGTTTCTAGGTTCGTTCTGGGTCGAATGGACTTGATCGCTGGACTGAACGGCGCCATCGCTGGTCTAGTCTCGATCACCGCAGGTCCAGACTTCGTTGAGCACTACTGGGCGGTGATCATCGGCGCGATTGGAGGTGTCTTGTGTACCGCCGGGATTAGGTTGTTCGAGAAGCTGAAGCTTGACGATGTTGTCGGCGCCATCCCAGCTCACCTAATTGCTGGAATATGGGGCACATTGGCGGTGTGTATCGTAGCCGGCGGCAACATCCTCGATCAATTGATCGGAATCGCAGCCGTCGGCGTTATGGTTTTCGCTGTTTCTTGGCTGGTGTGGAAAGGGTTAGCGCTGTCGCCGATTGGCATTCGCGTATCGAGGCAAGTCGAGGAACTTGGCCAGGACGCGGGCGAATTGGGCATCGAGGCTTATCCGGAGTTCGTGTTAATGCCTGAAAACTTCGACGACGACTGATCCGCCTAAACCGTTCGACTAATCTGTAGCGGCTAAGCTGAGTTGCGAGTCCTGCGAAGAGTCAAAGCTCCAATCGTAACGACCGCCAGTCCCAAAATCATCAAGACCAGTGTTGCGAGGTCATTGGGCGCCGAACCGCCGGTGTCTGGCTCCTCCGGTTCAGGTGTTGGAGACGGTAGCACATCGGGAGCCCCTTCGACGCCAACCGCGACGGTAGCTGGTAGCTTGCTGACTCGACCGCAAACTCTCAACCTTTCGCCGGCGAAAGCGATGGTCGAAGAAAGAAGAGTTTGAGACCGATTCTTGTTGATGATTGCCAGCTCGACGTCCGAAATCTGGTGACGGAGGTGATCGGGCAGGGGTAGGCAGACCTCGACGAAGGTGTTCATCTGATACTCAGACAATCTGTTGCCATTCGAATCGAAGACGGTCATGTCGTATTTGTCGCCTTGCAAGGTGTACCTCTGGTGGGTCAAACCCGCGTTGGTTGCAATTCCCGAGTTTTTTACGCAAATGGCGATGTATGCACCGTTTTGGACAGCTCCGGGTTGGGTTGAGACCGAGTAGCGGCTCATTTCCAACGCACCGCCTTCTTCGGGTGTGAATACTGGACAGTTGTCGCGGGTTTCAACGAAGATCGACGAAGGAATCGGCCCGGGTGGGTTAGCCGGCTCCTCAGTCGGGGTATCTACATCGCGTTGGAGACGGACAACGATTTCAAATTCTGCAGTGCATCGCGCTTTGGCCTCTTCGGCCGTCTCTTCACCCTTCGGTCCCCGGCAACCGTCTGTGTGCGGGATATTCGCCGTAACTCGGTACCTGCCTGGTGAACCCGGCGCCTGGTATAGGACCTCGCGGTCGTCGGGTTGCGAATTGCGTCGGATGTCGTAGATCGTAGATTCGGCAAACCGGTTTCTGTGAATCGTCTCGTCCCATTCAAAACGCACCTTGTCGGAGCCCACATGATCAGCTAAGGTGTTGTCTTTGCGATCCTGCATGCCGTAGACATTCGTGCTCAAAAGCACCAACTCGTCCGGCCATAGCCGCACCGATGTGACGGCAGGTTCGATTCTGAGTATCCTTGAGGTGTCCGCGACTGGTTCCTCTGCTTCTTCTTCCTCCTCTTCTTCGACTTCAACGGGTTCTGTGCAAGTTGCGGGCTCTCGTCGCGGATCCGGATCAACATTGACAGTCGCCAATTCGAACCCGGCAGTTTCGTAGTCGTCGGTCCATGGCCCGACGCATGAGATGTAAGGGGAGAAATCTAGATTTCTAAGAGTGTCAAAGACGCTACTGAAATCGAAATTGACGAGATCAATGTAGTTTGGGCCTTTGTCAAAGTCGTTGCTAGATACATCCAAATGGGTGATGGGCGTATTACCCAAATTGGAAATCAGCGATATGAACTCCTGCTCCGTCAAGTTGTTATCTTCAAGATTCAGCTTCTCAAGGTTTGTGTAGCTGGCGAGCGATGCCCCAGTAAACCCAGCTAGATCACCTTTCTGGACGGTCAAGTCGCTGACGGTTGGTCGGAGGCCGTTCAAGATTGCGTCAAGTGCGGCTGCAGTGATCGAGGTATCTTCTATGTAGAGGGTGTCTAAACTGAGTCGCGTAAGAGCGGCGCTCAAGTCGCTCTTCTGCTGTTCCGTGGCGGCAGCGTACCAGACGCCTAATTTGTCGCCGCTGATAATCAAGGTTTCCACAGAGGTGCTCAGTTTTTCGAGCATCGTTATGAAGCCGTCGAGCGACATTATGTCGTAGTCGAAACTGAGGGTGTTGAGACCAGTCAACCGGGTAGCCAGAGAATCGGCCTCAGCATCAGTAAGTTGGATATAGTTCAACCGCAGTTCGATGAGAGAGGCGGGGAGGTTTGCTACCCAGGTTGAGGGCAAACGGTTAAAGTGCCAGTACGGATCTCTGAACTCTAGACCGAGCGTCAGGGTGATCAGATTGGGGTGATTGGTTTGGTTCAGGGTCGTTAAGCCGTTCGGAAAAGACCTAAATAAGTTCCGTTCCATGCGGAGCGATGTCAATCCAGTCAGGTTATCGAACAGACCCGACGGCAACGACGAGAGTTTCGCAACCTGAAGATCCAGAGAGCCAATAGCCGGGTTTTCTGAGAAAAACCCAGTCGGAAGAGACCCCAAAGAGTGATTCGCCAAATACAGGGATTGCAATTTTGAGAGACCTTGAAGATCGAAACTTTTCGGGGCGGTTCGCAGTAAGTTTTGGTCCAACCTCGTATCTGGCAACCCAGTGATGGTTGCGAGGTGGTCATCAGTCACGTCTTCGCAACCATCGACGCCTTCGGCACCGCTTAGGATCACCGCGGCAACGATCGCTTCGCGAATTCCGGGAGTCCGAGCACAAACGCTTGTGTCTTCGGTCTGACCCGAGGCGATGTCGTCGAATATTGGCGGGTTAGAAACTACCGCTACTATGGCGACCGCGAACGAAACCAAAAACGCCCGCGCGTATCTGATGGAGTTATGCGATTTCAATGGAAAGTCCCGTTTTGCTACAGGGCATTATTAGGCTATGCCGAAATTCTAGGAAACCTACGTTGCGGATTCCGATGCGGGCCCATGCATTCGTCAAGCGTTTCGCACGTCGGCTGCTTGGAGACGATCTTGGCCAAAGACACGGACGGTTAGCGACCCTCCCAACTGTGTCAGTCGGTCGTAGCCTCGAGGGGTGTCGCTGTCGTCGTCGGAGCGTTGCTCGTTGTTGGCAAAGTAATGATGAATTCTGTGAATTCGCCGGGTTCGGTTTCTACGCGAATGTTGCCGCCGTGACTTCGAATGATGTCGTTCGACAACGACAGCCCCAATCCGGTCCCGCGATCTGTCGCTTTGGTGGTGAAAAACGGGTTAAATATCTTTTCTACCACGTCGGCCGGCATGCCGGTGCCGTTGTCTCGGAAACGGATGTCGATATCTTCGCCAGCGAGCCGAGTAGAAATCGCTACGCCTGGCAAGTATGCACGAGCGGCCTCTGGATTTTCCGTTCTCAACGCGTCGCGTTTGTCTTCGGTTGCGTGCCAAGCGTTGGTGACCAGATTTAGGAAGACGCGTCCTAAATCTTGGGATATCGCTTGGATTATTGGAACGTTGGAGTCAAAATCCTTCTTGAATTCCATATTCATGTCTGGATCGGTAGCGCGACCGCTGTGGTACGCGAGTTGAGAGTACTCTTCGATTAGGCTGTTGAGGTCGGTTTCCTGGAGATCGGTGGATTCCCGCCCCATCGCGAGCATGCCATGCACGATGCGGTTTGCGCGTTCGCCGTGCGATTTGATCCTACCCAAATTGCCGATCAGGTCGCCCGAGATCTCCTCGATCAACTCCATCTGTTCTTCGTCGAGATCGTCAGCGCTCTCTTCGATGATCTCTTTGAGTTCTTCGAGCAACTCTTCGGATGCTTCGGAGAAGTTGGTCACGAAGTTCAAAGGATTCCTGATCTCGTGAGCGACGCCGGCGGTAAGTTCCCCCAAGGCGGCCAACTTGCCTTGCATGATTATCTGATCTTGGGCATTTTGCAGGTCATCCAATACAAGTTCGAGTTGATCGTTTTTGCCTTGTAACTCATCAGCTAGTTGCTCGACAAGGTTGAGCCGTTGGACCTCGAGGGCGTGTTGACGGAATACCTCTAGTGCTCCGGCCATCTCGGCTACTTCATCCCGTCCGCTTATCTCGACTTCAGTTTCAAGGTCGCCGCCGGCCATTCGAAGCATTCGGTTTGAAAGGGTTTGAATTCGACGGAGCAAGACTTTGCCCACGAACAGCCAAGTGATAAGGAACGCGCCGACAACGCTGACAAAACTAATGGCAAGAAGAAAAGCGCGGCCCTGCAATATGGATTGTTGAGACGCGTCGGATTCGACCGCCACGCTGAACTCGGCGGCCTCAACCAATCCGTCGACTCCGTCGACGAGCTTAACGGCTATTTCACGGTTTTGATCGAGCAATAGGTGCTGACGTGCGGTAAGATCATGCTCTCTCGCGAGGATTTCAAAACCGCCTTCATGACCGAGGGAAACTTCAAACAGGCGATCAAAAAACTGAGCGATGAGCGGCGCATATTCAGTCCCTTGGAGAACCGAAAGGCTACGTTCGATGCGACTGCGAGCCGCCTCAGAGCGTTCGCGCAACGGTTCGATATATGCTGCATCGGATACGGTGAACGCACTTGCCAGCAACTGGGTCGCGGTATTGGACGCAGCCTGCAAATCGGCGACGTTTCGGTATCGATAAAACTCGGATTCAGAGAAATGTTCTTTCGCGGAAACGGGTGATTCGCCGAGTTCGTTGTACCCGGTCATCGTATAGAAGAGTTGGTCGTCGATCGCCGGGATGAGAATTTCATCCAGACGTTGTTGCAATATAGATAGTTCAATGCTTATCGCGGTGGTTTGCTTGTCAACGTCCAATAATTCCTGTTTTTCGGCCTTTATGGTTTCGATGTTTTGAGTGAGTTGGTCGGCGTACTGGCGAATCAAAGGCAAGCGTTCGCCGCCTTCTTCGGCGGTAGCAAGCGAATCTAGTTGCTGCTCGAACAAGCTCTGAGTAGCTTCTATTTCGGCGGAAACCAGTTCGAACTCAGAGCGCGTCAATGCGGACGTCAAACGAGGGGCCGCGGCGGCGAGTACACCTGTGTATTGCGCGATTCCGAAGGACGCCACCATCTCCGGCACGCTCTCGTCTTTGACGCGGTTGGTAGCGTTACCGATCTGATCGAAGGAGAGCCAAGCCACGAGACTAGCGCTCAAAGTCAACACGACTGCGCCACCGATTCCGGCGTACATTTGTGCAGAAAGGCGGAATCGGCCTTCGAGTAGAGATCTTGCTTTGGCAATCACGGTTCAGTGCTGATCATCACATCGATCGGATAGTAATTCCCATCGTCGCCGATGACGGTGAGGAATACTTCGTTAGACCCTTGGCTGTCATCATGTCCATATTGCAGTTCGAAGCCGCCGAGATCAACGACATCGTCATTGCGCAGGTTTTGGAGAAAGCAGTCGCGATCAATATCGCGACCACATCTCTCAGCGACTTCAACTACGAAGCGTCCGGCGATGTAGCCCTCGAGCGAAACAAAACCGGGTTCTTGATCCGGTGCAAATCGTTGGAGCGCATTGTGGTAATCAGCCACGATCGGGATTGAATCGTCCCACGGGAATGGAACTACTTGCGTGACGTACACGCCTTCACCATATTCACCGAGTTCACGGGCCAGCGCGTTGCTACCGACAAACGACACCGTCATGAATTCGGGGTTGAAGTTCGTGTGCCGCGCCCAAGATATGAGGTGTGCGACTGGTTCGTAGGCTCCGATCATTATGACCGCTTCGGGTTCCCCTTGCTTGAGGTCCAGCAGCGCCGTCTTGATCGCTTTAGTGTTGCGGGGATATATTCCGATGGCTACCGGTTCCATGCCGTAACTTTGCAGGGCGATTTTGACGCCTTGAAATCCCGCTCGGCCAAACGAGTCGTCTTGGAACATGACTGCGATCCGCGTAATCCCCAAATCTTCCATTAGGCGATCAACCATCGCGGCAGTCTCTTGATAGTAGGAAGCACGCACGTTGAGGATATGTTGATAGTCTGGGCTGCGCAGGAATTCAGCGCCCGTAAACGGAGCCACATAAGGGGCGCCCCGCGACGCTGCCACCGGAACAGCGGACCTGGAAGTCGGTGTGCCGACCGCGCCGACGAGCGCAAAGACCTTTTCTTCGTCGATCAGGTATGCCGTATTGGCGATTGCGGCTTCAGGTTCGTAGGCGTCATCCCGAAATGTGAGTTCCAGTTTACGCCCGTGCACGCCACCACTGGCATTGATTTCATCGAAGGCTGCCTGGATCCCGGCGCGCATGCCGAGCCCGAGTTCCGAAGCTGGGCCGCTGAACGCCGCCGACTGTCCGAAGAGTATCGCGTCGTCGGTTATTCCGTTACGACCATTCTCGGAGCCGTTGGTTGATGTCGGGGCTCGATCTGATGTCCCGTTTGCCGTGGTCGCGTCACCTGTTGACGGGCCGTCGCCGTCTCGTGGTTCCGGGGTACACCCAAAAGTGGTAAGAAGCGAGACGATTGCGACCGCCACCGATATCGCGGCCAACCCTGAGACATCGAAGCCAGGGATGGAGCGTCTCAACTATCCCTCCGCTTGACTAGTGTCAAACAGTTCGTGTCGCCGATCCTCTCATAGTGCATTTCGTCAGAAAACGTGTGGGCCAAATGCACTCCCCAACCACCAATGTCGCTGTTTTCGATCGACGTAATCTGGGTCGGCGTCTTCGCGTCTTTGGTAGGATCGAACGCTTTCCCTTTATCAGAGATTTCGATGGTGATGAGATCGGTTTTGGATTCGATCACCACCTTTATGGGCTGCGAACCGTCGACTTCGCCATGGTTAATGACGTTGATGCAAAGTTCCTCGACGATCAATTCGATCTGAAAAGTCAGATCCGGCGTCCAATCGGCTTGGTCGGAAACGGATCCTATCACCTCAAAGATCGCGGCGAGTTCGGCGATCTCCGGCATCATCTCGACTGAAGCTTTTACGCTCATGGTGCGGATTTAGGTTCGCCGGAATATTAGGCATGCTTGATCGTCAGACTGCGGTTCATCCCCTGCGAACGCGTTGACCGCGTCGAATACGATCGCGCTGGCTTCTTCGGCACTGGTGAGTTGTTTGGTTCTGAATGTTTCGCAAAGCTGGTCCAAACCGAACAATTCGCCATGTACGTTGAAAGCTTCCGTAATGCCGTCGGTGTAGAGGATGACGGTGTCGCCTAGTTCGAGTTTGATCACCTTCTCGTAATATGGAATGCCTGGAAGGATCCCTAGTGCGGTACCGCCAGTCGGCGGGATTATTGTGGTGCTTCCATCTGAATGGACGACAATTGGTTCGTTGTGCCCGCCGTTGGAATAGCGAAATTCGCACGTTTCGGTGTCGTAAATGGCGTAAAAAAGCGTCACGAACATTGACGCTTCATTTTCGGCGTCCAATAGGTTGTTGACTTCTTCGAGCGCCTCGCCAGGGTGTTCGAAACGTTGGCCGGCGCCTTTCAACAGGATCCGGCTGGACATCATGAACAGCGCTGCTGGCATTCCCTTGTCCGATACGTCAGCGATTGCGAGGCCGATCTTGCCGTCCCTGAGGATCTGTACGTCGAAGAAATCGCCGCCGACGTTACGCGCTGGTTGCATCGACCCGTAGATCTGAAACCGGTCGCTCTCTGGAAAGGTCGCGGGCAATACGGATTGTTGGATATTGTTCGCAACATCCAGCTCGTTCTGCAACGCGACAAGTTTGTCGCGCGACCGCAGCGCATCTCGCCACTCCTCAAGGTGTTGCAAAGTTCGGTCAATGGTGATCCTTAGGTCTTGGAAGTCGAGCGGTTTTGTGACGAAGTCGAACGCGCCACGGTTCATTGCAGTGCGGATGTTTTGCATGTCCCCGTATGCGGAGATAATGATCGCCCGGATGTCAGGGCTAACATCTTGGATCTGTTGCAGGAGCGTCAGACCGTCCATTCTCGGCATGTTGATGTCAGAGACGACCATGTCGATCTCTTTATCAACAGTCAACATTTCGAGTGCCTCAACACCATCGTGCGCGAAAACAAACTCGTACTCGCCACGCCGAATCTGTCGGCGCATTCGCTGAAGTACAAGAGGCTCAAGGTCCGGTTCGTCGTCGACGACCAAGATTTTCTTCGTGGATTTATTCATCGGGACCTAGACGGATTCCTGCTCACCTTGCGGAGGACGTGTTTCACATGATCCGCAGCCAACGACCAAGCCGGGGAAAAATCGCCGGATTTAGTCGCGGACCGCGTTGAGTGCTTCGTTCCGTGAAGGCTCTATCTGGATGATGTTGTCAAAACCGCTGATCGAGAAGATCTCGCGTATTGGATCAGACAACGAACATACGGCGAACTTTCCGCCTTGACGATTGATCGATTTCACGACGAGCAGTATTGCCCTTAATCCCGCGCTACTGATGTATGTAAGCGTTTCGGCGTCGAATATAACTGCGCGATCCGTTTCTTCGATTGCAGCTTCCAAACCGACTTGGAAATCGCGTGCATTCGTCCCGTCAACCCGATTTTCGCTGGACATTACGATCAACGTATTGCCCACTCTTTCACTGTTTATCTCCATCGGAGCAAAACCCCCTTCAGGTTTGAGTACACTAGATTACATCAAAGCGCGACTCAATCATGGCTCTCAGCACGCGCCACAATTGTAACGCGTTGACGCAGCTGCGCGACGTGGCCGACTATCCCTCTCGGTCGTACTTTCCAACGAAGCTGTCTTCCCTTCTAGGCGCCCGCGGCATTCTAGCCATTGATATCGTTTCGGGCAGCACTATACCTCCTGAAAATATGAGTTTCATAGCATCTTCAACACTCATGTCAGTCTCGACGACGTCGTCTTCTAATACAAACGCCATGTTTCCGGAAGTAGGATTCGGCACCGTAGGTACGTAAACGGACACCAAGTCTTCTTCTTTGCCGGGCGCTCTGGCGCGCCCGGTAACAAATCCCATCGCGACCATTCCGTCTCTTGGCCACTCAATGAATACGACCCTGCTGAAGTTCGCCCGTGAACCAACTGACGCCATTGCTTGCTGTGTCACGCCATAAAGTGTCCTGACTACTGGGATGTAAATCATGATCAAGCTGATAAATTTTAGGAAGACTTGCCCAGGTCTTGAAAGAGCGAGCACGCCGATCAGATAAAAGACCACCCCCAAGATGATCAACCCAACTCCAGGAAAGTCCCAAGGGCTATCCTTTACGAACGATCGTTCTCTGAAGAACCCGTCGGCCACGTCCACGAGGTACAACAGAACCAAGATCGTGACGATCAGTGGGACGAGTTCAAAAAGGCCCGATATAACCCGACCTTGTATGTGACTTTCGACCCGCTTGAAAATGTTGGGTCGATCTTCTTCTGTGTCCAGATCGGGCATTTCAGTGCTTGCCAATGCAACAACTCCCTGTCAGTTTAGTTACGGAATCTCGCCCCGCCGTCAGAATTCGGTGCGCAACATAGTTTACACCTAATTAACATCCCAGTGCATCGGGCCGCGCTAGAGACAATCGAATCTATTAATTTATAGGTGTTATTAGGCGCGCGAGCACCTCTAACAATTTGCCGACGTCGTTCAGCGACAGAAAGGCAATCCAATTAGATTGAGGTCGCTGTTTCTTATGTTGGCGAAATCAGGCGGAACACAACCGGCCCAATCGTTTTCGAATATGAACAAGTCGGTCAATTTCGACAGACCGCCTAGCGCTTCTGAAATGCTGCCGGTCATCCGATTGGTGCGGAGAAAAAACCTTTCCAGATTCCGCAAGTTGGCGAATTCTAGAGGTATCTCGCCGCTGAGTTGATTGTTGCCGAGGTCCAATACGACGAGGTTCGTCAAACCACCAAGTTCCGATGGGATCTCTCCGGTGAAACGATTGTCCTGAATGTGTATCTCGTCTAACTGCTTCATGCGGCCCACCTCTGCGGGTATCGGGCCATAAAAATCGTTCGTACTCAGGTAAAGCCGTTTCAGCTGCGTGAGATTTCCTAACTCTGCAGGGACGACCCCCGTCAACCTGTTGGTACCGAGGTCCAACCAATCAAGATTGGATAATTTCGTCAACTCCGTCGGGATCCCGCCCGTGAATTGATTTCCGGCGAAGAAGAGCGCATTCAAATTGGTCAGATCTCCCAACTCCGGCGGAAGATTCCCTGAGAGCTGATTTCCGCCGACGCTGATATGAAATAGATTCGACAGCATGCCGATTTCAGCCGGTATGTTGCCGGATAGCTGGTTTGTGCCTAGGTCGAGATGAGTCAGATGAGCAAGATGTCCGAGTTGTGGTGGGATGTGCCCCGTCAACTGGGTGTGACCTAGGTGCAATGATGTCAAATGAGTCAGTCTGCCAAGAACGCCTGGGATAGAGCCTTGGAGCGGCCGTTGGAATAGGTTCAACGTCCTGACTCGAAGTGGCCTGCCCGACACCTTCACGCCGTCCCAACGATCGATCGCTAGATAACCTGACCAATTGAGAGTCGATCTAGGGTCCAACGTCGGCTTGGCAACCAACAGGGTTTGACAATCGCGCACGAGCCCGGGGTTTGCCGAAGGATTGGGTACCGCATCGCCGCTGAAACACGATTCCGGTGACATCGAGTTGTCGCACAACGGCAAGCCCAGCTCGTTCAAATCGCTCTCAGCGTGTCGGAGCAACGACGGTATGCATCCCGAAAACTGGTTGCCCGCGAGAGTCAAGTATTCCAATTTGATCAAGTTCTGGAGAGTTCTCGGGATTTCGTCTGTTAATTCGTTGTTGCGCAGGTGTAAAACGCGTAGGTTATTGAGGCGGCCAAGAGAGTCCGGGATTGAACCAGACAGGAGATTGTGGTCTAAATGAATCTCGTTTAGGGCTTGAATGTCGCCGATTTCCGTCGGTATCTCACCGCTTAAGCGATTGTGTCTGAGGTAGATCCTGTCAAGCCGTATCAAGTTGCCCAATTCGGGAGGTATCGGGCCTGCGAGGCGATTGTGTTCGATGCCTAGCCACCTCATGTACTTGAGCTTGCCGAGTTCGGGAGGTAGTTCGCCTGACAGCTGGTTTCCAGAGAGAACCAATCCAGTCAGCTTCGTCAGGTCGCCGATCTCCGGAGGAATTTGCCCGGACAACTGATTGCGATCGACGTTCAGGTCCTCGAGTTGAGCAAGCTCGCCTAATTCTGGCGGGATACCGCCGTGCAGTTGGTTGCGACAGAGGTTTAACCGCTTCAAACCAGACAATCTGCGCAGTTCAGGCGGAATCGTGCCAGTCAATTGATCTCCACAAAGACGCAAGTGAACCAAACTAGATAATCTGCTCAACTCGGGAGGTATCTCGCCGCCAAGTGCCATTTCGGCGAGTATCAACTCGGAAACCCGCATCGACGACGGATCTATGGTCACGCCGTCCCAAATCGAGATATCGGTTTCGACTGACCAATTCAGTATCCCCTTGGGGTCGAGAGTGCGACGGGCGGCCAGGAGCGCTTCGCAGTCCGCGACTAAGTCCGGCAACGCGTCCGCATCGCGTACCGCGGTTCCATCGGAGCACGTGGGCGTGGGCGGTTCTTCCCCACAAAAATGCAGATCCAGGTCACCCAAGTCATGGTTTAAAACATCCCAAATCCCTTTTGGTATGCATCCGACAAAATCGTTGCCACCAAGGCTCAGATTCGTTAACGACCGTAATCTACCCAACTCCGGCGGTATCTGGCCGGTTAACGCGTTATAGCCAAGGTGCAGCGTGTCCAACCCAGTCAAATTCCCCAGTTCAGCGGATACTTCGCCGGTCAAACCATTTGAGTGTAGGTCTAACGAAGTCAACTGGGTCAAGGATCCGAGATCGCTCGGTATCGTGCCGGTCAACTGGTTTGACTGTAAGCTCAAAGTCTTTAATTCGTCGAGTTTTCGGAATTCAAAGGGTATCTCGCCGGATAGGTTGTTGCCGCCTAGATCCAACACTTCAAGGTTGCTCAGGCTAGTCAACCATTTCGGCAACGGGCTTTCCAACTAGTTATCGTTAACTCGCAGTTCCCGGAGTTCGGACATGTTCGCGATTTGCGAAGGCAACTGCCCGGTTAGCGTGTTTTCGCCGAGATCCAAGAATTGAAGGTTAACTAGGTCGCCGATGTCCGGCGGAATCTCCGCGGCCAACACGTTGTCTGAAAGATCTAAAGTGACCAACTGTTGGAGATTGCCGATCTCTGCGGGAATGACGCCAATCAGACTGTTAGATGCCAAATTCAGGTAATCGAGGGCGTTCAGATTGCCTAAGCTGGCAGGGATGAGACCCGTTATTCTATTGCTGCTCAAATCGAGCGCGACCAGTTGATCGAGCGTCCCGATCTGTTTCGTTATCTCCCCTCTGAGACTGTTCTGGGCGAGGTGTAGCTTCTTGAGGGACGACAGATTGGATAGTTCTGGCGCGATCTCGCCCCCGAGCAAGTTGCCGCTCAGGTTCAATACCTCGAGGTTTTTCAAGTCATATATTTCGACCGGTATCGAGCCTGAGATTTTGTTGACGCTGAGGTCCAATACCGTGAGCATGTCGAGTTTGCCGATTTCGGAGGGGATTTTACCGGGCCTGAACTCGCCGTGCCGCAACAATGCGGTCACTCTTCTTGGCGGGCCGCTGACCTCAATGCCGTCCCAATCTTCGATCGGCAATTCGACTGACCAATTGAGAGAGCGATCAGCAACCAAGATGTCTTTGGCGGCAAGTAACGCCTCGCAGTCAGCGATCAACCCAAGATTCCCCAAAGGTTCCGCGATCACCGTGCCATTCGCACAAACGCTCGGTACGGGAGTGGCGGATGGTATTGGGGTGGGCGAAGGTACCGGTGTCGACGTCGGAACTTGAGTCGGTGTTGGTGTCGGCAATGGTGTGGCGGTCGGTGGTACCGTTGGGGACGGCGTCGGAGTGTCAGTAGGTATCGGAGCAGGTGTTGCAGATGGGACGGGGGTTGGCGTATCTGTTGGTAACTTTGTCGGGAATGGCGTTGGCGTACTAGGTTGGCTTACGCAGGCCATGACTACGAAAGCAGCCGACATCAACACAGTTAGAAGGAATCCGCTCCGAAATGTGGTGCATAAACGTGTCATCGTCGATCTAGTTTCGTTGTATTGTGCGAAGCCCGGTTTCCAAAACGCAAAAACGTCTCAACGGGATCGACGTTCGCGTTGCCATAGTCGGCACCCTTCACCAGCCGAAGTTCGGTCATTCGGCGTCCAACATCGTAATAAGGGTGTTCTTACCAGAGTAGCGGCAAAAGGAAGGTTCATATTTGAGAAATCGTTGATTCCGACTTTACTTGATCATCCGGACACGCTGTCGCAGAGCTGGTATGTGTTGAGCAACAACCGTTGTCCGATCCAACGTCCAGGTCCGATGCCTATGCTGCGAAATGACGTTTGATCGCATTTCTCGCAATCTGTCGCGACGTCGACCGCCAAGTAGCGAACGCACGCTGTACAGTAACGCGTGAATTATGATCGATGACAGCCAGGTGTCGTCTCGAGGTTTATGAAACCTGATGACGATTGATTGAGGGTGGGTCGAGGGCCGACACTGGTTGCGTTTGAATCCTATGCAGCGCCGTATGAATGGTCCGCCAACCTGCCAATCTTTAAGAAATGCCACAGCACCACAAATGCGCGTTGCCAGCGAACTCCGTCCAATGCGAAACCCGCGACGTGTGGCGCGCATGGTTGGCGGAGAATAACGGACGCAATGGGGGAGTGTGGCTTGTGTCGTTCAAGAAAGCTAGCGGCAGACCTTCAATGGGGTACGACGCGTCTGTGGAAGAGCCGCTGTGTTTCGGGTGGGTGGATAGCCGGACCAGAGGTTTGGACGAAGAACGCTCGATGCTCTGGTTCGCTCCACGTCGTAAGGGATCGGGCTGGTCGCGATCAAACAAAGAGCGAGTTGAGAGACTGATCGGGTCTGGGCTGATGACCGATGCGGGTCTGGCGAAAATTGAAGCTGCGAAGCTTGACGGATCGTGGACGGCGCTTGACGCGGTTGAGCGGTTGGAAGTGCCTCCAGACGTAAAGGCAGCATTTGCCGCGTTACCCGGTGCGGCGGAGAATTTCGATGCTTTTCCGCGGTGTGTGAAACGCGCTATTTTGGAGTGGATTTCTACTGCCAAAAGGCAATCCACTCGGGATCGCAGAGTGGAGGAAACGGCGCAGCTGGCTCATGTGAACGAACGCCCTAAGCAATGGAGGTAGCGCGGCAGTGATCCCGCGCCCGCGGCGTTAGTTCGCTTCGCGGAGGCACTCTTCCAACAGGCCGAACGCCGCGTCAACGAATGCCCACATGTTGGTCTCGCGATCGGATTCGCCGGTCTCGAGGGTGATCGAGCGCTCAACCGGACCTGAGACCGCGACGCATGTGTGACCTGCGTCGTCGCCGTAGCGGTTACCGGTCGGTCCGCTGGCACCGGTCTCGGCAAATCCCCACGTGGTGTCTAAACGTTCGCGAACCGCCCGGGCGTTGAGCAGGGCGTACTGCTCCGTGGAAGATCTGATGTCGGTCAGCGCTTCGTCCGGCACTTGGAGAAATGCGCGGTGAGATGTTCGAGTGTAAGTCACGGCTCCGCCCATGAAGTAAGCGGAAGCGCCTGGAACGGCCAGCAGACACGCCGAAATCAATCCGCCGCCAGACGACTCGGACACACCGATGGTCTGTCCAGCACCTTTCATAAGCTCTGCGACGGCTAGTGCGCGTTTTCCGAGTTCGTTCATCTCAGTGACTCTCCGTGTCGTATTTCAAATTCTCGTCGGACGCCTTCCCCGACTCTTCAGCAGTCAACCCCATGATACGTGTGGGAAGTCGCTAACAATGATTACGATTGCCACTCCCTGTAGCCTTAGCGCCATTCTTGTCGTAATCCGTCGTATTCCGCCTCTTAATCGCCTAGATTCCTCAAAGATTCTCCTAAAACCAGAACTTTCCGTTCAATGGTAGAGTTCTTACCATATTGAGGTCGATGTTGCTTCGACTGACCTCGCGGCCTTGTGACCAAGCGAGGGCTCTTCTAATCAAGGAGGTTTACATGAACGATGAATACCCAGTTCAGTACAACGTCGATTACAAAGACGGAACGCGCAATCGGTTAACGACCCTCTTCAGATGGATCCTGATGATCCCGAGCTTGGTGGTGTTAGCGCTTGCGGGCGGGTTGATTTTAGCGACTCTGCCGATGATCCTCTTCAGGAAGAAATACCCGCGTTGGTTCTTCGACTACCAACTGCAGTACGCCAAATTCTCGGCAAGAGTCGGCGCTTACGCATCGTTACAGATGGATGAGTATCCATCCACGGACGAGGAGCAGTCGGCACAGCTTGATATCACCTATCCCGACGCCGAGGCGGAACTAAACCGTTTCCTGCCATTGGTGAAGTGGATTTTAGCGATCCCACACTTCATCGTGATCTACATCCTGTCGATCATCTCGGCCATACTGACCTTTATTGCGTGGCTGGCGATTATCATCACCGGCAGGTATCCTAAGGCCCTGTTCGACTTCAACGTCGGAGTGGCACGATGGACTTATCGAGTGGCGGCGTACGCGTTCTTGCTGGTGACGGATCGCTATCCGCCGTTCAGCCTCAACTAGCAGCGAGACTCCGGCCAATTGCGACCTTGTGATGCCGATGGCAACTGGCATCACAAGGATTCCCGGGTGACTCACTGACATGGTCGACCGGTATCCAGTTCAGCTTGACGTCGAATACGGCGACGGTTCCAGGAACCGACTGACGACGGGTTTCAGATGGGTGTTGGCGATACCTCTGCTCGTGCTGGCGCTGGCTGCCGGTGTCGGACACATCACCTTGGCTCCGTTTTTGATGATCCTGTTTAGGAAGCGATACCCCCACTGGATGTTTCACCATCAACTAGCTCTGGCAGGGTTGGAGGCGCGAATCGCGGCATACGTGACGTTTCTTATCGACGAGTACCCGTCCGCTGACGAAGCACAGTCGGTCCATCTCGATATGCAATACCCAGACGACGAATCGAGATTGAGACGTTTCCTGCCCCTTTTCAAATGGTTTTTGGCGACGCCACACTACTTCGTATTACTAGGCCTGTTTGCGATCGCCATCCCAATCGTCGCTATCGCTTGGGTGGCCATACTCATTACCGGCCGATACCCTCAATGGCTTTTCAACTACATCGTCGGTACCATGCGTTGGTCGCTCAGAGTAACTGCGTACGCAGTGTTCCTCGTCACGGATCGGTACCCACCATTCCGCTTTAGCGCGTAGTGCTTCCCAGCATCGCCAGCATCGGCTCTTCCACCGCACTCCAACTCGGCGCGCGTGTGGATAATGCGGCGCAAGCCGACGCATATTCAGCCGACGCCTTCGCATCGCCGGTAGCGGCGTAGCGGATCAACATCGCGGCAGCGAAGACATCACCTGCTCCAGTTGTGTCTAGACCCGCTCCGTCAACGGCGGGCGCGAACGATGGTACTTGGACCGGTTGGTCGGTACCGCGAACGTGCAGTTCGGCGCCGTCGCTTCCTTTGGTGACAACCAAGTTGAGTGCCAGATTGCGCCATTCTGCCAGTGAGTCTTTATCGACCTCCGACTCCGAAATCACGCAGATGTCCCAACCTGTGCTCATGCCAACCGGCGGTGATTTCGATACGTTGACCACCGACGGCAACGATTCGGTCCACGACCGCAACCACCCTTGTGGAACAATGCACGAAACCCGCGGTCGAAACCAACTCAAGCAATCTACTGGCAGTTCCTGAGTCAACGGTCCGACGAAGAGCATGCCGGGACTGCGCCACGCCTCCGGTATGTCTCCCACCGAGATGTCGCCTCCGCGGCGATGGAGCACCTGCAATCGATCCCCGCGTGCGTCGTAGCGATTCTCGAAAGTTGAAGTGTCGTCCGATGGGATCCGAATCAGTCTGTCGGACGCATCGACGATGTCCGATATCGGATAGTCATCGGCACACGAGGTGACGATTGCGGCGTTGATACCGAAACTCCTCGAGGTCGCAGATGCAAACGCAACCGCACCTCCTGCTTTTCGATCCGCAAGGTCGTCCGGCAACACATCCCACGTCACATGCCCAATCGCCACTAGATCAGGCGGCGGATTCACAACTGCCGCAACTGCGGATCCCAACGGTCACGTAACCAGTCGCCGAGGAAGTTAAGTGAAAGAACGAGAAGGAAGATCGCGATACCGGGCATGGTAGAGATCCACCAAGCCCGTTCTAAATCGTCTCGGCCTTCAGCGATCAGATTCCCCCACGATATCGTCGGCAACGGAATGCCAACTCCTAGATACGACAAAACTGATTCGGTCAATACCAACCCTCCAGCACCAAGCGTTGCCAAGACAATTATGGTGCTGCTTACGCCGGGAAGGATGTGTTTGAACACGATCCTGAAACCTGATGCGCCCGCCACGCGTGCCGAATAAACGTAGTCCCGTTCGCGCAGCGACAATACTTCGCCGCGGACCGGTCGGACGAACCCGACCCACGAAACGAGTACCAAGATGAAAAACATGATGATGAAAGACGTACCCAACACTATTTTGATGACAAGAGCCAGCATGATGAACGGCAACGCGATCCATGCATCCACTAACCGCATTATGATCTCATCAACAATTCCCCCTATATAACCAGCGGCCAATCCGAGGCAAGTTCCAATAATCATCCCGCTAGTCATCGCCACGGCGACCACCATCAAGGAAACCCGGCCGCCGTAAAGAACACGGCTCCAAACGTCGCGCCCTATTCGGTCTGTGCCTAGCAGGTGATCCGATGTTCCACCTTCCAACCAGATCGGTGGGTGACGCACGCGGTCATAATTCACGCCGATAACTGGGTCATACGGCGCTAGCGCAGGGGCAAAAACAGACATCGCCACTAGCATTATCAGTATTGATACCCAAATGATCGGGTATTTCTTCAGGAGACCATAGACCGCGGCAGGGGCTCGCAGCACCGAATTGAGCGGGCCACCACGCACGTTAGACCCGGCACCAAGCTCGCTGTATCGATATTCCGTTGCCATCGCTTTAGTTCAACCTGATTCGCGGATCGACTACGACGTAAAGGATGTCGGCGACGAAGTTGGCCACTATCAAAACCACCCCGAAGACCAGAGCACACCCCACAACCAGATTGAGGTTGTTGTTGACAACGGCATCAAGCGCCAGCAGACCCAATCCGGGCCAAGCGAACACCGCCTCGACAACGACGGTCCCAGTAACGAAATTCCAGAGCAAGAGCGCGGACACGGTGATTGGGACGATCAGGGAGTTTCTGAGTGTGTGTTTCCAAATTATCGTAGTGCTGTCAACTCCTTTAGCCCGGGCGAGTTTTACGTACTCCGAATCCAGCACCTCAAGCATCGCCGAACGCATCAAGCGCATATATCCGGCCGCCGCGCTCCATGCCAACGTCAGCACCGGTAAAATCAACGCCTTTAAATATTCCCCTGAGTCGTTGGAACCGATCGTACCAATAACGGTCACTGGCACCCATCCCAACTGGACGGCGAATATCAGTATCGCCATGATACCGACAAAGAACGCGGGAAGCGTGATGCCCAAGTTGGCGAACAAACGCACAGCGTAATCAATGAGAGTGCCGCGTTTGACCGCTGAGATAACACCGAAGGAAAGGCCAAAAACGGTCGCGATTATCCAAGCCGATGTACCCAATTGCACCGTAGGCGATATCTTCTCACGTATCTTGTGCGTGACCGGGAACCCGTCGGAAAGGTCATGGCCAAGATCCCCTCTGAGCACATCGCTCAACCAAAAAACATACTGAAGTGGGACCGGCTTGTCGAGATGCAGTTTTTCACGCTGGATATTGAGGGCCGTTTCCGAGATGCCGTATCCACCTTCCGAGATCAACATCGCGACCGGGTCACCGACGAGCCGGGAAAGGCTGAAGATGATGATCGTCACCAAGAACATCGCTATCAGCGACGCAAGGATCCTTCTCAATACGAATCTGCGCATCAGTCGTCTTGGTGACCGCTGAGCCTGCTAATCCTGACGCGTGCTACGAACGGTCGATACAATTTCACCCTTGCACTCGGAACGCGGTTGCGAGGAAATCACACCCCCTGCCAAATAGGTGGCAGGGGGCGTGATCATCTATCGCCTCGATGCCGAAGTGCCCTCAGCTATTGAGCCAGCCTGACCCACTCCAAACTGTTCATTCTTCCGAGAACGCCCTTGCCTTCAGGGACCATCTGCCACTCGGAAATCAGGCTCGGGTTGTACAGCGCCGCAACCGGGTTCTGATAGACGCCGACCCAAACCATCCATTCACGGTTCCAGTCGAACATTTTGGTTATCAGTTCGCGGAGCATTTCGGGATCGGATTCACCCGCCATCGCTAGATGGGTCTCGGCGAAAATCGGTATCTCCATCGCACGGTTGTAACCGCCAGGACGTGACAACGAAGTCGCGTTCAGGTCTTGCGGCCAAGTCGGCGGGAACTGTGCTCCACCGCCGCTGAAGAATATCTTCTTGTTCGTCCGGTTCACCAACGATGGCCTAAACGACGAGTAGTTCTGCTTGTCGAACGTGCTGTTGATGTTCAGGTTCGCCAACCACTCGATTCCGATGGCTTCTTGTATCGATTCGCCGGAACCGGCAGCGGGGCCGGCCCACCATTCAACATCGAAGCCGTCAGACAAACCTACCTCTGCCAACAGGGCCTGCGCCCCGGCGACATCATGTTCAATCGTCCATTCGCTCTTGTAGAACGGGTGACTAGTGTCCCAACCTGGAGCGTAGGAGACACGCCCGAAACCGTCGGTTAACGCGGTCATAAGCTTCTCGCGGTCGATCGCCATCGCCATTGCGGTTCGCACCTTCTTGGATCTCTCCATCGATGCCGCATCCGCAGGGTCGCCGATCCAAGGCAAGGAGGTGTCCGGAACCGGCTTGTAGAGCAAATCGCCGGGCTCGCTGCTCGTAAAGGGCTGACCATCGATAGCGAGTTTGTCTTCCCAGTAGTTACCGGAGTAGACGTATGAGGCGTCGCCCCAGAAGCCCTCTGGCGCCTGCGCGAAACCTTCTTCGAACATCTCTTTCCAGTCGGTCAACGCGAGTTCACCGATCTGAGCCTGACCAGTCTTGAGCATCGCCTTGCGAACGCTAGCTTCAGTTACCTGCAACACGTTTGCACTCGCGACATATGGCCGCTTGCGCCAGTGATTGTCCACCGCGTTCAGGAACACACCCTTGTGCTGCGTCCATTCAGTAACCTCAAATGGGCCGGTTCCAATCATCTTCGTACGCATGCCTTCAGGACCCACTTCGTCGAAGAAGCCCTTCGAGAAGACTGAGATGCCTTCCGAGAAGTTGGTCACGTACTGCAACAGCGTGTGACCACCGAAGGCAATCCAATTGAACCGCACCTTGTAGTCATCGATAACCTCGACCTCACGAACTAGGTTCGCCAGATCGCCGCCGGTGTCGTGAATGCTGTCCGGTTGCAACTTCGGGTTCGAGTCGTTCCATGAGAACGCAACGTCCGCTGCCGTCATTTCGCCATAGCCGCCGTGGAACTGGACGCCTTCACGAAGTGTGAAGTCGGTGTAAGAGATGCCGTCTGCGGACATCTGCCAGTCACTGGCAAGCAAGGGACCGAGGGCCACCGTGCCGTCGTCAGCCCGGACCGCCTCAAGCAACGTTTCTGTCGCGCCCGTACGCGCCGTCACCGAACATGCCGGACAGTATCTCGGACTTGAGTTCATGAAGTACGAGTTGCCGATCGCGGCGATCAAGACGCCAGAGGGTTCAACGTCGTCGCCAGCGCCTCGGGAGACGCCTTCGATGTCAACCTTCATGATCGGGGCATCGATCGTCGTGACCTGGGCCGTCGCCGTTATGATGACCTGAACTTCCTTGACGACTTCGACTTCTTTGACGACTTCGACTTCTTTGACGACTTCGACTTCTTTGACGACTTCGACTTCTTTGACGACCTCGACCTCTTTCACCACCTCTTTCTCGACCTCCCGGATGACCTCTTTCTCAACCTCCACCGGTACTTCCACCTCGACCTCCCGGATGACCTCTTTCTCGACCTCGACCGGAACTTCCACCTGGACTTCTCGGATGACCTCTTTCTGGACCTCGACCGGTACTTCGATCTCGACCTCGCGGATCACCTCTTTTTGAATCTCGATCGGCACCTCCACCTCAACCGTACGGATGACTTCGCGTTCTACGGTTACCTCGACGATCGTTTCACTGCCGCATGCCACAGCCGTCAGACTAGCGACACCCAAAAGCAACAAAACTACGCTCAACATTTTGGACATTGTGACTCCTCCTTATGAAGTCTGTATGCGTTCACGTAGTGTAACACTCTAACGAGTTCTTGAAGTAGCGTGCTCGGCGTTTACGAAAATCGCATATGAGGTGTGTCTTTTCGACATGCAAGACAGGTTTCGCGGTGTTTTCACAGAGTTTTTGCATCTTCGCAGGGCACGGACCTAGGAATGATCTGCGGACTCGTTGCGCAGGCTAAACCTCGCGCAAAAATGTCGGATGCAGGGGTCCCCAATCCCTCCATTATTCGGAAACCGGCCGCACTGATCGAACAGAGTCGTTGCCCGATTGGACAGGACAGTCGGATGCCGAATCCGGAATCTGATAGTCGGGCGGACCGCCGAAACGAGACTAGAGTACCGAAGCCGTATGTCAAAGTGGTCGCTGAGCCGATCGCCGATCAAGTTCACCGACATCAAGATCAAAGGAATGCGTGCGGATGATTTGCCAGAACGCGCCACTAAATGGTGGAAATTTGGTGGGGCAGCTTCCCGCGTTAGATCAGCGTGGTTTAACCACGACGTGGCGTTCCGCTCCTTGACCTTCGCTCTCCGTGACGACTTCCGGATTGTCAGACAGAGCCATGTGCACGATTCGGCGCTCTTCAGCGGTCATAGGATCGAGCGACCGTGCCCTACCACGGGACGCAGCGCGCGCCGCGTTCTCGGCGATGGTGTGAAGCTTTTGGGTGCGGCGGTGCTGATAGCTTTCGACGTCGATGATGATGTTGGCGCGTTGTTCGAGCTGGCGATTTACCAACATTCTGACGATGAACTGAAGGTCGCGCAGGGTTTCGCCGCGCCGGCCGATCAGCAGCCCGGCATCTGCGCCTTCAATCTCAAACACGATTGACCCGTCTCTGAGTTCGTCAAGCACGTAAGCTTCTACTTCCACGTTCATTGTGGCGATCAGGTATCCCAAGATCTCACCGGTCATCTTTTCAAGTTCTTCGCGGTTTTCGATCGGCGCTGGTTCACGTTCGGTGCGTTGAACCGCATTGTCTGAGGTGGACATTTGGACGTCGTCTGATTCTCGAGGCGTGTTCTGCGTTTCAGGATTGCGAACCGGTTTGGTTTCGCGACGTGCTTGTCGGGCACGTTGGCTGGGCCGTCGTTGTCTACGTTGGCGATTCGGCGCACTCTGTCGATTGCGACGAGGTTCGGATTGTTCGCGCCTCGGCGGCTGAGTCTCGGTTACTCTATCTTGCTCAGGAAATTCAGCACTATCTCGGCGTGATCGCTCTCTGCGGTTCCGAGTTCTCGGCTGGCGTGGCTGGCGTGCAGGTCGCTGGGTTTCCGGTTCGGTTACGCCGGTTGCCTCGTCCATCTGCTTCTGTCGCTCAGCCGCTTCTTGCGCTTCCTCGGCGATGATGTCGGAAAGCTTTGCAACTTCGATTTCGGCGAGTGCGCCGCCTAGGCCGAAAATGCCGGAACGCCCTGGGTTTATGACCCTAATGTCTACGTCTTCGAGCTCTGCGTCGAGTGTTTCGAGCGCGACGGCGGTTGCCTCTTGTACGTTCTTCCCGGTGAATACCCGTCGATTCGTCATGGTTTGTTTCCTCCTCATCCGAGTCGTCTGCCTGCTGTTTTTCTGCGAGCTCCGTTTTGTTAGCTATCGCTTGGGCCCGCGTTTCTGATGTCCCCAGATACAGCCTGCCGAACAGATCTATCGGTTGTTGGCCGCCGACGAAGTATTGGATAACTACGCCGACGATGTTTGATAGCAATATGTAAATCCCAAGCCCGGCTGGGAATTGGTAGGTGAATACGCCGATCATTACCGGCATCATCCATTGCATGATTCGCTGTTGGGACTGCTGCCGTTCGTCCATTGCGACAGTCGACGTCATTTTCGTCGTGATGAACATCGATGCACCCACCAGCACGGGAAGCACGAAGTTGAGTGGCAGGTAGACCTGCGAAACCGTGTCGGCGAGGTCGATGCCGAGGAAAAGCCGACTCAATGGAACGTCGGCGCTGGCCGGATTCCATGCATAGAACGACGCCGACAAGTTCGCCATACCCTCTGGTGTCGTCGGCATGGTCCGAATAATCGCGCGATAGAAACCGATCCAGATAGGCATCTGAATGACCATCGGCCCAAGACACCCGATCGGATTCACACCAGCTTCGCGGTAGAGCGCCATCGACTCGCTCGATTGGGCGCGCCGGCTGTCCGAGTCTTTCTTGTCCCGGTACTTGTCTTGGATCGCCTTCATCCGAGGTTGCAACGTTTGCAGCTTCTTCATTTGGCGGGTCTGGCGAATGGTCAACGGTATCATCAGCATACGCACGAAGACAGTGAAAACGATGATGCTGAGGCCGTAGTTAAGGAAAAAGTAGTGATACAACAGCGCGAGCGCGTTGATCATCGGGCGCATTATGCCCTGATCCCAGAGCAGGCCGAGCAGTTCCATTAGGAGAGACCTCCGCCGGCTCGAAACTCAACGTCGAACGTCAATCGCATCGCCCACCGTCCTTCATCGCGACGCAACCCTGCAACGTCTGGTCGCTCGGCGAGAACCACTTGAGTTCGCCGTCGAGCGTGTGGACGTAAATGAAATCGTTGATTAGTACTGGCGATGATTTGACCGCACTATCTGTTGGGAATGTGCCGAGCACTTCGCCGTCGTTTACGTTCAATACGTGAACACCATCTTCTCCAGACGGGACGGCCAAAACACGCTGCGAAAACTCGTTGCGCACACGATCAAACAGCAACGGAGAGCCTACGATCTGACCGTCAATTTCTTGATTCCAAAGCGGCGATCCGTTTGAGATATTCAATGCGTGGATGTGGCCGCCGAGCGTTGACACGTAAATGGCACCGTTCTCGCTATCGGGAGTGGATTTCGCCCAAATCCAAGCTCGGGCGTCGAACTCCCAATCCGGGCTCTGCGTCCGTGGATTCAAGCGATAGAACCTGCTTGATAGGTCGCCAAAATAGATCGCTCCTTCATGGAAGAGCACGGGGCCAGTAATCGCCCCGTCAGCCGAATACGTCCATCTGACTCGGGAGCTGATTTCACCTTCAGAAATATCGATCGCGTAGAGCGTTCCAGAGTCGGTACCCACGTATGCCGTATTGGTTGCATTATCGACAGCTGCTTCACCCCAGACTTCTCCGTCTAATGGCACCCGCCATTGGACTCGTCGACCCGCGTTAGGGTCAGCACTGAGCGCATAGAGGTAGCCAGGAGGGTCACGTTCGCCGTCTATAGGCCCGGTACCGAGCAATAAAAGACCATTTTCTGTTGGTTGGATCTGCCCTACAAGTTTTCCACGCAATGGGTAACCGCCGGAGTTCCAATTGATCGCTCCGCTCTCCGTTGAGAGGCCGAAAACCTCGCCATCGCAATCGCTTCCCCTGCAGTTGTACCCTGCGGCGTAGACAGCGCCATCTTGAATGACCGGTGCGCCGTAAATTGCGCCAAGTCCTTTGGGTTTCTTGCGAACCCCGTCAAGTTCGTACGGGTATAGCCAATTGACGTCAAAGGAATGGCTAACGGCGTCGACTCTAACCAAGACGCCGTCAATGTTTCCGACATAGACAAAATCGCCGTCCGACACTGGGGAGGACCACCGTCCTTGCGGCGTAAGGTCATTTAGACAACCGGTCAATGATGCGGCGCCGAGGATGACCAAAACCAAAGCAGCGATAACGCGTCTGCTTCGTCGTGCGCCACCCAGAGACATCATCGGTTGGCGGTCTCCGAGCCCTCGGATGAGCCGAAGGAATCTTCGTCGGCAGCAGGGACAAGGTCCAATCCGCCAGTAGTGAAGGGATTGCAGCGCACGATCCGCGTCGCGCCCATCCACGCACCTCGGATCAATCCGTGCGTTTCGATGGCCTCTGCGGTGTATACCGAACAGGTCGGTTGATAGATGCAAGAGGTTGGAAGGTACGGGGAGATCGCGAACCTGTAAAGGCCGATGAGGGCCAACGCGGCTTTGGTGATCATTTCTTCACCTCGAAGTTCGCCATGTTCGTTTGCCATCCCGCGGCTCGCGGGAGTCGTGAATGAGGCGACGTAGTAGCCGTTTCACCGATGCTGACAACAGTTCGGAAGTCGCCTCTGCGGCGGCCGGAAAGGCGTATATGACGATATCCCATCCTTCAGGGTGGTCCGTTGTGCGCGCAATGGCCCTTAGCCTTCGCTTGACGCGGTTACGTGTGACCGCTCCGCCGACGCGTTTCGGAATCGCGAAGCCGTAACGTGAGTCGGACTTGAGGTCGCCCGATTCAGCCGCGGTTATAGCTAACAGTGCGTCTCGAGCTCGCTTGCCGTCTCTCAGTACTCTTCGGAACTCGTCACGCCGGCGCAACCGTCGTTGCTTCGAGAGCCCCATTTGTGTTCATATTCGGGCGCCGTTAAAGCGGCGTGATCCAAGCGAAACGACTAACTCAAACAGTAAGGCGCTTGCGACCTCGAGCGCGTCGGCGTGCCAGAACCGCGCGGCCGCCACGGCTGGACATCCGGGATCGGAAGCCGTGGACACGCGCGCGTCGGCGCTTCTTGGGTTGGTACGTTCGCTTAGGCATCGTTTTTGATCGCAAACACCGATTGTAACATCAGACGACGATCAGCTTGAGGGCGCAGTCTTCGGTGCCGTGTGATGTTCTCTGTTTCTTAAACGCAATGAACCATGCAACCTTGCCATCGGAGCTCGAGTTCAGCAGTGCGCGCGAGGGTGGTCACTAAATGTCGACCGGAGGGGACCTGCTGAATTGGAAGAGCGGTCGGGCGATCAATCCAGGGGAGATCGGACTGCGGTGGCGTCGAGTTGAAACGTTACGTGTGCTTGGCGGATTCGCAAGATCGGTAGTGGTCTTCGAGGGTACGACGTAGCAACTCGAGTGAACAGACCACGGATTCCAATTGGTCGACGTTGAGGCGCTGAATCACGGGTTCGACTCTCACGAGACCGACGTACCAGAACTGGTCGATGACCTCGCGCCCGGAATCGGTCAATTCGCACACGACCACTCTGCGGTCATTGGGATCGGAAACTCGGTCAACGAATCCCTTTTCTACCAATCGATCAACGATGCTAGTGGTGGCCGAAAGTGTGCTGCCGAGATAGTTGGCGATGCCCCCCATCCTCATGCGGTTCATGTTTTGGAGCAGAATCAATGTCTTGATCTGAGGAATGGTCATATCCATTCTTCGCCAATCTTCGAGGGCCCCGGAGTGGAGCGCCCGGTTCAGAAACTCGGCGTGTTCGATGAACCGCTCAGCCAACTCGTGCTTCAATTCGTCGTTTATCAACCCTAATGCTTTACCTCAGCGAACGTAGATTCGCAGATACGTTAACCAGTTTGATCAATCGTTGAAACGTTCCACCGTCCTTTTTCATTCGATACGTTTCCCGCCACATGCCGGTTGTTTTGCAACGGAGCCGACTCGGTGACAGTCAGCACGAGCACTCATCGTGATGTTTTGCACTGAGTATCAACGTTGTGCGAGCAACCATTGCAATAAAAATTCTATGCGAATTTCGCGCGTCGGGTAATCATGGATATTCTTGCGATAGTTGATTGACAATGCATGTTAAACAATCATATTTAATAGATACATATTACTACATCAACAATCAATGGTGAATGGACAGTACTTAGTGAATAATCAGTGACTTTGTTGTCAGTTGCGTGAATCCCTAGTTTCGATCCATGTGTCCAACCAACTCGGTCAAGGTCCAAAACTCGCTGGCGACCGGCACGACGTAAGTTGATCAGTTTGAAATATTCAACATCGGATAAGCCGCGTCGCGGGTCACACCGAATCGGTTCTTGCTTGAGTGAAGGGTCAACCTGCGACTCGTGGCTCTTTCGCACAGTTACTGTGGATGATGTTTGATTAAAAATTGTCTGTTACTCACAATACTACAACACACGACAACAATAATCATGCGTATTAGAGCCGCGTGAGCGTTCGGTAGCGCCCTTGGTTTTGCGGTGACGCGATCGTGCCTAGGATTCAGTTCGATGATCGCGAGCGCCTAACCGATGTAGGCCAAAATCGTGTGTAACATGCGTTGCGCGTCGGCGGTTTAGGACTGACAAAACGATATTTCGGAGTGCCAATTGACACACGAGCCGTTGCGCATGATGGCTCATCTAGCTTGAGATGGTCTCGATTGCTTCAACAGAAATCGGTTTCCGTCTTTGATCGGCGAACTTTTGGAGACGCCTTCGATTCAAATTTGGGAACGGCAGCTAACGTCGGCAACACGGTTACCGATCTTCTTCAAAGCCCGCTCCGTCCAAGGCGATGCGGAGTCGGTCCGAAGCGTCATTTAACGTTGCGATTTCATCGGTCGGAAGTTGGATCTCCAGCGCACCGAGGTTGTCTTCCATCTGTTCGGCGGTGTCGGCGCCGGAGATGGAGATCGTGATTTCGGGGTGAGACAAAACCCATGCTTGAGCGACCTGCGCGGGAGTAGCTCCCACGCGCTTCGCGACCTCAACGTTGGTCCGGATCACTTGGGCTACGGCGCCACGCACGACGCGGTCGAACGCTTGAGCGCGGCGGTTGCCCCAAAGGGACATGCTCTCTGGCATCTTTTCAGCCGAGTAGTCGCCCGACAAAAGCCCCACCGCCAACGGGCTGTAAGCCATGATGCCTAACCCGGTGTGTCGTACCATCGGAAACATCTCGTCCTCAAGTTCGCGATTGAGCATGCTGTACGGGTTTTGAACGGTGACGAGGTTGCTGGCGTTGATGCGATCTTGAACTCGTAGGGTTTGGACGACCTGCCAAGCTTGGTAGTTGCACAAACCGGTGTACCGGATCTTGCCGTCGCGCACGAGGTCTTCTAGCGCACGTGTACGCTCTTCATATCCGACTGTCTCATCGAAGTGGTGGATCAGGTAGACGTCGATGCGATCGGTTTGCAAACGCTTCAGCGAACGATCCACTTCGCGCATGATGTGCCAACGAGAGGTGTTGTGATCGTTGACGCCCGGCGCCACGGGGCTCGACACCTTCGACGTAATGACGATGTCATCTCGGTCGCCGCGGTCTTGCATCAACTCGCCGAGAATGATCTCGGAGGTTCCGGCATTTCTACGGCTGTCGCCCAGCCCATATATGTTGGCGCAGTCAATGAGGTTTAAGCCGCCATCAAGCGCAGTTGAGATCGTCTTCTTGGCTTCATCGGCATCGTTTTGACCTCGGAATCCAAGCCCGAGCGCCATGCGTGTGACCATGACGCCACCATTGCCGAAGTTCACATACTCTCGTACCATGGTGTCGCGATTCCTCACATTTGATTTTGGGATGTTGATCCGGTGTTGAGTTAGGGGAGGTTGATTTCGACGTCCAACTCTGCGCCGATCGATTGGTACCAGTCGATGACTTCGCGATGGTAAGGAATACCTTCTTCGAGCCGCTGTTCGGTCTCTTCGCCTTCGATGAGTCCGGGGTAAAGGACACGGTCGTGGCCGGGTGCGGGGCGTGCGCTGGCGAGGTGGGCGAGGGCGTCGTCCATATTGTCAAGGAACTCGTCGTGGTCGCTGAACGCTTCAATCTGGAAAGCGGCGAAGAAGTGGTATCCGCCTTGGTATTCGTTGCCGGTTCCGGCGATCCCGACACCGGCGAGGGTTTGGCACATGATGGCGCATACTGCGGCGAAGCCGTAGCCTTTGTGAGAGCCGTTTTCGCGAGTGCCTCCGAATGGAAGGAGGAAGTATTCGTCAGGAGGAGTTACCGGCTCGTTGAATGGATTACCGTCGGTGTCGGTGATCCATCCGGGTTCGAGAGGGACGCCGATTCGTCGTGCTAGTCCAACTTTGTTGTTGGCGATCTGAGTGCATGCGACGTCGAAGAGGAAGGGGTGTTGGTTTCTAGCAGGAGCAGCCCAAGCAATCGGGTTCGTTCCGAGCCTAGATTCGGCTGCGAACGTTGGGAGCATGCCACCTGAGGCGCGTGTTCCGTGTCCGCCGGTCATGCACAGACCGACCATGCCTTGCTGCGCCGCCTGCGCAGCGTAGTATCCGCATCCACCGAGGTGTCCGGAGTCGAAAACGGTGACTGCGCCAGTACCGTACTCCTTGGCCTTGTCGATGGCGATCTGCATCATTTGGCCGCCGATGTGGATGCCTAGAGCGCCGTCAGCGTCGACGTTGGCGGTGGTTGCGGTTTCGCGGACGGTCTTGAGCTCGGGTCGGGGATTCAGGTTGCCGGCCATGTAAGAGGCGACGTAGTTGCGCATCATGTTTGAGACGCCGTGGGATTCGACGGCTCGGAGGTCGTTGGTGATGAGGACGTCGGTGCATGCTTTGGCGCCGGCTTCGTCGAGGCCGCAGTGCATGAAGAGGGCTTCGGTAGATGCGCGCATGCGGTCGACCTCGACATAGACTCGATCCTGTTCTGGGACGTGGAATTGTTCCAACACGACTTAGTTGCTCCTGTTGCTTGTTAATCTCTGCGCAGTTTACAGCACCCACAGAACACTGCGGGCAAGGTACGGGCAACCGTTACGCCGCACCGTCTTGGCTTGGTCGAGATTGTGCAATGTCCCACCTTTATCATTGCGTATTGTGGTTGGACCTACTGAACATACGGCTGTTGGCGTGGCACGGAAAACGAGGTCGCCGTTGGCGGCTTTGATCAGCGCAATGCGGCCGATGCAAGCGCTGAAGAACGGCTTGGTGTTGGTGCCATTGATCTTTTCGGTGAACGTCTGGTTCGCCGTGGACGATGTGGTTGGGATGGTGGAGATAGTGATGCGATCGGTGGGTGCGGCGGTGGCGTTTACGTTGTTGTCGGGTGCGGTCTATTTGATCAACGACTTGGCGGATGTTGAGCGCGATCGAGCGCATCCGGTGAAGAGACGACGGGCGATAGCGTCGGGCGATCTGCCGGTCGTGGTGGCGGCAATAGCCGCAGTTGTTGCGATTTTGGTGGCGGGCGCGATATCGGTGTTGATCAGCGCCTCCCTTGTTGTAGTGTCCGTTTCATATATCGTCTTGAACGTCGCTTACACGCTGAAGCTAAAGCACGTGGCGATATTGGACGTGATGAGCGTTGCGTCGGGGTTCGTGCTGCGCGCATATGCGGGCTACGTGGCGATTGGGGGTCCGGTGCCGTGGTTCGGGAACGGTTCATTGGGCGTCGATATCGATGTTTCGCCATGGTTCTACATCATGACTGCTTTGGGTGCATTGTTGCTGGCGTTGGGCAAACGTCGTGCGGAGTTGAAGACGGCTGGTGATGGTGCGGCGCAACAACGCAACATTCTCGGCGAATATACGACCGAGTTCATCGACGTGTTAATCATGAGCACCGCGACACTGGCGATCTTTACCTATTCGCTCTACGCTGTTGACCTGGGTGACACCGGAGCCAACGTTCCCGGGGACAACACGATGATGGTGACGATTCCGTTCGTTGCGTACGGGATATATCGCTATTTATATCTTTTGTATGTACGGGGAGAGGGCGAGGCGCCGGAGATCATTTTGCTAAGAGACCGGCCGACTCTGATCAACGGTTTCCTGTGGCTGGCGACGGCTTCGACGATACTGTTGATACACACGATTGGTACCGCCAACGGCGGTTAGGCCTGAGGAGACGTATCCATGGCAAAGCTCAGCGAAAAGGAAATTTCGGAGATGCTGGCTGAGTGTCCTGATTGGGAGCTAGATGCGGAGAGCGGAGCGATAGTGAGGAACTTGGAGTTCCCGACGTTTGCGGATGCGATCGCGTTCATCAATCGGGTTGCTCCGATCGCGGATGAGCACGACCACCATCCCGACATCGATATTCGATATCGTCGGTTGCGGATTGCTTTGATGTCGCACGATGTTGGGGCACTGACTGACCGCGATAGCCGCATGGCGCGGTTGATTGATGGGGAGGTTGGGTGAAGCGATGCCCGTACTGACGCAAGAACAGCTTGAGCAATTCGAGCATTTCGGTTTCGTCGCTGTTGAAGGCGTCGTAGATCCCGAGAACGTTATCGACCCCGTGGTCGATGAGTACGCGGGGGTTCTAGACGATCTCGCAGATAAGTTATACGTGGAAGGGAAGATCGGATCGAAATACGAGGAGTTGGAGTTTGGAGATAGGGTTACTCAAATTTATGCCGAGTCGGGTGAGGTCCACAACAAATACTTCGACTTCACGTTGTCTCAATCGCGAGTGACTCATGACACGCCGTTTTGGGTCGGGCCTGCGGTTTTCAACGCTCTGAGGGCACCCGGTTTGCTCGATGCCGTCGAGTCTCTGATCGGTCCCGAGATCTACTCCAATCCGGTTCAACACGTCCGCATCAAAGTCCCCGAAACGCATTCGCCACGTGATGACGAGGGCAATGTGATTTACGGCGCGGCCCCATGGCATCAAGACTGCGGCGTGGTCAACCCAGAAGCTGACGAGACGTTGATGATAACGGTCTGGTTTCCGTTGATGGACACGGACGAGGAGAACGGGTGTCTAAAGGTGGTCGCGGGCTCCCATCAGTCCGATATGTTGACGCACTGTCCGGGTGGAAAACGGGTGCAGGATAACTTGGTGATTCCGGAAAGCGAGTTCGAAGTGGGTAAAGCGGTTGGCGTACCGCTCAAGAAGGGCGACGCGTTGTTCATGACGAAGTACACAGTGCATGGGTCGTTCCCGAACAACAGCGACCGGATTCGGTGGAGCTTCGACCTGCGGTATAACCTTGTGGGCCAACCGACGGGACGTTCGATGTTACCCGGGTTTGTCGCCCGCAGTCGGAGCAGGCCGGAGACGGAGCTGCACGATGCGGCGTTGTGGCGCGAGATGTGGTTGGAAGCGCGGGCGAAGTTGGCCGAGGCGGATCATCCCGTCTACAACCGCTGGGATGGCACCGAACCGGTGTGCGCCTGAGTACCTGATAATTCGCGCGCTGGCACATCGCGGGCGCTGGGGTTGCCCAACCCGTTATCATTCTTTCTATTAGTTCAACGTACTACGACGCACGGAGCAAGCGCGCGATGCCTGCAATGACCAAAGAGCAACTCGAACACTTTGAGTATTACGGATTCGTCACCGCAGAGAACATCCTCGATCCAGAAAACGTCATCGATCCGGTTATCGATGAATATGCGGGTGTGCTGGATAGGTTGGCGGATGAGCTGTTTGAGAATGGGAAGATCAGCTCGAGGTACGAGGATTCGGAGTTTGGCGAGCGGGTGACGCGGATCTACGCCGAATCAGGCGAGGTCCATAACGGCTACTTCGATTTTTCACTACCCCAAGGCGGCGTTAAGCCGGACTCGCCGTTCTGGGCCGGGCCGGCCGTGTTTAATGCTTTGACGGCGCCGGGTCTTTTGGATGCGGTTGAGTCGTTTATCGGACCAGAGGTGTATTCGAATCCGGTGCAGCATGTCCGGATAAAGGTGCCGGAGAGTCGGGCCCCTCGGGATGAGAAGGGGATGGTGAAGTATGGGGTTACTCCATGGCACCAGGACTGCGGGGTTGTGAATCCGGATGCGGACGAGACGTTGATGCTGACGGTGTGGTTCCCGCTGATGGATGCTGACGAGGAGAATGGTTGCTTGAAGGTGGTGCCAGGGTCGCATCGTGCAGAGCTATTGACTCACTGTCCGGGAGGGAAAAGTGGATTGCAGTCCGGAATCCAGATACCGGAGACTGAATTCGAAGTGGGTAAGGCGACATCGGTGCCGCTCAAGAAGGGCGATGCGCTGTTCATGACAAAGTTCACCGTGCATTCGTCGCTGCCGAACAACAGCGATCGCATCCGCTGGAGTTTCGATCTGCGCTACAACCCGATTGGACAATCGACGGGTCGGACGAGTTTTCCAGGATTTGTGGCTCGGAGTAAGAGCAACCCGGAGAGCGAGTTGCACGACCCGGTGATTTGGAACGAGCTTTGGACGGAGGCTCGGGATTCGTTGGCTAAGGGTCAGCAACCTGCATTCAACAGGTGGGACGGTAGCGAGCCGGTTTGTGCTTAGGAAATCGGCATCATTTTTCTCCAACTGTCGTTAATGATGCAAGGGGCCGTTGAATCATGCCTGCGATGACTAAAGAGCAACTTGAGCATTTTGAGCACTTCGGGTTTGTCACCGCTGAGGGCGTGATAGATCCTGAGGGGGTGATAGATCCGGTGATTGATGAGTATGCCGGGGTGTTGGATAATCTGGCGGATGAGTTGTACGAGGAAGGGAAGATCAGCTCGAAGTACGAGGAGCTGGAGTTTGGGGAGCGCGTGACGCAGGTCTACGAGGAGTCGGATGAGGTGCATCAAGGGTATTTCGACTTTTCGCTTCCGCAACGAGGAGTCACGGAAGATACGCCGTTTTGGGCGGGGCCGGCAGTGTTCAATGCAATGACGTCGCCGGATTTATTAGACGCGGTGGAGTCATTCATCGGGCTGGAAATTTACTCGAACCCGGTGCAACACATTCGGATCAAGGTGCCGGAGAGCCGTTCGCCTCGCGATCATCTGGGTCGGGTGAAGTTCGGGGTCACACCGTGGCATCAGGACTGCGGGGTCATAACGCCGGACGCTGACGAGTCGTTGATCCTTACGGTGTGGTATCCACTGATGGACGCAGATGAGGAGAATGGGTGTCTGCAAGTTATTCCGGGGTCGCACCGCGGGGAAGAATTGTTGACGCATTGCCCGGGTGGAAAGAAAGTGCTAGGCAGTTTGCACGTACCGGAGAGCGAGTTCGTGGTAGGGAAGGCCGTGCCGGTGCCGGTGAAGAAGGGCGATGCTCTGTTCATGACAAAGTACACGATCCATTCTTCGTTGCCGAACAACAGCGATCGGGTCAGGTTCAGTATGGATTTGAGATACAACCCGATCGGGCAATCTACGGGTCGGACGAGTTTTCCGGGATTTGTCGCGCGCAGCCGGAGCAACCCGGATAGCGAGCTGCACGATCCTGTTGTTTGGAATGAGTTGTGGCTGGAGGCGAGGAGTGCGCTGGCTAAGGGGCAGGAACCTCCGTTTAACCGTTGGGATAGTGACCACCCGCTCTGCGCGTAACGCATCAGCGAGCAGTGTAACAGCAGCGTAAGCGTAACGATATGCCCCAACAAAAGAGACGTTCCCATGCGTAGATCAGAGCGTCGGCCCAACGGTACTATCGTTGGTGAGCGGGATGTTGCATTGACATCCATGCGAATATCAATCCTTGCGGCCAATTGACGTTCTCTTAGTCAATGGACTTTGAAATAAAGCGGTAAGGACGTTTGCTTTGAACCAAACCAGAGGATCGATTGCTTGAAATACATCACTGGAATCACATCGTATGGGTAGCAAGAAGACTCACCAAGGCGCAGAGAGAGTTTACGTCGCCGCCGAAAAGTGGATCGATTGCGCCTTGCGCAACGACGACTCGCTGTTCACGCCGGGCAAGCCGATCTGGTCTAGAGACGGCTTAGCAGAACTGCGAACCCGTTTCTTGGAGTGTCCGGATGTGGGAGAGGGCAACTTTTATGAAAAGTTGAAAACACAGTTGGAAGGCTGTTCGGCCGAGGCGTACCAGCTGATGGCGGAGGTGCTGTACGTTCATCTCCTCTTTATCTCGGAAAGTTGGATGGGTGGCGATAAGAAGAAGGAACGACTGGAAGAGGTGCTAGGTTGGGGCGCACCATTGTCCACCGTACCTAGCGACCTCGTCAATGGGTTGACACCGGGATTGGGGGGACCTGGTCAACGGTTCTTCAGTGACCGTCCTTTCCATGCCGGTTTCATCATCGATTTCGTCGATCAATGGAAGCAACTAGAACAGGACGAACGGAATCGATTGCTCGATGATCCTTGGGCATTCAAGGATTTCGTCAGCGGAATCGATCCTCGGGGAGAATTGTTCAAGGAAAAACCTACCGCCCATCGAGCGCAACTCCAAGCATTACTTCACCTCGTTTTTCCGGACACATTCGAAGGCATAGTTTCAGTCAGGCACAAGCGAGACATCGCCAAAACCGCTGCCTACGCCAGCTACATAACTGACCCCAACAACGACGTCGACCGGAAAATCTCGCAGATACGCGCGGGTCTAGAGCGAAAACTTGGGCGAGATTTCGATTTCTACAACGGCGATGTCAAATTTGAATGGGACAGCGCCCTTCGAAACTGGGACGAGTACGTCAAGCGCGCCAAAGAATATATCGACGGCGGAACGTTGGAAAGCGACGAGATTGGCTACAAGCGAGAAATAGCAAACGAACTCTCGGAAGCGCGTAAGGCTGTGCTAGCAGGGGCTGATGATTGGCCTGAGAAACTAAGGCACGCATTCCGGAACAGGGAAGGACACCCTGTGAATTGGCGTCAAATCGACGAATTCAATAAGTGGCGCTCAAAAGATCAACCCGTTGTTTTGAGTGCTTTGGAGAAGATTTGGGTAGATCGTGACGTTGCTGTTGACAGACGTATTCGCGATTTCAGTGAAGCGCTGCCTAGTTCTGAAATCAGCGGCATAGGTACACGGGCAAGATTGATGTCCGGATTGCTAATGGGATTGAGTGTTGATGAGTATCCTCCATTCGCGAAAACGATGTTCGACAACGCATACGATCGCACCGGCTATGACCGGCCCGAAACAAACTCGGATGAGGGGGCGTTGTATTTGCAAGCCTTAAGATTCCTTGATCGGTTCATAGATGAAGCATCTAAGCGCGGGGTGGAATTGAAACATCGGCTCGATGCTCAATCGGTGATGTGGCAGATCCAAGGTGACACACCGGATGATCAGTCAGAGGAAGACGACCCGGAAGATGTGCCAGAACAGGATTTGACGAAACTCGTTGAGGAAACCTATCTGACGCAGGAGTTCATCGAGAACATCCAGACGTTGCTTAAAGACAAGAAGCAGGTCATATTCCAGGGTCCCCCCGGCACTGGCAAAACTTACGTGGCGCGGAAGATGGCGAAGCACCTCGCCGGATCTAAAGACCGTATCACTTTCGTGCAGTTCCACCCGTCCTACGCCTACGAGGATTTCGTAAGAGGTTTCCGTCCGAAAACGCTTGAAAACGGGCAGCCGGGTTACGAACTGGTGGACGGGCCACTTTTGCTGGCTGCCAAACGAGCGCAGGACGACGCAGACGAGAACGCTAGACATTTCCTAGTGATCGACGAAATCAATCGTGGCAATCTCGCCAAGGTCTTCGGAGAACTCTATTTCTTGCTGGAGTACCGTGACGAAGCGATAAGCCTCCAGTACCGGCAAGACGGTGAGACGGATTTCTCGCTGCCGTCCAACCTCTACATCATCGGCACAATGAACACCGCCGACCGTTCCATCGCGCTTGTAGACCTCGCGCTCAGACGCCGTTTCTACTTCGTGGAGTTCCATCCTGACGTTGAGCCGGTGAAGGGTGTGCTCCGCCATTGGCTGGAAGCAAAGGGTATGTCGAACATGTCGTGGATCGCCGATGTAGTGGAGCAGGTAAATAAGCGGCTGAGTTATGATCGACACGCCGCTATCGGTCCGAGCTATTTCATGAAAGATGACCTAGATGAGGATGTCGTCGATCGGATCTGGAAGCACAGCGTCTTGCCGTATATCGAGGAGCGACTTTTCGGTGGCGATGAAGTTTCGAAGGAATTCGACCTCGTTAAGTTAAAGCGGGATGCCCGATCCAGCGACGGTCCTGCGAATGCTGAGACGGTAGCCACCGGTGACCATGGCGCTCCGACCGATGCATCAGCTTGATCTGAGCGAGTACGAGCCGAGCGACCCTATTGAGTTGTCGGTTGCCGCTCGCGACAGTCTCAAGGAGTTTCTGCCCTCGCTGAAGATTGAACCTGCGCTCGGAGAAGATGGCACCTATCAAATCACTCCATCTTCGGTGGTCGGAGCGGTCGAGATCGGCAATCTGTCGATACTCATACGGCCCAAGATCGGCATCCCCAAGCTTCTCGCGCTCGCTTGTTACGCATTGGGCGTGTTTAGGTCGGACGAGAAGCGGCAGTTCGACTTTGAAGAGGATGTCGAGACGTTGTCCGACACCTTGGCCATCGCACTCGCATCTGCCGCACGGACAGCGTTCGCACGCGGCTTGCTTCACGGTTATCGGACGGAAGAGGAGGCGTTGCAAACTGTCCGCGGTCGCATCCGGTTTGAAGATCAATTACGGCGCAGATTCGGCATCTCCCTGCCTATTGAGGTGCGGTACGACGAGTTCACGGACGACATCATGGAGAACCGACTTGTCAAGGCCGCTGTCGCGCGGCTTGGCGAGATGCGCATCCGTTCATCGAGAGCACGAAGGGGATTGGCCTGGACCGCGGCGATGCTTGAGAACGTCACTCACGTCAGCTTTGATCCGACCGATGTACCCGAAGTCACGATCGATCGGCTTAACGAACACTATCGCGGCGTGGTTGGGTTATCCCGTCTCATCCTGCAAAACTGCGCTTTCGAGGCAAACCGCGGTTCCGTGCGGGCAATCGGATTCGTAATGAACATGAACGTCCTATTCCAAGAGTTTTTGACCGTGGCGTTGCGAGAGGAGCTACGACTCTCAGAGCGCGTGTTTTGTTCTGACCACCAACTCAAAGGACAACGCCTCATTTACTTAGACGAGAAACGCAGCGTGAAGCTCGAACCCGATCTTACGTGGTGGGATGGAAGAGAATGCGTGTTCGTGGGCGATGCCAAATACAAAGTAGCCGACGGCGGGTCACGTAACGCGGATCTATATCAACTGCTCGCATACGCAACAGCATTGAATCTGCCGGGCGGGATGCTCATTTACGCGGAAGGCGAAGCTGAGCCGGTGACCCACGAAGTCAGACATATCCGTAAGCAACTCGAAATTGCCGCACTCGACCTGTCAGGGAGTCTTGACGAGGTGCTCAGTCGCGTTAAAGACGTCGCGGGTAGAGTACGGGCAATGTGCCAGGCGGCACAGAGGCACCGCGCCACCAATTGACCAACTCCTGGACAACGACATTCAGCCAAGGTACGAATTCCTCATTCCCGACAGACGCAACCTCATGATGTGGCGGCGGGTGCCAGCCATGGCGATTTCTTTGAAGCCTAGGCGCTCGAAAGTTCCGATGCGACCCATGTAGCTGTAGCTGGGCGAATCGTAGTCCACCGGATACGCTTCGACAACCTTCGCGCCGTTGTCTTTCGCGTAATCGATGGCGGCGTTGATCAAGCGAGTTGTTATCCCTTGACGGCGAAACGCGCTCCGAATGTAGAAACAGGCAATCGACCAGACGCCGTCTGTGTCAGACCCGTCCGAAACGTAACTGCGTGTGCGGAGGTTGGTGTAGGTTTCGATGGGCGCGATGGAGCACCACGCGACGGGATCGTTTTCGTCGTAGGCTAGAATTCCGACCGGCGTGCCGGCTGCGACGGTTTTGGAGATGGCTGATTTCTTGGCAGTCCTACCGGCGCGTCGGTCGGCTGTCGACATGGGACGGAATACCATGCACCAGCAGTGTTTGGGACCGCCGCGGGATTCGAAGAGTTGCTCGAAGTCGGGCCAGCGGCCGGGGGTTACGGAGAGGAATTGGATGTCGGCTTTGGTCGGGTTCATGTCTGCAGATTTAACGTTGGTTACGAACTCATTTTCGTTAAATGTAGATGGTGATTCTGCCGGCTTAGAGATGGAGCCTCATCATGATGCGTAGCGCGTCGAGCGTGCGGACTTTTTTAAAACCATTCGCCTCAAAAGTACTAACGAAGCCCATAAATCGATTTCCGGGTGAATCTTGGACGATTGGGTAGGCTTCGATGGATTTTGCACCGTGGTCCTCGGCGTAGTTGATTGCCGCGGTGATCAGTTGGCGGGTCAGACCTTGTCGACGAAAATCGCTGCGAACGAAAAAGCACGGGAGCGACCAAACGCCCTCAGTGTCAGACGTGTCGCCGAGCGGGCCCTGTCCGGGTAAGTTTTGGTGGGTTTCTAGGGGTGCGATCGAGCACCACGCCACTGGTTCGCGATCCGCGTAACCGAGGATGCCGACTGGAATTCCTTCTTTTACGTGATGGAACATCGCAATCTTCTCGGCGAGCAGGTCGGCGCATCCGAATGCGGATTTCGCGTTTCGGAAAATCATGCACCAACAATGATTGGGTCCGCCTGGGCCTTCGAAGAGTTGCTCGAAATCTGCCCAGCGGTCAGGGGTGACGGGTAAGAATTTCACTTTGGTCGCAGGTCCCCGGCTACTTTCGTCAGGGCAGCGCCATAAAGGAAAATCAGACTAGCGATGTATGCCCATAGCATACGGACGACGACGGAGGTGATGGGGCCGTAGACGCTGCTGCGGTCGGCGGCGTGGTTGTTGAACCAGAAGAACAGGTGTTTGCCGATTTCGAAGAGGATGATTGCGACGATGGCGCCGAAGAAGGCATCTCGCCATTTGACGGGGCTGTTGGGTAGGCGGAAGTAGATCACGGCGAAAACGGCGGTGGTGAACATGGCGGGGAGGATGGTGGACAAAGTTCCGAGAGCGATGACCGCGACGACTGAGAGTTCCTCGGAAGTCGGGGATATCCCTTGGCTGAGGCGCACCAGGGTTTGAATGACAGAGGTCAGTCCGACAGAGCTTAGGAACAGGGCGACGAGGATCGTTACGACACTGACGTTCTTGATGGTGACTTGAATGACTTTAGTGTTGTCGATGCCGAAGACGCGGTTTGTGGCTCTGTTCGCAGCCGCGAAGAGGCCGTTGGCTCCGATGATGAGGTTGATGACGGCGATCAGTCCGATGGTGAGAGACCCGCCGAGGAGGTTGTCGATGGCGTTGTCGATCAGGTTGTGTGATGCCGGAAACAGGTAGTCGAGGGATTCGGCTAGGACTTCCGCGGTTCCTTCAACCGATCCGAATGTGATCAGGGCCATGATGATGAGGGCTACCAACGGGAGCAGCGACATTACGGTGAAGAAGCCGAGGGCAGCGGCGAGGTCGACGGCGCCAACGTTGAGGAGGAGGCGAATCGCTTTGAAGAGTGCGACGCCGCGCGAGGTCGCTCCGTTTTCCGGAACAAGGTTAGAAAGTGTTTCGGAGATTTCTGTGAATCGGTTTCGAAGGAGGGATGGCACGGAGATGGTTAGTTTTGCGGATTTGGTGATGAATGCGTTCATTTAAGTTTTACCGAATCGTGGGGCGTTTCGGATCTGAATTTTCATTGGTTGGATGAAAAGAAAAGCGAACGCGCCGCACCAGTTTCCCGGTGCGGCGCGTTGGGTTGGCTCTTGCGAACCGGCTGCTAGTCCGAACTAGAAGTCCATTCCGCCGCCGGGTGGCATTCCGCCGCCGGGCATGGGTGGCTCGGGCTGCTCGGTGATGAGCGCCGCGGTCGTCAGGATCATTCCTGCGACGGAGACGGCGTTCTCGACGGCTGAGCGGGTGACCTTTGCCGGGTCAACGATGCCCATGATCATCATGTCGCCGTACTCGTTGGTCATGGCGTTGAAGCCGAAGTTCAGGTCATCGCTGCCGACTACGCGGTCGAGGATTACTGCGCCTTCAAAGCCGCAGTTTCCAGCGATGATGCGGATCGGCTCGCGCAGGGACTTCGAGAGAATCTGCACGCCGGTCTGCTCGTCTTCGTCATCGAATTCGAGACCATCGAGTTCGTGAGCGGCGCGGATCAGGACAGTGCCGCCACCGGGAACGATACCCTCTTCAACAGCCGCACGAGTCGCCTCCAGTGCGTCTTCGACACGTTGTTTCTTCTCCTTCATCTCGATCTCGGTGGCTGCGCCAACGCGTAGGATGGCTACGCCGCCGGAGAGCTTGGCGAGTCGCTCTTGGAGCTTCTCGCGATCGTAGTCGGAGGTCGTGTCCTCGATTTGAGCTTGGATTTCGGCCATGCGACCGCGGATGTCGGATTGGTCACCGGTTCCGCCCACGAAGGTCGTGTCGTCTTTCTTGACAACGACCTGTCGACATCGGCCGAGGTCCTCGAGGGCGGCGGAGTCGAGCTTGCGTCCGATCTCGTCGGAGATAACGGTTGCGCCAGTGAGGATCGCGATGTCTTGGAGCATGGCCTTGCGGCGATCGCCAAAGCCGGGAGCCTTGACGGCGATGCAGTTCAGGGTGCCGCGGAGCTTGTTCACGACGAGTGTGGCGAGCGCTTCGCCCTCAACATCCTCAGCGATCACGATGACGTTCTTGCTTGACTGCAAGACCTTCTCCAGCAGCGGGAGCAAGTCGGAGACCGCGGAGATCTTCTGTGAGGTGATCAGGATGTAAGGGTCGTCGAGAACCGCTTCTTGGCGGTCCGGGTTCGTCACGAAGTAGGGAGACAAGAAACCTCGGTCGATCTGCATCCCTTCAACGAAGTCGGTCTCGTATGAGAGGGACTTTGACTCGTCGACGGTGATGACGCCGTCTTTTCCTACCTTCTCCATGACTTCGGCGATGAGGTTACCCATCTCGTCGTCGTGTGAAGAGAGGACAGCTACGTTTGCGATCTGCGAGGAGCTGTCGACCGGAGTGGACTGGCCCTTGATCGAGTCGCGGATTGTGGCCATGGCCTTTTCCATACCGCGCTTGATGGCCATCGGGTCGGCACCTGCGGCGACGTTCTTGAATCCTTCGGCGACGATGGCCTGGGCCAAGACGGTGGAGGTGGTGGTACCGTCACCGGCGTCGTCGTTGGTCTTCTTGGACGCTTCCTTCAAGAGCTGGGCGCCCATGTTCTCGAACGGGTCTTCGAGGTCGACCTCTTTGGCGATGGTTACGCCGTCGGAGTTGACCTGCGGTGGGCCGAACTTCTTGTCAACGATGACGTTTTGCCCGCGCGGGCCGAGCGTCTTCTTGACGGTGTTAGCGAGGATGTCGATGCCGATCTTTAGCTTGGCACGAGCGTCCTCTTCAAATAGCAAATCTTTTGCTGGCATTTGCTCAGTTTCTCCTTGTTGTTTCTAATTTGGCGACGAAATCCGTAATCTTTGTAGCGTCGTCGTATGAATGTTGACGGCGTTAAGACGACGGGGAACTCGGCATTAACCGACGATCGCCAAGATGTCGGATTCTCGCAGGATGAGGTAGTCGTTGCCGTTTTGCGAGTACTCGGTACCTGCGTACTTCGAGTAGATCACGCTGTCGCCAACGTTGACGCTCATCCCAATAACTGCGCCTTCATCAGTGGTTCGGCCGGGGCCGACAGCTACGATTGCGCCTTGTTGCGGCTTCTCTTTTGCCGTGTCGGGAATGATGATCCCGCCCGGGCTAGTCGCCGATTCCTCTTCGGACGGCGAGACGACCACGCGGTCGCTTAATGGCTTCAGGTTAACCGTCACTCGGTGTTTCCTCCTTGATAGTTCTTTTTTCCGTCTTGCAGGCAAGGAACCGATGAAGCATCTTCTGCTTCAACTGAACCCGAACTGCACGCGTCGAAATTCGTTAGCAGTCGACAGCCGCGACTGCTAATCGACTATTATATTTCGGCGATTTCGAATCGCAAACACAAACGAATTTGGCGATAGCATCAGGAGGCAGACATGACACCCGAGCAACTCATAATCGCCTCGGTCCGCATCGCTGGCTCGTTACCGGTCCTGCGTTGGGCGTTCGCCGGCTCTATCCTCGCGATTCTCGTCGATTTCTCGGATCTGTTCATGATGAACCTGATCGATCTTGGCGGGGTCGGCAATTACCAGACATTCGACAAATGGATCGATCAGGTCTACATGCTGGCGTTTTTGTGGGTCGCGGTGCGACAGTGGGACGGGCCGGGACGAACGGTTGCCATCGCTCTGTTCGCATTTCGCGCTGTAGGTTTCTTCGCCTTCGAATTCACCGAGGCGCGGTGGGTGCTTTTGGTATTTCCGAACGTGTTTGAGTTCTGGTTCGTGGCAATTGCAGCGCAACGGCATTGGTGGCCGGATTACGAGTTCACTCCGCGCCGGATTTTCGTGTGGTTGGTGGTTTGCACCGCGCTAAAGATGGCGCAGGAATACATCCTGCACGTCTGGCAGGTGTTGGATAACTACGTGGCAGTTGACGTCGTCGCTGACTGGTGGGAGTTTTTGTCGGGGGTGTTTTGAACTAGGGTGGGGGTGAATTTTCGGGCGGCAGATTTGCCGGAATCTGCCGGAATCTGCTGGATTTGCGGCAGGTTCGCGGTGGGGGCGTTTTGCGGTGTCATCCGGAGTGTGGGTGTAGGGGATGGGGCGGGTGTCGGCGCGTGTTGGGTGTGAGAGTCTGGTTTTCGTAGGATATGCGGGTGTGGATGGAATGGGTTTTTAGAACAAAGTTGCCGTAAATGCGGCAATTTCGCGGCAGGTTTGTTTTTTGACGAAGTTCAAAGATGTGTGAGGTGGGTGAGAACGATGTTAGTTTCGGGATACCCTTGAAATAGCCATGCCCGGCCAACTTTTCACCGAATATTTCCTGTCCGACGGCATCAAGCAGTCGACAGAATGGCAGGACTCTATCCAAAATCCAGATGTCCTGCAAAAGTTGCGCGACGCCGTCGCAAACAAGTTCGAAAAGATCGATCTTTTCGACCGACCGAATGAAGCGACGACCGAACAAGAACTGATTCGGCCAGTCTTGGAGATCTTGGGTTGGCGTGACTACTTGCCCCAGCAATCAGTCAGTGGCGGCGAGGATGTACCAGACCATCTGCTGTTTCGAGACGAGGCTGCTAAAAATCGAGCGGCTGGAGAATCTTCGGCGTCGGCGAGGTTCATGCACGCGACGGTTGTGCAAGAGAGTAAGCGTCACGGGCTGGCACTCGATGCGCGCGAAACCACGGAAAGCGTCGGACGAGGGCGGACACCACACGGACAGATCCTTCGCTACCTCTCAACTGCCGATGTTGAATCTGAAGGCAAAATCCGATGGGGAATCCTAACAAACGGTGTTGTGTGGAGACTCTATGACCATCGGAAGCGGCCACGTTCGACGGGGTATTACGAAACCAACCTAGAAAACATCCTTAGCTCGGAGAAGGAAGACAAGCTGCGGATTTTCTATCTGCTGTTCAACCGCGACAGTTTCATCCTCCGCGACGGTGATACTGCAACGTTTTTGGAAACAGCGTTGCAGGATGGGAGGCGCTACGAAGAGCAGGTTGCGCAAGACTTGTCGGGCGTCGTTTTCGACAGGGTATTCCCGTCGCTGGTTAAGGCGCTCGCCGCGAATTCGAATGAGAACCTAGCGGATGTTCATAGAGCCGCGTTGATACTCCTCTATCGGATTTTGTTCGTCCTCTACGCCGAGGACCGAGAGCTGTTGCCCATCCGCGACCGCCGGTATGCCACGTACAGCATGAGGGTGCTGCTGCGTGATGACATCAGAGAGAAGATGGTGGAGGGCGTCACCTTCTCGTCCAACGCGACGAAGTACTACGACAATCTTGCGACACTCTTTCGGATCATCGATAACGGCGATACTTCAATCGGGTTGCCACCGTATAACGGGGGACTTTTCGCGGGCGACGCTGATCCTGTGTTGAGCCGAGTGCGGCTAGACGACGCAACCATCGCCCCGATAATCTACACGCTGAGTCACACGAACGGTGATGACGGGTTACCTCGTTTTATCAACTACCGTGATATGTCGGTACAGCAACTCGGGTCCATATATGAGCGGCTTTTGGAGCACCAACCCGCTAAGGACGCGAACGGCGCGATAACGATTCGCCCGAACCCGTACGCTCGCAAGGACAGCGGGAGCTTCTTCACGCCGCAAGAACTCGTAGACCTGATCGTCGATCACACGCTTAAACCACTTGTCGAAGAGCGTCTCGAAGCGTTCGAGAACCGTGCCAAAGAATTGGCTAAAGACAAGCGGATCAAAGAACTCCGAAAGGCAGAACTGCAAAAGCTCGATCCTGCCGAGGCGGTCTTGGACCTGAAGGTTCTTGATCCCGCGATGGGCAGTGGACACTTCCTTGTGACTGCCGTCGACTTCCTGTCCGACTACATCGCGGAGTTGATCGAATACGTTCCCGCAGTGCCGGAGTGGCTTGGCGGTGACAATGCGTATGCATCGCCTTTGCTTGAACGCGTCGAGAACATTCGCACCGAAATAATCGATCGTGCTAACGAAAACGGTTGGAGGTTGGTGAAATCTCAACTGACCGATCAAGCGATCATCCGCCGCATGGTGCTCAAACGCTGCATTTACGGCGTAGATAAAAACTCCCTCACTGTAGAGCTTGCCAAAGTGTCGTTGTGGTTGCACAGCTTTACAGTCGGCGCGCCGCTCTCGTTCCTAGACCACCATCTGCGGTGCGGAGATTCTTTGGTCGGTCTGCGTGTAACGGATATGTTCAACGAGTTGCAGAGATTAGGCGGCGTGTACGCGAGTAGTGCAGTGCAAGGGGCTCAATCCGCTACCGATGCGATGATGCAGATCGAGGCCATCTCCGATTCAGACATTTCGGAAGTGCAAGAATCGGCGGCTCTGTTTCAAGGTGTTGAGGATGCAACCGCAAACCTCCGATCCGTCTTGGATTACATCTGCGCCGTGCGGTGGATGACGGCGGGTATGAAGGTGAGAGAAAAAACGGCGTTCGAAGAGCCGGTCCGACAGACGCTGGTCGATTTTTCTAAAGATTCCTACAAATTGCTCGCCGAGGGGCCGGATGAATTTGCTTCCGATGAGCGAGTTGAAAGTTCGAAAACGTGGGCCGATTTCACGTACTTATGGCAAAACGCCAAATCCATCGCTGGTGAAGAGGAATTCCTGCATTGGGAAGTGGCTTTCCCGGGCGTATGGAAACATTGGCAAGACATTAATCCCCAAGGCGGATTCGATGCGATTATCGGTAATCCGCCTTGGGATCGCATCAAACTTCAAGAGGTCGAGTGGTTCGCAACCCGCGCACCGGAAATCGCACTGCAACAGACCGCTGGCGCACGCAGAAGGGCGATCGGCGATCTCCGGCAAAAAGACAGCGATCTAGCTGACGACTTCGAACGCGCAAAATCGCGCGCCGATCAACTAGGCAAAGTCATTCGCGGCTCTGGTGATTATCCGCTGCTCGGACGCGGCGACATCAATCTCTACTCCTTATTCGTCGAGCGCGCCAGAAACCTCGTCAAACCCGACGGCCTCGTCGGGTTGCTCACCCCATCGGGAATATACGGGGACAAGACAGCTGCGGATTTCTTCAAGCAAATCTCTACTAGAGGAAACGTGTATGGCCTCTTCGATTTTGAAAACCGAAAGATTTTCTTCAAAGACGTTCACGCGTCATTCAAGTTTTGCGCGTTGATTTTCGGCGGTAGAGATCGTGTTCTCGGCGAGACGAAATGCGCGTTCTTCCTGCACGACACTGGAGACATTAACAACTCGGATCGTTGCTTTTCTCTTGCGCCAGCCGACTTCGCACGTGTTAACCCCAATACTGGTAACGCGCCAGTCTTTCGGACGCGTCGCGATGCCGACATCACGCGCCGCATCTACGAGGATCATCCCGTCCTCGTAGATCGTTCAGGGCAGGAGGAAATCCGCGCTTGGCCCTTAAAGTACCTCCGCATGATCGACATGACGAACGATTCCGGACTGTTCCGCACCGCTGAGCAACTCAATGGTGACGGTTTCTATCCGGTCCCGGGCAATCGTTGGCAACGAGGTCAAGAGAAATACGTTCCCCTTTTCGAAGGGAAAATGGTACAGGCATATGACCACAGGGCCGCGAGTGTCGTCGTTAATCCCGAAAACTTGAATAGGCCCGCAAAGCCTCTGGAAGCCACTGAAGAACAACACGCTGACCCTAACTGGTTGCCTGATCCGCAATTTTGGGTCAGTGCGGTTGACATCAAGTGGCCCGATGAGGTTGCGTACGCAGTGGGAATCAAGCACGTCACAGCAGTTACAAACATAAGAACAATGATCGCTAGCCTTGTTCCACTCGGTGGTTTCGGCAATAGTATTCCGATCTTTTTGTCTATCAACGAAGACGATGAATCTGCGGGCAAAGAATGGTCATACCTTTTTGCCGCAAATTTGAACGCCGTTGCTTTTGATTTTGTCACTCGTCAGAAAGTGCAAGGGCAGAACTTAAACCTGTTCATACTAGAACAACTACCCTTCATCGCGTCCAGTGAATACGATCGCCAATTCGGGAGCAAAACCGCCCGCGAGATAGTACAAGACCATGTCTTACGCCTCACATACACTTCGCACGATATGGAACCGTTCGCCCGCGACCTCGGATACACCGGTCCTCCGTTCAAGTGGAATCGGGAAGAACGCCGACACCTGCGCGCCCGATTAGATGCCCTGTATTTCCACCTCTACGGCATCTCCAATGACGATGCCGAGTACATCCTCAGCACTTTCCCGATTGTGCGGCGTGAAGACGAAGCTGAGTTCGATGGCCGCTACCGCACCAGCGAGATGATCAACTCTTATATGAACGCGCTGGCGGCGGGTGATACTGATGTGGTGGTCTCGGTGTAGGTGAATCGGTAGACACACAATTAAGTGAGCAAATGGCGGTGATGGACGGTAACTCGATATCGTTAGAAATGGCACGATCTTCGAAGGCCGCGATGCTGGCCGCCGTCGAACTCTACAACAAAACGGCGTTCGAGTACCGAGAAGAAGCGTTTTGTGTCCTGATTGTCAACGCTTGGGAGGTCCTGCTCAAGGCGCGTATCGTGAGTCGAAATAACGCCGAGATCGAATCGATATTTTTGAGGGATGCTGCTGGCAGCATTAGGCGCTCTAGGCTCACTAACAGTCCCTTGACGATTTCGTTGGAACGAGCGCTTAACGAGTGTGACGTGCCATTAGCGGTGCAGAAAAACGTAGAGTCGTTGTTTGGTGTGCGCAACGAAATCACGCACTTGGGGCCCTTGCACCAGGGTCTGCGTCAGAAGATATCGCAATTTGGTACAGCCAGTGTCGCGAACCTTTCAACGCTGTTGCAACGTTGGTTCAACGAATCGATTGAAGGTACATACCTGTTACCCGTGGGTTTCATCGGAGACGCGGTCGGTGTTTCTGCGGGCCCGTCACGACGCCAAAACGATCTTCTTCGAGATCTGCAAAGAATTGCATCCACGTCGGAAGTTGATGATGAAGAATTCAGCGTCGCACTCAGCGTGCAGATTGAAATTGCTCGAATGACCAGTGGTGACGGCACGATAGGCATCTCATCCGATCCCAGCGCTCCCAATGTGAGAATATCGGACGATGAACTCTTGGAACTCTACCCTGCTACGTACGACAGCATGGTTGAAGCTTGCGGGAATCGGTATCAGGATTTCAAGCGAAACGCTAATTTCCGGCTCCATTTGAGGACAATGAAGGCGGATCCTGAAATTGCCAGGCAAAGACACCTAAATCCGAGCCGCCCTAGTAGCGTGTCACAGTTTTTCTATAACGTTGCCAAGGTCTTTGATTATCTTGACGAGGTTTACTTTTTGCACGATGACTGAGATGTCATCGGCTTCAAAAACGAAGTGCTTGCGAGTGCCGATCCACGGTCCACAAAACCGCAGGTAGGACGAAGCGGAATACGGCCGTTATCGTACCAGCGAGATGATCATCGTCTACATGAATGCGTTCAAAGCGAGCGACACAGAGGTCGTTGTACCGGCGTAATTCTCGCCCTCCTCGCCTGCTTTCGCAGGAATGACGGGTTGTTGTTATGCGGAGAAATTGAACTCTTGCCCAATCCCGTTCGCCAGTGCTTGGCGGTAGACGAGGGCGGCGCAGGAGATGTCTTGGATGGCTAGACCGACGGATTTGAAGAGGGTGATTTCGGTGTCTGAGGTACGGCCGGGGGTGTCTCCGTTGACGACGTCTCCTAAGTTGTCTGCGATGTCGGACCAGGAGTAGCCGCCGTCTTCGATGCCGAAGACGATGTTTTCGTTGATTGGATGTTCGGCGAGGCGACTGAGATTTGGTTGGGATTTAGGGGTTGCGGGTTGTTTCATGATCGGATACGGAAACGATGTCTGTAGGGAAACCACGGTAAGAAATTACCTCGGTTTCGCAGGGTTACCCAAATGGGGATCCCTAAAGCAAGGGACCCTCTCCGGTGTCTGACGCGGGAGAGGATTTTTCATTATCCCCGAAAACTGAGACCGTTGCGAAACCCCTGATTGGCGCCACGAAGCGACCGTTTCGGCGACCGGGCGTGATTGTTGAATTGAATGTGGTGATTCGGCGGGCGTGCCCCGCGCCGCCCCGGGCATACCCCGCTCGCTGCGCTCGCGCCCCTTTCGTCCCACGAAAGGGGCGTTTGCTCCTGGCCGACAGGTTTTTGGTGGTTTGGTTGGTGGGCTCCCGTCGTCCCCGGTTCCTCCTCACCCTGGTCCTCTTCTGCGGGAGAGGGGATAGATGGCGTGGGATTCGGGCATCCCCTGCGGAACCCCTCTGTATCTCCCCTTCGAAAGGGGAGAGAAAAGTGGGTGCGTCCCCTTACGCTGCGCGAAGGGGACGGGGTCGGCGTGCTTTGTTGATTCTGGGTGGACGTTCCGTCCGCTGAAGCGCCCGCGTGCGCGGGAATGACGGGGTTTTTGCTTGTTCTGGGTGGACGTTCCGTCCGCTGAAGCGCCCGCGTGCTCGGGAATGACGTGGGTGTGCGGGATGGCGTGGGTTTGGCGTCCAAACGTTCGGGCATCCCCCGCGGAACCCCTCTGTATCTCCCCTTGGAAAGGGGAGAGAAAAGTGGGTGCGTCCCCTTACGCTGCGCGAAGGGGGCGGAATTGGCGTGCTTTGTTGATTCTGGGTTCCCGCGTGCGCGGGAATGACGGGGTTTTTGTTGATTCTGGGTGGACGTTCCGTCCGCTGAAGCGCCCGCGTGCGCGGGAATGACGTGGGTTTGGCGGGATGGCGGGGTGGGCGAATTATGCGGAGAAGTTGAATTGTTGGCCGATGTTGTTGGCGAGGGCTTGGCGGTAGACGAGGGCGGCGCAGGAGATGTCTTGGATGGCTAGGCCGACGGATTTGAAGAGGGTGATTTCGGTGTCTGAGGTTCGTCCGGGGGTGTTTCCGTTGACGACGTCTCCTAGGTTTCCGGCGATGTCGGACCAGGCGTAGTCGCCGTCGTCGACGGGTATTTGAAGGTCGCCTGCTTCGGCCATGCAGGTTTCGAGCTGGTCGCAGATGATGCGGGCGCGTTGAATTGATGCAGTGTCGAGTTCTCGAACGCCGGGGGCGTGTGATCCGATGGCGTTAATGTGTGCGCCCGGTTTCCACCAATCGGCGTCGACGATTGGGTTCGCGGCGGTCGTGGCGAGGGCGACGATGTCGGATTCTCGACATAGCTGTTCGCCACTCGAGGCGAGTTGAACATCGAGCCTCGTCTGTTCTGCTACCCAATCGGCAAATTCTTGACGCGCGGCTTGGTCGTCGAGGGAGAAGGTGAGGATGGTGTCGACGTTGCTCGCCTCGGCAATTGCCACCGCCTGTTGTCGAGCTTGAACGCCAGTGCCAAGGACGCCGCCGACTTTCGAATCGGGTCGGGCCATGTGCCGCGTCGCCACGCCCGACACGGCGCCAGTGCGCATTGCGGTCAGGTAACCGCCGTCCATCGCAGCGACGACTTCGCCGGTTTCATTGTTTTGAACGAGGATAGTTCCGATGGTGGTCGGCAGACCGAATTTACCCGGGTTGTCTTTGTAGACTGTGACCGCTTTCGCGCCTAAAGCACCGCCGGACTTGAGGTAAGCGGGCATATAGGCGATCCAACCACCGACGGCGGGATCGATCATCACGGTGCGGGGTGGCATCTCCGCAGTGTTGCTGGCGAGTTCGCCGAACGCCGCTTCCACGACATCGATGGCCTTCGCCATCGTCAAAACCTGTTGGACGTCGGATCTGTTGAGAAGCAGTGCCATCGCGGGTTCCTGAGTTTGAGGTGTCTAAGTAGACCGAGAGAAATCATACAACTGGCCGGCGACTTCTGAGATCATCCTTTGCTTGAACGGGGTCAGTCCGGAGGCGCGCAGGTGATCGAGGGCACGTTTTTGACTCAACAGAGGGAAGTCGCTTGCGAAGAAAACTCGGGTCCCGCCGACAAGGTCATCCACGGTCGCGTAGACCTCTGGTGAGTAGAGAAACGGTGACGCGGCGGAGTCGAATGTGACGTTGTCCAGTGCTTCGTCGATCTCTGGCATGTGTTTATAGAAAGGTAGGCCTCCACCGAAATGGGAGAAGATGAACGCGTTGTCAGGGTATCTCTTGGCTAGGAGCACTAAGCGGTCTGGCGTCATGGTCCCTTTGCCCCGGTATGTGTGGCCGAGTGGTTCAGATCCGTGGACCACGACGAACAGGATTCGTTTGTGGATTGCGACGTATTCTCGGACAACCGCCATGGTGTCGGCGAGGCGGTCGTATGGAGGTTCGACCCACCCTTGAGTGTCGGCATGGAGTTCGCCGATGCCGCGTGCCCCGAATTTGAAGCATCGTTCGGCTTCTTTTGGCGCTTGATCGTCGGGCCAAAGCGGGTTTACGCTGCATAAGGGGATCAGTATGCCAGGGTGTTGGGCGGCTGATTCTAGGAGGTAATCGTTAGAGCGTTTGGCGAGTTCTTGGTCTGTCCAACCGAAGCCTGCAATTACCGAGCGGTCTACGCCGGAGCGGTTCATTTCCTCCAGGAGATGTTCGACTTGGGCGATTCGCGCCTTGGGGTTGGTGAAGAGTTCGGCGAAGGTTCGGTCGCGAGCTAGGGCTTCGTCGCGGTGTTCGGAGAAGTAGGGCGGAAGGATGTGTGTCAAAGCATCGGTGATCATCGCGACTGAACATCATAAATCGCGACGACCAGTAGCCGGCAACAATGGGCGGAAAAAAGCAAAGCCTGGACGGGCGTTGCCTTATCTGGTGATCATTGCAAAACCCTTGCTGCAGATCGCCAATGGTTTCCGGGATGGGGAGAAAAGGCGTGCTTTGTTGATTCTGGATTCCCGCGTCCGCGGGAATGACGGGGTCGTTGTTGATTCTGGATGGGCGTTCCGTGCGCCGAAGCGCCGGCTTTCGCCCGAATGACGGTGGTTGTCGCCGGGATGGCGAGAAAAGGCGTGCTTTGTTGATTCTGGGTGGACGTTCCGTCCGCTGAAGCGCCCGCGTCCGCGGGAATGACGGGGGTCGCTGGAATGACGGGGTCGTTGTTGATTCTGGATGGGCGTTCCGTGCGCCGAAGCGCCGGTTTTCGCCCGAATGACGGTGGTTGTCGCCGGGATGGCGAGAAAAGGCGTGCTTTGTTGATTCTGGGTGGACGTTCCGTCCGCTGAAGCGCCCGCGTCCGCGGGAATGACGAGGCTTGGGCGCGGGAATGACGGGGTCGTTGTTGATTCTGGGTGGACGTTCCGTCCGCTGAAGCGCCCGCGTCCGCGGGAATGACGGGGTTTTGCAATGGTCTCTATCTGGTGATGAGATCGATGGCTATGTTCGCGACAACAGCGGCGGTGGCTGTACCAACCATGCCGATCAACCAACGCAACATCCGCGATTCGAACTCGGCTTGGCGAGTCTTGAGGTTCGCAAAACCACCGTTCATCTCGCCTCTCAACTCAGCGAGGTCGGCCTTGGTTGCGAGGTGTTCGAAACCACCTTCCAATCGACTTAGTCGTTCTTCCAAAGTTGCCAATACAGTTCCTCACGGTACCCGAGACCATTGCAAAACCCTCACTGCAGATCGCAAATTGTTTCTAGTCAGGGATTCGTACATCCCCCGCGAGCGAAAGGGACGGTGGTTGTCGCCGGGAAGGGGAGAAAAGGCGTGCTCGGTTGATTCTGGATGGACGTTCCGTCCGCTGAAGCGCCCGCGTCCGCGGGAATGACGGGAGTTTTGCAATGGTCTCGGTACCCAAGGTAATGATGTCAACTTTTAGTGTATCAGTAACAGTCAGTTAACATTTTGTCAGCGGCGCAAGTTCAGATGGGTCAAACCAACGCGACGTGGCGCAGTTTAATGACGTTGCCGGCCTGAATTACTGTCGACGCTCGGTCCATATCGCGAATGTTCGCTGCGGGATCGCCATCGAAGGCTGCTAAGTCGGCAACCTTGCCGGGACTTACGGAACCGACTTCATGGGAGATGCCGAGCGCTTCGGCGGTGTCGATTGTCGCCATCCTCAACGCGCTCCACGTGTCCCATCCGAGGTTTTGTACTACCGACCAGGCATTGGCGGCCGATCGGTCGTGCGTGCCGTGCGGCATGCCCATGTCCAAACCATTGGTGAAGCGGACGCCAACGTCGTGCATCTGGTTGAGCGCGTCGAAGTGATCCTTTTCGGAGACGTTGGACGCGGCGACGGACCAATGGATGGCGCGTGGCGGAGCCTCTCCTCTCGCGGTGGCTTCATGTCCAAGCATCGCGTGCCCGATGGTGGGGTCGACCCACTGGCCTTGATCGGCCATGCGTTTTGCGGTGTCGATGTCGAACTCTATGCCTTTGGCCGGGTCCTGAGAAAACCAACGGGCGTGGATTAGGTTGTGAACGTTGGCCTCAACGCAGTTCTTCACGCCTTGCGCCGATAAGCAATGAGCGGCCACCGTGATGCCGGATCGCGCCGCTTCGCGCACTGCTACCGCGAGCGCTTCTGCGGAATACTGGGGCAACCGAGGGTTGGCCGTGGGGGTGAACATGCCGCCCGTGGACATGATCTTGATTGCATCCGCGCCTTGTCTGACCTGATTCCTTACGGCTTTGGCGACATCGTCAGCTGTGTCGGCCTGAGTGCCGAAGAACCAGCAGTGTCCGGCGGTAATCGTGATGGGCGTGCCGGCGACCAAAAGGCGAGGTCCCGGAATGGCGCCGTCCTTGATCGCGTGCTTGACCGGAAACGCCACCTCGTTACGCGACCCGATGTCTCGGACGGTGGTGGTTCCAGCCAACACAGCTTTGCGCATCGCGGATACTGCGCGCATTGTCAGCCGCTGGATATCGTCCTTTTCCGCCAACGCCAGAGCCTGCGCATCTTTCGTCGCGCTGCAGTGCATGTGGCAGTGAGCGTCGACCAGACCGGGCATCAACGAGACGTCGCCCAAGTTCAACATCTCTGAGGTGTCAGATGCATCGGAAGGCATGTCTGACATCGGTACGACGTCTGAGATTTTGCCGTCAACGATGCGGACTGCGCTATTGGGCAGCCAATCCGTCATGTCTGCGTTGGCAACGCGGTCTGCGGTTACGTATTTGACGTTGCTATGCACAGCAATCCCTGAAAGTTCCGAGGTTCCGATTCGCTGAATGAAGTTTATACACTGCGCGGCGCCTCACGCGTCGACTCGGCGATGCGAACAAGGCAACGTCAGTGCCTCGCGGTTACATTGCCGTGCAGCACACGGAAGCTCTGAGCCGCGGCCAATCGATCGCGACCTACGAGGGCGTCGTCGGTCGCCGTCAGCAACGTCTGTTCGTATTGCGAAGCCCGCTCGAGGATCGTGCCACGTCTGCGGCTGTCCATCTCTGAAAGCACGTCGTCGAACGCGATTATCGGGTCACGTCGAGCGAACTCAGATACCAATGATGCTTCGGCGAGCCGCAATGACAAAGCGGCGGTTCTAGCTTGCCCGCGTGACGCGTATCTGCGGGCAGGAGCGCCGGCGATGTTGATGGCGAAATCGTCAACGTGCGGTCCGATCATCATGTGACCGGCGGACTGCTCTTTTCTCTTCGACGCCATCAGAGCGTCGTGGATGTGTGTCCGTAATGCACTGCCTTCGAGATCATGCGAAGCCGAGGACAAGGCGGTGGAGCCGAGATTTGGGCGGTACGTCAAACCGATTGATTCGCCCTCGCTCAACTCGGCGTGGACAGGTTCAGCTCTAGATTGGAGCAGCTGCATGACCTCTCGCCGTGTCTGAATGACCTTGGCGCTTTCGTCGCAGAACCTGCCATCCCAAAACGCGATCTCCTCTTCGAAATCTTGGACTTCAAACGAGCCGCGCAACAGAGCGTTACGGCTGGCCCGCACTCTGTTTAGTCGCAACAGCGCTTGGACATATTCGGTGTCGAATTGACCGATGAGGATATCGAGGTAACGCCTTCGCACGGCCGCGGCCCCGAGTGCCAGATCGAGGTCACCGGCTTCAAATATCACGACGTTTGCGCGGCCCACGAACTCGACAGGCGGGACTTTGACACCGTTTATCCGCCATTCTTTGGATGCGAGGTTGAGGCGATTGAAGTTTTCAGCAGAGCTCGGCAAGATGCGCAAGTCAAACTGGGCGCGCACCGATTCAGCGCCGCTATTGAACACGCCTAGTGCCTGGACATGTCCACCGTCGCGGGCGATCGAGTGGTTGACGATCTCGCGGTCGTTGCCAGCCCGCAACGACTTGCCAACCGATAGCATGTGAGCGGCCTCGAGGATTCCGCTTTTGCCGTGTCCATTCGCGCCAGTAAAGACCACTAATCCTGGCGAAAGATTGATGTCGGTGTCGACGTGGTTTCTAAACCCGCTTAATTTCAGGCGAGTGATGTGGATGGCAATTCCTCTAAAGCTACTGATTCGGTGCCTGGTCAATCCTTGAAGCACCTGTTATGCGTATCATAATCACAGCGGCCTAAGATCCGTTTTAGCACGTCTCGACGAGCCAAACGCGCAAGTCGCGACCGTAAGCACAAAGCTAATTTCATACGCTATGCGCGCATTCCAGATAACCGTTTGCATCGTCGTTTTGATCCTTTTCGTGGTCGCCTGTGGACAAGAACCCGCCGATTCTCCGACCGCGACCTCCGAGCCGAAAGCTGTTCCGACTGCGACTTCGGCGCCAGAGATACCTCCGACCGAGGTGCCCACGGCCACCGTCGCAGCGCCGACCGTTGCGGCAACGGCGACGCAACCGCCGCCACCTACGGAACCGCCCGCGCCAACCGCAGCACCGGCGGCGAAACTTGCGCCCGAACGAGACTTGGACATCGTTACTTTGCTGCCTTTCGATGGGATTCCTGCGATAGACAATCCGCAGTTCTTCAGCGATATCGAAACGGCAAACATGTCTTACAACGACGGCGAGTTGGTTCTAGGGGTCGAGATCGATGGCGATGCCCGCGCCTACTCCGTGCCGTTGTTGAGCAGTCACGAAATTGTGAACGATGTGGTGGGAGGGCACCCCATCGCGATAACGTGGTGACCGCTCTGCTTCACTGGAATCGGGTATTCCAGAGAGGTGAATGGAGAGACACTGACGTTCGGTGTGTCTGGCAAACTCACGATGAACGCGCTGATAATGTTCGACCGCCAGACGCGATCTCTGTGGAGTCACTTTCTTTCAGAAGGTATAGAGGGCGAATTCAAGGGCGTCAGGTTGACCAATGTGCCGCTGGTCCTCACGACGTGGCAGGAATGGCGGACATCGTTCCCCGAAACCAAGGCATTGTTCAAAGGCGAATCGAGTTTCGACCCGTACACCAGTTACTACATGCGCGGCGATGCCGGGGTAATCGGTGAAGCAAACCGCGATGAGCGCTTGTATGGCAAGGAGCTTGTTTTAGGAACGGGATTCGATGATGGTGCAATAGCGTTCCCGCACACCACCTTGCAGAATGAGGCGGTGGTTAACACGGAGATCAACGGTCAGCCAACCGTCATATATTTCAACCCGCTGACCAACACCGCGACCGCATACTCCCGAACTGTTGGCGACGACTTGCTTGAGTTCTCGGTCACCTCTGAAGATGATGCCGATGGGGTCGCTCGCGATTGGATGGTGGATGACGCGACCGGTTCGAAGTGGTTGCCGCTCAACGGTCAGGCTTGGAGCGGCGACTTGCAGGGTACGCGACTAGAACCGATCCATGCCGTTAACGTGTTCTGGTTTGCGTGGAGCGATTTCTACCCGGACACGGAGATCTACGGTCAATGAGCGTCGATTTAAAAGACTGGGTGCGCAACGTGCCCGATCATCCCGTGCCGGGAATCCAGTTCAAAGATTTGTCGCCGATACTCGCCCATCCCCCAGCGTTTCATGCCGCAATAGATTGGTTCGCAGACCGCATTGTAAGGATATCGCCACACGTTGTAGCCGCCATCGACGCCCGTGGTTTCCTATTCGCCGCACCCGTCGCGTACAAAGTCGGTGTGCCGCTTGTGCTGGTTAGGAAAAGTGGAAAGTTGCCTGGGCCGGTGGTCAAAAACGAATACTCACTAGAGTATGACGATGCCTCGGCGATTGAAGTCAGATCAGATGCGGTCTCGCCAGGTCAGAACGTCGTGATAATCGATGATCTTTTGGCGACTGGCGGTACGGCGATCGCGGCCGCGGAGATCCTCGAGCAACTCGGCGCTAAAGTCGTCGCGCAGCTATTCTTGGTCGAACTCGCGTTTCTAAACGGCCGCGAGCGACTATCCAACCGTGACCCGCATTGCGAAGTGGCCGCAAATATCGTCTACGACTGATCGTCCGAAAAACGTATCTCCACTAATCGCGTTCCTACGTATAAGCCGACGAACTCGATTACGGTCAACACGGAGATGAATAGCGTCGCCTCTAAGAAGAAGCGTTCAGGGAACAGCAGCAGCAGATAGTGTCGGAACGGATCTAACTGCCAAAGGTCGTTGGCGAAGCTCAATAGGTGGAACTGGGTGAACACCCACGTAAAGTCGATGAGCGCTGCGACCATGATGATCCCGACGATGATGCCCCAGATCAGCGCGCACCAGCGGAGCCATGACGACATCGCCGCGAAGAATTTCTTTCGGCGCACCAAAATTCCAAGCCCAGCGCATAGGGCTAGGACGGCACCGGTCCAAACTGAGACCGCCGCTACGAGCCGTATCAGCTCCTTAACGTCGATCATGTGGAGTATCTCGCGTTCTACGAAAAGATCCACCACGCCACGGGAGGTGTTGGCAGTGACGTCCAACCTGTCGGCATCGTTGCGGAAATAGTCCTTTATCTGGCCCGCTGCGCTATCGAGTTCGGAGATAGGCAGTCCAGTTCGATCGGGAATGCCGTTGCGCCACCAATTGAACGTGTAAAGCCAATCTGAGTCGGTGACGTAACCGACGTTGATTGTGATGAGGAAAATCGGAAAGCAGGCTGCGAAAATCACGCCCAACGCCAAGATTGCCCAACCTGTTGCGTCAAGGTTTCGAAAGGGGATTATAAGCCTGAGTACCCAACTTGCTATACAGCCATCAAGACCATCGACACAAGGATGTGACCCTGTGCGCGTTGCGCGTTCAGCGAGTCGATTCGCCATTGTCTGTGGTCTGGTTTATCGTCATCAACAATTTCAAGCCGCCCTTGGTCGAGCGACATCGTTGATGCAATTTGCACGAAGCGATCTCCTTTGTCTTGGGGCACCGCGAACGTGATTAACCTGTGCCGACCACCTATCATGTGGCGATTTTGAATCGAATACACCTCTGTACCACCGATGTCTCCGATGTCAATCTCTGATTCGAAATCGTCAGAAGGATGCATGATGCTTGCATCAGTTCTGCTGTTCCATCGTAAAATCGTCATTCTATGGTTCCTCTGGTTACTCAGGAATAACGTCTCTGACTTCCCAGTACTCACCATCGTCAGCCACATCATCGGTGCTCATGGGAACTTCACCGTAACCCAAAGCCGTGGTCATCGATGTGCGAACTTTGGCACCGGGCACATTTGCAGTGAATGAACCATCGTAGTTCTTGACGAACTCTGCACGCAATCCGCATTTGGCAAGGAAAGACCTGAAATTGCTAAGCGTCGGCGTTCTGTATTCGTCGATCAATTTGATGCTCCTATCGACATAGGCTCGGCGAACGCGCCGATGTGTCCCGTAAGGTTGGATTCGATACATCCATAACGCGCATGGCGCATTGAATCTCTACAACACGATTTTATCAACTGAGAGTTACGGATCAGCGAATTCAACATCTAACGTCCCATCACGGGTAGGTCTGAATTGAGCTTGTAGCGTCGTCGAACACGTCGCGAGCTGCTGCCTCCACGACGTTCAGATTCATTGTCAACAGCGACTCGAACTGATCCCGTACTTTGTTGAATTGCTTGTCGAAGATGCCTTTCATCACTTTGAGCATGTGCGGAACTGTAGTTACCGCGCTTTCAGCAGCCTCAACCATTTCTTTGTAGCGCGTTGTCAACATTTGGTTGATCTCTGGTGCATGATCAGCCTTGATCCTTTCCGTGTGGATGTCGAACTCGGTTCTACTACTCGCATCTAATTCATCCACGACCAACAAAGCATCATCCAACGATTCGTAAGAGTTAAATACGCCTTTCCAAAACGCGAACATTCGTAATTGGTCAGGGTCGATGGCATCGTCGATATCGAGTCTGCCTGCTTCGACTCTTTGCAATTCGTCTCTGAGACGCTGCTGGCGTTGAGGCGGCAGACCGCGTGTCGCGCCCCATTCGGGAACGTCCGCGAACCGCTTGCGCTCAAACGAGATTCTGTCGGGTGCCATGCATCGATTCTAGTATTCACTCCCGTTCCTTGTCCACGCAACCCTGACCGCAATACGATAGGGCACGCTACAGAATTCGTCTGTTGCCATGTGCACCTGTGGGCCAACAAACGGATAGGAAGTTTTGTACTTTTCTAAACGGAGGTCATTTTTTTGGCATTCTCGCTCGTCTCACTGCACATGAACGAACGTGCCCCTTCAAGATTTGAATGCCTTGCGTAGCCGCGCATGGCGTACAAATATGTTAGCCAGCCACTGACGTAAGGCGCCTGCTCCAAGTCGAACGTCACCGCATGACCCGTCTCAAACTTGACCTCGAGTGTTTCGATGCCCAATGCTTCGAGTTCGCAACTCAATGCTTGGATTTCTCCTAGCGCCTCGTTGGGTGCTTGTGTGTATCCCTGACGATACGTCTCAAGAAGCCGTATACATTCGTCGAAAGCATACAGTAGACCGACGAATCTGTACACATCCGCATGAATAACGCGGTCGCCTGCGACGATGCCGAATTGGACGATGTTGACCAGCAACCAACCACTGAACAGCGCGGCACCACCAATCGATGCCAGCAATATCAAATCTGACGCAATCGGAGTCAATCTATCCGCGTGCGTTGCCAACCGTTCCGTAATGCCCAACACGTTGTTAAGCAATGAGATTGTTGCCGCGAGCCCTGGGATGTTCCACTTGAAACCGTATTTGGGATTTTTCCAATCCATACATCATTGTTATCCCCATTTGACATTGGGTGTCAAGCCTGGTGACCAACAATGAACGTCTGAATCGCGCGTTCACTCTACGGGGCCATAACTTGAAAATCCTTTCCGAATCAGACTGCGAGAACGCTTATTCGTGCATTTTGACCTGATCATCTCGGCCCGATAGACCTGCGGTTGCCACAGCGATCCCGTTGATCTGCTACAGAACCTGAATCGGTAATTGACATGGACGTTCCGCGCCCCCTCCGTCGGTTCGAAGCAGGACGTGGTCGCTGTGGCAAGAGACCGATGTCCTTACCGCGAGGGGGTTCCCCATGCACTACGTCTGCGGTGCCATCATCATGGCGCTTGTCATCTATCTCCTGCTCTTCACCGACACGTTCGACAGGTGCATATACTGAGATGCCACTAGTGTTCGTCGTGCTCGTCGTCGTTCTGGTGATCTGTTTCGTCTGGGCTGGCGGCGGATTCAACTCGTGAAACAGCCATGAGAATCAAAATGATCGTCGCCCTGGTCGTCTCCGCCTCTGCGCTTCTATGCGTCATGCCGCTCGGTGTCTGGGCTTCTGATCCTGAATCCCTCGACGAGTGGCTGGACGCTCCCGGCTCATCGGAAATGGCATCTATTGCCGCTCCGTTCCCCGAAGCGACGTTCGTGTTGGAATTCGAGTGTTTGAAAACAGATGCTGACACCTGCGAGAGACTTCAAGGGCAGACGGTGATGGTCAACGGTGTTTCACTGACGCTTTCGGTCGTCACGCCTACCGCTACAAGCACCCCGGTATCTTCGACACCGACTCAAACACCTACTCCCGCGTCTACACCGACTCCTACACCAGTGTCGAAGGAGTACGTCGAACCTGAGTTTGTTACGACAGCCGAGCGTGTTCTGCGCGACGTTGATCTCCAAGTCGAAATCTACGGACGCGAGTTGGACGGCGACGAACTCGCCTACATCTACTACGGTCTGATCCACTGGCACACCGTGGATTTTTTCCGGCGGTGCATGATAGATGATCCCATCGGTGCTGAGTACCCGCAGGCGACCGAGCGAATCGAACTGCGATTCTCAGACGCTGAATTTATCAAAGATCGGTCGTACAGCCACTTTGCAATTTCATCTGTCCTACATCCCAGAGATTACTTCGATATGAAGAAAACCCGCAGATACGTCGAGAGCATCTACTTCGATCCTGTGGAGGACACGCACGTCAGGGCTGAATCCATCGTCGATTACAGGAGTTGCGAGCCAAACGACATCGAGAGAATCAAGATGGGCAAACAGCCGAGTTGGAAATACGATACCCCATACACTGGTATTTCAGACCGTTACAAGCCGCTTGAATCGCATGAAATCGGACAGCCAGTGGCAATCACGACTAGGCGGTTGCGTTGAGATAAAATATGGCGGGCGCATCGATTTCAAACTCGGCGCGCGACACCCCACATAGTCCTCAACAATTCGGTCATCGACGGGATCATCAAGATCGTCATCCTGCTCGCGTTGATAGCAGGCATATGCTATGGACTATTGCTATGACAAACACCCCGACGACATTGTGGCGTATCGGTCATGCGTGCGACGTTGAGCGATGAACCGCGACGCTGCTGATGAGGTGAAGCGTTGACGATACGCTCGCATCATGCGAGAATGCTTGCAACATGCCATCGTAGCCCAAGAGTCAGAGCACTGGCGTCACGAACACGGAGGTTGAGGGTTCGAGTCCTGCCGAGGGTATGTCGCAATCAGAAACATGGCGAATCCTAGACATGGCTAGGATTGTACGTAGTTACCATCGGATTATTTGGGAAACCGAGTTATTTGCTGGGTTAGAGAGTCGCGTTTGGGGCGCTGGAGCGGAGGTTCATGGAGATCTCGTTTGCGATCTTTACGTTGTGCTCGTTGGTCAGTTTCTTGTGATTCACGATGTCAATGATCGTGCCGATGAAGCAGAGCCCGGCGGTGAATAGGTAGAGCAGTCCCATACCGATCTGTCCGAGGAAGAATCTTTGAACGCCTGCCACCGCAACGAACCCGACCAAAGTGAGCAACAAAACCGTTGTTTCATCCTTGCGTTGGGCTCGGTAAGCCATTGCGAACGACTGTTCCGAGTTTTCGGGTAGCCCGTTAACGATGCCCGAGATAGCGACTTGCTCGCTTGCCGGGATCTCCGGGAGTAGTTCCATTACGTTTGCCATCAGCTCTGACTCCTAACACGTCTAATCAACTTGATTTCTAGCGTGGCAACGCGCCACGCGATTATTGCAACTGCAGGGATGCCGAGTATGTGGGCTTCGATAGCGGCCAATATTTCGCCGCGGAAGAGATACGATATCGAATGGCCTAGTCCAAAGCCCGGGCTCTGTATGCCCCAGACGTAGTACGGCCAGAATATCGTGAAGTGGAAATCGGAGTTTGGATTGCCCAGTGCAAGAACCAAAAGGCCAACCACCCAGATCGCGGCTTCTCGATCAACAAATCGGAGCAATGAGCGAAGCGAACTGAACCGCGAATCCATTACTAGAGAATACATGTTGAGATAACTGCAGCTGACGAGGAACTTCCGTGATGGATGAAGAAATCAATGAGATCGACAGTCAAGGCGCTGCGTTCACGCATTTAGTGGACACGGTACGCCGATTACGAGACCCCGAAGGTTGTCCGTGGGATGCGGAACAGACGCATCGGTCCTTGCGTCCGAATCTGCTGGAAGAGGCGTACGAAACTTTGGAGGCTCTGGAATCGGGTGATGGCGCGGCGCTGGAGGAAGAGCTCGGAGATTTGTTGATACAGATCGTGTTCCATGCCGACATTGCGCGTCGCAATGGCGAGTTCGATGCCGACTCTGTGTGTCGCAAGGTAGTGGAAAAACTGATCAGACGACATCCGCACGTATTCGGTGATGCTCAAAGACTCGATTCGGGTGCAGACGTTATCGACCGTTGGGAACGGATCAAGCGGCAGGAGGCCGGGGGCGTGCGCTCGATCGTGGCATCGGTGCCCAAGGCACTGCCGGCCTTGGCACAGTCAGCGGTTTTGCAGCGCAGAGCGGCGCGAGCAGGATTGCGCCTAACATCGCCGTCCAACGAAACTAATGCGTTATCAGACCGACGCAATGATGAATCTGACGCTGCGATTGAACACCGAGCGGGAGAGTTCCTCGCGGCGGCTGTCCGACAGATCCAAGCTCAAGGCGTTGATCCGGAGACGGCGTTGCTGAAGGTGAATTCCGATCTGCGTGAACGAGTTTTGCGGGCCGAGGAGATGGCCGACGGTACCGCTCTTGCAGAGCTAACCGAGGAAGAACGGGAGCGCATCTGGTCGCTGGCAGGTTAGCGACTCACCTCAACAGCGTTGCCGTTGAAATTGGCGACGTTCCCGACCACGGTCCCTTCAACCCGACGATTATCCAAGTCTGCAAGTAAGCCATCGACGGCGTCGCTCGGTAACGAGATCAACAATCCGCCAGAGGTTTGAGGGTCGCACATTAGAAGCCTGTCGATCTCCGTGACGCCATCGCCCCAAACCACGCTGGACTCGCATGACTCAATGTTTCGATGCGTGCCGCCGGGCGCCATGCCATCGGACAGAAGCTCTAGAACGCCCGGAAGTAACGGGAGTGCAGAACGTCGCAATCGCCCGGTAGTACCGCTGGCCTTCATCATCGTCATCAAATGACCAACAATGCCGAAGCCAGTGACGTCGGTCGCCGCGTTGGCACCCGCACTGACCATCGCCTCGGCGGGACCGCGGTTCAAGCGCAGCATGGAGTCGACCGCCGCATCCAACACATCATCGACAACCTTACCGTTCTTCAAAGCGGTAGTCACTACGCCGGTACCGATGGGTTTGGTTAGGACCAAAACGTCACCCGGTTGCGCTGTCGAGTTCTGGACTTGACGCCCCGGCTCCACAATGCCAACGACGGAGAGACCGTACTTCGGCTCGACGTCATCGACGGTGTGCCCGCCGACAATGATGGCACCGGCTTCGGCCACCTTGACTGCGCCACCGCGCAGTATCTCCGGCGCCACGTCAGGGGGCAGGGAGCGCGGAAACGCGGCGATATTCAGCGCGGTTATGGGCCTTCCTCCGACCGCATAAACGTCGGACATCGAGTTGGCTGCGGCGATGGCTCCGTACGTGAAGGGATCATCGACGATCGGTGCGAAGAAGTCGACGGTGAGTACCAGGGCGACACGATCGTCCAAACGGTAGACGGCAGCGTCGTCACCGTGTTCGAAACCTACCAACAGATCGGGATGTGGTGCGGCTCCATTCATCAGCCCGCCCAACACCTGGGCGAGTTCGCCTTGGCTCAGTTTGCCCGCTCAGCCGGCGCAGCTGGCGAGTTCCGTCAGCCGCGGGACCTTCTCATTCATGTTCGTGCGCCTTCAAACGTGGGTCAGTATGAACTCGGTCTATTCAACCCACCAGTGAATTCAATGGTACCGTCGCCACATTCCTGGCAATTAATCACTTGACACACCAAAGGGGAAGCGATGCAGGTGCAGCGATGGCGTAACATCTAGGTAACTGGACACTCAAATGCCCAGCTGGCGGGGGCCAGAGGGAGATCGCAGGTGTATTTGAGCCTAACTGTGACCTGATTATATTTGTCAGGCGACCTCTGGCCTTCCCACCTCTTCCTAAGTTACTACTCCTTCGCCATAATTGGCACTCAGAACACCAAACACTGATACGTTTGTGTCAAATTTGGTTGGCAAGACATCATGCGGTGGTCTGATTATGAGTGTCGCGATTTCCTTGAAGTCATGGCCGGATGGTCCAGTGTGTCCCACGTGCGGTACCGAGGGTCCCTACCGCATCACCGGTAAAACGCGCACAAAGAACCACGTGCGAAAACTCTTCAGGTGCTGTGATCGTGGGTGTCGCAGGCAGTTCAGCACCACTGTAGGAACGGTCTTCGAGGACTCCAAGGTCCCGCTCCACAAGTGGCTCGCCGTCATGTATCTCATGTGTTCCTCAAAGAAGGGGATCAGTGCCCACCAAGTCCACCGCACCATCGGAGTAGCCTACCGGACAGCATGGTTCATGTGCCACCGCATCCGCGATGCTATGGCCGACGAGTCCGACGATCTCATGATCGGCGTGGTCGAAGTGGACGAAACCTACCTCGGTCCCAGATCCAGGCGCGGTCATCCCGTCGTGCATGAGCGCATCAAGGATGAGCAGGAGATGGGTCTACGCCCCAAGCCGCCGCGAGCACCGCTAGAGGGCAAGACGCCGGTGTTCGGGATGCTCCAGCGAGGCGGTCGAGTGAAGAGCCAGGTGGTCGAGCATCCGCGGCGTGACACCCTGCGACCAATCATTCTGGCCTATGTCGAACCTAGCCAGACGTTGCTTGTAAGCGATCGGCATCCGGCCTGCCGTGACATGAAGCGTGACTTGCCACACGAGATGGTCAACCACGAACTCGAGTACGTCCGCAAAGAGATGCCGGAGATCCACACCCAGAACATCGAGAACTACTGGTCGATCTTCAAGCGTGGCGTACACGGCACCTTCCACCACATCAGCACAGGCCATCCGCCGAAGTATCTGCACGAGTTTGACTTCAGGGCTTCTCGCCGTCAGATTTCGGACGCCGCGCGGTTCTGCGCTTTGATGATGCAGACGCAGGGCCGTCTTCTGTGGTACTGCAAGACGGAGCAGGAAGAGAATCCTTACGACTGACGACGCGCTTCACCGCGTCCTCGAAGGGCATGTCGATCTTGAAGCGGTTTGCCACTGCCGTGTAGTAGCGTTGGAAGAGGTGGGTGAGCCAGAGGTCGTCCTAGCAAAACGTAATTGGCGGCGCATCTAGGCTTGAACGAACATGCGGAGCCCCCTCTGGCCCCCACCGGCTGGGCATTTGAGTGTCCAGTCCCTTTGGATTATACCCGTTAATCCATATTAACGGGCGGATTTGCCATGCCTGATTAGCACCTCTTTGATGCGTCTCAGCATCACGAACGCTGGAGGCGGATCGCCTGTAATCCGCCTGATTTCCGCAAGAAGTTGCGTGTTGCTACGACGGAAGCCTATATACTGGTGCATGTAATTACACCCTTTCTTCCCCTCAGGGAGACCTTAGGCCCACGGAACCACTCCGTGGGCTTTTAGGTTGTTTTAGTTGCGAATTGTACTAGTCGTCCCGTGCGATCATGCATTCTACAGTGGTCAGCCCGTAGCACGACTCGGGATCAACAGTCGGCACTCTCTCCCACTGATCCTGGCGGCCTTGGTCGCGTCCCGAGGCGTATAACCACACCATCAGCAGAATGATCGCTGTGACCGCCAACACGGCGAACACGCCGCCACAACTCTGGTGCCTCTGCGGATCGCCTGTAACGGTCGACGCAATATGATGAAGCATTCGGATACCCCCTTGCGGCGAGAACAGTAAGCGTCTTGCCACAGAAGCTACCCGTCTGGTAAACCGCATAGGGGGCGCGTCAACGCCCCTGTCTAAACAAACCACCAGATCGGTCAGTTTGTAGCTTCTGCGGCAAGTTCAGGGTACTGTGTTTTGGTGTGTGAGGTGATTAATTGCCCCATTCCTTGACGTTCGCACGTCGTCAACACAAAATTGAGATAACCACTCGTTAACGTCTCCAATCCCCTAAATTCCATCGCAATGAACCAACTGCCACTTGCCGAAGTGCTCCCAATCTCCGCGTCGGTGAACGACGCAGGAAGATTGGCCATCCAGGACCTCGACGTTCGGGAGATCGTAGGCGAGTTCGGCAGTCCGCTTTACATCTTCGATGAGGCTACGATCCGTGAGATGTGCCGGGAGTTCGTCGGCAATTTCAGACGTTTCTACCCAACGACTGACATCGAGTACTCGACCAAGGCGTTCTCGAACCCGGCGATCTTGAAGATCATGGAAGAGGAAGGGATGTCTATCGACGTTGTGACGGGCGGCGAATTGGCATTCGCGCTGGCCGTCGACTTTCCCGCCGAGAAAATCAACTTCCACGGTAATAACAAGGCGCGGAACGAACTACGAGAAGCGGTCGAGGCGGGCATCGGTCGCATCACGATCGATTCGTTCCACGAGATTGAGCTACTGAACGAAGTTGCTGGAGAACTAGGCTCCACCCAAGCCGTGAATCTCCGTCTCTCGCCGAGCATCGACCCACATACTCATCGTTTGACCAGCACTGGAGTATTGGACTCGAAATTCGGGTTCTCGATCGAGACGGGCGACGCTGAAAAGGCGGTTGACGCCGCGTTGTCGCAACCCTACCTCGATGTCCAAGGCCTGCATTTCCACCTCGGTTCGCCGCTATTCGAGTTGGAGCCATACGAGGAGGCGATCGAGTACGTGTGCGCCTTCGCTGCAAGGATGAAGTGGGTTCACCACCTAGAGATGAAGGAGTTCAGCCCGGGTGGCGGTATGGCGATCGGTTACCTGTCGTCAAAGCTGCCTCCCACCATCGGCGAGTACGCGAAGATAATTACCGACTCGTTGATTGCCGCGTGCACGAAATACGGGCTTGACCAACCGAGGTTAATCATCGAACCCGGGAGATCGATTGTAGGCAGGGCAGGGGTCGCGGTCTACACAGTCGGTGGCATCAAGCGCATACCCGGCGTGCGCACCTACGTCAGTGTCGACGGCGGCATGGGCGACAACATCCGGCCGGCGTTGTACGACGCGGAATACGAGGTGGTGTCAGTAGACGATCCGCTCGGTGAACCGACGCAGACAGTCACCATAGCTGGCAAGTTCTGCGAGTCCGGGGATGTCTTGGCGCAAGACGTTAGACTTCCAGATCTGAACACCGACGACCTGCTGGCATTGCCGGCGTCCGGCGCATACTGCGTACCGATGGCCAGCAACTACAACCTCCAGACCCGACCGGCCATCGTATTGGTAACCGAGCAATCGGAAGCGCGTTTGATACGCAGGCGTGAAACCTACGCTGACCTTCTCGCCACGGCGATATATGAGTGATGCTTGCCGCATCGCCAAACGTTGATTCGATCGGGCAATGGCGAACGATCGGTAATCGCGCCGCGATCACGCTGCTCAATGGTGCGATTGAACAGAAGCGCGTATCGCACGCATATCTCTTCACTGGTCCGGACCGTGTCGGAAAACGCACGCTAGCAATCGATTTCGCCCGCGCGCTCAACTGCAACGCACAAGACGTCGTTGCGCCCGGTTGGGCGGACCTCCAACCTTCGGTGCCGTGTGGACAGTGCTCGGCATGCGGTCGGATTGAGCGCGACAACCACGCGGACGTCCAGATCATCACGTCTTCGACGCAATCTTCGAAAGATGCCGACGCGAATGCTGGCCAACGACGCGTCATGATCGGGATTGACTTGATCAAAGACATTCAATCCGACGCGATGCTCGAACCGTACGAGGGTCGCGCGAAGATATTCATCATCGACGAAGCGCATCGGATGTCGCCCGACGCGTCGAACGCGCTTCTCAAGACGCTCGAAGAGCCTCCGGGCAGCGTTCACATCATCCTCACCGCACCTTCCGCAGACCTGTTGCCAGAGACTATAGCCTCGCGATGTCATTTCGTAAGGTTGCGCTCCGTGCCGACAGAAGCGATCGCAGATGCTTTGGTTAATCGTTACAACGTCAACAGCAATGAAGCGCTGATGCTAGCCAAAATGTCAATGGGTGCACCAGGTTGGGCGATCGCGGCGCTAAACGATCCATCACTCGTAGACGCCCGGCGGCAATCGGCCGCTAGGATCATCGATGTCATCAACGCCGACATGCCAAACCGATTCGATTATTCGTTCGAAATGAGCCGCGAGTTCCGTAGGGACCGCAGTATCGCATTGGAAGAGGTTGGTCGTTGGTTGGAGATCATTAGAGACATCGCAATGATCCAGAACGGGTTGCGGCACCAAGTTGTGTACGAGGAACGCGTCGGTGAGTTGGAGCATATAGCAGGCGAGCTGAGCGGCGACGACGTCGCGAGCGCCGCGCTAGCCGCGCGCAAAACGCGAGACGCACTGATGGTTAACGCACTGCCACAACTTGCTTTCGACGCGATGATGCTGGAAATGCCGACAGTCACTTAAAGTCACGCGACTAGATTGAGATAGAATGAACTTTACGAAGTAAGTTAACAAATTGGAATCCACCAAAAATGCTATCCACCGAACACGTCCGACTCGCCCGTCGATTTCTCAAAGACGCAGACCGCGAACTTGATGCCGGTGATCATTTTCAGGCATCCGAGAAGCTTTGGGGCGCCGCTTCGCACATGGTGATTGCCGAGATGCACCGTCGCGGAATCAAGCAAAGCGGTCACAAGGCAATGGTGGTTACCGTGAATGACATCGCGTCCGGCAACGAGGACCGATCACTCGCAGACGTTTTCGGTGTAGCGGAATCGCTGCACGCCAATTTCTATCACGGTTTCATGTATCCGGAAGACGTACGTCGTCACCGCGGCCGCATCCACTGGTTTGTGGACCGAATGGCCGAATTGACAGAGTAGTTGCTAGGGTCACCCCGCCGCAGTTGGCAGCGGTTGCTTAGCCAACCAAGGCATGAACGGTAGCCAAGTCGGGTCAACCCGGTCTGCGCTGAACCCCGCATACGGATTAGGTCGCGGCTCGCGCGGTTGCACCCGCAATCGCATCCCTGCTTCTCGAGGTGTGGATCCCGCCTTACGATGGTTACACCGTTGGCATGCGGTGACGACGTTTTCCCACGTGTGTCGACCGCCTTTGCAGCGCGGTATTACGTGGTCAAGCGTCATCTCAGTGCCGCGTTTTCCGCAGTACTGGCATAGGTGCCCGTCTCGTTGGAACACTTCACGCCTCGACAACTTGCGGCGATGCAACGGCTTTCGGACCATGTAGACGAGGCGGATCACCTCGGGGCGTTCGAACATCCTCGAAACCGTGTGGATATATTCGACACCGTATTGAACCGTTTCGGCTTTGCCTTTGCCTAGCAGCGAAACGGCGCGGCGCACGTCGCAGATGTTGAGCGGCTGATAGTTCTGGTTGAGCACTAACACCCGAGAACGTATCAGAATTAACGCTTGATCAGTCACGGTACTCATTTTACAGACAGAGATGTGCACCTGAGGGTACAAACCTTGTTGCTAGCGTCGGATGGTTCTGGCTTCTAATCCACACGGGAAAATAGGACCTCGACGGCGATCCCAAGTTCGCGTGGAGCAATTGGCACTATCACGCCGCGCAAGTTGGCCATCATCTCCACGATCAGCGATCCTGTGAGTTGCTCATCGAGCCAAGCTCGCGGGCCGTTGTTCAAGTAGATCTGGGAGTAGGACGCAGAGTAAGACGCTCCCCCGTACTCCAAAGCGCCCTCAGGAACAACGTACGTGAATATCGCAGCGACTGCGATAATCGCGGCGACCGCTAGGATCCCCAGCAGTGCGCCCAAAAGGGCTCCACCGATATCGTTGACCCATCTCAGTGGCGATACGTTGATGGCGGATCTGATCGACATCGAAATCATCCGTGCGAGGGTGAACACGGCGGCGGACACCAATATATAGCCGAAAGATGTGACGATGGAACCGAGGTTTTGCGGTATGCCTAGCCTGGGGATCGTCCAACCAACAATCTGTGCCCCCAGAACAATTGAACCGTAGGCCGCCACCAGCCAGATAGCAGCGCCTATTACTCCGGTCTGGAAACCCCAAAAAGCCAGAAGCAAGATCGTGAGTATGAATATTCCGTCTAGGCCGTTCATGTATCGATTGGAATATGACCTCGGCGAAAGTTATGGATTGCAACTATTCGGTCAATCGGCGCGGCGCTCTCGACGCGGACGCGCGACGGCGTCGTTCACGAGTGTCAATCCGCACTGTCTATAATCGAATATTAGTCTGACCGGGTGCCGAAATCCCTCTTGGTTGATGCGCTATGGGATGCAATGTCCGATCCCGCAAGTTCCACCGACTTCCGATGAAAACCCCCACAAACATCGCGCCAATGCAAGTGACCCTCGATGGCCCGTCGGCGTCTGGCAAGTCAACCGTGGGGGCGATGCTGGCTGATCGATTGGATTGCGATTTTCTTGACACGGGTATGATGTACCGTGCCGTAACCTACTTGGCAATCCAGAGATCTGTTTCCATTGAAAACGCGCGCGAGCTTGGGTGTTTAGCTGAGAAAGCGGAATTCAACGTTTTTCGGCGAGGCGACGGCGCGTGGAGACTGGCGGCAGATGGCGAAGATATCTCCGACGTCTTGTATTCAGAAGAAATCAACAAAAGCGTTTCGCCGGTCTCGGCGGCTTCAGAGGTTCGCAGAGCGCTAGTGAGGCAGCAGCGCGAGATTGCGGAAAGAGGATCCATCGTGATGGCAGGCCAGGACATCGGGACCGTCGTTTTGGCTGATGCCCCGGTGAAGATTTACCTTGACGCTTCTGCGGCGACTCGCGCCGCGCGGAGAACAGAGGACACCCGCGGAAATACCGAGGATAAGCGTTATCAGGAGGTGCTGCAATCACTCCGCAGGAGAGACCTGCTAGATTCCAGCCGGTCAGATTCGCCGCTGCGCCCGGCGGACGACGCGATCATAGTCGACACTGACGATCTGAGCCCCGAAGAAGTGGTAGTAATCATCGTGGAGTTGACAGAAACGGCGTTTGAACGAGCCGTGGCCAACGAAGGCTTGGAGGCGCAAATCTCGTGAAGCCAAATCGGCAATGGTTCTTCCCCATGGGCAATACCGCATTCCGCGGTACTTTGGGGACGTTCGCCGACATTGAAGTGCGAAACCGCGACCGATTGAAAGTCACTGGCCCAGTGATCTACGTTTCCAACCACCTCGCAAACTTAGACCCACCGATAGTGGCTTCGATACTGCCTCGGCGCGCGTTGTTCTTAGCCAAGCGCGAGCTGTTCAACAATCCGCTATCCACGTTCCTACTCAAGGGTTGGGGCGCGTACCCGGTGAGCCGGTATTCCGCCGATGTGCGGGCTCTGCGGTGGGTGAAAGCGATGCTCGGTATCGGACGAGCGGTCGTCATGTTTCCAGAAGGAACACGGAGCCGCAACCTGGAGGGATTGAAGAAAGGCCACGTCGGAACCGCGTTGGTCGCCGCACAGACCGGGGCAACATTGGTTCCGATCGGGCTGTACGGCACCGACAATCTACAAAACATCCTCAAATTGTTGATGCCGATAGCCAAAATCAGGATGTCGGTCGGCGAACCATTCAGAATTGACTCCGGTGTCATTCGCCGAGCCGAGCTTCTCCGGGCCACCGATGAGATTATGCTGAGGTTGGCTTCGCAGTTGCCCGTAGAGAGACGCGGCATCTACGCCGACGGAATGTCATCGCAATTTGAATTAACGAGCGTTGTTGACGTGTCGATTTCGCAAGAGGCGTTTGTTGAAGCATCTCAACGACTCGTCTCTTCGCGAACTGGAAGAAGATCGGTGTAACTGGCGTTATGTGCGGAATTGTGGGTTACGCCGGATACGGCGATGCGAAATCGTTTCTTTTGCGGGCGCTCAACGATCTCGAGTATCGCGGGTATGACAGCGCGGGCATTGCCGCCTTCACCGGCGAAAGAATCACAACGATCAAACGCGCCGGCCCGGTCTCTGGTCTGGTAGAGACTGTTGATGGCCAACTGGGTCAAGCGACAGCCGGTATCGCTCACACGCGGTGGGCTACGCATGGCGCACCAACGGATGCGAATGCACACCCCCACCTCAGCTATGACGGCAAGGTTGCAATCGCGCACAACGGAATCATCGAAAACCACTTGGATTTGAGACGCCGTCTGATCGCGGATGGCATCGAATTAAAATCTGAAACCGATTCAGAGGCGGTTGCACATCTGATCGCGCGGCATATGGCCGGAGGCGATTCGCTCCTCGATGCCACGATGCGGGTTGGGCAAGACCTCGAAGGGTTGTCGGTGATACTTGCCGTCTCTGCTGCCGAGCCCGGCGCGATCGTTGGCATTAGGATCGGATACGCGGGCAGTCTGATACTCGGCGCTTCTCATGACGCGCACATTCTCGCAAGCAACACTGCGGCAATGCCCACAGATGTCACGGAGGTCGTGCATATAGACCATTGCGAGGCAGTCCGTATCGATCGAGATGATGTGAAGATCGTGAGCGTCGTCGGTTCTCCGGTACGCAAATCCAGCGTGCCATTGCTGCCGGAAAACCGCCTTTCAGATATCGGCGATCATCCGCACTTCATGCACAAAGAGATCTCAGAACAGGCGGCAGCGGTGCAGGGCGCGATGAAAGGTCGCGTCGATTTCAGCAAACGGACTATCGAAATCCCGGAGTTACGTGAGATTCGGCCCGATCTGGCCCGCGTGGTGTTCGCCGGCATGGGAACGTCATATTTCGCGGCCATGGCAGGGGCGCGTTGGTGCGAACGCTTGGCTGGGGTACCGGCTCACGTCGAATACGCCGGTGAATTAGCAGATCGCGATCCTGTACTGAGCGACAAAGATCTCCTAGTGGCGGTCTCACAATCGGGCGAAACGTACGACACTCTTGTCGCGATAGAAACCGCGCGCCGCAAGGGGAGCACGGTGGCGGTCGTAACCGCGAACCCGCATGGCGAAGCGGCACGAATGTCTAATGTCGTAATTGACATCGGATCGGGTATCGAAGTAGCAGTTCCTTCGACCAAGACGTTCATCAACAGCATGTTGGTCATGTACATGATGGGATTGCAACTCGGTCGCGACCGCGGCCACCTAGACCCCTTGACAATCGATCGTCACATCGGAGCATTGATGTCGTTGCCCCGGGCGATCAATCGCATTATCGGACAGGAAGACCATGTCGCAGACCTCGCGAAAGACCGGTTTAAGACGGTCACTGACATGCTCATCCTCGGGCGGGGCGATCTGTTCCCTATCGCGATGGAGGGAGCGCTAAAGATGAAGGAAACGGCCTACGTCCACGCCGAGGGATGTTCCGCTTCCGAAATGAAGCATGGAATTAACGCTCTAATCGAACCTGCCACGCCGACGATCGCCTTGGTTCCCCGAAATGGCGAACTTCGCACCAAGATGTTGACGAGCATCAACGAGGTCCAAAGTCGGAATGGTCTGGTGATTGCGCTCGCGCACGAGGACGACTCCGAAGTCGGAGAGTTGGCCGACGCGTGGTTGCCGATTGCATCGGACGACGATGAACATTTGCCTTTCCTGATGACGATACCGCTCCAACAATTGGCCTACTACGCCGCGATCGCGAACGGCATCAACCCCGACCGCCCCCGCAACTTGGCTAAGACAGTGACGGTAGCGTGAGAAAAGGCGTGCTTTGTTGATTCTGGATGGACGTTCCGTCCGCTGAAGCGCCCGCGTCTGTGGGAATGACGGGAGTTTTGCAATGGTCTCTAGTGTTCGGAGCCGCATCGAGCAGCGCGAAACCGCTTTATCACCGTTCGCGGCGCGATCAGCGCGGGCAACTAGGGACAGAGATGAAGAACCTTCGTCCGTTCGCGCCTCGTTTCAAAGAGATCGCGACCGTATCGTGCACTCAAACTCGTTTCGGCGACTGAAACACAAGAGTCAGGTATTGGTCAACCCGCAAGGTGACCACTTCACGACGCGGATGACCCATGTGCTTCAAGTCTCGCAAGTCGGACGAACGATCGCACGAGCCCTCAATCTCAATGAGGACTTGGTCGAAGCCGCCGCGTTAGCTCACGACGTCGGGCACACGCCGTTCGGGCATATTGGCGAAAAGGTTTTGAACGAATGTTTACCAAACGGTTTCACGCACGCCGCTCAAGGTGTGCGAACACTCACGCTGCTCGAAAAACATGGCGAAGGGCTAAATCTCACCAACGACGTCTTGGACGCCGTCAGGCGTCACTCGAAACCTGAGGGCAAGTTCATCGAACCGAATGCGGTGGCGGACATGTCACTTGAAGCTCAGATCGTCCGAATCTCCGACGCCATCGCATACTTGGCACACGACCTCGCGGACGCTGAGCGCGACGGCGCGTTGGCCACCACTGACGTGCCTATCGAGATCCGCGATGCTTTGGGTGACGCCCATTCAAGCAGGCTAAACGCCATGGTTTGCGACGTTGTCGACTCGTCATGGGATTGCACCGGTGAGTCATCAGAATCGAACCAATACGTTTGGATCCGGATGTCCGATGCAATGATAGACGTGACGACGCGACTCCGTGACTTCATGTTTGAGCGGGTATACCATCCGACCTCTGCATCGCCCGAGGGCGTACGAGCACACGGTGCGGTCGCCAACTTACACGAGTACTACACTGCCCACGTTCATGACATTCCGGAATGGATGCGAGTCATCTCAATTGAACCCGAGTATGCCGCCGCCGATTTCGTGAGCGGAATGACCGACTCGTTCGCGGTGATGGCGCTCGAACGAATATCGCCGGGCAGCGCACGCGGACTCCACCAAGGCCGAGTCACAGTACCGCGGCCTCACTGAATGCGGTATCGACTCGAACAATTGCGCCCCCAATCAGTTCCGTTGCTAGCGTTTAGACGTTTGCATTCGAGAGATTCTCGGTTATACTTCGTACGTCCACAGCGATATTCGTCGTGACTCAACACTCACGACGCGCAGCGCAAGGGATAGCAGATGAGTGATGGTGGGTGTAGTTAATTACTTCGCCGTTGGAAGGGATAGCAGATGACGTTAGTCGACGACGTTAAGGCAAGGCTGACCATCGTTGATGTCGTGTCTGACTATCTCGCGCTCGAAAATTCATCATCTCGCACGCCCAAGGCCCTCTGCCCATTCCACGACGAACGAACTCCGTCGTTCAGCTTATCCATTGATCACGATTCGTGGCGTTGCTGGGGCGCTTGTGGCGTCGGCGGTGGCATGTTCGATTTCGTGATGCGTGCCGATGGAATCGAGTTCAAAGAAGCGCTGGAAAAACTCGCACTCAAAGCCGGCATTGAACCGAATTTCCGAGATGAGAGCGATAGCGGTCAGCGACGAACCAAGTCGTCTGCGTTGCACCGAGCCAACGAGGTCGCCGAAGAGTTTTTCTACAGACAGCTGGAAGGATCGCAGGGGAGCGAGGCGCTCGCGTATCTCGAATCGCGCGGTATAGACGCCAGCGTGGCACGCCGGCGAGGCATAGGTTTCGCACCGGGCGGGGTCAATTCGCTGTTCGCATACCTGAGATCAATCGGCGCCGAAAGCCAGGCGGTCGTCCGTGCAGGGCTCGTCGTGAAAAGTGCGGATGGCGCTTGGCGAGACATGTTCGCAAATCGGATAACGATCTCGATCCGAGACCCGCGCGGCAACATCATCGGGTTTGGAGCGCGGGCGATGGGCGATGCTCAACCCAAATACCTCAACACGCATGAGACCGCGATATTCAACAAATCCGAGACGCTATACGGATTGAGTTGGGCCTCCGATGCTATTCGGACCTCTGGCAGGGCGATCATCGTTGAAGGCTACATGGACGTCATCGCGGCACAGGAGCGTGGCTTCAAAAACGTCGTCGCTTGCATGGGCACCTCCGTCACGACGAAGCAATTGCAAACCGTCGCCACTGTGTTACCCGACGATCCCGACAACCCGCCCTCGATAGTTTTGTGCCTAGACGCCGACGAAGCCGGCCAGCAAGCGGCGTTGCGCGGATTGCGAATGGCGATATCGGAGTTTGGGCGCCATTCGGCCGGGAGAAGGTCAACTCGCCATTCGGCCATCGATATTCGCATCGCCAACCCGGTAGTGTCCGATCGCGGCGTTGCCAAAGACCCTGATGACGCGATCAGGACAGACAGCGCGCAGTGGATTGCATCGATCGACCAAGCCGACGACATCATGCAGTTCGTGATCCGAGCCAGTCTAAACAATCACAACACGGGATCCGACAGCGGATTGGACGCCGCTCTGAATGAGATCGAACCCTATTTCGACCGCGTTCCGCCACACACCATTCGTGAGCAACGGATCTTAGATACGCTGAGCGAACGATTAGGCATTGATGCAGATCATTTGACCAACGTTCTCACGCGAAAACGGACCGAGCGAGAAAACGTCATCGCCGCTTCGCGGCCCCCGACGACGGCGCGTCGAAGTCGTACGCGCGTCGCCAACCGTGCCAAACCGACCGTGCCCGTTTCAGCCGTTCCCGCTCCTTGGGAATTGATGCTGCTGGCCTGTATGGTCCAGCATCAATACGCCATCGATCACGCCAACATTGTCGAGCCGCATCACTTCGTGAACCGCACCCGTACGAGGGTTTTCGAGAGTTTGCGAACGACGGGAGGCGTGGACGGGTGCCTTGCTGTCGTCGAAGGTGAAAATGATGCCGTGGATCTATTGGATCGGTTGCAACACGCACGAATATCGCCGGACGAAACAGGATTCGAGGACGAAGCGGCCATTATTCAGATCGCCAAAGATTGTGCGATACGAACCCGAAAAGAGTATCTGAAACGCAACAAACAGAGAGAGGTGCAACTGGCTAAAGAGAACGGGAACTTGTTCCGTGATGAGGACATGATCAGCGCGGTTGAAACCAACCGCCAGATCAGGGAACTGGCGATTCCGCTTAACGCGGCGCCAAAACATTAGGAGACGCTCAAATTGGTAAACGAGAGCGACGAGGTTGAGAACACGTTGAATCACGAGGTCGTTGAAATGGAACAAGATGGAGATGTGCATGCAGGGCCCAGCGTTTCCGCAGATACCCCAAGCACTCTAGGGCGGACCAAGGTCAATGGTTCGCCCGTTGATGTGGATGAAGACGACGAGGATACGCCGTCGAACGATGAAGATGAAGAAGATGAAGATGAAGAAAGCGAAACTCTGACATTCGGCATTGTCAGCGGGGAAGACGAGGCCGAATCGGATCCCTTCGCCGGCAAGAGTCAGCGCGCCAGCATGATCCTTTCGCCGGCCGCGCCATCCAGCTCGATCTCTGATCTTGACAGTTGGGACGGTTCTGCGGCAGGTGCGAAACAACGCGCCGAGGTAATTACGCTCGAAAACGTCGCCGCCGACACTGATCTAACCGATGACCCGGTGCGCATGTATCTGCGCGAGATCGGACGTGTCGAACTGCTGACTGCGCAAGAGGAGCGCGTGTTGGCGCGTAACTTGGAACTGCGGCGAATCGTGGCCGAGATGGAATCCGAGTTTCTCGAAAAACACGAAACCAAACCATCGGCGACCGAGATCACCGTCGAGGCGATGCATCGGCTCTCGAATATGGAACGCGCCGCGAAGGCGATGGTCATCTACTCCGGGTTCTGCGATCAACGGATGGCAGAAGTTTTCGTCGCGATCCGTGAGGCTCTAAGGAATCCGTACCGCATTCGCGACGTCAAATACATCTCGGACATCTTCAACTGCTCGGATACCGACGCCATCGAAATCATCAGGGATCTGACGCGACTACCTGAGGACGTGTTCCGAAAGATCACCACTACCGAAGCCCGCCAGGCGTTCGAAAACGTGACGGACACCACGACCAGCGAGGACATCGCGAACGCAATCGGTTGCACCGAAGACACTGCTGAAGTCGTTCGAAGCCTTCTCTCACGGATCGAAGACGTGGCGCTGCCAGACGTCTTGACGCAACCGAGGCTGCTCGAAATCGTCGCGGATCCGTACCGGATCACATCGGCGACTCTAATCCGCAAAGCATTGGGCGGAAGCCGCGCCGACGCGTTGCAGATTGTTGAAGAGTTGGCACCGAACTTCGGACACGCGGATTTCTCTGACGACGACAAGAAAGTCTTCGATACACTGCGCGAAACCTCTTACGAGGCGCGCCTCGGCGCAATGTGCAAAGGTTTGGCGTGTTCGGAAGACTTGGCCAAAAGGTTGCTATCCGTCGCGGACGAGGCAGTCACGACATACCTTGCCGATATGCTGATGCATCCGCTCATTCGACGATGCCTCGACGAGCCGTATTCGGAAGAAAAGATCGAATACCTCGCGAACCATCTCGGTTGCGACGTCGATGAATCGAAAACCGCCATCCGGCACTTGTCGTTGCTCACGTTGCTCATAGCAGACGAGACGCCCGATGCCATCGAGTGCAATCCGCAGCTCTTCGATCTCGAGGCGGCGTTGGATAACGAGGCGATTCAGAAACTGTTTTATTACGGACCGCTTCTGGACGCCCACTTGACCACGATCCGCAATCGGGGTACCGCTTCCGATATTCACATCACCAAAGCTAACTTGCGGCTAGTCGTATCTGTCGCCAAGAAATACATGGGCCGCGGGATGAATCTCTTGGACTTGGTTCAAGAAGGAAACATCGGTTTGATCCGGGCGGTCGAAAAGTTCGATTACCGTCGCGGCTACAAGTTCTCGACTTACGCCACGTGGTGGATCCGTCAAGCCATAACCCGATCTATCGCTGACCAAGCGAGGACCATACGCATACCGGTACACATGGTAGAGACCATCAACAAACTTCTACGCATAAGCCGGCGGTTGGTTCAGGAATATGGTCGAGAACCCACGCCTGAAGAGATCGCGGTACACATGGAGACGACGCCGGAGAAGGTGCGTGACACTCTGAAGATCTCGCTCCAACCCGTTTCGTTGGAGACACCCATAGGAGACGAGGAAGACTCGACACTAGGCGATTTCATTCCAGAGAGGAACACCGATGGTCCGATCGAAGAAGCTTCGACGAACCTCATGAAAGAAAGCGTTCAAACGGTCTTGGAGACATTGGACGTGCGTGAGAAGCAGGTGATCGAGCATCGGTTCGGAATGAAAGATGGTCGCTCGAAAACGCTTGAAGAAGTAGGCAGGTATTTCGGCGTAACACGCGAGCGCGTACGCCAGATCGAGGCGAAGGCGCTTCGCAAGCTGAGGCATCCGACCCGCAGCCGCCAACTGAGCGGCTTCGTGGACTGAAGCTGAACAAACGAATCACTCGCAGCCACTTCAGCAATCGAGGCACGCGACGAATACGACGCGTGGAAGCCCGGCGGGTGGAAATCGAAGTGCTTTCTAGCGCTGAGCCGACGGACGCGGTTCGCTTGGGACAAAGCGCGATCAGCGTTCGGTGAGACTTCCGCCGTTAATGTTGATCGCTTGGCCAGTTATGTAAGCCGCGCGTGGGCTGCATAGAAAACCGATCAGTTCGCCGACTTCCATATCTTCAGCTGGACGACCTATCGGCACTTGCGCGGCGCGGTCCCGCCACTCGTCGCCACGACCGATCGGATCGAGGCGCGCCGTTTCGGTCATGCCAGGGCATACGCAATTGGCGGTGATTTCGTGCTGGGCTAGTTCCTTCGACAGCGCTTGCGTGAATCCGTCAACCGCGAAATTTGATGCGTTATACGCCGCTGTGTTGGCGGATCCACGTTTGCCAGCCGTCGAAGAAATGTTCACGATGCGGCCGCCCGAGCCTTGCTCGATCATCTGTATCGCTGCTGTCTTGGAGCAGAGGTAAGTTCCAACGACCTTGACCTCTAAAACCTTCTTGAACACGTGCTCCGCGACCTCGATCACCGGTACCCGGTCCTCGCCGTAAGGTGCGGCGGCGTTGTTGATCAGGATGTCGACGCTGCCAAGCTGAGCGACAGTGTCGTTGATCAACTGCTGGACCTCGTCCGCTTTAGTCACGTCCATCACAACTGGGAGCGCCTTGACGCCGAAGGACCGGACTTCATCTGCGGTCGAATCGATGTCTCGCCAACCGGCTTCTTGTTCGTCTGGAGGGAACGTCGCAGGGTCGCGTCCCGTCCCGGTAACCACAACGTCGGCACCCATACGAGCCAAAACGTTGGCGGTAGCCCGGCCGATGCCGCGTAACCTGCCGGCGCCGGTCACGATAGCAACTTTGCCGCTCAGTTCACGCTCAGTTCCTGTCATCATCATTCCTCCCGGGATTACAAGTACGATGGGCGCACGAGATTGCTGAGCAGCAATTGTACGGAGTCCTAGGTGCCGGGCGCGCCGAGAGTGACCGGAATCTCCATGATCTCCGCACCATCGCCATCGCCACGGACCGCGGTCACGACTATATCCGTGCCTCGGGGATGGGTCCGCAAAAACTCGGTGAAGTCGGTCTTGCCGCGGATCGGCGTGTCGTTGATCTCGACGATGATGTCGTCGACCCTGAAACCAACCGCGGCTGGGGAACCGGGGTCAACATAGCGAACGCCGAAGCCTTCGCTGACGGGCAAAGCTTGCTGGAACGCGACGTATGGCGTGACATCCACGCCGCCGACGCCCAGATATCCGGGGCTTTCTCTTTCGCCCAATGCGACCAGACGATCTGCCCCTTCGATAACAGTGTTGATTTCGATTGCGAAATTCGCGCCTTGCCCAACGTTGATGGTTCCTACGTTGACGCCGATGATTTCGCCGGACGAGTTGACTAACGCGCCACCGCTGCTGCCGAGATGTATGGCTGCGTCGGTCTGTATCAAACCGTTGAGAATGTTGCTGGAGCGATCCGCGACCGTACGGTCTAACGCACTGACCACGCCACGGCTAACGCTCGGGCCACCACTCAAACCAAACGCGTGGCCAATCGAAACTACGTCCTCTCCAACCCTCAAGGCATCAGAGTCCCCGAAATTGGCCGGGACCAATCCGTGTGCATCGACGCTAAGAAGCGCAAGGTCAAGCAAACTGTCCTCGCGCACCATTGACGCGGCGAACTCTTCCCCGGTGTGTAAGGCAACGCTGATCTCGTTCGCGCCTTCGACAACGTGCCAATTTGTGAGTATTGAACCGTCGCCATCGAAAACGATGCCCGTGCCGTTGCCAACGCCGTCGGAACGTCGGACGGAGACGTGAACGATTGAAGGCGCTGTGGCGTCGACGACATCGGGGACCCAAACGTTCGATCCGCCGCTTCCTTGAACCGTCGAATCCATCGATGTCGTTGTTGGCGAAACTTCGACGATCGAGTTCGTGACGCAGGCAGTTGCCGAGATGGCTAGGAGGATCAGACCGCTCGTCACCAACACCAAGCCCGATTTAAACCGCTGTTGGAATTTCACCTCATGCCTCCTGATCGCTCGAGCCGATGGTTTAAGGTGTTAATTCGGATTATATCGTTCGCCGGTGGCATCCTTGTTTTACGCTTGCGCAAGGGTGTGATCGTTTCCGCTGTCGCCGATTTTGACCTCCCGCCGAGCGTATCCGCAAAATACGGTGAAAATGTCAAGATCGCCGGGCACGACGACGAATCCGAAAACCAAACTCAACGCTACTGCGTAATTCATGCATCTCGCATGCGTGAAGCGGTCGCGCGTCTCACAACGTTAGAATCGTGGTTTGGGCGTTCTGTGAACGCTGCGAAAATCACCCCCGATCATCGTGCCAAAGGGCGGCAAACGGACGAAATGAAAACTCACCGCGATTGCTTCGTGGACTTGAAGGACGATTGAACTGAGTTTCGTCAGATTTACATTGCGCCGTGTATCGGGCGAAGGGATGTTGCTTCTGGGCGCATTCGTCGGTTCCCTCATTACCGCAACCGTCATTGCCGGAGCTCCCGTGTATCTGCGTACGCTCGAGCGCGCCGGCGTCGAAGATACCATCGAGTCCGTCAGCAGCACGTACACCCATCTCCAGGTCAACTCTAGGTGGTTACCACTAGAAATCGGCAAGTACGAAGATGCGAATGAAGCAATTCACGCGGCCCAAGAGCAATTCTTGTCGGGAGCTTTTACGGGCGAAAGTTCGCTGATAAAAACGCGACGTGCAAACTGGGGATTCGAGGGCGAAGAGATCCGCAGGCAAAACGAAGCGTCCAGGGCGATGTACCTGTCGGTTACTGGGATTGACGAGCGCATCGTCTACATCGTCGGTGATGCGCCTTCAAACCGGGTGGTCTACTCCGACGGCGTACCGACGATCGAGGCCTCAATCGTCTGGGACCGCGCCTCCCGTTTCGATATTCGTGTCGGCGACGTTATTGATACTGTGCCCGAAGTCAGAGGTATCGGTCTGGTCAAGGCTAAGATCACTGGAATCTTCACCGTTTCAGATCCGTCGGATGATTTCTGGGTCGGCCTGTCGGATCCGATTCTGCGACCAATAGCGATCGTTGAAGGTCGCGAATCGCCGATCGTCATGCTCGTCCAACCGTCGGTGATGTTGCACACAATTGCCGAGGCCAACGCCGGTTTGCCCGCCGATTTCAGATGGCACCTGTTCGTCGACACCGACTACTTCAAGGCACTGGCACTGAACGAGTCCATCGGCAAACTCACCGATTTCGAAGACCGCATCGGGATTGAGGTCACGCGCGCCGACGTGCTCACGGTTCTCGAATCACGTCTGCAATCCCTCCAACGACGAATGCTGTTCGCGCGGATCCCGATGTTGCTCTTGGCCGCGTTGGCCATAACTTCCATCGGCTACTACTTGTTCATGGTCGCCGGGATCATCGCCCGTCGACGCTCGATCGAGACGTCGATGTTGAGGAGCCGAGGCATCACCGTGATACAGGTGATCCGGTCGTATGCGATCGAAAGCGTCATCATCGCCGGTTTACCAGCGTTGATCGCACCATTGCTTGCGGTTGGGCTCGTAGCTTCGTTGGGTCTCCTACCCGCATATCGCAGCGTCACCGAATCGCTGTTTCTCAGTGTGGAGTTCGTTTGGCAATCATGGATCTGGTCAATCACCGCCGGCTTCGCCGTGTTCGCGATCCTGCTCCTGCCGGCGATCCTCGGTACTCGGCGCGGCATCATCGACCAGTATCAAGCAGAAGCTCGACCTGAACGACCACCGTTCTTCCAACGGTACTACTTGGACATCATCTTCCTGGCGATCGGATCTTTGATTTGGTGGGAGCTAACGACGCGCGGATCTGTGGTCGCTGCCAACCGAGAGGGGGAGAGTTCGGCCGATATCACGTTGCTGTTCGCGCCTGCGATTTTCTTGCTCGTAGTCGCATTGCTGTTCATGCGACTGTTCCCGATACTGGCGCAAATCGGTTCGGTGATCGGATCGCGTTTCACCTCGGCGGAGGTGGCGCTCGGCCTGTGGCGGCTGCGCCGTAGCCCGTATTGGTACGTTTGGCCCGTGCTCTTACTGGTGCTGGTGTCTGGCCTTGGAGTCGTTTCTGGCACACTCGCCTCGACGCTGGCGCGGAGCACTGAGGAACAGATTTTCTACACCTCTGGCGCCGATTTACGTTTCACTCCTAACAGTTTGCCGTCCAAAGAGACTATTGCAGAAGCCAGAGAGGTCGAAGGCGTGGTCAACGCCACGCAGGCCTTCAGGGCATCGGGCCGCTTCGGCACAACCTCATTGGGTTTCCCGTTTAATCTCCTCGCCGTCGATTCTCACGTTTTCGCTGAGACCGCTTGGTTCAGGGAAGACTTCGCGGAGACCAGTTTCCAAGAATTGACTTCAAAGATCGCGGTTGACGTCAAACCTGAACCGATCTACTTGCCTCCCGACACCGTCAAACTCGGCGCATGGGCCAAGACTGAGCCACGGGTCGAAAACCTATTCCTGTGGCTAGTCATCAAGGATGGCCGGGGAAGGTCGCGGACCATAACCCTCGGGCAGATCGAGAGCGAGTGGCAGCACCAGACCACTGATATCTCAAGCCAATTCGCTGATCCTGCGCAGCTAGTTTCGGTGCAGACGTTTATGCAGGCGGGGCCCGACGGTGCGGTGCCAACGGTCGCGTTCTTCGACGACATTTACGCCGAGAACAGCCGGGGCGAACGCGTCATACTGGTCGATTTTGATGCGTCAGGGGAGTGGACAGGTATGCCGACATCTAACGGCCTCGACGTCACGTTCGACATCGCTGACGAACCATCCGGTCTCGTAATCGACGTTAACGGTGACCGCGGGCCTTCGGTCGCACGGATTGAATTGGACCGTGGGAATGATCAGGGAGTTCGTGGGATTTATCGCACGGCGACCGGAGAACCGTTGCCAGTGATCGCGAGTGATGCGTTCATGTTCCTCACCAACACATCCATCGGATCGCAATTCATCGTCCAGATCAACGGCGGATACGTGCCGGTCGAGATCGCAGATACGGTTTCGTATTTCCCGACATTGGATCCCGGCCGGGCCCCCTTCTTGGTGTCCAACGTGGATTCGACCATCGACTTCTTGGAACTTCGAGGACTGACCGCGCAGCGTCCCAACGAGCTGTTCGTCGCCATCGATCCAGAGATGCACAATTCCGTATTGTTGGAACTGCGTCGAATACTCGGCTTCGGGTCGTATACGGATCGGACGAGATTGTTGGAGGATTCTTCCGTCGACCCGCTGGTGGTCGCTGGATGGCGCGGCATCAGCATCGTTTCTATCGTGATGGCTGGAGTGGCCGCCGCCTTTGGCTACCTCACTTATCTCGCTGCCCATGCGTACCGTACACGCCGAGAATCGGCGTTGCTCTCAAGCATGGGGATGAAAACAGCGACCTTCGGAAGGCTCGTGCTGATCGAACACGCGATGGTTGCCATACTCGGCATCGGTATCGGCATCGTCAGCGGATGGTACATCAGCCGACTCGCCGTCGGCAGCCTCACATTCACGCAATCCGGCGGAGAGCTGTTGCCCCCGTTCGTCATGCAGACAAATTGGGTCCCGGTGGGCATACTCGCCGCCGTCATCATCGGCGCAACGTTGGTCGCCGTCTACAGCATCATGCGACAGTATCGAACGCTGCCGATCCACGAATTGACGCGCGACACGAACTAAGACGTCATGCGTAGCACCATCCAACTCATGCTGAAGCGGACAATCGCCAACTGGCGGTTGTTGTCGGCAGTGATCATTGGATCGATTCTCGCGGGCACGATTATGTCCGCAACCGTTGTCTACTTCGAATCGCTGCGCGACATCGCGCTACAGAAGGAACTGCACGATCAGAACCCCGCCGACCTAGACATCCTCATCGAAGCGGATCAGACCCCGATCAACGTCGATACTCACGCCGAATTGACCTCATCTATGGAGTCGTTGCTACTTGCACGCGTCGGTAAATTCACGACTGATTACGACCGTGCTATGCGTAGCTGGACGTTCTTCGTGGACGAACCGCCGGAGTTGGTGCCGATGGGCGAGTGCCCATGCCGACCAACAGTGGCCGAGCCCGACGCCTTCACGAACGACGAACAACCGCTGATCGAGTGCGACTGTCGCCGTATTCAGTGCTTGACGGTTCCCGACGAAACCCGCAGCATCGACGTGGTCGCCGGGCGTTACCCACAGCTTGACGCGGAACCATCTCAAGGTTCGGACCTAACTTTAGAAGGCTTGCTTGACGAGGATGCGGTCGAAACCTTCGGTCTGGAAGTAGGCGACGTGATACCCGCCCGCCCACACTGGGACGAACAGAACTTGAACGTCAACATCCGACTCGTCGGTATATATCGTCGGGCCGATCCCGATGATCCGGAATGGCGAATCTTCGACCAGGCTTTCGGTTCGAGAAGCAACACGCTGGAGTTCGCACAGTTCATCCTGCCGCAGCAAACGATGCTGGAGGCCCTCGGCGTCTACTTCCCGAACATGGGCGCGGAGTATGCGTGGTTCTTAGACGTCGAACCGACGGCCATTCACGCTACCGATACTCAGCTGATTCGACAGACCCTCCAAATAACCGCAAACGAGTTGCGCTCGCAAGTCGACGGTTTCGTGCTCGACACCGAACTCGACAAGACTTTGCTGCGCTACGAGGTCGAGCTTTTCTTCAACCGTCTGCCGATGTTCATCGTCCTGATCCTCATCGTTCTCGTCGTCGTCTACTACACCGCCACACTCGCGGGACTTTTGATCGAGGCGCAGTCAGCAACCGTCGCATTGCTCAGGGGCCGCGGGACCACTTCAAGACAACTGTTGTTGATGTTCGCGGTTGAGACCCTGATAATCGCGGCATTTGGGATCGTGTGTGGGCCGTTCCTCGCGACTTGGGGCGTCTCGTTCCTCGGCACGCTTCCCTTCTTCGGCGAATTGAACGGCGGCGAAGCATTGCCGGTAAACCTAACCCGCGGCGTCTACGTCATGGCCGCCATAGGTGCCGTGATGACCGTAATCGCCCTTATGATCCCGGCATCTCGCGTCACACAGCAAGGCGTTCTGTCGGAGCGTGCAGGTCGCGCAAGGCCGCAAAGGTTAGCGTTCATCCAACGCTACTATCTCGACCTCGGGTTCCTGGCCGTGGTGTTGTTCCTCTTCTGGCAACTCACCAAGCAAGGATCGTTCGTGGCTTCCGACATCTTCGGCGAAACCACCGTTAACCAAGTAATACTCGCCGTGCCGGCCCTATTCTTGGTCGCCGCGGGAATCGTATTGCTCAGGGTCTTCCCGTTGGCGATGGACCTTCTCGGCAGAGTGTTAACTACGGGGTTCGCCTCGAGAATCATCTCGCCCGCGGTCGTCTTGGGTATCTGGCAAATGGCCCGTAACCCTGCCCACTATTCTCGAGTGTCCCTGTTACTCATTCTCACCGCGGGGCTAGGTGTATTCGCCGCCAGCTTTGCCGCGACGCTAGAACGCAGTGCCCGCGATCAGGTCTTGTACGACACCGGTGGCGATATCCGCGTGGCTGGCATATCAAACCGACCGGGTGGCAGATCTTTCAACCTCGAGGAAGATCTCAACGACATCAAGGGTATCGAAGATGCAACGACGATTTATCGACTGCGTGGATCGATAACCGCGGGATTCAATTTCGACCAGTTCTCGGTTCTGGCTATCGACCCTGACGAGGTCGGCGAGATCGCGTGGCGGAGACGCGACTTCACAACTGACGATTACCAGACAACGTTCCAAGCGATCGCGTTCGAATCGGATGAGGGTATACCCCTGCCCGACGATGCCCGTTTCTTGACCGCCCGCGTGAAACCTCTATTTCCAATGCCCGATGTTCGTTTCGTCGCACGATTAAGCGATTCCAACAACCGCTTCTACAGCATCGACCTCGGCGTGCTGCTACCGAACGCAAGATCTGGCCACAGATTCCCCTGCGATCTGCAATACACAGATCCGGAAAACGACGAATTGCCCTTGCCCTCTTGGTGTCGCATCGGCGCGTCATTACAACCGGCGCCGTTCGGCAGGGAGCGGGTGCTCCTCCCCGTCGGCCCAATGAGGTTGCACTCAATTGGGGTCTCAACTTTCGACGGTTCTCTACGAAGCGGCGCAGTCGATATTGATGACATCTCGACGGTCAGCAACGATGGCACAAAGATGTACCGCCTCGAGTTTTTCGACGGCGAATCCGACTACCAGTGGGATCTGATGCGGCCGACCGCCGAAGCCTTCGCCGATACGTTCGACCCTTCGCCATTGTCGGCGGACGAGGCGGAAAACCCGGGCATCATGAGGTTGCGATGGGCCGCAGGACAGTTAAACGAGTACCGCGGCATATCCACCGGCGATACGATCGAAAACATCCCGGCGCTGGCGAGCGAGTCTCTGCTCGATAAAATCGGCGCAAACGTCGGCGAAACGCTGAACGTGTCGATCGACAACGAGCGGACTACGCTCGATATCGTCGGAACGATCGACTACTTCCCGACACTCAATCCGGAGGAAAGCAGCTTTGTGATCATGGATTACGAGGCTGCGCATAACCTCGTAAACGCCCGCCGACACACCGGCGAGCGAATCCCAAACGAAGCGTGGCTCAAGACCGAGGCAGGCACACCATCAATCGAACAGTTGGAGATGATGAAGGATGAGGCGGGCGGCGCGCGTCTCAGATATTCGGCCACATCGTCCGTCGAGCGCAATATCGAACTGCTCCGCTTGCGGACAGGTCCCATCAGCGATCGATTGACGCTGCTGGCCGGCGTCAGCGTCGACCCTCTCGTCTCGGAAGGATGGCGTGCTTTGCTAGGCGTGGCGTTCGTTACCGTGTTGATCGTCAGCGCCATCGGTTTTATAGTCCACACGCGCGTCGCGTTCCGCCGACGTCTCGCCGAGTTCGCACTCCTACGCACCATCGGATTGTCGATGCGTCAACTCCTGTTGCTCATATTGCTCGAACAAGTGATAGTCGTCGGAGTCGCTGTGGCCATCGGAATTTTCATGGGAACTCGCCTCGGTGACACGATCATTCCGTACCTGGCACGCTCCGGCCAAGACGCCAACGTCGTGCCCCCAATGACCCTTGAAATATACTGGACTGGGTTCGCGACAACGTTCGGGCTACTGGCAATCGTCTTCGCAGTGGTCATCGCAATCAGCCTAGTTTCCGTGTATAGCATGGCCATCCACCGCGTGATGCGGTTAGGAGAAGCGTAGAAATCAGCCAGCCAACGGCTCCGCCCAAACATTTCCGGGAGTAACAGAATTTGGACGCAATCAATCGCGAATACATCACCTGCAGCGGCCTCTACAAGATCTATAAAGCCGCAGGATTGGAAGTAGTGGCGTTGCGCGGGCTTGAACTCACCGTCTACCAAGGTGAGATCATCGCAATCGTTGGTGCATCTGGATCCGGAAAATCGACATTGCTCAACATCCTCGCTGGTTACGACAGCCCTTCGGCCGGCACGGCAAGGGTAGGCGACTACGATCTACTGCACATGACCAGCAAAGAAGTGGTCGATTACCGCCGCCACGAAGTCGGGTTCATCTGGCAGGAGACGTCTCGCAATCTCTTCCCGTACTTGACATCGGCAGAAAACGTCGAGTTACCGATGGTGTTGACCGGGGTCCGACAGACCGAACGAACCGACCGCGCAAGAGAGCTTCTCGAAATCGTCGGACTGGGCCATCGGACGGGTCACAAACCCGAGCAGCTATCCGGCGGCGAGCAGCAACGCGTCGCCATCGCAGTCAGCTTGGCGAACGAGCCGCCTCTGCTCTTGGCAGACGAGCCCACTGGAGAATTAGACGACCTGACAGGTCAGGAGATCCTCGATCTCTTCAACGAAGTGAACCAGCAACTCGGTGCGACAATTGTCATCGTGACGCACGACCCTGCGGTGGCCACCAGCGTAGGCCGCGCCATCACCATCCGCGACGGCAAAACGAGCACTGAAACCACCCGCAAGATCTCGTTCCAACGTCGGGTCGGTGGTAGCGGATCAGATACGGAAGAGTTTCTCATCGTAGATTCTTCGGGTTCGGTACAGATACCGCGGGATATGCTCGACGAACTCGACATCAACCGAAGAGTCCGAGTTGCCGTCAACGAAGGAAAGGTGACGCTTGAATCAGGAGAATGATCGTAGCAACGGCGCCCCGACCATCGAGGCGATCGAAGTAACACGCACCTTCCAGCTCGCCGGTGAAGACGTCACGGCGGTAAAACAGCTGACCTTCAACGTCCACCACGGACAGTTCGTCGCCCTAGTAGGTCGGTCAGGCTCCGGCAAGACAACGTTGCTAAACCTTCTCGCCGGCCTGGACCACCCGACAACGGGCCAGGTGCTGTTTGAAGGTCGCGACATGGCGCAGTTCAGTGAACGCGACTTCATCGAGCTACGGCGAAACCGCATCGGCGTCGTGTTCCAGTCCTTCGCACTCTTGCCGTTGCTCTCGGCCTACGAAAACGTCGAACTTCCGATGCGCATCGGCGGACTATCCGCTCGTGAACGGTCAGAACGCACCAACGACGCCCTCGAGATGGTCGCCTTGGTCCGCCGCGCTCGACACCGACCCTATGAGCTGTCCGGCGGTGAACAGCAGCGGGTATCCATCGCCCGCGCAATCGCCATGCGACCCGACATTGTCCTCGCTGACGAACCCACCGGCGAGCTCGACTCCAATAACGCCCAATCCATATTTGGCCTTTTCCGCGAGATGGTCACCGACCAAGGCATGTCAATCGTCGCCACCACGCACGACCACACGCTGCTCGACATGGCCGACCGCATCTACACCATGCATGACGGCGAGATACAACTCACCGAAGATCGGCTGGGTTAACGGAAGCGGTACCTCATCGGTTCGACTAACTACCGTGCCATCGGCTCCGTGGCGCTCGTTCGGCCATCTAGTCGTTCGAAACGAATCGTACGCTCAGTAGTCCCACCTTTGCTGGTTGCCGATACAGCAAGGGCGATGATACCGTAGCAAGGCGGATCACCAACGCCAACTTGGTGCCCGCAGGTACAGGATCGACAGGAGGCAGCCGCGATGGGTGCAGAGGAGACCAAAACGCCAGGGATGTTGGATGTCGAGGAGCTGCGGTCAGCAGTCGAAGCAGGTTCGATAGACACGGTGATTCTGGCGTTCCCAGACTTGTACGGACGGATGTTGGGGAAGCGGTTGGATGCTTCGTTCTTCCTGACGGAGGTGGCGGGCGGAACCCACGTCTGCGACTATCTCTTCACGGTGGACATGGAGATGGAGCCGGTCCAGGGTTACAAGTTTTCGAACTGGGACGGGGGTTACGGTGATATGCATCTGGTTCCGGACCTGAAGACGATGCGGAAGCTGACGTGGCTCGACAGGACCGCCGTTGTTATCTGCGATGCGGAGTCAGAGCCGGGACACGATCCGGTGGAAGTGGCGCCGCGTTCCATGCTGCGTAAACAAGTGGAACGGATACGCGGGAGGGGGTTCGAAGCAATGGCGGGTTCTGAGCTGGAGTACTACCAGTTTCGGACGTCATACTTGGAAGCGGCACGCAGGGGGTATCGAGACCTGTGCCAGGCTGGGTGGTATATCGAGGACTACCACCTCCTTCAGGGAACGCGGACGGAGGACCTGAACGGGGCGTTTCGCCGCCACCTCGCCGCCTCCGGAGTGCCTGTGGAATCGACCAAAGGAGAGTTCGGCCGAGGCCAGCACGAACTGAACATCCGCTATGCGCCGGTCCTGGAGATGGCGGACCGGCACCTGCTGTTGAAACAGGCGGCGAAAGAGATATCAGACCAGTTAGGGTCGAGCGTCACCTTCATGGCAAAACCGGACGCGGCCCAAGCCGGCTCGAGCTCCCACCTGCACGTAAGTCTGTGGACGGAGGAGAGCGGGGAGCCGACCAATGCGTTCGCAGGAGACGGCAATCTGTCTGGGATTGCCTGTTCGGATGAGTTTCGCTGGTTCTTGGGCGGGTGGATGCATTACGCGGCGGAGTTTATGGTGTTCTATGCGCCGACGGTGAATTCGTACAAGCGGTTCGAGACGGGGAGTTGGGCCCCGACAGCCTTGGCGTGGTCGCCGGACAATCGCACAGCGGGTTTCCGGGTCGTGGGCAGGCATCGAGGAGCGGGTCGAGCCGCCACCAGCATTCATGGGAGATGTCTACTCGGCTCCGCACGAGGCGATGCTGCCACGCTCTCTTGAGGCCGCGGTCGAGAGTTTCGAGAGAAGCCAACTCGGACGTTTGGCCTTCGGCGCGGAAGTGATGGAGCATTACGTGCACTTCTTCTCCACTGAGGCGGACGCTTATCGGCGAGCGGTGACCGATTGGGAGCGTATACGCTACTTCGAGCGGATTTAGCGACCAGAGATCGGGATTATCCTCCCCCGTCGCCACCACGCACGACCACACCCCCCTAGACAGGGTCGGCAGCATCTACACCATGCACGACGGGGAGATGCAGTTGACCGAAGATTGGCTGAGCTTAGCCGACCGAAACTAGGTGCCAAAGTCAGCCGCTTCGAAACTTTCAAAGTAGCCGAATTCGTGCAGTATATTTAACGTATAACGGCAACTATTTGAAGAGATCCGACAATGTCCGCAATTCGTCCCAATTCTCCCGAATCTCCTCGACAAGTTGACTCAGAACGCTTGAAAGTTGCCTTAGAACGAGCAAATCGCTTTGCGGCACGTCTGCAAACCCGAGCAGAAGACGAAGTTCGAGAAGTTCTTCAATCCTATCGGCTCGGTCCCGAAAAGTTTGCGCCAGAAGCAGGATCACCTTGCTGAGCGGGCCAGACAACGGCGTAAGCGGTCATCATAAGCAATCTTGATATCAGTTGTGTGTAGTCGGGATCCTGTTCGGTCGTCATTCCGCAGATTCTACGCTGGCACGGTTTCGTAGTTTGACGGGTTTAGTTTAGGTCAGTTCCGAGGAGCATGGAGGGCGATCAGTCAAGCGTTTTTGTTGGTTGATACAGGATCGCTCACGGTTTAGTGAGGCAATCTCATAGCATCGCACTTTGGACGGTGTCGCGTGCGCTCAACTGGTTAAATCAACCATCCAGGCACCATGCTCCGCGATCAGGACCCTCCTAGACAGGGTCGGCCGTATCTACACGATGCACGACGGCGAGATGCGGTTGACCGAAGATCGGCTGAGCTAGATACGCACAGTTCAACGGGCCAGACGCCCATCTCGAGGCGGCATTAACAACGTGCCTTTGCCCACCTCTTCCCCTATTGACGGGCGTTCAGCCCGTTGAACTATACGTTTCCGTATTACGCGTCAACCGCGTTCGCGGCGAGGTTGGATCTGTGCCCCTCGCCGCATCTGGATCGCTCATTTGGTCCTCCGGCGCCGTGAGTGCATCACCGCGAGTCCAGCAAACACTCCAACGAACCCAATCATCAACGCCCAAACCAATGCGTCGGATGAAGGCGCGGCTCCGCCGGTGTCTGGTGGATCGGTCTCGTCTTCAGTTTCCGGAACGGCAGTCGGAAGTGGAGCAGGCGATCCCGCGCTGCCGACCGCTATGGTCGCGGGCACCGAACTGACGTTTGCGCAGACATTCGTATCCGAACCCGAAATCCGCACCGTACTCGAAAGGATGGTGAGCGAATCGTCCGAATTGATCGCGACGATCGCCAGACCAGAAATTCGAGAACTTAGCTCTACTGGCAATGGAATGCAAACCTCCAATGCGTCGTTGAGCACGTAAGACGCGACCGAAACGCCCGAACCATCGACCGCGGATACCTCGTACCAGTTGCCTCCGAGGCTGTAACGCTGGTAGGTCTTGCCTTCATTCGAAGCTGCATCGCCTTCGGCAATCCGCAAACCAACTATCTCGCCGTTCGGCACGACTCCCGGCCCCGCCGTCAGATTGGAAGTGTCTCCAGTGAACGTGCCGCCGCGTTCAGGCGTGAACACTTCGTACTGGTTGCCGTCGGAGTCCGTGAGAATCGCCGGGATCTCACCCGCTGGGTTGCGCGGCTCCGGTTTCGCTGCTTCGGCCGAGGAAGCGCGTCGGACCATTATCTCGAACGTCGCCTCACAGCGCACCCCAGCGGTAGCAGGTGCTCTGCATGCCGAGAACGGGGTCGCCACACTGATCGTGTACGTGCCCGGTTGGTCTGGCGCAGAATAGGTCACCTCGCGACCGTTACCCGTTATTGTGCCGCCAGCATCACCGTCGCTCCAAAGGAAGCCGATGCCGTCGGCAAGGCCGTTGCTCTTGATATCCTGTGCACCGTAAATGTCGACGCTCAACTTCACGCGGTCCCCGCCGCTGACCGTCACCGATTTGATCGTCGGCTCGATCCTTTTTATCCGCGCGCGTGCGGTGTTGTATGTGATGTTGGTCGTTGTGGTCAAGGCATCCGCTGTCGCCCGAGTCTGCCTCGGGGTGGCATCCGCGACGGTGTCGGTCTCTGGATCTTTGATCGAAGAACCCGACTGGTAAACCAACATGCTCGAAGCCAGCGAAACTCGGTTGGGCGCCGGATCCGATGCCTGCAAGGTGTATTCGAAGTAGAGCGTGCCGGGCGTGTCGCTTTCTACGTATTGCGCGTAGCGGGTTTCGTCGCCGAGTTCGAAGCTGAGTTGAGGTATCCCTTCGACCACGACGTCGCGGTCGAAATGGGCTTCGAAGCGCAACTCGTCTCCGGCCGTGTAGAACTGCCCTTCCTGAGTCACGAATCGCAGGCCTACGATGCTCGGTTTCGGGTTCAGCACGAACTCGAATCCAGTCATACATTCGTCTAGTCCAAGACAGAATTCGAAGTCGCTACCGTGCCACCCTCTGAGTGCCGCCGGTAGCTCCACTTCTGCTCCTGCGGGGAGGGTGAACGATTCGATGGCGGCCGTTGCACCACCTTGGACCGGGACTACATTTGACACTGCACCGTCTTCGACGATCTTACCGATGAAGCTGTATGGCGCGCCTTCGCGGACGTGGAACTGCTTCATCGTGGGGTCGGTTGTGTCGTCCACCACGGAAACGCCGATCTGGAACGGTGATCCGGGGTTGTCATCCAACTGGATGGTGTCCAAATTTGCTAAGCCTCCGAACAATCCGCTCGGCAGGCCCAACATCTCGTTATCGCTGAGGAGCACCTGTCGCAAAGCGGTCATCTCCGAAAGGACACCGCTGTCCAAAGACTCGATCTCGTTGTCATTCAAGAACAAGATCTGTACTGCGCTAAGGCCGTTGAACGCATCTTCGTCGACGGTGGCGATTTCGTTGCCCTCGAACGACAGGAAGTACAGATCGGAGAGCCCGCTAAAGGCGTTGGCGCCCAACGAATTGATCCCGTTGTTCTGGAATTCCAACCCATTCAGGTTCGTCAGGTTGGAGATGCCAGATGGCACACTCGTCAGATCGGGATTGTTCTTCACCGTCAATTGCTGCAACGTGCTTGCAGGGAGCGTGTTCAAGATCGAAGAACCGTCGCCCGTGAGCCCAACGTTGTCGAGCTCTAGAACCTGCAACCCGAAAGTGCGAATATAGCCAGGCGGATAATTGATGTGGTTGTAGGTGATAGTGAGCACGCCATCGTCTGGTCTCTTGAAATACAAGTCGAAAGTTCTAGGAGTTGTTGTCGTGAATCGCGCGAACGTAGGACTGTCGATCGAAGCATCGAAACCGACGTCTTGGATCGAAAGTGCTTCGAGTTGCTGAGGCAATGCCCCGAGAACCGTGTCGGTCGCCGTCAACCCGTCCCAGCCGAACGAGAAATCGTGGAGGCGGGGATACCGTTGGGCATTCGCGAACTCATCGGTGATCAGTTCCCAGGCGGTTTTGTTTTCATCCGTGACCGCAACATCCAAGTCGATGCCACCGAGTCCCAGTTGGAACGCCCATTTGCCACCTGTCTCCCCCAACTCAGGGCAAGCATCATCACGTCGCCCAAATGCGGTCAGAACGTCATTCAGCTTGCCGCTGTTGATCCAGGTTTCGGAAAACGGGTTATTGTCGAGCGTCAAGTACTCCAGACAAGCATTTGGCGAATCCTCTAGCGAGTCGTCAACGAAATTCGTCACGTATGCATCAGGCAACTTCGTGAATCGGTTGTTATCGAGATGCAGTCGGAAAATCTGGCTGTGGGTTTCTATGCCGGTGCCGTCGAGCGAAGCAAGACGGTTGTGTTTCAGGTCCAGTACGGTCAGATCGTTGGGGCCGCTGAAGATGCCCTGCGGCAAAGTTGTCAACTGGTTGTGCCCCAGTCTCAACCTTTTCAAGGCGACGTTGTTGGCGAACACACCGTTCGGCAACGACGTCAACGAGTTCCGGTGAAGATTGGCATCCAATAAACCTGTCAGTTCGTCGAAGATGTTGGACGGCAGTGTAGTCAGATTGTTGTCGTTCAAATTCAAGCGATTCAAAGACGTGTTCGGACCGGTCGAGCGGTCGGCAGTCATCTTGTCAAACAGACCGGTTGGCAACGATTCGATCTCGTTGAAGTGAAGTGTGATATGCCGCGGGGACATTCCGTCAAACAGACCGACGGGCAACGTCCGGAGCTTGTTGTAACTGAGGTCGACCGTCATTCCGTGAGCCGTGAGGCCCTGAAAGGTATCGACATCGATCTCGGCGATGTCGTTGCCGAAGAACACAAATAAACTCAGTCTTTCGCCACCTTCGAACCCTTCGAACCAGTCGGCCTCGATCTTCGTCAAGCGGTTGCCATCCGAAAAAAGGCCTTGTAGATTAGGCAACCCTGAAAAGATAGCAGCTGGCAGCTCCTCGATATTGTTGCCGCCGATTCGTAGAGCCCTGAGCTCGTCAAGACCGTCAAAAACGTCCGCCGGCAATTCGCTGATCTCGTTGTTCTGAAGATCGAGCTCCCTCAAATCAGTCATCCCTGCAAAGTCGCCCGATTTCAAAGACGTCAACGTCGGCTTACCCGTGCGTATTAAGGTTGTCAAGCTTGCGAGATCGGCATCAGTGATGTTGGCGCAATCTTCCAACCCTTGACCGCCCCCGAGCCAGTCCAAGATGCCAAGTTGAATTTCAACCGTCCGATCACAGATGCCCTGATTCTCATTCTGCGCATCGACGAAACGCGCGGGAGGTGTGTATGAATCCATCGACCCAATAGCGAACACGACAATCGACGCTGCGATGATCATCAACGCGATTCCTAATCTTTTCGTGACTTTCATTTTGCACTCTGAACTCTTTGTCGAAAGTTGGAAACCAGACGGAGCCGTTTAGGCACGCTTTCGTCGTGGATAATCACCGTCATCGACCGTTTCTGATTCGTGGAACCTCTAGCGATCGGTCCCCGGCAAGTCGGTGGCCGTTCCGCCCGCTATCTTCCTTTCAAATAGCGGCCTGCCGAGGTACGAACGATGTCCTCCCGTTTTGCATTCAAACCGTGTCCTCAAACATATTGGGATTGTGTTTCACCGGTAAGTGCTTTTTGCCCCATTTGCACAGGGCAAATGTGCTTGTTGCACAGGGCATTATGTACTTGGAAAGAGTGCGACAGTTGCAACAATCCGACGATTTCAATTCATAGCCCAGGCCAGTCCCGGCGGAGTCGGTTGTCGATCGCGGTCGAATCCTGCTCGGCGGAACACACGGGCGGAGGCCAGACAACGGCGTGAGCAGTCTTGATATGAGCCGATCGTAGTCGAAATCTGGCTCAGAAGAGACATTTGCAAAACCCTCCCCCTTGATGATCCAAGGGGGGAATTAAAGGGGTTTAGACTTTGGCGTTTCGCTTTGCAACCCTCTTCCCTTCCTCTCTGGATTCCCGCCTTCGCGGGAATGACGGCGGTTTTGCAAAGGTCTCGTTCAGAAGTCATTCAGTCGAATATGGCTTTGGAAACGTAATTCATTCAAAAAGAACTAACGCGACGCTCAAAGCGAGTTTCACCCCACCTTCGCCCGCAACAACGCCGTTAGCATCTCCCGCAACGATCGCGGCGATGCCACCGCCACCCTAGCCGCCGAACTCCCGGACCCGATCTTAACCGTGTGCACGGTCGTATCGACGTGCACAAAGAGATCCTCGTCCGTCCGGTCGTCGCCAGTAGCCATCTCAAAGTCAAACGGGCCGAACCGGTTGATCACCAGATCGTAGGCCCGAGCCTTGGTCAACCCTTGTTGCCGAATCTCGATGACCTTCGCTCCGTGCATCACTTCGACCGGCTGGCCTCGCAATGTGTTCTCCAATAGCGACGCCAGCTCCAATGCCTGCCAGTTGCCGAGCGTCTCTTCGGTCTGACGATAGTGCCACGCCAACGCCGTCTCCTTCTCCTCGATCCGAGAGCCCGGCGTTCGGCCCACGTAATCATCCAACAACCCGGCAACGTCGGATTTCCAGCTGGTATCCAGTACCCCCAACAACCGCCACTCATCCTCGTCCGCAGTCTTCATCCAAGCCCCGTGTTCCGCAATCAGATCTATCGGGCAATCACCAAACCATTCGCCGAGCGTATGATGGTCGCGTCCGCTGTTGATGAATACCTTTACATCTTCCCTTTGACCGTAGCTGTTCAAGATATTGAGTATCTCGTCGGTCGGTGTGGCGTCTTCGTATCGTTGGGAGAACTCGCGCAGCGAACCGTCGTAGTCGAACATCATCAGCGAAGTCCCAGCCGTTTTGAAATCCGCTGCCAAAGACTCGGCGAGCACCGTGGAAGTTAGCATCGGGGGCATACCTGCCGACACCGCGTCGGTGTCTTCCAGAGACGTCATAAAATCCCTGACCCAACGGTGCACGTCGTTCTGGATCACGCGACTGCGCATCGGCATCATCCGCTCGTTCCGCTCTCCGAGGCTCATCTCCAGCGCACGCTCCAATTGGTTGGCGGTGCCTTCGATATCCCAAGGATTCACGCGCAACGCCTCTCCAAGCTCACTAACCGCGCCGGCAAATTCGCTGATCACCAACGCTCCACCGCCGTCGTCGCGACACACGACGTACTCTTTCGCCACTAGGTTCAACCCATCGCGTACCGGCGACACGAAACACACGTCGGCAACTCGATAAAGCGCGCATAGTTCCTCTGGCGTTACTGTCTGGTAGAGATAGTTGATCGGACTTAACAAGGGAGAGCCGTGAATCCCGTTGATTTCGCTTACCCGACGCTCGACTTCGTTCTTGAGGTCTTGATACGTGTCGACACCCACCCGCGTCGGCACCGCGAGTTGCAGGAATAAGATTCGCTCAGCCCATCGTGGCGACCGTTCAAGTAGCCGTTCGAATGCTTGGAGCTTCAGGAGCAGGCCCTTCGTGTAATCGAGTCGATCGACGCCAAGGATCACCTGTCGATCCCCAATATTGCGCTTCAACTGCGTGAGGAAACGCTCGGCACCCTGCGAATATGCCATCTCGATGAACTCTTGGGTATCGATACCTAGAGGATGAGCTTCGACCCGGACGTTGTGGTCTCGCATCCTCAACGAGCCAGACTGCGACTCGATACCCAAAATACGTCGCACACTCCGTAAGTAGTTGTACGTGTAGTCATACGTGTGCATCCCGATCAGATCTGCGCCAAGCAGACCGCGCAGAATCTCGACGCGTTGAGGGAGAATCCGAAACGTCTCATCCGCCGGAAATGGGATGTGCAAGAAGAACCCGATGTGCACATCCAATCCCCGGTCGCGCAACATCCTCGGCAACAACATCAAGTGGTAGTCGTGGACCCACACCGCGTCACCTGGCTCAGCCAAATCACAAATCACATCTGCGAAGCGTTGGTTGACTCTCCTGTAGGCCTCGAACTGTTCTGGCACATACGACCCGAACTCCGTGAAATAGTGGAACAGCGGCCAGATTGCATCGTTCGCGTAACCGTCGTAGTAGTCCGTGTAATCCTGCGGGTCAAGGTCAACCGGCACCAAGTTGCGTTCCTGAAGCTGGCGCATGACCTCATCGCTCGGATCCGCGCCGGGGTAACCGACCCACAGACCGCCCGAACTTTCATGCAGAGGCCGCAATCCGGTAACCAATCCGCCGGAACTGTGATTAAGGATCTGTTCGCCGGTTGCGGGATCGACACCGATGGTCACCGGCAGTCGGTTCGAAACTAGAATTGGGCGCCTCATCGATGGAACTCCTGTGTCGCCGCCGTTTTCGCCGCCGGTTTTGAGAATGTCGGCGGCTCGTTCAACCGCCGGATATCGCAGGCACGAAATGGACCTCCGTGTCAGGTTCGAGAGGTTGCAATAGTCCTTGCCGCGTGGCAGCGTAGCCGACCACTGCTGCAAGACCCGGTTTGAGGCGGCCGTCTTGCAAGAGATGATCCGAAATTCCCGGATACATCTCCTCGAGGTTTTTCACCATCTCGCCCAACGTCGCCCCAGCAACGTCTAACTCGCCCTTGCCGTCGGCGAGACGGCGCAATTCATATGGTAAAAACACCTTCGCCATGCTCGCGACTCTCCCGGATGGAACTGATTCAACGACAGAACGCGGCTGCAATCCACATCTTCACAGCCCACGCTCCGCGTACTCAGGATACCACCGGAGAGTCAACGAACTGTTTCAAACCCAACGCATCAGCCGTAAAGGTCCGAGGCTAGTTTCCGCTACCATTTCTGGAAATCAAACGAGCCCCTCCAGTGAACCCCAAAATGGCACCCACCGACCCTTTCACCATCCAATCACCGACGGTGATCAGCGTGTCTTGAGCAGGAGTCACTTCATCGGCGCCAACGTCCGACAACCCGTACAGTATGCCGATGCCACAGAAAACGAGCGCGAACAGACCCAAAAATATCCAACTAGAAGGAATCGCTTTATGCGCAGTGTTCAATCAAAGAAATCGCGAATCAAACGCTTCGGGAACGGGCTTCGTCGTCGTTGGATTTGACAGCAGATTGTTGATGCACCCACCGCACGATCCCAACCACCGCGACTAGCAGCATAGCCAAACCGACCAAAAAGATGATCGACCCAATGATTTCTGTTGCGCTTTCCATTCCTATAAGCCTTAATATGCTTATTTCACGTATACCGGTACGTTACTACAGTTATAGTCGTTTGTCAACATTCCGCGATCGGCGATTTCCCGAATCTAATACCTCCAACAAAATCGTAGGGGCAACCGAACGGTTGCCCCTACGATCTTTCCCACTCTCGCTTAACAAGCGAGGGTTGAACCGATTCGCCTCATCAGCCGCCGTTCTTAGCTGCCAACGCCTCTAAGATCCGGCCCGGCTTCATCGGCTGCTCTTGCAAGCGCACGCCGACGGCGTCGTTAATCGCGTTCGGAACCGCGCCGAGCGGAGGTGCGATCGGGACCTCGCCAACGCCGCGCACGCCGAACGGGTGCATCGGGTTTGCAACTTCCACGATGTGCGTCTCGATCATTGGCAAGTCAAGCGATGTCGGCATTCGGTAGTCCAAGAAGCTGAAGTTGGCCATCGAGCCGTCTTCGTTCATGAAATACTCCTCGTTGAGCGCCCAACCGATGCCTTGGGCGGCGCCGCCCTGCATCTGGTTTTCGACGTACGACGGGTGAATCGCCTTGCCTGCGTCTTGGAACACGCTGTAGCGCACGACATCCGTCTTGCCGGTGTCGGTGTCAATTTCGAGGTCGCAGATGTGCAAGCCATACGCGTTGCCTGCGGCCGACAAGTTAACCGACGAAGTCGTCGAGATCGGACCGCCAGTGTCGCCCAAGCGCCGCGCGAGGTCCTTAAAGCCCAAGTTGAGCTCCGGATCCGAGATGCTGCTGAATACTCCGTCCGAGAACGCAACGTCGTCAACGTCGATACCCCAGAGGATAGAGGCGCGTCTCCGCATCTCCTCAACCATCTCGGTCGCCGCTTCCCACGCCGCATAACCGGTAGCGTAGGTGACACGACTTCCACCGGTCGTACCGGTGTAGCCGATCTCGTCTGTGCTCGGAACGCTAGGACTGACATCGTGAGCATCGAGACCCAAAACCTCGGCCGCCTGCATCGCAATAGATGCGCGCGAGCCGCCGATGTCTTGCGATCCCTCGTTCATCGCAACCGTGCCATCGTCCTGCAACATCAGGTCGACCGTGGACTTGCCACCGCCGTTCATCCAGAAACCGACCGCCAATCCGCGACCGCGCTTCGTGCCCGGTTTTGCTTCCCCGAGACCTGAGTTCCAGTGATCAGAGTCGCGCGCCTGCTCCAGCATCTCTACCAGCCCGATGCGGTTGAACATCACACCGTTCCCGTTGCGAGAACCCTCAGTCGAGGCGTTGTCGAGACGGAACTGCATCTTGTCCCAACCCATCGTGTCGCAGATCTCGTCCACAACGGTCTCGATGGCGAAACATACTTGCGGGGAGCCAGGAGCCCGATAGGCCGCCGACTTGGGTTTGTTGACAACAACGTCATACGCGTCGATACGGGAGTGCGGCACGTCGTACGCTGCACGGATGCAGTTAACACCAGCCCCAACTGCGGAACCGGGATACGCGCCAGCTTCGTACTTAATAGCGGAGTCAAAGGCGAGGATCTTGCCCTCCTTTGAGACGCCCATCTTCACTCGCACCTTACCGCCCGGCGCCGGACCGCTAGCCATGAAAATGGCCGGTCGGTCCATGACCATCTTTACTGGCAATCCGCCAGACTTCTTCGAAAGGATCGCCGCGACCGGCGCAAGATACGTCTTAGTCTTGCCGCCGAATCCGCCGCCAATCTCGACCGACTTCGCAACGACGTCAGATTCCGAGAGGCCAATCATCGCTGCCGTTTGGTCGCGCACACCGAACATGCCCTGCGTGCTCTCCCAAACCGACACCTTTCCGCCTTCATTCCAAATCGCCGTGGCGTTGTGAGGCTCGATATAGCCCTGGTGCACCATCTCCAGCGAAACTTCGCGTTCGACTACCAAATCGCAGTCATTGAACGCCACATCCGGATCGCCGAACTGGTGCCGGACCGCGCTCGCCACGTTGGTTTTCGCAACGGGCTGTCCGAAGTGGTTTCCTACCAGATCTTCGAGCAGAATCGTGGCACCATCCGCCATCGCCTCGTCGACGTTGCGAACCGGGGGTAGCGCTTCGTACACGACCTTGATCCGCCGCACCGCTTCTGATGCCGTGTTGCGATCTACAGCCGCTACACCTGCGACGACGTGACCTTTGTATAGCACCTTGTCGGAGGCCATCACGTTGTCTTGCGTGCGCCTCAAGTTCAAGACCTCTTCGCCGGTCTCGACTTCCATGTCCGCGACCGTCGGAAAATCTTTGTGCGTCGTAACCGCAAAAACGCCCGGCAGTGCCTCGGCTTCCGAAGTGTCGATGCTGACGATACGAGCGTGAACCTCTTCGGTACGGAGCACATCCCCCCAGATAAGTCCGGGCAACTTCACATCCGCGCCGTAAACCGCGCGTCCCGTTACCTTGTCAAGCCCGTCGTGACGGATCGGCCGTGTACCGACGACCGAAAAGTTTTTCTTCTGCTCGAAAGTGGCTACCATGCAGATGGCCCTCCTGCTTTCCTATTTTTGCCAATCACGCCCGTTTGACGCATCGACCCAACAACTTGGTTTTGGTTGCACCGAATCGGCATGCGACGACTTGGATGGCGCGATTTTTCGCCGCGCCACTGCGTCCCGCGAGCGCGAGGCCAGTGAACTCAATTGAATGTTACTGTAAATCCTCCCGCAATAATTCCAAAGCCGAGTTAAGCAGGGATCACGTCCGCGTCCGCGTCTCCGGCACAATCCCCGCCGGTCGAACGAGCAGAACTACCACGATCATCAGTCCGATAACCGCCAATCGGATGTTCGGGTCACCCAAAAAACCCGGCAGGAACTGCGAGCTTGAGATTATCGCCCACAAGACGAACGCGCCCAAGATCGCACCGCGATGGTTACCGCTGCCACCCAGTATCAGCATCGCCCAAATGATGAACGTCGCGAAGAACGGTTCAAACGCCGCCGGGGTGATTGAATGCTTGGCAAAGGCGTACAGTGCACCGCCGATGCCCATCAATGCGGCCCCATAAGCGAATGCTTGCAGCTTGAACTGGAACACGTTTTTGCCAACCATCTCAGCGGTGTCTTCGTTCTCACGGATCGCCAACATCACGCGGCCCCACGGCGACGCCGCCAAGCGTTGCGAAACCAGATACACGATGACAAGCACGATCAACACGAGTGGCAGAAACACGAAGTCGTACCAGTGCGGGTCAACTATGCCATCCAAGACCCGCGGGATGCCGTTCAAACCTCTGGTTCCATCCGCGAGCCAACCCTCGTTGGTGAAAACCAAACGCACCGCTTCACCTAGCCCGAGCGTCGTAATCGCCAAGTAGTCATCGCGCAATCTAATCGTGATGCTGCCCACTAAGTAGGCGATCGCCGCACAAACTCCAGCCGCTGCCGCAAGGACGATCGGGAACCACAGATCGATTCCGATTCGTTCGGAACCCAAAGTGAATGCAAGGTTCCCACCCCACTCGTATCGCTGATAAAGCTCAGGATTCGGCGGTGGCATAACCAAGATCGCGGCAGTATAAGCGCCAACGGCGAAGAAGGCCGCGATCCCGATGTTGAACAAGCCGGTGTGCCCGTAGTGGACGTTCAAACCGACATTGATGATCGCGTAGATGCCCGCAATCACCATGAAGCTGCCGATATGCAGGATTATGCCTTCGATTTCCACGACTACAGCCTATGACCTGCTTTGCCCAAATAGACCGTTAGGTCGAACCAACAGCAACACAACAATCGCGGCGAAGAACACAACGGGCTTGTACGACGGCTCAAGCCAAGCCGTCGAAACCTCGCCAACCACGCCTACAAAGATGGCCCCCGCGAACGCTCCGTAAGGGTTGCCGATGCCGCCCGCAACCACGGCCGCGAACAGCGGTATCAGCAACTTCCATCCGGATATCGTCAGCAACTGTCCCTGACCCGCGGCGAAGAGTATGCCCGCCGCCGCCGCCATGCCGCCACCGATCACCCAAGTCAGTATGTTCGTCCGCTCGACATTGATGCCAGTTACGCGCGCCAAATCCTCGTTATCAGCCGCCGCACGCATCGCCTTGCCCCAACGCGTCATGTTCAGGAAAAGGTACGTTGCCAACGTCAACACGATCGCCGCGATTGCGACGAAGATCATGTCCGGTGGGACCCGCACCTGGACATTCTGCAGATGAAACAGGTCGACGCTCCAGATGAAGAACTTCTTCGAAACCCTGGGAAAGTGCTCTACCTCGGTGCCCCAGATGTATTGAATGAACCCTCTCAGAGCAATCGCAACGCCGAGCGAAGCCAAAGCCATAACGCCCGGCAATGCACCACGCCGTCGCATCGTCCGATAAACAAGTTGGTCAACGACGACTGCGAAAATCGCCACAATCAACACGCCAATCGGCAGCGCAAGGAACAGCGTGTAACTAAAGGTGAATGGCCCAACGGAATTGTCGCTCCAAGCTTCCGGAACAATGGACGTGAACACGAACAGTGCGACGAACGCTCCGAGCGTCATGTAATCTCCGTGAGCAATGTTCGGCAGGTGGAGGTTCCCGTAAACCAACGACAACCCAACGGCGCCAAGCGCGTAAACCGACCCGACCAGCAACCCGTTCACCGTCAGATCCAACTGCCAGATCAATGCCCAAAGTGCAAGCCCCGCCAGCACGAGCAGCACGAGCCGTTCGATGACCTTCATGCCGCGTTCGCCGATCAACGAGGTTACGGCGTCGCGAATTGCATTTGTATTGATGTCCATCGAGACCCAGTCTCTGCGAGATGTCGGTCAGCCCGCAGCCTCATCGCCGTCGTCTGTTCCACCCAAACCTAAGAAGACTCTGCCGATGTCAGCGTTGCTCAAAAGGCTCTCGGCGCTGTCCTCGGCGAAGTTTCTCCCTCTCGCCAGAACATACGCCCGGTCGCTATGGCGAAGTGCTTTGATGGCGTTTTGTTCGACCAAAAGGATCGAAACGCCGGATCTATTGATTTCGCCAATCTGCGCGAGCACTTGATCCACGATCTGCGGGGCCAAGCCGGCAGTCGGTTCGTCCAATAACAGAACGGTCGGCTCAGCCACCAACGCCCGCGCCAACGCGAGCATCTGGCGTTGACCTCCCGAGAGTTGTCCCGCTAACCCTTTCCAACGTTCTCGCAACAGCGGAAAAAGCTCTTGCACCCGCTCCATATTCCCTCGAGTGTCCCCACGCAGCGTGAATGCACCCATCTCCACGTTTTCTCTCACCGTCAGTGTTGGGAACACGTTGCCAGCTTGTGGGACATAACCGACGCCCATTTGAATCAAACGATCAGCGCGTTCACCGGTGATATCGTCGCCGTGCAACCGAATCGAACCGCCGGAGACGTCGGCCAAACCAAAAATTGATTTGATAGTCGTAGATTTACCAGAACCGTTAGGCCCGATGATCGTGACCATTTCGCCTACGCCGACGGTGATCGAAATGCCTCGAGTTATAAGCGTCGGGCCGTAACCCGCCTCCAAGTTCTCAATCTCAAGAGCTGGTGACGGCGCGTCTTCAACAACCGGGGCGCTCAATGTTCGATGCCTCCGAGATACGCGTCCAGCACACGTTGGTCACCCCGAACCTCAGACGGCGTGCCGTTCGCTATAACCTTTCCCTCCGCCATAACGATGACCCGATCGCACATCTCCATGATCAAAGGCACATCGTGCTCGACTATGACCCACGTGATACCACGGTCGTCGCGCAACTGTCGAATAGTCTCGGCGATGTTGCGCATCAACGTCGGATTAACGCCCGCAGCAGGTTCATCGAGCAGCACCAACTTCGGCGACGCCATCAGCGCCCGCCCGATCTCCAGCAATTTCTTCTGCCCGGTCGATAGGTTAGCGGCGAGTTCGTCTTCCAAATGGGTTAGCTGCAACAGACCCAGTACCTCGCGTGCCTGCTCCCGGATCTGCTCCTCCTGCCGTCTGACAACCCCCGGCGCAAACAACGACGTGAACATCGCCTCTCCCAGTTGGCCTTCAGGCACCAACGCAAGATTTTCCAGCACCGTCATGCGACCTAACTCCCCCGGTATCTGGAACGTTCGCGCAACTCCCCGACGCGCCACTGAATGTGGAGGAATGCCATCTAACCGACGGCCATCAAAGAAAATCCTGCCACCCTGCAATGGCACCATGTCCGTGATCAGATTGAACATGGTCGATTTCCCAGCACCGTTAGGGCCTATCAAACCCGTGATCGTCCCTGCCTCAACGTCAAACGAGCAGTTGTCGACTGCGCGGAGTCCCCCGAACGCGCACACCGCGTCCTCAACCTTCAGAATCGGCTCCGTCAAACCAGAATTGCGCCTCCACACATCAGAAGATGCAGCAAATATCCGCCTCGCACAGCATCTTCTATACTTTCGCCAAACGATTATACAGGCGCACCTGACGACCTAATTCGCATCTAACCGATGCCGAGAATCTAGCCATGGCAAGCACAAACGGAAGAAATGAAACCGTCGATCTGACGCCCGAGGACGTCCTCGGTACTCAACAAAGCGCCGAGCTGCGCGAAATCCGAACCCGCGCCGACGGTCCGACAGGCGTCTTGCCGTTCACCGCGGATTTCCTCACGAACAGCCCCAGCGGTGACCACTTCGGGATGACCCAGAACGCCGGAATGGGGTGGGTTCCCTCAGAACTGATGCGAAAGCAGTTCATCATCCTCGCAACCGCTGGAGGACTCCGCGAAGAAGACGGAACTCCCGTCGCCCTCGGACTCCACACCGGACACTTCGAACTCGCCTCTATGGTCAAAGCCGCCGCCAAAGAGGTAAGACGCCTGAAAGGCTTACCCTTCGCCACCTTCTGCTCCGACCCGTGTGACGGCAGGACGCAGGGCACAACCGGCATGATGGACTCTCTCCCGTACCGCAACGACGCTGCGCAGATATTCCGACGTCAAGCCCGATCGCTGCCCACCGCTCAAGGCGTAATGGGCGTCGCATCCTGCGACAAAGGCCTACCCGCAATGATGATGGCCCTCGCAGGACTCCGCGACAAACCCGTCGTAATCGTCCCCGGCGGCGTCACACTCGCACCCAAGACGGGCGAAGACGCCGGAATGATCCAATCCATCGGCGCCCGCTTCGCACAGGGCGAAGTCACCCTCGAATACGCCCAAGACGTCGGATGCCGAGCCTGTGCCTCGCCCGGCGGCGGATGCCAATTCCTAGGTACCGCTGGTACCTCTCAGGTAGTCTCCGAAGCCCTCGGCCTCGCCATCACCCACGCCGCACTCTCACCAAGCGGAACGCCCGCCTGGTTCGACGTCGCCGTCCGCTCCGCCCGCGCCCTCGTCATGGCCGAAAAACGCGGCATCAAGTCCAACCACATTCTTACCGACGCCGCATTCGAAAACGCAATGGTCGTCCACGCAGCCTGCGGTGGCTCCACAAACCTATTGCTGCACACCCCTGCAATCGCCCACGCCGCCGGCCGAAGCCGCATGGATGTCGACGACTGGCAACGCGTCAACGACGAGGTCCCGCGCATTGTAGACGTGCTCCCCAACGGCCCGATCGGTCACCCGACTGCGCAACTCTACGCCGCCGGAGGCGTCCCCGAAGTTATGCTCCACCTCCGGAACCTCGGACTCCTCAACACATCAGTTCTCACCGCCACCGGTCAGTCCCTCGACGAAAACCTAGATTGGTGGGAAGACTCCGAACGACGGCGAGACATGCGAGACTACCTGCGCAACGTCGACGGCGTTAACCCAGACGACGTCATCATGTCCGCCGACCGTGCCAAATCCAAAGGCCTCACCAGCACCGTCACATTCCCCCGCGGCAACCTCGCACCGGAAGGGTCAGTCATCAAGAGCACGGCGATCGACCCGACTGTCGTCGATGACGACGGCGTATACCGCAACACCGGCAAAGCCCGCGTCTTCGTTTCAGAACGCGACGCCATCCGCGCCATCAAGACCCGCGACGAGGACTACAAAATCAAGGCCGGCGACATCATGATCCTCAGTTGCGGCGGACCTCTCGGCACCGGCATGGAAGAGGTCTACCAGATCACCGCCGCCCTCAAACACCTCTCTTACGGAAAATACGTCGCACTCATCACCGACGCCCGTTTCTCCGGCGTCTCCACCGGAGCCTGCATCGGCCATGTCGGCCCAGAAGCGCTAGCCGGCGGCCCCATAGGCAGGGTCCATGAAGGCGACCTAGTCGAAATCATCGTCGACCGCAACGACCTGACTGGCTCGATAAACCTAGTAGGGGAGGGCGATACCTACCACGGCGCAGACTGGGGCACCCGCGAACTCGAAAACCGCGACACCCCCGAAAACCTAGCGCCACACCCTCAGATGCCAGACGACTCCCGGCTGTGGGCCGCGCTCCAAGCCGCATCCGGCGGCATCTGGGGCGGCTGCGTCTTCGACGCCGATTCCATCATCGAAACCCTCAACGCCGGCCGCGAAGCGCTACAAAAACAACGCGAACCAGTCGCCTAACCGTCAACTTTGGGACGTCAACCTCGATACCGCAACACGCTCAGATGCGCATAAAAAGCGTGACAACAGCCGCGCCGACCGCAATCCCGCTAAGACCCATCCCCACCAACCATTTCGCCATCTCCAATCTCACCTCGGCGACGTATTCTTTACTCGCGTAATTGCTCTCCACTACTGACAACCGAGCCGACAGGTTGTGGACAACTCCCAATCGATCGCCTAGAGCATCTTCGAATCCGATGGCGGATCGATCAGTCATAGTGTTCCCGATATAGTTCCAAAAGCGCGGTGTACTGATCGCTTAACGTATCCTCATATTTTTCGATGACCGCTCTCACCGGTGGCACTCCTCGATTCTTGGGCGCTTTCTTAACTGAGGCCGCGATCTCCGCCATGCACTCTGCCATCGTGGATGCGTAGGTGTCAAACGCCGTCTCGAAACCAGGAATTTCGTCTAGATCTGCGGGTGACACCAGCTTGGCCTGCGGACGTTGAGTCGTAGTCATAAATTGCCTTTCGAATAATTCAATGCCAAGTCAATAGTCTACACGTCATTAACCAACATTATCATCATCGTCGCAGATCGACAACCCGGCCAACTCACCCTGCGCTCCCACAAGCGCCCGCACCGCCTCCTCTACATGGTCCGGCGTGCCAACCCAGGATCAACCGGTCGCCAGCGTGCGGCACGACATCGTCAGTCGCGTCCACCAAATCGCCCGAATTTAACCGCTTTATCGCCACCACATCCGCCTTGCTGCCCGAAATCACCGTCGACTCACCAATGCGCACGTCGCAATACGGACCACCACCAACCACTGTCACCTCGCCAGTCTCGAGCAGAAAGATCCCACCTTCAACCTCAATCCTTCTCAATCCTTCTCGGCCATCCTCGGTAACACCTAATATCTCGGCGACAATCCGACTCGCCGCGATGTGATGCATCGAAACGACCTTCGACGCGCCGGCGCGCACCAGTTTCGGCTCCGATTCTGGCAGCGTCGCCTTCGCCACGATCTCAAGATCCGGCGCAATCACATGCGCCGTCAACACCGTCATCAAAGCCGCCGAATCCGGCGCAACCGTACAGACCAAACTCTCGGCCCGCTTGATACCCGCCTTCATCAACACCTCGTCCTGTCCGCCATCACCGTGAATTCCGACGAACCCATCCTCCGACGCGTTACGGATCTTCTCTCCGTCTGCGTCAATCACAACCACCCGCGTGTTTTTCAATGCGTGAAGCTCCGCAGCCACCACCGACCCTGTATCGCCATAACCCACCACGATGTGATGACCCCGCAATCGCCGCATCATCGCCTCTGTGCCCCGTTGCCGCAAATTCGACACCAGTTGACCCGAAATCAACTGCTCCCCCAACGTCGCAAACGTGTACGCGAACGCTCCCACGCCCGTCACGATGATCACCATCGAAAACACCCGACCGCTCTCGCTCAGCGGCCGAACCTCCTCGAAACCCACCGTCGACATCGTGATCACCGCCATGTAAACCGCATCCATCCACGTCCAATCATCCCCACCAACCACCTTGAACCCAACTACGCCGATCGCAAAGACCGTGAACAGCGCCAATATCCCGCGAAACAGATTCAACCGCCGCCGACGGATCAACCGCCTCGTCTCAGAAGGCGCTGTAACTACCAACGCAGGTTGCAACTCATCTATTCGTTACTTGGCGTAATCGCCGACTCGCGCGCTGCCATCGCACCGTTTAAAGCATCCTCAACAGTATCCCCAGTAACCGTGATGTGCCCCATCTTACGCCCGACGCGATAACTCGACTTGCCGTAAAGATGCAGATGCGCCCGCGGCAAACCCAATACCGAACCCCAATGCGGCGCACCACCAGTCGCTTCCCAAACATCGCCCAACAAATTCACCATCACCGTCGGCGACCTCAACCCAACGTCACCCATCGGCATCCCGGTCAAGATCCGCGCCAACTGCTCGAACTGCGACGTCTCGCACCCCTCGATCGTCCAATGCCCCGAATTATGCGGTCGCGGCGCCAACTCATTAACCAACACTGATCCATCCCTCGCCACAAACATCTCCACCGCAATTAACCCGATTACATCCAATCCCTCAGCTATTCGCATCGCCACCCGCACCGCCTCATCCCTCGCCGCATCCGAACACCGCGCCGGAACAATCGACGTATCCAATATCCCATCAACATGCACATTCTCAGACACCGGAAACGCCCGCATCGCACCAGACAGATCCCGTGCGCAGACCACCGAAACCTCCATCGCAAAGTCCACAAAACCCTCCACGATCACCGGCGCAACCTCCGACCCGTTCAAACCCTCAAACGCACCAACCGCCTCACCTGCATCACGCACCACCCGTTGCCCCTTACCGTCATACCCCCACCGCGTCGTCTTCATCACCACCGGCACACCGATCTCCCGCACCGCCGACAACGCACCCTCACAACTCCGCACAACCCGATACTCCGGAACCGCAATCCCCAACGCCGACAACGTGTCCTTCTCAATCTCCCGGTCCTGACAAACCCTCAACACCGACGGCGATGGAAACACCGGCTTCAACTCCGCAATCCGCTCGATAGCCGTCGCATCCACATTTTCAAACTCATACGTCACCACATCCGACCGCTCCCCTAACTCCCGCGCCGCTGCCAAATCGTCATAAGCCGCAGCGATATGAAAATCCGTCACCTGAGAAGCAGGGCAGTCCAAACCCGGATCCAACGAAACCGTCCGAAAATCCATCCCCCGCGCCGCCATAGCCAACATCCGCCCAAGCTGACCACCACCGAATATCCCAATCGTCGAACTAGAAGCCATCACCTAACCCCTTTGAACAGCGCGGTGGCGAAGCGAACGCGCAGGAGGTGCCACCCGAACGGTGAAGACCTCGACACCCGTAGGGGCAGGTTTGAAACCTGCCCCTACCAACCAAACAACGAACGAACACATCACCGTATTACCCCTTGCCCGCCACCAACAATCCCCTCTCCCGCTCGGAGGGAGAGGGCCAGGGTGAGGGTGAACCGGGTGGCCAAGGGGTAACTTGCCCCATGCCCGCAACGTAGGGGCGACCCTTGTGGTCGCCCAACTTCCGATAAATCCATGTCCATCCCAATCATCACCACCACGACCTACTCACCCAAATCTTCCTCACCAACATACGTCCCCGACAAAACCTCCGCCGTCGCATCCGCACGACGCTTCTCCAACCGCGCCTGCACATCCCCATCGAACACCCCGATAATCTCCGCCGCCAACAGCCCCGCATTCACCGCGCCCGACCTACCGATCGCCACCGTAGCCACCGGCACACCACGCGGCATCTGCACAATCGACAACAGCGAGTCCAACCCACTCAACGCACTACTCTCCACCGGCACCCCAATCACCGGCAAAATCGTATTCGCCGCCACCATCCCCGGCAGATGCGCCGCACCACCAGCACCCGCAATGATCACCTTCACATCCCGACCCTTAGCCTCCCGCGCAAACTCCGACATCAACCCAGGCGTCCGATGCGCCGAAACAACCCGCACCTCATGCGCAACCCCCAACTCCCTCAAAACATCCACCGCATGACGCATAGTCGGCAAATCCGACCGACTACCCATAATCACCGAAACCAAAGGCCCGCTCGCATTACTACTCATGCTGAAAATCGTAACGCACGCCCCGCCTCCACGATGCTCAAAACATACAAAGCGGCCCTACGCCGCCTCTCGCTCCTCATACGTCGCGCCGAAATTCCACTCCTGCACCCATCTTCGGAACGATTCGTTGTCCACAAACTGCTTGAACAGCTCCGTATCGTCCTTGATCAACTCAGTCACCGCCGACAACAACGCCTTGTCATGCTCTATCCGAGCATTCTGACGATCCGAATTCTTCATCGCGTTCTGATACGCAACGTTTTCACTCACCTTTTTTGGCAGATCCACGGTGATGAGTGTCGTAACCCTGTCAGCGTCTCCCCAAGCGATATTCCCGAACATATCGTTGAATTGTTGCACGATGTTCGACAACCGATCAAACTCAGGTTCAGGTTTACGACCTCCGCCTTCCGTCGGCACCGGGTCCAACTCATCGTCCACATCACCCAACATGATCTGCTCGACCGCCTGCTTCTCAACTCGATAGCTATCCATGTCGATGGTGTCGAGTATCCCCTTCGAAAGATCCTCCTCAACAGGCGCTGGCAATTTCGCCACCAAGAAGTTTAGGAATATCGACAACTTCTCCCAGTCCGCATACGCGTACGGCAATATCGCAACTAAAAACCCGTACGTCCGTAGGAAACCTTTGGCCTTGCCCTTGAAATCCACCTGCCCATCCTCTTCCAACTCGCTCCGGTACCTTGCGACGCACGCATCCAATATCGGATCCAACGCCTGGCGATCCGCACCATCCAAGTAGAGCTTTACAAGCGTGTCAATCTGATCCCAGCTGTACACCTGATGATTGTCGAGGTCCGTCCTCAGGTCATGCAACCGGTTCGGATCTGTCTCCTCCGACAATATCGTCGTCCTGTAGTAGTCCGAGAACGCTTCTTGGATCGTGTCAGTGTCATTCGCAAAATCCAACACGAAGGCATCGTACTTCCCTTGACGCGCTCGATTTAACCGCGACAGCGTCTGTACCGCCTTGATCCCCGACAACGGTTTATCAACATACATCGTGTGCAGCAAAGGCTCGTCGTAACCCGTCTGGAACTTCTCGGCACACACCAAAAACCGATATGGTTCGTTCTGTATCTGCGTCGCAATATGATTCGAAGGAAATCCATTTAGCGATGCCTCAGTGACTTTCCTACCCCCGTACTCCGGCTCACCCGAAAACGCCACAATCGCTTTGTATTGGCTCTTCCGCTCTTCCAAGTAGTCGCGAATCGCGTGAAAATACCGAATCGCACGCTCGATGCTCGACGTCACAACCATCGCCCGTGCCTGACCGCCGATCTTACCCTTCTGAATCACCTGTCCGTGGAAATGATCAACCATGATCTCGGCCTTCTGACGAATGGCGTATTCATGGTTCTCAACGTACCGACGGAGTTTCGTAGAAGCCCGTCGCGAGTCAAACTCCGGATCATCCTCCACCGTCTTCACCAGCTTGTAGTAGCTATCAATCGGCGTGTAGTGCTGCAACACATCGACGATGAAACCCTCCTGTATCGCCTGCTTCATCGTGTACGAATGAAACGGCACATGCCGGACCACACCACCACTCTCCTCCACCGGCGACCCAAAAATCTCCAAAGTCCGATTCTTAGGCGTCGCCGTGAACGCGAAGTAACTCGCGTTCGACAACATCCGCTTACTCTCCATGATGCGGTTGATCTCATCCTCCAGCGTTTCCTCTTCCTCCTCGGCCCCGGCGTCACCCAACGCTACAGATATCGAAGCCGACGTCCGACCGCCCTGACTCGAGTGCGCCTCGTCGATCATGATCCCGAACTTGCGACCTCGATGCTCATCCCCGATCGCGTCCAATATGAACGGAAACTTTTGCACCGTCGTGATTACGATCTTCTTCTCTTGACGCAAAAACTGACGCAAATCAGCCGACCTATCCGCATGGCCAACTATCGCCCCTACCTGTGCAAACTGCCGGATCGTCGCGTCGATCTGCTCATCCAACACCTTACGATCCGTAACCACAATCACTGAATCCAATACCGGTTTCCCATCCCGCTCAATCCCAATCAACTGATGCGCCAACCAAGCGATCGAGTTCGACTTCCCGCTGCCTGCCGAATGCTGGATCAAATACCGTCGACCAAACCCGTTAACCTCAACATCTTTCAACAACCTCCGCACCACATCCAACTGGTGGTACCGGGGCCAAATCTGCTCTCGTTTCTTCCGACGCGTCTTATCATCCGTGCTCTCGACCACCTGGGCATAGTTCTCGATGATCTCCACCAACCCATCCGTCGTCAAAACCTCCTTCCACAGATAATCCGTCTTCAGCCCATTCGGATTCGGCGGATTCCCCGCGCCGTCGTCCCAACCTTTATTGAACGGCAGGAACCACGATCCGTTACCCTTCAACTCCGTGCAAAACTCCACCTCGTGCTCATCCAAAGCGAAATGCGCCAAGCAACGACCCAGCGCAAACAACGGATCCCTCGGGTCCCGGTCCTTCTTGTACTGCTCGACCGCATCCGCAACCGTCTGCTTCGTGAGGCTGTTCTTCAACTCGAACGTCGCTACAGGCAATCCGTTGATGAACAGACACAGATCCAACGCCAACTGCGTGTTGTCCCTGCTATATCGAAGCTGGCGCGTCACGCTGAACCGGTTGCGCGCATACTGCGCCCGCGCCGTCAGATTATTCTCCGACGGTGTCCCGTACATCGTCACGATGTGGTTCGGACCATGCCTGATTCCATCCCGCAGCACTGCAATCGTCCCTCGCTTAGTCACCTCACCCTGCGAACGCGCCAAAAACTGCCGACGCGTATTGCTGTCACTACCCAAATCCAGCGTCGCCACCACCTCCGGCTGCGTATCCTCCAAGAACGCCTTCAACTGCACAAGATCAACGCAATACTCCGCGTTGTAGTCCCCCGGATCACCCATCACCCAACCCGCTCCAAACGCCGCAGCACGATCACCGATCAAGTTGGGATCACTCACACCCGCGTCAAATCCGCAACCAGTCAACGCTTCGCAGATCAGGCTCTCTAAACCTCGTTCGCTAGTGTCGGTAGTCATGTTACGCGGAGTTCAACTTCAGATCGATACTTCTGTCAACTCTCCAGCCTCGACTTCATCAATCGCGCTGCGTATCGCTTCAGTTCGGGGCGATATCCGCGGCCACGCCGTGTTCATCAGCACTACTACCGATATTCGCCGGTTCGACATGTTCTGCTGGTATCGAATCCCTTGATCCGTCGTGATTAGCACCTCGAAACCTGATTCTTCTGCCCGATCTAGCAACTCTCCGTTGCTCAACCGATCCCAGCCGTTCTCCCGGCAAGTCTCGACATCATGGCCGAATAGCTGGCGGCGCAACTGTCTAGGAGTACCGTTATCGAACAGGATGCGCATCGACCACCTTCGACCTCAATTCCTCTACCACCGCCTCTATCACCTCCTTCACATCCGATTCTTCAACACCGCCAAACCACTCGATGAAGTCGTGTATCGTCGCACCCTCTGCAAGGTTCTCGAACAGGGCATATACCGGCAATCGAGTATCTTTGAAAACCCAGTTGCCGCTCACCTTGCCTGGAACACTCTCAACCGCAGAGCATTTTGACCAATCAGTCATCTTAGCGAACCTCTCTTCTTGGCAGGGTAGGGCAGATGGCACTCAACCCCGCCGTGAACCTAACTTTAACGAATCTTCGCCGCTTCAAGACGTTCCAGATCGCCGCTCAGGTCCAACAACCCATCCTCACCCAACTTTTCCGGCAGATTCGCCGCCGCATCCCGAACATCCAACTTGCCTGTCACCACATCCGCGATCAATCGAGTTCGATATTCCTTGATCAACTCAATCTGCTGATGAGCCCGCGATCGATGACAATCTATTTTCGCGACCGCGATATCCAAGTGGCCGGCGATTCGCGACTGTTCGTCAATTGGTGGTATGGATACAGAAAATGAACCCAATCTGGATTCAGAGATTGCAGGATAGGCGACCCCAACTGAACTGGCTGAAATCCGATCCGCGAAACTATCACTTTGGACTGAGAAACTGACAAATTTAGGAATTGTCTCGCCCAACGGTCTAAGGACCGCGAACCCCGTCGAACAGATTAGGTCTTGATCTCGTTCGATATCTGCGTACCAAACCGCTTTCAAATAGGTCCGGACAGTTGAAATGATTGTGTCACCGTTTCTGACGATTCGGCGCGCTCTAGAGGGCGCTCCACCGAAACGCATGCGTGTCGGTTGCTCGGTTAGTCTACCTGCTGTAACCGATCCGATATCAATGTAATTGAACGCATAATCTGCATCGGCGGATTCCGTTAGGACTTCATCGTTGATGCCGACCCAATGCTTCAACCCCCGAACCTCCCAATGCGCCGGAACATCCCCCAACCACTCAACCCCCGAAGGCTTCAACGGAACATCCGGGTCCAGCCCCCGGGTCACCGCCTGGTTGATCACCGCTCGCTTCTGCTCATCCAGCAACCCGATCATCCTCTCCTTCGCCCTGATATACCGCTGAATGCGGCGGTCCACAAAGTCAAGATACTGCGCAATGGCGCGCTGCTCGGGAAGGGGAGGGAGGGGGACATTGGAGCGACTTAACTTCGTGTAATCAATGTTTTGGCCTTGTCTAATGCCGGTGACGTGTAACTTGAGATTTTCAATGTACGGAGCTGATTTGAAAAGATGAGTGAAATACCCGTCATCTACGTACCGAGCATCAGAATCCAAGATTGTGTAGGCTGGGCTGATAATCCCTTGGTCGTGAGCGAACTCAATTCCTCCTTGAAAAGACCGCAAACTGATCACGAAGTCGCCTTCAAGCACGCGTTTAAGAAGGTGCAGATCCTTTAGGGCCACTACTGTTCTGTTTTCGTACCGATCTTTCCTGACCACTCCCATAGTTTGGGTTGCAGCCAATGGCGGTTCATCTGGAAAACCTTTTTCTACCCTTTCGGCGAACACTCTTTTCATCCGCGGTAAATCCCAATGACTCGGGACGTTCCCAAGCCACGCTACATCAGATGGTTTGTAAACGGCTAATCGCCCATTGTTCACGGCATTCATGCGACTATCGTCTCAATCAAGCCGTCGGACTCACGTTCCAATCGCCGGATTTCTTCGCCGATCGCGACTAACGACCTCATCGGCTCGGGGTGGTAGAAATAACGGATGAAATTCACCTCGTACCCCATCTTCACGCTTCGCGGCGCGTACCAGGCATCCTGAGCATACGGCAAGACTTCTCACTTCAAAAAAACCTCGATTCCGCCAACCTCAGTCAACGAAATCTGCTCCGTATCCCGCAACTCATTGTCCGGCTCGTATTCCACAATTACTCCACTTCCGCCAATCGTCGCCGCAAAAAGCCCGCACAAGGGATCGGGTTCCGCGGCTCGACGATGTATTCGTTTGATCACCGGCGGAGCTGTCTCAGACCTCGTCCCATTCCCCCTCATCTCACGGATTTCAGATGCTTTAAATTGCCGGTGAGGATCGATGCCTTCGATTCGTAACGGACGATCCACCGTCACCTTCCAGTAACCAAACTCTTCATTAGGGAATACTTTGGAGTGATCATTTTCTTCGAATTTCAGAAACATTTCGCTAATCCACGCGATATCTTTGGATGAGAGCTCACGATTCTTATCGCCCAAGTTTCTGAGTAACGGTTCATATCGCTGAGTCGCATCAATGATTTGCACGAAACCTTGTCGATGGGTTGGTTTGCGATTGTTCAGAACCCAAACGTATGTTGCGATATCCGTGTTGTAGAACATGTTTTTTGGTAACCCAACGATCGCCTCGAGCCAATCGTTCTCAATGATCCAGCGTCTCACGTTGCTTTCGCCCGACCCGGCATCCCCCGTGAACAACGAACTCCCGTTGTGCACCTCGGCAATCCGACTTCCTAATCCTGTGTTGTGCTTCATTTTGCTCAACATGTTCGCCAAGAACATCAACTGACCATCGCTCGACCGCGTCAGCAAGCTGTACTCCGGGTCATCGCCGTGTTGGATCACGAAACGAGGATCCCGCATCCCGCTCTTGCCGCCCATACGTGCCAGGTCCGTCTTCCATGATTTGCCGTACGGAGGATTCGACAGCATGAAGTCAAACTCTCGCGTCGGAAACGCGTCCGATGACAGCGTCGAGCCAAACTTGATGTTTTCCGCCTCGGTTCCTTCACCCTTGAGAATCAAGTCCGCAGTGCTGATCGCGAAAGTCTCCGGATTCACCTCTTGCCCAAAGAGATGAACCGAGACATCCTTGCCCTTCGAAGACGCAATCTCGTTGATCGTCTCTTCCGCAACCGTCAGCATCCCCCCCGTCCCGCAAGCACCGTCATATACAAGGTAGGTGCCCGACTCGATCTCATCCGAAATCGGTTCAAACACCAACCGCGCCATCAACTCAACCACATCCCGAGGCGTGAAGTGCTCACCCGCCTCCTCGTTATTCTCCTCATTGAAACGTCGTATCAACTCCTCGAAAATCGTCCCCATCGAGTGATTGTCAAGACCCTCCATCACCACCGAATCATCCGCACCCAACACAGGCCGAGGACTCAGATTGATCGACCGGTCCAAAAACTTCTCGATCAAAAACCCCAACGCGTCAGCTTCGACTAACGTCGGGATCTGATTCCGAAACTTGAACTTCTCCAAAACCTCCTGCACATTCGGCGAAAACCCGCTCAAATACTCCTCAAAATCCGCCCGTAACCGCTGCTGCGTAGCCCTCGACTGCAAATCCCGAAGCCGAAACGGCGAAGTATTGTAAAAAGACTCCCCCGACGCCTGACACAACGCCGCATGCTGATTCGTCACCCCAGCATTATCCAACCTCTCCTTCATCTCCATAACCGTCGGCTTCGTCGGCTCCAACACCGCATCCAACCGACGTATCACCGTCATCGGCAAAATCACATCCCGATACTTACCCCGCACGAAAACATCCCGCAGCACATCGTCCGCAATCCCCCAAATGAAGTTGCTGATATTCAAACTACTCAATCTGGAATTCCCTCCTAGTCATCGACCTCGTCAGATCGATTATCGCAGACCGTCCCAAACGCATCACCCACACCCCCATCCAAACCGCCCGCATCATCGAACCCCCTTCACCGACGGCTGGACACCCAATTAGACACCCCTTCAACCAACCCGTAGGAGCAAGTTTCAAACCTCCCGCTACCACCCAAACCACCGTTCGACCCCATCACCACAACACGCACCGCCCCTTTCGTGGGACGAAAGGGGCGCGAGCGCAGCGAGCGGGGTATGCCCGGGGCGGCGAGGGGCCTACCACCCAAACCACCGTGCAGTCCATAGCCGCAACCCACCAACACCCAATCACAGCCCATCACAAGAATCAGCGCAATCAGCGGTTCAGACAACACACCCCCTCCGCCACCGCAACACCCCCACCAACCAACACCCAATCACAGCCCATCACACGAATCAGCGTAATCAGCGGTTCAGACTTGACTTACTTAATACATCTGTAGTACAACTGGAATCAGGCGCCAAAACCGACGGCCATCGGCAAGCGCTCAGAACATCGCCGCGTCGAGGGTTAGCGCAACCTTTTTGACGCACCTATCGACAACCAAATATTGAAACCGGTCTGCGGGGGGATAATCACCGGGCCGCCCAGAGCGACCTTATAAGCCGCGCAAGCGGTGAAGTCGACTGCTCGAAGCGACCCGCGGCAGTGCCCTCCACAAGTTTAGTAAGTTCGGACGCAACGCAGACCAAAATCCGGTCACGGAGATCGTTGTAGCTGCAGGGCTCGGATGCGGAGCGTTACGCTGACTCCGCCTAGCAAGCCAGACGGACATCCCGCCGCGCGACGCTGTCCCGTCCCTCCCGTTCTCAACCATCATCCCCTCTCCCGCTCGGCGGGAGAGGGCTAGGGTGAGGGCAGGAGGCGAGGGGACGCGACGTAGGGGCGACCCTTGTGGTCGCCCCCTCGCAGGGGATGCCCGTTCAAGATCCGAGCGAACGATCCTCCTACCCGGCAGACGTCTTTCCGTCACGCCGAGCGGAAGAGGCTACCACGACAGCTCGAGAAGCAATCGAGCGATGACGGACGGCGCGTCTTACAACCGCCATCCGGAGGGCCGATGGTCTGGCGACGTCGGCGACGCTGGGATCTTATTGACTGACGCACCAACAATCTTTCGCTCGTGCTGACCCGAAACCGACGCGGCGATGATTCGACAACATTGTCCCTCCCCTCCGCTCTGCGAAGGGGAGGCGACGTAGGGGCGACCCTTGTGGTCGCCCTTGCAACCCCAGCGAGGGCGCCCCACCCTACTACATGAAAACCTGCCACACTCCGGCAGTCCGCTTAAACGCGCCAAAATTAACATTGAATCTCATAACTATTACACAACCACCTCAACCACATACAAAAACCATGACCACCGATTCCGAAACCGTCCCACCCGAACAAGAAGAGCACTCCCGTGCAATGGTCGTCTTCGCCCATCCCGACGACGCCGACTGGGGATGCTCAGGAACCGTCGCAAAATGGGCCCGCCTCGGATGGGAAGTCGTATACGTCATGTGTACCGACGGCTCCAAGGGCACCGAAGACCGATCGCTCACCGCCGTCGAGCTCAGCCGAATCCGCAAGCAAGAGCAAGTCGACGCCGGTACTGTCCTCGGTCTCAAATCCGTCGAGTTCCTCGATTTCCCAGACGGGTACCTCGAACCTACCATCGCCCTCCGCCGCGAAATCGTCCGCGTCATCCGGAAACACCGACCCCACATCCTCATAACCACCAACCCCAAACGCGACCTAGCCATGGACGGGTACATCGGCCACCCCGACCATTACGCCGCCGGCGAAGCCGCACTCTCCGCCGTCTTCCCCTCCGCTCGCGACCATCTTTGGGACGACGGACTGCTAAGCCAAGGCCTCGAACCTTGGAAGGTCCACGAAGTCTGGGTCATGATGTTCGGAGAAGCCGGCGACCACTGGAACCCCCTGGAACAACAAGACGTCGATAAAGCCATCGGCGCCATCAAAGCCCACGTCAGCCAACTCGATCGACCCGATCAAGTCGACGGCTGGATGCGCCGTTGGAGAGCCGAAAACGGTAAGAACATCGACGCCCCTTTCGCGGAAGGATTCAAACGTTTCCCGCTAGTTCGCGGATTCAACCCCGACGACGACGATGAAAAAGATGAGGAGTAGGCTACCGCCTGACCGTGGTATAACGAAACCATCTCTCAAACGTTCCAAAATCCTCACCGTGCCAACCGACCAAGACAACCCCTCGCCAGCGTCAGACAGCAACCGCGCCCGACAAAACCTCTCTCGCCGAAACATCACCCATCCCATCCGCTGGACGGACGAAAATATCGAAAAATCCTCCAACCAGCGACGCAAAGTCGCCAAAAAAGACCGAAATTCTGAAATCCGGCGGCTCCACTGACGCGCGGCGCCAAAACGCACCGAATTTCGGTCGCCATTGGACTAAACACTACATGTGTTCAATAAGAAAATTCGCCAATCGATCTCCGTATCACGAAGCATTTTGGCCCGATTAAATCGTCAAAAAGCGTAAATCCGTTTCGCATTACCACCGAGCAGTATCTCCCGCTCCGCATGCGTCAACCAGTCGAACCCTTCCCTCACCAACCGCAACTCATCCGCCAACGAAATCCACCCATTCTTCTCCCGCAAGTAACCCGGATAACCAGTCCCCCAGATGCATCGTTCAATGCCAAACGCATCGATCGCCATGCCTACAACTCCATGCATATCCCGATACGGAAACCCCAAACCTGAGCGGTTATGCACATCCGAAATCATCATCACCACATTCGGATACTGAGCCAAATCCAACACAGGGAGATAAGTCATCCAACCATCGCCCGCCATCCACGGCTCCGGATACATCATGTGATCGATGATCCAAGTGATCCCCGGATACGCCCCCAAAATCGGCGCCATCTGTCCCACATTACCAACCCGATTGTGCACCTTCACAATACCCTCACGCTCCTCAATCGCCCGAAACAACGGCCCGTTGCGCACCGGATCCAAAACCTCATCATCGGGATAGTAATCCGGGTGAAACCGAAATCCCGACATCCCAAAATCGTCCATCCAACGCGCCGCCACCGACGCATTCTCCGCGTCCATTGGATCCACCAACCCTATCGACCGGAACCGATCGCGATGCGCATTAGCCGAATCCGCGACATACGTATTGTCCCAAGTAGAACCGCTTGACTGCACCAGCACCACAGCATCGACACCGTTCGCATCCATGTCCTCGATCAGCAACTCCGTCGGCCCCGCCTCCTCAGTAACCGCCGTCCAAGTCGGCGCCGTTGGACCCACCGGCGCGATCGGCGGCAACTCCCAAACATGCACATGACAATCGATGATCATTCCACCACTCCTTGAGTTCAAACGACTGAGTTCAATCCAATTGTGCACCAAGCCTAGACCCAACGAAATCAGCGCGGCCAATCGCAAAATCGGTCGCCGACATCGCCCTTCGTCCTGCCGCTTGGACGGACAACAATTTCAACGGTGAACCGGCCCCAGCAGCAACGAAAATGCCGTCATCACGTTCGAAAACCAACCCAGGTTCACACCCCACACGCTGCACAGATTCGTTCGTCAATTCGACATCCAAGACCTTCAACGACTGCCCGCGCCAAGTAGTGCTGGTTCCAGGCCAAGGGTGATAAGCCCGGTTCATTCGAGCGATCGAGTCTGCGGAGCAACGCCAGTCGATTTCGCCGTCCGATTTCCTGATCAGACGCGTCACAGTAGCCGCCGAATCATCCTGAGTACGCGGTACCAATTCGCCCGAAGCAAGTTCGTCTAACGCTCGAGGCAACATTTGCGAACCAACACCGAAGAGACGCTCAGTCAACGAGTCGCACCGCTCGTGAGATCCGATCTCGATTGGCGAAGACCGCATCAAAATCGGACCCGTGTCCATCCCTTCATCCAAGAGCATTATCGTCACGCCGGTGGACCGATCACCATCCAAGATCGCCGTGGCAACCGGACTAGGCCCGCGATATTTCGGCAACAGCGAAGGATGGATATTCACCACTCCAAGACGCGGCAGCGAGAGTAACTCCCCTGGAATGAATCTGCCGTACGCCACAACCACAAACACGTCGGCACCGACACCACGAATTTCCTCCGTTGCTCCGCGATCCAACCTCTCAGGAGTGATGACGGGAATCCCGAGATCGTCGCCGCAAACTGCGACCGGCGTCGGCGTCGCTACGCGGCCGCGCCCGGCGCCTCGCGCAGGCCGAGTGCAGATCATTGACACTTCGATTTCTGAGCGCAACAAGGCGCGAATCGAGGCGGTCGCGTAGTTTGGTGTCCCGAAAAAAACCGTTTTCATCTTGCCTGAATTTCCCGTTCTGCGAGCGAAGTCTGGCGTATCGCGAATTGCGCCGTCTGCGAAAATCACGATTGACGCGCCAGCGGTGGGCTAAACTCGAAATTCCGTGCCGCGCGTGTACTCCTCAGAGTGTATGTTGTTAGATTTGGCACGGTTGTATGAGAGCCGAAAATTCGTCCAAAAACCCTTCAATTGAGGCGTTTTCCCGTTGCAGACAACAGGAAGTGCAGATATGTTAAATCTAGTTGACGTTGTTCTCGGGCTCTGAGGAGGCGGCCCGAGACCCACATTGCCGATACCTACACGCGAGGCTCCAGCTGGTGTCTTTGCGTGCCGCAAATTCTGTTCAATCACGAAAGGATAGTCTGTGCCTGATGCTCAGTCAGACAGCAGCGATAGCGAGTTGCAGAAGAGGTGGAACGCTGTCCTCGGCATGGTCGAGGTCCAGATTGACAACCAAGCAGATTTCAATGCATACCTAGCTGATTCGTTCGCAACGTCGTTCGACGACGGCGTCCTGCGAGTGACCGTCAGAAACGGATTCGTGGCGGCGTGGATACGTCAGCGCGTCATGCCGAGCATTCGCCGTTATGCCGCTCAAGTCTTTGGTCGCGAGATTAAGATCGAAATCGATACCGTCGCTTATACCTCCAGCGATGTCCTGGTGCGCGAAGGACTCGCCGGAGGACATGTGCAGTGGGCAAATACTCGGTGGAAACACCATCGCGCCGCGATGGCCCGCGATAACGCCAGGATCTACCCGTCTGATCCAAACTCCACGTTCGAACGTTTCGAGGTCTCAGAAAGTAACGCCCGCGCCTTTAACGCGGCAAGGAGCGTGGTCGCAAATCCCGGCGACGAGTTCAACCCACTCACCATCGCGTCGGACACCGGTCAGGGCAAAACGCACCTGTTGAATGCCATCGCTAACGAGATGCGTGCAGGGTCGACGAACGTTGTATGTCTCAGCGGCGAAGAGTTCGTAGACGCGTTCGTTAAGGGTTCGCAAAGCGGTAAGGTGGCCCCGTTGCGGGATCGGTACCGCGGTGCCGACGCGTTGTTGGTCGACGGGCTCGAGACTCTCATTGGCAAGGCGAAGACGCAATCATTCTTTCTCCGAATCGTCGAGCACCTTCTTTCCAATCGCAAGCAAGTTGTGGTCACGTTCAACTCCGCATACCCGATGGCCGAGTTGGCCGACGAAATCACGTCCAGGCTCGCTGGCGGTCTTGAGATCACAATAGCCCCGCCAGATTCCGTCCTCAAACGTGCCTTGCTGCAACGTTACGCCGTTGAAAGGAAATTGGCGTTGGCGAGCGAAGCGCTCGATTTCCTGTCGGATCGCGTTGCACGAAATGTCAGAGAAATCATTGGTGGCATTGCACGTGTCGATGCACACATGCGATTCTCTGACGCCGCTGGAAAGGCAAACGCGCCGACTGTCAGTATGGCAGTCGCCGCAGAAGCGGTGAGAGATCGCATCAGCGCCCCAGTGTCCAAACTAGTACCGCCGGACGTGGTACTAGACGCGGTTGCCACAGTCTTCAACATGTCCGCCGACCAACTACGAAGACCCGGCCGCGGGAATCGCTCATTGACATCGGCGAGGGATGTCGCGATCTACATGCTGCGAGACCATTGCGGGCTTACGAGTTCAGAAACCGGAGTGCTGATCGGGGGCAGGCCACACTCCACCGTGCTGGCGGCATTGAACCGTTACGCGGAACGACGGAAAACCGATCCGCAACTGATTGAGGCCGAGCGCAGAGTAAATCGGCTGCTCAATTGACGGTCACGAAGCGTCGTCGGTTGATTGAGGCTCCGGATTTTTGAAGAAGTGCCGACGGTACCAGCGCAGCTCGTTGATGCTCTCTAAGACGTCGTCGAGCGCACGGTGCGACTTGGTTTTTGGCGGTGGCTCTTCAACATCTGGGTGCCAGCGTGAGATGAGCTCCTTGATGCTGCTGACATCCACGACGCGGTAGTGGAGATACGACTCCAACTTCGGCATTTCGCGTTTGAGAAACAACCGGTCAACCCAGATCGAGTTACCGCAAAGCGGCGCCTCCCATCGGCCTACCCACTCTTTGACAAAGTCCAGGGTCCGATTCTCGGCTTCGTTGATGCCGATCTTGGACGCCCTGACTTTGCCCATCAGGCCCGATTCGGTGTGCTGCCTAGCCGACCAATTGTCGATGTTGTTCAGATCCTCGACTGAGCGATTGATGGCGATGTCCGGGCCTTCCGCAAGTATCTCGAGATTTGCGTCGGTGACCACGGTCGCGATCTCGATTATGACGTGTTGCTCTTCGAGCCCGGTCATCTCAAGATCGAGCCAGACCATGCGACCATCAACATTGTTATTGGAAGACATCAGTGTTGAGGATACCAGCGTCGATGCGGTCGGACGGTGCGCTTCGACGTCCAAAGTCTTTGCGTTGCCTATGCGAAAATCAGTTTTATTGCTGTTGCAGACCAAGCCGAATATCGAAAGCCAAAAAAGTGAGGTAGTCGTGACCTTCTGCGATGAAATAGAAGCCGAATCGGAACCGCAACGCGAGGCGATGATGACACACCCCTTTGTGCTGGGCATCGGCGACGGCACGCTATCAGCGGACAGGTTCCGGCACTTTATGACGCAGGACTATCTTTACCTGATCGACTATGCGAGGTGTTTGGCCATGGGAACGGTGAAAGCGCCGGATTTAGAGACGATGGGCTGGTTCGCCGGCGCGGTCGATCACATTCTCAACACCGAGATGGAGCTCCACCGCTCTCACTGCGCGCAGCTCGGTATCTCTGCCACGCAACTTGAAGCGACAAGGTACGCACCAACCACTTATTCGTACACGAGCTACCTGTTGCGCGTCGCGCAGATAGGTAGTTTCGGAGAGCTCATTGCCGCTTTGGTGCCTTGCATTTGGGGATACTGGAAAGTCGGCGAGATGCTCGCTGACGCGGGGGAACCGAAAGACGCCCCGCAGTACGCGGAATGGATACGCATGTACGCCGGCGAGGAATCGAAGACGGTTGCTTTAGAAGCCCGCGCCATCTGCGATCGTGTCGCAGATTCCGCCGGCAGCCAAGAACTCGACGCGATGCGGGAAGCCTACATCACGTGCACGCGGTACGAACGCGATTTCTGGCAGATGGCGTGGGACCTCGAGGATTGGGCTGTATGACGGCGGCCTCTTACCTGACTCGTGCGAACAGGGCGGAGTGTTGACGCTCTGCGCCCAGTCGCTATAATTGCATCACGGCAAACTGAGCGGGAGTAACTCAGTGGTAGAGTATCTGCTTCCCAAGCAGAAGGTCGCGGGTTCGAATCCCGTCTCCCGCTCCATCTCTTGCCAACGTCGCTCGTTACCTGTCCTGAACCGACCCATCGAATCCGATGGGCGTATTCAAAACCTTAGGCTCCTCATTGATGCTCGCTAGCGTGGCTTCATTTAGTTCGATGCCTAGACCGGGACCTTCTGGGACGGTCAAGTAGCCGTCCTTAAGTTCGAGCGGTTCGACGAGCAGTTCCGATTTTGGAGGTTCCGATTCGCCGGTGTACTCTTGCAACGCGAAGTTGGGTATGCACGCGTCTAGCTGCACACAGGCCGCAGTCGAAACTGGAGAAAGTGGATTGTGCGGTATTACCTTGACGTGCTGCGCTTCGGCCATGGCAGATACCTTTTTGCATCCACTCAACCCGCCACACAGACACAGGTCTGGACGGACGTATGCGCAACCGCCGTTCTCCAACAATTGCTGATACTCGAATATCGTCGTGAAGCGCTCGCCGGTAGCGATCGGGATGTTGCACTGAGCCTGTACCTCGGCCATGCGCGCCGGGCTGTCTGGGAGCATCGGGTCTTCGTAGAAGAACGGATTGAACTGTTCAAGTCGCCTGCCCAACCAGATCGATTCAGTCGGATTCATCTGCCGGTGTATCTCGACACAGATGTCAACGTCGCTGCCTACCGCATCCTTCACCATGCCAACGCGTTCCACCGCTTCGTCGGCCCATTCGGTGTAGGACTTGTGCAGGTAGTAATCGGAAGGGAAGGGGGTGAACCTAACTGCAGTGAATCCCTGCTGTTTGGCGCGCAGCGCGTCTTCGGCGAGTTCTTCACCGGTATCACCTCCCACGTGCATATAGCAACGCACACGATCACGCGTCTTTCCGCCCATCAAATCGTAGATCGGCACGCCTAAACGTTTGCCTTTCATGTCCCAAAGCGCAATGTCGATTGCACTCAGCGCGCCTTGGACGACGGACCCCATGAAGTGCGACGATCGATAAAGGTATTGGTAGTGGTGTTCGATCAAGTTCGGATCTTTGCCAACCAGATAGTCGCTCATCACATCTACCATCGTCTTGGTCGGCCGTTGCCAACCGTGGACGCCGCCTTCTCCTACACCTACATAACCGTCCTCGGAATGGATCTTGATGAGGAGCCACCGACTCCAAAGAAAGGTTTCGACTTTTTCGATCTTGGTCATCGGATCAGTTCGCTCCTCCGCGAGTCCTCGTTGCGTTTCGCATCTTTGTTTTGTTCTGGTTGAAGCCGATCCGCAAATCCGCCTCGGCGATTGCAGTTTAATCGAAACTACCGGATGCATCGTCTATTCTTTCACGGAAGAATGCAGAAACTAGGCTTTTCGTGCGTGTTGCTGCACCGTTCATTAGGGATCTTGTTGCGACGAGGGTGAGAATTTGCGAATACTGATAACCGGGATCACCGGACGCATCGGCGCGAACGTGGCGCAACGTTTCGTCGAAAACGGTCATGACGTCATCGGTTTCGTTTGGCCAGGTGACCGCCAATCGCAAAAGATCGCCCAAATAGGTGCCGAGATCGTCGAGGGAGATCTGGTCTCATCCGCAGATGTGAACCTTGCCGCCGACGGAGTCGAGGCCATATTTCACTTAGGCGCTGCGTTCCAAGCCGGCGGACCGTTCACACCGGAACAGTATGTCGACATCAACGTCAAAGGAACGTTCAACGTACTCGAAGCCGCCTTGGCTTCGGATCACTTGGAACACGTAATCGTAACGAGCACAGATGCGACCATGCACAAGTACCCTCCGGAAGGCATCGAGGAGCCGATAAAAGAAGACTCCTTACCGTTGGTCACAACCGGTTGGTACGGTTACACGAAGGTGTTGACGGAGCATCTCGTCGATCGGTACGTTCGCGACGCATCGATGCCGGCGACGGTATTCCGCTTCGCGAACGCTTGGGGCGCTGGCGAAGCTCTGGACTTCGCCCAGTTCCACATGCGGACGTTTATGGCGCAGCTCGAGAACTCCGAAGACGTTGAATCGCAAGCTGCGTATCAGCTCATGTCAGATGCTTATGAGGGCGAGCCGCACCTGATCGTTGCGGCCGATCGCGACGGCAGGGCGTGGAAGAAGCACTTCGTAGAAGTCCGAGACATAGTTCACGCCTATGAAAAAGCATTCGGAAACTCTCAGACATTCGGCAATACATACCAACTCGCTTCGCGTGAACCGTTCCGTTGGGACGTCACGATTCCGTATGTTGCCGAGAAGCTTAACGCTCCTTACACTCGCGTCAACTTGCCAGTGACGCCCACCTATTACGAGTACGACATTTCCGCGGCGCATCGGGACTTCGGATACGATCCGCGGTTGTCGCTCGATGACATGATCGACGAAGCAATTGCCCACCGGCGAACGGGCGCGGGTTCGATAATCCCTACAACGTTCTGAAACGTTGCATGGCGTAGAAAGTCCCGAAAGCGAATCCGATCAATCCGGGTAAATGCACTACGATGCCCGCGGTTACGAGCAACGTAGGGAACAACTGGCCGATCAGTTCCACGAACATCACCTCGGCGACGTAAAACGTCAATGATAGTACCGCGGCCAAGATCCGGAGGCTGGTAGAGTATTTTCTGCCTCCGATCAGCACCATCGCTTGAGAAACGCCCATAATGCCCGCGAATTGTGCGACCCCCACGACGATCAACCAGATGGTTTGGGTTATCCCTTCCAAGATGTCGAGCGACCAAAGTGCGGTCAGAACGATAGCCGCAATTGCGCCGAATCCTATGGCTGCGGCGCCGCCGAGGAATCCGATCCGTATCAAGTCTGCCTGGGTGACCTTGAATATCTGCGGGCCACCGATCGAAGCGCAGTCAGGACACTTGGACCCAACCGGCGCGTAGACCATGCAGCGCGGACAGATCGGGTCGTCGCAACGCGCGCATCGGAGGTTGGTTTCTACACCCGAGTCGCGCGGACACTCCGTCATGTGGAGATCGATATCGGTTGCGTTTTCGCTCATTCCGGGCAGTTTCAGGTCAGTTGTTTTCGGTCGGGCGATTGTGTACCCACTCGTCACGCGACGCAATGTCGCGGTCGTAGACCATGCGATTCCAGATTAACCGGGTACGGGTTAACTCCCCATAAGTTAACAACGATTTTTCGAATCCGCCGGATGTAACACGTCGGATTATCGTGATCAAGGCGAAACCAAATCCGTATGCGGCTACCCATGCGTCGTATCCAGCCCATAGAGCCCAGATCGGGAGCAGCAGGGTCGCCAACAACCAGGAACCCGCCGAGTCGCGCCAGGGAGTTAGTGAAAACAGCACTCCGGGTATTGTGGCCCATAGCATGAACAGTGGAATTCCATATCCAACTATGGATCCAATGCCAACGGAAATCCCTCTACCGCCCGAGAATTTCAAAAAAACCGGCCAGTTGTGACCGCACATGGCCGCCAAAGCGGCCACCACCACTGCTGACGTGTTTAGATCTAGAAGCGCCGGACCACCGATGTAGACAGGCAACAAGCCCTTGGCGAACACATCGAACAGCGCGATCGGTACGACCCACTTTTTGCCGACATGTACCGATACATTCGATGCGCCAACGTTTCCGCTTCCGTATTTACGTATGTCGATTCCGGCGACAAACCGCCCGATGAGGTACGCGGACGGAATCGAACCCAAGAGATACGCACCAAGGATCAGCCCAACTGACAACACAACATCGGACATTTAACAGGCCATCACAGTTTCGATTTGTCCAGCGAGTATCCGACACCTTCGCCATGCATGTCTTGGGCGCGGCGATACAACTCAAGCACCGTTCCCGGCGGCGGTCCGTTCATACCCGGCAAGATCTCATTCTGCGTATTGTTCGCGTGGTAATCGGAACCGCCGGACTTCACTAACCCGAAGCGATCGGCGAGGGCCGAATATCGGTCGATCATGTCGCTACCATACTTTTCGGCGTAAACTTCGATGCCTGCGAGCCCTCGCGGGGCAAGAGTGGTGAGGACGTGGTCGATGTCGTGAACCGTCCGTGGATGGGCGACGGTCGCGACGCCACCGGCTCCGGCGACTAAATCTAGAGCGTGCACGCCTTCAAGTTTACGCCGGGACACATAGGCGGGTCGACCGGGTGAAAGATAGTGTTTGAAGGCGTCGGATACCGACTCGACATAACCTGCCGCCATCATCGCCCGGGCGATATGTGGCCTGCCGATCGCGCCGTGAGCGTTGGCTACCACGTCGTCCCATGAAACCGGCATTCCCAATTCGCCAAGACGTTCGACGATCTGTTCCGCTTTGGCTTCACGATCCTCCACTAGAGCAGTCAACTCCTTCTGCAACGCCGTGTTGTGCCGATCGATGAAATGGCAAGTTAAATGAATCTCTTCACCGTTGACTTGGGCGCTCAACTCGATGCCCGGAATGAATGTGATTCTGGGATGGTTGTCGCTGGCGAATTCGGCCTCATCCAAACCCGAAGTAGTGTCGTGATCGGTGATCGCGAAGAACCGCAACGAGGTCGCCCTCACGAAATCGACGATCTCAGATGGCGTTTTCACGCCGTCAGACGCGGATGTGTGAATGTGCAAGTCCTCTTTGACCGTCCACAATGGAGATGCGCCCAACGATGACCGCGAGTCGTGCCGAGCACCGGAACGAGAGACCGACATTAACGAGTAACACCCAAATCAGACAATGGATCCAAATCGGTGAAGTTCACCGATCGACCAACCTTAGCTCGCGACTGCCTCAGCCCTAGATTCTCGAATCACGATCACTTTGATGAGACCGGGATACTGCAAGCGCTGTTCAATGGCCTTTGCGATGTCGTTTGACAATACACTGGCGTCGGCGTCCGTTATCTTCTGGGGATCTACTAGGACACGAACCTCTCGCCCTGCTTGGATGGCGAACACGCGTCGAACTCCATCAAATCCGCGGGCCACGCTTTCCAATTCGTTAAGCCGCTTGAGGTAATTTTCCTTGGTGTCGCTGCGCGCGCCTGGTCTGGCCGCGCTGATGGCGTCTGCAGCAGCCACTAAGAAAGACACCGGGGTGGTCATCTCTCGGTCGTGGTGCTCGCGGATCGGAAGGACGATGTTGTCGCGCAGTCCGTACTGCGCAGCAACGTCAGCTCCGATCTCGGCGTGCGGGCCTTCGACTTCATGCGTCAACGCTTTGCCGATGTCGTGGAGAAAACCTGCCGTCTTGGCGACTTGGGCGTTGGATCCTATCTGGGATGCCAACATACCGGCTACGTGACCTACTTCGGTGGAGTGTTGAAGGACGTTTTCACCGTATGAGTAGCGGTACTTCAACCTGCCCATCAGCTTTGTCAACTCAGGGTGCAGGCCTCGGATGCCGACATCGAGAACAGCGTCCTCTCCAGCTTTTCGGACGGCTACATCGACCTCCCGCCGAGATTTTCTAACGGCGTCTTCGATGCGAGCTGGTTGGATACGACCGTCTTTGATCAGCCGAACCAAAGCGACTCGTGCGACTTCTCGTCGAATCGGATCGAAGCACGATATAGCCACGGTGTCGGGCGTATCGTCGACCAATAGGTCAACGCCTGTGTTGGCTTCAATTGCCCTGATGTTCCGACCTTCGCGACCGATCAGCCGCCCTTTGACGTCTTCGGACGGAATAGGGATGCTGGTAACGGAAGCTTCGCCGACGACATCCGAAGCCAGACGTTGTAGCGATGCTGCCAAAATGTCGCGAGCGCGTTCATCGGCTTCGTCTTGGTAATGTGTCTCGGCTTCTCTGAACCGTCGTTTGAACTCGTATGCGTTATCGTCTTCAGCACGTTGGAAGAGGATGTCACTCGCCGTGTCGCGCGACATTCCAGATACGCGTTCTAACTCCGTTGAGGTCCGTTCGCGCAGATCTTCGTCGGCTTTCTTGAGGTCTGCTTCTAACGTCTTAAGCTCGGTCTGTTGAGAACGCACTTCTTCGGCGGAATTGTCGATCCGCCGTTGGATACGCTGAAGGTCTCGCCTCTCTCGCCGCGTCTGCCTTGCCGACTTGGTTCTTTCTGCTTCAATCTCTTTACGATATTCTTCTGCTCTGTCTTGTGATTCTTTGAGAATCTCGTTGCTTCGAGTCCGCGCCTGTTCAATCTGCTGCGTTAGTGCATCTTCGGTCGCTTTGATGGCTCTGGAATTGAGACGCAAATTGCCCCAATAACCCAGCGCCACACCCACAACCAAAAACACCAACGCAGACACGCTTGCGAGGCCGGCTACTATGGCAGGATTCATTGATTGACTCCTTGTTGTAGCCGCAGTTACCTGCGTCAGGAACGCGTCAGGGCGGTTTCACTCGGGCGATGCGATCACGAATTTACTTGCGTTCTGGTTCTTATGTCGCATTCAGTAATCGCCGAATGCCGTGCCAGAATCGAGCAAAACGCCAAAGTCAAGCCAGTTGACCTAACGCGGTCCAAAATGTTCCATCTCGTTAAATCTTACGCAAAAGGCATCGAGTTACGCAACTTGCGCTAATCGGGCCGGTCAGTTTGCGACACGCCAAATCGCGCGCCATCGACACTGAAAACCCGACGATGGCGGTAAACACTCCGCAAGATGCGGCAGTTTTAGCTATTCTTCCTCGTCCTCGACGGCATCTTCGGCTTCGCCATCGATTTCCTCTTCACCTTCATCCTCCTCCAGGTCTTCGGCCATTACCCGCGGCGGCTGAATCCACGCCACTCGGTCATCCGGATCGCCAGCCAACGATGCGCCTTCCGGTAGCGGTAGATCGGACGCCAAGACCGCGTCGTCAAACGATTCAAGCACCACGCAATCAGCCTCAAGACTCTGGGGGATATCGCCGGGGCGAGCCGACAAGACGATTTCATAGAGTCCCTGTGTTACGAAACCGGCGCCTCCGCGAGTGCCCGGTGCAATCTCTTGGTTGATCAGTATGATCGGCACGGGCGCATCGACGGTTCGCGTTGGATCAACACGCAAGAAATCGACGTGGAGAACATCGCCAGATACGGGGTGGGTTGCTATCTCTCGAACTAGAGTCACGTCGGCGTCGCCGTTCGGAGATTTCACGATCACCGGCGACGTCCGGCCAGCTGCCCGAACAACGGAGATCAAGCGGCGGATGTCCATTTGAAGCGCGGCTGGCGCAGTGTCCAGTCCGTAGACGTGGATCGGGATGATGCCTTGAGCCCTGAGGGCGCGATTCTTTTTGCCCATTGCGGTGCGCAGGGCGGCGTCAAGCACCAATTCGTCCATCTCTAAATCGCTCCCATTGCGGGTTCTATCAATCTGGTTAGTCGCGATCTTGGTGCTTAGTGAAAGCGGGCAAGTCACAACCGCAGTATTCGGCAACACTTGATTCTAACGTCAGCGCCGTAACTTTCCAACTCTGCATGTGTCGCGATTGAACCGTGGCGCGAGATTGGTATACTTGCACAATCGGAACAGCGGCTCGCCATCGCGCCGTTTCCTAAAACATCTAGGCGAGCGGCAAATTAAGCAAATTCCGATAACGTCCCTAATCGTCCGCTATGTTGATACCTATGAGAGTGGACTACGCGGTCCGAATGCTCGTATTTCTGGCCATGCAGTCGGAGGAGCCCTACACGCCTACCTCCGTAGTCGCCAAGCGCCAGCACATCCCAGAACCGTACCTGTTGAGGATTTCTGCGGATCTCGTGAGATCTGGATTGATAGAGTCCCGGCGCGGACCAGGAGGCGGAATCAGATTGGCGAAGTCACCGAGTGACATCACGGTGGGCAAGGTTGTCGATTGTGTCGACCACTCGTTTGCCGCCATCGATTGCCTGAGCGAACCGGATGCATGTCTCATTTCAGGAGCGTGCTCACAACGGGAGCTCTGGGGTGATGTAGAACAGATGCTTCTCGACTATCTTTTCGAGATAAAAATCGACGATTTAGTAAGGAAGCAACGAAAGCTTGAAGGTGCCCAAAAGCTAGATTTGGCAGTCAGCGCCACGCCATGATCACCCTGCCGGAATTTGACCGCAGTCTGTGAAGCTTTTATGCAAGCTGGCGCGACCGATCGTCGCAGATCCGATGCGATAGAATCACTCTTATCCGCCGAAAGGAATCGCGTCTAATTGGAAGGTAGCAATATCAGCCGCTACCGACGCCGCGTAATCGAAGGTCGCTCCAATGCAAAGCACAAATGGTTCAGTCAACGGTAGCCCAAACGGTGGCCAAACCGCCGCACCGCCACTCACTCCCGGGCAAGTTCAACGATACAGTCGTCATCTGATCATGCCCAATGTGGGTAGTGCAGGCCAGCGGAAACTGGTAGGCGCGAAAGTCTTGGTGGTTGGCGCAGGCGGTCTCGGTTCGCCGGTTTCGCTCTATTTGGCGTTAGCCGGTGTGGGCACAATCGGAATAGTAGATTTCGACACCGTCGATGTAAGCAATCTTCAGCGCCAGATACTTCACACCGACGCCGATGTCGGAAGGCGCAAGGTGATCTCCGCAAAGGAGACCCTTGAGGCTCACAACCCCGAGGTCAACGTCATCGTCCACGAAGAGCCGATCAACGCGGACAACGCGATGGACATCATTCCCAACTACGACATCGTGGTGAACGGCGCCGACAACTTTGCTACTCGTTACCTCGTTAACGACGCTGCTTACCTCGCTGGCAAGCCGCTCGTCGATGGAGCAATCTTGGTTTTTGATGGACAAGCTGCGACGTACCTGCCTGGGCAGGGCTGCTACCGCTGCCTCTTCCCGGACCCTCCGCCTCCCGGCGAGGTCCCGAACTGCGCGGAAGCCGGAGTAATCGGTGCACTACCTGGCCTCGTCGGATCTATCCAAGCTTTGGAGACGATCAAGATAGCGATGGACATCGGCGAGACGCTCTCCGGGCGAATGCTCATAATCGACGCGCTGACAATGGAATTCCGTGAGATCAAGGTTCGGAGGAACCCGAACTGCAAGCTCTGCGGCGACGATCCAGAGGTCACTGAGCTGATCGATTATGAGATTTTCTGCGGTATCGCGCCTCCCCAAGCCGTAGCTTAACGACGCGAGGTTGATTTAACTGAGGTCATTCGCGCCAGACTTTGCTCAATGTGAAGAATCGTGTACTGGCGTCGGGCGATAGTTGTGTTGAGGGACAGCGACTGAGCTATGCGTACCGCGGAACTCGGCTATATGGCGAGCGAAATAATCGATGAAATCGGTAATACGCCGATAGTCGATGTTTCCAGATTCAGTCCCAATCCAAACGTCCGTCTCCTCGCCAAGCTCGAATCTCACAACCCTACAGGCAGCGTGAAAGATCGCGTCGCCCTTTCTCTAATCGACCGCGCGGAAAGCGATGGATTGTTGATTCGTGGGAGTGGCGGAGTCATCTTGGAACCCACGAGCGGCAACACCGGCATTGGATTGGCGATGATTGGTAGGTTGCGGGGTTATCAAGTTAAAGCTGTGATGCCGGAAAGCGTGAGCGCCGAACGGGTTCAACTTTTGCGGGGATTCGGCGCCGAAGTGATCTTCTCCGCGGCCGAAAAAGGAACCAACGAATCGATAAACGTCGCCAAAGAACTACGTCACGAGAATCCCTCGTGGTTTATGCCGTACCAATATGGCAACCAAGCCAATCCGAACGCGCACTACGAGACGACTGGTCCAGAGATCGCTCGAGACGTACCGGATGTTGATATGTTCGTTGCCGGACTTGGAACCGGCGGAACACTGATGGGCGTTGGAAGATCGCTCCGCGAGCACAATCCCGATGTGAAGGTAGTCGCCGCGGCGCCGCATCCCGACGACAAAGTCCAAGGATTGCGCTCGATCGAGCACGGATTCATACCGCCGATCTTGGATCTCGACGAACTCGACGCTCGCATTATGGTCGAAGCGGAGGAGTCGTTTTTTTGGACTAAGAAGCTGCTGATGGACGCTGGCATATTCGTCGGAGTTTCCTCAGGAGCGGTCCTTGCAAGCTCAATCCGAGCGGCGCGAAGGTTGGAGAGCGGATCAATCGTCATGCTCTTCGCCGATGGCGGTTGGAAATACCTCTCAACAGGCATCTACACCCGCGAGTGGAGCGACATCCAAAACGAGGTGGAGGGTCAAACGTGGTGGTAGAAAAGGTTCCCACAACCGGTTCCGAACTCTGTTTCGAGACGGCTTCCGATATCGCAGTTTGGATTCGCGCGGGGGAGATCTCCGCACGAGATGTCATGGCCGCGCACCTGCAACAGATCGACCGCGTCAACCCTACTGTTAACGCGATCGTAACGCTGCTCGATGGCGATGTGTTGATGGAACTGGCTTCTCGGGCTGACGACGAATTGGCAAAGCTAGGTCCCGACGGCGTTGGTCCGCTCCACGGTCTCCCCGTAGGTATCAAAGACCTGCAGACTACCGCCGGCATTCGGACAACGTACGGGTCGCCCATTTTCAAGGACTTCATTCCTGCTGAAGATTCGCTCACAGTCCAGAGATACAAAGAAGCCGGCGCGATCGTCATCGGCAAAACCAATACGCCCGAGTTTGGTGCCGGATCGCAGACCTTCAACCAGGTTTTCGGCACCACGTTTAACGCTTACGACTTGAGCAGGACCTGCGGCGGCAGCAGCGGCGGCGCGTCGGTCGCATTGGCGTGTGGCATGATGCCAATTGCCCAGGGATCAGACTTCGGTGGTTCGTTGCGTAACCCTGCGGCGTGGTCGAATGTGGTTGGTATGCGCAACAGCATGGGTACGGTTCCCGTCCATCCGGCACCGCTCGGATACACCTCGGAATCTGTGACCGGTGGCATGGCGCGCGCGGTTGCAGACGTAGCGTTGCAGTTGTCCGCCCTCGCCGGTCCCGATCCTCGGGTCCCGAATTCTCTGATGCAACCCTCATCGGTGTTTACACAATCTCTCGAACGCGATTTCGCGGGCACTCGGATCGCATGGAGCAGGAACGTGGGTGGCGCGCCGATCGATCCGGTAGTTACCGAAACTCTGGACGCTCAGATATCTGTTTTCGAAGATCTTGGGTGCGTGGTTGAGGACGCGGAACCTCCTTTGAAGGATGCAGGCGAGATATTCCACGTATTGCGCGCTGCCATATTCGCCCATCAACACGAGGCGAACATACGTGATCACCGCGAACTGGTTAAAGAGACGATAATCTGGAATGCCGAGCAGGGCACGGATCTGTCAGCGTTGGATGTCAAGAAGGCCGAGGAGCGAAGAACAGCTCTATACGCTCGGATGGCCGAGTTCATGAGCCGGTACGATTACCTAGCACTTCCCGTGACTTCGGTTCCTCCGTTTTCAGCTGATCAGGAGTACCCGTCAGAGGTCGCGGGCCAGCCGTTGACCAACTACTTGGAGTGGATGTCGCCGTGCTCGTCGATCACCGTAACTGGACTGCCAGCGATCTCGGTGCCAGGCGGGTTCGACAGTTCGGGATTGCCGACAGGGCTTCAAATCGTCGGACGACAACGAGCTGATTTTTCAGTGCTTCAGATAGCTCACGCGTTTGAGCAGGCGACACAATACTGGCGAACGCGACCAGCCATCGTTGCGTAGGATTAATTAGGTATTCGAGCCACTGGAGGGTATTCCATGGACCTAGAACTCAAGGGCAAAAAAGCGATCGTGACGGGCGGTAGCCGAGGCATCGGCAAGGCGATAGCCTGGGAACTCGCTCGCGAGGGCTGCGATGTAGCGATCTGCGCTCGCAACGTTGACGCGCTCGAAGAGGCCGGCAGTGAAATCGCGGCCGATACCGGGCAAGACGTGTATTCGATTGAGTGCAACACCACCGATACGGCATCCGTGAACGGCATGGTTGCGCGTGCCAACTTTCAACTGGGCGGCATCGATATTTTGGTCAACAACGCCGCGCGGCCGCTGGGTCAAGCGCCAGTACCGGGCATAGAAGGTGTTACCGACGAGGCGTTCAACGATGACATCAACACGAAAGTCCTTGGATACCTGCGATGCGCGAGAGCGGTGGCCCCGATCATGAAGGAGCGCGGATGGGGGAGGATCATAAACATCAGCGGACTGGCGTCGCGGTCTAGCGGCTCCGCGGTCGGGTCAATAAGAAACGTGTCCGTATCAGCGCTGACGAAGAACCTCGCCGACGAGTTGGGGCCTCACGGCATCAACGCAGTCGTAATACATCCTGGCGCGACGCGTACGGAAGCGACACCGAGGGTTGCGGCGGCGCGTGCAGATGAGCGCGGGGTCCCGGCGGACGAAATCTTGAACGAGATGGCGAGTGGTAACTCAGTGCGCAAGTTGATCGATGCTCGAGAGATCGCCTACGTCGCCGCATTCATCGCGTCCCCCAAAGCGGTTGCGATCAATGGCGACGCAATCGCCGCCGGCGGCGGCGTCGGCTCCGCGATACACTACTGAGTTTGCGTTACAGCGCGCGAATAACTCGCCAGCGTCGAGCGATCTTACTCTAGAATCGATTCAACGCACATCTAATTAACGGCTCACAAGCCATGTGTTACCGGGCGGCAGACCGAAAGCCGTCTTGATACCGACGTAATGTCCGAAAACGAAATCATCGTACGCGGCGCACGAGAGCACAACCTCAAAAACGTTGACGTTCGCATACCACGCGACAATTTGGTCGTCGTTACAGGCGTTTCGGGTTCAGGAAAAAGCAGCCTCGCGTTTGACACCATATATGCCGAAGGACAGCGGCGCTATGTCGAGAGTCTTTCGGCCTACGCGCGGCAGTTCCTTGGGCGTATGGAAAAACCCGAAGTCGACCATATCGAGGGACTCAGTCCATCGATCTCTATCGACCAAAAAGGGGTTTCTCGCAACCCGCGATCTACCGTCGGCACGGTTACCGAGGTCTACGACTACTTGCGATTGCTATTCGCCCGAGCCGGACGTCCTCACTGCCGCAATTGTGGCAACCCAGTCCAACGCCAGACCGTCCAACAGATCGTCGACTCGATACTTCGGTTGGACGAAGGTTCGCGACTACTTATTTTGGCCCCGGTTGTGAAACACAAGAAGGGTGAGCACACCGGCATTTTCGAAGATGCTCAACGCACCGGATTCGTGCGTGTGCGCGTGGACGGCGACGTAATCCAATTGAGTGAAGAAATCAATCTCAACAAGAACCAATGGCACAACATCGAAATTGTGGTCGATCGCATCATCGTTCGCCGAACAACTGAGCGCGAACGGTTGACGCAGTCTGTCGAGACGGCTCTTAAGGCATCTGACGGGACACTTACCGTTTCGGTACTGAACCCCAGCGAGCAATTGATTGAAGAGTTGACGTCCGGAGCGCGAAGCACGGTTGCAGCCGGGACCATCAACAAGCAGCGGCGACGATCCAAGGCCGGGCGAGAGCCGCAAGACCTCTCTTATTCAGAGCAGTTTTCGTGCCCGGACTGCGATATTTCGATGTCCGAGTTGGAGCCTCGAAACTTCTCATTCAATACGCCATTCGGAGCATGCTCCGACTGTTCTGGCATCGGTTATCGACTGGAAATTGACCCCGATCTGGTCTTGCCGAACAAGGCGGCTTCGCTTGCAGAGGGCGCGGTGGCTCCGTGGAGCAGAGACGGCAAGAATTCGCAATGGGCTTGGGGACCGATACGCGCCTTGAATGAGCATTTCGAAGTGCCGTTGGACGTACCGATCTCGCAACTAGAACCTGAGCATCTGAAACTGGTGCTTTACGGTTCGGGCAGGAAGAAAGTCAGGCTCAGGCACGAAACCTCCTCGGGTGCGGTTTACACCTGGAACGGCAGGATCGAGGGGGTTATTTCAAATCTCGAGCGGCGCCACGCGAATACCGAATCGGAGAACGTCCGCAACGACATCGAACGCTACATGTCGCAGCGGGCATGCAACTCATGTAGCGGTGATCGTCTGAAACCCGACGCATTGGCAGTTACCTTGCTCGGCACGAACATCATGGAGGTGACCCGCCATTCAGTTGAGAACGCTCTGCAGTGGGTCGACGCTTGTCGAAACGGCAAATGGACGTCGGAAGACTTGAGCGTCGAAGAACCGCTTACGGAACGCGAGTTGTCGATCGCGGATCAAATCTTCAAGGAGATCGAGTCTCGTCTCGGCTTCCTTTCGCGAGTCGGGCTCGACTATCTGACCCTCGACCGCCCGGCTGGATCTCTTTCGGGAGGCGAAGGCCAACGCATTCGGTTGGCAACCCAGATCGGTTCGGGTCTCATGGGCGTCCTTTACGTATGTGACGAACCTTCCGTAGGCCTCCACCCGCACGACGGTGACCGATTGATCGCAACATTGAAGAGCCTGCGTGACGTCGGGAATACCGTGCTCATCGTCGAGCATGACGAAGCGATTATGCGCGCCGCCGACCACATCGTGGATCTCGGCCCGGGCGCCGGGGAACACGGCGGCCACGTAGTAGCCCAAGGCGACATCGAAGCGATTATCGCCGCTGCGGATTCGATCACTGGAGACTACCTAGGCGGGCGAAAAGAGATCGCAACGCCCAAAGGCAGGCGTGAGATCGGCGACGCCTCGATTTCGGTTGCTGGCGCCAGAGCAAACAATCTCAAAAACGTCGACGTTGACATTCCTCTGGGCGTATTCGTATGCGTTACCGGAGTTTCAGGTTCGGGCAAGAGCACTCTAGTCAACGAGATAATTCTCAAACGATTGGCGCAGCATTTCTACCGAGCTAAGGATCGACCGGGCCCGCACGACGACGTGAATGGCTTGGAGCAAATCGACAAGGTCATAAACATTGACCAATCGGCAATCGGAAGAACGCCGCGCTCCAATCCTGCAACCTATACCGGCGTCTTTACGCCGATCCGCGAGCTATTCGCAACCGTGCCAGAAGCTAGAGCGCGCGGTTACACGCCCGGACGGTTCTCGTTCAACGTTCGCGGAGGCAGATGCGAGGCCTGTTCGGGCGCTGGGTACACGCAGATCGAAATGCAGTTCCTGCCTGACGTCACCGTTCCTTGCGATGTGTGCAACGGCGCTAGGTACAACCGCGAAGCGCTGGAGATCCTTTTCAAGGAAGCGTCGATCTCCGATGTCTTAAACATGACCGTGACCGAGGCACACGAGTTGTTCGAGAACATCCCGAAAATCTCTTCGAAACTCGTGACTTTAATTGATGTCGGCCTCGGTTACATCCGGCTTGGCCAGCCGGCTACGACGCTATCGGGTGGCGAGGCACAACGCATCAAGCTCGCGGCGGAACTCTCCAAACGGAGCACGGGTCAGACGCTTTACATCCTCGACGAACCTACTACCGGACTATCGTTCGACGACGCGGCGAAATTGCTCACCGTGCTGCATCGGCTCGTCGATAACGGAAACACGGTGTTGCTCATCGAACACCATCTTGACCTGATCAAGAACGCCGACTGGATTATCGACTTGGGCCCTTACGCGGGAGACGAAGGCGGCGAATTGGTGGCTGTAGGGACCCCGGAATTTATCGCATCGGTCGACGAATCATTTACCGGGAACTACCTGCGCGACATTTCGGGGATCGTGCCGGATCCGGAAGCACTGGGATCTGGAATGGCTGGGTTGAACGGCAACGGGCGGCATCGCAAGAGCGCCGATAACGGAGTCGGAGAGATCAAGATCGCTGACATCCTAGCGGAGTACGGTGTAAACGGAACGCCGACCAAATCAAAGAAAACAGCGCCCAAAAGAGGCCGCTGGCGTCGCAGAAGAAGAGCCGCGAGCCGTAGCGGTTAATGCGCACCGACGACGAGCCAATGATTTTGCCTGAGCCACCGAAGTATGTCCAAGACGGTCTTTTCGGCAATTCATGCCACGGTTGCGGGGCGTGGAACGAGCGTGGACTAAATATCAAGTCGAGTTGGGAAGGCGACGTTTCGGTTTGTCGTTTCACACCAAAGCCGCATCATGCCTCAATGCCGCACGACATTGTCAACGGAGGCATCATCGCCTCGGTTATCGATTGCCACAGCGTTTGCACGGCCATAGCCGATGCATACGAACGCGCGGGGCGTTACGCCGGCGATGGTGAACGCCCGTTGCTGTGGTACGCCACCGCGTCTCTACAAGTGAACTACCTGAAGCCCACGCCTCTGTCCATGCCGTTCACAGTCACGGCCCGAGTAACCGGGGTGTATCGGCGTCGCACAACCCTCGTATCCGAACTGGTTAGCGAAGATGGGACTTTGACCTGCACCGGCGAGGTCGTGGCAGCGCAGGTTTCGGACAAATGGGCGCGGGGAGAAGGCTACTACGGTAGCAAATGAGGAACGACGGATTACGGTTGGTTCGGCTGGTCCCAATCCGCATGGAAACCAATTAGTATTTTCAGCATTATGCTCACTCGTGATCAACTCGCCGCCAGGATCGACGCGTTTCCACGCGTCGACATTGCTCATACTCCTACACCGCTTGAGGAGATGACGCGTTTGCGTGATCGTTTGGCTGAGGAAAATGGTGACAATCACGTGCCAAGGATCTTCGTCAAGCGCGAGGACATGACAGGCTTGGCGTTCGGTGGCAACAAGGCTAGGCATTACGAATTCGAGATGCCGCACGTTGTGGAGGCGGGTTACGACACGCTAATCAACATCATGGACTACCACTCGAACAATGCGCGAATGACGGCCGCGGCTGCGAATAAGGCCGGACTGAGGTATGTACTGATACTCAGGAATGCAGCGCATCGAAAAGTGCAGGGCAATCTTCTCATCGATAAGTTGTTAGGCGCAGAGTTGCATCTGCTCGACCAGTTCCAGTCCGAAACCGCCGATGACTATGCCCAGGAACTTAAGGTCAAACTGGAATCCGAAGGCGCCAAAGTCTACCTACTGCAGGATCATCTCTTCCCGCGCGTTGTCGGCATGGTTGGTTTCGTGCGATGCGGGCTCGAATTGCTAGACCAGATAGAAGAAACCGGTTTAGAAAACGTTCACATCTACGGCGTTGCGGGGCGTTCTCTGTGCGGTCTGATAGTCGCTGCCAAGAATCTCGGATTGGATTGGCGCTTCACTGGCGTAACGGTTAGCTACGACACGCCCTTGGACGATTACATCTTCCAACACGCCGAAGATTTGCGAGGTCTCTTGGACGTTCCCCTGTCTTTCGCCGAAGCTGATATGCGGATATTGGACCAGTTCGTGGGCGAGGGTTACGGCATAATGACCGCAGAGGTCGCCGAATCTATTCGACTTTCAGCCCAGACCGACGCGATCATCCTAGATCCGAACTACACTGGCACGGTAATGGCAGCCATGTTGAATGACATCCGCGAAGGCAACGTGTCGCCGAACGAAACTCTCGTCTTCCTGCATACGGGCGGACTTCCAGCGTTATTTACGTTCGCGCAGGAGTTGGCGAACTAATGTCGAAATTCACTCCTGAACGGCGAACCAGGTACGAATACGATTCCCCAAGCGATCAAATCTGTTCGTCGGATTAGCGATGAGCAACTTCTGGTTGCTGGATCTCAAGTATTTGGTCCACTTGGCACAAATCATCGCCCCCGCGAGCATGATGACGGCTTCGACATAGATGAATACGAAGAACATCATGACAACTGCAAGACTCCCGTATATCGAGAGTATGCGTTCAGAACCGTGGTGTAGATAGACGACGAAAACGAACTTGGCGAGTTCGAAAGCGATGGTGGCAATAAGCGACACGGGCGCAATCTCTTTGATGCTTGTCTTTGTATTCGGCAACCACCAATAGATGACGGTCAATACCACGTATGTGATGACCCAAGGCAGGGTTACTCCCATAAAGTTGACCAACGAGTGTCTGATCCCTTCGGTGTCGAGAGTGACGACGTGCCCGATTTCTTCGAGGAAAGAGAAAACTCCGGAAACGATTATCGATGCAAGCAACAAAAGTGACGCGATGATCATTAAGGCGGCTTCAACGACTCTCTGATTAAAAAACCCGCGGCGGCGTTCGAGACCCCACATGACGTTGATGCTCTCACGGATCGCGCTGAATACTCCTAGCGTCGCAATGAAAAGCACAAGTCCGCTGATGCTGGTAGTTACGCCGGAGCTGGACGTCGCATGTGAAATGAAGTCCTCGACGAACGACGGCCCGGTTTCCGTCTCGTTCAGCACCGGAATCTGTCGCAAAATGGCATCGTGGAGCACTTCGTCGAATCCCCGCTCGCCGAGCGTCAAATGGAGCAACGTGATCAACGCGATCGTCAGCGGAAACAGCGACAAAAAGGCATAGAACGCGATAGCCGCTGCGAGAAATGGCCCTTTGAAGGAAATGAAGTCCTTCACTAGACCGACAACCGGCGAGGTCCAACTGCGCAGCTCTCGGAAAATTGCGCGCAGAAGCACCAACAAGATGTAGCCGCGTCGCCGCATTCCTATGCCGCTACGACCTATGGCTATTTGGACCATTGTTCAACAACTCACGCTATCGGCAAAAATGTCAATCGATCGGAAGCGTTGATGCGCCGAAGGTTGTCGACCAGCATTCGGTTCTGGCGCCTCTGGTCTCGAATGCGCAGGTGGTTTGCCCATTTCGCGGAAAGCATCGCGCCGGCCAATAGGATTATCGATTCAACATACACGAAGAAGAAAAACATCATTACGGTACTGATACTACCGTAGATCGACGCAAGTAGCCCGCCGGAGTTGCGGAGGAAGAAAATGAAGACGTATTTGGCAATTTCGAAGGCAATCGTCGCCAAGAGCGCCACGCCGAGTATCTCCGCTAGTCGCACTTTGGTATTTGGCAACCACCAATACACGACGGTGAACACCACGTACGTGATCGCAGATGGGATTGCCAAACCTGCTACCAACAATACCCACTGGTCGAAAGGAACGACTTCCGTCGCCAACAGCTGCGCGATCTCTTCGACAAACGACACAATCGCCGACAACAAAACGGACAAAAACAGGAGTGATGACGCGACCAACATCATTATGAAGTCGATTGCGCGTTCGATCAGAAAAGGTCTGGGACGGTGAATGCCCCAAATTACGTTAACGCTCTTGCGGATCGAGCCGAACACACCCATTCCGGCAATGAATAGACCAAGCCCGGTCAAACTAGACGTAACGGCTGGTTGGTTGCTGACGTTGCGTATGAAACCCTCTACGAAGGAAGGGCCGTCGGTTTCCGCTAACACCGGAATCTGGGTGACGATGCCGGTGATCAAACGGTCTTCGAATCCTTCAAGGCCGACCACGAAACGCCAAAGCGTGATTAACGCTATCGACAACGGGAAGATCGACAGAAAGCTGTAAAACGCGATCGCCGCGGCCAAGTAGTGCCCGTTGACGGACATAAAGTCGTTCACGTTGTGGTAAACGAACCAGAACGCCCGGATCGACCAGACGATGCTGCGTCGAACAGTTCTTGGATAGCGGGATGTCGTCACTGATCGGGTCTCCTAGAGACCGCCACCGATTCAGGAAGCGAAATGAAGAGGCAGGTTGATACTCGATCAATCAAGTTCGCCGCTGCGGAACGCGGCGATATAGTTCATTGCGAAGTCGTCCCTGCCCTCAAGTAAGTCGACTGCGCATCGTACGCGCGTAGAATCCATGTCTAGCTGCATCGCGCGATCGAGTTTTACCTGGATAGGGTCGATGATACCCGAATCTGCGCCAGCTTCAACGGCTAGCCTCACGAATGTTTCATTCACGAGAGCACGTTTCGGCAAACCGAAGGATACGTTGCTCATACCGCCGGTTATGTGGACGTCGGCTCCGAAACGTTCGCGCAGCTTTGAGATCGCGCCAAGGGCATGTGGTCCATAGGCCTTGTCCACCGACACGGGGAAAAAGAGCGGGTCGATGTACATATCCTCAAATTCGACGCCGCGGTCGTTAGCTGCATCGACTACCCGAGTCGCGTTTTCCAAGCGTTCATCGGCGTTCTCGGGCATACCACGTTCCGAAGCCGCGGAAATGATGCATTTCGCGTCATGTCCGACGATCAGATCCAATGTTTCGAGCCGCTCTAAAGCCACTGAGTTGACCATGGGACGTCCGGTTGAGCCGTCGTATTCTTCCAAACCTGCTTGAATGATCTCGGAATTGGAAGAGTCGATGCTCGGGGGTACGCTTGCGACGGACTGCACATATCGCACAAGCCACCGTATGGCGGCAATCTGCTCGTTTAAACGATGCGAGATCTCGTCCACGTTCAGGTCGAGATAGGTCGCACCTGCCTTGGTTTGCCTATCCACTTCGTATTTGATGTAGGCTTCGCCTTCGGCCGCTTCATCGCCCGTGCAGTTGACGCCTTTCCAGACTGCAATCATGAAGTGTTTCAAATTGCCTTGCTGATACGGTTGAGTGCCCTCGAAATGTTCAGGGACGCGCACGAAATTCAATTCGCCGCCTAAACGGTACTTCACTGCTTCAGCGCCGTCTTCGAATACATGACCGCGTATCCCACCGCGCTTTACGACGCGAGTGCAGTGGATGTTCTCTCCGATGATCGTGAAGTCAGTTGTCGTCATAGCGTGAGCCTAGCTTCGAGTGGGGCAATGAACCGTATGTAGCCCAAACAAATCTATTCTCATACGGCGCGCTGGTACATGCAAATCCGCTCCAGCGCAAGCCGCAAAATGGATCAGTCACCTTTGAAACGCATCAATGTTAGACGCCAAAACGCCTCTATCGCGATTTGAATCGACATCTTCGACTTTCCGGCAGTTCGCTCCATGAAGGTGTAAGGGTGTTCAGCCACTGACAATCCACGCCGTTGGATGCGATATGCCACCTCGGCTTGGAAACCGAACCCGGTGATCGTCAGACGATCCAAATCGATAGCCTCGAGGGCGCCTCGGCGATATGCTTTGAATCCTCCCGTGGCATCATGCACCTGCAATCCGAGAATCGCTCGAATCCCTTGGTTGGCCCATTTGCTTAGAAGGACCCGGGAAAGTTTCCATTTTGGATCAACGGTGCCACCCTGGCTATATCGCGTTCCAACAACGACGTCTGAACCTTGGAGCGCAGTAATCATTTGCGGAACTTCGGTCGGCGGATGAGAAAGGTCGCAATCCATCTGAACGAAGTATTGCGCGTTTGATTCGAGCGCGATTTTGAAACCCGCGACGTAGGCAGTACCCAGACCGAGCTTCCCGGAGCGGTGTGCTACTGCGATGCGCCCAACGTGTTTTTCCACCAGATCATCGGCGATGTCGCCGGTGCCGTCCGGGGAGGAATCGTCAACAAATAGGACTCCGAGATTCGACACTTTTAGTGCGAAGAGTCCATCCACGATGTCGCGGATGTTGTCCGCTTCGTTGAACGTGGGAATCACCACGACGACCGATACGTCGCGATCGAAATCGCCTTCAACGCGGATCGTATTCGTTACGTCGCTTGGCATGCTCGTTTCCCGGCCACGCTACACTCCGTCGAGTTCGAATTCAGAGTGTATCGCTTTGGCTGCGTTTCCCACCTGCTCTTCATCGACGATACAAGTTATGCGGATCTCAGACGTAGTAATCATCTCGATATTCACATCGGCCTCTGCGAGCGCCCGGAACATTCGCGCGGCGTAACCGGGTGAGTTCGTCATACCGGTTCCCACCACGCTAACTTTCGCGAGTCCGGCGCGCGTTGCGAGTCCGGCGTATCCCACATCGTTGTTGCCGGCCGTGATCTCCGCCACCCGTTGTAAGTACTCTTGTCCGACGGTGAAGGACATGTCGGTAAGGCCACCCGATGAGACGTTTTGGACGATGACGTCAACGCTGATACCGGCTTCCGCTAGCGGCGTCATGATCGCGGCGGCGATTCCGGGCCGATCCGCTATACCGTGGAGCGTGACTCTAGCTACGGGTCGCTCGGTTGCGATGCTCGTGATGCTTTTACGGATCTCCATATTGCTGGGACTGTCCTCGAAGTTTCCGATCTGTGTTCCTTTAGCGTCAGAGTTAAGAGATGATGTGATCAACATCGGCACCTTGTGCACCGCTGCCATCTCGATCGATCGCGGATTCATCTTGGCGCCTAGCGATGCCATTTCGAGCATCTCTTCATATCCGATCTGCGGGATGACACGGGCATCATGCACCAGGCGCGGGTCGGCAGTGTAGATTCCGTCGACGTCGGTATATATCTCGCATACATCTGCTTTGATTGACGCGGCGATTGCCACTGCGGTCAAATCTGATGCGCCCCTGCCGAGGGTGGTGGTGTCATCCTCCTGTGTCAAGCCTTGGAATCCGGCGACGACAACTATTCGCCCCCGCTCCAACTCACGCAACACACGTTTCGGATCGATGTTGGCGATCCGCGCCGAACCGAAAGTTTCGTCGGTCCGGATGCCAGCCTGCCTACCACTAAGGCTGATCGCGTCGTGACCTAATCCTCGGATCGCGATGCCGAGTAGGGACGCGCTAACCAACTCGCCAGTTGATATTAGCGCGTCGGTTTCGCGCGGGTTAGGTGATTGATCTCCTGAAAGCCGATTGGCGAGGTTGAGCAACTCGTCCGTCGTATCGCCCATCGCCGAAACGCATACGACGAGGTCGGCACCTCGGGAACGCCGTTCGCATACACGGTTCGCGACGTTGCGCAGAAGCTCTTCCGTGGCAAGCGAACTTCCACCGAATTTCTGAACTACGAGAGGGTTTTTGGCGCTCATATTCTGAGATCAGTTGGTCAAGTGTTGACTTGGGTTTGAAAGCCTTCTTGGGAGATGTCGAGTATCAATGCTTTGCCATCGATCTGCGCTTTCCGGGCGTTTTCAGACATCTCGTAGCAGATCGTCATGAAACGGTCGGTTGCGAGTGCCATTACGGACGGGCCGGCGCCGGACAAAAATACACCGTGCGCCCCGGCGTCGAGGGCACCCCGTGCGATCGGCCGGAATCTGGGGAAAAGACGTTGGATACGCTGCGGCTGATGCAATCGATCGTCGGTCGCATGGCGAAGGAGTCCCCACTTGCCAGACGAAAGCGCGTGCACCAGCATAGCGGCCCTTCCCACGTTGAAAACTGCGTCTGACCGAGGCAACTCGTCGGGTAGAATGCCACGTGCTTCTTCGGTTTTCATCGGAAAATCGGGGATAAACACCACGGCTTTCAACTCCTCGCCAATCGGGACCCGGCTGGTTATCCAACCAGAGGAGTCCGACGTGGCATCAACGTTGATGCCGATTTGGCATCCCCCAAAGACGGCAGGGGCGGCGTTGTCGGGGTGTCCCTCAATGTCTGCTGTGAGAGCGAATATCCTGCCACGCGTTTCCGGATTTTCGAGGTCTTGACCGGCGAAGAAAAAGGCCGCGGCGATGCCGGTGATCGTAGCCGCGGACGACGAACCCAAACCCCTGGCAAGCGGGATGTTGTTTTCACATTCGAAAGACAAACCTATCTCGTCCACACCTAGTTCCTTGAAGGTGCGCTTGGCGCTGGCGGCAACGAGATTCGTATCATCGGTCGGCAATGATCCGGCACCTTCGCCGCGGATCGTAACCGCTGGAGCTCCGGCGCAAACAACCGTTTCGTTCCACATATCCACCGCCATCCCGATGCAATCAAATCCTGGGCCGAGATTCGCGCTGGTCGCAGGAACTCGGATCGTGGCGCGTTCCAAAAACGGTTCGGACTTTGACATTACTACGTGCGACAACAATCCCGTTTAGGACAGAGGGATTTTCTGATTTGCCATACCGCTAGTGGTTGGTGATTTGCCGCTGAAGTGCGCCTTCAAATTAGTATAATGCGCTATTCGTGGCCGATCGCGCTGTGGCTCGATTGTGGCTACGCTCGCGGCGTTTTTGCCGCGTGAAAAACGGTGAACTAGAAAGTTGAGAGGTGAAGCGATGCCGATAGCGGTTCTGCTGGGTCCAATGTCCGACGCACGAGTGCAAGTTCGGCATCAAGAGGTCAGCGAAGAAGCGAAAAAATACCCGGAGTTGGAGCTGAAGTTCGTTGATTCGACACAGTCGAGGGAAGACGTGTTGAGGGAGTGCCAAGACGCCGTCGCGCTGATTCCCGCTGGGTCCCGGTCATTCGATACCGAGATGATTGCCGAGATGGGCAGTCTGCGCTTGATACAGACCTTCAGCGCTGGCACCGATTGGATGGACAAGGCAGCACTGGCTGAGCTAGGGGTTCAGATTTCCAACAACGGTGGTGCAAACGCCGTTGCCGTCGCCGAGCACGCCGTGATTTTGATGCTCTCAGTGGAGCGCAAGATTGATCGGCAGATCGCCTCCGTCAGGAAAGGCACATGGATGGCCGGTGTCGGTGGTGATCGCACCGAGTTTCACACATTGGTCGGCAAGCGTATCGGTATCGTCGGGCTTGGTCGAATCGGGTCGCGAGTGGCGAAACGACTCCAAGGTTGGGAATGTGAAGTCGTCTATCACGACGTGATCGATTTCGATGATGAGTACGTCGAAGCGGCGCACGCCAAATTCGTCGAATTCGACGAACTGCTCGAAACTTCCGACATTATCAGCCTTCACGTGCCACTAGAGCGAACAACGTACCACATGATGTCCGATCGCGAGTTCGCGTTGATGAAAGACACGGCGATCTTGGTGAACACATGCCGAGGCCCGGTGGTAGACGAGGCGGCGCTAAAGCGGGCTCTCAACGACGGTCAGATATTTGGTGCCGGGTTGGACGTCACGGAAGTCGAACCGATCGAACCGGACAATGATCTGCCGAATATGGCGAACGTAGTCGTCACCCCTCACTTGGCTACGCGCGCGCTTGAATCGGAACACAACGCGACTGCGAACGCAATGGCCAACGTTGCCCGGGTGGTGAGAGGCGAGGCGCCTGAATGGGTCGTACCTCCGGTGTGAGTTATCGATCCGAGAAACGTGCGCTAGATGTGAATCGGAATTAACATGAAAGGTGCACGTGCTTGGATGATGACGGGTTAAAACACGGATGCTGCGCCACGCTGCGACCGTACCGGATTTGCGCGATTCACTAAAACTCGGGATCGAAAACGTTGCTGTCGGCAACGAAAAGCCGCGGGAAGCTTGCGGTATATTTGGTGCACACATTCCGGGTCACGAGGCGGCACGTGCGGCGTTCTTCGGGATCTTTGCCCTCCAGCACCGCGGTCAGGAAAGCGCTGGGATCGCGGCATCTAACGGCACTTCGTTGAGTCTCACCGCTGAAATCGGGTTAGTTTCCCAAGTTTTCCAAGAAAACGATCTGGCTGATCTACAGGGCCATCTGGCGATCGCGCACACTCGCTACTCAACGACCGGGTCCAATCGCCGTCATAACGCGCAACCGCTCTTGGCATACGGACCGCGGGGCGCCATCGCGGTTGGCCACAACGGAAACGTTATCAACGCGATGAAGCTTCGCGAGTTCTGCCGTGAGGAATACGGCAGTGTGTTCACGGGCAGCACCGACAGTGAGGTTATCGCAGAGCTGTTTGCCAAGACTCCAGGCGAGAACTGGTTCGATGTGTCCGACAAGGTGATGGAGCTTCTCAGTGGTGCATATTCGCTGATCATGATGACGAAACACGATCTGATCGCAGTTCGTGATCCGCTCGGAGTTCGCCCGTTGTGTCTCGGTGAGTTGGATGGTGGCTCGGTTTTCGCCTCGGAGACTGCCGCGCTCGACAACTTAGGCGCGAAGTTCGTGCGTGAACTTGAACCGGGAGAGGTGATAATCGTCAACCGCGACGGTATCGAAAACTGGGTGTGGCCTAGGGCGGCGATCGCTCACAAGATGTGCATCTTTGAGCAGATATATTTTGCCCGACCCGACAGCATTCTAGTCGGCAGTTTGGCGTACGAAAGCCGGATGCGCATGGGTGCGATCGCGTTCCGCGAAAACCCGATCGAAGCAGATTTGGTAATCGGCATCCCGGACTCGTCAACACCCCACGCGGTGGGATACGCGGCGGAGGCCAACATTCCATACGCAGAGGGATTGGTCAAAAACCGATATGTCGGGCGTACATTCATCCAACCCGACCAGTACATGCGCGATATCGGCGTCAGAACCAAGTTCAACGCGATGCGGCAAGTCGTTGGCGGCAAGAAGATCGTAGTGGTTGACGACACGATCGTCCGTAGCACGACGGTTCGGCATGTAGTGAAAATGTTGCGCGATGCCGGGGCGAAAGAGATCCACGTCCGCGTCGCGGCTCCCCCGATTAAGTCGACGTGTCATTTCGGCGTCGACATGGCCACGCTAGACCAACTGATAGCGGCGAATTATTCGATCGAAGAGATTTGCGAGATTATCGATGCGGACAGCCTCTGTTACTTGAGTCTTGAAGGATTGGAAGAGGCTGTTTCAGCTGGCCGCGATGAGTACTGCCGCGGTTGTTTCACTGGGAAATATCCGATCGACGTCCAACTCGAGATGGACAAGTTGCGGATGGACCGACTCGTCCCGGAACCGACGGTCGCTCCGTGATCGCGGATTGCGGATGAAGGAAGTATCGGCTAGCGCGTATGCGGCGGCTGGCGTCGACCTGAACGCCGCGGCGGAGGTCAAACTGCGCATCGCCTCAATCGCGGAATCTACCTACGCACACGGTGTAGTTTCTGCCCCAGGCGGGTTCGGGGGAGTGTTCGATGCCGATGACAGAAGCGAATACCTCATGGTTTCGAGCACCGATTCCGTCGGAACGAAGCTACGGATCGCCCAAGCGATGCAGAAGCACGACACGATCGGCGTCGACATTGTCAACCATTGCGTCAACGACATTTTGCCCGCGGGCGCCGAGCCGATGTTCTTCTTGGACTACATCGGTATCAGCGGCTATGATCCCGTTCTGATCGCCGAGATTGTTTCCGGGGTTGCCGCAGGTTGCATAGCAAACGATTGTGCGCTGATCGGTGGGGAAACGGCCTCGCTGCCAGGGATATACCATGGCGACGACTACGACTTGGTCGGGTTCATCGTCGGACGCGTTCGGCGTGATGCGCTGCTGGATCCGAACTCGACGGTTGCTGGCGACGTGTTGCTGGCTTTGCCGTCAAGCGGACTCCATACCAACGGGTACTCGCTGGTGCGTTCGATCTTCAATATTGACAACGAATCGAGCGCGCTATGTGATTTGGTTCCATTGGACGGTCGATCACTTGGCGAGGCGTTGTTAGAGCCGCACATGTCATATCTGAAGCAATTGCGTCCATTGCTCAGTAGCGTCAAAAGCTTGGCGCACATTACGGGCGGAAGTTTCGCCAAAAACGTGCCGCGGGCATTGTCTGATGGCGTTGGGGTTAGGCTATGCCTCGATTCATGGTCGCCTCCGCCTCTATTCGATTACATTCAGAGTCAAGGAGATATCGATGCGGCTGAGATGTTCAACGTATTCAATATGGGCGTTGGCATGATCATCTGCGCTGCTCCGGATCGCGTTGATCATCTGCTGTCCGAACTGGTTGATGCTTGGATAATCGGCGAGACGACGAAGTACGACGGCAACCATGATCGAGTGATTTTGGAATAGTCGGGCAGACCGGCTAACCTATGCGTGCAATTTGGAAACGTGACTGCACTCGTGTCCAATAATTCGAAAAAAATCGCGCTGCTCAGCGCATTTGATCGGCGAGGGCTGGTCGAATTCGCCAGAATGCTCGTCGAATGTGATTACGAAATCGTTTCGACGGGCGGAACCGCGGCAGAGTTACGAGCAAACAGAATTAGCGTAACCGAAGTATCAGATCTGACGGGATCTCCCGAAATGCTCGGCGGTCGCGTCAAAACGCTCCATCCGCATATCCACGGCGGTTTACTGGCGCTCCGCGACGATGAAGATCACCAGTTGCAGATGGAGCGCTTTGGAATCCGTGACATCGATGTCGTCGTAAACAACCTCTACCCGTTCGTCGAGACCGTGCGCAACCCCGAAGCCTCATTGCACGACGCGCTGGAAAATATCGACATCGGGGGCCCGTCGATGACACGGGCGGCCGCCAAGAACCATCCGCACGTCATTATCCTCGTTGACCCTGCCGACTACGACCGCGTCGGCCAAATGATCCGAGAAGGTGAAGTCACGCAATGGGAGCGCCGGCGATTGGCATCCAAGGCGTTTCAGCACGTAGCCGCATACGACACTGCAGTTGCTGGTTATCTACGCGATGATCCGGCGATCGACGATGCCGACAGCGCCGAGATCGAATTGCCCGATGAGCTTACGTTCGGCTACTCGTTGGTCGCGCGTCCGCGGTACGGCGAGAACCCGCATCAGAGCGCCGGTATCTACTCTTTGCCGGGCGAGGACGGCGGGGTGGTCAATGCCGAACAGCTGCACGGCATCGACATGTCGTATCTCAACTACTTCGATGCGGATGCCGCATGGTCAGTTGCGCGTTCCTTTGCAGGTTTCGGCCCTCATACCGCGGTGGTTGTGAAGCACGCAAATCCGTGTGGTTTGGCGGTGAGAGAAAATCAGGCGGAGGCGTGGGAAGCTGCCCGCCAAGGTGATCCGGTATCGGCGTTCGGCGGAATAGTTGCGTTCAGCGAGCGGTTGTCTGCAGAGACGGCCGACAAGATGCGCGGACTGCTCCTCGACGTGATCGTCGCGCCGAGTTACGAAGAAGAGGGGTTGGAGATCCTGCGCACGAGGCGGCGTACGCGGGTGTTGAAAGTTAATCAGCACAAACCGGCACGTTGGGAAGTACGGACGGTTTCGGGAGGCGCGCTAGTTCAAGATGCCGACCGATTGGCGGACGATGGGTTCCGCAATATGCAGGTCGTAACTGAGCGCCAACCAAATGAAAGAGAGCAGATCGACCTTTGGTTTGCCTGGCGCGCGTGCAAATTCATCAAGTCCAACGCGATCGTGTTCGCAAATGATCGTGCCCTAGTCGGTATGGGTGCGGGTCAACCAAACCGTGTGACCAGCGTTCATCTTTCGGCGCGCGTTGCTGGCGAAGAGGCTCAAGGATCGGTGATGGCTTCCGACGCGTATTTCCCGTTTCCCGACGGTATCGAAGCGGCTGCGTCGGCAGGAATCAAAGCAGTGGTTCAACCAGGAGGGTCGGTCAACGATGCGGCGGTGATCAGCGCTGCCAACGAGTTGGGAATTGCGATGGTCTTCACTGGCAGGCGACATTTCTATCATTGATTTGACGGGAAGAATTCGAACCGACGTGTCCAAGATATCCGTAGACATCACAATCCCAGTGCTCAACGAGGAACACTCGTTGCCAGGATGCATATCCGAGCTGACGGACCATCTTTCGAGCGATGTCCAAGGCGACTGGGATTGGTACATCACGATTGCCGATAATGGTTCGCAAGATTCCACACCCGAAGTAGGGCGCGAACTTTCGGCGAAATTTCCAAATGTCAGGTTGACGCGATTGGAGCAGCGAGGGCGCGGGCGGGCTTTGAAAAAGGCGTGGATGGAAAGCGATGCCGACGTGCGTTGCTTCATGGATGTGGATCTGTCAACAAGGTTAGGATCGTTGGAGCCGTTGGTCGACGCGGTTGCCAAGGAAGGATATGGGGTGGCGATCGGATCTAGATTGTTGCCTCAATCTGTCGTTGAGCGCCGGACCCTGAGACGGGAACTTGTATCGCGGTCTTACAACGCTCTCGTAAGGATGATGTTTCCGCGAAAGACGTTCCGCGATGCGCAGTGCGGATTCAAGGCGGTATCCCGCGAAGTGGCGCAAAACGTGGTTCCGTACGTTGAAAACACAGGGTGGTTTTTCGATACTGAGTTGTTGCTTCTAAGTCTAAGAGCGGGGTACGAGATCAAAGAGATACCCGTGCACTGGATCGACGATCCAGACACCCGGGTCCGCATAGTCGCGACGGCAAGCGAGGACCTCAAGGGTCTGTTGCGAGTTCGGTTCAATCCTGCGAAAGTTTCGCCCCGCGGCGGATGAAACAGGCGGTCAGACATGTCAACTGCGGGTCGGACGGCATCGTGATGTATTCTGTGTCGTACGTTGGAATGAGTGGTAATTTCACGAAATGGTAACGCCGTCAGAAGAACTCGAGCTTTCGTCGCCGACGCTGCGCGGTGCGACGGTGTCGATCGAGTATCACAACGCCCAACGGATACTCCGAACTGAGCAACGTAATCCGAACGTTGTGTTCGAAGTGTACGCCGGTGCATCCGGCATACTTTCCGGTATCAATGAGGTGTTGCCGTTTTTGCGAGCGAGGTTGCCGGTATCCAACTCCGCGGTGTTTTCCCTATCAGACGGCGACGAGATTCACGCCGACGAGACGCTGTTGAGAATCGTGGCGCCGTACGCCGCCTTTGGCATGTACCGCGACGTCATCACCGGGATATTCGCATCGAGCATCGCATGGGCTACCGCCGCCAGAGAATGCGTGATCGCCGCTGGTGAGACGAGAGTCATGATCAACGGCGCACCTTATATTCATCCGGACGTTGTCGACTCGATGGAGTATTCCGCTTACGTCGGAGGATGCGCTGCAGTATCGACCGAGAAGGGTGGAGAACGCACTGCGACGGTTCCGCAAGGCTCGATGCCACACGACTTCGTGTTGATTTGGGGCGCCGCTGATCGAGCGATGACGGTGTATGACAGACACAGCAGATTGGGAGCGCATCGGATCATGCCGGTGCCCACCGCGGGCGATACGATCCAAGAGGCGCTCGACGCTGCATACGCCCTCAGCGGCGGTACTAGCAACCCATTGCGCGGTGTGAGAGTAAATATCCCCGCGAACCTCGGCGGGGGCGTACCGGATTTAGCGAAAGAGTTGAAGGCGCGCCTAACTGACGCGGGTTTCGGATCGGTTGACATCCACATAGCCGGCGAATTGACCCCCGCGTTGATCACTGAATACGAGGCGTCTGGCGCGGAAGTGGGACTATACGTGGTCGGGCGATATATCGCAGCATCAAATCCCGCGCCGGTCACAGCCGCGATCAAGGAAATCGATGGCAAGGCCGTGGCGCCGCGTGGCATGGCGCCTGGGCGCGTTCCCAACTACCGCATGCTGCAACGCGAGTTGGGGTAACCGCCTGTCGATCCGATGCGGGTTCTAATGACCTCGCTTATCGTGGACCAAACGTAGATGCACGGCTGTCTGGTGGCTGGGAAGCAGTTTTGCCCATTCGGCCGGCCTGATTCCCGGCAACCAAGCAATTCTCCCCCCAGACGGAGAAACCACGATCGGTATTCGATCACGCCAAGACGCGGCGATCTTCGAGTTGATCAAGAAATCCGCGAGGTTCACTTCCTGATCCATCCCGAGCGGATTGAAGCGGTCTGACGATTCTCGATTCCGGACTTGCAGGTATCCGTCTGCGACGAGGTTGGGGGTGAGCCACGCCTCGTTTGGCGACGCGTCTGCAAACGTCTGTGCGGGTCGAGAAACGGACGAATCGACCCGATAACCGTTACCGAGTTCGACGCTTCCTGGTATCGACAGTCGGTGCATTTCAGGGATTACGTAGGGGTAGGGGACGACGTCGTTTTCGCTGCCACTTGACGATACGATTTGCACGTATTCGTGGTCTGATCTAAAGATGAATCCGCCCGGCAAGTGGTAGCTCGATGATTTGCCGGTCGAGACCAAATCGGCGATCACATCGATGTGATCCTTATCGAGTTGGGAATCCGGCCCAGCAACTGATCTGAAGGCTCTTGTCAGGACCGCCGCTCGGACAACCGGATGAAGTTCTGCAATGCGGCTTCGCACCAGAAGACTTGGCGAATCTGTCCCGGCATTCACAAGCGCGGAGTCGACAAGAACGTCCAACAAATCGGCATTGTCTCTTGCAATTGCGGCAAATCGTGCGATTGCCCTAACGGCATCGGGATTTAACGCCTCGAGTTCAGGTAGTACTCGATGGCGAATCCTGTTTCGGGCGTAACGACGCCAATCATCGTTGGACGAATCGTGACGCGGGTTGATGCGTTCAGAGTTCAGGAATTGTGCTACTTCTTGGCGGCTGATCTGCAACATTGGCCTGACGACTTTCACCGTTCTGCCTGAGGGTGAATGCATCGAACGGGCCGGTCGCATGGCACCGGCGCCGCGTATCCCCGTACCTCGGGCGATCCGGAAAAGCACGGTCTCCGCTTGGTCTTCGATGGTGTGGGCGAGCACGATCGCGTCAGCGGCAACTGCATCAGCGGTTTGGCCGAGCAAGCGGTAGCGTTCTTGACGCGCGGAGTTCTCGTCGAGTTTCTCCACTGCGTGTTGGGCTCGTTCAACGTGGAGCGCGGTGCCGGTCTCGGAGCAGAGATCGCGAACGAACTGCTCGTCTCCGTCGGATTCTTCGCCGCGGGCCCGATGGTTGAAGTGTGCCGCCGCAAGCCTTTTGTAACGATGGTTGAGACGCAGGGTACCGAGAAGCAGACTTGTGGAATCTGGCCCGCCGGAGACTGCGATGACTATTGAATGGTTTCGCGAGATCCCCGCGGCGGAGAATCCCTCCTCGAGTTTTCGGAGGAATACCTCGCTGTCTGAAGTCGTTGGCATTGGAAGATCATGCGACGTTTGTCAATGCCGGTTCTGTTCGGAGCCCTCGTCGGTTGCGATGCTCTGGACCTTGAGACGCTCGATACGGTTGCCATCCATCTTCAGCACTTCCATGAACACCTTATTGTCGTAGTTTGCACAAAGGCCGGTTGCGGGCATTTTCTGCGCTCGATCGATGAAGAATCCGGCGATGGTCTCGTACCTCTCGTTGTGAGGGATCTCGATACCGGTCTCATCGCTCGTCCGCTCGACGGAAAGGGCGCCCGGCACAATATACGTGTCGTCGTCTAAACGCTCGATGGCCTTCTGTTCGATGACTAGCGTGTCGTCATCGTCGCCTCTCATCATCTCGAGCAAACCGTTGAGTGTAACCAACCCGTTGATGCGGTTATCTTCGTTGTGGGCGACAGCGAGGTGCTGTTCGGTTCGGATCATTTCTTTGAAGAGGTCGTCCAACTTCGTAGTGTCGGCCAAGACCAAGATGTCGGAACGCATGAGCTTGGACACTTCGGTATCGAGTTCGTCGTCGCCGCCTTCGGCGATGAACCTGATGACATCGTTCGTGTAGATGGCTCCAGCAAGCTGTTGGAGGTTGTACCAGTAACCAATGCGGAGCGGTTCGCCACGCTGGACCACGAAACCGGGTTGGAACCGATGAGGCTCCGATGTGGCGTCAATGTCGTCGAGGTGCTCTCGGTACTTCTCCAAAAACGTTCGCAGCGAATCGCGTTCGTTCAACCAGACGATTTGGCTCGTATGCACCCGCACGCGGTGATCGCGGAGGTCCCTAGCGCCGAAATCGATTAGGTTGTCGAGCATCTCACCGTGCGTATCGTCAAAGAGTCCCTGCTCTTGGCTCTGGTCGATAATCAAGCTGAGTTCGCCTTGTGTGTATCCGGGTCGGGCGTTGACCGTTGATACGCCGAACACGCGCAAAAGACCTCGCGGTAGCAACGCGAATATCCAAACGATCGGCTTCGAAAATGTCATGATCGCCAGGATGATGTGGGCAACGGCGAGCGACCAGGTTTCGGGAGCGAGGGCGCCGAGTGTCTTGGGTGTGAGTTCGCCCACGATGTAGACCATCACCGTCGCCACGGCAGTCGAGATGATGGTCGTGAGGACCGTGTTTTCGCCTCCGCCGATGGAGTTGATGATCAAACTCGTTGATGCGGTCGCCACGAGTACATTGAAGAGGTTGCCGACCAGAAGGATCGTTGCGAAGAAGTTTTCGTGACGTTCGAGCACCCGCATCACTGCGTCGGCACGGCGGTCACCGCCTTCGGCAAGATGCTGGATATGCGAGGGTCGCGCGCTCAATAGCGCGGATTCGGCAGCCGAAATGAATGCGCTACCAAGCAGTGCGCCGACGATCAATAGCGCGTTGATAACCATGTGCTAATCATAAACCGGGCACATCAACGGCTCATTTCAAACGCGTTCATTCACTTCGAATATCGAAAACGAACTCCGCAGGAGACATCCCTTCCGGTTACCGCTCTGCGGACATGAGAATGCAGGCGTCGGCAGATGTCAGGCGCCGTTAGTTTGCGGAAGCGCGATGCTCCTGACTTGGGCATTGATGTCGTCACGCATCTCGGGATGTTCCTTGAGGAAGTATCTCGCCGCTTCGCGACCTTGACCTAACCTGGTCTCGCCGTAAGCGTAGAACGAGCCGCGCTTTTGCAGAATACCGTGCTCAACGCCTAGTTCGATCAGGTCGCCTTCCATACTGATGCCTTCGTTGAAGATGATGTCGACTTCGGCTTGTCGGAACGGCGGCGCGACCTTGTTTTTGACGACTCGGACTCTCACTCGGTTGCCGGTGATGTCTTTGCCTCTTTTTAGAGATTCTTTGCGTCGCATGTCGAGGCGCACGCTGGAATAGAACTTGAGTGCCCTGCCACCCGGAGTAACTTCGGGACTGCCGTAAACGACGCCGACTTTCTCGCGCAGTTGGTTGATGAATATGCAAACAGTTTTGGTTTTGTTGATGACGGCGGTGAGCTTTCTGAGCGCCTGGGACATGAGCCGAGCTTGCAACCCGACTTGAAACTGGCCCATCTCGCCGCGGATTTCGGACAGCGGCACCAAGGCCGCTACGCTGTCCAACACAACCATGTCCAACGCGCCGGACCGGACCAAATGTTCGATGATTTCGAGTGCCTGCTCCGCTGAGTCGGGTTGGGAAATGAGCAACGTATCGATGTCGACGCCGATGGCTTTGGCATATACCGGATCCATCGCGTGTTCGACGTCGACGTAAGCGCAGACTCCGCCGGCTTTTTGGGCTTGCGCAACTGCGGACATCGCAAGTGTGGACTTGCCGGCCGATTCAGCACCATAAACCTCGATGACCCGGCCCCGTGGAAATCCGCCGACGCCGAGTGCGATATCAAGGGAGAGCGAGCCGGTAGATATTGCTTCTACGTGGCGAAAATTGTCGTTTTCGCTCATTCGCATGACTGCGCCGCGACCGAAATTGCGTTCGATCTGTGAAATCGCTTCTTCAAGCGCTTTTTCGCGGGCACTAACCTGCTTTGTAGTCGCCATCTTCGTGCCGTTCTTGGTGGCCTCAGGTTCGAGGGCTTCGGTGGTCGTGTCTTCGAGGGTTGCAGTGCTTGTTGAAGCCATGCGGATAATCCTTTATGTTATGCCTTTAATGTCGTCCCGCGCAGGGTGCGAATAGTTAGCACAAGTGTATCATCGATATCCGCGTTGTCAAACATACGTGCGAAAAAAGCCGTGAAAATAGACTGAGTTGGCTCCGACGGATTGAGACGTACGAAAACGTGGCTGTAACCGGTGTGTGACGGGGCATTGCATGGATGGACAGGATATATAGGATTTGGGACGCGATTGGACGTGTTGAATCCCTCACCCGGGACCCCCTCTCAATCTCCCCCTAGGAAGGGGAGGGGGATGGGCTCGCGGGATCTGGGAAAGAAGCGTTGGCAGATTTTGTTTATTGTGGGTGGAGCGTCCTCGCTGGGGCGCCCGGCCGACGGTGTCGGGTCTTCACCCTGGGGTTGCAAGGGCGACCACAAGGGTCGCCCCTACGTCGCGTCTCTTCGCGTAGCGAAGCGGACGGACAATGTTGTCGAATCATCGCCGCGTCGGTTTCGGGTTAGCGCGAGCGAAAGATTGTTGTTGCGTCAGTCAATAAAATTCCCAGCGTCGCCGAAGTCGCCAGACCATCGGCCCTCCGGACGGCGGTTGTAAGACGCGGCGTCCGTCATCGCTCGATTGTTCCTCGAGCTGTCGTGGTAGCCTCTTCCGCTCGGCGTGACGGAAAGACGTCTGCCGGATAGGAGGATCGCTCGCTCGGATCTTGAGCAACGAGTTACCGTTGCCTGGCTTGCTGGGCGGAGTCAGCGTAACGCTCCGCATCCGAGCCCTGCAGCTACAACGATCTCCGTGACCGGATTTTGGTCTGCGTTGCGTCCGAACTTACTAAACTTGTGGGGGGCACTGCCGCGGGTCGCTTCGAGCAGTCGACTTCACCGCTTTCACGGCTTATAAGGTCGCTCTGGGCGGCCCGGTGATTATCCCCCCGCAGACCGGCTAAATATTCAATTGTCGATAGTTGCGTCAAAAGGTTGCGCTAACCCTCGACGCGGCGATGTTCTGAGCGCTTGCCGATGGCCGTCGGATTTGGCGCCTGATTCCAGTTGTACTACAGATGTAGTAATGGAGTCAAGTCTGAACCGCTGATGTTTGGGCGCGACCTGCCCCTCGCCGCCCCGGGCATACCCCGCTCACATTGCTTCGCTTGTTCGCGCCCCTTTCGCTGTGCGAAAGGGGCGGGGTTGTGGCTGATGGGGGTGTTGCGGTGGTGGTGGTTTAGGTGGTTTGGTTGGTGTGCCCTTAGCCGCCCCGGGCCCTCACCCCAACCCTCTCCCGTCCAACGGGAGAGGGGGATGTTTGTGGCGGATGAGGGTGTTACTGCGGTGAGGGTATGGTGTTGGTTTGGTTGGTGTGCGGCCCCGCTCCGCCCCGGGCATACCCCGCTCGCGGCGCTTCGCTCGCTCGCGCCCCTTTCGCTGTGCGAAAGGGGCGTGTGTGGAGTTGGTTTGGCGGGAACGGGTGTGTTGGTGGTTTGGTTGGTAGGCCCCGCCGCCGCCCCGGGCATCCCCCGCTCGCATCGCTACGCTTGCTCGCGCCCCCTTACGCTGCGCGAAGGGGGCGTGGGTGGAGTTGGTTGGCAGGGCGGTTCACGAACCGCCCATGCGGGTAGGAATTTGTGTGGATGGACAGGATGGACAGCAGGGCGGCGGGTTTAGTTGTACCGATCGCCCCACGAGCCGAGAGTCACGTTAATTGGGACTACTTCGCCGTCTCGCAGGACTTCGACGACGATCTCGTCGCCGGGCGAGGTGTTGAGCATGATGTAGCTCCGCAGATCGTAGAGGTCGTCGATCTCAACGTTGTCGATCCTGACGATTATGTCGCCGTCGCCATTGAGATCTGAAACGCCACCGGTATCGGGTAAGATCCCCGCTCGGTCTGCCGGCCCATCGGGAGCGACATGGGTGACCACCAACCCACCTTGGTTGTCGTCCAATTCGAGCTTCTCGGCGAGCGAGGGCGTTACCGTCCAATGTGAGATGCCGATAAGAGAGTATTCGTGGACTCCGTCGTCGAGGAGACTGTTGACGACGCGGCGGACTAAGTTAATTGGTGTTGCGAAACCGACTCCGCTGTTGATGTTGGATACACTGCGAATCTGCGTGTTGACGCCGACGACTTCGCCCGAACTGTTAAGTAACGGTCCCCCTGAATTGCCGGGGTTCATGTCGGCGTCGGTCTGGATCACCGCGGGGATGGGTATCGTGCTTGCTTCGGATTGGATCGACCTGGCTAACCCGCTGACGATACCTTGCGTCATCGAGAAGGCTTGACCTTCGCCGAATGGGTGGCCGAGGGCGACAGTGGCCATTCCGGGCCTCAGGTCCGCGCTGTCGCCCAATGGAAGCGAGTTAATGGCGGCTAAATCGGCGTCGATCTTGATGACTGCGATGTCGGAAACATGGTCGCCCGCGATATATTCCGCTTCGAAACGGTCGCCTTCAAACGTCTCGACGATGATCGCGGTCGCCGGACTGAGTCTTGGCGAACCAAGTACCGAAGTCGGGCGAACGACATGATTGTTGGTAACGATGTGACCTTCGTCGTCCCAGAACCATCCGGCGCCGGTTCCGCTGGCCGGAAAGACCGTGTTCTCCAACGAGATCAACACGACGCCGTGGATCGATTGGTCCCAAATGTCCATCAAGCGCGTCTCCCAAGCGATGAGCTCGCGCGCGACCTCGTCTTCCGACGAGGAGGCACCGCTGGGTTCGACATCTTTGGCTACTATCTCGACGTCTCGCGCAGGAATTCCATCGATGTTGAGATTTGGAGAGAACGCGACCGTGGGAACTGAGAGTTCCATGTTTGGTTCGATAATCTGCGATTCTGCGGCTATTGAATCTTCGGTTAGGTCGTTGGGGATGGTCATTCCAACCGCTTCATTGGTCGTCGCTTCGACGGTCTCGATGAAGGCGGATTCTGATGTTGTTGAAGTCGTGGACTCCGATATCGGTCGATCGTCGGAATCGCAAGCGAACGAGAACGCCGCCAATGCGAAGGCGGACATCAAAACCAATGCTCGGATTGTGTGTATTTTCATGGCAATCGTAATAACTAAATTTTCACGTTTCGCCGACACCGAATGTGTCGACCACTAACTTTGGGGATTGAGTTCCTTGCCGTTGACGGCTTGTCAACCCTTTCCCTTGAGATGGATTACGCTTCAAGCGTCGAATACGGATTTACTTAGGCCCCCTGCAGGCGTGAAGCAAGTATCTCATACCGTGTTTTCGGGTTGAATTGAATGCCGCCAACGAGACGCGATGGGCATTCGGCGATCGCGTCCGAATGCCAACCCGGTAACCTTGACGCCGGGCGGCGATTGACGGCGTTTGTATTCGTTGCGGTCGACCATCTGGATTATGCGTTTGGCAGTTGCGACATCGACGTTATCGATGTCCGCGTAGATTTGCTCGCTCGAGCGGCGATCCTCAACGTACGCCTTGAGCAGCGGATCCAATTCCGAGTATGCCGGCAGGGAATCTACGTCGAGTTGGTCGGGCCGTAACTCTGCGCTCGGCGGTTTGTCGATGACCGATTGCGGTATCGGCGGATGGGCGTCAATGCTGTTGCGGTATTCGGCCAACTCATAGACCATCTGTTTCGGGATGTCTTTGATGACCGCGAAGCCTCCAGCCATATCTCCGTACAGCGTGGCGTAGCCCGTGGCCATCTCCGATTTGTTGCCGGTCGTGAGGACCAACCAGCCGAATTTGTTGGCGATTGTCATCATGACGTTGCCGCGGATCCTTGACTGCACGTTCTCTTCGGCAGTGTTGGCTTCGATCCCTTCAAACGTTTCAGACAGCATCTGTTCAAACGCTGCATGGGCCGGTTCGATGGGTACTCGCCACAGTGGGATATCCAGTCTGTCGACCAAACCCTGCGCGTCGACGAGACTGCCTTCTGAGGAGTACCTCGACGGCATGGCGACTCCGACGATGTTCTCTGCTCCCACCGCGTCGGCGGCGATGCAAGCAACGATGGACGAATCGATTCCGCCAGAGAGGGCGATGGCTACTTTGCTGAAACCAGTCTTGAGGATGTAGTCTCGGGTTCCGAGTTTTAACGCAGCGTAGACCTGTGATACGTCATCCAATGCAACGGGATTCGGCGCGGCGATCTCAATGTGTTGTGGCGGCTCGAAACTGGGTGCGACGACCTTCGACACGTCGTCATGCGCGATTCGGCAGTCCGACGCTACTGAATCGGGTATGTCGATATCGATCGCTGAAACTTCCTCTTCGAATCGCTGCGCGACCGCCAGCGTTTGGCCTTCGGGACCGGCGAAGATGCTAGACCCGTCGAAAACCAATTCGTCTTGACCGCCGACTTGGTTGGTGTAGACGACGTATGCTCCGTGTCTAGCCGCCAAACTCGTAACCAGGTCGATGCGGGTTTGCAGCTTTCCTATTTCGTAGGGTGAGGAGTTGAGTGTCAGTATCAGCTTGGCGCCAGCTATGCATTGCAAATCGCCAGGACCTGGATTGACCCAGATGTCTTCGCAGACGTTTACGCCTATAGGAACGCCGTTGACGTCGATTACCTGGCAGGTGGTGCCCGGCGTGAAGTACCGCAGTTCGTCGAAAACGCCGTAGTTGGGCAGTTCGTTCTTGTGGTAGATAGCGACGATCTGGCGATCGACGACGATCGCTGCCGCGTTGTAAATGTTGCGAATCGAGCCGTGCTCATCTTCGTCGAAATCCACGATACCGATAACGGCGGCGATGCCGGCGCACTTGCCTGCGAGCGCATCTAGTGCTTCACGGTTGACGCGGATGAAGTGTTCCGACAAGAGCAGATCTTCGGGCGGATAACCGGTGATAGACAGCTCTGGGAACGCCACAATGTCGGCGCCGATGTTGCGAGCCTTTTCGATGGCGTCCGAAATCAACTCACAATTGCCCGCGATGTCACCAACTGTGGTGTTGATCTGGGCGGAGGCGACTCTCAGTCTGGTCATTTCCGCGTTGTCACCTCGTTAACCTGCGGATCGGTCGGTTGGGCTGGGCGGTTTGTCGTTAAGCGGTTTGTCGTTAATCGGATATCAGACGTGAACGGGTATCGCCGGACGTGCGTAGCCGCGCACCGTTGGAAGTGCGGACTTGCCGGCGAGGAAAAGGTCGACTTCTCGTGCACAATGCCGACCGCTCGCGATAGCGTGGACGACGAGCGACTGCCCGCGTTGGGTATCGCCGCACGCGAAGACCTTGTCGACGCTGCTCTCCAATGTCGCACCGGTCTTCACGTTGCCAAATGGGTCGTAATCGACTTCCAAATCGTCTAGCAACCCGTCGTGCTGTGGATGCAGGAATCCCATTGCCAGTAACACGATGTCGGCCGGGATCGTGAATTCCGAACCCGGTATCTCGACCATGCGCGGTCGGCCGCCATCCTCGAACACCCAGTCAACACGGACGCACTCAAGCTGCGTGACGTTTCCAGCATCTCCTACGAAACGCTTCGTCATGATGTTGTAGTCGCGTTTCCCGCCTTCTTCGTGTGCTGAAGAGGTCCGGAATACGCTAGGCCAGTCTGGCCAAGGGTTGACCTTAGACCTGCGTTCGGGCGGCCTTGGCAATAACTCAAGTTGGACGATGTTTTTGGCGAACTGGCGGTGCGCGGTTCCGAGGCAGTCGGCGCCGGTGTCGCCACCACCGATGATCACTACGTGCTTGTCTTCGGCTGTCAGCGTCTCTTCGGGTGAGAACTCCTGACCCCGCAACCGTCGATTCTGCTGCGTCAGGTAGTCCATAGCGAAATGGATGCCATCAAGGTCTCGTCCGCCGATCGGTAGGTCACGCGGAATTGTGGAGCCGCCCGCAAGTACGACGGCATCACTTTGTGCGAGCAATTCATCGGCTGTGATGTCGACGCCCACGTCGGTGCTTGTCTTGAATACGATGCCTTCATCGCGCATTTGCTGCAATCGGCGCTCGATGACGGACTTTTCGAGTTTGAATTCGGGGATTCCGAGGGCCAGCAAACCTCCGAGATACTCGCTACGTTCGTAGACGACGACCGAATGGCCAGCGCGGTTGAGCTGTTGCGCGGCTGCTAATCCTGCGGGACCAGAACCGACAACAGAGACACTCTTGCCAGTGCGGTACACCGGAGGTTCTGGGACGACCCAACCTTCTTGCCAAGCGCGCTCGGAGATCTGCTTCTCGATCATCTCGATGGTCACTGGCTCCATGTTGATCGAGAGGATGCACGCCGCTTCGCATGGGGCAGGGCAGATCCTACCGGTGAATTCGGGGAAGTTGTTGGTGGCATGAAGCCTCGCGATAGCTTCTTGCCAATCTCCTAGATACGTGAGGTCGTTCCATTCGGGAATCAGGTTGCCGAGCGGACAACCGTCGGTGCAAAATGGCACCCCGCAGTCCATGCATCGCGCCGCTTGCTGCCGAACATCGTTCTCGTCCCATTTGAGATAGATTTCGCGCCAATCGTTTAACCGTTCGCGGTGGTCGCGCCGCGGCATTGGCGTGCGGCCGAACTCTTTGAATCCGCTTGTGCTACCCATGTCTGATCAGACCGCTCCGACAGCGAGTTCAGGCGTTGGTACAGTCCCACCGTTCAGAGAGAACTCGGGCGTTTCACCGTTGAGTTGCTCTTGGGCTTCTGTTTGTTCCCGCAAAATTCGCGCGTAGTCGCGTGGCATGATTTTCTTGAACTGGTTGACCGCGTCATCCCAGTCGTCAAGTACTTCCTTCGCGACGGTGCTGCCGGTCCAATTGAAATGTTTTTCGATGAGTGATTTAGCTTCGGCTGCATCTTCGGAATCGGGGACCAATGGTTGAAGGTCTGCCATGCCGTAGTTGAATCTCTCGCGGAATGTGCCGTCTCGGTCCCAGACGTATGCGACGCCGCCACTCATGCCGGCGGCGAAATTCCTACCGGTTGGACCTAAGATGACGACTCGTCCGCCGGTCATGTATTCGCAACCGTGATCGCCGATACCCTCGACGACCGCGTGTGCGGCGCTGTTGCGCACGCAGAAGCGTTCGCCGGCGACGCCACGGATGTATGCTTCTCCGCCGGTTGAGCCATACAGGGCAACGTTTCCGATGATGATGTTCTCTTCCGGCACGAAGCGAGCGTCTTCGGGCGGCACGATGACCAACCGGCCTCCAGAGAGTCCTTTGCCGAAGTAGTCATTGGCGTCGCCGAAAACTTTGAATGTGACACCTTTAACCACCCAAGCCCCGAAACTCTGACCAGTCGATCCGTTGAACGTGATATTGATTGAACCGTCGGGCAATCCCTTGCGACCATGCTTCATGGCGATGCGGCCGCTCATCATCGCGCCTACCGTTCGATTGCGGTTTCGAATGTCCAGCGACTCCGTAGTTGTGGTCAGCCCGCCGTCCTCGATCGTCGGCTCTGCGAGTTCGATCAATTTGTGGTCCAACGCGAATTCGAGTGCGTGGTCCTGGTTGGTGCACTGGTGGGCGTGGTCGCCCTCCAATGGCTGCGAACTGACGAGTATGCGCGAGAGATCCAACGACTTCGCCTTGAAATGATCGATGTCGTCGCGCTGCTTTAGTATGTCCGAACGCCCGATCATCTCGTTAACCGTCTTGAATCCCATTTGAGCCATGCGTTTGCGTAGTTCTTGGGCAAGCATGTTGAAGTAGTTGACGACCGCCTCGGGCGTACCGGCGAATTTGGCCCGTAGTTCTGGGTCTTGCGTGGCTACGCCGACCGAGCAGGTGTTCAAGTGGCACTTGCGCAGCATGATGCAGCCCAAAGTGATGAGGGCCGCGGTTGCAACACCCCATTCGTCGGCTCCGAGCAACGCCGCGATTGCGACATCTCGGCTCGTTTTAATCTGGCCATCGGTTTGAACGATTATCCGGTCTCGGAGGCCATTTGCGACCAGCACTTGCTGCGTTTCGCTGACGCCGAGTTCCCACGGGATGCCGGCGTGTTTGATGGACGAGAGCGGCGAAGCGCCTGTGCCTCCGGTGTCGCCGGAGATCAGCACGACGTCGCCTTTGCCTTTAGAGATGCCGGCAGCGATGATGCCCACGCCCGATCTGGCTACAAGTTTTACGTGGACGCGCGCGTCGGGGTTGACGTTCTTCAAGTCATGGATAAGCTGCGCAATATCCTCGATCGAGTAGATGTCGTGGTGCGGAGGGGGAGAAATGAGCTCCACGCCGGGGGTAGTTCGGCGGATCGAAGCGATGTATTCACTGATCTTGTGGCCGGGGATTTCGCCGCCCTCTCCGGGCTTGGCTCCTTGCGCCATCTTGATCTGCAGGTCTTTAGCGTTGACCATGTACTCGGTCGTGACGCCGAACCTTCCAGAAGCCACTTGCTTGACTGCGGAGTTTCGGGATTCCGGTTCGTCGAACGGGACGTAACGCGTGTCGTCCTCACCACCTTCGCCGGTGTTGCTCCGTGCGCCGATGCGGTTCATAGCGATGGCTAGCGTCTCGTGAGCTTCGCGGCTGATCGAACCTAGAGATATTGCGCCGGTTGCGAACCTTGGAAGTATTTTCTCGACCGACTCAACTTCATCGATCGGGATGGATTCGAACTTGCTGTCATCGAAATCGAGCATTTGACGGAGGGCGATGTAACCCTCTGGCTCTCGGTCTGCGGCTTCCTCGAACTGTGCGTAGATCGTAGTGCTGTTGAGAGTGGAAGCCGTCTGGATCAGAGATATCGTTCGCGGGTTCCACATGTGCCGTTCACCGGTAGCGCGCCACATGTAGTAACCGCCGAGATCGAGGCGGAGATTTGAAGGGATTTCGTTTTCAGGGTAGGCACGGGCGTGGTTGGCGATTACGTCGTTGGCGATCTCATCTAATCCGATGCCGCCGATACGGGAATTCGTCCAAGTGAAGTACTCGTCTATGAGAACTTGGGATAGGCCGAGCGCTTCGAAGATCTGGGCGCCGAGATAACCCTGCAACGTGGAGATGCCCATCTTGGACATCGTTTTGAGGACGCCTTCTTCGGAAGCTTTTCGGTAGTTCTCCTCGGCGCTATCTTGGAGGGGCATCGAGCCGTCGCTCGCCATCGATTCGCGGATTTCAGCGAGGGATTCGAAAGCGAGGTACGGGTTAATGGCGCTGGCGCCGTAACCGAACAGTAGTGCAAAGTGGTGAACTTCGCGCGGCTCACCCGATTCGACGAGGATGTCGGCTTGGGTACGCGTTTTCTCGCGTATCAAGTGGTGGTGTACAGCCGCGGTTGCCAACAACGAAGGTATGAACGTGTTTTCGGAATCGACGCCGCGGTCTGACAACACCAGAACTGTGAAGCCTTTTTCTATCGCATCAGAGGCTTCTCTACGGATACGTTCCAATGCCGTTTTCAGACCATCTGCGCCTTCGGCGACCGGGAACAAGGTTGATATCGTGACCGTCTTGACGCCGGCTTTGGTCGACTCCTTGATCCGGGCGATGTCGGCGTTGCGCATGATTGGGTGATCGACGCGTAACAGCCTTGCATGTTCCTCAGTTTCGTCGAATAGGTTGCGGCGTCGTCCGATCGGAACAGCCATCTGTGTGACGAGTTCTTCTCGGATGGCGTCCAAAGGCGGGTTCGAGACTTGGGCGAAGTCCTGTTTGAAGTACGCAAAAAGGTTTTGTGGTTTGTCGGAGAGCACCGCCAGTGGCGCGTCATTGCCCATCGAGCCTTGAGGTTGATGGGCTGTGACACCCATCGGACCGATGAGCATTCGCATGTCTTCCTGCGAATATCCGAACACCATCTGCCGGAGTGATGCGGTCTCGAGATCGACGTTGGGTACGTTGCGCGGCGGATCTAGATCATCGAGTGATAGGCGGTGGTTGGCCAGCCATTCGCCATATGATTGGTTGGACGCTAGATTATCGGCGACTTCCTCAGGTTCGATGATTCGTTTCTGTTCGAAATCGACGAGGAACATCCTGCCGGGGCGTAAACGGGAACGATAGCGGATCTGATCTGCAGGGATGTCCAGAACGCCAGTTTCCGACGCCATGACGAGCACGTTGTCGGCGGTAACCGAGTATCGGAAAGGGCGTAGACCGTTGCGGTCGAGGACCGCGCCGAGCATGTGGCCGTCGGTGAAGGTGATCATCGCCGGACCGTCCCACGGCTCCATGATTCCGCCGTGGTACTCGTAAAAATCTTTGACGTTTTGCGGCATCGATTCGTGGCCGTACCACGCCGCAGGCATCATCATCGCTGCGGTATGAGATACCGAACGACCACCCATGTACACAGCCTCGAACGCATTGTCCAATGATGCGGTGTCGGATGGTTCGTCGGTTTCGCAGATTGGGAGGATGTCGCGTATGTTGTCGCCGAAAAGTTCGGACTCAAGAGTGAGTTCCCGTGCGGACATCCAGTTGCGATTGCCACGCACGGTGTTGATCTCGCCGTTGTGCGCCAGCATTCGATACGGGTGAGCGAGTTTCCAAGAACCTAGAGTGTTGGTGCTGAACCGCGAGTGGACCATGGCGAAATGGGATTCGAAATCGGGATCATTGAGATCCTTGTAGAACGAATCTGTCTGCTCCGCCATCAACATGCCCTTGTAGACGATGGTGCGAGCCGATAGGGAGGGCACGTACCACTCGTTGAGCAGGGTGTTAATCGTTGCTTCGTCTTCTTCGCTGAGGTCCGAGCCGGATTTATTTTCGATCTCGTCGATTCGCGACCGGACGATTTTCTCCGTCGCCTTGCGGATCACGTAGAGGTGACGTTCTAGGAGGGTTTCGCCGATGCCTTCGGGTGCTTTTAGGAAGAGTTGGGCGATGTGAGGCATACGCGCCTGTGCCCATACGCCTACGGCGTCAGGATCGACTGGCACTTCGCGCCATCCTAACGGCTCGACACCGTGCTCGCGGGCACAACGTTCGATTGTCTCTGTGCAAAAGTCCCGCAGGTCGTCGTCTTGAGGCAGGAAGCACATCGCGACGGCGTATCGCAACGCGTCGGGGAGTTCGATGCCATTCTCAGCAGCGACCTTCACCATGAAACGATGCGGCATCTGCACAAGAACGCCCGCGCCGTCGCCCGTTTCGGGATCGCAACCGCAAGCGCCGCGATGACCGAGGTTGCGTAGGACTTCGAGGCCCTGTTGGATGATTTGGTGCGATCGGTGGCCGTCGATGTTTGCCACGACGCCGACGCCACAGGCGTCGTGTTCATGGTCGCGGAGATACAGCCCTTCGTCTTCTAACCGGCGAAATTCAGCATCGCGCTCGGCAGCCCGGCGGCGCATTTCGCTATTTGGATTAATCAACGTCATCGACGGAAGGTCTCGGGAGGTCAAATCTGAATCTTAATATCGTGTCTGCGTGAACGCCGATGGAAAGTGCCGACCGTTAAAGAATGTCGAGGTACCGATTGGTCTCGAAATCTGTCACCGAGCGATTGAACTCGTCCCACTCGAGGTATTTGTTGCGACAAAAACTGTCGATAGCTCTGTCGCCGATGTTTTTCCTTAGCAACTCGCTTTTCTCTGCGATCGAAACGGCCTCGTAAAGCGAACTTGGCAGTCTTGGCAACGACCGTGATTCACCGTTCGATTCTTCAACGATCGGCGACGATAGCGGGTAATCGTTCTCGATGCCTGCCAAGCCGGCTGCGAGCATAGCGGTGAAGGCTAGGTAGGGGTTACAAGCGGCATCAGGGGCTCGGTACTCGACCCTCATGCTTGCCTCCAGTCCAGGGCGAAATGCCGGCACCCTGATCAAATCGTTCATATTGCCCGCGGTCCACGACGCAAAGATCGGCGCTTCGGAACCGGGCACCAGGCGTTTGTAGCTGTTAACCCACTGGTTCGTGATCGCCGTTATCTCAGGGGCGTGTTTTACTAAACCGGCGATGAATTTCTTACCGACGTCCGACAAGTGAAACTCGTCTTCATCAGCGGAAAAGAACGCATTTTCGTCGCCGCTGAACAGGGACATGTGCGTGTGCATTCCGGAACCCGGTCGGTCAGAAAACGGTTGCGGCATGAACGTCGCGTGGCCGCCTTTGCGCGCCGCCAACTCTTTCACGACCACACGGTAAGTGACGACCGAATCGGCCATTGTCAAACCATTGGTGTGTCTGAGGTCTATCTCGTGCTGCCCATGCCCGACTTCGTGGTGGCTGTGTTTGACGGGGATGCCCATCTTCTCCAATGCGAGGACGATTTCACGCCTCAGTTCAGCGCCGCCGAGATCGGGCGATGTCTGATCGAAGTATCTGCTCGCCCGGATGAATCGATTGCCTGCGCTCGTATTCCTGATGCTTCCACCGGCGTTTGCGCTCGAATGTCCACTTCCTCCGTCGCGGTATTCGGCGATGTCGTCAGCGTAAAAGAACTCCAGTTCGGGTGCCACGTAAAAGTTGTAGCCGAGCATCTTTGCCCGTTGCATCACGCGGCGCAGGATGTGTCTGCCATCAATTGGGAGAGGTTTTCGGTCTGGGGTGCTCAAGTCGCAGAACATGCTGGCGACTGCGTCTCGACTCGGACGCCACGGCAGAATCTGCCAAGTTGTCGGGTCTGGAACCGCGACCGTGTCGGCCTCGTCGCTCCTCGCGAGCCCGTCGATAACCGCTCCGTCGAAGCTGGCGCCGGAGTTCAAGACGTGTTCGAGCTCGTCGATGGTGACCGCGAACCCTTTGACGGTTCCGAGAATGTCGGTGAACCACAGTCGCACAAATCGCACATCCTGTTGATTCGCCGAGCGCAACACAAACTCTTTGGCCTCTTCGTCTAGTGACGATGTCGGTGGGGATGTCGTGGTTTGCACCATAGTGGGATGCCCGATGTTCGATTGTCCGGGTGGAAACGCGGAGTTGTGACTGGGGATTGGTTGCGTTGATTATTTGTGTCGGTCTTCTCGTTCACGCGCCACGCGCGCGAACATGTTCTGTGCGCGTGGATCCGAAGAAGACAATTTTAGCAGATCGGTTACGCGACAGATACATGCTGTCTGGCACCGCCTTTCTTCGACTTCGCTTGCATGTCCGGCGTGCCGAAACGGTAGCCAACGCGCCACATCGTCTCGATAACGCTGTGGCTGACGTCGTCGAGCTTGCTCCTCAATCTACGGACGTGCACATCGACAGTTCTTGTCCCGCCAAAGTAGTCGTCGCCCCAAATCCGATTTAGTATGTCTTCCCGCCGGAACACGCGCCCCGGGTTGGACGCGAACAGCTTGAGCAGCTCGTATTCCTTATAGGTGAGTTCGATGCCGCGTCCTCCCAATGACACCTCGAAACTGTTGACGTCTATGGTCAGGTCCCCGTGTACGATGATCGGTGCCGATTGGATAGTCGCCCGTGCTTTGACCGTCCGGATCCGGGCTTTGACCTCGCGTGCAGTCGGATAGTTGAAGCAAATTTCGATAAAACCGGCGTTGAAATCGAATAGCTCTGCCGACGGCTCGTCGGCGATCGCGACTACTGGCCGGCCGCGCGAGGCGATTTCGTTGGAAACTGCGACGGGAAACGCGATTGACGATCCCAGGCACCAAACGAGAGCGACCTCGTCGCGTCGCGCTCCGTTGAAATCATCGCCGAGTCCGGGCCCGGCATGGACAAACTCCAAAGTCCGATCTTCGAATCGGAGCTCGTCTACTAGCGCGATTGCGTGGGGGTCGTTGAATCCGTACAGGATTAGGGCAGTCATGCCAAACTACGTACTGCGGGGTTGGTTGTCTGTATCCGCTGGCTACTAGGAACGTCGGACAGGCGTTGAAATGCATGGGACGGTTCCGCCGAACCGCATTTGCTTCAGGATATTACAGCGGGTACTCGACCCGTAATTCAACATTGATGATGGGTGCGGATTGGTTGACGATGCGTTTCCAGAAATGTATGATTTATGGTTTAGCGGTTGCAGTGCAACGGCGGTTCGTTTTAACGCGCGAACTGGCAAACCGAAGATGTGCTGCACGCCAAACAAATGGAGACTGCGTTGCCGACGCTTAACCAACTTGTAAGAAACCCGCGCAAGCGGACTCGCAAAAAGCCGAAGACACCGGCGTTGCGGGCGATCAGAAATTCGTTCACTGGCCGGACTCGCGAACTGCAAAAGGGCGCGCCGCAGAAGGCTGGCGTCTGTTTGCAGGTTCGGACTGTAACTCCTAAAAAGCCGAATTCCGCGCTGCGTAAAGTGGCACGCGTTCGACTTTCAAACAACGTTGAGGTCACGGCATACATCCCTGGTGAAGGGCACAATCTCCAAGAGCACTCGGTCGTGTTGATAAGGGGTGGGAGAGTGCGTGATTTGCCGGGAGTGCGTTACCACGTGATCCGCGGAACCAAAGATACCGAAGGCGTCGAAGGTCGACGTCAAGGGCGCAGCAAATATGGGACTCCAAGAGGGGTTTAAGCGGGGTGGTAGGTATATAATTTGTTGCTGAATTCGTAGCAAATCGCGTGGACAGTAGTCGGCGGGTCTCGCATTCCGTCGAAATCCGTAAGAACTGTCGATCGATTGGCACCTCGACTCCGAAACGCCGCTTTGCCGCGACGTTTTCGGGATGGTCGAAAATTCGCATCGAACCCCAGACCAGCAGAATCATCTTTGAACGAACACGCTCCGCGTAATCGGTAAGCGAACACGAAATGGCAAGACGACGTAGAGCCGAAAGGCGTAGAACCGAACCCGACCCTCGCTACGGCAGCGAGGAGCTCGCGCGTTTCATTAACCGAGTCATGATCGGCGGCAAAAAGAGTACCGCTCGCCGAAATGTCTACGGTGCCCTGCAGATGTTAAGCCAACGGCTCAACATGAGTGGACTTGAAGCATTTGAGCAGGCGATGTCTAACGCGACTCCGCTCTTGGAAGTGCGCCCGCGACGAGTGGGCGGGGCGACTTACCAGGTTCCGAACGAAGTTCGACCCGAGCGGCGCGAGGCCCTCGCTCAGCGATGGGTTGTTAGCGCAGCGCGATCTCGCAGCGGGCAGCCGATTGCTCGGAAGCTGTTCACAGAACTGTTGGACGCCGCTAACAACACCGGTGCAGCAGTGCGTAGGAAGGACGAGTTGCAACGGATGGCCGAAGCGAACCGGGCGTACGCCCACTTCAGGTGGTAACCCCACAACATTCGACGATCCACGTACCGACACGCCCAAAAGACAACTAACGAGTTACGAAAAACACACCGTTGATCGACACGATGAGTGGCGTCATAGCGCCTAACGTCAACCGAACATCGGCGCACAAAACCAAGCCTAAGAGGCAATGACAACGAAATCGAAAAACCCAGCTGCTGGCGAAGCCGCGTCTCCAACAAATGGAGGCGACCTTCGAAAGTTGAGAAACACTGGTTTCATCGCGCACGTCGATGCTGGGAAAACAACCGTCAGCGAAAGCGTGCTCTACTTTGCGGGCGAGACCTACAAGATTGGTCGCGTCGATGACGGAACAGCATTGTTGGACTACATGCCGCAGGAGCGGGAGCGTGGGATCACTATCACGGCGGCTGCGCAAAACGTTTCCTGGCGCGACCACCAGATCAACATCATCGACACTCCGGGCCACGTCGATTTCACAGCCGAGGTGGAGCGAAGCCTGCGCGTTCTCGACGGAGTTACCGTCGTGCTCGACTCGGTTGCCGGCGTACAAGCACAGTCGGTAACTGTTTGGCGACAAGCGGACAAGCATCGGGTGCCGAGGATCGTGTTCGTCAACAAGATGGACCGAATTGGTGCCGACTTTGGATACGCAGTGTCGACGTTGGTCAACCGCCTCTACGCAAACGCCGTCCCGATACAGATCCCAATTGGCCAAGAAGCCGACTTCAAGGGCGTCATCGACCTCGTGGATATGAGAGCTTTCTACTACGAGTGGGCGGATCCGACTGCGGAGGTCGACCGAAACGGTCGTCTAGAGCCGCGCGAAGCGGATGTGCCAGCGGACTACTTGGATCAGGCCAACGCGGCCCGAGAAGAGTTGATTGCAAAGGTCGCTGAATTCGACGACGATCTCGCCGAACTCTATCTCCTCGGCGAAGAGGTCCCTGCGGAAGTGCTTAAGGCTTCGGTCCGCCAGGCGACAATCGAGTTGAAGATTTTCCCGGTGATGGCGGGCGCGGCGTTGCGACACCGCGGCACTCATCAACTTCTGGACGCGGTATTGGAATATCTGCCTTCGCCGATGGATCTTCCACCGGCGGTCGGGTTCGAACCGCTGCGTCCTGACAAGGAGCTCGAGCGATACCCGAGGAACGACGAGCCGCTAAGCGCTCTAGCGTTCAAAGTGATCTCCGACGAGCATGCTGGGCGGTTGATATTCCTACGTGTCTATTCAGGTGTTTTGAAGCGCGGCATGTCGGTCTACAACCCTTCTATAAGAAGTCGCGAAAGAATCGGACGCCTACTACGGATGAGAGCCGACGTTCGCGAACCCGTTGACGAAGTTGGCGCCGGCGAGATCGTCGCTGCCATTGGACTGAAATCTACTAAGACCGGGCACACCCTGTGCGCAGTCAACGCTCCGGTCGCGATGGCTCAGATCGACTTCCCAGAACCGGTATTGTCGATCTCGCTTGAACCGGAAAGTCGCTACGACAAAGACAAATTGACCACCACGCTGATGAAACTCGTAGACGAGGACCCAACTCTGATCCTTTCTACAGATGACGAGAGCGGCCAATTGCTTCTTTCGGGCATGGGTGAGTTGCACCTCGAGATCATTCTCGACCGAATGAAGCTCGAGTACGGGGTTGCTTGCAGACGTGGCCGACCCAGAGTGGCCTACCGTGAGACCATCGGATCTACATCGGAAGCTGAAGGACGTTTCGTCCGCCAGACGGGTGGACGCGGTCAGTACGGTGTCTGCAGACTGCGTATCGAACCGATGCCGCGCGGCAGCGGTGTTGAGTTCGAGAGCGAGATTACTGGGGCTACGCTCAGTACCGAGTGGTATTCAGCCATCGAAAAGGGTTTCCGTGAGGCAGCATCTTCGGGCGTCGTCGCCGGATACCCGGTTGTTGACGTCAAGGCGGTGCTCACCGACGGCGCGCAGCACGACACGGATTCGTCGGAGTTGGCGTTCCAGATCGCTGGTTCGTTGGCGTTCAAAGCCGCGATGCGCAAAGGCAACCCGCAACTTTTGGAACCGGTAATGCGCCAAGAAGTGGTGATGCCTGCGGATCTTCTCGGCACCGTCATCGGCGATTTGAATTCGAGACGCGCGAAGATCCAATCGATGGAGACCGTGGAACCGAAGCCGGGTCAGTCCGGTATCGCTAGCGTGATGGCATTCGTCCCGCTCGCGGAGACTTTCAACTACTCCACGGATTTGCGCTCGTTGACCTCGGGGTTCGGCGATTTCAACATGGAGCTCGACCACTATGGCGTGATGCCGCAGCACGTATTTGAAGCTCTGGAAAAGTAGGCGAGGCTAAGAATGGCTACCGGCAAGATGCGAATAATGCTCCGCGGCTACGATGCTCCGCTCTTGGAGCAGGCGACAGAGCAGATTTTAGACGCTGCGACCCGAACCGGGGCGCAGATAGCTGGTCCTGTACCGATGCCGACGCACCGCCGTCGTTTCACGGTCATCCGATCACCGCACATCACCAAAGACTCACGCGAGCATTTCGAGCTCTGGCTGCATAAGCGACTTGTGGATATCGTTGAACCGAGTTCCAAGACGATGGACGTCCTCCAAAGATTGAATGTCCCTAACGGTGTGGAGGTCAGCGTAAAAGTAATTCAATGAAGCCGCGGCGGCCTAGTTAGGACGCTCGGCTTTTTGATCTGAACGGCGAGAGATGACGACCCAAGAACAAGACAGAGTGGATGGAGAGTCGGCAGTCGCAAGCGACGTCGCCGTTCCCGAAGCGCCGCGGTCCATGCCTGGACTGCTCGGCCGCAAAATCGGCATGACCACGATCTACGACGACGCGGGTCGCGCCAATGGAGTGACGATGGTCGAAGTCGGCCCCTGCGTGGTAACGCAGGTTAAGACCGACCAACGCGACGGCTACCAAGCCGTGCAGATCGGTTTCTTGCGCGCCAAGAAGGTGAACATGCCTTTGCGAGGACATTTCGAGCGCGCCAACGGTAGCTATCGACATCTCCAAGAGTTCAAAGTTTCGGACCTCGGAGAATTCGAGGTCGGGCAGGAGATACACGCCAACGTGTTCAACACCGGTGACCGGATCAAAGTCACGGGAATTTCCAAGGGTAAGGGATTCCAAGGCGTCGTCAAGCGTCATGGTTTCGCAGGTGGTCCGAAAACCCACGGACAGTCAGATCGGCACCGCTCGCCGGGCTCAGTAGGTGCGGGAACGTACCCAGGTCGTGTCTGGCCGGGCACTCGCATGGCGGGTCACATGGGCGCACGCACAGTTACTACACGCGGGTTGAGTGTTGCCGGAGTGGACGCGGCGAGGAACTACATCCTGGTCAACGGTTCGGTTCCCGGCGCACGCAACAGTCTTGTACGTATCGAGAAGCAGGGATGAGGCAAGTCAGGCGATGGAATTAGACGTAAAGAACAGAAACGGCGACGTCGTCGGAAGCGTCGATGTCAGCGACCGAGTATGGTCTGCGCCCTCGAATGATGCACTCTTGCAACAAGTCGTTGTTGCTCAGTTGGCAAACCGCCGCCAGGGCACTCATGAGACCAAGACGCGCGGCCAAGTCTCGTACTCGACTCGTAAAATGCGAGGTCAGAAACACAGTGGACGGGCCCGTGTGGGTAGTCGGAAGTCGCCAACTTTGGTGGGCGGCGGAGTGATCTTCGGACCACACGCCCGCAGCTACCGGCAGCGGACGCCCAAGAAGATGCGTAAACAGGCATTGCGAATCGCACTTAGCGACAAGGTGCGGGAGGATCGCCTGACCATACTCGACGAATTCGATATAGACGGTCCGCGGACAAGGGCTGTGGTTGATCTGATCGACGCGCTCGGGCTCAGAGGACGCACGCTACTGGTGGTTGAGTCGAATGATCGGGACATCGTCCTGTCTGTTCGCGGGGCCGAAAAAGTTGACGTCATCTTTGCCGACGGTTTGAATGCGACCAGCGCGACTGCGGTCGGCAATATCGTTGCAACTCGCGGTGCGGTCGAACGCATTGAGAGCGTTTGGGATGATTCGGCAGTCGAAGCGGAGGTGGCGTGATGAAGATTGCGAGAGTACTGCAGCGCCCCGTAATCACGGAAAAATCGACGTTGCTCAATGAGCAGCGGCGTTACGTTTTCGAAGTAGATATGAAGGCGAACAAATACGACATCGCGCGGGCGGTCGAGTGGGCATTCGATGTCAACGTAGTGTCGGTGAACACTTACCGCAGGCGCGGCAAAATGAAGCGCCGCGGTTTTCGCGAGAAGAAGCGCCCGGATGTCAAACGCGCCATCGTGACGTTGGCTCCAGGTAACACGATCGTGCTGTTCGAAGGCGCGTAGTCGACGGAATCATAAGATATGCCACTGAAGGAACATAAGCCGACATCGCCAGGTCGTCGCAACAACGTAGTCGACGATTTTTCGGACATCACCAAAAAACGTCCTGAGAAATCGCTGCTCGCGCCGATGTTGAAGAAAGGCGGCCGAAACAACAAGGGCCGCATCACAGTTCGCCGTCGTGGCGGTGGCCATAAACGTCGATATCGGTTGGTCGATTTCAAGCGCAATCGCAGCGGCGTAGCAGAAGTGATGGCCATCGAGTACGACCCCAACCGAAGTGCACGCATTGCTCTGATCCGATACGAAGACGGCGAGAAGTCGTACATCGTCGCGCCTCAAGGTCTCACGATCGGCCGCAAGGTCTCAACCGGGCCGGACGCGCCGGATCTGCCGGGCAACGCCAAACCGTTGATGAACATCCCTCAGGGCACGATGGTTCACAACATCGAGATGACGCCGGGAAGCGGTGGACAACTCGCCAAAGGCGCAGGAACCGGCGCGCAAGTGATGGCGCACGAAGGCTCGTTTATCTTGTTGCGATTACCGTCTGGCGAGATGCGGCAGGTGAGGCAGGAGTGCCGAGCCACAATCGGCGTAGTCTCGAACCCGGACCACAAGAACATCAAACTCGGCAAGGCCGGCCGGTCCCGACATCGCGGCAAGCGTCCGAGCGTTCGTGGCACGGCGATGGCTCCCGACGCGCACCCGCATGGTGGCGGAGAGGGCCGATCGGGCATCGGTTTTTCCAAGCCGAAGACGCCGTGGGGCAAGCCCACACTTGGATACAAGACGCGACGAAACAAGCGAACGGAAAAGTTCATCCGTCGCCGGCGCTACGAGCGTTGATGACAAGCGATGGACGACATCGAAATCGAGGTCAAATTAGCAAGATATGAGTAGATCGGTAAAGAAGGGGCCTTTTATCGACCCCAAACTGATGAAGAAGGTGGACAAAGCCCGCCGTGAACGGACGCGCGGAGCCATCCGCACCTGGGCGCGCGCGTCGACGATCATGCCCGACATGGTCGGACTGACGTTCGCCGTGCACAATGGTCGCACCTTCGTGCCGGTACTCGTAACGGAAAACATGGTTGGACACCGGTTGGGAGAGTTCTCGGCTACGCGCGTGTTCCGCTCCCACTCCGGAAACCGCTGAGGATTTGAAGCGATGGCGATCGCACGTGCCAAGAATATAGGAATCTCCGCTCACAAGCTGCGGCTTGTGATGGACGAGGTGCGCGGGATGAAGGTTGACGACGCGCTCGCTTACCTGCGTTACATGACTACCCCTAGTGCGCACATCATCTATAAAGTTTTGCACTCCGCCGCGGCGAATGCAGAGAACAACGATCTGCAGGATCGTGAAACCTTGGTGGTCAAGCGCATCATCGCCGACAAATCGGTAACGATGAAGCGATTCCGACCCAGGGCACGCGGTCGCGCAGGCGCGTTTGACCGGCCGACGTCACTAATCACAATCGAAGTAGACGAGGAGTAGGTCGGATTTTCGTGTTCGATTTCCGCACCTTCGAAAGATCGGAACAGCAATGGGTCAGAAAACACATCCGATAGGCTTCCGCCTCGGCGTCTCCGCCGAATGGCGGTCCAACTGGTTCGCCGGCAAACCCGACGGCTATCGCAGCTTAGCCCAAGAGGACTACCGAATCCGGCAGATCGTCGCCGAAGAATACCAAGGCGAAGGCGCGATATCGCGCGTCGACATCGACCGTGGCGGCGGCGAGATGAGCATCAACGTGTACACCAGCCGACCAGGCATCATCATCGGTAGGAACGGGCAACGAATCGACCGGTTGCGGCACATCATCGAACGTGCAACACGCCGTAGGGTCCGGATCTCGGCGAACGAGATCAAGGTGCCGGAACTCGACGCCAAGCTGGTTGGCGCGAGCCTTGCCGAGCAGCTCGAACGTCGCATTCCCTACCGACGTGCGGTACGAATGGCGATGCAGCGGACCATGGATTCTGGCGCCGAAGGCATCAAGGTGGTGGTCGCCGGGCGCTTGGGCGGTGCCGAGATCGCTCGTGTCGACAAGCAGATGGAGGGCCGGGTCCCGCTCCACACTTTGCGCGCGAAGATCGACTTCGCGATTTCTGAGGCTCACACGACGTTCGGCGTGATCGGCATAAAGGTCTGGATTTTCACGGGAGACATGCCGGCCGACGGTCGCCAACAACGAGAGCGCGCATCGAGCGGCGTTTCGCCGATCGGATTGGGCCGCGCACAAAGGCACCGGAGTTAGCCGCACATCCCCTGCGGGTACAAGCGAGATTGAGGTCCATTAACGATGCTACAGCCAAGGAGAACCAAGTACCGAAAGCAGCAACGCGGCAAGATGAGGGGCGTTTCTAATCGCGGTAGCAAATTGGCGTTCGGCGACTTCGGCCTCAAAGCCCTGGAGGCGAGCTGGATCACGTCTCGACAGATCGAATCGGGTCGACGTGCGATCACCGGTTATGTCCAGCGTGGTGGCCAGGTCTGGATTCGGATGTTCCCCGACAAACCGGTGTCGTCTCGACCCGCAGAAACGCGGATGGGCGGCGGCAAAGGCGCCATAGACCACTGGGTCGCACCCGTGCGACGCGGACGCATTATGTACGAGATCGCTGACGTTCCGGAAGCCGCGGCGCGAGAAGCGCTGCGACGTGCGGGGGCCAAACTCCCGATACCCGTCAAGATAGTCTCGCGGGCCGATGAACTCTAAGCGCGCGATCCCATTGACGCGTTGCAGGTATTGACCGTATGCATATCTCAGAAGTAAGAGAACTAGACAACAACGAACTCTGGCGGGAGCTCGTTCAACAGGAACGCGCATTGATGAATCTGCGGTTCCAAAAAACGACGCGACAGTTGACCAACTCGAACGCGCTCCGGGACACTCGGCGCACGATCGCGCGCATACAAACCGTTATCAAAGAACGTCAGATCGTTCGGGAACTCGGTTTGGTCGAGGGATCGTCATAACTGGCGACGATTGGCTGAAGAGCCCAGGATTTGAGGACATCGAGTAGATGGCAGGAATACGCAAAACACGCACCGGAACGGTGATACGCGACAAGAACGACAAAACGATTGTGGTCGCTTATTCATGGTCGCAACGGCACCGCGTGTACAAACGCAGCCGCCGGCGGATCACCAAGTTTGTTGCCCACGACGAGCACAACGAGGCATCGATCGGCGACCGTGTGATCATCGAAGAGCATCGCCCGTTGTCGAAGACCAAGCGATGGCGCCTGCGACGAATCGTGGAACGCGTTGATGTCGTGGATCCGGACGATGCGCCGATCGAGATTGACCAGCAAGACGTTGCGATTGGAGAAGGTCGGTGATCCAGCGAGAGTCGCGCCTAAGGGTAGCGGACAATTCGGGCGCCCGAGAAGTGCTTTGCATCAACACGACCGGTTCTGGAAACCGTCGGTATGCCGGTCTGGGTGACATCATCACCTGCTCGGTTAAAGACGCCCAGCCGGGCGGCACAGTGGGCATGCACGAAATCGTTCGAGCCGTCATCGTTCGCACCGTCAAGGAATATCGAAGACCCGATGGTTCCTACATCAAGTTCGACGACAACGCATGCGTGATCGTCGCAGACGATGGGAACCCGCGTGGGACCCGGATATTCGGTCCGGTCGCCCGCGAATTGCGGGAGCGTGAGTTCAATCGCATCGTCTCATTAGCGCCAGAAGTTCTGTAGTCGAAGAAAAATGCCCAACAAAATCAAAAAAGGTGACACTGTCCTTGTCGTATCTGGCAAAGACAGAGGCGCAAGAGGCGCCGTGATCGCAGTGAATCTCAAAAACCAACGCGTCTTCGTTGAAGGGGTGAACGTCGTCAAGCGTCACATGGGACGCCGCCGTGGTGTGATGCAGACTGGAATCGTCGAAGGCGAAGCGTCGATACACATCTCGAACGTCGTGCTCGTCGATGCCGACTCCGGCGAGGTCGGGCGCGTTCGTTGGCGAGAACTCGAAGACGGCACACGGGTAAGAACCGTCAAGGGAGCGCGTAATGGCTGAATCGAATGGCAGCGCAACAATGACGATGCCGCGACTCCTGTCGCGCTACCGCGCCGACGTGGTGCCGGTACTGACGCGGGAGTTCGGATACACCAACCCGTTGCAGCTCCCAAGCCTCGAAAAGATAATTGTCAATATCGGTTTGGGCGAAGCCATAGACAACTCGAACTCGATCGACGCGGCGACCGGCGACTTGGCCACGATCACCGGACAAAAACCGATCGTCAACCGAGCCAAGAAATCTATCGCCAACTTCAAGTTGCGGGAAGGAATGCCGATCGGTGCTTCGGTCACTTTGCGTTCGCATCGCATGTGGCAGTTCTACGACCGATTGGTCAACGTCGCTCTGCCTAGGGTTCGTGACTTTCGGGGCACTAATCGAAACTCCTTCGATGGCAACGGGAACTACAGTTTGGGGCTAGTTGAGCAGGTTGTGTTCCCTGAGATTGACTACAATCAAATAGATCGGTTGCGAGGATTGCAGGTCGTGATCGTAACCACAGCTCGTACCGATGAGGAAGGTCGCCGGTTGCTCGAACTATTGGGCATGCCGTTTGTGACAAGGCGCTGATCAAACCCCTGAAACCGAATCTTCAGTCAGACTTGACACGGAAATAAGAGACTCAAAAAGATGGCTCGCAAAGCAATAATCGAACGAGAGAAGAAACGCGCATTGCTTGTGAAGAAATACGCGAGGCAACGCGAGGAACTCAAACGGTTGGCTAACGACTCGCAACGTTCATTCGAAGAGCAAATGCAGGCTCGACGTCGGTTGCACCTGCTTCCTAAGAATTCCAGCCACGTGCGGCAACGGAACCGGTGCTTCGCCACTGGTCGTCCGCGTGGGTACATCCGATTCTTCGGAATGTGCCGAATTGTGTTCCGCGAGCAAGCATTGCTCGGGAACTTGCCCGGAATCCGCAAAGCGAGCCTTTAGACGCCGGCCTTTGGACGGCAAGGACAACCAAACTACCTGAAATGCCAGTTACCGACCCCATATCAGACATGCTGACACGGATCCGCAATGCGGTCATGTCGCATCACGAATCGGTCTCGATTCCGCATTCGACGATTAAACGGTCCCTTTTGCGCCTCATGCGTGACGAAGGGTTCATCAACAGCGTCGAGACGAACCGAAACGGAGTTAAAGCTGATTTCGATGTGACATTGCGTTACTACGATGACACCGACGAATCGGTCATCACCGGGTTGAAGCGCGTCAGCAAGCCGGGCCGACGAATATACGTAGGCAAGAACGAGATTCCCCGATACTTCGGTGGCCGAGGCGTCGCCTTCATGTCGACGTCGAAAGGCGTCATGACCTCAGACCAAGCTAGACGATCGGGTGTAGGCGGCGAGCTGCTGTTCTACGTCTGGTGATCCGAACCGCCCACGAAACAATCGGAATAGTTGAAAGTGTCCAGAGTAGGTAAAAACCCGGTCAATTTGCCGAACGGAGTCGACGTTAAGATCGACGGCGATACGGTTATGGTCAAAGGCAGATTAGGCGAATTGAGTCAGAAGATTCATCGCGGCATCTCGGTCGAGTTGAGCGACTCTGAGCTGGCGGTGTCGCGATCCAACGACTCTGGTGATCAGCGCGCGCTGCACGGCCTTGTTCGCAGCTTGCTGAACAACATGGTCGTCGGTGTAAGCGAGGGTTTTTCGAAGCGCCTGATCATGTACGGCACCGGCTATCGAGCCACGCAGAAGGGCAATGGGTTGGAGTTGCTCGCCGGGTATTCGCACCCAGTCGACGTCCAGCCAATCGGCGACAACACGCTGGGTGTTGAAGGAAATACGACGATTACGGTTACCGGTCCCAACAAGCAGGAAGTGGGACAACAGGCAGCCTCGATCCGCTCGGTTCGCAAACCGAGCCGATTCCAGAGCAAAGCGGGGCGCGTCCCACTATTTGGCATCACCTACGAAGGCGAGCAGCTACGTCTGAGAGTTGGCAAGACCGTTGCGGGTGTGGGAGCTTAATCGACAGATGGCAAATCGAAAATTCGACAGTCGACCACGATGGATACGGCACCGTCGCGTCCGTCGACGCGTTGCGGGTGCAGGTGACCGGCCACGTCTTTCGGTGTTCCGCAGCAACAGACAGATATACGCCCAGGTTATCGACGATGCGGCCGGCCACACTCTGGTCAGCGCTTCGTCCGTCGAGTCCGAACTCGAAACCGATGGAAAGATCGACGCCGCCAAAAGCGTCGGCACTACGGTCGCCAAGAGAGCTTTGGAACACGGCGTCAAGAAGGTTGTGTTTGACCGAGGCGGGTACCAATATCACGGACGTGTTAAGGCGTTGGCCGATGCTGCCCGTGCGGAGGGACTTGACTTTTAACCATGGTTACCCAGACCAATACATCTCGTGATCGCCGATCAGACGGAGACCGTCGCGGCAGACAGCGTCGGCGTCCGCGTCGAGACGAGACGCCCGAAGGGCCGGAGCTTTTCGAGCGGGCGGTGAAGATCCGCCGCGTGTCCAAGGTCGTTAAAGGCGGTCGCAACCTTTCGTTCAGCGCTATGATGGTGGTTGGCGATTACAAAGGCAAGGTCGGCGCCGCGCTAGGCAAGGCCGCATCGGTGCCCGACGCCGTGCGCAAGGGCCGCCAAAACGCCGAAAAAGCCATGCAGCAGGTCGTCACTAATGAGGGGACGATACCCCACGAGGTCTTTGCCAAGTATGGTAGCGCCAAAGTACTGCTTTTACCGGCGGCACCAGGTACCGGCGTCATCGCCGGCGGCGGTGTGCGTGCGGTGATCGAAGCTGCTGGCATCCAAGACGTGTTGTCGAAGACTTTCGGTGGCAACAACCCAGTGAACACGGTGCGCGCGACGATCAAAGCGTTAGGAATGCTCCGGGATCCACAAGCCGAGCGCATCCGCAGACTCGGGTTGGCCGATGTGCACACGCCTGAAGTGGAAACCGTCAGCGAAGAGGCGCCTGAAGCTGAAAATGGCACGCCCACCGCGACGGAATCAGTCGATGAGGTTGATGAGTCGGCAGCTAACGATGCCACGGTCGATTCTGAAGACGATAACAAGAGTGAATGACGCGCATGAGCGAGATATGCATCAAACAGATTCGTAGCGGCATCGGGTCGATACCAAAGCATCGGGCGACCTTGAAAGCGCTTGGTCTCAAACGCATCAATCACGTGGTCACACAGCGCGATACGGTACAGATCAGGGGCATGATCAACAAGATCTCGCACCTCGTAGAAGTCGTTTCCTGAGGAACGGACGAGTAAACCAAATGCCAGGACTGCATCAATTGAAACCCGCGGTCGGTTCGCGCCGAAAACGGAAGCGCATCGGACGGGGTGACGGAAGCAACCGAGGTTCATTTTCCGGCCGCGGCAGCAAAGGACAGTTGCAGCACGGAAAAGTGCCGTTCCTTTTCGAAGGCGGCCAGCTCCGTTTGATCAAGCGGTTGCCGTTTATGCGCGGCTTCACGAATAATTTCCGAATCGAATACGCCGCGGTCAACGTGGCTAGTCTCGATCGGTTCGAGGACGGCGCAAAGATCGGTATCGATGAATTGGTGGCTTCACGCTTGGTCCGAAACCCTAGCGATTATGTGAAGTTGCTCGGTGACGGCGAAGTCGAGAAGACCGTGCACGTGACCGTGCACGCTTGTTCCGCGAGCGCGCGGGCGAAAGTCGAGTCGGCCGGTGGCAGTGTCACCGTTCTAGGCACACCCAAAGCGTCGTCGAAACCTGAGTCAGACAAATAAGCTCGCGGATCGGCAATTTCCAAATGCAGACTACGGGAGCCCAAAGTGGCCGCCAATCCGCACTTCCCGCGCTCTTCCGCGCGGTCGTTGATTCGTGGCGCGTCCCTGACCTAAGGTTCCGAATCCTTTTCACGTTGGGGATTTTGGTCGCTTTCCGATTCCTGGCCCACGTCCCGAACCCGGGCGTCGATCTCGAGTTGCTTGAACGGGCGTTTGAAGCCAACCCCGTTTTCGGCGTCCTCGATCTCTTCAGCGGTGGAGCGTTGAGTCAGCTCAGCATCGCCGCGATGGGCGTCTACCCGTATATCACCGCATCGATCATCTTGCAGGTGTTGACACCCGTCATCCCGCAGTTGAGGGAGCTCTCGCGTGAGGGCGGTGAAGCCGGAAGACGCACACTCAATCGATACACCCACTACCTGACAGTGCCGTTGGCGATATTGCAGGGATGGGCGTTGCTCAACACTCTGGAGTTGCAAGGGGCGATCACCGGCATCGGATTGGGAGGCGACGATTTGATGAACACGTTGACCATCGTCCTCTGCATGACTGCCACCACGATGCTCTTGGTGTGGATGGGTGAAATCGTGACCGAAAAAGGCATCGGCAACGGAATATCTTTGATCATCTTCGCCGGTATCGTAGCCTCGTTGCCGCAGACGGCTGGCCAGCTTTATGCACTACGAGACCAGTCGTTCCAAGTCTTCATGCTCGTGGCGATGATGATCATCATCATCTTCATAGTGGTGATCTTCAACGAAGCCCAGCGACGAGTACCCGTGCAGTATGGTCGAAGCGTCTTCAGAGGTGGACAGATGTATCGCCAAACGGGCGCATCGTTCATCCCATTGCGCGTGAACGCCGCCGGCATGATCCCGTTGATCTTCGCATTCTCCATCGTCACCCTGCCGGCGACGATCGCGACATACTTGGCGGACCCGGGCAGCAGCAGCTTCACTGCTCAGGCGGCAAGCTGGGTCACACGAACCCTCACTTTCACGAGCGATCCGTACTGGCTGTTGATCTTCATACTTACTGTGGGCTTCACGTTCTTCTACGCGCTGGTCGTACATAACCAGCAGAACTTGGCTGAAAATCTACAGCGCAACGGCGGCTTCGTGCCGGGTATCCGTCCCGGACAACCTACGCGTGACTACCTGATGCGGATCGTGTTGAGGATCACGTGGGGTGGCGCCATCTTCTTGGGTGTGATCGCCATCACCCCATGGATTGCAAATCTAATCACGAATCTAGAAGCTTCGTTGACGCTAATCCAAAGCACGAGCATGATCATCATGGTCGGCGTCGCGTTGGACACGATGCGTCAGTTGGAAGCGCAACTGATGATGCGCAACTACGAAGGCTTCGTCAGGTCATGAGCGCGAGGCGTCAGCAAATGCGGAAGGCGAGCGAACCGCACGCTCGTTGCGATTGAAATGCGAATCGTATTTCTCGGCCCGCCCGGTGCCGGTAAAGGCACACAAGCCGCAACGCTGACCAGCGAACGCGGTTATGTTCATCTATCGACCGGTGACATGATCCGCGATGAGATGAATCGTGGCACCGAACTTGGGAACTTCGCCAAGACCTTTTACGACAAAGGGGACCTGGTTCCCGATGAAACGGTCATCGACATGACAAAGGCGCGGCTCGCCGAGGCCGAAAACGTCATCTTAGACGGATTCCCGCGGACGGTGACGCAAGCCGCCTCCCTCGATGATCAGCTTTACCGAATAGGGGTTTCACTCGATAAAGTTGTGTTCTTCCGCGTCAACGTAGACGAGTTGATCGAGCGATTGGACAAGCGACGTGATATCGAGGGCCGACCGGACGACCAGCCCGATGCGATGCGGCACCGAATGGATGTCTACGACCGAGAAACTGCACCAGTCGTCGACTACTACCGTGATGGAGACAGACTGACAGAAATCGACGCTCTCGGAGGCATCGACGAGGTCCGCGGTCGGCTGATCGACGTGCTGAGTTGACATTTGCCGAGGGACGCAGAAATCTCATCAAGGTCAGTGATAACGAATTCGGTTACAATTGCGATTGAAGTTGCGTTTTGAACGATAGTGTTTCGAGCAATCTGGATACGGTTCGCCGTATCGCGCTCAAGAACCAGAGCGAACTGCATTCAATGCGATCGGCCGGCCACGTAGTCGCGCTCGCTTTGGATGCGGTTTTCGATGCTTTAGAGCCCGGTATTACGACCGCGGAACTCGACGATATCGCTCGCCGAACCATTGCCGCAGAAGGCGCTAAACCCGCGTTTCTCGGGCTTTACGGGTTCCCGGCGGTCGCGTGTATCTCGTTGAATGCCGAGATCGTCCACGGGATTCCGGGGGAACGCGTAGTTTCAGACGGTGATCTCGTCAGCGTAGATTGCGGTGCGATTGTCGATGGACTTTACAGCGATTGTGCCCGGACCGCAGTTGCCGGCGGATGTGCCAACGAGGATAGGTTGCGCCTAGTAGACGCGTGCCGCGAATCGTTGGAACGGGGTATCGCCGAGTGCGTGCCTGGCAACCGTGTCGGCGACATTTCGGAAGCGGTCGAACAGTACGTTCGTGATGCCGGTTTCGACTTGGTGCGGGAGTACGTAGGCCACGGCGTGGGCCGCAAGTTGCATGAAGCACCGCCGGTGCCGAACTTCGGTTCTCGAGGAACCGGACCGCTGTTGATGAACGGTATGACAATAGCCATCGAGCCGATGATTATGACGGGATCTTGGGAGACCAAGGTTCTCGACGACGGTTGGACCGTGGTAACGGCAGATGGCTCGCTATCAGCGCACTTCGAACATACAGTGGCGATCACCGCCGACAGGCCGGAAGTATTAACTTCGGCCATTGGATGATGGTCCCAAGACATTGGTCTGGTACAAATATGCCGAAAAAAGAAGCGATAGAAGTCCAGGGAACGGTTACCCAAGCGCACCCGAACGCGTACTTCAGGGTTCGATTGCCAAACGACCACGAGGTGCTCGCGCACGCGTCGGGCAGAATCCGCAAAAACTACATACGCATATTGCCGGGCGACAACGTCATGGTTGAGTTATCACCTTACGACTTGACGCGCGGCAGGATAACCTACCGCTTCCGGTAGAGAGCGACTGAGGAATCGATATGAAGGTTAGAGCTTCAGTAAAGGCGAAACAGCCAGGCAGCCGCGTCGTTCGGCGAAAAGGACGCGTCTACGTGATCAACAAGCAAAACCCGCGCTTCAAGCAGCGGCAGGGTTAGACCTGAGGAGCAGTGCAATGGCAATCATCGCAGGTGTAAACATACCGGACAATCTTCGAGTCGTGATCGGCCTCACGTCCATTTACGGAATCGGTCGAAATCGCGCGTCGGATATAACCGCAGGACTCGGCATCGAATCCAGCACTCGAATGCGAGATTTGAGCGAAGAAGCGTTGGCCAGTATCAGGACCAGCATTGACCGCGCGGGCATCGCGATCGAAGGAGACCTTCGCCGTGAAAATCAAATGAATGTCCGCCGATTGGTCGACATTCAGAGCTATCGCGGCCAACGCCATCGCCGAGGACTGCCGGTCCGAGGTCAACGAACGAAGACAAACGCTCGCACCAAGCGCGGACGACGCCAGACCGTCGCCGGCCGTCGCCGGGCGCCATCGCATTAGTTTTATCTACGGCCTTATTGCGGCCGTCCCACTAAGAGGAGCGACAAACTAGGCTATGCCGAGAACTCGCAGACGAAGCAGAGAGCGGAAATTTGTTCCGCAAGGTCGCGTGTACATCATCGCGACGTTCAACAACACGCTCATCACGTTCACGGACCCTAACGGGGACGTGGTTTCACAGAGCAGTTCGGGCGCAATGGGCTTTCGTGGTTCCCGAAAGAAGACCGCGTTCGCTGCCCAGCGAGCGGGAGAATCGGCTGCCCGTGCCGCGGTGACTCACGGGATGCGCACTGTAGACGTGATGGTAAAGGGCCCCGGAAACGGACGCGAATCCGCCATCCGCGCGATCGCAGGGGCAGGAATCCGCGTCAATTCGATCAGCGACCAGACGCCGATCCCTCACAACGGTTGCCGGCCCCCGAAAAGGCGGCGCGTGTAGGCGGAACAATTGCAAGCATCACTTGGGCGCGGTTCCGAAATCGTCGGAATAGGATCCCAAGTGATTGTATTTCTCGAAAAGCTACGTAGTTATCCGACGCGAAAATTAGAATCTAAGGGTAAGGACGCGGCCACACGACGATTGGCCCGATTCGCATCGCGCCTAATCGACGATTGCGCTTCCCACCAAAAACAGGAACGGTAATGGCAAGAAACACAAGTCCGGTCTGCAAAATCTGCAAATCGCAAGGCGAAAAGCTCTTTCTCAAGGGCGAACGTTGTTACACACCCAAATGCGCCGTCGACCGTTCTCGTGACAGTTCGGGTCGTCGCTCGGCAACCGGCCCAGCCGGGGCGCAACGCCGCCGCCGTCGATTATCCGATCACGGCATCCAACTCCGGCAGAAGCAGAAAGCACGACACATTTACGGCATTTACGAGCGCCAGTTCCGCGGTGTGTTCGACGAGGCCGCTCGTCAAACTGGTGTCACGGGTTCAAACCTCTTGCGGCTGTTGGAGCGAAGGCTCGACAACGTCGTATACCGTGCCGGTTTCGCGACGTCCCGGCCCCAAGCGCGTCAGACCGTCAACCATGGCCACATCGCGGTTAACGGCAAAAAAGTCGATATACCGTCATTCATCGTGAAACCTGGTGACGTCGTAGCTTGGCGCGAAAGGTCCAAAAACTCGGGCTTGTACCAAGCTGCGAACGAAAACGTGGGCCGACGCCGCCAAGCCACCAACTGGATCACGGTAGATTCCGAAAACCTGACTGCCGCGATCGACGCGATCCCAGCCGATGACGACGTCGATACCACGATCGACACGCGCTTGATCGTCGAGTACTACTCAAGGAGATAGACCAAGAATATGATCAGCGGCATCCGTTCGCCAATCGCAACGACCGTCCAATTCGCCGATGAAGCAGACGAGTACGTCCCTCATCTCGAGGTAGTCGAGACTACCGAAACCTACGGTAAGTTCCAGATCGCCGGCCTCGAGCGAGGCTGGGGCACCACTCTAGGCAACGGTCTACGGAGAGTACTGCTCGGCGCAATGCCCGGTACGTCCATCACGTCGGCCCGCATCGTCGGACAACAACATGAGTACGGTTCTGTACCGCACATGCGTGAAGGCATTGGCGAGTTCCTCATCAACGCCAAAGGTATCCGGATCCGCGCCCGAGCCGAAACGACGCAAAAGGTGCTGACTCTGTACGCATCCGGCGAGGGTGAGATCGTCGCCGGCGACATCAAACCGCACAGCGTGTTCGAGGTCGTGAACCCTGAGCATCACCTCGCAACGCTCGACAGCGACGAAGGCGAACTGGTCGTCACATTCGGAGTTGAAAAAGGTGAGGGTTACCGAGCCTTTGATCACGAAGACACGCTTGGACACGGGATACTGCCCGTGGACGCCATCTTCACTCCCGTGCTGAAAGCCAACTACGAAGTTGAAGCGATGTCGGGCCGCTTGTCTGGCAAGGACCTGCTCACCATTGAGATTTGGACGGATCGAACCGTAGAACCGGTCGAAGCGTTGCGCACCGCAGCGGATATCTTCAAATCCAAACTCGACATCATCACAACCCAGCCCGAATCTGAAGAACACACCGATTCGGATGCGATGACCGAGTTGTTGGAGACTGAAATCAAAGACCTTGGAGACCAACTTAGTTCTCGCATCATTAACGCGCTGTCGCGGTATCCGATCAGAACTTTGGGCGAATTGATGCGATTCACGCCGGATACGCTGAAACAAGAGGTCCGCAATTTCGGCGAAGTGTCTTTCCGCGAACTTCGCGATTTCATGGTCGAGAGGGAGCTGTGGCCGCCCGAGGACGAAGAGCCCGAAGAGTCGGAAACCATTGCATAGAGCTTGGGCGTCGTCGAACTCGCTTTTCGTGACACGCACCAACCGCTCAGGCTTAACTGGGAGAATCTGAAAACAATGCGACATCGCCGTTCAGGACGCAAATTCGGCAGGGCTTCATCGCCCCGCAAAGCCATGTTTCGCGTTATGGTCACCGACCTGCTTCGGCACGAGGTGATACGCACCACTCACGCCAAGTCCAAGGAAGTTGCACCTTTGGCGGAAAAGATGTTGACCCACGGGAAACGCGGGGATTTGCACAGCCGACGTTTGGCTGGATCTTTCATCACTGATAGAGCCGTCCTCTCGAAGACTTTCGACGAACTCGCGGAGCGATACCGCGACCGCGATGGTGGCTATACTCGGATCATCAAACTCGGCAAGCGCCGCGGCGATTCCGCGGAGATGGCGCTCATCGAACTCGTTGATTAACGCCAACTAACCACGCGCGTCGTTAATGGACGCGGTTTTAACATGCGCTTCGCACTACTCGTCGAGTACGACGGCGCCGACTTCAACGGGTCGCAGTACCAAGCGAACGCCCGTACCGTTCAGGGTGAGTTGGAGAGCGCGGTAATCATCGTATTTGGCGACCAAATCTCACGAATCAGAATGGCAAGCCGAACTGATGCCGGCGTTCACGCGTTGGGTCAAGTCGCGGCGATCGATCTGGAGACTGGTAAGCCGACGTCAGAGATTCGCAACGCTCTGAACGGCAATCTCACCGAAGACGTCTGCGTGAGGAATGTCCGGATGGTATCCGACGAATTTGATCCGCGACGCGACGCCATCGCACGGGAGTACCAGTACGTGATCAACGACGGTGCGACACCGTCACCAATTCGACGTCGGAATGAGTACCACGTTCGACACTCTCTCGATGTGTGCGCGATGGCCGATGCGGCTCAGCTCTTTGTGGGAGTTCACGACTTCGCTTCTTTCGCGGCGAGCACCGCGGACGAAGGGTCGACGGTGCGCCGGGTGGATACCGCAGATGTTTACAGACGTTCAGGGGGCCGCGTGATTTTCGAAGTTCGCGCCAACGCGTTTGTTCGACAGCAGATACGTCGCATGGTGGCAACACTGGTTACCATCGGCAGCGGTTCACGTTCAATCGAATCGGTCGAATCACTTTTAATATCTCCGCGACGGGACGCGGCAACCCAGAACGCGCCGCCCCGAGGCCTGACATTGATGCGGGTCGTTTACCCTTCGAGTAAATCGTTGTGGATGTGAATCGCCATGCGAACGGACAGCGTACTCATAGAATCGGCGTCGCAATCAGCCAGTGCAGTCAACCGCCGAGGGATCGCTCGGAACGGGATGCAACTGAGGCGCTCGCAAATTAGAATCAATACGTTATGCCTACCAAACTGAAGCATTACAACCCGAGCGCGTCGGACGTGGAAAGTCGATGGCGTGTGTTTGACGCCGATGGCAAGGTATTGGGTCGGCTAGCCAGCGAGATCGCAACGATTCTCATGGGCAAGCACCGCGCATCGTACGTGCCGCACCTGGCATCTGGCGACTTCGTTATCGTTGTGAACGCGGCTAAAGTGGACGTAACTGGCCGCAAATCTGAGCAAATGATCTACCGGCGGCACAGCCAATATCCGGGAAACCTGAAAGAGATTCCTTTCTCTCGAATGTTGGACCGCACGCCCGAGCGCGTGATCGAATTGGCGGTAAGAGGCATGCTTCCGAAGACCAAGCTCGGACGTAAGATGTTGTCGCGCCTCAAGGTCTACTCAGGTCCGGAGCATCCGCACATGGCCCAAGTGATCGGTTCCGAACGCGCCGAGATGCGAGACACGGCATCCTAAGTTTTTTCCATAACCGTCAGGATCGAAAACTGCGGATGCGCTCAAACCAAACGATGACAACTTCCGTATGACGACACGGGCTTGCAGCAACAGAGCAACGAACAGTGGGCGATCCCAATCTACTCGAATGATCCCCACCCTCAGGCGCGAGGCAATCTTAGCGACTCGACAGTCGCGTTAGGAGCGCATTTTGACGACGGAGAATGACAACTACTACTACGGTACGGGCAGGCGGAAGACATCTATCGCGAGAGTGCGGGTCTACAACCGGGCAGGCGGTGTCACCGTTAACGGCAAACCGCTGAACGAAACTATTTCAGTCGACCAATGGCTAGCGGATGCGTTGCGCCCGCTTGCCGCGACCGATCTGGCAGGAAAAGTCACCGTGGTTGCAAAGACGCACGGCGGCGGCGTGCACGGCCAAGCGGTGGCATTTTCGCACGGTTTGTCCCGCGCCCTGATTGCGTTCGACCCGCAGCTCAGGCCAGCGTTGAAAAGATATAAGCTGTTGACCCGCGATTCCAGAATGCGGGAATCCAAGAAATATGGACTGAAACGGGCTCGAAAAGCTCCCCAGTACACCAAGCGTTAAAAAGACACTTCTAGTGGTCGTCTATCGCGCAAATGACCGATGCACGTGACGCGGTGGAAAAGCTCAATGTTGCATCGAAATCCTAGCATTTCAGCTATGTGGAATCGCACAATCCTCATTGGGAAGCTATTTATGCCGGTACCCGCGCGCGACATGATGACGCGGCTACGACTTTGTGTCGCTGTCTTATCGCTCTCGGCTCTGATGGCCGTCGGTGCAATCATGTTCGCAGGTCGCGACGATCATGCGGTTCGGGCACAGGCGATTGTCCCACCGCCATTTGCAGCAATTGTGTTTAACGGAAACGTGACTATCAACGGCGAAACACCAACCTACTCAGGGTTTCAGATCACTGCCCGAATCGGTGACAAGTGGGAATCGCCACCCACGACGGTCGGTTCATTGCCTGACAAACCATCCCAGTACGCCCACTTGATTGTGGCGCCGCCGCAAGAATTGGATTTGATCGGGTCCCAAATCGAGTTTTGGTTGGAGGGCCAAGTGCTCTCGACAACCACTAACTGGTACGCGGTCATCAACGAATTCTCCGGCGAGGTTTGCGGCGGGTGTACGTGGACATTCCCCATCCTTCGAGAACTCGACCTCGACTTCCCGAATTTGCCGGAGGCAACACCAACCGTTACGCCGACTTACACGCCATCGCCCGAAATCCTGCGACCCGCATTCTTCGGCGGCAAGGCGCGCACCCCTAGAGGTCCCATCCCCGACGGATCCGAGATCTACGCCGTGGTTGGTGAGGATTTCAGAACCGAAAACGTCCAGGTGTTCGGCGGCGACTATTTCATCCCTGTTGACGTCGTTGACAAGAAATATAAAGACGCCACAGTCGTCTTCTACTTGGTGGATCGAAATGATCCTTCTGGTGCACCGCGATTCCTTGAAGCCCTTTCCCCGCCCGGCGTATTCGTGGGCGGTTCACAGTTTGACAACTTCTCGTTAGTCTTCCCGGACCTGTTGCCGACGTCAACGCCAACACCAACTCCAACGGACACACCGACGATCACGCCGACGCCGACTTTTACCGCGACTCCCACCGAAACCCCTACTGCAACTGCGACCCATACCGCGACCGCAACGTTGACTCCGACTCTAACTCCGACCCCAACCGAAACATCCACACCTACACCGACTGAGACCGCTACGCCGACGCTAACTCCAACTAAGGCGCCGACCAGTACACCAACAACTGTGCCGTCACCGACGCCGACACAAGCGCCGACGGCGACGGTCACGCCGGAACCGACGCGGACCCCGCGACCGACTGCGGCCGCGGAGACAGAGGCGACAAAAACTACCGTCATTGTGCGTCCGACTCAGTTCGTGCCCAGCACCGCCGCCGCAGCGACACAAACGCCCGAAACCGATGGCGGAGGATCCGGATTCTGCAACGCGACGCCGGGCGACAGCGGTTCGATGGAAGCAACTCTGCCACTGGGTGTTGTAGTTTTGCTCAGCGCATTCGCATGGCGATTGGTGTCGAGAAGCAGAGATGAAACCGACCCAGATCAACAATCCGAACTTCACTACTTGAATCGGAAATCGTGAGGTGTACCAAAATGCACGATCCAACCGGGCGTGACACAACCCGATACCCGAATGCGGCCCACGAGACCGCCCGGACAGGGTTAAAGAACCGCTCCCGTGCAAATAGTTCGAGGAGTTGGATCGTTACGGTCGCAATCTTGCTTACGATTGTTATCGCAGGTTCCATGATCTTTGCCGGCGATCAAGACGACGCCCAAGCCCAGAATCAGTCACCACCGCTTCTTTCAGCAGTTATTTATGACGGTTGGGTGACGGTCGGAAATGATCCACTCGGATTGACAGGATTGACGCTTTCTGCGAAGGTCGGCGAATGGGTTTCCGACAGCGTCATCATTGGCGAAGGAACGCCGGATCTTAACGGCTTCAAAGATCTAACTATTGAACCGCCGAGCGAACTGCTTGGTAGGCCAAATCACATTTCTTGCTCGGTGGCACAGTCGAAGCGACAAATACCGACTACTACGCGATCATCGAAGCAGACGGCAGCGTATGCACGATATGTGAGATTACCTTCCCGCAACTCCGCCGCGACTTTAGCATCGATTTCCCGTCACGCCCGACCGGTTCACCTGTCTCGCCGCAACCGCCGGTAACAACCCCCGAACAACCGGCGCCCGGGGATCCGACCGTTACTCTGTATAACGGTCAAGTTTTCACCACTGCGGGATTGGTTCCAGACGGGTACCAAATCTTCGCGGTCGTCGGCAACAAGGTGCGTACCAACAACGTGACCGTTTTAGGCGGGACGTACAACCTCGCGGTCAACACCTCAGACACTAGTTTGAATGGATCTCCGATCCAGTTCTACCTTGTCGACAAGGGCGACCCGACGAACCCGAACAAGACCTTGGAGGCTGAGACGCCCGGTGTCTTTACGGCAGGACAAACAGGCGAACTCCGCCTCTTCTTCCCGATGCTGGCCGCGACCGCGACGCCGGTGCCACCGACCGCGACGCCCGAACCAACAGCCACGCCTGAACCTACCGCGACGCCCGAACCAACGGCGACGCCCGAGCCTACCGCGACACCGGTACCACCGACCGCGACGCCAACACCAACTGCGACGCCGGTGCCTCCGACCGCGACGCCGGTGCCGCCGACCGCGACGCCGGTACCCCCAACACCGACGCCTGAGCCAACTGCGACACCGGTACCACCGACGGCGACGGCCGTACCTCCGACCGCGACGCCGGTACCACCGACTGCGACGGCCGTACCTCCGACTGCGACGTCGGTACCGCCAACCGCGACACCCGTACCTCCGACCGCGACGCCAGTGCCCCCGACCGCGACGCCAATACCGCCAACCGCGACGTCGGTGCCCCCGACCGTGGCACCAGAACCAGAAGACACCGGAGGCGGATTCAACGCCACGGTGCCGCTAGCGATCGTGCTTGTGTTACTCCTGCTCGGAATCGCGGCATACTTCGGATGGCGTTACTCGCAGCAAGCAAAAGAAGAATCTTAAGCCAATCAACTAGCCAGGAAGATTCATGAGCGAACGGCCGCTGATTACGCTCGGCGGCCGTTCGCTTTGTTGGACGATTCGGGGTGGCCTCGAGTTGGAATGATCACAACACGTTGCTGCGAAATCACAACTCAGATCTCTGCGAATGAAGTGAAGGATCGAAGAAACTAACCCGTTTAGGGCCGACGATTACTTTTGCCGGCCAGCGTCGGTTTTGGATATTTTCCGAATCATCCCCTTGACACCTCAGGCACGTGTCCTAGGATTGATGCCGACGATCAATTGAGCTCGTGAAAGATCTATATCGATGAGACGCCGGAGCCGCATGGCGATGGGCGTACTGATCTCGGCGGCAGTCGTCATCAGTTTAGCCGTCCTCACACGTGGCGCCGGTGACAATGCCGCGACTGCCTCCGCACAAGCGGCGATTTTTCAGGCAATCGTGTTCAACGGCAGCGTAACCGTCAACGGTGAAACTCCGGCATATACCGGATTCCAGATCACCGCCCGCATCGGCGACAAGTGGGAATCGCCGCCGGCAGTGGTCGGTGCATTGCCCGATAATCCTTCGCAGTACGCACACCTGATCGTCGTCCCACCACCCGAATTGGACGTAATCGGCTCCCAAATCGAGTTCTGGTTGGACGGTGAGGTTCGATCCACTACCACCAACTGGTACGCCGTGATAAACGATTTCACCGCCGAAGTGTGTATCGATTGCACGTGGACCTTTCCGATCCTTCGCGAGCTAGATCTGGACTTCCCGTATCTCCCGGCAGCAACACCATCGCCCACTCCTACACCTCATGAAACCATCGAACCCCCACCGTTACCCGAACGATTCCCAGCACTCGTAATCAACGGAACGGTGGCGATCGACGGGCTGGCTCCTGCCGAATCAGGGCTTGAAATCACGGCTCGAATCGGAACCGAGTGGGAATCGCATCCAGTGCGCGTGGGAAATTTGCCCGAGAGGCCGGCAGAATTCGCACACCTCATAATTCAACCGCCGGGCGATCTCGAATTGATCGGATCCGACATTGAGTTTTGGTTAGATGGGCAAGTAAAGTCGAACGTCAGGAGCGTCTTCGCTCCATTAAACGAGGTTACTGGCGAGTATTGCGCGGATTGTCGGTGGACTTTTCCCGAACTCAGAACAGTCGATCTGACCTTCCCGCACCTTCCCGGCCAAATCCCGACACCGACTCCGACGGCAACGCCGATCCCGGTAACCGCCACGCCCGAGCCAAGTGCCACGCCGACACCCAAACCATCGAGCGTCCCTCCGACGAGCACTACCGAACCAACGTCTATTCCGACGCTAACCGCAACTCCAGAGCCGACATCCACTGCGTCGCCCGTACCACCTACCGTCACCCCCAAACCATCTTCGACGCCCACACATACTCCGTCGCCGGTACCACCTTCCGCGACACCGACGCCAACATCTACGCTAACCATTACCCCGACGCCGGTTCCTCCGACCGTTACATCCAAGCCGGCCTCTTCGCCAACCCCTACCGCCTCGCCATCTCCGCCGTCTCCGACCTCGACCTCGACATCTACACCCGACCCGGCACCTTCACCGATTCCACCGACCGTCACCCCTGAGCCAACGGCGACTAGCGCACCGACTCCGGCACCGCCGACAGCAACCCCCGTTGCCATGTTCACGACACCGACTTCGGGTAAAACCGATCGCGGGTGGAACGTAGCGATCCCAATAGCTGTAGTGCTATTTCTACTGCTTCTCGCGATTGTCGCTTACGCGCGCTGGCGCTACGCGTCGCGGCTTCGATCCAGTCGCTAGCATCGGAAACACACGAACCCAATGAAATCGGTGGTGTCTACGCTGCACGAATCCAATTACGCCCGAGGTCTCAGGACCACGAGTTGACGATCGGATGGCAAGCTGCTCCTCGTAACACTGACCCGCAATTGGGGCTCCTCACGCATCTGGTCACTGCCCGTCTCTCCGAGTAGCGATTTCAACCTTGCACCGGGCTCGTTGTTGTCGCCTTCGAGACCATTGACCAATACCAACGACGGGTCGAAAGCACCGATCAATGACGAAAGCTCCTTTACGTCCATTTGCAACCTGGCGACATCCAACAACAACACATCAACACTTCCAATGAGCTGCACCGTCCGCGGATCGGGCGTAGATCTCGCCAATCCTAGCATGTACACTGCCAAACCCTCAGCATCGATCCGGAACGAGGTGACGGTCTTCTTCGATTCTGATCCGGGGTCCGCAGGCAAAGCTATGCCCCGCAGTCCCAAATCGCCGATCTCGTACTCGCCGGGGTGTGAAATCGTGTCCGCGCCCGCAAGCCGCCGCCGAAACGTCGACATGGCCTGCCTGCTCCTCAGCACCGCCGTGACCACTGTGTCATCAGCCGCGGAAGACGGGACAAATGTCGCCTCCTCCTCGTTCGCGGGATCACATATCACAGTACCCGAGACTGATTTGACAAGGAAGGCGTTTTTTCCGTTCAGAGAGATCTCCATAGCCCTGATGCTGCTCCAATCCCGACGTTCAATCGCTACGTAGGTAACAAGTGTATTTCCCATCGATGAAGGACTCATTCAATATGAATGGCAAGACAGGTGTAGAATCCGAGATCATGAATGTTATTTACACCATCGGCCACAGCAACCACGATTTTGATGATTTTGTTCGGATGTTGGAACAGCACCAAATCGATACCGTCGTTGATGTGCGTTCGAACCCGTGGTCGCGATTTGCGAAATACGCTAACCAACGCACACTTGACACTTGGTTGCCCATGAGAGGGATCGCGTACCGTTATATGGGTGACCGACTTGGCGGACTGCCGGCGGGAGCCACGTGGTCAGGCAAACCAGAGTTTGTCGACATGTTGCGGTCGTACGACGCTCGGCGCGGGCACGGCGAATTTGCTCATGAATTCGATCCGTCATACGACGAAGCTATAGGTGACCTATGTACGTTGGCATCGGAACGCCGAGTCGCAATAATGTGTTCAGAAGAAGATCCCGCCAAGTGTCATCGACAACACTTGTTGGCACCTTCCCTCGAAGAATCCGGCTACGAACTGTTACACATACGCTCCTCCGGGCGTGCTCACCCGACCAAACAAGCGGACGTGGGCGCGTCGATACCGTTGTTCTAAACGGATGAAGATTTACACGATCGGCTTCACGCGTAAGACAGCCCAACAGTTTTTCGATCTGTTAGGAAGCGCCGACGCATCTTTCTTGGTCGACACCAGATTGAACAATACGAGCCAGTTGGCTAGGTTTACCGTCGCGGTTGACCTTCGATGGTTCATTGAAAACCTCGATGGATTCCAAGACTGGAATTACGTTGAGATTCCGGCCTTAGCTCCGACCGGAGAAATGTTGAAGACGTACAGAGACGCTTCTCGGCGCAAACGCGACCGCGACGCAGCGTGGGAATTGTATGCCGAACAGTACCTGGAATTAGTGGAAAAACGCGAAGCGATTGAGTTGATCGATGACCGTATGTTCTCAAAGGGGATCGTACTGCTGTGCAGCGAGCATGAACCCGACAGATGTCACCGAAGATTGGTAGCGGAACAAATCAAGAAAACGCTCTATCCGGGCTGTGAGATTATCCACTTGTGATTCAACCTGTGCAGACTCAGATCGTTGTCACCGATGTGTCCCGAATGGGGGGTGAACGGATCTGTTTGGCTGGTGTTGATGCCGATGGGAGGACGTGGCGTCCTGAACCTGAGAATCGGCTGGGCTTGCAACGCACCGACTTAAAGACCGCGTCGGATGAGCTCATCAGGACGGGGTCCGTGGTCGAGTTCTTTGGGAGACCCAAAGATCCGATCGAACCTCCTCATGTTGAAGATGTCGTGTACTTGGGCAAGTTGAAATTCATTCGGCACGCCAATGAATCAATGTGGATTGACGCAATGCAAGCGACGCGTTTCCCAAGTGTCGACGCAGTGTTCAACCACTTTATGCGGGGCCGTAGGTACGTTCCACCGCTCTCAAAAACACGTTCACTCGGTACCGTAATACCTGTCGCATCGACCGTAGAGTGTACCGTTACCGATGCGAGTAAACCCACGATCCGGATGAGGTTCAAAGATTCAACCGGAACAGATTACGCAGGTTGGGCAGTTAACGATTTGGCACTCGTCGAATACGTTAGCGGATGCGATTTTGAAGGCATGATTGACCGGGAGATCGGATCAAGAGTTACGCGGAGCTTGCGACGCGCCGAGCAGCTATTTTTGCGAGTCGGTCTAACCAGACCTTTTCCCGCTGAGAACCCACAATGTTGGGCGCAGGTGACAGGAATCCACACTTCGAGACCTTCAGGATCGTGATGCATGCGGGAACGAGGTTGGATCGCCGACGATTCGTCCCGATGAGACATCGTGGACCGCGCCCGCCGCATCAAAGGCAACGATCAAACGCACTCCACTGGGTGATGTTAGATTCTGTTAATAGAGGAGCGGCTCAATCCGCTAAGTTGAACTTGGCGCAATATCTCACGACGCTAAGCGAGATCCGAGCCGATTGGCCCTGACTACCGACATGGCTCTGCCCGAACGTAGAAATACCATCCTGACCTTCATCGTCGACGATTACATATCGACTGCGGTGCCGGTCTCGTCCAACGCGGTCGCCAAATCCGGTGGTTTCAACGTGAGCAGCGCAACGATCCGCAACGAGATGGGCGCGCTCATCGACCAGGGGTATCTGTTGCGGCCTCATACATCGGCAGGAGCGGTTCCTTCTGAGAAGGGTTATCGCCACTTCGTCGGCGGGTTGGACCACTCGTCGCCACCGCCCGACGGGCTGGTCACCGTCCTTCGACAGCAGATGGATATCACTCCCGATGACGTCGACGCATGGGTTCGCGTCGCCGCATCGGTCATCGCGGATCTCATCGGTGCGCTCGCATTTATCACCGCCCCGCGCGCAAAAATGCCTGACGTCAAACAGATCGAGCTGTTACGACTTCACGACATGCTGGTAATGCTCGTGCTAGTTTTGCAAGAAGCTCGGGTCTATCGTCAAGTCATCGAGTTGGAACGGGAGATATCCGACCCTCAACTCGAACGCACTCGAAACAAAGTTTCCGCCCAAGTCTCGGGCAAAGGCGTTGAAGAGCTGGTTGCGAATCGGGATCGTGAAGATATCGAAGACGACTTCGAACGGCAGGTTTGGGAAGCGACTGTAGAGGCGTTGGTGCACACCGATTCTGTGCCCGGCGAGCGATACATGAGCGGCTTCAGGCACTTCATATCCGATCCCGAATTGGCAGCGCAACCTCAACGGGGCGCGCTCGCGCTCTCCGCGCTCGAAAACGACGATACGTTTGCAGACCTCATCTCCGGTGTCACCTACGGCGCTCAACCGTTGGTTGCGATCGGCTCGGACAACAACCGTCCGGAACTGTTCGACTACAGTCTGATCATGTGCGGATACGGCGGGGCGGTCAACGCGCGTGGTGTAGTAGGTCTGATATCACCCATGCGGACGGCTTACGATCGCGCGATACCGACCGTCGGCTACGCGGCGGAGACGCTAGACGCGATGGTCAACCGCGGTGTGAACGATCCAAATTAACCCCGCACGTACGACGGCACATTTTCCGGAAATAATGGTGACAACTTGATGAGCGACAAGCGCGACTACTACGAAGTGCTTGAGATTCCTCGAAACGCGAACGAGGAAGACATCAAGAAAGCATTTCGGCGCAAGGCTTTGCAGTACCATCCCGACCGAAACCGCGAAAAGGGGGCGACTGAGCGTTTCAAAGAGATCAACGAAGCCTATCAGGTGCTAAGCGATCCGGAAAGCCGCAGCCGTTACAACCGATTCGGTCACCGCGGCGTAAACGGTAACGGAGGGAGCGGTTTCGAAGGGTTCAACGATTTTGGCGGCTTCGGCGACATCTTCGAGTCGTTTTTCGGTGGTGCCGCAGCAACTCGCAGTCGACGCGGACGTGATGTCGAGCTGGCGTTAGGCGTGTCTTTCCGCGACGCTATATTCGGGTCGAACCGAGAGACGGAGATCGTGCGCCGCGAAATATGTTCTCGGTGCAATGGAACGCGCGGCGAACCTGGCACTTCCACCCACACATGTCAAACCTGTGGCGGCAGCGGTAAGGTCCGCAGAGCTCAAAGAACATTATTTGGCAACTTTGAGCAGATCAGCGAATGTCCGACTTGCCGCGGGATCGGCACTAAGGTTGAACGGGGATGTACGCGGTGCAACGCCACTGGTGTAGCCAACAACCGGCGCAAGATCGCGATCGACATCCCGCCAGGCGTCGACGATGGCACGCGGATCGTGATGCGCGGACATGGCGACGTCGCGGAATACGGCGGTACCGCAGGCGACCTGTACGTACGCGTTCACGTCGAACCCGATCGCGTCTTCACACGCAACGGTTACGACATCGTGATCCGAGCTGAGTTGAACATCGTATCCGCCATGTTGGGCGGGATCATCACCGTGCCAACGTTGGAGGGCGACAAAGAAGTAAACGTCGATCCGGGAATGCAGACCGGTCACCAGATTGTTCTGCGTGGATTAGGGGTACCGCGCCTTCGTAACGACGGACCGCGAGGCGACCAGATCGTGCAGATCGCAGTCGTCACGCCGCGTTCACTAACCGCAGAACAGAAACAACTCGTGAAACATCTCGGCGAAACAATGTTGGCGACGGATGACCGCGCGCTCGATCCAGTCATCGTCGAAAACGAATTGTCGTACGGGTCCCGAGTTGACGAAAACGGGGACGGCATCTGGAGTTGGCTAAGAGGCGCGTTCACCGGCCAATAATCTCTAGCTTCCTGTGCCCATAAAACGGCGCGGCGGCAGTCAGATCGCGTTACTTATGAAAAGCCCGGACGATGTCCAAGATCGTTGGCTGGAGATTAGCGTCAATCTGGCGGCAGAATTCGCTGAACCTGTTACCCACCTGTTTTCAAGGTACGGGGACGGACGCGTTTTCGTTTCTCAAACCGGAGATTGGGATGCCGATGATGTCCACGAGGACGGTATTCCTGATGGCAACGTCACGGTATTCAGCTATCTCAAGGTTGACGACTCGGTCGAGGATCGAAAAGCGATGATTGACATTGGGATCCGGTTAATGGCGGAAATCACCGATGTTCATTCCCAAAACGAACGCGTAGTCAGCGCGGAAGAGTGGGAGAACCAGTCTTTCCCAACTATCCGCGTCGGACACCGGATAGTGATTTCTCCATGGTCTCTCGACGATGGGCTGCCCGAAGAACGCCAGGACCAGGATGTCAAGATCTACTTGTCGCCAGGGTTGGCATTCGGAACCGGAAACCACCCAACGACGCAGCTTTGCTTGAATCAAATCGAACGAGAATCGGAAAACGGCACTTTGTCAGGAAGCCGAGTCCTAGATGTAGGCTGCGGCTCAGGCGTCCTCGCGATAGCCGCGTTGAAGATGAGTGCATCGTCTGCTTGGTGTTTGGACATCGACGAGACCGCTGTTCGGGCGGTTCGCGACAACGTTGTGATGTCCGGCGTTTCCGATCGAGTTCACATACTAGAGGGCTCAGTTCCCAACCCGGACCTGCCGGAGTTCGAATTCGACTACGTGTTCGCGAATATCACGTCGCGGGTGTTGACCGACATAACCGACGCGCTCGTGCACAAAACCAAACCAAATGGCGTGATACTCGCGTCGGGAATCTTGGCTGATCAGGTCGATCCGGTCAGCCAGGTGTTTTTGGAAAACGGTTCGGTGTCAATCTCGGACACACAACGAGAAGGGGACTGGATCATGCTACGAATCGTCAAAGACGATAGTTGATCCGGTGGTGGCGAGTTGCACCGTTTTTACGTTCCGCCCTCAACGCCCCTAGCGTTCCGCGCCGGCACCGAAATCGAATTGCCTGACCACATTTCACACCAGGTCCGCAACGTCCTGCGATTGCGCTCGGAAGAGCGCTTCGCCCTGTTCCGCGGCGACGGCAGTGAATGGATTGCGGAGATCTCCAACTTAGGCATCCGAAGCAACCGGGCGTCACAGGTTTCGGCGCGTCTGATAGATCGCAAATTGCCCGATGTCGAGATGCGAACCCACGTCACCATGGTTATGGCTCTCACGCGTCCGCAACGGTACGAGATGGCATTGGCGAAGTGCGCCGAACTTGGTGCACGCGAATTCATCCCCATCATCACCGAACGCGCCCTCAAGTCCGACGCAACGGTCAGTGCCAGTCGAAAATCGAGATGGGACCGAATCGTCGTCGAAGCCGCCGAGTTGTCGGGTCGTGTGAGCGTCCCCGAAATCGCCGCTCCGACGCAAATGTCCCGCGCCTTGAAGCGCCTTGCCTCGGAGGGCACCAGCATCGTGTTCCTTTGGGAGCAGACGCAAGAACCGATGTTGATTGACCTGATTCATTCCTTAAACGAACTCGACGAAAAGCCAACCAAAGTCGCCTTGGTGCTGGGGCCAGTTGGTGGTTTCTCGAATGACGAGGCGAAGTCCGCAATTGAAGCTGGCGCGATCATGGCTAGCTTAGGCACCCGTATCCTGCGCACCGAAACCGCCGCCATCGCCTCCATGTCCGTTGCGGCGCAGATCTTGCGCTAAAGCGCATTTCCGCATCGGGCGTCCCGACCGATCAATCGAATCCGTAGTCGACCGACGCGCGAAGTAACGAATCGTGCTAATATGCATCCGCGTTGCGACTGCGGATTCGCGCGCGTCAATTCAGGAACCAATCCCATGAAATTGCGGCCAGGGCCGGCAAAAAAAGCGATATTGATCGGCACTGACGGAGCCAGCATGGAGTTTTGGCGACGCATGGCGGCTTGGGGACGCGCACCCAACATGGCGAAACTGCTCGCAAACGGCGTCTCGCGTCCGATGCTCGGCACGCACCCAACATTGACGCCTTGTGGTTGGACATCGCTTTTCAGCGGCAGTTGGCAGGGCACCCATGGCATCATGTGGTGGGGTTCCCATCGCGAAGGCGAGTCGATGAAGACCGCGCAGTGGACGATGGCCGCTCACACATCAGAATCCGAGCAGATCTGGACCACCGCAGAACGCGCTGGCAAGACTCCGATAATGATCAAGCAGGAGATCACTTGGCCTGCAACCCTCGAGCGCGGAATGCAGATCGAGGGTTCCGGACCGGGAGTCTCGAACTATCATCAAATCTCCGGTTACCACCTATTCGTCTCTGGAAATTGGCGGCCGCGTCCTGTCGGTGGAACCATCGACCCGGAGGCAACCGACCCAAGCCGAGGCGGTAGCGATGAGCCGTACGACTACGTGGAACTGAGGCCGGCAGAAGGTTGGAGCAATCCACCGTCGTCGTCGCTCGATCCGTTGGAAGCATCAATCACCTTAAGCCCGCTGAAGCGCGGCCGCGATATCTTAGCGCGAGGGTACGAAGGCACGCCGCAAGACTGGCACGCCCTCGTATATGCATCTGGTGACGGCGGCTATGACCGCGTCCTAGTAGCACAAACCAAAGACGGCGACATCGCGTTCGCCGATCTGGGAGTGGGGGAGTGGTCCGATTGGCGGCTCAAATCGTTCGAGATCGACGGTGAAGACGTCGAAGGCTACGTCTCATGCAAACTCATAACTTTGACCGACAACGCCGACAACTTCGAACTCTTCTTCCCCCAGATCTGGCCTCGACGCGGCTACTCCAATCCATCCTCCGTCTCTGACGAGATCGATGCAAAGGTCGGTAACTTCCTCCAGAACCCCGCGCGCGACGCCCTCGGCTTCGTCAATGACCGCACATACATCGAACTGTGCGACTTCCACCACGGCCGAATCTCGGATATCGCCGAGATGCTTACGCGAGATCACGATTGGGACATCTTGATGGCGGAGACCCACGCCACCGACTACTCCGATCATTTCTTCATGGGCTCAGCAGACCCAGTCAGCGGCGCACCGCCCGATGTCGTCGAGCGATGCCTGAACGGATTGAAGGACACCTACGAGTCGACTGACAAGATGATCGGCAGACTCATGGCGCTGGCCGATGATGACACAATCGTTTGCATCGTCTCCGATCATGGCGCTACACCAAACCGCAGCGATCCGCCCGATATCAAAGACATCTTGGTCGACGCCGGTTTGCTCGTCTTCACGGACATCCCATCCAACCAAGACGCCGCGCGCACCGGTCCTTTTGGCCCCGGAGAAGTCCCCGACCGCGTCTCCTGGGACGTCATGATGCAAAACAAATTCGATGTCGATTTCGAGAAAAGCGTCGCTATTCCGATGAACTCCATCGACATCTTCATCCCCGTCAAAGGCCGTGACCCTGAAGGACACGTCAAACCTGAAGACTACGACAAGGTGCAACGCAAGATTATTGACGCGCTGATGTCGTACACCGATCCCGAAACCGGCGAACACCCGTTCTCCGTCGTCGTCGGACGCCAAGACGCCGAGATGCTAAACATCTGGGGCACCTCCGCCGGCGACGTGATCTATGCGATGCGTCCCGAGTTCGACGGTGTCCATGGCAAGCACCTGCCATCGTCGGTCTTCGGCATCGGCAGCCAACACTCAACATTCGTGCTGGCAGGCGCGGGTGTTCGCAAAGGGGTCGAACTCGATCGCAAAGTCCAAGTCGTCGACGTCGCCCCAACCCTCTGCCATTTGCTAGGATTACCCATGCCTGCAAACGTCGAAGGCGGAGTCGCCTATGAGGCTTTAGAGGATCCTGACTGGTATTTGAAGGCCTGATCGGCCAATCTTGACACCAACTTGGTCAGAGAATTGAAACAACGCATTATTCACTGCAAACAAGGTGAATCACCCTGAGGAGGGGACGTCATGCGAAAAATCTGGATATCAACATCGGGCGCTGCCTTGGCTTTGGCTCTTGCGCTAAGTGCCTTCGTCTTCGCTTGTGGCAGCGAGACCGTGGTGGAAGTGACACGCGAAGTCCAAGTCACCGTCGAGGTCGAGAAAGAGGTTCAGGTAGAGGTCGAAAAACAGGTGACTGTCGAGGTGGAAAAGGAAGTCCAAGTCGAGGTAACTCGACAGGTAGAGGTCCAAGTCGTCGTAACCGCGACGGCGGAAGCTTACGGCGCGGGCGCAGGTGCCCAAGTCGAAGCCGCAGCAACGGCAGTCGTCGAAGCACCGACCACCCAAACGGGGAAACTCGTTTGGATAGCACCGAACCTCGGAGCGGGGTGGTTCACTAGTTCCCCGTACGACTCCTACACGAGCGACCAGTACGGTGTGGCCGACGCGATCATCTTTGCCGACCCAGCGCCGATACCGCAACGAGGAGCGTTTAACCCCGCCATCAGCATCGCCAACGGCTGGAGCGTCGCCGATGACGCACGGTCAATCACCTTCAAGATCCGCGATGGCGTCCAATTCCATCACGGTTGGGGCGAGTTGACCGCCGAAGATGTCGCTTGGTCGTTTAACGACGCCCTCCGTGAAGGCAACACAAACGGCCGCTCGGGATTCGTAGGCGAATACCAAGGCTTGTGGGAATATGTGGATGACAACACCGTCATCATGAATGTCAAAGAAGGCGCAACGCTGAGTCCGGTGTGGCTCCTCGAGACTTCCAATGTGTGGCGGAATACGCTCACAGCAACATCGAAACGCGCCATTGACGAACTCGGGCCAGAGACTGGCGGCAGAAAGATCGGTCAAGGCCCGTTCGAGATGATCGAAGGTGAGGTCGACAACTACATCGAGTTCAGAGCCGTAACCGAGCACTACAGAAAGGTGCCATCCATCGAAAGTATGCGCATGGTAAACATTCCTGAACAGGCTACACGCGTCGCGGCATTCGTCAACGACGAGGTCCAAATTGCGCCGTTGACAGCCCAATTTGCCATCGAAGCGACGGAGCAAGTCGGAGGTTCAAGAATCCAACCTCTTGGCGAAGGTCAGACGCTCCACATATACATGGGTGGAAACTTCTGGCAGACCGCTGACCCAGTCGACCCTGCAACCGAATTCCCGCGAGAAGGATGGAAACCCGACGCCGACCACCCGTGGATCAGCGATCCCAACGATCCGGCATCCATGGAACGGGGCAACAAGTTCCGACGTGCCCTTAGCATGGCCGTCGACCGTCAGGCAATCAACGAAGTCATCGGACGAGGTCTAAACCCGCCCCACTATACGTTCACTGGTTTCACCAGTACTGACCCAATTTGGAAGCCGGAATGGGGCGTCCCGTTCGATCCCGAAGGCGCACGCGCCCTGATGGCCGAAGCCGGAGTGGAAGAGGGTTTCGATATGCCTGTGTGGCTTGCCCCTGACGATGGTTCGTTGCCATTCGACATTGCTGAGGCCGCCGTGCTGATGTGGTCAGCAAACTTAGGACTTAACGTCGCGATCGAAGCAACGGCCTACGGTGCCCGACGCCCAACCCTCATCGGACGCACGATCGATATCCCGCTCTACCACCACATGAACCTGGGGTACTTCGATGAACCTAAAGGACGGTTAATGTCGGCTGCAAAAGGCGGTGCCAACAGAGGTTTGGAACTTCCCAATGAGATCTTGGAGAAGACATACTGGGCAAACTTGGTGGAAACCGACGCGCAGAAACGCGTCGAGAACAACATCCTCCTCACTGACTACTTGGCCGAAACCTCGTTAGCCATGTCGATTGTCCGACAAAACAACCTCTTCGCGGTTTCCCCCAAGGTGGTCGAATGGATGCCTCACACTGAGACATTCGGCACCTTGAACGGACTAGAAACCATCGTGTTGGCGGAATAGCGAAGTTGACGTAGTCGGCCAGCCAACTCGCTGGCCAGCTGGCGGTGGCCATCCTACATCGGGTCCCGGTTTTCGGAATCGGGTGGTCACCGCGTGTCATGACCGGAGATAAAAGGCCGCGAAAAACGCGGTAATCAACAGCCATGTGGCGAATCATCGTGAACAGACTTGCGTTCGGTGTAGCAATCGTGTTGCTTATCACGATCGTAGTGTTCGGTCTGTCGCGCGCCGCTGGCGATCCTCGCAACATCTACCTCGACGAATACGCCACGCCAGAGGCCTGGGACGCTTGGGGCGAAAGGATGGGCCTTGACAAGCCCCTGTACGTTCAATACGGCGTTTGGTTGTGGGCTGCGTTGAAGGGCGATTTTGGCGAATCGCTTTTCTACAACGTTCCCAGTATCCGGTTGGTGAAGGAACGCGTCCCGAACTCGTTGCAATTGGGCGGAATCGCGTTCGGAATCGCCGTCCTCATTGGGGTCCCTTTGGGTGTGATTTCGGCCGTAAAACGCGGTTCGTTCATCGACTACGGCGTCCGTGGTTTCGCGTTACTTGGGCAATCCGTCCCTGTGTTTTGGATCGGAATCATGATGATTCTGATCTTCTCCGCTCAATTGGGTTGGCTACCGTCGAGCCGTAACGAGGGTTGGAACCATTTCATAATGCCTTCGATAGCCTTGGGTTGGCTTCCCGCTGCAGGCCTCATGCGCATAACCCGCGGCGCCATGCTCAACGTACTTGATAGCGAATACATCAAACTCGCCCGAGCCAAAGGGGTATCCGCCGGCAAGATTGTCTGGTTACACGGGTTCCGTAACGCGATCATACCGCCCCTCACGGTAGCCGCACTGATTTTCGCCGCCTTCTTGACCGGAACGGTGGTCGTTGAGACTGTCTTCGCTTGGCCCGGTGTCGGTCGCCTCGCGGTCCAATCCATAAAAAACAACGACTTCCCAGTCCTTAGTGCTATCGTCATCCTCTTCTCGTCCTTTTACATCCTTCTAAACCTCGTCGTCGACCTCCTATACGCTCAATTGGACCCTCGGATACGATTCAACTGACGTCTCAAAAATGACCATAGAAGCAACATACGTCCCGTCACCGCTCGACGACACGCTACCGCGCAACCCGGTGCTGCGGACCGTCCGCATCGGTTGGTCATGGACGCGCCGATACCCTGTCATCCCATTCCTGATTCTCATCCTCATGATCGTATGCGCACTCTTCGCCGAACAACTTTCACCTCACGATCCTCTTCGAGGCAATCTCCGCGCATCGCAGATACCCCCGATTTTCAATGAGGGTGGATCATGGGAATACCCGCTCGGCACCGACCACCAAGGCCGTGACATCCTAAGCCGGCTCATCTACGGAGCTCGCGTCTCAACAATCATCTCTACCGCGGTGATCCTCGCCGGCGGCATCGGGGGTACCGTCATCGGCCTATTGGCTGGTTACCGCGGCGGGTGGGCTGACCAACTGGCGATGCGAGCCGTCGACTTCACCCTCGCGATGCCGTTCCTCCTCGTAGCCCTAGTCGTCGTCATCGTCTTCGGACAAAGCCTTGAACTCATCATCGTTCTGCTCATACTCTTCGGATGGGACAACTTCGCCCGCGTCGTCCGCGCCGAAACCTTAACGCTCCGCGAATCCGACTACGTGAGCTATGCCCGAATCCAAGGTGCCTCCCTATGGCGCGTCCTCTTCCGCCACATCCTCCCCGGCGTCGTAAGTACTGTCCTAGTCATCGGCAGCCTACGAGTAGGCTCACTCATCCTCACCGAATCCACACTCAGCTTCCTCGGCGTCGGCGTACCACCAGACACTCCCGCTTGGGGCATCATGGCCGCCGACGGCCGTCAGCACCTCTCCCGCGCATGGTGGATCAGCACCATGCCCGGCGTCGCCATCTTCCTCGTCGTCATGGGCTTCAACTTCCTAGGCGACTGGCTCCGCGACTGGTTCGACCCGCGTCTGCGGCAGTTGCGGGTGCAATGACGCTGTTACTCATGGGCACCGTCACCCCCGTTAGGTAGCTTCCCAACTCCCTATCATGATTCTGTAAAACGCGATCCACGCTTTGTGGTAGTTGGTGGGTAGTTCTTCGAGACGGTCGCGGATCAAGCGATCGTGGTCCGTTTCGGCCGAAAATGGATCTGACAACATCGGGCCAATCGCATCAACGCGAACAAGATGGTCGCTGATCCACCGTGAGATAAATGTCTCCGTATAACCAGGCGTGTGGGCCGCAATTCGCAGACAAATTTCCACCGCTTCATCCTGGTGGGCTATCAACACGTGACTGTTGTTGGCTAGGAAGGCAAAGCTCGTGGTCAACCCGCCTCGTTTGTTGCCATCGTTGAACGGATGGTTGAGCGTGATCGACCAAATCACCGCTGCAGCCTTGTCAGCAATCGAAGGGAAACGGTCTTCGCCGAAATACGGCATAGGTCGACCCAATGAAGAACCCAACAAGGCTCTCCCTTGTTCGCCGCCTAAGTACTGGAAATCAGGCTCGCTTACGTCATAATTCGGAAACAGTATAGGAACCAATGAGGTCACAACGGTTTCGACGTAGTCAATGCCGGGGTACCAAACTCCGTCGGTTAACCTGCTGTTCATGTGTGTACCCACATTTCATAAATGGCAAAAATTAAACCCCTCCTAGAGGGGCCCAACCAAAGCAGTAAGTCTCGGTTGCGAAACGATTAGCGCTCGGCAAGCTCCTTCAGAGCATCCCCGTACACGGTCGCGATTAGTTCTACCATCGCGTGGATGGCTTCAGGTGTCTCGGGCGGAGCGACATCTTGGGGCCGACGTTTGTAAGCCTCAGCGATCTGCACCCAATCGGCCACGATGGCCGAGTCTACCTTAGTTGCGTGCGTAGTCATATCAAACTTCAAGGTAACTATACCTAGGTACAGAAATGATACCACCAAGTTTCTCGAAGGCCCTGAGATAGCGTCGCAGGAACGAGTCCTCGCAAGGATCAAATTCGCCAACCCTACTCCCTCTGCAACTCCCGTTGCATCAGTTCGGTCATGGCCATCTGCGGCGGCACGCCCTCGAACATCACCTTGTGCGCCGTCTCAGTGATCGGCATCTCAACGTCTAGTTGACGGGCGATACGCATCGTCGCCTGCGTCGTCGGCACTCCCTCTGCTGTCTGGCCGAGCGAGGCCAAAGCTTGTTCAACCGAGTCGCCCGCAGCGAGCCGCGCGCCCAAACGATAGTTCCGACTCAACGGGCTGTAGCACGTCGCCAACATATCCCCGATGCCGCTCAATCCCGCAAAAGTGGCCGGTTTAGCCCCCATGGCCAGACCCAACTGAGTGATTTCATGCAGTCCTCGGGTAACGTAGGCTGCCTTCAAATTCGCGCCCAGACCCGACTCATCGATAAAACCAGCACCAATTGCAATGATGTTTTTCAACGTCCCGCCAAGTTCGACGCCGATGATGTCATCTGACGCGTAGACCCGGAAACGGTCACCGCTCGTCATCATCTGCACTCGCTCAGCGGTCTCGATCGACACCGATGCTGCGGTGGCGAGCGCAGGCAAACCGATGGCAATCTCAACCGAAAGGTTGGGACCCGAGAGCGCACAGATGTTCGTCATCGCTTCCTCGATTGACAGGGAATGGCGAACCGAAATGCTTTCAGCAATAATCTCGCTCATCCGCTTACCGGTTTCAATCTCGAGCCCCTTGGTAGCACTCACAACTGTCGTGCCGGGCATAACATTCGCGACGTGCCCGTTTATCACGTCACGCATCGCAACTGATGGGACCGCGATGATCACGCAATCGACATCTGACAACGCACGCCGCGAATCTGGATGAACCGACATCCCTTCAGGGAACATCATTCCTTGTAGATATCGCTTGTTCTCGCGATCTGCTTCTAGCTGCGCGGCCCGTTCAACGTTTCGAGCTACCAACCGAGTTTCACAGCCCTGCCTCGCCAACAGCACGGCCAGTGCCGTGCCCCATGAACCAGCTCCTATGATGCCGATAGTGGATATCGGATCAGGCTCCCTGTCCGCTAGAGGTCGATGGTCCCTCGGCGGCGTTTATGTCAAGGCGGTTCTCTGTCCCTTTGCGCAATCGGGCTATGTTTTCTCGATGGCTGAAGAGGATCACTACGACCGTGGGGATCGCGAAGGCCAAGTATTCGATTGGCGCCATCAACACGAAGCTGTCCGTTATTGGAATATCCACGATCGCGATGACGATCAACGCCAAGATTCCCAACGACGCTCCAATAATCGATCCGAGCGAAACGTACTTTGTCAGTACCGCAATCGCCAAGCCAATCAACGTGACGACGCCTGCAGTCGGAGACAACACCACAAGCGCAGCCCAACCAGGGGAAATGCCTTTCCCACCTTTGAACCCCGCAAACACTGGCCAAGTGTGGCCCAAAATGACAAATGTCCCCGCCATCCCATGCAGCAGATAAGATCCTGGCGCAAGGATCAACGACAATGCGATCACCAAAGCGCCTTTCCCAAAATCGAGTGCGAACACCAAGGCTGCTGCTTTCTTGCCAGCGGTCCGCAACACGTTCGTCGCACCCATCGAACCGCTGCCATGCTCACGCGGATCGGCGCCTCCAAACATCTTGCAGACGATTAAGCCCACCGGTATCGATCCGACGAGGTATGCTGAGGGCGCAATTAACACCCACGCCAACAGTTCGTTCATTTGACCTCAATTGCCGCCGCGGTAAAGCATCTTGATGGGCGAACCCTTGAACCCAAATGCATCTCTCATCCTGTTTTCCAAGTACCGTTTGTAAGAGAAATGCAATAAATCAGGGTTTTTGCAGGTTAACACGAATGTGGGTGGTCGTACGGAAACCTGTTCAATCCCCGATATCCGAGGCCGTCGCCGCGGTTTGGATGGCAATGGACGGTCGCCCAGCGCCGAATACAGCGTCCTCGACGCCTGCCCCGCGTCAACACGCTTCGTGAATTGGGAAAAAGTCCTTTGCACCGCGTCGGGAATCGCACGAATTCCTCTTCCGGTTAGCGCCGATGTGAACAATATCGGAGCATCCGGAATGAATTTGAACCGATCCCGGGTCTCTTCGACCGAATCCTCGAACGTCTTCTCAGCTTCTCTCGACAGATCCCATTTGTTAATCACCACGACGCCCGCTTTGAATGCGTCTTGCGCAAATCCACCGATATGCGTGTCTTGTGCCGTCACGAATTCGGTGGCATCGAGCACGATGATCGTCACGTCCGAGCGTTCAATCGCCCCAATCGTCCTGATCGCGCTGAACTTCTCGATCCCCTTTTCCGCCTTGCCACGCCGCCGCAATCCAGCAGTGTCGAGAAACATAATGTGGCTATCTTTGTAGGAGTAAACCGCGTCGACCGTGTCCCGAGTCGTACCAGGCAACGGACTAACGATTGAACGTTCTTCACCGGTCAATGCATTGAAGATCGCCGACTTGCCGACATTCGGTCGCCCTGTTATCGCTACCCGGATCACATCGGACGGCGAATCGACTTCAAACTGATCGTCCACTTTGCCGAGCACATCATCCATCAACTCAGCTACGCCGATGTTGTGATACGCACTTATAGGTATCGCTTCCCCCATGCCAAGGGACGCGAAGATGTAGAGCTCGGCCAGACGCGTCGTGTTATCTGTCTTGTTCGCTGCCAGGGCGTACGGTTTTTCTGAACGCCGCAACAATTCCGCAGCGTCGTAATCCGAAGCCGTCAATCCCTCAACGGAATCCACGAGCAAAATGACTGCGTCTGCCGATTCAATCGCACGTTCCGTCTGCGATCGCACCTCGTCCCATAACTGCATCTCCGCCGAAGGTTGATCCTCGATTCCCGCGGTGTCAATCAGCATGAAGCGCCGGTCGAACCATTCAGCGTCGACCGATACCCGATCCCTTGTCGTACCGGGCGTGTCGCTGACGATCGCGATCCGGCTCCCCGCGATGCGGTTGAACAGCGTCGACTTCCCAACGTTGGGTCGTCCGACTATGGCTATTATCGGGAGAGTCATGGGGATTGATGTTTCGGTTGTTCAACCGACGGAACCTGAACGCGACTGACGATCGACATCTAACTGGCGACGATGTGCTCCATCAACGCCATCTGGGCCCACATACGATTTTCGGCTTGTTGGTAGACAACCGAAGACGGGTGCGACAGCATGTCCTCGGACACTTCTTCGCCCGGATGAGCCGGCATGTCGTGCATGAACCTCGCCTGCGGTTTCGCCTTCTCCATCAACTCAGGATTCACTTGGTAACCCTGGAAATCCTTCAATCGCTGAGTTGTCTCAGCCTCTTGACCCATGCTAGTCCAAACGTCGGTGTACACAAAATCTGCGTGCCGCGTAGCCTCGATCGGGTCGCGCATCTGTATCACGCTCACCATCTTCGCCAACCCGGACACGAAATTCGCTGCGTCAACCCGAGTTCCGTACTGCAACTCATACCCGAACGGCGATGCGATAACTATCGTCCCACCGAGTCCCGCGATAGCGTAGGCCAAACTAGCGGCCACGTTGTTCCCATCCCCGATGAACGCCACGCGCACTTCGTCCAGATATCCGCGTATCTCCAACATCGTCATCGCGTCGGCCAACGCCTGACATGGATGCTCTCCATCCGTCAACGCGTTGATCACCGGAATCTCGCTGTTCGCGCCAAACTCATCCAACGTAGCCTGCGCGAAAGTACGCACCACGGCCATATCTGCCATGCTTGCCACAACTTTGGCCACATCCGCCACCGGCTCACGCTTGCCGAGACCTACCTCTTCAGGAGAAAAGTAGACCGGATTGGCACCGAGCTTTTGTGCACCGATCCAAAACGACAACTTCGTGCGCAAAGATGGCTTCTCAAACATCAGCGCAACCGACTTCCCCTCCAACGCTCGACTCTCGGCACCGCTCTTGAGCTCGATCGCCCGATACAGCAGCGGTGAAATCTCCGCTGGTGGAAGGTCGCGAAACCTCAAAAAGTGCCTGTTCATGTCGATGCCCTCACATCACGCGCAGCAAAACGGAAGCCGCGCAACAATACCTAAATTGTGCAACATCGAAGCACTTCGGGGTTTCAAGCACCGTGTGATCGCGCCGCACCGTTCTGGTTCGCGGACCAAAAGTTTCAAACGGTACGGCAGGCGACTACCAGAGACCGCACCTATCGTTCAATCGACTTATTACAGCGTGGGCAAAGCGGCGACTCGCGCAACTTGCTGGTGCACAGCTTCCTAGGCCTCTTTGGACCACCGGCCGCCACGATAGGTGTCGCTCATTGCCGCGCTGGAATGTGCGTCCGGCTCAGCGTCAGCCCGACCTCGGAAAACGACAGTGACCGCCAATCCTACTAACAGTCCTACGGGTATCGGGACCCAGGCCGCGTACCAATGTTTAATATCAGCGCGACACCTGCGGTGATGACCGCGATAGTGATCGCTACCGAAATGGCGACAGACACCAAGATCTCGCCGCCACTCGGCTCGTACATTCCTCCGCCTTTCATCCGCTTTCGCAATGCAATATCCCTTGGAAACTGTCGCCAAGCCGATTGGACTTTTTGGAGCAACCCTCACCAGGGGGAGATCAAGAGGGGGTTAAATGTGAGGGCACTACGCCGGAGTGAAGTTCGGCAGCGTGTAGTCGTCGCTGATTTTCGTGAACACGACCTTCAGCGCCATCCCGATGCTCAGATTTTCCGGTTCCGGATCCACACCCACGATGTTCGTCGCCATCCTAGGACCCTCCTCCAACTCCACAATCGCCGTGATATACGGTACCTCGCCCACGAACCCGGGATGCGGCGGAACGTGCACGATCCCAAACGTGTGCAACGTCGCGTTCCCCGACGCCTTCACCCACTCCACCTCACCACCCGGCGTCGCCAAACTGAAAGCCCGGGTAGAACTGATACTCGCCCGTCGCCTTGTCCCGCTGCAACCAAAGCTCCCCATTTCGAGCCCCTTCCCAATAGCGGTCAGATTCCGGCTGCGATACCGGCTCAGGTCGTGCAGGCGCGTCAGTCGTCATCGTGTATACCCCTCGCAGAGATGTTTGCAGTCTTGGGTCAAAAGTCGTGAGTAGATTGTAACCGCGCACCGCGGTGACGTGACACCCAACGCAACAGACATCAAGGCGTTGGCGTCGCCGTGACGAACCTGAACGGGTGATCTACCAACCTGCCTCGAATCTTCAACTTTGTGATAGTCGGATTACGGCTCGAATCGCTACACGTCCTCATGTCATCCGCGTCGCCTTCGAATACCAACACCCATTCCGAAGTGGATTCATCAAACACCATAGCATCCGCATAGAACGGGTCACAGACCTCGAGGGTGATCACCGGCGCTTCCTCATCCGCCGACCTGAGCGGTATCCGGATGTCCATCATCCTTAACGGATTGTCTCTAAATTTGGAAGATCCCGGAAAGAACTTCTCAGCGCAAGCGTTCATGTCGGCTTGTGTACCGAGCCAAACGATCCCACCATCGCGGCGACCGTACTCCTTTACCCAATTCCCCAAGTGGACGTTACACTCCCTCGGAAATTCCCGCACAAAAACCGTCGGACCTCGAAGCGACTCCAATGCGTCTGGAAGCTTGCCGGCAAACAAAGTAACTCTGAACAAAACCGCAAGACCCGCAACGATCATGCCGGCAGTTGCAACCACAACACCCTTCAATCGACCAAATGGCGTAGATGAAGCTATGAAAACTGACTCCTCCGATTGTCGCTACAACATCAACGATCAAAATCTTCCCCATCCACGATCACACCCATAACCGTCGCATCCCCATCTTCACTCACCGAAACTCCGAATCTTCAAATCCCGCGCCCGTTCAATCTCCGCCCGGTCCCCTCCGGCACGAAATACGTCCCGATCCCAAAATCGATCCTTCCGTTCGACTGCATTTCGCCGCGAATGAAGACTTGGTTGCTTCGCTTGGGCGAGAGGTCATTGGTCAAATACCGGTATGCCTCCCAGACCTCATCTCGTTCCACCAACACGACGATCACGTCGTCGCCGGGTCCGAAATCCGTCTTCATGTTCTCCGGAATATCCGCAATCTCATAGTCCAAGATCGCGTAGTCCCCTTGCATCAATGACCGAGGATCCACCGGCGTTCCCTGTAAGATCACCTCAGTTCCGGTCGCAACAACGTACTGCTTGACCGCGGCAAACGTCACCAACCCAATCATCTGCAAAGCAACGACGGCGAAGAATATAAACATGGTGTTGCGATTCATTGCGGGGATGTCCTTTCCCGCATACCGCGAATCATGCGGCGCCTCAGTCGCTCGAGCCCGAACCCGATCCCCAGCATCAGTACGCCGGTGACGATGAACGCCATTCCTTGATCAAGCAGGTCGAATCCGAACTCAAAGTATCTCGTCATCACCGTAACCCCAAATAGGATGAACGCGGTGTTGACTAGGTATGCCCGATTGAACCGGAAACCAGCCGTCAACATCGCAATGATGCTGATCAAAATAACCACGTTGACAGGAATCCAAAACCATGACGCACCAGCGAACAACGCAATCCAAGTAGCGATCGCGATGCCGCACATCACGATCGTGCCCGACGCGATCCATAACCACCGCACCGAATCGTCAGCACCGGTTTCACGGCGTTGATACGCCACCGCTAGAGCAAGCGCCGGAACCGCCAGCGCAACCGCGAAAGTGATCCAAAACTCCGGCATGAAATCTCGTGAATCGACGCGATCGATCGTCCTCCACGCCGACGCGAAACTCAGTGCATAAGTGCCGACCGCCGCAGTTCCGATTCCGAACACATCAAAGTAACGGGCGAAGTGCTGATAATAGCCCCATCTCGCATGCAAGCGTCCCAGAGCGAACAACACCGCTCCAAACAGAACATATGCGGCGACGACCACCATGAACACCGCGCCACCATCGGCGTTCGCAAAGTCCTCCACGAACCAATCCGGGATACGAAACCCAAGCGATACGAGCAACAAGATCAGCGACAGCACCAAAATCGCAACCGAACGAGTGACATAAGCAATCGGCACCACTCCGAGGAACCAAGCCGGCATCAGCAATGGATGGTTAACTTCGACGTTGAATGCCTGAGCGATGAGATGGATCGACGCGCCATAGATGATCGCACCAAGCAAGATTACCGCGATCCCAGTGCGAGGCGACTCGAAACGGTACGCGAGCAACCAACCGGCAACGTACGCAGTCGTCGACATGGCCACCATCAACCCGATCTTCGCCACGTCAGATATTGCATCCCAGTTGGCCGCCAATACCGCAATGATGCCAAGCCCAACCAAGATCGCCCCAAAGATCACGATCGCCGCTGAAAGCCGATTCAACGCGAACGGACGCCCGTCATCCTCCGATTCCCCGTAGCGACTGGCAATGGTCTCCGCAACATCCGACGAAATAATCCCCTCGGTCCGCCAAACTTCAATCTCGCGCCGAATCCGCTCTACGAATTGGGGATCGCTGTCAATCGAATCCTCAACCTGGGGTGCGTCACCTTCCGACATGCACACATTCTATGTTTGATTATGAGGGGGTTATTACGGCGAATCAAGGCGCCGCCAAAATCACCGTGCCCGTCGACGACAGTTGACCACCAGTTCCATGCGCCACCGCCAGATTGCAGTCGTCCAACTGCCGCTCGCCAGTCTCGCCGCGCAATTGCCGAACCGCTTCAACGACGGTGAAAATGCCGTACATCCCCGGGTGCGTGTACGACAGCCCGCCGCCCGAAGTGTTCACTGGAAAGTCTCCGCCCGGCGCAGTCCGCTGGTTCGCCACCAAATCGGGACCTTCGCCCGGTGCGCAGAAGCCCAAGTTCTCCAGCGACACCAACACGGTGTACGTGAACGAGTCGTAGATCATCATCAGGTCGAGGTCGGAGTGCGTCACTCCCGCCATGTCCAACGCCTGCTTGCCGGTGTTGCGGCCGAACGCCCGCGTCAAGTCCGGCATCTGCGAAATCATCGAGTGGTCGTGACCTTCCGCCGCGCCCAGTATCGCGACACCGCCTTTCGCACAGTCCTTGGCACGCTCAGCAGTCGTCACAACGATCGCCGCACCCGCATCCGTCACCAGACAGCAGTCCAAAAGATGGAACGGCCAAGCGATCCAGCGGGACTCGTGGTAGTCGTCGAATGTAGCAGGGCGGTCGTAGAAGTAGGCCTTTTCGTTCATGTTCGCCCACTTACGAGTCGACACCGCAATGTTCGCCATCGCCTCCCGCGTCCGGTCCTCACCGTACTGGTGCATATACCGCCGACACGCCATCGAATATGAGACAGGCGGGCCTATTATCCCGTACGGAGTCTCATACTGGCTTTGTGGCGTGCCCAAGTTTGCGGCTGCTCGAGCCCGGTCGTTCCGACCAGCCTGCCCATGGGTGATCAAAGCCACCTCGCAGTATCCCGCTTGTATCGCCGCTATCGCATGGGCGATGTGAATAACGAACGAAGACCCTCCGACAGAAGTGCTGTCCGTAAATCTAGGCTGAATACCCAAATACTCGCCAACATCTAACGTCGACCATCCAGCCGTCATCAAACCATCAACATCCGAGAGCGACAGACCGGCATCATCCAACGCGTTGATCGCCGCCTCCGCATGATGCGCCAACGGGGACTTGCCAGGAACGTTTCCGATCTGATCAGATTCGGCTACCCCGACGATTGCGGATTGTCCAGAAAGTGCTCTCAATTTGTTCAAGTTCGGCATGATGAATGTCCAACTCCGTTCGCAACTCCGATGCGCGGCCAGTGCGCAACAAGCATTTTACCCGCGCCGAGCAGAAATCTGGACCGCAGGATCTGTGATTGATTAGACCGCAGGGAACGTGCGTCAATCAGGAACTCAACGCCAGCACGACGATGGATCCGGCAATTGCAACGCCGCTGGTGGCCATAACGACTATCAGCGCATTGAACTTGGCGTTCATGTCGGCACGGAATCTCTCGATGGATTCCTCTAGACGATCGATGCTGTCGTCCAGGCGCGCAGACACACTATCAAAGTTGCTTGTCCGATTTTCCAAGTTGCCCATGCCGGAATGTTAATACTCCCAAGCATTACTCTAGAAGGCATGAAGACAATCACAGCCCATCATTAAAATCACACCAATCACAGTTCAGAAAGTCCCACCCATGCCCGACGAAAAAGGCGCACCACCCCAAGTCCAAGTCCAATCCCTCAACGACTACCTCGAGGTCATGTCCAAAGCCGTCTTCCAAAGCGGCATGTCTTGGCGCGTCGTCAACGCCAAATGGACCACCACAAACGAAGCATTTCACGAATTCGAAATCGGTAGGGTAGCGGGCATGTCTGAAGAGGAACTCGACGAACTTGGGCAAGACACACGCGTCATCCGCAACCGCAGAAAACTCGCCGCAATCGTCCACAACGCACAACGCATCATCGAACTCGACGCCGAACACGGCGACTTCCGAAGTTATCTTCGATCCCATGGCGATTTCTACGATGTCGTCAAAGACCTCCGCAAGCAGTTCAAATTCCTCGGCGACACCGGCTGTTACTTCTTCCTCTACGTCATCGGCGAAAATGTCCCGCCACACGACGAGTGGATGCGCGCCAAAGAACGGGCCACACGGCGCGAATGACCCTTGACAAAATGAGCAACCTCGTGCGTCAAAAAGTGGAGTTCTGAACTCCGCCTCCGCAGTGATGCTGAGCCACCTGAAGCACGATGCTGCGCCTCGGAGCGAATGGGTCGCATCGCTATAAGCAACGATCCACCAAACCCCGGAATTAGCGTTTCGATATGTTAGGGAGTTTCAATCGCAGGGATCTGAATCGGCGTTGTACTTCACGCCTATGTCGAAGCTGTGCGGCGGTTGTTTCATATTCAGGATATCGACGCTCACTCGCGCTGATCCCTTGGTGAAGAACAGCCCCGCCATCACTACTCCCCTCTCTCGAGTGAGTAGGTCGATGGTGGTGATGTAATTCTTGCAGTACCGCCATTGAGATGAGAGGTTAGAGATGTAGAAATCGACTACATCCTCTTCGGAAACCTCGGGAGGAGCGCGGTAAGTCGCTCGCGTGCCCCATCCATCGGGAGGAATGAAAACCAGCTCAGCAGACGAATAAGAAGACGATACGACGGAGGTGCGCTGTACTCCGGGTGGCGCCGGTAATGAATCCAGCATCTCTTTGTTGTTTGCGATGTATCCCCAACCGAACCAGAACCATCCGACCGCTACCGTTAACAACGACAGTGCCAACAGTAGCCCGAACAGCATTGCGGCGTACTTCCATTTAACACCGATGGCACTCGATATCATACGTACGGATCCGCGCGGCACTACACCATCTCCTCCCGATAATTCTAGGATTAGGGTGCCACTGATCATCTCACATTCCTTTGTGAATTGCAGTATTGAGTCGATTTAGGATTTACGAGTGGCTCTGAGTGGACGATGGCGACAGCGAGGGCCCATTAGGTGCTAAATTACGTATCAACCCGACTCACATCCGTTCGATAGGACCCCATCGTGAAAATCGTAGTTACCCCCACGCCCGGCGGCGTCGGCCCCGGCGAACCAGACGACGTCGTGACCCACGACCTCGAATCCACCTTCCCAGACGTCAACTTCGTATGGTGCAAGACCGAAGAAGACCAGCTCATCGCGATCGAAGATGCCGATGCTTACTGCGGTTTGCCCACGCGCAAGGTATTCCTCGCCGCGAATAACCTGAAATGGATCCACTGTGCCGGCACTGGCATCGACGGGATCATGAAGATACCCGAACTCATCGAATCCGACATCCCCGTCACCAACTCCCGCGAATCCCACGTGAGCCCCATGGCTACGCACGTCTTCGCGCTCATCACCTCGCTAGCCCAGCGGTTGCCCGAGATGTTGCCACAGCAAATGGCCCGAGAGTGGCGCCCTGAAGACTACAAGTGGCGACAGATCGAACTCGAAGGTGCTGTCCTTGGCATCTACGGATTCGGAAACATCGGGAGGCGCGTAGCCAAGCGGGCATCAGGTTTCGACATGGAGGTCTACGCCGTCGACAAAAACCCGAGGCCATCCGAACACGCCAAAGAGGTGTGGGGCTTAGACAAACTTGACGATCTAATCGCGATGTCCGACTGGTTCGTAGTCGCCTGCCCGTACACAGACGAAACGATGGGATCGATCGACGGAGATCGCATCGCCTCGATGAAACCAAACGCACACATAATCATCATCTCCCGCGGCGGCATCGTCGACGAGCAAGCCATGTGCGAAGCCATCCGGGCCGGTGAACTCGCAGGCGCCGGCCTAGATGCCATGGCACCTGAACCCCCAGAATCCGACAGCCTCCTCTGGGACACCCCAAACGTCATCTTCTCACCCCATGCCTCGGCGTTGGTGCCCGACATGTATATCGGTAGACGAGAGGTCTTCAAAGAAAACCTCCGCCGCTTCATCGCCGGCGAACCGTTCATCTACGAATGCGACAAGGTGGAGGGGTATTGACATACAAAGTATCTGTGCGATAATTAGTTAGAAGCGAAGTTTATACAAACCGGGAGCCGACTATGGCAACCAAAACTAGCCGTGGTTCCGAGTCGAACCACGCGCTTTTGAGCGATTTCCACTATTACCTCGCCAACCAAGCGGAGTTCGCCGAAAGGTACTTCGGCAAAGCCATCGTGATCAAAGATCGCGAGTTGTTGGGCGTGTTCGACACCGAGTTGGAAGCGGTGATGGTGATGGGCGAAAAGCATGAACTCGGAACGTTTTTGGTCCAGCCAGTGACTGATAGCGACGAGGAGTACAACTTCACTTTCAATGTCCCGGTCGTGCGTAGCGTATGAATCAGGGGGCAACTTCGCAATGTTTAACGATAAGATACGGACGGATTGTCGACACTTTGACAATTCCTTGCGCCGTTTCTAAGGGTTGGGATCCGCGTAGTTCGTTACCGCAGCACGATGAAATTAGATTCGAAGCCACTTTGCACACTGGCATAACTAGCAGCGGCATATCACCAAGCGTCGTTCAAGCATGCGGACTGAGGCCAACTCGTTACGGAACAGTCACAACCCCTTTCGGCTTGGTTGAACGCGTACCAATCTACCTCGTTAACGTATGGCTTCCGCCTAGCGTCGCCGTCGTCGGACTTCCCGTCGCTGAGGTTGAACCGTTCCATGACTCCGATGTCGTGATTGGTATGGACATCATCGGACGCGGCGATTTCGCGGTCACAAACGCCGACCAGGAGACGGTAGTCACGTTCCGCTTCCCGCCACAAGGAGGCATAGATTTCGAAGCGGATTCCATGCGGACGCAAGGCCCGGACGACGAGCGAGGATTTATGACCCGATACCCGATCGGTTTCGGGCGCGGGCCGCGGAGAACCTAGAGCGGACCCCTCACTGCATCGGCGAATAATCCGTCGGCATCAGTATCCGGTTCTCAATGTTCTTGACGAGGATCCCGTCACGGTGCGACTCCTCGAACACCTGCTGCCACTCTGGATCCGCCCGGAAACTCGCCCAAGCCTCCGCCCGCTGGTTGGCGTCGTCAAACGCTACCAAATAGACCAGTTGGTTGCTGTTCGGCCCCACATCATGGGTCCAGTAGCCAACGTTCCTGATCCCGTGTTTCTCAAACAAGTCCATTGTGTGGTTGGCAAAACGAGAATTCAAGTTCGGCAACTTGCCCGCAAAGCACTCGTAAATTCGCAACTCATAGATCATTCCGTCAACTCCTAGGGTTCGATGTGTGCAGAGACTAGCGTTATCGTATCGCGCTTTCAGCCGCCAAGGTGTCGCACTCAACACCGAGTTGTCGCACGCAAGGCCGAGGTGTCATTCCGAGCCCAGCCTATATGTCATTCCGAGCGCAGCGAGGAATCTAACCACCTCGCACACGGGCAGCCGCCTCAGATTCTTCACTCCGTTCAGAATGACATGACCGACGCTGCCGCTAGCATCGATCGATTGATTGACTGACGTTGCGCCGCCCCACCAACCGCATCATTCCCATTATTCAAAATCCTTTGCTCCTAGCAAAATCCCTCGCCGCGTCACTTGCTTTGTTGCGCTACATATGTGATAATACGAATCATAAGGCAAACGTCGCGCACGAGCGTAATGCTGTGTAAGCGCGAACCATTCCGAAGGGTTCGGCGATTTCCCCGGGCCTGCTGTGCGGTGCAGATGAGTGGAGGCACTACGCCCTCCGATAGTTCACCTCGTTGAACCAAACGCGGAACTCGACGTGCGTTGCGTGAGTTTGACAGGAATCAGAACCTCGACCTGTGTGGATGCGAGGTCGATGACGCGGAACGGGCGACCCTCGGTCGGGGAGCCCATGTGATAGGGCATGGTGACTTGTGTCCTACGCGATATCGGCCTCAGACTGGCGGAAGCCAGGTCGAGTTGGAACTACTGGTAGGACCATACCCGCGTGTCGGGTCGGCAAGCCGAATGCCACGGCTGAAAACCCGACACGCAACCACCAACTAAACCGATCAACAAACAAAACCGCCGCTAACCGAAGCGGCACCAAGGAGCAAGGCCACCACCATCCTCTTCCAGAAATGTGCGCAATCACCGTCTTACCCATGTAGGTGGGTATCCAGCGGTGTGGTGCAACAGGGGATGCCCGTCGGCATGCCCAGACTAATCGCGCTTGCAGAAACCTTAATCAATGCCCAACGACAGCACCCCAAACAACTACCAACACATCCTTAAAATCCCGCCCATCCGCGATCAAGACGACTACCGCGAATAATGCGATTCCTGGTCTGCAGGAAACTTACCTTCACCCACATCCCCGACATACCTCCGCACCGCATCTGTAATCTCCCCGGCGAAATCCCCGTAGTGACCGGCGTGGCGGGGACGGAAAGTCGGGTCCAAACCCAACATGTCGTGTAGAACCTGGATCTGACCATCGCAGTACGGACCAGCTCCGATCCCTATCGTCGGGATCGTGAGCCGCTCCGTTACGTTCTTCGATAACTCCGACGGCATCAGCTCCAAAACCACCGAATAAGCACCCGCACGCTCTACCGCCAACGCGTCTTCAATCACTTGCTGCGCGTCCTCCCCACGACCCTGTACCCGGTATCCACCGAAAGAGTGGATTGACTGAGGCGTGAAGCCCACATGCCCCATCACCGGTATCCCGGCGTCGACGATCGCGCGGATCGTCTTCTCGACCGAAACTCCACCCTCTAACTTCACAGATTGTGCCCCGCCTTCCTTCATCAACCGCGCCGCGTTCCGGATCGCCGTCGGGATGTCTGATTGATAACTTCCGAACGGCAAATCAGCAACGATGAAAGCCCGTTTCGCACCTCTCGACACCGCGGCCGTCGCCCTAACCATGTCCTCAACCGTCACCGGCACCGTCGAATCATATCCCAAAACCACATTCCCCAAACTATCCCCAACCAGTATCGACGTAATCCCTGCATCGTCAACCAACATCGCCTGGTTGGCGTCATACGCCGTTACCATCGGGATAAACTCGCCCCGCGCCTTCATCTGCTGAAAACGCCGAACCGTCACGCGTCGTCTAGGTGCACTCATGCCTTAATTATCCATCGTCTTCCAAATCATCGGCGGCCGACGCTCTACACGGTTCACCGAATCCCTCACCGCGCGTCAAGCGTTAAACTGCGTGGAGAAAATCCCTCCAAACTGGTTGAGAACGATGACGGATCTATCCAACATTAAGGCGTTGACATGGGATGTCGGCGGCACTGTCTTCGACTGGCGTGGCACCATCCAAGATGAAGTCCGCCGACGAGCGCTGGAACACCGAGCCGAAGTCGACATTAAACAGTTCGCCACAGATTGGCGCGTCTGGTCCTTCGATATGCTCGGACGTGTAAATAGAGGTGAAATCCCTTGGACGAACCTCGACTACATCCACCGTCAAGTTCTCGACGACGTGCTCGAAAAACACTCGACGCTAGCCCTATCTACATCCGAGCGCGATGACCTAACCGACGTCTGGCATCGCCTGAGAGCCTGGCCCGGCGCAGCCGAAGCGATACACCGACTAAAGGGCCGTTACACCATGATCGTCCTCACCGTCCTTAGCTACGCAATCGCCGTCGACTGCTCAAAACACAACGGCATCAATTGGGACGGGATCCTTTCCTGCGAATTCCTCGGACACTACAAGGGCCCGCCCAATGCATACAACACCGCTATCCGATTACTTCGCCTCCAACCCGCAGAAGGAATGATGGTCGCCGCGCATATGCGCGACCTCCATAACGCCAAAGGCGTCGGGATGTCTTCCGCATACATCCACCGCGAAGGCGAGTCGAACGTCATGCCCGGCTACTCCGATGTGGCAACCGCCACCGCTGACCCGAAGATAGACGTCGTCGCCATCGACTTCCCAAACCTCGCCAACAAACTCCTCGCTTAACAACTGGATTGCCGCAGTTGGCGAGAAGACGAGCGAGATGGCATTTTTCCCCTCACCTACTCGGCGGGAGAGGGTTAGGGTGAGGGCGCGAGCGTTAAACTTCATGCAGGCAAAACCCCGAACCGACAGGGAGCATCCTCATGAAGGTCGCAACCCGAGACACCCTCTACTACGAACATTCAGCGGCTAACCCCGTAACCCTACGCGTCGAACCCGGCGAGTGGTTCGAAGTCCAGACCCAGATGAATCGCGGCCCCGACGCCGAACTCGTCCCCGACGACATCCGAGACCTCTACAACACCTATCGCTCCGACTCCCAACCCACCGACCGCGGCAACGCGTCCTCCGGGTCCACCTACGTAGAAGGCGCCGAACCAGGTCACATGCTCACGGTCCACATCCGTGAGATCAAAACCCACCCAGTCGGATGGACTCGATACGGCGGTTCCACCGGCGCAATGCCCGGGTACCTCGGCCCATCCAACATCGGGCCCCAGTTCCGAATCTGCCGCATCGACGTCGAAAACCGACAGATTATCTGGAACGACAAACTCACCTTCCCTGCCGAACCGATGCTCGGAGTAGTCGGCGTAGCACCCGAACGCGAGTCCCGAACCAACAGCTGGGCAGGGCAGTGGGGAGGCAATTTCGACATCCAAGAGGTCACCGACGGTGCCAAACTACACCTACCCGTTTACCACCCCGGCGCGCTGCTACACGTCGGCGACATGCACGCTCGACAAGGCGACGGCGAGATCTGCGGCGGAGGCGGTATCGAGACCGGTGGCTCAGCGACGATGAAGGTCGAACTCTCGCCTATGCCAGCAGAAATGTCGTGGCCACGCATCGAGAACGACACCCACATCATGACCACCGGCATCGAAAAACCCGCCGAAGATGCGTTCCGGATCGCACTCTCCGAGATGATCCTCTGGTTAGAAGCGGACTACGGCATGACACAGGGCGAAGCCTTCATATTTCTCGCACAGTGCCTTGAGGCCCGAGTAACTCAGTTCGTCAATCCCACCTACTCGTACGTCTGCAAAGTCAACAAAAAGTACCTGGTTTAGGCTCCAGAATCGTTGCGAGAAACACCGTTTTCGGATCGGAGTGATTGATGCCAATTGTTGACTACGCGGACGGCAACACACAAAAATACCGCGCCGCCATGCTGGACGAAATTCGGCGCAAGAAAACTGCCAACCCCGGCTACACAGTAGTCGACATCGGCGGTCGTTACAATCCTTGGGCCGACGACGTAGTCGACGTTTACGTCGATGTCTTCGAGTTTGAAACGGATAAACGCCTCTACGTCGGTGACGTCAACGGCGAAGACATCTGGCGACAGCTAGAAGCCGAAGGACCATTCGACTTCGTCATTATCTCCCACGTCCTCGAAGACATCCGCGACCCCATAACCGGCCTCAACTGGCTACCACGCGTCGCCAAGGCGGGGTTCATTGGCCTACCGGTCAAACACCGCGAAGTCGCCAACTCGAAGTCCGGATACTGGCTCGGACAATCACACCACTACTGGATCTTCGGCGTTAAGAACGACGAGAACGCAGAGCCGGTTCTGATCGTCGTACCGAAGTGGCACTGCGTCAACTACTTCAACACCAACACTCCGTACTGTGAACCGTTGGGTGAAGAAGATTCCAAGCTAGGCACAAGAACTTTGGAATGGTTTGACCCCGAAAAATCCGGGTACGACCGCGAACTTGGAGTCATCTGGAACGAAACATTACCGTTCTGGATCCCTGACTACACACTGATGATTCCCGAACAGATTGAACTACTAAGGACGGTATTCAAAGATGGCGTCTGATTTTGGTTTTTGGGGACTGGCCATCGACGCCAACGATGTCGAGTCGTTGGCCGGATTCTGGTGCACCGCCACAGATTACGAAATCGCCGAATCTCTTTTTCCGTTCGTCGCGGTCCTCGCCTCGGATGATCCTTCGTACCCGAGGATCATCGTGCTCCAAGTTCCCGAATCAAAAACCGCAAAGAATCGACTCCACATGGAGTTCAAATCCACAGATCTGAAATCCGATGCCGACCGCATCGTAACCCTTGGCGGAACTCTCGTCGCCGAACGCCAATTCGGCGAAACGCGATGGATAGTCATGCAAGACCCCGAAGGAAACGAGTTCTGCTTGGTAAAGCCTGAAAGCGAGGGATAGCACCACATGTCGAATCCAAGAACCAACCGCACCAAATCCCGCCAACTCATGGATCGGGCCCGACGCGTCGTCGCCGGCGGCATCTCATCGCAGATCCGCCTTTCGGAACCCGGAGGCGAACCCCTGTTCTTCGAACGCTCAGAAGGCGCGCTGATGTGGGACGTCGACGGCAACGAGTACATCGACTACATCCAAGGCATGGGTCCCAACCTCTTCGGCCACGCACCTGAATTCGTTTCGCAACAGGTATCCGAGGACATGCGAATGGGATATGTGCTCGCGGCCCAATTCGAACGTGAGCTTGAGGTCGCCGAGATGGCGGCCGATGCGGTGCCGATCGAAGACTGCACGGTGCGCTTCGCCGGGTCGGGCACCGAAATCGTGCAACTCGCGCTTCGCCTAGCCCGCGGATTTACTGGAAGAACGAAATTCATCCGCTTTGAGGGCCATTACCACGGTTGGATGGACAGCGTGAACCACTCTGTGCACCCGCCGTTGAATGAGGCGGGCGATGTTGCGTCGCCATATGCGGTCGGCGAATCGGCGGGCATGGACCCCGGCGCGGCTGCGCAAGTCATCCCATGTCAATGGAACGACATCGACCTGCTTGAAGACGCATTCGAACGGAACCGGGGTGAGGTCGCCGCGGTCATCATGGAGCCGATCAACGCCAATACGAACTGCATCATGCCCGAACCCGGTTTCTTGGAGGCAGCCAAGGACCTGGCACACCGTCACGGGGCGCTACTCATATTTGATGAGGTGATAACCGGATTCCGAGTTGCATACGGCGGCGCCCAGGAGTTCCTTGGTATCACGCCCGACCTTGCGACATATGCGAAATCGATCGCGGCCGGATTCCCAATCGCGATGCTTGCCGGCAGGCGTGAAGTCATGGATGTGCTCGGCAGCGGAGAGGTGTACCACGGAGGAAGTTTCAATTCCAACGTCATGTCGATCGCTGCGGCACACGCTTCGTTGAACCACCTCAGATCTTCTGGCGATACGTTTTACGCCGACTTGAATCGTCGAGGCGAGCGGTTGATTGAGGGACTCCGTCGCGTTGGTATGGAGACCGAAACAGCGATCCATGTGCAAGGCCTCGGCAGCGTTTTCGGCGTATCGTTCAACCGCAGCGGAGACGTGATCCGCAACTATCGAGACCATGCCACGAAATGCGACGACGGTCGTTATGCCCAGTTCGCAGCCGAGATGATGCAAGAGGGAGTTCGCCTGTCGTCCAACGGACGCGTGCATATGTCGTCCGCGCACACCGACCAGCAGATTGATCAGACCATCGAAGCTGCCGCCAGAGCACTCGCGCGTATGTGACGAAAGAGCGTGAGATTGAGAGCGAGTCGTCTCTCGTCATATTGTTTCGACTCGCTTCGTTTTGCCAAAATCAACATCACGCATCATGACGAGTGCAGTGGCGTACTCGGGGGTCGATTGATGCAATAAGAGTTCAAGAATTTGGAGAAGGGCGCTTCATGCAAGCCGAGTTTAAGTGGGGTTCGAATTCCAATACGTCAGCACCATCAAACTCTGTTCGCGTGGCACAAGATCGCCGGACGCTCTCAGGGCGTTTCGCCGCTGCGATCTGCGAAAATTACGATGAGCCGGACGAAGTGGACGAGATTTGCAACCAAATCAGAGCACAACTCGGCGGCGAAAATCCTGAACTAGCGTTGATTTTCGCGTCATCGCCAAAGTACCCCAAATTCGAAGAGGTTTTGCCCGACTTGGAACGGCAACTTGGATTCCGTATGGTTCTAGGTTGTTCGGGATCGGGCGTGATCGGCGGAGGGCGCGAGCTTGAATCCGGACCAGGTCTGTCGGTACTCGCGTCTAACTGCGAAACCGAATCCATGCACACGTTCGCATTCTCCGACAAACAAGCATGTGGCAAGGATGCGACACCCGAATCACTCGCCGAGGCGATCGGCGCCGACCCTGAGGAATATCAAGACGGTCTGATGCTGGTCTTCATCGATCCGTTGACCGTCTCCACTGAATACGCTCTTTCGATGTTGGACTCGGTCTATCCGTCGGTCATGAAGTTCGGAGCGCTTGTCAGCGGTGGGCACGAATATGGTGAAAACCGGATGTTCTTCGGCGACGAACTTCGGCACCACGGTGCAGTCGGCCTGTTGATGAAACAGAACTTCGACGCTGACACCATTGTTTCCGGTAGCGAGGAGCCGGTGGGACCAAATATGGTCATCACGAAATCCAGTCGGAACGAGATTTACCGGCTCGACGATCGCACTCCGATGTCTGTTCTGGAGGAAATCTTCTTGAACGCCGACCCCCTCAGCCAGCTCCGGATGAAGAGGTCACTAGTCGTCGGTCTCGAATCCAACGGAGTGTTGATTGACCCCGATTACGTGATGCGAAACATCATGGATATGGACCAAGAGACCGGAGCCATGATGATCGGCGATCTAGTCGAGGACGGACAAGCATTGCAGTTCCACGTCCGTGACAGCGAACTCGCGTCGCGCCGCTTGAGCCAAAACCTGGACAATTACGCCTCACGGATCCGCGATCGAGGCAATAGCGTTGACGCGATGCTGTGCTTCAACTCAGTAGCGCGCGGATACCGGATGTTCGAAGAGGATCACCACGACGCGAAAATAATCGCTGAACGCTTCGACGACATCCCGATGGCGGGTTTCTTCTCCAATGGCGAAATCGCATCCCGCAAAGGCGGGTTTTCACTGACTGGCGACGAGGAGTATTCAACCCGTGTCATGGGCTATTCCGATACGCTCGTCATGCTTCGAGACATGTCGCGCCGGCGTAACTTAGGCATGGCAAGCAGCGGCGCTCGCTCGACTGCCCAGGGTTAGCTGTTTCACTCACAATCGTTGGGTTTCAGGCGCACCTGCCTCATTGCCGACGTCGCTGATCCATGCGTGGGATCTGTGTAATTCATTCACGTCATGTTTGTAATCCATTCACACTATGAATGATTATCATAAATAACATGAATGGAAAAACACTGCCGCGCAGAGTCGCATCAACGCTGGACGAACTGCTCCGCATCATGCCGATCGTGGTGCTAACTGGTGCACGCCAATCAGGCAAGAGTACGCTGGCTCAAAAACTCACGACCGAACCACGCCGTTTCGTGTCGCTCGACGATCTAGACGCGTTGGAAATCGCGCGGCGGGACCCAGAAGCGTTGATCGGAGGTCCGCAGCACGTAACGATCGACGAAGTCCAGCGCGAACCCGAACTCTTAAGTGCCGTAAAACTCGACGTAGACAGGAATCGACGTCCGGGCAAGTTTCTGCTTACGGGCTCCGCGAACCTGCTGTTGATGCGGCGCGTATCGGAGTCGTTAGCGGGACGAGCCAGCTACATTACCTTGTGGCCCATGACGCGACGAGAACAGTTAGGGATGGGTACCGCAGGAATCTGGGAGACATTAGTCGACGCGCGAGACGTGGATTGGCACGACGTGGTTGCCGGCGAACCCAATGAACCAACTGATTGGCGTGAACTAGCTCTGCGGGGCGGATTTCCTATGCCTGCAATCGAGTTCAAGTCGCCCACGGAAAGGTCGATCTGGTTCGATGGTTACGTGCGCACCTATTTGGAGCGTGATCTGCTTCAGCTCTCAGCGATTTCTGCCTTACCCGACTTTCGCAGATTGATGCGGGCGGCGAGTTTGCGCTTGGGTTCCGTCATTAATCAAACCGGAATCGGCCGTGACGTGGCGATTAGCCAGCCGACAGTGGGTAGATATCTAAACCTGCTGGAAACGTCCTACCTGCTGGTGCGGTTACATGCCTTCGCGATTAATCGAACTAAACGATTGATCAAATCGCCGAAGCTGTATTGGGGCGATACCGGAATCGCATTGCATCTTGCCCGAACTACCGAGCCCGAAGGCGTCCACTTGGAAAACCTCGTGCTAAACGACTTATTATGTTGGCGCGACGCAAGATTGGAACCAGCCGACGTTTTCTATTGGCGCACTTCGACCGGCGAAGAGGTTGATTTCGTAATCGAGGTTCGGAACAAATTGGTGCCGATCGAGGTTAAATCGACCAAAAGGCCGAAACTGAGTGACGTCCGGCACCTTCGCACATTCCGAATGGAGTACGGCGAGATGTCAAGGTGCGGCCTTCTTATCCACGCTGGTTCCCGGACCGAATGGATAACGTCCGACGTTCTGGCCGTTCCCTGGTGGCGCATCATTTGACCAATCGGCGCGCTCAAGAAAACTCGCGTTACAGCGTTTCTAGTGGTCGCACTACGTTGATGACCGACGATACGCTTCTGAGCGATTCGTTGAGCGAACCTGCTCCGGTGTCGTCCGGAACACGTGTCGTCGCACAGATAACGTAGTTTGCGAAAGTTCCGAGCAACGCGAGCATTACGTCGCGACGGAATGTAGCTAAAGGGTATGTGGCGCGGATTTCGCCGTGCAGCGCAGCATGGTACACAGCGAGATAGTCGTCGAAATAAGTCTCGGCGTCGGTCGGTGCGAGCGTCGTGGACAGGAACTTAGCGACGTCGCTACTCGCCCCGCTGTAAACCGCGTCTTGCCAATCGATCAACACCGGCTCAACTGCTGAATCGGTCCTTCGTAGCATCATGTTTGCAGTGTGTAGATCGCCGTGAGTGAGCGTGCGAGGTCGATTGTCCAACTCTCGAAGCACATCGAGCAGGTGTTCAGACAGGTACTCGCCAACTCGGTTCACGGTTGATTGGTTGCAGGGATGGAGGACCGACGAGGACGCTAACATCTCCCAGTTGGGTGCGAACTGATCCGTGTCCTCCTCAAAGATGTCGGCATGCGGTTCGTTGCGCATCCACCAACTAGCGCCAAGCCGATCGTTGCCCCAAAAACGCGAGTGGACGCGTGCGAGGTTCGACATGGTGACCCGCAAGTTCTCGACACTGAATTCTCCGCGGCGTGGCAGCGCGCCCAAATCTTCGATCAGTAGTGCGGTAGTTTTGGTATTTGTGTCGCAGATCGCCGCCAAAATCTTCGGTTGAAACCCGCCTTGCATGTCCCTCAGCAACCTGTACACCTCAACTTCTCGGACGTAGCTACCGTTGGCGGATTCCCTATAGCGGTCGACTTGATTCTTTGCGGGAACCTTCACAATAGCGGTCGCGGGACAACCGTCTGTACCCGATATGCGAAGTCGAAAAACCTGTGACATCGCAGGATTGCCTCCATCCAGCGATGCGTGGGACGGGATCGAGGAATCTCCAAATCCGGCCGTCTGAAGTAGCTCACTGGCTATGGAGGTTGGATCTCCGCTTGCTGCTGCGGTCTCGATCAACGATGTTGGCGAGCGTTTTTGCATGTTTGATTCCCGACGAAGTCGGCTATCGCGTCGTTACGCAGCGTGGCTATATCATCACCTGCAGACGGATGCCAAGGAGGAACACGATTGAAGTCTAGGTTCGACGGCAAGGCTGCCTTGATTACTGGTGGCGCATTGGGAATTGGCGGCGCCACTGCGCGGCGACTGGCTGCGGACGGCGCGATGGTCATGATCGCCGACATCGACGACGACGCGGCGGCAGCGAACGTGCAACGCATAGTCGACGCAGGGGGAAGGGCAGTTTCTTCGCACATCGACGTTTCATCATCTTCGGATTGCCGTCGCATGGTAGACGAGACAGTTGAAGCTTTTGGCCGACTGGATATTTTGGTCCAAAACGCGTTCAGTGTAATCTCCGGGGAGTCGCGCATCCATGGCGATGCGATCAGTGTTGACGAGGAGGACTGGGACTACGGCATCGATGTCTTAGTCAAAGCGCTGTACCTAGGCGCTAAGCATGCGGTTCCGCACATGCGCGCCGTAGGTGGAGGTTCGATCGTCAACCTCGCGTCCGTGCACTCCTGGTTGCAAGAGACCGGGATGTTGGTGTACGAAACCGGCAAAGCTGCTGTGGTTGGTCTGACCAGGCAACTGGCGGTGGAGTACGGTCCTGATGGTATTAGGGCGAATGCGATCGGTCCAGGGCACATTGTCGGCGAAGGGCTCGCCGAGATGTGGGCGCAGAACCCTAGCGGTCACGCGTTTTTCGCCGACCAGTATCCGTTGAGGAGAACCGGAAAGCCAGAGGAGATCGCGGCCGGGATCGCGTTCTTGTGCTCCGACGACGCCTCTTTTATCACCGGTCATACGTTGATGATCGACGGCGGATTGACTGTTCAACTGCAGGAGAAGTTCGGACTGCGGCAGGCTCGATACGCTCTCGAACATCCCGACGACAACTTCACCTTCGCAACGCTCGACTAACCTGTTTCAGGACATGATGCCCTTGTGGGCGATCTCGCTTATCGGTTTGCGGTCGTTCGGCGACTCACGCTCTTGCAGATCGTCAGGCAACGCCTCGCGGGGTCCTATCCGACCGGCAACGAATCCGCACATCGCGGTGTAGTACTCGTCGGACACACCGAGTTTCTCGTTGACAACGTCGTAATCGATGCCGGCCATGCCGTGCGTGTAGAGGCCCAACGATCGTGCCTGGAGGGCGAGAGCCATCCACGCGGCACCAGTGTCGAATTGCGATGTTCGTGGGCGACGACCTTCGGGCGTCTTCGTATTGGCGAAGATGAAACCGATCAACGGGGCTTTTGTAGCCCAAACCTGATTCCCTGGCATCAATATCGAGTCGAATACTTCGCGGTCTGGACCATCCGTCTCGTAAACGAACAGCCAAGGTTGCCGGTTGAACGACGATGGCGACCAACGAACACCCTCAAATATCGAAGCGATTTCGGAATCTGTGAGCGGATCTGACGAAAACGATCTTGGCGACCATCGGTTAATGAATTGTGGATCAACGTCGGCGGATGCGATGCGCGGGTCTTCGTGATGAGTCAACTTCGGAATTCCTGACTAATCTGGCTTCTAACGGATTCGACTGAAATTCGATTGTAAGCCGTTACGGATTGTCGACCACCGCGTCACGCCGAATCTGCGTAGACGAGATCGGGTCAGAGAACATGTCCTCTGGGATCTCCACCAGCAGCGATTCAAAGCCTTTCGGTATGCCCATGTTGCGAATCGTCTGGAAAGTACCGTCGGCGTCGTGACGCCCGCCAACCACGAAGCTCGATCCCAATTCCCTAATCTCGCTCATCACGGCTATGCTCGGAGAGGACGACCTGATGTCGAGGTAGAAGCGATCGTCGAAGAGCCTGATTGCGGTGTCGTAACCGATAACGAACGTCGTGCCTGGCATCAGCCGAGCCTTTCCCAAGAACGTTGCGGCGCCGGTTAAGACTACCGTGTCACCGGGCTCTCGGAACTGCGAGACCCGTGTGAGTAATTCGGCTGCGGCGATGTCTGGCTTTTCTACATTTCGGATCGATATCTCGAAACACGGGTGGAGATCTCTGCCGCAAACGCGAAATCCAGCCGCCAGAAGTGCTCGGTGCCCGCGGTGCAAAGGTCGAAACGAACCTGCGAGCATGATGATGTCGCGAGGCGGTACGTCCGACCATCCATATTGCGGTCTGTAAACCGCCAGTGGTCGAATGCCGTTTGCAACTTCCTCAATTGGCGATTCGTTTGACAATTTCACCTTCGAGTATTCGCGGTTGGATCCTATGCTCGATACCGCAAGCTTCGGCGAGCGCATTCAATATGATCGCTCCGCAGACGGCTTCTTCGCCCTCCCGATCGCGCGCCCCTTTGATCATGACGATCGAATAAGTGGCGCCGGTATTTCCGTCATGCCACGCGATATGAGCGCGGTTTTCACCTCGTCGTAGCCGATCAGTCGCAATCGCAGCCGTGCAGGACAATCCAACTAAACGTCCTTCGGCATCACCATTTGCTGTCAGTCTCACCGCCCGTTCGTATGCTCGAACGGCCATCAGCTTCGCTTCGTCTTCGGAAACGTGCTGCTCAGCTTGGAATCCGACATAATCGTCCAGTGCTGCTCGCGAATAGGGGACTTGTGCATCGATCACGGTCCGAGATGCACCAGCAACGGCGAACAGCGCTGAAATCGCGCTAGTGCCCGCGCCGGTGATCACAAGGCACGCCTTGGTCGGTGTGTTGTGTATCTCCTCGATCAATGCATGTTCGGAGACGGTGTTCATGACGCCGACAACCCCCCGTCGATACCCACCATCTGTCCCGTGACATAAGACGCGTTATCCGACAATAACCAAGCGACCAATTGACCGACCTCTTCGGGAGTTCCATAACGGGCGAGCGGAACATCTGACTCGATCCTGCGCCTTATATCGTCGTTCCCCTGGTCCACGGCGCGCATCATGTCGGTATCGATCGGCCCGGGACATATCCCGTTTACTCGGATATTCATGCGCGCATAGTCAAGCGCAGCGGCCTTCGTCAAACCGCTGACAGCGTGCTTAGTGGCGGTGTACGCAGGGCGCTTGATGTCGGCACGCAGACCGTTACGCGAAGAGTCGTTGACGATCGAACCCCCGCGCCCTTGCTTGATCATGACATCGAGCTCCGCTTTCATGCAGAGCCATACTCCGTTGACGTTTACATCCCATGAACGGCGCAAAACGTCGTCTTCCATTTCATGTATGCGGCCAGTGTCCAACAACACGCCAGCATTGTTGAACGCTCCGTCGAGCCCTCCGAAATGCTCCACTGCGTAGCGGACCATGTTGCGGACATCCTCCGGATTGGCGACGTCGGCCCGGACGTGTACAGCGTTGGCGCCGCCGCCACGGATTTCTTCCGCGACTTCGGCGCATAGTTCAGCTCTTCGGGCGGCAATAACTACATTGGCACCGTGATCTGCGACGACGTGTGCGGCAGCGCGTCCGATGCCGGAGCTCGCGCCCGTGACGATGATTGTTTTGCCACTAAGCATCGGCCTGGCTTCGACCGAGTGGACGTTGTCGGATTCGGTGTTCATTGGGTGCCTGTCGAGTGCGAGATTTAAACCTGTTTAGTTGACAAACGGCGTTTGTGATGCTAGATTTACCCGCGTATTGTAAGTCGCAATACGTGGTGGGTGCTGTATACTCTGCGCAGTTGCACGCAGTCATGACGTTGTTGTGGCAATTTGAAATACCGGCATGGGCGAGGCGCGGCGGATCCGTGTCTTAGAACCACCCCCGCCGGCACAATACAGGAGGTTCATTAATGAAACTAAGTTATCAACTCAGGCGGTGGGGATTCCTGCCCTTGATGGTAGCGGTTGCAGTGACTGCATTCGGCCTTGCCTGCGGTAGCTCCGAGGCTCCTGCACCTGCGGCAGCGGCGGCAACCGCTCGCCCTGCCGAGGCCGCAGCGCCTGCGGCAAAAGCGGCAGCGGCGGCAAAAGCGGCCCCTGCGGCGAAAGCGGCAGCGGCAGCAACGGCCCGCCCGGCTGAAAAAGGCATGGCGGCCGAGGAAGCTGCTCCGGCAGCGACCGCACGCCCGGCCGAAAAAGCAGCCGAGGCTATGGCTCCTGAGGCCATGGAAGAGGACGTTGAGGTCGTGATGGCGGTCCGACGTGTGGCTGCGGTGATCGGTCTGCCGACCATCGGCCCGTACGCCGGTACTCCGACGCACGGCGGTGGCGTGGAAGAGTACTTCTACCACTTTGAGAACGGCGACCCGATGACTCCCGAGCTAGTTGAGTCATGGGACATCGACCCCGCTGGCACGCGCGTTAGCATGACCATGCGTCAGCACCCTGACGGCGGCGGTATCCCGTTCAACCCGCCGGCCGGTTTCGAAGACATGGACTTCGGTGTTTCGGACGCCGACAGCGTCGTTCGATACTTCAACGAGTCGAATGCCACCACGAACCCTGACACCACATACGGAAACTCTGGTGACCTTGCAGCGATCTTCTTGGAAGCCAAGAAGATAGACGACTGGACGGTCGAAATCGGACTGGTATCCCCGGTCTACTTCTGCCTTCCGATCTCGCAGTTCGGTTGCTTGAGCGCCGCACGAGGTCTCTACTATCTTGCCCACGCCGACTCCATGGGAGTTGAGTGGGCTCGCGAGCACCACGTTGCTACCGGTCCGTTCGTACAAGGCCACTGCGTGCCGGGCGACCGATGCACGACAGAGGCTCTCGACGATCACTGGCGCGTCGTTCCTTCGATCGACAAATTCACGCAGGTCCAGGTTGCGGAGAACAACACTCGTATTGCCATGCTTCGGAACGGTGAAGCTGACCTGGCAGCGCTGGACTTCAAACTTGTTCCGGGCGTAGTCCAAGAAGGCTACCGTTTCCTTGAGACCATGCCTGGTGGTTTCGTTGGCCAGTCGATCCTGTTCCCAGGTCTTCTCTGGGAGCACTCGCACGCTCGCACTGGCGAACCGCTAGAGCCTTGGGCCTGCGGTGACCAGCGCTCCGGCGCAGCGATCGACAACGCTTGCGGTTCAGGCCCGAACGAGGGTTCCTACACTCAGGACTACCCGTGGATCGGCAACCCTTGGGGAACCGAGGACGCGCCTTGCACGGACGGTGACGGACCTGGTCTCGAGCGATGCGGCAACGCACCGTACGCTGACACAGACAACCCGCCTGGCATTAGCGACATGGAACAGGCTCGCCTGGTCCGCCTCGCACTTTCCATCGCGATGGACAGGAACGAGATTAACAACGTCTTCCTCGACGGCAAGGGCACGCCCATCTACTCCGAGTACATGGGACCCGAGTACCCCGGCTGGGACCCCGACCGGACCACCGGTTGCTGGGACTGGCTCGGTAACCGAATTGACTGCCCGGCGGAAGCTGCTGGAACTCCGTTTGAGAACGGTGTACCGTGGGAGATCCCCAACGGTAACCTCCCAATGGCCGATTTGATGCTCTCGGTAGCAGGCTACCCGCTCGTGGATGGCAAGCGCCAAGGCATCGAGAACCTGACGTTGCAGGCCTACGTCGCGGAGATCGGTGAAGTCAGCCTTGAAGTGGCCGACTACATCACCTCGCAGTGGGAGCAACTAGGGATCGAAATCGAGCAGTTGATCGAGGACTACGGCGGAGTCATCTCGCAGAGAATGCGCCGACGTGTCCAGTTGCTGCCGGTCTTCAAGAACGGTGACGTTCACTCGAACGTATACCCGCTTGACTGGCCGTTGCCGACAGTTGACACGTCGTCCAGCCGACCTGGCTGGGGCGTTGGCTTCGAGTCGCAACCCGGCGGCAAGTGGCTCTTCGAGATCCTCGCCGAGCAGGACAAAGCTGCGCGTGAGCAGGCTCACCTCAAGTGGGTGGACTGGTCGATGTACTGGGTTCAGTACGCCGGCGTAGTACAGGTCCCGAAGGGCGTGGTCGCTGGTCCGAGAATCGCTTCTTGGGGCGGTCGCCAACAGCACTACAGCAACATTTCGAGCAACCCCGAGTTCATCGTACTCAGGTAGTCTCCGAGATGAGCACGTGGCACGGAGCCCGGATGTCTGAGGACAGGCAGGCGGGCTCCGTCCACCTAGGTGGTGGCGGTGTGTGGAATCTTTTGTGACCACACATCGCCATTGCCGCGCAAAAGTGTCGATTGGCCGTCCGGCACAAAACGAATTTCCGTTAGAATTCGAACTCCGGCAATCGCTGGATAGGGAAAACGCGCCCTAATGATGGGCCACGACCGACGTAGACACCTAAAGAGGATGCACAGGATCACTTTCACTTAGATCCGGGAGCCCGCAATGATTCGATTTTTGGCAGGTCGCGTGTTCACGTCGCTGGTGTCTGTGTTCGGCGCCACTCTGGCGATCTTCATCCTCGTTCACGCAAACCCCAAGGATCCGCGTGAGATATTTGTTCCGCAAAGCGGCTACGGGCTCACCCAGGAGAGCTGGAACCGGTTGGGTGACCGTCTGGGTTTCGATAAGCCCGTTCCAATCCAATACATCGAATGGCTTGGGCGCGTGTTCCGTCTTGACTTTGGTGTTTCATTAAGTTTGCAGATTGATGTGTGGGACATCATCAAAGGCCGACTGGGCGCAACGGTGCAGTTGGGTGTAGGAGGGTGGTTGATAGCCGTGCTAATGGGCATTCCTACCGGCGTAATCGCGGCCGTTTGGAGGGGTGGCATAATCGATTATTTCGCGCGTTTTGTAGCCTTAGTGGGCCAGGCCGCGCCGGCATTTGTAACCGGTATCGTGATGATCTGGATATTCTCAGTGACGCTCAATGCGATCCAGGACGACAGCCCGGTATCGTTCCTACGGTTCTTTGCGATGCCCGCGGGCGGTCGAACGCCGGATGAGCTCCGCTTGAAGGAATACATCTTGCCGTGCCTGGCGCTCGGGTGGGGTTCGGCGGCCGGCTTGATGCGCCTGACGCGCTCGTCGATGTTGGAGATTCTGGACTCCGAGTTCGTAAAGATGGCAAGGGCAAAGGGCGTCGGCAACACGACGGTCATCTTCAAGCACGCGCTACGCAACGCGCTGATCGCTCCGATAACTTCGATGTTGTTGCTGTTCGCAGGATTCTTGAACGGCGCTTTAGTTGTGGAGATCGTGTTTTCTTGGCCGGGAATAGGCCAAGTCGCCTTGCAGGACGCGGTCCAAAACAACGACTTCCCACTGTTGCTCGGGACGGTGATCGTGTTCTTGATGTATTTCTTGGTGTTCGCGACGGTAGCGGATATTCTCTACACGGTGATCGACCCGCGAGTGCGGCTTAGGTAGGTGAATCCGATTCTCGAGTTATCGGAATCTTGGAGGTAAATGGCGCATGGCAATTGAAGTCGACACGACGGAAACCGCTACCGAGACGGCGGCGTTTACGAGCGATCAGGTCTCGATTTACGGTCAAACCTCGAATCCGTTCGCCAAACTTTGGTATTACATCCGCCGCTACCCGATAATTCCGGTGATCATATTGGCGTTGTTGCTGATCGCCGCATTGATCGGGCCATACGTCGCCCCTTTCCCGCGCGACAAGGGATTCTCGCATGACCGGAACCTCGGACTGTGGGAACGATCCCGAGCCGCATATATCCCCCTTGGCGGCACCACCATCGAAGAACTCAGCTATCGGTCGTGCGATGTGATCGATCCCGACGGCGGCCCGGCATCCGAAAACATCGATCAGTGCGGCAAGCTTCACATCTTGGGAGCCGACCATACGGGAAGAGATATTTTCAGTAGGCTTTTACACGGTTCCAGAATATCGATCGCCGTCGTGACGTTCTCACTGACGTCGGGCATGATCCTGGGGACCGCCGTAGCCCTCTTCAGCGGCTATTACGGAGGCATCTTGGACGAGATCGTTACGAGGTTCGTCGACGTCTGGAACGCGCTTCCGTTCTTGATGGTTGCGATCGTCATTACGCAGCTCTTTGGAGCCAAGGTCATTATCTTGGCTTGGAAAGTGGATATGTTGCTTTTCGTCCTGATGCTTGTCGCTTGGGTCGGCTTCGTGCGCGTCATACGCGCTCAGGTATTTGTGTTGCGTGAATTGGATTACGTAGCGGCGGCGAGGGTCGCTGGCGCTTCGGACATCCGGATCATCTGGCGACACTTGGTTCCCGGCGTCATGAACACCGTCATCGTGGTTGCGAGCCTGAACACGAGTGGTCTGATACTCGCAGAGTCGACGCTCAGCTTCGTCGGCGCTGGTATTCAACCGCCGACGCCGGCATGGGGTGTAATGACGAACGAAGGCCGAGACTACATCCTCGAGGCGCCACACCTTACGCTCGTACCCGGCTTCGCCATATTCCTAGTGGTCCTGTCGATGAACTTCTTCGGCGACTGGTTGCGCGACCGGTTGGATCCTAGGCTGCGGCAGATTGCCTAAATCAAATCGGGGAGTGTGCCGATGAAAAAAAGCGTAGTTGCGCTCTTAATCGCCGTTTGGTCGGCGATGACTGTCGCGACGGCTATAACAGCTTGCGGCGGCCCATCTCAGTTCGAGACGATCCAGACATTCGAGGCTGACCTAAAGGTCGAAAACGCCACGGCTACAGCTGAGGCGGTAATCGCCGAAGGCGGAGACCCGGATGCTGGTATCACCGTAGGCAAGAACACGATTGCCGCACAGATCCAGGCAACCGCGCAGGCAAGAGCGACTGAGGAAGCCGAATCCGGTGAAGCATCAGGAGGTGCCGCCGTGGGTTCAGAAGCAGGTTCTGAACAATCGCAAGTGGAAGGCGAAGAAGCCGTAGCGATCGAAGTTCCCGAGGGAGCAGCCCTCGAAGGCGAAGCCCGGGTGCTGCTCACCGATACGTACTTTTTCGAGCCAGAAGTGATAAAGGTAAAGGTCGGAACTAAAGTCATCTGGGAGAACCCCCGCAGTAGCGCCAGCAGTGCGCGGAGTTTCGAGGGCGAAGCCGAACAATGGGACACAGGTGCTCTGTGGAAACCGTCTTTCGGCGGCGACGAATGTTGCGGCGAACACACCTTCACGATCGTCGGTTGCCACCGTTACCGCTCTGAGTTTTCAGGTGACACCTCAACCGGAGCGGTCTGCGTAGTCGAGTAATCTCGGATAACCCGTCAATTTGGATACACCCTCTCGTTCCCCGGGAGGGTGTATTCATTCGAGTTGCGGGGTGCAGCGAAGGGGGCGATCGCTGCACAAAAAAGGGCCTTCGACCGCAAAGGTCCCTTCTAGAAAATGCGATCAACCGCCGCCAACGGGGCGTACGATTTCGAGAGTATCACCATCGTCAATCACGACGTTTGCGTATTCGTCGCGTGGAACCACGTCGGTGTTGTGGGCGACGGCCAAACGACGTCCGGATAACCCGGCGTCTTCGAGATACCTCTGCAGCGTAACCGATTCAGAGAGTTCCAATTCGCGTCCATTTATGGTTACGCGGATCGACATTATGAGATCTCCGGGATTGTTTGACCAGTTGCGCGGAGCGGGTTTGCCGAAAGGATGCCCTATGCGGCCTCTGGAACGGCGATATTGTTCGGGTCGATGTAGTTCCCTTGAGCGTCAACTATGGTCGGATGCGCGTGTTCGTGAATAGTCTGTTTGGTGACGATGCATTTCGCCGCGTCAGTGCAAGAGGGTAGCGCGTACATGGCATCCATTAGCACGTCCTCGACGATGGATCGTAAACCCCTAGCGCCCATTCGGCGCATTTGGGCGTGCTCAGCTATGGCTACGAGGGCGTCTTCAGTGAACTCGAGTTCCACGTCGTCGAGACCGAACAGCTTCTCGTATTGCGACACGATCGAGTTCTTAGGTTCCATCAATACTTTGACCAATTGATCCAGAGTCAGGTCAGAAAGTCCAACTACCACCGGGACCCTGCCAATGAATTCCGGAATGAAACCGTAGTTGCGGAGATCCTCCGGAGCTACGTCCGTGAGGTCGCGTCCATCTTCACCGGAACGATGCTGGATAGAAGCGTAGGCGTCAACGATAGCGTTCGTTCTGAATCCCATCCCGTTACCCTCGCGCGCCGTGCGCTCACGCTTCCGGATTATCTGGTCGATACCATCGAACGCGCCGCCGAGGATGAAGAGAATGTTCTCGGTGTTCACCTGTATGAATTCTTGGTGCGGATGCTTGCGCCCACCGTGTGGTGGCACATTCACGACGTTTCCCTCAAGGATCTTGAGGAGCGCTTGCTGGACTCCCTCGCCCGACACATCGCGGGTTATCGACGGGTTTATATCTTTGCGCGCGATCTTGTCGATCTCATCGATGTAGATGATCCCCCGCTCGGCACGGGCAACGTCTCCTCCGGCCGATTGCAGTAGACGCAAAAGGATGTTTTCGACGTCTTCGCCGACGTAACCAGCTTCGGTTATGGAAGTGGCATCGACGATGGCGAACGGGACTTTGAGGATCTGGGCCATTATCTGGGCCAGATACGTCTTGCCACAACCTGGAGGTCCGACCAACATGATGTTGGTCTTTTGGAGGTCTATCCCGTCGTCTTTCTCGTTGTGCTGGCTAGCTAGTACGCGCTTGTAATGGTTGTAGACACCGACGCTGAGAACCTTCTTCGCTTGCTCCTGACCGATGACGAACTGTTGGAGCTGTTCGTAAATCTCGATGGGTTTCGTCGGATAGACGTTTGTCGTCTTTGGTTCCGAATTCGATTTTGATTTCGGCGCTTGTGTAGCCTGCCGAATGATCCCTCGACAGCGTTCTACGCATTCGTCGCAGATGAAGATGCTGTTGGGGCCAGCGATCAGCATACGAATCTCTTGCTGCTGTTTTTTGCAGAACGAGCAACGTTTCTGCACGCGTCCCCGTTGTATCGAGTTTCTATCGCCAGTGCCGTTCATTCAATCGATCCGATTGCGATTAGCCGTTGACCCTATTATTGCCGATGACAACCGTACTTACGCCGCCCCCGCTTCAAGAATTCTAGCGTTTCGCGGGTTTTCAGTGGCAGCATGGACCTCATCAATCAACCCGTACTCTACCGCCTGCTCGGGAGTCATCCAAAAGTCGCGGTCGCTGTCTCGGGCCACCTGTTCGTAAGGTTGGCTGGTATGATCGGCGATGATCTGACGCATCCGGTCTTGGATCCGTAACGTTTCGCGGGCGTGGATCTCGATGTCGGCGGCTTGCCCTTGCGTACCGCTCCAAGGTTGGTGCATCATGATCGCGGAGTTGGGCAAGGCGTATCGCTTACCCTTGGTTCCTGCCGTCAGCAAAATCGTCCCCATACTGGCACACAGACCTACCGCGATGGTCGACACGTCGCAAGATACGAGTTGCATGGTGTCATATATCGCCATGCCATCGTACACCGACCCGCCTGGGCAGTTGATGTACATGTTGATGTCGCGCTCGGGATCGTCGGCAGCAAGATAAAGCAGTTGCGCGACGATGGTGTTCGCTACGGCAGCATTGATTGGTGTGCCGAGGAAAATGATCCGCTCTTTCAAAAGGAGGGAATAGATGTCATACGCCCGTTCCCCACGTGTGCCGGTCTCAATAACCATCGGGATCAGGTTCTGCGGTGTTTCGATCTGGGTCATTTGATTGGGTTCTCCGTTGGGTGTTGGGGCATTTGACGTCGTGCGATGTTGGTTCGTACAGGTCTACGATTGTTCGGCTTCGGTTGGGGCATCGTCGTCAAGACCACGAGCCATGTTCAATACTTTTTCGATCGTGCGTTGTCGCTGCAGGAAGGTTTTGACTGACTGGCGGGTCTGATCGTTGTCTTCTAGCCGTTGTTCATCCGAGGTTGCGGCTTCGTTAGTCCTCGCGATCTCGTCGACAACGTCTTCGTCTGGAACCGCAACGTTTTCGGCCTCGACCAACTCTTCAACGATGAGCGCGTTCTTCAGGTCTCGTTCAGCCAACTCATTCGCGCTGTTGACATCTTCCTCAGTTAGGTCATCTGCGGAGAATTGCTGTCCTGTACGTGCCGCCATCGCTTGGCGTTGATGCATATAACGCTCAAGTACATGATGTCCTTCGTGCTCGACAACGATCGGAGAGATAGTGAAATCGCTCGCTTCAGCGATCTCCTCAAACAACCTGGTCTGTATCGAACCCACGAAAGTTTGTTCCGCGCGTTGTTCGAGTTGGCCGCGAATGTGCTCTGTCAACTGCTCGACAGTTTCAACCTCTGGGACACCGGCCGTGGCGGCCATCGCATCGTCGAGGTCGGGCACGAACTCCTCGCTGACATTTTTCAAAACAACTTTTGCGAAGGCCGTTTTGCCGGCGAACTGCAGCGAATCCGTTTCTTCGGTAACCGGGAACGAAAACTGTTTATCATCTCCTACGGACATCCCGATGATGCCTTCGTGCAGCCCTACGAACACCTCTCCGTAAACGTCGACGTCCAAATTCAGTTGGAATTGCCGATCTGAAAAATCCCAAATCACCTGTTCGTCTGCCGTCATGTGGAGATCAATAGTGACGATGTCCTTTTCCTCGGCGGCGCGTTCAACTGGCACTGAATAAGCCTGAGAGCGGCGAAGTTGCATCAGAAGAGCGTCTACAGCGTCTTCAGAAACTTCCTCCGGTTGATCGTCGTATCGGATCGATTTGTAATCGCTGAGGACGACCTTGGGTTGAAGCGGTACGGTGGCAACTATTGTGACCGATGGTTCAGTCTGCTCGATGTTGACGCGGGGAGGAGCGAATGGAGCGAGTTCTTCGCCTCTGACGGCATCTCCGACCGCTTCGGGAACCAAAGATTCCATCGCCTCTTCGACGAGGTAATCTTTCCCGACGTAGTTCTGCAGGATGCCGCGCGGGGCTTTTCCTTTTCGGAAGCCCGGGATGTCAACTCGTTGCGCGACGCGTCGCACGGCGGCGTTCATGTGCCTCCCAACGCGTTCAGATTCCACCTCAAGCCTGAGCACTACCTCGCCATTTTCGGAACTTTCGCGTGAGATGTTCAAACCCTTCTCTTTCGTTTTGTGATGCTTGGGATACGGACCGGTCAGAGGTTCGACACGCCAATTCGTAAATGGCCGCCGAGATCGCGGGGATACGACCCCTTCGATTCTAATTTATCGCCGTTCGCGACCGAACCGAAGGGCGACGCGTCACAATAGCGGTGTCTAGAAGGTCCGGTTCTATTCGTCGGTATCGACCGAAATCCGTAATTCTTCGAGCTGCTCGCCAGCGATGACCGACGGGGCGTCGAAAAGCGGATCCCACGCCGACTGCGTCTTCGGAAATGCGATGACTTCCCGAATGTTGGACTGGCCTGCAAGCATCGCCGTGATGCGGTCCAAACCCAACCCCATGCCGCCGTGCGGAGGTGCTCCGTACCTGAACGCCTTGAGCAGATGGCCGAAACGCTCTTCAATTTCATTGTCCGGGTAGCCGATGACGTTGAACACCCTCATTTGCAGATCAGGGTCATGGATGCGGATGCTACCGCTTCCCAGTTCAACCCCGTTGCACGTCAAATCAAAGAGATCCGCATAAACGCTGCCGGGGTCACTCTCGATTAATGGAATGTGCTCCTGTTTCGGCGCCGAGAAGACGTGATGGGCGGGTGCCCACGATTTCGAATCCTCGTCCCATTGGAATAGCGGGAAATCGAACACCCAAGCGAACTTGAATTCGTTCGGATCAATTAGCTCTAATCGCTCCGCCATCTCGGTGCGCAACGCGGACAGCGCGTTGTTGGCAACGCTCTGTGTCCCGGCGACAATTAGCACCAAATCACCCGGGGCCGCGTTAACGGATTCAGCGATCCCTCTGACGATATCCAGCGAAAGGTAGTTCTTTAACGGCGAACGGATGTGTTCGTCGCTGATCTCCGCGACCGATGAAGCAGATTCGTCGATGGCGATGTACACGAGGCCCTGCGCCCCCGCGGCTCTGGCGATGTCGATGAGTTGGTCCGTCTGTCTACGGGTATAACTGGCGCAACCGGGCGCTGCGAAAGCTCGGACGGTGCCGCCCGCGGATGCTACGGCTTGGAATACCCGCGCCTCAGACTTTGCCGCGATATCCGTGATCGTCGACATCTCCAAGCCATAGCGAATGTCTGGCTTGTCGGAACCATATCTTTCAACCGCGGTGTCGTAGGAGAGTTTCGAGAAGGGCGTCTCGATACGCGCGCCAGGTCGGGTCTCCTCGACGATCCGGGTGTAAAGCCCCTCTACGAGTGCCATGACATCTTCCTGATGCACAAAGCTCATCTCTAAATCGAGTTGGGTGTGTTCGGGTTGCCGATCCGCCCGCAAGTCTTCGTCTCGGAAACACTTCGCAATTTGGAAATACCGCTCGACTCCGGCGACCATCAAGATCTGTTTCATCTGCTGCGGCGACTGAGGCAGTGCATAGAACGAACCGGGTCGCACACGCGAAGGCACGATATAGTCGCGAGCCCCTTCAGGCGTTGATTTGATCAGTATCGGAGTCTCGATCTGAGTGAAACCATTATCCGTCAGATGATCCCAAATCAGTTGCGTGACGCGATGCCGTAACCGCAGTCTCTCTAGCATCTCGGGGCGCCGGATGTCGATATACCTGAACGCCATGCGCGTAGATTCATCGGCATCGGTGTCGTCTTCAACCTCGAACGGCGGTGTAACGGCACGGTTCAGCACCTGCGACTCGCTGACGATGAGTTCAACTTCGCCAGTGGCCAAATTCGGGTTCGCTGCGCCTGGCAATCTCGCCTTTATCGTGCCTCGAGCCTGAATGACCCATTCGCTACGCACGCCTTCAGCAAGGCGATGAGCATCTGGAGCGATTTCCGGGTTAAACACCACTTGGAGCAACCCGGTGCGGTCACGCAGATCGACGAAGATCAAATTGCCGTGGTCTCTTCGCCGGTGGACCCAACCGGCAACAGTTATTTCGCTTCCTATATCGGTCGCTCGGGGCGCGCCGCAATCCGCGTTCTTGTACATGTGAATTCCTACGGTGAATCAGTGATGGTGCGCGCCATGCTTGTTGCTGACGCGTTGGAGTAACCCGTTAGACGCGACGTTGGCATTGTCGCTACGGGCGTGGTCTTCGTCTGGACAAGAATATCGAGATTAAACGTCCGAACGTCCTCGTCCAGACCGTCGATTATCAGCCAACTTCCACAACCCAGCGACCAGTAGCGATGCGCCAAGCACTTTGAGGATGTCACCTGGCAGGTAGATGTACATACCGTCCATCAACAACTTGCCTTCTGCGGGCCAACCGAAATCTCCGATGGCGAGCCAGACAATGGCGGGCAGATAAACGGCTAATCCCCCGAGCGCGTTTGCCCACAGCGAATTGGAGCGATTGAATCCCATTTTGCTGAGCGAACCCGCCACTATCGAAGCCAGCAGGAAGCCGATCAGGTAACCGCCAGTCACTCCCGTCACGTAGTTCCACCCGACGGCGGGAGACGTCAATTCGAACGGTTGATTGGCGAACGCCGGAAAGCCGAGGACGCCGATAACTAGATAACCCAATACTGAGTAGAAACCCCAAGTGCAACCCATGACACTCGCGGTGGCCAAAATCGCGAAAGTCTGCAACGTGATCGGGGTCGGGTTTTCGGGCAGGTAAAACCTGATCTTGGTGCAGACCACGATGAACGCGATGAACGCGACAGCGGCGAAAACCTTGTGGATTAGCTTTGCGTCAGGGAACAGCCACTCAAACAGCGATGGCCCCACCGCCGTCGAAATCCACCTTCTATGCCGTACGGGCTCTACGTAAGTCGGGTTGTTCATCTTCTCCCACGCGTCCCACCACCCTTAGGTCAGGCGGTGTTGCTTCACTCCTCTATTGGCAAACTGTAAGTTCGCTTGCGGACTCCTAGCGAGACAAACGTCTCGGTCCGTTGCACTCCCGGCGTTTTGCCGACGTGATCGCGGATGAATTCACCGAGGCTCTCGGCGTTAGGCAGCGTCGCCCAAGCAAACACGTCGTACGTGCCAGTCGTGATGCTGACTAGCGTAGTGTACTTGAATTCCGCCATACGTGAAGCAACTTCTTCAAGCATGTTGGGTTCGACTTGCATCCCGATGAGCACTTCTGACTGGTAGCCCATTTTTTGTGGGTCTTGGACGGTAACGATGTCGATCGTCTTGTCGCTGGTCAGTTTTTTGAGGCGCCGACGAACGGTCCCTTCACTCACTTTCACCTTTTTGGCAATTTTCGCGTTTGCGGCCCGCCCATCTTCGTTCAAGGCAGCGATAATTTGACGATCTATTGCGTCCATGCAGCAGGTGCTCCTGTTTTAGTGAATTGACGTTTTGCGCACCGATTACGTTCGTCGCACATGAGGGATGCGCAACACTCACCGCGTGCCAATTTCGGACCCGAAAGTTCCAGAACTCGGAAAATTCGCCCGAAAATTAGACGATAACAATGCACAAATGCCAATTATATAGCGGGATAACGTAAAAATCGAGCGAATTGGCTACAAAAATGAAAAAGCGCCTCGCATAGATATTGGCAGAGATTGCGCCGTGACTCGTGTAAGCGTTGCATTACAATTTTAATCGCGAGGCGAGATTTCGAAAATCGCGTCGCGATCGCCAACACAGAGGGCGCCCCAGATATGCTTAGCGCTCTGAAAAGACGCAACGGAGAGCAACAAAGATGATGAACGAGCAAGAGGCCGCGATACTGTCCTTCACGCCGGCGGCTTTGGACAAGCTGGTCGAGGTGATGGCGGAACAGGACGCTTCCGAAGCCTACCTGCGCATCTCCGCTGCGCCCACCCCGCAAGGCGGCGTCGAGTACGCATTCGGTCTTGAAGACGAACCCAGTTCCGACGACACGTCTTTGCAGGATGGTTCGGTTAAAACCCTCGTCGACGAGCAAAGCATTCCGCTAATCGCAGGTTCCAACATCGACTATGTCGAGGGTTTCCAGCGTTCCGGTTTCGTGATCTCAAACCCGAACTTCGCAGGCGGTTGCGCATGTGGCGGCGGCGGATGTGGATGTGGTGGGTAAAACGACGCCCTGGCGTAATGAGCGAACTGTTGCGGCTGCATCTCCGTGCGGCCTGTTTGTTAAACCAGAATTGGGAGCAGTTAGACGGTGACATACATAATCTCGAAAGCCTGCATCGACGTCATGGACGGCTCATGTGTTGATGTTTGCCCGGTCGATTGCATCTACTCGAAACCAGGTGACACGATGCTGTTCATCAATCCTGATGAGTGCATCGATTGCGCCGCTTGCGAGCCCGTGTGTCCAGAAAACGCAATCTTCCCTGAAGATCAAGTTCCGGATGACGAGCAAGATTACATCGCTCTCAACTACGACTACGACTACGACAGCTCCGAGCCGGGCAACAACACCTAGCCGTTAGCCGCCGAAACTTTCGACTTCATCCGGTCCGGAGCTGACCGGCCAATCGTCGCAACGATTAACCAGTGACGATTCACGGTTGCCGATTCACCCCATGGCTTGCAGCGCACCGATGAGCGGCATCCGTAGCGTCGTAAAGATAGGCGTCTCGGAAGCCGTGTATTGGGCGCCAGGCACTTCTCGCAGGTCCATCACCAACGACACGAACTCTGACGGGTCGTCTGTTTCGAACGCGACGACGAATTCCGGGTCATCGATGCCGAATGAATACGTGGTGTTGATGGTCACGCCGGGGTAGCCGTGACCGATGCGGAAATGATCGTTCATCATCTGCTGTCGCTCTTCCATCGCCAAACCGTACCATTGACGAGTTTTCGTCATTGGATAGACGATGAAGTAACGCTTTTCGTTTCGAACCACGTCGGGGTTGCCACCGCCGTGTCGGTAGCGGGTCTTTCTCCGAAGCGACAGGTATGAATGAGGCTGGTCAAGGTGCGCGGCCGCCTCTGTCCGGTTGAGCGCCGCGGCAGTTGTATGAAAGGTCTCGACGCTTTCGGCGGTTTGGAACAGCAGCAGATCGACATCGGCTCGTGTTCCGACAGCACTAAAGCTCGAAATTGGCGCGTCGGTCGAAATTTCTACCTCGTGGACGGTTGCGACGAGTTCTTCGCTCATCTGCGCCTTGCGGTTTGGTTCGAGTGATCGCCAAGACGGTCTCGCCTTGAAGAACGAAAACTTGACGTAGTCACCATATTCGATGTTTGGCATGGTTTAACGGGGGTTACAGCTACGTGGAGTCAACCTACGGCTGGGCAGCCGTAACGGGCTAAATACTGACCTTTAAAGTATAGAAAACGAGAAAGTTCCCCTCGACGAAGGTCGCTGTGTGTAAATTCCCTGTTGTAGTTATTAGATAATTTCACACTCAGAGCCATCCTCAACACGTTGCGAACGTCGGATATCAAATGCCCAAGTTAGCGATCTCATCACTCATCCACGACGATCAACCGCTCAGCGCCATGGTCGATTTCGCCAAAGAACACGGATTCAAGGCGATAGAACTGAACGGAAGGCATCATTGTGCCGAAACCCTTTCGCAAGAGGATATCAACTACCTCCGCGGAGTCGCCGATTCCCACGGTATCACATTCAATCTCCATTACAACCACGGCGCGCTGCCCGGTTCCCACATCACGCGCGTTTGGCACGAAACGTTGGACAGTTTCGTCCGCAATCTCGAAATGACCCGGTTGCTCGGCGGAAGCGTCGTCGTCTTGCACCCCGGAACAATCGACGTTCCGACGCTCGCGTCACCGGAGGACGGATCTGAACTGATACGGCGCGAAGCGATACGCAATGTCAAGAGATTTGTTCGTCGGGCGGCGCCGACCGCCGAACGGCTCGGAGTGAAAATCTGCATCGAAAACCTTTTCCACGAACCCGGATACGTCTTGATGTCTTACGAAGACCTAGCGTCTGTGATTGACGATGCTGACAGTGACCATGTGGGCGCCACTGTCGACGTCGGCCATTGCATCAGGGGTGATGGAATAACCGACGCGATATCGATACTTGGATCGCGCGTCAGCCACCTACACCTCAATGATGTGATTGATGGTGTTGATCACAAGGAAATCGGTACCGGTGAACTCGATTTGAATGAGATGGCGCCGTTGATCTCCGCCGATCTTGGCGTCGAGTTCGCGACGCTCGAGGTCGGATCGCGGTCGCTTGATGGTGAAGGCATCATCCTCAGAAGCCGCGACGTGCTCAGGAAACACTACAGCGCCGCCGTCGATTGAGTAACCAGAATTGCAGACGGTGCCTTAGACCGCGCACTCGCCTTCGCCGCGTTCTAGCTTGTAGAGAACTGTCTTGCCCCAGTCCATGTAGGTCTGGATGTGCTCTCTGTCGAGTGGCCCGATCTCAGCTTTCCAAGGAGCGAACATGTCCTCGTAAGGCTTCGTGCCTACACGGTCTACGAACGCGTTGAACTCTTCATCCTCGTTTCGGTTCGCCTTGTAGTGATCGACGATCATCTCCAAGGCTTCACCGGCACGTTTTGCTGGCACACGCGCTCTGACTCGATTGCCCACACGCACGGGGCCGTCAGTCGAAGAACCGGCGATGAAAAGTTCGTAAGCGGGAACCTGTCCGCCGCCGCCTTTCATAACCGCACCGTGGAATCCGATGTTCGCAACGTGATGCTGTCCGCAAGAGTTGGGGCATCCGCTGGCTTTGATATGTATCCCTGCGACCAACGGATCGGAAATGTCCATCGTGTCGAGTTTCTCACCCAGTGCTTCGTTCAAACCCATCGAAGACGTAATTCCGAGCTTGCAAGAGTCGGTCCCAGGGCAAGTTACGATGTCGCGAATCGTCTCGCGTCCGCTCGTTGCCATGCCGATTTCGTCAAGCGCCCGGTAGACGTCGTATAGCGATTCGTTTCGAACCCAGCGAAACACAATGTTTTGTTGCTGGTCGATGCGGGCCCTGCCGCCGGCGAATTCGCGCGCGATGTCAGCTAACGGTTTCCACTGCTCGCTGTAGATGTCACCACGCTCAACACGCACGTAAACGACGTTGAATCCTTCTTGCCGTTGCTCCTCGACTGAAGACGACTTCCAAAGGTCGTAGTCCGCATCATTCAATGGTTCCGGCATCGCGTTTTCCGGCGGGTCGGGTGCATCCTTCGATTCGTCTTCGATGAACAGAAGCGATTCGAGGTCGATCTCTTTCTTCGCCCAGTCGCCTTTCAACTCCTCAGCGACGAGTTCGCGGAACTTCTCGATGCCCAAGCGTTTGATGGTGTACTTGATCCGAGCTCGCATCAAATTCTTTCGCTCTTCGTCTTGCCGATTAAAGATCCTCAAAGCGGCTTCGGCGTGTCGGAGGTAGTCTTCGACAGGCACAAACTCGCTCAACGTCTCCGCCATCTGCGGCATGATCGATAGACCGCCGCCTACGACGATCTTGAATCCGCGCTTACCTTCACGCTCGCGGGCGATGAATCCCATGTCATGGAACGGCGTCATCGCTTCATCGCTCTCAGATCCTGAGAACGCCGTCTTCGACTTTCTAGGCATGTTTTGCGTCGTAGGGTGCCGCAAGAAGTAGCGTGCGTACGCCGCCGCGTACGGCGAAATATCGAACACCTCATCTTTGGAAACGCCGGCGGTCGGGTGTGCAACGACGTTGCGGACCGTGTTGCCACAAGCCTCGCGAGTCGTAAGGCCCACATCGCCGATAAGGCGCATCAGGTCAGGTGTCTCGTCAAGAAGCACGTGATGGATCTGCACGTTTTCGCGCGTTGTCAGGTGCCCTTTCTTGAGCGGTGCGTAATTTTCAGCGACCTCCCCCAGGACTTCCAGTTGACGCGCGGTCAAACCCCCAAAGGGCGCCTTGATGCGAACCATTTGACGGTCGGGCTGCCGTTGCCCATATACGCCTTGCCGAAGTCGAAATCGCATGAACGTGGTTTCTTCGAACGCCCCCGCCCTAAACTTCTCTTTCGTTTCTTCGAAGTTGGCGATTTCTTCGCCATCGACGTGCAACACCCGAGCTCCAGCAGCGTCGGGTTTCCATTCTGTCTGTTTTGTGGTTACGCTAGTGGTCACGGTGTGATTGCTCTATAGATATACGCGCGATACGGCGCGCCCTCGCGCCGTTTAGTGGTAATCATACACCCCACTTTGGACGGCTAAACGATCGGCGCTCAATACACCGCGGTTCATCTTCGATACGTGTATGTCATGTTCTGTAGACTATTCGGCAAGTAAGCCCCGGCAATCGTCTAATTGGCACGGAGAACGCAATGACCGCACTCGAGTTCAGTGGCATACATTTCATGATGCCGACGCCGTTCGCAGCCGATGGCTCCGTCGACACACAGTCGATCGCCCGTCTCGTCGATCATGCCGCCAGCGCCGGTTGCGTCGGCGTGGTCACGTTAGGGGTCATGGGTGAAGCGCATCGTTTGACTGATGCCGAACGCGCTCCGATTATCGATGCCGTGGTCGAAGCATGCCGAGGCAGATTGACCGTTACCGTTGGCGTCAGCGGTCAAAGCGGGGCACAAGTCGCGGACCGAGTACGCGAGGCTCAGAGCATCGGCGCGACAGCCGCGATGGCCTCTCCGCCGTCTTTGGCGAAACCAAATGATGCCGCGGTTTTCGCGTACTACTCTGCAATCGACAACGCAACGCAAATCCCTATCGTCGTGCAGGATCTTCCCGAACAGACCGGCGTTCACATGTCCGCCGAATTTATAGCTCGGTTGAATTCGGAGCTCGAAAACGCTAAATATCTCAAGCTCGAAGATCCGCCAACACCGCCCAAGATATCTGCGGTCCGACGAGCGACAAACGACAATATCGGTATCTTCGGTGGACTTGGCGGGGCGTTTCTATTCGAAGAGTTGCAACGCGGCGCGGTCGGAACCATGACGGGATTCGCCTATCCTGAGGCGCTCGTGAAGATCCACGCCCGGTACATCGCCGGCGATATCGATGGTGCAAGGCGAACCTTCTACGGTTGGTTACCGTTAATCAGATATGAGAACACCGCCGGTTTGGGACTGTCGATACGAAAGCACATAATGGCAAAACGCGGACTGCTGGATTCTGCGGCGGTAAGACCGCCAACTCCGGCGATCGACGGGCTCGGCGTGGCCGAGTTAGACGACATCCTCGGCGGGATGTCGGCGTTCATCAAGTCCGAAACTGAACGGTCGTCGGTCGCTGCATGATCTGATACATCGATACACCTTCGAAGCATCCAACCGATAACATTGACGCATAACACGATTCGCCCTTAAAACGCGGCGCCGATGTCGCTTACCTCTAGTCCGATTTCGATGTCAGGCCAATCGCCAAACCAAAACCCAGAGCAAGAATCGAAGACGATTTACTGCATGCACTGCGGGACCGCCGGCAGTGTAGACGATTACGCCTGCGATCGGTGCGGAGAGCGTGTTTACGTCCCTGATCCCTCCCGCGTTCCGCCATTGGGTTTCACCAGTTGTCAAAACTGCGCCTCGGTCAACGAAGCGCACGCATCCTACTGCGCCGTCTGTTCTTCGGAGATCGACCAAAGCGCACGTATCTCACCAGACGGTGCCGACTCGCATCGAAACGAAGGTGAGTCGAGAATCGGCCGCGAACGTCGTGACGATCCGCCTTCGCGTGAAAGGGAACGGGGCACTGGTTACCGAATCGGGTCCGGAACGTTCAAACCCAGCGAGTGGGGGTTTCCGCGACGGAGCCGTCCGTCACGCGGTAACCGCGAACAGACTCCGCAAGAGATCCAACGTTGGAACTGGTCAGCGTTTATCCTCGGTCCGATCTGGGGAATGGTACACGGGATTTGGTGGTCAATTCTCGGTTTCTTGCCCCTTTTGCCAATTTCGCCCCTGCTGAGGTCGATCGGTTTCATCGTGTTGATAGGCGTGATGCTTATCTTGGGTTTGAAGGGCAACGAAATGGCTTGGCGCGCTCGCCAATGGGATAGTGCGGAAAAATTCCTCGCGGTTCAACAGCGATGGGCGACTTGGAGTTTCATTTTCGCAATTGGAGCGCTCGTAGCGTTCATTTTCTTCCTACTGGGGCAGGGTTAATAACTGCGCGATTTCCACGTGGAGCTGTGTGTTGCCTCGGACGGCGAAGTATGAATCGCAACGGCGTCTTAAGGATCGCATGTAGTCCAAATTGGCAAACGATGGGGTGGCCATTATGACCGCGTCCTCGCGATTGTCGGCGTAATAACGTCGCCGGATCCCAATATCGTTGAAACCGTATTTGCGATACAGTGCTCGCGCTGCATGGTTTGACTTACGGACCTCTAACGTGGCGTTCGCAGCGCCTGATTTGATGGCTTCACAAAGGGTCGAGATGATGAGCAATTCGCCCACACCGCGCCGGCGTTCCGCCGGCCGTGAAGCAAAGACGACGATGTGCGCCTGATCCACTGCGGTCCAGATACCAACTAGTCCAACGATCGAACGAGAATTTCTCGGCGGCTTCAAATTGCCGACTGGAGTGCTGAAGACCGACTTCAATCGCCGTTTCCATCCACCGCCCACGTAGTGATTGATAGGATCGCCGGGATCTGCGCCTTCAGCATCTTTAGTGACCACGATGTAAACGGTGTTCCTGCGTTTCATCTCACGCGCGGCCGACGATTTAGGCGCGGTATTGCCGAACGCCTCTTTGATCACGAAGTCGATCGCGAGTGCGTCGGTGACTGAGGCGTATCGCGCTCGATACGGATTAGAAACGGCGCCAGCATCACTAACTTGGGTCGGATGTTCGCGCGTTTCGACGCTTATTGATTGATTGGCCATTTTGTCGCTTACGGTTAGATTGATTCGGGCGCAGCAATCAGCGCCCAAGAAATCACGCCCAGATACGACTCTAGCGCATCAAATGAGTTGCAAACCTCGAATCGTTATCTGGGACGCGAGCCGACTCGGCCTCCAAATTGCGCGCGTGTAACGCCCAAGATGTCGCGAAAGTCGACGCGACGAGGGCGACACAGCGTAGAATCGAAGATCTATGGGTTTCTTGATTAACCTGTTCAAACGCCTGACCATGCCAACTGCTGCGTCAGCGACTTCTGCTGCCGCGAGCCCGGTGTCCCAGACCGATACCGCCACGGAGGGCGGCAGTTTCAACGTGCTGTCGCGCATCATTCGCATGGCCCTCGACTACCCGTGGCTTCTCGCAATTGGATTGGTCTTCATCATTGGTGCTGCGGTATTTCAGCTCTTCATACCGCTGCTGATTGGCAGCGGCGTCGACACCGTCGAAGAGATTTTCACAACCGAGGTCGTCGACAAAGACGCGCTGCGATGGGCATTGATCACCACCGCGGCGATGTTGCTCGGGTCTGCGGTGCTTCGAGGAATGTTCACGTTCGGGCACATGTACATCAGCGAGAACGTGGCGCAACGTCTTGGCTACCGGCTCCGGATGCTCTACTACGAGAGGTTGCAACGTCTCAGCTTTGCATATCACGACCGGGTCCACACGGGCGATCTGCTCACACGCGGCCTTCTTGATATCGAAGGCGTCCGGTCGTTTGCGAGTCGCGGGATGCTCCGCGTTGTATATCTCACGATTTTTGTCGTCGCAGCGACAATTCTGATGATGCGCGTAGATTGGCAACTCGCAATGATCAGCCTCAGCTTCGTGCCCATTGCAGCTTGGCGATCCATTATCGCCAGGTTGCAGACCTCCCAAGGTTGGCGGTTGTACCAAGAAGAAATGGGGCAACTCACGAAGATCATGGACGAAAATCTCAAAGGCATCCGTGTCGTCCGATCGTTTTCTGCCGAACCACACGAGATGGATAAGTACGACAAATCGTCGAACGAGGCATTCAATAGAGCATTCCGCTTAGTCGGTGTGCGAGCCACAAACATCTCATTGATCACCCTCTCGTTCTTGAGTGTAATGACCCTAGTTCTACTCGTCGGTGGCCTGAAGGTGCTAGATGAGAACAATACTTTCTCACTCGGCGAACTCGCACAGTTCTTGGCGTTCATGAGCATCATGCAGACGCCAGTGAGGCACCTCGGAATGGTCGTCGCGGGTTGGGCACAAGGCGCGACGTCTGGGAAACGACTTTTCGAAGTTCTGGACCAGGTCCCCGAAATAGACGACAAACCCGGTGCAAAAGACCTCGAAATCACCGATGGTGTACTACGATTCGAACATATCGACTTCGCTTACATGGACCAGTTCGGCGACGAGCAGGTCCTAACTGACGTCAGCTTCGAAGCCCGACCCGGCCACACTATCGGCATCGTCGGACCGCCAGGTTCGGGTAAATCCACCCTCGCACACCTCATTCCGCGCTTCTACGACCCCATCGCCGGACGCATCCTCATCGACGGCCAAGACATCTCCGAAGTCACCCTCACCTCCCTCCGCCAAGCCGTCGGCGTTGTGGAACAAGACACATTCTTGTTCACCACGACTATCGATAACAACGTCGCTTACGGAGACCCGTGGGCAGAACACCGCAACATCGAAAGCGCCACTTCAAACGCCCAAATGGGCGAATACGTTGAACGGTTGCCCGGTGGGTACAGAACCCTGATCGGAGAGCGAGGCATCTCTCTCTCCGGCGGTCAACGCCAACGCCTTTCCATCGCGCGTAGCATCATGCTTCACCCACAAATCATCGTCTTCGACGACTCCACGGCAGCGATCGACGCCGCCACCGAACAGCGAATTAGAGCCGCGCTCCAAGAAGTCACCTCCGATCGCGCGACAATCATCATTTCCCACCGGCTTAGCTCACTCATGCACGCCAACGAAATCCTGTTCCTCGAGGGTGGGCACATCGTTGAACGCGGATCGCATGCCGATCTACTCGAACAGGGTGGAAAATATCGCGACTTATATGAGTTGCAGATAAGGCCCGAAGACGACACCGTTCCAACAGGGACAGGAGTGTAGCGATGGCATCCACTAACGCGACACGCGGGCGCCAATCTGACAGCGCCGAATCCCGACCCCAGTGGGTTGACGAAACGAATCCGTCCGGCGATCTTGACCAGACGATATTCAGCGCTGCGTACAGCGGCGACGTCATACGCCGTTTTTGGCGTTTCGTGCGACCGTACAAAAGAGTCTTGCTGATCGGCTTGATCGCGGTCCTCATATTTGCTGGTTCGACGTTGGCGTTGCCATGGATCGTGAGGACGACCGTCAATGACGTGTTGTCGATCGAGCAACGTGGCAACGCCGGAGCGCGCAACACATTGTTCGTAATGGTCGGCGCCTTCGCCGGATCGGTACTCATCCACATAGCGATGGGGTATCTGCAAAACATGATCGTGGGCCGCGTCGCGGAACACATCCTTATCGACTTGCGACGCGCAATGTATGCACACCTGCAACGCGTCTCGATGTCGTTCATGGACAAAACCGAAGTCGGGCGAATGATGTCGCGGTTGCAGGGCGATGTTGCAGCGTTGCAAGAGTTCCTCGAAACCGTCGTCATCAGCATCGGCGATTTCGTGTTGCTCTTCGGCATCGTGGCGGCAATGCTCATCATGGACTGGCGACTTGCGGTGCTTACGTTTGCGGTGGTTTCTATACTGGCGATCGCGCGCGCGGTCTGGTTGCCGATTGCCCGTCGAGCGTTCCTTTACTCGCGACAGACAAGTTCGATTACGAGTGGTGCTTTGGCGGAGAACATCAACGGTGTACGCGTCGTCCAAGGGATGAGCCGAGAGCACGTAAACCTGGATCTTTTCAAAGAGAAGGCGGATGAGCAGTTACGGGCGGCGAAACGAGCTGCTCGCATCGGACTGGTTATGATCGCCCTGGTCGATACCCTCTCCGGCGCCGCGATGGCGATCATCATCGTCGTCGGTGGAACCATGGTCGTCAACAGCTCGCTCGAGATCGGGTCGATGCTGGCGTTCATCCTCTACGTTCAACTCTTCTTCGATCCGATTCGATCCATCACCATGCACTACGCCGTTTTCCAACGCGCAATGGCCTCGGGCGAACGCACCTTCGAAGTTCTTGATGTTCCAGTAGACATCCAAAACAAACCAGACGCACAACCGCTAGTCGACAACAATGGGTCGGTAGAGTTCAAAAACGTTACGTTCGGATACCTCGATGACGAGCCGATACTCAAAAACATCAACTTCCGAATCGAACCGGGCGAAACCGTCGCGCTCGTCGGGCCGACAGGTTCCGGCAAAACAAGCATTACTTCGCTGCTACACCGTTTCTACGACATCTGGGAAGGCGAGATACTCATCAGTGGAAAGGACGTTCGGGACGTCGAGCTAAGTAGTTTGGGCGACAACATAGGTATGGTGTTGCAAGAACCGTATCTTTTTTCGAGCAGCGTCTACGAAAACATCCGCTACAACAAACAAGATGCAGTCCGCGAAGAAGTGGTGGCCGCCGCGCGGGCAGTCGGAGCGCACGAGTTCATCATGCGACTTCCGAACGGCTACGACACGGAATTGGAACAACGAGGGGCGAACCTGTCCCTGGGGCAACGACAACTGATATCGTTCGCCCGCGCGATCGTCGCCGATACCAAAATACTCATCCTGGACGAAGCGACCGCCTCGATCGACAGCTACACGGAACTGCTGATACAACAGGCACTCGCCCGGTTGCTGGAAGGACGCACAGGTTTGGTTATCGCCCACCGCTTGGCGACCATACGAGGTGCTGATCGCATCATCGTGCTCCAAAACGGCGAAATCATAGAAACCGGCAACCACGATGAACTCATCGCCCTCGGCGGTCTATACGCGCGGCTGTATTCGATGAACTACGCATCGTTCGATGACATTCCCGATGAGTTAATCGCCGAAGCGATGGCGTACTCACGGACCGCGGCGACTTAACGGGTTTACCGCATTGGCGTCAGAAAAGCCAACATTGCGGAGTAACGTCGCGTGTGGCGAAGCCAAAACGGTCTCGTCCGAATCACAGTAGCGATCGTTGCCCGGCGGAATATGATTGGTCCGAATCGATGGACGCACCTACGTGTGTCATCCCTTGCGGCGTCGCTCGCCTGCCTTGCGAAGTCCGCACGATGAAGCCGATTTTCAAAAGGAACGGCTCGACGACGTCTTCGAGCGTCTGCACCTCTTCATTAGCCGACGCGGCTAAAGCGTTGATTCCTGCAGGCCCGCCGCCATAATGCTTCGCCAACGTTTCTAGGTAGAGTCGGTCCAACCGATTCAAACCCAATTCATCCACACCTTCAACATGCAGGGCTTCCGCTGCGACCTCCGAGTCGATCCGCCCATCCCGTCGCACTTCGGCGTAATCTCTGACTCGGCGAAGCAGATTGTTGGCTATCCTCGGCGTGCCACGCGACCGCCGCGCTATGACTTCGGCCCCCGAGGCATCGATGCCGACCGCCAAGATCGATGCCGACCTCGCGACTACAAGCGTCAACTCTTCAACCGAGTAGTAGTCGAGGTGGTAGGTGAGCGCGAACCGTTCTCGGAGTGGCGGACTCAGCATCCCAGCTCGGGTCGTTGAGCCGATCAACGTGAACTTTTGCAAAGGCAGATTGATCGTCTTCGCGAACGCTCCCGCACCGGTAATGAAATCTACTCGGAAATCTTCCATCGCAGAGTAAAGATACTCCTCTACCGCGTACGAAAGACGGTGAATTTCGTCGATGAAGAGGACGTCGCCTCGCTTCTGGTTCGAGAGTATCCCAACAACGTCGGCAGGCCGTTCTAGCGCCGGCCCAGAAGTGTGAACCAACGTAGTGTTCATCTCCCCGGCGATTATGTGCGAGATCGTCGTCTTGCCAAGACCCGGCGGTCCATGAAACAGTGCGTGGTCGAGCGTATCGCCGCGACGTTTTGCTGCCTCCACCGCGATCTGGATGCTGTTCACAACGTCACGCTGACCGACGTAGTCTCCGAAACGGCGCGGACGCAGGTCATTTTTTCCCGCGCCTTCAGAATTCATCGAAGCGCGATCCTGAAGCGTTCCGGCAGATCGTCCGTCATCGCTCGGCGTCTCGGCGTCGGCTCCTGTAAATATGCGCTCTCTTGCAGACTCGGGCATTCAGTGGATACGTTGGCTCGACAAACAATCGGCGCTAGTTAAACGCCGCAGGCGCGGCATTGTGGCGGAAGATGACCCTCAATAGGCCTTGCGGGTCATCAGCAAGGTTTTGATTTAGACGGACGGCGTCGTCGACCATCGCGATCGCTACGGATTCGCGGTACCCGAGATTAACTAGCACCGCAACAACATCTGATCGGGTGTCCGGGTCAGGCGCGCGCCGTCTGGCTATCTCAGATGAACGGCCGGCAGCTTCAATCACCTTGCCTTTTAACGTGGCGACAATCTTCTGGGCACCACGCTGCCCGATGCCCGGCATCAGCGTTAGCGTGACTAGATCCTCGGATTCGATGGCGAACGCCAATGTGGGTACTGGCATGGTTAGGGCATTGGCCGCTCGCATAGGCCCGATGCCTTCGACTTGAATGAACTGTTCGAAGAATTCTCGGTCACCGGCTTTGTCGAAACCCACCAGTAACGGCAATGGCTGTCGCTCGGTTACCGAGTAGTAGATGTGCAGACCAATCTCGTCGCCTGAGGAAGGCCGGATCGATTCTTGAACGAATGCGGGCAAAACCACCGAGTATCCAACACCAGAAGACGTGAGAATCACGACCCTAGTTGGATTGTCCTGCACCTGTAAAATTTCACCCCTCAGATACGAAATCATCGTCGTTGTACCGTTTCAGATAGCCCGGGCGAGCCGGTTACATGGATGTGGCAGATCGCGATACCGACCGCGTCGGCAACGTCTTCCTTCTCAATCTCGTTCCCCAATCCCAAACGCATAGAAACCGCACGTTTCATCTGAGCTTTATCTGCGCGGCCACTGCCCGTCACGATGCTCTTCACTCTCGTGGGTTGATAGTGATGCACCGGGATGTTGGCACTCCCTGCGGCAAGGATCGCAACGCCTCGTGCATGTCCCATGATGATGGCAGTTTTCGGGTTACGGTAACGCGAATGCAAATCTTCGATCGCAACTTCGTCGGGTTCGAACTCTTCGATAATCTCCGATAGGGTTGCGTTGATCACCCTCAGGCGTTGCTCGAGTGGTTGACTCGATTTTGTGCGAACCAAGCCACCTTCAATCAACTTGAAATTGCCCCGCATGTCGGCTGACACCACGGCATAACCGGTGGTGGTCAACGCCGGGTCGATGCCTAAAATCCTACGTTGGTCGTTCATACGTGTTGAGTTTTGAGTTGGGAAGTTGGTGATATGCAGATTTTAACGCTCATTCATCACGCTTAACTAACGCCTTACCGCGAGCTAGCGAAGGTTGGGCCGTAAACAGATGTATATCGATCGATCTGACAGTGGATTATCCGGACGCGTTTCGCGCCCGAGGAAACGATAATCTGCGTCCCGCTCCCGTGCGTGCCATTCGTTATTGCAATAAATACGAGTTCAGGCAACTAGAATTACACCAACTTACGCTTCAAACAAGGCAATCGAACATGCAACCCTTCTATAACGAACAGCAGCAGATGCTCGCTTCGACAGTCCGCGAATTCGCGATCAACGACCTCGCGCCGCTTGCCGACGAGGTAGACACGCTGGAAATATTTCCCAAAAAGCAGTTCGGAGCGCTTGCTGAACTCGGATTGACGGGGTTGTTGATCTCGCCGGATCTAGGTGGCGCCGGCATGGGATACCGTGACTTCATGGTGGTGTTGGAGGAGATCGGCGCGATCTGCGGCAGCACCAGCACTGTGCTGATCACCCACACCTCGTTAGGGTCGGAGACGATCAATCGCTTCGGTTCCGATGATCAGCGCGCACGATGGTTACCTGATCTCGCAGCCGGTGAGAAGATAGCCGCTTTTGCACTTACCGAGCCTCAGACGGGCTCCGACGCGCTAGGGTTGCAGACGTCACTCGAGGATGATGGGGATTCTTACGTATTGAACGGAACCAAGCTCTTCATCACCAACGCTTCGGTTGCCGACGTCTTCGCGGTGTTCGTAACAACGGATCGCTCGGCAGGATACCGAGGCGTTTCAGCGATCGTCGTCGAGCGGGACACACCGGGCTTTGAGATTAACGAACAGCACGGCAAGATGGGAATGCGCGGAAGCGGAACCGCGGAGTTGGTGTTCAACGACTGCCGCGTCCCTAGGTCGCAGCTGTTGGGCGAACCGGGCGATGGCTATCGCATCGCGTTGAAGATCCTCGATTCTTCACGCATTACTGTGGCCGCCCAATGCCTGGGTTTGGCGAAAGGCGCGTTGGATCAGGCGGTGTCATATGCCAAGCAACGCGAAGCATTCGGCCGTCCGATTGCGACGAAACAGGCGATCCAGTTCATGCTCGCCGATATGGCAACCGAACTCGACGCCGCACGACTCATGGTTTACAGGGCCGCTTCACTCTACGACGAGGGGTTTCCTTACGGAACAGAGTCGGCGATGGCCAAGCTCTACGCGTCGGAGGTCGCCGGTCGAAACGTTGACAAAGCTGTCCAGATACACGGCGGTATCGGGTACTTCAAACCCACGCCCGTCGAACGCATGTATAGGGACCAACGAGTCACCGAGATTTATGAAGGCACCTCGGAAATCCAGAGACTAGTAATAAGCCGAGCCGTCATCGGCGACATTTAAGTCTCACCAACACGAAAATCATATCGGTCGTAATTGACAAGATTCGGTGTCAGGAATTAACATTGGTGGGGTTGCGTGTATCGTCCGTGCCTAGGCGCGCGATTTCGGATTCTGGTTCCATGCTGTTCAACGTTGCGGGTCTGCTGACCGGTTCCGTGGGCGATGAGATCAGATTTCATTTCGCTCACGAAACCTTAGAGAACGACGGCTTGTCGTTCCGCGAGGTCGAAGCACGAGGTAAACTGATGCGCACAGATCGCACGGTCTTCGCCGACATGAGAGTCGAAGCAGTGTTTGACGCTGAGTGCTCGCGATGTCTTGTCGACACCGTGATGCCGTTGAGGCTGAACTTCGCGGAGGAGTTCAAACCGCTCAATGTCGATCTGATGGCCGGTTATCGCGGATGGTGCGACGAATACGGAACATACGAAAAAGATGAGGCGTTGACTATCGACACGACGAACGTCCTTGACATATCAACCGCGCTCTGGCAGGAATTGAGCGCCGCGATGCCAATGAACCCTTTGTGCGCTACCTCGTGCAAAGGAATGTGCGTCAGGTGCTCTGCCAATCTAAACGCCGGAGCGTGCAATTGTAGTGTCGGACTATCCGGTAGTTAGCTCTTCGAAAACACAAACCGATCCCCAATCCCAGCTAACCTGACCCGCCATGGCACCACTTCCGAAGAAAAAGCACACTCGCGCTCGAAAAGGCAACCGCGCCGCGCATCACGCCATCGGCTTGCTCACGCTAGTGCATTGCTCGCGCTGCGACACCCGCATCCCTCCGCACCGAGTGTGCCCAGAGTGTGGAAACTACAAGGGACGCACCGTTAAAGGCAAGTGGCCCAACGCCGTGACGTTCGCAGCTGGCGACATCGACGGCTGACATCCTCAACGCGACCACGACAGGTCGCATCAGCATCGACCAAATCACTTCACGTAAACCCATCAAGACGGAGACCCAAATGACCGCCGCGCTCGCAGCATCCAATTCGACCGCATTCGTGTTCCCCGGACAAGGATCGCAGGCAGTCGGCATGGGTAAGGACCTTTACCTGAATTCAAGCTCGGCTCGCGAGGTCTTCGACGAAGTCGATGATGTCCTCGGACGTTCGTTGAGCGATGTCATGTTCAACGGACCGTCAGATGAACTGACCCGCACAGAGAACGCTCAACCGGCTATCCTGACGGCTTCCATCGCTGCTTGGCGGACGCTTGAAGAAGCTACCGAGAGCGTTGCGATCCCGGACATGGCGGCGGGTCACAGCTTGGGCGAATACTCCGCGTTGGTTGTCGCTGGTGTGCTTGCCGTATCCGACGCCGTTCGGCTCGTATGCGAGCGCGGCCGTTTGATGCAGCTGGCGTGCGACGAGCGACCTGGCGGAATGGCCGCATTGATCGGTATCGACGAAGTCACCGTGGCCGAGATCTGCCGGGAAGCCGGCGTCGACATGTCCACCGTAAACACGCCTGAGCAGATAATCATCGCTGGCGAGCACCGCGGCCTCGCCGTTGCGCTCGACATGGCTTCTGCTCGCGGCGCCAAGAAAGCCATCCCGTTGAGCGTCGGTGGGGCGTTCCACTCCGGGCTCATGTCGCCTGCACAAAGTGGACTGGATGAAGCGATCGACTCAACCGAATTCCAAGATCCGCTGGTGCCGATCATCGGCAACGTTGACGCGCAACCCTTGCAAACTGCTGAAGATGTCAAGAGCGAGTTGCGCCGACAGCTTACATCTTGCGTCCAATGGAACAACGGCATCCGGCACATGCTGGACGACGGCGTAGACGAGTTCGTTGAGATGGGCAACGGCAGAATATTGGGCGGAATGATCAGGCGCATCGATCGTCGAGCCAAAGTCGTCAGCCTCAATGAATACGACGCGGTTTGGGACTACGCAGCCGCTTAGTCCATCTCCGATTTCAGATCCAATCGCACGCGATCCGAGACGACGGAACGCCCATTTCCCGACCACTGATGACCGCGCCTCCCGTTAAAGAGCCAAGCAACTGGTTGTCGGCGATCTCGGCTGAAAAGGCTCAATCTTGGTCGCGAGATACGGTAACTCTCGGCGCAGACGCCCCTGACTTTGGATCGATACCGCGAGACAAGACGGGCAGCCGGGCGGCGGCGGTGCTCGCGCTATACGAATCTGACCTCACTAACCGGCCAGCGGTCCAATGTCTAGGCTGGATTGCGACTGAGCTTGGACTGAACAAGAAACTGCGACGTTTCGCCCTCTCGTTAGCCGCCGAAGCCGAACGAGATCGTACCGGTCTCGATCATCGCCTCAACCGCTTCTCCCATCGGTGGACCATGAACGAGGCGTCGCCGGTGGTTAGAAACATACTTCGCATCACGGTGGTTGAGATGGATCTCTATCCGAACACGAGCACGGCAATTGTCGTGAGCGAAGGAGTGAAGCTGTCGCAAATGTTCGACACCCAGACGACTGGAAGGTTCGTCAATGGCGTCCTAGGAGCTATCGTCCGGGACGCAGACAGCCGCCGTCCGACCGCGTAATGCGCGTGACGGCACCGATACGAATGGATAGCCATATATAATTGCGCTTGCGTCTTGAACCGATGACGCAAGCGAAAGCAAGCCATAAAATCAGCTCGGGAGAGCAACCAACGATGTCAACGATTCTGGATCGAGTGCGGGCCATTACAGCCGAAAAGTTGAGCGTAGACGAAGGCGACATCACGCCCGAATCATCTTTCACAGAGGATCTCGATGCAGATTCATTGGACGTCGTAGAACTGATCATGGCGTTTGAGGAAGAGTTCAGCACCGATGACAACCCTGTCGAGATCTCGGACGATGAAGCCGAGACCATCGAAACGGTGCAGAATGCCGTCGAATATTTGGAGGGCAAGGGTGTCACCGGTTAACCGATCAATTCGACCTGCGCGGCCCTAGAGTCGCGTGGCATGCGAGAGATTAAGGGCGGCGCGGCTTGACTGCGCCGCTCATTATTTTGTTGCGATGAGATTGCGAAGACGGTGGTAGGCTTGGATACCGACATGGTTGCGGAAGAACCCAAGCTGTGCAACTCGCCAGCACAGAAAATCGCGGAGATCGACACAGAGATAGCCGGGTGCCAAAAATGCCCGTTGGCCGCAACGAGGACGCGCACCGTCCCCGGCGAAGGTTCGCCGACTGCTGAGATCATGTTTGTCGGTGAAGGGCCCGGCAAGGAAGAGGATCTATCTGGGCGACCGTTCGTTGGTAGGGCCGGAAGATTTCTCGATGAACTGATCGAATCATTGCCGATGCGCCGCGAGGATGTTTACATCGCAAACGTCGTGAAATGTCGGCCGCCCGACAATCGCGACCCCGAGCGTGGAGAGGTGGAGATGTGTTCTGGCTACCTCAAAGAGCAAATTGAAACCATTGATCCGCTCGTTATTGTGCCGCTCGGACGACACGCGCTGGGTTGGTTCGTTTCGAATCCTCGGATCACCGCAGACCATGGCAAGATCATGCGCCACGGTGACCGGGTACTCATGCCGCTCTTGCACCCGTCGGCAGGCCTAAGAAACCCGGAGAACGCTCGCCGTCTGCGTGAAGGCATTCACAATATCCGAGACGCATTATTGGAAAGCATTCGGATCAGACGGACGGCGGCTGGACAAGACCAAGATGCCGAAGAACACGGAACTGAAACGATTCTTCCCGAAACCGAGTTGGAATCGTCATTGGCAGGAATCGACCTCGAATCGGAATCGCAGGAGATCTCGGAACCGTTGAAGGATGACATCACGACAGGGTTGTTTGAGCGTTCGCAGACGCAAGATGAACTGCAAGCAGAACTTCGGCGGCAACGAGCCATCGAGGAGGCTGAGGCGGCGGCCGAAAATGAGCCCGCTAAACTGGTCGTCGACGAACGCCAATCGTCGCTCTTCTCATTCTGACCGATGTTCATCATGCAACATAATGACGCTTCGCAAACAATCAATTCGCGAATAACAATGCCGGCCAAGTTCCGACCAACGTACTGGATGCAAAATGCTTGAAAACGATTTCGAATACGGCGAGACAGCGGTTCGAGTTATCCCGTTAGGTGGCCTCGGTGAAGTAGGGATGAACATGATGGTCGTCGAAACCGACGACCATGTGCTGGTGATCGATTGCGGGGTTCAATTTCCCGAATACAACACGCCGGGGATCGAACGCATCATCCCCAACATGGATTACTTGAGGCGCAATCGCGACCGGGTACGTGCCGTCTTGGTGACGCACGGCCACCTGGATCACATCGGTGCATTGCCTCACCTGATGAGGATCATCGACGCCCCGATTTACGCCCCTCGGCTGGCCGCGGAGATGATTCGTCGAGAGATGAAGAAATCGGGCCGGAGCTTGAAGGGTGTGCAGGTCAACTCCGTCCGTCTAGAACGAGACTATCGATTTGGCGATTTCGGTGCGCAGTGGATCAGCGTTTGCCACAGTATCCCGGATTCTTGCAGCATCTATTTGGACACTCCTCAAGGCGGCATCTTTCACAGCGGCGATTTCAAACTGGACAACGAGCCCATGCTCGGATTGCCAACCGATTACCAAGCGCTAAGCGAAATTTGCCAACGGGGCGTCCGGCTATTGCTGTCCGATTCGACCAACGCTCAAGACGAGGGTTCTACACGTTCCGACCGGATCGCGGCAGAGGCAATATACACCGCCATCTCAGAGTCCAAAGGACGCGTGATCATCGCGAGTTTCTCGACCCAGATCGCTCGCGTTCAGATGGTCGTCGACGCGGCTCAGGAATTGGGAAGGCGTGTTGCGATCACCGGTCGCAGCATGATAGAAAACGCGCGCTTGGCTGAGGAGGTTGGTCATCTCCACATTCCTCCCGGGATCGGCATAACTTTGCCCGAAGCCAACAGCCTGCCCGACGGTGAAGTCGTGATCATGACGACGGGAAGCCAGGGCGAATTCCAAGCTGGCATCTCAAGGATGGCCCGCGGAGACCATCGCGAAGTGCGGCTGGTTGAAGATGACACCCTGATCCTTTCGGCCCGTACGATCCCGGGCAATGAGATCGCGGTCAACGAGGTCTTGAACAACTTGGCCAAGCGAAATGTTCGCGTGATCACCGCTGGATCACGTCCTGTCCATGTCTCCGGACATGCCAAGCGCGATGAGCTCAAGACGATGTTCAGCATCCTGCGCCCGGAGTACTTCACTCCGATTCACGGAGAGTACCGCATGTTGAAATCGCACTGCGAAATTGCGATCGACATGGGCGTTCCGCAAGAAAACGTGAACCTCGTCATCGACGGGGATGTCGTCGAAGTCGATGAACGCGGCGTGACCGTGGTCGACAAGGTGCCAGCTGGTTACGTTCTGATACAGGGTCAGGGCGAATGGGATGTAGATGCCAGCGTCATGGAAGAGCGCAAATCGCTCGCCAGCGATGGTGTCGTGTTAGTTTCAATGGCTCGAGAAGACGGCTACTTGGTTGGTAAACCGCAACTCGTAACCTCGGGATTCGTTGATGCGGCGGATGAAGCTCGATTGATGAAAGATGCATCGGAAGCGTTGGCTCAAACTATTGAACCGGTGTTGGCCGATCTCGTAGATTGGAACGAGATGGACCGCATGGTTCGAGCTTGCTTGGGCAGGTTTTTCCACCGAAGAACCAAGCGCAGACCGCTGATCTTGGTAACGGAAATTGAGCTACAACCTGGACGCACTGACTGACGAGCCCGGTGTCGGGAACGAATCATCCAAATCTTCAGCGCGGCGCGAAAAACGAGCTGACGCGTCAAACGACAACCCCGACAGCCCACGCGGCGGCAAGACTAGCGGTTCGGCCGGCACGCAACGTGGTGGCGTCACCTATCCGACGCTGACACGCCACATCATTTTCTTCGTGCTGTTCGTTGCCTCCGGAATTGTCAGTTTCCTGTATCGCGAAGAGATCATCAAGAACGTCGGTTACGGTGCACTGCCCCTCGGTCTGTGGGGATCGCTCTTCTCGTATCTCCTCATTAATCGCACCGGTTGGTTAATCCGTCGATACCGCGAGACGGTCTCCTCGCTGGTAATCGTTGTCGGCGGCGTCACCGTCTTGGGTATTTTTGACGCCCCTCTTGGATCTGCTGCAGGTGCAACGATGGGCGGGCGACTTGGCGAGATACTTGCCCGTGAACCGTTCGATTGGCATCGTTACGACCTAGTTCTGTGGCAGCAGGCACTGGCGTGGGTGCGTGCTGGCGTTCTTTTCACCGTCGGTGCTGCAGCGCAGTTCCCCAATGCTTTTGGAGCGTTCCTGAAAGTCTTGTCGGTCGGCGCGCTGATGGTATTTTCGAGTTCAGCAGGGCTATTCATGATGGCAGGTGGCGCGGCGGCAAGTATCGCCAGCAAGAGGAACAAGAATGATCCCAAATCTCATTCCGTGGTCGACGAACTTCCAGGTACTTCTGCGGCAGAGCCGATACGCGAAGACACCGTGCCGCAACACCGCGAGTCCGCGCACGATTATCTCGCTCCTTCCGGCGGTTATGACTTGGGTAGCGACCTCGTCGTCGGGATGGGGAACACGATTTTCGTCGATGACGATGATCGGGAAGATTCCTATGACGTCGAGGACGCGTTTTCGAGTTCGATCGCAGCGACGTTGGAGACGTCGCGGACAGCAATCAAAGACGACGGGCTTGGAGATTTCGTCGAGGTCGGCGCATCGTTGGCGAGCGAGCAGCCGCTCGACGAGCCAGCTGTCGATTTGGACGGGGAAACAGAGGATGACGAATATCAATCTGTCATAGAGCATGATTCTCAATCGACGGATCGTGATCCGCCGATTATCGAAACCGAACACGAAGCGGGTGCAACCACCTCAATCACGCCCGACGCCGAAGAAACCCTGAGGATGATAACGTCTGGCGCGGCGATTGAAGCGGCCATGAACGCGTTCCCGTGGCACTTTCCGCCGGTCGAGTTCTTGGCCAAACCGCCCACGGGCGGCGTAGCATCCGCTGAGATCAGGGCTACGAGCGACCTTATCGAGGAGACGCTCGCGGAGCATAGCGTCTCGGTATCTGTCGACCAGGTGCGGGTCGGACCTACGGTGACCATGTACGGTCTCAAACCAGGTTGGAAGAGCAGCGGTGCAAAATCAAATTCGCCAGCTCAGCGCGTGCGGGTCGATACTATTCTGAATCGCGAGAAGGACATCGCACTAGCGCTTTCTTCGCCCAATATCCGGTTCGAATCGGTGGTCCCGGGGTCTTCGTTTGTAGGCATTGAGGTGCCCAATGCCAAGCCCACGCCAGTAAACCTCCGCACAGTCATGGACTCTCAGCAATGGGCGGATTATGTCGACGATGCCGCGTTGCCTGTTCCGCTGGGAATGGGTAGCGGCGGAGACCCTGTGATGGCTGATCTTTCAAAGATGCCCCACACGCTCGTCGCTGGTGCTACCGGTTCAGGCAAGAGCGTTTGCATGAACACCATCGTCACAGGGCTCCTGCTCACGCGCACCCCAGTCGATTTGCGGATGGTGATGATCGATCCCAAGCGCGTCGAACTCACACCGTATCAAGGAATTCCGCATCTCTACACTCCGGTCATCGTAGACCCCGAACGCGCGGTAAAGGCGCTGAAAGCGCTCGTCAAAGAGATGATGGACCGTTTCTCAACACTTGAGGCGGCAGGCGTGAAGAACATCATTTCCTACAACGAGAAGAGTAACTTCAGGATGCCGTATCTGTTGATCCTCGTCGACGAACTAGCGGACTTGATGTTGACGGCGTCTAGCGAAGTCGAACAGTTGCTTGTAAGGCTGGCGCAATTGGGACGGGCGACAGGTGTTCACCTCGTCGTAGCCACCCAGCGCCCGTCCGTCGATGTGGTTACGGGTCTGATCAAAGCCAATTTCCCATCCCGCATCAGTTTTGCGGTTGGATCGCAGGTTGACAGTCGAACCATCCTAGATGCCACCGGGGCTGATCGATTGCTCGGCAAGGGCGATATGCTCTACAAGCCCATCGATCTCAGTCAGCCAGTCCGTGTGCAAGGAGCATTCCTCGCTGAAGAGGAAATAGAAACGGTCGTCGACTTTTGGAAGCAGGTGGGCGCGCCGCCGCTACCGCAACTTGATGCCGACGGAGATGACGACGAAGGCTTTTCGATGCCGGGCTTTTCGGATGAGAGCGGCGACGCGCTGTTTATGCAGGCCTCATCGATGGCGAAGAGCCAGAAGACCCTATCGACATCGCTGTTGCAGCGCCGTTTGCGCATTGGATACCCCCGCGCCGCTCGTCTGATGGATGAGCTCGAGGAAGCAGGCATCGTCGGCCCCGGAGAGCCCGGTAAGCCCCGCCAAGTCATCGCCAGCGCATGATCCGTCGCTACGGTGTCGAGGGTTTGCTTCCAACCAGCCGATAACATTTAACCCGCTTCGCGCAGCGCCGAGGATTTTTGCAGCGCAATGCCGCCTGGTTTCATGTCGCCGAATTTACTTTCCACCTTTACAATGCTGTTAAGCATCGCGTGTTCCCGCGCGTCTCATGCACAGTATTTCGATCCGTGACGATTCGACCCCTATATCCTGAAATTGGCGACGAGTCAGATGCCGACGAGGATCTCGACGCCGTTGAATTGCCGCCGATAGATCTTGAACAGGAACTCTCGATCTGTCTGGTCTGCGGCACCGAACTCGAAGGTGCAGACCTTTTCCAACGCCTCCGAGTGTGCCCAAGTTGTGGTTTCCACTACAACATCTCGGCACGAGCTCGCATAGCGGCACTCACCGATCCTGGCAGCTTTGAAGAGACCCATCAATGGATAACTTCGCTCGATCCGTTGGTGTTTTCGCCGCGGGTCTCGTACCAAGTGCGAGTGTTGAACGACCAAGTCAGAACCGGCCTGTCGGAAGCTGCCGTGACAGGAGTTGCCAGCATCGGTGGCGCCAAGTGCGCCATTATAGCCATCGACTTCGGCTTCCTTGGAGGCAGCATGGGCTTGGTGGTCGGCGAAAAGGTGGCGAGGGTGTTCGAACATGCCGCGCGCCAGCGGCTGCCGGTGATAGCTTTTGCCACGAGCGGAGGTGCACGACTGCAAGAGGGTGTACTGTCTCTGACGCAGATGGCGAAGACCGTAGTCGCATCGCGATCGTTGCGGGAGCGCGGTGCGCCACTCATCTCGGTATTGGCTAATCCATCGTCGGGGCAGATTCTTTCCAGCTTCGCGTCGATGGCAGATATCCGCATCGGCGAGCCCAATGCCCACATCGCATTCGCATCGCTTGGCACTCTGCGCGAGATCGAAGATTCGCCCGACATCGACGATCACAGCAATGCCGAGGCGATGTTGCAGTACGGCCACCTTGACATGGTTTTGAGCCGCAAAGACCAACGCGACCAACTCGCCACACTGTTGGGGCTATTTCAAACAGGCGTGAAGGACGATGTTTCCCATCGACGTCGATCCGTAAGAAACCGACCGACTCGGCACGACGCATGGGAGTCTGTACGGTTGACCCGGCGCGCCGACCGTCCCAAATCGTCCGACTATATCCCGTTGGTCTTCCGGAACTTCATTGAGCTTCACGGAGACAGGACGGGCGCGGACGATGACGGCGTGAAGATCGGCGTTGGCTATTTGGGCATGTTTCCCGTCATGGTCATCGCTCAGGAACGGGTTCGAGACAACCATCCCGTGGAGGCTGATGTCGATGACTACACGGCGTCATTCACCGAGAAATTCGGCTACGCCGATTTGGATCGAGGCGGTATCGCCGTAACCGGGTTCCGGAAAGCCCGCCGCGCCGCGAGGATGGCGGCAGATTTCAGGTTCCCGTTAGTGGTGCTGATAGACACTCCAGGCCCGCGACTCGGTATCGGGCAGGAGTTAAACGGCATGGCCAGCGAGATCGCGCAGATGATCAACGTAATGCTCGGCATCGAGACGCCGGTGGTCTCCGTTGTGACCGGCGAAGGCGGATCGGAAGCGGCCTTGGCTTTCGGTATCGCAGACCGATTGCTGATGTTGGAGCACGCGATCTATACCCCTATCTCGCCCGAAGCTGGCGCCGCCACAGAACTGCGCGACCGCGCTCGAGCACCCGAGGTCGCCCGGTCCCTTCGGTTGACCTCGTACGATGCACTGAAGATGGGTATCGCCGATCGATTGATCGCTGAGCCCGAAGGTGGTGCTAACGCAGATCCCGCTGGCGCTGCGCGAGCGCTAAGACAAGTCCTCGTATCCGAGGTCGGTACGCTCCGCAAACGAAACCGCCGCGTACTCGCTCGCCATCGCCGAAAACGCTTCCGTCACATCGGAGAATATGGGCCGGAGTTCCGCGCCGCGGTTAGGTCTGAGTTGAACACTTGGCGAACGGCGGTCCGCGATCGCATGAGACGGGTATTCGGCAGCGGCAACGTCGACGTCGAAGGAGAATCAGGCCCTGAGGCCTGAAACCTAATGGCCGCTGCAACACCGCCAGTTTGGTTTTCCGCCGCAAGAACCGCATAGTCGGGCTGACCAACTTCGCCTGATTACAGCGGAATAGTTGGTTGCGTCCTATCCGCGATGTTAAGATTATTTGCACAATCCAAGGTCGCTATCTTGCATCGCGCAAATTCCGGCGGCCGGTCTGGATTCGACACCGCAATTGCGAATGTCTGGCGACAGCGAAGAACCGGGCGAAAGTAGGAGCGACAGAGTTTGTCGCTGCGGTGAGGGCCCCGCGCTCAGCGCTGTTGTACGCGTTGCCATCGCTTCAGGCGTCAAATTCCAAGACCCTTTCTCTGTCTACGTCGATCCTGATGTCGTGCTCGAGAAGAGCGCATGGATTGGCGCCGGGTCTCAGGTACTGGGCAATTCCCGGATTGGTAGCGGTGCACAGGTCGGGCCAAACGCGATAATCGAATCCTCGAGCGTCGGTAACGGTGCAGAGGTCCAACCCTTCTCATCCGTGATGGACGGTTCTGAAATCGCCCCCGGAGCTCTCGTGAAAAGCCGGTCAGAAGTGCGCGCCAGCTATATAGCTTCCGATGCCGAGATCGGCCCAAATGCCTTGGTTGAGGATTCCACCGTCGCGATAAAAGCCAAAGTTGGCCCGTTCTGCCGGGTTCGATCTGGATCTGATGTGGGTATCGATGCGTATATCGGTACGCAAGCCGAAGTGAAGGCTAGCCGTATAGGTAAAGGCTCGAAGGTTGGACATTTCTCGTTTATCGGCGATGCCGATTTGGGGAGTGGCGTGAACATCGGCGCCGGTTCGGTGACCGCGAATTTCGACGGTACAACGGTGCAAAAAACGATCATCGAAGACGACGTATCGATCGGCGCCGGATGCGTATTGATCGCACCTTTGCGACTCGGAAACCGAGCTCAGACCGGCGCAGGAGCCGTGGTAACACGCGATGTGGAAGACGGCGAATTGGTGCTTGGGATACCAGCGCGAGTCAAAACGAATAGCTACACAGCACGTTGAGGCGGACATATTTTGAGTTCGAACGCCGTTTTAATCGAATGGTACAGATGACATTGGCAGGTCTTGAAATGAAAGATGCGGACGATCCTTTAGGAAGCGGCGATTCCCGAAACATTGGGGTTTCGGATGGGAGATGCTGCAATGCCTGATGATTGGCTACCCTTGGTCGCCTTAGCGTCATCGGTCTTTGTATACGGGCTGATGACACTGACATTGAGCGTGCTGCAGCCACAAGGCCTCGCAGCGATGCTTGGAATGGCTTCTACCGAGTCTTCGGACGACTTGAATCCGGGCAGCGCCGGCGACTACCGCGCTACGCGAATCGTTGTCACTACCGTCAGGAGCGCGTCGTTCATCGCGATCGTGATCTCGGCATATCAAACTGGCCGGACATTGTTCGCTCCGTCAAACGAGATTCTCTTGATGCTCTGCGCTGCAGCTGCCGTTCTCGTCGGCGTAATCACGCTGCGGATGGTCCTGAATCGGTTGGCTAGCGGATGCTACGAAGAGGTCAGGATTTGGCTCGCACCAGTGATTTGGCCCGCCAGATTCATAGGTCGTCGCCTGCAATTGAACCGCGTTGCCAACTACATGGCAGACGTAGAAAATTCTGGTGACTCTACAGATGAACCGGTAGAGAACGTCCTCAACGTCCTGCAAAACCTGTCATCCAAGGACCTCCGAGCGGACGATTTCATGGTCCCCATATCGGACACCGTAGCTGTGCACGCCGATACTGTTCTTGAAGACGTAGTCCACATGATGGACCAGCTCGATATCCATACCGTTGTTGTTTACGACAAGACTGTCGACGAGGTCTTGGGAACCATCAATAAGGCTGAGGCGCTTCAAGGGTTGAGGCAGAGCGACGGCGCCTCGCCGGTCTGTCGAGATTGGGTCAGCGCATCGATCTTCCCGGTGCCGGTTACGCAGCAAGTCGCCACGTTGTTTGACGACTTCAGGGATCGTATGCAAGAAACAGCGGTCATGCTCGATGAAGAGGGCAAGGTAGCCGGGATATTGACCTTCGGCAACCTAATGGAAAAACTCCTGACCGACGCCAGCTTGGCCAACGAAGCCTCCGAGGCGTAGCATTAACTCAATGTCGCCTGTTTCGCGGATTGCAACGGATTTCTAACGCCGATCATTTCGGACTCGTGCTTCGTTTCGCGATCAACTGACACAGCCCATGTCTTGATTGGCGAAGTTAAGGGGTCTCGACGACGAGGGGCGCGGTCGTCGCTAAGGAGCCGCTGCATCGGTGGCTACCAGTGACTTGACATCGCCTATGGCGAACATACTCGAGTCGAGCGTCACTTCGGCGGCAAACGCACCATCGTCGTTCGCGGTCGTCGAACCGACGTCGGTACCCGAATCGTTCGCTGGGTCCAGATCACCTAGAAGTTCGGGATCTGTCGACGGGCTTTGTATACCCTCAAAATCGCTCAGTCCGCTGGCATAGGCGATTTCGTTACGACGGGTTTCACCGTTTGACATGGACCTGCCGGTTCTTGAGGATTGCAGTCCTGGGCGGGCGTAAGCGAAGGTCCGTCCGAGACCGACCGTGTTTCAATATCCGAGGATAGTTCGCAGCCGAGGTTGGCCAACACAGGCACGGCCAACACCGGCGAGGGCTTTTGGATCCACTCTTGAGATTTCCGCAACACTATCGGATACAGATCGAACTGTCCGAGTAAGTGCACGGTTGAACCGACGACTGTCGGGCCGTTGGTTTTTTGATTCGCTAGAACGGAACGGACAAGACGCGCAAAAGCACTTCAGAAGCGAAAGCCTCAAAAGTGCTTGATTGGAAGATGCGAACGTGGCGCCGGCTTGGCGCCGGCTCCACGTGTCACGGTCTATAGAACCTCGATCTGAGGTTACTTGGTCTCGACTACCACTAGCGCGGTAGTTGCCACGGAGCCGCCGTCACCGGTGGCTACCAGTGACTTGACGTCGCCGATGACGAACGCGCTCGAGTCGAGTGTCACTTCGGCGGCGAACGCACCGTAGTCGTTGGCGGTTGCCGAACCGATGCTGGCGTCGCCGACCGTCAATGCAACCGCTTCGCCGGCGTCGAAACCGGAGCCAGTCACTAGAACTGGCGATCCAGCGGCACCCCAAACGATCTTCGAGATCGAGAAGTTGCCGTCCAAGACCTCGATGTTGGCAGAGTTGTCAGCGCCGTCGGCGCCGTCGCCACCTGCTGGGCCTGGCGCACCCGGAGGTCCTGGATCACCTGGCGAACCTTGCGCACCTTGTCCACCTTGTGGGCCTTGCGCTCCTGTCTTGCCCTGCGGGCCCGGGACTCCAGCGAGACCTGGGATTCCTTGCGAGCCTAGCAGACCTGGTTCACCCGGCGCTCCCGGTTCACCCGGTGCTCCCGGCTCACCCGGCGCTCCTGGCGAACCCGGATCTCCCGGCAAGCCTGGTGCTCCCGGCTCACCCGCCGCTCCCGGCGCTCCCGGGTTGCCCGGCTCACCAGCCGCTCCCGGCTCACCCGCGGCTCCCGGCGAACCCGGGTTGCCCGGCTCTCCCGGGTTGCCCGGCGCACCTGGAGGTCCTTCCGGACCGGCGCCAGCAAGGCCGATGATCGAGATGATGACCGCAATGACCGACAAGACGGCGATCGCCGTCAGTATTCGGTTCTCTTGCACGAAATCCATCGGGCTTCGCGATTCATTCATGAGGACCCGTCCTCCAATCTGATGCTTTCAGATTACTAGCTTGTATTAAGCAACAACCACCGTGATCGTTCGGCTTCAGGAAATTCCAATCGCCTTAGTCCACGATGCCGGCATCGAAGCACAGAGCTTAGCCATACTTCGCAATTCTCGCCCTTCGATACACATTGAATAATCTTATGCCTGCCCAAGCGCGCATGTCAAGGCAACCCAAGCAACCATCAAGCGTATTCACGTGCTACGATCGACGATCCTTATCACGATACGTGAATGTTACACGATACAACACCCTCCGCGCGTTAAAGCAGGTTGACAGTTGCTTGAAATTCCAGCGCTTTTCACTACGATACGGCGATCAGTGACCCGACGGTTTGCACGTTGCCGCAACGATCGGCACCGAGAACGGACAATGCGAGTGGTATCCTTAACGTTTGAGCTATACGAGTTAGCGAATGAGAAACCGAGAGAGCGCGCGAGCAGGGCGGAAAGCGACAGATCGTCTTAAACCCCAATTGCAACCAGCGCACGCATGAAAGAGACCAGTTTGGACGCCCAAGCTAAAACGCAGACGATCGAAAAGTTTCGCAAGCACGAAAAGGACACGGGGTCACCGGAAGTCCAAATCGCCATCCTCACCGAGCGAATCAGGGATTTGACCGAGCATTTTAAGCAGCACAGACACGACGCGGCAGGTCGCCGCGGGCTGCAAATGATCGTCGGTAAACGTCGCCGATTACTCAACTATCTGGCGAAGGAAGACGTACGCAGATACCGAGCATTGATTGAAGACTTGGGCCTTCGACGCTGAGTAGGCGTGGCCGCTCAACTTGCCTTCAGACCGGATCCGCGCCCACATCGGGCGCTACTAATCGATTTGCACAGATACGCAAACACGTTCGCACGACGTCAGACGGGCACGCACCACGACAGCTAATGTGCCGTTGCCGACCACCAATCTCACCAACCCTACGCGCGCGCCGTTCATTTCCCAAAACACCTAACGCGTCAACTCACCGATATTCACGATTCGAAACCACGAATTGGCTAGAAAAACAAGGAAAAGAGAAACAAAAACATGATTCGAACATTCGATTTAGAAGTCGGCGGGCGATTATTGTCGTTCGAAACCGGCAGATTGGCGGCACAGGCCGGTGGAGCGGTAACGCTGCGATACGGCGACCTGATGCTGCTCGCGACGGCTACGGCCGACAAAAATCCGAGGCAGGGAGTTGATTTTCTGCCGTTAACGGTCGACGTCGCCGAAAAAGCGTACGCCGCAGGCAAGATGCCCGGCGGGTTCTTCAAACGGGAAGGTCGACCGAGTTCAGAGGCAATTTTGGCGGCACGACTGTGCGACCGTCCACTGCGTCCGCTGTTCCCCAAGAATTTCCATTACGAGACACAACTGATCGTCACCATACTCGCCGCCGATGAGGTCAATCCGTACGCGCCTTTGGGAATCGTTGGCGCATCAGCCGCACTGGCAATCTCGGACATTCCGTTCGACGACCCGGTCGGTGCTTGCAACATCGGATTCATCGACGGAGACCTTATCGTCAACCCGACGTATGAAGAGCTCCAAGAGAGCGCGCTCGAATTGACGGTCGCCGGTACCGGCGACGCCATCATGATGGTCGAGGCAGGCGCAAACTTCGTTTCCGAGGAGGTGATCCTCGAGGCCCTAAAGCTTGCGCAAGACGTCAATGGTGAAATCGTTTCCCATATCCGGGAGATCCAAGCTGAAATTGGAAAAACCAAGTGGGCGGCGCCAGAACCCACCGACGAAGAGTTGGATGCCACAGCAGCCACACGTCAATACGTCGGCGATTCGATAAAAGACGCGCTGAAACTCGGCGACGGCAAAGAGGCGCGCGAGGCCGCGGTCGGGGAAATCATGTCCCAAGCCAAGGCTGAATTGACGTCCGGCGATGACGCTCACAACGCACTGCACGTGCAAACTGCGCTTTACTCGTTGGAGAAAGAAGCAGTACGCGAGGGCATTCTAGACGAGGATAGGCGACCAGATGGCCGAAACCTCGAGGATTTGCGATCGCTAGATTCCATGGTGGGTTACCTACCGCGTGTCCACGGGTCTGGTATCTTCCAGCGCGGCGAGACACAGGTCTTGGGTGTTCTGACTTTGGCTTCCGCAGCGGACGCGCAACGTCTCGACAACCTGTCGCCGATCACAACCAAGCGATTCATGCACCACTACAACTTCCCGCCGTACTCGACGGGTGAGGCTGGCAGGTTCGGATTCACCGGGAGACGGGAAGTAGGTCACGGAATGTTGGCCGAACGTGCCCTTCGCGCTGTGATTCCGGGCGAAGAGGCTTTCCCTTATTCAATAAGGCTGGTTTCCGAAGTGATGGCCTCCAACGGCTCGACCTCGATGGCAAGCGTTTGTGCAGGCACATTGGCGTTGATGGACGGTGGAGTACCGATTTCGGCATCAGTTGCCGGTATCGCAATGGGTCTCATCACCGGCGAGAACGGCGTAGCCAAGGTTCTCACTGATATCCAAGGGGCCGAGGATCACGCTGGCGACATGGACTTCAAGGTCGCCGGAACCCGCGACGGCGTCACCGCGCTTCAAATGGACATCAAGGTCAAAGGCATCACGTTCGAGATCATGTCCGAGGCGTTGGAACAGGCTCGAATCGCAAGGCTCGAGATTCTGGACCACATGGAACAGACAATGTCTGCTCCTCGAGCCGAATTGCGTGACGGCGCACCGCAGATGACGACCATCAAGGTTCCGACCGACAAGATCGGAATGGTCATCGGTCCAGGTGGTTCTAACGTTCGTGGAATCCAGGAAGAATTCGGTGTCAGCGTCGACATCCAAGACGATGGCAGCGTGACGATTGGCGGCACTGAACAAGCAAAGGTCCAAGGCGCAATCGACTCGATTCAACGTATGACCAAGGATGTTCAGGTAGGCGAAAAGTACACCGGCAAGGTCGTCAAGATCATGGACTTCGGTTGCTTCGTAAACCTCATCCCTGGCAAGGACGGGATGGTTCACATCAGCGAACTTTCCGACACGCGGGTTCCAGATGTCCAATCCGTTGCCAACGAAGGTGACGAGTTGGAAGTGATGGTCGTAAACGTTGACGGGAACGGCCGAGTTGATCTCTCCGTCCGAGCGATCGTTGACGAACGCAACTACGGTGGTGACCACGATCGAGCGCTCGAAGAAGCGGTAGGACGCCGCCGACCAAGCAATCGTGGCGGGCGCGGCTCTGACCGCGGCGGCCGCGGCGGCGGCGGTGGACGTTTCGACCGTAGCGGCGGCGGCGGCGGCGGTGGACGTTTCGACCGCGGCGGCGGCGGCGGCGGTGGCAGACGCGACAACTTTGATCGCGGCGGCGGCGGCGGTCGACGCGACGACTTCGATCGTGGCGGCAGGCGCGATGACTTTGATCGCGGTGGCCGACGTGGCGATCGGCGCAACGATTCTGACCGTGGCGGCAGACGCGACGATTTTGACCGTGGCGGCAGGCGCGGCAATCGGCGTGACGACTTCGGCGACGGCGATTCCCGAGATCGCAGGCCTCGTCGACGGATGATCACCCGTGGAGATCGTGACTAGCGATAGCCTAGAATTCAACTAAGCAACGACCGATCCTCAAGCATCAACAGCGATACAGCTTTCGGAGTAGAGATGTCCGACATCACTGTTGCCGTAAACGGAGTATTGGGCCGAATGGGCTCCACCGTGTTGAACGCGGTGGAGCACGAGCCCGGAATGGTACCTGTAGGAGGTGCAGACGCCCTCGCGGGCGGTCTCAAGACGGTATCTACTCCGGGCGGTGTTGAACTCCCGTTGGCACAAGATCTGGCCATGCTTTTCGCAGATGTAAAGCCCGATGTGGTCGTCGACTTCACCAACGCCGAGGGTGGCACATCCGCGATGCGAGCATGCATTGAGCATGGCGTCAAGTGCGTTTCTGGATCGACCGGCATCACGCCCGACCAATTGGGTTCGATCGGTGAAAGTGCAGCCTCTGCCGGAGTAGGCGTCATATCGGCGTCTAACTTTGCGCTCGGTTGTGTGGTGTTAATCCACCTCGCCCGTATCGCGTCGAGCTACTTCGACTACGCGGACGTCATTGAGAGCCACCACGAGATGAAGATCGATGCCCCCTCAGGGACCGCACTGTCGATCGCGCAGGCAATGCTCGAGGGCAAAGGCGGCGACTTCGATCAAAACATCGTCGAAAAAGAATTGCTCGCAGGAACCCGCGGCGGTTCCACCGGTGGCATCAATGTCCACAGCGCGAGGATGCCAGGACGCGTAGCTCGGCACGAAGTTGTATTCGGCGCTTTAGGGCAGACACTTACCCTGTTGCACGATTCGATCAGCCGAGACAGCTTTATGCCCGGGGTCATGCTCGCGGTCCGACGAGTGATGGACGAAAAGTCGATGATCGTCGGCCTCGACAAGGTTCTCGGACTGTCCGGATAAATCCGAACATCAGATCGTAGAAACGTTGAACCGGACGAACCACGGCTATATTCGTCCGTGTGCCTGAGGAAAGTAAAATGCAGGCGTCAGAGTTGGAAATCGCTATTGTCGGCGCAACTGGTGCGGTAGGTGCCGTTGCGCTGGATCTCTTGGCTGAACGCGGCCACCCGGCGGACAAGGTTCGACTGCTCGCCTCCAAGCGGTCCCACGGCAAAAAACTGGAATACGCCGGTCAATTGTTGACTGTGCGGGAGGCGACTCGTGAATCTTTCAACGGAGTCGACGTGGCATTCATATCCGCGTCGTCAGACGTGAGCTTGGCGCTCGCACCCGAGGCTGTGAAGCGCGGCGTGTTGGTAATCGACGATGGCTCAGCGTATCGAATGGAACCCAGCGTCCCACTCGTGGTGCCGGAAGTCAACGGCTCCGATGTCGAGTGGCACTCCGGGATAATATCGATACCTAACTGCACGACAACCCCTCTGGTTATGACTCTGGCCGCACTCAGGGGTTTGGCGGAGATCAGTTCCGTGACGGTTTCAACTTATCAGTCGGTGACCGGAACAGGAGCTGCCGCGAGAGCAGAGCTCTTGAACCAGTCGCGTGCCATGTTGAGCGGACAAGAATTGTCACCTCCGAGCCAGTATCCTCATCCAATCGCGTTCAACCTCCTGCCCCAGGTCGACGATTTCGTTGACGAGGGATACACGAAGGAAGAGATGAAGATGCTCAACGAGTCGAGAAAGATTCTCGGCGATCCTGAGTTGCGTCTAGCCTCCACCTGCGTTCGCGTTCCGGTTGAGGTCTCGCACTGCGAATCGGTTACGGTCGAATTCGATGATCCGGTGTCTGTGGAAGAAGCCCGAATCGCAATCGCCGAGTTTCCCGGCGTCACGCTCTTGGATCAACCGCACGAATCGTTGTACCCGATGCCTTCAAATTCCGCCGGTGAAGACCAAGTAATGGTCGGACGCGTCCGACGAGACATTGCGCACGAGAACGGTGTCGTTTTCTGGCTAGCCGCCGACAACCTGCGAAAAGGTGCCGCACTCAACGCGTTGCAGATCATGGACGAATGCGTGGCGCGAGAGTGTGTTCGACCACGCCTCGCGGCGACCGCTTAACTCCTTCACGGCGCGCTCTCACCGTATTACCGTCGTATTTGGAAGGGCCCTCGACACCGGTCATTGCTGCGGTTAACCGCAACCACCTTGGTTTTAACTGGATTGATGTAATATTCGGTGCGTAAGGGAGTTTGAAATGGCAGAAATCGGGCGAGTTCTAACAGCAATGGTCACCCCGTTCACTGAGGATGGGGAAGTCAACTATCCGCAGGCTCGCAAGCTGGCCAAATCTTTGCTGGCGTCTGGCTCTGACGGGTTAGTGATCGGCGGCACGACAGGCGAAGCGCCGGCTATGTCCGACGACGAACGGTTGAAGCTCTTCGCCGAAGTGAAGGACGCTATCGGCGAGTCTGGCGCAGTCGTCGCCGGTACCACCGACAACAATACCTACCGCTCCATCGAGGTGTCCAAAGAGGCTGAGGCTGTCGGCGCCGACGCGATCTTGATGACAGTGCCCGCGTACAACAAACCGACGCAAGGCGGTCTGGTTAAACACTTCATTGCGATCGCCGAAGCGGTATCGATACCCGGCGTCCTTTACAACGTCCCTAGCCGCACCGCCCTCAACATGACGGCGGGAACCACCCTGAAATTGGCAGAAGTTCCAAACATCGTCGGCGTCAAAGAGGCGAGCAGCGACGCGGACCAGATCGCGTACGTCATCAAAGGAGCACCCGAAGGATTCAACGTCTGGTCAGGCAACGACAACGAGACATTCTCGATTGTGTCGACCGGCGGTTACGGCGTGGTGAGCGTGGCGAGCAACATCATCGGCAACCAGGTAAAAGGTCTCATCGGTGCGGTCCTTGAAGGCGAAACCGAACGCGCGGCGGCTGAACACCTCCGCTTGCTCCCAATATTCAATGCTTTGTTCTTCATCACCAATCCGATACCAGTCCGATACGCGATGAACAGGTTCCGGTTTCAACGCCGGCCCAGCGCGTCATCCGATGCAGGCGGACGATGATGAGATGGCGGCATTCGCGGCTCAGTTCGATCCCATCATGGATCAATACGACATCGATCTACCCAACGGTTAATGCTTTCGTGACAGGTGCGTCGCCGAAAAAAGTTATCGAGGACCTCGGCGACGGGTTGATAATGCGTTCTGCGCGGCGCGAGGATGCTGATCAGCTCGCGGAATTCTGCGCCAAAGTCTTCATGGATGAGCCTTTGGCCGAATCTTCGGGCGCGGGCACCGGAGCCTATTGGATCGCGAACTGGATCCACGACCTTGTTGGGAAACCGCATCCGACGTTGAGTCCCGACGACATCATCATCGTCGAAGACGTCGAAAAGGGTTGTATCGCGTCGACCACGACGTATCTGACTCAGACGTGGAGCTACGACGGCGTTGAGTTTGAGATTGGACGTCCGGAAATCGTTGGCACGGGTCGCGGATATCGCAACCGTGGATTGGTCCGCGAACAGTTCGATGTGATGCACCGATGGGCCGAAGAACGCGGCCATCTCGTCCAAGTTGTCCTGGGCATTCCAATTTACTACCGATTATTCGGTTACGAATACGCCTTGCCTGCGGAAGGCGGGCGCGAAATGCCCTTCGCTTCGTTGCCGCAATGGCGTCGAGACGAGGAGCGCAAGTTTCAGTTACGGGAAGCCACCCACGGTGACGTGCCGTTTATTACGAAAGTATTGACGGACTCAACGCAACGATCAATGGTGTCGCCAGTGTTTCGAGAATACGAGGTGAAGTATTTGACATTCGATCGCGCCGCCCGCAGCGCGGTTTGTCACAAGACTGCAATCTTGTGCAAGGCAAACGGTGATGGCCTTGGCGAGTCAGTCGGCGTGATCATGTACGCGATGGTTATCGAGATAGATCAAGGGATCATTTTGCGGATGGAGATGTCGGAACCGCGATATTGGCGGGAAGCTCTGCCATCGTTGTTGAAAGAGCTGAGGGAGTTGGCCGATAAAGCTGCGAACGATCACCCTGACCCAGAGCGCGAGATTAAATCGGTGCGGCAGGATCTGCAACCGGACCATCCGGCGTACGTTTTCGATGACGGGGCATTGGGACATGAGCCGGAACGCCAGTACGGGTGGTACGTGAGAGTGTTTGATGTTGCCGCTTTTCTGCGGAAAATAGCTCCGGCGTTGGAGTCGAGGGTCGAAGCTTCGTTGCACGCGGGAATCACTGGCGATGTCGAGATCCTTGTCGATCGCGACCGGGTCACGATCGGCTTTGAAGATGGCAAGGTATCGGCCGTCCAACATCGGAAAGCTGCGCACCGTGAAAATGCGTTTGGCGCGTGGGTGGCGTCTGCAAGATTTCCTGGGCAGTCTTTTTTGCCGGTTCTATTCGGAATGCGGTCTATTGGTGAAACGATTGCTGCTCACACTGATGCCAACGCCGGATCTAAGTCGTCTCGGCATCTGATGGAGACTTTGTTTCCTAAGCGGTCCTCCGACCTATCGCTCACGCTAACTTGATGACTGACATTTGCTCTGATCGTGTGCGAATCGTAACCGTCGGTGGCGGTACGGGATCGTCGACATTGCTGCGGGGATTGAAACGCTATGCAGATCGCATTGACATCACGGCTATCGTAACCACCTTTGACGATGGCGGCTCGTCCGGGAGGTTGCGAGACGAGTATGGTGTCCCTGCCCTAGGCGATGTTCGAAGGTGCATCGCCGCACTGGTACCACCGGGTGCAAGGTTCGACAAAATTCGCGATGGGTTCGAATTTCGATTCGAGACCGCGACGCAACTCAAAGGGCACGCATTCGGAAATCTCTTGTTGCTGATGGCGATGCAAAGGAAAAGCAGCCTGACCAAAGCAATCGACTCCATTTCAAACTCTTTAAATCTGCTCGGACGCGTGATCCCCGTAAGCGAAACGCCTTCCGACGTTTGCGCGACCTTGGAGGACGGAACCGTCATTCGTGGCGAATCGACGGTCGGTGCCAGAAACGAAGAGCTGTTTGGAAAATCGCAGGTTTACCTAGATCCCGCGGTTACCGCGAACCCCGACGCGTTAGACGCACTCCGCAACGCCGATGTTCTAGTCCTAGGCCCGGGCGACCTATTCACCAGCGTGATCCCTAACATAGTCGCTGAAGGTGTCGCCGACGCTGTCAGAGACAGCCAAGCGCGCATTCTGCAGATCTGCAACATCGCCAAGAAACGCAGCGAATCCGGTGGCTATTCGGCCTCCGATTTCGTGGCGACAGCAAATCGCTATTTGAACTCAGTCGCCAAAGCTCAGGCGCCAGACCGACGGGTTGACGTCTTAATCCTGAGTGAATTCGAAGCCGGTTCACCACAACCCGAAAATGCCGTCGAACTTGACCCGCAACTTCATGAACAAGTCGACACGATATTGGTTCGACCCATCGCGAGCGCGACCGACCCACGTGTCCACGATCCGGAGAAGCTGGCATCCGCAGTAATGGAATACGTCGACGCCAATTGAACCTGACCTATTCGAGAGGTCAGTAAACCTTTAACTGCGATCAACCACCAAAGTATCGTCGCGATGCGGACCGGTCGAAATCTCCGATGCCGGGATCCCGAGCAGATCCTCAATCCGCCGGACATAGCGCTGCGCGCCATCGCAAAGATCGTTCCAATCCGTCACTTTAGTCGTAGATTCCGTCCAACCTGGCAACTCTTCATAAATCGGTCGGCAACGGCTCAAACGACCGCGCTCGATCGGAAAGTTTTCGACGATTTCGCCATCCAATGAATACGCGGTGCAAATCTTGATGCGTTCCCAGTTGTCGAGAGTGTCCAAGCGCGTCAGCACCATCGAGTCGAAACCGTTGACGCGGGTCGTATAACGCGCGGCAACAGCATCGAACCAACCGACGCGTCGCGCACGCCCGGTTGTCGCGCCGAATTCGCCGGCCATCTCCCGTATGCGATCACCCTCGTCGCCGTGAATCTCGGTCGGGAACGGCCCCGCGCCGACCCTGGTTGCGTAGGCCTTGAAGACACCGATGATGCGTGAGAACGAACTCGGCCCTATTCCGGTGCCGGTCAACGCGCCGCCGATCGTAGGACTCGACGAGGTTACGTACGGATATGTCCCATGATCGATGTCGAGCAGAGCACCCTGCGCCCCCTCCATGATTACGTTTTGGCCCGAAGCCAGCGCGTTGGTAACTATTTCGTCGGCTGATTGGATGTACGGCCCGATCTCATTCGCCCAATGCTTCGCCTGCTCTATGATGTCATCCGAATCAATCGGATCGCCACCGTAGATCTTGGTAATCAGCTCGTTTTTGAATTCGATGATCGGTGGGAGAGTGAGAGTTAGCTCCTCGAGGTCCAGTAACTCTCCGGCACGAATCCCCATTCGGGCAACCTTGTCAACATAAGCTGGGCCAATACCTCTACCTGTGGTCCCGATGGCGGCGGCTCCGCGTCGTTCTTCTTCTAAACGGTCGAGCACCACGTGATAAGGCATGATGAGGTGAGCGCGATCTGAGACTGCGATCTCACCGGGCAAACCCTTCTCCTTGACCATCGAGATCTCCTCGATGAGAGCGTCGGGAGAAATCACAACGCCATTGCCGATGACGTTGATCGTGCCTTCGTGACAGATTCCACAGGGGATGAGGTGGAATATGAGCTTTCCGTAATCGTTTACGACGGTATGCCCGGCGTTGTTGCCGCCGGAAAATCTAACGACTGCTGATGCGTCAGCGGCAAGGAAGTCGATTATCTTCCCTTTGCCTTCGTCGCCCCATAACCCACCGAGCACGGCGGTCGTCGGCATTCGGTTTTCCCCTTCGCGCACGTATCCCGTCACGGCGTCATACGCCGTCGCGAAACACCAGCACGCGCGTATCGAGTGTGCTTAACAAACGAATTATATCGCGCAGCGCTGAAGCGAATTCCATGGCCGCCTTCACATTTGCACCACCAAGAGCGTGTCCGACAACAGCGTGTCCGACCCTCGAGCGATCCAACCGAATGAACCCGCTCAAAGTATCCTAGGCGCAAAACCCGATTAACCCGCGCCCGAAATCGAACGAGTCCCAGATGACATCTCAAGTCCAAAACCCCAACCTAATCAGCGCCGAAATTGACGACAAAGTCAAGCAGTATCTGTTTTGGACGGTAATGTGGGTTTCGGCGGTAACGGTGGCCGGAATACCCTTGCTACCGATAATCGCCATCATCTACTGGGCTTGGTACGCACCTCGATATCGGGAGTTCCACACATTGGAACTGACAGAGACGGGCGTAACGTCGAAACGTGGCGTCGTCTTCCGCAGCCAAACCAACGTGCCGCTAGATCGCATTACAGATGTCGCCGTGCATCAAGGTCCGTTAATGAGGACATTCGGTGTCTACAAAGTAACGGTTGAGAGCGCGGGTCAAACCCAACTGCAAGGTGCAGCAAACATCATCGGAGTCGTCGATCCATATGATTTCCGAGACGCGGTCTTGGAAAACGTCGAACTGGTGAAGCAAGGCGCCAGTGCGGAATCCGCCCAAACCGCCGAAGCATCAGCGACGACTTCTGGCTCCGATGCCCAGACCGAGATTTTGACGGAGATCAGAGATATTCTCGCGCGGATCGAGTCACGAGAGTCGTGAAACATCCGGCCAGAAACGACGAGTGTGTCATCTTAGCCGTCGGTTCGGACCTACCTTGATCGTCTGAATCGCTCTGTAAATTGATCCACGATACGCAGCATCTCGCCCGGCAGGCGCGCGCGGGTTCGCACCATGACCGCATCCGGCAACTCACCGTAATACGCCTCGGCGATTGAGCCGGTAATGCACGCCAAAGTGTCGGCGTCGCCACCGAGTGAGATTGCGAGGCGGATCGCGCTCTCGAAGTCGTCGGATTCGAGGAACGCGACAATCGCTTCGGGCACCGTGCGTTGACACGTCTCGTTGAAGCAGTAGCCGGGTCTGATTTCATCCGTGGTCCTGTGCAGGTCGTAACCATAGCCGGCCTCAATCGCTAAACGGATAACTTCTTTACTAGAACCGTTGCGTGCCTTGTAGATGGCGTGGGCGATTGCCTGGGCTCCCTTGATCCCTTCTGGATGGTTGTGAGTCGGCATCGCCGACAATCTAGCTTGCCTCAACGTTTCGTCGAGTGATTCGAATGCCCAACCAATCGGACTGACGCGCATCGCTGATCCATTGCCGAAACTGTTGTAGGGCTTTGGCGAACGGCTGTCCAGCCAAACCGCGAATCTGCCGCCGTAGGAAGACGGATAACGCCTGCCCCAGTCGAGGTAGGCCTTCTGGTAGTCAGGGGCGGTCTGTTGTCGGGCATCATGAAGAGCCACGGAGGCACGGATCTGATCGCCGTCTCGAACGCGAACCCTACCGACTTTAAACCAATCCAACAACGCCTGCGCTGTTCCAACTGTCAAGATGGTATCGTCGGTGAACCGGCAGTCCGCCGCGAATAACGGTTCGAATTCTGGTGTCTTGGTCTGCGGATTGCGGAGTTCGTGAGTCGATCCGATTACGTCGCCGGCAATGGCTCCCCACATGGATCACCTCCTTACCGATGGGGCCCGATGTCGTATCGGCAGGCGAACGCGTTCTTATCAGACGAAAACACTTCGGACGATGAAGAACGGCATAAGGCCGCGGATGTCGAGGACGCGAGCCGTAAATATGATCGTAAACTCGGCCTAGCGACCCTTCAATCTAGTGTCGAGATGCCATCTCAAGACATGGATATGGACCCATTCCCAATCGGTGCGAATGTGGTGATTGAACGGTTGACGCTCTACAATGCGTCGAATATACTTACGGGTTACCCGCTGAAAGAATCACGCTTTTCTGCTTGGTTCGAACCGGTGGGTGCACCTTTAAAGTTGAATATCGATTCCGCATTCTCCGAGAAACCGGAGCAAGCCGATTCAAGAAGATGGATCAAGCTACTAAGGGCACACGGGGAATGCCTTGGCGCTAGAAGCCGAACAAGGGCGTAGTGAGACTGCGATAAGCCACGGTCAGCCGTCTAGCAGGCTAAGCCGTGGATTCCCGAGTGGGGAAACCCGATGCCGCGCGTTCGCGCGCGGCGTCATCTCGTAAGAGAGGGTAAGCGGGGGAACTGAAACATCTAAGTACCCCGAGGAGAGGAAATCAACCGAGACTCCCTTAGTAGCGGCGAGCGAAAAGGGACGAGCCCAAACCGGGTGAGACTAAACGGCTCAGGAGCTTACGTCTCACGGGTGTTGTAGGGCCCGGCATGGAGGCTACCTGTAGGCTTCCAAGGAGTTACAAAGCGCGACGATAGCTGAGCAGGTCTGGAAAGCCTGGTCGTAGAGGGTGATAGCCCCGTAAGCGAAATTGTCGTGCCTCCTGGATCGGGTACCTGAGTACGGCGGGACACGTGAAATCCTGTCGGAACCTGGGGGGACCACCCTCCAAGGCTAAGTACTTCTAGCGACCGATAGTGAACCAGTACCGTGAGGGAAAGGTGAAAAGCACCCCAAGCAGGGGAGTGAAAGAGAACTGAAACCGTGTGCCTACAAACCGTTGGAGTCTGCCTTCGGGCGGATGACAGCGTGCCTATTGAAGAATGAGCCAGCGAGTTACTTTGTGTGGCGAGGTTAAGGCGTTCAGCGCCGTAGCCGAAGCGAAAGCGAGTCTGAACAGGGCGTTCAGTCGCGCGGAGTAGACCCGAAACCGTGTGAGCTACCCATGGCCAGGCTGAAGCGAAAGTAACATTTCGTGGAGGGCCGAACCCGTTTACGTTGCAAAGTGATGGGATGAGCTGTGGGTAGGGGTAAAATGCCAATCGAACACGGAGATAGCTGGTTCTCCCCGAAATGCATTTAGGTGCAGCGTCAGGAATTACTTCGCGGAGGTAGGGCTCTGATTGGGCTAGGGGGTGAAGAACTTACCAAACCCTGTCAAACTTCGAATACCGCGAAGGGTACCCTGGCAGTGAGACAGTGAAGGATAAGCTCCATTGTCGAAAGGGAAACAGCCCAGATCGCAAGCTAAGGCCCCTAAGTGTGTGCTAAGTGTTAAACGAGGTGGGGGCGCCCAGACAGCCAGGAGGTTGGCTTAGAAGCAGCCACCCTTTAAAGAGTTCGTAACAGATCACTGGTCGAGGGCTCCCGCACGGAAAATAAACGGGGCTCAAGCACACCGCCGATGCTGCGAGAGGCGCGTTCGCGCGCCTCGGTAGGGGAGCGTTCCCAGCCGCGTTGAAGCGTGACCGTGAGGGCACGTGGAGTGCTGGGAAGTGAGAATGCTGGCATGAGTAGCGTCAATGCCGGTGAGAATCCGGCACGCCGAAAGTCCAAGGTTTCCTACGCAACGTTGATCGACGTAGGGTAAGGCGGCCCTAAGGTGTAGCCTAAAGGCGAAACCGATGGATAGCTGGTTGAAATTCCAGCCCCGCCACAGGACCGATTGAGACGCAGGAGGGACGCGGATTGGTAAGCGATGCATACCACTGGATATGGTGTGTCGCCACCCGTAGGCCAGCGCCACGAGCTAAAATGCGTGGCGCGTGATGAGCAGAGGGGTGGTGGGACCTTAAGGTACGCCTCGAGGAACGTCGCTGATCCTATGCCGCCAAGAAAATCTCCGACGTCGAGGTTCTGCGGCGACCGTACCGCAAACCGACACTGGTGGACAGGGGTAAAAGCCCCCAGGCGTTCGAGAAAACCATCGTTAAGGAACTCGGCAAATTAACCCCGTAACTTCGGGATAAGGGGTGCCGATCACGTATACGCGCATTTTAAGCCGCGAAAAGCGTGGTCGGCCGCAGAGAACCGGCCCAAGCGACTGTTTACCAAAAACACAGGTCTGTGCCAAAGCGAAAGCTGATGTATACAGGCTGACGCCTGCCCAGTGCTGGTAGGTTAAGGAAGGGGGTGAGAGCTCCCGACCGAAGCCCCGGTAAACGGCGGCCGTAACTATAACGGTCCTAAGGTAGCGAAGTCCCTTGTCGGGTAAGTTCCGACCCGCACGAATGGCGTAACGACTTGGGCACTGTCTCAACGATGGACTCGGTGAAATTGCAGGACCCGTAAAGATGCGGGTTACGCGCGGCAGGACAAATAGACCCCGTGGAGCTTTACTGCAGCTTGACATTGGTTTGAGCTCAGGGATGTGTAGTCATAGGCGGGAGACTTCGAAGCGCAGGCGCCAGCCTGCGTGGAGTCACCAATGAAAGACCGCCCTTTTCTGCGTTTGAATCTAACCGTGTCTGGGACAGTGTCTGGTAGGCAGTTTGACTGGGGCGGTCGCCTCCCAAAAGGTAACGGAGGCGCACAAAGGTCACCTCAGGCTGGATGGAAATCAGCCAAAGAGTGTATTGGCATAAGGTGGCTTGACTGCGAGACCTACAAGTCGAGCAGGGACGAAAGTCGGTCAAAATGATCCTACGGTTCCGTGTGGAAGGGCCGTAGCTTAACGGATAAAAGCTACCCCGGGGATAACAGGCTAATCTCCCCCAAGAGATCGTATCGACGGGGAGCTTTGGCACCTCGATGTCGGCTCGTCGTATCCTGGGGCTGAAGAAGGTCCCAAGGGTCGGGCTGTCCGCCCGTTAAAACGGCACGCGAGCTGGGTTCAGAGCGTCGTGAGACAGCTCGGTCTCTATCCGCCGTGCGCGCAGGACATTTGAAGGGAGCTGACCCTAGTACGAGAGGACCGGGTTGGACGAACCTCTGGTGTGCCGGTTGTAGCGCCAGCTGCACCGCCGGGTAGCCACGTTCGGAAGGGATAAGCGCTGAAAGCATCTAAGCACGAAGCCCACCCTAAGATGAGATGTCCCATCCCCCAATAACCAAAAGGGGAGTAAGACCACCGGGAGACTACCGGGTAGATAGGCCGTAGGTGTAAGCGTAGCAATGCGCTCAGCTGAACGGTACTAATCGGTCGAGGGCTTGACCATTAAATCTCTTCATGAATCGGCTAGCTCCGGTTTTAGTGAGAATGCGGAATCGATTTCAATTTAAAACGTTCGACTAACGTGGCGTCTAACACGCCTAACGTTGCGGGGTGGAGCAGTGGTAGCTCGTCGGGCTCATAACCCGAAGGTCGCAGGTTCGAATCCTGCCCCCGCTACCAACCTATACGCAATACGTCGAACAACAAATATCGCAAAAGCCCTTTGGTGATTAGAGCGCGATGGAACCACCCGTTCCCATCCCGAACACGGAAGTGAAACGTCGTAGCGCTGACGATACTGCACTGAGAGGTGTGGGAAAATAGGTCGTCGCCAGGGGGCTTTTTACAATTGCATCCAGATCCGATCTGACTTTCGGAGAGGTGGCTGAGTGGTTGAAAGCGCCGGTTTCGAAAACCGGTATCTCGGGCAACCGGGATCGCGGGTTCGAATCCCGCCCTCTCCGCCATCAACCCACCGGGACCGCTTCGCCCGCTCGGCAAGTCGATCGTCAATATCCCGGAGAGGTGCCGGAGCGGCTTAACGGGCACGCCTGGAAAGCGTGTGTGGGCTAAACCCACCGCAGGTTCGAATCCTGTCCTCTCCGCCAGTTCCAACCTCAGCCTCAACTGTTCGCATCTTCGCCAACTCCATTTAGACATCACCACTGATGTGTAGTACGGTATTGCGGTGCACACTATTCGCGTACCGCGTAGGTTTTCGCGGCCCGATTCGGTGTGCAAACGTACGCCGATTTACATCAACGGACTGTGGACGTTATGAACGATTTGAAATACTGGGTGGCGTTTGACCGCATACACGGGCTAGGGCCTAAACGCTTCAATCGCATGGAAGCTCATTTCGGCACTTTGGGAGAGGCTTGGCGAGCAAAAAGAGGCGAGTTACGAGATGCCGGTATCGGACCCGCCGTTGCCGAAGACATCGACTCGAAACGCGAACGCATTGATCCCGATTCAGAGATGGAGCGATTGCTAAAGCGTGGCATACAGCCAATTCACCTTCGATCCGACGAATATCCTGAACAACTCGCAGAATCACCTGAACCACCGGCAGTAATATACGTCTGCGGCGATTTTGAAACCCGCGACAACAACAGCATCGCGATCGTCGGCACCAGAAACGCGACAAAATACGGCCTCCAGATGGCAACGTTGCTATCTAGCGAATTGGCCAGTTACGGCATCACAATTGTTAGCGGCCTCGCGATCGGCATCGATTCCGCAGCCCACCGCGCCGCGCTCGCCGCCGGCGGACGCACCGTCGCCGTAATGGCTGGCGGTCTTGACTCCGTGTATCCCCAAAGAAATCGAGGATTGGCTCGACAGATCGTGGAGAGCGGGTTTTTGGTCTCCGAGTATCAACTGGGTGTGCGTTCAAAACGCGAACACTTTCCACGTCGAAACCGGATTATCAGCGGTTTGAGCAGGGGTGTGGTCGTCATCGAGGCGGCCAAAAAGAGCGGAGCCACGTGGACCGTTAAGTGGGCGTTGGAGCAGAACCGAGAAGTTTTCGCAGTTCCAGGGAACGCGACATCGTATCAGAGCGAAGGTACAAATTGGCTCATCCAACAGGGCGCAAAGCTGACGACCTGCGCCGACGACGTTTTGCAGGAGTTGAGCGTGTTTTTTGGCGACTTGGAACGCGATCCCGAGACCGATCGGCGAAAATCCGCTTCCAACATCTCCGCGACCGTCACGGGACGGGACGCGTCAGCCAAACCGAAGTCTTCGCCAACCAGAAAACCGATCGTCGAAGAGATTGAAACATTCAGCGAGGAGGAGCATTCGATAGCTAAGGTCCTTTCCAACTCGGACGGCGCGATGCACGTAGACGAAGTTGCCCGTACGCTGTCTGCCTCAGTAAACGATGTGATGTCGACGCTTACTATGATGGAAGTGAGAGGCGTGGTGCGGTGCACAGAAGGCGCGTTGTACGACTTGTCGAACCGACGCGCCCAGTTAAGCGCGCCTCGATTGCTCGATGAAGGCCGACCTGCATAATTACTAAACCCCGCAAATCGGGATTTGGACAGAACTGGAATCGAATGGCTAGACGAAAAAAGGCAGCTGGCGAAAACCTCGTGATCGTCGAATCAGCGGCTAAAGCGCGCACCATTGAGCGCTATCTAGGCGATGGATTCGAGGTCAAAGCGTCCGTCGGCCACGTCCGCGATCTGCAAAAATCCCGAATGGGCGTCGACATCGAAAACGATTTCGAACCCAAATACAGCGTCGTCGCCGACCGCCGCAAGGTCGTGAACGACCTCAAAGCCGCAGCCAAGCGCGCTGGGGATGTCTATTTGGCGACCGACCCGGATCGCGAGGGCGAAGCCATTTCGTGGCACCTCAGCGAGTTGTTGGGCATACCCGAACATGACGCGCGTCGCGTCGTGTTTCACGAGATAACCAAAGACGCCGTCGAACAGGCCTTCAGGGACCCGCGACCGATCGATCTCCAACTAGTCGAAGCCCAACAAGCCCGCCGAATTCTCGACCGGCTCGTCGGATTCAAACTCAGCCCATTCATTCGCAACAAGGTTGCGGGCGCCCAGTCCGCTGGTCGTGTGCAATCTGTTGCCCTCAGGTTGGTGGTCGACCGCGAGGCAGAGATCAACGCATTCGTCCCCAAAGAGTACTGGCTACTCTCGGTCGATCTGAAGAAGCAACAACACGACTTACCGTTCAACGCCCGGCTTTACCGCATACACGGCGAGCGAAATGACCCAAACAAACCGGAAAACGAACTCCTCGCAAACGAAATCGCGGCCACGTCGGTTGCCGACGAACTAAAAAACGCTACGTATTCCGTAACGAGCGTAACCAAACGAGAGGTCAAAGTTAGGCCGCGTCCGCCGTTCATCACCAGCACGCTACAACAGCAGGCCGCTCGAAGTCTCCGGTTTAGCGCTCAACGGACTATGAGTGCCGCCCAAAGCCTTTACGAAGGCGTGGTACTCGGCGACGGTGAACCCGTGGGTTTGATCACCTACATGCGAACCGATTCGACTAACTTGGCATCTTCGGCGCTCGGGCAGGCGCAGTCGTTCATTCACCGCGAATTCGGTGAAAAATACTCGACCGGGCATCGCGTCTATCGCACTCGCACCCGGAACGCCCAAGAAGCACACGAAGCGATACGGCCAACGTCGATCACGAACACCCCGCAGCGCATCGGTCGGTTCCTCAACGATGACCAACGGCGGCTCTACGACCTGATCTGGAAACGAATGGTTGCCAGCCAGATGGCGGACGGTGTCGATGAACGCACGCGTGCCGATATCGACGCTTCAACTGCCAACGGGAAGACGCACAAGTTGCGGGCCACCGGATCAGTGATGATCTTCGACGGCTTCCGATCTCTGTATATCGAAGCGCAAGACGAGGACACCGAATCGGACGACACGCGCAGGCTGCCGTCGCTGATCGAAGGCGAATCGCTAGATCCTCTGAAAGTCAATAGCGACCAAAAGTTCACTCAACCGCCTCCGCGGTACACCGAAGCCAACCTCATCCGAACATTGGAGGAACTTGGCATCGGGAGACCTAGCACCTACGCCACCATAGTCGGCAGAATTGTTGAGAGGAACTACGTAACCCGAGAAAGGAACCGGTTTCACCCAACCAAGAGCGGCGTAGCCGTCTGCGCGATGCTCAAGGAGTTCTTCTCCAACATCGTGGACGTCGGCTTTACCGCTGGCATGGAGACGCAACTCGACGACATCGCCAACGGCGATCTGGAACGCGTCTCGATGCTGAAGGATTTCTACGGCCCGTTCGACGAGGCGCTTGACCACGCGTTCCAAAACGCCCAACGCGTTCGCCGCTCCGAATTCGATGTCGCCAGTGGCATCAAATGCGAAGGTGGCACCGACTTGGTGGTCCGGAACGGCCGCCGCGGCGATTTCCTAGCATGCCCTGAGTATCCGGCCTGTAAGTTCGCGATGGACCTCCGACCAAGCGATGAATCCGATGGAGAAAAGATCGAAGCGTGGCAAGGCGAGTTCACTCGTCGAATGTCTCAGTGCCACATCACTCATCCTGATGGTGTCCCGGAGGTCGAAAAACGAGTTGAAGTCGGATCTGGAGTCATCTGCGATGGCGGGACTGAACTCGTCGTGCGAAACGGCAGACGTGGCGAATTCCTGGCTTGCCCTGAGTTCCCTAAGTGCCGGGTGGCTCTCGATCTCAAACCCGACGGCGATGACGAGATCGCCGAGTGGGACGAGAAACGCAAGCAACGGATGCAGCGTTGCTTCAAAGAGCATCCAGAGGCCGCAAAGCGACGCACCACGCGATCGAGGTCTCGCACAGCAACACGGCGCACCCGCAGCGCCAGCTGATATTGAGTCAGCATCCGCGCCTCTACTGGGAACATCAACATCCAGAGGTGCGAAATGACCCAAAACGGCAAAAAGCCGGACCGCGTCAGCGTCCCGGGTCTTTGGGCCTTCGCGTCTGGCACCGGGTGGGAAGCACCGCTGGTTGAGTACGAGCGATACTTGACCGCCATCCGTCAACTCGCCGAACCAACGGTGCGCAACTACATGAACGACCTCGCCGCGTTCATCGCACACTTGTCTGAAACCGACCGCATCGGCAACATCGAGTCACCCAATCGCCGGGAACTTCGCAGCTACTTAGCTTGGTTGGCGAGACACGATTACGAAAAAGCGTCGATAGGCCGCAAATTGACTGCGTTGCGGGCTTTCTTCGGATGGATGCAAGAAACCGGCAAAACCACGTCGAACGACACCGACATGGTTGTTGCACCGCGCCAACCAAGACGGCTACCTTACGTCGTATCCGAACCCGAAGTCGAACGACTGCTCATGGCGCCCGACATCTCGACGACCTTGGGCCAGCGCGACCGCGCATTGCTTGAACTGTTGTACGCTTCTGGCGTCCGAGTGTCTGAGGCAACGTCAATCGAAGTAGCCGATATCGATATCGAATCGCGTGAATGCCGCGTTTTCGGGAAGGGATCCAAACAGCGCATCGTTCTGCTCGGCAATACTGCTATTCGATGGTTGAAGGGTTACCTGACAACCGCTCGCCCTAGGCTTGCGAGCAGAAAGTCTGGAGACGCCCTGTTCCTGAACAATCTCGGCGGTCGGTTGACGGAACGCGGCATCCAAATGATCGTGAAACGACACGCCCTGAATGCCGGACTCGACGCCCACTTCCACACGCACAATCTCCGCCACAGTTTCGCTACTCATCTCTTGAACGGCGGAGCCGACCTACGAGTGGTCCAAGATCTTCTGGGACACGAATCCCCATCCACAACTCAGATCTACACACACGTATCCGCCGAGCAAGCACGCAAGGTATACCTCGGTGCACATCCAGGCAACGCGCCGCGGCGACGGGGTGCAAAGGCGAAAAAGTCGTAACGCGTTATAGCCTTGAAAGTTGGAACCAGCCCATTCTTGGTTGCCACGATACGACGGCAAACAACAGCAAAACCGCCCGCGTCCGATGCATCGCTTTCTAGTAATAAACGGCCCTAACCTGAACAATCTGGGCAAACGCGACGCCGAGCACTACGGCGCAATTACGCTCGCCGACATCGAGGCGCGCGTCGCCGAACGGGCACGCGAATTGGGAGTTGACGCAACGTTCTTCCAATCGAATCACGAAGGTTCGATCGTCGATTGGATACAGGCGGAGTCAGACAACGCCTCCGGCATCATCATCAACGCCGGCGCACTTACACAGGTCGGTTACTCAATACTCGACGCGATCTTGGACAGCCGATTGCCCGTTGTAGAAGTGCATCTGTCAAACATCCATGCGCGGGAAGAGTTTCGGCGCCACTCCGTAATCGCACCGTACGCCCTCGGGCAAATCGCTGGACTCGGATGGAGAGGCTACGCCTACGCGCTTGAGAGTTTGGCAAAGCACGTCGAGGAAAACGACGCATGAGTGATATCGATTTTCGGCATCCTAATCGAATCGCCGGCCTCCGTTCGGTGATCCAAGAGAACGATATCGATGGGATGCTGATCTCGGATCCGTACAACCGTCGATACCTGTCCGGCTTCATCGGCACCGCGGGTTATCTGTTCATCACCGAAACCGACGCAGTCCTAGCCACCGATTTCCGCTACACCGAGCAAGCCGCCGATCAGGCGCCGGGCTTCGAAATCTCGAGGGTCCAAGGGCGCCTCGGCGAGTGGTTCCCAAAGTTGCTCGGCGACTTGGGCGTAAAAACGATCGGTTTCGAAGCGGACAACCTCACAGTATCCGCGCTCAAGATGTTCGAAGATGCACTAGGGGAGAACGGCGTCGAAGTCGCGTTGGAACCGAAATCCGGCGACACTGCAAAATTGCGAGCACTCAAAGACAAAGGCGAAATCGCACTCCTTCAGCGTGCCATCGACATCGGCGACGCAGCATTCGAAGAGACAGCCGCGAAGTTGACGTCAGGGATGACGGAGAAAGACGCCGCATGGGAGTTCGAGAAAGCGGTCCGCGAACGCGGCGCCGAGTGCCTCTCCTTCGACACCATCGTCGCGACGGGTCCAAACGCAGCACGTCCCCATCACCAAACCGGCAACACCGTGCTCAAGGAAGGCGAAACCATTGTCTTCGATTGCGGTGCAACGTATCACGGTTACTGTTCCGATCTGACGCGAACCGTAGTACTCGGTGAAGCTGACGACGAGGTCGCTCGGATCTACAACATCGTCCTCGAAGCCCAAGAGGCGGCCATCGGAAGAGTCGAGGCAGGCATCACCGGCGGAGAGGCCGACGCGATCGCACGAAAATCATCGACGATGCCGGATACGCCGACAACTTCGGCCACAGTCTCGGACACGGCCTAGGCCTGCAGGTCCACGAAGAACCCAACGTCGGACCGCGCGGCGAGAAGCAGCTAGAAAACGGAATGCCATTCACGATTGAGCCCGGAATTTACGTACCAGGCTGGGGCGGTGTCAGAATTGAAGACGTAGTCGTTTTGGAAAACGACTCGGCTCGGGTACTTAGCCATGCCCAAAAGATGCGGTTCTAATCTTTTGAACTCACCCAAGAAGATACAAGACAGCAGCCAAGGCACTGAACAATGACGATTTCCTCATCTGAGATCCGCCGCAACATGACCATCCTCTTGGATGGCGACATCTATCAAATCATGGAGTGGCAACACCGGCAAGCGCCGAAGGCACCGCCGACCTTGACGCTCAAGGTCCGACAACTCAGCACCGGCAACGTCTTCGAACGCAAAATGCCCGGCAACCACAAGCTGACAGTGGCCCAAACCGAGCGACGCAACGCCCAATATCTCTACCGTGAGGGCGATTTCTACGTCTTCATGGACATGGAGAACTACGAACAGCACCTCATCGGCGAAAACCTCCTAGCCGACGCCGTCTATTTCCTGCCCGAAGGCGGTGAACTCATCCTACTGATGCACGAGGAAAAACCCATCCTCGTCGAAATGCCCTCTGCCGTGAATCTCGCCGTAGCCCACACCGAGATCGGTTTGAAAGGCGACACCCAAAGTGGCGCCACCAAACCAGCGACAACCGACACCGGATTGACATTGCAGGTCCCCCTATTCGTCAACGAAGGCGACCTCATCAGCGTCAACACCACCACGAAGCAATACATCGGCCGCGCCGACTGATATCCCAAAACGCATGGCGCGTGCGTCGCAGATAATAGGGCACACCGATGTACAACACTGCGACGCCACCGACCGATACCGTCGACAATCCCGGACCGCGCTCGGTCTCAGAGGTGTCGCAACTAATCCAAGGGCGGCTCAAGAGCGACCCTCAACTCGCAAACGTCACGATAATCGGCGAAGTCTCCGGCCACGCCCAACCCGCTTCAGGCCACAGCTACTTCTCTTTGCGCGACCGCGAAGCATCGCTCCGCTGCGTGATGTTCCGTTACGGCCGTGGTCACCAATTCTTGGAAGACGGCGCGCTAGTCGTTTGCGAAGGAAGCACCGGAATCTACGCGCCTAGAGGCGACCTCCAGATCGTCGTAACCTCCGCCGAACCTGCAGGCGTCGGAGATCAGCAAGCCCAACTCGAAGAGCTGCGTCGAAAGTTACGAGCCGAAGGTCTGTTCGATCCCTCGCGAAAGCGCTCGATCCCGCAGTACCCAAAACGCATCGCCGTCGTCACATCATCACAAGGCGCCGTCTGGCACGACATCGTAAACATCGTCAACCGCCGATACCCCCTAATGGAGCTCTTACTAGTCCCATCCGCGGTGCAAGGTGAACTAGCCCCCGTTAGCATCATCGAAGCACTAGCCGACCTCCACGCCTACGCCGAAACAGAACACGTCGACGCCGTCATAGTCGCCCGCGGCGGCGGCTCGCCCGAAGACCTCATGCCATACAACGATGAAATGGTCGCCCGAACCATCTTCGCCAGCCGCATCCCCGTCATTAGCGCTGTCGGCCACGAAACCGATTTCACGATCGCGGACGACGTCGCAGACCTACGCGCACCCACGCCTTCCGCCGCCGCTGAGTTGGTTTCGCCCGACGTCGTAGGTCTCAGATTCGAGACCGCAGACTACGTACAACGATTGATGCGAAGCCTGACTGGACGCGTAACTCTCGCACGCCAGCGATTGGAATTGACCCAAGACCGATTAGCCGACAACGCGCCCAACACCGAAAGGTATCGGGAACGATTGGATACCTTGAGCGAACGTGCCAGAGATGCATGGTCGCGTTACATATCAACGAAGCGCGAAGCCATGAAACGCGTAGAAGCCGAACTGCGAGCACTCGGCCCATACAACATACTCGAACGCGGCTATGTGATCGCCCGGCGCAAAGATGGAAGCCTAGTTACCAAGGCCGCCAACGTCAAACCCAAAGAATTCTTGGAACTCACATTCGCCGACGGCAAAGTCGAAACCGAAACGCGCTCAGTTACCACCGCTAATTGATCCAAGGGCCCAACCATGTCCAACACAGACACGAATGACGCCGAAAACCCCGTGACTTTCGAGGACGCGTTCACTCGATTGGAATCAGTAGTGCGTCGGCTTGAGAGCGGCCAGATGTCGCTCGATCAATCGACCGCGCTCTTTGAAGAAGGCATGAAATTAGCAAAGAACTGCACCGAGATGCTCAACACCGCCGAGTTGAAGATCAAGCGCTTACAGCAAGGGTTGGCGGAACAGCTAAACCTAGTCTCGGAAGACTGACTTTGGGCGCAGACGCGCAAATCCCGATCCGCCGCAGACTCCGCATCGGCTGGTTTACTACCGCAAACGGCCCAGGCTCACGCGGAATGTTCGAGGCGGTGCTCGACGCGATCCACACCGGCGACCTTGCAGCCAATTTCGAATTTGTCTTCATCAACAGGCAACGCGGCCAAACTGATCCGACCGACAGCTTCCTAGACTTGGCCGAAGCAAACGGAATCCCGACGCTAACCCTCTCATCAGGCAGATTTCGACGCAATCACGACAACGCGCCTTGGTCTCAATTGAGAACGGCCTTCGACCGCGCCGTCCTAACCAAGGTAGAACCATTTGAACCCGATGTTTGCGTAATGGCCGGCTACATGCTCTTCGCACCCGAAATCAGCCGCCAGATGCTCTGCCTCAACCAACACCCCGCTTTACCCGGCGAAACCATCGGCAAGTGGCAAAACGCCGTCTGGGATGTAATCGAGCACGGTGCCGACATACACGGATCGATGATCCACATAGCCACGCCCGAACTCGACCACGGCCCAGTAGCGTCATTCTGTAGCTTTCCGGTGACGGGCGACAGGTTCGATCCGCTCTGGCAAGACGCTAACAATCGCGATATCTCAGCGTCAAGAGAGTCAGGCGATGAAGCCATGCCGTTATTCACGGCAATCCGCGAGGCAGGTGTCGTTCGTGAACGCCCGTTCGTCGTGGAAACGCTCAAAGCCGTGGCCGATGGCGACATCGATCTGACCGCAATCGCCGACGGCACCATCACCGACCCCGTAGATATGACCGACCGCGTCGAATCTGCACTGGCCAAGGCCTGACCTCAGTCGGCGAGCGTGTCCACCATCGCTTCCCACAACTCTTGTGCCGCCGCTCCCGGATCCGCAGCGCCGAGTATCGAGCGCACGACCGCGATGCCGCACGCGCCGGCTCTCATCACCTCGCCCACATTCTCAACGTCGATGCCGCCAATCCCCATGACCCCCAGACGCGTCTCACTGACGACCCGATGAATGATCTCGGCCCCATGCGTTTCGCCGCCGGGATGCGTGGCAGAAGGAAATATCGTGCCAAGGACGACGTAATCGGCACCTGAAGCCTTCGCATCGCGCGCACTAGAGATGCTGTGAACGGAACGACCGATCTGGCGTGGCCCCTCCATAAAGCTGCCTCGCCGCCGCGACCGATAGAGTTGCGTTCTCAGTCAGCTGTACTCCGTCAACACCTGCATACCGGACAACATCCCTCCCGGATGGATTGACGATGGTCAACGCGCGCCCGCCAACTGCACTCGAAAGACTTACCACCAAAGCTCCGAATTCAGCATAAGACAACTCTGGCGCCCGGATCTGGACCATATTGACGCCGTGTTCGACCGCGATCGAGACCGCATCTAACAACCGCGAAGTGCTGTTGCCAACAACTGCGAGATCCGTGACTAAACAGAGTGTCGGAACTACGAGACCGGCTGCGCCTGGTCGGACATTCGTTAGGCTGGTCCGACCTCACGCGGTGACGGCCAGCGCCTCCTGCGGGCTACTAGGTGAAGCATCCGAAACCGGTATTCGCCCCGCGAGATAAGCTTTGCGTCCCGCCTCCACGCCGAGTTTGAAAGCCTCACCCATCAAAGCAGGATTCTGGGACTGCGCGATCGCCGTGTTGACGAGCACCGCGTCCGCTCCCATCTCGATGACCATCGACGCATCGGAGGGCACTCCCAATCCGGCATCAACCACCACAGGCACGTTCGACTGCTCGATGATTATCGCGATCTCTTCGGCGGTATGAACACCGCGTCCCGAGCCAATCGGCGATCCGAGCGGCATCACGGTCGCACATCCGAGGTCTTCTAACTTCATGGCCAACACGGGGTCAGCGTGGATATACGGCAACACCGTGAAGCCATCGTCGAGCAACATCTTGGCCGCCTCGTACGAACCCACCGGGTCGGGCAACAAGTGCGCTGGTTCAGGTATTACCTCCAACTTCACCCAATCGGAACCCGTGACTTCGCGCGCCAAACGGGCGATTCCCACCGCTTGCTCTGCAGTTCGAGCGCCGGCAGTGTTGGGCAAAATCTGGTACTTGCTCCAATCTAAAACGTCGAGCAACGTCTCTTCATTCGGATCGTCAAGGTTCAATCGGCCAATGGCCACCGTGATGATCTGAGTACCTGATGCCACGACCGAGTCCAAAAGTTCTTGTGCAGATCGATGCTTACCCGTACCGGTCATCAGACGGGATTGAAAGGATTTGCCAGCGATTACGAGGTCGTCATTCATGTCGGGATTCTTCAAAATCAAGGGTTGAGGCGCATCGCGCTAGAACAGGTTGTGGGACTGTCCGCCGTCTACGTTGATGCATGCACCAGTTATCAGGTCGGCGTGTTTGGATGCCAGAAATGCGACCGTCGCGCCAATCGGCTCTGGCCAACCGAACTTGCCCATGGGAAGGTTGCGCGCAACGAACTCGGCTACGAATTCTTGCGAATTGATCTCTTGGAAACGCTCCCACGTTCCACCCGGGAATAGTATGGAGCCCGGAGCAACCGAGTTAACCGTCACGCCAGTCGGCGCGCTCGAAAGTGCGGCATGTTTCGACAATGCGATCATCGCAGCCTTGGCAACCATATAAGGAGCGGTTCCACCCGCTTCACGGCCATAGATGCTTGAGATGTTAATGACCCGACCCCAACCGCGTTCTTGCATGCCGGGCAATGTCAGCTTCATCAGACGAATCGCCGACCAGAGGTTCAGATCCATCACCATCCCGAAATCGTCGAGCGACGAGTTGATCACGTCGCTGGTACCCATGCTGCCGCCCACGTTATTCACCACAATGTCCGCATCGCCCAAATCAGCCTTCATTTGATCGACCGCCTGCGCCGGAGCATCAGGGTCTCCCATATCCAGCGCGTACCCTACGGCTTGCACGCCGAGAGCCGCGATCTCCTCAACCGTCGCGTCGAGCCGTTCTTTGCCACGGGCACAGATCGCAACGTCGACACCCTCATTCGCCAAAGCGAGCGCCGATTGTCGTCCAAGACCTCTGCTGCCGCCAGTAACCAACGCGCGCTTGCCTGTGATTCCCAGATCCATGCTTTATTTTCTCCAGTCTCCTCGACGACGATTAACCAGCTTCGCGTCCTTAGGAGTTCGGTTGAGTCCGTTCAAGAATCAAGAATATCGCAACCTAGCAACGCAATTCTCCGTAAATCTCACTCTGAGAGCTATGAGATTCCGTAGTCACAAAGGCACCAGAATGGTTAAAATCGGTAAACAATAACCGGTTGCTTCGGCCCGGCGTTCATGCGTCACACGCATGAAACAAATGGAAAACGTCGATGCTTATAATAAGGGCGTGCAACCCAACGGGGTTGAACGATCTCACCCCTCAAGGATTTCTAATTGACAACCACAGAAATGGAACAAACGGCGACCCAGGGAAACGTCGCCGTAGCAACGAGCGAACCGCCGCAATCGGATGAAGCCGAAGAGAGTTTAGCGCCGCAGTCGGAATCGACCAACGGCGAGGACACTGCCGAAAGTCCCGAAGAGATCGACCTCGTTTTCTCGTACCTGCCCAAAGAAGGGTTGCGGCGTGGCGACATCATCGACGGCATTGTCCTCGATAGCGCACGCGATGGGTTGTTGGTTGACATTCAACAGAAATCTGAGGGATGGGTCCCGATCCGGGAAACCAGATTGCTGACCGATGAAGAGGGTGAAGAAGCTCTACCCGATGTCGGCGACGAGGTTATCCTCTACGTTTCTCGACCCGAAGGCCCCGAAGGCTATCCGTTGCTCTCGATCGATCGAGCACGCGGTGAACACGGATGGCGCGATTTGGAAAAGGCTCGCGAAGCCGAAGAGACCGTTCGCGGTCGAATTATCGGCTCGAACCGGGGCGGAGCGGTGATACAAGTTAAAGGGGTTCAGGGATTTGTCCCGCTTTCACAGCTCGTTGGCCCCGCGCGCGACTTATACGTCGGCGATGGTGCACCTCCCAAGCCGGGATTCATCGGCATGGAAGTCGACTGCAAGATTCTTGAACTAAACCGCCGCCGGAATCGGGCTATTTTCTCCGAACGAGCGGCCCTCGAGGCGATTAATCACATGCAGAAAATGCGGCTCGTTCAGGAGCTCGAAGAAGGCGATATCCGACGCGGTAGAGTGGCTGGGATATCAAGCTTTGGAGCTTTCATAGACCTCGGCGGCGCCGACGGTCTCGTTCACATCTCCGAGATGTCTTGGTCCTCCGTCAATCGTCCCGACGATGTCGTGAAACTTGGCGAAGATCTCGACGTGTTGGTCCTAAAGGTTGACCGCGAATCGCTAAAGATTGCACTGAGCATGAAGCGATTATTGCCTGAACCGTGGGAAAACATCGAGAACCAACTCAGCGTTGGCCAAGTGATTGAGGGCAGAGTCACTAAATTGGCACATTTCGGGGCGTTCGCCCGCGTTGGAGAAGGCATCGAAGGCTTGGTGCACATCTCCGAACTTACGCACCGACACATAAAGAGTCCCGCAGAAGTTGTGAAAGAAGGCGACGTTCGTAACTTCCGTGTGATACGAATTGAACCAGAACGTCGTCGGCTCGGTTTAAGCTTGAAGCAGGTCGAAGAACCGCAAGGCGCATCAGATGGGCGGAGGGGCGCAGGGGATGCCGGCGACGACTTAGCTGGTGGCGGGTTCGAAGACCTTTTCGACGACTAACTATCAACGGGCGCGTAGGGCGTCCGTGGCAACCTGCCTGAAGGGGGCGTACAGCAATGCCCGACAGCAGTGAACGTGGTTTCAACATGTTCTCGGCACCCGCGCGTCGCGTGTTCGAGACGGCTCAGGAAGAAGCGAAGCGATTCAATCAGCGATACATCACCGCTGAACACATCTTGCTTGCTCTTCTCAGCGAGAAAGAGGGTATTGTTGCACAGGTTTTCACGAACCTCAAAGTAGACGTGCGCGAAATGCGCACGGCTCTTGAATTTTCCATTAACCGCGAAACCACCCCCGGCGAGCGTCCGCCTAGCCTCGGACCTCGAGCGAAGAAAGCGATACGCCTCGCTGTAGATGAAGCCCGCCTCGGCGAGCTCAGCAGAGTCGGAACCGAACACCTCTTGATTGGACTCTTGCGAGACGGTGAGGGCAAAGCCGCCGAACTGCTGACTTCAAGCCAAGTCACGCTCGACCGCGTGCGTGACGAAACCCAGAAACTCGAAACTGGTTCCAAAAAGTCTCGACGCAAAGGCGCCGATGATGCCAAGAAGAAGCGCACGCCGATGCTCGACAGCATGGGTGTCGACCTAACCGAACTCGCATCCGACGGAAAACTAGATCCGGTAATCGGACGCGACACCGAGCTTGAGCGTGTCATTCAAATCCTGAGCCGCAGGACCAAAAACAACCCAGTGTTGGTGGGTGACCCCGGAGTCGGGAAAACCGCAATCGTAGAGAAACTCGCCACGACCATCGTGGACGGTGCGGTTCCCGACATGCTAAAGGGACGGCGTGTTGTGGCTCTCGACATGGGTTCTCTCATCGCGGGCACCAAGTACCGCGGTGAGTTCGAAGAGCGGATGACTAAGATCATTACCGAACTCAAAACCAACCGCGAGTGCATACTCTTCATCGAGGAAATACACACACTCGTAGGTGCTGGAGCAGCCGAAGGCGCTGTAGATGCTGCAAACATCTTGAAACCCGCTCTTGTGCGAGGCGAGTTACAGGTCGTAGGCGCTACTACGCACGACGACTACCGCAAGCACATCGAACGCGACGCCGCGTTAGAGCGGCGGTTCCGGCCCGTTAAGGTCGAACCTCCCGATGTCGAAGAGACGGTCAAGATCCTCCGAGGCGTCAAGAAGCAATACGAGGATCACCACCAACTCTCGATCGCCGACGAAGCGATTGAGATCGCGGCACAGCTTGCAGACCGATACATCGTCGACCGACATCTGCCCGATAAAGCGATCGATCTTGTCGACGAGGCAGTCTCACGAGTCCGCGTCAAGAACACTATGCCGCCGCCTGAGGTGCGCGACGCGATCCGACAGCTAAACGACATCCTGCGTCAAAAGGACGAGGCGGTTACGCAGCAAGACTACGACTCGGCATCAGAACTGTTCGAGCGCGAGACCCACCAAAAGGCGTTGATCGCCCGTGTCGAAAAGAAATTCGCCGAGGCTATGAAGGGGAACATCAAGACTGAGGTCTCGGCAGACGACGTCACAGAAGTCGTCTCGATGTGGACTAGCATCCCCGTCACGCGGCTCGACGTCGTCGAAGTCGAGCGGCTTCGAAATATGGAGTCGGAACTGGACAAGCGAGTGCTCGGGCAGCGCGAACCGATCGCAATCGTGTCGAAAGCAGTCCGGCGCGCACGTGCCGGGTTTAAGGACCCAAAGCGGCCTATCGGCGCATTCTTATTCCTCGGCCCGACTGGTGTGGGAAAGACACACTTGGTTAAGCAGCTCGCCGAGTACCTTTTCGGAGACGAAAGGCTGATGATCCGCTTGGACATGTCCGAGTACATGGAGAAGCACACCGTTTCTCGGCTGATCGGCTCTCCTCCGGGATACATTGGATACGGTGACGGCGGACAACTCACCGAAGAGGTCCGTAAGCACCCCTACAGCGTCATCCTATTGGACGAGATCGAGAAGGCTCACCCTGACGTCTTCAACACGCTTCTACAGGTGTTCGAGGACGGTCACCTGACCGACGGTCAAGGCCGCAAGATCGACTTCAAAAACACGATTATCGTGATGACGTCGAACTTAGGCTCCAACCTCATCTCAACCGGTTCGAGACTCGGGTTTGGCGCCGGCGCAGGTTCAGACGGAACGTCCGAAGACGACTATCTCCGCATGAAGGATCGAGTTCTCGAAGAACTCAAAAACCCGCGCAACGGGTTCAGGCCTGAGTTCCTAAACCGCATCGACGGCGTCGTCGTATTCCGCGCTCTCAAACGACAAGATGTACTCAACATCGTCGACCTAATGATGAGCGAGGTTGGTGAACGCGCCGAAGAGCACGAGATGGAACTACGCGTCTCCACCGCGGCAAAAGAGTACCTGGCGGACGTCGGCTTTGACCCCAAGATGGGCGCGCGACCATTGCGACGCAAAATTCAAGACGAGGTCGAAGACATCATTTCCGAGTTGTACCTGGCTAAAGAGATTTACGAAGGCGACATCGTGTTGATTGACGCGACCGACGTCGAAGAAAAAGACGAAAAGGCGATCGTGATCACCGCGGATCTCGAACAGCGACGAATTCTCGAAGAGTCCGCTTCGGCTGCCGAGGTTGGCGACGAACCCGTTGCTTTGTCCACTGGCTGAACTTAACACTGAACGTCGAAATGTGGGGGATTCGTGTACCGCGAATCCCCCTTTTTCATAACTGAAACTGGATCATGGCCACAGGAACATTAACCGAAAAATCCGAGCGTCTGCGAGAAACGGTCGCCACGTTCGGTTCGGCCATCGTCGCATATTCCGGGGGCGTCGACTCCGCGCTCGTCAGCCACTACGTGCACGAAGTATTAGGACCATCGCAATCGCTGATCATCACGGCCGTCTCCGACAGTCTCGCCGAATATGAGTTGGAAAACGCTAGACTACTCGCAAAAGAGCGCGGCTGGAACTTTCGGACCATCTCGACGAACGAAATGCAGGACGAGCGATATCTGCGCAACGACGGCGCGCGTTGTTTCTTCTGCAAGACCGAGTTGTACAACCAGCTGAGCCGGATAGCTGTCTCGGAAGGCTTCGCGGTCATAGCCAATGGTGCAAATCGAGACGACCTCGGCGATTATCGACCCGGCATGAAAGCGGCGAAGACTTACTCCGTCCGCTCACCAATGCTTGAGGTTGATATCGGCAAGGAACAGGTACGTGCCCTAGCACTTGAAGCCAGTCTGCCAAATTGGGACAAACCAGCTCAACCTTGCCTCTCTTCTCGTATCCCTTATGGCACCTTCGTCACCACCGAAACACTCTCGATGATTTCAAGAGCCGAAAAGCATCTGCGGGATCTGGGTTTTACTGATTGCCGAGTCAGACACTACGGCGATACCGCCCGTGTCGAGTTGCCCCTCGAAATGATGCCCGTCTATTCTCAAGAACCGATGCGAGACCAAGTAGTTTCCGGCATCCTTGCCGTCGGATACCGTCAAGTGGAACTCGATCCGAACGGTCTTCGGTCAGGCAATTTGAACGAAGCACTAAAATCGAGATCGCGATCGACCAAACCGATCGCGACGTGACACTTTGTCAAGTTAGCCCGTAGCATTCGGCATCCACATCAGTACCTTCGCCAACCGCGTCAAGCAAATAGCTAGATCGCCGGTCTTACCCATCTGACCAAGTCATGAAAAGCATCGCATACCTCGACATAATCGGCGGCATCAGCGGCGACATGTTCATTTCTGCGATGCTTGATGCCGGTCTCCAAACAAACGTATTCCAAGACGAGTTGGCTAAGATAGTGCCCGACGAGTTTCAAATTGATGCCGCAACCACATCGCGCGGCGCCATCAAAGCGACGCACGTCGATATTGCGCTGGCCGGTGAGAGCGCCCGACAAATGGACTGGCGGGATTTCGATGCCCTCATTCAGCGAAGCGACCTGCCAAGTGAAGACCTCGCCCAAATCAGTTCGATATTCGACTGTCTGAAACAAGCGGAATCTAATGCCCATACCCAACCGGCTGCTGCAACGCATCTGCACGAACTCGGTACCCTCGACACCATGATCGACATCGCGGGCGCGGTCATCGGGCTTCGGTTGCTCGGTGTGAGCGCGCTCTACGCCTCGCCTATACCGGCATCGATCGGTATGTCGTCCAGCAGCCACGGAAAAGGAGCATCGTTCGCACCGGCGACTATGTCGATAATCCGAAATTCGCAACTCCCCATCAGGGTATCGGGACCCAATCAACCCGTCGGTGAGAGCGTAACCCCAACCGGCGCTGCAATCGTAGCAACGCTGGCGAGCTTCAAACCCACCAAGATGCATGTCGCGTCCATTGGTTACGGGGCGGGCACGAGAGACACAGATACGCCGCCAAACGTCCTCGGATTGTGGTTGGGAGATACAGATCTTGATGTCTCGCCGCTCGAAGAAACCGCAAATGCGATCGGCGTCGACGCCCAATCGGACACGGTTCTGATCGAGACGAATCTCGACGACATGACCGGCGAAGAACTCGGATACGCCATGCAACAGCTATTGGATGGCGGCGCTTTGGATGCCTGGATGACGCCGGTACAGATGAAGAAGTCACGTCCCGGCATCGTGCTGTCTGCGATCTGCAAGCGATCGGAATCGAACGCTGTATCGGCTGCGTTCTTCAAGCACACCACGACCCTTGGCGTGCGAGTTCGGCCGTTGGAACGCCTAGTCGCCGAGCGCGAGATCGTGATCGTCGACACTGGATACGGTCCCATACCCGTCAAACTACGGCGGATTGACGGAAAAGTGACACAAACCGCTCCCGAATACGACGACTGCGCCAAGCTCGCGTCGAAACACGGCGTGCCTGTGTCGCGAATTATGGACGCCGCGAACCTAGCTGCTATCCAGTTGGAAGCACATCGTGGCGATTAAGCAAAAGCAACTTTCCGATTGTCCGCACACAATCGAAAGCGTATCCGGTGATGTCCGATTGGGTAGCCGGATCTGCATCTATGGTCGAGGTGGGAAGACGACTCTCAGCCGCGCACTCGGCGATCTGACAGGATTGCCAGTGATAGAACTGGATGCGATTTTTTGGCTTCCCAACTGGGTGGAACGCGATCCAGATGAAATGCGAGAGATCGTCTTGAACCGGATCGAAAACGCGACCGAGGGCTGGATAATCGACGGCAACTACAGCAAGATAAGACCGCTCATACTTCCCAAGGCCGACACCGTGATCTGGCTCAACCTGCCAACTTGGAGCGTCACCGTTCGCATCGTCAAACGCACGATATTCAACGTCTTACGGCGCAAACGCATCTGTGGTGACAACTACGAAAGCCCGATGAACGCGATCGCTCCCAACTCGGTAATCTGGTTCAATGCGTTTGGAGGAAAACAGTCACAACAGAGAGTAGGAGAGGCTCTACGAACCTTGGAGTCTGATGCCACGATCTACGAGATCGCATCGTACGGAACGCTGCGGGCTTTCTACCGAAATCTCGGCGTCGATCCACGCACGTACGTCACTTAAGATAGAGCCGCCGCGCCAATCGATCGCCGCAATTGAACGCACCCGCGCACCAAATTAACATCGAAGATAAGGTCCTTTCCGACCGTTCACTATCAAATGCCCCAGTGGCGCAATGGCAGCGCAGCCGATTTGTAATTGGCAGGTTGGCGGGTTCGAATCCCCCCTGGGGCTCCAGATTTCCGAGCATCACACCGTCGTTTAGTCGCGTTCCCGACGTTACGAAACTCGTAACACGGTAATTTTGAAATATGCATTGTGTTAAGATGAAGGGTTGTGCAGGGATTGGGGAGCGGTCAAACCCAGCAGACTGTAAATCTGCCGCCTTGTGCTTCGTAGGTTCGAATCCTACTCCCTGCACCAGACAGGAAACAGGGACAAAGTTCGAACCGGAAAGCGCCGAGCCCACATAGCTCAGTGGTAGAGCACATTCTTGGTAAGAATGAGGTCCCGAGTTCAAGTCTCGGTGTGGGCTCCACATATGCTGGAACCATGATCGAGACCATCCTGCAACGCCGTAAAAACGGCACGAAAAATCTTAGATTAGAACCCTTTTAGAAAGGGCAGGCAAAGAGGAAAATGGCGAAGCAAGTCTTTGACAGGACCAAGCCGCACGTTAACGTCGGCACAATTGGGCACGTTGACCACGGGAAGACGACCCTGACCGCTGCGATCACGCAAGTTCTGGCCAACAACCCCGATCTGGACGTTACGGCCAAAAACTTCGACGATATCGACAACGCTCCCGAAGAGCGCGAACGCGGCGTCACCATCGCGACCACGCACACCGAGTACGAGACGTCAAATCGGCACTACGCCCACGTCGACTGCCCCGGCCACGCGGACTACATCAAGAACATGATTACCGGCGCCGCACAGATGGACGGCGCCATATTGGTAGTCTCCGCTGCCGACGGCCCCATGCCGCAGACACGCGAGCACATCCTGCTCGCTCGTCAGGTGAACGTGCCGGCGCTCGTCGTCGCACTAAACAAGTGCGACATGATGGACGACGAAGAGTTGCTTGAACTCGTGGAACTCGAAGTGCGAGAGCTACTTTCGTCATACGACTTCCCCGGCGACGATCTCCCCGTAGTCCATGTCAGTGCGCTCGAAGCTCTCGAGAACGCCGCCGACGCCAACAACCGCTGGGTCCATCAGGTCTACGAGCTTATGGAAGCCGTTGACGACTACATCCCGATCCCCGATCGCCCCGTCGACCGACCCTTCATCATGCCGATCGAAGACGTATTTGGCATCAAGGGCCGAGGCACCGTCGTTACCGGTCGAATCGAGCGTGGCAAGGTCCAGACCGGCGAAACCGTCGAGATCGTCGGCTTTGGCAAGACCCAGTCCACAGTCGTCACCGGTGTCGAGATGTTCCAAAAGACCCTCAACGAGGGCATCACCGGCGACGCCGTCGGTTGCCTGCTCCGTGGTATCGACCGCGATGAGGTCTCGCGCGGTGCAGTGCTCGCAAAGCCGGGCACCATCACCCCGTATACCAAGGGCAAGGCGCAGGTCTATGTGTTGACCGCAGACGAGGGCGGACGTCGAACCCCGTTCTTCTCCGGATACAAGCCCCAGTTCTACATCCGAACCACCGACGTCACCGGCGAGATCCAATTGCCCGACGGCATCGAAATGGTCATGCCGGGCGACAACACCGAGATGGAAATCGAACTGATCTACCCGGTAGCACTCGAAGAGAACCTCCGCTTCGCCATCCGAGAGGGTGGACGAACCGTCGGTTCCGGCGTCTTCACAGACGTCAGCGCTTAGACAACAACGAAAGCGTTGCCTGCGGTGTTCGTGACCGTCGTCGCGAACCACGCAGGCAATTCGCTTAATCAACGACCAAAAAAACACGGCGGGATACTTCGACTAACTAAGGAGCAGTTGAAATGGCGAAGAGAAACGCAGTCAGAACGCTGGTTCAACTTTCTTGCGAATGTGGGTCGCACACGTATCATACAGAGAAAAACCGCCGCAACACGCCTGACAGAATCACTCTGCGGAAATACTGCCCGGCGTGCCGATCCCACAACCAATTCCGAGAACGTCGCCGCTAGTCTAGGCTAAACAGGAAACACGATGGCCCAGAACCGTGCAAGACCCGAACTGCGCATCACACCGTCGAGGCGCTTCTCAATATTCGGCTTCTTCGGAGACGTGTTCTCCGAACTCCGAAAAGTCACTTGGCCAACCCGCCAAGAAGCCTCCAGGTTGACCCTGTTGGTTATCGCCCTCGCCGCCGTAATGGGCGTATTCCTTGGAGCTTTCGACTGGCTCTTCTCACGCGTCTTCTCCTTGCTAGCAGGAACTTAACCTTGACTACCACATCAACACGCGCGATCCCGAAATCGGCTCGATGGTACGTGGTCCACACCTACTCCGGCCGCGAAGATCGCACCTGCAAAAACCTCCAACAACGCATCATCACGATGGACTTCGAAGATCAGATCTTTGACGCCGTTGTGCCTAAGCAGACCGTCGTCCAGATGACCGACGGCGAAACCAAGCAGGTCCAGAAGACCATGTACCCGGGTTATCTGCTCGTCCAGATGGTCATGAACGACGATAGCTGGTACGTCGTCCGGAACACTCCCGGCGTCACCAACTTCATCTCCGTTGAAGAAGGCGACGAGGGCAGAGCCAAACCCACTCCGCTGACCGATGACGAAGCTCAAGGAATGATCCAAGGCCCGTCCAGCGACAGCCCGCAGATAAACTTCGGCTTCGAACGCGGCGACGTCGTCACCATCAAAGACGGCCCGTTCGCGGAGTTCAGCGGCACCGTCGACGAAGTCATGGGCCAACGCGGAACCTTGCGCGTAACCGTATCCTTCTTCGGCCAAGACACACCGGTTGAACTGCCGTTCTTGTCCGTCGAAAAGGCCTGATCAGCCTTTAGATCACACGACGTCGATCCTCGCAACCAACGACGAAACTGGGAGTAATTCGAATTGGCACGCAAAGTAGTCGCAAAAGTAAATCTCCAGCTGGCCGCCGGTGAAGCCTCACCAGCACCACCGGTCGGCCCCGCACTCGGTCAGCACGGAATAAACATCCCACTATTCATCAAAGAATTCAACGAACGATCCTCGTCGCAACGCGGCATGGTCGTCCGCGCCGCCATCGACGTCTTCGCCGACCGGTCGTTCACATTCGTAGTAAAGTCGCCGCCAGCCTCCGCACTGCTGAAACAAGCCGCCGGAGTCGATTCCGGTTCGCAGACTCCAGGCACCGTCGTCGCCGGCTCCATCTCCCGCGACCAGCTAAAGCAGATCGCCGAAACCAAAATCGAAGAACTCAACGCAAACGACACCGACGCCGCTATGAACGTCATCGAAGGAACCGCCCGAAGCATGGGCATCATCGTCGTCGATTAACCAATACATCGCCCACCGTCAAGCACATCACGAGCGACACAATTCATGTCTAGACAAAAACACAGCAAACGATTTCGCCAAGCCTATGACAGCGTCCCCAAATCGCACATGGACGTGTCCGACGCAGTAACTCGCACCCGCGAGTCAGCAACCGCAAAGTTCGACGAAAGCATCGAGATCCATCTCGCAACCTACGCCGACCCACGTCACGCCGATCAGCAACTCCGAGAGGTCGTATCCCTCCCTCACTCCCTAGGCGACGTCGTTAGAATATTGGTCTTCGCCGAAGGTGAGGCCGCACGCATCGCATCCGATGCCGGCGCCGACTACATCGTCGACGACGGGATGCTCGACCGCATACAAGGCGGATGGACCGAATGGGAAGTCTCCCTCGCTACGCCTGACCAGATGCCGAAGGTCGGACGCCTCGGACGTGTCTTGGGCCCGCGAGGACTGATGCCCAACCCACGCAACAACACCGTCGTCCAACCCAACCAGATCGAATCCGCCATCAACTCGGCCCGACAAGGTCGCCAAGAGATCCGCATGGACCGCCACGCAAATCTCCACGCCAGAATCGGGCGCCGATCATTCTCCGACGAGCAACTTATGAACAACCTCGCCGCAGTCTTCGACACCATCAACCGAGCTAAACCCGAAGGCGTCAAAGGCCCATTCATCAAGGCCGCGACTCTATGCTCCGCAATGGGCCCAGGATTCAAGGTCAACTTGCCCAGTTTGGAGAGTCTGGCCGTTTCCGATTAATATTGAATACGGGAACCGTCGAAATCGTTCACCTAACGGAGTTGAAACCAACAGCACCAACCAGATAGAACAAAACCAATATCGCTGGCTGCAGACAGCGGGAGCTCCCCGACTCAGATCACAAATGGGAGACTAAAGACTGTAACGTCGCCCGCCGAGGCTGTTCGATCTACGGCAAATCAACTCAAACGCAACGCCGTAGCCCAAACACTCAACCGCCTCGTGGCGCGCTGCAACCCCCAACACTAACGCAGCCAGCACGAGGCCTTTTGATTCCTAACCGCGAGACCCAGACATGCCTTCAAATCGAAACCAAGAACTCCTTAACAACCTGCTCGAACGAATGCAGGACAAACCACTCATCGTTACCGCTCGATTCTCAAACGTCAACGCCGCACAGATGAACGACCTCCGGCGCGACGTCACCAACGGCGGCGGAATAATCTTCATCGCCAAAAACAACATCGTCAAGATCGCCGCTGAAAAACTCGGCTTCTCCGGAATGGACACCATAATCGACGGCCCAACCGCATACATCATCGCCGATGACGACATCTCCGGAATGGTCAAAGCCCTCACCAACTCCATCAAAGGCCAAAGCATCAACGTCGAGATCCTCGGCGGTGTCATGGAAAGCGAACTCATCGACGCCAAACGCGTCGCTCAGATAGGCGACCTACCCTCGCGCGACCAGCTCATCGGAATGCTCGCATCAACCCTCAACGGCCCGTTGATGTCCTTCGCACGCGTCCTCAACGCACCAGTCCAAAACCTCGCATCCGCACTCGATCAAATCGCCGAACAGCGACGAACCGCCGAAGAAGCCAGTTAACAACTCACCCCGTAACGGCGACCCTCGTGGTCGCCCGCACAACCAACCAAACACTAGCTACAAAAACCCAAAAGGAGACACCAAATGGCTCTCACCAAAGAACAATTCATCGACGAAATCAAATCGATGTCCGTTCTCGACCTCGCCGACATCGTAAAGGCGATCGAAGAAGAGTTCGGCGTCAGCGCCGCACCCATGCCCGTCGCCATGGCACCCATGGCCAACGGCGCAGAAACCGTCGAAGTTGAAGAGCAGACCGAGTTTGATGTTAAACTCACCGACATCGGCGCCAAGAAGATCAACGTCATCAAGGCCGTGCGCGAAGTTACTCCGCTCGGACTCAAAGAGGCAAAAGACCTCGTCGAGTCTGCTCCGGTGCTAGTTCTCGAGCAGATCTCAAAAGAATCCGCCGACGAAGCTAAAGAAAAACTCGAAACCGCCGGCGCAGCCGTCGAACTCGTCTAACCAAAACGCTGTAACGGTGCCCCAAACACCCAATCCAGCGACATGATCCGCAACGTCGTCGCCTTACTGCCTCCTCAAAGTCACTAAAGGCGGCGCCGTTGCCAACGCTTCGGACCGGACCCGCTGCTTACGCGCGCGCCGACCGGACGGCCTTGCACATAGCCCCACACGCACGGCTCACTAACCCAAATCCCGCCAACTCTCATCCATCACCCTTAGGCGCAACTGCCATGACCACCAGAAAAACGAGCCCCCGCGCAAACTCCAGAGCAAAGGTCGAAGAAGAACCGATCGAAGAAATCGTGCTCACTAAATGCCAGAAAGAAGGCGGCAACTGCCACTGGCGAATCGAAGCGCCAAACGGACCCGAATCTACCGGAACTTGCCGCAAATGCGGAGCCAAAAAACAATTCCGCAACTCCTTCGAATACTCCTCCTGGTACGGCGCAAAAGCCGCCGGCGGTCGCGGTCGAGGACGCCCCCGCAAAACCTCCCGTTAACCTTTGCCGACCGTACCCGCGGTCCAAGCCCACCGCCGCAGTTGTAGTTTCTCGCGCCCAACTTCGCCAACACGGGCGCTTGTTCACGGACCCTGACTTCCGTCCCCGTAACGGAGACCCTACGTGTTGATGGCACCCACCGGCATCTCGGCATCCCGCTGCCCCTTCGTCATAGCGACGTTCCGTCGTCGTTCCGACACCTGATTGTCATCCCGTCGCCCCTCCGTCATCCCGTCGTCCCCTCGTCATCCCGGCGAAAGCCGGGACCCAAACACGACATCTCATCCTTGTCCATCCGCGTATCTGCGCGCACGTCTCCACCCAACGAGTTGTCTCGGGTTGATACGACAACGGACTAGAACACTTTTTGATCTACACAATATAGTTGCGCAGAGATATTATCTATCAGATAATAAATATGCGTTACGCAATACGTAACGCTCGATTCCTCGGCGTCGCGTGCCTCGTACTGTCCGGAGAACCGACCACTGCCAGGCATCGGCGCGATGCCACGTCGCCAATTTACAACTCGTTTCTGCTTCCTTTTGGCGATCACTCTTTCGTCATCAACTCTGGTTGCCGCGATACATTGGCAACACCTGTCGGCCGAACCCTCGTCGCTCGATTCGCTGGAGAACATCGCTCAATCAGCAGACGAACTCCCATTCACTCGACCCATCGAAACCGGCGATCCAAGGACCAGAGATCGACGAACCCAAATACGCGACGCGTCCGATTTCGAAATTAATGTGACCGGCGCGCGTCACGAGGTGGACACCAACACCGGTTATTGGGAGGTCGAGTTACTAAACCGCGGCACCGAGGACGGCACATTGACGGTTTCCGGCGAATCCAGCATCGGCACCGCCGTCACGGAGACGTTCGGACTGTGCACCCCGGCCGAGCAGGAATGGGAGTGCCTAGTTCCTGCCGGCAGTACCGTGACAATAACCTTCGCGACTTCGATCGGCCATATCTGCAACACCAACCGAGTGCGGCTAACGGTCCACGCGACGATCGAGGGAACTGCCGTTCCATCTTCCACGCCAAGTCGAATCCTTCGATACCGGGAGGTCAACTGCCCCGGCATCACCCTAGCAGACGGCGATTACGACACCGACTCCTTCACCGCAACTTGGAGCGTGACCGTCGAGCGCCGCCTTCTTTCACCGGATCCCGGAATAGTCATTTCGTTCGGCGATGGCGTGACGTTCTCCGAGCTGCCAGCCGGATGCCAAACTTCAACCAGCGCTGTGACATGCTATGTTTCGACGTTCACCAATGGCAGCGAAACGTTCGTGGTTCACCGCATCGTCGGCATGAGATGCGACTTGCAGCAGCACCAAATCGCGACGAGCGCACGTTTTGCCGATGACAACGCAATCTTGCCAGTAAGGCCAAGCTCTGGATTGACGATCGAAATCCCCTCCGTCGATCCATGTATCTCCAATATCGAGATAGAACCGTCGAACTTTGCGATCGCCGCCGGCCAGTCAAGGGCCCTAAATCTCACCGTGTACGACGGTTCAGGTTCAGTGCTGGAACAGATTCCATCCACCATCGAGCTAAGTTGGTCGGCGCAACTCGGTAACGTGATCGAGACCACAAGCACAGAAGCAACTTACACTGCACCCGAATCTCAGACGAATAATGCGGATCAGATCACAGTGAATCTGCAGTTCGCAGGGGCGACGTTTACTGCTTCGGCATCTGTAACAGTGTTGATGGCGAATCCCACTCCGACGCCCTCGGCAACCGCAACCGCGACGCCGACGCCGACGCCCAGTGCTACTCCTAGGCCCACTGCGACACCTACCGCGACACCTACGCCCAGTGCTACACCTACGCCCACGCCGACGCCAAGCCCCACACCTACGCCCACGGTGACACCAACATCTACGCCGACGCCCAGCCCCACACCTACGCTCACGGCGACCGCGACACCAACGTCCACGCCGACGCCAAGCCCCACACCTACGCCCACGGCGACACCAACATCTACGCCGACGCCCAGCCCCACACCTACGCCCACGGCGACACCAACGTCCACGCCGACGCCCAGCCCCACACCTACGCCCACGGCGACACCAGCATCTACGCCGACACCCAGCCCCACACCTACGCTCACGGCGACCGCAACCGCGACGCCGACGCCCAGTCCTACTCCTACGCCCACGGCGACACCAGCGTCCACGCCGACGCCCAGCCCCACTCCTTCGCCCACGGCGACACCAACATCTACGCCCACGCCCAGTCCCTCTGCAACGAGCACACCCACGGCGACTTCAACACCGGAAGCTACCGCTACTGCGACAGCCACCGCGACTCGATCACCAACATCAACGCAGACCCCAACCTCTTCGCCAAGTGTGACGCCTACACCAACTTCGACCGCTACTCATACGCCAAGCCCGCTACCGACCGCCACGCCAACATCGACGATTGAACCCCCGTACATCCGTCTCAGCAACTTGGAAATCGGCGGCGCGGTCATCGAATGGGAAGTTCAGACCTCCGGCACGCAACCTCTAGTCGAGTTCGAATTGATGTGGTCACCGCTTACACTAGACGCGCCGCCGATGCCGGTCAGTGTGTCGAAGGATGCTAGGAATTACACAATTCCGAACGTCGAAGCCAGGGTCCGATACGAAATCCAACTCGACGCAATATACGGGGACGGACACAGAGCGAGGGGTCGAACCGAAATGTTGTTCGACGTACCCCCTAAACCCGAAGCATCGTTCGAACCGCTGTCTCCTACGAGCGTTGAAATCAATTGGGTTCGGCCCGCGCCGTACATCGGAGTACTAAAACGCCCGATCAACTCATACGAACTTCTGTGGAAACGGAGCGATGTTGACGAAACGGCGTTGTCGATATCGTTGGGTGCGGATGCCGATTCCTACGTCGTCGAAGACCTGCAAGGAGGGACGATTTATGAAATTGCTTTGCGTGCCGTCAACGGTCTCGGACACGGCGAAGCCGCGATAGGATCCGTGACAACGCTACATCCGCCCGTCGCGCCGACACCAACACCGAGCCCAACACCATCGTCAACACCAACACCGTTTCCAACAGCTACTCCAACACCAAACACCAACGCGCTAAACGTCGGATTTCGCGAACTAGAAGGGGTCGATGTGGTTATTTCTTGGGAATTTCAAGAAGGCATTGAAGTCGATCGGTTCGAAGTAAGCTGGTCGCCCGCGACATCCGGTGCTCCAATGATGCCGGTGATTCTTCCCGCTACCGCGAGGGGATATTCGATAACGAACATGGAAGCGAGTGTCAGGTACGAGATCGATGTTGATCTGGTCGATCTTCTAGGGGTCGATCACTCCGATACCCTCGAATTGATGCTCGATGTGCCGTTAAATCCCAATGCGACCATAAGGATGTTGACGGCCACGAGCCTCCAGATCTCTTGGGAGCATTACCAGAACCCGGACGATGTACTGCAACGACCGGTGTCCGAGTATGAAATCTCTTGGCGAACAGCGCTTCCAGGATCTGCTGCCGAGGTCGTAACTGTCAGCGGTGATGCTCGAACTTACGTTCTGGATAATTTGGTTTCAGGCGTCGCGTACGAGATCGCGGTTCGCGCATTCAACGGTTATGGTGCCGGCGAAGCTTCCGTCGTTGCTGTCGAGATTTTGGCCACAACGCCGACTCCAACCTCCACTGCAACGCCCGATCCATCCTCAATCCCGACATTGGCTAGTCCGACGCCATCCCCGTCACCAACTGTCAGAGTGGAAATTCTGGAAACTTCAACATCAGAATCAGGAACGAGGTCCCGCAGCACTCGCCTTACAGATCCCGAGCCGCCCGCCGATTTTCATGCAGTTCAAGGACGCGAAGCAGTTCGGCTGTTTTGGGATCACCCCGACTACGATGGCGGTACCCAAATCCTCGCCTACACCGTCGATTGGCGGCCGGAATCACCGCCTTTTCCGATCTTCGTGTCGCCGAACGAAGAGTCGATTGAACTCTACGGGTTGCGAGCGGCGATGCGATATCGCGCTCTGGTTCGGGCATTTAATCGGATCGACGATAGTACGTCTTCGGCGCAACGGATTACTTTGGCGGACACGTTAGTCCGCTATCGTAGTTACGATCCGTACACCGGATCGATCTCTTGGGGACGATCGACACTTCTTGAGAACCGAGACGAACTTTGGGGGTTCGAGCTACATGCAGATGCTCAATCGCTGTTCTGGGGTGACCACATGACCGTGGCTGTCCGCAAACGGGAAGTTAGCGACGCAGTCGGGCAATTCTCAGAACAACCGGAAATGGAATTGGCGTCTGAGGTTTACGCCGTGACCCCGTTGGGAGGATCGCGTCGCAAAAGATTCGACGACTCAGCGCCTTCCTATCAATTCATAAAACCGATGACGATTTGTTTGTACTCTTTGACGTCGGATACGCGTCCAAACGGTAGTCTCTCAATCGCGCAATTCACCGAAAAATCGGGATACGCGGTTCTCGACAGCACTCCGCGACAACACGGCGACTCGGTAAAGATCTGCGCAAACGTCAGTCAGTTCGACCTCGCACGCGAGACACTCTTCGCGCTTGTAGAGAACCAAAATTCACGCGCGAGTAGTCAAGATTCGCCGATCAGGCCAGAAGACCGATCCGAGAGCGATGCCGCAATGGCTCTGATCTTACTGATATTGGGTCCGTCGTTGATCCTGTTAGGGGCACGGACGATTCGCTAGGTGCAACGCGTCGCGCGTCTCGTCAATCAACCATCACCCGAGGCGGCGGGTTCAACACGGGGTGGATAGCAAGGAGCTTGCTCGGGGCGGTAGAAGGGTTGTTGGTGGAGTGGCGGATCGTGGGCTCGCAAAGGAAAACGTCGCCGGCGGGGAGGGGGATGCCTTCCTCCTCCCCGTAAACCGCCGTCATCTCTCCCTCAATGCAAAACATCGTCTCCTCATGCGCCGGATGGTAATGGTTCGGAGTGCGCGTCCCCGGCGAAAACTGCAACTCGCTGAAATACGAACTGCTCGCACCGCGCGAATCATCCACCAGGTCCACACGCATCACACCCGGAGCAAACTCAAACGCCTCGTACTCCGCGCGGATAACGACGTTCCCACCGGGGCTCCCTTCCACAACCTCAGGCGCACCAACCTCCACACGCTCCGGCGAGGGGTCCGGACACATCGTTACGATGCGCGCCGCATCCGTACCAGTGTTCTCCACCGACGTCCCAACCCCCTTCGCCACCAAAACACAATCCCCAGACGTCAACGAATATCGCTTACCACCCTCCGTAAACACCACATCGCCCGAGTAGATGAACCAAGACTCCTCATGCGACTCATTGACCTGATACGGCGTCGAACCTCCCGGCTGCAACGAGACCTCAAGCACCGTCATCATCCGCGAACCCGTCGAATGGTCCGACATCACCCGAATCTCAACATCCGAACACGGCGAACTTATCTCCTGTTCACCACGGCGATTGATACCCATTTCATCCATTCCTTTCGATCTCCAACCAACTACGAAACAGCAACAATCTTAAATCCCGCCAGTACACCAACGCCACCCGCCACCCCATTTCCCATCGTCATCCCGGCGAACGCCAACCATCAGGATTTCCCCCGTTCACGGGGGAAATGTCCGAAGGACAAAGGGGGCATCACCATTAACCCGCCAGTCATCAACCCGTCCTCTCACGCCACGCCGATCATCCCGGCTGCACACAAAATCCCGGCCACCCACGTCATCCCGGCGAAAGCCGGGACCCACAGCGGAAACGCGACGGGGAAACACCCGCGTCACCCAATAACCCACCTCAACCCCGCAAATGCTCCGAACTGTTCAACAAATCCAAACCGAAACTCGGTACACCATCAACCATCTCACGCGAAACGATCGTAATCCCCGTATTGCTCTGCGCGAAAAAACGCACGTCATCGATGTGCACGTTCAGAAACACCGACAGCAACGCCCTGATCATCCCACCGTGCGACACCAAACATGTGTCACCATCGGTCTCCAAAACTCCCGATTCCGCAACAAAATCACCCGCCCGTGCGACCAAATCAAGCCACGATTCACCCTCCGGCGCACGCCCGTATCCTCGATCCCAAGGACCGACAACATCCGGAAACCGTTCCCTGATGTCCGCAATTAACAATCCGCCGAACGCACCCGTGTTGATCTCCCGAAGTTTCGGGTCCTTCGTGTACTCCAAACCCAACGCATCCGCCGTCATCGTGCAACGCGTCAAATCACTCGAAATCACCCGGTTGAACTCGTAATGCGACCGCACGTGCTCACCGACCAGTTCAGCTTGACGCCTACCCGTTTCATTCAACGCCGGGTCCAGCCAACCTTGCGACCTGCGCTCCGCATTCCACTGCGTCTCGCCATGCCGGATCATCATTATTCTGCTCATCGCAATCCCGCTCTCATGTCAAACCCCGCCTCTTTTGAGATCGGGCCGAACCCGATGGTAATTTCTAGTGTCGATGATTCGCTTCGCAACACCAAGATCGTCCAAAGTATCAACATCGAACAAGCTCAACAATCGCGGATCTATCCGCTCAACCTCATCCTCCGTCATGATCTGAATCGGATGAATTCCCTCCTCCAAAACCCGGTGCATCAACGCAGTAGGGGACCGTATCCCTTGATTCAACGCATCCGACGTCAACACCCGCCAGCTATCGACCGGATAGACCGCATGAAGCGGATTCAACCAGTTCGCATGCCGCACAAAAACCGCCGAATACATACCCTCTCCAGACATTTGCGAAATCCTCGTCATCTCGATGATCAACGCCCGCGAAAGGAACGGGTAGTCAGCACCCACCACGAACGCCAACGGTGTAGTTGCCGCCGCCAATCCGGCCGATATCGCCGACAACGGCCCGTCCGCCCCCTCGACATCAGTCACGACATGCATCCCCAGCGCAATCCCCAAATCCGGTACATCGTCGCCCTGACCCGGACGCACTACCACGATCTCCTCCTTACACAACGACTTCAAAGTGTCCGCAACCCGAGCGAGAAGCAACTTACCCCCAAGACCGATCAACGGCTTGGGCATCGCCATTCCGAGCCGCTCCGAATGTCCTCCAGCGAGCACGATTGCGGTCAACGATGCAGGGTTAAACATCTCGATCGCCGCGTCTCAACGGCACGCTCCCCACGAAACAGACCTGTTCAATCGACCAGTTCCACATCGCCATGGAACTTCGACCACGCAAACCAAAACGACAACCGCCCATCTAACATCCGTAACCTAGCCCCTTCCATTTCACCCTCGACACAAACCCCGTTGACCGCATGCCACAGGCTGTCCGTCTGCTCGTCGCGCAAGATCCACGGCTCATACTCCGAGTGCGGCGCCGCCTCATCTTCAAGCTCTTGCCGCTGGTCACGCTCCACAACCCGGTTAGGTCGAAACGCATTTTTCGATTCCCCAACGAAATCTAGCTCCACGCCATCGACAACGCGCTCGAACGCAACATACGATGCCGACGATCTTTCATTCAGCACAACCGCCCGCGTACCACCGACACGCGTATTCAACAACGGTGCCTGCTGCATCATGTGCGCCGAGAACGCCTTGACCTCCATCGGTGATCCCGGATCTGACACCGCGAGAATCACATCCTTGTCCGGCAAACGTTTGTTTTTCGCACCCTGCGGGAATAGGCCGGCACGCGTTGAAGCGTAGTAACTCTCGAAAATGTCCGAGTCCGGCGTCTCTTCAGGCGATAGAAATTCACTATGGTCCCACGCCTGCGACCAAGCGCCCCAAGTCGTGTTGACGCAAGGCAAACGCCGCAACTGATGACCCGCATCAGGCCCCATGATCGCCTCGCCAGTGAACTGCAGATACATACTGCCGTTCTCCGCCTCAAGCATCGGACTGTTCAAGACCATCTGATCCGTTGGAGCCAAAGTGAACGCCTCGCCGTCCGGACCCTCACTTACATACACCCGAGCCGCGTACGTGATCGGCGACCACGTAACCGAAACCGGCAACTCCCCAAACTCCTCGTTCGCAACCTCCCGCAACGCCATCGCCGACAAAGGATACGCGATCGCGTCGCCTTCAACTTCCAACCCGATAACCCGATCGTCCCTACTCAGATGCTCGTCCGCGTCCTCCGAAACCAAGTACGAAACTTCGTCCCAAGTTTTGAATCGAATGCCGCCTTGGATCGTCCTGATCTTCTCCGGATAAGGCTTGTTCGCACCCGGCAACAGCAATGAGACCCGCCTCGAGAAATACCCAGATCTGAACGCAAAATACAGCACGAACGCTCCGAGCCACGCCGACCAAAGGAATGCCCACAACAACCCGTAAAACTGAACCACGAACGGATAAAGCACCAACACCACAGCGAAGAAGACCACCGCGGCACGAACTTTCGGTTCCAATCTGATCAAACGAAGATTGAACCAAGAGATGATTTGCTTTGCGATATTAAGAACGACAGCCATCTTCGCCAGAAATCCAAGAAACAAGCGATAACGAGATTCTAGTCGTTTCGACGGTCAATCAGGGTTCATTTATACTTCGTTACCGATTCGAAACCCCCAATTCGCCACTACGACGAGCGACAACCTCGAGGTCCGGAACATCATGACAGAACCATTGGCGCGAGTATCAGACGAACTCTTGGATCGCTATCGCGCCATCTCCAACGCGACGGTGCTAGGCCAGCTGCTCCGCCGCGGATACGACAAGGTTTACATGCACGGCGTTGAGAGTCTCTCCAAAGGCCGCCGATTGGTCGGAAGAGCCGTAACCCTCCAATATCTGCCCTCACGACCGGACCTCGCGTCAATAATCGCCACGGGTCAGCACGGTGAGGGATTTAACGAGACGCCACGGTGGCAAGCATTGGAGACCCTGCGAAAGGGTGACGTGCTCGTCGCCGATGCAATGGGCCAATCCAAAACCTCAACCGGCGGTGACGTCGTGTTTTCACGGATCCTGACCCAGGACGCCGAGGGGCTCGTAACCGACGGGGCCGTTCGAGACGGACACAAAGTGATTCGATACGGCTACCCGGTCTTTGCCGGAGGTAGCACCCCCACGGTCGGCGAGCCCAACATCTTGCCGTACCAAGTCAATGAACCCATACAGTGCGGCGGCGTCCTTGTCTGGCCCGGCGATTTGATCTTGGGAGATGACGACGGCGTGGTCGTATTGCCGTCGGGTTTGGCCGCCGAGATCGTCGACGAGTGCGAACATCACGATGAAGTCGAGCAAGCGGTGTTGGATTACACCCAACGAGAGCGCGTCTCACCCAAGAGCTTCTACCCATTCAATGAAGAGACCGAGCGGATATATCGCGAGTGGAAGTCGCGACGCTGAGACTAATCCAAATGCTCAGCACGACTGCACGCCTGAACAGATGACCGGATTCGCGACATGAACAAGATTCGAATAACCTCCGGCGATCTATCTCTAACCGCAACACTGAACGATTCCCAAACGTCGCAATTGATATGGGACGCGCTTCCCATCGTCGGCCGAGTGCAAACGTGGGGCGAAGAGATCTACTTCCCGATACCAGTTTCGGCATCCAATGACGAAACAGCCGCCGAGGTCGTAGACAAAGGTGCAGTTGCTTACTGGCCCCCTGGCAACGCGCTATGCCTATTCTGGGGGCCAACACCTGCGAGCCGCGGCGACGAGATCAGGCCCGCAAGCCCAGTCAATGTTTGCGGAATGGTCGACGGCGATCCAGCTGAACTGTCACGCGCTCCGCACGGCGGAGAGATCAGCATCGAACGGACGTAATCGACCGACGTCCTACTCGTATCGCAGTGCTTCGGCAGGGAAGACCTGCGAAGCTTGCCTGGCGGGCACATACGTGGTTATCAGCGCGGCGACGACCGTGATGCCGACGACCACGAGGATCGACACCCACGGGATGTCGAAAGCCAGTCCTTGGTTGCTGCCGGATATGTCATCCAAGAACGACCAAGACACCAGCGCTCCGAGAGCCATGCCGAGGCCAGTACCGATCACCGTTATGAAGATCGACTCCATGATGAACTGGATCCGGATCATCCGTGCGCGGTAACCGATGGCTCGCATGATGGCGATCTGCATCCGCCGCTCGTTGACAGCTCGCAGCGAGAGCACGCCTAGGGCGGCGACTCCCACTACCAACCCGAGTCCCATAAATCCTTGGAACAATAGGCTGAACTGCTCGTTCTGGGCGACCGCGGTGCTAAGCTCCTCTTCCGTACCAACCGCCAACATGCTGTTGTCCAAGAACACGGTTTGAAGGGTTGATGCCAATCTTGACGGATCGACGCCTTCGGCTAGGTTCATGCGGTAAATGGTGAATGGTACAGGCTCGTCGGATAGTTCTGAGAAAATCCGATGGTCCGTATAGATGCCTTGGAAACCGGGCGCGGGACCGCCATCCGATTGACCTTCTATGCTTTCGGCGATATCGTCGATGACCGCAATCACCGTACGCTTGACGCTGTTTGTCGTGTCAGCTTCCGCGCCGCTCACGATCTCAATCTCTTTAGCTTGGAACTCGTAACCATCCGCGCCGTAGTCGATTTCCTCCAGCTTCATTAATCCCTCAGTAGGGTCTGGTCCAATGACTTCGAAATCGACTGCGTGTTCGCTTGAAATCGCGACCAAGTTAGGATCTGCGGCCAAGGCGTCCCAGACTGCACGCGCCCTTGCGTCTTCGTCGCCGAGGTCGGTACCATCCGCAAGATAAGCGGCGTCTGCGGCGGTTATCTTCAACTGGGTTTCGAGGAAGTATTGCGGTTCCGTGCCGCGCACTTGGAGTTCTAAGAAACGCGCCTCGTCGCCGTCAACTTGCCGAGCCGCGGCAGTGATACTTGACTGCCCGACGATCAAACTGAAGTCGCTGATATCGATATCAGGCGATCCGTCGATAGCTTTCGAAATGTCATCGATGGGCAGTTTGCGGCTGATCTCTGCCCGCACATCGAAACCTCCGGTTACGTTCTCCGGCGTCTGCAGCAATGCGCTGAAGCTCTGGTTGAGGATCGAGAACGACATCAGCACGAAGATGACGAGCGCGAACATCGAGACGGTGAGACCGGTTCTGAAACGATTTGCAACCGCGTAGGCGACCGCCGGTTTCATGATCGGACGAACAACCGTGAATCGCCCAGCCGTCGCCTGCAACCCTCGAACGATGATGTCCGAGTTGTACATGATGATCCAGACCGACGACGCGACCATGAAGAAGCCCGCAAAAATGAACATCTCTACGTTGGCATTCAGATTTTCGGTAATGAAATCTGTGTAGCGTTGCGGCAACGCCCATACGACTAGGATCAAGACGCCTGCGGTCGTGTAACTTATCCGCGACGATATCGCTTCGCGTATGCCGACTCTGACCATGATCGCTAAAGCGAGAATGGCGAGCCCGTAAATGCCTAGGCTCACGCCTATGTACGCCTGCCAAGCGCTTTCGTTAAGGAATCCGACCGCGGTTAAACCTATCCCGACTATGGCGTACGGCCATCCTTGCTTGAAATACGGAGCGAAGATACGGAAAAACGCGGCTAGCAATCCGATCAACCAACCAACCACCAGAAGCGTCGACACTAGCTTAAGGATCGCGACTCCGACATCTTCACTTTTACGGATCGATTGGACGAGGCCAACAATCGCGTAGATCGGGCCAAAAATCCAGAACACGAACTCTAGGATGCGCCGCAGTATCGGTTTCGTGGTCGATGCCACGAACTCTTCGGGCAGGTTGCGAATGGCGACGACGATGTTCAATTTGCTGACGCGGTACGCCGAAAATATCACTGTGGCGAGCGTGAGGATCAAGCCGATTGAGAATGCAGTTAGTACCGAATAGACGGTGAAGGTGAAGTCAATCGAAAAACTCTCGTCATCCGCCGTGCCAAACGCATTCGCCATGATCACCACTAAGATCCGGCTGACACCGATTCCGACGGCTGTGCCAACGGCCGCCGCGCCAATAGCGTAGGCGAGCCCTTCGAAGGTAAACATCTGCACTAGGTGACCGCGCTTTGTACCTACAGCCCTCGCGATACCCATCTCCTGTTGCCGTTCGGATGCAAGCAACACGAATATCAAGAAGATCAGCAACAAACCGACGATCACAGAGAACGATCCAAAGAAGGTGAAAAAAGTAAAGAACAGGTTACCTACCTGTTCAGCGATGCCGGTTAGGAATACTTTCCACTCCGACGCTGAAAGCCGTTCGATTTGGGATATCGCGAACGCGAGTTGCGGTAGAGCTTCGGAAGCGACACCCAGATCAGCACCGCCCAACACAGCGAAGAACAGACCTACAAATTCGTCTCCGGAGAGCAACACCCGGAATCGCTCCGTGGGTTCATCTCGTTCGATCTCTGCAATGAACTCGTTTAAAGACTCTTCGTTCTCGGAACTGAGGGCATTCGTGCCAGTATTCTCGTCGATGTACTTGCGGACTTCAGCGACAATGATTTCCTTAAACGGTTGCATGCCCGCGTGCAACTCGGCGGCTAAATCAGCGTCAGAAAATGCGAGCGCAAAATCGTCGACGATAGCCTCCGACTCGGTTTCCAAGTCGTAGGTCTCGAGATCCAGAGAAACTTCAATATTCTCCGCCGTTCCTGGTTCGTTGCCCCATATTCGGTCCAATGTCGACAACGGCATCAACACTCGTTGGTCGTTTGCCGCCATACCGCCTATCTGCATGATCGCCTTCACGCGGAAATCAAACCGACCGAGAGGGCTGACGATGGTCAAAGTGTCGTCCGGTTGGGCATCGAGGGTTCTGCCCAATGCTTCGTTGATCAAGATTTCGTCATCGGCGAGAAACGCGAAATCAACGGTTGCGCCTGCGATTGACGGATTCAACAAGAAGGGTGAGAGTCTACTAACGCCGCTCGCCCCACCTTCGGACTGCGGACGGAAGTTGCCGGTAGCGCCATCAACATCAAAGCCGCGCACCAAGGCGCGCGCCTCGGTCAGTCTCGTCCGCTGGTTGAGTACCGGCGCTACCTCGGTCGTGATTGGCATAATGCCGTCTACGCGTACGTCCGAGTAAAGCAACTTGGCTACTTCTTCGATCTCGTCCGCGGTCAAAGTCGAATCGGCGAGTTGGCCGAACGCCGGTTTGCTGATCCTGATGTCGGTGTCGCCCACTCCATCGAGCACCGCGTTGCGGATACTCGCCGTGATCGTGTCGCCGATCGCCAGAGAAGCCGCAACAATGGTCGAGGACAGCATCAACCCGACGATGATCAAGACGCTTTGAGTCCTGCGCCGCGGAATGTTACGCAACGAGAGTTTGATTAGGAAGCGGTTTCGAATCGCGATGATTCCGATTGCGAGTATCAGTATCAAAAGCGTCGCTAACAATGCCGCGGCGATGTACCGCATCTCAAGTCCAAACAGCGTTTCCATGCTTACCCCTGAAAGAGTGCTTAATAGTCCCTAGAAATGTAGGAGCTACTCGCCGTTCGAATCCGCAGACCTGAGTTCCGATTGACGAATAGCGTATTCGTGACCGTAATCTGTGATCTTTCCATCGAACATGCGGATAGTGCGATCAGTGAGCAACCCTACGTGCTGTGAGTGCGTGACGATGACGAAAGTCTGGCCCTGTTCCAAGTTCAATCGCCTGAGCAGCTCCATGATCTCGTCTTCGTTGGAGGAATCCAAGTTGCCCGTCGGCTCATCTGCCCACACCAACGCTGGATCGTTCGCCAGAGCTCGAGCAATTGTGACGCGTTGCTGTTGACCGCCGGAAAGTTCCGACGGCGTGTGGTCGGCTCGGTCGGCCAACCCTACAAGATCCAGCTTCTCCATCGCCTTTTTGGACGCTTGAGCCTGTTTAACTCCAGTCAAAACGAGCGGGAGTTCAACGTTTTCCTGCGCAGTAAGTACGGGTAGCAAGTTGTATGACTGGAAGATGAAGCCCATCATCTTCGCTCGGTACTCGCTCAAATCGTTATCTGACATCTCCGCGATCACATTGCCCGCCACCGTAACGTCGCCACTCTCCACCGTGTCCAGACCCGACAGACAGTTCAGGAGCGTAGTTTTGCCAGACCCGCTAGGCCCCATGACCGATACCATTTCGCCCGCGTCGACGCTGATGTCCACGCCGTCCAAAGCCCGCACCTCAACGTCGCGCGTACGATAAACTTTGGTCACACCAAACGCCTCGATGATGGGTTGCGTTTCCACGAGATGAACTCCTTAAAAGATTGCTAATTTGACTCTTTATCCGCGCGCGCTAATGCGGTTGTCCTACGAGAGGCACGCGGAAAGACATGGTTCGATTTGAATGGGTATGTGGCAGAGCGCCTACGAATTCTAAGTATAAATTCGCGGCACTTGGCGGTAACAGCAATCGCCAATAAATCTATGTCGCGCGCCGTGCGAAGTGGGATGAGGAAACCGTTCGTCCGTGTGTGAATAGCGGCGGGCCAGCGGCAACTGCCGTCGTCACGCTGGCTCGACCAAGTCTACTGTTGGACAGCCCTTCGCCTGATCCAGTCTCACTCGCACTCTGACGCCGAAAACCTCTTCGATCCGCGACTCGGTAATGACCGAGTTCGCATCTCCATCAGCGACCACGCGTCCGCCCGCCATGAGCACAAGGCGATCGCAATACCTCGCCGCCATGTTGAGATCGTGAAGGACTGCGCACACCGCAACTTCGCGTTGTATGGCCTCATCCTTTAACACTTGGAGCGACAACAACTGGTGTTTGATGTCGAGCGACGTTATCGGTTCGTCGACGAACAGTACGTCGCCCTGCTGTGCCAGTGCACGCGCCAAAAGCACCCGTTGACGTTCACCGCCAGAGAGCGTATCGACGCGACGATCTTTGAACTCTCCGACATCCAATCGCTCCATCGCGTCGAAGGCGATTTCGTCGTCGTCTTCTGCCTCGATTTGGAAACGGCGGAGGTGTGGGTACCGGCCCATCAGTACCATCTCAATAGCCGTGAACGGATGCGTACCCGCGCTTTGCGGCACGTAGGCGATGCGTTTGGATCGCGTCGAAACCGCCATGTCCCCGATGCGCGCATCCCCTATCGAAACCCAACCCGATGTCGGTTTTTGAAGCCCTGCGAGTACCTTCAGAAGCGTGGTTTTGCCGGCGCCGTTGGGTCCAATAATGCCTAAGATTTCGCCGCGTTTACCGACAATCGATACATCGTCGACGATCGCGTTACCGCCGATCTCTACACGAACGCCGTTTGCCGAAAACGCGGAGTCGTTCCGGGGGCCCGGAAGATCACTTTGTCCCGACACGACCATGGGGTCGGACCTCGATCGACGTATCGCTATCATCGTCATTTCGACCTGTACTGAGCGAAATTCTCGAACTCCACATCAGCAAACTCGTCGGGGTATAGCATTTTCGCCAACGTCTCCACACCTCGAACATTCCAGTGCGACAACGTCGTGAAGTGTCGGGTCAAGACGACATGGACCTGATTGTTCTGGATCGCACCCACATCCTGCAATACGGGCGACGTCTTCAACTTTTCGGCAAAGGCCAGACCCGACTCGATCGGTAGCGTGATGATGATCATGTCAGGATTCATCGCCACAATGCTCTCCATGCTGATTTGCTGGAAGTTATCGATTTCAGCCGCAGCGTTGATGCCACCGGAATCCTTGATTATGTTGTCGACATTGCTGCCCGCGCCCGCGGCCCAAATGTCTCCATACTCAGAAACATTCAGTACCGACGTGCGCTCAGATTCGGGCACCCCTGCGTCAGCAACTCGCTCCCGTACAAATGCCAAACGCGATCGAACTTCCTCAGCCAGCTCCACCCCTCGATCTTCAGCACCCAACATGTAAGCCATCAGCAATATGTTCGGAATATCGCCGTCGCTACCCTCTAGCACAGTTCGCAACACCGGTAACTCCGCCTCCTTAATCACTGCTACTAAGTCCGGGTTGGTGAACTTCGATACCACGATCACTTCCGGTTCGAGTGCGATCACCTCTTCCGGTTCGAATCCAATCACCGGAATGTCGCCGACCTCATCTGCGATGTTCGACCCTTCCGGATCTGCGAAGAACGAATAGATCGCCGCGACCCTTGATGTGTCGATCAAAGCAATCGCGATCTCGGCATGGCCTTGGGACGCGAAATGCGCGACCGCCGGAGGTCCTGACAGCGTGATCATCCCTTCCGAGGATTCGACCTCGCGTGGCCAATCAAAATTGGTAGGATCGACGATTCCCGGCACGTCGGCGTATGCGCTGTAATCCGGTGAAGGCGTCGCGGTGGGCGGTACCGGAGTCGCGGTTGGCGGCATGGCTGTGGCAGTCGGAGGTATCGGCGTCGCTGTGGGCGGGACCAGTGTCGCAGTGGCCGGAACTGGGGTTGGCGTCGCGGGAGGCGACAAACATCCGAGCGCGACCGCGGTTGCCACGCCACACGCGACGACCGCGACGATAGCTTGCGATGTCCGACGTCCCGATCCAGTGTTCAAAGCGAACTCCTGTTCGTGCGCGTAGTCATCAACAAAGCGATGAATGCCGGGCCGCCGATCATGGCGGTGATAATGCCCACCCGCAGCTCGGCGGGCGAAACAATGGTGCGCGCCACAGTGTCGGCGGCGAGCACGAACAGCGCGCCTCCTAACGCGCTCAATAGCACGACGTGCCGATGATCTGGGCCAGCAATCAGCCGTATGGCATGCGGCACTAAGAGGCCGACGAAGGTGATAATGCCGGCGAAAGCAACTGCGATGCCGGTGAGAACCGCCGCCAGGACCACCATGCCGATACGGAACACCTTAACGTTGATGCCCAGGGACCGCGCTTCATCGTCCCCTAAGAGCAACAGATTCAGGTCGCGACTGCTGATGATCGCCAACACTCCGCCGATCGCCACGAACGGCACGATGACGCGGACCGATTCCCACGTCGTCCCTTCGAATCCGCCTGCCAACCAGAAGAACATCTCGCGCTGCGCAGTAAAGTTGTCCGTGGTCAATATCGTGGCGGAAACCGCGGCTCCGAGCAGTGAACTCATTGCCACGCCCGCGAGAAGCAATGCGGCGACGGACATCCGGCCGCCTAGAAACGCGACGGCGAACACGGCCAACAGAGCAATCGTCGAACCCAATACCGCTGCCGCGGGAATGAGGAGGGTAGTGCCACCAAGCCCAAGCGCGATCACGATCACAGCGCCCAAAGCTCCGCCGCTAGACGTGCCGATGATGCCAGGATCGGCTAGCGGATTCCGGAAGATGGCCTGCATAATCGTGCCCGCGACCGCCAGTGCCATACCGACGCTGAGCGCCATGATTACTCGCGGCATCCGCACCCGCTCGATCACCGCTTGCTGAGTTGACGTAACGTTGGTGGAGCTCTCGCCGCTGATGGACGCCAAAATGGCACGAACCGTGTTCGGCAGCGGGATCTCGACGGGGCCTGTAGAGACAGCCACCGCGATTCCGATAGCGAGTAGCACGCAGAGCACTAAAGAACCGACTATCGCCTTCCGCACGACGGCCGAATCTGTTCGCGGGAATAGGCGAAGAGCTCGCGCCGCATAAACTGCGAGATCTAGTTGCGTGGGTCGCCGCACACGCAAAATAAAAACCCTCCGTCGGTTACCTACGCCAACGAAGGGCTGCTAAAGCTGGTTGTGCGGTCTGCGGGTTGGATGCCTGGTTACTTATGTACCTTTTGGTGGCATCGTCGCGAACTTTACGACCTGCCCCGGAGCCGCTCCGTGTGGCGCGGAGTTTATACTCTGGGCCTCCTTCGGCAGGTCTCCTGGCTTACGGTTCACCGCATCTTTAGGATGCGGACGCGTACCCGTCGCCTTCCCGGACTGTTCGTTTTCAACAGTGCCAGTGGCTATTGACGAGAACGCTCACCGATTCACAGTGGCGCCACCGCAGCGGATTCTCACCGCTTTCCCTCTTCGTTCGGATCAGCTATTCAACGAATGCTGACCAAAAACCGATGGAGGCGGTTGCTCTGATCGCAGAGCAACAATCTTTTTATACCAGAAACACGAAGGTACGGAGGTGGGAAGCCGAGAAGACTTTCAGGATTTCAACGCCCGGCAGGTGAACACCGGCCAATGGAACCTAAAATCGCCCCCCTCTAGGTCCACGATGCCGTACTCGTGTTTGATCTCGTCGTTGGCTTGTAAGAAATCGTCGTGCAATCCGTCGGATACATCGTCAGGCGTACCCGAACGCTCGACCCAATCCCAAAACGTCATATTGACTGTCGTTGTTTGTTCGTGCGTGATTTCGAAACCGGCCGCTGCGACCATCGATTGCCATTCCGAGGGGGAAGGCGCGGCGACGTGGGAGGGATCCCGAAGCGCTTCGGTTCTTTGGTGCCAATCGGCTAGGTCCGCGTCCTCAGACGTGGTGGTATCGCAGAGAAGGAATACGCCGGATGGCTTTAGGACTCGCCGTACTTCCGAAAGGAATTTCCCAATGTTCCGAAAGTGGTGGGGCGCGGTCCGGCATGTCACAATTTCGATCGAACCGTCTTCGTACTGGATATCGTGTGCGTCGATCACTTCGAATCGGACGTTTTCGATGCCGCGTTCAGCGGCAATCTTTCTCGCTTGTCCGAGCATACCCTCTGCGATGTCGGAAGCGACGACACTATCGCAGAACTCGGCGATCGCAAACGCCGTGAAACCAGGTCCGGTGGCGATATCCAAACCCAACTCGTAGCGTCCTAATGAAGCCCACTCAGTTAGGATGCGGAGGCTATCGCCTCTCGAGTGGGGTACGCTAATCGCGTAATTGGCCGCTTGGCGGTTGAACTGTTCTTCAGCGTCGGCGGGACCAATGCTCACGACAACTGCTTCATCATGAACTCGACAGTTCGATCCATTGATGTGGTCGCCGCGGCTTCGTCGTAGACTTCGGGACGGTCGTCGTTGCAGAAAGCATGCTGGGTGCCGTCGTAGATGAAGAACTCGTTGTCGACGCCGGCCGCCGTCAAACCATCGCGCATGCCGGGCACCGCATCCGTCGCGCCGTCGTCCTCGGCGTAGTGGCCTTGAACCGGGCATTGGATCGAATCCGGTTCCGGAAGCCCGCTTGGTAGCACACCGTAAAACGGAGCCGCTGCTTGTATCGCTCCCTTCGAAGCCAGCAGAAGAGTCATGCCTCCTCCCATGCAGTAACCGAGACAACCGACCTTGCCGGTGGAGTTCGCGTCACGCGAGCGCAGATACTCAGCGGCGCCGATGAGGTCCTTCGACGCCTGCGGAATCTCCAGCTCGTGCATCAACGTCATCGCATGGTCAGGCTCCGTCGCCGCCTCGCCGTGATAAAGGTCTGGCGCAAGCGTCACAAACCCTCTGGCTGCGTATCGATCTGCCATGTTCTTGATGTGCTGAACGAGTCCCCACCACTCCTGTATCACCAGCAGCCCTGGGCCCGATCCCGAAGGCGGCAACGAGAGGTATCCCTTCGTTTTGCCACCGTTGCTGGGGAACTTGATCATTGAACCTGCCATAGTCCATAACCTCCGCGCTGAATTGGATTGCTGGTCACAAATGGTCGAATCGCTATGGAATAAGGTTTAGCACATGGAGAAGCTGCTCAGCGTCGCGATCGGTGGTGCGGCGGGTGCGTTAGCCCGTTACGGCACGGTCGTCGTCTACCAACGATACGCGCCCACAACGTTTCCGCTAGCCATTCTCACAGTCAACGTGCTCGGTTCACTGCTATTCGGTGTGGTCTGGGCGCTCGCCGAGGACAAGGACTGGGTGTCTGAGAATATGCGGCTGCTCGTGTTGACCGGGTTCATGGGCTCATTCACCACCTTCTCCACGTTCGCCTTCGATGAAGCAATGTTCATACGCAGTGGCAGTTGGGCGATATTCGTCGCCAACCTGCTGATTAGCAACGCCGCCGCTCTCGCTGCCGTCTTCATCGGATTCCGGATCGGCAAAGTGATTTGAGGCGAAGCTACGGGCCTCAAAATTCGAGTATGAGCGATGACTATCAATATTTTCAACCTGCCCAACCCTTTGCCCAGCGACGAGGTGTTTACCGATCTGATTTCCGCTGTCAGGGTCAGGATCGAACGCATCGTCTCTAGTGGCCAAACCACCCCAGCGGGCGAATGGTACGACCAAGATCGTGATGAGTGGGTGGCACTGATTCAAGGTGCAGCGGTGCTGGAATATGAAAACGGTGAGAAGCTGCGGCTAAGTGCCGGCGACCACCTTTTGATACCCGCGCATTGTCGCCACCGCCTCGATTTCACGAGCGAAAATCCGCCTTGCATTTGGATAGCAGTCTTCGGCGACTTGGTTTGAAGAATGAAATAAGCTGGCCACGCGTCGTGAAAACGACGTAGTCTACGCAGATCGAGACAGGGGCGCGAAAAACACTTATTGATCTAAAGAGATCACTCAAGAAATCGGATCAGAGTTTGGTTCCCGAGACAACAAGATCGTCGGCCTATAAACCCGAATTTCTTGTGTCAATGCGATCCGGTTGTCAATCGTGAACATGATCGAACACCGTGTTAGTCAAAGTTCTAACGCGAATTTATCGATCGTACGTGTAAACTTCGTTCTGGCATTTGACTGAGATTCGACTCAAGACAATGCAAAATAAGCCAAATTCGTAAATGTAACGGAACGAACTTCGACGTTGACAAAACCGATTGTCAGCAATCAAACGGCGCAAAGGATGGCCGCGGCTTTGACGCGATTGCTCGGATCGCAAATATCGCGGATCAGTGAAATTGCGAACGGCTCGCAAAAACAAACGGCGTGAACGGGTATTGCCTGGGTTGACGCGGCTCGGGCTCGGCGTCATCGTGTCTGCGATGATCGCGGCGACCCTGATAATCGCGGCGCCGTCCGGTGCGCAGAGCCCGGCTGGGGATGACGGAGTGGATCCGACCCGGATTTGGTCGGCGACTCTCGGCGTCGCTCGCAACGGTCCTCAATTCCTAGGGTTCATACCCGGTTCCGGCGGCGGACTTTCGCCAACCGAATTCCAAGTTGACGATTCATCTTTGAGGGTGAAGCTTATGAGCTTGTTAGCAAGCTCGACGCTCATGTTCATGATCACCACCGACGTCGAGTCGGACGACGAGCTACTGGCCGACACGGGCTTTTCGCAACCTCCGGCGCAGTACGTGCTGGCAGTCTCTGGCGAGCAGTTCGCATTCGACGATGCGCAGATCACCATGAACCACATCTACAACACCGATGGCTATCAAGGCGGCGTCACACTGACCTGGCAGACCGATGCGCTCGATTGGACGGAAGGCGATGAGTTGTCGGTGACGCTCGAATCTCTCGGAGCGACAACTACTCCTTCAGATACCCCTACTGCGACCGCTTCCCCAACGCCGACATCAGTTCCCACGGCGACTGGCACCGCAACGCCTACGCCAACCGAGACGCCGACACCGACCGAAACGGCAACCGCGACGCCGCCCACAACGCCCACCCCAACCGGAACCCCGACTCCAAGCGAAACGGCAACTGCGACGCCGACGGCCACGCAAACTCCGACTTCTATCGAGACGCCGATTTCGTCTCGGATTTGGACTGCGACTCTCGAGGTCGCCGACCTCGGCCCGGCCATAAGAGGATTTAGGCGTGTCTCCCAACGTGGCGACCTCTCGCCAACCGACTTCCAGCTCGGCGATTTATCGTTGACGGTGACCATTCTCGGCTTAAATGATCCAACAATCTATACGCCAAGCTATCAGCTGTTGCTGACGATTACCACTGGAAACTCTGCTGACGACGAGCAGCTGGTGCGCGCGGACTATTCGCAACCTCCGACACAGTACGTGCTAACAGTCTCTGGTCAGCAGTTCGCCTTTGACGATGCTAGCATCAACAGTTTCTACATAGGTGACGGCGACGGCAACTATGTCGGAGGCGTAGCCCTGACATGGCTGAATGAAGGGCTCGGTTGGTCGGACGGAGACGAGTTGCCGGTGACTATCGAATCTCGCGGAGCGGCAACTACCCCTACAGATACTCCCACGGCGACCGCGACACCAACTCCTTCAGCGACTGCCACCGCAACGCCGACCCCGCCTCCGTTGCTGACGGCCGGCATCCACGACGCTCCGGAATCCCATGATGGCAGCACCGCGTTCACCTTCGAGCTACGCTTCAACGAGGATCTTGAAGGTTTCAGTTACAAGACCTTGCGGGACCACGCGTTCACAGTGACTGGTGGTGAGGTGGCCGGTGCGCGGCGATTGGAATCCGGCAAGAACGTCAGGTGGGAGATAAATATCCAGCCGTCTTCGAACTCCGATGTAACCATTGAGCTACCGGCGACCACGGACTGCGCTGCTCAGGGAGCGATCTGCACTGAGGATGACAGGATGCTGGCCAACACGCTGGAGTTGACATTGCCCGGGCCGTCGAGCCAGCAGGAGAATTCTGCGCCCACTGGCGCGCCAACCATAAGCGGCACGGTTCAGGTTGACGAGACGCTCACGGCTGACACGACGGGCATATCCGACGCTGACGGTCTTACGAACGCGACCTACGCCTACCAATGGCTGGGCGACGATGCGGAGATCGTCGGGGCGACCAGTTCCAGCTACACGCTGGTTGACACCGACGAAGGAACGGCAATCAAGGTGAGGGTGTCCTTCACCGACGATGCGGACAACGAGGAATCGCTGACGAGCGCAGCCACGAGCGCGGTGGCGGCCCGTCCGAACAGAGCGGCTACGGGCGCCCCAACCATCAGCGGCACGGTTCAGGTGGACGAGACGCTAACGGCTGACACGACGGGCATATCCGACGCTGACGGTCTTACGAACGCGGCCTACGCCTACCAATGGCTGGGCGACGATGCTGAGATCAGTGGGGCAGCCGGTTCTAGTTACACACTGGTTGCTACAGTCGAAGGTAAAGCGATCAAGGTGCGCGTGTCCTTCACCGACGACTCAGGCCATGCCGAAACGCTGACCAGCGCGGCCACGAGCGCGGTGGCAGCCCGTCCCAACAGTGCGGCGACCGGCCCGCCCGCCATCAGCGGCACGGCTCAGGTGGGCGAGACGCTCGTGGCTGACACGACTGGCATATCCGACGCTGACGGCCTGACCAGCGCCACCTTCACCTACCAATGGCTGGGTGACGATGCGGACATCGACGGGGCCACTGGCTCCAGCTACACGCTGGTTGCAGCAGATGAGGGCACAGCGATCAAGGTGCGTGTGTCCTTCTCCGACGACGCGGGCCATGCCGAGACGCTGACCAGCGCGGCCACGAGCCAGGTGGCGCCACTGCCGACGCCGTTGACTGTCACCTACCGCGATGCTCCGACTTCCCACGACGGTACCGCGGCGTTCACCTTTGAGCTGCGGTTCAGCGAGAATGCACCGATCAGCTACACGACTTTGCGGGACCACGCGTTCACGCTGACCGGTGGCGAAGTAACCAAGGCGCGGCGGCTGGAGCGGCCGGCCAACGTTAGGTGGGAGATCACTGTCCAGCCGTCTTCGAACTCCGACGTTACCGTCGCGCTGCCCGCGACCACGGACTGCGCCGCCCAGGGAGCCATCTGCACAAGCGACGGCAGGATGCTGTCCAACGCGCTTGAAATTGCGGTTTCAGGGCCATAACGGTTTCGGCGAGACGCGGACGACCTCTCCGCGAACCGACGCGGAATGCGGACAAACAGCCTTTACCGGAAAAGATCGGTACCGCACCTCTCCGGCATGTTGCCGCGAGGCGTTCGAACCACGCGTTGAGGCCTTTGGCTCGCCAGCCGATGGCGCGGTTATTCGGCCTGTTTAGTCTCAACCGAGCCGCGAAATCGCCAGTCTCGACCCGTACCTGAATACACGAACCGGATATGCGCGTGATCCTGACGACACGAACCGCACGCAGCACCGTCTCTTTCGATTTCATCGCGGCAGTTGCGAAGCGGCGCGAACTTGCGCGAGCATGAATCCCGGAATAGTGGCTCCCGAGACAGGAGCCATTTTGTGTATACAATTGATGCCATGTCGTTTCATTAAATGCCATATTGAAGCTAAACCATGGGTAATTGCCCAGAAAACCACACCTTGATGTTGCACATTGTTTCATATAACATCGTAGAGTAAGTGATAACCCAAGTGATAACCAAGAAGCGTCCCCGCAGGTTGTCGGCGACATTTGTCCGGACCGTCAAAACTCCAGGGCGTTACGGCGAAGGTCGCGGTGGTTACGGATTGAGCCTTCTCGTCAAGCCGACTTCGGTTGGCGGATTTTCCAAAACATTCTCGCAACGCTTGCGGATCAGAGGCAAAGTTGTCAACCTCGGTCTTGGACCTTATCCAATCGTTTCTTTGGCGCGAGCGAGGCATAAGGCGGTCGACAACGCCCGTCTCGTCGCCGACGGGATTGACCCTCGCGCCCAACGCCTCGGTCAGCAGACGACACCGATGTTTCGCGAAGCTTCGGAGACCGTGATTGCCATCCATGCGAAGACATGGCGTCCGGGTTCCAAAACGGCGCGCCTTTGGCGTTCGAGATTGAACGAGTACGCATATCCGAGGATCGGCGGCCTCATTGTTTCGGACATAACCAGCGCCGACGTGCTCGCAGTGTTAATTCCCATCTGGGCCGGGAAACGCGCCACCGCCACCAAGGTCAGACAATACATCTCCGCCGTGATGAAGTGGGCAGTAGTGGAAGGTCATCGCGACGACGATCCCGCAGGTGATTCCATCGCCGCTGCGCTGCCGAAAGGGGTGCCCAATCTCAAGCATCGACAAGCTTTGCCGTTCAGCGGAGTCGCCGACGCGCTGGTCAGAATCAAAGAATCGGGCGCCTACGAGAATACGAAAAACGCGATTGAGCTTTTGACCCTGACCGCGACTCGAAGCGGAGAAGTCCGTCAAGCGCTTTGGAACGAAGTCGACATTGAAAGTGCGACTTGGACGATCCCGGCTTCTCGCATGAAGGGGCGCCGCGAACACCGGGTGCCGCTCTCAACGCAGGCTTTAGCCGTGCTCGACAAGGTCCGCGAATTTGGCACCGATTCAGAGTTCGTGTTCCCCAGCTTGCGCGGCAAGGCATTAAGCGACAACACACTGTCGAAGCTGTTCCGGCAACTGGAAATCGACGGGACACCGCACGGCATGCGTTCGGCGTTCAGAGATTGGGCGGCCGAAAAATCTGACGCGCCGCGAGAAATCGCCGAGATGTGCTTGGCGCACGTCGAAGGTTCGGCTGCTGAATTGGCATATCGACGCACTGATTATTTCGAGTTGCGCCGCAGGTTGATGCAGCAATGGGCGGAATATCTGAGCCATCCCCGTTGAATATTGGTGGAGGCGGGAGGGTGCTCCGCAATTTCTTGTCAAATATCAGTTCAATTCGCCGAAACAGACATGTGGATTATCACATTCGTTATCACATATTTGATGGGATTTCATGACGGCATAGCAACCCCTGTGAAACCCAATTGGCTCCCGGCGTTCAATCATCCGAATCCTGTCAGCTGCTCTCAACGGAATCAAGGATCGGTACGTACTCTTCGATTGCCATCGATATCGGATCTATGAATAGGCGTTGGACGTCGCCAATTCTGCGGGACAACCGGTTGCATTGAGGTTCAATCGCTGCACGACAACACGTCGCAGGTTACTTGGATTGGGGTGACAAGATGTCAGCGGACCTTCGGTCCAGATACGGTTCCGAGCCCGCTTCATTGGTCAGATTTTCGAGTCGTGTTCGAAATGCGCCGTGGGCCGGTTGGAAGGCAGATTCGCACGTCATACCTCGACGGGGACACGCGGTGGATACGTCTTTTGAGTAAAAATACTCAACCATGTAAAATAAGCACCATGACTTCCTTTCAACGTGCACATGTCGACACCCTGCTAAGGCGGCTGAACGAACCGCCGCGACATCTGATAGCGCTGTTTGGACCCAGGCAGACCGGTAAAACCACGATCGTACGTCAAGCGCTCGGTCAAACCCAAACACCGCACCTTTACGTATCGGCGGATGACCCGGGCGCGTCAAATATCAGATTCGAATCTGCCGAAATCGGGTTCACTCCCCCGATATTGCCGAGTCTAGACCCCGAGTGGTTGGTGCACCGGTGGGAGGACGCGCGCACCGAAGCTGGGCGATCACCAAAGGGATTCATCCTGGCCATCGATGAGATCCAAAAGATTCCGATGTGGTCGGATATCGTCAAGGGCCTCTGGGACGGCGACCGCGCCCGAAACGTCCCGTTGCACGTGATTATGTTGGGTTCCGCGCCGCTGTTGATGCAATCCGGCCTGACCGAGAGCTTGGCTGGTCGTTTCGAAACGGTTCCCGTGTCCCATTGGTCGTTTTCGGAGATGGCCTCCGCATTCAATTACGATCTCGCGACATACCTTTATTTCGGAGGGTATCCCGGCGCTGCCGTTTTCGTACGCGATGAACGCCGGTGGCGGGAATACGTCCTCGCCGCCATAGTTGAACCCAACATAGAACGCGACATCGTTGCGATGACCCGGGTGGACAAACCGGCTCTGCTGAAACTTCTCTTTGAGTTGGGCGCTAACTATTCGGGGCAGATAATTTCGTATACGAAAATGATGGGGCAGCTGCAGGATGCGGGAAACACGACGACGCTGGCGAGGTATCTTGAACTCCTAGGTAGCGCTGGGATGATCGTCGGTTTGCAAAACTGGGCTAACCAACCGTATCGGCGTCGGGCTTCGAGCCCGAAACTCAACGTCCTGAATATGGCGCTCATGACCGCGGGATCAGGCTATTCATTTGCGCAGGCTCAGGCCGACCGTACCCGGTGGGGGCGGATCGTTGAAAGTGCGATTGGCGCCCACCTCCTCAACACCGCGCCCACCGACACGAATGTTCACTACTGGCGGAATCAGCTGTTCGAGGTGGACTTTGTTCTTCAGCGAGGGTCCGAAACCATCGCCATCGAAGTCGGCAGCGGTCAAAATCCGCACAGCAAGAGAGGTTTGCACGAGTTTGAAAGGCGATTCAGCCCGTTTCGGTCCTTGTTGGTCGGAACTGGCGGCGTACCTGTTGGCGATTTTTTGTCGTCACCCGCCGAAGAATGGTTCGAATTGGCATGAGTTTCGTAGTACCGAGGACTTGCACGGAGGTCGCGACCAGCGCCTCGGGACAAGGCGAGACGCGACCATTGGTGGATTACAGGAGCAGACCCGCTTATGTACTGCTCGGAGATCCCGGCGCCGGCAAAACCACCGCGTTTAATGCAGAGGTGGATGAACTCGGCGACGAGTCCTTGTTTATCGCCGCCCGTGATCTCATCACCTACTCCTTGGAGCACCACCCGGAATGGAAGGATAGAACCCTTTTCATAGACGGGCTCGACGAGGTGCGTGTCGGAAGCTCAGACGTTCGCACGCCGTTCGACGAGATCAGAGCGCGTCTAGACGCGTTGGGCAGGCCCAAATTCCGATTGTCGTGCAGATCCGCCGACTGGCTGGGAGCGATCGATCGAACCAAGTTGGATGACGTAGCGCCAGACGGCAAAGTAACGGTGCTGAATCTCGACCCGTTGAACGATGAGAACATCTCGCGCATTTTGGAGGGCCACCATGGTTTCTGCGGTGATCCCGTTGCTTTCATCGTCGAGGCGAGAGAACGGGGGATCGGAGGATTGCTTACGAACCCCCAAACGCTCGAATTGGTCGTCGATGGAGGGGGCTGGCCGTCGAGTCGTAGAGAGACATTCGAGATTGCATGCGCGCGTTTGGCGGTCGAACAGAATCCCGAACACAGCATCGTCGTGCGGGACACCGATGTCGGTCGGCTGGTGGATGCAGCCGGACGGCTCTGCATCGTCCAACTCGTCGCAGGCGTCCCGGGTTACGCGTCGGAACAACGCAGAGCCGACGAGGATTACATCGATCCGAATCGGAGTGGCTACGAGAACAGAGATTTGTTGCGGCAAGCCCTCTCCACGAATCTTTTCAAGGTCGCCGATGCAGGCGGGTTCCAGCCGGTCCACCGTCACATCGCCGAGTACGTTGGAGCGGCACACGTCGCCGGATTGATAGAGAAAGGGCTGCCGGCGAAACGCGTGATTGCTCTAATTACGGGAGAAGACGGATTCGTCGTCTCCGAGTTGCGCGGTCTGTCCGCATGGCTGGCTGCTAACAGCAAGATCGCCCGATCGACGTTGATCCAGCTTGACCCTATCGGGGTCGGAAATTACGGCGACATTTCCGGTTTTTCTCTCGACGACAAACGCTCCCTGCTCGAATCGCTGGCTCGACAAACTTCCGCGCCCGGTTACATGTTCGCAGCGTCGGCATTTTCGGACCTTGCGATGCCCGAATTCGTTCCGGTCTTCTTGGAGGCGATGACCAGTTCCGACCGCGACGCCGAGCACCAATCGTTCGTCGCTTTCCTGCTGCTCACGTTGACCAACAGTCAACCGATGCCGAGCCTTGCCAACGCTCTTTACGAAATAGTCTTTGACGAAACGTGGTGGCCTCGGGTACGTCATTCTGCCATTGAGGTTTTCGCTAGATTGTGTCGGGAGGGTAACGAAGGAAGGAGCAAACTCGAGGCGATTCTGGACGCCGTGCGCGACGGAAAACTCCAGGACCCTGACAACGAGCTTCTCGGAATTCTTTTGACCGATATGTATCCAACCCACTTGCCCGCTTCGAAGGTGTTGGACTTCCTGCACGACGGGGGCGACCCTCGGACCATCGGCAGTTACTTGATGTTTTGGAAGCGAAGGTTGATTGATCAATCGTCAGACGATCAAATCGCCGAACTGCTCGATCACATGGTGGCAAAATTGAGCGACCTGCGACCCGCATTGGAGCGGCACCTGCTTGATGATCTTCCCCTCGAATTGTTAGAACGTGGTGTGATTGCGCACGGAGACGGGATGGAGGCACCGGACCTGTACGATTGGCTGAGCATGGGATCGAACTCGAGTTGGCGGCGCAGGGGACACGGTGTTCGCGCCAGGATCCGATCTTGGTTGGAAAACCGCCCGGACATCCAAAAATCCGTTTTTGCTGAAGGCCTGTCGCGATCTGTTGAGCCGGACGATTTCAGATTTCAAGCGTACAAGGTGGACAGATGTCTTTTCGGCTCCGATTTGCCACCCGATTTTGGGTCGTGGTGCCTGAAACAAGCGGTGCAGCTGGCCTATTCCAATCCTATGGCGGCAGATCACTTTCTGGAACGGGCTGTCTCGGCGCATAAGACCCAGTTGCATAACAGCGGACTATCGGTCGATCTTCTTCGAGATCTCACAGCGGGGCACGAAGAGTTGAAGGCAAAGCTCGGTAAGTTGTTCGTACCTGAAGTCTTGCCGGGCAACCATGTATACGACGACGAAACTGAAGAATTTTTGCAACAAAGTCGCCGCCGAGAAGCGGAATGGTTGGATTACGTCCGCTCCCAGCGGGCAGCGTTGCTCGAAAACAGGGCTCCGCATATGCTTCTGTACCAATTGGCGGAAAGCTACCTCAGAGGCATCGATCAGATCAGCCGCGGGCTCGGCGTGAGGGGCGTCGAAGAATTATTAAAAGACGATCTAGATTTGGTCGCTGCGGGCCTTCGCGGGCTTGAGCGTGTCATATACCGGTCCGACATCCCGGACATCGATGATGTCCTCGAGATCCGAACCCGGAGCCGGGTGCATTACGTGTCGCTCGCCGTACTGGCAGGAATGGCCGAGCTCGAAAGGACCTCGCCCGAACAACTGGATAATCTTGATGAAAACCAGATCCGCAAAGCACTGACGTTTTACTTCAATCGGCCCTTGGGCCAGGTCAAACCGGAATGGTACATTCGGATGCTTCGGCGACACCCCGAGATCGTAGCCGACGTGCAGATGAGATTCGCGGTTTCTGATTTCAAAAGCAAAGGGAATTACGTCGATGGGCTCTGGCACTTGTCGAACGAGGAAGAGCACGCGCCTGTAGCTCGGTTGGTCAGCCTGCCACTGCTCCGCTCCTTTCCGGCGCGGGCCCGGTTGAAGCATATGGAGGTTTTGGAGAACCTGCTTTTGGCGGCGATTCAACACGTGGACAGACAGTCTATTGAACGGCTGATTGATGAGAAACTGCAACTCAAAAGCATGGATATCGCTCAACGCGCGCGTTGGCTCGCGGCCGGTTTGATCGTGTCTCCTGAAAAATTCGTTGGCGCAGCAGAGGAATTCGCTGGAGCTTGGGAGCGTCGCATACGTCACCTCGCCGCCCTGTTCCAGCATCGCACTTCAGAGATGCCTGACGCGCGCGTTGCCAGGTTTTTGGTTCATCTCGTGGGGAGTAGCTACGGGCCAAATCTGCTTGGTGACGACGGAAGGGTAACACCCGAAATGCGAGGTTCAGAATTTGTGAGAGACCTTATACAAAGACTTGCCGGCACTCCCGTCCAAGAGGCGATGAACGCCTTGGACGTTTTGGCAGACGATCCGGACCTTCTGCCGTGGCGAGAAATCATTTTGCGCGGTCGCGAGAGTCAACGAGTGATGCTCAGGGACGCGACCTTTCGCCATCCTACCGTAGAACAGATTGCAGACACACTCAATAGATCAACGCCCGCGAACGCCGCCGATTTGGCGGCACTTATTGTGGACCGATTCGAAATGCTAAACCGTCGGATATGCTCCGGCAACACGGACGACTGGCGCCAGTACTGGAACGAAGACAGTAACGGTAAACCACTTGCACCGAAGCATGAAGATCATTGCCGCGACGCGTTATTGTCCGATCTCCGCCTTCTCCTGCCCGACAGTGTAGAAGCGGAACGCGAGGGTCAGTACGCGAATGATCGCCGCTCCGACATCCGGGTGACGGGGCAGGCAGGTTTCAACGTGCCGGTGGAAATCAAAAAGAACAATCATCCAGATCTTTGGACTGCAATCGACGATCAGTTGAATAATCGCTACGCAAGCGATCCGGAGACGCGCGGCTACGGGATTTACCTCGTTTTTTGGTTCGGACGAACGCGCAATAAGATCGGTCCAGACGGCAGTCGACCGAAAGATCCAACCGCATTACAGGAGAAACTGCTGGCCAGCCTGTCGTACGAACACGCGCGAAAGATATCCGTCTGCGTCATCGACGTCGACCCTGACCGTTAATCGTTGTATGGTAGCAAGTTACTTCACCCCCAAAGCGCCTTTTGAAGCGCGCTCCTTAAAGCAGACGGTGAGGACATCCGCTGAAATAAGCCAGAATTGAACCGAAACGACGATCGCTGAAGCTGAGGTTATCACTTCGGTTATCACACAACGCCGAAAGGTCCTATGAGCCGATTTTGACGTTTCGTTGGCGGTCACATCAGAACGTTGGCCCTACAGTCGACATTCGACGTCGTCTTTGGTTTTGTGTTCACTTGGATTCGTTCCTTAGATGCGCCTCTCTGATGATTGCGTTCCCCCGGAGGAAACCATTTTAGGTATCCAGAGGGTGCCGTATTGGACCGCAAAGTGCCATAATGCTACTGTTTTCAGTTCAAAACAGCGTCAATGCGTCCATTGACGTGTCAAGATACATCTTGTATCGAAAATGGTAGTGACAAAAAGATCAAAGAGACTTTCAGCCGCATTCGTCAAAACCGTCACGCGTCCCGGAAGGTATGGAGACGGGCACGGCGGACTCGGCTTGTCGCTGATGGTAAAACCGCGAGCGAACGGCGGTCTGTCCAAGACGTGGGCGCAACGGCAGCGCATCGACGGGCGACTCGTGAGCCTCGGGCTAGGTTCGTACCCGGTCGTCACACTGGCTAAAGCTCGGTCAAATGCCTTGGTAAACGCGCGCGCCGTGGCGGACGGATCGGACCCGCGAGCGAAACCATCGACGGTGCCTACCTTCGACGAAGCCGTGAAGTTGGTCATCGATATTCATCGCGTTTCGTGGAAGGATGCAGGACGTTCGGCAAAGATATGGCAGTCCAGTCTCGATACATACGCTACGCCAGCAATCGGCATCAAACGCGTGTCCGAGGTCACATCAGCAGATGTCCTTGATGTGTTGATGCAAATCTGGAACGAAAAACCAGAGACGGCTCGACGGGTTAAGCATCGCATCAGCGCCGTGATGAAATGGGCAGTCGCTCAAGGTTTCCGCGATGATAATCCCGCAGGTGAGACGATCAACGACGCCTTGCCTCGCATGAAGGGCGTGAAGCGGCACCGACGCGCTCTGCATCACTCCAAGGTTAAGGACGCGATCGAACGCGTCAAGAATTCCGAAGCTTGGGAATCCACCAAGTTGTGTTTCGAGTTTCTGACACTGACCGCGGCCCGTTCAGGCGAGGTCCGCGCCGTTCAATGGGATGAAATCGACTTGGACCGCCGAGTTTGGACGGTGCCTGTTGAGCGTATGAAAACGTCGCGAGAGCACCGCGTTCCGTTGAGCCATCGGGCCATTGAGATTTTGCACGAATCGCACGATCTTTACGATGGTTCAGGGCTAGTTTTCCCGTCGATTACCGGAAAAGTGTTATCGGACTCAACGGTTAGCAAGTTGTTGCGAGAACTTGACATCAATGCGGTTCCTCACGGTTTCAGAAGTTCATTCCGTGACTGGTGCGCCGAAAGCGGACAACCGAGGGAAGTCGCGGAGGCAGCATTAGCTCATACAGTGCAAGGTGTCGAAGGCGCGTATTTCCGGTCCGACCTTTTCGAGCAACGGCGCCGCGTGATGGAGGAGTGGGCGGTGTACATCGCTTGCTAAGCTATCTAAGATGCTCAGACATAGCGCAAACCTCGCCTCCGAACCAGGGAAGTAGTCGGCGTTATTGTTGGCTCCGCACAATTAGCGGCGATCATCTGCTGAAAAACCGTTCGTACAGATGGGACGCACTCGCTCGAGCATTTCAGTAATCACGTTCGTCACCATGCCGCATACCCCCCCGTTCGAACGACAAAGTGATAGACCGGACTCTACGCCAAGAAAAATTCCCTGATGCGTACGATTTCGGAGCCACACTTCAGAGCTAATAGGCTTGTCAATAACCGTTTCCGAAATCCCAAAGTCGACGTTTCGAGAATATGAAGACGTCAAAGGATTTAGAGTCAATTTCTGCAGACCGTTGTGCAGGAGGTGTTACGTGAGCAGACTCGAAGAATTAGTTCCAGACGTCGCGGTGCGCGGCATATTGCCGGACAGCGTGGTCACAGTGATCAACGTGCAATGGCATACCGAGGACGTCGTCACGCTCACCTTTAGGTCCCCTACAGGCCTACTCGACGACGAAGTACTCTACCGTGACAGCGAAACTCGCATCGAAGTCGTTGATCAAGGTCGACCATGGAGTTTTGATGGCGATGGGCGCTTGCTCCGTCTCGTCTCTGAAGCAAACCGTATTCAGTTGGCGCATCTTTTTGATCCGTTGTTGGCGGTACACACCTCTGAAGTTGACCCATTGCCCCATCAGATCACCGCTGTGTATGAATCGATGATCGATCGTCAACCATTGAGATTTCTTTTGGCGGATGACCCGGGTGCAGGCAAGACAATCATGGCGGGGCTTTTGGTCAAAGAACTGATCGCCCGTGGCGACGTTAAGAGATGCCTAGTGGTGTGTCCAGGCAATCTTGTGGAACAGTGGCAGGATGAAATGTACGAGCGGTTCGGATTGCCATTTGACATCTTGACGAACGACAAATTGGAAACCGCCAGAACTGGTAACTGGTTCTTGGAAACCGAATTGGCGATCGGGAGATTGGACAAACTAGCGCGCGATGAGAGCGTCCAAGACAAGCTGGCCGCGCCCGATTGTCGATGGGATCTGATCATCTGTGACGAAGCTCACAAGATGTCGGCCACGTTCTTTGGTGGAGAGATCAGTTACACCAAGCGTTATCACTTGGGTCGGTTCCTTTCTAATCTCACTCGTCATTTCTTGTTGATGACAGCCACGCCTCACAACGGTAAAGAGGAAGACTTCCAACTTTTCATGGCGCTGCTCGACGGTGACCGATTCGAAGGTCGATTCCGAGGCGGCGCTCAAACCGTTGACGTGTCGGATCTAATGCGCCGAGTGACGAAGGAAGAACTCGTCAAGTTCGACAACACTCCGCTTTTGCCAGAACGCATCGCGGAGACTGTGGCCTATTTCTTGTCGGACCAAGAAAAGAAACTATACGAAGATGTCACGGATTATGTCCGTAAAGAATTCAACCGCGCAGCGGCTCTGCAAAACAACAAACGGGCAGGAAACATCGGGTTTGCGTTGACGATATTGCAAAGACGCTTGGCGTCTTCACCAGAGGCCATCTACCGGTCGCTTCGTCGTCGACGCGCACGGTTGGAGAGCACGTTGGTGGAACTTCAATCAATTCACAACGACACTACCGTCAAACGAACTCTGGAAACGACATCATTTGTACTAGACGACGACGATTTTGAAGATCATGAAGATGCTCCCGAAGACGAAGTTGAGGTAACCGAAGGTAAACTTCTCGACCGCGCCACCGCGGCGGGCACGATTCATGAACTCTCAGCGGAAATCTCTACACTTGAGAGGCTCGAAACCGCTGCTTTCCAAGTCCGTGCAAACGGCGGTGACAAAAAGTGGGAAGAGTTGGCAGCGTTATTTTCAAGCGATGTGATTGCCAACCAAAAATTGGTAATTTTCACTGAATATAGAGACACGCTCCGGTATTTGGTTAACAGGATTTCCGATCTGTTGGGCAATCGCAATGCGATCGTTTCTATCCACGGCAGCATGAGGAGAGAGGATCGAGCCAGAGCCCAGGAATTATTCAAACTTGATCCCGAGGTTCTTGTGTTGGTCGCCACTGATGCAGCAGGTGAGGGCATCAACTTGCAACGAGCCCACCTAATGGTTAACTATGACTTGCCTTGGAACCCTAATCGGATCGAACAGCGTTTCGGTAGAATTCACCGCATTGGTCAAACCGAGGTTTGTCGGTTATGGAATCTGGTCGCTTCTGGTACCCGCGAAGGAGATGTCTACCACCGGTTGCTGAGCAAACTCGAGCAAGCCCGGAGCGCGTTGGGCGGCAAAGTGTTTGACGTCCTAGGAAAGATGCATTTCGACGGCAAACCACTTCGTGAACTGCTGATTCAAGCCATCAGGTACGGCGAACGGGAAGACATCCGAGGGAAACTCGATCAAGTAGTCGATAACGCGTTTGACCACACTTATCTGCAGAGCCTGTGGGAAGAAAAAGCTCTAGCGACTGACTCGATGGACACGAGTCGACTCCACAAAGTCCGAGAGCAGATGGAACGGGCGGAGGCCAGTCGACTGCAACCTCATTTTATCGAGTCGTTTTTTATTGAAGCGTTTCGAACTCTGGGCGGATCAGTCATTGAACGCGAACAGAGGCGATACGCCGTGTCGCGTGTCCCGGCGACACTCCGCAACCGAGATAAATCGATCCTGCCCCGATATGATCGCATAGTTTTCGAAAAAGATTTGAAAATGACGCGAAATCAACCTTTGGCGGCATTCATTTGTCCCGGAAATCCGCTTCTCGACCAAACTGCAACCCTCTTGCTAGAAAACAATCGCGACCTGATGCGGAGGGGTGCAGTGTTGGTGGACGAGAATGACGTCGGCACCCTTCCCAGATTGCTTTTTTATCTGGACCACAGTATCCGCGACGCTACAAGAAACGACTTTGGTGACCGCCGCGTCGTGTCCCGCCGGATGCTATACGTCGAGTTAGACGGAAACGGCAATTCTTGGCACCCGCAGTATGCTCCTTACCTTGACTATCGCCCCCTCAAAGATTGCGAACCCGACGCTGAGGCAATTCTCAACAGGCACGAATGTGGGTGGTTGACGAGAAATATGGAACAGAAAGCAACCTCCTACGCGATCGAAAACGTCGTACCTGGCCATTTCAACGAAGTCACCGACCGCCGATTGGAGCACATTGAAAAGACACAACAAGCTGTCTCGGAACGACTAACGAATGAAATCGACTATTGGGCTCAACGATCTGAAAACCTGAAGGTAGAAGAACTGACCGGAAAAATAAACGCCCGATTGAACTCAAATGAAGCTCGTCGACGATCCGACGAACTTAGGCAACGCTTACGAGATCGAACGGCAGAATTGGAATTAGAGAAACAAATCTCTCCATCATCCCCCGTAATTCTTGGCAACGTTCTTGTGGTTCCCATCGGCTTAATCGCTGACATGACGGGTGACATCGCAGTTACTACGACTGCGACCGACAAACAAGCTGTGGCGTCTGATGCCCGGCGAATCGTCATGGGCGTTGAACGCGACCTCGGATTCGAACCGGTCGATCGGGAAAAGGAAAAACTAGGATATGACGTCGAAAGCCGCGTCACAGGTCAAGGCAAGCTAAGGTTCATCGAAGTCAAAGGTCGAGCCAGCGGAGCGGCCACGTTGACGGTAACGCGAAACGAAATCCTATATTCGTTGAATAAACCTGAAGACTTTATCTTGGCGATGGTCGAATTCCTTCCAGATGGGACGCACCGCACACGTTATCTGCGGCAACCGTTTAACAGTGAACCTGATTTCGGAGTGACCAGCGTGAATTACGACTTCGCCGAACTCTTGGCAAGGTCTGAGGAACCAAATTGATACGCCCACCCAAATACTTCGATTCCATCCGGACGAACGCGTCCAGTCGTTGGGACCAACTCGAACGCGACCCAGAGCTGGCCGGCCCTTGGCGATTGCTGTTTCAGCAGGTTCAGAGCCCGCGTCACGTGGTTTCGGAGTTGCTGCAAAATGCCGATGATGCTGGCGCAACACAAGCCGAAATCCGAATCGAAAATGGCACATTCGTTTTTTCGCACAATGGCAACGACTTCGATCAAGAACAATTCGCCTCGTTGTGCCGATTCGGATTTTCCAACAAGAGACGGTTGCACACGATCGGGTTCAGAGGTGTGGGATTCAAAAGCACCTTTAGCCTCGGCGACGAGGTTCGTTTGATCACGCCGACGCTCTCTGTTGTATTCCACAGGGATAGGTTTACCGAACCCATATGGATCGAATCGCGCGAGGCGACTGGTCGCACAGAGATCCAAGTCGATATCAAAAGCGAAGCATTGTCCCAGGAATTAGAAAACAACATCCAAGAATGGCGAAAAAATCCGGCATCGCTCCTGTTCTTCAACAACATTCGTAGCTTGAAGATTCATGATCAAGAAATCCGGTGGCGCCGATGTCAAGCTGGTCCGATAGCCGGATCCGAGTGGATGTCGTTATCGGATGATCCAGATGAGGTTTACCTGCTAGTTCGGTCAATTGACGAAGAATTCCCTGAAGACTCCGCGCAAGAAATCAAGGAGGAGCGAATGACATTGGACGACGACTTGGAATTCCCCCCATGTCGGGTCGAACTGGTCTTAGGTATGCAAGGAAGGCTTTTTGTAGTGCTTCCCACAGGTGTTGTGACAGATCTTCCGTTCGCGTGTAATGCGCCGTTCATCCAAGACCCAGCGCGCATGAAGATTAAGGACCCAGTAATATCTCCAACTAACCGATGGTTGTTACAGAGAGCCGGCGAGCTGGCTGCCGACGCCATGCTCGCTTGGGTTAATCACCAGGCACCATCAGAGGAACGGTGTCGCGCATACGGGCTCCTACCGGACGTCGACCGGAGCGATCGTTCGATAGATGGAACTTGTGGAACTGAAGTCGAGAAGAGTTTTGCGGTTCGAATCCAAGGTTCCGACTTATTGCTGACGGAAACTGACGTCCTTGTACCTGCGGGCAATTGCATGGCAGTTCCAAGCAAACTCCTCGACGTCTGGTCGGCAGTCCAACTTTCCGAAGAATTCAGTGACGGCAATAAGTCGATCCTTTCACGCCATGTGAGTTCCGCTGACCGTAGGAAGATGATCAAATGGCAGTTAATTAAAAGTTTGGACAAACGTCAGATCCTCTCAACGCTTGCCACGAAGAATATCCCTCTGCCGAAAACTTGGTGGCAGGTGGTGCGACTGTGGAACTACGTCGCGGAAAACGCAAACATGCGCATTTCTTGGCGCAGCGAGTTTCGTGAATTGAGGATCGTGCCAGTCCAAGGGCAGAACACAATGTTCCCTCCCACCGCCGTAGTTCGACTCGGAGAAAGGAGCACGCTAACCCCGTCCGACCAAGAATTCCTTTCTCCGTACCTTTCGATTCTTGACCCAGCTTGGATGAGTTTCTTATCGCTGCAGAGGCGATTGGCCCAGACCAATGGTGATGAAGAGAGTGACAGTCAGCTGGCTACGGCTTTGGGCGTGTTGAGGTTTGCTGGATTGGACGAGGCGTCCAGCGTTAACCGATTGTTTTCGAGCGTGGCCCAGAGGTTCTTCGCCCTAGGATCAACCCGTTTGATCCGCGACTACGTAAGGCTAGCGCACATCGCAGCGAAACTCGGTGTCAACGTGCCCCCCAAGTTTAAGTATGTAACTCAGAACTGTAAGCCTAGAGCCGCCGAAGACCACGCCGTCGTAGCTGACGTCGACTCTTATCTGAACGCGTTCGTAGATGAGGAGTGGTATGAAGCCAACGTACTTCACGGCGACTACGGCCAACCATCAGAATCATGTTCGCTCGAGGAATTGCGACGATGGCTACGGTCTGCCGATAGCCGCGTCCACACTTTCGTTCCGCTTACGGAAACAGAAGTCACTGTTTGGGGCAGAATTAACCTAGTACCGGAATTGCAGCGTCGGGGAATCCGAGGTAACGTCGAGTACCACTATCGGCGAGACGACTTTCGGATAGTGGACTGGGACTTCGACGAGATTCATTGGGAACACTGGAGGTCGTCGGCAAGAGGTGACGACCAGTTTTGGGCCGACTTGATGACACGAGTGTTGAGCCAACCTGTTGTGCATTGGTCACAAGCTCTCCGCGCGCGCGCTTACCAATTGGGTCTCAAATATCGTAAACCGGTAACTTCAGAATCCCTTGTCCCAAATTGGATCATAAAGTTCCGTGATCTTCCTTATCTCCCGAACACTTTCAGTCAACCATGCAAGCCGTCCGAACTCCTTCGGCGCACACCAGCGACAGAACCGCTCCTCGGAATCGAACACTTCATCAGGTCGGAATTGGACACTCCGGACACTGCGCCACTGCTGGATTTACTTGGAGTCAGCGACAAACCAACTGGACCTGAGAAGGTACTGGAACGGCTTAAGTCGCTGGCGAATAGTGCTGTCCCGTTAGTACCTGAAATACAAAAATGGTGCCATTCACTCGACCAGCTTTTTGATACGTGTACCACGGAAGAGATAGTGAGTGTCAAATCTGAATTCGCAGAACATGCTTTGATACTTACCGATCAAAACGAATGGGCCAAGATTGACGAAGTCTTTTTGTCGGGACAGGATGATGACGTACCAGGAGCGGTAGTGGTCCATTCTGCGCTGCGTGAACTCACATTGTGGCGAAAAATCGGTGTCGCCGAACGTCCTACCGCAGAAATGGAGCTGGCGTGGTTGAAAGGGCTTCCCAGCTACGGCGAATTTACCCCAACTCAGAATCAAAGGATCCGGCGTCTCCTACCAAGTCACCCCGAACTGATCTTGAAGGAATGCGGACATTGGCTGAACCTTCAAGGCGACTGGGTGCCAGTCGATGAACTCGAATACTGCCTTACGATGCAGTCGCTGGTGCGGTGGTCACACTTACATACGTGGGTGAAATCCAAAACTGCGGATTTTCAGATGCTCTCGGCTCAAACTTGTCAAACCCATCCATTCTCCACACTAAAGCGACTCGGCGACGTGATCCAAGAACGTTTCCAAGGGCAATCCACTATAACGAAGTCACATGGAAAACCGTGGATAGGCGCACTTGGCAACGGATTGAGCCGAGTCGTTTTGGAGGATGAAGATATCACGAAACGCATCCAAGGAACAGGTCGTCGACTTGAACAAACTCGATGGCAAGTTGCAGGGGACATCAGGTCCATGCCTTACATCGACGGCAAACCTGCTGGCACTGAACGGCAGTTGGAGGTTTACTGGCAGCAACATACGCTTTACGCAAGAGATAGTTCGCCAGCAAAATTGGCCAAGGCAATACCCGCAGAAATTGGCAGAGTGTTCGATAGGCAGGACATTACCGATGCGATCAAACTTTGCTACGAAAGATCCGAGGAATTCATCGAAGAGTACCTGGATGAAGCCTTCGAATTGGCACCTCTCGTTGAAACTGAACCTGAGAGCCAACCGGTACAAAACGCGCCAACACTGAACGGACACGATCACGAAGACGAAATGAGCAATGACGAGAATCATGATGCCGAACCCGACCACATCGGCATAGAACACCCTCGTTGGCCTGAAGAGAGCGACAACGACCTTGATGGGGAGTATTTCGAGGACGACGGACACCCGCAAGAGATCACACGGCGACGTAGGCGAAAGTCACCTAGCTTGATCGAGAGATTTGCCAAATTGATGGACTTCTCGTCGGACGGTAATGGTAAGTTTTCACACAGCGAATTAGGTAGCCTGGAACCAGCCCGCGATAACGCTTTCCCATGGAAACTGACGTCCTTGTCGGGTGAGTTAATTCAGTATTACTGGCTAAAGGAGCACTGCATTCAGCTAGAACCTCTCGAGATTGATGCCGAGATCTGGGAACACTGCGAACGATCCCCGAATCGCTGCGCATTGATCTTGATTGACGAAACGAGAAATCCGATCGAGATATCAGGTGGGCGATTGTTGGAAATGCGAGACCGAAACGAGCTAGTGTTGTTCCCGGCTGCCTACCGACTCAAATACGCGGACGATGCCGGGAAATAGCCTAATCCAAGCGGCATTGACGCCCCGCATTGCATCATCGGCACGGGAACAGGTCGTAACGTGCTTTGATGCTCGTTCAATGGCGGTTCCTGACGTCTAGCACCACAACGACCGTGTGAGAATCGTCGACACTGGGTTGGTTCGAAATGATTTTTGAAGACAGTACCATGGAAACTGCGAGAGAATGACTCATGACCACAACACGACGCGGGCGATCAAGCGCGAAATCCGGAGACAACGGTGCGACGACCGGGTATGAGGCGCAGCTTTGGCAGATGGCGGATGCGCTTCGGGGGAGTATGGATGCGGCGGAGTATAAGCATGTGGTTTTGGGGTTGTTGTTTTTGAAGTATGTGTCGGATGCGTTCGAAGAGGTTCGGAGCGAGTTGGAAGCAGAAGTTGACGAAGGCGCAGATCCAGAACAGTCTGATGAGTATGTTGCCAAAGGAGTATTCTGGGTGCCGGATGTTGCGCGGTGGGAGTATTTGAGATCGCAGGCGCGTGAGTCGATGATCGGGTTACTGGTTGACAACGCGATGAGAGAGATTGAGGGTGCCAACACGTCGCTGAAGGATGTGCTACCGAAAGATTACGGCTTGCCGTCTTTGGACAAGCGCGTGCTCGGGCAGTTGATCGACATGATCAGCGATATCGAGATCGGGGATCGGGAGTCGAGGTCGAAGGATGTGCTGGGGCGTGTGTACGAGTATTTCCTGTCGCAGTTTGCTAGTGCCGAGGGTAAGCGCGGTGGCGAGTTCTACACACCTCGGTGCATTGTTAACTTGCTGGTGGAGATGCTGGAGCCGTATCGGGGTCGGGTTTACGATCCGTGTTGTGGGTCGTCGGGGATGTTCGTGCAGTCGGTCAGGTTTATCGAGGAACATGCAACGGGCAACGGCAATGGTGGAAAGGCTCAGGCCGACATTTCGATCTTCGGTCAGGAGTCGAACTACACGACGTGGCGCTTGGCGAAGATGAACCTGGCGATCAGGGGAATCGAAGGCCAGATCGAGCAGGGAAACACCTTTCACAATGATCGGCACCCGGATTTGAGGGCGGACTACGTTTTGGCCAATCCGCCGTTCAACGTGTCGGATTGGGGAGGCGAGTTGTTGACGGACGATCAGCGGTGGCGATACGGGACGCCGCCTCGGGGGAATGCGAACTTTGCTTGGGTGCAGCACATGGTTTATCACCTGTCGCCGAGGGGCGTTGCGGGGATCGTGTTGGCTAACGGGTCGATGTCATCGAACCAGTCGAATGAAGGTGAGATACGGAAGAGCTTGATTGAGAACGATGTGGTGGACTGCATGATCGCGTTGCCGGGTCAGCTTTTTTATTCGACGCAGATACCGGCGTGTTTGTGGTTCTTGGCACGGGATCGGCGTTGGGGGGCCAAGGACGACCACGGGTCCCAGGGCAACCACGGGTCCCAGGGCAACCACAAGGGTTGCCCCTACGGCGGGTGGTGATGGCGGTTTGCGGGATCGTCGCGGGGAGATATTGTTCATCGACGCTCGGAAGTTGGGGACGATGGTGGATCGGACGCATCGTGAATTAAGGGGTGAGGATATTTCGCGGATCACCGAAACGTATCATGCTTGGCGCAGTGGTAAATCGTCGGCGGCGTACGAGGATGTTGCTGGTTTCTGCAAGTCCGCTTCGCTTGAGGAGGTGCGGAAGCATGGGCATGTGTTGACGCCCGGGCGGTATGTGGGAGTTGAGGCGGTTGAGGATGACGGCGAGCCGTTCGAGGAGAAGATGGCTCGGTTGACGTCGCAGTGGCGGGAGCAGTCGGTAGAGGCGCGACGGTTGGATGAGGAGATTGAGGCGAATTTGGCTGGATTGGGGTTTTGAACTGTGATGGGGATGATTTGGAATGATCAGGATGATGTGCGTTGTGTGAGGGGTGTGTTTCTGCGATGGCGTGGTAGGGTCATGTGATGTCGCGGTACAATCTAGCCAATTAGTCTAGCCAGGAGTTTGCCATGACCAACTGGTCCTTGCAGGATGCCAAGAATCGTTTCAGCGCGGTGGTAAATGCCGCTCTGGCCGGGGAGCCCCAAAGGGTAACCCGGCGGGGTGAACCTGTGGTGGTGATCGTGTCGACCGACGAATACGAGCGTATGCGCCGTTTGGAAAAAGCGAATGCCCCTACGTTCTCCGATTTGTTACTGCAAATCCCGCAAGATGACGGCGAATTCGAACGTATACCGGTTTCACCCCGTCCGGTGGACTTTTGATGTTTTTGATCGACACCGATGTGCTGTCTGCGCTACGAAGGCGAGAACGTCACCCTAAAATAGTCGATTGGCTTGACCGACGACCGACTACGGATCTTTACCTGAGCGTCGTGACCATTGGCGAAGTGGAACGCGGCATCATTCAGCAGGAGCGTCGCAATCCACCGTTCGCCAATGATCTATCACTCTGGCGTGACACGGTGCTCGCATGGTACGGTGACCGGATTCTCGATGTCGACCTGCCAATAGCTCGCCGATGGGGACGGTTAACCGCCGAGCTTGGGCACCGTGCTGTGGATCTGATCATCGCGGCGACGGCGCTGGAGCATGGCTTGACCGTCGTTACTCGCAACGTCAAGGACTTCGAGCCGACGGGAGTCAAGACGTTCGATCCATTCAGCGAAGAAGACGCGTAGGGGCGGTTCTTGGCGCGGTAGGGGCGGTTCGCGAACCGCCCCTACGGGGTACGAGGATGTTCCATGCCCAAGGTAAGAGATGCGATCCGTATGATCGAGCGAGATGGATGGCGTATGGTTAGGGTTTTAATACGATCTTACCCACGCCAAAGAGATATAGGAGACAGCAAATGAAAGGCATGAAGAGACAAGATCGTCAAGACTACATACCGGAAAATCACCGGGATTTCGACATTGGATTGACGAGAGGATGGGAAATACTCAATTTGATGATCGAATGCCAAACCCCCCGAGAAAAGATGCTCGATGTTTACGACACATTCATGCTCGAGCATCTTGCTCGAGTGCCTCGATGGGCCGAAGAACACTCGGGTGGGTAAAACCGTATATAAAATCCCTATGGTTAGAACCAGAGGAAGCCATCGCCAATATCGACATCCTGACAGGCCGGGTACAGTCACAGTCCCCGGCAAGCCGAGAGACGATCTGCCGCCTGAGACGTGGAACAGCATATTGAAGCAATCTGGACTTAAAGGGTGAATGCCGTGAAGTACACCGTTGTGATTGAGAAGGCACCTGCTAACTACGCCGCCTATGTGCCGGACTTGCCGGGGTGCGTGGCTACCGGCGACACGGAACTGGAAGTGCTGGAAGAGATTCGTGAGGCCATCGCTTTCCATATCGAGAGTCTGGTGGAGCATGGAGAGCCAGTGCCGGAGCCGCAGACGGTTGCCGCGTCTGTTGATGTAGGAGTTTTGGCGGCGGGTTAGGCTCGGGGGTGGTAGTCCCAAGAACTAAAGAATCGCAGTGGCGGGAGGCGACGCTGGGAGACATTGCGGATGTCGTCGGGGGTGGTACACCATCAACCAAGGATCCTCCCAACTTCGGTGGCGACGTACCTTGGCTGACGCCCAAAGATCTGTCAGGACCACACGACAGATACATGAGTGGTGGGGCACGGGGTCTTACTGAAAAGGGTTTAAGGTCATCTTCGGCAAAACTGGTCCCGGCCGGGAGTTTATTGCTGACTACGCGTGCACCTATCGGGTACGTGGCCATCGCGGGACGTGAAGTTTCGACTAATCAAGGATTCCGCAGTCTGGTTGTCCGTGAAGGTATTTGCTCTGAATTTGTTTACTACTGGTTAAAAGCGAATACGGAAATGCTCCAACGTAACTCATCAGGATCAACGTTTGGTGAATTAGCAGGATCGACTCTCAAGAGGATTGAAATCGCCATCCCTCCCCTCCCCGAACAACGCCGCATTGCGCACATCCTCGGCACGTTGGATGACAAGATCGAGTTGAACCGTCGGATGAATGAGACGCTTGAGGATATGGCTCGGGTGGTGTTCAAGGACTGGTTTGTGGATTTCGGTCCGGTGCGGGCGAAGATGGAGGGTCGGGACGCGTATCTGCCGGAGGAGGTTTGGGGGTTGTTTCCGGATCGGCTGGTGGAGTCGGAGCTGGGGGAGGTTCCGGAGGGGTGGGGGGTTGTACCGTTGCCGGAGATTGTCGACTTCAGGGAAGGTCCTGGAATCAGGCATTGGCAATACACAAATTCAGATGAAGGCACTCGATTCATCAATATTCGTTGTATACAAGACGGCGACCTGATGCTTGACACGGCGAATCGGGTACATGATGAAGAGGCTAACGGTAAGTACTCGCATTTCCATCTTCGGGAATGGGATATCGTGCTGTCAGCGTCTGGGACATTGGGACGAAGTGCGGTAGTGCGCAAGACGCACTTACCGCTATTGTTGAATACCAGCGTCATCAGGTTTCGGCCTATTGAAGGGGCTACGTCGTTCGCCTACCTACGAGGGTATCTCGGTAGCGAGATATTCTTAGATGAACAACGAACACTCGCTTCCGGCAGTGTGCAGAAGAATTTCGGGCCAACACACCTCAAGCAAATGAAGGCGTGGCTTCCGCCAAACGAATGCGTAGGTGCGTTCGAGGCCGTTGCGGGGCCGCTGTTGCGGCGAGTGGCTGAGAACATGGCTCGCAGCGACGCGTTGCGTGAACTGCGTGATTCGTTATTGCCGGAGTTGGTATCAGGGAAGGTTAAGACTCAGGATGCAGACAAGGCGGTTAAGTACGAATGACGGTTGATCCGACGAAGGTATCGTTTTCAGTGGCGCAGGGATTGGAGCCGTTGCCGCGACAATTACAACTCGGCGAAGTTCCGTACCAAGCCAGGATGAGTTTTTGGAACGCCTTTTATGTGGCGGACCGCGAGGAACGCCCTCATTACGGGAAGATCACAGAAGCTTGGCATCAGATTCTAATGGATGTGCATTCCGGATTTTTCTATGAAGGGCTCGATGAATTCGATGCGGATGATGAGGAAATTTACAACACTTACAAGCCTTACTTCTTAGATGCCGATTTCAACAAGGTGTTTGATCTAATCACCTTTATCATCCGGCATTCTCAATGCTCCAATCGATTCAGCGCAGGAGTAATGTTGACGTTCATGGAACATCGTCTCGCGTATGTTTTTGATTTCAAATCGCGGACAATTTACCCGGCCGCCACTCCAGAGGAAGGCCAAGCGATAATCGAAGCTGTTCAACAACTCAACGACTACGGATTGGATGGTGCGCGTCAACACCTGATTCGGTCGTCTGATTTCATCAATCAAGGTGAGTGGGCGCAGAGTGTGCGTGAAAGCATCAGCGCGGTGGAATCGGTGGCGCGACGGATCGCACCGGGAACTAACACGTTAGGCGCGGCATTGAGCAATCTGCGAAACCAAGGGTTGTTGGAGCATCCAGCATTGTATCAAGGGTTGGAGAGGCTCTACGGTTATACGAGCGATGAGCAAGGTGTAAGGCACTCGCTGTTGGATCAGGGGCAGTCGAAAGTTGGTCAGGATGAGGCGGTGTTCATGTTGGGAGCGTGTGCGTCGTTTGCGAGCTACTTGTGGCGGAAGGGTTTGGGGGCGACTGAGGCATGAGCCAGTTCAACGATCGAGTCCGCGATTCAGTCGCTTTATCAAACCTCAGAGAGACCGAGGAGTTGCTCAACGAGTTGGTGGAGAGGGATTGGCAGCATCAAACCACAAAGGATTTGATCAATAGATTGGTCGTCGTCGTGAAACACGTTATGGGGCGTATGACGATCGTAGATCGCAACTTAGTGACTGAATCTGGTCTGGGGCAACTTGATCAGCCATCGTACTATTTGCTCGACTATGTAAACAACTTAAGCGGTTACGCAGACGACCAGGAACCTGACATCCACAATGGGAGTTCATTGGCAGATCAGGTTCTGGACGCTGCCTACAACTTGCCTGTTTTTCCGATTCGTACAACGCCTGAGGTGATCCAGAGAGTTTCAGACCAGTTCGATTCGGAGATGCAGTCGAAGGCGGCATTGTTGGAGGAGCAATTCGAAGAGACGCGGACGCGGACGTCAACAGTTTTAGAAAGTGTCAATCAACAGGAGAATCGTCAAGAAGAACTTGCAGCGCAATTCGAGGATTCTGTGACCGCCAAAACCAACGAAGTTCAATCGTCGGTAGGTGGTCTCTTGGAACACGCGCAAACCTCATCTGATGAACTTCTAAGCCGTACTCGAGAGGCAACCGAGCGTTTAGAAGGCGAAGTCAGAGACGTACAAACTAATTTCTTGAATTCTCAACAACAGCGTGAGGTTACTTTCCGGGTTAGCGAGCAGCAGCGCGAAGATGAATTTCGCGCGTACTTTGATGCTAGGTATTCCGAGATCATTAACTTGCGAGAACAAGCCAGAGAGATGCTCGAGGAAGTTGCGGGAGCTAAGACCGCGCAGAACTACGCGGATTTGCGGGATGAACAAAATAGGGCGGCTAATCGGTGGCGATGGATTGGGGTCAGCGCGCTCGTAATTTTGGTCATTGCATCGAGCTGGGTATTTTACGAGACACGTTTGGTAACGGAGGATGTGTCCATACTTTCTATATTTGGACGGTCCGGTCTTTTGATCTCTTTGTCTGTGCTCGCAACCTATGCGCTTCGACAATCTGGGCATCACAGACAACGCGAAGAGGACAACGCTCGCGTATCGAATGAGTTAACGACCCTTTGGCCGTTCATCAATCGCCTTCCCGAAGAAGACCGCCAAGCAATTCTGAAAGAGCTCACGCCGCGATATTTCAAGGGCGGCTTGTCTGCCCACGATCCCGGGGACCAAGTCGGTTGGATGGGGCGCGTGATGAGCCCGAGGCGTGGTGAGGCTAGACGTAAACAAGACGAGTAGAGGCACGAGTAGAGGCGTGAATGGATCATGATGGTTGCGTCATTGCGCAAGGTGCTATGATTAATTAGAACTGATGTCTTTGATTCGTGTTGTGGCTCCTGCGACACGTCAAGAGGTGCTTTCGTCGTTAGAATCATGTGAAATCCGAGTGGGGGTCTGGCAGTTCTTTGTTCAGGGAGGAAAAACATGACCGTAGCCGCGAGTGTCATACAAGGGTTTTCTGATTACTCCGGCATCTACGATGTACCTGAAGTTGCGAGGTACATCAAGGCCAGCGATGGCGCAAACGCGCTGTGTTCGGTCAGTTCTGCCAAGTTGCTTCGCTGGATTCGCCGAGGCGTAGCGTCGCGTGATTTGGTAAGTGTGCCGGGGTCCGAGCTCCTTATCGCCTTTGAGGACTTGATCTCCATGCGAGTTATCACTGCGCTTAGGTCGGTCGGGGTGAAATGGTCTGAAATAGATCGGACAGAGGGGTGGCTACGCAACGAGACCGGATATGAACGACCATTCGCGACGGAGTATCTCTGGACAGGGCAAGGAGATGTTTTCGTCGATTGGACTGAAAGGTTGCTTTCAGCAAGTCGCAACGGACAGTTGGCACTGGAGTTGCTGAAGGACTACTTGATTCCGGTGCACGGGTTGGTTTTCAGCGAGGAGTCGAAAGTAGCGGTTTCGTGGGAACCAATAACGGGGATTGTATTGGAACCGACGGTACAGTTCGGGTCCCCTTGCGTGAAGGGAACGCGGATACCTGCTCGAACCATTTCGGGGATGATTGAAGCGGGGGATTCGATTGAGTGGGTTGCACAGTCTTATGGGCTGTCGAGCGACGAGGTTAAAGCGGCTTGTGATTGGGAAGCGCGCGTCATTGGCGGATAATCTGCGTTTTTTGCTTGACGAATCGTTAGTGCCGGTAGTCGCTCAGGCTTTGGCGTTGGTGGGGTACGAGATTGCAGATGTCGAGTCGTCGCTCGGTATGAAGGGCGTTAAAGACCCGGAAATCATCAAGTGGTGCAAGGCCAATGACGCGGTTTGGATACACGCTGACGACCGCGCGAAAAAGCAACATGGAGCATTATTGCAAACGAGTGGCATAAGAACGATATGGATTTACAGAAAACGGGGAGCCATGAGCGGTAAGGAGCAACTCCGGGTCCTATCGTTTGTGCTGCCACAATTAATACGCAACTGGCAAGAGTCGCCTAGGCAACGTCATTACAGAGTTTCCGCCACCGATGAGTTTTCAAAACCAAGCCTGAGGACTTTCAGTATCTGAACTAGACGTTGAGTCGATCACGGTTGCAGTAGGGGCGGTTCGCGAACCGCACCTACGAGACAGGAGGTACTGATGAGTAAAACCAAGAGCGCGTTTATCAGTTTCGACTACGATCACGACAACGACTTACGGTGCGATTTGATAGCGCAATCCAATCTGCCTGATTCGCCGGTCAGCATCACGGATTGGTCGGTTCGGGAGCCGATTGACGAGAACTGGAAAAGAGAAGTTCGCGACCGGATTCAGAGAACCGACCTGACGATCGTGATATGCGGAGAGCATACGCATGATGCGAAAGGTGTAGAGATAGAGTTGACTATCGTTCATGAAGAAAAGAAAACCTATTTCTTATTGCAAGGCCGTCGCCGTGCAACTTGCACCAAACCTAAACAAGCACGCAGAACGGACGAGATGCACACATGGACTTGGGGCAATCTGAAGGATCTGATAGCTGGGAAGGGCAGGTCATGAGCGATCAGCGAAACGGGTCTCTGTTCAACCATTCGAAAGAGACCTATGGCGACTCATTCAACGCGCACTTGCTGGAGCAGTACAAGCTCTACGTGCAGTCTGCGGAGAACGTGAGCGCGCGAAGGGTCGCTTCGAATCGCTATATGCTGACCCTCAGCGCGGCGATCGTGGCGTTATATGGGTTGCTGTACACGAATTTCGACGTAGGTCCGTCGGCGTTGATGTTACCTCTCGTGGGTATTGCGGTATCTGCAGTTTGGCTTGCGATCATCAAGTCGCACGTCGACTTGAACGAGGTCAAGTTCAAGATCATTGGCGAGTTGGAGGAACATTTGCCGGCTGCGGTCTACAAGCATGAGTGGCGCTTGGCAGAGGATGGGCGCGGTGAGACTTATCAGGAAGTCTCGAAGATTGAGAGTTTGGTGCCTTGGTTGTTTGCCGCGTTGCACGTGGTTTTGACTGCTTGGATTGTTGGTGAGAACTTTGGTGTTGTGGGTTAGGTGGGGTGAGCGGCATCGACGATGGGTGAGCGTGTTTACATATTCCTAGACGAATCAGGCAACTTGGATTTCAGTTCCAGCGGCACCCGCTACTTCGTGTTGACAAGCGTGACGATGAGACGACCATTCCAAGCGAATGCTGAGTTGGACAACTACAAGTATGACTGTATCGAGTTCGGTTTGGAGCGTGAGCGTTTCCACTGCTCAGAAGACAACCAGCATGTGCGTCAACGGGTTTTTGGAATCATAAATAACCATCTTGACAACATGAGAATTGACAGTTTGATTGTCGAGAAATCTAAGACTGGCCCATCGTTGAGAGCGGAGACACGGTTCTACCCGGAGATGCTCGGGTATCTACTAAAGTACGTATTGAACCGGCAGTCTCATGCGCAAGCTGATGAGACTGTGATTGTCACGGACACCATTCCCCTGAAAAGGCGACGTCGAGCGATTGAAAGAGCCGTAAAACTTACGTTAGCCAACATGTTGCCTCAACGTCCGAAGTACCGGATCCTGCATCACGACTCCCGGTCTCACTACGGGTTGCAGATCGCAGACTATTGTTGCTGGGCGATCTTTAGGAAACACGAACACAAAGACGCTACCCATTACAGTGGGATCAAATCGGCAGTTTGGAGCGAGTTCGACATCTTCCAGTCTGGAACTACGTACTACTACCGATGATTCCCACAAACAAAAACGACCTCCCCGACTACTCCGTTTTCGGAGAGAGCCCCTTGGGCTCTTGTCATCGGGGAGGTACCTTTGATCACATTGTAGCACTTTGTTCCAATTCTGGTGCTCAAAAGAGAGGATGCTACTGATGCAGTTGAGGCGGCGTTACGCTACGGTGCTGAGCTTGCCAAGTAGGGGCGTTTCGCGAACCGTCCATACAATTGGCACGTGATGACCACCATCACTGAAGATGATGTCGAACAGTTGGCGCTTGGCTGGCTGTGGGGTGTTGGTTGGGAATCCGTCAACGGCGCGGATATCGCGCCCGATTCCTCTTTTGCCGAACGCGACGATTTCGGCGATGTGGTCCTCGAACGTCGGCTGCGTGATGCCATTGATCGGCTTAACCCTGGGCTTCGGTTTGACGCCCATGAGGATGCGTTTCGCAAGCTGACGAATCCGCAGGGTACGTCATTGGCGGTGAAGAACGAGACGTTTCACCGGATGTTGGTCGAGGGCGTCAATGTGGAGTATCGGGACATTGATGGGCGTATTCGCGGTGCGCAGGTTAAGGTGATCGATTTTGATGATGTTGATGCCAACGACTTCTTGGCGGTGAATCAGTTCGCCGTGGTTGAGAACAAGAACAGTCGTCGGCCGGATATCGTCCTGTTCGTGAATGGGTTGCCGTTGGGGATCATCGAGTTGAAGAATCCGACGGATGAGGATGCGACGATCTGGTCGGCGTGGCAGCAGTTGCAGACGTATAAGTCGGAGTTGCCGACGCTGTTTTCGATGAATGAGTTGTTGGTGGTTTCGGACGGTTTGGAGGCGCGGGTGGGGACGTTGACGGCGGGCAAGGAGTGGTTCAAGCCTTGGCGGACGATTTCGGGCGAGGGACTGGCAGACGAAGGGGTTCCTCAACTTGAGGTAACCATTCAGGGCTTGTGCAGACCGGATCGATTATTGACGATGTTGCGCGACTTCATAGTGTTTGAGATTGATGGTGGCGGAGTACCGGTGAAGAAAATGGCAGGTTATCATCAGTTCCACGCGGTGCTGGTGGCGGTTGGGGAGACGGTCAGGGCGACAAAGTCGAGCAGCGACCCGTTAGTTGCGGACGATCCGGACAGTGGTTACGAATCGGGGCGTAGACCTGGCGGCGATCCGGGTGACAAACGGATCGGTGTGGTCTGGCATACGCAGGGTGCGGGTAAGAGTTTGACGATGGCGTTTTATGCGGGTCGGATTGTGCGTGAACCTGCGATGAGCAATCCGACGATTGTGGTGTTGACGGACCGGAACGATTTGGACGACCAGCTGTTCGGGACATTTTCGCGGTGCCGCGATTTGTTGCGTCAGACTCCGACGCAGGCGGAGAGTCGCGCGGATTTGAGGCGGAAGCTGTCGGTGTCGTCTGGCGGCGTTGTGTTTACAACGATTCAGAAGTTCTTCCCCGACGAAAAGGGCGATAGGCATCCGATGCTGTCGGATCGTCGGAACATCGTTGTGATCGCGGATGAGGCGCATCGTAGCCAGTATGACTTTGTGGATGGATTTGCGGCGCACATACGGGATGCGTTGCCGAGCGCGTCGTTTATAGGGTTCACGGGGACACCGATTGAGTCCGAGGATAGGAATACGAAGCAGGTCTTCGGTGACTACATCAGCGTCTACGACATTCGGCGGTCGGTGGAAGACAAAGCGACGGTGCCGATACATTACGAAAGTCGCTTGGCGAAGCTGGAGTTGAACGAGGATGAGCGTCCGCAGATCGATGATGAGTTTGACGAGGCGACCGAGGGTGAGGAGATCGAACGCAAGGAGCGGCTCAAAACCAAGTGGGCACAGTTGGAAGCCGTTGTCGGTACTGAGAAGCGGTTGAAGCTGATCGCCGAAGACATCGTTGATCATTTCGAGGCGCGGTTGGATGCGATGGAAGGGAAGGCGATGATTGTCTGCATGAGTCGACGGATATGCGTCGATCTTTACAACCAACTGGTCGAGTTACGACCGGATTGGCATGATGAGGATGACGACAAGGGTCAGATCAAAGTCGTGATGACAGGTTCGGCGGCGGATGGTCCGGCATGGCAGCAGCATATCCGAAACAAGACACGGCGCGAGGGATTGGCAAAAAAGTTCAGAGACATTGCTGACGAGTTGAAGATGGTGTTGGTGCGAGATATGTGGCTGACGGGATTCGATGCACCCAGTTTGCACACGATGTATGCGGATAAGCCGATGCGGGGACACAACCTGATGCAGGCGATCGCGCGAGTAAACCGGGTGTTCAAGGACAAGCCTGGCGGGTTGGTTGTGGACTATCTGGGATTGGCTCCGGCGTTGCAGGTTGCGGTGAAGACGTATTCAGAGAGTGGCGGCACGGGCAAGGCAGTCGAAGATCTGGATAAAGACACGGCAGTCGCTGTGCTTCAAGAGCGGTATGAGATATGCAAGGCGCTGTTCCACGGATTCGACTGGACGACTTGGTCGACTGGTGGCAGGAAGGTGCAAATGAGGCTTATTCCTGCGGCTCAAGAGCATGTGTTAGCACTGAAAGATGGTCGAGAACGATGTCTGGACGAGGTGAGGAGGTTGACGCAAGCGTTCGTGTTGGCGACGCCGCGTGACGAGGCGATGGCGATAAGGAACGACGTTGCTTATTTCCAAGCTGTGCGAGTGGCGTTGTTGAAACGCGCCGCGAGCGAGCGTACACCGAGTGAGGATCTGGATCAAGCAGTCAGGCAGATCGTGGCGAACGCGGTTTCACCTGATGGAGTCATCGATATATTCGAAGCCGCGGGTTTGAAGAAACCCGATGTCTCGATACTGTCTGAGGAGTTCTTGGCGGAGGTGAAGACGATGGAGCGAAAGAACTTGGCGGTGGAGTTGTTGCGGAAGTTGTTGCAGGGCGAGATTACTAAACGTCGGAAGCAGAACGTGGTGCAGGCTCGGTCGTTTGCAGAGATGTTGGAAGAGGCGTTGCGGAAATATCGGAACCGGGCTATCGAGGCCGCGCAGGTTATCGAGGAGTTGATCGAGCTGGCGCGGGAGATGCGGGAGGCGAATGCGCGGGGGGAGAAGTTGGGTTTGACGGACGACGAGTTGGCTTTCTACGACGCGTTGAGCGATAACGAAAGTGCGGTTGAGGTCATGGGTGACGAGTTGCTGGGCGACATTGCGCGGGAGTTGGTCGACGCTGTGCGTAAGAATGTGACGATCGATTGGACGATACGAGAGACTACACGTGCTAAGTTGCGGGTGTTGGTAAGGCGGATGCTCCGCAAGTATGGGTATCCGCCTGATATGCAGGAGAAGGCTACACAGACGGTGTTGGAGCAGGCGGAGGTTTTGTCTGAGGGATGGGCGGTGGTTTAAGTCCGCTACTGCTTGGTCGGTGCCGGTCCCGCGTTTCTCGCGGTAACCGGCTAAGCTATCAGCTTCGGTTTAACTGCGAATAACACACATTTGGACGTCGTCCGCCGCGTAAGTCAGTCCGCTTATCCTTGATGTCTTGGGCGTCGTCATTCGACACCGAGGGGTGCACAGCGTTTGGGCGTCGCGCGAGTTGTCGGATCCGCAATCCATCCTCAGCATTTGGGACGAATGGTCGACCACGAGTTGACGGACTCTGTGAGTTCGGCAATCACCTTCAACCAACGAATTGGCGGACGGGCCGCCCTCTGACCAAAATCCGTGAACAAAGATGTCGCAACGTCGATCGATCCGGCGTTTTAGAGTCAGCTTGGGCACGTTCGGGGGACCCGTCAAGAAAGGCGACCTCCTCGCCGGCCCGTGACAGGTTGCGATGAAGACTGAACAGACATTCGCGGCGAGGTCCCCTTTGCTGCACATATGGCTGGGGCTGTCGGATTCCAGGGTGAAATATGCGGACTTTTCGATCGTGACGCACACGAAAACCGAAAGGCAGTCGCACACGATCCCCGTGGACCAGATCGCGGACATGACGGTGAAAGATGGATTGTTGACGAGCCGTCTGGAATTAGGGACCAAAAAGGGCCGCAAGGTGATCGTCGACGGCCTCGCGAAACGAGAAACAGGAGAGCTGGTCAAAGCCGTCCTAGGTGACATCGAAGAAAGAGAGTTGGAACTCGCCGCGTCTCAGGATGCGATCGGTTTGGCCGCTCGAATAGATGCAGCCGCGGCGCCCGTCGAGGAGTTGTTGCGTTCGGACGTGTATATCAGACATTCGCGTTGGGCGAATGTGATCGCCCCGGCGACCGCGATTTCGACGAGATGCTCCGAGCGTGTCCGAAGACACCTGGATCGAGAGACGAGGTTTCGCCTCCTACTTATCGGCGATTTGGCGGACCCCGACCGGTCTGAGGCGAGACGCACGGAGGTAAACCGCAAGTTCCTCGAACGGCAAGCGGCGCTGGTCGCCGATGCGACGCGGGACTTGGCGCCTCACGGGATGACATCAGAGCAGTCCCGTGTGATCGCGACCGACGAGGATTCGACCCTGGTGCTGGCCGGCGCAGGCACGGGCAAAACGGCCTGATACAACGCGTTCGCATTTCGCGAATGACAGGACGGGGAAACAGAATGCGAAGAGGTGTACTCCAGCCCCGCAGCGTATTGCGCGGTACGCGACAATAGAGGACAATCAGGAGCGCCCAACGCCAAAGATGCGATAGCCCACCCGACACGAACGTGAAATACCGGCGAGAATCGACGTATGGCCGGAAGAAATCGCACTCGCTTTTTTTTCAGTTTCCCTAAACCGGACCGTTGGGAACACGAAGACGAATACGAGCACAAGATGGTGGAGTGCGTGCGACACAATTCCTGACCGACAATCATTCTGACCGACAAAGGTGAAACTGCGCTTTGGATGATCTGCTGTTTGCCCAAAGAGACCTGCGTGCCGCGCTCGAAAATCAGGTGCGGGAGATGCAGAAAAAAGTCGATGAACTAGACGAGAATCGCATCCTCAACAGTTCAATCGACGATCTATGCGACTATCTCGAAGCAGAGTACCGGGTCGAACCCATCATCATCGACGAGTCCAGAATCACGCAGGATTCCAGAGAAACGAAGATCGACGTTTCGAATAACCCGATCTATTGGGGTGAATGGACGAACGGCAGCATCAGGGAAATCTTCATTCCGTTCGAAGGGGAAGCGGACCTCTTCAAATTCCAAGCGTCGACTGGGACGTTCAATCCTCCACGTGGCAGAGTTGACACGAAAACCAACAACCTCGTTATGACGTTCAAATCCACGTCCGACAGGTACGAGGGCGTTGTTGAGGAGGTCAAATCCGACATCGAACGATTGAAAAGACACATCGAGTTCAGCAACAACGACGTGGCAGAATTCAACTCGGAGATTCGACATCAGGCCCGTACCAGTATCGAATCAAGACGCGAGCGGATTTTGAAAATCAGGAACGTCGACGCGAGTCTACAGTTTCCGATGCGTAGCAGAACTGACGGCAAGCCAACGTACGCTGTCCCAGAGGTCAGACGCAAGATCGTTCCGAAATTGCCGGATGCGTCTGAAACTCCGTTTGCACCAGAACCCATTCTTGCAGACGCGGATTACGAGCACGTCCTATCGGTGATTTCAAACCTGTCGTCAAGCATGGAAAGGTCGCCGTCAGCGTTCGCAACACTCAACGAAGAGGCGCTGCGCTCGCATTGCTTGGCGTTGCTCAACGGGCACTACGACGGTCAAGCGACTGGCGAAACGTTCAATCACTCAGGTAAAACAGACATACTAATCCGCAGTGAAAACAAGAACATCTTTGTGGCTGAGTGCAAGTTCTGGACTGGATCCAAGGGTTTCAACGATGCGATAAACCAGTTGCTCGGCTACACGTGCTGGCGAGACACCAAAGCCGCGTTGATCGTCTTCAACCGTGACACTCAGATGTCTACGGTTCTGGATAAGATTCCGAGCATTGTCGAGCGTCACGATAACTACAAGCGAACATTGTCTGACGGAGCGGGTGAAACCAGTTTCAGGTACCACTTCGGGCATCGCGACGACATGGCGCGGGAGCTGGTATTGACGGTGCTGGTGTTCGACGTGCCCAAACCCAACTGAATTCAGGAGTGCAGAAACATGAATCCCGAAGACTGGATGAACGACGCGAGTCCAAAGATGCGTGAAGCGGTCGAACTCGCAAAGCGTGTCAGCACGACCGGAGACTACAACGTTGTCGAAAATGGCTATGCTCATGACTGCAAAGAACCGGACAAATTCGGTAGCGCAGATTGTTGCAAAGAAGCGGGTTTCGAAATCCTTATCAACCCTGCGCCATGGCAACTGATGGAAAGCACCGCGAAGGTAGTCGGAAGATCAATGCCCGACCTTCTGGGATTGCCAGAAGACTGGAATCAGGACGAAGACATCAAGATTTCCAAGCGTTGGAAGAAGCCCTGACCAGAATCCGTTAGCGAACAGGTCTGGTTCTGGTCGTCGAACTAACCATCGTTGATCGTCAATAAATGAGGAGCGAGCCGACAAGAGACGAATTCGAAAAGCATATCGTCTTTCTGTTGAGACGGCACCATGCCTTGCGCGTGTCTCGCGAATGCAGGTTCAAACGGAAAACACCAGACATTCTGATCCACAACGACGGGAAATCGCTGTGCATCGTCGAATGCACCTCCATCAATACAGGCGCTCGTTGCAATCAGGCTGACCACAGGATCGGAGACATGAATCCCAACGAGTTGCAGGAACGGCTGTATGCGTCGATTGTCAAAAAACCGAAAAATACACGCCCGAAATCATAGGCAAAATCCCGCTGGCGATCCCAATCCGAAACGACGACTGCTCACATCAAGATTTGGCGATCTGCGATGTTGTGACCGGAGCATCCAGATTCGTGAATGGCGTGGAACAGATGATGTGGTGTGGTGAATATCGGTATGGCATCTTCGGAAACCCGATGTATAGACATTGCTCAGGCGTGATCCATGCCAGTGGTAGCCACGATTATCTGTTTGTACGAAACCCCAACGCGACGAACCCAACCGACGAAGGGCTGTTCGAGTTCGCACAAATCGCGCAATCCGAGAGATACAACCGACACTATCGGATTGACGCGTCGAGCCCTGTCGCAAGTTGTCCAAATTCCTTGATGCAAATCGTGCGCAGTGCAGAACTTAAAATCCACCTTCCCGGTGGTGGATTCATAACACTGACATCCCCCACGGCCGCTCCGACGGTCAACATCGTTGGTCCATCGTAAGACGGCAAACCACTCATCGAATTGGGGATTGATGCGATCAGTCCAGGCGGTCACTTCCAGGGGACTGTCGCGTAGCATTCGATGTAATTACCCAATTTTCCTAGGCCCCTCGCGTCCGACTTATCTCCCGCCCACTGCCTCCCAACAGGAATGTCGATTGTTGGCGGACGGGCCGTCCGCGCACCGCGCTTTATCGCGAGTTGCCCGATTTTGATGAGATGTCTCAGAGCGAGGTTCCTACAAGTATTAATGACCCCAAGCAAACCGTTATGGATTCCGAACAGATCTCGTATTTGTCATTGACCGTTTTTCGAGGAGTCGCAACAGAAAATTCGTAAACCATCTGACCATTTAGCGGTCAAGAATCGATCTTATCCACAGACTCTATCGGACCTCCACCCGCACCCGAACGAACCACCAAGCTCGGGAGGTATTTAGGTTTTGCCGTTTGTGAGTCCCCGTTTGGGTCGTCCTCCCATTCGTAGAGTTGGACTCGCAAAGTGTTCAATGTGCGTCCGAGAAGCGACGCGACGGTCCATGGGCATTTGAGCAACAGGTGAACCTCCGAAGTCCTAGATTCTCCCGCCAATTGCCTGATGATCATTGAGGCTTGATGGACAATATCCCCAGCGTCTAAGTGACTTAGCGTTCCATGAACCTTCGCCCGAATGTGAAAAGAAGCCGCAAATCGATCGCTATTTTCGGCTACGAACCCCTCGAATGTATCGTCGCTACGCGTGGGGGTCAAATCCAAGTAGACGAGGATCGGCCCTTGATGCAAGTCGCACGACAGATTCGACACGACATTCACTATGTAGTTGGCGTCACCGGTCGGCCCAGGAGTTTCATTGAGTACCCACACGTTGCGGTATGTGTCGATCACTTCCACGCGTCCAAACAGCGTTGTCGGCATTGCTGCGCCGATGGCGTAGGCCACCGACAAATGTGCGCCGCCCTTGACACGCGCCTGCTCGGCACCAGATAACGCCAAAAGTTGTGGAAGGTCGGAGAGGAACCGTTTGAGGTCCCCCAACGCTCGGCGATTCGGCCTGCGGTTGCCTTCTTCAGGGGGGCGCAAACGCAAGACGAGATCTTCGTCGACCCGGGTCGCGAAGGGCGGGATGCGCGTCTGCACGTCGATTTTGATCGATCGGTCAGTCGCCACTACACTCTCGTTGATAGATTGCATGCGTCGTTGGCAATGCGCCCGAGCGGCATCGGCTCTTTGGCGCCCCGTATGCGCCGACTCTTGTTTGAATCTGAGCAGCGTGCCTGCGGACTGTCCCAGGAGTCGGTCGGGTGCGTCGTAATCGAGCTTTCCGTCGGCATCTGAGATTATCGAGAGCACAGAGAACGTGAACGCCGAATCTTTCTCAAGTTCCAGCAGTTTCGGCAACTCGACCTCCCTCACCACCCGCGAACACCGGATTTCGGGTGTGACTAGGAGCACGGCACCGGAGAGACCCGATCCAAGTGCTTCCAACAACCTTCGATCCGTGTCTCCGGGCGGAAGATCGCTCTCATCGTGCCACACCGGGACCCCTGCGGCGCGAAACGCCCAAGCAGTTTCTGCAGCAATATGGGAGCCGTCGCTCTGACGGTACGAGATGAAGACTGGACCACGCGGATCGATCTTGCCAAGCGATGATTGCCGCGAAATATCTTTTTCCGCTCCACCGAAGAGCGCAGCGATTCTTTCAAGCATTTTCCCTCCTCCATGTTGATGCGCAATCAGATGATTTGATCACCGGCGACATAAGTCCACGGTCCGTAGATTCCTTTTCGCGACGGCGGGCCAGTCGGCGTGGTAACGGTCACCTTTTTTCTCGAACAATACGGGCAAAGTGTTTAATCGGCGCATTGAAGCGGATACAGGCGATGGTTGAAGAGTATCCAGACTCCGAATTTCTCGTCGTGTCCACGTCTCCCGGTGATTAGCAGAATCGGATTTTCGCAACTGTATGCGACATCATACGCGATCTCGACCATCTGTCGTCGATCCTGGGTCGAAGGCCCGGTCCTACCTTTGGGATGGAAATGCCATTCGCCCACGTAATATTTTCCAGATGGCCATGTCCCTTGAAGCTTCTCTTTCAAACCCGCGGATCCTCGGACGAAACCGTTTTCGGTTGACGAAGAATCGGAAGGAGGTCCGAGCGCTTCATCGATTAGAACCTCAGATCCGTCGGCGGAGTAGGACCCGACTAGAATTCCGCCGGTTTCGTGGTCCCGCGCTTTCTCGCACATTGCGCCCACGGCCGCAATAGCTGATCCAAGGACAGTCACGCGGACGGAGCGCGCCGAGTCCGCGAACGCCTCAGTCTTCACACAATCTCCCGTCGCATAATCCCTTCGAAGGTCTCGTCTCGTTGCCATTCATATAGACAACCTCTCAAAGCGCGATCCGATTCCGTTGCGAATCGCTCGAGCTCTCTCATTCCGCTCGCGGCCATCATCCAGACATCGTCGCATCTACCCGGAAACACCGGATGCCAACATCCCGGTGCTTCTCTCACCATGCCGGGCGGGTAGTCTCCTGCCATGTCCTCATCTCCAACCGGCGAAAGCAAATCGATCACGCCGTCGCCAGTGAAATTCTCGCAACCGGCACCAACGACGAACAATTTTCTCACGTTCCAACCGAACGACAACGAGACTATGAAAGTTCCGTCGACCCAACGATGGTTTTCCGCCGCGAAGAGCACACTGTCCTCCGCAGTACAGTCAATGATCAAGTCACAACGTGAAACACGATCGAATTGTTCGGTCGTAAGGTCAGGGAAGTGAACCGGAACTGAATCAGCTTGCGCGTGAACTGACAGAGAGTTCAGTCGAGCCGCCAAACCCACGGCCTTGTTTTGCCCGACGTTATGCAATGCCAAGTTGTGCCGCGCCAAATTGCCCCACTCCAAAGTGTCACCGTCGCATACAGTCAGGTCATAAATTCCGCCCCGAACCAACATCTCGGCCACCGCCGATCCGAGCGACCCGGCGCCGAGTAAAAGGATTTTCTTCCTTGACAGTCCTTCGTCGAACCGCCCACGTGCATGCGAATACTCTGGATTCCAGTTTTCAGAATTGACCCATTCGAGTGAGTTGCCTGAGGAAAATGTCGTGCGGTCAGCCACTTTCCAACCGATTTGGTTGTCACGGAAACCTCGATGCACGCGTCGAGCAAGCACCGGCAGCGATAACGCCTGCCAATGGAGCTGGACGGATTCCTCGCCTATCTTTTCCGGAATCGGAAACCCGACGAGAAGCAGATTTGAACGGCCGTTACGAAATTCCGCAGGCATCGGCAGTATCAATTCCTCAAATTCGAGGGATTGTTCCGACATCGCGTGACTTAACTCACCAAACGTAGCCGGGACTTGCCAGGGTCCGACTAACGGGACGGAGTCGAGCAGCACCCACGCGGCTGTTTCGGGTTCCGACGCCGTCCATTCCGTCGGAATCTTGCCCCAACTGGTTTGGTGAATGTCCTTTCCGCGGGCCGTCTGGAACCGCTCGACGAAAAGTGTGTCCCCATTCGAAGAAGCTAGGCGCCGAACCTGCGCCAAACCCCTTGACCTCCCCGCGGCTCGAAACGTAGCCAGACTTGAAGCATCCTCCGAGAAAACGAATCGGAGTTGCGTCGAGGAGGGGAAGTCGGGCAATTCGAAAGGATCGCCATCGGAAGCTAATTTGCCCGTCGACGCCAATTCGATCCACACCAGTGCGCGTCTGATGTGCCAGATCAACCGATCCTCTAAACTAAGCGGTTCAGCGTTTTGGGAAAATCTGCCGAGGAAGTTGTCAGGGGTTGTTGTGCAGATCTTGCCGGTGCGCCATTGAAGGGAGCCTGTTGGCCGGGCGTTGTAGAGCTGATGCGGAAACGTCTCATCTATCCCGCCGTCGACTGCTGGATAGATTGAAACGAAACCACCCGGGTCCCGGTCTTCCACGACCACGCACCAGTTCGCGTCGTTGGGAGAACGTTCGCCACCAAGTCGTGCGGTCAGGCGACATTTCAGGTACCAACGACGACTTGCCTCGTGCCAGACCAGATCGTCGATCAAGCGGTATCCCGCGATCTCTTCCAGCGCCCGACGGGCATTACGAAGCATGCCTAACGGTTCAGGCGGGGTCACGTCAGGCGAACCTCGCAGGCCCGGGCACAGCTGGCCTGCTCGGGCGAGTGAATGACATTGCGTTGCCCGAGCTTGAACCTTCGACGCCTTCGCTGGGCACCGGGAAAACATCGCCGAACAAGGTTGCCCAACGTTTGGCACTTGAGGTCGCGTTCGGGTCGTCAAGCGCTGTTCGCGCCTTTGTCGCGCCCGCCTTGACCGCGTCGTAAAACGCTTTGAAATGTTCTGGAGAAACACGTTTGAAAACATCGTTGTGGGGCAAGCCCACATCTGGGACGAAAGGTGTGGTGCCGTAAGCGACGTTGGTTTCGTAAGCGTCACGGATCCCTTCCAAAGCGATCGTGAAGCCTTCTGCCACGCTCTCGATGTCATCGGGACAGTGCAGACCGACCAAACGTTCGACCAAATAGCCCTTCGGCAAACCGCGCTCACCCGAACTGTGCCGCGTCCACCACCACTTGAACACCTTCACGACGTTCACGTAATGGCCGTTCGTTCGCCTGTTTTTGTCGTGAGTCCACTCGATTTGGGAGATCGGATCGGTTTGCTCCCACTTGTCGGCGTCTCGATCTGGTATGAGCAGAGGTTCTGCCTTCCATTCCGGCATCCGAGACGGAAGAGCATCTGTAAACGACCAGTCGGGGTTGGTTTCCACCGAGAACGCCGCGCCGAAGGCGTCGGACACGAACGCTTTTCTCAGCGCCTCTGAGGGCGAAGCGGTCACGACCAAATCGAGTTTCACGCGACCCTGCGACAGACCAATCGAACGTCCTTGACGCTCGTATTTGCCGCGATAACGTTCGTACTTGTCCAATATCCCGCAGAACCGTTCCTGGACTTGGGCCGGTGTCCAGTCCCCGGGATTGAGATTGGTCACCAAAACCACGTCAACGTCTGGTTTGGATCCCTCGGAGGGGCGGATCAATGTGCTCCTCCGATAGCTGCCCTGCAAGAACGTCGTCACCACGACGTCCTTGAGCTCTGGGTCCTTCAAGAGGGTTTGTCTCAAGTGCGTGTGGGCCTCCACGCACTCGTCTAGAAGATCTTGAGGTGGTCGGATCTCGACCAACATATCGTTAAAGTAGCTGTTCAGTTCCATATAATCGTGGCGATTCCTTCCCGTGTGATGGTTTTCCAGGTTTACGTTCTCCCGGAACCCTTGACTTAGTCTGCGATTGCCGCTACCGTATTGCATGTAAGAACATGTTGCGTTGTTCTTACACCCCTTTGCGTTGCAGCATCAAAACGATATTTTACCACTGAAACGCACGACGCGCCATGGCTAAGGACACCCTGCAGAATCTGGGCACTATGGTCCGTGAGAAACGGGGAACGCGCGGCCTGCGCGAAGTCGCCGCTGAAGTCGGCACGAGCGCACCTACTCTGTCCAGAATCGAATCCGGCAAAATGCCGGATCTCCAAACTTTCGGGAAATTGTGTCGTTGGCTATCCGTAGATCCTTCGTCGCTGTTGGGAATTTCACCGGAACCTTCTGAACAGGTCGCCCCGAGCGTCGCTGTCGCCCACTTGAAAGCGAATAGGGAGATCGAACTTGCCACCGCGAGAGCATTGGCAAGAGCGATCATCCGAGCTCAACAGATCTTGGCTGACCAGCCGGAGAAGTGAGTTGACCGTGGAACGCGGATTCAAATCTCGATGTGAAGAAATGAGTCGCTCCCTGCGGACCGAGTTGGGCTTGAAGCCAATCGATCCGTTGCACCCTGACGGGCTCGCATCCTATTTGGGTGTCGGCGTTTGGCAGGTCACCGATCTCGGACTCGAAGACGACTGCGTCGATCAACTGATAAACGTGGACGGCGATGCGTGGTCCGCGATAACGGTCGCAGCGTCGAATCTCGAGGTGATAATCGTCAATCCGAAACATAGCGGAGGTCGTTACTCGAGCGACGTGATGCACGAATTGGCGCACCTTTTGTTGGCGCACGAACCGGACACCATGTTTTTCCCAGCGGACGGTGATATGGCGCTGCGCGGATACCGAGAATCGGCCGAGTCCGAGGCGAACTGGTTGGCTGCGGCGTTGTTGCTTCCCAGGGAAGCGTTGGTTGCGGCAAGACGCCGGCGGATCTCCAACCAGGAAATTTGTTCCCGATACGGCGTGAGTCAGCAGATGCTCAAGTTTCGCACCAACGTGACCGGCGTCGACCGGCAATTCAAACACGCAAAAACCAGGATGTCTCAACGACGTTGAATCCTCGATCTTCGTTGGGCGCGCTCTCACGCGGCAGATTTTTCTATGGCGACCTTGGACCGATGTCAACGAACGGCTTGCGCGTATCGGGACCAAATTAGGTGATCCAAAATGCTGGTGTTGCTCCTGCAGATTTGGACGCAACCGACGCACGAGCAAGTCCGTGTTCGCATGGTCTCAACGAATCACGTCGGGACTTTCTGATTTGCTACTTCGCCAACAAAAACTTCTCACACGAGTTGGCTCGGGCCACACAACCGGTCGAACTTGGTGAGTCTGGCGGACGGGCCGTCCGCCGCCAATTTGCCGAAAACATCCCGACGAAAAGGTTCATTGGAGTTGGTCATCGCTTGTGAAATCCACGCGTTTGGTTAACGGTTCGTTTACCTAATTCGGCAATATGCAGGCGCGTCGATGTCACAATATTCGAGTCGCCTCAACCGTCAGCCGTTTATGACGTCCGAAATCAGTGGGTTTGAGACTCGCTACGGGCCGTACTTAAGTTGTCGCGATCTCGGACAGCTAATAAGTTGCCTCTTAGTGTGGTTAGGGCAAAATCCGATATGGATTCAATCGCTGTCCAACATTGCACCGTAAGCGGCGTTCCCTCGACGCGCCCTCTCTAATTTTGTCCCGTTTGTCGAGAGGACGCGACGAAACACGCGAGCTATCGTTTACTTAGTAGCTCGATAGTTTCCGTGCGAGGGCGTGCGCTTCCCCTTCAGCGCGAAATATGTTCCGATCAGGATCGCCAACAGACCGATTAACGCGAACAATGGCGGCAAGTCAGCCCCTGGTACCGAGCCGCCGGTGTCAGGAGTTTCCGGTTCCGAGCTCTCAGGCTCGGCAGTCGGCAATGGTGTTGGTGCACCGCGTTTCGCCGGGGCGATCTGGGCTGGCAGTTCGCTGAGGTTGCCGCAGATCTGCGTGTTTCCGCCCGGACGAATTTGTACCCGGCTGGTGACGACCGCAAAACCTTCCGATTTCATCGCCACGACAGACACATCCGCAATGTTGCTTCCAAGACCCGCGGACAATGGAATGCAGACGCTGACCGGGCGGTTGAGCACGTACGACAACACCGACGCACCAGTGCCATCCACGACATCAACGTGGTACCAGTCGCCTCCGAGCGTGTAACGGTGATGGGTCTCGCCGGTTCCCCACTCTGGACACTGACGCTGATGAACTCGCCGTTGTGAATCGCTCCGGGAGCCGCTGTCAACCCATCACCACCGCCTTCCGAACAACCACGTTGTCTTCCCGGAACGATCGCGGCGATTGTCAACATCAACTCCCCGACTCGTCATCGCGCCAGCCCGCCCCGAACGTCATCCCGTCCTGGCTAACCACCCATACACGCACGTCCTCCGTGGTCACCCAGTTGCCCTCTGCGGCGACCTCGAACGCATCCGCGCCAAGCACGTCTTCAAGGCTCTTTCCAACCATGTCCTTGTGGTAGTGGTCTATAATCGTGCCGTTTTCGTCGGCTATGAACGCGAACCAAGCCCCTTCAACGTTGTCGGCGCTATTGTAGTAGTCGATAGTCGCTCTCAGTCCCGCAAAATCAATATCGGGGTTGGCGAAGTATGCGAGGGTCCCCTCCAGCCCTACTTGACGGAACACACGGGCGGCTGCGGCGACCAGAGACTTGGTGAATTCGTCGGCGTTGATGTACCAGCCCGAGCAGAACAGTAGGCCGTCGTGTCTCACTACCCAGACGTTCTTCAACTCAAACTCGCCAGTGTGACCGGATCCGATGCCCCCGCTTTCCGGGTTCTGGTAGACGTAGGAGACCCATTTGCCGTTTTCATTGGCGGACAGCATCTCGGGACCGAAGTTGTAGCCGTTGGCGTCGGTGGCCACCCAGCCCTTCAGGTCCAGCCCCAGGCGGCCAGGGTCGGGATGTCCGATGACCAGATCGTTTTCGTCGATGATGAACACGTACCACTGGCCATCGATGCTCTCTGGGCGGTTGTAGTGGGCGAGGGTGGCGTCGCGTCCGTGGGTCTCGTACCTGCTGATGGATTTCTCGACGAAGAAGCGTGTGTATTCGGCGGGTGCGGATTTGGGCGGGATAGAGGCGACGACGCCTCGGGCGATGCGTTCGGCCTCGGTGGAGGTGAGCCCGGGTTGCGGTTCGGGGATGTCTGCCAACACCGTACGGATGGCGTCCTCCACCTGAGCGGAAGTGAGTCCGGGTTGCGGAGTGGGAATGGCGTCGATAGCGGCTTCGACAATTCCCTCTACCTCGTTCCGGGTTACCCCCGGTTCCTCCAGGGGCATATCCGCCATCGCCGCGCGGGTCGCCTCCTCCACATCGGTGGAAATGGGTCCCGGCTCCGGCTGGAGCGTCGCAGGCGCTTCGGCCATCTCCGTGCGCACTATCTCCTCGACCTCGGCGCGAGTCAGTCCAGCTTCTCCGTCGCCACACGCGTTCAGAATAAGCGTGACTAGGACAACCACCAGCGCCATGTCCCGCCATCTCAGTTCCCTCAAGAGACCCCTCCGTTCCGTCTCACCGACGATTCCCTCCAACGCACCGCTCCTGTCGGGAGACTCTGTGCAACTCGAATATGGAGCCGCCCGGTGCGCCGTCCGCGGCCGACGTTGTTCTGTTGTTGCATGGACGAGCCATTTACATCCCGCCTATTAGCGTCAGATCGCTGCCGGCGACTATCCCGATGCCTATGATGCGCGTTCCACTCTTGGCAACCGAATCGACGCTGATCGTGACAGTGCCGGAGGCCGTCACCGTGATGGTCTCGCTCTTCAGGGCACCGCGAGCGATCGTGACAGTGTTGGTGGAAAGCGTGCCGCCCGTGGCCGAAAGGGTTACCGACAACGGAGCCGGAGCTCCTTCGTCGATACTGACGACGACCCCGGCGCCTTCCGCTTCCAACTCCGCAGTGATGGTGAACGGCGCCCCGGTGTTGTGGTCGAATTCCACGCTATCGAGACTGCTGAGATCCTCGAACACGCCCGCGGGCAACGTTGATAACTGGTTATGGCTAAGGATTAAGGACTGCAAATTGCCAAGCCCCTCGAACGCGCCCGACGGCAACGTCGTGATTTGGTTGTTGAATAGGGACATCTGCTCCAGTTCGCCAAGGTCGGCGAATACGCCCGAGGGCAACGTCGTGAGCTCGTTTCTGCTCAGGTACAAGTACCTCAACTTGTCGAGGCCGTCGAACACCCCTTTGGGCAACGCGGTGATCTTGTTCTGGTGGAGGTTCAGCAAATTCAGGTTGCTGAGCCCGTCGAACACCTCTTCCGGCAACGCGGCGAGCGAATTCCTGGGGAGCTCCAGCGAGACGAGGTTGCCTAGCCCATCGAACACCTCCTCCGGGAAAGCGGTGAGCGCGTTGGCGGTGAACGTGAGCGAGTTCAGGTTGGTCAGGCCATCGAATATCTCCTCGTGCAACGTCTGAAGATTGTTCTGCCACAGTTCCAGGTTCCGCAGATTGGTCAGGCCGTCGAACAGGTTCTCCGGAAGTGTGGTCACCTGGGTGAAGGTCAGATTCAAGAGTTCGAGTCCGGTGAGTCCGGAGAAGACGTCCTCGGGCAGCGAGCTGATCTGGTTGTCGTCCAGCTTCAGTTTCTTCAAACTGCTGAGACCGGCGAAGTCCCCGGACTTGAGAGTGGTCACCCCCATATTGGAGAGAGAGAGCGTCCCTCTTATCCCGGACAGATGCGCGTCGGTGACGTCGCCGCATGCGGTCACGTTTGACAGCTTGGCAAGAATGGCGTCCTGAACCTTCTGGGTGCGGCCACAGATGCCCGGCGCCGGAGTGGGAGTGGGTGTAGGGGTATCGGCTTGCGCCAGCGATGTGCCGTGATTCGCGGGGAAGGTGAGACCTGCCGCCAACGCGCCCGTGAATGCAAGCGCCGCGAGTACGACGACTGCACGCTTGAGGCTGCAATAGTTTTTAAGAGCAGTCAATTTGATCCTCGATTCTCCTGAATCTCAGGGCGACGCAGGTGGCAGGGATGATCTCGTTGCAGAAACCATCGCCGCACGACGTCCCAACCGCGCGTTTCGCGGGTACCTCGCGCTGTCCGGAACGAACCGACGCGGCGAAAGGCTAAGCCGAAACATCTCCCCATTCCTTTCGAAAGGGATCATCAGCGCCGTTTCCTTTCGTGATTCATCTTCATCGCGTCGCCGGTCGAAACCGGCGACGCATCTATCCTGTGCAATGTCAGCTGGCCCGGGTGATCGTGACGGTGTAGGTCTTCGTCGTCACGCCATCGGCGGCGGTGACCGTGATCGTGATGGTGTTAGTTCCGACCGTCAGATTGATCTGGTGCCCGTCGGTGGCGGAGTCGTCGTCGGTGGGCGAGATCGACACGTCGGCGAGACGGTTGGTGGCGCCCGCGGCCACCGTCGTCGTCTCTACGTTGTTGCCCACCGCCGGGGTGTACGTCACCGTGTCCCGGTCGAATACGATGTCAATCCCGCTGAGACTCAGACTGAGCAGAGCCGCGTTGTCGTGCCAAGGCGATTCGAGAGAAGGTGTGTTGACTTCACGGCCGTCGAATCTCCAGCAGGAAATGGTGTTGTCCGTTCTCAATGCACATGCATGGAGGTACCAGTCCATCGAAACTTCCTTGAAATCCCCGGTGGGCGTCAACTGGTTCAAGTTCCTAACCAACTCTCGAACGCCGTCATCGTCTTTCATCCAGCACTTTATGTCGCCGTCGACGGTGACTCCGCAGGTCTGCGAGTAGTGGGACGCCACATGCTGGAACTTGTCGTCCGGCGCAGCGTTTTCGTCCAGCGTGAACTCTACGGCCGTCGAGGTTTCGTACCGCCAACACACCACGGTACCGTCCACATCAGAGTCGTCATCCATCCTGATGCCGCAGACTCGGTAGCCACCGGCTCGGAGGAATTTGAACTTCCCTTCAGGTGTTTCCCGATTGATGGAGCTACCCCTGTTGCTTCCCCAGCACACGGCCTCGTCGTCTGAGTTCAGCGCGCAACCCGTGTGATTGCCGACGGTCACCGATTTGAATCCGACGCCGCTCGGGGATCCGCCGACGCCCGATCCGCAACCCAATGACCCGTCGTCATTCAACCAGCAGACCCCAAGGTAGTTGTTGGAATAAATCTGTTGCTTGGCCTTGCCATCATCCGGTGGTTGATAGTTCCGTTCCCAGCAGAACGCCGAACCATCCTCACGGATGGCGCAGGATCGGTCATAACCGGCGACAACGTCGATGAAAATCCCTTCCGGCGTCGATGCATCCTTGTGACAAACATATCTGTCGTTGTGCTTGCATCTCTCCTTGATGTTTTCCAATCCTCCCCAGCACGCCAATGTGCCGTCAGTCCTGAGCGCGCAGAAGTGCCTCCAGCCCGCGTCCACCTTCAAGAAACCGTCGGACTGACTTTCCTGGTCGAGCACAACTGCCTGGCTGTCGATGTCCGGTCCGATCTCTGGATCGGCATCTATTTGGACGATCAAGTTGGCCGGCACCAGAGATATGGATCCTTGGTTCCCCGTCGACGGCGGTTCAGGCGTCGGCGTGGACGTCGCGGTGGGCGTCGGTGTGGACGTCGGTGATGCGGTTGGTTCTGGGGTCGATGTCGCGGTGGGTGTCGGCGTGGGTGTGGTTTCCGGCGTCGGAGTAGCCGGCGCTGCCACGACCACCGACACGGACAGCTCGTACGTACCGGTTCCGGCGTCGTCATACCCCTTTGCGGCGATGTAGTAAGTGCCGCTCGTGCTCGGGGCCACCGCTTCGATCCGGCTGTTCAGACCTTCGCCATCCACCTCGACGTCGCCACCATCAACGATCCCACCCGTCCCGTCGCGCACGGCTCCCAGATGCGGGTTGTGCAGATTCCCGGGAGAAACATACGAGACTTTCCCGTCAACCGACTTCCACTCGCCTCCCCAGCTCCCGCGCATGTCTATCCGGTAGACGCCTCCCGAGAGCAGTTCGACGAGGTACCAATCGGTCTCGCCATGCTCCGCCAGCTCGCCATTGACCGATCCGCCGACCTCGATTTCGCCGGTGACGCTTTCCGGCTCCCAGATCGCGATCGCGGCGGATACGGATTCAGGTTCCGGTGCAGGTTCGGATGTGGGTGTGGACGTGGCGGTCGCGGTGTGCGTAGCAGTCGCCGTCGGAGTGTGCGTGGCCGTTGCCGTCGCGGTGTGAGTCGCCGTCGCGGTGTGAGTAGCAGTCGCCGTCGCGGTGTGAGTAGCAGTCGCCGTCGCGGTGTGAGTAGCGGTGGCCGTCGCCGTCGCCGTGTTCGTGGCCGTCGATGTCGCAGTCGCGCAGTCCGCCGAAGGATCGGGCGTGCCAGTCGGATCCTGGGTGCCCGTCTCCGGAGCCGTGAAGTTCGACGGGAGGTCGATACGGCTGTAGTTCGACCATGCGCTCAGATTCTCGCAGCGCCAGGCCTTCACGCGATACGTGTACTTTCCGCCCGGCTCGTTCGCGGTGCGGTCCGCATAGTTGCGCTCCACACCGATGCGCTCCACAACGATGTGGAAGATGCCCACCGCGTCCACGCCCGGACGGCGTCGAAGCACCTGGTAGCCCGTCACCGAAACGGCGTCCTCCGTGGGAGCCGACCAAGTCAGCGTCACGACCCCGTCCGCGAGCGCGGCCGATAACCCCGACGGAGCTTTCGGATCGCGGGCGCCATGAGCGTCCTCCGGGACCACCGCCAGGGCCACCGCCAGCGACAGGGCCGCTACGAGCAGCAGCGCCGGTACGATCCAGCGACGCGACGCGGCGACGCCGGACAGGTCCGACGGGTCTTTCGTGATCTGCCGATTGTGGATGCTCAACGCTTTTGCCTTTCGATCTGCATATTCGTCGCGACGCCGGTCGAACCGTGCGACGCATCGATCCTGTGCTCTGTCAGCTGGCCCGGGTGACCGTGACCGTGTAGGTCTTCGTCGTCACGCCGTCCGCGGCGGTGACCGTGATCGTGATGGTGTTCGAGCCGACCGTCAGATTGATCTGATGCCCGTCGGTGGCGGAGTCGTCGTCGGTGGGCGAGATCGACGCGTCGGCGAATCGGTTGGTGGCGTCCGCGGCGACCGTCGTCGTCGCGACGTCGTTGTCCACCGCCGCGGTGTAAGTCAACGTGTCGCGGTCGAAATCGATGTCGACCCCGCTGAGGCTCAGGCTGAGCAGATCCGCGTTGTCTCGCCAAGGCGATGAGAAGGCCGGGGTCGTCAACTCAGTGCCGTCTCCGTACCAGCACGCGATGGTGTTGTCCGTTTTCAAACCGCAGGCATATTCGTACCAGTCCAAGGTGAACGTTTCGAAAACCCCGCTCGGCGTCACCGAGTTCATGTTCCTCACCAAGGACGTTTCGTCGCCATTCCCTACCCAGCATTTGACGTCGCCGTCCACAGTGACGCCGCAGGACTGCCTGTAGTGGAGGTCTACAAACTTGAACTTCCCGTCCGGTGGACTGTTCTCGTCCAAGTGATACGAGTTGCTGTAGTATTGGCCGCCGCGACTGGCCGACCCTTCCCACTTCCAGCAGACCAGCGTATGGTTTGCATCCACGCCGTCTTCACCATCTATGTCCTTACGGATCCCGCACACCCGGCTACCACCGGCCTGTAGGAAATGGAATTTGCCCGATGGCGGAGTGAGGCCGTTGCCGAAGTTCCAGCAAACTGCTTCGTCATCAAGGTTCAACGCGCAACCGAAATACCATCCGGTGGTGACGGACTTGAACTGACCGTCCGGAGCCCCGTGGTGGTCCCCCGAGCAACCCAACGTGCCGTCCCAGTTCAGCCAGCAAACACCGGTCTGGGTAAAGGTGTGAATCCACTTCTTCGGCTTGTCGTTGTCGATCCGGCCCATCTTCTTCGCATCGTCCCAGCAAATCGCTTTACCGTCGCTGCGCACGCCGCAGGAGGAATCGTTGCCGGCCACGATCTGCGCATAGATTCCGTCCGGACTCTTAGGGGGATTCTGATTGGCCAATCCGCCGCCGCGCCCGAAATGGCCCCAGCACGACACGGTGCCGTCCTTCCTCAGCGCACACATGTGATGCCATCCGGCATCCACCTGCAGGAAGCCGCCGTTTGGATCTTCCCCGTCGACCATGGCCGCGCTGCTTTCGGGTTCAGGCTCGCTCTCGGCGTCCACTTGGACGATGAGGTCGCCCGGTTCGAGCGTCGCCGTGGCGGTAGGAGTGATCGTAGGCGTCGCGGTCGCCGTGGGTGTGGCTGTAGGTTCCGGCGTCGACGTTGCTGTGGGCGTCGCGGTCGGCGTCGGCGTCGGCGGAGGTTCCTGGACCACCGACACGGACAGTTCGTACGTCCCAGTGCCGGTGTCGTCATGGGCCCCGGCGGCGATGTAGTACGTGCCGCTCTTGCTCGGCGCCAGCGATGCGATACGGCTGTTCAACCCGACGCCGTCCACTTCGGCGTCGCCACCATCAACGATCCCACCCGTCCCGTCGCGCACTGTTTCCGAGATGCGGGTTGTGCAGATTCCCGGGAGAGACGTACGAGACCTTCCCATCGACCAGCTTCCACTCGCCGCCCCAGCTGCCGAGCATGTCGACGCGGTAGACGCCCCCGGCGTAAAGCTCGACGCGGTACCAGTCGATCTCGCCGTGCTCCTCTAGCTCGCCCTTGACCGATCCGCCGACCTCTACCTCGCCGGTGACGCTTTCCGGCTCCCAGACCGCGATCTCGGCGGATACGGGCTCAGGTTCCGGCGCAGGTTCGGACGTGGGTGTGGACGTGGCCGTCGCGGTGTGCGTAGCAGTCGCCGTCGGAGTGTGCGTGGCCGTTGCCGTCGCGGTCTGCGTGGCTGTCGCCGTCGCGGTGTGCGTAGCAGTCGCCGTCGCGGTCTGCGTGGCAGTCGACGTCGCGGTGTGAGTAGCGGTAGCCGTCGCCGTCGCGGTCTGCGTGGCCGTGGCCGTCGATGTCGCAGTCGCGCAGTCCGCCGAAGGATCGGGCGTAGCAGTCGGATCCTGAGTGATCGCCTCCGGAGCCGTGAAGCTCGCAGCAAGGTCGATACGGCTGTAGTTCGACCATGCGCTCAGATCGTCGCAGCGCCAGGCCTTCACGCGGTACGTGTACTTCCCGCCCGGCTCGTTCGCGATGCGGTCCGCGTAGGTGCGGTCCGCGCCGCCGATCCGCTCCTCGACGATGTGAAAGGTGCCCACCTCGTCCACGCCCGGACGGCGTCGAAGCACCTGGTAGCCCGTCACCGAGCCGGCGTCCTCCGAGGGAGCCGACCACGTCAGCGTCACGACACCGTCCGCGAGCGCCGTGCTCAACCCCGACGGAGATTTGGGATCTCGGCCGTTCTGAGCGTTCGCAGGGACGACCAGAAGCGCCGCGGCCAGCGACAGGGCCGCCACAAGCAGCAGCGCCGGTACGATCCAGCGACGCGACGACGGGTCTTTCGTGATCTGCCGATTGTGGATGCTCAACGCTTTTGCCTTTCATATTGCGACGCGAATCGCCGCGCCAGGACTAGGATCACGCCTCAGTCGCCTCGCTGGTCAGGAATTCCCGGTTGTCCGCGTCGTCGGTGAAGGTCACCCGTACGGGTACGGCCTGCCCCGGCGGCGCCGAGGGGCGCGGCTATGAACAATGCGGCGATGGTGGCGGCGACGCCGAGCATCAGGATCAACAGCAACCCGCGTTCGGACGGCGCGCGGCCGCCGGTGTCGGGAGATTCGATCGCAGGATCGGGAGACGGTGCGGCCACCGGGGCTTGCTCCGGCGCCGCAATGCCCGCCGCAGCGATCCGAGATGGAAGCGCGCTCAGCGCTGCGCACAGCACGACGCCTTCGTTCGTGATCCTCACCCGCGTCGAAAGGATCGTCTGCGAGCCTTCCGCGTCGACCGACGCGACGGCGACGTCGGAAATGCTGGAGCGCAGCTCTGGCGGCATCGGGATGCAGGTTCTGGCCGGTTCGTCGAGAAGATAGGACGTCAACGGCTCGCCCTCGCCGTCGATCGCCGAGATGCGGTACCAGTCGCCAGCCAGCGCGTACCGGTGATGCGCGCTCCACAGGTCGGAGACCGGATCGCCTCGCGACATCGCCACGCCGATGAACTCGCCGTTGGCGACGGCGCCGGGACCCGCGACGAGCGAATAACCATCCCCTGCGAAACTGCCGCCTTCAACGGGCGTGAAGACCGCATACGCGACGCCTTCCGAATCGGTTAGCGTCTCAGGTATAGGCCCGGGCGGGTTCACCGGCGTCGTCGTTGATGATGTCGAGCGTTCCGGCCTAGCCATGACCGTCACTTCGATCCGCGCGCTGCACCTGGCGATTTGATCCTCTGCCGTCTCACCGTCCCTCGCCGCCAAGCATGCCAATGCACCGTCCAAGCTCGCCACCACAGCAAACGTTCCAGCGTGGCTTGGCGCGGTGAATCTGACCTCTCGGTCGTCGGCGATGCCGTTTCGCCATTCGCGCCGAATGTCCGCTTCGCTGAGCGTACCGTTCCCGTCGGAGGACCACGTAAATACAGGCCGTTCGTCGTCCGGGTGCTTTTCGGCGAGACCGTTGTCGTGGATCTCCTGCCTGCCGTAGACCTCGACCGACAGCATGACCTCGTCGCCCGAGCCGACCGTGACGGCCCTGATGGAAGGCTCGATGCGGATGATCTTCGAGAATGCACCTCCGCCGCCGGATCCGGCGCGGATCGTGACGCCTTCCGGCGCCGCCGGCGTCTTGAATATCGTCTGCGCCACCGAAGCCGTTCCCTCGTCGGTCGGCGGCGGCGTCCTGCTTTCGCCCAACCATGTCTGAGCCTCGTACTCGTGGTCCGGCACCAAACCGTAGATGTCGAATGTGACCTGTGTCTGACCGGGCTCCAAGTGCTGGGTTTGGACGTCGCTCCAGACGCCGGGATTCAGGCTCCGGTATCGCAGATTCACCTGCGTCCCGGGATCCGGATCGTCAATTTCCACGATTACCGGCGCGCTGTCGTACAAGATGTTTCCGAAATTCACCTCCGTGATGCACGACGTCGCGGACGGCGTCGCGGTGGTCTCGCGTGACCACACCGCCATGCCGTCTTGATCGAGGCCCACCACCCGGATCGTGTACTCCACGCCGTTCATAAGCGAACTCAACGTGTAGCTCGTGGCCCCTGCTTCCGCAGTCGACGAACGACTGCTGTCGAATTGTTCGTCGCCGGAGCGCCACTCTATCCGGTACGACGCTATCGTGGCATCGCCGGTCGTCGGCGAGTTCCACGTCAACGTCACATCGCCGTCACAAGAGGAGCTTTGCAGGAACGAAGACGTGTCCGAACGCGCCGAACCGTCCTCGACCACGGAAACGGCGACCCCGTCTATCTCCGTCAGCGCCGCATAGGCGACGTCGCTCGAACCGGAGGACGAATGAATGATGGTGACCGACTCGTTGTCGCCGTCGCGGTCCGAAACCGCGGTCAACGTGACCTCCTGCACCTGGTTCCAGGTGCTCGAGTCGAACGTCAACCGGCCCGGCGACGCTGAGACCGCCCCGGTGTCCGAAGAGGTCACCACGATCACGACGTTTTGCTGCGGTTGCGATTGCAGAACCACGCCGTATTTCGCCGTTCGTCCCTCGGTCATCGACAGAGCTGTCGGATCGACGCCGACAGCCGCTAACGTCGTGTCGTCGATCATCACCGACACGCTCACGTCCGGCGCCCTGGCGCCGAAGTTCGCCCCGGTCGCGACGTGATTCAGGGACCCTCTTTCGTCCAACGCGTCCGCGTCGTTCAGCGCCACCACCGCGACCGTCTGCGGCGTGTTCCAGTTCGTCGTCGTAAATTCGAGCGCCAGTGCACCCACCGGATCGTTGGTGTCCGGGTCTAACAATTTGATGTCCGGATTGCCTGCGGGTGTGATCGTGATCGTCACGTTTCCGCCGACCGGCAAAGTGTCGAGAACGACCGTGTAGCTCGAACTCGCCGTCGGGTTCTCGTCCGTCCTCTCCACCACCGTCAGCGACTCCGCCGATGTCGAGAACATCGGACCGTCGTCGTCGTTCACCGTTACTGAAACAGAAGGCGCCGTCTCGTTGTTGGCACCGTAGTCGGCACCGCTCACCGCGTGGGTCAGCGTCGCCATGTCTTGCTGAGTATCGGCGTTCTCCTGCTCCGCCGTCACGGTCACCGTCTGCGCGTCGTCCCAATTGGCAGGATTGAACTCCAGCGTCGTCTGATTCCCTGAAGTTCCCGGGTCCGTGTCGACCGTGACGTCCGAATTGTCCGAAGCGATCGTGATCGTCACCGAACCACCCACCGGCCGAGTGCCCAGCACAACCTCGTAGGAGTCCGTGAAACCCTCGCCGATCGTCAGCGACGTCGGCATAATCGACACCGACCTTGTGTTGAGGTCAGTCACGGTCACGGTCAGTGGATCCGCCGCCACGTTGTTCGCTTCGTAGTCGGCACCGGTGACGCCGTGGACGATGGTACTCGTGTCATCCTCGGCATCATCGTCTGCGTCGGCATTGACCCTCACCGTCTGCGGCGAGTCCCAGTCGTCGATCGTGAACTCCAACGCCGTCTTGTCGACTCGAATCTCATCCGTCGCAATGGTGTCATTGACGCTCACCGTGACTGGACCCGTCGGTTCCGTATCGAGCACAACTGTGTAAGTGAGCGAACCGCCTTCATTGAATGTGAAGGGATCAGCCGCGGTGATCGTCACGCCGCGGATGTCCGTGTCCGTGATGTTCACGGTCACACCGTCCAACGCGGTTCCCGGCCCGTAACCCACACCACCCTGCGTATGCACGATGTCGGCCGTTTCGTCGCCCGCACCGTCGTCATCCGCGACCCTGATCTCGACCGATTTGGCAACCGTTTGAGTTCCAGCCGTCGTCCAATCGCTCAATGCGAACGTAAGAGATGTCGGGATCGTCGTGACGTCGACGTTGTTCGCCACGGTGATCGTCACAGTTACGCTTCCGCCCGTCGGCGCCGCGCTGAGGCTGACCTCGTACGTCCCGGTAGCGACGCCACCGTCGACCTCGGTTATATCCACCGAGGTCGGACTGATCGTGATGCCTTCGGTGTCGTCGTCCGTGACCGTCACGGGAGTGTCCGGGTAGTTCAACCCTTCGTACTCGGCGCCCGATACGCCGTAGCTCAACTCCGCGGTGTCGTTGGTCGCGTCGTAGTCCTCGGCGCCGCAGACCGTCAAGCTCTTCGCGGTGTTCCAGTCCGTCGTCGAGAACTCCAACTGTCCCGAATCAGTCAACGTCGCACAGGAATCGGTGGAGAACTTGACATCGTCATTGCCGGTCGCCGTGACCGTGACCGTGACCGTTGCGGAAGGCTGCTGCGTCAGTTCGATGCTGTATGAGGCGTTGCCGCCTTCCGGGACTGTAACCGCGGTCGTCGCTCCCAAGTCCAAGTTGGGCACGTCGTTGTCCGGCCGCGTGACGCTGAGATTCGTCGCCGTCGTGCTCGCACGAGTGCCGGTCACCGCGTGTGCGATCGTGAACGTGTCGGTCACCAAGTTGGTGTCCGCGACACCAGTTACCGTAACCTCCTGAGTCGTGTCCCAGTTCGATGAAGTGAACGCCAAAGTGTTCTGATCGCCCGTCATCCCTGAATCGGTGTCGAGCGTTACCTGCGTCCCTGATCCCGTGACCGTCAACGTCACCGTCAGCGTGTCCCCGCTGGCGGGTTGGTGCGACAGCGCAACATCGTACGTCGCCGTGTCCTCCTCCAAAACGTTCAATGCGGAAATTTCCGAACCACTCACCGTCAACATCGCGGCGGACCGGTCCGGGTCGGTTACCGACACCGACACATCGGCCACCGACACCCCGTCGTACTCCGACGATCCGCCGGACTGGGAGACTGTATGGGTGATCGTCGCGGTATCGTCGAAGGTGTCGTTGTCCACCGCGGCAGATACCGTGACATCCTGCCAAGTTGTGTAGTTCTCAGCGTTGAACGTCAACGTTGTAGGTTCGGTCGTCACTTCCGTGTTGTCCGATGGATCGACGATCGTCACGGTCACCTCGTCCGTTGGCTCGGTCGCCAGCCTGACTCTGTAGTCATACGTCCCGGCCTCTGCGACGGTCACCGAATGAGCATCCTGAACCACCGTCGTGTCGTCGAACTCCACGCCCACCGGATCGTTGTCGGTCACGGTTACGGTCACGTCTGGAATGGGGATGTTGTGGTAGTCGCCGTCTCTGCCAGACGTTTGAGATGTCGCAAAGTGGCTCAACGTCGCCGTTTCGCCTACCCCATCCGCGTCATCGATCGCCAAGACCGTGACATCGACGCCCGCAAAAAAATTGCCTGCGTTCAGCACGACCGGGTTCGGGCTCAACGTGATGTCGTCGTTGGTAGAGGTGATTGCCACGCTTACCGACGCAGCAGCGCCGTTGTGAGTAGATGGGATGGACGCCAGCTTGATCGTGTACGTCCCTCCCGCCGCATTTTGCTCCTCAATCGTGATCTCGGGCGGATCCGGATCCACGCTGGCGCCGACCGGATCATTTTCGGTCACGGTCAGATCCAAGTCCGCAACCGTGCCGCTGCCGTAGCCCGAAACCGAAAAATCCACTCTGTACTCTTCCGGGTAAGAATTGGAGTCGTCTGAATTGCTCAAACTAAACTGTTGGCTCGGCGTCGTGCTCCAATCGGCAGGCAAGAACACGCGGCCGGAACTCGGCGCTATTTGTTGCCCCAAAGATTGCGGCACGATCGATGCCGTCACTGTCACATTGTTTCTCGGTTGATGCGACAACCGGACGTCCAGGGTTAAACCCTCGCCTTCGGCAATGGTTAAGTCTGGTGCTGTGCTCCAGTCGGACGCGGACTCCGTCGATAACTTGAATTCGACGACCGGCGTCTCAGGGTCCGAGATGTTGACAGTTGTGTTCCCGAGCACGTATCCGTTGAACTCCATCGATCCGCCGCTCTGCGTCACGGTGTGCACGATCCTCGCAACGTCGTCCTCGGCGTCGGTGTCCGTCGGCAACGTGACGGTGACCGTCTCTCCGGTCATCCAGTTGGTGGAACCCAACGTGACCGGCGACGTGACGGAGATGTCGGGATTCGACCACGCCTGCCCGCTCACCTGCGCCGGCGTAACCGCCTCAACCTCCATCGAAACCGTCACATCCGATGTTGGCACCGCGCTCAGGGTAAGCGTGTACGTGCTCGTCGTGGTGCCTGAATCCGGCTCCGTCAGATTGAGCGTTTCCGACGTGCTAGACACGTCCGCCGACTCATCGTCGTCGACGTTGACGACGACGTCTACGTCATCCAGTGCCGCATATTCCGTCGCGCCGTTGATGGCGTGCGTGATCGTCGCGACATCGTCCGCCGCATCCGCGTCCGACGCGACCGTGACCGTCACCGTCTGATCAGTTTCCCAGTCCGCCGTTGTAAACGTCAACAAGTCCTGGTTGCCCGCCGTCATCGAATCTGTATCCACCGTCACGTCGGTGTTCGACGGCTGGCCCAAAGTTACTGTCACATTGGCCGTGGGCTGCTTCGCGAGCCTGACATTGTATGTGTCCGAGCCGCCCTCGTCGATGCCGAGCGCGGATTTCGGCAAGATCAAACCAGGATCAGCCGGCGCCGCGCACGGGTTCACATACACGTAGACCTTGGCGTCGATAAAGTCGACGACGTACATCGTCTCCCCGTCCGACCAGATGCCGAAGGCATTGGCGTTGTCGTCGTCAAGCGTGAAATCGCAGTCCGAGGCGGTGCCGTCAAGTTTCACGCTCTCGACGGTGGTGGAATGTGAACTGTATCTGGTCCCCCACATCGTTGTCCCGTCGGTGTAGAGCCCGGTTACCTGACCGCTGCCGGGAAACGTCACATCCCGCGACGTGACCGCGGAGCCGTCGGAGAGCTTGAAAGCCTTCGCTTGGCTGGTGGTGGGAGTGATCCAGAAATACTCCCCGTCGGTCGCGAGTCCCCGCACGATAAAGGCGGAGTGATTGACATCCTTGGAACTGGCACGGCTGAGACCCGGCAGGTTGTAGACGAACAAGTCCAGGGTGGTGCCGTCGAGGGCCTCTTCAGCCAGATACAGGTAGTCGCCGTCGCCGGTGACTAAGAAAGCCTCTGGATTCGGCGGGGTGATGTCCTTGGACGAATCGCGAGTTCCGTACTCGTCAACCAAGGTGGTGGCGGGATCGTCCACCAGCTTGTAGGCGTAGACCTCGGCGTCGGTATCGTCGCCCACCCACAAGGTCGTGCCGTCGGACCAAATGCTCTTGGGAGCGGCATTATCCGCGTGAAGATCGAAGTCGGTTAACACACGCTTGTCATCGTCGACGACTTGGACATCGATGGTTACGGCATTCAGCGCCGCGTATTCCGTCGCGCCCGAAGCGCCGTGCGAGATCGTCGCACTCTCGTCAACCGCGTCCACGTCCGACGCAACCGTCACAGTCACCGTCTGATCGGTGTCCCAGTTCGACGTCGTGAACGCTAACGTCGTCTGGTCGCCCAACGTCATCGAATCCGTATCCACCGTCACGTCGGTGTTGGTCGGCTGAGTCAGAGTCACCGTCACATCGGCCGTGGGCTGATTCGCGAGCCTGACTTTGTATGTGCCCGAGCCGCCCTCGACGATGTTGAGCGCGGATTTTGACAGTGTCAACCCGGGCTTGTCATCGTCTTCGACGTTGACGGTGACGTCTACAGCGGCCAGCGCCGCGTATTCCGTCGCGCCCGAAGCGGTATGCGTGATCGTCGCAACATCGTCAACCGCGTCCGTGTCCGATGCGACCGTGACCGTGACCGTTTGATCGGTCTCCCAGTTCGACGTCGTGAACGACAACGTCGTCTGGTTGCCCGTCATCCCCGAATCCGTGTCCACCGTCACGTCGGTGTTGGTCGGCTGAGTCAGAGTCACCGTCACATCGGCCGTGGGCTCCTTCGCGAGCCTGACTTTGTATGTGCCCGAGCCGCCCTCGTCGATGTCGAGCGCGGATTCTGGCAAGATCAAACCAGGATCAGCCGTCGGCGCGCACGGATTCACATACGTGTAGACCTTGGCGTCGATAAAGTCGACGACGTACATCGTCTCCCCGTCCGACCAGATGCCGAAGGCCTGGTCGTTGTCGTCGTGAAGCGTGAAATCGCATTCCGAGGCGGTGCCGTCCAAGTTGACGCTCTCGACGGTGGTGGAATGTGAACTGTATCTGGTCCCCCACATCGTTGTCCCGTCGGTGTAGAGCCCGGTTACCTGACCGCTGCCGGGAATCGTCAGGTCTCGTGACGTGACCGCGGAGCCGTCGGAGAGCTTGAAAGCCTTCGCTTGGCTGGTGGTGGGGCTGATCCAGAAATACTCCCCGTCGGACGCGAGTCCCCGCACGATAAAGGCGGAGTGATTGACATCCTTGGAACTGGCACGGCTGAGACCCGGCAGGTTGTAGACGAACAAGTCCAGGGTGCCGCCGTGGAGGGCCTCTTCAGCCAGATACAGGTAGTCGCCGTCGCCGGTGACTAAGAAAGCCTCTGGACTCGGCGCGGTGATGTCCTTGGCCGAATCGCGAGTGCCGTACTCGTCAACCAAGGTGGTGGCGGGATCGTCCACCAGCTTGTAGGCGTAGACCTCGGCGTCGGTATCGTCGCCCACCCACAAGGTCGTGCCGTCGGACCAAATGCTCTTGGGAGCGGCATTATCCGCGTGAAGATCGAAAGCCGGGTTTGACGGGGTGTTGTCGTCCTGTGCTTGGGCGAACCAAGGGGCTGACAGCATGATGGCGCAGAGTGCCGCTATCAAGCCCAGCGCGGCGAGACGCTTCATTCTCAGGTTGCTATTCGCCACGGTTATACCTCGATCCGTCGCTGCAATTGCGACGCGCCGAGGGACCGTCAGGACCGACCACGCGCCTGCGGCTTCCGCCGACCTTGCTCCGGACAGGGGAATACGACGTCGGAATCCGGGATCAGTCGCGTAGGGATCTGAACTGGCCGGGCGTGTGCCGTTGAGAACCTGCTTGCCCAACGCCACAACTTTCGATTTTTCTGCTCCAAGATTTCGACGCGAGCGACCCGGTTCGATCCTGGGAGCGGAATTCGACAGGCTCGTTGCTGCGGACGCGGCTTCTGACATGGTTGGAGCCACGCTCGCAGGTCGACCGTCTCGCAAATTAACCGGTTTCATTTATCCGTCGCTCCGATTTCTCGTCGTGATGCTTTTTCTCGGTTATTTTTGCCCTTGCCGGAATGTCTGTTCTCTCGTGCAATTGGCGTTTTAAGCTCGATAGCAGTTGGTTGTGTGCGCAGGCACGCGCGTAGAGCACCTACTTCTGCTGGTTCGAGCGCCGAATTGCAGAACGGCTTACGAACGGCTGGGAGGTGTTTGGAGACGTCTAGGGACCGATGCCAAAGATGCGTCGGTTTTACGTAATCGCCGATGGGCGCGGTCGTCGCGACGACTGTCGCAGCACCTCTGCACAGCGCTCCCAACGGCCACGGCACCGACAGAGCATCTGTCGCGTGCGTGTTCGCGATCTTCCGATGCGGGGTCGAAACCTCCGCCATCTGCTCGCCGATTTCGGGCTGACAGACACGGTTTCCGTCCATCCTTAGATGCACGGCAAGGTCTCAATCTCCACCTGATGGTCCCATAACTCATAAAACTTTAAAGACCAGACATCGTCTCGGAAACTGCCTAATAACACATTTGCCGATCCAAAGTGTTTGCTCTTGAAGAGGGTGTTTTTACACCTTCGAAAGGTAAAACGTGCTCTCGAAGAAATTACCGTGAATCAGCCGTTCAATTGCTGGATCAGCGACGCGTCCGACTAATCACAAACGCCTGCGGATACTTTTCGAAAAGATTGAGATCATAATGACGACCTCGGGAACTGACATATTGTCTTCGCAATTGCTGGTAAAGGAGTAGGTCAAGTCAAATTAAAGTTCCAGCCCGGCGCACTATGTTGGTCGCTGCGGGTTCATATTTGTCTCACAGCCATGGCCTTTGAAAATGGGCTTCACATATTACGCATCGAGCCTTGATTATCGCTTCAGCATATTTCCACGTCGAGCAGAATGCCCTATTGAAGACTTCGGGATGGGTTGGCCGTGTCAATCGGCTCCCGCCCTTGACGTGTCAGTCTGATAACCCGCTTATCGGCAGTTCGGCCTGCACATTAAAAAGCAACGACTCTTCATCGAATCGACAAGTGCCAGACCCACTCTTGGTGCCGCGAATTGTTTGCTCTTGGGGAGGGTGTTTCTGCCCATACGACAGGTATGAAGTGCTCTTGCGTGCACAACAGACGGGGGGTAGATTGGGGTCATGCACACGCCGCCGAGACGACCCTACCGACAGGGAGACCGACCACGCGCCTGCGGCTTCCGCCGACCGCGTCGGTCGTTCCGATCGGTGCACGTGCAATTCCATCTCATTCCTGTGCATTTCGCACCCGCTCAATTCGTCTGTTTGGTTTCCGTATCGCTTCGGCCCGGATTTCGTTGAACATCTCCCGCATCGGATCTACCCGCCCGGCCCCGAAACCGTGATCCCAACGCCGTCGGACAGCTTCCGGCCGTCGGAGGTGCAGACCGCACCGGGTTTATATCGTTCCTCGTCAGGGCTTCATGCCCCTTTTGATTTCTCTAAACCCAATCGAACTCGGCTAATCGACTGATCCGGCGTATGATCCCTAGCGAAGACTACCACTTCCGAAGTGCCGCTCTGTCCAGCATCGACATTCAAGCTGGGACAACAAGCGCGACAACGCGCCTACCGGCCTCGAAGATTGGGAGCGGCACTTCGCCTGCTCGCGTCCCCTTCGCGGAGCGAAAGGACAGTGGATGTCGCTGGGATGGCGAGAAGCGGAGTGTTTTGTTGATTCTGGATGGACGTTCCGTCCGCTGAAGCGCCCGCGTCCGCGGGAATGATCGGGGTGTGGATGGTTTGGCTGGTGCGCGGCCCCTCGGCGCCCCGGGGCATACCCCGCTCGCGGCGCTCCGCTGGCTCGCGCCCCTTTCGCCTTGCGAAAGGGGCGTTTGCTGCTGAGCCATTAAGTTGCTGGCGGTTGGGGTGTGTTTAGTTGATCTGCGGGTTGAGGTCGCAGATTTTTGTCTGGTCGTCGGGCTTGGGCGGCTCGTTCCGATCCTTCCCCTTTATGAAGGACCGGTCGAGGTTATCGCCCGCGCCCGGAAGATGGGGTCGATGGGTTTCGCGATGGAAACCCTGCCCGTTCCCGGATGTCCGGGAACCTCCGGCCTGCCACGGCCTCCGCTGCAGGCGGAGGTTTGCAGGGCGGGTGGACAGTCGCCGCGCTTGGAGATGCGTGACCGCTAGCTACCCGTGCCAGCCGCGCCCGCCGTCGCCAGACCGACGGGTCTGAGGTCGGCGATGGAACTAGAGTCGCGCCGCCCTCCATAGCCCGGTTCCTCCCGGGCCCGCTCTGTAGCCTCCCCCTCGTGGCGATCGAGGGTAGACGTCTGCCGCATTCACGAACGCTTACCCGGCCCTTTGACGTCGGTTGACCGACGTCTGGCTCGTGCTGCGACGCATCAATGCTGCGCCGCGACCGGGACTTGTTTGAGGATTCGCTTCTTACGTACGCAAGCGGTCTTTCACCCGACTCTGGATCTGGTGCGGTGCGTCGCCAAAGACCGTTTCGGCGCAGGGAAGCGGAGCCGGGCGCCTCTTTGGGAGGCGCGGCGTCGCGTTTCTTGTCTGTCGTCGGATTCACGGTCTTGACACAATCTCCGTTGGCCGCTTGGCTCAGGGGGGTCCGCGCTCGTCAGCGCGGCGCTGTCTCGAACTGGTTCATGTTTCATTGTAGCACGGATGTGCTGGTTGTCAAAACGTCTGAATTTTGATCCCGTATCGGGGTACGGGACATGTTTTTATGATTTGAACGATGGGCATCGATTGTTGCCAGTAAGACGGAGCGATTGACTTCCCGCTCTATCCGCTCGAACCACTGACGGTGAACACCAGACTGTTGGACAGCATTCTGCCGTCCTCCGTGCAGATGGCCCCAACGGCGTTGCAGTCCGTGGTTGACGGCAGTTCGATCGTCACGTCCTCGCTGGAGTCTGGCCTCACCATTATTCGCCACTTGATGTTGCTTGGCTTGTTCATTCGTTGCGACCTCAAGATGGTCCCGCCTGTCACGTCGAAGGCGTGGAATTTGAGGGTCTTGTAGCTGAGGGGAATCTCCTCGCTGAACCGGATGTCGAATGTGAAGACATTCGAGGCGCCGTGATGGCCGGCCACGGGGAACACCAGGCGGACGGTCAGCGGCGTGGGCTTGGCCGCAACCACCCCCGTCGCCGCGCTGGTCTGCGTCTCCTCGTGGTCTGCGTCGTCACGGAAGGAGACCCGGACTTGGATTGTCTGCCCTTTCTGCACGCCCTTGAGGGTGTAGCTGGAGCCGGTGGCCCCCGAGATGTCCGACCCTCCGGCGGTCCACTGGTAGCTGTAGGAAACGTTGGTCAGCCCATCGTCGTCCGATATGCCGGAGGTGTCCGCCGTCAGCGTCTCGCCCACCTGGGGCGTCCCGCCGATGGTGGGCGCTCCCGTGGCCGGAGAGTTGGGCTTGGCCGCAACCGCCGACGTGGCCCCGCTGGTCAGCGTCTCGGCGTTTTCGGCGTCGTCGGTGAAGGTCACCCGCACCTGGATGGTCTGTCCCTGCTCGCTGGCAGTCAGGGTGTGGGTAGAGCCGGTGGCCCCGGCGATGTCCGATCCTCCGGCGGTCCACTGGTAGCTGTAGGAAACGTTGATCAACCCGTCGTCGTCCGATATGCCGGAGGTGTCCGCCGTCAGCGTCTCGCCCACCTGGGGCGTCCCGCCGATGGTCGGCGCGCCCAGGGCCGGAGAGTTGGGCTTGGCCGCAACCGCCGACGTGGCCCCGCTGGTCAGCGTCTCCTCGTGGTCAGCGTCGTCGGTGAACGTCACCCGGACCTGGATGGTCTGACCCTGCTCACTGCTGGTAAGTTCGTAGGTCGAGCCGGTGGCCCCGTCGATGTCCGATCCTCTGGCGATCCACTGGTAGCTGTACGACACGTTGGTCAACCCGTCGGAGTCGGCGATGCTAGAAACGTCCGCCGTCAGCGTCTCGCCCACCTGGGCCGTCCCGGTGATGGTCGGCGCTCCTGCCGCGGGGGTGTTGGGCTTGGCCGCAACCGCCGCCGTCGCCGCGCTGGTCAGCGTCTCCTCGTGGTCAGCGTCGTCGGTGAAGGACACCCGCACCTTGATGGTCTTGCCTGCGTCGTCGTCGGTCAGTGTGTAGGTGGAGTCCGTGGCGTCCTGGATGTCCGTGTCGGTGGTCCTGTCGTTGGCAATCCACTGGTAGCTGTAGGAGACGCTGGTCAGCCCGTCCTCATCGTTGACGCCGGAAACGTCCGCTGTCAGCGTCTCGCCCGCCTGGGCCGTGCCAATGATGGTCGGCAACCCAGTGGCCGGGCTGTTGAGGGCGACGACCGCACTCGTCCAATCACGTACGATGCGCGCCGTAAGGGTCTGACCGTCCTCCCAATCGACGTCGACGTCTTCCCAGGTAAAGGTGGCATCCCCTCCCTGTAATGCCAGCGCGACATCGCCAACTAGCAGCGTCAGGTCGTTGACGTTGGGAACGTTATCCGTAAAAGCCAAGCGAAGCTTCCGCTCCGGAGAGTAGAACCACAGCCACTTTGCCTGAAGGCCAGCGTTGCCCCCGGAGTTCGAAAAGAGATCGGCGCTGGCGGCGCCGATGGCGCCGGTGCCGTAATCCACCACCAACATATCCGCCCACCACTCGTCCGTCGTCGGCACCGTCGCCGTCGCATCGCTGGTCAGGGTCTCGCTGTTGTTGGCGTCGTCGGTGAAGCTCACCCGCAGCTTGATGGTCTTGCCCACATCGTCGTCGGACAGTGTGTAGGTGGAGCTGGTCGCTCCCGGTATGTCCGTGTCGGTGGTCCCATCGTTGGCAATCCACTGATAAGTGTACGAAACGTTGGTCAGCCCGTCGGCATCTACAATGCCGGAAACGTCCGCCGTGAGGGTCTCGCCCACCTGAGCCGTCCCACTGATGGTCGGCGCTCCCGTGGCCGGGCTGTTGGGACCGGTGACGGCAGTGGTTGCTGCGCTGGTCTGCGTCTCCTCGTGGTCTGCGTCGTCGGTGAAGGACACCCGCAGCTTGATGGTCTTGCCCACATCGGCGGAGACCAGGGTGTAGGTCGAGCCTGTCTGACCGCTTATGTCCGTGTCGGCGCTCGCATCGTTTGCAATCCACTGGTAGCTGAAAGAAACGCTGGTCAGCCCGTCGGCATCTACAATGCCGGAAACGTCCGCCGTGAGGGTCTCGCCCACCTGAGCCGTCCCACTGATGGTCGGCGCTCCCGTGGCCGGGCTGTTGGGACCGGTGACGGCAGTGGTTGCTGCGCTGGTCAGCGTCTCCTCGTAGCCCCGGTCGTCGGTAAAGCTCACCCGCACACTGATGGTCTTTCCCACGTCGGCGTCCGACAGGGTATAGGTCGAGCCTGTCTGACCGCTTATGTCCGTGTCGGCGCTCGCATCGTTTGCGATCCACTGGTAGCTGTAAGAAACGCTGGTCAGCCCGTCGGCGTCGGTGATGCCCGAGATGTCCGCCGTCAGCGTCTCGTCCACCTGAGCCGTCCCACTGATGGTGGGCGCTCCGGTAGGCGGGCGGTTTTCCGATGGTGCGTCGTCGCCGAAGACCCAGGGGCGGGCCTGCTTGATCGACAGAACATCGTCACTGGTGATCTTGAACTCGATCTCCATGGCGAACGGCTCATCGGCTTCGACACCGTACAGCTCGGCGAACTCGTCATGGATCAGTTCGAGATGACGGCGCAACTGATCCATTTGGGCGTCGCTCATAAGGAGTTGCCCCTGCTGCATCTGGTTGGAGGTCGCGAGGACGGTGTACTCACCGCCCTGGTGCAACAGGATTTCCTCCGGCGCCGAGTGCGCGTCGGGATTGGTGACCAGGTCCTCTCCGAGCTGCGAGTTGACGTAGTAATTTCCGTATCTCATTCGGATAGGATCGAAGCTGACGGCGACGCCGTTGGCCAGTTCGTCGGAGTAGTTGGGATGCACCAGCACCCCCATCGCCGCCGCCAGGTGATCGACGCGATAGAACTCGCGTTCGGTGAATGCCCGGAAGTTCCACAGGCTGGCGTACACCTGCTTGAGCGATTTGGCAATCCCGTCTTCTTCGGTCTCATCAGGATGCTGTGTCTTGGAGTCGTACAGCCCCGCGCCGCTGAAACCGGGCAGGTCTTCGTTGTTGGTGCTGGACCGGTAGCGCAAGGATGTGCCTGCGGGGAACCCAGCGTGCATCTCCTCCAGCGCGCCGGTCATCCATTCGGGCGTCTCGCCCTTCTTAATCTTCTTGCGCAGCTTCTTGAGCTTGGACTCCTGAGTGTCGAAGTCCGATTGGAAATTCGGGTCGGCCAGCAATTCCTTAACGTCGTCGTAGAACCCGTTGTGCTTCATGAACTCGTCGTAGAAGTAGAACGGCACCGCGTACCCGTCGGGGACGGTGTTCTCGGGAAAGTCCAGAGTTCCCAGAACGGCCACGTTCGCCGCCTTGACGCCAAACGCGTTCCAGTCGTCGAATTCAATGTCGCTGAGGGGGGTGATTTCCGTGACCGTAAGGTCCCGTTCCGGCGTCTGGGGCTCGGAAGGGCGGGAATCGGCGTAGTGGGTATCGACTTCCGAGGGCGAGGCTGCGAAGACAAAGTACGCGGTCGATCCTACAAGGTACTGGACATAGCTGCCGATGAGACCCTCAATGTCGGGGGCCTCCAGAGCGTCGCGGACAAAGGCGTTGGGGACGCCGTCTTGCACGGCGCGCAGGTTGACATGCGAAAGCGGCGTTTGCGGCACGGTGGTGATGATGCCGGCAACGCGGGGGAGCTCGTTGGGCAGGGCGTCATAGATCACGATGTCGCGAGGGTTGGGGCGTTCCTCCAGCGCCATGACCCGCAGGAAACCGAACCCCCTTCCCCGGTTGAGGGAGATGAAATCCAGATCGAAAGCGATGTCTTCTGCGAGCAGCACGTCGACCCGGGAATCATCATAGAGAGACTGATCCTTGTGATACCGTGCCACCGCCTTGGACCACATCGGATAGTAGGCGAGGTTATCTTCCAGGAGCGGCATGCTGGCTGCCAGAACCGTGAACGCATAGGAAATCTCTTTGAAAGAGTAGACATCGTTGGCCCCGAACTGGAAACGATAAACACCCAGAGACCCGTCGGGAGCAACCGCTGTTGGGTGGTATACCATCTCGGCGATCATCGTCTCATGTCCGTGGAGTGGGTTGACCTCGAGACCAACGGCCGCCGAGAAGTCATAGTGTCGTCGGTACGTCTTGGTGTTCATGAAATAGACGGATGGGCGGTCGGTGTTCATGTCGACCATATGGAACTTGACGGCCTCCAGGTTCCTGAGATGGCTGTCGATACCGCTGTCACCCTTGTAGGCAAGCGACATATACGTCTCGCGGTTAGGAATGGCCGCCGCGCCATCGTCAAACCTCATGGCTGGGACAGGGTTCACCGGGTTCATGCCCACCGGGTCCGCCAGCTCTGTAATGTCATCAGTGCAATCACCATCGACATCGGCGGGGTCGCTGACGAGGTATTTCTCCACCCGGTAGCGCTCTTTGGGCAGCGCCTCCGGGCTCTCGGTCAGCGTCGTGGCGCCGTCCTGGCCCAGGGTCACTCCGACCGGTACTTCAAACGTGGTGTCCGCGTCCAGATCGTGCCGCACATAGAGCACGAAGTACTCGTCGGTAGTGGACTCGACCACGATAGGAACGGCCCGAACCTCTACCACGGTCGGCGTCGGGGCTGAGTCGGCTCCGGGACAGGTATCCTCCTGTGAGGCTTGCTGCGCGGAGGCTGTGGACCAGGGTATGACCAAGTACAGGGCGAATAGGGCTAGTAGCCCGGGAAGGATGAGGAGGGTTAGAGGAGCACGGCGGCTGGGCAGAGTCATGGCACCACCCTTTTTCTACCCAGCACGAAGAATCGATAAACCCGGGGGACATCTGTGCTAGGTCGCCGTGCGCGGCTGACCCCAGAGCGACCGGAGCCGCGACGGCGGGGGCTGTCCGCCGCCTCAGGTGCATGGACCGGTCTGTCGAGCGCCAAATGAATGCCTCCCTCTGCACGGGCGGGATGAGCGGGGCCTACGACCTCCTCCGCTGTCCGCACGTAGAGCGGCGGCCTGTGATTCCGGTTATCTGGTGATTCTTCTTACGCATCAACCCATGAAAACTGTAGAGACTCTTCAAGGCTTTGGTAAGTGTCAAATCACACTCTTGGGGGCGACAATTTGTTTGCTCTGAGGGAGAGTGTTTCTGCGGCTTTTCGCTATTGCCGACACAAACGAAAGTCAGGCACACGCCACCGGGACGTATCCGGACCGGGAGAGACCGCTGGCCTCCGGCCATTCGCATATGCGGGCATTTCTTGTTGCCAGTAAGACGGAGCGATTGACTTCCCGCTCTATCCGCTCGAACCACTGACGGTGAACACCAGACTGTTGGACAGCATTCTGCCGTCCTCCGTGCAGATGGCCCCCTGAGCCTCACAGTCCGTTGTGGCGGGCAGAACGATGGTCACATCCTCGCTGGAGTCTGGCCTCACCATTATTCGCCACTTTATGTTGCTGGGCTTGTTCATTCGTTGCGACCTCAAGATGGTCCCGCCTGTCACGTCGAAGGCGTGGAATTTGAGGGTCTTGTAGCTGAGGGGAATCTCCTCGCTGAACCGGATGTCGAATGTGAAGACATTCGAGGCGCCGTGATGGCCGGCCACGGGGAACACCAGGCGGACGGTCAGCGGCGTGGGCTTGGCCGCAACCGCCCCCGTCGCCGCGCTGGTCAGCGTCTCCTCGTGGTCTGCGTCGTCACGGAAGGAGACCCGGACTTGGATTGTCTGCCCATTCTGCACGCCCTTGAGGGTGTAGCTGGAGCCGGTGGCTCCGGCGATGTCCGACCCTCCGGCGGTCCACTGGTAGCTGTACGAAACGTTGGTCAACCCGTCGTCGTCCGATATGCCGGAGGTGTCCGCCGTCAGCGTCTCACCCACCTGGGGCGTCCCGCCGATGGTGGGCGCTCCCGTGGCCGGAGAGTTGGGCTTGGCCGCAACCGCCGCCGTCGCCGCGCTGGTCAGCGTCTCGGCGTTTTCGGCGTCGTCGGTGAAGGTCACCCGCACCTCGATGGTCTTGCCTGCGTCGTCGTCGGTCAGGGTGTGGGTGGAATCCGTGGCGTCCTGGATGTCCGTGTCGGTGGTCCCGTCGTTGGAAACCCACTGGTAGCTGTAGGAAACGTTGGTGAGCCCGTCGGCGTCGGTAATTCCCGACGTGTCCGCGGTCAGCGTCTGTTCCACCTGAGGGGTCCCGCCGATGGTGGGCAGGCCCGTGGGCGCAGTGTTGGGCTTGGCCGCCACCTCAACGGTGGCCGCGCTGATCAGCGTCTCCTCGTGGTCAGCGTCGTCGGTGAAAGTCACCCGGACCTGGATGGTCTGACCCTGCTCACTGCCGGTAAGTTCGTAGGTCGAGCCGGTGGCCCCGTCGATGTCCGATCCTCCGGCGATCCACTGGTAGCTGTACGACACGTTGGTCAACCCGTCCGCGTCCTCAACACCGGTGGTGTCCGCCGTCAGCGTCTCGTCCACCTGCGCCGTACCGTTGATGGTCGGCGCGCCCAGGGCCGGAGTATTCTGGTCGGACCGCACGAGGTTCACCGACACCTCCTCCCCGTCCGACCAGCCCAATCCCGGGTCATCCCACCGGAATCTGTAGGACGCACCGAGATGATCCAGCATGGCCTTCGCCGAGCCGAACTCCTCGTCCCCAACCGACAGCACGAAGCCGGTGGAAAACATCTCCTCGTTCAGGCCGAGCCTCAGCTCGCCGTCCTTGAGAAAGAGGAACCTGACATAGTGGGTCTTGCCGTCCCATTCGACCTCGGTCGCCGAGAGGGACCCCAGGTGGGGATCGCCCCAGAACGAATACCCTGTGAAACCATCCCTGGTCTCCACGGTCATTGTGGCGGACCAGGCGTTACTACCCTGCTGCACCACCTCCGTTGCTGCGCTGGTCAGCGTCTCCTCGTGGTCAGCGTTGTCGGTGAAGGACACCCGCACCTTGATGGACTTGCCTGCGTCGCTATCGGCCAGGGTGTAGGTGGAATCCGTGGCGTCCTGGATGTCCGTGTCGGTGGGCCCGTCGTTGGAAACCCACTGGTAGCTGTAGGAAACGTCGTCCAGCCCGTCCTCATCGTTGACGCCGGAAACGTCCGCTGTCAGCGTCTCGCCCGCCTGGGCCGTACCAATGATGGTGGGCGCTCCCGTGGCCGGAGAGTTGGGCTTGGCCGCAACCACCCCCGTCGCCGCGCTGGTCAGCGTCTCCTCGTGGTCAGCGTCGTCGGTGAATGTCACCCGTACCTTGATGGTCTTGCCAGAATCCTCGGCGACGAGCGTGTAGGATGACGAGCCGGTCCCGATGTTCGTCTCGACCGCGCCGTCGATGCGCATCCACTGGTAGATGAAGTCGACATTTTCCAGACCGTCCCCGTCGGCGACGCCCGTCGTGTCCGCCGTCAGCGTCCCGCCAACGCGCGGCGTGCCGCTGATGAACGGCTCTCCCGTCGCGGGAAGGTTGGCGGTCACCCTGAGAATCCTGTCGACGCCGGGTTTGTTGGAGGTGGCGATGTACAGAGCCCCGTCGGGGCCGAGCACCGGGGTCCGCAGCCGGGCGTGGCTGCGGCTGCCGTAGAGCTCCGGAACGACGATCTGACTCACGAAATCGCCCTGTTCGGTAAACTCGAAGACCCGAAGCGACTTCGTCTTCAGCGTGGCCACCGCGAGGCGTCCTTCCCACTCCGCCCATTGCGACCCCTCGAGGAAGACTGCTCCGCTAGTCGCCAGAGTGGGGAATCCAGAAGACCACCTGGCCTCGAGGGCGGAAGGGAACTTCGCCAGATCCGTCATGGGGACGCCGGCCTCGTCGGCATAGTCGTAGAAGACCGACGAACCGCCGTCCGGGTCCCAGCCGTAGTTGCCCCCTGCCGCGAGCAGATTGATCTCATCGTCGTGTCTCGGGCCGTGCTCCACCAGCCACATCTGATCCGTGCCCGGGCGCAGAGCCAGGCCCTGGGGGTTGCGGAAGCCGTAGGCGTACACCGGCGAGGAGGCGCCGAACGGATTGCCGGGCGCCCCGGCGCCCGTCCGCGGGTCTACGCGGAGGACCTTGCCGCCCAGGGACGTCAGGTCCTGCGCGCCCGTTACCACCCGCCCGTCGCCGGTCGCGATCCAGAGATATCCCTCCGGGCCGAACACCAGCCGGCCTCCCGAGTGCCAGGGGCCGGGCCCCATCGGAATGCCCTTCACCAGAGGATCGACGACGCGTGTGGCCTCCTCGTAGTCCGCGTCGATCGTCCAAACGATCACCTGCATCTCGCGTCCGGTGTGCCCCTGGAGCGTGTAGAACCGCCGGTTGGTCGCAAAGTCCGGGTCCACGGCCAGCGCCTGCAGACCGGCGAACCCGTCGACAAGCAGATCTCCGAGATCCGCGGTCACGCGCTTGACGGTGCCGTCGGTCAGACGCGCGCTCAGCACGCCGGCGCGTTCGGTGAACAGCATCGTCCCGTCGGGGGTGAAATCGATGCCCCACGGGTGGGAAAGGTCCTGGACGATTTCCGTCACCTTCAGTTCCGGACCCGATTCGCGGGCGCCCGCGCCGGCGATCGAAACAGCTTCCGCGGACTTGCCGGGGCCGTGCCCGTCGGTGTACGACGCCTCGACCTTGAGCAGCATCCCTTCGTCTTCTTCGGTTGGAACGTAGCTGCCTCCTTCGCCGTACGCCTTGACGCTGGTCCAGGAGGTCCCGTCAGGAGACCTGGCCCAGATCCACGAAACCGCGCCCAGGGACGCCGCAGGACCCGAGCCGCCGCCCTTGAGGCCGTCGGGATCGCTCAGCGCGGCGCTGACAACCGTCCCGACCCTCGGCCGCGCCGGGAAGAGCGAAACGGTTCCGGGCCGGTCCGCCGCCTTGAAAACCTCGACCGTCGCGGTAGCCGCGCTGGTCAGCGTTTCATAGTTGCCGCGGTCGTCGACGAACGCTGCCCGCACTTTGACCCGCTTGCCCAGATCCTCGGCGACGAGTTCGTAGGAGGACGAGCCGCTCCCGATGCTCGTCTCGGTCGCGCCGTCGACCCGCAACCACCGGTACGAGTAGGCCGCCTGTGTCAGCCCGTCGTCGTCCGACACGTCGGAGACCGTCGCGGCGAGCGTCCGCCCCACCTGCGCCGTTCCCGTGACCGTCGCCTTGCCGACGGCCGGGTTGTTGATGAAGGAGCCGCGCACCTCGATCTTGTATGAAAACGCGTCCGAGGCCCATCCCTGGTCGGCGGCCTGAGGAGAATATGTCGTGCTTCCGTCCGCGATGGACCACCCCGCCGCGGCCCCCGAGTCTTCGGCATCGCTCGCCGTTCCTCCGACGGCGATGGTGCCGGAATTTGTGACGCCGATCCTTTCGACCACCACGAAGTAGGTCGTCTCTTTCACGAGGGTCGGGCAGATCGTCCCCGAGGCCGGAGCGGCGAAGTTGTTCACGCTCCGTTCGGACAGGTTCGCCGGGGCGATCAGCGTGCAGAGCGCGTCGCCCGGGACCCCGCCGCCGTCCGCGTTGAGCGTCGCCTCGAGGTCGGACGGCGCGGACGACGCGTCCGAAACGTCGCCGAAACCGATCCCGACGGATGCCAGCGCGTACCCGGGGTTGTTGGGCCCGGTGGTGAACGCCTGAGCCCTCTTGACGCCGGCCGAGCCCAGGTCGTGGGCGTCGTCGCCGGACCGCGTCGTGTTGCCGACCAGCGCGGCTGCGGTCTCCGCGTCTTCGACAGAGGGCCGAACGACGCCGTCGACGTCCCCATAGGTGTAGATCATGGCATCGACGGCGTCGACGACGTAGAAGGTCTCACCGTTCGACCAGACGCCGAAGGCGTGTTCATTTTCCTCGTGGAGCGGAAAGTCGTAACCCGCTCCGGTTCCGTCGGACAGTTTCACGCTCCGCACCGAAGTGTCGTGCGAGGCGAACCTGACGCCCCACATCGTCCGCCCGTCGGTGAAGAGGCCCGTCAGCTGTCCCGAGCCCGGGATCGTCAGCCTCCGGGAGGTGTCCGGCCTCCCGTATTCGTCCTCCGGCGTCTCCGGGTCGTCGGCCAGGCGGAAGGCGTGCGCGTGCGATGTGGTGTCGGTGATCCACATGTGACGGCCGTCCGTCGCCAAGCCCCGCACGATCCACACTCCACCGGCGACGTTCAAGCCTCCGTAGACGAAGTCTCTGTCTTCCGCGCGCGTCAGCCCCGTCAGGTCATAGCCGAAGACGTCCCGACTGGCGCCTTCGAGGGACTCTTCGGCGACGTACAGGCGAGCGCCGTGGCCCGTGACGTGGTAGTCCTCCTGGCCCAGGCTCGGAACGTCCCAGCCCGGGTCTCGGGTCCCGTACTCGTTGACCGCGGTATCGGGATTGTCCCACAGCTTGTAGGCGAACACCTTCCCGGCGCCGTCGTCGCCGACCCAGAGCGTCTCCCCGTCGGACCATATGCTCTTCGGATCCGCGTTCTCCGGATGAAGAGCGAAGTTTCCGTCCTGGATCCATTCCCTCTGAACCTGCGGTCTGCCGATCCACATGAGCATGGCGCTGCCGCGGTCGGCGCGGATGCCCGACGCGGAACTTCCTGCTGGCAACAAAAATGCGGCGGATTCGATTCTCACTGTGACGGGACGATCCCCGTGCGCACTGACGTCGACAACGTCCGAATATGAACTGCCCGAGGCGATGATGACGGTCTCGGAGGACAACTCCCCGTTGAGGGCCGACAGTTCGATCTTCAAGCCGAGCGGCGCCGCGCCTTCGGCTGATCGGACCACGACCGCATCGTCCCCCCGACGCTCCAGCTCCGCGGTGAACGTGAAAGGCGCGCCCGGGTTGTCGCCCGCGTCGAGATCGGTCAGCCCCGACAGACCTTCGAAGACGCCGACGGGCAGGTCCTCAAGCTCGTTTCCCGAAAGGTCCAGAACCGCGAGACTCCCGAGGTCGGCGAACACGTTCTCCGGCAGGTTCTTCACGCCGTTCCCCGAGAGGGAAAGGCTCTGCAGGTCTCCCAGGCCGTCGAACACACCCTCCGGCAACTCGTCCATCGAGTTGCCGGACAGGTCCAGAACGCTCAGATTCGCGGTTTGGCCGTCGAACGTCCCGTCCGGCAGTTCGTTCAGGAGATTTCCCGACAGATAGAGCTCCTCCACCATCTCGAGGTCTTCGAAAAGTCCGTCCGGCACAGTCTCGAGGAAGTTTCTGCTAAGGTCCAAGGCGCGCAGCGCGCGCAGGTCGCGGAAATCCCCGGCCTGCAGGACCGACAGCCCCCTCCCCTGCAGGCGCAGCCCGGGCGTGACGCCGGGGCCGTAGCCCTCCGAGCCGGCCCATGTCCCGAGCCTCGTCTCGGAAACCTCGGAGCAGTCGTCGACGCCGGACATCCCGGCGACGATGGCCGCCATCACCGAAGGCGTCCGGTCGCAGACGCCCTGAGCCCCGACCCGGCCCGTCGGCTCGCTTGTAAGCGACTCTTCGTTGCCGGCGTGGTCGGTGAAGGAAACCCTGACCTTGACGGTCCTGCCCGTGTCGCTCGAGGCGACGGTGTAGGTCGAACCGGTCGCGCCCGCGATGTCCGTGTACGCGTTCCCGTCGCTCGAAACCCATTGATAGCGGAAGTTGGCGTCGTCCAGCCCGTCCGCGTCGGCGATGGAGTGAGTGCCCGCCGCCAGCTTCTCGTCCACCCGGACCGCGCCGACGATCGTCGGCGTTCCCGCGGCGGGGTTGTTCCAGTCGTAGGCGTACAGCGTGCCGTCGTCGCGGGACGCCACCCACATCGTGGACCCGGCCGACCAGATGCCCTCGTAAGATTCATCGTCGGCGTCCAGCGCGAAGTCCTTCCCGGAGTCCCAGCTCCGGTCCGACATCCGGTAGGCGTACAGCTTGGCGTCCCTCCAGTCCGAAACCCACATCGTGGATCCGTTCGACCAGACGCCCATCGGGGAGTCGTGGCCGGGGGCCAGCGTGACGTCCTTCTCGAAGTCCCTGGCCCTGGTCGACAGGTCGTAGGCGAACACCGTGTCGTTGCCGGTGTCCGCCACCCACATCGTGATCCCGTCCGACCAGATGCCCTCGGGAAATTTGTTGCCGGCTGCAGAAAGCGTGTTGAAGTCCTTGCCGGAGTCCCGGCTCCGGTCCGACATCCGGTAGGCGTACAGCTTGGCGTCGGAGAAGTCCGACGCCCACATGGTGGTCCCGTCCGACCAGATTCCCACCGGAGAGCCGTTGACGGCGTCCAGAGTGAAATCCTTGCCCGAATCCCGGCTCCGGTCCGACATCCGGTAGGCGTACAGCTTGGAGTCCTCGAAGTCCGCGACCCACATCGTGGTCCCGTCCGACCAGATGCCGGTCGGATAGCCGTTGGCGGCCGCCAGAGTGAACTCGCTGCCGGAGTCCCGGCTCTGGGCGTGGACAATCCAGGGGACGAACGCCGCGGCGGCAAGGACCGTCAGCCCGACGAGCAGCAGTGGAAGGGGCGCAAGACGCCGGAACGCGATCATGGCTTATTCCTGGCCCGGCCCGGAGACGGTGAAGTTCAGCGAGTCGGACAGTTTCCTGCCGTCCGCGGTGCAGATGGCCCCAACGGCGTTGCAGTCCGTGGTGACGGGCAGAACGATGGTCACATCCTCGCTGGAGTCTGGCCTCACCATTATTCGCCACTTGATGTTGCTGGGCTTGTCCATTCGCTGCGCCTTGCGGACTTCACCCCCGGTTTCGACGAATGCCAAGTCCCTGAGGGTCACATAGCTCAGGCCGAACTCCTCGCTAAACTCGATCTCAAAGGTGAACTCCGTCGATCCGTCGTGGGTTGCCGGGGCAGAGACCTTCAGCCGGACGGTGAGTGGCTCCGGCGACGACGCCACTTCGGCAGTAGCAATGCTGGTCAGGGTCTCGGCGTTGTCCCCGTCGTCGGTGAAGGTCACACGGACCTGGACGGTCTGGCCCTGCTCGCTGCTGGTAAGTTCGTAGGTCGAGGCGGTCGCCCCATCGATGTCCGCGCCGCCGGCGATCCACTGGTAGCCGTACGAGACGTCGTCCAGCCCGTCCTCGTCCGTAACGGCAGACGTGTCCGCCGTCAGCGTCGCGCCCACCTGGGGCGTGCCCGAGATCGTGGGCAGGCCCGCGGCCGGGCTGTTGGCCTTGGCCTTGGCCGCCGCGACGGCGACGGTAGCCTCGCTGGTCAGGACCTCCTCGCTGTCAGCGTCGTCGGTGAAGGACACCTTCACCTTGATGGTCTTGCCCTGGTCGGCCAAGACAACGGTGTAGGTGTAGTCAGTCGCTCCGGCTATGTCGGTGTCCGCGCCGTTGTCGCTCCGGATCCACTGGTAGCTGTAGGAAACGTTTTCCAGCCCGTCTTCGTCGTTGATGGTGGAGGTGCCGGCCGTCAGCGTCTCGCCCACCTGGGGCGTGCCCGTGATGTCGGGAAGGCCGGTGGGCGCAGTGTTGGCCTTGGCAGCTACCGCCTCCGTCGCCACGCTCGTCCGGGTCTCGGCGTTGTCGTCATCGTCGGTGAAGGTCACCCTGACCTGGATGGTCTTGCCCGTCTCGGAGTTGGAAAGCTCGTAGGTCGAGGCGGCGGCTCCGTCGATGTCCGTGCCGTCGGCCAGCCACTGGTGGCTGTAGGAGACATCGTCCAGCCCGTCCTCGTCCGTAACGGCAGACGTGTCCGCGGTAAGCGTCTCGCCCACCTTGGGCGTGCCCGAGATCGTGGGCAGGCCCGCGGCCGGGCTGTTGGCCTTGGCCGCCGTGACGACGGCTTCTTTCACCTGAATCTTGAAGCTGGCCGTCTCGTCGTAGGCGGTCCAGGTCCGAGCGTCGGAACCGACGGTGAGATAGTAGGCTTGGTCGGCGATCGACCAGCCTTCCGCGCCGCCCGGATCCTCTGCTATCGCAGCCGACTCCTTGGTGGGATAGGTCTGCGGAATCACTGCAAAAGAGTCCGTCCCGGTCGGACTGATCCACTCGATCACGACGAAGTGGGTTGTTTCCGCCGCCAGTTGCGGGCAGGAGCCTGCACCCGTCGGCGCCTCGAAGGTGATCACGCTTAGGGCGGTGAAGCTCGACGGATTGGTCAGGGTGCAGCGCGCGTCGCCCGGCCCGCCTTCGCTCGCGACCCCGTTGATCGTCACCCGGAGCTGGTCCGCCGTGTTCGACGCATCGAAGAAGTTCGACATCTGGATGTCGACGGCGCCGACTGCGTACCCGTCGGTCTTCGCGCCCGTCGTGAATGCCTGGGCAAACCCTGATCGGGCGGCGTTAAGCGTTCGCTGAATCCCGCCGGCGCCTTCGACCCCGACGCCCAGGTTGCTGACCAGAAACTGCGGCCTCTTGCTGACCTCCGTCGTCGCGACGCTGGTAAGAGTCTCGCTGTTGCCGTTGTCGTCGATGAACGACACCTTCAGTTTGATGGTATTGCCCTGGTCGTCGTCGGTGAGCGTGTAGGTGGAGTCCGTCGCGTCCGCGATGTCGGCATCGGTGCGCATCCACTGGTAGTGGTAGGAAACACTGTCCAGCCCGTCCTCGTCCGCGATGCCCGAGGTGTCCGCCGCCAGTGTCTCGCCCACCTGCGCCGTTCCGCTGATGGTGGGGACGCCCGTGGCCGGGGTGTTGGGAGTGTTGGTTTGTTGATCGCCGCTTTCGGCCGTGAGAACGATGCGTACACGAATTAGTTGACCGTCTTCCCAATCGACGTCCACGTCGTGCCATTTGAAGCTGCTGGAGCCGGAGCTATCCTCGGGAAACTCCAGGGAGAGGTCGCCGACCTGCAGGGTGTAGTCCGCAGCGTTGGGAACCTCGTCTGTAAATGCCAGGCGCAGATCGCGGTCCGGTATGTGCGACCAGAGCGACTTGATCTGCAGGTTGCCGCTTCCGCCCACGTTGGAGAAGAGGTCGGCGCTGGCCGCGCCGATGGAGACGCTGGTGTACTCCACCACCGTCATGTCGGCCGACCAGACCGGCTCTCCAGCCTCTTCCCCGTCCGCGTACGCCTGCGTCGACCAGAGGGCCATGCCCGCCAGCACCATCGCCGCCATCAGGGCCACCCTGATGCCCCATGGGATCAGGGCCCCGGTCGACGGGCCAAGGAGAGCCTCTCTCCTAGAGGCGGAGTCGGTCAGATCGATGAGTCTCATTGATGTCATCTGTCATTAGCCTCTGGTCATGGGTTGTTCAGGGAAGATGGGGCTCATCAATCCCGCAGCTCGATGAGCCTGATCACAACTTCGTCGCCGTCGGCCCAGGGCAGGCCGGGGTTGTCCCAGGAGTAACCGTTACCGACGCGTGTTGCTTCCGACAGGAGAAAACGCGTTCGCTGTGAGCCTTGCTGCTCGCCGCGGCAGCTTCCCCAGCAGGTGAGCTCGAGGGCTAGCTTCGAGTCGGTTCCCTCCGGCGGCAGCGAAGACATTCCCAGGTTTACGAAGTTCATTGAGACGGTGCCTGACGTCGTTTCCTTAAGGATGCGGAGACGAACCACAGAGTAGGTCCCGCCCTCGTAGGTGAATTGCTTTGACCCCTCGATGCTGCCGACACTAATTAAGTCGACGTATCCGGTGGTTACCTCCGTGATTGTTGCACTGGCAAACGTGTTTGTTCCCACCGTCATCCTCGACGACCAGATGGTACGCTCCGAGCCGTCGTCAACCACCGTGAAGACGGGCGAGATCGCGTAGATCGACCGGTATTCGCCCACTGGGAGGGCGACCATGCCCGTACTGGAAGCGGTGGGGCCAATCGGAGCATTGCCGGTGCTCTCATCTGCCGGCGTGCCCAGGGTGGCCATCCCCATGGCCGAACCCAAGTGGTAATCCATATGCGCCATTCCTGTGGAGTCGCACCCGGTCCAGATCCCCTCCGCGATCTTGTCGCCCCTGGTAGCCTCGTCCACGGAGATCTCGAACAAGGGGGTGGAGTTCCCGGTGACGATGGCGCCCCATTCGTCTTGGACCCACTCGGGGCCGAAGAACTGGGAGTTCGAGTTGGCTACCAGCGTGTCGCGATGCTGCGCGCCGCCGTCCAGCCAGTGGATCGGCACGCCGCTGCCCTCCATCCCGGTGTTCGTTCGCGCGTTTTTGTCCGCCGCGGTGCAGACCACCGCCTTGAACTGCTCGGCGACTCGCCGAATGACTGGATCGTTGGAGCGCCCAGATGCTTCTGGATACCGTTTAGGCCGGCCAGAGGCTTCGAGCTGGACAAGTTTGTTGTAGATCTCTATGTCATTGTGTTCGGCGTTTATTGCGTGATGTGTGACGAAGAGCGCCCTGAACTGGTACCCCGCATAGGCGCCGTCCGATATGTGGAACCAGTTCAGGGGCACCGGGATACCGCCCTCCACGAAGATAGCCGTGTCCAAGACCTCGGTGTACACCACCAGCGCCAACGAGTTGCCGCCTGAGTTCGGGGACAGGTTGTTCACGTCGGCGCCCCGGTATAAGACGTCCGCAAGGCTGGCGCCCGTTGCCGCGCCCGTGTCCTCGCTGTTGCTGGTGGTTCGCTCCAACCTGTGCGCGGTGCCGCCGAGGCGGGTCCAGACCACCACGTAGGGGGTGTCCGGCTCCAGGTATGCTCGCGGCGGCGCCTCGAAGAAGCTGTGGCCCACCGCGTAGTCGGCGGGGCTGGCCAGGTCGAACAGCTTCTCGCCCGGCTTCCCGTCCGTGTCGGCGGTGTACACCGCCACCGACACAGAGGTCGGACCGTCAGGTATCTCGGAGCCGGAGCCTTCGATCTCGAAGCCGATGCCCTGCAGCCGGTACGGGAAGTCGTTGGAGCCGGTCGTGAAGCCCTGCGACAACACCGGGTTGGTGGCAGTGGCACTGGCGTAGCTGTTGGTGGTCTGGTCAAAGTTCTGCACCATCGCGTCGAGCGGCTCGCCGAGGACGGCCATCAGCGGTCTGCCGTCTCCCCACGCCCCGTCCCCAACGGTTGCGTCGGTAGCGAAGGCCACACCCTCCGCCGTTGGCATGTCCACGCCAGCGACCTCGGTCGTATAAAAGCGGCCAAGGACGGAGAACAGTCTCGGATCGGTAGGACGCTGCCCGACGAAGTATGACGCGCTTGCTCCCGCCACGGTCGAGCCCTGCGGAGCCGTCCACACACTTATGCCTGCATAGGAGCGCGTGGTGGCCATGCTGAACAGAGCGGCGGCCTTGGTTATTTCCGAATCAGTACGCGAGCTTGTGTTCCACAGGTACATCGGATCGCCCATTGGGCCGGCTGTTGATGAAACGCCCAGTTGTGAAGGAAAGGCCGGAACGGTATTTGTGCCGTCCCCTTGGAACGAAACACCGCGGACGAGGTAGCGATCCGCCTCTCCGACATCGATCTCGACAGTGGTCAAATCGCCAACCGAGACGATTTCTTGGTTCGTGGCTCCCAATTCATCTTTGGCGGCCTGGGCGTAGTTCGCGATAAGGATGCCGCGCTCGCGCTGCGAGCCCTTCACGGCCATTCGCAGCACGCTGCTGCGCGAGGTGGAACTGCGCCAGACTCCGGTCAAATGCAACCCCCGGGTTCTCGCGCTGTCGAAGATGACGGCTCCCGTCTCGCCGCCCGAATCCTCATTGTTAGACGTCGTCTCTTTGATCTTTAGCGAGGCGCCGAAACCCGACAGCACGATGTAGTAGTTGACGTTCTGGTACGCGAATGCCCCTCCGGGAGCCGTGAATTCGTTCAGCCCCACCCGAAAGGACGACGGGTTCGCGAAGTCGAACAGCTTGTAACTCGTGCGATCGCTGCCTGGCATCCCTTCACGGCCGCCGGCCCACAGCGACACGGTCAGGCTCGACGGCGCCGCGGCCAGATCGATTGAGACGCTGGAGATCTCGTAGCCTTGGCCGTGACCGCCCAGCCGGAACCCCATGGCGTACTGCCCGGTGATCTCCTCCTCGGCCGACGCAGACTGGCCCGTGTTGGCGACCAGCGTCGACTCCCGCAGCAGCGCCGGTCTTCCGTGAACCGGGCCGAACGGCAGGCTGGTCAAACTCTCAAAGGCGCCGGCCTGGTCGAAGAACGACACCCGCACCTTCATCAGGTGCCCGACATCGGCGTCGACACGCTGGTAGCTCGGCGAGTCGACACCGACGAGGGTCTCCGCAGCGGTCTCGGCGTCAACCCGGATCCACTGGTAATAGTACAGGCGAAGCCGGACCACACTCATGGTCGGGCCGTCGAACGCGAAGGGCAGCCCGTCGGTATCCTTGATGCGCGCAGGGTCGGCGAACAGAATTCCGGTGCCTTCCGGGGAAGCCAAGACTCTCGGCCGGCCGGTGGCGTTGGGCACTTTCCTGCTTCTGTATACCGCGATCTCCAACACATCGCTGCCCGGGTCCGCTGCCATGTTGTCAAGGTCGACGCCCTGATAGAACGTGTTCGCCAAGCTGAAGCCTGACAGCGCGCCCGTGTCCTCGCCGTTGCTCGAGGTCTTCCGCATCCTGTGCACAGTGCCGCCGATATGCCTCCACGCCACCACATAAGAGGTGTTGGGCGCCAGAGTCGTTCCCGGTGGCGCCTCGAAGAAGCTGTGGCCGGCCGCGAACTCGTCGGGACTGACGAGGTCGAAGAGCTTTGCGCCCGGCTTCCCGCCCGAATCGGCGTGCACGGCAACCGACACGGAGGTCGGCCCGTCAGGGAAGCTGCTGCCGGAGCCTTCGATGTTGACGCCGATGCCCTGCAGCAAGGACACGTTGGAGCCGGTCGTGAAGCCCTGCGACAACACCTTTCTGTTGGCGCCGCCGACGGAACGGTAACCGTCGTCGGCCTGGCCCAGGTTCTGCACCATCGCGTGGAGCGGCTCGCCGAGAAGGGCCATGTACGGGTCGTCTGCTTCTATATCATCTGTTGCGCCGGTGAAGCTCACGCCCGCCGCCGCCGGGCTGTCAACGCCGTCGGATTCGGCGCTTGAATAGCGGGTTAAGATGCTAATTCGTCTCCGTTTCTTTACGTCGCCAGTATCAGAGCCAATATTGCCCATCTGGTCGAAGACGTATTTTTTGCATGTCTCCACACCCATGCTCGTAGTGCACCCTCCTGCCACGGTTGCACCTCGCGGAGCCGTCCAAACCGGCAGGCCGGGTACGTTACGTGTATTGACCAGGCTGAACTGCTTGGCGCCCGTCAAGGTACCCGAGCGCAGGGAGAACGGGTTGGTAAAGCCGCCGTTACTTGGTGTTGTGTCGTCCGAGTTGAAGGAAACACCGCGGATGAGGTAGCGGTCCGCTGCTCCGAGTTCGATCCCGATACCGCCCGTGTCGCCCACCGATACGATCTCTTGGTCACCACCCGTGTCGTCCATAGTGTCAACAGTGCCCTTATCGTCGATGAAGGGTTGGGCATAGTTCGAAGCTATGATGCCGTGACCTCGCTTCGAGCCCATGACGGTCAGTTCCAACACGCTGGTGCGATCTTCGGAAATTGCCCATCGTCCAGTGGCGGTCAAATCCCGGACGGCCGCATCGTCGTAGATGATGGCCCCCGACACGCCTTCGTCCCCCTCCTCGTTGTCCGACGTCTCCAGGATGGACAGGGAGGAGCCGAAACCCGACAGCACGACGAAGTAGTTGAAGTTCTGGTACGCGAACGCGCCCGCCGGGGCCGTGAACTCGTTGTTGCCGACGGCGAAGGAGGCCGGGTTGGCAAAGTCGAATAGCTTGCTCGCGTTATTGGATTGAAAGGCCTCTGAATGGCCGCCGCTCCACAGGGAGACGGTCAGACTGGACGGGGCCGCGGCGAGGCCGATGATGACGCTGGAGATTTCATAGCCCCGGCCGTGATCTCCCAGCTTGAAGCCGATGGCGTACTGCTGGGTGATGTTCGCCGTGGTTAATGTACCCTCTTCTCTGTTGGTGACCAGCACGAACGGGAGCTGCGTCGTGCCGACCACTTCGGCGATCGGGCCGAACGGCAGGCTGGTCCGAGACTCCGAGTAGTTGGCCCCGTCCGTGAACGAGACTTTCACCTTGATCCGCTTGCCGACATCGGCTTGGACAGGATGGTAACTGGCCGAGTCGGCGCCCACGTTCGTCTCGGAGTCGCCGTCGACCCGGATCCACTGGTAGGACCAGTTGAACCTGATGGGAGCATTAGTAGCGATTTCTTCAAAGGAGAGTCCGTTCCCGTCGTTGATGCCCTCAGTGTCGGCGAACAGGATGCTTGCGCCTTGCGCGGCAGCCAGGACCCTGGGCCGGCCGGTGGCGGACTGGTTCGTCGTCTGGGCGTCGACGACCCAGGGGATGAGCGGCAGGACGGCGACGGCCGTCAGCCCGATCGCAAAGGCGATAAGCAGGAGCGCGTCGAAACGTCGGAAAATCTTCATCAGTTAAGGTCCTTCGCTACGATGTCGCGGCGACGACCGAGGTCTCGATCAATTAATCGGTTTCACTTGTCCGACGATCCGATTTCTCGTCGTGATGCTTTTTCTCGGTTTTTTACCCTTGCCGGAATGTCTGTTCTCGCGCGCAATTGGCGTTTTGAGCTCCACAGCAGTTGGTTGTGCGAACAGGCAGGCGCGTTGGGCACCTGCATCTGCTGGTTCGAGCGCCGAACTGCGAAACGGCTTACGAACGGTTGACAGGTGTTTGGAGACGTTCCGGGACCGATACCACAGATGCGTCGGTTTTCCGTAATCGCCGATGGGCGTGCCGCCGGTGGGCGCGGTCGTCGCGACAGCTGCCGCAACACCGATGGACAGCGGCCCCAGCGGCCACGGCGCCGACACAGCATCTGTCGCGTTTGTATTCGCGATGTTCCGATGCGGGGTCGAAACCTCCGCCATCTGCTCGCCGATTTCGGGCCGACAGACACGGTTTCCGTCCATCCTATAGTTGCGCGGCATGGGCCTAGATCTCCACCTGATGCGTCATAAGGCTTAAATCGTAAAGACCAGAGGTCGTCTCGGAAAGTACCAAGAAACATATTTGCTGATTCAAAACGTTTGATCTTAAAGAGAGTGTTTTGCAATTTCGAGAGGTAAAACGTGCTCTCGAAGAAAATACTGTGAATCAGCCGTTCAATTGCTGGCTCGGCGGCGCGTCCGACGAATCACAAACGCCCGCGGATGCTTGGCGCATAGGTCGGGATCATAGTGAAGACCTCAGGGACATACATGTCGTCTTCGCAATTGCTGGTAAAGGATTAGGTCAAGTCAAATTGAAGTTCAAGTCCAGCGCACATTGAAGGTCGCGACGGGTTCATGTCGGCTTCAAAGCCATGACCTTACGGGCTTCACATATTACGCATCGAGCCTTGATTATCGCTTCAGCATATTTCCACGTCGAGCAGAATGCCGCATTGACGACTCTTCGGAATGGATTGGCCGTGTCAATCGGCTCCCGCCCTTGACGTGTCAGTCTGATAACCCGCTCATCGGCAGTTCGGTTTGCACATGAAAAAACAACGACTATTCATCGAATCGACAAGTGCCAGACCCACTCTTGGTGCCGCGAATTGTTTGCTCTCGTAGAGGGTGTTTATGTCCATATGACAGGTATAAAGTGCTCTTGCGTGCACAACAGGCGGGGGGTAGATTGGGGTCATGCACACGCCGCACGTACGACCCTATCGACAGGCAGACCGTCCACATGTCGCATCAGGCGAGGATTCCTACCGAACGGTACAAGCAGACTCGCAGCTCGTCGGGCTGCAGGCCGTCGACCTTCATGCCTGGCGATCCAGTTCCGGTGTCAGCAGGGCTGATATAACGGGTGACGCCAAGGCTGAGGGCGAGCCAGTTCCACCGACGGACGTTTCTCATCTGTACAGTCTGTGGCGTCGCCTCGCACCCATGTCGGATCGCGTGTTGGAGTAGGGGTCGGTATTCGGTGAAGGTAGCGTTCGGTGCAATACAGACGCGGGTCCTGCAGATGTTCTGGCTCGATCCGGACGAGGCATCGTACGCTGCAAAAATCACGGTGTGGATACGCTGGCTGTTCTGGGTCGGCGCCGTGATCGAACTCGTCTATCGGCCAGCGTTCACGTATGCTAAATACATTCCGTTCATGCTCATGCACGTGCCGCTTGTTGCACTCAACGGCTACGTGCACTACCGTCTGATCACTCGGCGCAGGGTGACATGGCGCCACCTGCTTGTCCTGAGTGCCATGGACATAACTCTGATCACGGCCAGCGTCGTCGTCGATGGGGGGTTCGACACTTTCCTGTTCCTTCCTTACTATCCCGCCCTCGCCGCTTTTGCCGCCGTTTTCACCTCCGTCCTGTTGAATCTCACCTGGACTACGATGACCGCCGGCATTTACGGCGGCGTGAGCTTGACCGTCGGCTCGGGCATGGCTTTCGACGGAATAAATGAGAAGATGCTTTTTTCTAGGGTGGTCGCGATGTTCGGGGTAGTCCTCGCGATTAACTTCATAACCCGGTTCCAGCGGCGACGGGCAAGAGCGGCGATGGCAAGAGAAGGAGAGCTGCAACGGGAACGGATCGAGCTGTCGCAGGCCATTCATGACACGGCGTCTCAGTCAGCGTACATGATCGGTTTGGGCATCGACGCGGCGAAGGAGGTGGCTGGAGACTCCAACAAGGAGCTCGCAGCCAGACTGGAAACGACGTCGCTGCTGTCGAAGACCGCCATCTGGGATTTGAGGCACCTGGTGGACATGGGCCGCATATTCGAAGGTCGGGAGCTGGGCCGGACCCTGAACTCGCACGTCGCGACGTTCACGTCCGTGACGGCGGTGTCGGCGATGCTGACCCAGAACGGGACCGAGCCGCCGCTTCCGATCGAGGCCAGAAGCCTGCTGTTCGCCATAGCGCACAACGCTCTCGCCAACGCTTTCCGACATGCCGGGGCGAGCAAAGTGCAGGTCGGACTCGACTTCGGACCGCATGAACTCAGACTGTCGGTGTCGGACGACGGGGCGGGACTCCCCGACGGCTACGAGGAGAAAGGCCACGGCTTCACCAACATGCGGGCGCACGCCGAGCGATTGGGCGGACGCCTTGACGTCGAGCCCCGGGGACCGGACGGGGGGGCGTGCGTGACCTGCGTCGTGCCCATCGACCGTGTAAGAAAGGAACGATAGGATGTCGAAACGGGATCGAAGGACAAAGGTGCTGCTCGCAGACGATCATTCGATCGTGCGGCAAGGCCTTCATGTGATGTTGGAGCAGTCCGGGGAGTTCGAGGTGGTGGGGCACGCCAAGGACGGCGAGGAGGCCGTGAAAGCCGCCGCCGAATTGTCGCCCGACGTGATCGTCATGGACGTCTTGATGCCCGGAATGGACGGCGTAGATGCGTGCCGGGAGATCATCGAGACCCGGTCCGACACGAGGGTGATAATGCTTACGTCCTCGACGGAGGAGGACGCCGTCGTAGAGGCGGTGGCCGCCGGTGCGACCGCTTACCTTCAGAAGGTGTCAGGGATGGATCGGCTCCTGAACACAGTCAGGGTCGTGGCTTCGGACGAGATGCCTCTGCCGACCGAGGTGGTGAGGCGAGTCTTCGCCGGGATACGCAGCGGGGCGGGATTGGGAAACGAGCCAGACGCGCTGACCAAGAGAGAACGGGAGATACTGATTTCGTTCTGTCGTGGCAAGCCGTACAAGACGATCGCGGCGGACCGGGGAGTCAAGCCGGTCACCATCCGAAACGCCGTCTACAACATACAGGTGAAGCTGGGCGTCGAATCGAAGCAGGAGATCGTGGTCTGGGCCGTGCGTAGCGGTCTGCTGGATGACTGACCACGCGGGCTATATCGGATGGTGATGGCACTGACTATGACCCCCGGTTGTCGCGAACTGCATTCACGGGGCCGCCGACCACGATTCAGCAACCGGTCGTCGGGCCTGGCGTAAACCACGCCTTCGCCATCTTTTTTGCCCGCGGTCGACGCTAATCGAGCCCACATCGGTTGTGTCTGCACGGGCGTTTACACCGGCGAAGTTGCAAAGTCACTCTCTTTTAGAGCAAACAGTTTTCGTCCTAAATGAGTGTGATTTGACACTTACCAAAACGAATATCGTTGATTATCGTTTGGCGTGTAATTGCGAATCGGATGGTAAGTGGAACCTTGAATAGTGCCGTCGAAGGTTCGTCGAGTTCAAGCGTGCGCGAATCTGCGAAATTACGATCTTCGACCAGAAAACCGTTGGTGCTGGTTTCGCTGGTAGCTCTGGCGGCAACGCTCTTGGCGCTATTCGTTGCTGCGCCCGCCGACGCCCAGGCCGCCACGTTGACGCAAGCGACGGTCGTTTTCACCAACGTCATGAAAACGACCGCGCGAGTCGAAATCGAGTTCGCCAACCCCCAAGGGGCTAGCGTGACGGTTTACGCGCGCTTTCGGACGCCGCCGGACGCGGGAAGTTGGAATGCGGCGCCGTCGCAAACTACCGCTGGCAACAAGGCGACTTTCGACTTGAGCGGACTCACCGAAGATTCCGAGTACGAAATCGAATTCTCATTGGACGCCGGGTTCCAAAACGTGCGACAGGAGACGTTCTATACGGCCGCGAACCCGGACCCGCCCACATTACTGTCGCCCGACGAAGGCGATGGATCTCTAACCATCACCTGGTTCCTGCCGCCCGGCTCCTACTTCGATGGCCTTGACATAGGCGATTCGGCGCTGACAGGTTTCAAAGTCCGCTGGAAGTCTGGCGATCAGCAGTTCAGCCCCAGTCGCGAGGTCTTGAAACCGCGCGACGCACGCGAGCACACGATCACCGGCCTCGAGAACGGTAGACGGTACACCTATGCCGTAGTCGCCGTTGCGCCCCACGGCGAAACACAGTCGACCGAGTTTATGGGTACTCCCATGGCTATACCGATGGTAAGTGACGTATCCATAGATCCCGAGACGATCACGAACGTGGAAGCGGTGGTGAAGGTCACCACCGTCGATCTGCCGCTTGGCACCACCCCGATCTACCTGCGGCACAAGCAGTCATCCGACACGGTGTTCCCACTACCGGTGAGTCAAGATGCGAACCCGAATCAATTGGAGGTGACTTTCGCCCTGACCGGTTTGACTCAAGGCGTCACCTACGATGTGGAGGCGTCGCTCAGCGAAAACTTTGATGCCGGTGTGGCTTCGACCTCGTTCGACACTGACGATGTCCCCGCAGCACCGGTCGTCTCGATCATCCCCGGCCACGAACGTTTGCGGGTGAATTGGACGGTCGACGATAGAGGGTCTCCGATAACGGTCCTGACCATTAAGTGGACGAACGTCAACACAGGCGTCGCTGCAGATCTTGTGGCCTTGAATCTCGACGCCACGACATCCCTGATCTCAAGCTTGGAGAACGAAATACCATACCGCGTCGAAGTGCAAGCAGAAAACGAATACGGTCAAGGCGCCGTGGGCGAAGCAACCGCAACGCCCGTCGAAGGGCCGAGCATCGACATGGTCACGACACTCGAGACAACCCAGACCACCGCGAAATTGAGGGTTCAACTTGCCAACGTCGACGCCACCCCACTTACGATTCGCCTGGAATACTCCGCGTCGGGAACCGATGATGTCAACGTTTTGACTTCGGAGCCATCGTCGGGCGCGATATTCGATTTCGATCTTACCGGGCTTCTCGGCAACACGCGGTATTTCGTTCGTGCATTTATCGAAGGACCTGCGGAGATAGGGTTCGGAATGACGTTCACCACTAGGCGGTCGGCACCCCTCGCGCCGGACGTGAATATCGAACACGGCGACCGACAACTCACAGTCAATTGGATGGCACCTAACGCCGGCGGTTTCCCGATCACGCGGTACACCGTGCAGTGGAAATCGGGGAACGAATCTTACTCCAGTTCGAGACAGAAGACGACCGATGCTACGGGCAGATCCGTTGTGATCGACGGTTTGACGAACGGCACCGAGTATATGGTCCAAGTCTTCGCAAACAACCAACAATTCGGCAACGGAACTCCCACCGAACTGAAGGCTACACCCAGCACCGAACCTCGAAGCGCATCGGCCAACCCCGCAATCACGGCCTGCGATAACTCGTTGCGTCTCAGCTGGCTGGCGCCGGTCGACAACGGTGGTAGCCCGATCACTTATTACACAATCCAGTGGAAATCTGGGCAAGAGGATTATGATGACATGGCGGCTCCGCCACGCGAGCACATCACACGGTCCTCAACGCAGATGTTTACACTCAGCTCGCTGGTTAACGGGACGACATACGCCTTCAGGATTTTGGCAACCAACCGCGACGGTGACGCGATGGACGCTGGCGGAAATCCGCTCTGGTCCGAAGATGTGACCGGGACGCCGAGGGAAGGCATTTGCATCTCCGCAGTAGGATTCGGAAACATCTTGTCCCAAAGCGCGCCCGTCATAATCGAGGTCGCAGACGCAACACCGGGGTCAAAGGTGTACATGCGCTATCGGCAAGCAGATTCGGACGAATGGAGCGAAAGCCAAATCGCCACTTTGTCAGGTGATGCAACTTCCGTGACATTGGACGCGACCGACCTAATCCCCGATACGGTGTACGAAGTTCAAGCATCGTTGGCCCAAGGTTTTGACTCGGAGCTTACCGCCAGAGCATTCTTCAAAACCGGACCAGCACCGCCGTCCGGCACCGTCCGGGGCGGTGGCGCCTTCTCCCGTATCCTGAGAATCGAGCCATCGATCACCTCGTTGACCGTCAGCGAAGGCGATACCGTCCGGCTCTCCGTCGACGTCTACGGTCGCCAAGGCCTGTTCGACAACAATCTTGCCGACCGCGCTCCGGACGAGGGGCGACCTGCGTTCACATGGCGCGCGCAGGCCGGCTCACTGTCAGAAGCAGACATCCGACAACAATGGCGCAACGGCGAAGCCGACGACCGCGAGGTAGTATTCACCGCGCCCGCAACGGCTGGCCAATTCGCAGTCACGGCGTCGCTCGAGAAAGCTGGAACTTGCCAAGGGGCCGGTTCCGACGAATCTATCGAAGACCAACAGGCGCGTTGCAGCGCCACCATCAATGTGACGGTCAGACGGCGCTCAGCCGCTGCACCTGAAAGACGCGTGCCGGTTAACCCGCAGGGAGATATCCCAGAAGTGCTGACCGACTCCGAGGGAACTGCCTACGCAGTGTTTACCCCCGAGGAAGGCGGCACATTCACAGGGGAAGGGTATTCGCTCTCCGCGGGGCCCGGCGCCGTCACGAACGGCGAGTTCATCGGCATCAGCGTCGCACCTTCAGGCGCCGCTTCGAACGCGGGTATGACTTGGCACCGGTACACCCTCGGCGGGTCAGCCTACGCGATCAGCGTCGTCAACGCAGCAGGCCAACGCATATCGACCTACGCGCTACAAGAACCTGTCAGCGTCTGCCTGCCTTTACCCGACGAAATCCGGACCAAAATCGCCGATGTCGTCGTAGCCGCCTCCGACGATGTACGCGGTCTTACGGTACTGGCAACCACCGTCAAGCTGAGCGACACGCAGGTTTTGGCCTGCGGCGCAATCTCTACTCTACCCGCGCGAGTCGCCGTAGGCACCGTCGGCGCACCCGAAGAACCAATCCCCGAAACTCCAGAAACTCCAGAAACTGACGACGAAGCCCTTCCCGGCACCGGCGGGTTCGCGCCGATGGAGACTTTACTGCTCCTCCTTGCCTTAGCGGGCACAGCAGTGTTTACATCTGGCGCGATCATCGCCGTCCGACGAAGCCCTGCGTAAGGACCTCTCCCTGCACGGCCTCCGCCTTCCCGCGCGTCTCGCGGGTCCATCGCTTGCGCGCCGCCGCGACGGCCGTTGACGGATCGCGGCACCTTGCGGAACGAAAAAACCATCAGGTCCTGGGGTGACCAGAAGGTCGGGCGGCTAGATCTGAGGCCGCCTCCCTTTGCAGCTCGATGCGCCGAAACCGAGGTCCGCTTCCCGAAATCCCCTTTGCACAGTCCCGCAACGGAACCTGATCCGATGCTTCCAGCACCGGGCGGGGTCGAATACGCGGTGTGAAGGGCTGTTGGGCCACAGCTCAAAACAGGTGCCGACTGCTCGGCTGCAGCTCCCAAGCCGTTCGACCCCGTTCCCATACAGCGCACGGAGTCGCACTCCGGGGGCTATAGCTCCGATTCTGCCGGTTCCCGCGACTCCGGACGGAGTTTCGGTTAGGCAGTTCCGAACGCGCTGGTTTTCCTCTACTGCGGCGTGGACGCGGTCGACGACCGCCACGCCGAGGCGTTTGGACTGTTCCTGCCGCTCCTCGGAATGTGGGCCATCGTCCTGGGGACGACGGTTTCGCTAACACTCGTCGGTGCGAGGAGCTTCTGGGATCGGGAACTTGGCGATGGTTTCTGACTGTCATCGCCCGAGTTTTGCCAGTTTTCACGGACGTTTCCATCGAGCGAGTTCCGGGCCAGGGACGAGGATGGGCGACGGCGCGACGCGGCATGCACTTGGATTTTCCCGTCTGGCAGCGACATTCATCGCATGCCGATCAATCCGCGGTGTCTCTCGGGGCTAGGAACCGTTCGGGTTTCGTGGCGTGGCCGCTCGGTGGTCGTCCAAGGTCAAAACAGACCTCGTACCGCTTCGTCGACCATCTCTCCGACGGTGGGGTCCGCGACCTCGGCGAGACAATTGCACGGGCATTCGCACTCGTAACCCCATCTCCATCCCTCCATGAAGAATCGACACGGCGAAGGGTGTTCCTCTTCCCAACGTATGGATCCGCCGAACTCCAGACGCCAGCCATCAGCCGATTCGACGTAGCCGAACTCTCCCAGAACCGCGTCGAGCCCCAGAACATGACCGTGGAGATGGGCGGCGAATTGAGAGTCTCGGGCGAGTCTTTGTCGCAGAGCTTCGACCGACCGTCTCATCCCCAATCGGTTACGGTTGAAGAAATCTACGATTTCCTCCGCGTTCGCGAGCGCTTCAGCCGACGGTTGGTCCGGCGGGGGGCAGTCGCAGTCGACTTCGAAAATCCAGTTCCCGAGATCGTTGGGCCATGCATGCATCCGACAGGAGAAAAGGATGTCCCCGGGGGCCGGATATTCCCCGCCGTTGCTGTGGACGATCTCCCGTGCGACCGTTTCTCGGTGTTTTTCGTCGCCCGTCACCGGGAAAAGAAGGCCGCATGCCCTGCCGCGTTCACTGTGTCCAAGCCGCGTCAAGGACACATCCTCATGCACCGCGTGCGCGAGCAGCCTATCGTTGGATTCGGATTCCCACCAGAGGAAGTTCCGCAGGTCGTCCTCGAATTCCTGTCCGGGCATCTCCAGTGCTTCCAGACACTGGACGACGATTTCGATCTTCTGATACTTTGTCAGATCCATCCTGTGTCCTCGCCAGTCGCGGTCATACGGGGTCCGAGTCGCGCGCTTGTTCTCGCCCAAATTGTCGCAGATTTTCAACCGCCGGGAAAACCTCGGGCCGGTTGCCTGGACATCCAGGAGCGCGACTTCGGGCGGCGCGTCGGCGATCTGTCTTCATCGCGTGAAGAACGGCCTAGGGTCGAGCCAGTGCAGCAGCACCGGTTCGGTATGCGGGCATTCGCCGGTCAGGGCAAACACCGGGCAACGAGTCAATCGGCTGTGTTGCGCATCCCACCAGAAGTCGATGAGCGCGAATTCTCCTTTTACGAGAGCCGTGCGACCAGGTCCGGCGGGCGGAACACTGCCGATCGGAAGCCCCCAGTGGTAGCCTTCCGTCAGAAACAGCAGCGTCCGCTCCTCGGACGCAAGGTGGCGCGCTTCGATCACGTTCGGGGGCGGCAGCACCGCCACGAGCGGCGGAAAGAGTTCAACCTTCTTGAACTCCAAGGTGGACGCGAACAGACGTTGCGGCGGCATGGACAAAGGGGCGCACAACGGTCTTTCACCGCCCATCGACCACATCGCATCGATCCAGACCGCCCGGTTCGCAAAACCCCAGCGATCCTGCAGCTGGACCATCACCGACACGAAGCGCGGACCGTGTCCAAGGTTGTCGCCCTCGTCCTCGAACAGGTTCTGAACCACTGCATGTGACAGCTCGTGAATGAGATGGGTCCGGGACACGTATCCGTGAACGTTGAATTCTCGCATTATCTCTATGCGGCCCTTGTAAGTTTCGCAGGCGCCGGGCTCGAAAAACGAGGAGTCGAGATTCTCGTCGCCGAAGACGACGATCAACGAGCCGCATCCGTAGTTTCGCCATATCGACGCGGCGATTTTCTGAGCCTCGTCGTGCGCGACCGCGTCGTGATGTCTCATGAGGTCGGCCCGCAGACGGTGGTTGCCGAAACGCGACCGCATGCACGATCGCCAGGCTTGCGTCTCCAACCTGTAAACCAACTCGGTCTGGTCGCAGCTGTCGTAGCGCCTGAAAGTGCTCAAAGGTCGCGCTTCTCGATTCATCGATGCTCAGATTCCTAGCCGACCGCGTTCCGCGCTCGGGCCGGCAAGACGAACAACCAAGTGCCGCCGCGCTGGACGCGAATCGCCCGTGCTTCTACGGCTCGACATCACCAGTGCCGGTTGATCTCGGGTGGGAGCCGGGAGCGTCGATTCTAGCTCATCGCACATCGTCGGGCGTTGAGCAGCGGCTGTTACGCGACACCCCGCCGGCGTGTCCGAAGCTCGTTAATCCCCGAGGATGAGATCATCATCATCGCAAAGCGAAACGATGTTCCATCGATCGTCGACCGACCTGGGCAATGCTGCCATCACCATCGTCGCGACTCGCGGATCTGCCTCAAGCCGCGACGCGGAAACGATCATCGATTCGCGACGTGGCGAACCACCCCCTGCTACGCCTGGGCGAGTCGGGCCGAGACGATGTTGCGAGTCGCCGCCGCGTGTACGATCCGATCACCGACAACGCGCAACATCGAAATCGTTCGAATCTCACGTGTGAGCGGAATCCGGCACGCAAGCTGCCAGACCAAGTAGATTCATTGCTCTTCTTTTTCGTTCCGCATTTCCTCGGATCCGTTGCCGGATCGTCTTGCCGGCCCGGACAAGTCGCGGAACAGTCGGTTGACGATCTCGCGCATCGCCCGGACGTCCTCCGCGTTGAACGCGTAACCCGCGGGCTTCGTTTTCCCGACCGACGCCAGATGCGACGCAACTTCTGCGTCGCCCCAATTTTGCTCGTTGGCCAGTTTGAGCTCCGGCAGGAACTGAAGCGCCCATGTCTCGTCTTCCGTCAGGATGGAACCGTCACGCCGGCCGCCGCCCGGGTCTTCGAGCCAACGGGCGCCGACGTCCAACACGGCGTTCCAGAACAGCCGGTTCAATTCCAATGCGTACGAGACGTGTCGCAGGTCCGCGCTCAAGAAACGGACTCCGGCATCGCGGGCCGGGATCGCGATTTGGAGGAACCGCCGGTTGGTGAACAAATGACCCGTGTCGCAGACGATGATGTCGCAACCTTCAAATATCGAGAAAAACGCGGCGGCGACAAGACCGGGAATCGGGTGGCGCGGTTTAATGACGTCTTGGAATTCCCGTACGATATTGATCTGGTTGAGATTGGCCCACATCTTCGCCGACGAGCTTTGCGACAGGCGTGTTCGGTCATTCACGCTGTTGACATACGCGATCGCCGCGACCGGATTTTCACCTGCCCCATCCCCCTTCAAGGACTCCGACTTGCGGACAGGATCTCGATCAGTCGATCCCCTGGTGAAAAGGTCGACCTTCGAATCGACGTCATTTGCCGAGGTTGGCGGTATAGCGGCGTCGACGTTCGACGCGCCCGAATCCTCCAGCCTCGGCAACAGGCGGTGTACCGATCTGCGATTCCACTCGCAGCCGGTTCTCGTGCGAAGACCCAGTTCGTTCATACGCTTCGCGATGTCTCTATGGCTGAGTCCGATCGACCGGGCGAAACTGACCAACCTCTCGAGCTGCCGGGCGAATCGGACGGCCTCGGCCGCTTCGTTCGCGTTGTAATCGTTCATGCCAGATCCGCGGTCCAGCACATTCAGTTCATTCATTACCTGGGTTCCCTTTCGTCTGTTGAAGGTGATCTCGGGCCGAGACCACGCGCTGCCGCGATTCGAGTCTCGGCAGCGCCGTATCCGGTGGAATCGCCGCTGCGGGAAATCGCATCGTCTTCCCAACCGCCATGTCTGAAAACGTCGGCGGCACATGCCTGCGAGACCCTGAAAATGTCTTTATGCATTGCCGATCCGACCAAAACTCGGCGGTTTAGTCGAGCCGGCACACGCGGGTCCGGCAACAGAATTCCTGAGAAAACTCGTCCGCGATGCAGGCGGCACTTGGTCGAAGCAATCTCCTTTGGCGCGAATTCCATCGTCGCAGGAATCGTCTGTGCTACAATCAATTTTTGAACGCTTTGAGCATGCGAAGCAGCTGCTTGCGAACCCGCTTCGCACTTTTCGGCCCAAATTTGGTTCCGCCGGGCAATCTCACCCCGGCGCGGTTGAGACTGTCGGCATACAGCTGATCGTCGTTGCCGAGTTCGCCGAGTTCGAGAAGTATCTTCAAGTGTTCGACCTTGGCTTTATCGTCCTCCGTTAATGATGTCGGGTCCCGTCGGCCGCCGCTCGGACGTCGCCGAAGATTCTCGCCCGCCTCGAACATGCCCAGCCAGACCGAGCGCTGCACCACCGGAGGAAGGTTTGATATGGATGGGAGATCGACCGAAACAATATTCACCCCGTCTTTCAATCCTTCAAACATATGTTTGCTGAACCTCGAGTTGCGCATCAACACGTGGCTCTTCGCGACGGCCAGAACCGCCGAGTTGCGTCGACATGATTTCAAGGCTCGTTCCAGATTCGGGAGATTGGATCTCGGTCTGAGCTGGTCCCTGTAGACCGAGATTATGCGGAAACCGTTTCGCCGGGCCCAGTCGCGGACCACGTTCAGCTCTTTGTCGCGTCGAGCCTCGCTGATTTCGTCGATGTATCCGACAACTTTGCGCATTGCGATCACCTCCGCAAATGTGTTCTGGCGACCGTTTCAATTGCGGTTGCAACGCGCGCATTTGCGCTGTTCCCGTCCGATGGCCGGCGAATTTCCGCGGACGAATAGTCCCGCACGAACCTGATGATTTGAAATGGTTCCCTTGGTCTCGAGGCTCGGAAACATCCCAAAACCGAACCGAACGCCGACCCGCAGATCTGCCACGAGGTCGGGGCATCTTTGAAATTCGCAATGGCAGGCGACCGCAAAACCTCGGCGGCGCGGCACGAACCCGAGGCTGCGCGTCGAGGACGAAGTCGAACGGAATGCGCAGCCGTTCCCGTCCGGTACCAACCTCGGACTGGCCGTTCCGGCAGACTCGACGGGATCGTCGCATCCGCGTGGGTCGCTGATCGAACAGCACAGGCAGATACCCTTGGTCGAACTCCCGGATCGTCCCCGGCGGAAGTTTGGGATGCAGTCGGGGAGGATTTCCGGCGCTCTACGCTCGGCAAGCCCTCGTCGGTGGAATCTGCGCAACCCGGTTGAGAACATCCGACGTCGAACGTGGTGGCTTCAGCACCCCCCATCCGCCGCCGGCGGCCGAAGTCTGCGGCGGGAGCGAATGCGTTCCCCTGAGCAGCCCAGAGCGAGTCGGGTGGCAAGCGTTCCCAACGATCAAGCGGTCGCCAGTGTCCGAAGGTTCCCGCCGGCGCCGCGTGGCTCTCAAGAGACGCTCCCGACGAGCGGACGATCTGGTTTGCGGATCCGGATTGAGATCGAGAATCCGAATTCCGTATGTCGGCGACCCGGCGAAAACCGAGAGAACTAAGTTTCGGATGACTCGCTCGTCTCAGCGAGCTGGACGAAAAGATCCGAATCTGATTCGTCGGTGCGATGCACCGAAACGATTTCGTCATTTTCGACACCCCTAATTGAAACGTCGCGCATTTTGGGGCGTCGCGCAGCATGAATTGTAACAGCGATCGAATCGCTACGCAATACCTCGAAAATTTATCCAAGCACGAATTCACAAGAATTCTCGCCGTCGCGACACGATCTGAACCGCAGAAGACACGGCCACTCGGCCAACGCGCTCGACGCTGTGCACCGAATGGCTCGAGGGTGGTCCGATTCCCAACAACCGACGGTCCTGCTCGGCCGCCTGGAATCGGGTGCAGCGCGGGAACAGCCAAAGCCGCCTCGTCAGGTCGGCTTCACCGTTTCGCAGATCCGTCCCGAACACACGCCGTCCGTCCGCTGTCCAGCTTCTCGCGGCGTGCCTCGTCCGCCGGGGGCGCCGGCCAGAACCCTCTTAACGGGCGCGCGGGCGCGCGGATTGTCCTACCCCCCTGAAGCCCTCCATCGCATCGAATCATCGATTGATCGCGACGCGCGTTAATCGGCCGCGTTGACGGCGATGGAGGATTCGAACCTCCCACATCGTGAATGTCGACGACGCGCTTTGACCAACTGCTTTAACCGCCATTGCGTAATCGGTGCATGGTTTGTGTCGGGGCTCGTTTTCCCCCGCATGCATTGGTGCTGCCAAACGCGGGACGACCCCGATTGGCAACTCAGATTCGAATAGACTTTTCACGGCGTGACCTCGTACGACACCTCTGCGACCTTTTGCTCGTCCGCGCAGACGTAAATCCAATATTGCCCAGGAGATCTGATGTCAGATGGTGATGGCCCCAATGGACGCCAGACAGTCCCGCCGATGCAGCCTTCCTCGGCGGTCACTTCAACGGTCCCACGATTGAAAACGAAGCCATCCTCGTGATAGCCGACGATTCCCAATTGCACGACGTGCGGCCCACCCGACACATCGTACGAATACTCGAGCGTGAGGAACACCGAATCTGTGGCATCTGCGTCGGAAAAAGTCGCGCCAGGAAGCCCGTGCTCACCCTTGCATCGTCGAGTGTCTTAACACAGGGCGAAAAACCATCGACTCGGCTAGGTTGGATTTGGTAGCGGTCCGAACAGGTGCGAGAATTTGCCGGCGCGCGTATCGATGCGGGTCGCATCGGCACTCGCGATCCCTGCGGCTACAAGGCCACTGGAGAGCGGTTTCGCAGCATCGCGGCACCCGCAGGCATGAAGTTCCGATCGATTCGCTCCCGGATCGGTCTCCGTTACCACCAAGATCTGGTATGCTGAAGCCGCGCGACACATGAACCTCTTTGCGCGACGCTTAAGGTTGCTATCTGATGCATGCCCCTACTCTTGCGGGCGGTGCTGCACGTCGCTTCGCGCGAGGCCCGTCCTTCTCGCTGGTCAGTTGCAAAAAGGCGCGGCTCGTAAAACTGGCGAGCCTCGATGGAATCTCGGATTTCGCCGCCGCGTTGCCGATCCCGACCGAAACGAGCGCGTCGCTCCCGGCTTTTCTCAGACGGCTCCGACGACCGGTGATGGTCGACGATCGATCGAGACACGTCTCCGAATCCGTTGCTCGACTGCCTGTTCCCGACATGGCGAAGGATCAGCGCACGTCCAGCGTCGAGGAGTCGGGCAATGTCTGAACCGGTCCCCAAGAAACGAATCATGCGGGCGAAGGAAGTGGAGGAACTGGTCGGGTTTTCGAGGACCACGCTCTGGCGGCGGATCCGAGACAAGCAGTTCCCGGCTCCCCTCCGGCTCGGCGGGTCGAACAGCCGCGCGGTCGGCTGGCGCGTCGAAGAGATCGACCGATGGATAGCCGATCTGCAACCGAGTTCGCACGCTTGAACGCCGAAACGTTCTGAAAGTCGGGTACGACGTTCGAATTCGGCGAACGACGCAGTCAGGTTCTGGGGCCGGCGAACCGATCTTGATCCAAATTCGGTTCGCCGGCCGCTGTTCGCCTCGGTTTCGATACGGCTGGCGTCGCGACCAAAGACCGAGGAGCGCGAGTGCCGCGCTTCATCCTGCCCAAGCTCGGCCTGCGCCGAAAAGGCGCGGCCGACCGGTCGAAGATCGGCGCGCGGCATAGCCGTGGCCGGTCGTGTCGCAGCCGAGCCCGCGTTTCTAGGGGCAGGGCGAGCGCACCGGTGTTTTCCACATTCCCGATTCCCGCCGGTTGCGAAAATCGTCGGATTTCGCAGAACTCATTTCCGACCCGCCGTCGGGCGCTGCTGCCTCTCGCAAGAAGTGATAACTGAAGTGATAATTAACCGCGCTATTCGCTTATTTCAAAGCTAAAATGAACGAATGTTGGCTCCCGAGACAGGATTCGAACCTGTGACCCGCTGATTAACAGTCAGCTGCTCTACCGCTGAGCTACTCGGGAATGAAGCCAAATTGGGCATGAGACCCAATCCTAGATTCTAACGCACGCAAACCCGACGTTCAACGCTCCAGCCGCTCGTACATTTGAGGTACGGACGATGCCAATGAACCAAACAGGAATGCGATGGTAGATTCTACCGATACGGAGTCAGTGCGTGAACACACACGTCCGCGAAGAGCAAGACAGCGACATTGCCGATATTCACGATCTGGTGAGTGCGGCGTTCGGAAACGGCGCCGAGGCGGTACTGGTGGATAGTCTCAGAGACGCCAACGCCCTCAAGGTTTCAATGGTGCTCGTCTTAGACCGGCAAGTGGTAGCCCATGCATCGGCGAGTCCGATGTTGTGGAGTTCCGGAACGCATGGGATTGTTGCTTGGGCGCTGGCGCCTGTGAGTGTGCATCCCGAGATGCAAAGCCGTGGATTCGACACGCAAATCGTGCGTGCGACCATTGATCGGTGCAGCGAAGCCGATGCCGAGATCCTCACCGTGCTGGGCAGCCCAAAATACTACGCCCGCTTTGGTTTCACTCCTGCGTCTCAACACGCACTCGGAATCGGTGATGCCGACTTCGGCGATGCGTTTATGGTGATGGAATTGGCTGATACTGTTTTACGCCGTGCGCACGGCCGGCTGCGCTGGCACCCGGAATTCGATTCCCTCGGGGAGGCTTAACGTAAACGAGAAAACATTCAAATTGTGGGCCGGAGGCGATGCCCATGTCGGAACCGACCTTATACGCGCCAACCGACGAAGTCTGGCTGAGGCGATCCTGCAATCGGAGCAGGGCGGCGATGACGACGGACCGCCGTTCGATTGGGACGTCATGCTCGATGTGGGCGACTTGTCAGGGTCTCAGACGCCACCCGACGACGAAGAGGGCAGAGAGGTGGTGAGTCAATATGCAGTGTCGACCAAACACAAGCGTGAAGATTTCTACAACTTGGTCGGGAATCACGATGCCAGTGGCGCGGATGAATCGACTCAATGGTGGTTTCGCAAGTGGGTAGACCCTACGGGCGAAAACACGGAGTATTCGGGTGTGCACGCAGACAGAAGGCCCTATCCAATCGTGGGAACTTGGGAAAGATACTCCTTCCAAGTCGGCAACATCCTATTTCTCATCATGGGCGACCGTAATGACGGTGGGCCGCCGGTTGGTCGGGGAGCGTACGGCGGTTACCCGGCCGGCGCAGTGACAACTGAGACATTCGAGTGGTGGCGAAATAACGTCGAAGCGAATCCGGACAAGATCATCGTGACCGCTCATCATCACATGTTGAAGGAGACGACGGTGGCGTCAGGTCCGTGGGAAGGCGTGGATGGCGGATATCACGGCAGGTTTGAGGATGGAGCTCCAATTGGCGCATCGTACCTTTACTTCGTCGGCGGTGTGCCGGACGCTGGAGCGTTTGAGTCTTATTTGGAAAAGCATCCCGGCGCGATCGATATCTGGATCGGAGGTCATACTCACACGAATCCGGACGACACATACGGCGGGCGTTCACACATCGAGCAGAAGTGGGGCGTGACGTTCGTCAACGTCGCGGCGATATCGAGATATCACGGACACAAAAACATCTCGATGAGTCGCTTGTTCACTTTCGAGGAGGACTCCGACGAAACGACCATCAAGTGCTATATGCACATGAGCGACTATGCGCCGCAAGGCTGGTACGAGAAGGCGGAGCGGACCGTCGAGCTGCGCGCCCGGTTCACTTCTCAATAGTCAACATTTCAATGTCACGGCTCTTGGCGGAGTTCGAAACCGTTTCCTTCGCTATCCTCGCAGCTCGCAAGGCGAATAGGAATCTGGCCCTGCGGCTCCCGCAACTCGACAAGTCTTCCACCCAGTCGCTCAATGTACGGTAGCGTCTCCTCAATGCTGTCGACTTCGACGTTCAGTCCGGCCTGAGGCATCAGTCGTTCGCCAATCTCGGACTCGGCGGCAACGTGTAACGCGAGCTCCATTCCTCCCAAATCCAATGTGGTCCAACCCGGCGATTCCACCAGCGTCGGTACGTCAAAGACCTCCGCATAAAATCTCTTTGCGCGATTCATGTCCGATACGTAGTGGATGACCATCGGATTCTTAGCTCTCATATGAACTCTCCGCTTCAACGATGTGCCCGGACCGAGGATAGCCTCAGCAATTTCGAACGTACGATGGCAACATCATACTTCGGGATGTGACTTTGACCGATGGGCGATTCAACCATCGCTTGATGTCACGCCGCGTCCTAAAGCGACGCGACTTCGCGGGCGATTACCACCAAGCTTGAGATGACGATGACGCCGACCACGGCAGTTCGGAATACTCTTTCGTTCATGCGGCCGGTGAGTTTGACGGCGATCCAGTAACCGATGGCGACCACCGGCGCGGCGGCGGCAATTAGGATGAGGCGTTCAGTGGTGAAGAGTCCTTGGATGGCGTATCCGATGGCGGCGGCGACGTACATGATAGTGAAAAAGAAGGCCATCGACGCTCGGACGCCTTGACGGTCCATACCGCGTCCGAGGAAAAACAGCACGAGTATCGGGCCGCCGATCGCGAGACCAGTTGTGAACGCGGAGGATATTAGTCCAAGTATGGGGCCGCTGATTCGTGGATATGGGACCCTCCATTCGGCGTTGAAGACGACCATCGCTGTGAGTATTAAGACGAGGATCCCGATAGAGATTCGGAGGGCAGTGGGATCTAGCGTACTTAGCGCGAACACGCCGATCGGTGTTCCGAGTACGGCGGCGATGCCCATTGGTGCGAGCTCACGGTTGCGGAGATGCTCCCGCGTTTCGACGAGGACCAGCGAGAAGGCGATGATGGCTACGGCGTTGATCACGATCACAACGGTTTGGGGATCGAGTATGAGGAGCAATACGGGAGACGTCGTCAAGCCAAACCCGAATCCAATCGCTCCGATGACGAAGGCGGCACCCATTAATACCAATGAAGTGACGACGATATGGAATATGTCGGGCATCGTTTTTAAGAGCGGGGAGCTAAAACCAGAGGATCTCGGCAATAATGTGGAACGTGTTATAGCGTACTCAACGTCAGAATGATCGGCCTGCGACGATGAGGCGTTGCTAGCAAGAAATAACTCAGGAGACGCAAATCGTGAACACTCCATATGAAGGATCCCCCATCGCCTACGACGTCACTTTTCGTAAGAACGTGATGATTCCGATGCGCGACGATGTTCGACTCGCCGCTGACATTTACCTCCCGTCGGTCGGCGGCCGTCTGGCCGAAGGTCGATTCCCGGTCATCCTCGAGCGCACTCCGTATGACAAGACAGCGCCGCGCCATGTGACGAACATGAAGTATTACGCGCGGCGGGGCTACGTCGGAGTCATTCAGGACGTTCGTGGCCGATTTGCGTCGGAAGGGGAGTGGTACGCGTTTGCCAAAGAGGCGTCGGACGGCTTCGACGCGGTCCAGTGGCTCGGAGTGCAGCCGTGGAGCGATGGCCAGGTTGGAACGATGGGCGGTTCGTACGCCGGCAGTGACCAGTCGGCGCTGGCGACAATGAATCCGTCGCACCTGTCGACGATGGTCGTCGCGGTCGGAGCGTCTAACTACTACCACAGCTCAATGCGCCAAAACGGCGCGCTCGAACAGCGTTTTATGGTCTACGCCTTTAGGATGGCAATGACCAGCAAAGAGGCGATTGCCGACCAGGGTATGCAGGCAGAAATCAAGAAGGCGTTCTTGGTCGACATGCCAGACATGGTGCGCAAGTTTCCGCTCAAGGAAGGCGCGACCGTGTTGCGGAGATTGCCCTCGTATGAGCGGTGGGCGATCGACATCTTGACCCACGGCGAGTTCGATGACTATTGGAAGCAACGCGGCTACGCGATTGACGAGTACTACGACGAGCACGCCGACGTGCCGTCGCTCTACCTCGGCGGTTGGTACGACTCTTATGCTCGGAACACGCCGACGAGTTACGTGAAGCTCAGTGCGATCAAGAAGTCTCAACAGGTCTTGCTAATGGGGCCGTGGATACACGGCGCGTTTGAGGTTACAAATGCTGGAGATGTCGATTTCGGAACTGAAGCGCACATCAATGTGAATGACCTCCGCTTGGCATGGTTCGATCACTACATGAAAGGCTTGCACACCGAGTTCGCCGATTGGTCGCCGGTGCGGATCTTCACAATGGGCACGGGCAGCCAGCGCAGGAATAAGCACGACCATGACCGCTATCTAGACCACGGCGGTTATTGGCGGTCGGAACCGGATTGGCCATTGCCTGGCACGGTCGAGACACCGTTCTACCTGCGTGCCAGCGGAGTTCTATCGGAAGATAAACCTTCCGGGGGCGAGACGACATCGACTGGATACACGTTTGATCCCAAGGACCCGGTGCCAACCATGGGTGGAGGAATTTCGGCGGCCGAAACGATTATCCGGGCCGGCGCCTTCGACCAGCGTGGCAGGCCTGATTTCTTCGGATGCGTCGATGTGTTGCCGCTGAATTCACGCCAGGACATCCTTACTTTCCAGACCCCCGAACTCGAGGAAGACACGGAGGTGACTGGCGAGATTGTGATGCATCTGTGGGCGTCGTCATCGGCGATTGACACAGACTTCACCGCCAAACTCATTGACGTTCATCCGCCGTCTGCCGATTATGCTGATGGCTTCGCGATGAACATCACCGACTCCATCATCAGGGCCCGCTACCGGAACGGTTGGACGGAGCCGGAGTTAATGGAACCAGGAACGCCGTACGAGATTAAGTTCCACCTGTACCCCACTTCAAACGTGTTCCGAAAAGGGCATCGCATACGTTTGGACATCAGCAGCAGCAACTGGCCGCGTTTTGACGTGAATCCCAACACTGGGGGGCCTTTGGGACTCGAACGCCGCTACGAAATTGCACATCAAACGATCTGGCACAGTCCCGAACATCCGTCACACGTCATGCTGCCGTTGCAAAGTGCAAAGTGAGGAGATATCAGACATGATTGCAGATCTCACCGGTAGAAACGCGCTGGTCACTGGCGGCGGTCAAGGTATCGGCCGCGGTATCGCGCTAAAACTCGCTGAGCAAGGTGCGAATGTCGCCATCGCTGACATCAATGACTCGGGTGCGGCCGCGGTGGTAGAGGAGATCAGTACGTTGGGCCGCGAGAGTTTCGCGATTCACATCGATACGACGGACAACGCGTCGGTGGCAACGGGCGTTCAGCATGTAATCTCGGAGTTCGGACACTTGGACATACTCATCAACAATGCAGGTATTGGCAGAGTTGAGGGCAAAGCTGGGGGTGGACTAGACGAGGACTGGGAGGAGAACTGGAACACCGTACTCGATATCAACGTGCGAGGCGTGATGCGCTGCACCAAAGCCGTTGTCGGACACTTCATCGAGAGAAAGTACGGGAAGATCATCAACACGGCGTCTGGCGCCGGGCGAGGGCCGATATGGTGGGGGCCACCCTCAGGGGCGCCTGGCTACGCGAATGCGTACGGACCTTCAAAAGCGGCGGTCATAAACTACACGCAGTACTGCGCCGCTACTCTGGGGCCGCACAACATAAACGTAAACGCGATCTGCCCCGGAAGGGTTTGGACCGCGTTTCACGACGTCGCGATTTCGGAGAGGATGAGGAGCGACCCGTCGCTCGCCGGTAGCGCCCCTTACGACGTATTCAATGAGGGAGTTGCGGAACTCATTCCGCTGGCACGAGCGCAGACTCCCGAAGAGATCGGCATTTTGGTGGCGTTTCTAGTATCGGATGACGCCAGTTCCATAACCGGACAGTCGATTCATATCGACGGTGGTCAGAGGATGGCATGAACCCAGCGCGGAGACCGTCCCGCGCCGAGAAATCGCACTAAGGAGACAAGAATGAAGATTACGGATGTATCGCTGACGCTTTTCAAATGGGAAGGCCTTCCGTCGGCATTGCCGAAAAAGCACTCCGTGCAACCAGGAAGCACGAGCCAAATCGGGCTGTTGACGATTCGCACCGACGAAGGGGTCGACGGACACGCGTTTCTAGGCACATCTAACCGTAGTGCTGAGATGGACGCGTTGTCCCTGATGACCTATCTGAAACCAGTGGTCATGGGGCAAGATCCCCTGGCGCGTGAGCAGTTGCACGAGACGATGATATTCCTCCAAAACAACACCACGATGCGGGCGATCGGAGCGGTGGATGTCGCACTGTGGGATATCGGCGGGAAAGTTGCCGGGTTGCCGCTCTACCAGATGCTGGGCTCGTATCGAGAGAGCATCCCTGCCTACGTCAGTTCGGCTCGCTTGCCTACGGTCGAGGCGTACGCCGAGGAGGCTGCGGAGATGAAGGCCGCAGGATGGGCCGCGTACAAGATCCACCCTCCGGCCGAGGATATTCATGAAGACATCGCGGTCTGCGAAGCGGTACGGGCGGCGGTCGGAGATGACTACCAGCTGATGCTCGACTCCATCTGGGCATACGACTACCCCGGTGCCCTCGCAGTAGGCAAAGCGATCCAAGAACTGGGTTACTACTGGTATGAAGACCCTCTGGCAGGTGACGACATCTTCAACTACGTGAAGCTGCGCCAAAACCTACACATACCGCTCATGGCGACGGAACATTCGCCGGGCGGCTTCACGGCATATGCCCCATGGTTAGTGCACCAAGCGACCGACTATCTACGCGGCGACGTCGCCGTCAAAGGCGGGATAACTGCGGTAATGAAGACCGCGCACTTGGCCGAAGCCTTCCACATGAACTACGAGATCCACCACGGGGGCAACTCGTTAATGAACGTGGCAAACCTTCATTGCGCCATGGCGATAAAAAACACCGAGATGTTTGAGGTGTTGTTGCCGACGGAATTGCAGAAATACGGCCTCGTCGACGATATCGATGCGGACGAGAATGGCCATGTCCACGCGATCAAGGAGCCAGGATTAGGCGCGCAGATCGACTTTGATCTGATCGAATCCAATAAAGTGGCTGTTTTGGTTTGAATGTGGTTGTCCCGGTGTGGGTAGAATCCGGGAGCGCTCTACTCTCGCTATCCCTGTCTCTGTTTGCCGGTTAGAATGTCCGCCACAGCGATCGCGTGGAGAAACATTTTTGGTGGAAACGGTAGTCGACACAGACGTATTGGTGGTAGGGGCGGGCAACGCCGCAATGGCGGCCGCAGTGGCCGCTCGGGAACAGGGTGCCGATGTCGTGGTGTTAGAAAAAGCGTCCAAGTCTCAGCGGGGCGGCAACAGCGCACTGACCGTTCACATGCGGTTCCCGTATCGGGGAATGGAGGACCTCGTAGCCCTGCTCTCGGATGTCAGCGAAGAAGAGACGCGGTCATTGGCCGAGAGAGTTCGTGACTACAAAGAGTCGGACTACTACGACGACATTATGGCGGTAACTGACGGTCGGAGCGATCCCACTCTAGCCGGCATACTGGTCTCGGAGGCCTACAGCACGGTGGGTTGGATGCGGTCATACGGACACGCATGGATTCCGTCTCACGAAAGTCCGACGTCGGCGAATGTCGTCTCATTTGATGGTGGTGGATTTGCCATGCAGGATCGCTGGTTTCGCGCCGCGGAACGTTTAGGAATACCGGTGCATTACGGGACTAGGGCTCTAGAGCTGTTGCAGGATCGCGCGGGCAGAGTGACGGGAGTACGGGTTCGGACGGGGGACCGGGATGCCCGCTACCAATCGCGGACCGTGATTCTAGCTTGCGGTAGCTTCGAGTCGAGCCCGGAGATGCGGGCCCAGTATCTTGGCGCCGGTTGGGACAAGGTAAAGCTCAGGGGCGTACCCTTCAATACCGGCGACGGTCTCAACATGGCATTGGAGTTGGGTGCTCAGCCATATGGAAGTTGGTCCACCTGTCACGCGTCCCCTCAGGATTCGAATCGACCCGAATACGATGTCCCCGGTCCAGGCGTGAGCGGAGTGTACTGGAGCCGCTACTCCTATCCCTTCGGGATCATGGTCAATGTCCACGGGCGTCGGTTCGTCGATGAGGGCGAGACGTGGCGCGGGCTCACCTATGCCAAGGCCGGGCGTGCCATTTTGTCCCAGCCAGGAGGGCTCGTTTTTCAAGTCTTCGACGCCGAGCAGAGACGTAGGGGACTGATCCGGGGATACGAAGATGCAACAGTTTTCAAATCAAGTACCCTGGGAGCACTTGCAAAAGATCTCGAGATTCGTGATGTGAGGGAATTCCTTGAAACGGTCCGTCAGTTCAATGACTCCGTTCAAGAAGGCGAATTCCATCCGTTCCGTCTCGATGGAAAATCGGCTTCGGGGATAACTCCGCCCAAGAGCAATTGGGCACTGCCCATCGCCAGCCCGCCCTTTGAGGCGTATCCGACGATCTGCGGCATGACGTTCACGTACGGAGGTCTGAAAATCACCCCCTCGGCTGAAGTCTTGCACGAAAGTGATCGTGTCATTCCCGGTCTTTACGCCGCAGGCGAGATGGTAGGGGGGTTGTGGCACGACAACTACCCGTCGGGCAGCGGTATGATGGCCGGAGCTGTGTTTGGTCGCATTGCCGGAACTAAAGCGGCAAAGCATGTGCGGTCGGGGAACTGAGATGGAATCGATCCTGATTTCAACCGCCCGGACGAGTATTGGCCAATAGAGCTTCCAGCGTACCCCCTTGGATCGCTTCTCTATCCTCGTCGGAGATGAAGGTGAGATGCGAGCGGAACGCCTCCAACGACTGCAAATGCGTCATCGCCTTTTTTACGACTGGAAAGTCGGATCCCCAGCACAGGCGCGTTCCGAACGCCTCGTAACACGCTTCGTAAACCCAATGAGTCTCCGAGTAAGGGAAGTCCCACACCCGCTCTGGTCGGCAGAGGTAGTGGAAACCCGACAGTTTCAGATGCATATTGGGCAATTTTGCGGATTCGATGACGTTGTCTAGCATCGACTGCGCGTCGTCTCCGAATGACCTCAAGGCAGACATGTGATGGCACAGAATCGGAACTTCCGGAAACGCTTCGGCGACTTTGCGGATTTCGTTCTGGTGGTGAGGAGCCATGGCGATGGACGCGATGAGGCCGATGTCGCGAGCCACCGAAAAGAAATCCTTGCCCTCTTGCGTATTGAACCATCGTCCATCGTCCTCGCCTGCCACGTAATGCGTGAAGGCTTTCATCGGCCATCGTTCCGCGGCTTGTTCGAGTCGCTTCGCCGCGCCGGGCATGTGATACGTATCCGACCAAAAGGAATCTACATCGGCGAACTGGTTCAGTCGGTCAGGGTATTTTCGGACCGCGGCGGCGATGTAGTCGTTGTTGTTCGGATTGCGGTGAATCTGCGCGCAAACGATTGTGGCCCGATCGACGCCATTGACGTCCATCTGGTCAAGCAACGTCTCAACTGAACCGTGATGATCTGGGTCAGGCACCTCGGGCAAATAGGGCCAGTAGTTCCAAGCGTGGCAATGAGAGTCGATGATCGGCATTCCGAGTAGGTCCTGATTCCGTGTTGTGTACGGCGGTTAAGTTTGCGTTCGTTGGTTGGAATGAACTGTCGCCAAATGCATTTTACCTTCCTTGACAACCGCGCGTTTCCGTCGCGCAAAGCAGATGTTTCAGAGGTTAACGTCGGTGAAACACTTGCGTAACATCCGTGAAACATCACCAGAGTACTTTGCTACCTATTGCGTAATCACCCGATTGGGAGGAATACAAATATGGATACTGGCTCGATAGCCTGGATGTTGACGGCTTCCATGTTGGTGCTGTTCATGACGCCGGGCTTGGCATTCTTTTACGGAGGACTGGTGCGCGGCCGAAACGTCGTCAGCACATTGATGTACTCCTTCATCGCGATGGGGGTCGCGAGCATTGTCTGGGTCCTTTGGGGCTACAGTCTCGCATTCGACGTTGACAACAACTTCGGTTGGATGGGCGGACTCGGATACATCGGTTTGAGCAACCTTGAGGCCTACCCGACAGGCGAAGGCTCCCCAGACCTACTGTTCGCGGTCTTCCAGATGACATTTGCGATCATCACGCCAGCACTGATCACAGGCGCGTTCGTTGAACGGTTCAAGTTCACTACGTACCTGCTCTTCCTGGTTCTGTGGCTGACCTTCGTCTACTGCCCGATCTGCTTCTGGGTATGGGGCGGTGGTTGGATCGGCGACACCGCCGCGGCGGACTTCGCCGGCGGAACCGTCGTTCACATTAACGCTGGTATCGCAGCCGTGGCAGCCGCCTATCTCGTAGGTAAGAGGCGCAGGCCAGGTCTAGAGCCGCACCACGTGCCGTTCGTGATCCTCGGCGCAGCAATTCTCTGGATCGGTTGGTTCGGTTTCAACGCTGGTTCCCAGTATGGAGCTGACGGCACTACGGTCACTGCATTCCTAGTCACCAACGTAGCGGCAGCTACCGCAGCAGTTACGTGGGCGATCCTGTCTTACATCCACACCGGCAGAATCAGCGCAGTTGGTGTCGCGACCGGTGCAGTAGCTGGTCTTGTGGCCATAACGCCTGCATCTGGTTACGTAGGAGCGATGGGTTCGTTGGCAATCGGCCTAGGAGCCGGAATATTTTGCCACTACGCAGTCCACTTCGAAATCCTCAGGAAAATCGGTCTCGACGACTCACTCGAGGTATTCGGAGTGCACGGTATCGGCGGCATATGGGGCGCGCTCGCAACCGGTATATTCGCCATGTCTGGCGGGTTGGTCACCGGTGAAGCCAACATCCTGTTAGCTAACATCGTCGCGGTCTTAGTGACGATCGCCTACTCCGGCGTTGTCTCGTTCGTCATCCTCTTCGTGCTCGACAAGATCCCTGGCCTCGGCTTACGGATCTCGGAGGCTGACGAGGACATCGGCATCGACATTTCGGCGCACGGTGAACGCGGCTACGTAGCGGATGGTGCTGACTAAGGCACTCTAAGAAAACGTTCGGTGAGGGTTTAGCATGGCGCTACGCCCTCGCCACAGAACCACGAAAGGAAATACCAATGCTAAAGATCGAAGCAGTGGTTCGCCCGGAACGGACGTCCACGGTGCTTGAAGCCTTGACGGCTGCGGGAGTAAAGGGCTACTCATACTGGAACATCACCGGTAAGGGACAGCAAGAAGGCGTAGAAGTCTTCACCGGTCGGGGAGGTCACCTCTCGCACCGCGCAGCTTTGCCTAAGACACTCATCATGACGGTGATCCCTGATGACATGAAAGACGACGTGATCAGCTGCATCATCGACTCGGCGAGAACCGGTGCCGAAGGGGCGATCGGAGACGGGAAGATTTTCATCACTACCGTCGATGATGCGACCCGAGTGCGAACCGGTGAAACCGGTGATGCAACCGTGATGTGAGAACTCCGGTGATCGGATGGTCGCTGTAGGGCGGCTATCCCGATAACGGGGCGGACATATCGATCCGACGACAGTCGGCATTGCGAGCGTAGAGGAGACGCTCACCAACGTCTCCAAGCGCCAGCGGTGCCGACTGTTTTGTGTACACATGATTTTTGCTCGAGACGCCGCGAAACGTTGAGTTCATTTGCGGCGCTCGTATTTCACCCTCCATGTAAAATCAATTAAATGGCATAGGAGCGTAGCTCAGTTGGCTAGAGCGTTGGTCTCCAAAACCAAAGGTCGCGGGTTCGAATCCTGCCGCTCCTGCCAAAATTGCTCGCTTTGAAGGGTGAGCAAACCAACCAGATGGTCAAGCCGGGATGCTGAAATTGGTAGACAGGCTACGTTGAGGGCGTAGTGCTCGAAAGAGCGTGTGGGTTCGAGTCCCACTCTCGGCACCAGACTCGGTCGACCAACGACGACGAGCCAGTCTGGCGATAATAGAATCCCAATATCGGGGCGACGTAGCCAAGTGGTCTAAGGCGGGGGTTTGCAAAACCTCTATTCGGCGGTTCAAATCCGCCCGTCGCCTCCAACTTAACCCGCTCATCTAGATGGCGTCACACGGAAAACTCGGCGCCAGTCAACTCCTCCGAGCATTGCCAGAGCTGCGCTGCTATCCGTGCGTCGTGCGACTCCGGTGACGAGGCGACCACGACTGGGTAGCCCTTACGTTCGTTTCGACCGTCAGGACCGTAGTATTCGCCGCCACGCGCTCTAGGGTCGGTCGAAGCTCGCAGAAGTGGGAGCGCTCCCATCTCTGCACTCTGGAAAAACAGACCCGCTATTGGCATCGCTAGTCGGCCTAAGATCCCCAAACTGTGGGCAATGTTGGTGCGAGACACACCTGGATGAGCCGCCAGTGATGTGAGGTTGGAAACGCCAGCCCGGTCCAGTCGCCTTTGCAATTCGTAGGTGAAGAGCAGATTTGCCAGCTTTGAGCGCCCGTATGCGCGCCATCTGTTGTAACCCTCGCGCCTGAACTGCAATGAGTTGAAGTCGATGGTTTCTCCACGGTGCGCCAAACTGCTTACGTTGACTACGCGCGACGTCGGCGCCCGCAGTAGCCACGGCATGAGTTTTGCAGTAAGCGCGAAATGTCCGAGGTGGTTGGTTCCGAATTGCGACTCAAACCCGCTAGCGGTGGTTCTAAAAGGTGCGGCCATGATGCCCGCGTTGTTCAATAAAACATGAAGTGCGTCATGCGATCCACGAACCCCGTCGACGAATCGGTTGATTGAATCCAGATCACCCAAATTGAGGTGCATCAATCGGACGCGAGCCGCAGGCACCAGCTCTTGAACGCGTTGCAGCGCCGTTTCGCCGCGCGATATTGAACGACAGGCCAGAATCGTGTCTGCGCCGTGCCGAGCGAACTCAACAACCGAAGCGAAGCCAACGCCGCTGTTCCCGCCCGTCACAACTACGGTACGACTGGTGAGATCGGGAATGTCGTCTGCGGTCCAAGCATCCATCTGGTTCATTGTCGCGTACGCAGATTGACTGGGTCGTGGCGTAAGGTCATGCTTACTCAGTCGCTCGGCGTCGATGGGGCGACCGCGATGACAGATTCCGCGTACGGGTGTAACATTGCGGTAATTACACGCGATACGGCGTGAAAGAGTGCGAATCGCGCTTGATTCGTCAACCGTATCTTCGTGAATTGCGAATCATATCGAGAAGTGAGGATTAGAAATGCGAAAAGCTATGCATTTCGCCAAATCAACGCGTAAATCGTGGCTCGCTATGTCCTTAGGTGGCATTGGTGACGGCTATGACGATCGGCGTCGCTTGTGGAGAAACCGAGACAGTAATCCAGACCGTAGTAGTCGAAAAGTCGGTTCCGGGTGAGACCGTTGTCCAGACAGTCGTTGTGGAGAAGGAAGTAGTTGTAGAGAAGGAGGTTCCGAAAGAGATTCAGGTAGTGGTCACGGCTACGCCAGAACCGGCCATGATGATGGAACCCGAAACCTTCAAAGGCAATTTGCGTTTTGGTGAGAGATTGGTCGTCCCGCCAGTGTTCCTGCCGAGCAAGCAGGGCACGGGTAACGCCCAATTGTTGATCTTTTGGGGCTTCTTCGAACCTCTGATGTGGGCACAGCATTCGGCTCCGCCGGATCTGAATCTTGACGAACCGACCTATACGGAGGGTATCGCTGAATCGTGGGAAGTCGCCGCTGACACGAGTTCCGTGACCTTCCAAATACGTGAAGGCGTGAAATTCCACACCGACTGGAACGGCAACGACTGGGGCGAGGTCGATGCCTACGACGTGGAGTGGAGCTACGGCGACGCGCTGCGCGAAGGTAGTATCAACCAACGTGCGCAGGGTATCAATCGGTTCGTCAGCGGTTTCGAAGCCATCGACGACATGACGATCCGAATGAACGTCAAGGACAACAGTCTCGACCCACGGTGGTACCACGTCATCTCCAACACCACTCTCGGCTCGCCGGTCATGGTTCCGAAAGAGCTATACGAGGAGTTGGGTGAGGAAGGAGCCAACCTGACACCGGTTGGCACCGGTACTTTCCGCGTCACGGAGTGGGTTACGGACAGCAATGTCCGTGGGGAACCGGTCGAGGGTCACTATCGAAAACAGCCCAGCGTTGCGTCGTACGAAATAATCCTGATGCCGGAGCCGCTGGCTCGTATCGCGGCGCTCCAGACCGGATTGATCCACGTCGCGCAAGTACCGCTCAAGTTGATCAAGAACACGGTTGCAAACATTGATGGCGCGCGTCCACAGGTGGTTGGACCTCCGATCAACCAGGTCGTGATGTTCGCCGGAAACTACTGGGCGGAGACGGACCAGAACGGCGAAGACATCTATCGCAAGCGTCCGGGCTTCAAACCTGACGACGAACACCCTTGGATTGGCGATCCTGACGACCCCGCGTCGATGGAACGAGCCAACAAGGTGCGGCGCGCATTGAGGCTCGGGATCGACCGGCAGACGATCGTTGACGAGATCCAGTCCGGCATCGGCAAGCCCTTGACTAACGCCATGAACGCGTTCCCTGGCGATCCACACTGGCTCGACGAATTCGACGTCCCGTACGACTCTGACCAAGCCAAAGCTCTATTGGCAGAAGCTGGGTTCCCGAACTGTTTCCCGTTCAAGTACCACGTAGCACCTGGTAAGGAGTGGGACGCGGAAGTTGGTGGGGCAGTCGCGCAGTACTGGCGCGAGCTCGGATGCGAGGTAACAGTTGACGCTACGGACTACGGAGCCGCGAGGCCCCGGTTGGTCAACCGGCAGAAAGAAATACCTTGGATGATCCAAGCCGGTACCAACGCGAGACCGGACGTGTTCTTCGGTTCCGTTTACCGACCAACCGCTGGTTTCAATTACGGAATCGAACTACCAGACGACATTACGGCGATCTCCGTCCGGAACCTCGACTTGGCATCGACCACAGTCGAAACCCGGATAGCGAACTCGGTCGAGTGGTGGACTTATGTCAACAATTGGAGCTTGGTAGCGTCGGTAAGCACGCTGCCATATTCGATGGTATTGCGGCCGGAGATCATCGAGTACAGCCCGTACATGAACACGGGTCCTGAATTCGTGGCGCCGGAAACGGTAGTCATGAGCGGCGAGTGACGCCGATAGTTGCGGCTAAATCGCGAGATTGAAATGCGAAAGACGGCGACGTCCGGTCACCGACCGGGCCCGCCGTCTCGCTTCGCATTCGCCGGTTCCTGCAATCTGTTGAGTTCGTGAATTGAGAAGGCTGATCGCCCGGAGATTGTTGGCGGCCGTCGTCGTCCTTTTGCTAGCCAGCGTTCTGGTCTTCGCGCTTTCAAGGATGAGCGGCGACCCGAGACACCTCTTCCTGAGCGAGTACACGACGGACGAACAATGGGAAGCTTGGGGTCGAGAATTCGGCCTCGATAAACCGTATTACGAGCAGTACTTCAGATGGCTTTCAGGGGCAAATTTTCTGGACTTCGATATATCGGTCAAAGAGCAGATTCCGGCGACGACGGTAGTGATACGCAAGATCCCCAATACGGCGCAACTAGCGGTTGGCGCCTACGTTTTCGCGATAGCGATGGGTGTCCCGTTGGGGATATTCTCAGCGATATGGCGCGGCACTCTGCTTGACCTATTCGCACGCGGCTTTGCTCTGCTGGGACAAGCGATGCCGGGGTTTTGGCTAGGGATCATGCTCATCCTGATCTTCGCCGTCCAACTCGGTTGGCTCCCTGCCGGTGAAAAGGGTAATATCAAGAGCCTTGTACTACCATCGATCACACTTGGGTGGTACGCAGCTGCGGCACTGTTGAGGTTGACTAGATCGTCGATGTTGGAGATCCTAGATAGCGAATTCGTTAAACTCGCCCGGGCGAAGGGCGCGTCCCAGATGACCGTTATCGTGAAGCACGCATTTCGGAACGCCATAATCGTCCCGCTGACCTTTGCCGGGGTTTTCCTTGCCGCTTTGATAACGGGTGCAGTGGTGACTGAGACCGTGTTCGGGTGGCCCGGATTGGGGCGTCTTGCAGTTCAGTCCGTGTTCGGAACCGATTTCCCAGTGATCAGCGCAATCGTCATGTTTGCTACTGCAGGGTATCTCGGTATGAACTTGCTGGTCGACATCCTTTACGGTGTGCTCGATCCGCGTATCAGACAGAGTTGAATTGGCTTCGAATACCAACAGTTCGATTGAATCCGTAGCGCAACCGATGGTCGTGCGCGAGCGCGGTAATCCGTTTCAGGTGACTTGGCGCATCTTGCGTCGCTACCCGGTGTTGCCGGCGATTATTGTTGCACTGCTGATCATCGCGGCGACGTTCGCTCCGTGGCTTGCCCGCCACGACCCGTTGGTTGGAAACCTGAGGGATCAGGACCGGCCGCCGATATGGCAGGAATCCTCGCCGATTAGTGGCAAAGAGCCGAAGTGGGAGTACCCGCTTGGTACCGACCCACTGGGCAGGGACATGTTGAGCCGCATCATCTGGGGAGCGCGCTATTCTATGCTTATCGCATCCGTTGTACTAGTTTCCGGCGCGGTCGGCGGTACGATACTTGGGTTGATCGCCGGATATTTCGGAGGCATCTACGACGAGATCTTAATGAGGATGGTGGACCTCACGCTGGGAGTCCCGTTCATACTCGTCGCCCTCGCCACCGTAGTGGTGTTCGGTTCGAGCATGACGCTGATAATCGCGTTGCTGATCCTGTTTAGTTGGAGCGGTTTCGCGCGTCAGGTCAGAGCTGAAACACTGCGCCTGAAAGCGTCAGACTACGTCGCGCTAGCCATCGTAGCCGGCGCGTCATCTAACCGAATCGTTACCAAGCACGTCTTACCTGGCGTCACCAATACCGTGCTGGTGATCGCGAGTTTGGCCATCGGCCAACTGATTTTGACCGAGGCGACGCTGAGCTTCCTCGGAGTTGGCATCCCAAAACCACGGCCAGCTTGGGGTTCGATGGTCGCAGAAGGACGCGACTACATCAACACCTCCTACTGGATGGCACTCTTCCCCGGCCTCGCCATCTTCGCCGTCGTCTTCGCCATGAACTTCCTCGGAGACTGGATACGGGATCGTCTGGACCCCAGGTTGCGGCAACTTTAGTCTGCCCAACCGTCGTTCTTGAGCACGCGGCCGGCGACCGCATCGAGTTTGCGCATCAGAATGGGATCGCGGTCTTGTGGCGCGGTTGCGATGGCGTGTTCAAGTGCCGTGTGAACTCCAGAGGGGAAGGGCGATTCTAACGCGCCGATTATGGGTATGGCAGCCTTGACCAGTTCCCGTGCACCTTCAGTGTTGCCGCGCAAAACGTCAAGTACTAACTCTGCTGAAACGTTCTCGTGTTCTTCGTGCCAGCAGTCGTAGTCGGTGACCATCGCGACGGTGGTGTACGCCATCTCGGCTTCGCGCGCCAACTTAGCTTCTGGCATGTTGGTCATTCCGATGATGTCGCAATCCCACGAGCGATACAGGTTCGACTCGGCGCGTGTTGAAAACTGTGGACCGTTCATCGCGAGATAGGTGCCACCACGCACAAATTCGATGCCCAAGTTACGGGCAGCCGCTTCGACCGCATCGTTCATGGTGCTGCATACTGGGTCCGCCATGCTCACGTGTGCGACGAATCCCTCGCCGAAGAAAGAGTTTTTGCGACCGCTAGTGCGATCGATGTATTGATCAACGAGCACGAATGTACCGGGAGTTAACTCCTCTTTGAGCGATCCGACGGCACTGAACGCCAGAATGCGATCGACACCGGCACGTTTCAACGCGTCGATGTTTGCGCGGTAGTTCACCTGCGACGGTGGTACGCGATGACCTCGGCCGTGTCGGGGTAGAAAAGCGACGCGATACTCCCCGAACCTGCCGATCAACAGTTCGTCCGATGGTTTGCCGAACGGAGATTGGATCGAAACCCATTGCGCGTCTTCGAATCCATCCAATTGGTAAAGCCCCGTCCCACCGATGATGCCGATGGTGGTCTGAGCGTCGTGTGCCAATTCCTTGCTCCTCTGCGATTTCGGATCTGAACCCCAGACGGTCTGCCGAGGCGTTCAGATGCGCCGTCGCGCTGTATTTAGAATCTTAAGCGTGGTTGATGAAGTTGACGATGGTCTCTGCCGAGATGGCGGAACGGTAGACGCAGCGGGCTTAAACCCCGCGGCCAGTAAAACGGCGTGTGGGTTCGAATCCCACTCTCGGCACCAATCCTAAGAGGATGTGACACAAATCCAGTGTTAAACTCGCCTTCAATTCAACGCGCTCTCGTCCAAATAGGAAGCTCAAATGTCCGACGTCAACCAACGCCACGTCTCATACGAAGAAATCGTTCGAGACCTCAGAAACAAAGCGGCCATAACCGCGGCGAGTGAAGTGCCCGAGGAGGAACTCTCTCGGCATTTCGGGGCGGAGTTCAAATCGAGTCGAGTTCTTATTCAAGACAGCAGAAACCGAGCTACGATCATTACTTCTCCTGGTGGAGCACCCGGAGACCCGCACATCCATCCCGACTTCAACGAGTGGTTCATGGCCTTTGGCGGCGTCATGGGATTTCTTGTTGGAGAGTACACACCATTTCGGGCGACTTTCGGGGACATAACGGTCGCGCCCTGCGGTTATCGACACACGCCACTCCCTTGGTACGGCGACATGTGCATGAGGTTGGTTTGCACAAAACCGGGTTCGAATCACGACATCAAGGGAATTGAACCTTCTAGAACCGTGAGGTTGGATCCAGACTGGGAACCGCCCAACCGCATATTAACGCCGTTGCCCTACATGATCGAACGTCACGGATTGGATGCGAATTGGCAAGAGTCGGTCTTGCACGACCAACGAAACCGCGTTGAGATGTTCAATGTGATGCCGGGAGCCTCTGCGGAATCCGTCAACGGCGATACCGAATCTTGGTGGGTCGTGTTGAAAGGCAATGTGCGTTTCGAGATCGCAGGTGATGTAGTCGACGCGAGTAAAGGCAGTGTCGTCTACTCCAGCGACGGTGAATTCAGCGCGATTACGGCGAAAGGACCCGGTTCGGCCATATTTGTCGAAGTCGCAGACCCAGCAACCTGCTGACGGCCTGCACGATCCGTTATCGATCGCCTCGCTATTTCAGATGCGAGAATCGAGTTTGGTTGGCCCGAATTCGAGTAGTACACTCCTATCTGCGCAGAGTCATCGGCGCGCTTGGACTCGAAACCAATCACCGAAACGGATATTGCGATGTCTGAAATGAACGCCCGTCACGTCTCATACAGTGAGATAGTGGAATCGGTCAGCCCAGATTCGACGGATCCCGGAGCACCGGTTTTGCCGGAGATCGCACGGTCGGGCGGCGGGTACGCGGCCGTCACAAAGTCGCGCATAATGATCGCCGACTCGCGGAACCGAATGGCGGTCATATCATCTCCGGGCGGGTCCCCCGGCGATCCACATCTCCACGAAGACTTCAACGAGTGGTGGGTAGTATTCGGCGGCGAGATGCGATACCGAGTCGGCGAGTACGAGCCTTTCAAGGCTCATTTCGGCGATATGGTCGTCGCTCCGTCCGGTTATCGGCACGATCCCCGGGCTTGGAAGGGCAAGATGTGCATGCGGATGGTGATCGGTAAGCCGAACTCAAATCACGATCTGAAGGGTCTTGAACCGGCGCGAACAATCCCTTTGGAAGACCACTGGGAGCCACCGAATCGTATCTTCACACCTCTCCAATACATGATCGACCGCCATGGACTCGACTCCGATTGGCAGGAAACGGTGATCCTCGATCAGCGTAACCGGGTCGAGATGTCACACATATTGCCCGGCGGCCCGACCGCCTCAGTCTCCGGAGAAGCCGAGGCGTGGTGGGTGGTACTGCGGGGCAACGTCAGCTTCCATCTCGGCGGCGACGTAGTCAACGCCGGCCAAGGCGATGTGGTTTACTCAGGCCAAGGCGAAATGAGCAGCATATCCGTCAACGGCGATGAATCGGCGATCTTCATCGAAGTGCTCGAGCCGTAGGCGATCGCCTGTGTAATAGCTTTCGCCACATCCGTAGCATTAATCGTAGCTTTGCTGTTACGTTGTAAATCGCCGCTCGACTAGGCGGCGTGATAGACGACGTTACAGAAGGCAAACCAATAATGACGATTGAAGGCGCCGCGTCTTCACTCGAAGAACGCGGCATTGTTTGGCAGGGAATCGGCTTCGCAACGATCGGCGCGATTTCGTTGCCATTACTGTGGATATACTCTGATGCAGACCACTGGAGCATCGGGGTTTACCGACTTGCTGCGACACAGCTGAGTTGGGCGTTTGTCATTGCCATTGCTGTGATCATCGAAGGAGTTAGGGAAATGTTCAAAACAAGTACCGAGATTCGGAGAGTGGCACGCGAAAAGGCGATTGCAAAGGCTCGACAAAAAGAACGACGGGCGATCGAGAAGCGCCTAAGGTCGGCGTATCGAAAACGAGGCATCGCTGTGCCGAAAGACATCATCGACGAGGCCATGATCGACGAAAACTGACGCATGTTTCGAACGCCACGACGGCTCGGTTTTATGAACGTCGAGTCGCTCTAAACCGTAAGGGTCAGCAGAATGTTCGAAACAAGAACCGAAATCCGCCGGGCGGCACGGGCAAAAGCCATCCAAAAGGCGATAAAAAGGGACCGCGAAAAAGCATCTAATCGCCTTCGCGAGGAGCTCTCAATCCGAGGAGTCGAAGACGTTGATGTGGTTTTGGAGCGAGTTTATGGACCCAGCAATGGGCACGAGCAGTGATGGATGACATGTGCCTCATTGGCTCGCGTTCGGAATGCACGACCGTTAATGGTTGCCTTCAATAAGTACATCTAAAGGATCGAGTAATTGTTCGAAACGAGAACCGAGATTCGCAGGGCAGCGCGATAGAAGCGGACCGAATTGGCGAAACAATTCGCCCGTGAAGAAGCTGCCGAAGCGCTGATTGAGGAGCTTGAACGGTCCGGGATTGAGATTCCTAATGAAATCTTGGACGAAGTCCTGCAACAGGAGCTGGGACCGCAATACAGCCGCGGCCCTTGGCACCGGTTCACTCGAGCCGTGACGAAGTGGTATTACTATCTGTAGCGCGAGGCGGCTACCTACGCCGTCCATTAACGGGCTCGTCCGCGCAGTCACTCGGCCGCCTCAACTGACCAGTATTTGGAGCCAAACTCATGGGATCCACACAGATCGTCGTCGGCGATTACGAAATCTCGGTCGTCGACGACCACATCGGGTTGCGCCGTAACCCGGCCGACGTGTTCGTCGAAGTCACGAGCGCCGAGTGGGATCCGCACCGCGGCTACGCCCTGACGCCGGACGGATACTGGGAAGCACAGTGGCGGGCACACTTGATCAGGCGATCCGATGGCACCGGCGAAAACATCCTCGTCGATACCGGAATGGGATCGGGCCCCTATGAACACGGACCGCCCCAGGGCGATCTGATCACCAATCTCGAAAAACTCGGTGTCGGACCCTCGGACGTGAACAACGTCGTCACAACACATTGTCACGGTGACCACATCGGTTGGAACATGCAAGACGATGGCGAATCCGCCTCAACAACGTTTCCGAACGCCACCTACCACATCGCCGAAAACGATTGGACGTACTACAGCGACCCTGCAAACGAAAACGATGTCTTCGACGTCCAAGTGGCACCACTCGAATCCACCGGCCAACTGAATCTAGTGCTCGGCGAACTAGAGCTGATGGAAGGAATCACCCTCCTCCCGACCAACGGACACACCCCCGGCCACCAATGCGTCCTAGTCCAATCCGGCGGCGAAACCGCCGTCCTAACCGGTGACCTTTTCCACAACGTCGCGCAGATACGAGAACAACACTGGTGTCCAATATTCGACTGGCGCGCTGACCTCTCCACCGCATCACGCCGCTGGCTCTTATGGCGCGCAATCTCGGAGAATTGGACAGTGGTCTCCGGTCATCTACCCACCGGAATGAGTATTGGGAAGGTTGTCGAGGATGACGGCAAACCGACGTGGGTGGCGGTTTAGCGGCAATTCCGTGCCGATCTCTTAAACCCCCAAATGCGTCCGGTAATCCTCGAGAATAGCGTCTCGCAACTGCGGAGTTGATGCCTCGGCGTAGATCCTAACCAAAGGCTCGGTCCCGGACATCCGAACAACCGCCCAGCCGCCGTCTTCGAGGTCCAATCGAACGCCGTCGCGTCGATCTTCTTGAGCGACATCTACGCCAGCCAAGCTGGTCGGCGCATCGCCGTTAACGGCGGCAGCAATGCGATCGCGTTGGTCGGACGTGAACTCGATGTCGATGCGGCGGAATGTGTGAGGTCCGGTGATTTCGTGGATTTCCGAGAGCAGTTCTGACGGAGATTTTCCGGATGTGGCCATGCTCTCGAGGAAGAACAAGGCGCTCAAAGGGCCATCGCGTTCAGGGACGTGTCCGGCAAAAGCATAGCCGCCACTCTCTTCGCCGCCGAGAACACATGCGTTGTTGTGCATGGCCGGACCGACGAACTTAAAGCCGACCGGAGTTCTGTGCAGATCGACTCGGTGGTGCTCTGCGAGCCTATCCATCATGCTGCTCATGGTTATGGTGCACGCAGCGCCGCCTGCCAGATTGCGACGGGATTTTAGGTGATGGAAAAGCATCGAGAAAACTTCCAACGTAGTTAGGTATTCGCCATCCTCTGCTACGACGCCCAAACGATCGGCATCGCCATCGGTTGCTACGCCGACGTCGAAACCCGTCTCTTTGATATGCGAGATCAGGGGCTCGAGATTGTCTCCTACGGGTTCGGGTTGCTTCATGCCCGGGAACGCCGGATTTATCTCGCTTCTGATTTCTTGAATGACGCTTGCTCCACCGCCGAGCAATGTTGCAACAATTCCTGCGCCGGACCCGTGCATCGAGTCGACAGCTACGCGAAGACCAACAGCTTTGATGCGTTCGATATCCACCATGCCCGACAGTTGCTCGAGGTACGGAGAGACCATGTCGACCGTTTTAATTTCAGCTGCGTTGGAACCATCATGAGATCCAACTGCCGCTATTGCGGCCGGTAGATGAGCTTCGATGCTTTCCACTTGTTCAGGCGGAGCACTGCCGCCTGCTTCTGACTTGACCTTGAATCCATTCCACTCAGGTGGGTTGTGACTTGCGGTGATCATGACACCGCATGCGGCACCCATCGTGGTCACCGCGTAACTCAACGCCGGCGTCGGAAGCGAGCGATCTGAGATTTGGACCGGAACGCCCGCTTCGGCGATGGTCGCGGCCGCGGTTTGCGCGAACTGTTCCGATTGGAAACGCGTGTCGTAACCAACGGCAACGCCTCGTTGAGCCAGGCCCGTCGATTTGAGATCCATCGCCACTGCGGCAGCGCAAGCCCGGACGTTCTCGAAGGTGTAGTCTTCGGCGACGATGGCGCGCCATCCGTCGGTGCCGAATCGGATTTCAGGTTGAGCGCTCATCGGTTGCAAATTATGAAGTCGGATCAGATACCCGCAGCGGCTCGCAACGCATCAGCCTTGTCGGTTCGTTCCCACGGCAGGTCCAAGTCTTGCCTGCCGAAATGTCCGAAAGCGGCGACTGATCTGTAGATCGGACGTCGTAGATCGAGCGTTTCAATGATGCCGCTAGGACGGAGGTCGAAAGTATCCCCGACGATTGCCGCGATTGCGGTATTCGGCAGTTTGCCCGTCCCTCGGGTTTCGACCATCAGTGATACCGGCTCGGCCTTGCCGATAGCGTACGCGATCTGCACTTCGGCGCGTCTCGCCAGCCCGGCTGCGACGATGTTTTTGGCGACGTATCGCGCGGCATAGGCGCCAGAACGGTCGACCTTCGACGGGTCTTTGCCCGAGAATGCACCTCCGCCGTGCCGCGCGCTTCCGCCGTACGTGTCGACGATGATTTTTCGTCCAGTCAACCCGGCGTCGCCGTGCGGTCCCCCGGTAACGAATCGGCCTGACGGATTGATGAGATATTTCGTGTCTCCGTCGAGCATATCGCTCGGAACGAGCGGGTCGATGACTTGCGCGACTAAGTCCGCTTCGATCTGCGATTGCTCGGCATCGGGCGCGTGCCAAGTCGACAACACGATTGTGTCGATGCGCTGCGGTTCGTGATCTTCGTTGTATTCGACGGTGACTTGGCTCTTGGCGTCGGGTCGCAAGTAGGGTATCGACCCGTCGCGTCTCGCATCGCTCATTCGTTTGGTCAAACGATGCGCCAATGAAATCGGGAGCGGCATCATCTCGGGCGTCTCGTCGACTGCGTAGCCGATCATCATCCCTTGGTCGCCGGCGCCTTGTTGAGCGTTTTCGTCGTCATCGTCGTCCCGATCCTCAAGGGCAGTGCTTACCGCAGCGTCGATATCTGGCGACTGCGCGTGGAGATAGACATCGATCTGACATGATTCGTGGTCGAATTTATACGCCGGATCGTCGTATCCAATGTCGCGGATGACCTCGCGGGCGACGGATTCGAAGTCAATTGCCGACGCGGTCGTGATCTCGCCGAACATCCACAGGCGATTTGTCGTGCAGGACGTCTCACACGCGACGCGGGAGGTTGGATCACCGGCAAGCGCGGCGTCGAGAACGGCATCGGAGACCTGATCGCAAATCTTGTCCGGATGTCCGTCGGATACCGACTCCGATGTGAGCAGAAAGTTCGAACTGCCTTTTGTCATCTGGTGCTTCCTAGTAGTGATTGAACCTTGACATCACAGATGCTACGTGCCTGATTCCCAAGAGTTGAGGTACTTTTCTTGCGCTGCCGTCAAGGTGTCGAAACCCATCCCCATCGACTGCAACTTGAGTGACGCAATTTCGGTGTCGATCTCCCGAGGCAGAACATGAACACCCGGCTCTAAGGTCGCGTGGTTAGCCGCGATGTATTCGCTGGCGAGCGCCTGGTTCGCGAAGCTCATGTCCATGACGCTTGGCGGGTGACCCTCGGCTGCCGCCAAGTTGACCAGCCTACCCTCTGCGAGAAGGTTAATGCGTCGGCCGTCCTCCAAAGTGTGCTCTTCGACGAACGTCCGGAGGTAACGCCGAGACTCAGACATCTCCCGCAGGGCGTCGATGTTGATCTCCACGTTGAAATGGCCGGAGTTGGCTACGACCGCGCCCGACTTCATGTTTTCGAAGTGTTCCCTGTCGATTGCGTGCAGTCCGCCGGTCACGGTGAGGAAGATGTCACCGATCTTCGAAGCCTCGTCCATGGTCATGACGCGATGACCATCCATGACTGCCTCCAAGGCACGCACCGGGTCGACTTCGCAGACGATCGTGTGCGCTCCCAATCCGCGGGCGCGGTCAGCAAAACCACGCCCACACCAGCCGTAGCCGATGATGACTATTGATTTGCCGGTGATCAGCATATTTGTCGCTCGGATTATCCCGTCGAGAGTGCTTTGTCCGGTACCGTAGCGGTTATCGAACATGTGCTTTGTCATCGCGTCGTTGACGGCGATGATTGGATACGCCAATTTACCTTCGGCGTGAAGTGCCTTCAGTCGAACGACGCCGGTGGTCGTCTCCTCCATGCCGCCAAGCGTGGTGTCGAGGAGCTCGCGCTTCTCGGAGTGGAGCAATGCAACAAGGTCGGCGCCGTCGTCGATGGTTAGATGCGGTTTTGTCTCGACGGTTGCCGAGATATGTTGGTAGTAAGTATCCGAGTCCTCCCCGTTTCGAGCAAAGACCGATATTCCTTCCGCAACGAGATGGGCGGCGATGTCGTCTTGGGTGGAAAGCGGGTTCGAAGCGCAAAGCGCAAGCTCTGCACCTCCAGCGACGAGCGTTTTCGCGAGATTGGACGTTTCGGAAGTGACATGAAGACAGGCGGCGATCCGGATGCCATCCAACGGTCGAGTCTCGGCGAATCGTTGGCGAATCCCCTCCAACACTGGCATCTGCTGATCGGCCCATTCTGATTTCAACGCGCCGTCAGCTGCTAGACCTAAGTCTGTAATGTCGTAGTTCATCAGTACTCCGATTTAATTGTGTTCAATGCGTCGCTTGGACCCCTCGCAGAGGCGGTTGTGACGCAGTGTCGAATGCGGTTAGTTCGGCGAATTCGGTGAATCTCCGAGCGATTTCTTCGGTCGATAGGTTGACGAGTCGATCAAGTCCAAATCCTTCCACAGTGAAGGACGCGATCACCGACCCCGCAACCACCGCTTGGCGGAAAGCGTTCGCGTCCGTCTCGCCGGTGGCGGCGATGTAACCCATGAATCCGCCCGCGAAGGAGTCGCCCGCGCCGGTCGGGTCGACGACATTTTGGACTGGATAGGCGGGGACGATAAAGCGTTGGTCTTGTCCAAACCATGCCGCCCCATATTCGCCACGCTTGATAATCACGTCCCGCGGCCCCGAATCTAGGATCGTCTCAGCAACGTCCACGAGATTGGTCTTTTGCGTGAGCAGTTTCGCTTCGCCCTCATTGATCATGGAAACATCGAGCTGCAGGAGGAGCTGCGAAAGCGCCTTGCGCTTCTCGATAATCCAGTGGTTCATGGTGTCGCCAGCGACGAGTTGTAACTGCTCTGACATGCGATCAAGCGCCGATTGTTGCGTTTCGGGGTCGCAATTTGCGAGGAAAAGGTACGGTACGTCAGCGTGCAGATCGGATAACTTCGGCTCGAAATCACCGAGCACGTTCAATTCGGCGCCGACGGTTTCAGCATCATTGATGTCGTTGATGTAACTCCCGGACCAACGAAACGTCTTACCATCGGAGACCTCAAGGCCGGAAAGGTTGATGCCTTGAGATGCCAGCAGATCACGATCTTGCGATCGGAAGTCACGCCCCACGATGCCGATGATGCCTACCTCAGTGAAATAGTTGGCGGCGACGGAGAAATAACAGACAGATCCCCCCAATTGTGACATCCGAACGCCGACGGGCGTTTCGACGTCGTCGTACCCAACAGAACCGACCACCAAGACCTTCAACGCGTGTTCCATGCGGCGCATTCCGACCACGCATCAGTAAGACCAACAGATTCGATTTTTACTCCGAGGCTTCGTCGTGCAGACGGCACCTCGGAGCGAAGCATGTGGCCGATATTCACCGTGCGTTTCACGCGCCGGTGGCGTGCGGCAACCCGCCTGCGATCCAAGCCGGAGTGCCGTCTTCGATGTTGTACAACCGGGAAGTTTCGACGCCCATGGCAGCCGCATACTCGGCGGCCAAACCACTGCGTGCACCGACTTCGCAAATGAAAAGAAGATTGCCTTCGGACGGCAACTCGTCGAATCTAGGGATGATGTCGTCCACTGGGATCCAGACCGCACCATCCACGTGCCCCGCTTCCCATTCGTGCGGATTCCGCACATCAACTACGGTCGCATCGCCATTTTGGACCATTTCATACGCCTCTTGAGATGTAACGCGGGCGTACGGTTCTCCGGGGACTTGCCTTGCCATTGGAATCCTGATTCTCGCTGTTTAAACCAAGTTCGATTGTACTCGATTCTCGAACTTGACTTTGAGAATTGTTGCCTTGATCGGGATGTCGCAATTCAAAGGCGTTCGCCTGTCAGCGCCGAAGCGACGGAGGTCGCTAGTGAAAATGGACCCAACATGAGAATCGCCAACGGAATCAAGGCGACCAAGGCTGCCGAGACATAGAAGACTATCGAACTTGGCACCGCGCGGGTTAATGTCGCCGGCAGAGGAACCCGTTGCGAAGCGACATGAGCGCAGATGCAGATAACCACGAACAGCAAAGCGCCCACGAAACCGGAATACAGCACTTTGACCAGAAAGATATAGCCATCCAAAAACGAACCAATCAGTGTCTCGACGAATGCGGACAACCAGAGACCCGGACGTAGTCCTTCTACAAAATCGGCGAAGATCAGGATCGTCAACGGGAGCAGAAACCCGATCAGCAGCGGAGCTCCTATCGCGAAGGCAACACCTGTAATGATCCACCGGAACACGCTGTTTGCCTCTTGCCGCGTCGTGAACAGCGCGTGCATGATTCCACCACCGACAGCCCCACCGCCGATGATGTAAGCGGTAATGACCCGAAGAAACCCTTCAACAAAGTTCGGACGGTAGAACTGGAACCCGAATTCACCGACTCCGCTGTCGACGATAGTTATTAGAGTAGCCAGATAACCGATCAACATGCCGACGGTCGCGCCGACGACAACCCCTAACCACATCAAACGTTTCTGGACTAGACGTTCTAAACCCAACCGCTCGTTCTCCACATCTCGGATGCGGTTCAAGGCTTGCGCGCGCGTCTCTGGTTCATTGGAGAGTGCGGAGATTTCGTCGTTCAAAGAAGAAGACTCTGAATTTGACATACCTTTAATTGTGCATACGCATCGGTAGCAACGCGGTCCATGCCAAAGCGATTGTCGCAGTGTCTTTAGCACATTTACGGCGTTGTAAGAAGTACTGAAAATTCCCGCACGCGTGGCTTACATCGTCAACGCGCTCCTCCGCGATTGACGAACTCGCATACCCGTGTTAGATTTGGCGCACAATTGCCGCGAATCGCGGCTCCTTATACGCGACCATCAACAAATAGAGGTGAAACGACATGAGATTTAGTTTGGTTGTGGTGATTGCCTCTGTGTTGGCATTTGCCGTAGCATGCGGCGGTACGGAGACGGTGGTCGAAACCGTCATCGTCGAGCGTGTAGTCACGCAGGCACCTGAGCGGATCGTCGAAACGGTTGAGGTCGAGAAGGTCGTCGAGGTCGAGAAAGTCGTAGAAGTTGAGAAGATCGTCGAGGTAGAGGTCACTGCGGCGCCATCGGATGACGCGATGATGATGGACGACGGCGTTGTGCCGCGCGAACGGCAATTCATCATGTTGTGGGGTGGATCCGGAGGTGTCGGCTCCGCTGGCCAGTACACCAACCACGATGTCTGGAACGTCTATTCGGGTGTGAGCCATCAAGACGGCCCAGCATTGATCTTTGAGCCCCTCGCTTTCTACTCTGCGTTCAGCGACACCGAGTATCCTTGGCTCGCCGAATCGTGGGAATACAGCGCCGACTTTACGGAGCTGACGATCAACACGCGCCAAAACGTCAACTGGAGCGACGGAACTCCGTTCGGAGCGCATGACGTGGCTTACACGATCGAGCACCTGCGATCAACTCCTGGTCTCCCGCACTCCGGCCAGATACAGGCCGACGTCGAATCGGTCGAGTTGATAGATGACAACTCACTGCTGGTTAAGTTCCTAGGTCCGAGACCGAAGTTCTTGTACTTCATGACCTACAAATTCGACATCGGTGTCTACGTCGTGCCCAAACATATCTACGAGGGCAATGACTGGCAGGAATTCACCAACTTTGATCTAGCCAAAGGCTGGCCTGTGACGACTGGCCCGTGGGAGGTGGTACAGACCTCGACGCAATCGAAGATCCTCAACCGCCGCGATTCGTGGTGGGCCGTTGAACAGGGTCTCTTGGACAAGATGCCCGAAGTCCTCCAGATCGTCTACATACCGAACCCGGGCGAGACCCAGATGGCCCAAGAGATGATCGCCAACCGCGCGGACGCATCACTTTCGTTGCAAACCGCGACGATGCGTGAGGTTCTTTCCCGCAACAGCGCGATCATCACGCACTCTGGATATAACGCCCCATACGGCTACGTCGACTGGTGGCCTATCGGCCTGCTGTTTAATGCGAGCGAGCCACCGTACAACGACAAGCGAGTCCGTTGGGCAGTGTCGAACTACATCAACCGTGAGCAGTTGATCGACATCGGTTTCGGTGGAGCCGGAACACTTTCCTACCTTCCGGTACCGTCGTACGCGCCGTTGCAACGCTACTTCGACGCCGTCGAGGACAAGTTGACGTCTACGCACGACACCACCGAGTACAACCCCGAGAAGGCAGACGCTTTGATGACTGAATCTGGGTTCACGAAGAACGCAGACGGCTACTGGGAGCGGGACGGAAATGTCGTGGTCTGCGACATCTTGAGCTTCGGCATCTTCAACCACTACGGGCCGATATTGTCAAGACAGTTGGACAACCACGGCATCAAGTCGTCCTACAGCACTCCGCCCGACGCTTGGTCACGACAGTCGTCTGGCGAAGCCTCATGCGGATTGCGTGGACACGGCGGTTCCGTGCGTGACCCGTACTTCACGTTGAGGCTCTACACCGGCGGCAACCCTGAAACCTACGATCCGGGTGCTCCGGCAACTCAAGACAACCTGCCGCCGAACGCGTATCACTGGTACAACGCAGAGTTCAACAGCATCACGGAAGAAGTATTCGCAACCGCGATTGACGACGTTGCGACCCTCGAGGAGCTGTGGACCGACGCAATGGAAATCTGGTTGGATGAGCTACCTGACGTTCAGGTTCTGGAGTTCTACCACCGAATTCCGATGAACACTACGTATTGGACGAACTGGCCAACCCACGATAATCCGTACGTTAACGGTGCGTTCTGGCACTTGACATTCCAATTGATCCTGAACGAGCTCGAGTCGGTCCAATAGCAGCTTGGAAGAAGTTGGGCGTCAACAATTGACGTCTGAAGAATGGGCCTCACCAAAAGCTTGTTGGGGCCCATTCGGTCAGCTTGAAGACGCGCGGTTCGAAACACCCGAAAGGTTAGATACGTCGAATGCCTTGGCGATACATGGCAGGTAGGTTGCTCATGTTCGTCATCACGATTTGGATGGCGAGCACGATCGTATTCTTCTTGCCGCGTCTTTCGGGTCAAAACCCATTGGCGGAAAAGATTTATCAGGATGCCCAGAGAGGTGGCTATCAGGATCCAAACGTCCAAGAAAGAGTTAGGGTATTCGAAAAAAAATACGGGTTCGACAAACCGCTTTGGCAACAGTACGTTAAGTTCGTAGGCGACGTAGTCCAATTCGATCTTGGGCGATCGATATACCAGTGGCCCAAATCGGTTAACGAGATACTCGCCGAGAAAATCATGTGGACGCTGTCGATGGGGGTGCTGACTCTGATCCTCGCGTTCGCAGTCGGATCCACGATGGGAGCTCTGCTCGAATGGAAGAGGCACAACTGGGGACTAATGGTCGCAATGGCTCCGATACTAGCTATTTCGGCCGTGCCCTTCTTCATCTTCGGATTGGTTCTTCAACTGCTCGTGTTCAACATCAATCGTGAATACCCGATGGTGTATGGATTCAAGCAGGGCGTCATCGGTTGGCCAGACTGGTCAGATTGGGAATTCATCTTCAGCGTGTTGAAACACGCGCTCTTGCCGGCAATGTCGATTACGCTCGTGTCTCTTGGCGGTTGGGCGATGGGTATGCGAGGCATGATGGTGACAACCAAGGGCGAAGACTACATGGTCCAAGCAGAGGCGAAGGGATTGCCCGAACGGATTATGTTGACGAAGTACGCGATCAGGAACTCGCTGCTACCGCAAATAACCGGATTGACGCTTGCGCTTGGCCTCATCGTATCCGGTGTGGTGCTTGTCGAAATCGTCTTCGGTTATCCGGGAGTGGGCGGGCAACTTTTGCAAGCAGTACGCTCTAACGACTACCCGACTACGCAAGGCATCGTCTTCGTTTTGGCGTTTGGAACCGCGGCCGCTACTCTCGTTCTCGACTTGACATATCCATTGTTTGACCCGCGGATAAAAGCCGGCGGTTCATGACGGAACTTAACTGAATGGAACAGGTCCAAACAGATCAAAAGCAGATGAATTGGTTCGATTCGCTGACGACCAATTCGGAGTTCATGCGGGACCGAGTGGTCCCGATATTCCGTTACGTGCGTCGCAACCGATTGATGGTTATCGGTATTAGCGCGTTCTTGGCGTTAACTCTGTTCGTCGGGATTTCGTACCTGTTTTACGAGCAAGTAGATCTGCTTGGCGAGACACACGGCGTAAGCGGCTTGGTTAGGGCGGCATCTGTCCAAGCCAACCAAAAACCCTCTTGGAACCCTTGGAGCGGCTATCCCCTCGGCACCGACGTGCAAGGCCGGGACATCTATGCCGCGGTAGTCGTTGGCATCCCCCTTTCGCTCAGGATTGGCCTCATCGCGGCTGCCATCGGAGTAGGAATCGGGATGGTACTAGCGTTCGTCGCCGCCTATGTAGGAGGCATCGTCGACGCCGTGATCCGCACCATCGTCGACAGTTTGATCCCTATTCCAGGATTGCTCGTACTGGTGTTAGTTGCGACCTCATTGAACCCCGGACAAGGGTTGTCCGTAGACCAACTTGCGTTCGTCATATCTGTTTTGGCGTGGCCCGGCCCGGCCCGCGTGATCCGGTCGCAGGTTCTCGTGATTCGAGAGCGTGGGTTCGTCGAAATGGCCAGGATGTCCGGCTCAAGTCCTCTCGGCATCATATTCAAAGAGATGATGCCTAACCTCGCTCCTTACGCACTGGCGAGCTTCGTAGCCGCGGTATCAGGGTCGATTCTCGCCTCGATCGGCGTCGAGTCGTTGGGTTTGGGTCCGCTAGATTCGCCCACGCTAGGCAGCATGATCTACTGGAACATATTCAACAGTTCGGTGCTGCTCGGCCTCTGGTACTGGCTCCTCCCGCCGATCGTCGTGCTAATCACCCTGTTCGTCGGCCTATTCATGATCTCGGCGGGGCTTGACGAAGTGGCGAACCCTAGGTTAAGGCGGCGGGTTTGAAATATCGAGGCAATTGGTTTGCCTCGATCGAACGCCACTATTACCAGTGGAATCAGGCTCCCGAATGGCCGCATTGGTGCTCGCCATTAGGTAAGTTGCGTTTGACTCGAATTGAATTTGATGTTAGATTTCGTGCAGACTTTTGCCGCGTCGCGCGGCTGATTCGTGCGTACCCAACACCATGGGAGGTATCAACCAATGAAATATAAGCTGGCGATCTTGGTCGTCGCTCTCTCGGCAATGGTCGCCACCGTTGCCGCTTGTGGCGGAACTGAGACCGTCGTACAAACAGTCGTTGTGGAGCGCGTCATCACGCAGGCTCCGGAACGGATCGTCGAGACCGTCGAGGTCGAGAGGGTCGTCGAAGTCGAGAGGGTCGTCGAAGTCGAAAAGGTAGTCGAGGTCGAAGTGACCGCGATGGCTGAAGATGATTCGATGATGATGGATGACGAAATCCCTCGCAACCGTCAGTTGATCTTGCTCTGGGGTGGCGCCGGCGGTGTTGGCGCGGCCGGGCGATACACCGACCATGACATATGGAACATCTACAACCCTGGCACAAGCCACCAGAACGGTTCCGGATTGATTTTCGAGCCTCTCGCCTTATACTCCGCGTTCAATGATCGCGAGTATCCGTGGCTTGCAGAGTCGTGGGAATACAGTGCAGATTTCACGCAGTTGACTATTAACCTGCGGGAAGGCATCAGTTGGAGCGACGGAGCGCCATTTGGAGCGCACGACGTTGCATACACCCTCAACTATCTGCTAAACAACTCCGGTCTTCGCCGCAGTTCGCAGGTTCAAAAAGACATTGAGTCGATCCAGGAAGTGGATTCGCACACCGTTGTGGTGAATTTCCTAGGTCCAAGGCCCAAGTTCTTCTACTTCATGACGTACAAGTTCGACATTGGCTTGTACATCGTGCCGAAGCACGTATTTGACGGACAAGACTGGCTGGAATTCACAAACTTTGACCTAGCCCAAGGCTGGCCGGTGACTACCGGGCCATGGCACGTCGCTCAAACCTCACCAGAGCAGAAGATCATTAATCGTCGTGACTCGTGGTGGGCCGTCGATCAGGGGCTGGTTGAGCAATTGCCCGATGTGCTTCAGATCGTCTACGTGCCGAACCCTGGCGAGACCCAGATGGCTCAGGCGGTGATTAACAACAGCGCGGATGCCACGCTCGACCTTCGACCGACAACTATGCGTGAAGTATTGGCGCGAAACCCGGCAGTGGTCACACACTCGGGATTCAACCCGCCGTACGGATACGTCGACTGGTGGCCAATCAGCCTGTTGTTCAACGACAGCAAACCGCCTTACAACGACAAAAACGTTCGATGGGCAGTGTCGTACTACATCGACCGCGAGCAGTTGATCGACGTCGCATATGACGGCGCTGGGACACCTTCCATCTTGCCGTTGCCTAGTTATGCGCCGTTGCAGCGTTACTATGACGCGATCGAGGACAAACTCAGCGGCGAGTACAACACGGGCGAGTACAGCCCCGAAAAGGGCGACGCACGCATGATGACTGCCGGTTACTCCAAAGGTGCCGACGGTTACTGGCAAAAAGACGGAAACGTCGTCGTCTGCGACATCCTCGGATTTGGAATCTTCAACGATTTCGGCCCGATTCTCGCTCGACAGCTCGATAACCACGGAATCAAGTCGTCTTACAGCAATCCGCCGGACGCAGGTTCGAGGCAAAACTCAGGTGACGCCTCTTGCGGCCTGCGCGGTCACGGCGGTTCGGTGCGAGATCCTTACTTCACCATGAACCTGTATTACGGCACCGATGCCGAGGAAGCCGGCGAAGGGCACCAGGCCAACATCTATTTCTGGTCTGACCCTCGCTGGAACGAACTCACCGATGCGGTCTCCGCAACGGGTATCGACAACGTCGTCCAGCTCGAAGAGCTGTGGACAGAAGCGATGGACATCTGGTTGGACGAACTGCCGGACGTCCAGGTTCTTGAGTGGTATCACCGGATCCCGATGAACCAGACCTATTGGACCAACTGGCCTACCCACGACAATCCGTACACCAACGGTGCGTTTTGGCACCTGACCTTCCAGTTGATCCTCAACAACCTACGAGCGGTCCAACCGTAACCGCAGCCTACTAAAGGGTCGCTAGGTAACGACGGTTCGGTACTCGCGTTCGCGGGTATTGAACCGTCGTTGAGTTGGGACGTATACATCAACGTTTGAGATACCGGGATGCCTTGGAAATACATACTCGGCCGATTAGCGATGTTCATCGTCACGATCTTCGTCGCCAGTTCGATTGTGTTCTTTTTGCCGCGGATTTCCGGTCAGAACCCGTTGGAAGAAAAGCTGCTCGAGGAAGCTGCTCGAGGCGGTTTCATGGAAGACGTCGACAGCATGGTGGCCGCATTCGATGAGAAATACGGCTTCAATAAACCGTTGTGGCAACAATACGTGAAATTCATGACGGGCATTCTCAAATTTGATTTAGGTCGTTCGATATTTAACTGGCCCAAGACCGTAAACCAACTGTTGGCGGAGACGATCTTGTGGACCCTCGCTTTGGGATTGTTGACCCTCATATTTGCGTTTGTCGTCGGATCATTGATGGGCGCAGTACTTGAGTGGAAGCGTCACAAAACAATACTGATGGCGTTGATGTCACCGATATTGACCCTGTCCGCTGTGCCGTACTATTTGTTCGGATTAGTCCTGTTACTGGCATTTTCATTCGTCTGGAGCATCTTCCCGCTGTTCGGAGGATACTCGCGCGGCGTGGCAGGGTGGCCAGACTGGTCAAATTGGAGCTTCATCGGCAACGTCCTCTGGCACGCAACCTTGCCGGCATTGTCGGTGGTTCTGGTCTCACTCGGTGGTTGGGCGATGGGTATGCGCGGCATGATGGTTACCACCAAGGGTGAAGACTACATGCTCCAAGCAGAAGCCAAAGGACTGCCTGAACGCATAATGTTCTACAGCTACGGGATACGAAACTCGTTGTTGCCCCAACTTACCGGACTCGCTCTGCAGCTGGGTCTGATCGTCTCTGGATTGGTTCTGGTTGAGGTCGTGTTTTCCTACCCCGGTGTCGGCGGACTCTTGGTGCAGGCGATTCCGCGCAGCGACCACGCAGTAATACAAGGAATCGTATTCGTATTGGCATTGGGGACGGCATTGGCAACATTGATATTGGACTTGATCTATCCGCTAATAGATGCCCGCATCAAGTATTCAGATGGCTAATTTGGGTAACTCCGAAATGCAAACTCCCACGGCAATAACTGAGATTCCACAAGGCAACGATACGTACAACACTGTCGGCGTTTACCGTGAACGTATCATACCCTTGTTGCGCTACCTGCGGCGAAACCCGTTGTTGATTGGCGGAATAAGTCTGCTAGTGGGGCTGTTCGCATGTGTGATCTTAGGCTATCTCTTTTATGAACAAGAAGACCTTTTGGGCGAACCACAAGGCGTGGACGGATTGACCAGAGCGCTGTCGGTTCCCGCACGCGAAAAACCTTCTTGGAACCCGTTTGACGTTTATCCCCTTGGCACCGATGAGCAAGGGCGAGACATTCTCGCAGTCATGATCGTTGGCACACCCCTCACGCTGAGAGTCGGACTCATCGCTGCAGCGATCGGCGTCGGTACCGGTATGATTCTGGCTTTCATGGCAGCATACATCGGCGGTTGGGTGGACGGAGTAATCCGCGTCATCGTAGATAGTTTGATACCTATTCCGGGCTTATTGATATTGGTCTTGGTCGCCACCTCTCTAAATCCAGGAAAGGGGCTCTCTGTAGATCAGATGGCATTTGTTATATCGATTTTGGCTTGGCCGGGGCCAGCGAGGGCAATCCGCTCGCAGGTGCTGGTCATGCGCGAACGAGGCTACGTTGAGATGGCTCGCATGTCAGGTACTAGCACCATCGGTATCGTTTTCAAGGAGATGATGCCGAATTTGTTACCTTACGTGTTGGCAAGTTTCGTCGCCTCGGTAGCTGGTGCCATACTGGCATCGGTCGGACTGGAAGCGCTCGGTTTGGGACCTCTCGACTCACCGACGCTGGGCATGACCATTTACTGGAACATCTACACTTCCTCACTCTTGAAAGGGCTGTGGTGGTGGTTAATCCCGCCCATTGTCGTGATCATCATCCTGTTCGTCGGGTTGTTCCTCATGTCCGCAGGCCTCGACGAGGTCGCCAACCCGCGCCTCCGCCGGCGCGTGTGATCCATCGGCGACGCTCTCGCATAGTCATACGCCATCGATAGCAGGAATCTGAATGACCACCGAAACTTCAGCAACCACAGTCGAATCAACCGACGGAATGGTTGACAACTTACTTGTGGTCGAAAACCTCAAGGTTTACTACGACACGGACGCCGGACAGGTGAAAGCGGTCGACGATGTTTCATTCACTCTGAAGCGCGGCGAGCGTATGGGGCTAGTAGGCGAGTCAGGTTCGGGCAAAACCACGATGGCTATGGCGTTGATGCGCCTGCACAAACCGCCAGCCATCATCGCAGGGGGTACGGTTCTTCTTGACGGCGTCAGCATCTTGGATCTAAACGACGAAGAGATGCGGCAGACGCGGTTGAGAGACCTCGCCTTGGTGCCGCAAGGGGCGATGAACTCACTGAACCCCGTTTATCGGGTCCGGGACCAGATCGTCGACGGTATCAAGCATCATACCCCTAAAGGCGATATGCCGAATAAAGGGGTTATCACCGAGCGGGTAATCGAGTTGCTCAACAGTGTCGGTCTGGATGCCAGCGTCGCTGATATGTATCCGCACGAACTCAGCGGCGGAATGAAGCAGCGCGTCGCCTTGGCGATCGCTACATCGCTTAGGCCCAAGATGATACTCGCGGACGAACCGACTTCCGCCTTAGACGTGGTCGTGCAGCGCCAGATTATGCTCACGCTGGAGCAACTCCAATCCGAGATGCAGGCTACCGTGCTACTGGTTGGCCACGACATGGGGCTGATGGCTCAGTTCGCGGATGTGCTCGGCGTGATGTACGCGGGCCACTTGGTCGAGTTTGCACCGATCGGCGAGATTTCGCCGACCCGAAGCACCCCTACACGAAGAAGCTGATCAGCAGCCTTCCAGACATTCAGGTCAAGGGAAAGTTCACCGGCATCGAAGGACTGCCGCCAACGTTGGTGGTCCCGCCATCAGGCTGCCGATTCCATCCTCGATGTCCGATCTACAACAACGACGAAGACTTCAGGGGCGAATTTACGGATCTCCGCGGCAGTCTCGACACCGGCCTGTGCACGACAGTTGATCCGCATCTTAACGAGATCCAACCGCGTCGTTGGGTGGCTTGCCATATGTACGAAGGGAGCGTCTAGTTGGCTATGCAGACTGCTGAGATGACAACGCCGACGTCCGCTAACGGCGCTGACAACGCCCTCGAACTGGCGAACGTCACCAAGGTGTTCGGCGGCGGACTCCTTAGACGTAAGTTGACCATTGCCGTCGACGATGTCAGTCTGGGGATACCGCGGGAGAACCCAGGCATCATCGCCGTAGCAGGGGAGAGCGGAAGCGGCAAGACTACCCTCGCCCGTTTGATGCTAGGCATCATCCCGCCAACCGAAGGCGCGATCTACTTCAACGGGCGAGATATTGCGACGCTGCGCCGGCGTGAACGGATCGAGTTCAGGCGTGAGGTCCAGCCGATCATGCAAGACCCGTTTGAGGTTTACAACCCGTTCTACAAGGTTGACCACGTCTTGATGGCACCCGTGACCAACTTTGGGTTGGCGCGTACAAAGAGCGAGGCACGTGACCTTGTGATCGAATCTCTCGAGACCGTCGGACTGCGCCACCAAGAGACGCTCGGACGTTTTCCGCACCAGTTGAGTGGCGGTCAGCGGCAACGAATCATGGTCGCACGTGCGCTACTGCTGAAGCCGCGCATCATCGTCGCGGACGAGCCCGTTTCGATGGTCGACGCGTCGCTGAGAGCCACAATTCTCGGCAGCATCGATCTGCTCAACAAAGAGTTGGGCATCGCGGTCATCTACATCACGCACGACCTCACAACGGCGTTCCAAATCAGCGACAACATCATCGTCATGTACCAAGGATCGGTTGTGGAAACCGGGCGGGTTGAAGACGTCATCCAGAACCCGCAACATCCTTACACGCAGCTGCTGGTTGAATCGATACCGCGCCCCGATCCGAGCGAGCGTTGGGGCAGAGACATGGCTTCTCAGGAAACTGGAGGCGATTCCGAGAACATCGGATGCCGGTTTGCCCCGAGGTGCCCGTACGTCATGTCAGAATGCACCGAAGAAATGCCTCCGTTGTACCGCGTCGGGGACACCCAGGCCGCACTATGCTACCTGCACCGCGACACGGCGACCGGCAACGTACAAAGCGTCTCGGACGTCTTCAAGACCAGCTAATGAACGTTGGTCGGCGAGCGCAGATTTAACCGAAATCTCGCAAAAACTCGGCAGGTCCGACCAAGGCGAAAATTACGATCGGGATCCCCGTCCCAACCGCGAGCACCCACGATCCCCAAGTCGAGATCGCTTCGTACTTCAACGCGTTCACACGGTCAATGGCGAACCCGATGACGGCTAAAAAGCCGCCCGAAAGAAGCCCTGCGTACACGGCCGGTGCACCTTGGACGAACAAGTCGTACGGGAAGATGATCACTGCATCGATCAAGAGCGAAAACATTGACCCGATGCCGTAAACCCCGTCAGCCAAGCCAGCGAATGCGGCGGCGAACCGGTAAAATCCGCCGGTCAATACCGGCGTCGCGATGCCAAATGCTCCACCCATCAATACCCAAGTAATGGGTTTACCGGGCGACTGTGCTATGTCGCGAACATGATACACAGCCAATGGCACGACTATGAGGGCTGATACCGCTGCCGCCAACGAAAAGAAGAACGATCCCCAACCCTGAATGCGAACCGCATTCTCAAAATACTCGGCCCGGCCCAACACGGAGATGTGGAACGCGGCGATTGACAGCGCAATTCCGAGCAGGGTGATGGTGGCAGTTAAACGTCGACGTCGTGTCGAATCGGGTTGCACGACGTCGAGCGTCGTCAAGCGACTTAGATCAAGCGATGTGATGGCGTGAGACATCCGGCTAAAGTTGTGGACCGAGCGTTAGTTGGTCGTAAGTTCGATCTCGTCGGCGCGGTGGCAGCTGACGTAACGACCATCCTTGGATTTTACTAACGGAGGAACCTCAACTTTACATTGATCGGTGGCGAACGGACATCGAGGATGGAAATAGCATCCGGTCGGCGGACTTGCCGGGTTCGCTACCTCACCTTCCAGAACGTACCTTTTCGACCGTTGACTGGGGTGCGGTGCGGGCACTGAGCTCATCAAGGCGGCGGTGTAAGGGTGCTTCGGAGCTTCGAATAGCTCCTGAGGCGTGCCAATCTCCGCGATACGGCCGACGTACATCACTACCACGCGACTCGATATCTGCTTGACCACGCTTAGGTCGTGAGATACGAAGAGGTAGGTCAATCCAAGATCGTCTTGAAGGTCCATCATCAGGTTGATCACCTGAGCCTGGACCGATACGTCCAACCCGGAAACCGGTTCGTCGGCGAGGATGAGCCGCGGGTTCAATGCGAGTGCACGAGCGATTCCTATGCGCTGGCGTTGACCGCCACTAAAAGCGTGCGGGTAGCGGCGCATGTATTCGGGGCGCAACCTTACAACGCGTAAAAGTTCGGCGACGCGGTCCTCACGTTCGCTGCTCGTCCCAATTCCGTGCACGAGCAACGGCTCGCTGATGATCTCATATATGTTCATGCGCGGGTTGAGAGAGGCGAACGGGTCTTGGAAGATCATCTGCATTTGGCGGCGGATAGGGCGCATCTCGGTCAGCGATAACTGGGCCAGATCTATGGATTCGCCTTCTCCTGTGTTGAAGATGATCTCGCCGGCAGTCGGTTCATATGCTCGGATAATGGATCGCGCAGTAGTGCTCTTTCCGCAGCCGCTTTCCCCTACTAGGCTCAACGTCTCGCCGGCCAAGATGTCAAAGCTAACGTCGTCGACCGCCTTCACGGTGCCGACTGTGCGACGGAAGAAACCCCGTTTGATCGGGAAGTACTTGACGAGCCTCCGGACGTCTAAGATTGGCTGACGGCCGTTGCCATTTTGTGTCGATTCAGAAGTCATCTAGTGATCATCGTACAAGAAACAACTGACTTCTTGCTCCGGGTTGACGCTGATGAGTTCCGGTTCACGAATGTCGCACACACCGTCAATGAACGACTGACATCGCGGGTGGAACGCACACCCCGTCGGGCGGTTCTGCGGATGGGGTATTGAACCCGAAATAGACGGCAGACGTTCGCGAGACGTGGTCAACATGCTCGGAATCGAGGTCAGCAAAGCACGCGAATATGGATGTTTCGGATCGTCGAAGAAATTGTGCACAGGTCCGGATTCAACGACCTTACCCAAGTACATCACGGTAACTTCATCTGCGATCTCGGCAATGACGCCGAGGTCGTGTGTGATGAAGAGTATCGCCATGTCGTTCTCTTCCTGCATCCGCTGGAGCAAGTCGAGAATCTGCGCTTGCGTTGTGACGTCCAAAGCGGTAGTCGGTTCATCGGCGATAAGGACGCGTGGGCTGGTGCACATAGCCATCGCGATCATCGCGCGTTGCAACTGGCCGCCGCTGAACCTGAACGGGTACTCATGCATTCGCTGCGTAGGATTCGGGATTCCCACGCGGGCGAGCCAGTCAACCGCGAGATCGAAACGCTCGTTCCTCGGAAGGTTGGTGTGGAGCCTCAATGCTTCGTCGATCTGGTTCCCGAACGTATGCATGGAGCTGAACGAAGTCATCGGTTCTTGGAAGATCATCGAGATCTCACCACCCCGAATCGATCGCATTTCGTTGCTATTGGCGTCGAGCTTGAGGAGATCCGTGGCCGAGTTGGATTCCGGTCTGGGATTGTAGAGAATCTGGCCTTCAACTGTCCGGCCAGGCTGCTCCACGATCTGGAGTATCGACTTAGCCGTAACGCTCTTGCCACAACCGCTTTCGCCGACGATACCCATCGTCGTGCCCGGTTGAAGCTCGAAATCGACGCCATCGACAGCGCGAACAACTCCTTCTTCGGTGTAAAAGTGCGTCTCGAGACCGCGCACCGATAGGATCGCATCCTTGGCATCGGCGTCGGACTGCGCGTGTTCGGCGGCTTGGGTTGTGGTTTCGGTCGTCATGCTTCAGATGTGGATATCAACTTCCATACGGGTCGGCAGCGTCCCTTATCCCGTCACCCATGAAGTTGAGCGACAGCACAAAGATGACGATAAATATTCCTGGTGCCAACAGCCATGGGGCTAGAGCGACGCTCTGTACGTTCTGCGCACTTTGCAACAATGTGCCCCATGAGATCGCAGGTACTTGCAGACCAAGACCCAAGAAACTGAGTGTTGTTTCGCTAATCACCATAAATGCAATGCTTAACGTGCTGGCAGCGATTATGTGGCTGTAGAACGACGGAAGCATGTGCCGAAAGATGATGCGCCGTTGGCTTGCGCCGGCCGTTATTGCAGCCGTTACGAAATCTTCTTGTCGCATAGCCAGGAAACGCCCACGCACAACGCGGGCCAGTTCTGTCCATGCGATTAGCGAAATGACAATCGTCATGACGAAAAATCTGCGCTCGACGGACCAATCCAACGGGATCGCGGCCGCCAAACCCGCATATAGCGGTATGGTCGGAATTGATCGCAATATTTCAATTCCCCGCTGTATGAGATTGTCGACAAACCCGCCGTAGTAACCAGAAACTGCGCCCAGCATCGTGCCGATTGTTAGCGATATGACGATACCGGTTAGACTGATGAGCAATGATAATCGTGTGCCAAGCATCAAACGGGAATAGACGTCGCGACCCTGAACGTCGGTACCCCAAATGGACAAAGTGTCCTCAGGCGTAATCTCGAGATCATTGACGCCAAAGAGGTGTCGATCGAGTCTGATTCCAAACAACGAATACTCGTAGCCCTTTCCGAAAAGTTGCACGTCGACGATTTCGTCGCAGTCTGCTTGATAAACCTTACGTAAAAATTCGTTCCTCGTACCAATTAGTTTGCAGACGTGCAGATCTGGCTTCCAACCGTCGAACAGCCTTATCCATTGCGGGGGAATATATTGACGATCAGCCTCGCTCGCATATGGATCACTGGTCGCGAGGAAATCGGCGAACACCACGATCAAGTAGAAAAGTGCCACAATGACGGTAGCGACCATAGCGAGACGGTGTCTTTTGAAGCGACGCCATATCAACTGGCGTTGCGGCATCACCTCCACTCCGGATTCCTCTTCGAAGTCGCGTGCGCCGACTGGTTGGACGTCAGATTGTGGCCCGTTTTGTGTTCCAGCAACCATGGCTCTAATCGTCCTCCAATCGGATTCGCGGATCGACCCAGGCGAGGAGCAAGTCGGAAACGAGCGTCCCGATTATCGTCAACCAGCCGGCGGCGAGTATAACGGCTCCAGATAGATAGATGTCTTGCGCCAGTAGAGCGCGTAGGAAGTCCCTTCCAATGGTCGGCAGATCAAGCACAAAGGAGAGTACGACACTTCCGGAGATGATGAAGGGCAAGATATAGGCAGTTAGTGAGATGACGGGATTCAGTGCGTAGCGCACTGGGTACTTCATTATCAGCTGCCACTCTGTAAGGCCTTTCGCGCGGGCTGTCGTGACATACGGCTTCTTCAACTCGTCGAGCAGGTTGGCGCGCATGATACGGACCAACGTGGCAGTTCCCGCCGTGCCTAGAATCAATACCGGCAATAACATGTGTTTCGCCAAATCCCAAGCCTTACCGAACGACCACGGGGCAGTTGTATATTCGGCTGAATGCAAACCCGTGGCGAGGAAGCCAGTCTGATCGAGTATCACCCAGAGTGCAACAAGTCCTATGAGGAAATCAGGAATAGCCAGACCCAAAAACCCGAAAAATGTAACTGTGTAGTCGCCAGCCGAGTACTGCTTGACCGCCGAGTAGATACCTATCGGAATTGCGACGACCCATACAAAGATTATGGCGAACGTCCCTAACAGCAACGTGTTAAATAAGTTCATTCCGAGCACAATTCTAACCGGTGCATTGAACTCGAATGAGAAGCCGAGGTTGCCTTGGAGTATGTTCGTTATCCATTTCGCGTACTGAACGTAAATCGGATCGTTGAGCCCGTATAACTCACGCAGACTCTCCGCTTCCGCCTCTAGAACGAGGTTTCCAGTGGCGAGTTGCACCGCGATGTAGGTCGTGACGAAATCGCCGGCTGGGAGGTTGATGATGACGAACGAGATTATCGACACCGCCCACATGGCGATGATCGCATAGATGACTCTTCTTAAAAAAAAGGTAAGCATGTTCGTAAGGTGACGGTTCTGTCCCAGTTATCGCGTCTTCGTAAATGTAGCAGCATCCGCCCCCGATCAAGTCGGGGGCGGATGTCTCGGTTGCGTCAAACCTGGTGACAGGTTCTTCGGCGAACGGGCGTGAACTACTTGCCCATCATCGCGTTCTCGTCGTCGATCCACCACTGTTCAGGGTGTCCGTTTCCGGAGGTCTGGTTGTGGTAGGAGAACGGCAACGGGTTCGGGATGTTACGAACGTTGTTCTTGATGATCGCGACGTATGTCGGCTTGTTCATCACGGTCGTGATCGGGTTCACGTTTAGGCAGTTGAGCGTGACGACGCGCTGGAGAATCTCCGCGGCGCGATCCGCTGTGGCCGTGGTTTGTGATTCGTCGAACAGTTCCATCTGCTCCACAAGGTACGGATTCGTCGGTTGGATACCGCGCTCGCCGCTCGACATGTGCCAGTCACCGTACAACCTGCCGGTGTTACCACCGCCAGCTACCGGTAACAGGTGTCCCGGGGTGATCAGCGTGGTCGATCGTGGTGAAGACTCCCAGTTGGTAAGCATCAGCTCGTTCAACCGCCCTCGGTTGCCGTGCAGGCCACGCTCGAGTGACTGAACCTCGCCGTGGATGCCGATGTTAACTGCCCACTGGCGGGCGATCATCTCGTTGATGCCCGGGTAGTCTTCGAACGCTGCCACAACAGCCGGCATCTGAATCGTCAGTTTCTCGCCGCTAGGCATCAGACGGAAACCGTCTCCGTCTTTCTGGTCGAGTCCTATTTCGTCCAAGATCGCGTTCGCCGCGTCTGCATTGAACTGGACGTCGCCCTCGCCGACGTACATGCCGGGGTTGTCGGGATCAGGGTAACCCTGGCACAGACCCGAGGTCTGGCCGATACCGAGGAAGAAGACTTCGTTGATCTGATCGCGTTCAATACCCATGGAGAGCGCCCGGCGGAACTCAATGTTCTGGAGGAAGCTCTGAATTTCGGCGTTGCCGTCCCAAGTCTCGTTGATGTAGAGGTTGGCGATACCCGACTGCGGCTGGCGCCAGAACTGCACGCGATAGCCGACCGACTCGGCGTTCTCGAGGAACAGCGGCAGCTTCGCGAGGTTGATGTGGCGGCCCATGACCGTGTAGTTGCCCGCTAGTGCGGAGAGGTTCAACACCTCATTGTTCTGAGCAAGCGTAAGATGCACGCTGTCGATGTATGGGAGTTGGTTACCCTCTGTGTCAACCGCGAAGTAGTACGGATTGCGCTCGAACGACCACTCGTTGGTGGTGATGCTGCCAGTAAGACGCCATGCGGTTAGCATCGGCGCATCAACGTTCTGGTTCGTGTTGTTGCGCTGCAGGAAGTACGTGAACCAGTTTTCGAAACCAGCTTCCTCAGCGATTGCATTCGCTTCTTCTACACCGCCATCCAAGAAGTCCGGGTGGAACTGCGAAAGGTAGTGCTTCGGCGCAATCAATCCACCACCGCCCTCACCACTGGTCGCCTGGCCGTTGACGACGACGGACGCCATAAGAGTCACGAAGAAACCGTACGGTTCTGCGGAGGTTACCTTGAAAGTCTGGTCGTCGACCTTCTCGAATTGCAGCAGTTCGCCACCGGGATTCATCCAAGCCGGTTTCGCTGGTACCAACTCGTCGTTGCCCTGTATCTTCTCGTACCAGAACATGATGTCGTCGGTCGTAAGGGGTGCACCATCAGACCACTTGTGTCCCTTGCGCAGTGTGAAAGTGAACTCGGTCGAGTCGTCGTTCACCGTCCACGACTCGGCTACGTTCGGCTGCACTGTTGATCCGGAGACGTCGTAGAACAGGAAATGGTCGTGGAGCGGGCGCTCCATGTTCTGACCGTCCGCCGGGCCTGTAAAGCCGCGGTACCAGGTTCCGCCGTACTTGCCGATGCCGCTCGTGGGCTTCAATACCAGCGGGTTCTCGGGGAGTCGCTCTTCGACCGGAGGCAGTTCGCCTGCGGCGACGCGTGCCGCGAGCAGTGGGGCCTCTTGGAATGAGTCGGGTATCGGGAGTAGGTCGCCACTATCGTCGTAAATGGTCGGCCATTCGTTTGCGGCCGGGTCACTCGTGATGTGAGGAGAATCCACACGAACCGGTTCCGGTGTTGGTATAACCATCACCTCGACGAGCTTCTCGACCTCTTTGACGACTTCGACCTCTCTGACGACCTCGACTTCGACTTCCTTCTCGACCTCTTTTACGACCTCGACCTCGACCTGCTTCTCAACCTCGACGACCTCGATCTTGGTTTCGCCTGCGACCTCGACGACCCTCTCGACCTCGACGACCTCGATCTTGGTTTCGCCTGCGACCTCGACTACCCTCTCGACCTCGACGACCTCGACGATGGTTTCGCCTGCGACCTCGACGATCTTCTCGACCTCGACGATCTCGACTACTTCCTTCTCGACCTCGACGACTTTCTCGACCTCGACGACCTCGACGACTTCCTTCTCAACCTCGACGATCCGTTCGACCTCAACGGTCTGGATCACCGTCTCACCGCCTCCACAGGCGATAGCGGTTGTGAGTGAGACAGCCACGGCGGTCAACATGAAGGCCACGAGCGATCGCTTCGAGAGCAACGCGCTATATTTCGTGCTTCGCATATCGGCACCTTTCGTGTTTCAATTTGCCAGATAACCGAGCCACAGAAGACTGCGACTCGGACCAATCCGCCGACAAGGATCCTCAGACGCATCGTCTTACTATTAGGCAACACGAGACTCCCGCAACTCCGACACCGGCGCAACATGAAACTACATTAATGAGAGGGAAATGTCAAACGGCGTCTACTAGAAGCAATCCCTATATCGCAACAACCTGGGAGACGAATAGTTGCGATTTTCGTGGTGAGAGGCCCGTTTACCTAGATTTGTATCTTGACCGGGCAAGTCGTTGCGTCGCCGCCGAAACGGATTGCATTTATTGGGACATCCGCCCACGCAATTCGCGCAGGCGGATATCCAAATGTTTCGAACCGTACGAGATCGGTTCAGTGAACGATCACGCTTTACTTGCCCATCATCGCGTTCTCGTCGTCGATCCACCACTGTTCAGGGTGTCCGTTTCCGGATGTCTGGTTGTGGTAGGAGAACGGCAACGGGTTCGGGATGTTACGAACGTTGTTCTTGATGATCGCGACGTATGTCGGCTTGTTCATCACGGTCGTGATCGGGTTCACGTTCAAGCAGTTGAGCGTGACGACGCGCTGGAGAATCTCCGCGGCGCGTTCCGACGTAGCGGTGGTTTGTGACTCGTCGTAGAGCGTCATTTGCTCGCGGAGGTACGCGTTCGTCGGCTCGATGCCGCGCTCGCCGCCCGACATGTGCCAGTCACCGTACAGCCTGCCGGTGTTACCACCGCCACCTACCGGCAACAGGTGACCTGGAGTGATCAGCGTGGTCGATCGTGGTGAAGACTCCCAGTTGAAGAGCATCAGCTCGTTCAACGCTCTTCGGTCGGCTTCTAGGCCACGCTCGAGTGTCTGAACTTCGGCATGGATACCGATATTAATCGCCCACTGGCGGGCGACCATCTCGTTAATGCCCGGGTAGTCTTCGAACGCTGCTGCTACAGCCGGCATCTGCATTGTCAACCGCTCGCCGCTTGGCATCAGACGGAAGCCTTCTGCATCTTTCTGGTCGAGTCCAATTTCGTCCAAGATCGCGTTCGCCGTGTCGGGATTGAACTGGACGTCGCCCTCGCCGACGTACTTGCCCGGGTTGTCGGGGTCAGGGTAACCCTGGCACAGACCCGAGGTCTGACCGATACCGAGGTAGAAGACCTCGTTAATCTGATCGCGCTGAATACCCATGGAGAGCGCCCGGCGGAACTCAATGTTCTGGAGGAAGCTCTGAATTTCGGCGTTGCCGTCCCAAGTCTCGTTGATGTAGAGGTTGGCGATACCCGACTGCGGCTGGCGCCAGAACTGCACGCGATAGCCGACCGACTCGGCGTTCTCGAGGAACAGCGGCAGCTTCGCGAGGTTGATGTGGCGGCCCATGACCGTGTAGTTACCCGCTATCGCGCTGAGGTTCAACACCTCATTGTTCTGAGCGAGCGTAAGATGCACGCTGTCGATGTATGGGAGCTGGTTACCCTCTGTGTCAACCGCGAAGTAATAAGGATTACGCTCGAACGACCACTCATTGGTGGTGATGCTGCCAGTAAGACGCCATGCGGTCAGCATCGGCGCATCGACGTTCTGGTTCGTGTTGTTGCGCTGCAAGAAGTACGTGAACCAGTTGTCGAAACCGGCTTCCTCGGCGATTGCATTCGCCTCTTCTACGCCGCCATCCAAGAAGTCCGGATGGAACTGCGACAGGTAGTGCTTCGGTGCGTATAACCCAAGTCCGCGTTCACCCCTCGTCGCTTGACCGGCGACGGTGACGGATGCCATTTGTGTGATGAAGAAGCCGTAGGGTTCGGCGGATGTCACTTTGAAGGTCTGGTCGTCGATCTTCTCGAATTGCAGCAGGTTGCCGCCGGGTTGGATCCAACTCGGTTTGCTCGGCACCAACTCTTCGTTCTGAAGTACATACTCGTACCAGAATATGATGTCGTCGGTGGTGAAGGGTGCGCCGTCGGACCACTTGTGTCCCTTGCGGAGGGTGAAGGTGAACTCGGTCGAATCTTCGTTCGCGGTCCACGACTCGGCTACGTTCGGCTGCACTGTTGATCCGGAGACGTCGAAGAAGAGGAAGTGGTCGTGGAGCGGTCGCTCCATGTTCTGACCGTCGGCAGGGCCTGTAAAGCCGCGGTACCAGGTTCCGCCGTACTTGCCGATGCCGCTCGTGGGCTTCAATACCATCGGGTTCTCGGGAAGACGCTCTTCGACCGGAGGCAGTTCGCCTGCGGCGACGCGTGCCGCGAGCAATGGGGCCTCTTGGAAAGCGCCGGGTATCGGGAATAGGTCGCCATTCTCGTCGTAAATGGTCGGCCATTCGTTTTCGGCCGGGTCATTCGTGATGTGAGGAGAATCCACACGAACCGGTTCCGGTGTCGGTATAACCATCACCTCGACGAGCTTCTCGACCTCTTTGACGACTTCGACCTCTCTGACGACCTCGACTTCGACTTCCTTCTCGACCTCTTTTACGACCTCGACCTCGACCTGCTTCTCAACCTCGACGACCTCGATCTTGGTTTCGCCAGCAACTTCGACGACCCTCTCGACCTCGACGACTTCGATTTTGGTTTCGCCTGCGACCTCGACGATCTTTTCGACCTCGACGACCTCGACGATGGTTTCGCCTGCGACCTCGACGATCTTCTCGACCTCGACGATTTCGACTACTTCCCTCTCGACCTCGACGACTTTCTCGACCTCGACGACCTCGACGACTTCCTTCTCAACCTCGACGATCCTTTCGACCTCAACGGTCTGGATCACCGTCTCACCGCCTCCACAGGCGATAGCGGTTGTGAGTGAGACAGCCACGGCGGTCAACATGAAGGCCACGAGCGATCGCTTCGAGAGCAACGCGCTATATTTCGTGCTTCGCATATCGGCACCTTTCGTGTTTCAATTTGCCAGATAACCGAGCCACAGAAGACTGCGACTCGGACCAATCCGCCGACAAGTATCCGCAGACGCATCGCCTTACCATTGGGCAACACGACACTACCGCAACCGCTACATCGGCGCAACACGAAACTACATTAATGAGAGGGAAATGTCAAACCGCGCGTACTAGAAGCAATGTCTATATCGCAACAACTTGCGAGACGAATAGTTGCGATTTTGCTGATGACAACCGCGTGTACGTAGGTTTAACCCTTGGTCGAGCGAGTCGTTGCGCCGCCGCAGACAGGGATTGCATTTGTAGGGACATCCGCCCGCACAATTCGCGCACGCGGATTTCCAAATGTTTCGAACCGTACGAGATCGGTTCAGCGAGCGATCACGATCTACTTGCCGATCATCGCGTTCCCATCGTCGATCCACCACTGCTCAGGAAATCCGTTTCCGGATGTCTGGTTGTGGAATGAAAACGGCAACGGGTTCGGGATGTTCTTCACCTGGTTATTGATGATCGCGACGTAACGCGGTTGGTTCATCACAGTCGTGATCGGGTTCACGTTCAAGCAGTTGAGCGTGACGACGCGCTGGAGAATTTCCGCGGCGCGATCCGCAGTAGCAGTGGTTTGTGACTCGTCGAACAGTTCCATCTGCTCCAAAAGGTACGGATTCGTCGGTTGGATACCGCGCTCGCCGCTCGACATGTGCCAGTCACCGTACAACCTGCCGGTGTTACCACCGCCAGCTACCGGTAACAGGTGTCCCGGGGTGATCAGCGTGGTCGATCGTGGTGAAGACTCCCAGTTGGTAAGCATCAGCTCGTTCAACCGCCCTCGGTTGCCGTGCAGGCCACGCTCGAGTGACTGAACCTCGCCGTGGATGCCGATGTTGACTGCCCACTGGCGGGCGATCATCTCGTTGATGCCCGGGTAGTCTTCGAACGCTGCCACAACAGCCGGCATCTGAATCGTCAGTTTCTCGCCGCTAGGCATCAGACGGAAACCGTCTCCGTCTTTCTGGTCGAGTCCTATTTCGTCCAAGATCGCGTTCGCCGCGTCTGCATTGAACTGGACGTCGCCCTCGCCGACGTACATGCCGGGGTTGTCGGGATCAGGGTAACCCTGGCACAGACCCGAGGTCTGGCCGATACCGAGGAAGAAGACTTCGTTGATCTGATCGCGTTCAATACCCATGGAGAGCGCCCGGCGGAACTCAATGTTCTGGAGGAAGCTCTGAATTTCGGCGTTGCCGTCCCAAGTCTCGTTGATGTAGAGGTTGGCGATACCCGACTGCGGCTGGCGCCAGAACTGCACGCGATAGCCGACCGACTCGGCGTTCTCGAGGAACAGCGGCAGCTTCGCGAGGTTGATGTGCTGACCCATGACCGTGTAGTCACCCGCCAACGCTCGGTTGTTCAGCGCCTCAAGGTTTTGAGCGAGCGTAAGGACGACGCGGTCGATGTACGGGAGCTGGTTGCCCTCGGTGTCAACTGCGAAGTAATAAGGATTACGCTCGAACGACCACTCGTTGGTGTTGATGCTGCTCGTGACGCGCCACGCCGTGAGCATTGGAACCTCGGGGTTGGCGTTCGCGTGATTGCGGTCGTAGAAGTAGGTGATCCAGTTGTCGAAACCGGCAACACTGGCCTTACGGTTTGCTTCTTCGAGACCCACGAAACTCGGGTGGAACTGCTCGAGATAGTGCTTCGGCGCGTACAGGCCGTCTGCTTCATCGCCGCGCGTGTGCTGCCCGGCGACGATAACCGATGCCATGAGTTGGACCAATATGGCGTAGGGCTTGGCCGCGGTGACCCTGAACCTCTGCTCGTCGATCGCCTCAAACTTCAACGTCTCGCCGCCGTGCTGCGTCCACGCGGGCTTGATCGGGTTGAGGTCGTCGTTCAACAGCATGTGCTCGTACCAGAACATGATGTCCGCGGTTGTGAACGGCTGGCCGTCGGACCACTTGTGTCCCTTGCGGAGCGTGAACGTGAACTCGGTAGCATCGTCGTTTCGCGCCCAAGACTCGGCGATGTTCGGTTGTGGGACCCGTCCTGAGACGTCGTAGAACAGGAGATGGTCCTTGAGCGGACGTTCCATGTTCTGGCCGTCGGCAGGGCCGAGAAAGCCACGGTACCAGGTTCCGCCGTACTTGCCGATGCCGCGTGTGGGCTTCAACACCAGCGGGTTCTCGGGCAGACGATCCTCCACCGGTGGCAGCTCGCCGGTCGCTACTCGGGCCGCTAGGATTGGGGGTTCTTGGAAAGACGAAGGTTTCGGGAACAGATTGCCGCCTTCGTCGTAAATCGTGGGCCATTCTTCTTCACCCCCTGGAGGCTCGGCGGTGATGTGGTATCCGCGGCGCGGGCCCGGAGTCGGCGTCACGATTTTTTCGACAACCTTCTCGACCTCCACCGTTTGCACCACCCGCTTCTCGACTATCACGATCTTTTCGACTTCGACCTCCACCGTTTCTACTACCGGTATCTCGACCACGACGGTCTGGACGACTACCTTCTCCACTTCGACGATCTTTTCGACTTCGACCTCGACGGTCTGCAGCACAGGCTTCTCAATCTCGACGATCTGCAGCACTGGTTTCTCGATCTCGACGGTCTGCAGCACTGGTTTCTCGATCTCGACGGTCTGCAGCACCGGTTTCTCGATCTCGACGATCTGCAGCACTGGTTTCTCGATCTCGACGATCTTTTCGACTTCGATCTCCACGGTTTGCAGCACCGTTTCACCGCCCCCACAAGCGTAAACCCCCGTCAGAACGGCAGATACGGTGGTCAGTACGAACAAGACGAGCGATCGCCTAATGAGCGATCTATTGCTTTTTTTGTTCAATATTTCGATGCCTCAATGGGTTCAATCGTTGATTTCTACGTTCAACGAACTAGCCCAACTGGAATTGTTCGACAAATCAGAACTCGACATGGTTCGACATCAGATTCGACCACTTTCGTCCTTCGCCGCCTCGGAACTAACGTAATCCCGAACGTACTTCATGGAACAACGAATGCCAAACCGCGTATACTAAACGCACCGCTCGTAGCGTAGCAATCCACGGCGCATATTCGAAACGAAATCCAATCTGAAACGTGTTGTAACGATTTCAACGATCGCCTACCACCAGTCATCCTCTCGGAGATCCGGATACATGAAAATCACATCTTTAACCCGCATCCTGTTCGTGCCAGCGCTCCTCCTGATAGTCGTAGCCGCGTTCGCAGCCATCGCCGCGTGCGGCAGCGAAGACCCCACCGCGACCGCAGTACCGGTGCAACCGACGGCGACCCAGCCACCTGCACCCACCGAAGCACCTGAACCCACCGCAGCGCCTGAGCCGACAGCAGCAATGGCACCACCTTCCGACGGAAAACGGGGAGGCTCCATAATCCGTGGTGTGTCCGTCACGCTGCGCGCATGGGACTACAACACCGAACCGGTTTGGTTCGCGCCCCAAAGTCTGCAACGACACTACAGCAACCTTGTCAGCTTCGATGCGAGCGATGGCACGACGATTCAGCCTGACCTAGCGGACGAGTGGAGCATTGGTGACGATGCCAAGAGCATCACGTTCAACATCCGAGACGGAGTGAAGTGGCACGACGGGCAGGATCTCTCCCTTGAAGACATCAAGTGGACGTTCGAGCGCGCCAAATCGCCACCGGAAGGCGAGCGGTACCCACGCATAACCGCGTTGCTCACCATCACCGACATAACTATCGTCGACGACAACACCATAACGATTGGCTACGAAAACATCAACGCCGACTTCATTCAGAACTTCGCGTCCGCGTGGGGCATTGTGCTCGCTCCTCACGTGATGGAGCAAGAAGGCGGAATGAACGGTTCCGACCGCGTCGTTGGCACTGGTCCCTTCATCATCGACGAAGCCGAGCTGGAGGAGTTTGTGACCTCGCGGCGCAACCCCGACTACTTCTTGACGGCTCCCGACGGTGACCCCTTCCCATACCTCGATGAGATGACCTCGGTCGCGCTGTCCGACGTGGAAGCACGTATCGCAGCCATACAGACGGGAAGAATTGACATCGCAAGCTTCGACCCGGCGGAATTCGCTCCCGCGGTCGGAGCCCTCCAATCGATGGGCGATGCCGTAAGGATGGAAGTTTCACCGCTGGCCGGAATCAACTACCTCAGCATGAATGCAAAAGCCCCGCCGTTCGACGACCTAAAAGCTAGGCGAGCCGCTTACCTACTGTTCGACCGATTGCGCATGCAACAGCTTGAAAGCCTGCCTACAGGAGAATTCGCATCGATTCCAACGGGCTTCTTCGGCACTATTGACCCGTTCGTTGACGAGGTGCCCGATTTGTGGGAAGTCAGCAAATCAACGAGGGATGACGCCCTCGCCGAGGGTAAGGCTTTGGCCGAAGAAGTCGGCCTTGAGGGATTCACCATGATCGTTAACTCGCGATCGTTCTTCCAAGAGCTTGCACAGCTCGCCGCACAGGTCTACGCCGATGCCGGATGGGAGGTCGAGCTTGAGGTGGGTGACAGTCCCGCACTAGCGGAACGGAGACAAAACGCCGACTACATGGTCTCGATGAGCACACCCAACGTCGTGCTACCCAGTGTGGGTGCTTTCCTGTTTGAGCAATACCTTCCCGAAGGGCGAGAAGTCAACATCGCAGAACCGCCTGACGTGATCTACGACTTGCTTAGTGACCTGCAAGCGGCTACCGACCCGGTGACCGCCAACGCCGTAACGCGTGAGATACAGAAAGTGATGCGCGAAGACTGGGTTCCCGTCGTTCCGATGGGTAAGCAACGAGGATCCGTCGAACTGATCGCCAACCATGTTCAGGATCGGCCGGGCGCGCTCGGTCAGTGGTTCAACCTGCACACTTGGACTGAGGTCTGGGTGGACGAAAACTCGCCGCGCAAGTAGCAGCCGCGTTGTTATCGACACGTAGGAGAGATCGCTACGAAATACCCAAGATGAACAGGTCGGAGACAAACCGCCTTTTGAAGGGTTGAGACAGTGCGGGACTACATCATACGAAGAGTCCTGTTGCTAATCCCGAACCTGTTCATCTTGGCAACACTGACGTTCTTCCTCGCCAGAATTCTTCCGGGTGACGTGGCGCTCGGTTTGGCGAGCGTGGACGGAAACATCATCGACCAAGAGACGGTCCGAGTGATTAGGGAGCGCCTCGGTCTGAATGAACCGATGCCAGTCCAGTACGCGCGGTGGATGTTGCAACTTTTGCGCGGAGACCTCGGTCACTCCGATGTCAGCAACCTCTCGGTATCAACAGTCGTTGCCGAAACCGCGGAAGTTACTTTCCTGTTGGCGATACTCTCCGTCTTCATCGGGGCGGCCATGGCGCTGCCGTTCGGAATCTTGTCCGCGATGATGCGTGGTAGATGGCCCGATCAGGTCGTACGTTCCGTCTCAGCACTGTTCCTCGCTCTCCCAAACTTCTGGGTCGGGATACTGCTGTTGCTCGCTTTGGTAACGTGGTTCAGTTGGAGCCCGCCGATCTTCCAAGAAACGTTCCTAGATGCGCCGGTCGCGCAGTTCCAGCGCCTGATATTGCCGTCGATCGCGATCGGCGCTTCATTCGCCGCGGTCGCCACGAGGCTAACGCGATCGACGATGTTGGAGGTGCTCAATCAGGATTACATCAGGACCGCGCGCGCGAAAGGGTTGTTCCCAAACCGAGTGATAATCCGACATGCATTGCCGAACGCAGTTCTACCCGTGATTACGCTTTCCGCGTTACTGTTCGCCGGTTTATTGAACGGGGCAGTGGTTCTAGAGCGCATCTTCGCGCTTCCCGGCATGGGTGTCGAGATCGTGACCGCCACATCGGAACGTGACTTCCAATTGCTACAGGGACTGGTACTAGTCCTTGGAGCCTTCGTGATGGTGTGGATGTTGCTCATCGACTTGGTTTACGTCGCTCTCGACAAGCGTATCCAGCTGGATTGAATTTCCGGAATCGAGAGATGGCAATTACGGCAACACCGCGAAACCGATTCACGACCGCCTCTTGGCGCGCAGTGAGAAAACACCCGACAGGCGTCATCGGTCTAGTGATTCTGATCCTCCTACTCCTGTTCATCCTGAGCGCAGGAATCCTAACTCCGCACAAATACGACCGAACACTCAGCACCAAAGCGGCATCAATGATGTCGCGCGGTTTCGAGGATGAGCTGTTAGTCCTCGGCGGCGACGAATTGGGTCGCGATATCTTGACGCGGCTGCAACACGCCGGTCGGACCTCGTTCGTAATTGGTCTCGCCGCGCCGTTGTTGGGAGTCACCCTTGGCACAATCATCGGAATCATCAGTGCATATCGCGGAGGCGTAGTCGATCTGCTGGTGCAACGCGTGGTCGACGTTCTGATCTCGCTCCCAGGTTTGGTCCTCGCCATGGCTGTCACACTGGCTCTCGGATTTTCCGTTTGGGGTGTCATCATCGCGCTCTCATTGAACGTGGTTGGCGGTTCGTCCAGAGTCGTACGATCGCACGCACTTACACAATCTCAACTCGAATACGTTCAAGCGGCCAGAGCACTCGGAGCATCCGACCTGCGCATCATATTCCGCCATCTGTTGCCGAACTCTATGGCCGTATCGCTCGTACTCTTCACCGTCGGAGTAGGCGCAGCCATCACCGCGGAAGCAGGGTTGAGCTTCCTCGGACTCGGTGTCCAGCCACCAACGCCAAGTTGGGGCAACATGCTGACATTCGCTCAGCAATATTTCCGCTTCGGCCCGCACATCGCTGTAATCCCAGGTTTGACCATCGCCATCGTCGTCTTCGCCTCGAATTTGGTGGGCGATTCCCTGCGCGACCTGTTGGATCCACACTTGCGAGGCCGGGGATAACAAGATATGAAACAAGGAAAGCTCGAAATCTAACATGCCTGAATCAACATCTCAGAACTCACCCCTACCCAACGTCATCTTCATCGTCGCCGATCAGCTTAAAGCGACGGCCTTGCGGATGTACTCAGAGATCGGCATCGAGACGCCTTCCCTTGAACGAATGGCGCGTGAAGGTGTCACCTACCGCCACGCCGTCACGCCGCATGCCCTCTGCGTTCCAGCTCGCGTATCGATGATGACCTCCCGCTACGCTCACTCCACCGGTGCTCGCCGCAACGAAACGCTGATGCCACCCGGCCAACTACACGCCTTCCGGATCTGGAAGGAACTCGGTTACACCACCGGATTAATCGGCAAGAACCACTGCTTCATTGAGCAAGACGACTTGGATCTGCTAGATGTGCGATGCGAGATGTCGCACTCTGGGTTGTCGAGAAACAATTACCGAGGCGAAATTGCGGGTATTAAAGGCATGGAATGGGTCGTGTCCGAGGACATCATCAACGAGGCGCATTCGACTCGCAGTGACATGCCCGAACAGAGCCCCAGTTTCGGCTACGCGGTGACAGATCATCCGATCGAAGGCTATTCCAACGCCGCGCTTTCGACCCAAACCCAAGCCTTCATCGAAAAATTTGGGAGACCGGCAGGTGATCCAGACCGCAATCCATTCGCGCTACTCTTGTCCTTCCCCGATCCCCATCACCCGCTGGAAGCTCCTCGCAAGTACGCCGAGATGGTCCCGCCGGAGAGCGTAGTAATGCCTCCGGAGCGATCGGACGAGTACACCGACGGTACGATTCCGGTCCGGAATCGGCAGTTGCATGACATGCTCGGCATTAGCGAAGACGATCCTGACGATGTGCGCAATGCGATGTCCGTATATCTGGCAATGACGCGCTTCCTAGACGATGGCATCGGCGGTGTACTCGACGCCTTGGAGGCGACTGGTCTTCGCGACGAGACAATCGTTGTCTTCACCGCCGATCATGGCGATTTCAACGGCGAACACGACATGTTAGGTAAAGGCGGCGTGTTCTACGACTCACTGGTTCGCGTACCCATGCTAGTTTCTTGGCCAGCTGGCGGCGTTCCGTGCGGCGTCGTAGATGAATCGATGGCCAACACCATCGATCTGCTGCCAACTATCTTGCAGTTGTCAGGAATCGCGGACTTCAACTCGAATCCGCCCAGCGAAATCGGCGACGAAATCGCGCGACCAGGACCGCAACTGAACCGCGATGTCGGATCGGAGTGGATAACGTCCGAGACCCTACGCCGAATTCAGGGGCGGCCACTCCCGTCAGCGACCGATGCCCCGGCGCGTAGCGCGGCATTCAGCGAATACGGTACCGGCGGCGACCCATTGACCGACGACGCACTAAAGAATCTCATGGATCAAGGAATAGTCGGTCGTGGGTTGCTCATGGACACCCTGTGGATTCGTGAAGCAGAAGGCAGGCGACGAATGGTTCGTACCCCCGATTGGAAATACGTTACCGATCCCGACGACAACCGCGGCTCGGGTCCGAACGGGTCAGACGAGTTGTACAACCTCGTATCAGACCCGTGGGAGCTCCAGAACGTAGCCGCCGACCCTGCCAACATGCCGGTCATTTCCAAGATGCGGGCACTGCTTCTCAAATGGTCCACCGACACCGAGGACTACGACCCCGTGCCTCTGCCGACGACCCTCGGCCGACTCGAGTACATCGCATCGGAAGGCAGATGGGGAACGAACCGCGGGTAACACACAATGCCGCTCCTCGAAGTCGAAAACCTCAAGACCTACTTCTACGGCGACGATGCCGTAGTGAAGGCCGTCGATGGCATCACGTACGACATCGAAGAAGGCGAAACCGTCGCGCTCGTAGGGGAGAGCGGATGTGGAAAATCAGTTAGTTCGTTGAGCATTCTGGGATTGATCCCTGCACCTCCTGGTCGAATCGTCGACGGCGAAGTCAGGTTCAGAGGCACCGATCTGATCCAACTATCGCCATCAGAGATGCGACGCTTCAGGAGTCGCCGCATCGCCATGGTCTTCCAAGAACCCATGTCATCGCTCAACCCCGTCATCAACATCGAGACCCAGCTCATTGAAGGTATGATCACACAGCTTTCCCTGACCAAACGGCAAGCGCGGGATCGGGCGCTCGAATTGTTGGATACGGTTGGCATATCCGACCCCGAACGTCGTATGACCCAATTCCCCCACGAATTCAGCGGCGGCATGCGCCAACGCGTCATGATAGCCATCGCTCTCAGTTGCGAACCGGACCTCATCATTGCAGACGAACCAACAACCTCCCTCGACGTCACCATCCAAGCGCAGATACTCGACCTGATGCAGACGCTCACGCGGGAACGCGGCATGGCGCTGCTCCTCATCACCCACAACCTCGGCGTCGTCGCTCGTTACGTCGAGCGCATCAACATCATGTACGCAGGCCGCATCATCGAACACGGCTCTTCGACTGAGATATTCGAGAAACCGTCCCATCCCTACACAATCGGTCTGCTCAACTCCATCCCGCGCATCGATCGTGACACACGCTCAAGCCTCGACCCCATACCCGGTCAACCGCCCGACCTTTCCCGCCTTCCGGTCGGCTGCCACTTCGCCGAGCGTTGCCGGCACGCCTTCGATCGATGCGAACGCGAGTTTCCACGAACCGTTGAGATAGAGCCCGGTCATCGATCTGCATGTTGGGTGGCAGAACAACTTTTCAGCCAATACGCCGCCTAGAAGTCCGATGTTAGACGCAACTTCACAAGAATCTTCCGAAGCGATCGCAGGTAACGGCGACAGTTCCGTTCTGGTTGAAGTCCAAGATCTGAGCGTCCAATTCAGTGTTGGCTCCGGCACGTTTTTTTCACGCAACCGCGCGGTGCTCCGCGCGGTCGACGACGTTTCGCTGAGCATTTACCAAGGCGAATGTCTGGGGTTGGTAGGGGAGAGCGGGAGTGGTAAAACCACTTTCGGAAGAGCGATCCTTCAGCTTCAGCAATCGACCAGTGGTCGGGTGCTATACGACGGTGAACCTATGGATGAGATGAGGGGTCGGGACTTGCGAACGCTACGCCGTCGGATGCAGATAATCTTTCAAGATCCATACAGTTCGCTCGACCCACGGATGTCGGCCGGTGCGATTATCGGTGAGGGAATCTCGATCCACAATCTGGCTTCGAACCGGGCCCACTACAACCGCCGCGTGGCTGAGTTGCTTGAAATGGTCGGCTTAAACCCGGAGATGGCGAGGCGCTATCCGCACGAGTTCAGCGGAGGCCAGCGACAGCGCATTGGCATCGCCCGAGCCCTTGCAGTTGAACCCGACTTCATCGTCTGCGACGAACCGGTTTCGGCTCTCGACGTTTCAATTCAAGCGCAAATTCTCACCCTGCTAACCAATCTGCAGTCCGAATTGGGACTGACTTACCTGTTCGTCGCCCACGACCTTTCGGTGGTACGACACATCAGTGACCGCGTCGCCGTAATGTATCTCGGGCGCATCGTAGAGGTCGCGTCTAGCGCCGATCTCTACCGCAAACCACTGCACCCATACACCTATGCGCTCATTTCCGGAATACCGATCCCCGATCCCCGCATCGAAGCACAGCGTGAGCGCGTCGTTCTAGGTGGTGAGGTCGCCAACCCAGCCGATCCCCCAAGCGGATGCCATTTCCATCCGAGATGCCCCTTCGCGACCGAACAGTGCGCCATCGAAAAACCCCAACTCCGCGAAATCGACTCCTCGCGCCTCGTCAGCTGCCATCGTGCTGAAGAACTGGCGCTCGAAGGCGTGTGAGACCTATCCTAGGCATCGCCGAAGACGAACTTATCGCCGCAGGTCGTGCAATAGTCCGCATCATGCCGATTGACCGATCGGCATTGACTGCAAATCAATCCGTACTCTACATCTGCAACACCCTGTCCGCAGAATCGGCAGTAATGACTGATCACACTTATTGAGTTGCCGCAAGCGGAACAACGGATTCTGGGGTAGTTGCGTCGGAATCGAAACGGAGATACCGAATTCGCCCAATCGAATCTTCGAAGTATCCACCAGATTCCGAGCGGGACGCTTCCCAGTGCGACAACTACCGCGATGGGAGCAACTTGCGACGCCACCAAAGATAAGTTGAAAAACGCATGCGCCAAGGATGCGGCGATTATTCCGGCGATCACAAGGAAGAACCCAGAATACCCCATAAACTTCGATCTTCCTAACGCGTAGCCCCATAAACTGCTCCACAAGACGTGTCCGACGGTAGACAACGGTGCTCTGAAGATCATCACCTCTGGTCCGAATTGCCAGACGTACAACAGATTCTCAAGCGATGCAAAGCCCAGACTCGCCGACGCGGCGTAGACCAATCCGTCGCTCGGTTCGTCGAAGTGCAACGTCCTATACGCACCTAAACGCACGACGAGAAACTTCGCCAACTCTTCCACCGTGGCGGCGATGACGATTGTCCGCAGCAACATCGCAGAGAGCTGCGTGTTTGGATCGAATATCGAACCAGCGTTATACGCAAATGAGAGTATGCTTACAGGCACGGTGGAAACCATACCGAGGACGAAAGTCAGCGCGATCAGTTTCTTCGGCTCTGGACGATAGCGATCCTTGCGCGCGAAGAACCAAAGCCAAAACACGCCCGGCGCAAACGCCAGCGAAGGGAAGATCAACCATTCCACGTCGATACTTGCCTATCGATACACGACTTTGGTGTCGCAAATCAAGTCATGCAAGCCGCGTTTGTCGCGCCTAAACGCGATCATCAAAAAACCAATGCCGAGGATCAAGAGCGATATGTTGTAGCACAACATTCGGAAAAAAGCTCTTCCAATCCCAATCTTTGAGCCATCATTCCGGACAACCACTAGTCCGAACATCACTTTTCCTATCGTGGCTGACAAAGCCGAGACCAACCCAGTGAAATACACAATTTCGATCGCCAACGATATCCCATCGAATGCTCCAAATCCCCATTCGTCTGCCATCCAGTTTTCCGACCACCAGTCGGTAACCGACACTCCCAAAGCCGACGCAACCGCTATGCTCAACACGGATACGATGATGAAATCAACAACAATTGCAACGAGACGAATCCAGAATCCACCGGGTCGGTCGACAGATAAATTGGAGCTTCCATCGTACCGTTGATCGTAATCGTCGATCGGTGAGTTTTGCTTAGGTTTCGCTTCATCAAGCGGAAGTCCGCAAGAATAGCAGTAAACGGAGCCAGGTTCGTTGACGGTTGAGCAACGCGGGCAATTAATACGACTTTGTGGCGGCGGGGGCATACCAACTGGAGATTGCGGTAGAGTTGGCTGTGCAGACGGCCGCAATTGCTTTCCGCACGCATCGCAGAAATGACTGTCACCGGGATTCATGCGTCCACAATCGGTGCAACGTGTGCGCAACTGCGCGCCACAACGATTGCAGTAGACAGCGAAGTCAGCAACTTCGAACCGGCATCTGAAACACTGCATGATATCCCTTGCGCCCAAACTTTAAGGTCTGCTGAAGTCTGTGCCAGCATCGGCCGAGACGTTGAAATTGTATTACGATGCTCGGCGTTAATTTTCGGGATTTGCTTGCCTAACGCTGCAACCGGGTTACCGGGCACAGGCCGCAGGGTTCCGAAACAAAACTGGGGTTGCTTCAGCGTTTCGGAGCGAAAATCGAACCTCCGAATTGGGCTTTTCAAAAAACACCGGGATCGTCGACGCCAATCCGAGCGTGGAAGTAAGAGCGATCAGTTTCTTAGGCTCTGACCTATATCGTTCCCAGCGCGCGAAGAACCACAACCAAAACGCTCGTGGCGCAAACGCCAGCAAAAGAAAAATCAGCCAATCCATGCGAACCTGAACTATCGATAAACGACCTTAGTGTCACAAATCAAGTCGTGCAAGCCACGCTTGTCGCGCCTAAAGGCGATTATCAAGAAGCCGATGATCGAGAGTGAAATTAAGTAGCACAGACACCGCAAGAAGGCTCTACCGACGCCGATCTTTGACCCATCATTCCGAACCACTCGCAGTCCAAAAATGATCTTGCCGAGCGTGGTTGACCAAGCCGCTACCAAGACGGTGAAATACAACACGGGCATTGCCAAGAAAATCCAGCCAAACGTTCCTGCTATCACTGGCTCGTCTGATTTCTCAAACCAATTCAATAACGCGATTGTCAGCACCATCGCCAACGCGAATACGATGATGGAATCGATCAAATATGCGACGAGCCTTTGAAAGAAATCGGCAGGTAGGCCAGCTCGCGAATTGGTGTCTGCGTCGTGCTGAGGTGCATAATTCCACGCCGACGAACCTTGCTCAGGTTGTGTTTCATCAAGTGGAAGTCCGCACGAGTAGCAGTAGATCGAACCTCGTTCGTTCACGCTCTGGCAACGAGGGCACGCCGTCGATGATGGTGGAGGCGGTGGCGGGTTGTACCACTCTCTGCCGGGAGGCGGTCCAGGTGGCGGTTGTACCCAAGCCTCAGGGCCGCCAGCAGTATTTGCTCCTCCTCGTTGATATCTGTCGTACGCCGAGCGGCTGTATTCGTCCTTCAAGACAGCCCATGCCGCATTGACACGTTGCATCATGCGCATCGCGTACTCGTCGTTGGGATTGCGATCGGGATGCCAACGCAACGCATGTTGGCGATATGCTGCCTGTATCTCCTTATTCGAGGCGTTAGGCGAAACACCCAACACCTCGTAAGGATTCAACGAGAAAGATTCACGTCGCATCGCGGGCAGTTGGTCTCACCAGAATGTCTTTTTGTTTGCCGTGGTTGAACACCGAAGCGCATTCGAAGATAGTGAAGGTGCATCGCCGCGCACAAGTCACGTGAGACCATCGTGAGACCATCGTGAGACCACTCGATTCTGCCGAACGCCGCCATCTCAGCAATCCAAACCCGCTTCAATCCCCTGGACATCGATAGCATGGAATTTCGTATCGGTAATCTACCCCAACTGCCGCAACCTCGGATCGAGCCGGTCGCGCAACCAATCTCCGAAGAAATTAAGCGACATCACCGTCAAGAACAGGGCAGTGCCCGGGATAACGGAGGTCCACCACGCCGTCTGGAGGTAGTCCCTACCTTCAGCCACCATGTTCCCCCAGGAGGGCGTCGGCGCTGGGATGCCCGCACCCAAGAAACTCAGCGTTGCCTCGTACAAAATAAGATTTCCAACGCTTAACGACGCAATCACCGTGATCGTGCCGATAGTGCCCGGCAAGATGTGTCGCACCAAGATCCGAGTTGTTGACGCCCCTGAAATCCTAGCAAATGCCACAAAATTACTCTCTTTGAGCACCAATACGTCGGCTCTAACGTTGCGGACAAACGAGACCCAAGCGACCAAGATCATCAATACCATGATGGTCTGGAAACTCGCCCCGAAAACGATCGCGGCGACCAGCGCAAGTAACAAGAAGGGGAACCCCATCCATATGTCCACGATCCGCGTGATAACTTCGTCCACAATGCCGCCCGCGTAACCGGCGAGCAGACCCAGACTTGTGCCGATCAACATTCCCGCGGTGAGCGCGACAGCCATCACAGAAAGTGAAACCCTCGCACCGTGTATCACTCGACTCAACACGTCTCGGCCAACGTGGTCGCCGCCGAAAAAGTAGGGACTACCGTCTTGGAACAACGGTCGGGCGTTGCGATCCGATAGCGTCTGGTCGATCGGATCGTTCGGCGCGATCAAGTCCGCACCTAGACCCAATATCACCAACAGTGCGAGCAGGACCACGGGCAGGATCGGCCACCGACGCACGATGTACCAGAACGTCAACCGTCGTTGTTGCGTCGGCGCAGACCCTCCGGCAACGCCAACCGTTTGCTCGACGTTCATCTAGTCGTACCTGATCACGGGGTTCAAAACCCCATACAGCATATCGGCCAAAAAGTTCGTGGCAACGAAAATGGCTGTGAACACCAAAACCGTGCTCGTCAACGTCGGGAAGTCGTTGTTCCAGACCGCATCGATCATCAGTTGACCAACTCCGGGCCACGCGAAAATACGTTCTACGACCACGGCACCGGTGATGAACCCCGCCAACGTGATTGCAGATGTAGTCAATGGTTGCAGGATCGCGTTGCGGAACGCATGTTTCCAGATCACTACCATGTTCGCGGCGCCCTTGGCGCGAGACAACGTCACGTATTCGGAATCCAACACCTCGAGCATCGCCGAGCGCGTCAATCGCAACAACGCCGCGGCGGGACCCCATCCCAACGCAAAAGCCGGCATTATCAAATACTTGAATTTCGTCCAAGTCCAGAACGATACGCCGTCTGGACCAGCCGTCCCCACAGGCAACCAATCCAGCGTTACGGCGAAAAACAGAATCGCCATGATACAGACCCAAAAGATCGGTGCCGCTTGGCCGACAAGCGCGATCGTACGGCTCACATAATCGGATACAGTTCCCCGTTTGACCGCGGAAACCACACCTAAGGGGACACCCATCAATATTGCGAGAATGAAGGAAGCGACCGCTAACTGCATAGTCGGTGCCACCCGCTCCTTGATCAACTTACTGATCGAGGTTTCGGAGACTATCGTTTCGCCCAAATCGCCAGTCAGCACGCGTCCCAACCAAACGAGGTACTGCACTACCAGCGGCTTGTCCAGACCGAGTTTCCTACTTAGGTCTTCGACGCGCTGCTCACTCATCCCGTAGCCACCTGGTTTGGCGAACAGCAGCAAAGGATCGCCAGCCAACCTTGACAGCCCGAAAACAAAAATCGTAGCCACAAGTAACGTGACGATCGCGAAGATTAGCTTCCTGATGAGGTAGCGACGCATTGTCAGACCATTATCTGTTCAAGACAGTAACGGGGTAGCGCTTAGTCTGTTCCTGCGGGCCGAGCAGGTCGGCCCGCAGGAGAAAAGAGCATCTACTTCAAGACGAGGTTCTCGGGCGAGTTGTAGCTGTTGCCGAGATGCTGTGGCCAAGAAGCGATGTAATTCGGGTTCAAGAAGTACGCCTGCGGAACCGTTACGTAACCAGGGAACAGCGCCCAATTGTGCATGTACGCAAGATACTCCTTGTTGATGCGCACACGTTCCTCACGGTCTGGTTCCGATGCTGCCGCTTCGTACCACTCGAGGATCTCTGGAGACTCGAAACCGCAACTGAATCCGCCGCGTGTCAACGTCGTCTGCACCAGACCCTTAGGCCAGTCGAACGGATACGACTCTTTGCCGTCGTCGCAAGACGTCAGCATCGGAACCACCGTTGAGCGGCTGACCAATCCGGGGCGGAACACGCCATATGCGTACTTGAGCACTTTGACTCTAATGCCGACGTCTTCCCAGAAACCGGCGATGGCATCGCCAATCTCGCCCGCGGGACCTTCGCCGCCGCCGAGTTCCGGACCCACGAATAGCGGCATCTCGAACCGGACACCGTCGTCGTTCGCCGGATAGCCCGCGTCGTCGAGCATTTTGTTAGCCGCACCTACGTCGTACGGGAACTCATACTTGGATTCCCAGTTCGGGTTGTTGGTGCTGAAGTAGGTTACGTGAACCGCTTGACCAACACCGCCGAGAACGTGCTCGACGATAGCGTCACGGTCGACCGACCTAGCTAGAGCCTGTCGGACCAAGCGAGCTTGCTCCATGTCGTCGATACCGGCTGGGTTGTCGCCATCATCAGGTTGGTGAGGGTTACCGATCCATTCGATCGGCCGTACGAAAACGCCGTGCGATGGGAAATCGATCGCCTCACCTGTTAACGCGTTCGTGGTCTCCCAGAGGTTGCCCGGGAACATCACGCCTTCTTGGATTCCCTGACCCGCGCCGACCTGTGTGAAGCCAGATGCCTTCATGCGAGCCAAGTCCTTCGGGTCGATAAACGCTATGTCTGCTTCACCGTTCTGCAGGAGCGCAACACGAGTGAACTCTTCTGGAACCGCCAATACCTTGAAGGAGTCGACCGCCGCATCCTTCCGCCAGTGGGCGGTGCCCACTTTCTCAAGTGTGACGCTAGTCCCGGACTTAAAGTCGGCTACGCGGAACGGACCGGTACCGATGAAGTTGTCTTTGAGCCAATCGCGACCGTTCTCTTCAAACGCTTGCTTGGATGTAGCGATGCTCGTCAGTCCGCCCGATGCTTCTTGGTTCAAGAAGTTGCTGGCCCAGCGCACATCGAAGTTGTTGAACTGCGCGCTGATCGTGTAGTCGTCGACGGCCTCGACCGGAACATCTCCGAACAGTGCCGAAAAGTTCGCCGCACTCGCCGCGATTGATTCAGCGTTGATCGACGGGTTCGTCCGGTTGATGACCCACGCCACATCCTCAGCCTTCAACTCGCCCCAATCGTCGTGAAGTTGAACGCCTTGACGAATCGTGATGGTGACGGAACTAAGGTCGTCCGCCAAATCCCAAGTTTCTGCCAACATCGGGATGTCCCATTCAGATTCGCCCGGAGTGAAGAGGCTCTCGCCCGCACCCCAATTTCGCGCTCCGCCTAAAGGCGCGTCCGGCAAACTGCCGCCGTTTCCGCTGATGCTACCGAGGGCCGAACCTACGTCGGCCATGATCACATGACCAGGTTGGCTCTTGGAATCCGGCAGATCCACCAGCACCATGGCCTCGTCTTCCATCGCCTCGGTGGTGGCCGTTACAACGACCTGGACTTCCTTCTCCACCTCGACAATCTTCTCAACCTCCTTCTCAACGACAACGGTCTGGACTACCGTTTCGGTCCCTCCGCACGCGATCGCGAGCACTGCAACGACGGCCATGATGGAAAGCAAAGATGCCGCCAAAGCCTCTCGTTTGATTATTAAAGTCGGAATCTTCATTGGGTACACTCCCGTATGCTGAAGTTCTTTTTGTTTGCCATACGTTGATGCCAACTCGCGTATTGTGCGCGTTCCTGAAGCGCGAACCACCTCGCGGGAAAGGCATAAAAGTAGATTACACCCAACCACGAGTTTGCGCGTTGCGAAATCCAGCCGCTTGAAAATTGTGAAATGCCAAGCGTCAACAACGCATTTCGGCGAAAAAATAACCCCTTGGCAACCCCGAATCGTCCCCCAACATCCACCACGAATGAACCCGATTGGGGCCTTCGATGGATCGCCAAATCTGCCACCACGACGAGGGCAGCCCCTTGGCTAGGGGTTAAAGCTGGCGCAGAGTCGGATCGACCCGGTCGCGGAACCAGTCGCCCAAGAAGTTGCCGGACATCACGACCATCGCGATGACCAAACCCGGGAAGAACGAAGTCCACCACGCGGCGTCAATGTACTGCCGCTCCTCGCTGATCATTCGACCCCAAGATGGTTCGGGCGGCGGGATGCCCGCTCCAAGATAACTAAGCGCCGCCTCCGTGAGGATGATGTTCCCGGTTCCCAGCGTAGCGGTCACAATCACGATATTGATGACACCCGGAAGGACGTGCCGGATCATGATCCTGGGATTCGAAGCGCCCGCAACTCTAGCGAGCGAGACGTATTCTCGGTTTTTCAACGACAGCGTTTCGGCCCTCACCAGCCGGACAGCACCCGGCCAGGAGAGCATGGATAAGACTCCGATCAGAATCCATAAACCCTGCCCGAATGCCAAAACAATTACAAGGATGATGAGTAACCCCGGGAGTATGTTCCACGCATCCACGACCCGCATCACGATGTCGTCTATTAAGCCGCCGAAATAACCCGCCACGAGGCCGATCGTAGTACCGACAATAACACCCGTTGAAACTGCGGCAACAACGACGAGAACGGTGACGCGGGCACCCAAAATTATCTTGCTGAGGACATCCCTACCTAACGCATCGGTGCCCAAAAAGTAAGATACCGAACCTTCCTCCATCCAAAACGGAGGTGTGTGGCGAACTTTGAGATCCGCTCGTTTGGGGTTGTGCGGCAAAATCCACGGGGCAATCACAGCCGTGATGAGGAGAGCCGCGATGATTATCGCCGGTATGACCGGATATCGACGCACAATATCAAACGGCGACATCCGTCGCCTCTCGACGTTCGGTAAGTTGGAAGCTCGGCCGTCGGCCCCGCTATCTGTTACTGCCGTAGCGATAACAACCCTCCTAGGTGTACTTGATCCGCGGGTCCAACAGAGCGTAGACAATGTCCAGTAATATGATCATCACCACGAACGCTGCTCCGTAAATGATCGTCAGACCGGCCAGCAACGGGTAATCCGTCGCCCACAGCGCTTCGATAGCAAGCCTGCCGAGCCCTGGCCAAGCAAAAACGGTCTCTATGATGATCGTGCCGGTCATCAGGCCGAACAAAACGAAGACCGACAGAGTCAACGGCGGGATGATCGCGTTACGGAACGCATGCTTCCATCGAACCGGTGCTTGCGTGACGCCTTTGGCGCGCGCAAACTTGATGAACTCGGAATCCAGAATCTCCAACATCGCAGTGCGAGTGATCCGGAGATACGAAGCCGCCGGGAACCAGGCGAGCGCCACCGCAGGCAAGATGAAATGCTTGATCGCGATCCCTTCTCCTTTGGTTCCGCTTGGCAACCATCCGAGGTTCACCGCGAATACGAATATCAACACGAGACCCAACCAGAAAATCGGAACCGACTGACCAAAGAGGGCGAAACCGCGAAAAAGGTAGTCGAGAACCTTTCCGCGATTAGTCGCGGAGAACACTCCTAGCGGCACACCGACCACCGTTCCCATCAACCACGCCACGATCCCAAGTTGAATGGTGCTCGGCGCGTATTCTCTGATGGCAGTCAAAACCGGGCGTTGCAACGTTACGCTGTCGCCAAAATCGCCCGTTAGAATGTCGCCCATCCAGAGCGCGAACTGTATCGGCACTGGCTTGTCGAGATTTAACTTCTTACCCCACTCTTCCCAAACCGCGGGATCTAACCCCACCGAATCTTCACCGATGAAGAAATATCTAGGGTCACCTTTGGCCCGCGACAGCGAAAACACGATCAACATCGCGAGCAAAAGAGCGATGATCCCGAGGATCACCCGTCTGGCGACAAATTGTCCCATATTTTGGTTAGCTGTCCGTCGTCTGCTAAGTCGACGTTCATCACGAACGAGCCTAACCTGCCACGTTTTCGCAAGCTAGGCTCGTTCGCTCAATTGGAGCTTTCTACCCCTACTTGATGATGATGTCCTCAAGTGGGTAGATCATGTTGACCGGTGCAGTGTGCATCGCGGATTTCAGGGGGTTCCATTCGATAGCACTACCGTTGTAGACCGTAAACACGGGGATCTCATAAGTTGCTGGGTCCCAGTGCCAGAAAGCCTCGTGGTTTGCGAATTGGATCGACATGTCGATGCGCTTCTGTAGATCCTCTTCACCCAACTGAGCGCCGTAGATCCGCTGGTAGAAGGGGATTCCGCCGCTCCACATGATGCCACCGGCGAACCACGCTTGTGCTTCGCGACCTTTGGCGAAGTCCACCGGCGTTCCGCCTTGTTCACCGTCGTGGACCAGATGCAGGAATGATCGGTCGACGAATGTCGGGTGCCAAACAGTGAACGGACCGAGTTCAAACTTGACATCGATGTTCAACGTGTCCTTCCACATTGAAGCGATCGCCTGATGTTCCTCGGTTGGCTCGTTGCCGGCCCACCATCCGATCTCAAAGCCATCGACGCCAGCCTCACTCAGGAGCGCCTGCGCACCTGCCGGATCGTACGGCACACACCACGAATCGTCGTGAGTCGGATCGTTGGTCGAGATCGCCCAGTTACACGCTGGTGAACCGAGACCCTCGAAGAGGCCATCCACCAAGCCCTGCTTGTCAATCGCCATAGCCATCGCCAAACGGACTTTGCGCGCGTTCTCCATCTCAGGACAGATCCCAGCTGGATCCGATGGAACCTCCTCTAGGAGGACGTTCCAGTCACAATCTGAACCAGGAAGGTCGTAGAAGCTGACCCACGGGTATGCCTCAGGAGTCTTCTTCGCTTCGTCGTAGCCCGGATTATCGAGCGGATCACCAGTCTTCGGGTTCGTCAGCTCCAAGAAGTTCGGGTTCATTCCGATGTGGAGGATCACCGTCTGGAGCAAACGCCTTACGCCGCCGGCCGCTTCAAGCCTTGCGGTATTCGGGAGCGCTACGTGGGTGATCATCGCTTCGCCGCTCTCGAACATCGCGATCCTGGAAGCCTCTTCCGGAACCTCGATTATCCGTGCCGATTCAATGTGTGCGGCCTGGTTGTAGTGCTCGGGTAGGGCGTCAAGGAGGATTTTGTCGTTGTCGCGCCACTCTCGGACCTCGAACGGGCCGGTGCCGACAAAGATGTCACGCATCCCTTCCTTGCCGAACTCGTCGTAGATCGTCTTGCTGCTGATGCCGTAAGCGTCCCTGAGGTTCGAAAACAGCCAAGCTGGAGCCCGGCTGTCCCACGCAATGACATCCGTCTCGGCGGTATACCGGTCAACCGCGCGCGATTCACCGTAGCAGCAGACCAAGTCACCCGAAACGTCGTGCAACGTTTCTTTGTTAACGTTCCCGTTTACAGTGTTGGTGCTCCATGCCACGTCTTCGCCTGTGACCTCGCCCCAGTTCTTGTGGAACTGGATTCCCGGTTGGATGTGCCAAGTGAACTTTGATTTGTCAGGAGCGAGCTCCCAAGATGCAGCGACGGCCGGAATAGTCCTCCCATCGGACGCAAATTGGACAAGCGTGTCCCAGACGCTGTAGTAGTACTGTTCGTTTGAGCAGGTAGGCAGGCACAGTTCTGGCGTACCGACAGGCAGGCCAACGGTCGACAACGCGGCGACGAGAGTGCCGGATTGCTCCTTCGGCATCATCATCATCGAGGCGTCCGGAGTTGCTGTTACGACAACTTGGACTTCTTTCTCGACTTCCTTGGCTACTTCCTTAACGACCTCAACCACCAATTCCTTCTCGACGACGACGGTCTGGACCACAGTTTCGCCTGCGACCTGGACCTCTTTCTCGACGACGACGGTCTGGACCACAGTTTCGCCTGCGACCTGGACCTCTTTCTCGACGACGACGGTCTGGACCACAGTTTCACCTGCGACCTGGACCTCTTTCTCGACGACGACAGTCTGGATGATAGTTTCGCCCGGCACCGACTTCTCGACGACGACGGTCACGACTTCAGGCTCTGCATCGCCACACGCAGTCGCGAAGACCGCAACTGCTGCGACGATCGCAAGCAAAACGGTCGTTACCGTCCGATGCTTGGATTTTTCAGTCAGTATGTTCATAAGCTACACTCCCGTGTGCTTCATTTCCTTGTCTCTGCCGAACCTCCATCGTTCGGCAGACGCGAGCCGTTCGCCAAAAGTCTTACCTCCCGGCTACAGGGCGTGCAAGTAGCATATAACGAATCCGCAGGCCTGCGCGCCGTAGTTACGCGATTCGTGAAAAATCTGGAAACCTAAGTCGAAGCACAATTGATACAGCATTTAGCTCAATCGCACTGATAACGCGTCAATTGTCAAAAACGATGTCTACCGCCAGCAACTTATGCCGTCATGCGGCGTCAAACAGTTAGCATTACCCTCGTATTGAGCAATCGACCGACCCCAGAGAAACACCATGCCCAAAACGCGCTTCGGCGCCTTCCTCGCGCCACACCACCCCATCGGCGAAAACCCATTCCTGCAGTTCCAAAGCAATCTCGAGTTTGTCCAACTCCTAGACCAGCTTGGATACGACGAGTTCTGGTGTGGAGAGCATCACTCAACAGGTTGGGAGATGATCGCGTCGCCAGAACTGTTCCTAGCCGCCGTCGCCGAGCGCACGCACAGAATCATGCTCGGTACCGGTGTCGTATCGCTCCCCTATCACCATCCGTTCATGGTGGCGCAACGCATCGTGCAGCTCGATTATCAGTCCCGAGGACGAGTGATTTTCGGCTCTGGGCCGGGTGCGCTGCCATCAGACGCTCACGTGCTCGGTTTCGACCCTATGATGTTGCGGGACCGTCAAGACGAGGCGATGACTGTCATCCGGCAACTCTTCGAAGGCAAAGAACGCATCACGTACGAGTGCGAATGGTTCAAACTGCGCGACGCGAAACTGCAACTCAGGCCGTTGCAAGAAGACATGGAATTTGCCGTCGCTTCCATGGTCAGTCCGTCCGGTATGACACTCGCTGGCAAGCACCGTGCCGGCGTCCTCTCGATCGGATCGACGACTAAAGCCGGAATGCGATCGCTGCCGACGCAATGGTCCTTCGCCGAGGAATCCGCAAAGGAACACGGTAACATCGTCGACCGTAAAAACTGGCGGATCGTGATGAGTTGGCACATCGCCGAGACCAGGCAGGAAGCCAAGGAACAGGCCAAACTCGGACTTTTCAATCACAACAACCTGTACACGGTAGGAACGCTCGCAGGAGGCGAAGGGACGATCTACGAAACTCCTGAGGACGCGGTCGAGGATGTCGCTGACTCAGCTACCGGAACTGCCGTCATTGGAACTCCCGACGACCTGGTCGCAAAAATCCGCGAGATGCACGAACTGACCGGCGGCTTCGGATGCGTGATCGGCTTCGTGCACGACTGGGCGAACCGCGAGAACACCCGTCGAAGTTGGGACTTGGTCGCAAGGTACGTAGTCCCCGAGGTTAACGGGCTGCTTGATGATTACCGCGATTCATATCGTTGGGTTAACGAGAGCCGCGGGGTTTGGACGCGGGCCCAAGACGCCGTTCTCAGCAAAATCGACCAACACGACCGAGCCGCAGAGATAATGCGAACCGAGGGTTACGAAGGCGAAAAGGCCGACTCTCACTGACTGACCGTCACCGACCAACTCCCGTCGCCATTGGGCCGGAAGTAAATCGCCGCCTCCAAAACGTCTATCACCTCGTACTCGTCTCCGCAAGCACGAACCATCGGGAGCATTAACCCTGACATCATCACGGAACCTTTGTCGCGACAGATTGACCCGTCCGTACCCGCATAAATCACTAGGTCCGCGGGGCGGCCCTCTTCGCCAGAGTAATGACATCCCTCGCCGGAATGCAACGTCATCCCATCTTCGCATTCACCCAACACCGTCGGCTCTCCCTCCAAAGCCGCCGCAGGTGCGGACGGCGCGTCCGACTCGGGCGGCACAGTAGGCGGTGAAGGCGGAGGCGTATCAGGCTCGCTGCCTCCTCCGCAAGCCAACACCGAAAGCGTCAGAACAATGATCGACAGTAACAAGAAGGTTTTCTCTGTTGACAACATTTTCGCGATCCACCGCCAACGTTTTCGAGGGTTTCCTCAACAATACACCAAATCCATCGGCACTTCCGTTTCAACGACGCTCTTCCTTACGCGTCGCCGACCAAAGATCAAACATATCCGGCGCGCATCCCACATTACTGGAACAGAGTCGCTAACGCACGGCGTCGGCGTACCAATCTCCCCAAAACCGCTTCCACCGCCGGAACGCTACGATGAAAAGGGGATTGGTCCAAACCAAGGTCCTCCACAACGGCCATTTGTCGAATCGACGACTTGATGGCCGAACCCGCAGGTTCCGAACGACTCGGACTTCGAGATCATTCTTCTTCGCGTATCGCTTGAGCGCCCAATAGAAATCAACATCCTCGCCGATCCAAGCCCATTCATCATATCCACCGATCTCCTCAAAGACACTTTTTCGGCAGAACTGCGTCGCACCCTGAACCATGTCCGTTAGGCGACCCAATGCTCGCCAATTGCCAAGATACAAGCGCATCGCTCGCCGCTTGGGCCTGTAATCGACATCGACTCCACCGCCTACACAAACCCGATCACTCATCACCGAGTAAATCTCAAAAAGCGTTCTCCGCGGCACGATCACGTCCTCGTCCACGAACACCAGAACATCGCCGTGCGGGCTTCGCGCACCAGCGTTTCTGGCGCGCGAGATGCCTTCAACGCACTCCTTGATCACCGTCGCACCACAGCGACGAGCCACCTCCGCGGTCCATCCACGCTGTTATTGTCCACAACGACTATTTCGACATCGACGTCTGTGTCTGTCTGGAGATGGCTACAGATGCATGGATCGCGTCTAACGTCGTCGGAAGATACGCCTCCTCGTTATACGCAGGGATGATTATCGTCAGATTCACAGGACTACAATGTTCAGTCCGATTAACCTAATCAAACACACCACAACGTCACACCTGAATTCGGACTGCGTTCCGTGAAGAAGTCTACCCACACAGAGGCCACCCGATGATAATCACCCAAATCGAAACGATCCGCATCGCCGAACAACCCCACAACCTCTGGGTCCAAATTTACACCGATGAAGGAATCGTCGGTCTAGGGGAGACGTTTTACGCCGCATCCGTTGTCGAAGCCGCGGTGCACGACCACTTCGGCCCGCTTCTCATCGGCCGCGATCCCTTCCCGATCGAACGCCATTGGGAAGCCATGTTCCGACTCTCAGACCACGCCGGATACGGCGGCGCCGAGATGCGCGCAATCTCCGCACTCGACATCGCCCTATGGGACATCAAAGGCCAAGCACTTGGCGTCCCCGTTTACGAACTCCTCGGAGGCGCTGTCCGATCCAAAATCCGCGTCTACGCCACATCCCTGCAATTCCACGGCGCCGGACAACAAGCGAAAGGCCTCCTTGACGAAGGCATCACCGCGTTGAAAGGCGGCCCGACCATCGGCCTCGCTCAAGCGTCGGACGGACAGTTTCTATCGCCCAATGAACTCGACATGGCGCTCAAACCCATCCGTGACATTCGTGACGCCGTCGGCATGGATATGCAGATTGCGAACGACGGGCACGGCAAATGGACGCTCCCCGTCGCCATCCGCATCGCCCAAGCCATGGAACCATACGAAATGATGTGGCAGGAAGACCTGATGCCGCTGCTAAACCCGGACGCTCTTGCCCGTCTGCAAGCGGCAACCAAAACTCCGGTATGCATCTCCGAACGCCTCCTATCTAGATGGCAATTGCGGCAATTCATCGAGAACGGATCCGCCCGCATCGTCATGCCAGATCTGATATGGACCGGCGGCGTGTCCGAGACACACAAAGTCGCCATTCTCGCATCCGCACACCAAGTCCCATTCGCACCTCACGACGCGACCGGCCCCGTCAACATCTTTGCCTGCTCGCAAATCTGCATGAGCTCGCCGAACGCCATGATGCAAGAACACGTCCCAGCATTCTTCAAAGGTTGGTACAACGACATCGTCGACCCAAACCTCGACATCCGCGACGGCTACCTCCACGCCCCCCAACGCCCCGGCATCGGCACCCGACTAAGGGCAGGCGTCCGAGAGCGCTCCGACGCCACGATCCGCTTCAGCAACGAACCCCGCAAAAGCCTCATAGACGAGTGGGGACCTCACCCTGCCCGAACACCCGAAACCCAAGCCCTAGTCGACCAACTAGAAATCGAACGCGGACCGCAAATCTAGTCGTCCAGCTTTGAACAAAAATAACAGCAGTGAACCCTCCCGGGAGCACCCACGTTAGTAGGAGGGTCCACTGTTGTTAACCCGAGGCCGGCCTCATTCACGGGCCAATCTCGTTAATCGCAAAATGGAAGGCGCCCGACGGGCCACCATCGACCCAAACACCACCCTGAGTGCCGTCACCGATCTGGATGTAGTAATCACCCGAAGTTTCGGGCATATAGGTCACGACCGCATCCCCATACCCGTGAACACCAACACTCGAGTCGCGTAACGCATCTCCGTTCCGATCATAGACACCGTAGATCACCGGAAAGTTCAACTTCGACCTCTCGTGGGATCCATAGCTGTTAACGAGTTCGTACTCGACGCCAGAAGTCAGCGAGACCACGAACCATCTGCGTTCGAATTCGTCGAAAATGCCCGCGAACGACGCCCCGACCGAAATCGGAGTCGCACCCGATTGCCCCGGCAAAACACCCGTCACCGAAGTCACTTCGACTTCATAACTCCCGGTCTGCCGAGCGGGATAATGAGACGTTATGGGGCAGGCGTCTAGATCGACATCCATCGCATTGTTCGAGGAAACGTCGATGTAAACGAGGCCCGTCTCCACCGCTGTAAACACCATCCAGCTGTTTCTGCCGGAACCACTGCTGATGTCGCCGTATGCATCGTAAACGTCGAGATACTCATCGTCCGTCTTATCCTCGCCTTCGGTGTTCGCCATCCCCCACAAGCGGGTCTCTAACAGGGTGCCATCGTCGGTGTCAGCGCCTCGCATTTCGATGACGTAACTGCGTCCTTCTGCGACCTCGATACCCCACCAATCATGATCGAACACACGCCGGATGTCGGTGCACTCTTGTTCACCATTCATCGTGAACGTCACATAACCAGGATCGATGTAGCCGCTCACGGGGCCACCATCCACGGTGATGCGCCCGCCCGTCGTGATGTCATCCGGTATGTCGGCACCAACAGGTTCAGATGACACCATTTCCGCACGCCTACCTGTACCTTGCAAGTCGTTGTAATGCGCCGTCGCCTTCAAATACATGCCCACGTCATCCGCGGTCGGTACATAAACGCTCGAAGACGACCTCTGTGCGGAGACAAACATACCGTTCGCCGTGTCTGACACCCCCCACTCCCAATCGACCTCGCCTGAAACGCCACCATCGTCGGTGAGATTCGCCGCGACAGGCAGACTTTGCATCGGCCGATCAGGCATCATGCTGACTTCACCCGGCGCACCCAACCGCAGAAACGTGATACTGATTTCGGCGGAATCTGTTCCACCGTTTCCATCGTCAACCCCCAAAACCAATTCATAGATCCGGGTGACCGACCGATCGACTTCGCGTTTCAACGAGATACGAGCCCTGACGCCATCGGATGAAAGGAGGAACATGTCATCGTTATCTCCTTCGAGTGTGAATGTAAGATCCTGTGACGCATCTTCATCTCTGACTTCAAACTCGATAATCTCCCTACCGACGTCAACGACAGCCCCGTACTCCACCGTGGCTTCATCAGCCAAAAACAACGGCGGACGGTTTGCAGTCGCATTCATCACCGACACTCGATCAATCGCAATGACTTGGTCCGAATCCGTTCCCTGTAGGGGCATCGAGTCCGGCACCGAGTAACTCAAGGTCACGACCTGTCCAGCTTCCACTACCGGGTCGACCTCCATCGTGACAGTTGGACCCGCCACGGTCACGTTCGCGACTGTTATGCCGACTTCGTCAACGCTAACTGCAAACGCGGACGAAGCGGCGATTGAGTCCTCGTCGAGGTTTTCGTCGAACGTGAGCGTGACCATCGATCCGTCGACCGATACAGATTCCAAGGAGGGCGACTTTCTGTCTGTAAGCGACAAGGTGATCTGATCAGTCGCGTCTTCGCTACCCCGCTTCAGCTTGACCTCGATAGTTTCGGGTGCCTCTGGAATGGAATCTTCCATCGAAGTTATGTTCACCACGTCGGTTGATCTGTTGCTACCGACTGCGAAGTTGAGTTTGTCAGAATCCGCTTCGTAGTCCTGTTCCTCCCGAGCAAGACCATCGAACTCAACCGCAAACGTCTCCGGCTGACCGAATACCACCTCGCCTTCCAGCTGTGCCCATACCTGCACCGAATCGCCTTCCTCGATATCTACAGCATCGGCGATCAGTTTTATCGCCGCGACATCGTTATCTGCGATCAGAATTCGCTTCGGTTCGACTGGCTGGGCCAACGCGGGAATACTGGCAAACGGCAAGCTGACGTAGAAATACTCATCATCACCTTCATCCAACAGGTCATCTTTGATGGCCCACTCGACGGTGACCGTGGCAACGTAATATCCCGAAGAGTCCTTGACGAAACTCCCGACGGGCAAACGGATCACGTGAAACGAGTGCTCGTAATCTCCTGGAGGGAGCGCGGTACCCACCGAAGTTTCGATCAAAAAAGGAGCTCCCTCAGACGTCTCGTCCTCAATGTAGTACGTCCCAGGCCGCAATTTTTCATCAACTCTGAGCTCTAGATGCACCTCGAGTGTGCCGGCGTCCTCTGGAACGCTGATGTCACTGTCATCCGCGTACGTCAACGTTATCGGCACGTCGTCATCGATCATCTCGACAGTCGCCAACGCGGGATCGCCCGTTTTGTAATTGTTGGTGTCATCGACGAGTTTCACTTCGACGGACCCTTCGTCGTCCACGTTGTAAACATTCCTGACCGGGATATTGAACTCGCGCATCGTCGCATCCGCAGGAATCTTCACCTCGAAATGTTCCGTATAACCCGCAGGAAGCCAGGAAGCATTGTCAGGCTGCGTCGCCGAAAGAGTCACCACCACGTCGCTGCCCTGGGGAGGATCAGCATTCAGCCGGAGAGTCATCGGTCCCTCCCCTTCGATTACGCTATCCGTGACAGCTTCGAGCGTTACCGTCGGAAGCTCGTCGGCCAACATTCGGGCCGGATCGTCCGAACCGCCCTTCGAACCGCCATTCAAACGGTAAGCTGAAACCTCCCCGATCTCCGAAGTCGACAGACTCGCTTCAGCCAGACCGGTGTTCCAGGTGGATTCCCCGTGTTCGGAAAACACCAGATCACTCCGCTCGCTGGTCGAAAGGCGGGCGCTAGCCGGTGCCTGAGGTAGAACCAAAAAAATCAATGTTGCAAAAAAGCCAACGGCGGCGATCATAAGCGTTGCGTAACGGCGACCGTAAGTCACCCTCGTCGTCCAAACCCTATCGGTCAATTCAACTTACCTTCCACTACGAGTAACTTTTAATAAGTAATACGAATGGACATATGCCAAAGTTTTAAGACGAGAGTTTGAAAAGATTTGACCAAGACTTTCGATCCATCCGAAAAAGCAACTTCGTCCAGACGTTCGAAGACCGCGCTGGCAATTCGATCGAAAATTCGTTCTCAACTTACGAAAAGCATCGAAGCGACTCGTCGCGGTGCATCAAACCAGAAAATGATTGGCCTCCCTCCCTCCGGAATCTCATCGACGAGAGACCATTGCAAAACTTCCGCCATTCCCGCAGACGCGGGCGCTTCAGCGGACGGAACGTCCATCCAGAATCGACAAAGCACGCCTTTTCACCCCATCCCGGCAACAACCACCGTCCCTTTCGCTCCGCGAAGGGCGCGACGTAGGGGCGGTTCGAGAACCGCCCGCTCGCAGGGGATGTACGAATCCCTGACTAGAAACCATTGGCGATCTACAGCGAGGGTTTTGCAATGGTCTCCGACGAGAGGGACATATACGAACGACGATGCCGTTCGTCGTTCACGGCCGGTAAATCGTATCCGGGTCCGCGATGTCGATCACCGAGACCGTGTAACTACCAAGTCTCGTAACTGCCCGCGCCGACCTGTATGAAATACGTCCCGCTCACCGGCGGACCGTACATCAACCGTGCCTCGAGGTGTGAACCGCTATCGCTGTCGAACGTTCCTTCGATATGGTTCCCGTCTGCATCGAAAATCCAAAGATCGGTGTCGACGATGGTGCCCGCATCGCTTGAAGCCCCGTGCACGTCGATCTGGTAGCGACGGCTCGCATACAACTCGATTTCGTACCAGTCAGTATCCAACGCCAGCTCGATCTCGCCGATTACGGCAGTACCGTTCGCCCACGAATCGTTGACGTATAACAGACCTTCAGTGCCGGGATCAGACGCAATATCGGATCGCGGCATCGGCCCGTCATACATCGTCGTCGGCATCGCAGCGTTGTCTCGCACCTGCAACGTGTAGTCACCAGTCGCATCATCCGACCCCACGGTAGTCAAGTACCCATCCTCGTCGCGGGTCGTCACCAATCTGCTGACCTTCCAATACGGTCTGTCAGAGCATTCTTCAGTGTCGGGCATCGACTCGCTAGCTGTCCTAAGCCGGGCGATGCCATGGATACAGTTGAAGATGCCGGAACCCGACGTAATCGTGATCGCGTGGACATTTCCAACGTCGCCGCTGAAGTAGAACGTGTCACGATCGCCGAACGTCTCAATCGACCCGTCAAACGTGACCTCTTTGATGCCTCGATGATTGAATTCCAGCATCAATGGCTCAAATTTGGGCACGTCATCAGGACTCACGTCGGCTCCGTGAACTTCAACACCGTACGCGCCTGGGACAGGCATCAAGGCGTAGTCACAACACGGACTCGGTTTTACCTCCAAGTAATAGGTCCCAGACTTCAAGGCGCGGAACGTGATTTCACCCAGAGCGTGGACAACGCTGTTCCGATTCCCGCCATACGAGTGGATCCCCGTGATCAATTCCCCTACGCTGTCATTGACACCAGCGATATACGGCGTTGCCCAATCTCGATCAACGTCGTCTAACCAATGGATTGCGATCGCGTAGGCCTGGCCCGCTTCCATCTCCATACCTATCCAGTCCGCGTCCGCCGCGCTGCAAAAATCGCTTTCGATCGCCTCGCCAGCGCCGACGATTAGCGACGTGCCGATATGGTCGCGATCGTCGTGAACGCTGCAAGCATCCGGAGCATTCGGGTCCAGTTCGACCGTTTCCCTCGACATCTCTTCAACCTGTTTACCCGAACCCTGACCGTCCGCATAGAAAGCCTGAACTATCAGATACATGCCCATCTCATCCAAAGTAGGCGTGTAACTGTCGGTATCGGCGACGTCGATAGGCTCGTATCTGCCGCCCCAACTCTCGCTCTTCGCCCACTGCCAACGGATCTCGCCCTCGACACCGTCAGGGTCCGAAAGGCTAGCGCTAACCGGCCAACCAACATCGGGTCGATCCGGGATCAACATCACCACCCCTTCCTCATCCACGTTGACGACGTGTATTGCGATCGTGGCCCGGTTGATCCCTGCATTACCATCATCCGCTTTCACACCGACAACGAACTTCGATGCCACTTCAAAATCCATCACCCCGCTCGTGGTTATCTGACCGCTGTGAGCGTCGATTTCAAAACACGACGCGTCTTCACCAACTAACGAATACCTGATCATGTGAGTCAAATCCTCATCGTTCGCCGTCACCGGTTTTCCAACCTTCGTCCCAACGGGTAAGTTTTCCTCAACTTCGCGGGTTGCCTCCTCAAATCCAAACGAAGGCACGTTGTTCTTGGTGTTTGGCACGACGTGATCCGTCAGGCTCGGCACCACAGATCCGACAGAACCCGCCGCAAACGAGGAGATCAGGACCGGAATCGAACGATTGTGATCACTCAACGAGTCGTCAGCGACGGTCGTAGAACCACCCAATGTGGCGAGTTTTTCGTCTGGGCCGACATTCGAGTCGGCTCCTAACCCGAAAGAGGACGTGGTCGCGCGGTCCTCCCGAGAATTGTCAGCTTCAAAGCTGGTGACATCGAAATAAGCTGACTCACGTTGTGTGACTACAAGACCGCTGACCGTTCGATTGGACTGACGAGCTCGTGCAATCTGTTGAGGTAGGAATAGGATGTAGGCCGTGGTAAGCATGCCTGCCAAAGCAGCTGCGATCATTATGAACCGGCGTCGCGAATAGGGCTTTAGCAGCAAAGCGGTTAGCGTCAATATGGCAATCCTCCTACTGAAAGTGAATTCAGGACACCAACGGCGATCTGCTCAGCCGGTGGGCGATGGAAAGATCATCACCCGGAACCCTTTCAAATCTCTATAAACAAATACGAAACTGAATAAACCGAGGGATTGCCGAACGACAAAAACCAAATGCTCGTCTAAATGCGGAACGTTGCGATCGAGTCAATCTCAATCAAATAAGTATCAAGGAGTGCCCGAAACGGCGCCCCAACACGGCTGAACGTCAAGCACACAACTGGATCGCGGTATTGAGTTGGAACGCGGTACTGAGTCGCCGATCCGGCTAAAACCCGGCGGCAAACCGATTAGGAATCCAAAAGATCAGACGCAGTGGCGCAACCATCGATGCCCACAAGAATGTCTACGCATCCGACGGCACCGCAAACCACCCATCACCCCGTCGCACCGCATCCACCGCCTCCTGAAAAATCCATCCGTCCTTAAACGTCTGATACCCGCAATACCCCTCACCACGGATATCCGCCACCAATTCACTCATCAACACCGTCCAGTTCCGCTGCGTGTCATCCTCGATCGCCGGCAACTCGTCCGTGATCTCCGAGGGCATCTCCAACAACTGCCAATCCGATCCTCGCGTCTTCACATGCAAAGGCCCCTGCGCATAAGCACCGTTGATATAGATCGACGCTTCATCGCCGTAAAACGCCACATAGTCGTCTCCAAACCTCGGCTGCATCCCACCATGTCTAAAAACCGACGTCACTGGTTGACGCACATCACCAGCAGGAGAGACATGTGCCAACACCGAGTACGACCACTCCGAATCAACATCCCGCCACTCAAGCTCGGCCAACTCTTCCGCCGAAGGGATGAAATCTCCCCGTGCCCGAAAATCGTGAATCCCATCGACCACCGGCGCCGTGTGCATGTCATTCCGCGCCTCGCCGTTGATCTCTCCCAACGTAGCATCCAACGCATGAAGCACGATCGACAGCTTGTGCGTGAAGTTGTTGCTCAACCGGCCGCCACCTAGGTCGATCCGATGCGACCAACCCCAAGGAATAAGCGGATTCAACTCATAATGCGACACGCACTCCGTTTCAAACGGCTCACCGATCACACCCTCCGCGATCAACTTTTTCGCAAACAACGCATGAGGCTGATACCTGAACGATGCCGCGTACGCCGTCTTGACACCCTTATCCCGCGCTGCGACATATAGCTCTCGCGATGTTGCGGCACTAGTCGTCAACGGTTTGTCGCAAAAAACGTGACAACCGCGTTCAATCGCCGCCAATATCTGCTCGTGGTGCGCGCCACCCGGCGTCCCGATCGCAACTACATCGGGTTCCAATGCATCCAACGCGCCGACCCAATCCGTTGAGGCGTAAGGGATTCCCATCTCACTCGCGACGCGCTTCACAACCTCGTCGGTGCGGCTCACCATCCCGACGACCTCGATCCCACACCATCGCATCGCCTCGGCATGGCCCTGTCCAGCGAATCCCGAACCGAACACCAGCCCTGTTAACTTGTCACTCATCAGTCCCTCCGAGGTCGCAGAACCACTTCACGCTGCAGCCAAGAAACCGACGCGGTCATACTCGCGGTGCATGACCTCCCGCGCGTCAACCTCTAACCAGTCCTCCATGATCTCGGTGTAGATGCTGCGGAAGTCCAAGTTGAACGCCAGGTCGCCCTCCACGAGATCCTTGTCTTCCATCGACGGATATTCGCCATACTGTCCGCCATCAACTCCATCGCCGATCAAGAACGCCACGCCACCTGAACCATGATCAGTCCCGTTGCCGTTGTCTTTCACTCGACGTCCGAACTCGGAGAACGCCAGAATCAGAATGTCTTCATTCTGGTGGTGCTCCTTCATGTCCGCGTAGAAGTCGTGAATCCCGCCCGAAACGTCGCGCAGCAACTTCTCCTGTAAAGCGATACCGTTCGTGTGAGCGTCGAAGCTGCCATGCTGCGTGTAACAAATGCGAGTGCCGATGTCCGCCTGCAATACCTGTGCCGCGCTCTTCATGCTCTTGGAAAAGAAGTTGGGATCGTACTCGATATCGGAGTCGTAGGTCAAGGTGCACTGACTCAACATGTCCGAGCCCCTGAGCGCGTCCAACCCCGTTTGGCTCATCAAGTCCATCGTCGGACCGCTCCCAATGCCCATCGAGTAGATCCACTTGAATATCTCCAGCACTTCATTCCGTTGCGCCCCTCCGCCCAAATGGCTCATCAGACCGTACGTCTCCAGGTCGGTAACCGAAGCAACCGGCGCACCCTTCGCAACCAGCGCCCGCGGCAATCCGCCGCCGAAATTCACCGCCGCGACAACGTTGTCACCCTCAGGGTGCATCTGCCGCACTGCGTTACCCAGCCAACCTTCGTCCGCAAGCTTCGTCGGCTCTGCCGTGTGCCAGATATCCATCGACCGGAAATGAGAACGGTTCGGTTCCGGGTAGCCTACACCGTGGATCACCGCGACCTTGCCTTGATCGTAGAGATCTTTGATCGGCTGCATACCCGGGTTCAATCCGTAGGTTCCGTCCAACGGCAAAACTCGGTCTTCGGCGATACGGACGTTAGGACGATTGTCCACGTAGCGAGGGTCGTCGTACGGGACCACGCAATTCAAATAATCGTTACCGCCCGACATCTGAACCACTACAAGCTTGCGTTCCTTCTTGCCGTTTTGAGCACTCATTCAGTCTCTCCTAACGTTTATCCCCTCTCCCGCTCGGCGGGAGAGGGCTAGGGTGAGGGTGCGATTCAAGCAACCCTTTCATATATCTGGAACCTGTGCCGGCCAGTCTCCAGCACATACGATCTGTCTTCGTTATCTAACACTACCGTCACAGGATCCCAGAAATAAGGCTCGATACGCGCCGCGATCTCGCTTTTGTCGTCAGTGTCGACCTCGAAATACGGCTCGAACGTCGACCGCGCCCGGAACTCATCCTGCTGCGCATCCAAATACTCCACTGCCCACTTACCAAGCGTCGCCTCGCCTTGTAACTTCACGAGGAAATTGCCATCCGCGTCGAGTACCTGCACACGCTGATTACCCCAGTCCGCCACATACATATTGCCGTCGGAGTCGATGCTAACCCGACTCGGGCGATGGAACTCGCCATCGCCGTCACCACTAGACCCGTACTGCGCCAGAAACTCACCATCGGGACTGAACCGCTGGATCCTGTCGTTGCGCCAATCCGCGACACAGACGTTGCCGACCGGGTCCAAGGCGATGCCCCATGGCAAGTTGAACTCGCCCTCGCCATCCCCATACGATCCCCACTTGTCGATGAAATCACCGCTCTTAGTCAGCTTCTGGATCCGATGATTCTTGTGATCGACCAGCAGCATGTTGTCGTCCGCATCGAACACTATGCCCGACGGGGCGTCAAACTCGCCATCGCCGTCGCCGACCGTGCCCCAATTAGCTCTCGGGTCACCATCCCGGCTATAAACAGTGATCCGTTGCAGCACCTCGTCGGCCAAATAAAGGTTGTCATCCGCATCCAACGCTAGGGCAGTGGGACCGATCATGTCGCCCATGTCTCTGCCGTAACCACCAATCTGACCCAAGAACTCATGATCAATCCTGACCATCTGGATTCCGACGATGTTGAGCGCGACCGTATTGCTGCGACTCACAACAAAAATGACGCCATCATCTCGGATCACCATATCCGTGGGCAGATGGAATCCACGCCCACCTTGGTCGGCATTGAACCCTATGGTGTCTCGGTATTTGATCTTTAACTTTGTCATCGTGATTTTTTGTCTTCCCCCGGCTACTTTTTCCCTCCCCTCCAAGGGGGAGATTGAGAGGGGGTCAAAGCCGATGCGGGTCTATACCGTCTGATATTCCTGCGTTGCGACGATTATCTGTATCAACGCAACCACCGCGTTTTCGGCGTTTGCAGCGGAATCGTCACCGTCAAAACTAACGCTTCCGAACTTGGCCGCGTAGTTGATCAACCCCTGACGGGTCGAATCCATCGTCTCCATCGGTCCCAGTATTTCTAAACACCGATCGACCAACTTTTCCGGCGATAATTCATCGCCGCCAGCCGAAGTTTCGACCCGATCGATGATCGAACGAATGCCCGGCTTGTCGGGGGCGTTCAGCGTAGCACTAGCGAAATTGACACGCTGCACAGTACGCACCCGTGTTGATCCATTCCTCACCGCCTTGCCAACCCTCCACGCTCGGCGGGTTCAACAGCGCTTGACCCATGTTCGCGCACGTAGCCGCAGCCGTGTAGGCATCTGATGATGGCACTTCCAAACCACCTGCCAACCTCAACGTACCCACAACCATCTCCGCCGGACTCTTGATCCTCGCGTATTGCGCCGTCTCTGACTTGAAGAAATCCGACGTGAACAGAGTGCGGAGCATCTCAGTGATGCTGTAACCCGACTCGTAATACGTGTCCACCATCGCCTGTATCGCTTCCGGGTCTTTGGGCGGCAAATGCGGCCATTGGGGAACTGGCTGCTCATCGGCTACGAAGAAGTGGTAAAGGTGCCGTGCGATGAACCGAGCCGTCGCCTCTTGACGACAGATGATCTCCACCGCGTCCTCGCCATTCAAGTCACCGCTCACGCCCAGCAACGTCTTATCTTCATGATCGTGGTCATCGTCGTCATACTCGAACTGCCACGAGATGTAACCGTATGGGCGCGCCGTGTTGTTGCGCATCTTGATCGACATATAGTCCGGATTCACCACTCGCCAACCCGTAAACGCCCGCGCACACTCCTTGATGTCATCCTCCGTGTAGTTCCCGACACCCATCGCGAACAGCTCCAGGATCTCTCGTCCGTAGTTCTCGTTGATCGAATGCGCGTGATTGTCCTGGTTGTCCAACCACATCAACATCGCCGGATCTTTCGACAACTGCAAAAGCAATTCGTCGAAACCGCCCAACCCATACTCCCGAAACATGTCGATCTGATTTAACACCACTCGCCCTTGGATCAGCTTGCTCGCCCCAGTCGCGAACACACGGTGCCAGAACAAACACATCTTCTCGCGCAATGGCGCCTTGGTGTGTACCAACTGATACATCCAATGCGCTGCACACGCCTGTTGGTTCCTCAAATCCGACTGATCCACAAAATACCGCCGAATCAAGTCCAACGGCAACTCAAAATCATCCACCGGATTCAACAATTCCTCAAGCGTCGCATCGTACCCAACCTCCACCGCACGATCCAACTCATCCGGCGTCGCACCGAAACCAGCCCGACGCAACAGGTGAGCGATCAAAGCCACATCTTGCTTAGACCTAGTCAGAGTCATGATCCAAGAATCTCCTATCGTTCACGGCACCAGCCAAACTTTGCTACAAAGTGTAACCCCACCGACATCCAAATATGCGCATTCGGAACCATTAATTGGTCAGCTGCCTCAGCCGCGGATCCGTGAAATCGCGTATCCAATCGCCCATGAAATTGAGCGACATGACCACCAGGAATATCGCTAACCCGGGGAAGAACGATGACCACCAAGCCGTAGTCAGATACTCTCGTCCCTCCGAAACCATCAATCCCCAAGACGGCGTCGGAGCAGGTATCCCTGCGCCCAAGAAGCTCAGAGTCGCCTCCGTCAGTATCAGACCACCGACCGCCAGCGTGGCTATCACCATGATCGTCGGCACCACCCCCGGCAAGATGTGCCTCACAATCACTCGGAATGTCGAAGCTCCGCAAACCCTAGCCATCAACACATACTCCCGTTCACGCAAAGTCAATACATCGGCGCGCACATTTCTCACAAAACCCGCCCAAGAAACCATCGCCAACACACCCATCAACACCGTCAAACTACCGCCAAACAACGAAACAACAACGATCGCCAATAATAAAAACGGCAATGCATGCCAGATGTCCACAGTCCGAGCAATCACCTCGTCGATAATGCCCCCATACCACGCCGCAACCAAACCCAAACTGACCCCGACTAACAGGCCACTCAACAAGGCGACCCCGGCTACAGCCAAAGAGATCCGAGCACCATGGATTATGCGACTCAGAACGTCCCGACCTACCTGGTCCGCACCCAGCAAATAGCTCTGCGTCCATTTCCCTTCTTCGTCAGCCAACCAAACTGGCGGCGCATTGCGGTCCCGGAGTGCCTGAACATTCGGCGCTTGAGGAGCTAACCACGGCGCAAATATCGCCGAAATAACCAATGCAGCCAACACCAATCCGGGCAAAATCGGCCAGCGACGCAAAAATACGTAGACGCTACCAGGCAAATTCCGGACGCTAAATCTCTCGGTCGCAGCCGATGAACGATAGGTTGTCGAAATCTCAGACATCGCTAACGCCTACGTGTACCGAATTCGCGGATCAATAACGATGTACATCAAATCCGCAATCAAACTGAAAATAACGTAGATGATCACGAATACCAAAACCCCACCTGTCAACACCGGAAAGTCGTTATTATTCACCGCCTCGAGCATCGTTCGTCCTAACCCCGGCCAGGCGAATACAGCCTCCGCAACCAACGTCCCGTTCAACAATCCCGCCAAAAGCAGTGTCGACAGCGTGATCGGTTGGATCAGCGAGTTCCGAAGCGCGTGTTTCCAAATCACCGCGGTCGGACTAGCCCCCTTGCCGCGCGCCAACCTGATGAACTCCGAATCCAAAATCTCCAGCATCGACGAACGCGTGATCCTCAAATAACCCGCCATCGAACTGGTGCCAACCACAATCGACGGCATGATGAAGTACCTGACGTCGAAACCCTCGCCCTTCAACCCGCTTGGCAACCACTCTTGCCACACCGAAAACAGCAACACCATCACGATCCCCAACCAAAAGTTCGGTATCGCCTGCCCGAAAAGCGCCACAAACCTACCTAAGTAATCCCAAATCGTGCCTCTGTATACCGCCGAGATAATCCCGATCGGCACGCCCACAAACGTCGCCAACACCCAACCCGCAATCGCCAACTGAGTAGTCGCGCCCACCTTTTCGACGATCACCTTGGTAACCCGGCGCTCGCCGGCCAACGACCGTCCCAAGTCGCCCTGCAACGTATTCTTCACCCACACCAAGTACTGGATGATGAACGGTTTGTCCAGCCCCAGATGCTTCTCAAGAGCACGAATCTGCTCCGGAGTCCGACCGTAACCCTCTGGCTGAGCGTATAGCAACAACGGATCCCCGGCAACTCGCGACAGCGCGAACACCACAAACGTCGCGCCGATGACCGTCACAACCGAGGCCAGCAGACGCCGTATCAGATAGCGTCGCATGAGGTCGTCAATTCCCTAAAAATCCTGATGTGGGACCCAGTTTAGGACGCGTTTTGGCCTGCTTCCCGATTCCGAAGCGTCGGACTCGGGAAGCAGGCCAAAACAACAATCCGTCATTCCGGCGAAAGCCGGAACCCAGAGGGGCAGGGCGACGGGCAATCTCCCGCAAAAACCACTGCACCTCCTGAATTCCGATCTTCGCAAAATCCCCGTATTCGGGATGCCTACTGCGCGGGCTTGATCAAGTCAAGCGATACGATGTGCGTACCAGCAGCGTTCGCCCGCATATCCCAAGACTCTATCGAGTTCGGGTTCCAAACCATGGGTTCCGGTATCGCCGCAATCCCAGAGTTTAGCCGCCAGTGACGGTAGTACTCAAGCAACTCAGTGTTGTTCGCTATTCGTTGAGCTTTGTCCAACTCGCCCTGCGTCTTCAGGAGGTTCTCCAACACGAACGGAATCTCCATCGCACAGCTGAAACCTCCCCTTGACAGCGAAGTGAAGACGACGCCCTTCGGGAAGTCCCAAGGCACCGAGTCACGGGCGTCCGTGCCTCCGCATGCACTCAAGAACGGTTGGTTCTGCGAGCGATCCACAACCGTCGGGCGCCAGACCGAATAGCCGTGTCTCACCAAGCTTGTCCGGATGCCCAAGCTATCCCACATGGCACCAATCGCGGCTTGGATCTCACCAGCAGTACCCGTCGCACCGCCAACGTGAGGAGTCACGTACATGTCCACCTGGAAACGGATGCCACGCGACACTACCGGATAACCGGCTTCGTCGAGCATCCTCGCCGCCTCATCAGGGTCGTACTCGATGTTCCACTTGTCATCCCACTCCGGAGACCTGATCGAGAATGCGTTCACGTGGACCAACCAACCCAAGCCATCGACGATGACATCGTTGATCGTCTCCTTGTCGATCGCGATCGACATCGCGGTCCGAACCATACGAGCACGTTCCATGCTTTCGTCGTTGCCGTACTCACCGATCCAAGGGAACTGCTCCGTAGGTTGGTAACCCTCGCGGCTCACTTCCACCTGTTGCGGTTCTCCGACGGTGATGTCAGGACACGAGACCGAACTTGCGCCTTGCGAGCAGTTGTGGTCATACTGCTCCCAGTAGTTGCCCGCGAAGAAGATGCCTTCCTGAGCAGCCTTACCACTGTCAGACATCTTGAACCCTTCCTCAAGCAACCCTCGGATAGCCTTCAGCGAAACGTCGGCAATGTCAGTCTGGCCATTCCGTAGCATCGCGATGCGCGTCGATTCTTCCGGGACCTCGTTAACGTTCAAGAACGGCATGTACGCCGGTTGGATGTGGTGTTCAGGGTTCGACTCCAACCGAACGATGTTCTGCGGGATGAACTCCTTCAACATGTACGGACCAGTGGCGATTACGTTCTCATTCACCCATTCGCGGCCGTTCTCATCGAAAGCCTTTTTGCTGAACGTCCCGTTGGTACCTGCGAAGGTATTGAAGTACGCCTGGTTCCAAACGACATTGGGAGCCTTGAGCGGAACCTCGACCGTGTAGTCGTCGATCTTCAACATCTGCTCAAAGACGGCAGCGTAGTCACCCGACTGGTTGTGCGTGCTTTCCGGTGTGATCAAGTCGTTGAAGCTCCAAACCAAGTCGTCGGCCGTCAACTCGCCCCAACCCCGGTGGAACTGCACACCTTCCTTTACCTTCACCGTTACCTTGCTCCAGTCGTCTGCCACGTCCCACGTCTCGGCTAACACCGGATCTACGATGTTCGATCCCACCGGACCACCCGGTTGGAAGAATCCTTCCGCAATGCTCCAAGGGCCGTCGGGAGCGCCCGTGCTGTTCAAACCAGTCAATGTCAAGCCCACGCGGTTTTGCACCGCCATTTCGGCGGTGTCCGGCGCACTCTGCGGGGAAGGGGCCGCCATCATCGCCATCGCGATCGCAGTCGGCGTCGCTACGACAACCTTTTCCACCTCTTTCTCAACGACGACGGTCTGCACAACCGTCTCACCCGCAACTTGCACCTCTTTTTCTACGACCACGGTCTGGACCACAGTCTCACCCGCAACCTGCACCTCTTTTTCCACCACAACCGTCTGGACGACAGTTTCGCCGGCGACCTGCACCGCTTTCTCCACCACCACAGTCTGGATTACGGTCTCGCCCGGCACCTCTTTCTCAACCACCACCGTCTGAATCACAGCAGCGCCTGGTACCGGCACCTCTTTCTCAACCACCACGGTCTGGATCACGGTTTCACCGCCGCACGCGATCCCGATCGCGGCGAACAACGTGCCCAAAACAATCACGGCTGTGACCACCCGAGATTTGTTGAAATGTTGGAATAGTCCTCTCATCTGTCTACCTCCTGTACGACTGCTCGCCGACAAAACCGATTCGCGGGTTTCACGTCACATTGACCACGGCGCAAACCTGCTGCACCTTCTCGATCACCATGACACCAACATCCGGGAAAAATCGCCCGCATGCAGGCATCAGTGTACACTCAATTCGCAATTCACACCCTGCAATTCACACCCTAATGCTTCACGAGTATCGTCAACACCAAAGCAGCTCTCCAGCTGCCGCAATTCTCACCTCGAACCCCGTTGGGGTTAGGGTACCCGGTAACAAAACAGTGGCCCCACGCTAACCAATCCACCAACCCTCCCCGATCATCGCCACACCCCCAAAAACCAACACCCATCCGTCCAATCATTTCCAAATCCCGCACATCCCAGTTCAAACAACTCGAACGCGCAGAATTCTTGCACCATCCTCCAACATGCCGTATACTTAGCGGTTACCGATAAATGGAATCTGGTGCCGGAAACGGCTTCCGAGGGTCCGATCTTCGGTAAGCATCTTGACAATTGAAGAGCGGAAAGAACAGACGTCAGTTCAAATAAGAGTTTGATCCTGGCTCAGGATGAACGCTGGCGGCGTGCCTAATGCATGCAAGTCGAACGAGGTCGCTCCTTCGGGGGCTAAACCTAGTGGCAGACGGCTGAGTAACGCGTGGGTGACCTGCCCCCGAGAGCGGGATAACTGTGTGAAAACGCAGCTAATACCGCATACATTCCCGTGTTTCAACGCGCGGGAAGAAATGATTTATCGCTCGGGGATGGGCCCGCGTCCTATCAGGTAGTTGGTGCGGTAACGGCGCACCAAGCCGAAAACGGGTATCTGGTGTGAGAGCATGACCAGACAGAGGGGGACTGAGACACGGCCCCCACTCCTCCGGGAGGCAGCAGCAAGGAATCGTGCACAATGGGCGAAAGCCTGATGCCGCGACGCCGCGTGAGGGATGACGGCTCTCGAGTTGTAAACCTCTTTTCTCAGGGACGAGAGAGGACTTAACCTGAGGAATAAGTCACGGCTAACTACGTGCCAGCAGCCGCGGTAATACGTAGGTGGCAAGCGTTTTCCGGAATTACTGGGCGTAAAGGGTCCGTAGGCGGTTTGGTAAGTCTTCTGTGAAAGCTCCAGGCTTAACTTGGAGTAGTCGGGAGAAACTGCCGAACTAGAGACTGTCAGAGGCAGGTGGAATTCCCGGTGTAGTGGTGAAATACGTAGATATCGGGAGGAACACCAGTGGCGAAAGCGGCCTGCTGGGACAGTTCTGACGCTAAGGGACTAAAGCGTGGGGAGCGAACCGGATTAGATACCCGGGTAGTCCACGCCCTAAACGATGAATGCTAGGTCTTCGGGGTGTTAATTCCCTGTGGGCCGAAGGTAACCCATTAAGCATTTCGCCTGGGGACTACGGCCGCAAGGCTAAAACTCAAAGGAATTGACGGGTCCCCGCACAAGCAGCGGAGCGTGTGGTTTAATTCGATGGTAAGCGAAGAACCTTACCTAGGCTTGACATGTTTGGTGGTACCGAACCGAAAGGGGAGGGACCCTTCGGGGAGCCTTACACAGGTGTTGCATGGCCGTCGTCAGCTCGTGCCGTGAGGTGTTGGGTTAAGTCCCGCAACGAGCGCAACCCCTATCGTCAGTTACTCTCTCTGACGAGACAGTCCTTAAACGGAAGGAAGGTGGGGACGACGTCAGGTCATCATGACCCTTACGCCTAGGGCTACACACACGCTACAATGGCCGGTACAGACGGCAGCGAAACCGCAAGGTAGAGCCAATCCGACAAAACCGGTCCCAGTTGGGATTGCAGGCTGAAACTCGCCTGCATGAACGTGGAGTTGCTAGTAACCGCAGGTCAGCACACTGCGGTGAATACGTTCCCGGGGATTGTACACACTGCCCGTCAAGTCATGGAAGTTGGAGACACTTGAAGTCGCTGGGCCAACCCGCAAGGGAGGCAGGTGCCGAGGGTGGAGCCAATGACTGGGACTAAGTCGTAACAAGGTAGCTGTACCGGAAGGTGCGGCTGGATCACCTCCTTTCTAAGGAGTGCTAACCACTAACCCATACGACTGGAAAGTGGCAACAGTACTACCCAAATTAACCGCACAACCGCATCCGAACCCAATCCGATTCGAGCGAGATTCCCAAACCCGAATCGCAGCTTCCGACTTCGGTCCGATCCTGAAACAACGATCCGAGCGAGTGGCAAGGGGCTCATCGGAAACGGTAACGATGCCTCGAAAACGTTGTGCGCTCCTAAAGGCCGTTCCAGATTAGGCCTTCAAATAAGCAATCTTGGACCTACTCAAGAACACCACGACGTCTGTTCGATCCGCTCTTCAGCTGTCAAGTCATCAAAAGCGTGAGCCAAACGGCTCACGCTTCTTCGTTGTTTCTTACCCATCTACAATGTCCACCATAGGAGAACCAGCCATGAAACGGATACCAACCGACGAGGCCAAGCAAAAACTTCTCGAGTTGATCGACCATCTCGACGAGGACGGAGTGGTCATCACCAAAGACGGCAAGGCGGTCGCTAAGTTGACAAAGTACGAAGGCAAATCGGCCCACCTGATCGGTAGCCTAAAGCACAAGATCAAAATCCACGGCGACATCTACAGCACGGGAATTCAATGGGAAGCAGAACGGGATGCTCAATCTTGACACCCATATCCTGATCGACGCGGTGCTCGATAGGTTGAGGCCCGATGAGGAGGAGATTCTCGATGATCAAGAGTGGTCAATTTGTCCGATCGTGTTCTGGGAGGTGGCCAAACTCGCACAGGGAGGACGGATCGACGTGGATTTAGAAGATCCCGAAGTCGTTCAATTCATCGAACGCATGCACATTTGGCCGTTGAATCCGGAAGTTGCAAAGACTTCAACCCAACTCGATTTTCACAGCGACCCAGCCGACGAGCTCATCGCCGCCACCAGCATCGTATACGGAATCCCCCTCGTGACCCGAGACAGGGTGATCCGAAACTCAAAGTTGGTACCCCTAGCGACGTGAACACTCTGCGTCGCATGCCCATCATGCCGTTGATCGCAATCGCGTTCATGTGTATGACGGCAGGAACGATCATGCTCACCGGATGTGCTACGTCAAGTGAGCCAACCGAAGTAGCCACCGAGAAGCCTGACAACGGTGCGGCCGCGCCCATCGTCTACTCCGGCGAAGAATCATTCCAAAACCGCTGCGCCGTCTGTCACGGCCAACAAGCCGAAGGAACCCAGACCGGCCCACCCCTAGTCAACCGCCTCTACGAGATCGGACATCACCCCAACTTCTCTTTCCACAACGCCGTCAACAAAGGCGTAACATCCCACCACTGGAACTTCGGCGACATGCTCCCGATACCCAACGTCGAACCCACCGAGATCGACGCCATCATCTGCCACGTCCGCGACCTCCAGCGCGCCGAAGGCATCGCCGCCGGCGAACCCTGTTGAATGATCCGAATTCAATCCCTAAGTTTTCGGTACCATAAAAATACCCCTAGGGCCAAATTTCCTGGAAGTGATCGCAATGCCAGCACCACATGAGCGGAGAAGCAGACCCTTAGATCCCCGGGATCGAGATCGTCTGGATCAACGCCCGAAACCCTTACCAATCGTCAGACCTGGCCTAGGCAACCGATTTGTAGTTGCCATGCCAGGTGATTTCGGACGCGCACTGAAGATGATCGGAGTTGTCGTTTTCGCGTTCTTGACAGGCGTACGATTCTCGGCGTCGGAACCACTACCGTTTTTCATCGCAATCTTCGCAGGAATTTTGGCAATTGTCGCCGTATTGTTGAGCATCTCCGGATCAACGAATCGGCTGGGATTCGTCGCGGCAAACCAATTCACCGACAAGGATGAGTTCAAGAGACAAACAATGACCATGCACATCGCCGAAGTCTTCGTTGGTGTTGTCTGGGTAGCTTGGCTCGTTGTACCCCTCGGTCAGTTCGATTGGTTGCTCATCGGGCTCGCGGCCGCAACGCTGTTATTTGCTTTTGCGCGCAAATACAAACTCACGAAGATGAGTCAACCCCGCAACGTCTGGGAAAAGTGAACTGACACGGTCAATTGATCGGAATCGATACCAACATCTCCGTAAACTCGCCCGGTTGAGACTTCGGTTCAATCGTTCCCCCGTGCTCCCTCACGATGTCATTCACGAGGCTCTGACCCAACCTGGTACCCTTGTCCGTCGGCTTCGTCGTAAAGAACGGATTGAATATCTTGCCGATGACGTCGGGCTCTATGCCAGTGCCATTGTCGCGGACACGTATCTCAAACGAGTTGACTTTCCGTGCGGTTTGCAACCAAACCTTCGGCAGGTAATCATCGTCGTCGACGCCAAGAGCAAGGCGCTTCTCATCGGTGGCATAGCAAGAATTGTTCACCATGTTCAACACCACGCGCCCCATATCCTCGGCGATAACGGTTATCTCGCCGGCGCCCGGATCCAGATCTTCTTGGACAATCAACTGCAATTCAGGGTGCATAGCCTTGGAACCGTTGTAGGCGAGTGAAGCGAAGTAGCTAGCTATCTCGTCGATGTTGTCGAGGCCCTCGCGGAGCTCGACTAGCAACTCGTCGGTCGCCTCCGCAAAATTCCGCATGAAATTCAGCGGATTCTTGATCTCGTGCGCTACTCCCGCGGCCAACTCACCCAACTCGGCGAGTTTCTGTCGCGTCACAATCTGGTCTTGCGCCCGTTGAAGTTGCGCCAACACCTCTTCAAGTTCTTCGTTCTTCGACTAAAGATCGCTCGCCAACTTTTCGACTAGATTGAGCCGCACCACTCTAATCGAGCGGCAGCGTAACTCCTCAAGCGAATCTGCCAATTCCGTGACCTCGTCATTGCCCTTCATCACCACTTTGTATTCCAGATCGCCCTGTCCCATTCGGCGTATCCACACCTCCAAAGCCATTGCCCGAATGTCTTCCGTTACCGTCCTGAACGCCGTGAGAATTCCCACGACGATTGCAAGAATCCCAAAGATCAAGAGTAGGTTGCGCGCACCCCACAACGTCTGTTGCGTTGCACCCATCGCACTCGTCGACGCATCCGTTGAAAAGGGCAACGCGTCGATGTCTTTTTGGAGAGCGCCATCGATGCGATTGAACGATGCATAGACAAGCACGGTAAAAACCACAACCAAAATGGTGCTGGCAACGATCCCCAAGCTTATCTGGACCCCCTTGCGTCTAACGCTGAGCAATGCAAGTTTGGAGCGCACTAGACCACCACCCATCTACGGAGTTTGACCGCACCTCTGATCCCGTACAAGCACATGCACAACGCGTCAGCCGCGCCGAACCAAATCGCGCGCGACATGGTCATGATGTTCAATCCATCAGATTGAGCGTCAATGATTGCGTTGCTGCCTGATCCGCGTTTGCTCCTTTTCATCTGTTCACGAATCCTACAGAATCTCGGACAGTTCGATAAAGCCACGATCAAACAAACCGTCTGGGATCACCGAACGCGCGGCGGCGGATTTTCTTACGTGCGCCCGCGATTGAGTACGAACCGATGACGGGTAAATAACTGGTCGGGCTACAACCTCAAAAATCTGTATCTACGCCAAGAATGGCTTTGCGAAACGAACCGCCCCGACGCCATCGACCAAGCAGACCCTCGCCAACGATCCCAACGTCAAGCAGACAATTACAAGACCCCGTCATTCCCGCGGACGCGGGCGCTTCAGCGGACGGCACGTCCATCCAGAATCAACAAAGCACGCCTTTTCTCGCCATCCCGGCGACCACCACCGTGCCCTTCACTCCGCGAAGGGCACGCGACGTAGGGGGCGGTTCGCGAACCGCCCGCTCGCAGGGGATGCCCGAGTCGCCGTCCATTCTCCATTGGTGACTGTTAAAAAGGGTTTTGCAGTGGCCTCCGCCGTGAGAAAGGGTTAGAACCTGCCCCGGACTTGATCCGGGAGTGAGGGGGACCGGGCCTAAGGGGCGGGGCAACCCCAGCAGATTCGCCAGCTGACACCTCACCGACGAAAACCACCGATTTCGTATATCCTCCGTCTATACGTGCTTGTTTTTAGCGCACTATTATCTCAACTAAGATGATCCAACACTTCGAGTCGGGCGACCGTCGTTACGAGTGGCACCCCGACAAGGCCAGGTCCAACCTTGATAAGCACGGCGTCGATTTCGTCTCGGTGAAAGACTTTGAGTGGGACACCGCAGTGATACGTCCCAGCGACCGGCACGGCGAAACGCGTTTTGCGGCGTATGGGTACATCGGAAGACGCCTCCACTCATTGGCGTTCGCAACACGCGAAGATAGAATACGAGTAGTCAGCTTCAGAAAAGCCGATGAGCGCGAGGAGCGTTATTATGCCCAAGCTCAAACCTGACCACATCTCGCCCACTCCTGAAGAGGACGCCGCCATCCGCGCCGCCATCGCCGAAGACCCCGACACCTTTGAAGCCGACGCCCAGTGGTTCCGAGAGGCCAAACCCCTCAAAGAGGTCCTACCGGAATTGTGGGAGCAGTGGTACGGCAACGGCCAACAATCCGACGAGTCGACGCCCAATTCCGACAACCGCGTCGCCTAAAACATGACATCGCGCAACCGTCACACGAAGGGTGGAACGGCAAGCCCGCCCCCTTCGCGCAGCGTAAGGGGGCGCGAACGAGCGAAGTGATGCGAGCGGGGGATGCCCGAGGGCGGCAGGCCTGCGGACCAGCCCGCGCTCCTTACAACAAACGTCCCCCAGCAAGCGCCTACGCCTACGCCTAGACAAGATCACGAAAACGGCACCCCGCAATCAATTCGCAACAACCGAACACGTATCTCTAGCATCACCAGAGCCACTCGAACGAAGGCGCTCGACTATGCCCAAGCTCAAACCTGACCACATCTCGCCGACTCCTGAAGAGGACGCCGCCATCGCCGAAGACCCCGACACATTCGAACTCGATGCCCAATGGTTCCGCGAGGCCAAACCCCTCAAAGACGTTCTGCCAGACCTCTACGAAGCTTGGTACGGCAACAGCCAACAATCCGACGAGTCGTTACCGAGTACCGACAACCGTGTCTCCTAAACCATGACATCGCGAACCCATTCGCGATCATGATCCAATACTCCGACTTCAGCAACCGCCGCTAAGAGACTTTTGCGAAACCGTCACAAGATGCCCGAAAAGGCTCGCCCCCTTCGCGCAGCGTAAGGGGGCGCGAGCGAGCGAAGCCCAAAGGACCGTCACCAGAGCGGGGGATGCCCGAGTCGCCGTTTAATCTCCATCGGTGACTGTTAGCAAGGGTTTTGAAATGACCTCCGCCGTGGGAGAGGGCTAGAGCCTGCCCCGGACTTGATCCGGGGGTGAAGGGAACAGGCCCAAGGGCCGGCGCAACTCAAATGGAAATCGCTGCAGATCATGTTGTACCTCCAACGCGAGCGCTTGAACGGCCGGTACGTCCAACCCAACCCCGCCGAACCAACGCGTACGACACACAATTCGCGGCATCGATGTCTCATCCCCGACGTTGTCCAAAGGCCTCTCCTACGGCAACAATCTCCGACACAAACCACTCAGCCAGCCCACCAGACCTACGCGCCTGTAGCGTCGCACCCACAGCCGCGTTGTGCTTCAGCGCCAGACCGTCGACTAGCCCGCGTTCGACTATCGCCGGATACGTGCTGCGCGGCTCGGCGCCCGAGTCCGCCAATGTGATTTGGACGTAGCTGCCATCTGGTTGATCGATCTCCATCGCGGCACGCGCGAACGGGTTCCACTCCTCCATCCGTTCGATTCGCTGCGTCCGACTCGGCATCTCTCGTACCACCATCACCGCGGCCACCGTCTGCCCGGCCACACTCGCTGGTTCGATGCTGACGAACTGCACATCTGAAGGCTTCAACCGTTTGCGAACCTGCTCGAACTCTCGTCTGATCCAATCAGACCGCTGCTCAGCCGTGGGAAGCTGCGCGTCGCCCGGTCTGAGATAACAAGCCAATCGGTGTTGCGGCCAATCCCCGCCGAGTTCATCAAACAGCACAACACTGCCACAAGAACACTGATACACAAAGATGCCATCCCCGCAATAATGGCAAGCGGTAGGAAACGTCCGAGACGAACAAGAAAGACCGTGGGAAGGAGTAGGCATCAGCGTGAATCCTTGGCGATTGTCCAGAAATATAAATTGGGGAACCATACACCTGACTACACATCCTGATTCAATGTGAGGCGCGGGCCGCAGGACCTACGATCCGCTTTCCGTTGACTCAGGGCGTTCGGACGTTTGAGGGGACAAGCTGGTCGGATCGCGCCTTTATCGCGATCATGACGACTGTTTCAATCCCGACCAACCCTGTTCCTCCAAAGATGTCCAAAAGCCGTCGTAAATTTCGGGAGGTGGTAGGGCATTTCCCGATATGAACATTTGCAACACTCGATTCGTGGAGACTAACCATTGTTCCAGAGCACCGCGTTCTGCTGGCCTTAGCTCAGCCCCCTCATGAACGAGTTTGACCCGTAGCGCTTCCAATTCATGTTCGAAAAGCCTGTATTGCCAAGACGATGCAGTGACTTCCGGCCGCGACCTACTCAAATCTTCGGGTTGCGAATCTAAGATTGCTTGGGCTTTTTCGATACTCGTTTCGACCTTTGCGTCCTCGATGCGCATTCGAAACGCGCTAACGGTTTCGCGATGGCGCCACGTCGATCTGGCGTATGCCGCCCCTGCGAATATCAATCCCGATGAAACGCCGATCGTGATACCTGTCAAGATTTGGAACCCTATTGTTACCCATGCAGGGTCTTCCGAAAAAGTGGTTGGTTCCGCGTCAACCGTGGCGCATGCGATGCAAAGTAGGCACGCCGCAACGACGAAAAACGCGGCGCGCAGTTCAATCTTCACCCCGTGCGCCTTAAAATTTCCAATCGGGGTCTGGGAATCCTTTGCTTTCCGCTCCCAACGTGCCCGCTTTAAGTATTTCGACGACAGAATCAAGATTGATGCGGGTGCTGACGTATTTCATAGTGATCGTTGTGTCGCAGTCTCCACCCATCGTCTTGACGGAAATATCCACGACGCTGACGCCATTGGCGTAAAGGCTCGCATCGCTGTCATCAATCGGGCGTTCGATCGACGCATTCCAAGAACTGGGTGTTGATCCAGCGCCACTTCCCCAGACACCCTTAATGTCAGCCTCTTCCGCCGCAGCTTGCACGGCCCAAAGAATCCGGTCACTGCCATCCGCCATCGAGTCGCTCCTTTTTGCATTTAGGGATCAATGTCACGACCGCACATAACGCCGTTTCTTCTTAGCCTTGGCGCGCAACACGACGGATGCAGTGGTTTCGGGAGACGCGTCGATTCGCTTCGGCAATCATCGTCGCTGCTTGCCTTACCTCGTGGTGATCAATCTATCACACAGTGCGGTGCTTTGACATTAATACCAATCCGGCATCACGACAACTGACGGGTTTGAAATGACCATTGGGATGCATGATTGTTGGAAATGCGAGGGTACGTAGGGATCTGTCACGCACGTCGGATGCCACCTCGAATAGCAGCACGCTCATGACTGCTTTAGTCTCAGTTAATCGGAATCGACATCGAACCAACTGTTCCCGACAACCGTTGCTCGATGTCCCTCAACAGAAGTGATTTTACCTTTAAGAACCGAAACCAGATCAGAAGAATCTCGATGATGGAGCTTTGCGGTGATGTTTTGACCAATGTTCAATCCATGTTGGTCATCCCAGAATTCCAGATTGTACGACTCAGGACCGTAGTTTTCGTCACCGGTCCAATCCCGCGTCGAAGTTGGCACGAATGAATCATGATCTTCTATCAAGCGCAAGGATCGGGATTCATCACCGATTCTAACTTTTATGCGGTGTGTCAGGCGTTCGATCAAATACCGCTTCGCGTCGGCCAGCGCCTCTGCAATTTCAAATGGGACCCTGCCTCTAGGTCGAATTCCCCATCCACCATCGGCGTATCTGTTGACGTGCCCCAAAACGGTTCCTGCGGGAGTCTTGATCATCCCATCTCGACCTTCTGCAGACCATTCCATCTCCACGGCGAGATTGCCAAATCTCGGTTGCGAACCCCTCGACAGATATCCCATTCGTCCTGTGAAGTATCGAACCGCCGGGTCCGCTGATTCTTTGAGCTCCTCAAATACCGTCTTAACGACCGAACTGACGAACTCATCATCACCCGTGCTGAAATCGGATATCACAGCATCTCTTAGGGTATCCCTCCAAGAAGAATCGCTTCGGGCATCTCTCCAAGAAGAATGGTGCTCGTTGAACCAGGCCATGTAGCCCAACACGTTGGCTCGTCGGCGTTTTTCATCATCACTCTCGCCCTCCGTGAACCACATATGCCGACCTGTCGGAGATAACGCGTGAAAAATCGCCCAATCGACGCGTTCCGAAACCACTTGTTGTTCGCCGAGACCGATCAGCCTCGCAATGGCGCAAAGAAGCTCTCGATGAACATCCAGCGAAATCGGAGGCATCACCATCGACGGGTCATTGACGATCTCGGTTACCCAATAGCGGTAGACATTGAACGCGTTCTCGCCGCCCACGTTCTCGAAATACGTATGTATGCTCTTCAAGTGCCGGAAGCCGTTGGCATTCGTGTTGTAGCCGTAGAAATCGACCGCGTCTCTGAATGCCAATGCCAAGAAATCCGCCGTATCCTTATCGACTCGTTCTAGTTGGAGGAACAACCTCGGTAAAGAATGGCCGCGCTCGTTGGTTCCCTGCGCGAAGCGTACGAGTGCTTTAAAACCCCTCTCTATCCCAAGGTGGGCGTTATGAGCACGATTTCCGATCTGAACATTGTTGTGATATCCCACCATGTCCCGCTGGATTGGCGAGGCATCGAGCATGTCGATAACATCTTCGATTGATCGCTCAATGCTGTTGCGTTGTATGAAATCCGAAATCATGCTTGAGTTAGGACACGAATTTCGTCCTCCAACACGTAACACGGAATCTCTGTCCCGATGATTATCAGAGGGCGGTCAGCAGAACCTGTATTGACGTCAAGGGCGGTGGATCTCATCACATCGATTCTATCGTCCCGACTTGGTTTGACTGTTCAGCGGTAATTCGCACAAGATCATGTATTGGACCGCGTCTCAACCGGTCCGATCAGGTCTTCGTATGTCAACCGTCGCCCCACCATGCGCAGGGCTATCGACGTCATCTGGTCGATGGTGTCGTGGTTTCGATCGTTGTGCTTTCCGGCGAATCCCCGCACGTACCTTTGCAAATGCTTCGGCGACATCTTGTGATACACGCCCTGGTATCCACGTTTCATCAACGTCCAGTGCGGCTTTAGACCGTTGGTGCTTGTCATTTCGTTGACATATTCGCCCACGCTGTGGTTCACACCCGCATGGTTGCGCGGAAGTACGACGTAGGCACGAGCCTCGTCGGTGTAAACGGTAGCATCATCCTTGGTGCAGTCAAGAACGTACCCCTGCAACGTAGGCTTGTCCGCACGTTCCACGGCGTTTGCACGTACCTTGCCAGTGTTGCGGTCACGAATACCGACGAAGGCCGTGCCCCTTGAGTTTCTTACGTCTGTCAGCGTGCATGTTGCGTTCCTCGCCGCCGAGATAGGTTTCATCTACCTCTGCGAGGCCGACGGTCTTTTCAGGAATAGCGGTGTCCCACATCTTGCGGATGCGGTGTTCTATGTGCCTCGCGGATTTCTGACTGAAACCCAAATCGCGGTGCAATTTCAATGAGGACACGCCTTTGACGTTGGTGGCGCACAAGTTCAAGGCAATCACTCATTTACCCAACGGCAATTTGGAGTCGTGCATGAACGTGCCCGCTTTGATCGAGAAGTACTCGCGGCGCGACTTGCGGTGGAACGGCATGGGCTTGCGGTTCTTTCGCCTGCTGATCTCAGTGGATTCGCAGTGCGGACAGGTGACTCCATCGGGATGCAAGACCGCGATGAACCAGTCCTCGGCCTTCTTCTCGGTCGAGAATTTTTGGACGACCTCGAATGTGGTCATGCCCTTGCGGTAATGTTTTGCGGGTCCTGCAAGCAAGTCTTCGTGTTCCTCTCTTGATTATTGGGACGTACTACACAAGACCCGTGATAGTCAGGGGGATTTCGCCTTGAATTAGCCAATATGTCGCTCCTTTTGTGAACGCTGGGTTGTATCGCATCGGTGAGTTAAACCGACTGAGTCCATGCACACGAAATGCACCCTGAAATCTGCGAAACTGCTCGATACGAGGAAAACACTGGGTTCGGATCGTGGGATCAGTAGGTGCACCGAATTCTGGGAAACGCCACAATAAAGAGAAGGTCCCCGCCTTTCCACGGGGGTTTCGTCGCCTATGCCCTGGCGTTCGCCAGTGACCCAGCTTCAGGCGCCTAGCGCGGGGTGGATACCAACGCGGGTGAAGGAGTTCACCCCAAACCGTCGCCCACATCACATAAGGAGGACACGAAATGAAAACCCCACTAGATCCCATCACGGTTGCGCTGATGCTTTTCGTAGCAGCGACAGTCGTGAAACTGGACAGCAACGCGGGCACATTGGCCGGTCGTCAGTTTCAGAACCAGCTGCGAGAGCAGACCGACTGGTGGCTTGACGGTGAAACTCCCCTAACTGAATCTCAGATTACAGAGGTGAGAACAATAGTCGCTCAAATGTGCGCCGTGGTTGAAGCATATTTTGATGGTATGGCTCCGCTTGATGCATTTGACGACCTTATGGATTCTGACAACAAAACGGGAGGGCGCGGCGACGGCTGACCATTCACGGTTCGGTCAGTCAATACTATGATCCTATCGGCCCAGAGTCTCGGCGCCAAGAGGAGAGAAACCATTGTGTAACGAAGTAGCAAAATCCATCTTCGATTGGATCAGTGAGCACCAAACGCTATTCGTATTCGGCGGTGTGGCCACATTCTGGTTCATTCGGTTCATGATCGGTCACAAGTTGGTTTGGTTGCGATGCAAGTTACGTCTGCACAAATTCGAGCCTTGGGATTCCAAAGCACTAGATCAGCAACATGCGAATTTCTATATGACACGAACATGCAACGATTGCGGGATGCCTGACCCTCGCGACGTTTGGCTGGAGGGCAAAGTCGTGATCGGAGAGTCGGGAGAGGATTACCTGCGTTTCGTGAAACGCGACTGACCTGACGTGTAGTCAGGTATATAACTCCCCAATAGATCGGCATCGTGTATATACAATGAGTCCTTGACCAATTGAGTAAATACTAACCACAAGCAAATCCAGATATAGATTCACATCAAATTCGCGCATGTGCTTGTTGCTTGCCTATTTTGAATTTGTCATCTAAAGAGAAAGCGTCCAATTGCAATATCTAACACACGGTCGCAATCCTATCTATACCAAATGCTGTTCAACATTTCTTCGGCAACCAAGATATTTGAACCGCGTGTGGAAATTCGGGATCTATATCAAACATACCTCGCCGGTCCGCATTATCATGCCTGCGCCCGCAATCGAAAACGTCTCACCTGTGGGGGGCGGGGACACTTCGGCCGTCTACGGAGTAGTGCCGCCACTAGGAGGGCGTCGCGGCCGCGGGTCTCTGCGATGGAGAAAAGAGGGCGTTTCTTTGAACTTGTTCAAAGAACAAACTTGCCGCGAACTTGCCGGAACTTGCCGGATAATCCGGCAGAATCGACGCGCTTGCACGGATGCTTGCAACGCCCACAACAGCGTCGCTGTCACTGCATGAACTCAACGTTAAGGCCTCAATTAAGAGCAAAACCGATGTTGCGACGCGTAAACCGCTCGAACAAAATGGAGTATTCGCAAAAACCGGTCGAGATCGGCGAGATGGAACTTGCCGCGTACTTGCCGCAAATTCGGGCGAAATGACGGCTTTGTCAGTGTTTTGTAGAACACGAAATGGGTGGTGTGTTCTCGGAATAACTAGGTGTTGGGGGCGTATTTGTGGACGATGACGGATGTGTGGCGTGAAAACGGACTGACAACTGAAGAATATGTTGCAAAAACGCTGAGTTGCTCGGGCCGCGGCAGAAACGTGATGCGCCGATTCTCCCGAACTTGCCGCGAACTTGCCGCTGTTTTTGGGCGGAATCGTGGTGTTTCCGGCTATTTGTAGAACATGGAGTGGAGCGTGTGTCAGTGAGGTAACGGCGAGGTAGGATCGGTTTTGTGGGCAATGAGGCGCATGGAGTGCGAAAACGGGGAGGATATGGGCGATAAACGGGGATGAAAGGTTGGTTGCTTGGGTTGCGGCAAGTTGCGGCAGGTTCGCGGCAAGTTCGCGGCGGTAATTTGAAGAGTTTTGGTGGGTGCTGGACCGGGTGGTTTGGAGGTGGTGAGGTGGGTTTGATGGCGGCTCGGGCGCGTGGGTTTCGAGGTTGGGTTGTGGGATGGCTAGTCAAACATTGCGCGCCAGGCTGAGTCGTTGTGGTGGTGCTTGGATGGGTAGTTGAAGAAGTAGTACTGCTGGCGGGATGGGACGGTGGGGTCGGGGGCGAAACGGTGGCGCCATTTAGGGAGTTCGTTGGCGTAGCGTTCTTCGGCGTGGGAGATGGCGTCCTCGTCGATTTCGACGCCTAGGCCGGGGCCGGAGGGTGGCGTGAGGGCGCCGTCTTCGTAGGTGAATGGTTCGGTGATGATGTCTTCGGATGGTGGGAGCAGCTTGGTGTAGGCGGAGTCGACGGGCCAGATGAAGTTGGGAGTTGCGGTGACAAGGTGGAGCTGCGCTGCGGTTGCGATGCCGGTTTCTCCCGGTGAGGAGTGGCAGGAGACTTTGAGGCCGCCGGCTTCGGCGATGGCGGCGCATCGCTGGGTCTCGAGGAAGCCGCCGTTGATGACGACGTCGAGGTGGACGGCGTCGCAGGCGCGTTGGATGATGAGTTCGAGGATCTGTTCCTTGGTTGTGCGCGCCGGTCCGTCACAGAGAATGGGGATGTCGGTGTGGCGACTGACTTCGGCGAGCGCGCGGACGCTTGATGAATCGACGGGTTCTTCGACGTGCGAAGGGTCGTATTGCTCCATTTTTCGGAGCATTCGGATGGCTTCGAGCTGGGAGTATGAGCCGTTGCAGTCGTATCCGAGTTCGATACGTGGTCCTGCGGCATCCCGCGCCGCGGCTACGCACTCGATGTCGAACTCCGGGTTGAGGCCGATCTTGATCTTGAAGGACTTAAACCCAGCGGCAACGGCTCGTTTGACCTCGTCGGCGCACTTGTCGGGCGGTTTGGCACCCATCCAGTAGCGCGCTTCTACGCGGTCGCGGTATTTTCCGCCGATGAGGTTGTAGATGGGTTGGTTGGCCGCTTTGCCGACAATGTCCCACAGCGCCTGGTCGATGGATCCGGTGATATTCAGCGCGGAAGAGGCGCTGGTATCGAGTAGGTGGCCGATTTTGGTAGTGACCTGACCGGTCAGGTTCATGCCCCGTTCGATCGAGTTGATATCGTGCGGGTCGCGGCCGACGAGTCGGGACTTGATCTGCTCGAAAAGGCGCTGATCGCCGCCGGCTCCGATGCTGGTCTCTCCGATGCCCGTGATCCCCTCATCGGTATCGATGAAGATGATCGTCTTGATGGCAGCGAACCGCGAACCGTACCACATGGTCACCGGCTCATGCTTCCCAAGCGTCGAGAGCGGGATACAGATATTCCGCGTGCGGATGTCGGTGATTTTCATGTCGAGTGATCCCATGGATTGACGATTTCAATCCCGCATCCTACGAAGTCGCGTACGTTGCGCGTTGCGACGGAGGCGCCGACTGATTCTGCGATCGCCGCGATGAAGCAATCCGCGTCGTCAATTCGTCTACCTGTAGCTTCGCGGGCGGCGCGTATCCGCGGATACGAATTAGCTGCGGAGCGGTCAAATGGCAGGATGCGCTCGGTGAATTCTACGGAGAGAATCCTATCCATCGCAGCGACGTAAGCGTCACGTATAGGCCCCTGAGGCATCCCCGGCGGACCGAAACGCAGCTCTGCCTCGGTGATTGTGGTCAAGAACAGTTCGGATTCATCCTGTTGAGATAGCCACCCGTCGACGTTCGGATCTATCGTCGGACGGATCATCTCTGAAACGACGTTAGTGTCAAGGACTACCGGCAACTAGGGCCACTCAAATTTCGGGAGTTCTCGATTGCCTGACGATCGTTTTGGCAGTTCAAGGTCGATTCCACCGACGGGGTCGACGATGGCGCGGATGCGTCGCACAAGATCACTCTTGTATTGAGGCGGTTCACGCATCGGCCCGCGCTCAGGCAGTTCGAGATCGACGCCTCCGATTGCTTTGAAACGTTCATGGATTCGAGTTCCCAATCCTTTGCGCGGTTTGGGCTCGGCAGCAACGGCTTCGGCTAGGATTTCGCGCACTTCCGCCTCCATTGAGCAACCGTGTTCAGCGGCTCTGATGCGGAGCTTGTGCTTAACATTGTCATCGAGATTACGGACTGTTATGCTCGCCATGATTGCAACTCCCAGATGATGTGAAATCGACGCTATCGTTGATTGCGATGATATCACATCTTCCATTGTCAACGGTTGTTGAAGTGGGGCATGACGCCTTCGGCGAAGCGGTGCATTTGCTCGAGGGTGGCGGATTCGGGCATGCCCATGCCGGTGATGCCGATGTTTATCTCTTCGAGGCCGGGGTAGTGGTCTTGGACTTCGAGCAGCTTTTCGGTGACTAGGTCGGCAGGTCCGGCGAAGAAACCCCCGCTTGCGACGTCGCCGTCGATCGTTGGTAGGTCGGCGGTCAGGAGTTGGGCGCGGTCGTTCGAGTTGATCGCGGCGACTTGCTCATCTGAGAGGCCGCGGACGAAGCCGAGGGGACCGAACATCTTGACTCGTTCCTCGGCCCAGAGTCGGGATTCTTCGATGGCTTGTTCGGTGGAATCGGCGATGTAGACGGAGAATGAGATGATGAGATCGCCGCCGAGTTCGAGTTCGCGTCCGTGTTCGGCTTGGACTTCTTGCCATTTGTAGACGACTTGGTCGGACGCTCCGCCGGGGGCAGCGCCGCCTCCGATCACTCCTTTGATGCCGTATTTGGCCATGAAGTTGAGGCCGCGTTCGGAGGCAGAAACGACGGGTTGCCACCACTCAACGGGGTTTTTGGGGCGTGGGACGAGGGTTATCTCTTCGAGTTCGTAGCCGCGATAGGGGACCGCAGGTGGGATGTCGTAGTGCTTGCCGTGGTGGGAGAATGAGGCTTGGTTGAAGGCCTTGTACATGACCTCGACCTGCTCTTCGAAGAGCTCGCGGTTGGCGTCTTGGTCGATGATCGGGTTGCCGAAGACCTCGACTTCTCGGGAGTGATAGCCTCTGCCGATGCCGAATCGAACGCGTCCGTCGGTGAGGATGTCAGCGGTGGCGTAGTCCTCGGCGAGGCGGACGGGGTGCCACATCGGGTTGATGTTGAAGCCGCATCCGAAGCGGAGGTCTTTGGTGAGGTGAGCGAGGTGAACGAAGAGCATCAGGAGGTTGGGGATGCACTCGTAACCTTCGCGTTGGAAGTGGTGTTCGGCCCCCCAAAAGGTGTCGAAACCGAGTTTATCCATCGTTTTTGCGAACGATGCCGACGTGTCGAACACGGTTGCGAGCTGTTCGTCAGGCAACCATCGATCGTTTGCGGGTGTACCGGCGTATCCAATGTTGTCCATCTCGACACAGCCAGCGTATAGAACTCCGAATTTGTTGATCATGATGGTTGGGATTATCGCATAGGCAGCGGTCTTGCATGGATGGACATGATGGAAGGGATGGGAATCTTTCGCTCTCGGCTCCGAGACCGTTGCAAAACCCTTGCTGCAGATCGCCAATGGTTTCCGGGATGGAGAGAAAAGGCGTGCTTTGTTGATTCTGGGTTCCCGCGTCCGCGGGAATGACGGGGTTTGGGCGCGGGAATGACGGTGGTTGCCGCCGGGATGGAGAGAAAAGGCGTGCTTTGTTGATTCTGGGTCCCCGCGTCCGCGGGAATGACGGGGTTTGGGCACGGGAATGACGGGGGTTTTGCAATGGTCTCAAACCCGCGCGAAAAGCTCGAATTCCTGCCGCGAACTTGCCGCAACTTGCCGCAGCCCAAGTAACCAACCATTCATCCCCGTTTTATCGCCCGCATTCCCCGCGTTCTTGCACCCCATACGCCTCATTGCCCGACAATGCGGTCCTAACCCCCGTTACCTCACTAACACACTCTCCATTCCAAGTTCTAAAAATAGCCAGAAACACCACGATTCCGCCCAAAAACAGCGGCAAGTTTCCGGCAATTTCGGCAGAGTCGGCGAGTTGCGTTTCTGCCGCGGCCCGAGCAACTTAGCGTTTGTGCAACAATATCGTCAGGTTGCCCGACCGTTTGCGCGAAAAAATCCCTCGTTGTCCACAAATACGCCTGTAAGACCTAGTTGGTTCGACGGCACACCGCCCGTCTCGTGTTCTAAAAACCCCCAAAAACCCCTCCAAATCGGCCAAAAATTGCGGCAATTTCGCGGCAATTTCGGAAGATTCCGCGAGTTACCCTTCTGCCGCGGCCCGAGCAACGCAACATTTTCGGAACGTTATCGTCAGGTTTCGGATCGTTTTCGCGCCAAATACCCGTCCGTGTCGACAAATACGCCCTTAACATCCAGTTACTACGCCAACACATCGTCCAATGCGTGTTCTAATAACCGCTGAAAAACCCGCCAAATCGTCCAAAAATTGCGGCAAGTTCGCGGCAAGTGACACCTCGCCGAATTCGACCCGTTCTTGCGAACACTCGATGAATTGCGAACGGTTTACGCGTCGCAACCTTGCTGTTGCTCTTAATTGACCCATTAGTGTTGAGTTGCTACGTTGGTATCGACGCGGTTGCGGACGTTGGATGCGTTCGTGTTAGCGCGTCGAATCTGCCGGAAACTCCGGCATATTCCGGCAGAATCGCGGCAAGTTCGCGGCAAGTTTATTCTTTGACGAAGTTCAAAAACTCGGACCGTTTTTTGCATCGCGGATGACGCTGATGAAGGTGATGGACTAGGAAGCGGTGGCGGTTGTTGGGGGTGGTCCGGTGAAGGGAATGTGTGGTTGAGTGGTCGGAAGGGTTGGTTGTTTTGGTTGGGATGTATGATCGGGTATTGGCGATGTAAATGTCGGTTTATTGATGGAGGATATGCATGTCAGATCGTAGGGAAGTGAATGTTGAACGTCCGGAGCACAGTTGGATACCGTTTTATCGGGAGTTGGCGGAGAAGTTGGTGGAGGACGGGTGGCGGGATCGGCAGGGGGAGTTGGTGGGGATGTTGCAACGGATCGGATTGAGTGGAGTACCAATGCCTCGCGTGGTCGAATACATGAGGAATGACGTGGACCCTTTTACAGTGTTTGCGTTGTTTTCGCGTGAACTGCGCTTTGAAAATCAACTTACAATTATTAACGCGTTAAAGGCCGAGTTGAAAATCTCGGCCCCTGAGCCCAAAGCACGTCCAATCATTCCGTACGCCGACAACCGCATGGTGGGGTTTTTCAGCCGGTTTGTGGGTATCGAAAACGAGATCGAGACGATGTGGGATCTTTTCGAGTTAACTGCGAAGATTAGATCGGTAGAAGATATTTCAAGTGAAGAGCGATTGGGGACATTAATCGATGCCGCGTTGAATGTCCGCGGCGTAGGTATTTCTAAATTGACGAGTGCACTGTATTGGGTTAACCCGTATTTCTTTTTGCACAGCGATACGATTAATGCAGTAGGCGGCAAAGATCTAGGGAGTAACGCAGAAGATGGCGAGAGTTATCTAGAGTTATTGCTTCGAAGTCACGAGCTTACATCACAACCGCTACCCGAGATCAACATTGCGGTTTACCGAGGCGAAGCAATCGAATTGATTTCGTCGGAGATACCGAAAATCTGGGTAATAAGAGCTCAGAATGGTCAGTGGACGGATGGGTTTGCAAATAACGGATACATCGGTCTCCATCACGGCATGGATGCAGTTGATATGTCGGTAGTGAACTCACACGACGAAGTTAGGCCGCTTTTCGTTCAGGAACATCCCGAGGAAATCAATGAACGAAGCATCAGTAACCGATCGTCGCAAGTTGAGAAGTTCCATTTCGACATCGGGGCCGGGGATTATGTTTTGACTCCCGGACTAGATCGAGAAGTGCGCTATGGCAGGTTTACTACCGATAACACGTACTACGTGTCTGGAGATGACGGATTACCTTGTCGCAATCGGCGGGGTGTGGATTGGAGTTCTAGACGGCTACAACGAGATGAAATAGACGGTGCGATCTTGCAAGGTGGTACAACGTTATACGAGGTCGCTGACGAAAATCGCAAGCAGAGCTTTTTCAGCTTGATCGGCGAGGCTACTGAACCAGACGTATGGATCGTGCGTGGTGGTGCCAACGCTCACGCCGTCTCCACGTTCTTGGAACGCGGATACGCAGGGATTGGTTTCGACATGGAAGACGATGACTTATCGATGCTATCTAGTGCTGATGAAATCAGAGATCTGTACTTTGAAAGAAATCCGGGCGGCTCAGCATCCAATCAGATCATCCAATTTTGCTCGAACATCAAGCCGGGCGATTATGTCATCATGCCGGGTCCCGATTCGAGGATCAATCATTTCGGCAGATTCACAACGCACGTGTTCAACGACGGGTTAGGTCCGTATAAGAATAAGCGAAATGTCGTTTGGGCGGACAGAACCATTTCGCGAGACGAACTCGATCTTTCACACTACCGGTATACGGTTACTCGCCCGAATCCGGATGTTAAGGATAAGTTCTTCGAGATCATAAACGGTTCAGCAGACCCCGATCAGCCCCCGCTCCCCTGGGATGAGGAGTACACGATCGACACGCTCCTGAATGAGGGCGTTTTCTTGGCGCGGTCTGATGTAGATCGCATGACGCGGATTCTGCGGTCGAAGAGGAATTTGATTTTGCAGGGGCCGCCGGGGGTGGGTAAAACGTTTATTGCGCGGAAGTTGGCGTATGTGTTGATGGGGGCCAAGACGGAAGAGCGGATTAGGAGTGTGCAGTTCCATCAGTCGTATTCGTATGAGGATTTTGTGGGGGGATTTCGGCCGGATGTTGTGGATGGTCAGATGGTTTTCACGCGTCAGGATGGTCCGTTTTTGAGGGTTTGCAAGGATGCTCGTGAAAACCCTGATGATGCGTATGTGGTGCTGATCGATGAGATCAATCGGGGGAATCTGAGTCGGGTGTTTGGAGAGTTGCTGATGTTGATCGAAGCGGACAAGCGGAAGCCTGAATTCGGTGTGAGCTTGCAGCATCGGGGCGACGATGATGAAAAGTTCTTTGTGCCTCCGAACGTCTACATCATCGGGACTATGAATCTAGCTGACAGGTCGTTGACGGGAATGAACGTAGCGATGCGGCGTCGGTTTGGGTTCGTGGATTTGAAGCCGCAGTTCAACGAGAGGGTGTTCACGGACTGGTTGCAAAACGAGACTGAGATGCCACCGGGGATGCGGGGACGGATCAATCGGAGGATGGGCGAGTTGAACGCTACGATCGCGGGCGATGCTTCGTTGGGTATCAATTACGCGGTCGGGCATTCGTTCTTCTGTCCGCCTGACGGTGAGCCGGAAGGAGGATGGGAGGAGTGGTACGAGACGGTGGTGGAGTATGAGGTTAGGCCACTGCTGAGGGAGTATTGGTTTGATGCTCCGGAAACGGCGAATGATCATGCGGACGAGTTGCTCGCAGGCGATTGATCGATGATGGTTTCAACCGCTACCGAACTTGGCGCCGAGGCCTTTCGAGTCGAAAATACGCTTGAGCAAGTTGACGAGGTCCGCGGGGTTGACCGGCCGAATATCCCGGTGCGTAACTGGTGGCACATGCTGCTTTACGCATGGGATTTGGTGGAGTTGGATGGTCTTTTCAACGCGAAGTGGGAATCTGCGCCAGACTTGCGTGAGCTGTTGACTCGGATTCTTGTCGATCTGACCAATCGGCAGATCCGACGCGGGTTGCGAGGCGACTATGTAGATCGGTCAGAAGCGTTGAAGACGGTGCGGGGCGGTATCGACTTCAATCGGACGTTGAGCGATTTGCTGCTTTACAAAGGGCAATTGCATTGCGAGTATCAGGAGTATTCCCTGAATGTTCCTCGCAACCAGATAATCGCAACGACGCTCCAACGTCAGTTTCGCGAGGGTTTTTCAGGTTCAATCAGGCAGCGGGTTGACGATCTGAAAGCGGATGTCGGCCGGATTGTGCGGACGCTGGATGAGATCGATCGAATCAGGTTGGATCGATCGGTGATCGCTAACGAGATGCATATGCTGGGGCCGAATGAACGAGAGTACAAACTGATGTTGCGTGTGTGTGAGATGCTTTACCGGCCTGCGATGCCGATGGACGACGACACCGATGCCGGGCAGTCGTTCCAGGACTGGCTCCAAAAGCGGAAGCATGAGGTTTTTGAACGGTTCGTGGCGAATTTTTGCAAGTTGCGGTTGACTGCGAAGGGTTGGGATGTTTCGGCGCAGTCTACTTTGCGCTGGAACGAGACGGGGCCGGAACGGGTCGGGGATGTGAGGTTGCCGACTATGCGGCCGGATATTGTGTTGCGCCGCGATGGCGACACCGAGAACATAGTGGTTATCGATACCAAGTGGTACAGTTCGGTCGCGTCTGAGCACTACGGAAACCTAACGGTGCATTCAGCCAATCTGTACCAGATGTATGCATATCTTGCGTCGCAAGACCATGAAAGCGATGCGCATCGCAAGGCTACGGGGATCTTGCTTTACGGTCAGACACGGGAAGGGGAGAGGAAGTTGCGGACGCGGATTGATGAGCATCCGTTTTGGGTTGAGACGTTGGATTTGATGCAGGAGTGGGAGAAGATTGAGGAGGATCTTGTGAGGTTGGTTGGGGAGACGGTTGCCGTTGAACATGCAGGGCAGGTTTGAAACCTGCCCCTACCGGCTACGGTGTTTCGGTTGAGGTGGGCGGAGATTTCAGACGGGTCAATGCGTCGGGCAGTTGTGGAAGATCTGGCAGGGCAGGTTTGAAACCTGCCCCTACCGGCTACGGTGTTTCGGTTGAGATGGGCGGAGATTTCAGACAGGTCAATGCGTCGGGCGGTTGCGGATGAACTGGCAGGGCAGGTTCGAAACCTGCCCCTACGGGTTACGGTGTTTTGTTTGAGATGGGCGGAGATTTCAGACGGGTCAATGCGTCGGGCAGTTGTGGAAGAGCTGGCAGGGCAGGTTTGAAACCTGCCCCTACGGGTTACGGTGTTTTGTTTGAGATGGAAGGAGATTTCAGACGGGTCAATGCGTCGGGCGGTTGCGGATGAACTGGCAGGGCAGGTTCGAAACCTGCCCCTACGGGTTACGGTGTTTTGTTTGAGGTGGGCGGAGATTTCAGACGGGTCAATGCGTCTGGCAGTTGTGGATGAACGGGCAGGGCAGGTTTGAAACCTGCCCCTACGGGTTATGGTGTTTTGGTTGAGATGGGCGGAGATTTCAGACGGGTCAATGCGTCTGGCAGTTGTGGATGAACGGGCAGGGCAGGTTTGAAACCTGCCCCTACGGGTTATGGTGTTTTGGTTGAGATGGGCGGAGATTTCAGACGGGTCAATGCGTCGGGCGGTTGCGGAAGAACATGCAGGGCAGGTTTGAAACCTGCCCCTACGGGTTATGGTGTTTCGGTTGAGATGGGCGGAGATTTCAGACGGGTTGATGCGTCGGGCAGTTGTGGAAGATCTGGCAGGGCAGGTTTGAAACCTGCCCCTACGGGTTACGGTATTTTGTTTGAGATGGGCGGAGATTTCAGATTGGTCAATGCGTCGGGCAGCTGCCGATGAACTGGCGGGCAGGTTTGAAACCTGCCCCTACGGGTTACGATGTTTTGTTTGAGATGGGCGGAGAAATGAGACGGGTCGATGCGTCGGGCAGTTGTGGATGAAGTGGCAGGGCAGGTTTGAAACCCAGGGCAGGTTTGAAATCTGCCCCTACGGTTACGGTGTTTTGTTTGAGATGGGCGGAGATTTCAGACGGGTCAATGCGTCGGGCAGTTGTGGAAGATCTGGCAGGGCAGGTTTGAAACCTGCCCCTACGGGTTACGGTGTTTTGTTTGAGATGGGCGGAGATTTCAGACGGGTCAATGCGTCGGGCAGTTGTGGAAGATCTGGCAGGGCAGGTTTGAAACCTGCCCCTACGGGTTACGGTGTTTTGTTTGAGATGGGCGGAGATTTCAGACGGGTCAATGCGTCGGGCGGTTGCGGAAGAACATGCAGGGCAGGTTTGAAACCCAGGGCAGGTTTGAAACTTGCCCCTACGGGTGGCGTGGGGTGTGGTATTTCGACGATGGAGACAGTGTTTATGTTGTTATTTGGTTCTAGTGTCGGTCGGTTAGGATGAATGTCGAATGAGTAACGAGATCGATTTGGACCATGTGCCGGCTCGTCGTCGGGCTTTGAGGTTACCGGGGTACGATTACGCGCAGGCTGGGGCTTATTTCGTGACGATCTGCACTCGGGGGCGAATATGTGTTCTTGGGGATGTTGTGGATGGCGAGGTGCGTCTGAGTGAGTTGGGTGTGATGGTGAATTCGGTTTGGTCGGAATTGCCGCGGCATTACGCGCATGTCCGATTGGATGCGTGGGTCGTCATGCCGAATCATGTGCATGGCATCGTGTTGTTGAAGCCTGATGACGACATGGCAGGGGCAGGTTTGAAACCCAGGGCAGGTTTGAAACCTGCCCCTACGGGTGTGGGTGTGTTGCCGTCGAGGGTCTCGGATGGATCGAGACATCGTGGTGTAGACGGTTCGATTTTGAAACCCAAGGCAGGTTTGAAACCTGCCCCTACGGGTCCGAAGATAAGGCACGGTCTGCCGGAGGTGGTGAGGGCGTTCAAGACGTTTTCGGCGAGACGCGTTAACGCTGTCCGCGGTGGTGTTGGAACGTCTTTCTGGCAACGCAATTACTACGAACACGTGATTCGTGACGAAGCGTCGTTGGATCGTATCCGCCAGTACATCGTTGACAATCCGGCGCGTTGGGACGAAGACCCGGAGAATCCAGCATCGAAGAATCGGAGACCATGACGTTTGGACGTTTGGTATATGCGTGAGCGTCGTTGCGTTGATGAAAACGTAGGGCAGGTTTGAAACCCAGGGCAGGTTTGAAACCCAGGGCAGGTTTGAAACCTGCCCCTACCTGGCTGGCGTCCCCTTACGCTGGGTGAAGGGGACGGGCTTTGATGCCATATAATCCCGTTGAATCGATTGGCAGTAATCAGCAGTCACGGGGGTAGATATGAACAAGGTACAGGCGGTTATTTCGGGGGCTAAGGGTGCGGCGGTTTCGTTGGAGACGATTTTGGTGCCGGATCCGGGTCCGGGGGAGGCTTTGATTCGGGTGCAGGCTTGTGGGGTTTGTCATACGGATTTGCACTATCGCGAGGGTGCGATTGGGGATGAGTTTCCGTATTTTCTTGGGCATGAGGCGGCGGGTATTGTGGAGAAGGTTGGGGATGATGTGGACAATGTGGCGCCGGGTGATTTTGTGATCATTGCTTGGCGGGCGCCTTGCAATACGTGTCGGTCGTGTTTGCGGGGTCGGCCTTGGTATTGCTTCGATAGTCGGAACGCGACGCAGCAGATGACTTTGGAGGATGGGACGCCGTTGTCGCCGGCTTTGGGGATTGGAGCGTTTGCGGAGTTGACGTTGGTTGCTGCGGGTCAGGCGGTGAAGGTGAACCCGGCTGCCGATCCAAAGGCGGCGGGTTTGATCGGGTGTGGGATTATGGCCGGTCTGGGTGCGGCGATTAATACTGGTGGCGTGTCAAGAGGTGATTCGGTTGCAGTGTTCGGCTGTGGTGGTGTTGGCGATGCGGCGATTGCGGGTTCGAAGCTGGCGGGTGCGCACACGATCATCGCGGTGGATATCGATGATCGGAAGTTGGAGTGGGCGAAGGGTTTTGGTGCGACGCACACGGTGAACTCTCGTGAGGTCGATCCGGTGGAGGTGATACAGAACATTACGGGCGGTAACGGCGCGGATGTGTGTATCGAGGCGATTGGATTGCCGCAGACGTATGAGCAGGCGTTCTTCGCGAGGGATCTTGCGGGGACAGTCGTATTGGTGGGTGTGCCGAGTCCGGAGATGAAGATTGAGTTGCCGATGATCGAGGTGTTTGGTCGCGGTGGAGTGTTGAAGTCGTCTTGGTATGGGGACTGTCTGCCGACGCGTGATTTCCCGATGTACATCGATCTGTATATGCAGGGTCGGTTAGATCTGGATGGGTTTGTGTCGGAGTCGATTGGGATTGGGGATGTTGAGGAGGCGTTCCACAAGATGGAGCGGGGTGAGGTTCTGCGGTCTGTCGTGGTTTTGAACTAGGATGGGAATGATTTTGAATGATGGGAATGATGTTGGTCGTCCTTGTGTAATCACTAAGGGCGACAATCTGGAGGTTGAAATAGCCAGCGGTGCGATGACGCGGCTGGCTGGTGTGTCGGAGGCGTTGTCGGGGTCTACTGGGATTCATCTGGCGATTGCGACGGTGCCGCCGGGTCGGTGTTCGACGGCGCACTACCACGTGAATTGCGAGTCGGCGATTTATGTTTTGAGTGGCGAGGGGTTGTTCTTGCACGGGGAGGAGATGGAGGTTGAGGAGGAGATCGGGCCGGGGGATTTCATCTATGTGCCGCCGGATTCGAATCATCAGCCGGTGAATACGTCGGCGGATGAGGATTTGGTTTTGATTGTGGCGCGGAATGCGCCGGTGGAGATTGTGGTGGATTTGGAGGATGCTGGGCGGCAGGATTGTCGGTGAGGGGGAACCGCGATGCTCGGTCGCGGTGGCAAGCTGAGGTCGGGTGTGGGACAACAGAGGGGTGTATATTGGATTGAAGATGTGGCAAGTGTAACGTTCGGGCAATGGCGAGGGGATATTCATGTATATCTTGAGATTGGTAATGTTGAGCGCGATTCTTGCGATCGTTTGGGCAGGATGTTCGGATGAACCAGACCCCACGGCAGAACCTGGTGACGTCTCGCAGGAGGCGAAACCGTCTCCTTCCGCGCTTGGAACCGCTGAGCCTCGATTGGTTGACACGCCTTCAGCCGGATCCGGTGCCTCGAGCGCGGCCATTGACGAATATGCGGTAGGCTGTGTGGACGCTTTGAGCGCCGGACAGAGCGCTTTTGATCCGGAGAGTGGTTTCACTTACCGAGAATGGTCGGCTGGGTTCGACGCAACGATCAAGATATGGGAAGGGATTGATCCGCCGGAAGAGGTCGCCGATTGGCACGAGAGCGTCTTGGCCAATTCAAAAGCGACGAAAGCTGCTTTGGATGGTTACCCTGGTTCAGCGGATGACGTGGTGGGTGACAACGAGGAGTTCTTGTTCGGGTTGTTCGAAGAGTTGGCGGAGTACGGGTATGCGACAGAAGAGGCTTGGATGAACATGTCCCCGGATGTGCGGGATAGTCTGGTCGCGGCAGGCTGCGTCGACCGATCGCGGTCCGGTGGCACGGCGGAGGTAGATGAAGAGAAGTGCGATCGTCTGTTGGACGATTTGACGGTATTGGGCGCAACAGGCACGGTTTCGCCGGAAGCCGCACGTTATCGATGCATTTTCAACGAGGCAACCACGCACTCCGGCAGCAGCACGTTGGATGATGATGTGCTGGTGACGGTGGTTGACCAATCGGTCGGATTTGAATTTAGCGGCGAGGATACGCCGGTTGACGTCAAGATACGGCTCTACCCGCGGCTCGACGGAAATGATTTCGTCCACGTATCGGGCATACAGGAAGGGGACGAATGGCACGCGGAGTTGGATCACCTCGAATCTGTCGACCTCGGTGCGGTGCGTGAGGCATCGCACGGTTTCACCTCCGGGCTAGGCGACTACACTCTGGTGGTGCGTGCTTCGTGGCGCGGCGACGTGGAAGCCACGGTTTTCTACGCGATCCATATTCGGATGGATCTAGGGCCGGTATCCAACCTGCGGTACGCTTGGGACTGGGATGCATTGTCAATCCAAATTATTTGGGACGCGGTTGCAGGTGTTGAACATTACAACGTTTATCTCGGTGCATCGGGCTGCAAAGTAGGCGACGATAGTTTCGGGCACAAGTGCGATGAATTGGCATCGAACGTGGTGGAAACGAATTACGTCCACGAAGGTGCGGGTATGGTGTGGCATCCCGACGATCATTACTGGGTGGTCGCGTGTTCCGGTGCCGGGTGCTCGACGGTCGACTTTGAGAATCCTGCGCTGCCGATTGAAGAGAGGCCAGACGCGCCTGCCGATGTTCGATTCGCTGTTGAGGGTGCGTCGATTCGGGTAGTCTGGGATGCGGTAGAAGGTGCTGACAGCTACAACGTCTACTACGATAGGCTTCCGTTGGCGACGGCGGTAGTCGGGACAGATTTTGTTCATACCGAAGAGGGATCCGGCGAATACGATTACTGGGTGTCGGCTTGTAACAGGGGCGGATGCTCGGATGTTGATGTCGAGAATCCGGCGAAGCCATTTGAAGACCGGCCAAGCTCACCTACGAACTTGCACGCGGTGGTCGTGGGTTCATCGATACGGGTGGGCTGGGACCCGGTCGAAGGTGCGGACTATTTCAAGGTCTACCACGGTGAATCTAGGACTGATTCGGCTGTGGGTTGTCAGCTGACCCGAGCCGGCACGGTTTTGATTTGCGACGAACTGGCTTCGGACGTCGATGATGTCACGTATCTGCATGCGGATCCCGATCTGGGTCTCAACAACTTTTACTGGGTCGTCGCCTGTAACCGAGGCGGTTGCTCGGACATAGACGAAGAGAATCCGGTGCGACAGATGGGATCCGAGTCGTCGGGTCCCAATACCGAAGGCGCGGAACCTGCGGCGACAGCGGAATCGGCGGCGACAGCGGAACCTGCGGCGACAGCGGAACCTGCGGCGGCAGCGGAACCTGCGGCGGCAGCGGAACCTGCGGCGACAGCGGAACCTGCGGCGGCAGCGGAACCTGCGGCGACAGCGGAACCTGCGGCGACAGCGGAACCTGCGGCGGCAGCGGAACCTGCGGCGGCAGCGGAATCGGCGGCGACAGCGGAACCTGCGGCGGCAGCGGAATCGGCGGCGACGGCGGAACCTGCGGCGACGGCGGAACCTGCGGCGGCAGCGGAACCTGCGGCGACGGCGGAACCTGCGGCGACGGCGGAATCGGCGGCGACAGCGGAACCTGCGGCGGCAGCGGAACCTGCGGCGACGGCAATTCCCGAGGCAAGTCGGCCGTCCGCGGCGACCAACGTGCGGTTCGCCATCGAGGGTGCGTCGATCCGGGTAGTTTGGGACGCGGTTGAGGGCGCTGCCCACTACACCGTCTACCATGGAGTATCGCCGTTCGATTCACCGCCACGCTGTCGGCAGGCGCGGGACGGCGCGGTTCTGCTTTGCGAGGAGTTGGCTACGAACGTCGAGGAAGTTGCCTATCTGCACACGGATCCCGATCCGCGACAAAATGATTTTTATTGGGTCGTCGCGTGTAACGATGTTGGGTGCTCGGAGTTTGATAGTGAAAACCCGGCGGTGCCTTTTGAAGAACGGCCGAGCTCACCAACCAACTTGCGGACGGAGGTCGAAGGTTCATCGATCCGGGTCAGTTGGGACCCGGTGGAAGGTGCGGGTTCTTACAAGCTCTACCACGGTGAATCACCTTTTGATTCGCCGTTAAGTTGTCGGCTAAGCCTAGGCAGCGTTATAGGGTTTTGCGAGGAATTGGCTGCGGACGTCGAGGAAGTGACCTATCTGCATGCGGATCCCGATCTGGAGCTCAACAACTACTACTGGGTGGTGGCGTGTAACCGAGGCGGTTGCTCGGATATAGACGAGGAAAACCCGGTGCGACAGGAGAAATCTGATACTCAGTGACCCTGCGGTAAGACCGTAACTCAGGGCGGATTCGAAGCGGCTATGGATGATCCGACGTAAAGCAAGCGTCGACAGAAGCAGCGAAAAGGGTAAGGAATTTGAGGGGCGTCCCTAGATTCGATCTGGATTGTCGTGTGCGCCCCCCTCCCCGCTACGCCGAAATCTGGTGTCACCGCTGGGGGTTCGCACTTTCGCTTACTCGCGGCCATTCTCCGGCTGTGGTCCGTACCGGTTCTCTCCGAGTGTGCTGGGAGACAACAAGAAAACCAACAATGTAATTGACAACACCCCGCCAGCGATTCCCGCTATTGCGCCCACTGCAAGCAATGCCAATCCGAGGAAAAACAATTCCGCGGCCACCTCGGAAAGGTCTGATTCGAGTTCAGTCGGGGCCCAACCGCTAATCCCAAAAGGCGTCGTGACGGCTTCGCCAATAGCAAACACATCGCCGAACGCAGCGCCGACAATGCCCAGCCCCAAACCCAGCGCTAAGAGATACACGCCAATCGTGCCGAGTCCACAACCGATCGGAGTGATGCTGATACCCAACGGTAGCCACACAAATCGCCTGTTTGTGTCGTGAAGACGCCTGACAGTTACGGCCATCGAGGGTATCAGCGTACCCAACAGGTAGATCACAATGACCAGGCCAGCCGCATCATGTACGTCAGCGAGTATCAGTCCGATCAAAAAGATGATGCTTTGCGTCAATACGAAAAGCCAGAACTCGGATCGCGTGGTGCGGCCGCTAAAGGTCCAGTAGCTTTTGAGGGTCTGGGTGTATGCCTTGATCAGGTTCAGACTCCCTCCTGCCGGCTTCGGTCAACTGTCATGGTACCGTCGTCTCGAGTTACCAGCATGCCCAATCCGCAGGTTGGCCTCTGCCCAGTACCACAGCCATCACATTCCATCATCTAAACCGGCCCAAACAGCGAATCCGTCGAGACCCCAATAATGATCGATTCCCGCGAGGTGGTAGCAATGGCCGCAACAATCACCTTGGGAAGCGACCCTAGTCGACCGCCGACTCAACCGGGATCAGGTGGAGGTCAGATTCTTCGCGGGTTGTTTGGACGGTGCGGAGGACTATGAGGCCGGCTATTAGGAAGATGGCTAGGGTTGCTAGGGCTATTCGGTAGGCTAGTTCGCCGGTTTCGGAGAGGGCCCAGATGGTTAGGCCCCAGAGGGCGGGTCCGATGACGGCGGAGAGGCGGCCGGACATTTGGAAGAGTCCGAAGAATTCTCCGATTTGTCCATTTGGTGAGAGGTAGGTTAGGAGTACGCGGTCGGAGATTTGTGGTGCGGCCCAGAAGAATCCCATGGTTACGGCGATGGCCCAGAATGCCCATGTGGTGTCGGCGATGACGGCGGCGATGGCGAGTGCGGTCCAGCCGATGAGGGCGATGATTAGGACGCGTTTGGGTCCGAATTTGGAGACTAGAAATCCAGTGGCCCATGATGCGAAGATGGCGATGACTACGACGCCGATGATCATGGTTTGGGCTTCGGTGTCTTCGAATCCGCCGACGTTGATGAGGTAGAGGACGTAGAAGGATGTGACGGTGTTGATGGCTTCCATGTACATGAAGCGTCCGATGAGGAATCGGAAGAGGTTGCTGTGCTGCCGGGCTCGTTTGAAGGTTTGGTAGAGCTGTTTGTAGGAGGTTTGGAAGAGGGATTTGTCGACGCGGCCGCGGGGTCCGGGGTCCCTGACGATGAGGATTAGTGGGAGTGCGAAGAGTATGAAGAGTCCGGCTGTGGGTATGAATGCGGCTTGGTTTCCTTGGGTTTCGACTATGGGTCGCATGATGAGGAATGCGGCGATGAGTCCGATGTAACCGGCGCCGACGCCGATGCCGGATACGATGCCGCGTTGGCTTTCGGAGCTGACGTTGATGATGAGGGAGTTGTAGAAGATGAGTCCGGTCTGGTAGAGGAAGTTGGCGGCGATGAAGAATAGTAAGCCGGTGGTGAGTCCGCCGAATGCGCCGATGAGTGCGGTGAAGACGGCGCAGGAGACGACGCTGAGGGCGAGTAGTGGGATGCGTCTATTGAGGCGGTCGGAGAGGGTGCCGAGGAAGGGTCCGGTGAGTGCGACTATCAGCATGGAGGCGGAGAGTGCGAGTCCGATGTGGGTGTCGGTGCCGCCTTTGTCGTCGGTGACCCAGAGGGGGAAGTAGAAGGTGAGGATGGAGGCCGAGAAGATGGTGTCGGAGAAGTCGTAGAGCGCCCAGGAGCCGGTGGAGAGTAGGGAACGGCGTTTGGAGGGCGGCATGGGGGATAGGTTACATGTCTGAACCGCTGATTACGCTGATCCCGGTTCAAGCCCGGGACAAGCTTTTGTGATGGGCTTTGATGGTGTGTGTGGTTTGGTGGTGTTGTGGGGATGTCGGGTTTATGTGATGGTCGTCTGGTGGCGTCCACTGGTGTTTGTTGCTTTGACTTCGAAGCGGATTCCTTCGAGTTGGAGAGTCTGCGCCAGCAGTGCGACGAGATTTGAGGCGCGTGGGTTGCCTTCGGGTCCGAGCATGCGAACGAGGCTTTTTGGGTGGATGCCGACGAGTGGTACTAGTTTCTCGTAGCCGATGGTGGATTTGACGTAGAGCCTCAGCGCCGCTTTGCCTTCATCGAGGTCGCCGGAGACGATGGATTCGGCGGCGGTTTCTAACAGGCTAATGCGGAAATGGGCGTCGGTCTGCGATCGTTGGCGGATTGTGTCGTGGAAGTCGGTGGTGGTCATGGTTCGGGTTGTTCGCGTTTCATCTGTTTGTAGAGAACCGTTCTTCCATCGGCGCGGTTTGGATTGCGCAGATCCATCGGGGCATCCCGACCTCTGGATCGTAGTAGCGATGATCCAATTCTCGAAGAGTGGGTGTAAGTGCGTCGTTTTTTGGTTGGTCAATGACGTCATCACTAGGCAGATCGAAAGGCAATCCTTTGTATAGCTTTGGTTCGTTGCTCCGTCGACGGAGCGGTTGGCCGGAAAGGCTTTGTATCGATTGCGTTTCAACGGCGGCGATGAGATTTTCGACGCTGGCATGCGACGCAAGACAGCTTAAGGGGACCGTCTGTTCGCATTCATGGATCCACTGGAAATTCCTCGCGCCGCGTATCTCCAAAGATTTGGCGACGTTTCGTAGTGGTGTGACGGTGCAGCCTAATTCTTCTTGATTAAACGACTTGTGTCGACAATGCCAATGGCGTTTTCGATCTGGATTTTCGATGTAGTTATAGAAACAATAGACAGGTGTCGCAACGTTGCGATGTGCGAAGTTTTCGAGAAGATGGATCTGCTTGGAACCGTTGACTTTGTAATTCAATCGATCGTAGTTGTCGGAATTCAAGTTGATTTTTTTGGCTTGAACCGCCAGTCGTCGCCAACCTCTCTGATTGTCGCCCAACCAAAGTTCAAAATCAGTCCCGCTCTTGGCCTCTTTCAATTTCGGTGTCTGGGTCAAAAAAACTTGGTTGGGTAGTCGGCGCGACAGATCCAGCATGAGTAGATCGGTGATGGTCTCTTCGCCGTGACGAATTTTGGATGGTTTGGCTAAGCGCTTGACGTCGCGGAGCCTCCCCCACACGTCTTTTGAAAGATCTTCGAGAATCTTATGCGGGTCTTGGGCCGATGAGGTCATGACGATTGCTGAGGCTGATGCCGATGGGTTTCAAGATGGCCTCTGAGTGATTTACTCAGCATTGATTGGCCCTCGTGCATCCGTGGTTCGTCCACACGTTGTTTTGACCGGAGCCAAATCTCCCCATGCCAATATGAACCGCCTTAGCGGTTCGGAAATCACCGCGCTCAAAAGGATGCCAACTAATGTCAATGAAACAGTTAACCAGATATCGTCGAGTCCAAGCATAGTAGGGACTGCGATCGTAGTAAGAGCGACGGGCAGAAAAAGGGACGCCATGGCCACGGTTTGTAGTCCGGGTCCGGCGATACGCGAGTCTTTACGCTTCCTGGCATAGTCTAAAACCTAGGCGGCTAAGGGAGCCCATACGGCGCCGATAACGACAAGGAACGGAATGGGCAGGAGCAAAATTCTAACGGCGCTTCGTGCATTCGAAACCGGCTTAGCGAAGGGTGTTACCGAGGGTTGGGTGGTTTGCTGCAAAGAGGCGAATCTCGTTGATAATGGTGAGACCTCGTTGTCGTTTTGGTGCTGATTAGCGTGTCCGACCCTCATAAACATCGATTGTCGATCCGCGAGCTCGCGAAGCTGGCTTGGTTAGGGTTGATGTTTGTTTTTGTGGTTGTGGGTTGTGTGAGTGAGGATGTTCCGCCGGCGCCTGTGCCGATGGTTCCGACGGAGGTGCCGACTGAGGCGCCTACTTCTACTGCGACGAATACGCCGTCGCCTTCGCCGACTGTTGAGCCCACGGCGACGGATACTCCGACGTTGACGCCTACTCCGACTGAGGAGCCGCCAGCGACCGACACTCCGACGTTGACGCCTACTGCGACTTCGACTTCGACACCGACTTCGACTTCGACTTCGACTTCGACTGTTACACCATCGCCTACTCCGGAACCGACTTCGACTCGTACTCCGTCGCCGACGGCGTCTCCGACTCCGGAGCCTACGGCCACGGCCACGGCCACTCCTACGCCGTCTCCGACTCCGGAACCTACTGCGACTTATACGCCATCGCCGACGCCATCGCCGACAGCGACGTTTACCCCGACGGCTACTCCGATACCTCTCAACTGCTTGAATGGATTGGTTGTTCGGGGACCGGCGCGGAACGTGGTTCTGGTCGAGGATTGTGAGACTCTGTTGGCGATCAAGGAGGTGCTTGATCCAAAGGGAAGGCTTAACTGGGCATCGGACCGGGACATCAGGACTTGGGATGGTATCGGGATCAGCGAAAGCCCGAGTCGCGTGACGACATTGGATGTAAGTTCGCGGCTCCTGGGTGGACGTATACCGGATCGGCTGGCAGATCTTCATCATCTGATTGTGTTGAATCTCGGCGAAACGAGGTTAGTTGGATGGATCCCCGGGCGGCTCGGTGAAATGGAACAGTTGACAGAGCTGCATCTCTACAAGAACCGGCTGGAAGGCACGATACCGGCGGCTTTAACAAACATTCGGACTCTGGAGGTGCTGGACCTCGGCGGCAACCGGTTGACTGGTTCAATCCCGGCTGATCTGGGAAACCCATCGAATATGTGGTGGTTGGGTTTGAATGAGAACCGACTTTCGGGAGAGATCCCGGAACATTTCGGGACGCTGACTAGGTTGGTGTTGTTGAACCTCGCGGACAACCGACTGACCGGCGAGATACCCGCGAATTTTGCGCAACTGGTCGACTTGGATGGGTTGCACTTGTCACGAAATAATCTGACCGGCTGTATACCCAGCGCGTTGACCGATGTGAGACTGAACGATTTTGACTGGTTTTCGTTGCCCGTGTGTCAAGAATCGTCTGTTGAAGAGGTCGAACTCGTGCCCGTGGTTGGTGCCGGACTTGCTGAGGATGTGGATTTGCTTCTTGCAATTCGAGACGAGTTAGCTGGCGAAGTTTCACTGAATTGGTCGGTAGGCGTGCCGATTAGTGAGTGGGAGGGGGTTACGGTTTCGGGGGAGCCGAGGCGTGTGACTGAGATCGAGTTGGTTGGCATTGGATTAACCGGCAATTTGCCTGCAGAGTTGGGCCGAATTGAGGAACTGCGGACGTTGAGACTCGGTTATGCAAATATGACTTATGAGCAATGGGGTCCGCCCGAAACCGTAATCCTGAAGGATCGTCTGTTTCCGGATCGTAATCGATTAGGCGGTGAAATTCCTGCCGAACTCGGCGATCTTTCAAATCTTGAGGTATTGGACCTGGGCTTCAACGATCTTGTCGGCTCGATTCCGGTTGATTTGGCACGGCTCGGTTCACTGAGGGAGCTGCACCTGGGATACAACGAGCTGATCGGTAGTATTCCGCCGGATCTCGGAAGTTTGGCAGCACTGGAATCGCTGGATCTGGATTGGAACCTGCTGTCTGGCGAGGTACCGATCGAACTAGGCAATCTCGACAAACTGACTTTGCTGAGCCTAAAGGGCAACCACCTGAAGGGGACGATTCCCGCGGAACTTGGCGAATTGCGAAGCCTGACCCATCTGGATCTGGGGCCGAATTTATTTGATGGCGCATTGCCGTCGGAATTGGGCAGGCTTTCGAACCTCAAGACGTTGCTGATCTCCTACACACCCGTAACGGGTCAGATTCCTTCAACTTTGGGCAATTTGAGGATGTTGGTCGAGTTGCGCATGATATCGAACCAATTCTGGGGTTCGCTGCCTGAAGAACTTGGCAACCTGCAAAATCTTGGCTCGATGTGGATCACGGGCAACCGATTGGATGGTGAGATCCCATCTGAATTAGGCGACCTGTCGAACCTGTGGGAGCTGTATCTGAACGACAACGATTTGTCGGGGTCGATACCGTCTGAACTCGGAAATTTGACCAAACTGACGGACTTGGATTTGGCAGGCAACCGATTATCGGGACAAATTCCGATGGAGTTGGGTGATCTGCCGTCGTTGAGGTGGCTTCGACTGTCCGGCAATCAATTCACGGGTTGCATCGCGAAGTCATTGATGAGTGTTAACTACCACGACCTAAATCAGTTGTCGCAGCCGATATGTGAAGGGACGACTGTGCAGGGAGCGATCTCCTGTGTGCGTGGTCTAGCAGTCGCGAGCCCTGAAGTCAATGCGGGGTTGGTTTCGGATTGTGAAACGCTAGTGGCGGTGCGTGTTGGTTTGGATCCCAATGGGATGCTCAATTGGTCGACCGAGCTTTCGATAACCGAATGGGATGGGGTTATCGTCGCTGGGTCTCCACGGAGAGTCACCGAGGTTCGTTTCGAAGCGGTTGAATTGGGAGGAAGACTCTCTCCGATTGTGGGTGATCTGGAGAAATTAGAGGTTTTGGTTCTCCGAGAAGGGATGTTGACTGGCGAGATACCTTCGGAAGTCAGTCATCTTGCGGACCTTAGGGTGTTAGATGTGAGCTCCAATCAAATGTCGGGAGCAATTCCGCGGGAGTTGGGGGAGTTGGTTAGGTTGGAAAAGTTGCAACTCGACGCGAACGGATTCACGGGGGAAGTTCAGGTTGAATTGAGCAATCTACACAATTTGAGAGCGCTTGATCTGAGCAATAATAGGCTCTCTGGGGGGATACCCGCTGATCTGGGCAACCTTGAGAAGCTGTCGGGATTGGATCTGAGTCACAATATGCTCACGGGATCAATTCCTCAGACACTGACCAATCTGCGCAACCTGCATTTGTTGGTGCTCGGTTCAAACCAACTCACTGGAACGATACCGGAGAATCTGGCGGCAATAACGGGTTTTCGGTGGTTATTCCTCGAGAACAACCGTTTGGATGGCGAAATACCTTCTGATCTGGGCGATCTAACCGCTTTGCAGGTTCTGGCATTGAACGGCAATCAGCTTACTGGTGAGATCCCCGCAGAGCTCGGTAAACTCCACAAGTTAGAGCATCTTTTCCTTTCGGGCAACCGGCTGACAGGTGAGATACCGGAGGAGTTGGGCAACTTGGTCAATCTGAAGGTGACGGTGATCAGCAATAACGATTTCACCGGTTGCATACCGGATGCTTGGAGAGACATCGAGTTCAACGACTTTGCGTTGCTGGATATTGAGTTTTGTGGAGATGATGAGACCACACCGCAAGTCGTGGTTTCTGGCTTGGTCGCGTTCCATGTTAATGACACGTGAGGACCTAACATGTCGGACGGCGCACATTAGATTGTGCCCGCTGTAGCGTGAGACTTATGGATTAGAATTGGGGTATTGCGGCGCGCACCACTCTCGGCGCGTCGCTCTCCGGGCTCGTAGCTCAGCTGGTTAGAGCGCTACTCTGATAAAGTAGAGGTCGATGGTTCGAATCCGTCCGGGCCCACCAACATTCCTTTGATTTCAGTTCGGAATGCGGCGTTTTTGCGGTTCGATACCACTTTTGCTACCATGATTGGATTCGTTGATCTCTCTTGAAACCAGTTGGGACTTGGTTGGGCGGTTTGGAAGCGCGGGCGCAGAGAAACGTTCGCACCATCAAGGCAACTATAGCGTTGCGCGAACGAACCTCCGTCGAATTGCGTAAACACTTCGCCCTCTCAACGGTTGAGTTTCCGGCTTCGGAACTCGACGACAGCTGCGACCAATTGGGAAAGATCGACCGATTGCTCGTATTGGTGTCGCTTCGGCACTGGCGACGCTTCGACATGAGGCCTTCAAAACGGTTTGGCAACAAACGCGTCAAGTGCTGCGCCAGTCGCGTACTGGGTTATCCGATTCCAACGCGGGCGGTCATCGTCGGGGTGATCTAACCCTTGATGTCGAACCGAATCTGGGGGCAATTCACTTCGGGTTGATCTCTTCCGATGTCTCTTCTATTCGAGCTTTGTCGAAGAATGCTGGACCGAACAGTGCTGAACTCAGTGCAGTCTAGATTGATAAGACGATCGATCACAGATTCGACAGGAGTTCAAGGATTTGGGATTCCGATCTCACCGCGGTTGGACTCGAAGATATCGATTGCATGCCAACTGAATCGAGGATGAGGGCGTTGCGTTTCATGCTGTTCCATAATGTCTCATGATTTCCGGGATGGTCCGGTTGTACGAGCGGGGACCTGTTGCAGGAGCATGGCATAGTCCAAACAGGGGTCATAAGGTTGCGCTGCTCTGCGTGGAGATCGACGGTTGGTGCGAAATCGATCTGGATTTGGTCCTGCGTTTCGGCAGGCGCAACTTCGGTTCAAAAATGACGATGGGACAGGAAAATCGACAAGTCGATAGCTGGTGATTAGGGGTAAATTGTCGTTGCCGACTCATTGGTGTCATTGCCGAGGACTCGTACGCGGGCGTGCGCTCGCGCGTGTGTGGGCACCCGCGCTCAGTACGTAACCAGTGCGGGTTTCAAAGTCGGATGCGGTTCGGGCCGAGCGATCAGATCGATATGCGGCACCATTGCCGCCGCAGCGGAGGAATGTGTCCGCCAGATCACCGCGTTTTCGTCCCGGGTATTTGCTGGCGATGGTCGTATTATCCGGTCTCGAACGATGCCATGCTTCGCCTGTTCATTGCCGGATATTGCTACGGTGCCGAGGTGATCAGGACGTAAATTCGCCGAGACTTGCCGAGGCGCGAAGGTAATTGAGAAGGCTCGGTGCGGTGTGCGTTTTCCAATGTCGAGGTGTTTCCCAATCACTCCGTGAGGTTTGTACCGGACGACAAACTCGATCAAATTCGATGATCCGCCCTCGAAGATGGACAACTGATGGACCTTCGATGCCGTCAAACAGCGGAACATGCTGATCGGTTGTGGCACCTTAATGGACCCGATGGAGATGTAGTCGGTTGCCGATGGTGGAGCAGAAACTGACCCTGATCGCGACTCGAACGTCTGTAACGAAATGTTCGAGCCGCGATCCGGTACGTGTCAGGTGTGTGGCGCCGTATAATCCTAGTTACCGGTTGCCACGTCGTGTCCGAGACACCGAAATCTGGTGTGGACGAACCGACGGGCGGTCGCAAAAGCGCAAACCACAATCAAAGCGCACTCGATAAATCGCAGTGGGCGGGTCGCCGTCGCTGTTTGAAAAGGAGCGCTGTTATGCGCTGTCGAATTTTGCGATTATCGGAAGTTCTGGAGAGAACCGGACTCAGTAGAAGTACGCTTTTCCGACGTAGGCGGGCGGGTGAATTCCCGCAATCGGTCAAACTTGGAGGGGCCAGCAGTCGGGCTGTTGGTTGGTTCGAAGACGAGGTAGATGCGTGGATGGACGGGTTGAAGCGCGAGTGATGTGATTCGGGCCAACTCTCTGCCAATCCACACCGTCGAAACCGGGGGTCTGTTAAAGGTTGTGCTCGATCAATCGACCTGATTGCTTCGACCAACCTTAAACACGAAATCACCCTAAAACCGCGCGTGATTCGCTCGACGTATCTAGATGCAGATGAAGTTTGTTCGACGTCTTGGTGAGAATTTCAGGTCGAATTGTCGGCTAAGTAAGGTCGGGACTGGTCATTGCCTCGGGCTTCACCGACGATAAGTTTGTCGAAAAATTCAAATGCATGTTCCAAATAAAACATAGTTGATGTGAGATTCTTTTCGGTGAGCGTTTCTTGGTTCACGACCTGCGGGATCACGGAAGATAATCGCGTCAAGTGTTGGGTGCCGGGTCCGCTGAACTGTCCGGCGACAAATTTCTCAGCCGGGGCGTTCTATTTCGACCAGCACCGAGTGCCCGAACTGTATGCGGATGAGGAGTTCGTCGATGTCAGCGCATCGGTCTTCCACGTCTGCGCGACGCGGCCCGACGGGACTGTTGCGTGTTGGGGAGCGGATGCTGTTCCGAACACGCCCGAGATCGAAATCTACACAGGTCTCAGGATTATCAACACGGGATAGGCATGGGTGCCGCCGACGCTGCGAGCGAGAGCGCCAGAGATGCCGACCCCTACGGTAGAACCGCCGGGTCTGCTGCCGACCGCGAACGTTCGTATCTTGCGCATCGAACCCTCGATTCGCGGCGTGAATTTGAAACAGGGCGAAGTGGTTCGGCTGAGCGTCAGGGTTTACGGTAGTCAGGACATCAGGGACGACGATCTATGCGATCACCCCCAAGTCTCGTTCGCTTGGAACGCGCAACAATTGTCTTCTGGCTCGGTATTCGGAGCCGGCGCGTTGAGCGAATCCGTCACCGAAAGTCAAGATCGAACCAGGAATGGCGGACCCGACGATCGTCATGCTCTGTACACCGCGCCTGGAGCTCCCGGTCGCCACGTCGTCACTGCGGCGTTGGAGCCCGGCACGGAGTGTCTGCCTAAGCGCGATCACGAGTCCGAACAGGATGCGCTCGACCATTGCACGGCCGTGTTCGAAGTGACCGTCCTGCGTCCAACGACCGATGCGCGGAAACCTGCGTCGGCTCGCGACCCTGAAGGCGAAATCCCAACGATATTGACCGATTCGGAAGGCGAGCAGTACGAAGTGTTCACGCCGGAGGGCGGTGGCACGTTCACCGGGACGGCATCATCGTTGTCGGCGGGACCGGGCGTGGTGCCGAACGGCGAGATAGTCGGTCTTCGGATCGCCGAAGGCGGATCGGCTTCCAACGAATGCAAGACCTACCAGCGCTACAACCTCGGCGGCAGCTGGTACGAGATTTCGGCGGTCGACTCGTCCAACAACAGCGTTTCGTCTTACGGATTGAGCGATGCCGTTGAAGTGTGCGTTCCGCTCCCGGACGCGCTCCGTTCGAACATCTCCGACTTGGCCGTAGTCGCGATCAATTCGGACGACTCGCTCACGATTCTGTCGAGCAGCGTGCGTATTTCGCCATCGGGCACCAAGGTTTGCGGCAGTCTCAGCTCGGTTCCGGCGACGGTTGCCGTGGGCACCACCGGATCGCCTGCTCCGTTACCGACGGAAGTTCCGGAGATGGAAAAAGAGCTCCCAGACACCGGTGGCGCTGGGCTGTCTTCGAACCAAGCGTTGGTCTGGTTGCTGATCATCGGATTGACCGTCGTGGTTTCCGGCTATGCAATCCTGCACGCCGCGCGTCGCGGAACCAATAAAATCCGTCAAGCGCCTGAATGGATGGGTGAAGGGCGCTATGCAGCAAAGACCCCATCAACGACACAGTTCAACGGGTTGAACGCCCGTCGCCAGGGGAGGGGTAGGGAATCAAACGGCGGTATGCCAACCGCCGTCGATCCTCGCTCTAGAGTCCAACCCGTTGAACTGTCGTTCGTGACGCAGGATGGACGTTCGGGTCCGTATTCTCAGACTCGCCGTGTAGTTGCGAGGACGACTAGCTTCGCGATCTAAGTCGCGCCCGGCGAGAATGAACCGGGTACGCCGACGCGAGATCGTTGGATGTGTTCTCGAACCAACCCAACTGGAGTCAAACGTGGCACACTGAGGGATCGGCGCACGGGCCGTCCGCTAATCCGATCTCGGCTGTTGCTGGCGCAACTACCTCGACCTCCCGCGTCCTGATAATTTTGTGAGTGATAGGAATTTCGCGTGTGTGAGAGAAACGTCTCGCGGGTCGCTTCGTCGAGGTCTTGTTCCAAGTGACTCGGCAGTCCCGGGTGGTGCGGTTGAAAGTGCCTTGGCGGATGACTGAGACACCCAGTTTTCTGCTGGTCAATGTCCCGTTGCTGACGGCGCGATCGTTGGGTTTTGCCTTTGCGGGTAAGGAAGAGCATAAAAAGCAGTGATAACCACGGTCGTCAGCGTTGCCGCTTGGTGTCGCTCTTAACGCGCGGGCTCGGGTTTGCATTGCGAGCGAGGTCGAAGCTCCGACTCATGCGAATCGCTCGTTTTGGTTACCCGTCACGGTTCAGTGTTGGCTGATCTTGACGCAGAAATATTGCCGCCAGGGCTGTTGATGAATGAAAACCAATGATGTGTCGCCAACGTGTAAAAAACGAATTTATTGGTGGCAAATATCGTGTAGATAGCCAGCGTTGATGCTATGATTGGCTTGGCGTTGTCTTGCGGCCAGGATGTCATTATTGGCCATAAGGACATTATTGAGATTCCTAAAAATGGGGAGAACATGAATCCATCCGATGATCATGGTCTGGCGACTGAGGCCGTGCGGGACCGGCTGTCGCGGTTGAGCGCGGCCATCCAGCGCATAAATGAAAGTCTGGATCTCGACACGGTGATGCAGGAGGTGGTGGACGGCGCATGCGCGCTGACCAATGCTCGGTACGGCGGCATCACTACCCATGACGGATCGGGCCAGCTGCGGGAGTTCGTCACTCATGGACTAAATGACGAAGAGCGGATGGGGGGCGACCTGGGGCAGGAGATAGAACTCTTTATGCAGGTCAGCCGGATTCAGGAACCGCTCAGAATTGGCGATTTGGCGAGCTACCTCGAATCGCTCAGCTATACCGAGAATCTCCCGCCCTACAAGACGTTTTTGGGAACGCAGATCCGTTACCGGGAGAGACACATCGGCAATTTCTACCTCGCCGACAAGCGGTCGGGCCAAGAGTTCACCGAAGACGACGAAGAAATCTTGGTGATGTTCGCGTCCCAGGTGGCGTTGGCAATCGCCAACGCGCGTCAGCATCTGAGAGAACAGAGAATCAGGGCCGGCCTCGAGACTTTGATCGACACATCACCGGTTGCTGTGCTGGAATTCGATGCCAAGTCTGGAGCATTGACGTACCACAACCGCGAGGCTAGGAGGATCGCCAGTGAACTGTTTGGAACAGCTGTCACATTAGAGGAAGCGATGAGTGTGATTCGCGTCCGGCGCGCGGACGGCAACGAGGTGAAGGTGGGAGAAATTCCGCTGCTGGTGCATATGACCGATCGCGGGAGAGTTCGAGTGGAGGAGATCGTCTTAGTGCCTCCCGACGGCCGCACATTGACCGTCCTGATGAACTTGACACCGATCAGCGGCGAGGACGGGAGCGTGGAAACCTTTGTCGTAACCATTCAAGACATGACCCCCCTTCAGGAGATGGAGCGGTTGAGAGCGGAGTTCCTAGGCATGGTGAGCCACGAACTGCGCACTCCTTTGGCCGCTATCATGGGCTCGGCCAACACGGTACTGGACGAGCAGTCGACTTTGGATCCTGCGGAGCTCCGCCAATTCCACCGGATCATCGTCGAACAAGCCGACAAAATGCGTGCGTTGATAACTGATCTGCTCGACGTTGTCCGAATAGAGACGGGAACGCTGCCGGTTAACCCGGGTCCCGCCGAGGTCGCAGTGCTGGTGGATGAAGCGAAGGCCACATTCCTGAACGCCGACGGCTGGAACAACCTTCGCATTGAGCTCATGCCCGATCTCCCGCTCGTGATGGCGGACCGGCGGCGCATCGTGCAGGTGCTGAGCAACCTGCTGTCCAACGCGGCCAGGCATTCGCCAGAGTCATCTGTCATTAGGGTGACCGCCGCCCGGCAGGGCATCCATGTCGCAGTATCGGTCTCAGACGAGGGCAGTGGCATCTCGGCCGAGCGCATCCCTCAACTGTTCCGCAAATTTTCTCGGGTTGAGCCCGAGGGACAGGGCGGTGACACAGGCCTGGGCCTCGCAGTGTGCAAAGGAATAGTGGAAGCCCATGGGGGACGCATCTGGGCGGAGAGCGAAGGTCTCGGCCGAGGCACCCGACTCGTTTTCACGCTTCCGGCGGTCGACGAGGTTGCAACCATTGGCCCGCGGCCAACGCCAGGGCGCTCAGTCGAGATCCCTCGTCCAAACGAAGACCGGCCCCGCATTCTCGTGGTAGACGACGATCCGCAAATGCTCAGATACGTACGGGGCATTCTTTCAAAGACTGGCTATTCGCCGATCGTGACTGCCGACCCGGATGAAGTACCACGCTTGATAGAGGACACCGAACCCCGCTTGGTCTTATTGGATCTGATGCTGCCGGACACCGACGGGATCGTCCTCATGGAGACCATCCGGGATCTGAACGAAGTGCCGGTCATATTCATATCCGCCTACGGGCAAGACGAGGTTATCGCCAGAGCGTTCGAGATGGGCGCATACGACTACATAGTCAAACCCTTTTCGCCGACCGAACTGACGGCGAGGATTCACGCCGCGCTGCGCAGGTCCCCAAGCGAGTTCCAGCACAAGTTCGCCGAGGACTACGAATTCGGTGACTTAATTGTCGGGTTCGAGCGTCGAACAACCACATTGGGCGGTTTCAGACTACAGCTGACACCTACCGAGTACCGCGTTCTCGCGGAACTCGCGGCCAATGCGAGTCGGGTATTGACCCACGAACAGCTTTTGCGCCGAATATGGCGTCAAGACCGGACGGGCGATTCGGGTCCGGTGCGGACGATCATCAGGAGGCTTCGCCGCAAACTCGGAGACGACGCGGCAGCGCCAACTTACATCCACACTGAACCCCGCGTCGGGTACTTCATGCCGGCGCCGGAACCGGCTGATGGCAGCGGTGAGGGAAGGGCGCCGAGCGCTGAGCCTCGGTAGCGAGCGAGGCTCAGCTTCGCCTCCTCAAATCGGTTGTGTTCGGCAGCAGTAATGCTGTCTTTATCGTCGGTCTGTTGTCGATCAGGACGATTCTTTCCCGCTGAAAATCTCGTAATCGCCTAGTCGCTTTTTGCTCAGCGGTGCCCTGTTCGATCGTCTGGGCACGGAGATATTGGGGACGATCACATGAACATTGGGTGTGAAAATCCTGCGAAATGAGTACAGATTGGAATTGTCACACGCCATGTCACGGTATAAGAAGCTATTTACACATTAATGACACAATCGATTGTTAAATTCTAATTGTGAACCTTCTAAATGATCGAGGGCCGTTTTCGCTAACGGCTCGGAACGAGGTCGATTAATGCGCTATTCGTCGGCGAACTTTTGGGCAGACACCCGGCACTTATGGCGAAATCCCCGCGACGGCGCAGTTCCGTCCGCAGTTTTTCTCCCGCTAGGAGTTTCATTCTGTTGCCGAGATTCGGGGGAAACGACGGTTCAAGCAAAGCCGGAAAAGCCGACGCAGATTGGGCATCCGGGATCGTGACCTACAGGTTGACATTCACGAGCGCGTCGAGATCGTTCAGACGTTTACTCGCCCTTCTACCGCGGATCGCAGATGGTCCGCGACTACGTGACTACCGCCGGATGACTGCGCAAGGAGCACGACCCGCATGTTGACGAATTCCGAAAACCTCGGCACGGTTCAACGATTCGTGCAATCTGCCGCACATCGACACTTGACGCGTTGGACTGCTAACTCCGGGTCGTCAAATGTTGCGGAAACAGCGCGTGTTCTTGGGCAGACGCCGCGCCTCATGTGGCGAAGGGTGTCTTCGGTCTTCTTGGCGATGCTTGCAGTGCTCTTGTTCATTGGCAACCCGTTTTCGGTCGGCGATGCGATAGTGGAGGCGCAGACGGTTGGAGAACAGATCGTCTTGGTCAGCAACAAATCCACAACGGATACCCCTAGCAAAAGCGGCACCTTGCTTGATGCGATCGTGGGTAACGAGGTGGACCCTTTGACAGTGCCAACAGGGCTTAAAACCGGGGGAGATGTTGGTCACCAAAAATCGATACCGTTCACCACGGGCGACAACACCGCGGGCTACACGCTCGAAGAAATCACCGTGCCTTTGTGGTCGACCGCTGGCGATCCGGCAGGTACCGGTTACTCGCCGATCGTGACCCTACACGCCGATTCATCAGGGGATCCCGCCACGGCAGCTCTGGATACTTTCACCAACGAGTCCCCTTTACCTGGGATCCCGTTGGCCGCGACCATCATCGAAGTCGATTTCACGCTGACGAGCGGTTACGTGCTTGATGCCAATACGACGTATCACATCGTGTTCAAGGACGCCGCCGGCGCCACGGACGTGCAGTATTACGCGCATACCATAACAAACATAAGTAGTGAAACAGTGGGGATGGGTGCAGGTTCCGGTTGGGCGATCGCCAATGTAGGCAAAAAGAGAGTAGGCGACACCGGCACATGGGAGGATACCGATGAGACCACAGGCGGTCCTTGGGTTGGGCGCCTAGATATCAAGGGAAAACTCGGCCGCGCGGTTGAACCGGGTGTGACGATCGACACTGACACCGTTACCGCCGACGTGCAGACGGGCAGGTTGACGATCACGGAGGGGTCGTCGGGCGAATATTCGGTGGTATTGACCACCGCGCCGACGAGCGAAGTCACGGTGACGCCGGGCCCCGTGACCGGTCTTAGCATTTCGCCGAACGAGTTGACCTTCACTACCACCAACTGGGGAACGGCGCAAACGTTCACGGTGACCGCGAGTGAGGACGACGACCTCAAGGCGAACGATTACACGATTAGTCACTCTGTAACCGGTTACGGCACGGTCACCGATGGCGGCTCGGTCAATGTGACGGTCACGGACAACGATCAGCCGAGCGTGACGGTTAGTCCAACCGCACTGCCGGTCAACGAGGGCCAGTCTGCCCCCTACACCGTCGTGTTGGATTTCCAACCGGACGACGATGTGACGGTGGATGTCACGCTGCCGACAGGCACCGATCTCACCATAGACAACGATGAGTTGACGTTCACTTCTGCCAACTGGGATACGGCGCAGAGGGTGACGGTTACCGCAGCGCAAGACGATGACCGTGCCAACGATGTGGTGACGATCACCCATACGGTGAGCGGCGCGGAGTACGGCGACGATGATCAATCAACGACGGCGGACAACGTAGATGTCGATTCCGTTGTGGTGACGGTCAACGACGACGACATCGGGATCACGCTCAGTAATACCGCGATTACGGTTGCCGAAGGCGCGTTCGCGGATTACGAGGTCAGTTTGGGCCGTGAACCGAGCGGGACGGTGACGGTTACATTGGCATTGTCGGCGGGCAGCGGTGTAACGTTAAGCGGTTCGACGTTAACCGGCAATGTGTTGACTTTCACTCAGGATGACTGGAGCACGCGCCAGACCGTGAGAGTTACGGCCACGGAGGATGACGATGCTTTTGCCAACTCGGGGACGATCACGCATACGGTGAGCGGTTCAGGGTTGACAGGTTCGGCGACCGCAAATGTGACAGTTACTGACGACGAGTCGGTGGGTTTGGCGTTCGCCGGAACGACGGAGGTGTCGGGTGTCGAGACGTTCGAGGTTACAGAAGACGCGGAACAGACCTACATGGTCAACCTCACGTCGCAGCCCTATCCGAGTACGGCCGATGTGATGCTGACGGTGACAGCGCCGGCCAGCTCGGGCGTGACGTTGAAGAAAACGGGTTCGGCGACGGCTACGGCGTCGATTGAATTGACGTTCAACAGTACCAACTGGGATACGCCGCAGAATGTGACCGTGGTTGCCGCCGATGACGACGACACCTCCGCCGCAATGGTGACGTTGACGCACACGGCGGCCGGCGCGGACTACGCCGGGGAGACGCTGCCTTCAGTCACTGTCAATGTCGCCGACGATGACACGCCCGACCTGGAGTTCTCACGGACAACGATCCCGATCACGGAGACTAATGCGATTGCAAACCGCAATTACACCGTTAAGCTGACGACGAAACCTTCGGCGACGGTGACGGTTACGTTGACCCAGCCGACGAACACCGATGTGACGGTGGATACCGATACCGTCACGATGGGCAATCAGAACGAATTGATGTTCACGGAGATTACGTGGGACACACCGCAGACGGTACGAGTGCGCTTAATACCGGATGCCGATGCCGGTGACGAGAATGCCACGATCACGCACACCGCCTCGGGAGCGGATTACGGAAGCGTTACGGGCACCGTAACGGTGAATATCGACGACGATGAGGTCGTGCAAGTGAATCACATAAATGCTATAACTAGAGATGAGAACACCGTCATAAACCTTACCGTCTCAGTATTCCCACATCCCACGTCAACAGTTACGATCAATGCCGTTGTGACGGAGGCGGACACGGATGTGACGTTGACGACTCCCCTCACGTATTCCCCTACGGTCAGGGTACAGAATTTACAAGGGCGAATCGGCGAGGATGATGATGGTGAAGATGACACCGCGACGATCACGTATACGATTTCTCAGCCCGGCGGATCGATGGAGTATGACGGGTACAACCTCGCCCCCACGATAATAACGGTGAGGGACAACGATCCGAAGATGCTCGTGGTGACGCTTCCGACCGACCCGCTAACGGTAGACGAAGATTCGACATCTGCCGATCACTCCGCCGATTACCGAGTCAGATTGAGCACGAAACCTACTGGGAATGTAACGATTGAACCGGAACCGCCTACAGGTTCGGACCTGCAATTCAATCCTGCTAGTTTGACGTTCACTGAAACCAACTGGGAAACGGACCAGTCGATCACCGTGACGGCCGGCAGTGACGATGACGCGTATAGCGAAACGGACGAAGTGACGCATGGCGTGACGGGCTATGGCGCCGGCATCCCTGCGTCCACGTACCAAGTGGAAGTCACGGACGATGACAGCACCGAGTACATTATCACGCCGCTGGATGTGACAGTCACTGAGGGAGACACGACTGATCCTGCAGCATCCAAGTACACGATCCGTTTGAGCTCACAGCCAGTCAACTTGTCTTCGCAATCACCAACTCCGACTTCGGTCACAGTCTCGATCGTGTCCAACAACACCGACGTGTCGACTACGCCGGGCGCGGTCACATTCAGCGCAACGAATTGGGATACAGACCAGACGATCACCGTGCGTGCCCTGGATGACGCGGACGCGGCAGGTGAGAACGCGACGTTGACGCACAGCGTAACGGACACCTTGATCGACTATGCCGACGCGACGGCCGTGACGGTCGACGTCACGGTCGAGGAAGACGATGTGCCTGAGATTGTCCTCTCACGCACGTCGGTCTCCGGCGGGGTGCACAGCATAGATGTTGATGAAGCGGGCACCCCGACGACGATCGGCGTACGACTCTCGCATGTGCCTACGGACCAAGTCACGGTGCATCTTACAAGCGACAATGGTGAAGTGACGATCACGCCGGATGAACTGACGTTTACGGCCAGTGATTGGAGCACGGCTCAGGATGTGCAAGTCGCCGCGGCGAACGACGACGATGCGCGGGACGATGTAGCCGAGATCACGCTGACAGCGACGATGGATGGTGGTTCGGATGAATATGAAAATGTCGAAAATTCAGTATCCGTAGACGTCGACGACAACGATACGCAGAGAGTCGTGGCTGATCCGACGACGTTGCGAATCATCGAGCCGGACGGGACGGACACGACCGAGGAGACCTACACGTTGACGCTGTCGACGCTGCCGGTGGACGTCGACGGCAATCCCGACTCGGTCACCGTGACGATCACGGATCCGACCAATACGGACATAACGGCTAACCCCGCAACCGTGACATTCACGTCGGCCAACTGGAACACCGGGGAAGACGTCACGGTTTCGGTCACCCACGATGCGGACTCCGCGGCAGATACGGGCACGATCACGCACAGCGCGGCGGGAGCGGATTACGACAGCGCGCCGACCGACTCGGTCACAGTCAACGTGGTGGACGACGAAGGCTTGAACGTCTTGGTATCGGAATCGTCGCTGGAGGTAGGCGAGGAAAGCATGAGCAGCTATCGCATCTCGCTGTCCGTGGCGCCTACAAGCACGGTCACGGTGGTGGCGACCTCCAACAACTCTGAAGTGACGCTGGGAACCACATCGACCGTGGGGGACGCCTCTAATTCGGTGTCGTTGACTTTCACGGCTTCGACGTTCGATACCGATCAGACGGTCTACGTGTTCGCCGCGGACGACTTCGATGCTGCCGAGGACACTGCGGTTATCCGCCACTCGGTCAGCGGCGCGGAGTACGACAACGCGCAGCCTCCGGCGCCGTTGGACGTGACGGTGACGGAAAACGAGATTCTGCGTATCGATATTAGTCGCCAGACAATTGACATCACCGAGGTTATCGGTGGCACCGGGACCGACGATTACACGGTCACACTGACCGCGGCGCCCAGCGGCGGCAACGTGACGATCACCATGACGGTGCTTGGAGACTCGGACGTCACCGTCAATCCGACTTCCTTGACGTTCAGCGCGAGCGACTGGTCGTCAAGCGGTCCGGTGAGCAAAACGGTTACGGTGAACGTCGCCGAAGATCCGGACGCCACGGGTCCCGAATTTGCGCGCATCACGCACGAAGTCACTGGGTCGGACTATGCGACCTCAGCCTTAGAGAGACCGCCGGCCGATGTGACAGTGGAAGTGGCCGATGTCAGCGTACGGGGCGTCACGGTTACAGGCGGTCCGTTGAGCTTCAACGAAGGTGGTTCGGACACCTACACAGTGGTGTTGGACACCCGCCCGACCGGTGATGTGACGATTGACATCGAAGACCCGTCAAACGAAGACTTCAGCGCATCTCCAGACCCGCTCACATTCACGGCGACCAACTGGAACACTCCCCAAACGGTAAGGGTGAGCGCGGTATCGGACGATGACGCGGTGGAGGATACGGGGACTATCGTTCATACAGTTACTGGTGCGGATTACGAAGGGGAGTCGGCCGACAGTGTCGAGGTCACGGTGTCTGACTTGAACACGCGCAGCGTCGAGGTCAGCGATCCTGTAAGTTCGACGATCGCGGAAATTGGTTCAACGACATACACGATCAGGCTTGGCACTCAACCCACCGGAACCGTCATCGTGGTTGCGAGCTCCAACAACTCGGATGTCAGCTTCTCGCCATCGTCGTCGATCACGTTCGATGAAGATGACTGGGACGAAGACAAGACCGTGACGATCGAAGCATCGAGGGACAGCGACGCGGCGACCGACACGGCGACGATTTCCCACACGGTGGGCGGCGCCGACTATCAAGGCGCAGGGGTGTCGGTCCGAGGCTTCGACATAAGGATCCTAGACGGCGACACGCCGGAGATACTGGTCGGCGTTGAGGACGTCACGGTGACCGAAGGCCAATCAGTTGGATATACGGTACAACTCGCCACGAGACCGACCGGCGGCACCGTCACCATCACACTCACGCCACCGACGAACACCGAAATCACGGTAGAACCTGATCAGTTGATGTTCGACGGCAACAATTGGGACTCAGCCGAGACGGTTGTAGTCAGCGCCGCGCATGACGATGACACGCTACCCGATTCGGGAACTATCACGCACTCGGCTACCGGCGCCGACTTCGGTTCGGCCGATGACAAGACGGTCCTCGTCAACGTTACCGATGACGACGAGGCCGAAGTGATCATCATGCCGACATCCTTGACCGTCGGCGAAGATCGAACCGCTACCTACGAAGTGGTACTAGGCACGGAGCCGAGCGGCGATGTGACGATCACCGTGAACCAGCCGGACAACAGCGATGTCACGGTTTCGCCACGAACTTTGACGTTTACGAAGATGACGTGGAACGAAGCACAAGAAGTCATGGTCTCAGCGAACCGCGACGCGGATGCATTGAACGACGCGGCCGTGATCACGCACGCCGCGGCGGGTCACGAATACGCCGGTGTCACGGTGCCCGATGTGAACGTGACGGTTGTCGAGGACGGCACCGCGGTGCGTGACACGTCATCATTCCTCCGAAGCTCGTCGTGCGACAACACGTTGCATCTGACTTGGAACGCGCCCACTGCGGACGTGGAAAACCCGATAGCTTCCTTCCAGATCCACTGGCGCTCCGGCGACGAACAGTACGACAACTCGAGGTTGTTGGCACTCGTCGCCGACGAAACGTCCTACAGTTTGGGTCCGCTCACGAACGGTCGTAGCTACTCCATTCGCATTACCGGATTTAACGAAACAAGCGAACCTCTGTGGTCGCGTGAGATCACGGCCCAGCCATCGGACAAGGCTTGTATCGCGGAGGTCAGTTTCGGAAACATCTTGGCCGACAGCACGCCGGTCATCGTGGAGGTGGAAGATCCGGAGGTCGGGACGCAGGTCAACATGCGATACCGCAGCCTCAATCCTGGCGTCTGGAGCGACGTGCAGAGCAAGGTGATCAAGGAAGGCGAGGATAGCGTCACTTTCGACATTCGGGGCTTGAGACCGGAGTCGGATTACGAGGTTCAGACCTGGCTCGGTGACCGCCCGCTACCGCCACCCGCCGATTCGGCCGCTCGTGAGACGGCCGAGGCGTCGGTCGCCCAAGTGATATTCACAACGGGTGAAGCGCCAGAAGGCGCGACGTTCAGCGGGGGTTCGCGAACCGGCCGGATACTTCGCATTGAACCATCGATAACGTCGGTTCACGTGAGTGCTGGCGACACCGTGTTGCTGTCGATAGAGGTCTGGGGTCGTCAGAACCTGTCGGACAACGGTCTTGCGGACCGGGCTCCGGCGGACGGCCGACCAGAATTCACTTGGATTTCGAACGGCGGCGGAACTTTCTCCGAGGGTCGAATCGAGCCCGATTGGAGCAACGGCGTGGCAGACGACCGCTCGGTCTATTTCACGGCTCCGTCGGCTCCGGTGACCCTGACGGTCCAAGCCAGCTTGGATGGCACATCTGAATGTCTTGCCGCGCAAGAGGGCGAAACGTCGTCGGATCAAACGGCACGATGCACGGCTCAGATCGAGGTGACCGTCCTACGCCGCGCGGTTATTCAGCCCGACGCAACGGCACCGGTTAACCCGCCAGGAGTGATTCCAGTAACGCTGACGGATGCAGATGGAGTCGCATATGCGGTCTTCACACCTGTAGACGGCGGCAGCTTCGTAGGGGATAGCTATTCGCTCGTCGCGGGTGCCGGTGCCGTTGCGAACGGCGAATTCATCGGCGTCAGCATGACTCCGGCAGGCGAAGCATCGAACGTCGGGATGACTTGGCATCGGTACACGCTCGGAGGATTGAGATACGCCATCGGCGTTACAGATGCCAGCGGCGAACCGGTTTCAGACTATCTGCTGGACCGCGCGTCAACCGTGTGCGTCCCGCTACCTCCAGAACTGCGGGGCAACATCGCCGACATCGTCCTTGTCGCAATTGATGAGGCGGATCAGATAACCATTCTGTCCACATCGGTGAAAATCACGCTTGATGACTTCGCAGTGTGCGGCAAACTGTCTACAGTGCCGTCGACTGTCGCGGTCGGCAGAATCGGTGCGCCGCCAGGTGTCGTTGAGCCTGATCAAACCGGAATGGACGCGCTTGAAATGCTTCCCGACACTGGTGGGAAATCCGTACCCAGTTTCTGGTTGATGATGATCATCGCCGCTGGAATTGTTGCGACGACAATCGGAACGATCTACGTCGCGAGGGCGCGCCGGACGAATTCGAACCCATCGTAACCACCGTCATTCCAGCAAAAACCGGAATGCAGAGGGGAAGGGCGACCGGGAAGCGCCCGCGGACGGGCCCAGAATTCATCACGGACGAGGTTACGGCAACCCGCCATCCCGATATTGTTGTTTGGTGATTTGCGCGCCTTCCTGCTCCGGTTGACGGCAACCGCTCGCAGAGCAGGCGTCCAGCGCGGATAGGGTTTTGACGCACGAACAGCTGTTACGACGGGTTTGACGGCAAGATCGGTCGAACGGTTCAGGGCCGTTGCGGACGATCGTCAAGCTGCTGCGCCGAATACTCGACCACTACGCAACTGAGACGACGTGCATCTTCACGGAGCTTCGAGTCGGTTGCCACACGCCGGCGCCGGAAACGCCGGGTCGCGACGATCAGCGATGTTTCCGTCGGCCTGACCGCTTATCGCCTGATCGCCTGATCGCCGAAACGTGCGGAGCAATGCTTCACAACGGAAGACGACCTCTACGTCGACGGTCCGCGCGTGCCGCATCTCGTATGCTGCAAGCGCCCCCTTTTAACGACGTTTGTCGAAAAAACCAATCATTTCACGGATATCGTCACGGTATATGGCTTGAATTACACGTTGATTCTACAACTTGGAAGTTATCATTCGAGGGTTGTCAAAGACATGACTCCAGGAACACGCGAAACCGATCACCACACCGGTGGGGAAGCGCATGTCCGCGGCGTTGCGCACGCCCGGGCCGCCGACACCATGCACGAAGGAGAAATCAGACCATGACGCAGCACTCGACGCGAGCGGCCGGTCCTCTACCGAGCAACTCCCTTCGGGCCCCGTTTCTGAAGAGGTCCTGGCCGGTGCGGCTGGTCCTGGTCGCCGTCCTGCTGCTGGCCTTCCCATTCCTCTTCGATGCCGGCTCCCCCGTCGATGCGGCCGACAACGACATCACCGGCGTCACCGTGTCCAGCACCAACCCGGGCGAGCTCGCCATCACGTGGGACGCTCCCAGCCGGGCCCCCGACGACTACCGGGTCACCTGGAAGAAGTCCGACGGCAAGTGGCCCTCCTACAGGAATGAGAACACGGTCGACGGCGGCAACGCCTTCCCCACGGGTACGTCCCACACGGCGACCGGCCTCGAAGAGGGAACCGGATACAGTGCCCGTGTGCGTGCCCGTTACTACGACGGCAACGGCAACGTCGAGGAGAGCGGATCTTGGTCAGCGGCCAGAGAGGTGACGGTCTCGGCTACGCCGCCGCCGCCGACCAAGGACGGAGAGGGCGATTCCAGCGAGGGCCGCTCGACCAGCCTGCCCGCCAAGCCCACGGGCATCACCTACGGGGCGTCCTACAACAACGTCCTGATGTTCTGGACCGACCCCGGCGACGACAGCATCACGAGCTACCAGGTCCTGCGCGGCCCGGACGCCGCCACCCTGACCGTCCTGACCGAGGACACCGGCAGCACGGACGCCAGCTACACCGACGACACCGTTGAGGCCGCGACGGAGTACTTCTACGCCATCCGGGCCCGAAACGCCGAGGGGCTCGGTCCCCAGTCGGACACGGTTTCCGTGACGACGCAGGCGGCTCCTGAGGAGCTCTTGACAGAGCTGGCGATCGCCGGCGCGGAATTCGAATTCCATGGAAATGAACTGGATACGACCGGTACGTGCAGCGAATCTGACATCGACTCCATCGTAGACGACTGCACGATCAACATCGCCTCCAAGTCGCCGGTCTTTGCCGTGGACGGCACGCTGGACTCCAACGACCGCCTCCGTATCAGAACCGGTCGAGACCTTGCGGCAGCGCTGGCAGCACCCCTGGTTGCCGGTGACAGCGACTTCAGAGGCACGAACCAGGAAGTTACCCTTACTTTCCCGGAAGGCAGAAGCCTGCTGCGCCTTTTTGGCGACGAGGACGGGGAACCGGGTGGCGAGGAAACGCACTTCTACCGGGTCAACGTGGTGCCGTACTGGGGGTGGAACGGCAACGTTCTGTCAAGGGCCAGCGAATGCCGGGACACAGAAGCCAACGCCCCGGCTGTGGGCGAGATCACCGATGACGCCTGCATCATCGCCACGCAGTTCGGAAATACCGCCGAACTCCGGTTCTTCAACGTGATCCAAGAACATTTCAATGTGTACGTGGAGGTGAACGGAGACAGAGTCATCAGCGAGCCCAGCACCACCGATCTGGGTAGTTCCTTCACCGTGGACCTCGACGCGGGAGACAACCTCATCAGGATCAGGCTTGCCGCCAAGGGCAGCCAGCCGCTCGCCCAAGTCTACGACTCCGACTCGTTCTACTACAAGGCAACAACGGACGTCTTGGTCAGCAACCTTGGGCAAACGAGCCGAGCCAATCCCGTGGAATTTGGCCCTGTAACTCATTTTGCAACGCAGTTCACCACCGGCAGCAACCCCGGCGGATACACGGTCAGCAAGGTCAGGTTACCTATATCAATAGAAACCGCCGCCGACACCCCCGTGGTGTCGATCTACTCGGACAGTTCGGGCGATCCCGGCGCCAGCACCAAGACGCTGACCAACCCGGCGAGCATCACTGTATCCACCACATCACCGACCGAGGTTGAGTTCGGCGCGGACGACTTCAAGCTGGACCCGGCCACCGACTACTGGCTCGTGGTCGAGAAGCCCTCCGGGTCGGATGATATCTACATCGATGCAACTAGCGAAAACTCTGAGGATGCCGGTGGCGCGCCGGGCTGGAGCATCATCGACCAAAGCAAGTTCAGCACCGATTCGGGTGCGTCATTCAGCAACGTTGTTGTTGGTCTTACAGTGCAACTCGCCGTCAAGGGCGCGCTGGTGCCCATCTCGGACGACGCGACGCTGAGCGATCTGGTCCTATTTGATTCTAGAAGCACAGAGGTCACGTTGGTTCCGGCCTTCGACTCCGAGGTGACGGAGTACACCACGACTGTGGCCAACGAGCATACCCGCGGGGCGTTGGACGCTCAGCTCAACGACGTGAAAGCCGAGGTCGAGTTCCTGGACGAGAACGACGCAACGATTCCGACCGCCGGCATGGCCGGAGACGTCCGTTACATCAACCCCAACTTTGACGTCGGGGACAACATCTTCAAGATCAAGGTGACCGCCGAGGACACCACCACGATCAAGACCTACCAGGTCACCATCACCCGCGCCGCGGCCGCCCCGGACGCGCCGGCGTCGCTGACCGCCAGTCCGGGCAACGCCGAGGCGACCCTGACCTGGACGGCGCCAGCCTCCGACGGTGGCGCGGCGATCACCAAGTACCAGTACCGGGTCAGCGATGACGGCGGTACGACATGGAGCCCGGACTGGACCGACGTGCCCGATGCCGACAGCGACAGCGACCAGGCCGACGAGCGTTCGGTGACGGTGACGGGCCTGGCCAACGGGACCGTGCACACCTTCCAGGTGCGGGCGGTGAACAGCGAGGGGGGCGGCATCGAGGCCGAGGACACCGCGACGCCGGCGTCGGGGCCCTCGGCCCCGGACGCGCCGGAGTCGCTGACGGCCACCCGCGGGGACACGGAGGTTGGCCTGCGCTGGACGCCGCCGGCCTCCGACGGGGGAGCGGCCATCACCAAGTACCAGTACCGGGTCAGCGACGACGGCGGGACCACCTGGAACCCGGACTGGACCGACGTGCCCGACGGCTCCGACTCCGGCTCCGACCAGGCGGACGAGCGGTCGGTGACAGTGACGAACCTCACCAACGAAACCGAACACACATTCCAGGTGCGGGCCGTAAACAGCGAGGGCAACGGCGCCCCAGCACAGGCCACTGCCACGCCGAGCGCCGCCGGACCGGGGGAGTCCATCACCCTTGCGAGCGATTTAGACAGCATAGTCCGCAATCTGCACGATGTGACGTTCACCCTGACGCGAACGGGCTCGACCGCGCAGGCGGCCGACGTAACGCTGGTGCTTACGAACGCCCCCGGCTCCAGTGTCGTCAATTCCGGAGTTCGGCGCGAGAACCTCAGTTTCGGCATCGGTGAAGACACCGTGGAGTTCACGGTTCCCACCTTCTGGGTCCTTGACAACGAAGCGGGCCACTTTGACGCAACGGTGGAGGCGGGGGCGGACTACGACGTCAGCGGAGCCAACATCAGGGTGGAGGTGGTTTTCCCAACCGGCGCCCTCATCGAAGTCACCCTCGAGAACACCAGCTACGAGGTGCACGAAGGAGAGAGTCTCACGACCAACGCCGTATTCACTTTCGTGCAGGACTTTGCGGCGCCGAACAGGGACGACACCCTAGTGGTTGCCGTCTCCGCTGCACGGACCGCAGCGTCATCCAGAGACTACGAACCGATCAGCGCCAACCTGTTGATACCAGTCAATTCCTGGTCCCTCGTCGCGGACCGATACGTCGCGAGGGTGCCGGTGACGCTTGAGACCTTGGATGACGCACTGTACGAGCGGCCCATGGGAGTCCACGAGGGCTTGGAGTTAGAGCTCAGACGCGCTCCTGGAGCGCCCAACTGGGTTGTGATGAAAGGCCCGCTCCCAGGCGCGAATCCAAGTGCTGTCGCCTACCCGGTAACGATCATAGACGACGAGACACTGAGCATCGTCGCCACGCTGTCCAGTCCGGGACTGACCACCAGCTCCGACCTGGCCATCGCCGAAGACGCCGGGAATGCCGTGACCCTGCAGGTGAGCTCCACCGACATCGCGTCCAACGGCCTGCCGGTCACCCTGCCGGACGATGTGAAGCTCAAGATCACGCCGCAGCCGGGCAGCGCGACCAGGGCCGCCGACTGGACCATCGACGTCGATGAGATCGCCCTCGACGGGGTCGCCACGATCACCATCGTTGACGACGCCAACGTGGAGAACACCGAGCAGGTCACCTTCGAGGTGGGCCTGGAGGACGACGCGACGTTCCAGTCCGCGAGAGCGACGCTCCGCATCACGGATGACGACTTCACCGGCCCGGCCCTGGTGTCCGCCGAGGTCGACGGCGCGGAACTGGTCCTGGAATACGACAAGACTCTGGACGCGGGCTCTACGCCGTCTGCCTTCAGGTTCACCGTCAGGGTGGGAGGGACAAGAGTGAGCCTCGCCTCCTCCAACCCCGTGACCATAGGCGGCAGCGCGGTTACGCTGAAGCTCGCCTCCGCGGTCGGGCCTCTCGATGCCGTGACCCTGAGCTACACGGCGCCGTCCACCAACGCCATCAGGGACACCAACGGCGTCAACGCCCTGTCGTTAAGTAACGAGCCGGTGACCAACAACACGGCCAACGCCACCGGAAGACCCGCCATCACCGGCCAGCACCAGGTGGGGCACACGCTGACCGCCGACACCTCCGGCATCGACGACCCCGACGGGCTGTCCAATCCCGGCTACACCTACCAGTGGGTCCGCCTGGACGCCGGCGTCTTCACGGACATCACCGGCGCCGACTCCATGGTCTACACCCTCACCTCCGAGGACGAGGGCAAGCGGGTCAGGGTCAAGGTGACCTTCACCGACGACGCCGGCAACAGCCACACGCTGACCAGCTTCACCACGGGAACGGTCCAGGCCCAGACGAGCATCCCGTCAGACAAGGTCAAGGTGTCGCTGGACGCCACGGCCTACGTGGTCGAGGAGGGCGAGACCATCCGGGTCACCGTCACGCTGGCAGAGGCGCCCGAGGACGAGCGCGTGATCATCCCCTTCACGGTCACGCCCGCCAACGGGGCCAGCCGGTCCGACTTCGCGGCCTGGTCCTCTTACACCAGGCAGCTGCGGTTCGACGTGGGCGACACCACCGATCGCATCAACGTCCACGCCAACGACGACACGTTGAACGACGACGGCGAGACGCTGACCCTGTGCCTGGGCGACCTGCCCGAGCCCTACGCCACGCTTGCCGGCCTGGACTGCGCGACGATCAACATCATGGACAACGACGACCCGAACAGCGTGCGGGTCACCTTCCGCAGCGACACCTACTGGGCCAGCGAGGACGGCAACCCGGCCTGGCCCCGGATCAGCGTCCATCCGATCCCGGACCGGAAGATCACCATCCCCATCACCTACACCCGCCACGGCGGGCTGAGCGAAGACGACTATGAGATCGTCACCACCAGCGTCACCTTCGGGCCAGGCCTGTACGGCGTCCACGGCGACGGCCACTTCACCGATGGCCGCACCTACGCCAGCTTCTCCATCGAGATATGGGCCATCGACGACGACGAGGACGACGACGGGGAATACATGGACCTGGCCTTCGGCGCCCTGCCGCCCTTCGTCAGTGCGGGCGCCACGGGGAAATTCTCGTACCGGCCCACCACGGCGCGGGTCTGGTTCAACGACAACGAGTTCACCCACGTCCCGGTGACCGATCCCCCCAATCCTCTGGGTTTCTCCAAGCGGATGAGGGTCAGCTTCGCGGACGCCGAGCTGGAGGCCAAGGAGGGCCAGTACTCGAACGGATGCGTTGCCACCGTGCGCGTCCAGTTGTCGCGGCGCCGCGACATGGAAAGCACGGTGATAATCCCCATCGTCCGAAACCTGCATGGCGCCACGGATGGCGTCGACTTCGCCGGCGTCCCGGACCACCTGATCTTCCTGCCCGGCCAGACGGAGCACTCCTTCCCGGTAAGGCCGATCAACGACGACATCGACGATGACGGCGAGTACCTGACGTTCGGCTTCGGAACGCTGCCCGACGACCTGGTCTACGTCAGAGGCGAGGAGACCACTCGCGTCAACCTCGTGGACGACGACGATCCCCCGGTGGATGTCTTCTTCGAACAGGCCAACTACGAGGTGACCAACGTCATCCGAGACGGCGACGCCGAGTACGCCAGGCTGGACGTCAAGGTCAAACTGTCGGCCGCGCCGGAGCGGTTCATCGACGTGGGAATCGTCGCCGAGTCCATCCAGGGCGGCGGCGGCATCCACTTCGAGTACTCCGCATACATCCCCCGGGGACCGCACGACGGGGCGCACTTCTACGCCGAAGACACCGAGTTCACCCTGCAGATCTACATCAGCGACTCGGACGGGTTCGACCCCAACCAGACCTACCGGCTCAAGTTCAAGGGCATGTCCTACAAGATGTTCGTCGGCACTCCCGCAACCGCCACCATCACCATCCCGGACAGCTAGCACCCGAAGACCGCCCAGAGAAACGAAATGACCACCTCGAAGGCTTCGCCGAACTTGGGTACCGTGGCAGCCCTGCATTCGTAACGCGGATCGCGCGAATCGGCCAACGCCGCGCGCAATGCTTTGGCGGCCGTTTTGCCAAGGCAAATTCGACGACCGTTTTCGATCTCGAGTTGCACGCTCCAGAAGCTTCGGCGCGGCGCCCGGGATGCATTGGTCCAACATTTTGAAGGAAAAACACTCTTTTTCGAATTCGTTGAGTTTGTCACAGAAAATGTCACGGACACAGTCCGTAAATGCATAACAATGTCACATTAAATTCGTACAATGGGATCGTGAACAATGACTAGGACTGGGGGTAAGACGTCGATTAGACGTTTTGATCCTGTGAACGTTTGCGACGTTGTCTCTAAGTCGAAGACCCCAGCAACTAAAGATAACAACGTCGCGGAAGCCACCAAGAGGCGACGAACCGGCGTGTCGGCTCCCGGTCCGATTGGTGACGAAAGCTTTAACGAGAAATGTCGACGCTCGAAGATAAAAAACTGTGTCGGGTTGATAACAATCTGATCGCTTTTGTACCGCGAAACCGAAAAATATGTTGCTCGCTCGAACGTTGAGAGACGCAAGTAGAACACGGAGAGTCGAATGACCCTTGAATAGTTGAGATTTACGCGGTCACGGATAAAGCGGCATCAACTGGGCCGTTCGTACCCGAATTTGGGCTTGGCGGCGGCGATCGTTGTCGCAGTCGCGTTGGTGTTGGGCGTTTCGGGGATCGAGTCGAACAATGCTCCGGCCCGTGTTGCGAACGCACAGGTGGAGCAAGGCATCTGTGATCGCACGCCCGAAGTTCAGTTGTCAATTGAAGATTGGCTCAGTTCCCAAGGTCGAGCGTGCGAAGACTACACAGCTGCCCATCTTGAGAGTTTGACTGGATTTTCGGTAAAAGATCAGCCACAACTGACCACTCTTAAGTCGGGCGACTTTGCGGGGATGCTTAATATAGCAAACCTGGATCTTCAAAGGAACTCGATGACCTCATTACCCGCCGACATTTTCGAAGGTCTGAACGCGGTCACCGATTTGCGGATAGGGCGTAACGAGTTGACGGATTTGCCCGCTGGTATCTTCGCAGGGTTGCCGAACCTTGCAACTCTGACCGCGGACGGCAATCACTTGACGAGCATCGATTCGGATTGGTTCGACGGGTTCGAAGGTGGTGGCACTCTGACAAAGGCTCTGGACTTTTCGTCGACGCAGAGAACCTGCACGACGATGCCCAGAATCTTATCCTGAATTTGGTGCGAAATTGGCCGAACAAGGTTCCGGATCCTTCGAGTATGAACCTATATGTGAGGGCCGACCAGGCTGAGTTGTGGCGTCTGTGGGCGTTTGGCAAGTTCAGGAACCTGGACGTCGTGGTCAAAGGCACACAGCATTTCAGTATGTCTTCAACGAAGAATTCTGCAGATATCGCGATGGCCACGAATGCGATCGCAGATTTGGTTTTCGACAGGATATCCCATGTCGTAATGTTCAGCGACGACAGCGACTTCATTTCCCTTTACGCCGCAATTCGCGACGATCCAGAAATTGAGTTACCCGATGACCAAGTGCCTTTCCTTTGGGTGGTGACCGACCGCCAACGATCGCTATCAACGACGATAAAGCAATTCTTTCCGGAAGACCAGCTTCACGTGGTGTCAAGCGCGTGTGACGAAGCGCCGATCACCGCTGCGAACAACTCGGTTTCCATATGGGACGAAATGGCGAAACGGATCATCAAGGAAATTCCAGTCGGTTCTTTCAAGAGCACGGATTGCTAACCGGTGATCAAGAACATCTGGCCAGATCATTCGATGTCGCGCGCTGCAGGGGCTCAGTTTGGGACAGAATTCAAAAGCAGTTTGTGGCCGATTCTGGGAGAGTTGGGAGTCAAAGTCAAACTCGGCACCAAACCGGTTCAATATGAGATGACGCCGGAAGCGAAGGCCTCTTCCAACTGACATTTATTCTCGATTGCCTGTGGTGCAATACAGGTAAGAAGATGCCTGCGGATTTTCACGCCCTACATCGAGTTGTTTCATCGACGCCATTTGTGATAACCAAAGTGATAACCGAAACATCGGATAGCGTTGATTAAGTGTGAAACGGCCCGAATACAGCGGATGTCCTCACCGCAATACACGATTTGATATGCATTCGACGACACGCTGCGAATTTCCGGCGAAACGTCAAATGCGACATGAATTCGGGCATTCGTTGGTGTTGGAAATCAACGGATGTAATTCCCCCACGCTTCCATCAAGTTTCGCCGTTGTTCAAAGATGTCCGAACGGAAATACGCCCCTTCTACGCCTTGGACGGTGTGGGCCAGCGCGGCCTCCGCGATTTCCCTTGGTTGACCGCTTTCGGCGCACCAGTCGCGGAACGAGCTTCTGAATCCGTGTGGGACGGCTTCGACACCGAGTTGCCTCAACAGTTTGCTTACCGTCGAGTCCGAGAGGATTTTGCCTCTGATTGAGGGGAACACCAGGCCGGCTCCATCGTTGAGGTTTTCAGCTTCGTGCACAATTTCGACCGCTCGGTGACTCAACGGGACACGGTGCTCTCGTGACATTTTCATTCGCTCGGCCGGTACTGTCCAAACCCGTCGATCCAAGTCGATTTCATCCCAACGGGCAGCGCGAACCTCGCCAGAACGGGCTGCTGTCAGCGTGAGAAACTCGAAGCACAATTTCGTGGAATCCCATGCATTGGAGTTTCTGACACGAACGATCGCTTCTTTGACTTTTGAGTGGTGCAGGGCGCGTCGGTGCCGTTTGATGCCGTTCATACGAGGCAGGGCCTCGTTTATCGCGTCTCCGGCTGGGTTGTCGTCGCGGTAGCCTTGAGCGACCGCCCACCGCATTACTGCGCTTATGCGATGCTTCAATCGTCGAGCCGTTTCAGGTTTTTCGTTCCACACCTGCATCAACACTCCGAGCACGTCGGACGATGTGACGTCTGATACACGTTTAGTTCCGATCCTCTGCGCAGCGTAGGTGTTTAGACTGGAGCGCCAGATCTTGGCCGAACGACCGGAATCCTTCCACGTGGCTCGGTGAATGTTGATCACCACTTCTGTCGCCTCGGTGAAGGTTGGCATTCGTATCGGTTTGGCACGAGGATCGGTCCCATCCGCGATGGCGCGTGCGTTCGCCAAAGCTTTGGACCGTGCCTTGGCCAGCGTGATGACAGGGTACGAACCCAGTCCTAGACTCGCATTTTGTCCGTCGATGCGTTGTCGTTGCGCCCACGTCTTGGACAGACCGCCATTCGATCGCGGTTTTACCATCAACGACAATCCAAGCCCACCGTGTCCGTCGCCATACCTTCCGGGACGCGTGACGGTCTTGACGAATGCTGCTGAAAGTCTCTTTGATCTTCTTGTCGCTACCATTTTCAATACCACTTATGAATTGACTATACATGACGTATCATGAAACGTTAATGGATGTTCTGACCGCGTGATTGAACTGAAAACAGTAGCATTAAGGCACTTGACGGTCCGATATGGCACCTATAGGATAGATAAAATGGTTGCGTACGGGCCCACCATTCATCGATTTGATATTGGTCTGTGCTTGGTGCTTGTCCGTCCACGAATAGGCGCGAGGAGGATGAGAGTGGGGTCGAAGCAGGTTGTCGTCGTGGCTACGCGATTGAAGTTGCGAGGTTGGCGTCAGATTCGTCGGTTCTTCCAACTCAATGGTGCGATCAAACGTCAATTGAAAGGGACCCCCGGCGTCATCGACTATTGGCTGCGGGCGGATTTTCTGCGACTGCGTTTCTACACAATTTCGGTGTGGGAGGATGATCGATCGATAAACGAATTCGTGAGAATCGGGGATCACCGAGTGGCTATGGCTGGGTTTGATGAGATCGCGGTGCGTGGGGAGTCGGACTTTACGAGGTGGAGAACCTCGGCGCCGGTGAAGGCGGATTGGCGGGATGCTGCGAAGCGGTTGAGTTGAGCGGTTGGCGAGATTCCGTCCCGGCGGAGTTTTGGTTATCCGCGTCTCCGTCGGGATACATGACGGGATTTAACGATCTGACGAGGTATCGATCTTTTGGCCGGGGTCAGCGACGATCGCGGGGTGTGTGAAGCCGAGGCCGATGTCGGCGCGGTCATTGATGTTGCCGCCTTTCATCTGCTTGTGAAATGGAATCGCGATAATCCGTCAGATGCACATAGCATCGAATCGCTTTGTTACTGTGTGTGCGAGCGAGCGGAAATCATAATGAATATCTATGGACGGCTGTAATTGCTGAGGAGATCGAAAGGATCGAAAATGACCAAATACATGTTTCACGTGTCTTACACGCTCGAAGGAGTCAACGGTCTGTTGAAGACTGGTGGCTCGGCGCGAGAGAAGGCCGTGGGCGAGCTTGTGAGGAGCCTTGGTGGCGACCTCGAAGGGTTCTACTATGCTTTCGGCGGGGCCGATCTTTATATCATCGCCGATCTTCCGGACGATGCTGCCGCGACGGCGTTGTCGCTCAGGGTGGCGGCGAGCGGTGCAGGCGCGATTTCGACCACTGTATTGCTAGACCCGTCGACAGTGGACGAAGCGGTGAAACGCGACACGAGTTACACGCCGCCTGGCGGTTAGGCGAGACCTGCGTTTACGCAGAAGGCAATCAGCATTTCGCGGGATTGGGATTCGTAGATCGGGGAGTAGGTTGTGAATTCTCGGAGGTGGGCGTCGGCTTCGAAGATGGGATCGAAAATAGGGCCCATGAGTTTGTAATCGTCGAAAAGTTCGCGGTTCCAGATGCGGAGTTCGTTGAGGGTTAGTTGCGGTTCGAATTGAAAGGCGTAGGAGTTGCGGTATCGGAATGCTAGGCTCTGGCGTTGGTAGGTTCCGTCGCGGCACAGCATGTAGCCGAAGGCGAGTTCGGTTGCGCCGTCGGGGACGGTGAAGTGGTCTCCGTGCAGCGTTGGGACTAGGGGGACGCGAAGTTTGCTGAAGACGGGGTCATTGGAGCCTTCCTCGGTGATCCAGATTTTGCGGAGTCCGAATTCGTAACCTCCGGTTGGTTCAACTGCGCCGCCGAGTGCGCGAGCCATGATCTGGGCGCCAAGACAGACGCCGAAGACTGGTATGCCGGACGCCATGGCTTTGGCGAAGAGATCGCGTCCGGCGTGGATGGCGGGAAAGTCGTCGTTGGCTGAGAGTGTGCCTCCGAGGGCGATGATGAGGTTGATTTCGTCGAGCGGTGGCGGGTTGAATAATTCGAAGTCCGGAGCGCTTTCGAAGACGTTGAGAGAGTGGAGGTCGAAGTCGCGTTCGACGAGTACCGAGGTGTAGTTCTCGCCTAGGGATTCATACTCGTTGTGGCGGATTATGAGGGCGCGCTTTGGCATGGGGATAGGTGGGATGCGAGGGAGTTTGGTCGGTTTCAAGGATTGTACGGATGAGTTTCGAGACGGGTGATTCGCCCAACGATTCCAAGAACTGCGCTAGCACGGGATGCCGAGAAACAGCCCTGCCGCGATGAAAATCAGTGTGGTACGGTTGACGTGACGACTCCTCCTCTATCGTTGATTGCGTGCCACGGCTTGGTCCAGTCATTTGTTGAACCGAACGCCCGCTGACAGCCCGCTGGGCAAACCCGAATCGCCGCTAGGTCGGTCGCCGTTCTGCCCTAGGCATTAAACCTCTTGGAGTGGCATGATGCGACGCAAACCTAAAACCGAGGTCGCCCCGCCTGAGCCGTATCGCCACTACCGCGTTCCGGACGGTAGCGTCGACGACGCCACTGTCCCCGCCGCTACCGCCGACGACACCACCGCCGACGACACCCATAACACCTGTGTTGTTGTAGTCATGATCGGACTGTCAATCGTATCCATCGGATTTTACGTCGCGATCTTCGCAGTCTTCGCGTTAGTGTTGGCCATTTTGCTCGGACTGATCGATTGGCCATTTGGATAAAGGGAACGTTTTCGCCCTCTCCGTCCGGTCACCCTCACCCCCGGATCAAGTCCGGGACAGGCTCTAGCCCTCTCCCGCTGAGCAGGAGAGGGGACAGACTTCCCCACTTCGAGCAAAGGAGACAGACTTCCTCACGATGTTGGAGGGGGTGTATTGGAGGCGTTTATCTGTGCCCGTGTCGTTGGGTTCAGCTGGGTGACCATTTGTAGATTTTTTGGAGGGAGCCGCCCATGAGGGTTGCGCGTTCTGTGTCGGTGAGCTGGTCGATGACGCGGAAGGCTTCGACGCCTTGTTCGTAGGTAAGGAGGTTGACGGCGCGGGTCCAGTCGGTTCCCCACATGCAGCGGTTTAGGCTGTAGGCGCGGAAGATTTGGGTTAGGTGTTCCCAGATGTCGGGGTAGGGGAAGGGTTCTTGTGAGAGGGTACCGGCGCCGGAGATTTTGATGGCGACGTTTTCGAACTGGGCGAGGGCGAGGACCGCCGGGAGGTCGGCCCACGCGTCGGGCGGTGCGGGCGGTTCGTAGGGTTGTGCGAGGCCGAGGTGGTCGATGATGAGTTTGGTGTTGGGATGGTTGCGTGCCATCTCGCGGAAGATGGGTAGCTTGCCGGAGCACATGACGTTGATGGGGACGTTTGCTTTGGCGCCGGCGGCGAGGATTTGGTTTACGCCGGGGTTATCGGCTTCGATTTCGATGCGTGCGAGCATGATGCGTGCACCGACTACGCCCGGGGTGGAGGTCCACTCTTCCATCTCTTGCTCGATGGTGTCGGAATCGGCGTCGAACGGTCTGACGAGGCCGAAGCTTCCGGGGTGTTTGTCGTAGACCTCTAGGGCGTAGCTGGCGTCGTACTGGTACATCGAGAAGGGTGAGACGAGGATGGCGCCGTCGACACCGACCGCGTCCATTGCCGCGACCATGTCATCGCCGGTGACTTCGGGCGGGCCTTCCAGGTGACCGTGCCAGGGGCGTTCGGGGTGGTTGCGTTCGTAGGCGTGGACTTGGACGTCGATTACGGGGGTTGGTGTGGTCATGGTGTTGCCTTGTCGTCTTGACTGTGATTGATGTGATTGTAATGATGGGGCATTGAACTTGGATGTGACGGATTCGTAAAGATTGAAAGGATGGGGCTGGCGTACCCCGTTCTTTGGACCCGGTTTCTCCCTCACCCCCGGTTCAAGCCCTGGGCGGGCTCTAACCCTCTCCTACGGAGGAGCCCGATGCAAAACCCGATGGTATGGTCGGCGAGGGGGTCTTGTCGACTACCTGGGCACCCCCTGCGAGCGGGCGGTTCGCGAAACGCCCCTACATCGCGTCCCCTTCACGGAGCGTAGGGCCCCCTTTGTCCTTCGGACATTTCCCCCGCAGAGCGGGGGCAACCTACCCCTCCCCCGCCGAGGGGGAGATGGGACAATTGCAGGTTCTATGCCGCTGTTTGATACGGGAGAGGGATCGGTCGGATCAGATTATTGCGGGCTTTGCCGCGTCCAGGTTCCGCAGCCGGAGGTGTAGAAGGCGACGTCGCTGGAGGCGATGGTGACTTGGAGACCGTCGCTCCAGGTTCCGCTCTCGAGGACTTGGTCGTCGGCGGTTTGGAGGTTTCCGAGGCGCTCCCATTCGCAGGATGATGGGTCTTCGGGCGTGCCGATGGTGTAGGTTCCGGGGGCGAGTTTGGCGTGGACGCGGTGGATTCCGTCTCCGACCTGGAGCAGGAGGACTCCATCTCCTGCGTTCGAACAGGCGGTGCCGACACTTCCGCACTCGGTTTCGCCAGTGATGGTAACGGAATCGCTGCTGACGTTGTTTTCGTGGGTCGCGACGGTGAATCGGTAAGGGGTGCCCCTGATGAGTCCGCTGATCAGCTTGTTGGTCGCGGTGACCTCCACATCGCTTCCGCCATCGAAGCTGTACCGGAATGTATCGTAACCGTCGGGCGCGTCCCAGAAGAAGTTCATCCAACTGGTGCCGGCATTGTACTGGAGATTTGTGGGCGCGGGCGGTACGACCTTGACGTTGAGGGTTGCGATGACGGTGTCGTCGTACGAAGCCAGGAGTTTCACAGTGCCTTGCCCTGCGGAACATCCGTAGATTGTGCGGCTCGTCGGTGCCAGCTCGCCCAGGGTGCGGCTCCCGGTTTGGCCGGATGCGCCGTCCTGCCCCGATGTCCCTGCCGAACATGCGACGGCGCCCAAAGGGCTAGTGATACGGAACTTGACGAAGGTGTGCGCTGGAGAGACGTTCGACGCTCGGACGGTGAACGAGCCGCCCACGGGGATGCGGAGCGTCTTGCTTTCTGTGAACGTCACGCTTCCGACCGACAGGTTTGCGGACAGGTTCGGACGCGTCGCGATATTGAAGGTCTTCGACGTGATGAGAGTGTTGTCGCTGGCGCGTCGCAGCCAAACGGTGGCCTGGCCGCTCGGGCAGGCGTGGTACGTGACCGTCGCGGGCGACGACATCGCTGGGGTGGTTCCATTGATGGTGCCGGCCGGGCCGGAGAAGCACTGGCTGGACTTCAAATTCGGTGATGTCTCCAGCAGGAACTCTGTAGTGACAGGATCGACGGTGGCGGTGATGTCGAATGCTTCGGCCTCGTAGATCGTGGAGCGAGAGAGGGAGAGCGTGCCGGTCACCGGAACGGTGGTTGGTGTGGGCGTCGGCGAAGGGGTAGCGGTCGAAGTCGCGGTGGCGGTCGGCGTCGACGTGGGGATCGCAGTTGCAGTCGGAGTGGACGAGGGAGATGGTGAGGCGGTTGGAGTGGGCGTCGGGGTGGGTGTTGCGCCCGGCGTTGGCGTAAGGGTTGGCAGTTTCGCGAATCCCCATCCCCAGCTGTTGTTGACTGTTGGCGTGGTATGGGGTGTCGGGCTGAAGTGGGGGTCGCCGGTTTCGGGAGGTGGTCTGATTGCGTGCGTCTTCAAAAAACCAACGACTTCAGTGGGTAGCACGGTTGGAGTGCCGGTCGCAGTGGCCACCTTTTCCTGACGCATCTTCTGGATGACCAGAGCTGTAAGACCTGCAATGCGGGGTGATGCATAGCTGGTACCTATGTCCGAACCGTGTGAGGTAAACGAGTTTTCACGGTATATGCCGACAAGATCAGGTTTGATCAGTTCGCTGTTTGTTGGGCCTCGACCACTATTTGCATCCAATGTGTAAAAAAGGTTCAATTATCGTTCCCGATGCAGCCGCGGCGGTGCAAGTAGGCAACACGTGGTCTCCCCTATGCTCGCCCATTGGAGAAGCATCTGCACGCCCTCTTCCATCCACCAGAAGCGACCACGCGTGATCGGGTCGGCGAAGAACTCTTCGTAACTGTTGACCCTCATTCATCCTCGCCGTCCAGCTCCATGAAGAATGAGACTGCGCTATCTGTGCAGTCTCGGGTCGAGTACTCAAGCGCGTCGACGATGTTGTCGATCAAGTGACGATCTTGATTAGGTCGCTTCCACGCCTTTTTGCAGACAGGACATTGCCGTGGCACCCCGTTAAATTTGGAGATGGGCACGACAACCTCGCCTCCGCACACCGAAACCTATCCTGTTGAAATCTTCGACCCCGAAGACGATGCGTTTCTTCTTGACCATCATGATCTGATCCTACCTGATCAAGATCATGGGCTATCCGCGGCCGACGAAAGTCCCAGTCGCTTTGTCGTGCAACGCTTGACGGTGGGGATTTATTACCAGGCAGACAAACAACCCCGCGGAAAGCGCCACAAGCATGACGAGTTCAGTGTCTAGGAAAAGCACGTTCATCAACTGGAACGGCCATGCCGCAACACTGGCAACCACGGTGTACAGCACAAGTTTGAAAACCACTTCTCGCATAAATGCTTTTTGAAGGTTCGGGAAGAGATGCTTCTCATCCACGATCCTGATCCTCATGACCATCTTGCCGGGAGACTGTCCCCTCCATACAACCATCCCAGCCACGGCAAGATGCCAGAACAAGGCAGACACCAAGTACTGAACCACAGCCAGCCAAAACGACGGATCCCATCCGCTGATACCCTCTCCGAAGAACCAACGAAGTCCAATGTTGACGAAAACGACCCATACAGCGATGATGACGATGAATGCCAACACATAGTCAATCGCCCATGCCATCGCACGAGAAAGAGGAGATGCCAGATCCTCTATTACCTCTGGGCCCTGCATCTCATAAGACATGCGTTGAAGTTTAACCTTTGAACCTCGGGCACAGCATAGGCTGTTCCATCTGTGCCCGAGGTTGAGATATGTGGCGCGACGGTCGCTACTGTTTCGTCCAGACCCCGCATCCGTCCGTGACGAACGTGTGGTCGCTCTCGCGGATTGTGACCAATCTGCCTTCGATGTAGTCACCTTCCTCAAGCACCTCGTACACGCCGTCTTGGCCTCTCGACAGTCGCGCCCAGTGGCATTCGTCCTCGTCGCTGCCGATCTCGTAGACGCTTGCCTGAATATCGGATCGGACGCGGTGCGTGCCGTCGCCAAACGCTGTCAATCCAAGACTCGCATCTATGCCCCTGTTCGAGCGGAAGTAGCAGTCGGCACAGTTCGTTTCGGCATAGATCACCACGGTGTTGCTGGTGCGACCGTCGCTCGCCTTGGTCCTGACCCTGAAGGTGTAGGAGGCCCCCGAGATCAGGCTGTTGTAGCGACTGTAGAGATTCGTGGTTTCTGACCAGCTGCCGCTGTCGAGTTTGGTCTCGAACGTGTTCCAACCGCCTTCCGGCGCGGTCCACTTGAAGAGTAGCCAGTTGTCGCCCGCGGTGTATTTCACGCCTGTCGGACGTGGAACGTCGGGGAGCGTCACTTCGACTTCGACCGAAGCCAGCGAATTGCTGCTTCCCACCTTGCGGAGCAAGACCGTGCCCGTCCCCGCTCGGCAACCGTAGAGGGTTTTCCAGAATTGACCAGAGGCGCGGGTGCTCACCTCAACTTCGCGCATGGTGTTCGGGTCATCGGATCTGGGGATGTTGCACGTGTCGTTGGTGTGGATGTGGGTGGTGATGGACAGCGAGTAGGTGCTGCCGGGGATGTTGTAACTCCCGTGCACGGAGAAACTCTCTTGGATCTCGACCGAACTCTTGCTTGCGGTTAACGATCCTGTAGGTTCTTGGGTGGGTTCAGCGGTGGGTTCAGGGGTCGGGGACGGCGTAGGCGTATCTGTCGGGACGACGGTTGGTCGTGCGCTGACGGTGATGCTCACACTGTCGAGAGTGTCATTGTTCGAACGGTCGATAAGCCAAACTCTTCCTGTTCCTACAACGCATCCGTAGAGCGTTCGGTCAATATCGGTGCTGACTGCTCTGGGCACGTCTGGCCCGCAACTGTCGGACGTCGAAAGTTTGCTGTTCCAATCCAAGTTGACGCCAGACGGGCAGTCGCCCGAGTACGATGCGTCGATGTCGACTCGTTCTCTGACTTTGATCGATGTGTCTGACGCATCGACGGAACCCTCGCACGGCGGGATGGCCGTGGGGGTAGGCGTGGGCGTGTCGGTGGGTTCGGGAGTAGCCGTGGGGGTAGGCGTGGGCGTGTCGGTGGGTTCGGGAGTAACCGTGGAGGTAGGCGTGGGCGTGTCGGTGGTTTGGACTACAGTGAACGTCAATGAAGCAAGCACCGTGTAAGGGCTGTGCGTCAATTTGACGTTCACGTCTCCGGTTCCCGCGGAGCATCCGTAGTAGGTTCCCTGAAGCTGTTGCGGGGAGCGTGCCCCTCTTCCTCCCCTGCATTCGGATCCGCCGAGAATGTCGGGGATGACGATTTCCGCCGTGTCATCTCCTTGCAGGTCGTAATCAAATGTGATTACCGTGCTCTGCCCAACATCGAGCGTCGTTCTCGTCGCCGATATGCTTGCGGTGCTGGGTTCGGGGGTGGGTGAAGGCGTCGGGGTGGGGGTCGGAGTGTTTGTGGGAGTTGCTTGAGGCGCGGTTTCGACCGTGAGTGTCTCCATCGCAAGCGTGTCCCCGCTTGGTTTTTCGACAAGTTTGACGAGAACATCCCCCGCCGTGCAACCGTACAGAAGATCGACGAACGTTCCGACCCCGCTGCCGACCGCCACTGTCCCAGCGGCAGTGCTTGTGCACGTCGAAGAGGTGTCCACACCTGCTTCGTAGCTGATTTCGGCAGTGCTGCCACTTACCAGCGCGTAGGTGACAGTTACCGCTGTCCCGCGGCCGCCATTGATATTGCTCGGCGCCAGTTCCAACGTCCCAACCGACGTGCCCGCGGGTGTTGCCGTTGCCGTTGCCGTCGCCGTCGGTGTAGATGTCGTTGTGGCCGTCGCTGTCGGCGTAGTGGTGGTCGATGTTCCTGCCCACTCGACCTCGACTTCAGACGATGTGGCTTTCAGCACTTCGCTCAACGTGCCGCCCATGCTGATGTCCCGCGCTCCCCGATTGCTCCTGCCGCTGGCGGTGTTCAGAGTAGCAACCACTCTGAACTTACGCTTGCCAGGGGTGTTCATCGTGGTCAAGAACCCACCTTCAGCAAGATTGGTTCCTCCAGCAGTCACCCATTCAAGACTGGCGTTGCGTTCCTCCCATTTGTAAGTGATCGACGATCTGTCGCTCTCATCGGCCACATGCATCTGGGGGTACATTCTGACCTGTTCGCCCAGCGCGTACTTATTGCCTGCGGCAGCAGGTTCGGATTTGGTTATCCCAATCGCGAGAATGTCCGTTTGGTAATGCCCGACAGTTGTCGGCGCGACTTTGTACACGCCGTCGAAAGTGATGCTGGCAAGCCGATGGATCACCCGCGAAATGGTACGGACAGTGGTTACAACACCACCGACACCAGGAATTCTTCTAGTCAGCACTGGCGCGAACTCGATTATGTGGTCGTAAAGAGCGGGGCTGATATCTGACCCAGATGTTTCGTGCGCCTCACTGGGGCCTTCCAAATGGAAGTCCTCCAAAGAGACACGAGTCATTCCATCTCGATAAGCCGTGGGGATGACGAGAACGTCTCTCTCCACAGTTGCTTTTTTGTTTTTTCGACGATCGGCCAAGGTGATCTCTTGCCCAGTGTCGTATGTGGCGACCGGTTCGACAGCCCAGTCCCACGACTGCTTGCCAGATTTCACCCCTGAGATGCAGGACGGCTTTGGTTGCCACTCAGCGGTGATCTGCCAACCGTCATTGACGTAATTGACGTTTTGAATGGTCGGCGGGTTGCAGATGCCGAAGCGCAACGGTGTAGTTTCCGCGTCTGTAACTTCCTGGACGCTCAAATGCCATCCTTTACTGTTGATGCCAGCAACGGCTGCGAAATAGGCGTTCGCAAGACTGCGTTTCGACAAGGACCCGCATTGTTGGAGTCCTCCTACCACCAAGTGATCGCAGCCGTATCTTGCGATTTCTTTTCTAAAGATGTCGTCGGAGAGATACTTGTTGCGGGGATTCCAAGCATCATCCATCACGTCCCCTTCGGTATCAACCTCTTCTGCGTATATTCTTTGCAGGGTCCCGTAGGCCACATCGTGCCTGTTGCATGCGTAGACAGTCAGGTCTAGGCTTTTTGTGCATCTGTCGGCGTCGGAGTACAGCCACTGCCCTGAGATGCCCGTTACCAGAGCGTTGTGGTTGTTTTGAACCGCCCAGAAGTCCATGGTCGTGTTGAATATCGTGCAGTTGAGTTTTGTCATTCTGTCTTCGGGGGTGGTGTCCCCGTCTGGTGGAGTGTCCAAACCACACAAATTGACGATGTCGCTATACGTGCTGACTGCCGTTGACCCAGGGGCGGTCCATGGAAGTTCAGACGGGTTCGACGTGTAGGTCGCATAGTCAAGAATCAGATTAGGCGATCCCACTTCTTCAACGAACGCTCTACCGACAACGGTGTTGAGCAGGCTGGCATATCTGCTTGCGTCTGTTTCGGCACGGTTCCCTCGTCCGCCGTTGGAGTCGGGGGTGCTCAACTCGGTGAGTTTCGCCTTTGCAGTTTCTTCGTACGTGTCAAGAATCCCGGTTTCCTCGGCGCATCCGTCAAACGCCGCCGCGGCGGTGTCCTTATACATCTCGAGCGCATCGTCGAAAGACTCGGGGGCATCGTCCACCAAGTTGTCCATGCAGTTCACAAACGCTGTCTCCGCGGCCGTGAAATCGGTATCGGAGGATATGGCGGCTTCCAGGTCGACGAGCAGATCCAGAAGAATCCGAGAACGCTGGGACAGGGAGACGGGGGTGGCCGTGGGCGTTGCGGTCGGCGTGCTTGTCGACACCTCGACCGAGACCGCGGTCGGAGTGCTTGTGGGGACAGCGATCACGGTAGGTGTCGGTGTCGGTGTTGCAGTGCCGGTAGATGTAGGCGTAGGCGTCGGGGTTTCGGTGTCGGTCACGGCACCGCCAGTGGTGTCGTGCACCGTGTACCAGTCGCCCCAATCTCCGCAGTTGCTCGTATCTGAACTCGCGCAGGTTCGTCCCCGCACTCTGTATGTGCCGTCGATCACAGTGATATAGACGGCTTTAACGGTGCGATGCTCCGTCGTCACGACAGGGTCGGCGCCGGGCGCTGTGTATTCGATCTCGAAGTTGTAGTAGCGGCCGGCAGGGGCCGTGAACGAAACGATGAGGAAGTCAGACCCGATAAATCTGGTGTTGGCGAGCACGGGGGCGGACAGGTCACGTTGCCCATGGGACATGCCGTCTCCGAGCATGAGAAAAGCGATGACGCCTGCCGTAGCGACGACGGCTAACGTCGCGGAGAGTCGTGTAAAACGCCTCATTTTTATCCCCATGTTGGTTGTTGCCCTCAGTTTGCGCAAACTCGCGTTAAACGAGGATGTTCGTCAGAACTTGCAACACTATCGCAGGAATTAGGCGCTGTCCACGCCGTATCGAGCGCGTTTAGCAGACTTTATTTCGACCGCGCGCGTGCTCGACTCACAAGCCAAATGCACCCTCAGACGACCCCGCGACCTGAACGCCGCAGGTTCAGCAATCCTCCCGAACCAGATCACATGCTCGTTCGGAGATGCTGCGCCCTGCCGTTCGCTGTGCTCGGGGTCACAGTCGTGCTTGGCATCATATTCCCCGGCTCGTTTTTCTTCGACGTACTCTGGTGGATAATCGGATGGTAGTCAAAGAAGAAGAACGATCGTTCATGGATTACGTCAAGGCCGTTCTTGTCGTGCTTCTGTGGATATTCGCCGCTCTCGGTGCAGGAAGCCTGCTACTCATGCTGGCGGCGCGTTGCGTAATCGACGGGTTGCGATCGCAGTAGAGTGACGCATGGCTCAGTGCGCTTACAGATCGTTGTCCACTTGCAGCCTATTTGGACTCGAGATTCTCGAGCGCTCTCTCCATCATCTGCCTCGCCATGACCTTCCCTTGGTAGGTGCTGATATCGGGTCTTTCATCTTCGGGCAGTGCCGCCACGAACTTCTCCAGATCCTGGTCTCTGCCGATCGCCTTGTGGATCACGACGGCGGTCAAGGATATCGCGGCGGCGGTGCCGAGAGCCGCAATGATGATGCAGGTGTCAGGGATGATGGGGTTTTTGACGGGGACGCTCGACATTATCATCGTGGCGATCGGCAGTCCCCAAGCGGCCGCGTGGGCCCATAGCAGTAGCCTGATGTTGGTCTCGTGTTTGTCCGCTCTGATGAGCACGGAGGCAACCACGACGACCAGTATCGCCAGCCCTATCGGGATCATGATCTGCCCATCGTCAGCGTCCTTCCACCCGAGTTGCATGTTGATGGCGATGACGACGTCGGCCACGAGAAGGCTCGTTAACAGAATCGACCAGATGATGGCGGTCACGTAACGCTTGGCTTGTTCTAGGGGCATGGCAGGTATTATAAGCGCATGCAGCAGTGCGCCTACAGATCGTTGTTCAGAGACGAGCCCTGCGACAGCCTGCCCGTCCCGGGCACAAGACCTGCAACGAGTGCGCCATCAAACTTCAAGAGGTGCGCATCCGCATACTCTTGTTCATAATCGGGTTCATATTAGAGGTATATGCGATCGTCGATGTAGTGGGAGACGTCGTTGTACAGCCGTTCGGATAGGAACCCGATGGAGCTCAGGTAGACGCGGTGGCTAGACCTGCTGGTTCGTCGGCGCGCCGGTCTGCCCGACAGCGTCGGAAGGCGAAGGGACCGTGTCTTCGCCGTCGCCGTACTCGACTTGCGACGCGCCGGAGCGTGGCGGGCATGGCGTGTCGGTCGGCGTGGGAGTGGCGGTGTCGACCGGCTCGAAGGTCCCGGTGGGCGTACGGGTCGGTGTGGGAGTGCGCGTCGCGGGGATGTGGATGACGTTGAATTAGACGTCGTTGCTGTCGCGGTAACTCCCGTCGCTGGAGTAGGCCCTGATGAACGAGCGGTACCGGCCGGTGCCTGTCCCGGCTATCGCGCGGTTGGATACGCGCCAGGTGAACTCCGTGTCTTCGTCGTCGTCGACCCACAGCGAGTAGTAGCGCGTTCCGGAAGGGGTGTAGAGGCGGAACCTGTATCCGTTGATGGTGCAGCTGGAGCACGAGGGTTCGGTCCAGTCCATCGAGTGTTCCCACTGGTAGCGCCAGGTGCCTTCGGACTGGTACACGAAACTGCCGGTCGCGGTGAAGGATCCGATGGTGCTGCTCTGGCCGGCTGGGCGGTCGACGTCGGGAGGGATGTCGGGGTCGGTGGTCGGCGTGGGGGTGGGTGTTGCTTCGGTGGTCTCGCCTTGTGCGCTCGAGTTGAAAGCGCTTGGAGCAGCCGTGCTCGCGATCAGCATCGAGGCTACGAGTGCGGCGAACAATAGCAGCGCAAAGCCCGGTACCCACGTTCGCCCAGGTTCACTGCGGGAACGTAGGATATTTTTGACTTTGCTCATATATTGGTCGGCGTCTGGACATGCGTCAGTGTACACGGCGTCAACTGTGCGATGGACGGTCGTTGGAAACGTAAAGTTACCGGTGGGGTGAAGTTTGACAGATTCGAACGGACGCGCTACTGAAATCCATTACGCGGTGTTATGGTTTTCTGCGGGAGAAAAGGTTATGTCAGAGAAACGGCCAAATGTGATCATGATCATGTCCGATGACCTCGGATACGAGTGCATCATATCCAACCGGGGTTGAATCTTGAGTTGGATGCCAATTACCGGCTCCATGCCATATTGCACCGTTGGCAGTTTCAACAGGGTTGCTTGCAGGATTATTGCCGTCATTTGGTTCGGAGTGAATTAATCCACGTTTAGCGTCATACTGACTCGAATCCTGTCCAATATTGGAGGAGGCAGGATCAGGAGGAGTACTATATCCGATGTAAATCACTGCAGGCAGATTGGACAGAGGAATTATTTGCGAAACCGGTACAGCGGCTGCAATCCATCGGTTCGTGTATTCTGGACGATCGCGATGGGGGATGGAGTTCGCGATCATGAACTCTATCACGGAGGTGTCATCCCTTAGCACGAGCACGTTTACTCGTACCCATTCCACTTGATTTTCGCCTGCAGAACCTGTAGCGGGACTGGACGTGTGTTCGACCGCCCGTTTGTAAAGTAACCCAGGCATCTTTGGGTGCTTCCAGATCGTTGGCCCTGTTTGTCCCTGCGACTGATCTGATTCGCTCGGGGTTGTCAAACATGTGATTCCATTGGTCGCGGTTGAGGTTCCGGTAGGTGTGGGCGTCGCCGTGGGTGTGGTAGTCACCGTCGGCGTGCTTGTAGGCGTCGCCGTGGGCGTTGGTGTCGGTGTCGCGGTGGCGATGTTTGCCGGGGAGTTGGCCAGGGTGAGCCAGTTCGACCAGTCGGATGTTCCGGCGGCATTGACGGCGCGCACCTGCAGGTAGTAGTTGCCGTAGTTCGGCAGTCCTGTGATGTGTGCGCTGGAGCCGGAGAAACGGACGGTGATGCCGTCCACGGGCAGTGGCACCCATCCTTCGTTGTGCCAGAGACGAAGAGCGTATGACTGGGCGCCGGAGACATCGTTCCAATCCAGTTCCATCGATCCGTCCGGGGTGAGATATCCGGTCGGTGCGTTGGGAACCGCCGGCGGTCCGCTGGGCGTCGGTGTCGCGGAGTTGTCTGGCGTGGACGTTGGTGTCGGCGTCGGAGTGTTCGTCGGTCCGACGATGGTCAAGGGGATGTAATCGGAGGTGTACTGCTGCCCGCCGTCGGCGTTGAGGCGGTCGCGGTAGGTCACGGCCCAGGAGTACTGCCCTGGGGGCAGGTATACCCGATTGGCGATATAGTGCGAGACATCGTTGTACAGTCGCGAGGAGAGGAACCCGACGGAACCCAAGTAGACGCGGTGATAGTCGCCGCTGCAAGAGCTGCAAAGATCGGCTGTCCAGGAGAAGGCGGCGCGGTAGTAGTCGCATCCCAGCGGCGTGAGTTGGACGAGGAGGTTTGTCGGCGCTCCGGTCTGTCCGCTGACGTCGGAAGGATTGGGTGGGGTGTCCTCGTCGTCTTCATAGGTGTCCTGCGCCGCGCCGGATGCGCCGCTGGAGCGTGTAGGACAAGGTGTAGCAGTGGGAGTGCTGGTGGCAGTGTCAACGGGTTCGATAGTGCCGGTCGACGTGGGCGTGGGTGTAGGTGTGAATGTCGCCGGGATGTGGATGACGTTGAAATATACGACGTTGCTATCGCGATATTCACCGTTGTCGGCGTATGCCCGGATGTATGCCGAGTATCGGCCGGTCCCAATTTCAGCGACGTAATTGTCGTCTAAGTAACCGACATCGGTCAATTCGCTGTCATCGACCCAAACCGAGTAGTATCTCCAACCTGAGGGGAGAAAAAAGCGGGTCCTGTAACCCCTAATCGTGCAACCGTCGCATGAGGGTTCGGTCCAGTTCATCGAGTGTTTCCACTGGTAGCGAAAATCGCCTTCCGTCAGGTAAACGAAACTGCCTGAGGCGGTGAACGATCCGATGGTGCTGCTCTGGCCGGCGGGACCGTCGACGTCGGGAGGGATGTCGGGGTCGGGCGTCGGTGTGTGTGTGTGGGTGTTGCTTCGGAGGTCTCGCCTTGTGCGCTCGAGTTGAAAGCGCTTGGAGCAGCCGTGCTCGCGATCAGCAACCAAGCTAGGAGTGCGGCGAACAATAGCAGGGCCAAGCCCGGAACCCACGTTCGCCTAAGTTCATTTCGGGAACGTCGGTTAGTTTTTGCTCGGTTCATAGGTTGATGGAAGAGTGAGTAATCAGCAGTATAAAACCATCAACTGACGAGTGTTTAGTCGTTGGTAACCTATCCTTGCCGATGGCTTGAAGTTTGGCGGATTTCGATGGAATGGTTACGGATTTCGCTTTTGCGGTGTTATGGTTTTCTGCGGGAGAAATGCCATGTCAGAGAAGCGACCAAATGTGATCATGATTATGTCGGATGACCTCGGGTACGAGTGCATCGGGGTTAACGGCGGGACGTCTTACGCGACGCCGCGGTTGGACGAGATGGCGGCGAATGGGATGCGGTTCGATGAGGGGCATGTTTTGCCGTTGTGCACTCCGACGCGGGTTGCGTTGATGACGGGTAAGCACAATTTCAGGAACTACATCGGTTTCGGGTTGATACCGCCGGATGAGGTGACGTTTGGGCATCTGTTCTCGGAGGCGGGTTACAACACTTGCATTTCGGGCAAGTGGCAGCTTTACTCTTACAACCCGCCGGATGAGATGCCTGAGATGCGGAACAAGGGTCAAAAGATCGAGGATGCGGGATTCGACGAGTTCTGCGTTTGGCATGCGCACCAGACGGAGGACAAGGGTTCTCGATATAAGGATCCGATCATTTATCAAAACGGCGAGTATCGGGACGACACCGCCGGCAAGTATGGCGATGAGGAGTTCTGCAACTACATCATCGATTTCATCGACCGTAAGAAGGATGACGACGATCCGTTCTTCGTATACTGGCCGATGGCTTTGACGCACAAGCCGCATGAGCCATCGCCGGATAGTCCGGAATTTGCCGATTTCGATCCGCCGACTAACAAGACTCGTGGCGGTCGCACGTGGGCGGAGTTGGAGGATGGCGCGTTTGCGGATGATCCGCGGTTTTACAAGGACATGGTGGAGTATCACGACAAGGTGATCGGCAGGCTGTTGGACCACTTAGAGGCGCAGGGGTTGAGCGAGGATACGCTGGTGATCTATACGGGTGATAATGGGTCGCCGCACGATGTGTGCACGATGGTGCACCGGCACAACGAGATCTGCGGCGGTAAGGGCAAGACGAATGATCGTGGGACGCATGTGCCGTTGATCGCTCAGATGCCGGGGACGGTTCCGGCTGGTAGTGTGAACGACGACTTGATCGACGTGACGGATTTCTTGCCGACGATGCTGGAGGCGGCCGGGGTTGAGACGCCTGACGGTTACTTCATGGATGGATCGTCGTTCTATCCGCAGTTAACTGGTGAGTCGGGCGATCCTAAGGACTGGATCTTCTTCCACTTCGAGCCGATGAGTGCTCGGAACGCTGCTAGGTGCATTCGTATGGTGCGCGATCGCAACTGGAAGCTGTACGAGACTGGACAGCTCTACGATATGAACACGGACTTGGACGAAGAGTTGCCGATCTTCGAATCGGACGACAGCGAGGAATCGGCAGCGGCTCGGGCTAGGTTGAAGTCGGTGTTTGGGGAGATGGTGGTTTAAGACTGGTTCCCCCTCACCCTAGCCCTCTCCCACACTTCGGGGGAGAGGGGATTGCTGGTAGTCGGTTGTCGCTGGCCCGTCGGGGCTCGCGGCACAGTTGAGTTTTATCGCCGGGATTACATGCGGTGGTATGGTTTGACGCGGGAGAAATGCCATGTCTGAGAAGCGACCGAACATCATCATGATCATGTCCGATGACCTCGGATACGAGTGCATCGGAGTCAATGGCGGGACGTCGTATGCGACGCCGCGGTTGGACGAGATGGCGGCGAACGGGATGCGTTTCGATGAGGGGCATGTTTTGCCGTTGTGCACTCCGACGCGGGTTGCGTTGATGACGGGTAAGCACAACTTCAGGAACTACATCGGGTTTGGGTTGATACCGCCCGACGAGGTGGGTTTTGGGCACATCTTCTCGGACGCCGGTTACAACACGTGCATCTCGGGTAAGTGGCAGTTGTATTCGTACAACCCACCGGAACAGTTCCCTGAGATGCGGTCGAAGGGCCAGAGGATCGAGGACGCGGGTTTCGACGAGTTCAATGTTTGGCACGCTCATCACACGGAACAGAAGGGGTCAAGGTATAAGGACCCGATCATTTACCAGAACGGCTCCTACAGGGATGACACTAAAGGCGAATACGGCGATGATTTGTTCCTTGACTACATCATCGACTTCATCGATCGAAAGAAGGACGACGACAGTCCGTTCTTCGTGTACTGGCCGATGGCGCTGACGCACGGGCCGTTCGAACCGACTCCGGACAGTCCGGAATGGGACGGTTTCGAACCAAATTCGAACAAGACGCTGGGCGTGGGAACTTGGGCTGCGATGGACGATTCTGGTAGCGACGCACATCCTCGGTTTTATAAGGACATGGTTGAGTATCACGACAAGGTGATCGGGAGGCTGTTGGACTACCTCGCCGAGCAGGGATTGAGTGAAGATACGCTCGTCATCTACACGGGCGACAATGGCTCGCCTCAGGAAGTTTGCTCGGTGATGCACCGTCACAACGAGATCTGTGGCGGCAAGGGGAAGACGAACGACCAAGGGACGCATGTGCCTCTGATCGCTCAGATGCCGGGGACGGTACCGTCTGGTGTTGTTAATTCCGACTTGATCGATGTGACGGATTTCGTTCCGACGATGATTGAGGCCGCCGGAATTGAGGCACCGGATGGTTACTTCGTCGATGGAACGTCCTTTTATCCGCAGTTGCGAGGCGAGACGGGCGATCCGAAGGATTGGCTGTTCTTCCACTTCCAGCCGATGTCGCCTAACGTAGCTGCGGACACCATCCGCTTCGTGCGGGATCGAGATTGGAAACTGTACGAGACTGGCGAGCTCTACGATCTGAATGCGGACTTGGATGAGGAGATGCCCATCTTCGAGTCGCAGGACGGCGAGAAATCCGCAGCCGCTCGCGCTAAGTTGCAGCCAGTTTTTGCGGAGATGGTCTGAGCTAAGGCGGCTCACCCTCACCCTCGGATCTAGTCCGGGGCGGGTTTTGACCCTCCCCTGCCCGGCGAGAGAGGGGACATTATCCTCAGTTACGTCATTCGCTCGTCGGCGCGTCAGTCTGCGTTACGGGAGTGGTGCCCGAAATTTCGTTATGGATGCGCAGTCGGTTTATGGCGTAGATGAGTGCGATCGCCGGAACGACGGAGAATACCAGTGCGAGCCAGGCGTCGCCTTTGACGACGCCCGCGGCGATCGATATCGCGAAGGTGACGTCGGCTATGATGTTGGCGGTCAAGAGGCCGGTAACTACGATGATGAAGGTCTTGGGAGGCCGGGGTATGAATATCAGCGTCAGCAGAGCAATGGCAACGATTGGGTGAAGCGCGGACACTACGAGGCGTTCCCAAATATTGCCGCCGTCAGCGAAGGCTCCGACCAGCGCGGTGAAGCCAGCGAAGAGCATGTGGACGATGGCTAGCACCATCAATGTGATGCGAAAAGCGTTCATGAAGTGATTGTAATAAGTAGGTCGGTGTCAACTCAACGGAATTCGGTGTGTATGATTCGCGTTTGATATGACTTCACATTTGAGCGACAGTCACCCGTATCATCCGGAATTCCCGGCGTTGGCGCCGATTGGTGGTGGGCATCATCGGTGTATCGAGTGTGACCGGATCATCTACTCGGATCCAAAGGTCGCGGTAGCGGCGATCATTCCGAAGGATGGTGGGATCGTGTTGCTCAAACGTGCGATCGAACCGCAGATCGGGATGTGGAGTTTCCCGTCGGGTTACGTAGATCGAGGAGAAAAGCTGGAACGGGCGTTGGAGCGCGAGGTTTTGGAGGAGTGCGGTTTGACGGTAAGTACGGATTGGCTTGTAGGTGTGTTTAGCGATGAGGGGCAGGCGGTCGTGTTGGTTGTGTATCACGCTGAAGTTGTGTCGGGTGAGTTGGTGGCTGGCGACGAAACGTCGGAGGCGCGTGTGTTTGCGGTGGATACGATGCCGGAGCTCGCGTTTGAGCATGACGATCGGATTGTATCGGAGTGGTTACGGGGATTGGCGTTGCGCGGGGATGGAGCGCATGTTGCGGATTGACGGTTGGATTGGATGACGCTTTGCCGAGGGTTTCGGTTAAAGTGTCGGTGTGCCGAGCGTTGAGAAATCGTTTGGACAATCATCCGGGTTCGTTTTCGAGACGATTGTAGTCCGGCAGGTAGATTCAATTATCCAACAGGTAAACGCGTGGTGTTTTCCTGTTGCGTTGCAGATTTGAGGATGCGACGTGATCAGAATTGTTAGTTGGAACATCGCGAAACGCCATCAGCCGTGGCGTGAATTGTTGCGGATGAACGCAGATGTAGCGTTGTTGCAAGAATCGGGTGACGCGCCTTGGGATGTCGAGGATTCGGTGGAGGATGGTCCGTGGGAGCATTACGATTCGCATGCGGTCTATTCGAACTCGTACCGGCGATATTGGCCGAATCTCTATGATCGGTGGTGCCGTGTCGTTAAATTGTCTGACCGTGTGGAGGTGGAGTGGTTGATGCAAATTCCCCCAGTGGCCGGCGCGCCAGAGGGCACTATTCCAGTGAGCGGGATTGGGACGATTGCCGCTGCCATTGTGAAACCGAAGGACGAAGAAATAGAACCTTTCACCGTGGTCTCAATGTACGGACGTTGGATGGGTTCACATCCGTCGCACGGGCGGAAGAGGTGGTTGGAGATGCCCGACACGTCGGTGCATCGTATCATCTCGGACCTATCACTTTTTGTCGGCGCCGAGGATGCGTCATCGCACCGCGTGTTGGCGGCGGGAGACATCAATCTTGACTACGGTTGGCGAAAAGACGAAGTCAGTTGGACCGGCAAACGGGCGCAGGTAGTGTGGGAGCGGTTCGACGTGCTTGGGTTTGAGTATTTAGGTCCTCAATCACCAAACGGTAGGGAGGCGACGCCGAAACCCGAGCATTTGCCAGCCGACACGAAGAACGTGCCGACGTTTAGGTCCAACTCCATGTCGCCGATGACCGCTCAGCTACAACTAGATCACGTTTTCGCGTCGCGTGGTTTTCATGAGAGCATTGAGACGCGGGCGTTGAATTGCGTCTGCCAATGGGGATCGAGCGACCAACGCAGATTGGTTATCGAGGTGAGTGGTTGATCTGAACATGACTTCGCCGTTTAAAGGCGGAAGTTGCGTTGAAGTTCGGATTGGTAGTTGCGTCCTAGGTTGTCCGCGTTGTTAGTGAGCCAATCATTCAGTCTGGTTGTGCCAATGGGCGGTGCATCGGATGTGAGGAGGCCGGACATAAGTCCGTCGATCTCGTCGCGGGTTAGGACTACGTCGCGCATCAGCAGTCCGATCACGCTTGTCAATGCGAGTCCGATACTGGGCGGTGTGTGCAAAAATCCGCAGGTGACGCGCATTTTCGAAGCCATGAGGCGGAGCAGTTCTTTGAAGGTCATCGTGTCAGGTCCTGCTGCGTCGGCGGTGGAATTTTCGGTTGTAGAAGCCGCTGCGACTGCTTGGGTTGCGAGGTCTTCGGCGTAGATGGGTTGGACTGGGTAGTCGCCGTCGCCGTAGATGGGGAAGAATGGGAAGCGTCTGATTGCCCAAGCGATGTTGTTTAGCAGGAGGTCGCCTTTGCCGAAGACGAGGGTTGGTCTGATGATGGCGTATGGGATGCCGGAGTCTTGTAGTGCTTCTTCGACGCGCCATTTGCCGCTGAAATAGGGCAGTTGGGAGTTAGGTGAGGGGTTCGATACGGAGATGTGGACGATCTTGGAGATGCCAGCGTCGATTGCAGCTTCGAAGAGTAACTTCGAGTTTTCGACAGCGCCATCAAATGTCGTGTCGCCTCTTTCGAACCGGATCCAGTAGGTGTTGTAGAGGACTTCGGCTCCCTCCATTGACCGCGACAACGCTGCTCTGTCGGAAAAGTCCAAAGGCGCTGCGTTAACCTCGCCGCCAAATGCGTTCTGTATGTCCGGATGGCGGGTCAGCGTGGTGACGCGGACACCGGAACGGAGCAAACGACGGGCGATGAAACCGCCCGTGTAGCTGAATGCGCCGGTGACGACAGCCCGATCAGGATGCGTCATCGGGTCGGATCCTTCACGTTGTCGCCGGGATCGCCGAGATGCAGGTGTCAGCCGACGCCGGAGCCGCGGGTCTGGTCTAGGTATGCGCGGGCTTCGGCAAGGAGGAAACGGGATGCGCCGCTGACGATCCATTGGACGCCGCGTTCGTGCCAGAACTGTGCTTGTTCGACGGTGACGCCGAGTGTGCCGGAAATCTTTCCGGCGTCGTGGGTCTTTTTGACGAGGGTTTCGATTTCGCTAACGACTTCCGGGTGGGAGATCTGTCCTGGGTAGCCCATGTTTAGCGAGAGATCGCCGGGGCCCATGAATATGCAGTCGGCACCCTCGACGGCGACGATCTCGTCGGCGTTTTCGATGCTCTCGGGTGTCTCGATCTGAAGACAGACGAAGGTCTCTTCGTTGGCTTGCTTGACGTATTCGGCTTGGTCTTGAATGCCGAACATCGCGCTACGTCCGGAGAAACCGCCGCGTTTTCCGACTGGCGGGTATTTGACGGAATCGACGACGCTGCGCCCTTGTTCACCGTTGTTGATGAGCGGGATCATGACGCCTTGGGCGCCACCTTCAAGGTATCGCTGGATGTGCTGCTGGTCGTTCATACCGATGCGGACGATGGGAGTTGTGCCGGAGAGTTCGGCGGCTCGGATCATGTTTTCTGCCGTCTCGTAGTCCATGATTCCATGTTCGCAGTCGATGACGACGAAGTCGAAACCTGCCCAACCCATAAGTTCGACCAAAGCGGGCGCTGGCCAGCCCACGAACGGGCCGAGAGTCGTTCCGCCGTCGAGCATCTTTCGCTTCATCGTGTTGTTGCGCATGGTGTTGTTTTCTCCGGTCCGTCGGTTCGGTATAGGTTTATTCGCGATGTTTCAGGTTAACTCAAATCGTAGAAATCGGATACGTGTCGCCAAACGTCTTCGGCGACCTCGTTGGGGTTTCTCGATGCGTTGATCTCTACCCATCGGTTCGGTTCGCGGCTGGCGAGTTGTCGGTAGCCGCGTCGGACGTTTCGGTGGAAGCGGATCGGGAGTTCTTCGAAGCGACGATTCGTCTCGCCGGTCGATTCATCCGCGGAGTCGCGGCGACGCAATCCTGTTTCAGGTGGTACATCGAGGAGGATCGTGAGGTCTGGCGCGACCTCGTTGGTTGCGAGTTCGTTGGCGTGTCGCAGGCGATCTAGGTTTAGATTTCCTCCATAGCCTTGATAGGCCATTGTTGAATCGGCGAACCGATCGCAAACGACGGTGGTACCTGTCTCGAGGTTGGGAACGACGACGTCATTCATGAGTTGTGCGCGAGCGGCCATGAAGAGCAGGGCGTCGGCTGCGGGCACGTTGCCGCTTGCGGACTTGATGATGTCGCGGACTTGCTCGCCGAGACGGGTTGATCCGGGTTCTCGTACTACTAATACGGGTAAGTTCAAGCTCTCGATTCGGCGGCGTAACAGTTCGACCTGAGTAGTTTTACCGGCGCCTTCGCCGCCTTCGAACGAGATGAATGGCGCTTTGTAGACCGACTGGCGCGGCATGATTGGGATACCGGAGCTAAACGGTGGTGGTACGGGTCATCGTCGCCTGCGACGGATGATGACGTGACGGCTGGGTTCGTGGCCGGTGCTGGCCGACCCTACGTTGTATCGTGCGGCGAGTGCGTGTTGCAGCCTGCGGATGTGCGAGGACTGCGCGGAGAGATTTACTTTGCGGTCGCCGCTCAGCACGCGTTCCACGGCGCGTTCGGCTTCTTCGAGGGCCTCCTCAACGATAATTTCGTCGTCGCCGTTTCGTTGCATGTGACCGTTGGCAACGCCCGGGCCGTCGATTTCGAAGCGGCTCAGGAATTGCTCGATCTGCTCTCTGGTGCCACGTCGGAGGACGTATACGGGTACGCCGTCGCGTTCTGCGCGCTTGAGTGCGGGTGGTCTGCGGCCGTAGTGCAACTTGGTTGTGACGAGCACATCGGCATCGCCAGCGGATTCAGATAGTTTGACGGGCACGCCCATGGCGCGGATCGCGGTGCGCAGTGTTTCCCTGGGGACGCCGAACGGGTGCACTCGAACCGGCGGATGTTGTGGCATCGCTTCGTCGTGATCGTTGCGATCTGTGTGTTCGGCGCCAGACCCGTTATCGTTGGATTGATCGTTTCCGAGTTCGTACGAACTTCGTGGGGAACGGATGGCGTTGAGGTCGAACGCGGCCGTCTCGAAACCGTTTTCGGACTGCATTGCGTCTTCGACTTGCGATTCGACTGTGCCGTCGTCTTGTAGGCGACGCATTTCGAGGGGGACCTGAAGTCCGCGCAACATGCGGTCGACGGCCCTGCCGACGTCGATATGAACGCCGACGTAGTTGCGCTCGCGCATCTCAACGACGACGTCGAAGGTAGGTGTATGTTTTCGTTCGAGGACGGTTTTTTGGGTTCGTCGTCGCCGAGCTTCGATGTCACCGAGGGTCACTGCTTGAGTGCCGCCTACCAAGTCGGACAGCGTGGGGTTGCTAATGACGTTGCCTAGGGTGTTGCCGTGGGCGGTAGCGACGAGTTGGACGCCGCGTTCGGCAATTGTTCTGGAGGCGATCGCTTCCAATTCGGTACCGATCTCGTCGATAACGACGACCTCGGGCATGTGGTTCTCAACCGCCTCGATCATGATGCGGTGTTGGAGCTCGGTGTTTGCCACCTGCATGCGCCGAGCGCGCCCGATAGCAGGGTGAGCAACGGCGCCGTCGCCTCCGATTTCGTTGGAGGTGTCGACGATAACTACGCGGCGCGAGGCGTCGTCGGCTAGCACGCGAGCTACTTCGCGGAGGATGGTGGTCTTGCCGACGCCCGGGCGTCCGAGTATCAACACGCTACGGCCGGATTGAATGAGATCTTGGATCAGTCGCACGCTACCGAACACGGCTCGTCCGACTCGGCAGGTGAGGCCAACCGGCGTTCCTTCACGGTCTCTGATGACGGAGAAGCGGTGAAGCGTACGTTCGATGCCGGCGCGATTGTCGTCGCCAAAGCGTCCGAGACCGCCGATGACGGACTGGATGTCGTCCCGCGTGACCTCACGGTCGCTCAGTACCACGGAGCCTTCGATGAAACGAGCTTCTGGGACACGGCCGAGATCGATGATGACTTCGAGGAGGCTGGAGAAGTCGTTCGATCCGTTCAGAGAACTGTCCAAGCCCTCACGGAAAGCGTTGGGCAATACGTGAATGAACGCGGCCATATCGTCGACCACGTGTTGGTGGTTCGATTGTGTTGGGGTATTCAGGATCCCGGTGTTGCTACTAGGTTGCTCTTCAGCGTTGCTGGTGTTGTGATTCATGATATGCGCGCATGCGCCGAGGTGACGGCAACCCAAGCCGCGCGGCTAGTCCGTGGACCTCGAATTGGGAAATTTCAAGAGAGGTCTTGGCGGGGTTGGAAGGTTGTTGCGTTGCGTGGTCAAACTCAAAGCGAAGCGGCGATGAGTGCGGTGACATCCGCGGTTCTACTCGAGTATCCCCACTCGTTGTCGTACCATCCGACTACCTTGACGAAGGTGCCTGCTTCGGAGCCGTCGTCTGCGACTACCGCGGTGGATAGCGCGTCGATAGTACATGAGTGTGGGTCGCCGATGTAATCAGATGATACTAGTGGCTCGTCCGACACGTGGATGACACCATTCAGTTCGCCCTCTTCACTTGCTCTGAATGCGTCATTTACCTCGTCGGTTGTGACCGGACTCGACAACTGTACGGTGAGATCTGTTACGGAGCCAGTGATGACAGGGACGCGGTATGCCATTCCGTCGATCTTTCCCCTCAACTCTGGGATGGCGAGGGTCACAGCCTTCGCGGCGCCGGTCGTAGTCGGGATGATGCTGTTGGCGGCCGCTCGGGCACGTCTCAAGTCGCTGTGCACTTGGTCCAAGATGTTCTGATCATTGGTGTAGGCGTGAATAGTCGACATGAGAGCGTGCTCTATGCCGAAAGAATCGTTGAGTACCTTTGCCATTGGGGCGACGCAGTTTGTGGTGCAGGAGGCGTTCGAGATGATGTTGTGTTGCGATGGGTCGTATTGATCTTCATTCACGCCCAAGACGATGGTGATGTCTTCGTTGGTCGCGGGCGCCGAGATTATGACTTTCTTTACGCTGTCCGAGAGATGCGCGGAGGCCTGTGCGGCATCGGTGAAGAAGCCGGTGGATTCGATTACTATCTCTGCTCCGGTGTCCGCCCAAGGGATATTCGCGGGATCGCGTTCTGAAAACACGGTGATCGTTTCGCCGTCGATAATCAACGAGCCATCGACGAGCTCGACTTCGCCATCGTATCTGCCGTAGGTAGAGTCGTACTTGAAGAGATGCGCATGTTGTTGCGGGCTGGCGAGGTCGTTAATCGCCACAACTTCCAACTTGTCGGGGTGTCGTTGGCTGATGGTTCGGAAAACTTGCCGACCGATCCTGCCGAAGCCGTTGATACCGATCTTGGTTCTGCTCATTTTGGTGGTCCTGGGGCCTCCGGTCATCTGGATGTATGTGTTCGGTTCTGCTTGTTCGTCTGTCTTGTAGTTGCAGATTACACCGCTTGAAACAATCGTGTATCTCAGTTCTTGATTACGCTCATTCCGGCGTAGCGGCCTCTTCCTCCTGCCCAATCTTCGATACGCAGCAAGCGGTTGTATTTGGCGACGCGCTCGCTGCGTGCAGGAGCTCCGGCCTTGATCTGTCCGCAACCCGATCCGACTGCGATATCGGCGATAGTTGTGTCTTCGGTTTCACCTGACCGGTGGCTAACGACGACGCCGAAATCGGCTTCGCGCGCACGGCGAATGGTGTCGAGGGTTTCTGTGACGGTGCCGACTTGGTTTGGTTTGATCAAGATGGCGTTTGCGGCATTTTCAGATATACCGCGTTCAAGGAAAGCGGTTTGTGTAACGAAAAGGTCGTCGCCAACCAGCTGAACGTTGTCTCCGATGGTTTCGGTTAGGATCTGCCATCCTTCCCAATCGTTTTCGCCGAGGCCGTCTTCAATGCTGCAAATTGGATACTCGGCGCAGAACGCGTCGTATTCTTCGGCCATCATTTTGGACGTCAGCCGGAGACCTTCGCGCTTCATGCTGTAGCGCTTGACCTCGGGCACGTAAAACTCGCTCGCCGCGGGGTCCAGGGCGATGAAAATCTCCTCGCCGGGGAGGTAGCCGGCGCTCTCGATCGCGTGCGTGACGTAACCGAGGGCTTGGCGGTTGGTGAGTCCGACGGGTGCGAAACCTCCTTCGAAGCCGACAGATGTGGATAGGCCTTCAGATTGGAGGAGTTTCCCGAGTTCTTGGTAGATTTCGGAACCGGCGCGTAGGGCTTCGGACAGTGATTCGACGCCGGCGGGCATGACCATGAACTCTTGGAACTCGGTCGAACCGGCGGCGTGGGCGCCACCGTTGAAGATGTTCAACATCGGCACAGGTAGGATGTAGCGGTCGTCGTTTCCAATGAGGTCCGCAACAAGGTCGTATAACCACGCGCCTTGACTTCGACAGGAAGCGCGGAGCACGGCCATCGAGATCGCGAGTAGGGCGTTGGCACCGTAGCGTGACTTGTTGCTTGTACCGTCAGCGTCGATCATCGCGTAATCGACTGCACGTTGGTCATTTGCATCGATGCCTACTACGGCGTCGTTGAGCGGGCCGTTGACGTTGGCGATGGCGTTTAAGACACCCATGCCGTTGAAGCGCTTAGGGTCGTTATCGCGCATTTCCCACGCTTCGTTTTCGCCTGTGCTGGCGCCGGAGGGAACCGAAGCGCCGTTTCGCGTTCCGTCCTCGAGCAGCACTTCCGCGTAGACCGTCGGGTTTCCTCGCGAGTCGAGGATCTCTTTTCCGCGAACGAATTTGATGTTGCTCATGTTCAACAAGTTTGCATTAGGAATGCGCGATTCTGTTAGCGGTGAGCTGGAGCCGGACGACGATGAAATTCGTTACGACATATGGCGGTCGACGCGTTACGACATATGGCGTCGACGACGACGGGCGAACTTGATTACCATTTCGACGGCTTCGGCTGCGTCACGGGCGTACGAAACTTCCGAGTATCGTGCTTGACCGTGGTCGTCTCGGAGATTAACCTCCCAACCTTCCAAAGCGGCGACCGGTACTCCGGCCATCATTGCGAAGCTGAGTTCATTGGAGGTGCCCCATTTTCCGGGCAGCGCAATAACCGCATCACTGGCGTTGGCTACCAGGACGTTTCGGACGAATCCGAGAGGTGTTGGTATGGCGTAGTCGATGTAGGGGTTGGCTTCGTTTCGGTCAGTGGATGAGAGGATGCCGATGGTGGTGCCGCCGGCGGATTTGGCACCTTTCGCCGCGCGTTCCATGGTTCCTCCCATACCGCCGTTGACGAGGATGCAGCCGTTTTCGGCAATGAGACGTCCGATTTCTTCGGCTAGTTCGAGGCCTTCGGGAGTGGTGTGGTTGCGGTCGCCGCCGATGACGGAGATGTATATGGGGTGTTGGGGGATCATATCGGATTCTTTCGGGGATCACGTTAGCGTGTTACGCGCGAACGTCGGTTCGTTCAGATTGCGAGATCGAGGTGTTTGATGAATCGCCGCAGATCAGTGATGCAACGTCACGATTTCGGACCTCGCGGATCGTGAACAAGATAAGCGATGTACAGGATTTGATCGTTGTCGGCTCCGATTTCGCGGCTGTTTCGATCGACCCGGATTTGCCCGGGGAACAATGTTTCTAGATCATCGATCATTTCCATGTAGTCGCCAAATAGAAGGAACGCGGTGTTTCCATCGACGAAATCAGCGCGGATTACTCCTTCGCCTCCATGTTCTGCAGCCCCTTCGACCAATTTCAGATCTGGATACAGGAACCTGATCCTTTCGTCGTCGATCCTTGAGCGCGGGTTAAACAACGCGACCCGATAATCCTCTTCGGCATCGTCCACGAGTTTCAGCGCGTCGAACATTCCCGCTTCAAAATACCAACGAACCGGTCCGACGCTCCATTCGTGGAACGCATCTCGGTCGGTGATGAATGCGTGGGAGCAGAATGCGGCGATGATTGCAGCCCCAAACGCGACGCCGAATTTGCGTGAATTGAGCATTGCCGGAAATCGCATCTGCGATAGTTTGGATGCGTCTTGGATAAAGAATCGCGCGATGACGTTGATGCCGATGGCAACGGTTGTCAGAACGAAGAAAACCCCGAACAGGTACCTGCGACTTTCCGCTCCTTCAACCAAGAGAGCTGCGGAAGCGGCGATAAACCATCCGATCAAGAAAACCTGATAGGGACGCTGATTGACGTTTATGACTATTGTCATTAATCCGAGCCAGAAAAACACCCGGATAATCAGCGTATGTAGCAACGGAGATCCGCTGGTTCCGTCCCAAGTTCCGGAGCTAATCGGCGTATTCACCAATAGCAGCAACTCAAGCAACCGTGATGGATAGCGTGAAAAGTCCCACAGATTTAAATCGCCGTAGTAGTCCTTCGCCAATTCTGCTTGGATGAATCCTGAAAAAACCAATATGTTTAGCACAGGATATGCAACGATAATCGACAAGAGCAAGAACCATACTGTAGCTGTATTTCGATGGTGCGACGAGACAAGAAACAGCAAAGCAACTATTCCCCAGATGCCGGCGAAGTACGGCAAGAACGCCTTAAAACTGTAGATGCTTAACCCGAGAAGTAGGCCGCCTGCGACACCAACCCATACGCGGCGCGTCCGGCACGTTTCCAAGGCTGCCAGCATGGACGAAAAACCCATGAAAACCGCGAACATCATCTGAACTCCCATCCGGCTCGCGATGACGAACCAAACCGAGAACGTAAGAAGCGCGACGGATACAACCGCTAAACGAAACGGAAACAGACTTCGCAAAAGGATGTATGCGACGGGTATCAGTGCAACCCCAGGCAAAACCGACGCTAAGCGTGCCCAAAAGACATTTGGTTCGCCGATTTTGAAGAGAAACGCTGTCCAGTAGGAGAAGCCGGTTGGCTGACCGCCGTGAACGGGTGACCACGCCCCAATCCATTCGCCGTTCAAGACACGCAGCGCGTCGATTGATAATCCCGACTCATTGAGTTCGAAACCTAGAGGCACGTTCTCTAGGTCATTGATACGGAGGTAAAGAGCAATCAACGTGAGAACAGCCACCGTCACAACTTCGATGGTGATTCGAGTCCGATCCGACACACCTTCGAATTCGTCGAATCGCCAAAGTGATGTGTGAAAGCGGGCATTGGCGACGAACTCTCCGCCAAACTGCGTCATTTTTGACCACAATCGATTTTCGCGGGCTTCATAATCGTCGTCGAAAACCCTAGTGCTCGTGCTTGAAACCCAATTCCGTGCACGACGCGTAATGGATACCGATGGTTGCGCAGAGGATGGCGGTCTTAGACTTGGTGGCTGTGGAGGCTGATCGAGTTTCTGCCGCGATCGCAACTCATTTGATCTGTCGGTCAATCCTGCGGCCGCAACCGCGATGCTGGTAGTTTTTGGGATGTCGCCGATGGTATGGTGACCCGAGTTCGGCACCTGTGGGTGTTGCTGTCCTCTTTGGTTTCCACAATTGAAGCAGAAACGATCATCGGCCTCGAGTTCGGTCGCGCAAAACCGGCACTGGTTGGATGTGCGGAGTTCAACACCGCAATTGGAGCAGAAGCGATGCGGAGTGTCCGCGACGAAGCCGCAATTATGGCAATGCAGACTCACGGATCTCTGATTAGCAACGTCGTCCACAAAGCACGATCATATTCATCTGTTGCTTCAACATATTGGGCGTCGGGGTACTGCTCCCGCAACTCCGTTGCGTGATCGATGTAACTTTCGAGCAAAGCGACCACGATAGTCCCGTGACTCGGTTCAGGGATCTTCAAAACGCGCCTTCCCTCGATTCTCTCCTCTTCGCCGTCAACGACGTGGACATGAGGGGCGACCCAATCGATGATCGGGTGTGGTGCGCCACTTCGATCAGAGTAGAGATAGACGGTTTCCGAACCGTTCAACTCTTTGATGAAATGGGTAAGTTGCGACAGGTCATAGTTGAACGTCCACCTGGCGTCTTTGGACTTCCATTCGTCCAACCGCGTGTAACCGGAGAAAGTGGAAACTGCGATCAATATTGTTACGGCAATGATGTAAGCGCCGCGTCGGGTAATTTCGACGACCTTGGTGTTAGATGTATTCGCAAAGTTGCTCATATTGGCCATGAGCAGCTGCGTCAACAGATTGAAACCTACTCCAACGAAGGCAAAGACGAACAACATGCCAACGAGGTAGCGACGCGCCTCCGAACCGGGTACGATGACACTCGGCGACATGCCAACGAGTAAGCCAACTAACAGCAGTTGGTATCTTGGATCTTTGATTCTGACGACCGTGACCGCGAGTCCAATGAGGAAGAAGGCTTGGAAAACTCCGGTAAGAATTGGAGCTGACGGTGCGGCGTCGGTGAAATCTGCGCTGATGGGAGACCGGAAGAACATAAACACTTCCCAAGTGCGTCGCGCCCAACGAACAAAGTCGACCGACGCGGATACGCCGTAATGATTTTCCAGGTCTGAAACGAAATCAAATTGGAAAATCAGGAACCATGCCATGTTCACGCCGGTGAGGAAACATACGGTTGCAAAAATGTATAGCTCGCGTCGGTGCCGGAATCTCGGATGCAACAGGGCGACGAGGATTGCTAGTCCGATGCAAGAGGCCCAATATGGCAAGAACACCTGGTGGGTATACATGCCGGCGCCGAGTACCAAACCGGCTATCGCCGCGAGCCAAGGAATGCGCCGTTCGACGCTGACGAAGAGCAGTGTCAATCCCAAGAGCAGTTCCAAGATCGCCAACATGATTGGCCAACCAATGCGACTCTCCAGCATGAAGTAGATCGAAACAGCGACCAGAACGGTTGTTACGAGTGAGACCGTGAACGGCATTAGCCGGCGCATGAATATGTAGACGACAGGGACTACCAACGTGCCGGCCAATGCGCTGACGATGCGGATAGCGAAGAGCTCAGAATCGAGCAATATGAATAATGGCGCTGTCAAATAGAACTGCAATGTGGGTACGCCGAGGCTGGCGCCGGACCACTTACCGACCCATTCACCGTTGACGATACGATGGATCTCTGCAGCGTAGGTGCTTTCGTCGATATTGATGCCCGGCGAAGGATCGGCAAGACCGTCTATTCGCAGCCATCCCGCAAGTACAGCGAGAGCTAAGATCACGAAGATCTCGAATGCGAGACCGAAACTGAAGCTCATTCGGCGATTCACAATCGTCACACTGCGTTCCTGAGAAAGGAATCGCGGCGGATCGATGCTCGGCGGCCAACGTTGCATCCGATCCATGAAATCGGAGACCCAACGAATGGGGTTGACGACTAGAGCATTAGAACCGGCGGCTTTCAGGCGATCGGTTGATGTGCCGCGCCGCCGCGCTGGTTGAAGTGGTGTCCGCGTGGTGGCCGGCCCGGAGCCGGGTTCTCTCCGAGACAACAGTTGACTTGCAACGGCAGCAAGGCTGGCTCCACAATGGACGCAATAGTTATAAGACGGCTGAACTGCTCCGCCGCAAAATGGGCAGAAGCGCATCGAAGGGTTCGCGCGTGGCTGATGCATCGTTTGATCGAACAGGTAACGGATTAAGCGGACATCCACAAAGAAGATTCGATTTGAGCCTTGGCCATCTCGCGACAACCGATCCGTCCTAGTTCCATCATCTCCTCCAATTGGGATGACGAGAACGGCGTTGCTTCGGCTGTGCCTTGGATCTCCACGTAATCGGCAGAACCCGTCATGACAATGTTCATGTCGACTTCGGCGCGCGAGTCTTCTTCGTACGGCAGATCGAGGACACATTCGCCGTCTACGATGCCGACCGATATGGCAGAGACGGTGTCCGTGAGTATGGGGTTGTCAAGCCCGCGCTCGAGTTGCAGGGATTGAAGCGCTTGGGCCAACGCGACGTAACCGCCCGTGATCGATGCGGTTCGCGTTCCACCGTCGGCACGTAACACGTCGCAGTCGATGGTTACCGCGCACTCACCGAGCGCGGACATGTCGGTGATGGCTCGCAGCGATCGCCCGATCAACCGTTCAATTTCGCGGCTCCGGCCGCTGGTGCTAGCGCGTCTTCTGTCAATCCGATCCGTCGTGGACCGCGGCAACATACCGTATTCGGCTGTGACCCAACCGGTACCTCGGCCGCGCATCCATCGGGGCACTTCGGTTGAGACCGTTGCGGTACAGATGACGTGCGTGTTGCCGAGTTTCACGAGCGCCGACCCCTCAGCGTAAGGCATGAAGCCAGGTTCTATCGAGATTGGTCGACATTGGTTGAAGTCCCGACCGTCGGAACGATTGCGCAAATTTCGCATTTGGTTGATGTTAATTCCTTGATGTACTGTGATCCTTGGAAAACAGTGAACGGTGTAACCGAGGACAGGCCGTCAACTTGCGAATCAATTTTGGCATAATCGTGACATGGCGAAGCGATTTAAACGGTTCGTAGGAAAGGACGATTTGCGATGAAGATCGCCATCATGGGTGCTGGTGCGGTTGGCGCGTACTATGGGGGTGCTCTGGCCCAGCAGGGCGCGGACGTTGTCCTGATAGCCCGCGGCGATCACGGTGCTGCGATGCGACGGAACGGTCTGAGCGTCTCGTCTCACTGGGGCGATTACGTGGTACATCCGAGAATCGCGCTAACTCCAGAAGAGGCTGGGGTCGTGGATTTGGTGCTTCACTGCGTCAAGTTGTACTCGAATGCGGACACAATCCCAACCATGCATCCATTAGTAGGCGATCAGACGGTGATTCTGACCGTACAGAACGGAATCACAGGGGGCGAGTCGTTGGCAGATGAGCTTGGTTGGGATCACGTATTGGAAGGCGCGACTTACATTGAAACGTCGATCGATGGGCCGGGCCGCGTGGCGCAGACCGGAAGTTCAGCGCGGATCGAGTTCGGTGAACGAGATGGCTCAGTTACGGAACGTGTTCTGCGAGTTCGCGACGAGTTGTCAATCCCAGGAGTACAGGTGGAGATCAGTGCTGATATCCAAGCCTCGCTTTGGTCGAAGATGGTTGCGATTGGCGCGCTGGGCACGATAGTGACGTCTGCTCGGGCTTCTCTGCCAGAAGTTCTAGAGATGGATGAAGGAATGAATACGATACGAACGGTGATGGAGGAGATTGTTGCGAGCGGCAAGGCGAACGGCATTAAATTCCCTAACCGCATCGTGGATGCGAAGATCGAGGACGCGATTGCTGAAGTGGACGAGTTTCAGTCGTCGTTGCAATCTGACTTCAACCGGGGTGGAAATTTGGAGTTGGACGACATACTTGGAGCGGCCGTCCGGTTAGGGAGATCAGCAGGCATCCCGATGCCGGCGAGTGCGGCGTTGGTGATGACGTTGCAAAAGTTCAAGCGAGGCTCGGGTGGCAACTGAAGATGCCGGAACACCCTATGAACGACATATTCTCATCCCTGATTTTCGGCATCAATCTGTATCCGATTCGACCAGCGAAGATCATTCGAGAAGCACTGAATAGCGGTGCTTAGGGTGTCGAAGGGCACATGATTTGCCATCTGGTTTATGATTGCGCATAAATTGCTAACGGACGTTAACGTGCTGACGAACGCAGGGGTGAGTGCGAATGGGAGTTGCGGTGCGTTTCGAGGCGCGTAGATATGCGCGGGTTACAACGGTATCGCCGAACGAACTTGAAACAATAGGAGAAGAGAATACATGGCGGCATTGGCATCGTCTCAGATTAGAAACATCGTTCTAGCGGCGCACAGCGGGGCCGGTAAGACGACGCTCGCCGATGCTATGTACTTCAAGACGGGGGTGGTTAACCGCCGCGGACGAGTCGACGACAAGACCAGCCTCTCCGATTACGAGCCGGAGGAGCAGGATCGAGGATCGAGCGTGCAGATGGCGATCTTGCCGTGCGCTTGGAAGGACCACAAGATCAATGTCCTTGATACGCCTGGCTACCCGGATTTTCGCGGTGACATGTTGTCGGCGATGCGAGTCGCAGACACCGCGGTGATGCTGATCTCTGCGCCGTCTGGCATCGAGGTTGGTTCGATTCAGGCGTGGCAGGCCGCCGAGGAAGCCGAACTACCGCGTGTGATCGTCGTCAACAAGCTTGATCGCCCGGATACCGATTTCGATGAAGTCGTGGCTACGATCCAGGACGCTTGGGGCCGAAACTGCGTTCCGGTGCAAGCGCCGGAAGGTAGCGGTGAAGGTTTGACGGGGATTCGTGACCTGCTTACCGGTGAAGTTGACGAGATGCCCGAGGAATTGGTCGAATCGATTGCGGAGTCGGACGATGACCTGATGATGATGTATCTAGAGGGGGAAGAGGTTACCGCTGAAGATTTGCGCGAAGGGCTCAAAAACGCGATCCGCGGTGGAACTGTAGTTCCGATATTTGCAACCGCCGCTGACAAGGAGATTGGCGTCAACCAATTGATGGACGCCATCGTTGACATGTTTCCGGCGCCTGACGACGAGTTGCCGGATGGTGTGACTGAGACGATTCCCGCGAACCTGATCTTCAAAACCTCTGCAGACCCGTTTGTTGGAAAAGTCTCGTATCTGCGCGTCTACGGTTCGTCCCTAATGCCTAACTCCCAATTGGTGACAGGTTCCAAAGGTGACAGCGAACGTATCGCGCAGGTCTATTCGCCCGCAGGCAAAGAGTTGACGGTTGTCGAAGAAGCGGTTCGCGGCGACATCGCGGCCGTGACCAAGTTGCAAGAAGCGTCGACGAACGACACTTTGTGTTCGAGGGACGACATGGTCGAGCTGCCGGGCGCGGAGTTGCCTTCACCAATCTTTGCGCTTGCGATTAGCCCACAGTCGCAGTCCGATCTCGACAAGATGGCGAGTTCGTTGACACGCATCACGGAGGAAGATCCGACGTTGCATTTGGAGAGGAACGCGGAAACCAGCGAGTTGGTGCTTCACGGGCTAGGCGATATTCACGTCGAGATGGCGATACAGCGAATCGCTAGGAAGTTCGAGGTTTCGTTGACGACCTCTTTGCCCAAGATCGCTTACCGAGAGACGATAGTTACGAACGCGGACGTGGATTATAAGCACAAGAAGCAATCTGGTGGGAGCGGGCAGTACGGCCACATTCTTATGCGTGTCGCGCCTGCGGGTGCCGAATCGGGCATCACGTTTTCCAGCTCGGTTGTTGGCGGAAACGTCCCGCGCGAGTACATTCCATCGGTTGAAAAAGGAGTGCGCAACGCGGCGGCGCAAGGCGTGTTGGCAGGGTTCCCTGTCGTGGGCATTGATGTGGAGCTTTACGACGGGAGTTCACACTCCGTCGACTCGTCAGGCGTTGCCTTCGAAATCGCCGGCGGCATGGGCTTCAGACAGGCGATGCGTGACGCGAGGCCACAGTTGCTTGAACCAGTGTTGAAGGTTGATGTTGTGGTGCCCGATGAGACGGCCGGCGACGTGATGGGCGATTTGAACCGGAAGCGCGCTAGGATCAGCGGTATGGAGCCGTTGGGTAACGGTTTTACCGTAGTAAAAGCAGAGGCTCCGACTTCGACGATGCAACGATACGCGGCTGATCTCCGATCGTTGACTCAGGCGCGAGGTTCGTTCAGCGTCCTAGTAGATCACTATGAGGCGGTGCCGGCGCAAGATACCGGTCGGGTGATCGCTCAGTACGCGGACCAGAATCGCAGGTAGAACTAGCGGATCATCCACAGACGTTCGCCGTCGGTGCGTAACTCGACGGCGCCCAAGATGTCTGTACGCAAGACGCGATCTTGGCCTACGGTTTGTTGAAGCCGTGCCATTACATCAGGGTGAGGATGCCCGTACCGATTTGCGGTTCCCGCAGCCACAACGATCGCGACCGGTTCAACCGCGTCGAGGAACGTTTTTGTCGATGACGTGATGCTTCCGTGATGGGGTGCCTTTAGAACTGTTGTCCGGAGATCCGTGTTGGAGGCCAGCAGCCGCGCTTCAGCATTCCGTTCGATGTCTCCAGTTAGCAAAAACGAAATGTCGCCGTGGCGGAGCATTGTTACTATCGACCCGTCGTTTGTATCAGAACACTCAACAGCACCATTGCCGCATCCCGAGGCGATAATCTCCAAAAAGACGCCTTGGTCAAGTCCCAACGTCATCCTCGGCCAAGGAACGACGTTGTTGTTGTGATTTTCAATCGCTTGAGACCATGCGGTGAAGGCATCGCTCGTTGCATCGATATCGGGATGAATGACGGTTCCAACGCGGAAACGTTGCAATACTTCTGGCAGCCCACCGACATGGTCGGCATCCGGGTGGGTGAGCAACACTATGTCGATCTCGCGGTCCCAAGGCGGCGTCAGTGAGTTTAAAGTATCTGCGACTTCCGATGTGTGCCCCCCGCCATCGATCAACATTCGATTTCCGTTCGGAGTTTCGACGAAAATCGATTCGCCGTGGCTCGTACTTAGAAATGTGACTGCGAGGTAGTTGTCGATTTCACTATGCTGGAACGATGCGACCCACATTGCGGCGCCTAACAGCGATAGGACGGCAGATACTCCGAGTTGGATGCCGAATGTGTTGGTCGGAAATGCGATCTGACGGGGACTAGGCGACAGCATCGATTTCATCCGATTTGTCGCAGTTTTCACACGCGGCCAGACTGCGATCAGAATGGCCAAGCAGGCGTAAAAGACGCCGGCCGTCCAAACTGTCCACACGTCGGTCTGGATCGGTCCTGGCGGGACCTGCGCGAAGAAGCGTGCGATTGATGTTAGATATTCGACTGTGACGATGACTGGATATGCCGCTACCTCGGAGATCAAAGGAAGTGGCAAAAGACCGACCGCCGCAATGAAGGCCGAAGAGATGATCAATATCGGCATCGCGGGCACGGCGAGCAAGGTTGCCACACCACCCCAGATCGGCACCTTATCAAAATGCAACGCAACCAATGGGAGGGTACCGATAGTTGAGGCCAAGGAGATGACCAACGAACCGAGTACGAAACGACGAAGGCGGTCTAGTGCATTGGATGACAGAGATTTCGACGGTTGTTGTGTGGAGATCTCGGTCAGGCTTTCGAGCATCGGCGCGACGAACGATATGCCAATCATGGCAGCGAAACTCAGTTGGAACGATAGCGAAGCCAAGATCGCCGGCTCCCAGGCGACCATCAGTACGCCTGCGAGCGCGAGCGCGGCCAAAGTATGAGAACCGCGTCCCATTAACCGTCCGAGGATGAAGACCGAGAACATGATCGCGGCTCTGGTTATCGGGGGTGCGAATCCTGCGAGCGCGGCGTAGACGAAGACCAACGTAAGGGGCACAAAGAGGTAAGCGGCCCGTCTTCTCCCGAACAGCAGGACTGATACACCCATCGCGATACCTCCGACGAGCGAAACGTGCAATCCGCTGATAGCCAAAAGGTGAGCCAGCCCGGCCGATCGGAAATCGTTGGTGAGTTCGTTGTCGAGAAGGGACCTTTCTCCGGTCAGCAACGCGACCGGCAATCCTGCTCTCATATCGCCAAGGGTGGAAATCAATTCATCGGCCACGAAGGTACGGATTCGGTTCACCTCACCTTCTCGGTAACCGTGGTTTGAAACCCCGAGACGCGCTGTTTCGGTGAATTCGTAACTCGTGTCAGCGACTTCGGGCAGCGCATCGCCGCCGCGCCAAACTCCGAGCAAAAAGATCGCGATCAACAGTGCGTAGGCTGCCCGTCGTCTGCTGACGATCAATGCCGTGACCGTCAGACCGGTAGCAAGCGTGAACATCCAGAATGCGGGTGCAGGCACACCGCGTCCGGGTGAAAAATCAACCACCAGCGCAGTGCCGACGCCGACGAGGAACGCTGCGGATGCCCAGACTATCCTCATCGCACAACGACTAGCGGCCTGATAGCCTCCAGCGTCTTGGTTCCAATACCACTGATCTCAAGCAGCTGTTCTAGGGTCGAAAATCCCCCGATGGCGGTTCGGAACGCGATGATTTGATTAGCTCTCGTGTCGCCGATACTTGGTAGCGCCATCAACTGATCAACGGTTGCCGAGTTGAGGTCGATTGGGTAGCCTGTTGACTCTGCCGGTAGTGCATTACCGGATGTCGGAACGCTGGAATGTGCCGCATCGGAGCCCGGATCAACGCCTACATCTGGATCCGCGATCAATGCTGGCGTGGGAGACGGAATGGCGGGCACAAGGATGCGCGAACCGTCTTTGACCGTCGCTGCGAGGTTTATGCTCTCGATCGCGGCGTTTTCGGTCATTCCTCCCGCGGCATCAATCGCGTCGAGGACGCGGGCATCGAGATTCAGTTCATATACGCCCGGCGCTCGAACTTCTCCGACGACCTGCACGACGGCCGGTTCTGGCGTAGGGATGACGATTTCGATCTCGGTGATGGCGGCATTGCTCGCGCCCCAGAAATAGGCGCCTGTCAGGGCAATAACCGAGGTTACGGCTACCAATCCCCAAGCGGCGAAGGATCTGATGCTCAGTTTCGATGCCGTTGGTGGAGCCGTTGTGTAATGGGGTCGTGAATCTTCGTGCATATAGAACGGATAAGAGAATGCAAACCGTGCTGTGAGTATGTAATACCGTATGTTAGCGCGAGTTAATAGAGTACGAGCAACGACGAGTGCCCGATTTGGTCGATGAGATAGACAGTGAGCAGCTATTCGTCTTCGTGTGGTGAATGTTGTGGGAATCGTTGATCTTGATTTTCGGGCGCTGTGATGGATTAACATCATGTAGATGTGAATACGCGCGCCAGCCGAGCGGTGGAATTTTCGATTTGAAACCCGGCGACAGGCACAGCGTTTACAACCGAAGCAAGATACACGGAGACGAGATTGAATATCGGCCCAAATGACGCCCTCGTAGTGGTGGACGTGCAGAATGATTTCTGCCCCGGTGGTACGGCGGCAGTTGAGGACGGCGACTCTGTTGCCCGCAAAATGTCAGACTTAGCCCTGAACTTCGGGTCGAAGGAAGCCCGAGTGTTCGCGACGCAGGATTGGCATCCAACTTCGCACAAGAGCTTTGCTGAGAACGGCGGGATCTGGCCGGCGCATTGCGTTCGCGGAACTGAAGGCGCGGGTTTTCACAGAGATCTGAAGCTACCGGTCGGTAGCAGCATAATCCGCAAGGGGCAGCAACCTCAGTCGGATGCCTATTCAGGTTTTGACGGCACTACGCTCGACTCCCATCTCAAGCGCCTTGAGGTGAAGCGCATTTTCGTCGGCGGGCTCTCGACCGAATACGCGGTACAGCATACCGTGTACGACGCGCTGCAACGGGGCTACAACGCGTTTGTGGTCACAGACGCGATATCGGCGGTCAATGCTAACCCAGACGACGACCAGCGGGCTTTGGACTCGATGTTGGCGAGTGGCGCGAAGTCGGTAACTACCTCAGAGCTCGTAGCTTAATCGCCGGTACGCGAAGAGCGGCGGACTTGTGCCCGCCGCCCGTCGGATATCAATTTCGCTTCCGAATGCGTTCGTGCCGCCGGAAGCTTTCGTTTCGGTCTGCGCCCTAGATGAAGAGCGGACCGAAGATCAGCGAAACAACTGCCATCAGTTTGAGCAGGATGTTGATCGCTGGGCCTGATGTGTCTTTGAATGGGTCGCCTACTGTGTCTCCGGTCACGGCTGCGGCGTGTGGGTCGGAGCCTTTGCCGCCGAAGTTGCCGAGTTCGATGTATTTCTTGGCGTTGTCCCATGCTCCGCCGGCGTTTGCCATGAAGATGGCAAGGAGGAAGCCGGCAATGATCGAGCCTGCGAGCATTCCACCTAAGGCGTGAGGGCCGATGAAGAAGCCGACAACGATCGGTGCGGCAATCGCGATGAAGCCCGGCAGAATCATCGCTTTCAACGATCCGCGTGTGCTGATGTCGACGGCACGCGCTGCATCGGGCCGAACGCCCGGAGCGCCTTCCCGTAACCCGGGAATTTCACGGAATTGGCGTCGCACCTCATCGATCATGTGGCCAGCGGCAATTCCGACGGCTTGCATGGTGAGACCGGCGAAGAGGAACGGAAGGAGTGCGCCGACGAGTGCACCGATAAGGACCTTGGGTTGCAAGAGGTCGAAGCTGTCGATTTCGATGACTTGGCCGTAGGCTGCCATGAGGGCCATGGCTGTTAGGACCGCGGACCCGATGGCGAAACCCTTGCCGGTTGCCGCGGTAGTGTTACCGAGTGCGTCCAACGAGTCGGTACGTTCTCGAACCTCTGGATCGAGGCCCGCTTGTTCGGCGATGCCGCCAGCATTGTCGGCGACCGGCCCGTAGGCGTCGGTTGCCAAGGTGATACCGAGGGTCGAGAGCATGCCGACCGCGGCAAGTCCGATGCCGTAGAGTCCGGCAAATTCGTATGCGATCCAGATGCCTGCGGCGATCGCGATCGTCGGGATTACGGTGCTGTAGAGCCCGATTGCGATCCCGGCGATGATCGTGGTCGGGTGACCGGTCTGCGATTGTTGGGCAATCCATTTCACTGGTGCGAACTCGTATGACGTGAAGTACTCGGTTGCCGTCCCGATGACCTGACCGACGACCAATCCGGTCAGTATCACCCAGAAGAGGTCGAAACTGAGCGAGTCGATCATCATGATGTAGATGCCGGTTCCGATCAGAGCGAGGATCCCGGCGCCGAAGATGCCGAACCGGAGGCTCCATAGGAGGTTGCCCATGGTGGCGTCGTCTTTGGTTCGTACGATCGATGTGCCGATGATCGAGGCGAAAATGCCGATGCCTGCCAGCATCATGGGGAGCACGATTTTAGGCGCGTCGATGTCATGGATCGAGTTGGCGGCGGTCCATGCCAGCGCGATGGTGGCGATGATGGAACCGGCGTAGGACTCGAATAGGTCGGCGCCCATGCCGGCGACGTCTCCGACGTTGTCGCCGACGTTGTCTGCGATGACGGCCGGGTTGCGAGGGTCATCTTCAGGCAATCCCGCCTCAACCTTGCCCACCAAGTCGGCTCCGACGTCAGCCGCTTTGGTGTAGATGCCGCCGCCAACACGTGCGAAGAGTGCGATTGATGATGCGCCGAAACCGAAACCGGCGATGACGTTGGGGTTCCCAAAGATCAGCCATAGCCCGGTCACGCCGATGATGCCGATGCCGACAACGGTTAGACCCATAACGGCACCGCTGTTGAAGGCGATGCGCAGCGCTGGGTTCAGACCGGTTTCAGCGGCGGTCGCGGTTCGAGTGTTGCCGCGCACGGCGATGTTCATGCCGATGTAGCCGGCGAGTGCGGAGCCGATGGCACCGGCTAGGTACGCGATGGCGGTCCAAGGACCGGTGACGGAGAGGTTTCCATCAGCGATGAGTCTCTCGATGGTGGAGTTGCTGGTGACGTTGAAGTCGATGAATACGGCAAGAACGATGAATATCAGAACGACGAAGGCGGCGAGAATGGTGTATTCCCTGCGGAGGAAGGCCATCGCGCCTTCCTGAATGAGAGCGCCGATCTCTTGGACAGCATGTCCACCTGCTGGCCGGTTGATCACCATCCTGAACAGGAAGGCAGCAACCACGAGCGCAAGCACTCCGGCACCTATCGACAGATACAGCTCGGTCATTTAAATACGCGTCCTTACTAAGGCCGTACGACGGAATCCGACATCGGACGCCCGGCTATCCGTCAACATTTCCGCCGAGACGCCCAAATTGCGATTCTAAGTGAAGGGTGCTGGAGGAACGGTGGGTATTTGGATCGCACCGCTGGTTCTGGCAGCGACCCCTTTTTATTTTCCGCGCCGTGTCTAGGTCGCCGAGTCAGAGCTAAGTCTACGGACAGGGAATTCCGGCAAATTCATGTTCCACGATTGGATGCTGAAGATTTGGCAATCTAACACTATGTGTTTTACCCAACCTGCATTGGGAGGGAGGCCTGACGGCAAGTTACGTCTCAGCTCGGTCGTTTTCGCAACAAGCGAGCCTACATGCTGACTGCTGATCGCGACGAGAACGTAATAAAACACGGGTTTGTTCGCCCTGCGTGCCGCCCATTCATAAATCCAAGAGTCTCTGAACTTGCGAATCAGATCGTTGTCGTAATTCCCGTCTTGAAAATCTCTGATCCATTGAGCAGTCGTCGCTGATGGCGCATTCGGATGCTCCGGGTCCTTAAGCTCAACAAAGAGAAATTTGTCGGGAAATTCGACGATGAAATCCACTGCTTTCATGCATTGGGAAAGATTGTGCGATGGACCATCGAATTTCCGTGCGTGCGTAGCGCCCGAAAACGAAATCTCTAGATCGCCTTCTAGGAACGTGGTCATTTGGGGTTGTGAAAACGCTTCAACGATTCGGCGACATCGCGGTCATAAAGATCCGAAAACGTGTCCACGATCGCGTTAGGGTGCATGTGGTCTAGTCGATCTACAGTCCTGCAATCAATCTCGTCGGTCTCAGAGTCGCGGTACAGCGAATGGAACGCAACTTCGTCGCCGTCAGTCATACGAAGATCAAGTTCCTTGAGTATTACGTAGTCGTGCGTCGCCAAGAACACTTGCAAGCCATGACGTTGCAAGGTCAACAGCGCGTCGATCACGGTACCGAAGAGCCGCGGATTGAGGTTGGTTTCAGGTTCGTCCCAAAACAAAACTGATCCATCTTGCAAGGTGCCGTTCTTGATCAGCAGCCAAAGTAAACCGAGTTTCCGCATCCCTTCTGCCAACAGAGGGAATTCCAGTAGACCGGCAGATTTCGAATCTAAGTAGAATTCCTCGTCCTTTACAACGACATTTCCACCCATGATCTCCGCTATTCCAGACAAGAGGCTCTCGCTTGCGACTTTAGGCTGCTTCCTCAACGGAGGAAGGTACGCGAGATTCAAGATGTCGAAGTAGATCTCTTCGAAATGCAGGTTTCGCAATGAATAAAGGGATCTAAACCCTGGCGCGTTTGCCAACATGTCTTTAACCGGGATGTAAGCGCATCGGATCTTATGCTCGGACCAAACGCGCTCGTTCCCAACAGCATCGCCACCTTCCTCATCCACCGAGATGCAGATCTCCACAGGAAATTCGTTGACAGAGGCGAACAGTTCCAACGATGCCTCCCAATGGGTACCGTCGCAGTTTTTCCAGATGAGCCGGCGGAGATTGCCGTTTGACGGCAGAAAAACGTTACGCAATTTTTCGACGGGGCCACTCCCCGTTGTCGGAAATGAGCAAGCCGCGTAACACGCCTTCATCAGATGCGTCTTTCCCGTGCCGATCTCGCCGACCAGCACGTTGATGCCTGGCGAGAATTTGACATCCAAAGATTCGAAGGCGGTGAAGCGCTCTAGTTTTGCTCGTGTTAGAACCATCGGGTCAATAGGACGTTAAACGGTTAGTATCTTTATCCTATCGAACGCGGTTCGCCGCCACAGTAATGGCGCATGTAACGCAAATGTCGGTTCGCGAGTGATCCTGAGAGCTGTGTCACCGGCGATCTCTAGCCGCCGCAAATCGTTCAACAAGTTCGCGTGTGGCTTCGCCGGGATCTTGCGCCATTGTCACTGCGGTGGCTACGCAGACACAATTGGCGCCGGCTTGGGCTACTGGGCCGATGTTGCTGGCTTTGATGCCGCCGATTGCGACTATGGGTACGGATACTTGTTCGGCGACGGCTCGGAGGGTCGATAGTCCCGCTGGGCGGGTGTCAGATTTGGTGTCGGTGGTGTAGATCGATCCGACTGCGATGTAGTCGGCGCCTTCGTTGTAAGAGGCGATCGCTTCTTCGAGCAGGGCGTTGGACTTGCCGACTATCTGATTTGGATGCAGGATGGTGCGGCACTCGGCGATGGACATGTCGCCTTGTCCGACGTGTACACCGTCGGCGCCGACTTCCGCTGCAATGTCGGGGAAGTCGTTGACGATGAATATGGTTTCGTTTTCGCGGCAGATTTCGGTGATCGTTCGCGCCTCGTTAACGAGTACAGATTTAGGCGCGTTCTTGTGTCTGAGTTGGATTGCCGCTGCTCCGGCGGATGCAGTGGCTTCTGCGACCGCGAAGATGTCTCGACCACCGCAATGTTCGGGGTCGACGATAACGTATATGCCACCTACGATTTTGGCGGCGGCTGACCGGACGTTCATGGTGTGTGGAGGACTAGGCTTCTGAGGCCAACACGCCGCCTTCAGCCCAGTTGGATCTCTTGGTGTCGTGAATAACGACGGTAGTTGAAGAGTCGGGGATGCCGGCTGCTTCGGATATCGCTTTGGTGACGCCTTTAACAATCGCCGATTTCTGGTCGTCGGTGCGGCCTTCGAACATGTGGATGTGGACTACTGGCATGCTTGGTTCGAGCTCCTGAATGGTTGGATTCGTCGCTGAATTATAAAGCCAGTGTCGCCCCGGCGATTTGCTACCGACCCTCCGACAGTCTGAAAGCCAATGTGAGGGGTAGGCCAGCTTCGATGATGAGATTCTGTGCTTTCAACACGTCGTATTCGACACGGTGGAATCGGACAGAAAAAGATTCGCCGACGTGCTCTTGTTGCAGTACGGCGTACGAGGCGCGAGGATCGCCGTCGCGGGGTTGCCCAACGCTGCCGGGATTTACGAACCAGCGTGTGTATACGAGATCGACAATTTGAGAGTCGACGGCGTGGAAGGCATCCCAAGCACGGGCAACGTGACGTCCGAATACCGAGGGAACGTGTGTGTGACCATGAACGCATCCCGCGGTAGTGAAGTGGGTCAGGTTTTCTTCGGCGGTTCGAACGGAGAGAAGGTATTCCCAGATCGGGTCACGGGGCGTGCCGTGACAGAGCGTGACCGAATCATCCGTGGCGATGTTAAGGAGACCGCTTAAGAATCGTCTGACATCCTCGGTTATGTTTTTCGCGGTCCAGACGGCCGCGGCGGCGGCAGCAGGATTGAAGTCCGCAACCGAAATGTCGCCGAGCGCTGCGGCTTCGTGGTTCCCCTTTACGATTTTCGGATCAGGTAACTCGCGCAGTCGATTTATCACATCGTTCGGTTGTGCCCCGTAACCTACGCTGTCGCCGAGAACCCACACTGCGGAGAACGCACCTCTTTGACGTGCATCTTCGAGCACAGCGTCAAGGGCAGGGAGGTTCCCGTGGATGTCCGAAAGGATCAGGATAGATTTCATATTCACCGCGGATTTGGCGCAATGTGAAGAGCAATTAGCCTAAATATAATCTTTCATATGCAATCCGACGATCGTGCTGCCCAAGCGCCGATTAGCGAATCGGATCTTGTGGATATCATCAAACAGCGCGTGAATGGGGCCGCGGTGGTTGCGGAGGGTGAGGTCGGCGTGGGCGATGACGCGGCGGTGTTGCGGTTTGACGCCGGTCATATCGTATTGACCGCAGACGCGATGGTCGATGGCGTCCACTTTCTGTCGGAATCGATGTCTTGGCACGACATGGGTTGGAAATGCATCGTTTCGAACCAGAGCGACATCGCTGCAATGGGGGCGAGACCCGTACATGCTGTGTTGACGCTCGCGATTCCGGCGACGACGCGGGTCGGCGATCTAGACGAAATACTTTGTGGGGTTATCGGCGCGCTGGATCGGTACGGAGGTCGGCTTGTCGGCGGCGATACCGTTTCGTCCGAAAACATCATCATTAGCGTCGCTATGACGGGCCGTCTGGTCGGCAAGCAGAGGCCATTGACTCGTGACGCCGCAAGATCTGGGCAGCTAGTTGCCGTAACGGGGCCGTTGGGCGGTTCTGCCGGCGGACTGAGGGTGATGAACGAGATGTTGTCGAAAGACGAATCCGCGAGCGTATCCGACGACGGTCAAACGCTGTTAAACGCACACTTCCGGCCCACACCGCGCGTCGATTTGGCGGAGGCGATGGTCAATTCTGGGGCGGAATGCGCGATGGATGTCAGCGATGGACTTTTGCTCGATCTGGAGCGAATCTGCGTTGCGAGTGGTGTTGATGCAGTGATCCATGCCGCTCGAGTACCGATCGAACCCGCGTTGGAAAGCGCCTATCCCAAGCGAGCAACGGAGTTGGCTCTAACGGGCGGAGAAGATTACGAGTTGGTGTACGTGACCGATGCTGACGCAATCGCGGAGGTCAACGCGTCTCAACCCGGTTGCCGGGCGGCCGATTTCGGCATCATCGGCGAGATCGTGCCGCGGCGCGGAACTGACGCAGATGTCACGGTAATGGATGAATCCGGTTGCGCAATTGAGTTCGATGCCAAGGGATGGGACCACTTCGCGAGGTGAAACGTTAGTTTGGTGAGGAACCACACATATCTCATCGTGAGCGACTCGGAATCGAGGACCGAGGAGATCGGTCGTGCGATCGGTGAGGTGCTTAGAAACGGCGACGCACTCTTGTTGCATGGGGAGATGGGTGCGGGGAAAACGTGCATGGCCCGTGGCATCGCGTTGGGTGCGGAGTGTGAAGTTTCTGCTCGAAGTCCGACGTTCATCATCCTCGCCGAGTATCCCGGCCGCGTGCGCATCTTCCATTGCGACCTGTATCGCATCGAAGGTGCCGCGGAGGTTTACGAACTCGCACTCGACGAGACACTCGATCGGGGTGCGTTGGTCGTTGAGTGGCCAGAGAACGCAGACGGTGAGTTACCTGAAGATGCTTTGCGAGTCCAGATTCAACCAGACCAAGCAATCGATGGAAGAGCGATTTCAATGTCGGCAAGCGGCCCGAGATCGAGTTCGTTGCTAGATCGGATATTGAGATCGGTCAAGGCAGATCCTTCGAAATGAACGTCTTAGGCATCGATACATCAACGAGTTACGCCGGCGTCGGCCTTAGCGTTGATGGGAGAGTTTCGACCTTGAACTGGTGGTCGCGACATAATCACGGGCGAGAGGTCATGCCTGCGGTGATGAGGTTGTTGGAAGCGGCCGGTATCGAGGCGAGCGATCTTGATGCGGTGGCCGTTGCACTTGGCCCGGGCGGGTTCAGCGCGGTGCGAGTCGGAATTGCGACCGGACAAGGGCTGGTTGCTCCGACGAAGTCAGTTTTGATCGGCGTGCCGACGCATCAGATTCAGTGCTATCCACATCGAAACGCGGTTGGGAAGCGCGTCGTTTCGTTGATCCCTGTGGGACGCAATCAAGTCTCGTTCAGTGTGTATGATTCTCCGTTCGCAAGTTTCGACGTTGAAGGGGACGGCGGAATCTGCGGCATCGATGAGATTGGTGTGCTTTTCGGTGGACCAGACACGATACTGTGTGGCGAAGGAGCGTCGGCCAGTGGCGACAACGACCCAGACACCGCGATGGGCGATGTTCGAGATCCAACTAATCTCTTGGCCATCGCTTTGGAGCGACTCGAACGAGGTCACGGCTTGACGGACATGGTTGAGCCTGTCTATTCGCGCCCGCCGACCATCACGGCACCCAAGAGGACGTAAACGGTTTCACGAGTTACGTTGTGCACAATTGTTGTTTGGCGATTCGATCTGATCGCCGCGAGCAATCAGTTGAGGGCGCTGACATCATGGATCTGGAGCGAACGTTGGTCTTGGTGAAGCCGGATGGAGTGCAACGTGGTCTAGTCGGCACGATTCTGGGTAGATTCGAAGCGACGGGTATGAAGTTTGTCGGGATGAAGTTGATGCAAGTGAGCGAAGAGTTAGCGGAAAGTCACTACGCCGAGCACAAAGGCAAACCGTTCTACGAGGGCTTGGTCAACTACATCACCTCGGCTCCAGTGGTTGCCCTCTGTTTGGAGGCTCCCGACGCGATTGCGATCACGCGCAAGCTTATGGGTGAAACGAAACCGAATGAGGCATCGCCGGGGACGATACGCGGTGACTTCGGGGTTGAGATAAGCCGCAATCTGGTTCACGGCTCGGCAAATGCCGATGATGCGGCGCGCGAAGTCGGGTTGTTCTTCAGCGATGAAGAACTGATTGATTACGCGAGGGCGAATGACGTCTGGATCGTTTCGGACAAGGGTTGATCCGTACGCCTATTGCAGACGGACGACTTCTATCGCCTGCGACCACAACCCTTCAAGATCGTAGAATTCGCGTGTTTCTCGATTGAAGAGGTGGACGATGAAGCCGGGGAAGTCTATGAGCAACCAGCCACCGGCTCCTGAGCCTTCACGATTGTTACGGCGACTTCCGACATCTCGGAGTTTCCGCTCGATCCGGTCGGCCATCATCTCGAGATGACGTTCGGTTTCGCCGCTCGCGATTACGAAATAATCGGTGAAATCGCTGACGTTTCGGGTATCTAAGAGAACGACGTCGGATCCTAGATTGGCAGAAGCCTCTTCCAAAGCGGCTCGAGCGAGATCCTCGATCGGGGTTTTGGCAGTTGTTTCGGTTGAGATCGTTACCATGTTGTTTCGGATTATATCGGCTGACTGGGAGGCCCCAAACTCCCAGAGATTGGCGGGCTGACGAATAACGCTAGGTTTTATTCTGGAAAGCAGGTGTTTCGAACATTGAATGCGCGGGCTGCGAAGCTGTGGCCCAGATATATTGCGGAAATCGAGCATATCTGATGATCAAAAGAGATAGGCGTGCGCTCGTCGCGATGAGCGGCGGTGTTGACTCGTCGGTGGCCGCTGCGTTGTTGGCGCGCGAAGGTTACGACGTTATCGGCGTTACGATGCGTCTGTTCAACGCGCCGTTCGAAGGCGCAGGCCGTCTGTCGAAGTCGTGCTGCTCGCTCGAAGATGTTGAAGACGCCCGTGCAACGTGTCGGATTATCGGCGCCAAGCACTATTACATGAACTTCGAAAAGGAGTTCCAGCAGCACGTAATCGACTACTTCGTCGGCGAGTACCGGCAGGGGAGAACGCCGCACCCGTGTCTGGCGTGCAACGACAGGTTGAAGTTTAGTTTCTTGATGGAACGGGCGGAGTTGATGGACGCCGATATAGTCGCGACGGGCCACTACGCACAGATCGCATCCGACGACTCCGGGCATCGAACGTTGCTGCGCGGCGCCGACACGATGAAGGACCAGTCTTACGTTCTCTACAACTTACGCCAGGCCCAGTTGCGGCGATTGGCGTTTCCGGTTGGCGGTTACAGCAAGGACGAGATACGAGAGATCGCTCGTGAAGAAGGTTTGCCGGTCGCTGACAAGCCAGATTCGCAGGACATCTGCTTCATACCCACCGGTACCTATCGAGAATTCGTGGCTGAGCGACTCGATGAGCCGACTAAAGGTGTGGTGGTTGATGTTGACGGCAACGTCTTGGCGGAGCACGATGGGATCCACCGGTTCACAATCGGACAGCGAAAAGGTTTGCCGATCTTTGGAGGGAGGAAGCGGCCCATCTACGTCACGTCGATCAACTCGAAGTCGGGTACGGTGACTGTGGGGTCGGTTGACGGTTTGCTGCGTAGCGATGTGTTCGCGTCGGCGGTTAACTGGATCGACGGCCATCCGCCGACCGATACGCAAGTTACCGCGAAGATTCGGTATCGAAGTCCGGAAGAGTCGACGACGTTCGAGATGCTAAGTGCGGATGTTGCTCAGGTTTCGTTCGCGGAGCCGGTGCGAGCGTGTACGCCGGGTCAGGCGATCGTATTCTACGATGGCGATCGAGTTCTTGGCGGTGGGTTCATTGAACTTGAGAACCCACTACTCGGCACGTCCGTAAATTCTCGCGTCGCGGTAGCGGCGTAAGGTCGCCCGCAACGCGCAGGTAGCGCCGTAAGTCCGCGGCTAGCGTATGCTGATGGCGTCATGGTGCCCAACGAACGAGTGAGAAGCCGACCTACGTTGGCGTTCGAATCGGAATGTCGGCGGGCGGGGTATCGCGTCATCGCCGGGATCGACGAGGCAGGGAGAGGCGCGCTTGCCGGTCCCGTGGTCGCTGGCGCGGTTGTTTTGCCCGACGAATTGCCGTCTGAAATCTTTGAGGCGATAGACGATTCCAAAAAACTCACTGCCAAGCAACGCGAGTCTGTCTTTGAAACGGTCCTGAATGTCGCGGTTTCTTGGGGAGTAGGTTTGGAGAGCGCGGAACGCGTCGATGCGCTTGGGATTGTGCCTGCGACCAAATCGGCGATGCGGCGTGCGATACGCGATTGCGGAACTAGGGTCGATTTCTTGCTAATCGATGCGGTGACCAATATAGGGATCGCGACACCATCGAAGTCGATAATCCGTGGTGATTCGCAGTCTCTATCAATTGCGGCCGCGTCGATAGTCGCGAAGGTTTCTCGCGATCGGATTATGGCCGATGACATGGAGTCGCGTTTTCCAAGTTACGGATTCGCGAGCCACAAAGGTTATGGCACGCCCTTTCATCTGAACGCGTTGAGCGAACTCGGTCCGAGTCCGATCCATCGGCGAACATTCAGGCCGGTTTCGCAGATGATAGTTGGCGAAACATGGGCTGCGCTAGGCTCGACTTCGGCGGAGAATATATCGAGGCGCGGCTCACTCAATTTGCCTGACGGTATCGGCAGCAATGCCGAGCACGCCGCGGCCAAGCACTTGGAGACGCTTGGTTACCGTATCGTCGCGCGCAACTACAAGACTTCGCAAGGCGAGGTCGACATCATCGCCGAGCACGCCGGTGCGCTTGTATTCATCGAGGTTAAGGCTCGCGGCACTTCTAGTTTCGGGTCCCCAGTCGAAGGTATGACGCGCGGCAAACTGCGAAGGTTAGAGAATGTCGCGATCGGCTATTTGGCAGCGGAGGTCGGTAGCGAAGATGTCGATTGGCGCATCGACTTCGTCGGTGTAACCCGAGCGGCGGATGGTAAGAGCCTAGAAGTCGAAGTGGTGCAGAACGCGCACTACTGATGGGCGTGTGGTTTGCTCAGAAGACGGCGACGGGATTGACTGGTGAGCCTGTCACCGTAGGCAAACGCAGCGGCAAGATGTTGATCAGGAACTCCCAACGGCCGCGTTGTTCGCACGCCACCGCGAGATCGTCGAGCCATGCGTTGTCGAGTATCCAAAGTCCCATGCCGACGATGCCGACCTGATGGACTGGGTTACTGAAACGATCGTAGTTTGATGGTTGGACATCGTTGCCGGTGTCGGAGCCCATGACCGCAACCCCTCGCTCTTGCATGAATGGCAGTATCTCGGGTTTTGGTCCTGAAGATCCTGCGACGTATGCGTCGACCGGGCCGAGCTCTTCGCGCATGCCGAGTTGTCCGGTGCGAAGGAGCAGAACGTCGCCTTGGCGCACCTTGAAGCCACATCGCTCTTCGGCGGCGGCGATGTCATCCATGCCGACACCATCGCCGCGTTCGATGTATCGGACGCCGCGCAGCATGGGAGCGTCAACCAAGACACCTCGAGTGATGATGCCTCCGACCGCTGCGGTTACATCTAATTCGGTTGCTCCATCGGCAACGGTCACAACGGATGAGGGTCTGCCGTTGTAGGCTTTGCCGTCCCAGAAGAAATGGGCCAATGAGTCGACGTGGGTCACGGTGTGGCCGTGAAACACGAGGCCGAAGTAGTCGATGGCGACCTGACGGTCAGGGCCCTCACCAGGGCGATAGACATCGCCGGACCCGATCATGTAGTGCTGTGGTGGTCTGGGAACATCCACGGCGGCTTCAAAGCCAACAGCGCGGGCGCAGGACACGGTCGCGCCTTCCTCGACGAGGTTAAGGGCGTCTTTCAACATTTCAGGGTTCAGATGGTTGAGTGTGCCGCGTTCGTCATCTTCTCCCCATCTGCCCCAGTTGTTGAGGTCGTCGTGAATCCATCGGAGGAGATCGTCTTGGGAGGGAGGAGAGGAGGGCATTGTTTATTTTTGGGGCATTGCTTGGTATCGCACGGCATATCGGAGGAGTCTGGACGCGATTTCTAAGTTTCTACTTTTGAGATTGTGAGACCACACTCGGCTCTTAATCTTAGCCAAATACGTGGTGAGCGTGAGAGACAAAGATGTTGCGCTAATAAACGGTTCTCCGATCGCCGCTGCGGCCACGGCGAGCATCAGCGGAAAAATCAAGAACGTCAGGCCGACACCTTGTCCGACCTGCCTAAACATCAGGTTGCTGGAGATGATAGCCTCGTCGGACCTTTGGACCGCCAAGAGGTTCTTTGGTGCCTTTTCCGCGACGCGCTTTGCGATACCGGGCGAGAGGTTCTCGATTTGTTCGAGCAGTTGACTCGGCGGCAACGCGATCCGTGGACAAGAAGCACCACCGATCACGTTCTTAATTCGTACGTCTGTTGCATCTTCCTCCACGGCTTGCCATACGGACTCGGCTTCAGCCGCCGTATCCAACGAGGAGCCAAAGCGTTCAAGGATAGCTAATGTGACGCGACTTTCGATCAACTCAGGCGCCGTACCAAAGATGTCGAACATGTTGCCGAATCCGTTGAGGATAGCCTCTGATCGCGTGCCGTGCAGGAAGCGAATAATCGTTCCGTATCTCAGAATGGTTTCTTCGGCCTCACCGGCGACGGGTTCGGTTTCGCGCATGTCGTAGATTACATCTCAATTTGACGGATTAATTCAACAACGTGATTATAGCTAGTATCTATATGAATAAATGAATTCATGCCAGCGATCTGCTCGCGCTGAAGAAGATCGAGTGCGAATAAGGAACGTCAAGGCAATCCATCCGTGTAAGCGGAGGTCGCATTGCCGGAAAGATGATTCGCGGAGACCGTTTGGAATCGGGCTAGTTTGAAGGCGTGACATTGGACGCAAGTTAGAATCACAGGTGGCGCGCTAGCTCAATTGGCAGAGCAAGTGACTCTTAATCACTAGGTTCGGGGTTCGAGTCCCCGGCGCGTCACCAAAATTGACGGAGCCTGTTGGAAACATCGTCGATTAGATGTCGTTTGGAGGTTTTTTCCGGCAGCGAACGTGCGATGCATGGTTATGACGGGCATGCGTTGTACCGACGGCGTCGGACAGAACGCATTTTGCGTCTACCGAAGCGGTTCGTTGTGGTGTGAGGGATGATGGGAGACACTGTCGTGGTATACACTGACCATTGAGGTCGTTCGTGCGCCTTCGTGGCGTGCGCTATCTCAAGTGGCCGGAGGATGGCGACGCATTTACCGTGGTTTTTAGGGCCTAACCGATGCGCCGCCAATCAACCTCGTCAGGGAACCTCCGGCCAATTCTCAATCGTACCCGAGACGCGCCGTTCTTCGCACACGGATTATTCGCATCAACTGGTTGATGCGGTTGGTTGCAGGGGCTTCGTCGACGATGAATCGCTGATCGGCATCACGCATTCGCCACACCTAGTTGCCCCGCTTGGTTTCTCGGCGCGTCACCAATTTTCGGGATCTCGGCGGGGTTATGCGGTGCCGAGATACGCTTTTTACACGCCTGCACTACCTGCTCGTATCACTGTGGTAGCGTGTTGCGCTCGGACCCAGAGGAAGATCCAGGTTACCGAGGCGATCAACGCAGCGGTTACGATGCCGAGTAACAGACCTAACATTCGCATCCCGATTTCTACGGCCATCGGGGGTGCAAGTGTCGAAGCGTCTTTGCCGGCTAGATAGGGCAGTAGGACAGCGCTGAGCATCAATCCGATTCCGGCGCCGATCGCAAGCGAAATCGAGGCGATAACGATTTGCTCAAGTCCGATCATTATCAACATCTGACGCATCGAGAGCCCCATCGATTTAAGCACCGCGAGTTCCAATCGACGCAGACGATAGGTGGTCCATCCAGTGACGATGAATGCGAGCACCGATACGGTTGTCACGGCGATAAAGCCGAAGGCGAGGTATCCGCTCCAACCGGCGGCGGTGAGGGCATCGCTACGGGACCGAGTAACCTCCGAATTCGCATGTTGCGAAAGACGCGCCGACAGGTTGTTTATCGTCAGCAAGTCGTTGATTTGATCGAGGTCCGACAAGTCGGCGTCTGGGGCTGAAATCCATAGTTCGTTAGTCGCGTCAGCGCCGCGTGTCTGATCGATCGACATAATGCGTTGAATTTCCCGCAGATCTGCGATGACGTAGGGAGAGGACGCCGACGGGAACGTCGGGAAGTAATCGGTGAAGGCGACGAATTCGACAGCGGTGCTGCGGTTGCCCAAGAAAAGCCGCGTAGTGTCGCCAGTTTTTGAACCGAGTTCGTTTTTGAACCAGTTGCTCCCGATGACTTTCAGGGCGCCATCCGATGTCCCGATGCGGACGCCTTTTAGCTGTCCAAATCGCGGTTGGGACCATGTGAGAACAGCGCCGTCGCTTGCGAACTCTGAGAATGGATCGATCCGCGCTCCGAGGTCGCCGAAGCCAGCACCTGTTGTGCGTCGATTGATGGTGTTTCGGAAGTCCGTGAGGAGTGTCAACCGTCCGTCAGCGGAGGCGGACGAGATGTCCTTTATGCGCACGGACCCAGTCGTCGGCTGAGGCGCGTCCTCTACGGGACGCCGTGAAATTCCGATGAATTCCAACCACAGGTTGTCGCCGTTCACGGTGTTGTCTCGCAACGGTTTCAGCGGGATTCCTATCCGGCACCAATCGGGCGGCTTGAAGCCTTCACCGTCTTCAATCGGGACTCGTTCGGAACAGGAATAAGGTGTGCCGACCGTAACCGATCGGGGTTCGAGGTTACCAATTGTCAATGAATGGTATAGGCCCGATTCGTCGCGGATCCGAGCCACCAAACCGGTGTCATATCGTTGAGTGTCGGGCTTGACGAGCGCGGTTAACCACTCGGTGTCGGTTGGTATAAGGAAGCCATCGGTGTCCCGGGATTTGATCAATGCTGCGAGTTCTTGCGGCGAATCGGAAGCGATGTCGTCTCGCCACCAGGCCGCGTCGGGGAACTCGGTAGTATCGATTCCGATAGCGGTCACGGGCTCGTTGCCCGTCGGCGCGGATACCGTGCCCGCAACTCTCGCGACAGGAGCAATCCCTTCGTATCCGAATTTCTCCGACATGATTTCAATCACTCGATGGAGATTGCTGCGGTTGCGCACGATCATGCTTGAGAGCCGGATATCAGCACCGACGCGGTATCTAGCATCGTCGACGGCGTACCGGTCGATTGAAGGTGAGAGGATCGACAGCAAAACTCCGATGGTGGCAGCGAGCATGATGAGCAGCATCAGTCCCATGCTCGAGCGCGGGTTGCGAGCCAATGACCACAGGGCTAGCGGTATCGATGGTGACAACCGGAACGCCGACGGCGAGCGCGCGAGGATTTCGGCGATGCCGCCGAGTACGAAAGGCAGGAACCTAAGCAGCACGATCGCTCCGCCCGCGGCGGTTGCGGCCGGCATCGCCAATGCGAGTCGGTTGCTGAACCCCTCTCCCAATGCGCTGCTTGAGATATAGAGATCTTCTTGCGACAGCTGCCAGAGCGCGGCCACTCCGATACATAACAACACCACGTCGAGATAGTAACGTTGGGCGATGTTGCGACGCGGCGGGCGGGCCAATCGGTTGGTTAGCTCCTCAGCGGTTGACGTGTTACGCCGGAAAGAGGGTAGTAACAGGGCAATGAGCCCGATCGCTGCGGCTGTTAGGGCGGCGGTTGAAGACTGGACCGACAAGCTAGCGGGCAGGAAATCGCCACCGGTCAGATCGCTCAATACCGGCAAGCGTCCCGCAAACGAGACGCCGACAAGTGCGATCGCCACTCCGGCGAACAACGCGATTACGGCGATGAGCAGGGTTTCGCCCGTCATCAGCGCGACTTCTTGTGATGTGGTCGCTCCGCGGGCGCGCACCATCCCGCTTTCACTGAATCGAATGTCGCGCGCTTGACCCGCGACAAGCGCAGAAAAAGCGACGGCTGCTAGGGCGATCACAGCACCTACTGAGAGCATCAACCCTCTGGATATTTCCGAACTCGTCAAGAACGAATTCAGTGCGCCGTCTAACGTGGTGATGCGCTGAAATCCCTGGAGTTCCTGTTTGAACAGGTTTTGTTGGGTTTGCAATCCGATCAACAAGCGTTCGGCATCACGGGAATCTATCGCATCTACATCGGTCCGGAATATCCAGAAATACCGAATTTCGGTGTCTGGAATCTGCTCGGCGACGACGTCGACTAATGTCGTTTCGGACACGACAAACGGTGCGAACTGGAAAGCGTTGCTTGCGGCGCCTAGGCCCGTATCCATCGCGCGCCACTGCAACGTCGCCGCGGATTCGCGTTCGTAGATGCCGCTGATGGTCGCGTCCAATTGGGTGTCGTCTGAAGTGGGCGAACTTAATCGAACGCGATCGCCCATTCCAAGACCCAGATATTGGGAGCCTTCCGCGGAAATGGCTACCTCTACTTGTAGAGCGCCGGGTTGGTGCTCAGGCCACGATCCTTCGATCAACGAAGCTGCGTCTTGCAGGCCGTCGACGTGAGCGAGAAATGTTCTCGCGTTTTTCCACGGGACCACTTCATCGTCAAACACGAGGGTCACCGACTTGGCCGCCATGACGGGTGCGCGCAGTACCTTAGCGACCGCACGCGATCTAGAGTTGCGGACGGTGCTAACGACCTGATTGTGCGCGGCATGAGAAATCGAATCGATGCGGGCCCTGATTGCCATATCGAGGTCTTGCTGTCGGTGGCCAGCGAGACTCTGCGATAAAGCGGATTGCCCCAGGGCGTCGAGGTAGATGAACACCCCAGCCGAGACTGCCACGGCGATGGTCAACCCGATCAGGCGCAGGCCGATGAACGTCTTTTCCGAGAAAGCGCGTTTCAATACCAAGCGGGGCACCGCGGCTACCGCGGCGCGGCGAGATGAACGGTGGGAGTGCTTCACGCTTCAGAGGATGACCGTATTCGGCCGGCAACGGTATCTTTAGGCCTGATATTGGCCCCAACCGTCGGAGCAAGTGTCGTTATCAGTAACAAAACTGCTGTGACCGCGACGGGCAGCCAATCGATTTCTAACAACATTGGCGGAAGCGCGGCTTCTCCGGTCGATGTCCGGGTCATGCGATCGGCAATGAAGCGAACTCCGTAGACCCCACCAGCCAATCCGAGCGCGAAACCCATGCCGATCGACAGAATGATCCTCGTAGCAGCTTCTACGACCACGCCGAAACGACTACCGCCCAACGATTCCACTAATGCAGATTCGAGGCTTGCCTGGTTCTGGTTGTGTATCGCAATGGCGAGGGCGGTAATCACTGTGACAGCAACCGCGGAGACGGCAATGATAGCTCCCACAACGCGCCAACCGGCGGCATCGCCAAGTCGTGTAGATGACAGCGCTTGCAACGCGTCGCGATCGGCGACGCGCAACGCTGGTGCGATGCTCTTGATCGCCGCTATCCGATCTTCATGGTTGGCGATGCCGTCAACCGATATGTAAAGCTCTGCCGAGTTTGCGAGAAAAGGCTCACTCACGGGCGCGAGGTACGACAGCAGCGCGTCGACGTTGGCGACCGCGAAGGGCTGATCTTCGTCGGTCATTGTCGGGAAGAGATCGAACGTGCCGCGAATCTCGAACGGCACGAAACGGCCGTAAGACTGACCGGCGAATCGGTCGCCTACCGCCAATCCTGTGCCATCCAACAACGCTTGGTTCACGATCAGCGGTACAGCGATTGGTTCGTCTTCTGAGAAGTAGACGCCGCGGACGCCGTCGTCCGTGCCACGCCCCATCTGAATCCTCAACGAACGGCCATCTTCGCTGCCTTCAATCGCGTCGTCAACGTTCAAAAGTTCCGCGTTATCGGGGATGGACGCGGCTATGGGATGCCAATTGTTTCCAACTCCGAAATCAGAGACCAGTTCAGCAAAACCGTCGCTACTGACGGCGTGAAGCGAATCGATTGTCAGCGTCGCTGCGCTGCCGACAGGCGAAGTAGGTGGCTCGTATATCTGCACCGCGAGCAGTTCCAACGGGCGAGAGAGATCCGGTCTGATGTCGCCTTGCACGTGGTGCCAACTGTTGCCCGACTGTGTTCCGTCACTGGTTTTAAGTCGAATCGTGTGGGTGGTGCCTGCCGCGTCGCGCAATCTGGCCCAAACGTCGATGCGACCCTTCCCAGTTCTTTCAAGTTTCACCGCCGCTCGGAGTGCGACAGTATCGTTTGGTAGTTGCAATGACCCGGTGGGTGCGAAACGATCAATTTCGTCCATGAGTTCATACAGAGTATCTCTAGCGAAATCCGGTCTGAATGTAGCCATATCGGCGAATTGCAAAGGTCGAACAGGCAGCATCGTGAAGCTCGAAGACGACTCTGCGCTGCCTGAGCGAGCTTCTGCACGGGCAGCCCACGTCAGATCGGAAACCCAATTAAGTTCGGATATCTGCGCGACGATTTGGCTGTTAGACGTCTTGAAGGAGTCGAGTCCTGAAACGCGCATATCGGCGGCCGTTGCAAAGTTGATGCGGTCTCGCGTGTTCTTGCCCAATGTGGTGGACAGTCCGCTGGCGTTGATGACGACTATCATGGCGCCGGCCGCAAGCATCATCAACACTGCGTGCCGCATTGTGGATCTGGAAAAGACCTTCAGCGCGAGGACGATCATCGAATTGAAATTGATGCGCGCCAACCGTTCGAATACGATGCCGGTAAGGCGAAAAAGCCTCAGTGCGACGAGAGATGCGGCGACGGCCGCGATGATCGGTAGCGAAGAAGCGAGGACACTGAGATTTGAGAGTCCTTCGTCGCGTTGCACGAACAGAGATCCTCTGCCGTTCAATTCGAATACCACGGCGCTGGCGGCGATAACAATGCCGATGTCTAGGTTCGCCCGCCAGAACCAGGGTGATTGCGAGTCGCGAATGCGGGTGAAGTGACGCACGATGGGACCGGGTCGTGCGAGCACCAAGGGTAAGGCGTAAAGCAAAAGCAAGAAGGCGGCGACGGCAAAAGACCAAACGAACTGTTCGCCGATGAGCCGATATGGGAACATTTGACCTCCCGTGAGGTCGTGAAACGATCCGAAAAGTCCAAGTAGCGGCACGATGGCAAAAGCCAACAAAGGTCCGACGATTGCCGGTATCAGAAATAGGACGAACAGGTAGAAAGCAACGGCATACAGAAGCTGATCTCGATTAGCTCCGCGTGCTTTGAGCATCACCTCTTCGGCGAGCCAACGCCGAGAGATTATGCTGGCGTTCAGCGCCAAAACAAATATGGCGAACGCGGCAAAAAGCGATCCGCTAATGATCGTCGTGGTGTTTGTAAAGGTGAGTTGGCGATGCAGGGTTAACAACGCCGATTCGAGCCCGGAGGAGGACGATGAGGACGGCAAGAGTTTCGCCGCGTCGGTCCGGAATCGCTCGATTGAATTGAGGTATTCGCCAGCGCCGACCCGTTTGAGCTCTTCAGTGTCGGCATAGAACATCACCCATAGTTGACCGATGTCAGCGATGCCGCGATTGGCGACCCGTTCCGTCATCGCGTTCGAAGTCAACGCGATGATCGCCGGTCTACCACCCGTCGGCCCTTGTTCCGGGTCGAACAAGGTAGACGACAGGCCCTGCCACGCTTCGTGGTTGTTGTCGTCGATGCGGAATATTCCGGTTACCTTTGGAGTACTGTGAACGATTGCCGTGGGTGGGACGGTCAGGCGTAGCGTATCGCCGACGCCGATGCCGTACTCGGTAGCGATGTCTTGGAGAATTGCGACCTCTAAGTCTCCAGTCAAAGCGTCGGACGGGAAACTGCCAGTTACCAGGGATATAGGTGCTTCGGCCCCTTCGACCGATTGGTAAACCAGAACCGATCCCGGCGGCGCGAAACGATCGTTGATTTGGTTCAGTGTGAGGTTCCCCGAGCGGACAAATGTGGAACGATCTCGCACCGCGGCGCCCAAGTTGTCGCCGGTAGACAGGGCGGTCTGCGTGGTCGACTTGACGCTGGCTGAATTGAATGTGACTCCGTCAACGTGGAGCCACGAGCCCATCTGTGCAGGTTCGAAACGTTCAAGGGTGCGTCGCAACCCCAGTCTTTCGATCGAATCGAAGTAGAGCGGCGCGGCTGAGATGACGGTTACGGATAGTAACGCGCTCAAAGAGGCGATTATAAGGAAGAGCGATTCGCCACGGCTCTTGCGGATCGAGATACCCTGAACGTTCACAATCGAATAGCGTATATCAGATGCATATAATTGCCGCAGAAACCGAAACCCCGTAACCAAACATGAAGATCGAAAAACTAGAAACCTTTGTCGCCGTCAACTGGATGATGGTGCGCATCACGACCGACACAGGCATCCAAGGAGTCGGCGAGTCGACGTTTTTCGGATGGCCAGGTGCGTCCGAGAATGTGGTGCTCTCCTTTGAGCCATATCTAATTGGCGCGGACCCGTTGCGAACCGAGCACCATTGGAACTTCATGTACCGGGCGAAATCGATGCGTGGTGGTGCGATCGGTGGAGGTATCAGCGCGATTGACCAAGCGTTGTGGGATATCAAGGGCAAGTATTTTGAGGCTCCGGTCTGGCAATTGCTGGGAGGCAAGGCTCGCGATGCTGTTAGGGCAATGCTGGTACTGCCGACCGGGACGTTGGAAGAGGTGGCTAACGCAGCCGCGGCAGCGAAAGCGGATGGGTTTACCGCCGTGAAATGCCTGCTTTACCAACACGATCACGCGCCTATGCGGCACAGCGAACGGATTCTAGACCTTGTTAACCGAATGGCCGCGGTCCGCGACGCTGTTGGATGGGACATGGATGTCGGGGTTGAGATTCACCGAAACATGATCCCGGGTGAAGCCATCGTATTGGCACAGGAGCTAGAGAAGTTCAGGCCGTACTTTTTCGAGGACCCAGTGGCACCGGACTCGATACTCTCGTTCGGCGAGGTGTCCGAGAAGACGCGCATCCCGATGGCGGCAGGGGAGCGCAACCTCACGATCTGGGAGTTCCGGGAGTACGTGGAGGCCGCTGGTGTGCACCACATACGACCGGACATCGGTGTGGCCGGCGGGTTCACTCACTGCAAGAAGATCTGCGCCATCGCAGAGTCACATCACCAGGGAATCATTCCGCACGCGGTGCCTTCTGGTCCGGTAGCGACGGCGGCGCACGTACAACTTGGCGCTTGTGTCCCGAACTACGAGGTCCAAGAGCACTTGTACGAAGAGAACCCTCCGTATTCCGATGTAGTAAAGCAGATCATCGAGTTGAAATCGGGTTGGTTGCAGATACCAGAAGTGCCCGGCATCGGCGTCGAGCTTGACGAAGAAGGTATCGCCAAACATCCCTATGAATTCGGCCCGATTGGTGGTGCACTACGGGACGACGGCTCGGTAGCTCTCCGCTAATCCAAGGTGGCCCCGCAAGCGGCGAGATTTGAAAGGAAACACACGTTGAGTCTCAATTTGGGATTGGTCGGTTGCGGCGGGATGGGTATGCGTCACGCTCACGGTTACGTTGAGCTGCGCAAACATTTCGATTCGTTCACACTCTCGGCGGTCTGCGATCGCCACGAAGCGGCGGCGAACGGTGTGGCGTCAGCGATCGAGGATGCTACCGGCCATCGACCGCAGGTATTCACCGACTACGAGACGATGCTATCGTCTGGCGTCGACGCGGTCGATATCGTGACGGACACGCGTATGCACCACGTTTTCGCGTTGCAAGCATTCGATGCTGGCGTGCACATTCTGACGGAAAAGCCGATGGCTCTGACGATGAAGGCGTGTCGGCTGATGCGAGATGCCGCGGAAGCGAAGGGATTGGTTCTTTCGATTGGTGAGCAGTATCGGCGTGACCCGATGAACCGTCTTGCCAAGGCATTGCTTGAAGCCGGAGCAATCGGTGAACCCGGGTTTGCGATGAAGGTTTCTCTCGGGGGCGGTTCGGCACTGATGCACGACACCGGTTGGCGGGCGTTAAAATCTCGGGCTGGAAGCATCATCATCGAACAGGGGGTCCACGAAGCGGATCTGCTGATTTATTTCATGGGTGACATTGAATCTTTGACCGCTCAAACGGGTCTTTTCGCACCGACGCGGGTGCGAGAAGGGATGTCCGGCCAAATCGCACAGTTCTATTCGCACCGTGTGGAAGACGCATTCGCCAATCAAGAAACTGTCGAAATCGACCAAGAGGATACGGCCATTGGGCTTCTTAAATTCGCATCCGGTGCGATAGGCCAGCTGACGATAACCAACGCGTCGATCGGTTACGGTACGGGCATCAACACGATTCACGGAACTTCCGGGACGATGCAGATGCCTCCGACGCGTACTGGTATCCCCGCGAGTATCCATCTGGAATCTGCGTCAGAACCGCTTGGCCAGCAGCAGATGCTGGATCTGGTCCCAGATTGGGAACTTGACGATGTGACGGCGAAGTTCTTCGGAGGCGCAACACGTATGGGCTCTTACGACGTCGGATTCGAGGCGATAGACCGAATCTTGGTCGCTATCGAAATGCAGGAGTTGGCATCAGCAATAGAATCGAACGATAGAAATGTCGAGGTTGATGCCGAGGTTGGGATGAAAGCCCTAGCGGTTTCGTACGGATTATTAGAATCTGGCAACTCCGGACAGCCGGTGTCGCTCGCCGACATAATGGACGGTTCCGTTGCTGAATATCAATCCGAGATCGACCGCGAAGCGGGGATCTGACCAAAGTTCACACCGTCAATCCGCGAGGGTCGCATTAGTCGCGTCTCTAATCATTGCGTTGACGTGGGGAGCCGCTTGCGCTTCTTATGCGTTGGAAGACGATACCGATTACGCGGAAAAGGTGTGCAATCGTGTCGACGGTATCAGCGAGGGGATGCTGCTCGAGCAACTATCGGTCGAGGAGATAGAGCAGCAGGTCGAACTGCTCGAAGCTGAGCTCGACTCTGTGCGCGGCGAACTCGTGGATGCTACAGAGCGATTCATTCTGGCGCTCGAGGACATCTTGGCTGGTGGGTACTACGACTATCCGACGCTGCAAGTGCTCAATTATCTCGATACCTATGAGCACATGGAGCAGCACGTCGACGGATTCGAGGCATTGGAAAACGTCCGCTTCGAATGCGACAACGTCGGTAAAGAGTGGATCGGCGACGCGCCTGCCGTGCAGATCCACTTTAGTCAAACTGGCATCGAGCAAGGCAAATACACGCAGGAAGAGCTGATCGAACATGGCGAGATGCTTTTCACCGCGTCGTTCAACACGTTGGATGGCGCGGGCAGGCCGACGCGCACAGGCGATGACAGGTTTAGACATCGCAGAGAGGGCGTCCAAAGCTTCAATCGCATTTCGGGTCCCGACGCCAACGCCTGCAGCGGTTGTCACAACACGCCGTTGATTGGTGGCGGAGGCGACAACGTCGCAAACGTCTTCTCGATGAGTCAACGCTTCGACTTTGTGGATTTCAACGAACAACGAGAGTTCGACTTCCGAACCGAGTTAGAGGACCGTTTGCAGTATGAGCAGGAGGACGAATTCCCGCTGACGCTGGAAAACGTTGGTAACGAGCGCAACACGATCGGAATGTTTGGTTCGGGTTTCGTTGAGTTATTGGCTCGTGAGATGACACGCGAGTTGCTTGCTCAAGAGCAAGCGACGATAGAGGAAGCGCAGAAATCGGGTTGGCCGGTGCGTAGGGAGATCAGCGCCAAGGGTATAGATTTTGGTGCTATCACGGCTCATCCGAGCGGCTTCGTTTATACGAGTGAAGTTGAGGGCGTCGACGGTGACTTGATCGTTCGGCCGTTCATCCAGAAAGGCATTACAACAAGCCTGCGGGAGTTTACTAACGACGCGATGTTGCATCATCACGGCATCGAGAACTACGAGCGTACAGGGGCGTATGTTGATCGCGACGGTGATGGAGTGGTTAACGAGTTGACGCCCGGCGATGTGACCGCGATCGTCGCTTTCATGGCCACTTTGCCCGCACCGATCCCACTGATGCCTGAAGATCCGGATCAACGGGCGGTAGTAGAGCTAGGTCGGCAGAAATTCGCCGCGGTCGGTTGTGCCTTGTGCCACATACCGGAACTACCACTCGAATCGTTGGTGTTCACTGAGCCCAACGAATTCAATGTTGGCCGGGATTTGCGACCGGACGCAGTCGATGCTGTACTGGAGATAGATCTGAGTCAATTCGCGAGTGAACTAAGAACGGATGACAACGGGCACTATCTCATTCCAGTATTCTCGGATCTTCGTAGACACGACATGGGCGAAGATGGCGTGCTGGACAACGAAGAGATCGTTCAAGCGGGTGTGCCGACGGAAGATTGGATGACGCGTAGATTGTGGGGCTTCTTTTCCGAACCACCGTTCCTGCATCACGGGCGCGCAACGCTGATCTCGGATGCGATCAAGGCGCACGGCGGCGATGCGCAAGGTGCGAGAGACCGCTTCTTGAATCTGCCGGACGCGGACCAAGAGGCGCTGATCGCGTTTTTGAAGACGCTCACGATTCCGTCGGAATCGCCGTGATCCACCGATGGTCCCGCCTAAACTGCCTTCCGTCTTCGCGGCCATAATTTTGGCAACCCTAACTCTGTTCGCTTGCGAATCTGGTGGCTCCGGGGATGCGGTTCCCGAAGCTTCCGTACAGGAGACCCCGACCTCGGAAGTTTCGCGGGAAATCGCAGTTTTGGCGCATCGGCTTGTTTTCGCCTATATGTCCGACAAGACATGGGGTTTCTTCGGCGCGACGTGCGAGAAGTGGGTTGAGATGGACTACGAGTGGGAATCGTCAATGAGCGAACTGCAAGACGATGGACGCGTGAAAGTCACCTATTTGCGGCAAGAAGATCGTCTTTTGGGTCCCGAACAGCTGGTGTTTTACGTCGACATCGATTCACGCGACGTTGAGGGGGTCAACGAATCTGAGACGGGTCGGAGCGGAATCGCTGAGGGTTGCGACCAATGGTGATTTACGGTGCTTCGTTAAACTTGATTGGTGTTGAAAAACGACGCACTCGGCGTGAAACGCCAGTTCGGCACGCCGCACAGCTAGACAGGACCCGCACGATATGCCTCTGCGCCCGATAACGGACGTCGCTCAAGACCTCGGTCTTTCGCCTTCAGACCTCGAACTATACGGATCTGACAAGGCCAAGATTCCGCTTCAATCGTTCCCTAACCGGGATAAACCGGGCAAGTTGGTTGTGGTGACGGCAATCACGCCAACGCCAGCAGGTGAAGGCAAATCCACGACCGCGGTAGGTCTTACACAAGGACTGGCGCGGATCGGCAAGAGCGTTGCGTTGACGATCCGTCAGCCGTCGCTGGGTCCGGTTTTTGGTCACAAGGGTGGAGGCACCGGCGGCGGCAAATCGACGGTGCAACCGGCGAACGAGATCAATCTCCACTTCACCGGCGACTTCCATGCGATGGAGTCGGCGCACAACCTACTGGCCGCAATGACTGACAATGCGGTATACCGCGGCGCAGTACCCGGCTTGCAAGCCGACGGAGTCACATGGCGTCGAGTTACCGATGCCGAGGATCGCGCCCTTCGACAGGTAGTCACCGGAGTCGGTGGACGGCTCAACGCGCCGATGCGAGAAGCGGGTTTCGACATTAACGCCGCGTCGGAGATCATGGCTATCTTGGCTCTTACCAACGGCTATGCCGACTTGCGCGAACGCATCGGCAACATCGTTGTGGGATGGACGACGGGCCGGAAGCCCGTTACGGCACGCGAAATCGGCGGTATCGGTTCGATGATGGCGTTACTACGCGATGCGGTCAAACCGAACCTTGCGCAGACGCTTGAAGGCCAACCCGCGATCGTGCACATGGGACCGTTCGGCAACATCGCGCACGGTTGCAGCTCGATACTCGCTGACATCCTCGCGGTCAACACCGCTGACATCACCATCACAGAAGCTGGGTTCGGTGCCGATCTCGGTTTCCAGAAGTTCATGGACATCAAGGTTCGGCAGGGCGGGCCTGCGCCATCGGCGGCGGTTGTTGTCGCGACGATCCGCGGTTTGAAATGGCACGGCGGCGTCAAGCGGGATGCGTTGGAATCATCGAACGTGGGTGCCGTCAAGATCGGCGCCCAGAACTTGGCCAACGCGATTCGCATCGTCAAGATGTACGGACTGCCGCCGGTTGTCGCAATCAACAAGTTCCCGTCCGACACAGCCGAGGAGATTGCGGCGGCGAAGAGCGCGGCGATGGAAGCGGGAGCCGTCGGTGTGGCCGAGGCACGCGGCTTTGCCGAAGGTGGCGCTGGCATGACTGAGCTTGCGGAGGCGGTCTGGGACGCAGCGCACTCTGGTGCGGCGGACGCGAATCTGCTTTATGAGGACGAGCTTTCGACCGTCGACAAGGTTGAGCGGATCTCCGAACGACTGTTTAACGCAGACGGCGTCGATTGGGGACCACTCACGAAGACCACGGCGCGCAGGTTTGAGTCGAACGGTTGGGACTTCCCGATCTGTATGGCGAAGACGCACTTATCGGTTTCAGCGAACCCGCGTCTGCTGAACGTCCCGCGTGGTCACACGATCCCGATCCGGGAGTTGCGTGTGCTCGCGGGAGCGAAGCAGATCGTGACCTTGGCGGGCAACATCATCACGCTACCCGGATTGCCGTCGAACCCGAACGCTTGGGACATCGACTTGGACGACGAGACTGGCGACATCACGGGAATATTGAGCACCTAATCCAAAAGAGCAAAGGGAGACTATCTCATGGCTGATCCTGAGATCACCAAAATGGAAGTAATCGAGTTCGAGTACTTCGTCGACAACATGGAAGGATCCGGAAGGATCGTGCTACCCGGCTACGCGCCAGGGACGAGGTTGCGCCAAACGGCACGGATCGTCGTCATCCATACCGATGCCGGCGTGACGGGCGAGTATGTGGGCGGTTCGGCGACGGAGCATTCGGCGATTGGACTCTTCGCGAACGCCGTGATCGGCGAGAGTGCTTTCGCTCGGGAGCGGATTTACAACGACGCGAAGCAGGCTACTCGACAGCACGCACGTATGGGCATGTCGCAGGTCGATATGGCGCTTTGGGATCTCGCCGGCAAACTGCTGGATCAACCGATATATCGACTGCTGGGTGAACACCGCAAGTCGTTCCCGGCGTACGCGTCGACGTATATCGGCGACAACTATCCTGGCGGCTTGAATAGCCCCGAGGCGTACGCGGACTTTGCCGAGGAGTGCCTTGAGATGGGTTACAAAGCCTTCAAGATCCACCCGTGGCAAGAGGCGCCGATTGAGCAACACGTGAGGCTTGTCGAGGTGGTCGGCGAACGGGTTGGTGACAAGATGGATCTGATGCTGGACCCGTTTTGCGCCATCTTGACGTTCGGCGACGCCCTCAAGATCGGCCGAGCCTGCGAAGCCTACAACTACTACTGGTGGGAAGACGTTTACAGGGACGGCGGCGAATCCGCCTTCGCGCACCGTAAACTGCGCGAACTGATCCGTGTCCCGCTCCTCCAGCTCGAGCACGTGCGCGGCCTCGAAAAGCACGTCGACTTCATAGTCGCTGACGGCACCGACTTTGTCCGCATCGACCACGATTATGACGGTGGCATCACCGGCGTGATGAAGATCGCCCACGCGTCTGAAGGTTTTGGCCTCGACGTCGAACCGCACGGCCCTGGACCGAGCCGCAGGCAAACCATGGCGGCGATGAGGAACTCGAACTACTACGAACTCGGCCTTGTGCATCCCAAACTCGATCCGTCATATCCGCCGGTTTATCTCGACGGTTACAGCGATATGCTCGACGCGATCGATGAGAAGGGCGAGATACAGGTAACGGAAACCCCAGGCATGGGTGTCACCCTCGACTGGGACTTCATCAACGCGCACACCGTCGGCACAATGGTCTACGACTGAACAGACCTACCCATCGAATGTTGAGTTTCTGCCACCGCCACTTGTCAGTCGTGGATTAGGCTTGTCACATCGGCAACTGATCGGAGGACAACCAACATGACCGAGATGCGTTGGTATAAAGGCAACATCCACACTCACACGACTGAGTCTGACGGCGACGCCGATCCGGATTTGGTAACTCGATGGTACCGTGACCACGGTTACGACTTCCTTGTGCTCAGTGACCATAACCACCGGACGATTCTCGAGCACGAAATCGAGGATGGGCCGCTGATGATACCGGGCGAAGAGGTTTCCTCGCGCATCTTCGGCGGGTCGGTTCCGATCCATTTGAATGCGATCGGTATCCGACACGTCGTCGAACCCACCAACTTGGACGACATCGTTGCCACCTTGCAAGCGAACGTGAACGCCATCATCAACGCTGGCGGTATCGCCCAACTCAACCATCCGAACTTCGAATGGGCTTTCAACCACGAGCACGTCTCACAGGTCGAAGGCGCAAGCCTCTTGGAGATCCACAACGCTCACCCGGCGGTAAATGGCTACGGCGCCCCCGGTAAACCAAGCGTCGAAGAGATGTGGGATCTCGTCCTATCCGCCGGGCGCGTCATCTTCGGAACCGCAACTGACGACTCCCACAACTACCACGACTTCACTCCTGACGCGTCTAACCCAGGCAGGGGATGGGTGGTCGTCAACGCCCCGGAACTCGCCGTAGACGCCATCGTCGATGGCCTCGCAAACGGCAACTTCTACTCTTCCAACGGCATCACACTGACGAACCTCACTATCACCGAAGAATCCATCGAACTAGAGATCGAACCACATCGTTCTATGATCTGCGTGACCACGTTCTCTGGTCAAGACGGCAAAACCCTGTCGGAAGTCGAAGGCCACGCCGCAAACTATCGATTCAGCGGCGATGAAGTGTACGTTCGCGCTACAGTCCGATCATCAGGTGGCACGCGCGCTTGGACTCAGCCAGTGTTCGTCGGCGAATGACGTTAGGACGGTCAAACGTTGGCTAGGATCGTTATAATACATCGTAGACCAATCCATTATCGGAGCGTATAAATGGCGAGTGTAGAAGAACGCCTGAGCCGGCTTGAGGGTGGATACGAACACCTTGCCACGAAAGCGGACTTGTATGAGCTTGAAAATCGGATGTATCAGCTTGAGAACCGCATGATCCGATGGCTGATTGGGATGGTGATAGGCATGGCGATTTTGGCGGTATCGGTGGCCGGACTTTTCGTGCAGTCGCTTTTCGGCTAGTGTCGACGTACCAATTTCTCGATCCACCGCCAAATGACGCATACAACGGGCCGGTCCGAACGTCGATTGACACGCGATGACTTGGATCATTTCGAAAGTCGGATGATCGCGTGGATTCGCGTCCTCGCGGTGGCGACTGGTGTCCTCGCGATCTCGATTGCCGGGCTGCTCGAGCAATCGCTAGTCGGTTAGACGACGGCACGTTTTTTTGACGACTTCAACCTGCTCCCCGAAGTAACCTGCGACTGAGTAATAGGGTCTCCACTTATCGATAGGATGGGCATCCAATATGGCGGTCACTTCGTCCCGCTCATCTGGCGTTAGTTGCCAGTTTGACGCTTGAGCGTTTTGGGCGATCTGCTTGGGTGAACTTGCGCCGGCAATAACGGTGCCGACGATTGGATCTGCCAGTAGCCAAGCGAATGCAAGATCGAGCAAGGTCTTGCCGCGCTGTTGGGCCCAATCCTGCAACTTGGATATCGCTCTCATGTTGTTGTCGGTGATCCACCGCTCCGACTGACCGGCATCTAGAGCTAGACGCGTTCCCGTTGGCGCATTGCCTGAGACGTCGACTTTGCCAGTAAGAAAACCTGCCGCCAGAGGCAGGTAGGGCATCACGCCGACACCGTGCCGACGACATGCTGGCAGCATCTCGGCTTCGCCGCCTCGTTGCAGCATGGAGTATTCGAACTGCGATGAGATGATCTGGGTCATTCCGCCGGCATTGCTGGTCCAGACGGCATCGACCATACGCCATGCTTCGAAGTTGCAGCATCCGATGTAGAGAGCCTTGCCTTGTCGGACGATGTCGTCCATCGCACGTAGCGTTTCGTCGAGCGGAACGCGCGTGTCTGGTCGATGGATCATGTAGAGGTCGATATAGTCGGTCCGCAGGCGACGCAGACTATCTTCCACGGCGTCCATCACGAACTTGCGCCCGCCGCCGAAGAGGTTCGGGCCGTGTTCGCGCTTGGATCCGAACTTCGTGCCGATCAGCATCTCTTGTCGTCGGCCTTCCAGAGCGCGCCCGATGTACTCTTCCGACACGCCTTGGGCATACACGTTGGAAGTGTCGATGAAGTTGATGCCGTGATCGATCGCGGCGTGGATGATGGCCTTCGACTCGCCGTAGTCACGACGGCCCGGCTCGCCGAAGCTGTTGGCGCCTAAACCAGTCTCGGAGACTTCGAGTCCTGAGTTTCCTAGGTGACGGTAACGCATGGGGAAATGATATCTTCGAGAGAGTTCGACAAGCCGCGAATTCATGGGAAAAGTTAATCCGCGGATAGTTGCATGACGCACTAATAGTGTGTGATACTATTGACAACAGGTGATTGAGACCTTCAAAGACCGGGACACCCGAGATGTCGCGGATCGACGTCCGGTCAGAAGGTTAGCCAGTCACATACAACGGCAAGCGCAGAGAAAGTTGATGATACTCAACAACGCTCAAGATCTGAACGATTTAAAGGCGCCGCCTGGAAACCGATTGGAGAGACTTAGAGGCGACCGCCGCGGTCAACATAGCATTCGGATCAACGATCAATATCGGATCTGCTTTGAGTGGCACGACGGCGATGCCTACGACGTGGAAATCGTGGACTACCACTGAGTTTCAAATGACGGGAACACGAGACATGCGACACGCGGAACAACCTACCACCACAAGTAAGCTGCCTCCCATCCATCCAGGTGAAATCTTGGACGAGGATTTCCTGCGGCCCATGGGAGTCACCAAATATCGGCTCGCCAAAACCATCGGTGTGGACGCAACTAGGATCCATTCCATAGTTCTTGGCACACGTTCGATTACTGCCGAAACCGCTTTGCTCTTCGCTCGTTTCTTCGGCAACAGCGCGAAGTTTTGGATGGGTTTACAAGCTCAGCACGACCTTGAGCGCGCCGAGGACGAGTTGGCGGATCGCCTTGGCTCTGTGGTCCCGCATCGCGGTAAAGCAACCGAGTAACTAACCCGGCAAATTGAGATCAGTGTTCGGCGTATCGGTCCAGTCTTCTTTGGAGCGGCCGTCGTAGTCGAACCTGATCGCGCCGCCTTTGATGGTTACTTGGTTGAGCAGTCGTCCTGGTGCCGGCATGATGCGGTAGCCGGTGGGGCCGCTGTCGCTTAGGCCGCAGGGGCGTTCGACGTATTCAAGGACGGTCACATCAGCCGTCGCACCGGGAGTGAGTGTCCCAAGTTCCGGGTGTCCGATCTGTAGGGCAGGGGCCAACGTCGACCTCTCGACGACGTCGTATATCGTCATGCCGATGGCGAGGAACTTGCTCATCACTTCGGTCTGAGTTGCCCGCGACGTGTGAAGACTCATGCGGTGCAGGTCTGTCGATATGGTGTCGGGCGGAAAACCCTGCTCGATCGCTGGGACAGCCATCGAGAAGGAAAAGCTGTTGTTCCCGTGTCCGACGTCCATGATGATGCCTTTTTCACGCGCCTCCCAGTAGTGTGGCTTCACCTTTCCATCGTTGCCGACCATGGGTTTGCCGTAGGCGTAGCAGTGCGTGACACCGTCACCGGGGTTCATGTGCTCCAGCATCATCTCGCTGAAAGGTCGGGACGCGCGGGCGTTCTGGTCGATCAGGCAGAACGTTCCAGATTGTCGAGCGGCTTCTACGCCTCGATCTGCCGATTCCCAACCCACACCCCCGTAGTGCGCCACTTTGACGCCCACGATAACGTCGGAACGTTGTCGAATCTTCGCTGCGGTAGCCTCGACATCCATATCCTCGATGTCCTGCTCGCCATTCCCACACATGCCGTGACCAACAATGTTCAACAGGGCGAACACTCTAGGACCGGCTTTTTGGATGATGGTTTCGTTCATGTGGTCGAACGTTCGCCAACCCGACCCTCCGCAATCGACCATCGTAGTGACCCCGTAGGGGAAGCACAGCTCATCGGGGAACATCGCGCCGCCGTAGAGGTAGCAGTGCGCGTGCAGGTCGATCAAACCGGGGGTTACGTAGCATTCCGAGGCGTCGACGACTTTTCGTCCCTGTGATTCTGGGATGTCCGCTTGGACCGCGGCGATCGATGAGGCTGAAATGCCGACGTCCATTTTGCTATCGATGCCGTTCTTCGGATCGATCACGTGTCCGCCTTTGATGAGAATGTCGTACATGGTTTACCGCCTTTGTGGACGCCTTGGATGGCGAATGTGAAGGTCTGTTTTTATCTGATCTGGCGCAGTCTGGGATCGGTCTTGTCGCGGACCCAATCTCCGATGAAGTTGAATGACATGACAACGAGGAATATGCAAAAACCTGGGAAGAATGATACCCACCATGCGGTGTCGAGGAATTCGCGACCGTCACTGATCATGTTGCCCCAAGATGGCAAGCGTGAAGGTACTCCGATGCCCAGATAACTCAAGGATGCTTCGGCGAGAATCAACCCGCCGATACGCAGGCTCGCGAGTACCATCAGCAGATTTAACACGCCGGGCAGGATATGCCGGTACATGATGCGGAAATCCCCACCGCCCGCGACCCGAGCCGCCGCGACGTAGTCACGCGTTTTGAGCGACAACACATCCGCTCGGATGTTCCTCACGAGTCCCACCCATGTCGCCATGACCAACAGACCGATCAACACCATCAATCCCGTCCCGATCGTGATGGCGACGACGAGGGCGACAAGCAGGAACGGCAACCCGTTCCAAACGTCCACGAAGCGGGTCATAACCTCGTCGAACCATCCTCCAAACCATCCGGACGCTATCCCGGCCCAAAGCCCGAGCGTCATCCCGATCACAGCGGCCGAAAAAGCGACTGTTATCGACACGCGTGTCCCGTGGACGAGCCGGGAGTAGATGTCACGACCGTGCTGATCTGCGCCGAGCCAGTATCGGCGATCGATGCGATCGTTGTTTTCGTAATACTCGTCATTCCAAGCCGGTGCTGCGAAACTCGCCCGCAAGTTCTGCTTATTAGGGTCGTCCGTGGCGAATTGCTCTGTGAAGATCGTCGCCAGTCCGAACACCACAATCACAGATGCTGGAATGACTGGCCAACGTCGGATAAATTCCCACGCGAACAACGGCGATCGGATCACGACCTGGACCGTCGTCATCTGCCTTTCCTGGGTTGTGTCCACGGTGGCCATCAGTCAAGCCTGATCCGAGGGTCGATCACCACGTAAAGCAGATCCGAGACGAAACTCATCGCCAGAAAAAGGATCGTAAAGAGCAACACGATGCCGGTCAACAGCGTGAAATCGTTATCGTTCACTGCCGCAACCGCGATCTGTCCTACGCCCGGCCACACGAAAACGTTCTCAACCAGCACCGCACCATCCATGAAACCTGCAAGCAGCAGAGCGGAAACGGTCAGCGGTTGGATGAGGGCGTTTCGAAACGCGTGTTTGGCAACTACGCTGGCGTATCCCATACCCTTGGCGCGCGCCAACTTGATGTACTCCGAATCGAGAACTTCAAGCATGGCCGAACGCGTTATTCGTAGATATCCGGCGATCGGTCCCCAAGCGAGAACCAAGACCGGCAGTATGAAGTACTGGAACTGCCCCCAAAAACCCGCGTCTGTTCGTCCGTAAAAGGTTGGCACCGGCAACCAACCGAGGTAAACAGCGAAGACCCAGATACCGACTATTCCGACCCAAAACGCGGGCACTGATTGTCCGGAAAGCGCGAAGGCCCTGAGGAAATAGTCAAGAATCGACGCCCGCTGCATCGCCGAGAGGATTCCGAGCGGAATGCCAACAAACGTTCCGACGATCCAAGCACCGACTGCCAACTGCATCGTTGCCGGCCACCGCTCTCTCAAAATGTCTGTTACTTTGCGGTTGGTGCCAACGCTGCGGCCTAGGTCGGCGCGAGCAATGTTGCTCAACCATGTCAAGTACTGAAGGACTATCGGCCTGTCAAGGCCCCATTTCTCCCGCAAGGCCGCGATCTGCTCAGGTCCTATGGCGTATCCCTCGGCGCGAATGAACACGTTGATGGGATCGTCCTTGGCGTGTGCCAACCCAAACACGACGATGGTGGCGCCGATGAGCGAAATCACCATCGTGGAAACTCGTCTTGAGAGGAATCGAAGCATTAGTGATCGCGTTCAGTAACGTTTGGATACAAGCGTGTCAATTTGAAATGTTGAGGAAGTTGCGCCCTCGAATCGTCAAGCGACAGTGGCGCGACCCGACCGGATCGCGCCACTGCCATTACTCGCTGATCTCGTGTCCGCGTAATCCGAACCGCCGGATCACCGGACGGTCACGAGGAACTCGGGATGGTGCAGCGCGGCTTCGCGTACGGACAATGGCATGTCCCAAGAGGCTATCTTCTTCGGATTGACTAGAGCCGTGTTTGGTCGCGCGACCGTGCCTATGGCCGGGTTCCACTTGTGCAGGAAGTCGGCCATCTCGTTACGGATCACGATACGCTTGGCCTTGTCCTGCTCTTGGTTCATTGCGGTTCCCCATTCGCAGAGCTCTTGAATCTCAATGCCGATGTTGAATCCGGGTCGACCACCAGAACATTCGGAGTTACTGACTACCGGCCAGTCCCACGGCGCTTGCGGTGCCTCTGCACCCGCGGAGTGGATCCACGGTGCAGTCGCCGTTCGTCCGATCAGACTCGGGCGATAGGTCTGGTACTGCGCCTTCCAGTCCTGCATATCGATCCCCAGTTCTCGCCACATACCGACGACAGCGGTGCCGATCTCTTCGTCTCCTCTTCCTATTCGGATGAAGAAAGGCATCTCAAATCGGATTCCGTCTTCGTTCTTCGGATATCCGACCTCATCGAGCATTTGTCCCGCCAGTTCGAAGTCGTACGCGACGTTCCACTTGTCTTGCCAGTTCGGGTTGTTGATGTCGTGTCCATAGACGTAGTTCACCCAAGCCGCGTTCGAAAACAGGACTTCGGCGATGAGAGCGCGGTCGATTGCGAAGGACAGCGCTTGGCGCACTTGTGCGGCCCTTGTCATACTGGTAAACCCGTCCGGCGGGTTGCCGAAGCCGTCGCGTCGAGGGTCGCCGATCCACGGAATGTGGTGTTGGACCGTTGCGTGCAACGTAATCGGCACTTCCTCATCACCTGGGTCCGGCGTATAGATCGAGTTTTGCCAGTAGTTGCCGGAAAACGAGATCGAGTGGAAGGATCCCGCGCCTGCTCCGATGATCTCGAAGCCCTCCTGCGTGAGGGTCGGGTAGTTCCGTAGGTCTACCGCCGCGATATCGATGCTGCCGGTTCGGAGCGCAGCCTCAGCGACCGCGTCCTCAACGATCGGTTCGTAGATGATGTTCTCTACTTCCGGCGTCTTCCGGTGATGGTCTTGCACTGCCGTCAACTGCAAAGTTGCGTCGTAGGCATACTCTTCGACCATGTACGGTCCGGTGCCAATAACGTTTTCACGCACCCAGTCTTCACCCATATCGTCATAGGCTTTCTTGCTTGTTATGCTCAAGCCAAGGCCGGACTGCCCGAAACCTAGTGTGTCCCATCGGACATCGAATTGTGCCAACGGCACGCGAACCGTCATGTCGTCGATCTTGGTCAGCGGTTGGTTGCCGATAAGAGCGACCCAGTATGATCCGCCGTCGGTAGCCGATTCTGGGTTGTAGCCCGGGTTGCCTTTGTTGTAGGCCCAAACGACGTCGTCGGCGCTAAGGTTTCCAAACCCGCCGTGGAACGGAACGTTCTCTTTGATGTTGAAGATGAACGCCTGTCCACCAATGGCATCAGCATCGTCGACAAGGTCCCAGCCCGTAATGACCTGGTTGACAGCGTTGCCACCGTCGTCAGTCAAGAAGAACTTCTCCGTGACGCTGGAACCAGTGAACATCCCACCTGTGGGATCACCTGGGATACCGCTGCCGCGGAGTTCGAGACCGGTGCGGATGACGACCGTGTCAGATCCGGTAACCGGCGCCGGGGGCTCGCTAATGGTTGGCGCGGCCATTGGAACCGGAAGGCCGTAGAACGTTTCAGGAGCGGGTGTCGGCGAAGCGACAACGATTTTTTCGACTTCTTTTACGACTTCGACCTCGACTTCTTTTACGACCTGGACCTCGACTTCCTTTTCGACCTCTCTAACTACCTCGACCTCTTTTACGACTTCGACGGGTACCTCTTTCTCAACTTCCTGCACGACTTGGCGCTCGACCACGACTGTTTCGACAACTCGAACTTCGCGATCGACTGGCACTTCGACGGTCTGAATTATTGTTTCGGTCGAACCGCAGGCGTATAACGCAAGCGCCGCGAACAACGCGATGATTGGCACCATCGCCCATTTAAATTGCTTGGTTCGTAACATAGTTACCTCCCAGAACTGTTTGAGCCCTTGACACTAGCGGACGCGCCAGTATCAAAGGCAAACGATGCAGGAATGTTATCGCATAACGCAACGCGGCGCGTTTAGGTCGAGCTTCTCCAACACTCAATAACCGTCGATTTTCGTCGTTTCTGGCTTATATTTCGCGCCTGCCCGCGAGTTTTGCGGCGAAGATCAGCGAGGGAATGTTGCAGGCGAACACCGCGCCGAAGAAACCGGCGCCGGAGATGTCTCGAGTGAGGATGTAAAGATCGGTGTGATCGAAAAAGTTGCCAGCGATTACAAGCGCCAACCAAGATCCCAACAACCCGCACAGGACGGACACAGCAAACACCGAAATCGACTGTCGAAACGTCTCGGCCGTGCCGTACCAACCAATGCGAGACGCGGCCGCGGAGGTCGTTGCAACGAAAGCCAAACGCGTGGCACTAACGACCGCATCCCCGGATTCTGATGCGGAAAAAATCATCGCGACTACGAGCGCCCCGAAAAACGCCCCGATCGCGGCGCATACCAACCCGGCGAGCAGGCGGATCGTTACCTGGATGAATGCTTCGGACATGCGAGTCAAGACGCGCCTTGCGACTCCAGACAAGACTGACGTTCGTGATACCGCATGTCGGCCCTGTGACTAGAGCCTTAGGGAATGCATCAATGCGCCGCTTGGTAGTGCGCGGCTAGCAGGTCCTCGCCGAAGTCGTGGGTGTAGTCGCGGAGGACGGAGTGGATGTGGTTGGCGCCGTTTTGGGTGTTGTCGTACTCGATGACGAAGCGGTCGTGGCGGATGTTGTAGTAGTGGCCCTGGAACCGTTCCAACGGGCCGGCCCACGCGAAGTGGATGCTGTCCCAACTCTCACGCTCGAGCTGATTCCAGTAGTTGATTGCCATCTCGTCCGCAGCACGGAACACGTAATGTCGGATGAGTTTGATTACCGATTCGCGCTGACCTTCGTAGAGGTCGGCGATCGAGATGCCTTGCGGTGTGGTGCCAGGGTCGACGACGCGGACGGTTGTAGTGAGGATGTCGGCGGGTGCGACGGGGTCGACTATGGCGATCGACTTTTGCGATTCGGACATTCCTGAGACCAATGCCCGTGCCCAATCCTCTTCTTCGGCCAAGGTCCGCATGCCTTTGTGTTCGCCGTGTTTCACCTCGGCCGGGTTGGAGCCGAAAAAGAGCGGATGTATGGATACCTCCGCGTTTCCGACGACTGAGGCAACTATGCCGATGTGGTGCCCACCGACACGCCAGCCCCAAGGGTCTTCGCTTCCCGGTTCGCCGAAGACGCTGAACCAGTAGCGCTCTTCGAGACGATGCCATTGTGAGGCGCTATTGGTCATCGCCTCGTACTCGCCGAGGATGGTTTCTAGGCGGATGATCTGGCGTGACATAGCGTAACCGCTGGCACTGTAGCCGGTCTCCATCATCTCGAAGGCTAGTTTGGTTTGGTTCGGTGTCATCTCGGAGATAAGCAGGCCGTTTCGACCGACGGGAGTATAGTGCCAGTCGTACCTCTCATCTCCGGCAAACGGGAAGGTGGCCTTTGCGAGTTCGGCTTTGCCAAGTGATGCGAGGAATGAGGATGCCGCGTCCGCCATCCGTTTGATGGTTTCGGATGCCTCGGAAGGTACTACTGTTGCTGTTTTGCCGTTTAGGGTGACTGCCATGACGGGATACTCCGTTCGATGTTGGAGACGGTATTCGTGTGATTGAACGTGATGATACCGCATTATTTCGTAACCCAAACATCGCGCCTCGGACATTGCGTGATGCGTTCGGTGGTAATCTTTCGCAGGTGAAGCGCCAACACTGTTCCCATGCGACGGAGGTCCAAACTACATGATCAAACTGAGCCTGCAATCACTCTGCTATCGTGACACGTTCAACGCAGGCGATATCGACCTCTTTGGGATGATCGAGAAGGCAAGGGAGTACCGTCTCGACGGCATCGACATCCATTTCCAGCACTTCGCTTCTACCGACCGCGACTACCTTGAAGATGTGCGAATGGCATGTCTCAAAAACGGTCTGCACATGTGTTACATCGGAGTATCAAACAATTTCGGGATGGTAGGAGACGAACAGCGAGCTCAGATCGACAACATGAAGAAGTGGATCGATGTGGCGGCGACGATGGGCATTCAGATGGTGAGGTCGTTCGGAGGTTGGGTCCCCGAAGGCGAGACTGAAGAGTCCGTTTGGCCGCGGATCGTGTCGGCGACCAAGGAGGTCGCGGAGTATGGAGCAACGAAAGGCGTTAAGATCGGGCTCCACAACCACAATCACGGATGCGCGCCGGCCACCGGCGAGCAGGTGTTGAAGATCCTCGACGAGGTCAACAACCCCTACTACACTCACATCCTCGATACCGGCCAGTACCGCGGGTCACCCGGCGCATCACTGGGCGAACGCGGCGTTGAGGGCGTTGAGCACAACTTCTATGGATCCATCGAGGCATCAGCGCCACGCGCGGTACACATCCGAGCCAAGATCTACAGGATCGCGTCGGGATCTGAAGCGTGGCTAGATTACGACCGGATCATGAAGATCGTGAAGTCCGTTGGATTCAACGGCTGGATGTCAGTCGTCTTCGAGGGGCAGGATGAGTTGGATGAACCGACCGCGGTTCCATTGGCGGCGGCATTCCTTCGGAGGAAACTGGGTGAATATGGATTGTGATTATGGAAAATCAAGCCGGAGGTGCTATTCCACCGGGAGTTTCGCCATTGCGGATTTGTTTCCAGGCAAGGCGAAGTTCGTTCTCACGCATTTCTCCCCAAGATTCGACCATTCGTCGGATGCGCGGCGGCAGTCTGCCCTTCATCAACGCATGAGTGCCGATTTCGATCGAAGCCGAGTATTCGCCGTAAAACGCGTGGAAGTGTGGTGGCGCGTGGTCTCTCAATCTCATTCGGATCACGATCCCCCGAAAACGACAAATATCAGGCATTAGTTTTGGTTGCGACTAACCCGGGCATCACCTCTTCAACGGACTTGCCTGTAAGTTGCATATAAAGCGCGTCCGGGCACAAATCGATTTCGTCTCCCCAAGCCACCTCGTAGTATGAGTTGATTTTGACCGATTCGAAGAATCTCCGTTCTTCCCAAGCCTTGAAGATGCCGTAACCAGCCAATTCGGACAGGTCTATCTCGCCTTTTACGCCATCATGAAATTCGATCCAGATGCGAAATCCGGCGCGAGGTTCAACCAAAACTGGGCGTGTAGGATCGTTTTTCATGTATCCATGATAATCCAAGCCCACGACGAAGTTTCCCGCGTCAATCATCTGCCCGCGGCTTCCCGTTATGCAGTTCGTCTACCATCGCGGGTATGAGGTCCGTTTGCCATCGAGGGCATAAGCCCTTCCATAAACGAAAATCCCTGATCCGCCCAACCAATCATTCCGCCGATCATCTCCTTAACCGGCCTACATAATTTCGCCAACCGAACAGCCGCTTTGTTGGCACCGTTACAGTGAGGACCGGTGCAATAAACGACGAAGAGGGTGTCTTTCGCCCACGCTGTCAAGTTTCGCTTGACGATCCTGGCGTGGGGCAAGTTGATGGCGTCCGGAACGTGTCCCGCTTCGTACAACGCAGGACTCCGCACATCGAGCAGCACGAAATCGTTAGCGCCGCGCGACAGGGCGTCGTGAACGTCCCAGCAGTCGGTTTCAAATGCGAGTCGCTGGGCGAAATGTGTTTCTGCTTCTTCTGATGTCGCTGCGGGCACAGTGGTTACGTTGTTGGGCAACGAATTGTTCCTCTCAGATGCGTTTGGGCCGGGCACGATCACGGCGAAAGATGTGATTGTAATATCAGTATTCCGACGATTACGCTCGAGATTCTCAACGTGGTTTTTCTTCCCTGACGAACGTCGATCATGAGTGTCACACTTCATTACAACGCGGGTTGCTCCGACTGTACGCGCCAGGCTCGGCGCACACAGGCTCGGCGCACATCGAATCTGGACTGGTTGAGCCGGGTGAGGGTTTCCACGGAAGAGTCGCCGTTGGGCGAAGTCACCCGAGGAGAGATCGTGGTCGTGGACAACGGATCCGCGAAAGTCTTTACGGGAATCTACGCGACCAGGGCGGTCTGCATGCAGGTGCCTGTGTACTTTCTCTACGGACTCGCTCTTTATGTCCCGCCGATCAGGTGGTTGCTGGGACGCGGCAAACAGGGTTGCAACGGCGACGCGTGCAAAATCTAGGGCGCTTCTATTCGCCCCGAAACTGTGGTCGCCGCTTTTCTTTGAAAGCTGCTACACCTTCCCGGAAGTCGGCTGAATCGAAGACGCGGAACTGCAAGTTGAGATCGTCTTCGCTCAGCTTTTCGGTGTCGGGTTCGACCGACAAGTGACGGATCATGATTTTGTGATCGCGAGCGGACAAGGGCGCGCCATTGGCAATTTGACTTGAGAGTTTCTCAACGGCGTTATCGAACTCTTCGTCTTCGACCACGGCGGTCACCAATCCGAATCGCTTTGCATCCTCGATGTCGATGATGCGCCCCGACAGGACTAGGTATTTAACGGCGGGAACTCCGGCCACTGAGATCATTCGCCGCAGTTCAGCCCAACCCGCGGTCAGTCCGAGGCGGGCTACGGGGACGCCGAATTTAGATCCTTTGGTGGCGATTCGGATATCCGTAGCGGCGGCGAGTTCCAATCCTCCACCCACGCAGTAGCCCTGGATCGCCGATATTGTGGGGCAGCGTATGTTTTCGATGCGTTCCAATGCTGATTCGAACGCCTGGGCGTATCGTGCCGCTGACGCCGAATCGTAACGATGCTCGTCGAAGTCTTTTATGTCAGCCCCAGCCGAGAACGCTTCACCGCCCGCGCCGCGGAACACGACGCAACGTGTCGAACGGTCGTCCTCGAGGTCCTCCATGATTTGGCCTAGAGTCCGCCACATCTCATACGAGATTGCGTTCCGTTGATCAGGTCGATTGAATGTGATGGTGGCAATCGAACCTGAGTTGTCGACAAGTACTTGTTCGTTCATGGTGTCGGCTCGGGTTGAGGCGTTAAACGCGAATCGAGGGCGCTATCTGAATAAGATAACGCCCTCGATGTTTAGACGCCGCTCTCAGCTGGTGGCGCCTACGCTGTCATTAACCTTACTGCGCTTTTGAGACGTTCAAGATCTCGAGCAGGAAGCCGGCCCACAAGCTGTACGGCGCGACGTACGGGTTGCTGTTCGTCGCGAACCCGCGCCAGTAGGTGTTGTTGAACGTCACCACGTGGCGCTCCTCGGCCAGCGTGATTTCGATCACGTCGTCGAGGAAGATGTCCAATGCTCGGTTAGCGAGATCCATGTACTGCGGGTCGTCAGTCGACGGCAATACGCTGTCCATTTCGTCGATGATGGCGTCGAACTCGGGGTTGTTGTACTGGCTGTTGGCCCAGAGGTATGAGTTCTGTTCGCCTTGCGTCGGCGAGTTGAACCTGCTGTGGTAGTGCTGCATCGTGCCATGGGGCTCGCGTGAGCTACCGCAGTGGACCAGGACCCACATGTCGGCGAGACCAGTTCGTACCTCGGCCCAGAGCGGCGCGGTGTCTGGGTCGTGGAGCACGAACGATACGTCAAACCCGGCGTCCTGCATCTGCTTCTCGACCACAGGGCCCATCGGCTTCAGCCAACCAGGAATGTGCAAGTCCATGGCGAGCTCTTCGCCGTCCTTTTCCCAGTAACCGCCGCCACCCATGGTGTAGCCGGCTGCCGCCATGTGCGACTCGACTTCGGCTTGACCTTGGTCTTCCCAGTTGTATTTGTTAATGATGTCGGCTTGCGCATCCTCGTAAGCCTTCAAACCGCCGTAAGTCGAGTACGGAACCGCACGAGTGACGGTTGAGTTCTCATACGCGAGTGCAACGAGCTGGTCGCGGTCGACCGCGGCTTGCACGGCTCGTCGGGCGTTGACGTCTGACATCGGTCCGTACTGCGTGTTCACGCCGAGCGTGTACATGCAGGCGTCGGCAGCACCGTACGAGGGGCCGTCAGTGTCCCAAGAGATGATGTTCTTGTTGCGGTTATGCGCCGTAACGAACACCCCGGGTTGCATGATCGAACCGGTGTCAAACTCGTTTTGGATCATGCGAGCGACCATCGTGTCAGCCGATCCCGGCGGAATGAAAGCAACGCGAAGAGGTTCCGGCAGTTCTTTGAATCCGACCTTGGCTGCCCACCAGTTGTCGTTGCGGTCGAAGATCTGACCTTGGCTGTCTGCTCGTGTCGCGACATAAGGACCAGTTCCAACCGGCTGACCTGAGTCGAGGTCGAAGTTCGGGAATGTGAGCGGGTCTTCACCTTCCCAGATGTGCTTCGGCAGTATCGGAAGGTGGATTTCGGAGTTCTCCTGGAAGTAGAAGTAGAAGAACCGCGCGTTTGGCTTGTTGTAGTTGATGCGGAAGTTGCGGTCGTCGATGATCTCGACGTCTTTCACCCACTCCTTAATGTCGCCCGCGAACACCATGTCCGGGTTGGCCATCAAAAGCTCGATCGTGAACTTCACGTCTTCAGTCGTAAACGGCATGCCGTCCGACCACTCGATGCCATCGCGCAGCGTGACGCTGACGCCCATGAAGTCGTCGTCGACCTCGCTGCTCTCAGCCAACCACGGGATTACGTTGCCGCCGTTGTGGTTGTACAGGTAAAGGAACTCGTAGATCGTCTTGTTGAGGATCCCGCGAACTCGACCTAGACCACCGAGGGAGTACGGGTTCATGTTGTCGGGGTCGCGCCATTCGGTGGCGCCGGGGCCGAAGCCGGTGATGACGAAGGTGTCTTCACGGCCGATGGGTCCTCGCGGGGCGGAGGTGGCGGTAACTTCGACCGCCACTTCTTTCTCGACGACAACCGTTTGCACGACGACAACCGTTTGCACGACGGTTTCGGTGCCGCCACAGGCTACCGCGGTCAAAGCTGCGGCAACGAGCGAACCCACAACCACGAGCCACAACGCGGAGCGCATGTTGCGTATCTTTTGCATTACTATTTTTGCTCCTAGAGCTATATTTCAACTTGGGTTTGCACTCGGTTTGGCGTGAACCAGAATCGTCGATTCTCGCTAAGGCGAGCGCGGACCAATCTCGCGGACGAATCCGCACGGATGCGCCTAATCTATATCAATTTTCAAGGTGAGTCAATTCGCAAGAATCGAGACGTTGGCCTTAACCAATTCAAGGTTTCGGGCACGCTTTGGAAAGTGAAGAATGGTTCGTGTAACATTTTTGTGAATTCAACGTCGATACGCAGGTTCAACCTTTGAGGAACCGAGTTGCAAGGCCACCATCGCAATAAAGAGCGAACTGAAGTCGCATGACCGTCGATTACGTCCTCAAACGAGCAGGCATGTTCGTTCTCATCATCTTCGTCGCCGGCACGTTGAATTTCGCCATCCCACGACTTCGCCCGACGAACCCGATCGAAGAGCGTATGAACCAACTGCTCCAACAAGCGGGCGGAGTTCACATCTCTAACGTCAAGGAGATGATCGCTCGCTACGAAGAACGTTTCGGTCTCAATAATCCGCTGTGGTTGCAGTACGCCAACTACTGGGTCGCTCTGTCGAGACTCGACTTCGGCAAGTCGATTGCTTATTTCCCCGCAGACGTGACCAAAGAAGTGCGCCGTTCGATGCCATGGACTATCGGATTGGTGGGAGTCACGACCATCATGGCGGCGGTCATCGGATCATTCTTCGGTGCTTGGCTTGGTTGGACACGAACTCCGATAGCGGTCTCTTTCGTAGTTCCGATTCTTTTGATCGTGACGGCGGTTCCGTTCTATTTGCTGGGGTTGTTGATGTTGTGGGTGTTTACTGTGTTTTGGCCGGTGTTACCCGGAGGCGGTGCACACGACCCGTTGGTGGCTCCGATGTTCGACCTGGCGTCGATCGTAAACATAGTTGAGCACGCCATTCTGCCTGCGGCGGCCATCATCCTTTCCAGCGTCGGTTTCTGGGGACTCGGCATGCGGGGCATGATGGTTACCACGATGGGTGACGACTTCATCAAGCTCGCCGAGTTCAAAGGGTTGAAGGAACGGAGAATCTTCCTGAGATACGCCGTACGGAACGCTTTGTTGCCGCAGGTTACCGGCCTCGCGATCAACCTCGGATTTGTGGTTTCAGGTTCGGTGCTCGTCGAGGTTTTGTTCGCTTACCCGGGTATCGGCAACCTGCTGTACACCGCGATAACCAGCAATGACTACTTCTTGATCCAAGGCGTGTTGATGTATGTGATTTTCGCCGTCGGATTTATGTTGTTCGTCGTAGATCTGCTATACCCGTTGATCGACCCCCGAATCAGGTACCGAACCGCGTGATGGAAAGCACTGAAGTCACAACCCTGGTCTCGCCGCCGCCGAGCAGTTACGACGTCACCGTTTTCGAAGAGGAGTCGCTCGGCGAGCGCGTATCGGGCGCGATCACGCGTAACAAACTGTTATTCGGTGGCGCGTTGCTTATATTGGCTGTCGTGCTGTTCGCCGTTGTCGGCACTCTTGTGATTGATCCAGAACGGGCGGAAGTCGGGTACACAGAACTGCCGAGGTTGAGGCCATCAACAGAGTTTTGGCTCGGTTCCGATCAGTTCGCCCGCGACATCTTCGCATACGTGGCGTTCGGCACGTTCGGCACTCTGTGGATGGGTTTGATCGCAGGGATCATTGGCATCGGTATCGGCACGATCCTCGGTTTCGTCGCCGGTTACTTCGGCGGCGCGTTGGACACGGTAGTCGTGATTCTCAGCGACGCGTTGATAACGATACCTGGGCTTATGTTGTTGATCACTATCAGCGCGTATATGGACCAGTTATCAGTGGAGCAGTTAGGCCTCCTCATTGGAGTGATCTCATGGATGGGAACGACTCGAGTTGTGCGCGCTCAAGTTCTCACGCTCAAAAACCGCGCTTACGTCGAGGTCTCCAAGTTCAACGGACAAAGCGACATGGAGATCGTGGTCGCCGAGTTGATGCCCAACCTTGCGCCATTCATTGCAGCGGCGTTCGTCGGCGCCGTTGCGGGCGCAATCCTACTATCGATCGGACTATCAGCACTCGGACTCGGCCCTCAAAACGAACCCTCACTCGGCTTGATGGCGTTCTGGTTCATACGATTCGGAGCGGTACCGCAAGGTTTGTGGTGGTGGTTCGGCCCGCCGATTGTGGTCATTGCATTTTTCGTCGTAGGGCTGTTTATGGTTACAGCGGGTCTTGATCAGATCGCAAACCCGCGTCTCCGAACATCAGTATGACGACTGCGACGACAGTTCAGACCCCGTTGGTGGTGAAAGACCTCAAGGTCTATTACCACACGCGTCGCGGCCCGGTGAAGGCAGTTGATGGCGTTTCGTTCGAGCTCAACCGGGGAGAACGATTGGGATTGGTAGGGGAGTCCGGTTCTGGCAAATCGACCATCGCGCTGGCATTGATGATGGCGCACAAGGAGCCCGCCCGAATCGAAGGCGGCAGCATCCTCCTGAACGGTTCCAATCTTCTCGATGACAACGACGAGCAAGTCCGGTTGCGCCGATTGTCCGAAATCGCCATGGTCCCGCAAGGCGCGCTCAACTCGCTGAATCCAGTGATGCGCATCAAAAACCAGGTGATCGACGGATTGAAAGACCACAGAGTGAGGATGAGTGACGGCGAGTATTCGCACCGAGTTGTTGAACTGCTGTCGAGCGTAGGGCTGCATCCCGATATCGCGTCACGATTTCCGCATGAACTCAGTGGTGGTATGAAACAGCGGGTATCGATCGCCATTGCGATATCGATGAATCCGTCGGTAATCGTTGCCGATGAGCCAACGAGTGCGCTGGACGTTGTGGTGCAGAAGCAGGTGGTGCAGACTTTGCGAGACGTTCAAGAACGCATCGGCGCCGCGGCGATCATGATCGGTCACGACATGGGGCTGATGGCGCAGTTCGCATCGCGAATCGGGATCATGTACGGCGGCAAGATTATAGAGATCGGTCCGGTATCCAACATCTTCAAGGATCCGAAGCATCCCTACACCCGGCTTCTGATATCAAGCCTTCCTGATACGCGGAGCAAACGGCGACTTGAGGGCATTCCGGGTTTGCCGCCGTCGTTATTGCGCCCGCCTCCCGGTTGCGTATTCCACACTCGATGCCCGGAGGCGATGGACGTTTGCCGGCAAGACATACCAGTGACTCGCGAACTCGACCCCAACAGATTTGCGGCGTGCCATCTTTACGACGATTCTGACGGTAAAGAGGTGGTGTTGTGACCACCGCGCCCACGCAAAGGTCGATGTCTGACAACGGCTCTGAGCTTCTTTTGCGCGCCGACGGCGTCAGTAAGATATTCGTCGCCGGAACGTTCCGTAAGCACTACACGCACGCGCTCGACACGGTCTCATTTAGTGTCCCCGAATCTCCGCCGACAATTACCGCGATCGCTGGCGAGAGCGGTAGCGGGAAAACAACATTGGCGCGGACGGTGTTGGGGTTGATTGCGCCGACATCGGGAGAGGTCATATATCGCGGCATAAACGTCGCCGAGATGTCGCGCGCACAGCACGCGGAGTTTAGGCGAGAAGTCCAGGTCATCTTCCAAGACCCGTTCGAGTCTTACAACCCGTTCTACAAAGTCGATCACGTCTTGCGGACGCCCATTCGCAGGTACAAACTCGCATCGTCGAAGTCTGAGGCCGACGATATTGTTGAGGACGCGTTGCGGACAGTAGGTTTGCGCCCAGAGGAGACACTCGGAAGGCACCCGCACCAGCTGAGCGGCGGTCAACGTCAACGGGTCATGGTCGCCCGGGCGGTGATGCTCAAGCCTAAGATCATCGTCGCGGATGAACCGGTTTCGATGGTCGATGCTTCTCTCCGTGCCACGATCCTAGAGACGCTGCGCGCCATGAACCGCGAACTCGGCATCTCGATCCTCTACATAACGCACGACCTGACGACTGCTTTTCAAATCGCTGAAAACATCATCGTTCTCTACAAAGGCCGAGTTGCAGAAGCCGGCAGCGTTGAGTCGGTTATCAACGATCCAACGCATCCCTACACGCAACTGTTGGTGTCGTCGATTCCGCAGCCCGACCCGGAGACCCAGTGGGGCAGGGAGCAGGAAGCGCGCGACGAAGAAGAGGCGGCGATCCTCGGATGCAACTTCTATGACCGGTGCCCGGTTCGGATGGACGAATGCACCGCTTCGGATCCGCCGCTCTATCGCACAGCTGAAAATCGCATCACACGCTGCTATCGCTACGCCGATTCGCCAGTCCACTTGGCACCCGATCTGCGGTCTGTATTCGCTGACCGTCGGAGTAGCAAAAACTAGCGTCCGACAAACGGGAGAACTCCGAATGTCAAAGCGACCCGAACGCCCCAACCTCCTATTCATCTTCAGCGACCAGCAGCGCGCCGACACCATGGCCGCTTACGGCAACGACTGGATCGAGACTCCGGCGATGGATCGATTGGCCGAAACCGGATCGGTGATCGAGAACTGCTACGTTTCGTCGCCGATCTGCACGCCGTCGCGTTCGACGATCATGACGGGGACGTGGCCGCACACTAACGGGGCCTATAAGAACAATGTGCCGTTGCCGGACGATGTCGACACGATCGTTGATCACATCCCGGACGACTACCACAAAGCCTATTTCGGCAAGTGGCATCTCGGGGACGAGATCGGCAAGCGTCGTGGATTCGACGAGTGGCACCCGATAGAAGATGGCTACCGCGTATGGAGCAACAACCCTGAAATCGATGACGAATTCAGCCCGTACCATCACTATCTGATTTCTCAAGGCTACGAGCCCGATGCAGAGGTTGGTGGACTACGTGTTTTCAGCCGGCCATTCGCGCATGATCTGCCTGAGGAGCACACGAAGGCGTCGTACCTGGGTCGTGAGGTGAGCAAGTTCATCGAACGGAACCGGGACAATCCGTTTGCGCTCTACGTCAACTTCCTCGAACCCCACTTTCCTTACACCGGGCCTCTGAACGACTACTACGATCCCGATTCGATACCCCAGTCGCCGGTTTTCATGAAGGACCCGCCCGAAGATGCATCGTTGATGTCGCAGTTGATGGCTGCGCTTTACAAGACTGGTGAGGATTGGGCTGCACCGACCGCCGCGAAAGAGTTGAGGGGTGAAGCCATTTCGCCGCCGGGCCAAGAGGAGGCGGACCTCCGGCAGATCCAAGCTCGCTACGCGGGTCTCGTAACGTTACTCGACAGGGCTATCGGCAAGATCCTCGACACGCTCGAAGAACAAGGATTGGCTGACAATACCATCGTGGTGTTCACGAGCGAGCACGGCGACCAGTTGGGAGATCACTACATACTCCACAAGATGGTGATGTACGAGGACACCGTCAGGGTGCCAATGCTCGTCCGCGTTCCGTGGCTCGAAGGTAGCCGAATCGCGGGGCGTTACTCGCATATCGATACTGTGCCGACGCTGCTCGATCTTATGGGTTTTGAGATACCGGACATGTTGCAGGGCGAGAGCAAAGCGGACGTGATTGCCGGTGAATCAACTCTGGACGGGAACGACGTCATAATCGCATGGCACGGGCGCGGCCTCGACGGCCTCACACTCCCCATGTCACCCCTCGAACTCCAGCGCGACATCCCTCACCGCGTGATCATCACCTCCGATGGCTGGAAATTGAACGTCGCGGTCGGCGATTTTTGCGAGTTGTACAACCTGAATGACGACCCGCATGAAGAGACAAACCTCTTCTACACCGAGCAGCATGGTGAAAAGGCTGTCGAGTTAGCGCGGCGCATCCGCGATTGGCAAGACCGTAATGGTGACCGTCTCGCGTTGCCGGATGTCTTATCCCGGCGTCGGTTACGTCGCGGGGATGCGGTAACCCCATCATTTCCGCAACGGGACGACATTCTCCTTCTAAATCGGGGAAATTTCAACCACTCCCGCTTGCTTGACATCCATCGTCAAGCGATTGCCCTGCACCATCCTCATCCCTATCAGGTCGATCCCCGACTTCAGTGCTGTCACCACCGTTAGGTTGTTCTCCCAAACGACGGTCACCATGAACTGTTCCACCGTTCGCTGGGTCCCATCGGCAAGCATGATATCCGCATCACTGGTTGGCCACACATCCAATTCGCCCAGCGTTTCATCGCTCAACCCAAGCCAACCGTTAAACCCCGTATCTACCATGAATGAACGACGCGCGGCTTCGCCAGTCGCGTGGATAACCTGGATTTCGACAAGACCTTGAAGGTTACTGCTTACTGCGCCGACGATCAAGAAATTGCGCCGACAAAATATAGATGCTCGCGTCCGATGCGAGCCGTATACGGAACCGCGTCTGGGCAACGCCGCAATAGCCGATCATGGATGAACGGATTGTCTTCGGTAGCGATCTCGTACTCACGTGATCGCGCGTCGATGACGATCACCATACCTGCGTATTCTCCGACAAGCTTGGGTTCCAACTCGTTCTTGTAAAAATTCTCGACATCGGCCATGAGCGTTTCGCGTTCCTCAGCCGACACGTCAGGCCATTGCACTGAAACCGTTACTTTCATTGACACGCCGATCTACATTCACGTCACGTTGATCGCTTCGATGACACCAACTATGTTAAACCTCTAGCCTTCTTGGGCGTCCTCTGTTGCCAAACGATCAATTCTTGGTTTCGGATTTAACGCTGATCAAGGGTTCAACTTCCCCTCAATCCGCTGCCTGACCGCCGGTGCCATCGGCCGTGTCGCAAACAATACGGTGACGCTCGCGAGCGCGCATAGACCCGCCAGGATGTAGAACGACCAGTCGTAAGTCTTAAAAACGTCGTGCGACCATCCGACGATCACTGGTGACAACATCATCCCGATGGACATCGGAAAACTTGACAACGCCAAGATCGTTCCAAAGTGTCGACGCCCGAAGTATTCCCCACGCATAGCCAACAACATCGGCGTGCGTGCGCCGAAGCCTATACCCCAAACAACGGCGAAAACGGCGGCCATTGAAAATGATTCCGCAAGCGCGAGGACTATCAGCGCCGCTCCTTGCATCAACGCCAGGAACGGTACCAAGGCCCGCTTGTCCCACATATCGCCGACGATCCCTCCAACCAACTGCGACACAAACGCAGTCGACACCATTATCGGCACCACCGTCGCCGCCGCCGCCGCATCCAAACCTACTCCGTTCTCATCGCTTAAATGCAGAAACAGGTGCGCCGAAATCGCACCCGTCGAGACATTCACCAACATGTGCGTGATCGAAATCGACCAGAAAGCTCGAGTCCTCAACGCTTCCTTAACCGTGAAATCATGCTCAGATTCGTTAACCGCCGACGCCTTCCATCGTTTTGAGGCAGAACCTGGGATGCCAATTGCTCCGGCGTAGGTCGCTTGCCAACGACCCAAGCGATGAGCGGCCCTACGAGAATCGCAACGATTCCCATCACCATTACCGTCGTCCGCCATCCGTATTGGCTGATCCCCCAAACGATCAATGGAACCAACAGCCCGCCAACGCTCACTCCAGCCTCCACAATCGACATCCCCAATGCCCGCCGTCTAATCATCCAAGCGTTCGTAGCGGTCAGCGACGGTACGAAACCTCCGGAGCTGAATCCGAGCGAAAGCAATAGAAACGCTAGGTAACATTGCACTGGTCCGTTGATCTGCGAAAAGAAGATTAACCCGGCGCCACCGAGGGTAAATCCGATCAACACCATCTTCCCAGAGCCGAAGGTATCTACTAACCATCCCTCCAATGGCCCGAGCAACGTGGTGCCTAAGCGACCAAACGTGGCCACACCCGAAATTAATGTGCGCGACCACCCGAACTCGTCTTCGATCGCCTTGAACAGGACACTCGCTGCTTGGAACGTGGGCCCTGCGCTGAAAACCATGTTGAACGCTCCGGCGACCGACACCCACCAACCGAAGTAGACGCGTCGAGGTGAAAAAGAACTAAATGCGGCGAATCGTTGTGGGCGCATCGACAAAGCGACGTTTACGAAAGATCCGGGTCGGAATCAGCCGCGCAGCCTAGCCGCCCGCCGTTCCGCCCGCGCTTGCAATCGACGGCGCATCCCCGGAGGTATCGGTCGCGTCGCGAAGGGGATGGTCACGCTCGCGATCACGCACGTGCCTGCGAGGGCGTAAAGGCTCCACTCGTATGTGTGCTGGATGTCGTGGACGACGCCCATGAGGAATGGTGCCAGCGTAATCCCTATGGACATTGGGAAGCTCGACAGGCCTAGTATCGTCCCGAAGTGTCGCCTTCCGAAATATTCGCCGCGCATCGCATGTAGCAGGGGAGAGCGCGCTCCGAATCCAACCCCCCACACAACGGCGAACACCGCGGCCAAAATGAACGTGTCGGCAATCGCCAAGATGACTAGCGCCGCACCTTGAATCAACAGAAGGAACGGCAACAAAATCCGTTTGCTGACCCTATCACCCATGATGCCCCCTCCAAGTTGGAACACAAACGTGGTCACAACGAGTATCGGCACCACCCCCGACGCCGTTGCGTCGTCCAGGTTGACGCCGTTGGCATCTGTAAGGTGCAGGAACAGGTGCCCGGATATCGCCCCCGTCGAGAGGTTCACCAGCATGTGCGTGATCGAGATCGACCAAAACGCCCGCGTGCGCAACGCCTCCTTGGGTGTGAAGTCGTAAAGCCTCGTACGGCGTGAGCGACGTCCGGGCTCGGACAATTGCCGCGTCTGCTCTTCGATCTGCTCCGGGGTAGGCCGTTTGCCGAGAAGCTTCGCAACCAACGGCCCCAACACAATCGCGATTATGCCGATGACTAACACCGTTGGACGCCAACCGTGTGCGTTGATACTCCAAACCATCGGCGGCACCAACAGCCCCGCAATGCTGCTTCCGCCAATCACAAACGACATCGCAGTCGCTCGATTCTTGACCATCCAAGCGTTCACCGCCGTGATCGATGGCACGAATCCACCGACGCTGAACCCCAACGAAAGAAGGAAAAACGCGAAGTAGTATTGTAGCGCTCCTTGGATGAAGGAGAACAAGATCAGACCGATGCCACCCATGGTGAATCCGACCAAGACCATCTTGCCAGAGCCGAATCGGTCAGTCAGGTATCCCTCAACCGGCCCGAGCATCGCTCCGCCGAATCGCCCGAAAGACGCCACCCCTGAGATCAGCGCCCGCGACCAACCGAACTCATCCTCAATCGCCTTGAACAGAACGCTCGAAGCCTGATAAGTCGGCCCTGAACTCAGCACCATGTTGAAAGCGCCGGCCAACGAAACCCACCATCCGCGGTAGACACGTCCAGTCGTGCGGGCGCGGACCGCCGTTAGGCGCTGTTGAATTGTCGACAAAACGTGGTCACCCGTGATCCCCAGAGGAGAGGATCACGTCAATGGTATGTGCATACGCCAATTATCCGTAAAAGTGACGACGAAAAAGCGGTTTGCCAATGCGGTTTTGCGGATGGATGCGAAGGGGTTAGACTGGTAAGTTGGGCTTCAAACTTCGTTTAGAGACACCAATTTGACGTTTACAAAGGCGAATTATGGATAACGCAATCGAAGTACGGCAGATCTCGAAGTCGTATGGCAAAGTCGTCGCGCTTGAGAATGTCGATTTGCAAGTCCGGCGCGGTTCAGTCATGGGTTTGCTCGGCCCTAACGGCGCGGGTAAAACGACGTTAGTGCGCATACTGACGACTTTGCTGCGACCGTCGTCGGGCACCGCAACCGTCTTCGGATACGATGTCGTCCGTCACGCCCGGCATCTACGCTCCTTCATCGGTCTCGCGGGCCAGAGCGCAGCGGTGGATGACTTGCTCACCGGACGCGAGAACATTCATATGGCCGGTCGTTTGTATCACATGCCGAAACGCCAAGTTCAACAGCGAGCCCAAGAGCTCCTCGAGCAGTTTGATCTGGTTGATGCCGCTGATCGTTCGGTCAAAGGATATTCCGGCGGCATGCGTCGCCGCCTCGACCTCGCGGCAAGCTTGGTCGCCAATCCGCCGATGATCTTCCTCGACGAACCGACGACCGGTCTAGATCCCCGCAGTCGGCTTGGAATGTGGGACGTCATCCGAAGCCTCGTCAGCGAAGGCACCACCGTCCTACTAACGACCCAATACCTAGAAGAGGCCGACCAACTCGCCGACGAGATCACTGTCATCGACCAGGGAAAACTGATCGCACAGGGCACCGCCGATGATCTTAAGCACCAAGCCGGATCAGAATTCATCGAGATCACCGTACGTGATGTTGAGGACACCCGTCGGGCGGCTGAGGTGCTGAAAAACTACGCCGAGAATGACGAATGCGATATCGATGAGGAGGGGCACATCGCCTCGATCATGGTCAACGATGGTGCATCGATCATGGTGCAAGTTGTCCGGTCGCTCGATGCCGAAGATGTGGCAGTAACAAACATGGCGCTTCGGCAACCGACACTTGACGACGTATTTCTGGCCCTTACAGGCCGAACCGCCGAGGAAGCGGTCAGCGAATCGGAGCAGGACAGCAATTGAACCTGCAACCAACGGTCGACGAGTGGCGAGATCAACCTGCGCCTCCGACTACTCCTATGAGGGAGGCGATCGGATCGGTTCTTTATGAATTCCGGTGGCTAACCACAGATACCGCGATGATGACGTGGCGGAATCTGATGCACTACCGCCGTAATCCAGAGACGCTGGCATCGACGGTCGCGGGTCCGGTCATGTTTTTGCTGCTCTTCAACTACGTCTTCGGCGGTGCAATTGGCGCAGGCAGAGATTTCAATTACATCGACTATCTGGTGCCCGGCATCCTGATCCAAAACAACCTCTTCACGGTCATGAACACGGGTATCGGCATCGCCCAAGATCTGCAAAAGGGCTTCGTCGATAGATATCGATCTTTGCCGATGGCTCGATCAGCGGTACTAGGCGGACGCGTCTGCGCAACAACCTTGGTCAGCTTTGCCAGCGTCTATTGGACGCTCGGGATCGCTCTGCTCTTTGGCATGCGATTCCACGGCGGTCTCGTGCCAGCACTGATCCTACCGCTCGTCGTCGCCGCGTTCTGTTTCGCGTTCGCGTGGGTATCAGCACTCGTCGGAGTCTCGGTGAGGAATGCGGAAACCGCCAGCTCGTCGACATTCTTCATAACCATCCCGCTCACCTTTCTGAGCTCCACATTCGTCCCCGTCGAAACCATGCCCGGCTGGCTGCAAGCCTTTGCCGAGGTCAACCCCATTACTCACGTCGTCAATCTATGCCGAAACTTGGCGCAGGGCGGACCGCTCGCATCGTACGCATGGATCACCGCCTTCTGGGTCGCCGTGATGATCTTAGGTATCGGATCACTAGCCACCTGGCGCTACAGGCGGATCTCGTAACCGTTCCAAACCGATGAACCAGGCCTCACATATCCAAGACCGCTCGGCCTTAGCCGAACTCGCATCGGCTGTCGCCGTAGAATCGCGTTGGATCATTTCGGACACAGCGGTTATGACGTGGCGAAACCTGATTCGCTACCGGCGTTCGCCCGAACTCTTCATCTTCTCCACGCTCTCGCCGATCATGTTTATATTTCTCTTTAACTATGTCTTTGGCGGCGCCATCCCCACGGGCGACCTCAACTACATCGACTTCCTCATGCCCGGCATACTCGTCCAGACAACCCTCTTCAGCGCCACCCAGACCGGCGTCGGGCTAGCCGAAGACCTCCAGAAAGGAATGGTCGACCGCTACCGATCCCTGCCGATGGCTCGTTCCGCCGTCCTCGGTGGACGCGTCGCTGCTGAAACGCTGGTCAGCCTGTTCGTCGCCTGCCTGATGCTGGCCGTTGGATACGTCATCGGAATGCGCTTCCACGGCGGCTTCTGGCCCGGCTTCGCGGTGCCATTCATGGTCGCTGGGTTCGCTTTCGGCTTCTCCTGGGTCGCGGCGCTCATCGGAGCATCCGTGCGCAACGCCGAAGGCGCCGGGTCACTGATGTTCTTTGTCGTTTTCCCCTTCACCTTCCTCAGCTCCGCCTTCGTGCCGGTCGAAACCATGCCCGGCTGGCTACAACCATTCACCAGCGTCAACCCGGTCACATTCGCTGTTGATCTTGGACGGGCGTTGTCGCAAGGTGGGGTGATCGTAGATAACGCTTGGCCCACTGCTCTGTGGACGCTGGTTTTTACCTTTGTGGTAGGGCCGGTGGCGGTTTGGCGGTATCGGAGGGTGTAGCTCCGGACTCCCCCTCGTACGGGATCAGTTGGCCGTTTCACAACGCGCCGAGTAAAATCTAGCTCAGAGGTCGAAATCCGATGATCAGTCGAATTGAACGTTACAAGGTTGAACGGTCCATCGAAGACGTGATGGAAATGATTGACGCGTCTCCGATGCGTAACGATCTGATATCGTTCGCTAATTCAGTTCAGTTGACGAACCGTGCGCATAACGCGCATCTCGCGATTGAGCAGGGTTTGAAAACGCTCATCGTTCATGCTGGCGGCGAGTTCGAGGAAACGCACGCCCTGCTAAAACTCTTTCGACGTTTAGAGGCGGTTGACAGGGATACTGGAACGTTCTTGACGGTAGCCTTTCGCGATGCTGTTGAATTTTACGGGTACAACGTCAATGCCGATGGCTTCAACCAATTTCGAAGCCTGGAAGATTATCTGGCAAGGGTCGGAGGACAAAAGGCGTTTGAGCTCTATCGCTACTGGACGTTGGACAACCTGAGCGAGACAGGACAAGACATTCCACCGATTTCTTTGCCCGTACATCGAGAACTGCTCCAAGCTATCGCTTTGCTGGTCGGACCAGAAATGCGACGAACCGTGTCACAACGTGTGGATCAAGCAATCTTCCACGCAATGTCGGACACGGGCCATATGTGGTACACCGACACTGACACAAAAAAACAAGCCCAAGTTCGGAATTATCTGAGTTGGTTCCAAGCGCAGAAAGCACCATATCGATTCGTCCTCAAAGACGTAGTACGCCGGAAATTCCGCGTCGGCGAGGATGAATATACGGGCCGAGTACTCAAGAAGGCATACGAAAGACTAAGGCAATCCGAAGACCCGGCTACGCGGTATTTCATAAATAGGTTGGAATATCTGCCGAAAAATTCTCAGAAACCGATCGCTGGCTTCTATCCGAATGTGGAATGGTTTAACGACAAAGAAACTCGAGGAATGGTGGTAACCCCCGGGGGATCGCTTCTCGGTTTCGTAGAGAGGTATGCAGATGGCGGGTGGGGAATCGAACCGGCGGAAACAGGACTGGCGAGGGTCACCGATGTAGCCGAGACATTTGCTGACGCGAAGAGTTATTTGGTAGATCGGCTCACTCGCAGAATCGATGTGAAATTTGGCAACGTTGTCAGAGAAATGCGCATTGTGAGCGATAGCGACTTTATCGTGCCTGCCCAACGCGGTGACGATTGGACGGACACCGCCAACGTAACGGAGTCATACGAACTTGAGTTTTGGGACGACCAACATGGTCTGCAGTCTGGAGCGCCGATCATGGCGCGCCTCCGTCACAAAGAACATCCCTCGCTCGTGTCTGTGCTTGAAGGCAACGTATGTTCAGTTGACGGAGCCAAGGTGTGGGTTAGCGGTTCGGAGTTGCTGGATTATGGCGAAAGCGTCGAGACGGACTAATCGCAATTCGTGAGAGATGTCCGAGTTGCTGTCGCGAGTTTGACCGATCACGATTTGCGCGCCCGGGTGTGAACCGTTTGAGACCAACGATGATATTTCCTAATTCTTTACGTCGCCATGATTGATCCCGATCGCTGGCCCATCGAAGCGGCCAAACGCGAGATTCAATCTCAACTCAAGCATTACTCCACTCGCGAGGAAACTCAAGCGTTGCAAACGCAGATCGCTCAAGCGGAAACCAGAACGATAAAGTGGATGGTTGGCACAATCGTCGCGGTTGGGGCTGTGGTCGTTACCGCCATTGGCATCGCCGCTGCTGTGATAATAGCAGTATTAAATTAGATCCGAAACGCAAAGCTGCACTTTCCCCTTCACCTCTTTAAAAAATGGTACTGCACGTACTCAATAACCAACAACGCGCCAAAACCAAATGGATGCCACCCAATGAAAATCACCGACGTAACAACCACGCTGATCTACAACCCCGACGCGGCTGTCATCCAAGACGCCACGATCCCCCCTCCCAAACCCGGCACCAGTGGCCGGACCACCATCTTCATCCACATCCACACCGATGAAGGTACCCAGGGTTTCAGCTATCTGAACTCGCCTTCCGCTGTCCGGTCTCTGATCACCGACAACCTCAAGGACATCCTTATCGGCAAGACACCGTTCGAGACTGAACGCATCTGGACCGAGATGTTCTGGCGCGTCCGAGGCTTCGGTCGCAAGGGTCTCGCCTTTCAAGCCATGTCAGCCCTCGACGTCGCGCTGTGGGACCTCAAGGGCAAAGCCCTCGGGATCCCTCTGTACAAACTCCTCGGACAAGCCCACGACTCCGTCCCATGCTACGGCAGCGGCGGATGGACGAACTACACCGTCGACGAACTCGTCGCCGAGCAGACCGGGTACGTGGATATGGGCTTCCCCCGGATCAAGATGAAGGTCGGTAAGGATTTCGGCATGGCCGAGCGGGCCGACATGGAGCGGTTAGAGGCCGTGCGGAAGGCTGTAGGCGACGATGTGGAGATTTTTGTGGATGCCAACAACGGCTACTACGCCAAGCAGGCGATCCGGATGTCGCGGAAGTTCGAGGACTACGACGTTGGATGGTTTGAAGAACCGGTTCTAGCCGACGACATTCAAGGACTTGCAACCATCTCCGCGGCCACCAACATACCGGTAGCAACCGGCGAGCACGAGTACACGAAATACGGGTTCAAAGAGCTCATCAGCCGGGGCGGCGCCGACATCGTCCAACCCGACATCGGTAGGGTGGGGGGCGTAACCGAATGGATGAAGGTGACCCACCTCGCCGACGCTTACAACCTGCCGATCGCTCCTCACGCGTATTCGCTGCTCCATCTCCACTGCACGATGGCGACGCCCAATCTCAAAGTTGTTGAGGTTCTTGGCGGCGAGATGAAATCCTGGCCCGTCCTCTTCACCGAAGTCCCATGGCCCGTCGACGGCCAGTGGAAACCGTTCGAAGATCGGCCGGGCCTCGGCTTGGAACCCAACCCTGACACCATGAAGAACCTATCTGTAGATTCAGACGGTCCAGCACCTGCCCAAAGAGGATTTTGAAATGAGCAACGGAAGACTAGAAGGCAAAGTAGCCATCGTAACCGGCGGTGCGTCCGGCATCGGCGAGGCATGCTCACGCATCTTCGTCCGTGAAGGCGCAAAAGTCATCATCAGCGACATCGACGAAGTCAAAGGCGTTGCACTTGGAGCTGAACTTACTCCTGACGCTGTGTTCTTCAATCACGACGTCACCCAAGAGGCTGTGTGGGATGAGGCCGTCGAACTCGCCGAGTCGAAATGGGGACGCCTAGACATCGTCGTCAACAACGCTGGAATGTCTGGACCGAAAGGCAGAACGGTGGTCGAAGACGTTGTCGTCGACGACTGGAACGATGTCTTCGCCGTCAACTCCACCGCCATCATGCTCGGCACCCGAGCCGGAATCAGATCCATGAAGAAGGTCGGTGGAGGTTCCGTCATCAATGTGTCCTCAATATTCGGCATCGTCGGTTCCAGAGCAGGCGCCCCGTACCACGCATCCAAAGGCGCCGCCCGCATCTTCTCAAAAGCCGCCGCCGTGCAGTACGGCCCCGAAAACATCCGCGTCAACGCCGTCTGCCCCGGATTCACGGACACGCCGATGACCACCGACATCCACTCCGTCAAGGAGATTCGCGACTATCGCGAGGGAATGACTCCGATGGGCAGGTTGGGCTTGCCGGACGACATCGCCTACGGTTGCCTCTACCTCGCCTCCGACGAGTCGTCGTGGGTTACCGGTACCGAACTCGTCATTGACGGCGGCGAAACCGCTTGGTAAAACTACCGAGCTAGCAAACTATCGATTTGCCGATGAACTCGTCCTTGAGGTCGCCGCGGTGCAGCTCGATGATGTCGGCGATACGACTCTGGTTCGCGCCGACGAGTGTCGCCAATGTGTGTGCGATGTCGAACAGTGTCGCGGTGAATAGGTCTGATTCTTCCCGCGGATTCGCTTGACCTTCGGCTGGGATCACTGTTGTCAACACCGGGTTGACGGTATGCGTCGGCGCGTCGTTTTCGATGTTGCCGTGATCCGAAGTCACGACCATCGAATATCCGAATCTTGTCGCGGCTTTGCTCAATCGCGTGAGAGCTTCGGCGGTTTGACGATACGCTTGGACCGCAGCGTCGAATCTGGTTGGAAGGAGATGTCCCACCATGTCCGGCGCCGCCAAGTTGCACATGATTAATCGATGTCTGCTTTCCAGCATGGCGTGCACCACTCGTTCGGCGATCGCATCGGTCTGCATTCCGGGGTTGAGGTAAAAATCGGAGTCGGACATTACGCCTTCCGCAGTACCGTCTGATGGGACGATTTGGCGGTCTTCTGCGTACGACCCCTGATAGGCCTCGCGTCGCCCGCGGACGAAATAGCCCATATGCGACGCCTTGACGCTTTCGGCGACCAGGAGGTAGAGACTGTCTTCGGGCATAAACGATTGCCAATTGCTCAGCAAATTGAGCTGATGCGGGGTGATCGAGAATGCGACATCGACACCATAATCCCGCTCGAACTCCGCATCATACTCCGCGAGCGTGCACATGCGTAGCGCTAAGTCGTCCCGCATCCAATCGAGTTGCCACGTGCGTCCACGCGCCAACGCTTCCCGCACCAGATATGGTCGAGCTCCGCACAACGACGCGGTCTTGGATCGCTGCCGATCAGACCTGAAGTTCAAATTGATGAACGCGTCGCCCGGCTGTATGGACGCCACTCCGCCGCGTTCTTGCACCAGCGCAATCGCCTCCACATCCGCGTCGGTCTTACCGTCATCGTGGTAGGCAGCGACAACCTGGCGTACTTCCTCGAAACCCCAGACATGCTGGCCCGCGCCTTCCGTTAGCAACGCGTAATCGCACCTGGCATTCTCTTCTCGATAATCCCGGTCCATCGCCAACCCACGCCCGATCACCCACGCCAGCGATTCCACCGCGTTGTATCGCACCAACAAACGCTCCAACTCACCAAGATATCCGCCTTCGACGCCTTCAAGTTCCAAAGATCCACGTGCCGGTGCGTCCCGACCATCCAATATCGCCTGCATCCGTACTCTGCTTGGCGGCACACCAATCCGCTCGAACACCAGCTCGCAAAACGCTTCGAGATGATTCCATGCAGAATGGACCCGGCCATCGGACCCACGGATCCCAGACAGCAAAAAGCAGAAATTGACATTCTTGCCTTCGGCCAACGCATCTTCGATTGCCGACTTGAGTTTCGAGTTCTCGAAAAAGCTGCCATCTTCGATTGACCGCGTGATCTGAAGTGGAATCTGCGGCGCAAGAGCAAGATTTCCGATCTGCTGGTGCCCGGTTTCGGAGTTGCCTTGCACCGGTGGATCGACGTCTTCGTAGCCGACCCAAACGCCGGACGTCTCGGTCGGGACCGTCAAGTTTTCGTCGACGATCGCGGACCACTCGGGTTCTTCGGCTATCCAAGGGATATAACGTCGTTCCATCGCCAGGCGCCGCCTAATACCCTCGACCTCCTCCATCATCCCTTCCCGGTCCATTTGCCGCTTAACGGCACGGACTTTGAGCACCGTTTCTGATGCTTTTCGCCAATCGAGTGACGGGCTCAACCCTTCAGCAACGATCGGCATCACTGATAGACGCGCGATATCGAGCAGTTCATAGCTGCCGGGCGACACTTCGAGTGCGAAATCCAAGAGCGAACGACGCGTGTGCGGCCCTAACTCCCCAATGACTCGTCGAGCTAAGTCCCTAACGGTTGCTGGATCGTAGCCAAGACCGTCGGTAACGACGAGCAGAGCGCGTTTTGTCGGTTCTCGTCCAGGGAGACCATTCACTGAGTGACCGTTCACCAACTCACCTCAAGGTTTTCTAGGTTGTCGAGTGCCAGACCGATGCTTTCCAACCAACCGGCGGGTAATTCCAAAGCGTACAGAGCGTCAGCACCGGACCCGTAGCCGCTCGCGGCGCCAGAGCAATGGCTCCTCCACGCGTTGTCCTCGTACTCTGCCGGTCGCGGGCAAGGCTCCATCCGTAGCGCCTTGACGACGCGGCGCGACTCGTTTACGTAAACGATGTCTAATGGTACGTAGGTATTGAACATCCAGAAACGGTGGGGGGACGCTCGCTGGAAAACGAACAGCATTCCGGTGCCGACCGGCACGGTTTTCCGACACATCAACCCTTGCTGGCGTTCGCCCCCGTCATCGGCGACCTCGGCGATTACATCGAAGGATGCATCGCCCAATGACAGCGTCAGGTTTTCGGTGGCCAATAGATCGTAACTGATGTTTCCTTGGCAATCCTCGTTGTCGACGAACTCGATCGATTCCAAAGGATTGGGAGTAGGCGAGGGCGTTTTGGTCGCGGATGGCGTTGGAGTAAATGTGGGTTTGAGTGTAGGTGTTGGGGTGGGAGTTGCGGTTGATGTAGGCACGTTGGTCGGCGTAGCGGTCGGATCGGACGTACTGGGTGCTGTCGGATGTGGGACGGGAGTCTTTGTTGGCGTAGCAGATGGTGCGGGCGTATTGGAACGATCGCGAATCGGCGAAGAAGCCGCATCGACGTTTTCGGCGGGAGAATGCGCGACTATAGGTGTTGCCGATGGTGAGACAACGTCCGCGCGCTCTGGAGTGGCAGTTGGCTGTGGTGTAGCAATAGAAGTAGACGTGGGTGATGTTGGTTGCGGTGAAGTAGAGGAGGTCGGACTAGCCGTTGGGATGATTGATTCCGCGGTTGGCGTGTCGACGGTGACTAGTCCAGCGGTGGACACGACATCAGTACCGGTGGAGGGCGATAACTGCGTCGTCGTTGCCAGCGGAGTGGATGGCGCGTTGGTCGCGCACGCCGCGATCAATAACGAACCGAGCACCCCAGACACCAAAAGAATGGCTAACCGCGGCGCGCTCGCGGTCACTCCAACATCGAACCGTCGTATGTGTAACCTGCCTCCTTGGCGGTTTCTCGCAACTTCGCGGGCAATTTGAAGCTGATGCCTTCCTCGCCGGAGCCTATGTTGACCAACTCTTCATGTTCGATCGCGTCGATGACGGCGCGGACCATCTTTTCGGGGGTCGAAGCGCCTGAAGTCACTCCGACGCGTTTCTTACCCACCAACCATTCCGGATTCAGTTCGTCGGGGCCGTTGATGAGGTACGCTTCTACGCCCTTCTTGATTACGACCTCGCGCAGGCGGTTACAGTTCGAACTGTTCTCGGCGCCGATCACTAGGACGATGTCGCATTCTTGGGCCAAATCCGTTGCGGCAGCTTGGCGGTTGGTGGTCGCGTAGCAGATGTCGTTACGGATCAGGGTGTTATTGAACTTCGACTGAATCTTGTCCACAGCCTGCGCGGTATCAGCGACTGAAAGAGTTGTCTGCGTCAGGACTACGACGCCGGTGTTGTCTTCCCATTCTGGAAGATCGTTGTCCTCACGTTCGTCATACAGCTCCATGTCGGCTTGACCGGTTGTGCCGATGACTTCTTGGTGGCCGCGATGGCCGACCAAAATGACGCGTTTGCCCTCGCTGGTGTATTTCTTCGCTTCGTGATGGACCTTGGTCACTAGCGGGCAGGTAGCGTCCAAGACCGTCAAGTTACGCTGTTTGGCGATTTCGTAGTCGGAAGGTGGGGATCCATGTGCCGAAAATACGACGATGGCGCCTTCCGGCACCTCATCGACTTGTTCGACTGTTACGGCGCCGATACCCTCGACATCAGCCACTACTTGTGGATTGTGAACGATTTGATGTTTGACGTAAACCGGCGGGCCGTATCGCTTTATCGCGAGTTCAACGATGCCGATCGCCAGATCGACACCGGCACAGAACCCGCGCGGGCTCGCGACGACCACTGATCTGCCGGTTTGAGCTGACGGCTTGTCTTGGACTTGGGTGGTCATGATCTCAAATGGTACAGGAAACGCGTTTCGCGTCATCATCACTCGTTTCGCACGACCAACCAGAATGTGACACCCGAGAGAATAAACGCGAGGCTTGTCGAACCTAGTACCACGGAATAGCCGAGGAATTCTACTCCCATTTCTAAGCCGCGTTCATTAAGGCCACCGATGAAGAATCCGCTGGAGCGACCAACGATCGCACCTACAAGACCTGAGATGCTTGTCAGGCTCAAGTCACGAGCCGCTCTCGAACGCCTGACCAGGTCGTTAGCAACGGCCCATCCGACGGACAGGTAGATGCCCACCGAGAATCCGATCGCCATGACTCCTGGAATCACCTCGATCAGCGAATGTGCGTTGAGAAGCAACACCGACAACACGCCGCCGGCGCCGAGGATTCCGGAAATAAGGAGCAGCATGCCACGACCGATGTGGTCTGAGAGTTTGCCAGCCGGGTAGACGACTATCGCAGCCGATCCGACCAGCGCCGCGAGGATGTAGTTGCCGCCGTCGGCAGGGTTTTCTAATCCAATGACATCTTGCACAAAGAAGACGGCGTTTGTCTGGGTAGCCGACAGAGCCGCGATAACGAATCCCATCGCCACGAGCACCATGTAGTAACGTTTGCGGTCATCGTTTTCAGGAGCGAATTCGACTGCTACCGGATCTCCGTTGTCTATAGGAGTCGGGTCATCGATCGAGCTTCGATCCTTCGTGGGGACTCGCAATGCCATCAGCGTGTAAAAAGTCGTGCCGAGCAACGCCGCGACCATGACGATCACCGAGTACCACATCCACTGAGGAGCGTCGTCGACGTGGTAGTTAGACATTAGGAAAACCACGATCATCGCGACAACGCCGGACCCCGCCAATCGCATGAGATTTAGGAACCCGGATGCGCGTCCTCTTTCATGGTCGCCGACATGGTCGATGATCAGCGCATTGGCGGGCCCTTGTGCCGTGTTGCCAAATATCTGCATGGCAATGGTTACGACGAGAAGGGCCGCAAAACTGTTGACGAATCCGAACATCAACGTTGAGACCGCCAAGCCGAAAAGCCCAAAGATTATGAAGGGGTAGCGTTTCAGAGCGACGATACCGACCTTACGATCGCTGATCAGCCCTGTGGCCGGTTGGATCATGGCGGCGATTGTCAAACCGATGAGTGAAATCAGCGCAGCTAGGCTTGTCTTGTCGAGCGTCCAACCCAGCATCTCGACCGGATCGTTCGCGGCGATTTCAGTGACTTTGTACTGAAGCAGAATGCTTCCGAATCCGACCCAAACTCCCGACATCCCGAAGGAGTAAACGCTGATGTTGAACAGGCTCTGCGAACCGCGTTTGAAGCGGGCTACGGGATTGGCATTACGGCTCAGCGCGGCTGCCGTATCGATTGCGGATCTGGCTGAGGTCACGGGGCCACCGTCGGGACAATGCAGGAGATGAGCATAGAATATTTCATGACCTCAACCAATCTACACTAGTTTTTCCCAACATCGATAACCAACGACGGGTACCACCTTCGATCGGAGTTCGATGTAGCCAAGGCAACCAAAAATGACTGAAGATCGACGGTTTTACACATGGCGTAAATGCTCGACTTGCCGGAACGCAAAGAAAGTCTTGGACGACCTCGAGATTTCTTTGGACGAACGCGATTTCTTCGACAAGGCGTTGAGTCTCGAAGAATTGCGAGGCATCGTAGCCTCGGTTGGTATCGAAAACCTGTTTTCCTGGCGGAGTCCCAGTGCAAAACCGTATCGCGAGAGGCGCGGCACGATCACCGAAGGCGAGTTATTAGAAGCCATGTTGAGCGAACCGAGACTAATCCGGCGACCCATAGTTATCGCCACTGACGCGCCTCCGATTGTCGGGTTCAATGCGGATGCGTACGCCAAGCTAAGCAAGTAGATTGGGAGTGTTTCGAGGGGGGTGCTAGAATCGAGATTCGGCGCATCCTCTGCCGCGTAGCGCAACCTAGTTTCTCTCGCAATGTATCCAATAAACGGTGGCCCTGTTGTGTTGTCCGGGACGGCCCATGAAGGCTTGTCCCGGAAGATCTGCGACTACATGGGTATCGACATCGGTAAGGCCGAAGTCTTCAAATTTTCCAACGACAATACCTTCGTTCGGATCTTGGAGAACATCCGCGCCCGTGACGTCTACATCGTTCAGCCGACTGCCGAGCCGGTGAACGATCACATCATGCAAATGCTGATAATGATCGACGCCGCTCTTCGGGCATCAGCGGGGAGGATAACTGCTGTCGTTCCTTACTACAGTTATGCCCGCACTGACAAGAAGGATCAACCCCGCGTTCCGATTACAGGACGTCTGATCGCCGACTTGCTCCAAACCGCTGGAGCGAATCGGTTCCTGACTGTCGATCTACACGCCGGACAGGTACAAGGTTTCTTTAAAGTACCAGTGGATGAGTTGACCGCGATGCCGATGCTCTCGAGATATTTCGTCGAGAAAGAACTGGAAGCGCCAGTTGTCGTATCTCCTGATATCGGAAGTTCTAAACGCGCTCGCGACTTTGCCCATTTCTTGGACGCGCCGCTGGCGATCGTCGAGAAACGTCGAACGGGGAACAACGACAGCGTTGAGACGCACAATGTCATCGGCCAAGTAGCCGGTCGTAACGCGATCCTGATTGATGATGAAATCGCGACGGGCGGAACAATGGCCGCCGCCGCACAAGGTCTACGTCAAAACGGTGCGTGCGACGTATTCGTGGCCGCAGCTCACGGCGTGTTCCCAGGCGATGCAGCAAGGCGGCTCGCAGCGATGCCCGAAATATCGGAGATCGTGATAACGGACACAGTTCCTTTGCCACCGGAAAAACATCACGAGAAAATCAGAGTGTTGTCGATCGCGCCTCTCATTGGTGAGGCGATAACACGCATTCACAAGGGCAGGTCCGTCGGGGCGCTCTTCCCCGATTAACGCATGCCGGCGCGAGTGCATGAACTCGCGCACCACAACAATCAATAGAGCCGAGCAATGATCGGAAAACTACTAGCCAAATTAGTAGGCGATCCGAACGAAAAGCAGCTCCAACAGCTGCAACCGATCGTCGACGAAATCAACGCGCACGCAGACTCAATGCGCGGTCTAACCGACGACGACGTGGCCGCGCTCACGTATGAGTTCAAGGCGCGTCTCAATCGCGGCGAATCGCCTGACGACATTCTTCCAGAAGCGTTCGCTGCCGTGCGCGAAGCCTCGACTCGAGTGCTGAGCATGAGGCATTTCGATGTCCAGATGTTCGGAGGCATCGTTCTCCACCAGGGCAAGATCGCCGAGATGCGGACGGGTGAAGGCAAAACGCTCGTCGCCACGCTCGCGGCCTATCTTAATGCGATCGAAGGCAATCCCGTGCACATCGTTACTGTGAACGACTACTTGGCGAAGCGCGACGCGGAGTGGATGGGGCCGGTTTATCAGTTCATGGGGTTGTCAGTCGGGTGCCTCCAGCAGAACAACAATTCCTTTGTTTTCGATGAGAACTACCGCGAGGACGGCGAGAACGCGGGCCGCGAAGACGCGTCGGCCAAATTTGCGACCGTGGCGGGAACTCACCTGCGACCTTCCACCAAAGTCGAAGCCTACGCGTGCGACATCGTGTACGCGACGAACAATGAACTCGGCTTCGATTACCTAAGAGACCACATGGTAGGTCGGCCGGAAGACCGCGTACAAACCGGTCTTAGCTACGCCATCGTTGACGAGGTCGACAACATCCTGATTGACGAAGCTCGAACGCCGCTACTGATCAGCGGACCGGGAATCGAAACCGATCGCAACTACACCCGGTTCGCCTCAGTCGCTGCCCGATTGAAACCCGAAATCGACTTCGAGGTCGATTTGAAACGTCGAAACGTGTCATTGACTGAGGTGGGTAGCGAAAAAGCCGAGCGGATGCTGGGTGTTGAGACACTCTATAGCGAATCCGGCGAAGACAACGAGTTGCCACACCTTGTCGAGAACGCCATCCGCGCCGAGCATACCTATCTCAAAGATCGCGAATACGTTGTGAGAAACGGCGAGATCATCCTTGTGGACGAGTTCACCGGCAGATTGATGGAAGGCCGAAGATTCTCCGATGGGTTGCACCAAGCGCTGGAGGCAAAGGAACGTGTCCGCGTCCGCGCCGAATCGGCGACCTATGCCACCATCACCCTCCAAAACTACTTTCGGATGTATGAAAAGTTGAGCGGCATGACCGGAACCGCCGCCACCGAGGCGGAGGAACTCTCGAAAATCTACGGCCTCGACGTCTTAGAGATTCCTACTAACCGGGTAGACAAACGGATCGACCGCCAAGATCTGATCTACATGACGGAAGACGCCAAATGGAAAGCGGCAGCTGCCAAGATCGAAGAGATCAGCAAAGCGGGTAGGCCCGTACTAATCGGAACTACGACGATCGAAAAATCGCAGAGAATCGCCGACTTGCTTAAACGGCGTGGCATCGCCCACCGCGTTCTCAACGCCAAGGAGCACGAATCGGAATCTCACGTGATCGCCGAAGCCGGTATCCCAGGTGGCGTGACAGTTGCGACAAACATGGCTGGCCGAGGTACCGACATCATCCTGGGTGGCAACCCCGAAAGTGTGAACTCGGGCGCTTCAACTCGGCGGAACGGCAAGCGCAACGGCCGTCAGTCCGAAAACGGATACGAACAGGCAGACCCAATCGCAACATGGCAACAGCAGCACGACGGCGTTGTCGATAAAGGCGGCCTTTACGTACTCGGCACTGAACGTCATGAATCGCGGCGAATCGACAACCAGCTCCGTGGCCGATGCGCGCGGCAAGGCGACCCAGGCGAAACTCAGTTCTTCTTGTCTGTCGAGGACGACCTCGTCAGAAGGTTCGGCGGCGACCGCATCAAAGGCACGCTGGAGATGTTCAGGTGGGAGGAGGACGTCCCGGTCGAAAACTCGGTGCTTGTCAAGTCGGTCGAGAACGCCCAGCAAAAAGTCGAAGGCATTAACTTCGAAATCCGCAAGCAACTTGTCGACTACGACGATGTCGCCAACACCCAACGCGATGTCATTTACAAGTTGCGTGATCGAATCGTCGACGGCGGTGACTTCCGTGTAGAGATCAACGGGTACACGAAGACCGCTCTGGGTCGCGCCGTCACGACATATCTCGAAGGCGACGCGACGGTCTGGGATGTCCAAGGTTTCCAACGCGAAATACGCCGGTACTTTCCGATCTTGGAGGTGCTCACATCCGAAGAGGACCTCATCGGAAAATCGCAGCAAGAGATCGAGAACGAGCTTCACGAATACATCGACGCTGTCTACGCGCAACGCGAACTCTTATTTGGCGACGAGAACCTCCAAACGATCGAGCACAGCGTACTCTTGCGCGTTCTCGACAGGTACTGGGTTGGACACTTAACGCGAATGGAAAACATGCGGCAGAGCATCGGTTTGCAAGCCATCGGGCAGCGCGACCCGCTGGTGCAATACCGGACGATGTCTTTCCAGATGTTCACTGAGATGAACGAAGAGATCCGGAACGAAGTTGCCAGAACCATCTTCCACCTGGCGCCGAACTTGCCACAGCCCTCGTCGCAACTTTCGAACGCGAGTTCGACGCCGCTCAAAGCCGACGCGCTCGCCGCGGCGCAGCGCATCGCGCTTGCGCAGGCCGGGCAACAGAGCATCATGTCCGCAGCAAACGCACCGCAACAAGGCATCAGTGGCCGAACCGTTGCAAGCGTCAACGCTCCGACCCACACCGCAGATGGCCGGCGGCTCTCGCGTCGTGAACGTCGCGCAATCGAGCGCAAAAACAAGAAGGCACAACGCTCCAAGGCCGGCGGCTGACACCATGGCAGTCACGATTCAAAAGGAAACACGCGACGAAGAAGCCGTCGCGACGAATCATCGAGCGCTGCTGGACGATCTCTTGGAGGTAATGAACGAGCGTCCGGCAAACTGGCACTCAGATTTCATTCGCACGGTCGCTGCCTGGCCAATCGAAAACGAGACGGTTTACGGCGAGACTTTCCACTACTTCATCGGCAGCGAAGCCTTCAACTGGAAGCGCCTTGCGGAGCGGATCGCGACTCAACTCGCCGACGAAGGCTGCACGAGTGAACGGTCGCAGATGGTGTTTGAATGGATCGGGAATTCCGGCGTATTTGGCGGTTTGAGCGAGCAGGAGTTCCGCAGGATACTGGGCGTCAACGGCTGGCGGGCTCACCTCAATCACTTCTATGGTGTGCACATTGAACAGTGTCTCTTCGCCGCAGTTCAGTCGCGCATTCAAAAACGGCGCTACTCGTCCGGCAAGCAGCCGAGCGACGACGCGTCCGAACGAGCATTCTTGGGTCTCTACGAAGAAACAGAGGAAACGCTGTGGGGTGAGTTCACTGAAGAGAACTCAGAGCGCTTATCCAAACTGATCGCCGAATGTAAAGACGACAACCGCAGCATCGCACTCGATGAGGAGTTCACGTACTGGTTGTTCAAACGACGTATCGAAAACACGAACGCGCCGCAAGTGGCTGCCGAAACTCAACGTGGGTTGGACATGATGTCGATGATGGATCAAGCGGATGACCGACGGGCGAGATTGCTTAAGGATGAAAACGGCGGAGCGTTGCTCGAGTTCGGGCTAGTTAAACGCCGAAACGGAAAACCGATTTTGTCGTGAACGATTCGCGATTAAACCCTGAAGTATTCGACGCGTGGCTCGCAGAACAGCCCGAACAAAACAGGCAGCTGATTACTGACGTCCGCGCGACGATCGCCGTCGCCGGACATAACTTCATGGAAGGCATAAAGTGGGGGACCCCCGGCTATTGGCTTCCCGAGGTTTCGCGTCGCAACATCTGCTACATCGCACCGCACAACAGCTACGTCCGACTCGGGTTCTTCAACGGTGCAACGATGCCTGACCCAAAGGGGTTGTTAGAAGGCACTGGCAAGATACTGCGCCACATCAAGGTCTACGAAATCACCGATGCCAATCGTCAGGTCCTGACAGACTACGTCCGCGTCTCAGCCGACCACGCGATCGCGGATCCCGATTCACTGTCCGGATAGCCGCGCACGCTTTGCCGGAGCGATTGACTATGTGTGTCGTCGCCGCGCCAGATGCTGTCCCCGCAGCATCGAGGATTCTAACGTCCTCGCAATTGCCACTGCCTCGTCAGGCGAGCCAAAGTCGAATTGAAAGTTCAGGTCGCATGGTATGTTTGAGTCACTGGGCCATAAATCACCAAGCTGCAGAGCACCACCCAATGACCTCAAACGTTGTCGATCCTCCAATGAAATACGCGACTTTCATGGTGACTTTGACCGACGGTGAGGATGGATACATAGTCGCGTCCTGCCCCAGCTTACCCGGATGTCACACTCAAGGCAGAGACCGCGAAGAAGCCCTAGTTAACATCAAGGAAGCCATAGAAATCTACGTCGAGTTCCTCCGGGATGAATCCGACGCGGATCGACAACTTGTGCAGGTTCTTGTAGCGGTTTGATGTGCCCAGATTGCCCGTAGTGTCCGGCGACGAGTTTGTGTCGGCGGTAAGTAAGTTGGGGTATTCGCTTCAACGTAGGAGGGGCAAAGGGAGCCATATGTTCCTAACGCACCCAACTAGGTCCCCTTTAATCGTCCCGCGACACAGGGAACTGGACCGGGGACTACTGAGGAGCCTCCTACGCGATGCCGACATTTCGCGAGACGATTTCACAGCTCTGGTCAAATAGCAATCACCAATCTTGACTATTCCTAGCCGACCGCGAAACGCGAAAAACATTCCTGAATTAGAATCGAGTCCCAACTGAGCAGTCCAAACGCTGTGAAGGGGAGTAGTACCGGGGCCCCGGACGCTAACCAGAGAGCCGACTCCAGCTGAAACGTCGGCAGCGTCCGCCCGCGAAGTCGCCCCAGAGCTATTGCGCCGAACGCGATCGCAGATTCGCGATTAGTAGGCGCAATCGGTTGACGCCCGTTACCTAACGTCATTGAGAGGTCGTCGCTACTAAATATGCGGCGGCAACAAAGGTGGTACCGCGAGGCGAGCAGCCCCGTCCTTTGAGAGGACGGGGTTTTTGTTTGTTCCGTCCTGACACTGAAACTGCAAAAACAGGACTGTTCTGGAGACGAACTGTGACGATTGAAATTGCTGAGACGAAAGTCATCTCCATCAACCCGCGCGACCTCCCCCGCCGCTTCGATGTAAAGGAACGAGAGGCCTATTGGCGAACGCAGTGGGACGACCTCGGTATCTCAAAGCACGACAAAGCCGCGCCGCGCGAGCAGAGCTTCGTCATCGACTCGCCGCCGCCGACTGCAAGCGGTTCGCTGCACCCGGGCCACGTCTTCTCGTACACCCACCAAGACGTTATCGCCCGCTACCGTCGAATGACGGGTTGGAACGTCGTCTACCCCATGGGCTGGGATGACAACGGTTTACCGACCGAGCGCCGCGTTCAGAACTACTTCGGAGTTAGGGCGGAACCGAACGTTCCGTACATTCCTGACCTCAACGTGCGGAAGCGTCGCAAAGAACTCAACCTCGGCAGAGACGAGCAGCTAGTCGTCTCACGAGAAAACTTCATCGAGCTTTGCCACGTGGTCACAGCCGAAGATGAGAAGACCTACAAGGAGCTATTCAACCGCCTCGGCTTCTCGATCGACTGGGAAGAGGAGTACGCGACCATCGATGACCGGTGCCGGAGCATTGCTCAGCGCTCGTTCCTCGACCTCGACGAACGCGGCCACGTATACACGGCCGAACTACCCACGATGTGGGACGTCGATTTCCAAACCGCCGTCGCGCAGGCCGAAGTTGAAGACCGTCCGACTCCCGGAGCGTTTCACGATATCGAATTCGGCGTCTACGAATCCCTCATCGAAGGGGAGGAGGGCGTACCTGAATCCTTCGTCATCTCCACGACCCGTCCCGAGATGATCCCCGCATGCGTCGCCGTTACGGCACACCCAGACGACGAGCGTTTTAAACCGCTGTTCGGCAAGTATGCTGTCACCCCGGGTTTCTTCGCGAAAGTCCCGATATTCCCAAGTGAGAAAGCCGACCCCGAAAAAGGCACCGGCATCCTCATGCTCTGCACGTTCGGTGACGATGCCGACGTCGAGTGGTGGCGGACGCACGACCTTGATCTCCGACCTATGATCTCCCGCAACGGCGAAGCCGCACCGCGCACATTCGTGCCCTATGGCTCCGACGAACCTGGTTGGGGTTCCCTAGACCCATTCCGCGCCCAATTCTTCTACGACCAACTCCTCGGAATGCCCCTAGAAAAAGTCCGAGAGAAAGTTGTCGAACTCATCAGTTGCCCCGGCACCGCGGCGAAAACAATGCAAGGCGTTGACGTCATCACGGAAAACCCCTTGCAGGCGCCACCGCGCCCCATCGAACACGTCGTCCGCTATTACGAAAAAGGTTCCAGGCCCATCGAATACATCCCCTCCCGCCAGTGGTTCGTCCGCCTCATGGACAAGAAACCGTTGCTCCAAGAAGTCGGTGCCAAAGTCCAATGGCTCCCCGAATTCATGCAGAAGCGATACGCCGACTGGACCGACGGCCTAGCCCACGATTGGGCAATCTCACGACAACGATTCTTCGGCGTCGCAATCCCCGTCTGGTACCCCATCGACGAAAACGGGAATGTCCAATACGGCGACTACATCGTTGCTACGGACGACATGCTTCCCGTCGATCCCATGCTCACCCCCGCACCCGGCTACGACGAGTCCCAGCGACGCAAACCAAACGGCTTTCTCGGCGAGCAGGACGTCTTCGACACCTGGTTCACATCATCGATGACGCCGCAGATCCTAGCCCGTTGGGGCGAAGATGGCGACCGCATGTCCAATCTCTACCCGGCAGACCTCCGTCCGCAAGCTCACGACATCATCCGCACTTGGGCCTTCTATACGATCGTCAAGTCGGCACTCCACAACGACGATGTCCCATGGCACAAGGCCATGATCTCTGGCTTCATCGTCGACCCCGACCGCAAGAAGATGTCCAAATCCCGAGGCGCTCCCGTCACGCCGATGCCCCTCGTCAATCAATACGGCGCCGACGCCGTACGGTACTGGGCCTCCAACGGACGCCCCGGCATGGACATGGCCTTCGACCCCACCGTCTTCACCATCGGCGGCAAACTCGTCACCAAGCTCTACAACGCCGGCAAATTCGTTCTCATGCAGGACGCCAACCGCGGCGAAATCACCACCGAACTCGACCGCGCATTCGTCAACGACCTGCGAGACGCCGTCCAGCGAGCTACCAACGCCTTCGAAAACTTCGAATTCGCACATGCCCTCCAGATCACCGAGACCTTCTTCTGGGACGCATTCGCTGACAACTACATCGAACTAGTAAAACGCCGAGCCCGCAACGAAACCGACGAGCAGGGCAGAGCCTCCGCCGTCGCCACCCTCCGCCTCGGCCTCAACACGCTCCTCCGCCTCTTCGCCCCCTTCGTCCCCACCATCACCGACGAAGTTTGGTCCTGGGCTTTCGCCCAAGAAACCGGCTACGAGTCGATCCACCAAGCGCCGTGGCCGACAACCGCCACCGCGCCTCCTTCGCTTCAGCTCAAGGGGGCGCGAGACGGCGCTCGCAACGCCGTCGAGCGGGGGATGACGTCACGCTACCAACTCGCGCCTGTCGCCGGACCGCAGAGCGACGGTTCCTTCCAAACCGCCTGCCGAGCCATAGCCGCAGTCCGAAAGGCAAAACACGAAGCAAGCATCGGCCTAGGAAAACCCCTAACCAAACTGGAAATGTCCGCCCCCCAAAACCTCCTACAAGCCCTAACCCACGTCCAATCCGACGTAGCAGACGCCGGCGGTGCCCCCCAAATCACCTACAACCCAACCCAAACCGAAGACGGCTACATCGCAACCGTGACAGCACCCGAGACGACTTAGCATCTGGCACATGTGAGGATTTCCTGATGGACGAACCTACGTTCTGGCAAAGCGCGGGCAACCAAATCGCTAAGCGGTTGCCATTCATCGAACGATTGCTCGAGCCGCAGATGATCCGCCGCGATTCAATGGCTCAATCCGAGGCAATACAGCGAGAACGCCAAGCAGAAACCGATGCCGATGTTGAACACACGCTCAAGATGGCCGCGGCCTCATATGCCGGAAGACTTGTAGAGAACGGCACATGGACGCCGGCCCAAGCCCGTGAATTCGTCAATTTCGGAACGATAGTAGGTAAAGCTGCACTATCAGTAAATCCCGATGCCGACCCAAATGAATTGGACGATGATTGGATCGCGTTTTTCAGGCAACGCGCTTCGAGTTTTTCAAACAAGGATATGCAAGATGCGTTCGCGCGACTGCTCGCTGGTGAAACCAACAATCCCGGATCGTTCAGCCGCGCCGCTGTCGATACCTTGGCCAAAATGGAACCTCGCCATGCCCAAATCCTCAGATGCTTACGTTCACGGAGCGCGGTGCATATGACACTGCGAGACCATCTGTTAGTCCCCGTGAACCAAGAGCCGTACGTGCCATTAGTATTCGAATTCAACGAACCGATTTACAACGGAATCGGGATCCGTTACAACACAATGGATGAACTTCAATCATTTGGATTGGTTTCGATACGTGCTCTCGGCCTACAGCTCGAGGGCCCTAGCAAACAGGTATTCCGACTTCCTAAAGACATACTTGTCGTCTCTCCCCAGAAAGGAGATAAACCCAAAATAGATGTCGGACGTGTCAAATTGAGCCGCGTCGGCCAAGAACTATTGAATCTTTGTGATGTGGAATCGTCTCCCGAATTCTCGAATTACGTGTCGGCTAGATGGCGTAAACAAGGATGCGAAGTCACAGTTCTTGGCGCATGACGTCTCGAGTTGTTTTTGCTGATTTGGGCAGTCTCGGAACGACACCTTGGGTCAAAAAATCTGACCATTTTACGCAATTTTTGTTGGGCTACCATCCCAGGTATGGATCCCAACTCGTAAATGGTTCTTGTAAGCCTCGCGTGGCAGGTACACGAGAAACTCCCCTCGCGCAAGCGCCGCGCGTTGCACCGACATTAAAACCGGCACCCCAATTGATCGACGCCAATCGATTGGTAGGTGTCACCCAAGTCCAAAAGGGGAGTAACTCATGGACGCGAAATACGCCACCTTCAACGACTTAATCGAACTACCCGCCGTAGTCAGCAACGGGTCCAATTCCCAACACGAGAGACAGACCTTCATCTGTCCCTATTGCCAGCACAAATTCTCGTTGACTAGAAAAAGTGTCAAATTCGAGAAGATCGAACCTGAAACCGCCTACAACTGGCGAGAAACCTCGGTGAAGCCCCCTTACATCGCCCGCCACTGCAAACCACTTCATCCTTCGATACATCAACCCCATAGGCACCACAGCATTTCCGGACTGGATCGCAACCGTCGAATTCCGCATCAACGGCGACATTACTATAGCGCCGTCTGGAATCCCGGAAGATTAACTAACCACACCCAATCACAGCCCATCACAAAAATCAGCGTAATCAGCGGTTCACCCCTCCCCCACATACCCCAACGCCGCACGCACCAAAAACCCTGATCGTGTCTCCCCCTCCCGCTTCGCCGCCTCATCCACGAGCGCCCAAACGCTGTCTGCGTAATCCTCGTTCTCCTGATGGACCTTTAATGGCCTCTGCTTCGGAACGGCTTCACCATCCATCAACAATGCCTCGATGTGACTGAGTATCGCCTCTTGCGACGATGATAGAGCTTCTTCAAGCGTCTCTCCAGCGGAGAAACATCCCGGGAGATCAGGCACCGTCACTCCATACGCGCTGTCTTCATCTTTGTGAATCACTACCGGATAACGCATCAGCGGTCCCTCCAATTCCAACGGCATTTGCCAGTTATCGTCCTCGCGGCGGGGCAATCCGATCAGGCACGAGCCCGGCCCTAACCCGTTCCCACGCGACCACTAACTCCCCTTGATGATCGCGCGCCCACTCCAACAAACGTCTCTCGACATTTGACGGCATTCATCCCTTGGTGACGCCAATCGTGTGGATGTCCACCTTAACCCTGAAATCCGCCCGGCGCGCATGAAAATGCGGCGGATCATGGTCGCCGGGGTAGATGAAAACTCGGATACCGTCGAAACGACAAAGTTCAGGCATTAACTAACTGCTTGACGCTCGGGCTCGCCCGCAACCTCGTCCCAACTCTTGCCCGTCAACTCCAGATACAAAGCATCCGCACAAAGTCCCATATCCGTCTCGTCATCATCACCCCAAACGATCGCTTCGTTCGGAACTATTCGCACATTTTCGAATACACTACGGTCTTTCCAAGGCCGAAACCAGACCTGCTCGGCAAACCGTGACAAGTCGATCTCACCCTCGACTCCGTCGCTGAAATTGATCCAGATCTTGTATCCGTCAAGCGCCTTGACCGATAGCGGCGTTATTTCCATGTTTAAGGCGATTTCTTTTGCTTAAAGCGTTACACATCAACCTATCACACACAGTGTTTTCATCCTCGGAACCTCGCCGACCTGCGATGGCACCGAGTTCTTTTCCGCTCAGTGAAATCTCGAACCGCAGGTGGTGTCCGAGAGGCATCCAGAAGTTTTTCGCCACTCGGAGTTGCACATCGTCGTCTGTTAATGCATGATTGAAATAAGAACGCATGTAGCAAATAATGCGTTGGTCTGAAAAAGTTTCTCAAAAACAGGAGGATGCAGTGCGGAAGGGTGGTTCATTTGCTGGTCGGGGCGCGGGCGACGCGTCACGGCCGGGTCGTGGTGGTGAGGTGGTCGTCAAGTGGCTCGGCGCCGGTGTAGGTACCGTCGATTCCGAGCAGGCATCGCTTGGCGATGGCGTTGATGTTGCTGATAAAGGTGAATCTTCGGATCACCCTGGCGATGTCGACGCACCTCGCCGCCTGACTATCAAGGCGGCGTTGGGGAGCGAGGATCGGAAGGGCGATGTGATCGATCCTTCTGGATGGGAGCTTGACGGATATCGCCGGAATCCGGTGTTCCTGTGGGCTCATGATCGATCGCTTCCGCCGATCGGTCAGGCGAGACGGATATGGGTGGAGGACGAGTGCCTGCAAGCGATTGTGGAGTTCGCACCTACGGATTTCGCGGACGAGATCGCGGATCTTTACGTTCGTGGGTTCATGCGTGGCGTCTCGGTGGGGTTCATTCCACTGGAGACGGAACTGCGCGAAGCGTCGAACGGTCGGCGTGGTTATCTGTACCGGCGGCAAGAGTTGCTGGAAATCAGCGCGGTGCCGGTACCGATGCATTCGGACGCCCTGGCGCTGAGGTCGCGGGAAGCAGACGCCGATGATGTGACTGAGGCAGCGGAGGTGTCGGAACTGCGGATCGGGTTGCGGAATCTGTGGGAGCAGGTCGGACGGGTCGTCGTTTGAACGGCGACCTGCGTGTTGGGGCGATGAGATGTGATGGAGCCGAATCTGCTCAATCATCTTCCTCGAATGAGGAACTAAACCAAACAAAGAAACAAGGAGATGGCTTAAATGCCTGAGACAACTGTAGAGATGGAAACGATCAAGAATGAGCTTTCGGACGTTTCGGCGTTCGTGAAGGAGCATGTGGAGCCGGCGCACGACGAGCGCGTTCGACTTCGCAAGGCTATCGAGGCGCTGACGACGGAGCAGAAGGAGTATCGGCGGGCGTCAGTACTCGGCAACGCGGGCGCGACGAGTGATGGCCAAGTTGTGCGAAACGGTCCGTACTCTGGTTGCGACGAGTTGGACTTGGCGATCGTGCGGAGCGTTCAGCGCGCTGCGGAGTCGCAACTCGGAGCTGAATCGGTGCGTGACTGGGACGTTCGCCTGAAGGCGGCGATGGACAGTGTCACGGCGGGTCGAGGCGATGAGATCGTGCCGGCAGGCATGGCGGCGCGGCTTTGGGACGATGTTCATCAGGAGACGCGAGTCGCGAGCCTGTTCAATCGGATCGAGATGCCGACGAACCCGTTTGATATCCCGCTTCAGTTGGGTGACGTCAACTGGTATCCGGGATCGGAGAACACGGCGGTTACCGAGAGTGCGCCGAAGACTGGCAAGCAGACGCTGACGGCGCACGAGCTAGTTGCGGAGGTGCCGTGGTCGTTGACGCTGGACGAGGACGCGGTGTTCGCGGTGCTTCCGGAGGTCAGGCGGACGCTGGTCCGTAACGCCGCAGAAGTGATCGACGACGTGCTGCTGAACGCGGACCGGACGGCAGGAAATGGCATCAACTCCGATGGAGCGACGATCACGGCGTCGACGGCTGGCAAGGCGCAATATCTGATCGGTTTCGATGGACTGTTGCACCTTCCGTTGATTGACAACCCCGGACAGTCGGTGACGCACGGCAACGCGATCGCGACCGGGACGTACCTGAATCTGCTGAAGAAGCTGGGCAAGTATGGCGTGAGCGCGTCCGACACGGTCTACGTGACCGATGTCGCGACGTTCGTGAGCAGCCTCGGCTTGGCATCAGTGGAGACAGTCGACAAACTCGGACCGAAGGCGACGCTGCTTACCGGTCAGCTTGGCACGGTTTACGGACATCCTCTCGTGGTGAGCGGTCAGATGCGTCTGGCCGATTCGGACGGGAAGGTGACGAGCGGTGGCAACACACACGATCGCGGTCGATTACTGGCAGTGAATACGAGCCAGTGGCGCGTCGGGTTCCGCCGGAATCTAATGATCGAGACGGAGCGTGACATCCAGAAGCGGCAGAACGTGATGGTCGTAAGCATGCGTTTGGCCTTCGCCGAGCGGTCTGGAGACCGTTCGAACGCGGAGCACACGGCGTTGGCTTACAACATCGAGGTCTAGTTAGCTGGTGTGAGCTTGTGCTAGGGCGATGGGGTGATCGGCTAGTCGGCCGGAAGTTCCTATCGCCTGCGGAAAGAACCCTCTTTTATTCTCCCCCTGCAAAACAGGGGGAGGGGAGGGCTTCGGGAGGAATGAATGATGACGGATGCAAAGGCGCCTTTGGGGGTGCTGAACTTGTACGCGACGCCAAAGAGGTTGAAGCGCCGCCTAGGAATTACGGACACGACACACGACGCGACGTTGTGGCACCTTCTACACGTTGCGAGCCGGATCGTGGATGGCTATTGCAGCCGGCGTTTTTACGTGAGTACGGAGTCGAAACGGTTCGACGTTCGGGATCGCAACGGAGTCCACGTCGACGATCTGATCGAGGTTGCGCAAGTCGTCGAGGACTGGGATGGCGACGGAATTTTCGAGCGGGTCCGGCACCGGAGCGAGTACATCTTGTATCCGCTGGACGCGAATCCCGCGTCGCCACACGGGTTGCCGTTTCATGCGATGCGCGTGAGCCGGCGTTCTTCGGGCAGGTGCTTCCCGCCAGGGCGGGCAGCGGTGCAGATCACGGGTCGCTGGGGTTACCGCTCGAACTACGTTTCGCTAGGTGGTTACGTCACCAACTCGGGGGTTCAGTTGAGTGCTCATTCAAAGTCCATACGCGTCGATGACGACTCGAACCTGTCGGCTGGACAGACGATTCTCATTGACAACGAACAGATGTTCGTGACGCAGATCGGCGGTTCGTTGATGAACGTCGTACGGAGTGTGAACGGTTCGCATGCCGTTTCGCACCTGGATGCGTCGGAGGTGAAGGTGTTGCAGTTCCCCGCGGAGGTCGTTGAGGCGACCCTCTTGACTGCGGTTAACAGATGGCGACGCCGTGATGGGATTGCGTCGAGAGACGGCGGTGGAGCATCTTCGCCGTTGCTGTATGACCCATCGGACGACGTTAAGCGTTTGCTGGCGCCGTATCGACGGATTTCAATCTGAATGCGCAGGGCTATTGTCTGAACTGTGAATTGAATGATTGGAATGATGGGCTGTGATTTTGCCGTTGCCAATTGTGGGCGATGGTGTGCCGGAAAGTGAATGAGGTGTGAGTGATTTGGATCCACGTGAGGTTTTGTTGCATATCGATCTAGATGAACTGATGGGTCGGCGGCGGTCGAAGAGTGTGAAGCCGTCGTCGTCCCGTGATCAACGAGGAGGAGAAACTGATCTGTTGGATCAGGTGAAACGGCTGCGGCAGACGGTGGAGCACGACCATGACCAGCGTCTTCGCGGTATCGAGATCAACATCCGCTGGCTGATGGTGCTCGTGGGTGGAGAGGTATTGGCGATAGTTGGTTTTGCCGTCAGCTCGGTTGCGGGCGGTTAACAGGTGAGGAAGGAATTGGTGAAATGAACACGAACGAAGAACGGAGCAATGGAGTGATTAGCAGGATCGGTCGCGCGGTGTCGGCACCTTTCGGACGGAGTCGGGCATCGGAGGAGGTTCCGGGCGTGCAACAACGAGCGGTTTCGACGCGGCGCCTGGTGGATCGGATCGGCCTGCCGCTAGTCAGCGGCGACGTAGTGGAATGGTCGCCGACGCGATATGGGGATTACTACGCGAAATCCACAGCGGTCCACGCCGCGGTGCGGGTGCTCGCCGAGGCGGTCAGCAGACCGCCGCTGGAAGTCTGGCGACGAGATAGTGCCAACTCCGAGTTCAATTTGACGGGGCCGGACCACCCGTTGCAGCGTATGCTGGACCGTCCGAACGACGTGTGGGATGGCGGGCAACTGCTACGCGCGGTCGAGAGCAGGTTGGCGCTATGGGGATCGGCGTACGTGGTGATGGCCCGTGATGCTGACGGAGTTCCAAAAGAGATGTGGCCATTGCGGCCGGACGAAGTGCGAGTGGTCGCAGATGACAGCGACCGGACGGTGCGCGGTTTCATCCACGAGACTGCGGACGGTAGGGTGGCATACCTACCGGAGGAGATGCTGTGGTTCCGGCGTTTCAACCCGATGCGCGGATTCGAAGGCTTCTCCTCGATGGCTCCAGCTCGCTTGGCAGTCGACATGGGCTCGGAAGCTCTGAGGTTCAATCGGCGCTTCTACATTAATTCAGCGATGCCTTCAGACTTGGTCATCACGACGGACGACAACCCGAGCCAGGACCAGATCGAAAGGTTGTTGGAGACTTGGGAGATGCGCATGGTCGACCCGGATCAGGCGCATAAACCGACTGTGTTGAGCGGCGGCATAGACATGAAGCGTCTAGGTTCTAACCACTCGGAGATGGAGTTTATCGCCGCTCTGCGATGGTCGGTAGAGGAGGTATCCCGCGCCTTCGGAGTTCCAAAGGTGTTCCTTAGCGAGTTGGAGGATGCGACACTCGCGAACGTGCGGACGATGGAGCAGTTCCTCTGGCGCAACACGGTCATCCCGGAGCTGAAGATGCTCGAAGACGGGATCAATCAGCGATTGGCACCTCACTTCGCACGGTTCCCGAACGAACTGGTTGTGAGATTCAACCTGTCAGACGTCGAGGCTGTTCAGGAATCGCAATCAGAGCGGGCAGATCGGTTGGCGACGCTCGTCGGTGCTGGGATTATGACGGTTGAGGAGGCGAGGCGTGAGGTGGGGGTTTGAGGGGGCAAGAATCACAACCGCGCCCTTGGAATGGGGCGCGGTTGAAGTAACTGGAATTTTCGTGCTGATAGCATGCCCCATTGTGAATCCCAGAATTCGTAACAGTACAGATCGACATGAATTCGCGCGCCTAATTGTCGTGGGGATCATCTCGGCTCTCTTTGTGACTTGCAGTACCGGCGACGGTGCAATCGATCAGGATGTTGAGAGAGAAGAGGTGCGAGAACTCAACCGAGATGCGCCGTTGCGCGGAGGGGTTTTAGCGGTACCGATTGAATTTTGTCGGGTGCCCGATCCAGCGATCGACGCGGCATCATCTCTTAAGTCGACAGGTGCGGCTTCTCACGGCGATTCGATGATGGCGACACCATTGGTGACCGAGATTCATGCGGGATTGACTCGGATCGTCGACGATCCGGTTAGGTTATTTGAGCTTGAGTTGGCGGAGACTTACAAAGTGGATGACGCTGGTACGGATTACGAATTCTTACTACGGACCGATTTGAAGTTCAGCGACGGCAGTCCTTTGACCGCGGCCGATTTCAAATGGAGTTGGGAACGGGCATTGAAGAAGTCTGTTTCCGGGGGAAGGGCCCGGGATGTGTTCGGGTTGGTCGAAGGGGCCGATGCAGTGATATCCGGCGCGAGCGAGGATCTTTCTGGCGTTGTGACGGTTGATGATCGTACATTGCGAGTGAGTTTGACGAATCCCCGTGCAGAGTTTCCCGCGTTGTTTGCTGATCCAGTCTCTTATGTGTTGAAGAAGGAGAACGTGGCACTGTGGGGCACCGTATACAAAAACTCTGGCATATGGATAGTTGGGCTTCCAGTCATAGAAGCCAATATGCCAGTTGGCGCAGGACCTTTCAAACTTGCTAACCATGCAGCATCACCTCAACACGGAGCGGTTTGTTCGATCGTCCGTAATCCTCACTATTGGGGCGACGATACGTATTTGGATGCTGTTTGGTATCGCTGGCAACGGCGCAGCGACGGCTCATTCGATTCGTCGTCGTTCGCCGAGGAACGGGCCGATTTTGAGGCACAGCGAGAGTTAGTCGTGATCAAAGAATTTGAAAAGGATGGTGAGTCGCATGTGGAAAAAATTGTTGTTGCGCGGGATATGACCGAGGTTGCTGGCGCGCGCGAGGCAAGTGCCGATTTCGGTCCGACTTACATATTTGTTGTGCTGAATGCTGCGATGCCGCCGTTCGACGATGTACATTTTCGGCGCGCGGCCACGGCATTCGGACAATTGACTACCTACGGCGGCACCTTGGATCCGGACGCGCGATTGGTGACGGGAGAGTTGACCATGCTCGAACCGATAGCTGAGTTCCTACGTTACGATCCGGTTCTGGCGCGATCGGAGTTAGCGGCGTCCAAGTACGCTGATGAGACCACGACGTGGGCGGTGAAAACATTGTTCTCGGCAAGGACTAGCCCTGATTTAATCCAAGATGCTTCGTTTATTTCGTGGTCGGAAAAACTGAACATTACGCTGGAGGGAGTTCGGTTCGACCCGGAAAACAGCGAAGAGTTTGACCGTAGATATGCCGATGATCACCACATACGGATATATAACGTATCGCCCTCGTATCCGGATCCGATCACGATACTTCGCTCCTTGGCGGCGCCGTTCGGCAAGATCAATCGCGCACCGGAATTCGAGGAGTTGGATGCGATGTTGGCGGAAGCAGCGGCAGAACGTGACGCGGTTAAGAGGCATGAGTTGTATCTGGACATCGAGAATTACGTCGCTGAAAACGCCTTGGTTATACCGATCGTGGTGGAACGATCATTACCCAAGTATCGCGTCCATCCGTGGGTCCACGATCTGAATCCACCGAAGTATCCGGGTAGCATGTTCCACAAGGTCTGGCTCGACGAGACGGCGCCGAAGCGGGAACTGCCGGCGCCTTGATGTTTGAGCGAGCGAAGATCGTGGTCTGCCTGATAGTGCTCGGGCTGGCGTTGTCGGGATTTGCTTGTAGCAACGACGTTTCATCCACCGAATCGGCAGAGACGCGAGAAATTGCGGATACTGTAGAGTCTGATCCCACGATTTCGTCGGTGATGGAGGGCGTCGAGGTGGTGAAGTCGGTGCCACCGACGGTAGAGGGCGAGACGGTGGTGCAGGGATTGAATCGTAGTGGTCCGGTTAGCGGCGGCGTTTTGGCTGCTCCGATGACGGTGTGTCCGCCGCCGGATCCGGCGATCGACTCAGCAACCGAACGCTTCGATTTTGGTTCGCCGTCTTTGGTGACCGAGATACATGCGGGCTTAACGCGCATCGTTGACGATCCGACCTCTCCCTTCGAATTGGAGTTGGCTGAAACGTATGACGTTGATCGACAAGGTCTGGTGTACGAGTTCATTTTGCGTAACGATCTCAAGTTCAGCGACGGTAGTGCGCTGACAGGCGGCGATTTCAAATGGAGCTGGGAACGGGCGCTGGAGAAGTCAGATTCGGGGAGCAGAGCGCGAGATGTTTTCGGTTTGATCGAAGGTGCTGATGCGGTGATTTTAGGCGAAAGCGAGGATCTTACCGGGGTTGTAGTGATTGATGACCGGACGTTAAAAGTGCGATTGACGCATCCCCGCGCTGATTTTCTCGCACTTCTCGCCGACCCGGTGGCGTCGGTGTTGAAGAAGGACAACGTGCTTAGCTGGGGCATCGAGTGGACTAATTCTGGCATGTCGATACTCACGGTCCCTTTCAGCGAATGGAATATGCCTGTAGGTGCTGGGCCGTTTCGGCTAGTTGATTATTGGAGCGAGGTTTCTGGAGGGCGTTGCCCGATCGCAAGGAATCCGTATTACTGGGGAGAACCCGCGTATCTGGATGGAGTGTGGTTTAGGGCCGACTTGACTGAATGGGATCGGTCGGACGACGGCGGTTGGTTCACAAAGCCAATTGATCCGATGACTTTTGTTCTTGAAGAGACCGATTTCGAAGAGTTGTATCACTACTCCGTTGCTGTCGAAGATATCGAGGATTTGGAAGTATCAGATGACGAAGAAGCGGATGAGATCGTTGGACGACCGGACGTGATTGAGGTTGAAGATGCGGTCGAAGATATCGCGGATGTTGCGCCGACCTTTATCTTTGCGGTGTTAAACGCGGCCGCGCCGCCGTTCGATGACATCCATTTCAGACGCGCGGCGGCGTCCATCGTGCAATTGACGACGATTGGCGGATTGTCGGACGATGAGGCGCGACTGATCACAAGCGAGTTGACGACGCTTGAACCGAGTGCTGAGTACATTCGTCATGACCCGGAGTATGCGCAATCGGAGTTGGCGGCGTCCCAATACTCGGGCGAGGAAAAACCATGGGAAGTGGGTGTTTTGTATCAGTTTGGAGCAAGGTATACGGATAGCGGGGAACGGTCTTTCCGCTCGTGGGCAAGCGAACTGAACCTAGTGTTGGAAGATGACAATTTCGGAGTGTCGACGTTGGATGATTTTGACGGACGGAAGAATAATGACTACCATCTGCGGATGTTCACGGTGTCTCCGGCGTATCCGGATCCTGTGACTGTTTCACGCGCTCTTGCAGCACCGTTCGGGAAGTTGGATCGGGCACCCGAGTTTGTGGAGTTGGACAGGATGCTGGCGGATGCGGCGACGGAGCGAGACGCTGTGGAGCGACATGAAAAGCACCTCGCGATAGAGGAGTACGCGGCGGACCAGGCACTGGTGATACCTATCGCCGTTCTGGAGTCACCGATCGAGTATCGTTACTACGACTGGGTTCACGACTTCGATCCGCCTAAATATCCTGGCAGTGTTTTCCACCGCGTTTGGCTCGACGAGACAGCGCCGAAGCGGGAACTGCCGTCACCATGACTAGCGGAGGAAACGAAATGCTAGGCCAAGTACACGATCACATCGTCAGAGAACTCGGCGAGAGCAGCCGCACTGACACGATTTTCGTCCTCACTGCGATCGTCTTCAATCTGATCGTCCTCGCCGTCAACTTTGGCGTGGCTACAGAGGCCGCGACGGAGGGATCGGGCGCTGCTTATGACATCATCTTGGCGGTGTTCATTGTGATGACGGTGCTGCTCAACGTCGTCGCAGTTTTTGCGCTGATTGTAGGACGACGCACACGAAAGACGCTGCTCGACGGTCTTGTTGCGATGTATCGGGACAACCAAGTCGACAAGTATTACGACCCTTCGCTGATGTCGAATTACGGCGTCCGATACGTTTTATTTGCCGGCGTCATCGCGACGCTGGGCATCACGGCGATTGTGGTGCCGTTGATTATTCGGTTTACGGATGCGGGTTGATCTCACCGCATTAACCGACGATTGGGACGATCTGGATGTTAGCCGACGAGATTGAACCCCTCGGTTTGGAATTCGGAGTCGTAGGCAAACGCGTCGCGGCACCCGTACTTCTCCATCACGATGAAGCTGACATAGTTTACTAGGCTGATAGGCTGACGACTTCGTTCGCGCAATCGACGCGTAGCCAGTCGATGGTCGTCTTCGGTTATCCAATGTAGCATCGCAAAGTCCGTAAACTCCGCTTGGAATGTCAATGCTGCTTCGAGACCAAGTTCTCGTTGGATGACAGCGAACGGCTCAACGATGACATAGTTGTGGGTCCACAGAAGCTCGTTCAAAGCGATCAACACGTCAAGGAGGCGCGTAGCGTCGCTGTGATTGACATCGTTTTCCACGGCCGCGGCTACGATGGCAGTTGAATCCACAAATATCACTCGAGTGATGCTTCCGCGAAAATCTCGTCGTGATCAGTCGACGCTGAACGCTTGTCTTTAGGATCTGATTTGCCGAAGGCTACGAATTTAAGATCCGATATCGACTTTACGCGTTTTTTTGGGGCCATGACATAAGCTATCACGGCCTCGCGGATTAGAGAAGACATCGACTTACCCTCTTCCTCGGCTCTGTCTTTGAGCAATTCGTAGATCTTCTCTTCCAGTTGAAACTGAATGCGTTTCATGCGCATACCCTCGAGACTGATGCAATGGCCTGATCTTAACAACCACTACTCCCACTTCGGTTGTCTCGCGAGGAACAGTGTGATCATCCCAAATATGAAGATGCCAACGATGGTCGCAAACGCTATGTCGAATGAACCGGTGTCATCGTGAACACGGCCGGCTAGCACTGGCCCTCCGGCGATGGAGATGATCTGGGCGAATTGGTAGAGGCCCATCAGGCTTGCGTATTCTCTAAGCCCGAAGGTCTGTTGGACGACGAGAACGATGAGTGCTCCAAGTCCGCCGAAACCGAGGCTGTAGACGAAGATGCCGACGACGATCAACGGTACTCCTCCGAATGGCAGGATCATCATTGCGACACCTACAGCCTGGAAACCGGTACTCAAGACGGTCATGCGTCGGGTGCTGAAGCGCTCGCTGGCGCGTCCAAAAGCGATCTTCGACGCGATGCCCATCGTGGCGATGAAGGTCACCGCTGACGTCGCGGCGGCGGGAGCGAAGCCGTTTTCTCCGAAGTGCTGTCGGAGTTGGGTTAGCACGCCTTGGTAGGTGAACGTTGCCGCAACGAGTCCGATGAGGGTGAGCCAGAAAGCCCACGTTTTGATGGCCTGCCTAACCGACATCCCGGCACGAGCGGCGGCGGCGCTGGCGGACGACCGCGGTCGACGAGTTCGTCGCATTTCGATCTCGACGTCGCGCGGTTTTTCACGCATGAAGATCAGGACGGCGGTGGCGAGGCCGACCATGATGATGGCGAAAATGATGTACGCCCACTGCCAGCTCACGATGGCGATGATGGTAGCGGCGAGTGGTGGCATGGTCATGCCACCGAAGTTGTTGCCCGAGACGACGACACCTGTCATTCGGCCCATCGAGTTCGGAAACCACAACCCGACCATCTTGCCGGCGGGCAGCACAGTTGCGCCGGGGAAACCGGCGTAGACGATTGCAGAGAGGGTGTACCAGTGCCAAAGCTCGGTGATCAGAGGTCGAAGCGTGAAGCCGATTGCGATCAGGATTAACGACACGAACATGACTGGTCGGACACCGAAGCGGTCGGTCCAAACGCCGATCAAGGGTGCGAGGATGCCGGAGATGAAAGCGAACGTGAGAGAAAGGTTGAGCTCTGTTTGGTTCCACCCATATCGCTCTTGGAGGGGCCCGGCGAACTCTCCGAACGAGTACTGAGTCATACCGATCGAGAGACCGGTCGATAGGAATACGAGCAGCGCGGCTACGTACCCCCGGTAGATGCGTCGCAGCGGGCGCAGGAGATTCATTGCGTTAACTGGTCGCCGTTTGTCGGGCGCACAGGCCGCGGGATCGATTGCAGGTAAACTTCACGTGGAATACAAGGAATGTTAGCGATATCGGGGGACACGATGCGCACGAGCAAGATACGAGCGGCGATTGAGAACAAGTCAAAAGTCTACGGCATAGCGTTCACCTTTCCGGCGCCATCGCTAGCGGAGATGGCTGGATACGCGGGTTTCGATGTGTTGCATCTAGACATGGAACACGGGGTTTTCGATTGGAACGACGTTGAAGATATGTGCCGGGCAGGGGAGTTGCACGGCATGACCTGCACGGCGCGGATCCCGAACACCGAGACGGACACGATACTGCGAGCGTTCGACCGCGGACTCATGGGGATACTATGTCCGCACGTAGACAACGCGGAGCAGGCAGAGCGGATCGCGCAGGCGTCAAGGTTTGGTCCCGTAGGCGAGCGGAGTTTCGGCACCTCGCGCGGTCGCGAGTACGGTATGGCTGGCCATGAATCGCCCGATTACATGGCGGGTTTCAACGAGCAGGTCACAATAGCGGCACAGATCGAGACGGCGAACGCGGTAAACACGATCGACGACATATTGCAAGTTGACGGCATCGATCTAATCGCGTTCGGCTCCAATGACTTGGCGCAGTCGATGGGTAACCCGGGGTACCCGAATCATCCTGAGGTGCGTGCAGCGGAACAGAGGGTTCGCGACGCGACCCACGCAGCCGGCAAGTTGCTCACCGAGGACGTCGAGAGCAGCATCAACATCGTGCAGTGGCTACCCGACCGGTTCGCCGCTTGGCTCGAGTCGGCGCGAAGTTAGGCTGCTCAAACAGACTAGGGTCACGTCTATGTTCCACGCGCCGCAAACGTGTGTAATAAACTCACACATACCCAACAATTATGAGGTATGAGCCATGGCAAGAGTTCAACTAGTCATACCAGACGCAGACAAGGATCGTTTCGTACACCAAGCCCGACGCGAAGGCATGTCTCTCAGCGCATGGCTACGAGCAGCCGCGCACGATCGGTTGACCGAACGCCAAAAGGTCAAACAGTTCCAGACCGTCGAAGAAATGAGAGCGTTCTTCGAAAGATGCCACGCTGAGGCAGGCCCCGGACCTGAACCGGATTGGGAAGAATACTTGGAGATCATCAACGAGTCAAAACTTCGAGGTCTACCCAAACCTTGATCTTCGTTGACGCCAACGTCTTCATGTACGCTGTGGGCGCGCCTCACCCGCTTCGAGAAACCGCAGTCGAGTTCTTGCTGAACGTTCGACGAAACAACACCCCACTCGCGACCTCAGCCGAGGTCTTGCAGGAAATGCTCCACGTGTACTCTTCTGTTGGCAAGTTCGAGGCACTCAACGAGGCGTTGACGTTGGTTGAAGCGGCCGGCGTCGAGGTTTGGCCGTTGGAAAAAGAGGACGTGATCCTCGCTCACCAGCTGCACGCACTTCACCCCACGTTGAGTGCCAGAGACCTGTGCCACCTAGCGTCTTGCCGACGCCGAGGAGTCTCCGATTTGATGACCTTCGACGTTTCGCTCCGCGGCGCGTCACAATCAATCCTTTGAATTTGTCCGCACGGTCCGTACCCAACAAGCAGTAACGTATCCTAGTGACCAATCCCAAAACCACCGCGCACCCAAGGAGCCCCCAACAACCATGCCCTCCTCAACATCAATCTGCAACCCGAACGGACTCAAGTGGGAACCAGTGGCCGGTTGGCCCAAGCTTCCGATGGGCGTATCGTTCTATGGCGACGCAACATCAGTCGCAGTCGACTCGCAAGACAACGTGTACGTCTTCAACCGCGGCACCGACCCGATCTGCGTATTTAGTCCCGAAGGCGATCTTCTCCGCACCATGCTGCACGGCACCGTGACGCGCCCACACGGCATCGAGCTCGATCCTGACGACAACATCTTCGTCGTCGATGACGACGGTCACTACGTCCGAAAATTCGACCAAGAGGGCGTGGAACAGATGACAATCGGTGTCCAAGGTGAACCTTGCGAATGGCAGGGCGGAGGGTACTTCAACCGCCCAACCGACATCGCCATCCATCCCGACACTGGAGAGCTCTTTGTATCCGACGGATATGGCAACTCCCGTGTCCACCGCTTCGACCCTGATGGCAAACACATGCTTTCATGGGGCGAACCTGGGACCTACGACGGCCAGTTCAGCCTGCCTCACAACATCTCGATGCTCCGCGGTGACAAAGTAATCGTCGCCGACCGTGAGAACTTCCGAGTGCAGATATTCACCCTCGACGGTGAATACGTCGACCAATGGCACATCCACCACCCGATGTCGGTTACGCAAGGCAAGGGTGACGACGACAAGATATACATCGGTGACATGATCCAACCGTCCGTTCAGCGTGGCGTTCCCGATCTCGGTGCTAGGGTCTCTATTCTGACCGAAGACGGCCAACTCATCGAGCGATTGGGTAACCCGCAACCAGGCATGGGCGTTGACCAGTTCACCGCTCCGCACGGCGTATCTACCGACTCCCAGGGTAACGTCTACGTAGCCGAGGTCGCGTATACCAACTACTACTCGAGCCCCGAGAACTGCGGCTTGGATGAGCCGCCGCGCGGAGAGATCGTGAGCCTCCGCAAGTGGAGTCCGGTCAACGGGGCATAACTCCTAGATTGACTTGTGAAATTGCTACCCGATTGGAGGGGTAGAAAAATGCCATACCAACCCGTACCCTACTGGGCCAAACTCCCCCATCCGATGTCGTTCAAAGAGGCGACCTCGGTAGCGGTCGATTCGCAGGACCGCGTCTACATCTTCAACCGCGGCAACTGGCCGATGATGATCTTCGATGCCGATGGCAACTTCCTCGAGACGTGGGGAGCGGGCGAGTTCAATCGTCCGCACGGCATCTTCATCGACGGCGACGACAACCTGTACATTGCCGATGACGACGACCATGTCGTGGAGAAACGGACACCGTCCGGTGAAATCATCTTTCGGCTGGGCGAGCGTGGGAAGCCCGCAGCTTGGCAGGAGGGAGACCCCTTCAACCGACCGACCGATATCGTGGTGCACCCCGAGTCGCGAGACATATTCATCACGGATGGTTACGGTAACTCAAGGGTCCATAAGTACGACTCAGACGGCAACCACATCATTTCGTGGGGTTCTCCGGGCGCGCTAGATGGTCAGTTCAGCCTGCCGCACAACATCTGTTTGCTCGGTATTGACAAGATCGTCGTCGCGGACCGAGAGAACTTCAGGATTCAGGTGTTCAGTCTGGATGGCGAGTACCTGGGTCAGAAGCACATGCATCGTCCGATCGCATGTGGCAACGGACGAGCGGGTGATGACCGGATTTACGTCGCAGAAGCCGGCGCTCCTGCGGTGCAGAAAGGCGTTCGCAACCTCGGCAACCGCGTCGTAGTGCTCGATACGGATTTGAACGAAGTTGACGCATTCGGCGGCGATCTGCCGGGCGAGGGACACGATCAGTTCATCGCGTCGCACGGCATCGCAACAGACTCCACCGGTGCCGTCTACATCGCTGAAGTTTCGTACACGAACACCGGTTCAAACCTCAACCCGCCACGCGAGGTGACCAGCTTACGCAAGTGGGCGCCAGTCTAGACCCGGGTGCTGTTTGAACGCATTGCCCGCCAAGCAGCAATCTGCGCGGCGTGTTCTTCGTAGTGCAGGAATGACCACTCGTCGATCAGTCGTCGTCTTGGATGGTCTTGGTTGAAATGGCTGGCGGGCGTGTTGGCGAGGGCGTCGCGGAGACGGCGGTGAGTCCCCTCTAGTCGTTCGATGACTTCGCGAGGTGACGCGTCGACCATCTTTGAGACGGCATCGGCATTGAATGTGTCGGGGTCTGGCTCAGGGTAGTCATAACCGTCGTCGGGAGTTTCGAGGGCGGTCATCAATAGGCGCTCCCAGGCGCTGATGTGCCAAAGAACTTGGTTGACCGACCATATGCCACAGGCGCCGGATTCGGCGGCGTCTTCGCTTCTGAGTTCGTTGAAAGAGGCGCGGAGCCGTCGCCATGCGTCGTCGATGGCGAGAATGATGAGGCGTTTGGTAGTGTCTGGGGCCGGTTCAGGCATGGAATTTCGGTTCTTAGGCGTAAATCGATGGCAAGTTTAGGACGCGAAACTTCGGGAGCGATGGTTCGCCGAAGCTACCGTTTGGGTGCACTATGGTCAAAGAATACGTCTTTGAACCTGGAACCTCCATACTTTGGGATCCGGTAATTATGCACCCAAGGTTGGACAATCACGTTTAACGGGTACGAGTATCGGAACAGCGGCACCGCCAGTGCATAGTCGATTAAGAATTGTTCGGCCTCGAGAAATTTACGTTCGCGCACGACGGGATCGGGTGTCGATCTGGCTTCTTCGATCATCTGTGTAGCCCGTAATGCGTCTCCAGTCAGCGCGACTTTGCCGCCAAACGTTAGATCAATGCCGTCCACGATTGAACCGCGACCCGGATAGTCGGGAGCGATTGAAACGACATTCATCTGAATCTCACCATTGTCCAAGAGCACGTTGTAGTGATCTACCGCAACTTTTCGGTGGTTCGCCTTCACTCCTAGAATGCTTTCCCAATCAACCGCCATAAGTTTGAATTCATCCTCGAAATCGTTGTCAAACCACGTGTAAAACATTACGCTAACGTCGTTTGAATTCGCCTCCGTCGAGGCCAGCAATTCTTGCGCCTTTTCTGGACCGAATCCCAACGCGGTCGCGGACGGTACAGTGACCGCTAATTCTGTCGGAACTAGACTCGTAGCCCTAAGCCTCCCCAATTTCGCGGCGATCGAATCGACGTCCAGCGCGTGTACGAGCGAACGCCGGAATGCGACATCTTGAAACGCTCCGTACTCGGAATTGAGAACCGTTATCGTTGTAACTGGGCGTACATCCGCACTTGTCGCTACCCCTTGCGAATCAGGGAACGAACTTTGGAACCAACTGAGGCCATCGTTATCTACCGTTATTGTGTCGATGTTTCCAAATTCGAAGGCCTCGGCCTGCGACAGCAGCGGGTCGGCATCTCCTATCCGTGAAATGCCCGTTACGAAGATAACGGCGCCGAGATCGGGAGTACCTTCGTGATAGTAGTCATTCCTTACGATCTTGACATTGCCTAGAAACTCAAATTCAGCCAGTCGAAACGGACCCGTCCCGACGGGCAGAGTTTCAAGGTCGAAAGAGTAAGATCTAATCGTTGATGAAGTCTGCCAATCGGCCCAATTAACACCCCAGGTTTCGACATTGGATCTACGTAGCACCGCGGCGACGGGTTTGGCTAACAAGGCAAGAAACTGGTTGTCAGGCGATTCCAACACGACACGAAGAGTGCGGTCATCAATTGCTTGGACGCCGGCGAGTTCTTCGGTCGTGCCGCTCATTACGTCTGGTGCGCCTTGTATCGAGCCAAAGACCTCGCGCGCTATGTCAGACCCAGTATCGGGTTTCAGTGCCCGTTCCCAACTCCATTTGAAATCAGCAGCAGTTACTTCCGATCCGTCGCTGAACTTCAATCCTTTACGTAGCACGAACTCGTACCGCAAGCCTCCATCGCTCACGTCGTATCGGGCCGCAAGGTCCGGCTCGAAAGGTTGAGCAGGATCGTCTACGATTTTCATCAATCCGCTGTAGATCTCGTAGTGAAGCACCCTTGCAGCTGTCGTTGATCCAACCGCCGGATCCAACGTGATAAGGTTCCCGCGCGCAGGATACTTGAATGTTGCGCCCGCGCTAGCATTTGGAGCTTGCACCGGCTCGCCGTTAAATCGAGGCGTAGCCGTTACGGCCACGCTGAATGACGTTGGCGTTAGCGTTGGGGTTGACGTAGGTGTTTCGCCGCAACCGGTCGACGCGACAACCGTGAGCGCGGTTAAAACAGCGCAACTAATGAACGTAAACTCAGCGAAGAATCGCCAAAATCCGGAATTTGCCGACACGAATGTTTGGCGATGGCGCAATGTGTGCTGTGGGCTGATACGATGCAGTAACATACCAATATGATAATGCCGCTAACTAATTGGTTACTGACCGTTCATGGCATCCAGATAATAGAGGTATACCATGTTGAATCTGAAGAGCGCAATTGTCGTAATTTTCGCGGTTGTTTCTTTGCTGAGTTTATTTGTCCAAAGCGCAATTTCCGCGGATCTTGCCACTACGGATGAAGTGCTCGGCAACGCGGACTTTTCGGGGGGACTTTTCGTGCCGGTTCCCGATCCCGATTCGCGATGCTTTTTGGGGCCGACTGGGATGAGGATTTCAGAGGATGGCGGAGCAGGTCCCGACTTACCGAACATGGCTTGGTGTCGCGATTGCACTTGTACCGAACGATGTGGGTACAGGTGGGTATGCACTGATGGTCCTAACGGCGGAGAATGCACACGGCACCCTGTGTGCGATTTGCGTTGCGTTTGCGATGATTATTACGAATGCTAACCGATGCCGACTACGAATCAAGAAACTCTAATGAGCGACATGATTCGCGGGCATACCGGTGGCACACTGAAGTGATGGCTGGTTCGTCGACATCAGGATTCGACCGAACCGCCATCACCTCAACGCGTTCGATGCCGTAACATGCATGGCATAGCTAATGGACTTGGCGCCTGAGGGCGAGGAGAGATGTCATGACGATCGTCGGCGATGGAGATTACAGGTACGAGGTGGTGCCGGAGTGGCCGCCGAAGATGCCCGAGAGTTGGAAGTTCGGGATGGCTTCGGATGTGGCCGTCGACTCGAAGGATCGCGTCTGGGTGTTCGCCCGCGAGCAGCATCCGGTTACTTGGTGGACGACCGATGGCGAGCTGGTCGGCAGCTGGGGCTACGGTCTGACTTTGGGCATTGCGCCAGAGTTCTTTTTCCGTGAACCGCATGGCATCTTCATCGACTCTGATGACAACATCTGGCTGTCGGAGAAGCAGCGCCACATCGTTACGAAGCACAACCAGTCGGGCGAAATTCTGATGGAGCTAGGCGAGCGCGACTGGGCGGCGGTGACCAACACTTGGGACGGACGGCACGGTGATCCGTTCAACTCACCTACCGGCATCGCGATCGGTCCGAGCGGGAAGATTTACGTATCGGACGGTTACGGCAACCGTCGCATCCACCGCTTCGCCGCCGACGGGGAATTTGAGATGAATTGGGGAGTCCCAGGCGACGGGCCGGGCGAGTTTGCTTTAGTCCACAACGTCGGTGTGGACGATGGTGGCCGCGTTTACGGCTGCGACCGGGAGAACAACCGCATACAGATCTTCGACGGCGACGGGAACTTCATCACCGAGTGGACGGACATGTCTGCGCCGGGCGATATCCACTTCCGAGATGGTCTAGCTTACGTCGCAGAGCAGGGCAACAATCGAGCGGTGTCGATCTGGACGTTGGACGGCGAACTGGTGACGCGTTGGCATGGCGACGACGACGCCAAGATTCTCGGTGCCGCGCACGGCATCTGGACCGACTCCGAGGGCAGCATCTATGTTGCAGAGATCGGCACTCCCGAGATGGGCCAGCGGGTTCGGAAGTTCCAGAAGCTGTGAAATAAACAAGAAAACGAAAGTGTTCTCTTCACCCATATAATGTTAGAATAGATTTAGCACATAAGAGCTTTATTAAGGTTAACGCCGTGTGGCAAGTATGGAAGAACGAATGTTGACGGTGGAACAAGAAGTCTTCTCGATCAAGGCGACTTTGGAACACCTTGCGACCAAATCCGATCTAACGGAGGTTAAAACCGACATCGCCAAGTTGGACGCCAAGTTAGAAAAGTCGGTTTCAGACCTTAAATCGGATCTGACTTGGCGGATGTTCGGGATGGTCGTCGGGCTGATGGTAGCCGTCGCCTCAGTCGTGGCCGTTGCCCAAACCGTATTCGATTGAGGGTTGCCGTATCTGCTACCGCAGCGACGCCTCAACCAATTCCCGCAAGACGTTGGCCAACAAAAAGATCACGAGGCCGATGGCGAGAACGGCGTTGTATCCGAGCAGTTTCGATGCAATGCCTTCGTTCACAACCGCGCCCGCCGACATGCTCCGTCTTCGCCAGACGATGTAGAACATCCAGATCGCGAGCGCAATCTTTACAGCCAGCACGATTACCCACGCGACGGTGGCTTCATTGCCCTGAATCCGCGAGAACATGAGGATGAGGCCGGATACGATGAGCGTCATAACGGCGATGTCGATGACTTCGCGATAGGCTGGAGTAATCAGCGACATCGCTTGCGCCATTTTGTCGGATTCCGCGACTACCAATGGTCGGAGTATTACGGCGTGGAAGATGCTTCCACCGATCCAAGCGATAGCGGCAACAGCATGCGCGTAACGCACTATCACCAACAGCCAATCGCCGATTCCAATATCCAAAAACATGACCGATACCAGCATACAAGCCGAGAACACCCGAACTACATTGTTGCTCGGCGCGATAAACATGGATCTCATCGTCGAGACCGATCGTTTGGCGCGGGCGGGCGAGACTTTCGTATGCGACCGGTTGTATACGTCCGGAGGCGGTAAGGCCGGCAATCAAGCCGTCGCCGCCGCGCGATTCGCGGGCGATAGTGGAGGCGTGAAGATGGTCGGCAGAGTAGGGGACGATGCGTTTGGAAACGAACTGCGCAGTTTCATGACGGATCAAGGTGTCGACATGAGCGGCGTGGCAAGCGATCCGGAAATCGAGACCGGCGTGGCGATAATCTTCATCGATCCGAGCGGCGAAAACTTCGTGCACGCGATCTACGGTGGAAACGGGAAGTGTGGTGAATCCGAGTCGGGTGCTGCCGTTAATTCGTTAGACCAGGCAGGCGCGTTGCTGGTCCAGCAGGAGATTCCGCTTGCGTGTAGTTTCGACGCGATGTTGGTCGCACGCGACCGCGGCGTGCCGGTCGTATTGGACCCGGCGCCGGCGATACCGATCGAGCAGGCACCAAATGGGTTTTACGCCGCTGCCGATATCTTGACCCCAAATGCATGGGAAGCCGAAGCGTTATCTGGCATCTCGGTGACGAATATCGGTTCCGCCGAACGGGCTGCTGCAAAGATCCGTGAAGTCCACGGGTGCGCATGTGTGATCGTCACTTTGGCTGAACAAGGCGTATACGTCGCTTCCGGTAATTTGACAGGACATCTCCTGCCGTTTGAGGTCGATACGGTTGCCACGGTGGCCGCCGGTGATGCGTTCGCCGGCGTGTTGGGTCAGGCGCTGTGTGAAGGTAATCAGCTTGAACGTGCGATCCAGCTCGCGATGGCGGCCGGCGCGTTGTGCGTATCTCGGCCTGGCACGCAGTCGGCGATGCCTTATCGCGACGAGGTTCTGGAGATGGTCGGCGATTGAAGCGTCGAGCCACCTGGTCAATACGGAGGCGGGCCAGAAATATCAGCGACGGAGTTGATGCCGGCTCTGTCCAACAATGCGAGTAACCCGCGGTTTATTCGGCCTGGCAAGGCCGGACCTTCGTAGACCATCGCAGTGTAAAGTTGCACACCCGACGCGCCGGCGGCGATCATTCTCCATGCATCCTCGGCGTTGGAGATTCCTCCGCACGACAACACGCTGGCGTTACGGCCGACCAATGCAGCGACCTCCGCGGTCATGCGCACGGTGTTCTCAAGTAGCGGCGCACCGCTCAAACCGCCCTTGCCGACCGCAAGCCGGGCGTCTTCGACGGGAACTGTATTCGCGATTACGAGTCCGTCTGCTCCTGCGCTGACTGCAGTTTCGGCGAGCGCTAGCGAGGTTCGACGCTCGTCTGGCTCGTTCAACCACGGTGGGAGTTTGACTACCAAAGGTGTTAACGTCGGCGAAGATTTCCTGAGGAGTTCGACGAGAGTGCGCAACCTGGCGGGATCGTGAAAGACACGCAGTCCGACGGTGTTGGGGCTGGAGATGTTGAGTTCGATGCCAGCCACTAACGGTGCGATTCGGCGATAGCACTCCGCGATATCGTCTTCGATCGAACCCGAGATGCTGACGAAGGTTCGCGATCGATGTGCGCCCAATCGTTCCAATCGCGGACCTATTCGCGCTAGGCCTTCGCCGGGAAACCCTAAGGAGTTGAGAAGTGCGGCAGATTCGGGCAGTCGAACCATCCGCGTTCGCGGGTTGCCGGTTCGCTCAGCTAGTGTTACCGTTCCGCCGGAGACGAATCCAAACCCGAGGTCGATCAAAGAATTGAGAACGCGGCAGTTCTTGTCGAATCCTGCGGCTAATCCTACCGGCGAGGGCAACTTCACTCCAGCCAAGATAGTGGCGAGCGCTGGATCATCGAATTTAGATTGAGCACCGAGAATTTTCCACACCAAAGGGACACGCAGCGCGTATTCGGACAACGTGTGACTTTGCTCCTCGTCCATTGAGAAGAGCATGGGGCGGAGCAATCGTTTGTACACGTTGTTGCGGTGCTGTGGGGTGTAGGGCCGGCGGTCTGACAGCATAGAATCGTAACGTCGCCCAGCGGTTATCATTTTCTCATATCTGCACCGTCAGGCAGTTAACGATGTGTCCAATCGCTCTGGACTCGTTCTAATCAGATCAAAGAGCGTCAAACCGATGCAACTCGATTTCGAAAGAGGTGATGCCGCCAATCCTAGCGGACACGCACTTGTTTACTTCCGCGATACGAACGACAGTGACGCCATCGGTGTCACGTACATCGTGATACTTCCAGTGCCGTTGGATATCGGTAAGTACATGCCACCGTTCCTGGCTGGTCAAGTGGCCGAGATGTCGGCGAACGTTATTTCGTCATTCGCATTTCCACCGGCGCCCGAACCGTTCGAAAGCGTCGAGGAGGCCGACCGCGTGGCGAGGGTTCGGGGCGATGATTTGGTGTTTGCTGGAACAATATCGTTCAGTGACGCATTTGAGATGATGGAACGGGTGAATGAAGCAAGTTCCGAGTACGGCAAACTCTATTCCGAAGCGCATGGCGAAGAGGGCGATTTCGTAGATGACGAACTTGCCTTCGAGAGGGCTGACGAGTTTGGTGACGAAGTCTACGATCTGATGTACGGCGGAATGGACGAGGCCGACTTGTTGACTGAGTTGTCGCAACAACTCGGCAGGATGCGTTACTCGGTTGAAGGCGGTGATCGCCCGACCGCGCTGGATACTGAGGCCAAAATCCGTGCCATCGGGCGTTATCTACCTGCGAATCGAGAGATATCCAAGATCGTAAACGCAGCTACGTCCACATCTCCGCGGGCGTCTGAGTTGGCCCAACTCTATGTCGAACGGGCTTATTGCCTATATCGCGAAGACTACTTGCGGTTAAAGAAGATCGACCAGGACATCGCCGGCATCGACAGTTCTGGGTAGACCAGATCGTCGTTCAATCGGCGATCACGGTCTTTAGTTGTTCGACCGTCAGATTCGCGCCGCTTGCTATCAGCACCACGCGTTTTCCGCGGATCTGATCCCGCATCACCTCGGCGGCGGCGAGAGACGTGGCGCCTGCGTGTTCCACCAACGTTCGCGTGGTCGCAATGATCGTGACGATGGCTTGGCGAATCGCGTCTTCTGACACCAGCACAAAGTCGTGTAGGTATTTGCGCAGAATACCAACCGGGTAGTCGTAGGCGGAGCCGGTGGCGAGCCCTTCGGCTAGAGTTTCCATCTTGGCGCTGACGGTCGGACCTTCCATCTTGGCCCAGGAGTCGTGAACCGCAGGTGCGGCTGCTGCTTGGGCGCCGACAACTTTCGTGTGCGGCGACAAGGTGCGGGTTACGATGCTGGCGCCACAAGCTCCGCTTCCAGCTCCGACAGGCACGATGATGTAGTCGATATCGTTGAGGTCTTCGTGAATTTCGAGAGTGTAAGTGCCGACCCCGGCGACAAGATGCGGCTCGTTGGCAGGGTGTACGTAGCGCATTCCCTCTTCGCGGGCCAGAGTTTCGGAGAAGATGCGGGCTTCATCAAATGTCGGCCCATGTTCGACAACAATCGCTCCGAGACTTCGCATGGAGGCCATCTTGACCGGGTTTGCACCGACCGGCACGACAATGGTGCACTTGGCTCCGAATTGTCGCGAGGCGTAAGCTATCGACTGCCCGTGATTGCCGGTGCTGGCGGTTACGAATCCGCGTGCCCGTTCTTCAGGCGTGATCCGTGAAACGAGGTTCACACCGCCACGGACTTTGAAGGCTCCGAGCATCTGCATGTTTTCGTGTTTGACCCAGACATCAGCATCGAGCATGTCGCAAAGGCCTGGCACGCGTCGCAATGGTGTGCGGTGAACATGTTCCGCGATCGTACGCCGTGCATCGTAGACATCGTTGATGGTCGGTTCTGGCAACGCGCTTTGAGACATTAACACTCCTAGTAAATCTGCACGGATGTTTGGTTCGATTCTAAAGTGCGGTGAAATATACTGAGTTTCACCTGCCGCACTACTTATCTCGGCACGAATTCCAAAGCAAAAACAGTTGGCCAAAACGGATACCACCGACGGTACGACTAGGGTAACGCCTTCGAGCGCCGAGACCATCGAACCACCTGCCGCTGTCAGCGCCCGAACCCCAGCGGTCAAGGTTACTTGGGCATCCCGAACTTTTGAGTCGATGAGGCATCGCGACTTTCGACTGATGTGGATGGGCATGTTCCTGTCGATGGGTGGGTTCAACATGCTCATGCTAGTGCGGGGCATCTTGGTATACGAGATAACCGGCGACGCCCAGAGAACGGCGCTGGTATCGATCGGTTGGGCCCCCGGGCTGCTGATAATGTCGCTATGGGGTGGCGTGTTGGGTGATCGTGTAGAGCGGCGGATGTTGATCCAGTTAGCGCAATTCGCCAACGCGATCTTCGCCTTGTCGGTCGGGATATTGATCATGACGGGATTGATCGAGTGGTGGCATTTGATGGTCGTTTCCTCGTTGCAGGGATGCACATTTGCGTTGCAGATTCCGGCGCGAACGGCAGCGATGTCGCAGATTGTTCCGAAGAATCTGATCGGCAACGCGATGGCGCTTAACTCGACGGCGATGACGCTCATGAGCATCGCTGCTCCTGCAGTTGGCGGGGTACTTTACGAACTAATCGAACCGCACGGCGTCTATTTCGTGGTTACGGTGATGATGGTGTTGGCGATGGTGTTCACGACGTTATTGCCAAAGATGTATCCGGATCAGAGTCAATCGAGAATCAAAGAATCGCCGCTCGTCAACATTAAACGCGGAATCCGCTACGCGGCTAGGAATCGTCTAGTTCGGGCGCTCTTGATCCAATCGGTGGTGATAGCGATGCTTTCGATGCCGTTCCGAATGTTGGTTCCAGTGTTTGCGAAGGAACTCTACGGATCGGTGCCGAGCGAGGTCGGGTGGTTAGCGACGATGGCGGGTATCGGCGGCATCGCCGCGTCGATCGGTGTTGCTAGCCTTCGTTCCGGGCAACGACGAGGATTGGTCATTCTTGCATCGCCGATAATCTCAGCGATTTCCATATTCATGATTGGAATGATGCCGTGGTACTGGGTTGGCATGATCGTGTTTGTAGGCGTCGGATTCGGTGAATCGATTCGTTTCGCGTTGGGTCAGGCGCTGGTTGTTGAACATGCCAACCCAAGATATCGAGCCCGTATGACTAGCTTAACGATGATGACCTATGGATTGATCCCGCTCGCGGCATTTCCGATTGGTTGGTTGGTGGACAATGTCGGGGTCATACCGACGATTATTGGGATGTCGATAGCCCTATTCACGGCGGGAGTGGCTTTCATAATTTTGAGTTCTTCGGTCAGGAATTTGCGATAGGGAACCGGCTACCCCCCGCTGTGGTGCTGTACACCGGTTCGTTGGTCGACTTGCCCGTCAGATCCACGATGGGGCGTTTGCGAGATCATGGGCGATCTCCGTCAGCGTCCATCGTGGACACCGGGCGGGTAGCTCTAAAGGTGTTCACGTGGATGAGCAGCTCACCAGACGCACGACTTAGCGAAGTCTCCGGAAGTGGGTAGTGTAAACTTCGCTTGATGTTCGGCGAATTAATACATGGCATCTAAAGCCGATAAGCCTGCAGTTCGTCATCTAAGACCCCACGCAGTTTCGACCCGCATGAGAGTTCGCGGGCGCAGCGTCGCGCGACGGACATTCCAGTCACTGGGAAACTCTGCGTATCGACGGTTTTGGTTCAGCCTGATCATATTGATGGCCGGCGTCAACATGCAGATGTTGGCACGCGGACAGCTTGCTTGGGAATTGACCAACGACACGCGTATGGTGGCGTTGGTTGGATCGGCGTTCGCGCCTCCGATACTGCTGTTCTCGGTTTTTGGCGGCACATTCGCGGACCGCTGGGATCGAAAGAAGATGATCCAGTACAGCCAATTCGCGATCAGCATTGTTGCGGGTTCGGTGGGAGTTGCGATTTGGCAGGACTGGATATCGATCTGGATTCTGATGGTGGCTGGGTTCGCTCAAGGTGTCTGCTGGTCGTTCATGATGCCGGCTCGTCAGTCGATAATTCCGCAGTTGGTCAGCAAAAGTGAGATTACGAACGCGATTGCGTTGAGTGCTTCCGGAATGGCGTTGATGACGTTGTCCGGGCCGGGTCTTGGCGGATTGGCGTATGCCTGGATCGGGCCGGCGAACACCTACTTCCTGATCACCGCGCTGATGTTTATCGCGTTCATATTTATGGGCGGCGTGAAGATCACTGGTGAAGCCTCAACGAAGAGGAACCGTGAGGAAAAAGTCCTGAGCGCAGTCTGGGACGGACTGCGATACTCGGCGCGCAACAAGACGATTCTGGTACTGTTCATTCTGTTGTTGTCTACAACGATGACATCAATGTCGTTCCGTCAGTTGATGCCGGCACAGGTCGATCTGATTTTCGGCGGCGATTCGCTTGAACTCGGCATATTGATGAGCATGATCGGAGCCGGTGCATTGCTCGGGTCGTTATTCGTTGCCGGATTGACCGAAAACGTGCGCCGCGGAGTAATCCTTTTGGCCGCGACGGGGTTGTCGGCGATGGCGATTTTGGTCTCGACGTTCGTCAGCATCTTTATCGTCGCCATGGTTGCAATGATGGTATTGGGATTAGGCGACGCTGGACGGCGATCGTTAAATGCGTCTTTGTTGATGGAGCAAGCGGACGAGGAGCATCGCGGACGGGTAATGGGCATCTACATGTTGAACTTCGGTTTAACGCCTATCGGTGCAATACCGCTAGGCATTTTGGCGGAAGCGACCGACATCCGGGTGGCGTTCGCGGTGGCGGGATGCGTGCTGGCAGCGTCGGTACTTCTGACGTGGGTTCTGACGCCGAGGATCAGGCGGCTGTAGTTTGACGGTTGGAGTCGGCGGAGCACGAGGATACGGCCGTAGATACGCTAATCGGACGTTCCATTCGCTCGGCAATCCGAACTATCGTAGGTTTTGGATCAGCCTAATCTTCCTTATGGCTGGCATCAACATGCAGCATCTGGCGCGTGGTCAGCTGGCTTGGGATTTGACGCACGATGCGTTTTTGGTCGCGTTGGTTGGTGCGGGATTCGCGCCGCCGATTTTGATCTTCGGGTTGTTCGGAGGGTCACTCGCCGACCGTTGGAATCGCCGAAGGATGATTCAGTATGCCCAATTGATCGTGAGTTTGGTGGCGTTGTTCGTCGCGATTTCGATAGTGATGAATTTTGTTTCGATCTGGGTACTGTTCGGCGCGGCGCTTACACAGGGGTTGTGCTGGTCATTCATGATGCCGGCGCGCCAGGCGATCATCCCGCAGCTTGTGCCGGACGGTGAATTGACTAACGCGGTGGCGTTGAACGCGTCGGGCATGGCGTTGATGACATTGTCGGGACCCGCAATCGGCGGTTTGGCGTATTGGTGGATCGGACCGCAGGCCACATATTTCTTGATGTCGGGGCTCATGTTTATGGCGTTCCTGTTGATGACGAGGGTCAAGGTGGCGCGTCCTGATGCAGGCGGTCGACGTCAAAGGGAGAACATGTTCAACTCGGTGTGGGACGGTATTCGCTACTCGGCGCGCAACAAGACGATCTTGATTCTGTTGTTGCTGACGCTGGCGACAACGATGACTTCTCAATCGTTCCGCAGTTTGATGCCGGCGCAGGTCGATCTGGTATTTGGAGGTGACGCGAAGGAGTTGGGCATCTTGATGAGCACCATCGGCGTCGGCGCGTTGATTGGATCGCTATTCATCGCCGGGCTGACCGAGAACGTGAAACGCGGCGTCGTGCTGTTGGTCGCCGGCGCCTTGTCGGCCGTTGCGATACTCGTTTCGACCTACGTCACAGTCTTCTTGGTCGGTATCGTTGCGATGTTGGCTTTGGGATTGGGCGATTCTGGGCGAAGAGCCCTTAACTCGGCGTTGATTTTGGAGCAAACAGACGCAGAACATCGGGGGCGGGTAATGGGGATTTACATGTTGAATTTCGGACTTCGGCCCATCGGAGCGATACCACTTGGAATCCTCGCCGAACGCACAAGTTTGCAGACATCGTTCGCGGTAGCCGGTGCCGTGCTTTTGGTTAGCGTGATTTTGACTTGGGTCTTAGCCCCGAGAATCCGGAAATTGTAACGTTCTCGAAATTCGAAACCCGCGATTTGAGCTAGATTCAATCCTTAGATGAATTCATCGAATCGTGGTCAGTTGAACCAAAATGCCAATCCAAATAATGCCTGACGCTTTAGCGTCCCGAGTCGCGGCCGGTGAGGTTGTTGAGCGGCCGGCTTCAGTGGTAAAGGAGCTAATCGAGAACTCGTTAGATGCTGGTGCCGGCCGGATCGATGTCGAGTTAGAGGGCGGCGGGCGAAATCTGATCCGCGTGGTTGACGATGGCCGTGGTATTCCCGCCGACGAGTTGGGACTGGCATTCGAACGGTTCGCGACTAGCAAAGTTGACGATTCGAGCGACTTAGTAGCGATCACGACGTTGGGATTCCGGGGCGAAGCATTGCCTTCCATCGCGGCTGTTGCGGCTGTGACGATGGTCTCGCGGAACGTTGAAGCCGAAAGTGGGGCCGAATGCAACGTGAGTTACGGGAGCGAACCTCAGGTGCTGCCTACGGGAGCACCAGTGGGTACAGCGGTTACGGTTCGCGGTCTGTTTCGTAACGTCCCAGCGCGGTTGAAATTCTTGAGTAGCCCTTCGGCTGAAGCATCACGAGTTGCAACGTTGGTGGGGCAGATGGCGTTGATTCGGAGCGACGTAAAGTTCCGACTGTCTGTCGATGGCGCGGTGCGGATAAACACACCTGGCGACTTCGACGATGCTGCGGCAATGTCGGCGGTCTACCGCGTCAAGGATCCTTCCGCTCTAGTCAACCTCGACATCGACTCCGACGCGGCGTTCTATGCTGGCGGCGCTATCGCGTTGCCGACACTGCATTTTGGTCGTCGCACGCATATCACGATTGCCGTGAACGGACGGTTGGTTCAGTCTTATCGAATGACGTACGCCGTGGAGCGGGGATATCAAGGTTTCTTGCCAGACAAACGGTTTCCGATGGCTCTCGTGAAGGTGAATGCACCATTTGAAGACGTGGACGTCAACGTTCACCCGCAGAAGACCGAAGTTCGATTTCGGCGTGAAGGGTTGGTTTTTTCCGTAATTGAGAGAACGATTCGTCAGGCTTTGGGCACACGGGCAGCGGTTAGACAGTTCTCCGATACTCGGATCACGTCGTCGTTGACGACATCATTGGAAGGCGCATTCGCGATGCGGCGGAGTTCGGGTCTCTCGCCGTCTCTCGCCGTCGATGGAGCGTCGGAGAGTGTCAATGACGGAACCAAAAGGGTGACATCGCCAGAACAACCCGACGGCGGTACATCCGCGCGCGACGCTACGGGCAAACGAAGGTCTGCTGCCGGGCCTCGGCGTGACGCACCGCCGAACGACGTGAACTCGGTAAGACACCGCGACGTTTTACCCGGGTTACGAGTACTAGGACAGGCACATTCGACCTACATCATCGCGGAAGACGCGAGCGGGGTGTTCCTCATTGATCAACACGCCGCGCACGAGCGCATCAAATTCGAGGAGATACAGGCCAAACAGTCTAACCAACAGAGCGACTCGCAGTTGCTGCTGGCACCACAGATGGTCGAGTTATCGCCCCAAAGGCAAACGGTTTACAGCGAAGGGGCGATGTGGTTTGCAGACACCGGATGGGATATCGAACCGTTTGGCGGCGAATCAGTCCTGATCCGTGCAGTGCCACAAGTGTTGGCCGAACGGACCGCTTCCGACGCGAATGGTGCCGAAACGGCATTCTTGCGAGTGCTCGACGATGTGGCGCAACCGGACAATCAACGCGCTGGGCGAGATGCAATGCCGTGGTCTGAGCGATTGCTAGCGACAATGGCTTGCCATGCTGCGGTCAGAGCTGGAGACTCATTGACGACTAAGAGTTGCGAAGAGATAGTTCGGTTACTACAGGAGTGCGAGCATCCGCAATCGTGCCCGCACGGGAGGCCGACGATGCTGCTGTTGACGGGCGAGGCGTTGGAACGAGAGTTTGGTCGCAGATAGTTAACTGCGACGCGCATTTCCTGATGTTCCGTAGCTGACAACCTCGCATGTCTACCCATAGGGACTGTAGCGCTAGGAAACCGTTAGAATCGGTGCAAGCACAGTCGCGCACACCTTAAGTTAGGCATCAGTTGAGTATCGACGCCAATCGCGACGGCGGTTCCGATGCGGGTCTGTCTCCGCTCCGTCGTCTACAGATATTCCTCGACACCATCAAGTTCGAACACTCTATCTTTGCATTGCCGTTCGCCGTGGCAGCGGCGTTCATGGTGGCGGAGGGATGGCCTGATTGGGTCCAGTTCGGTTGGGTTCTGGTGGCAATGGTTACTTTGCGGACGTTCGCAATGGCCGCAAACCGTCTTGTGGACGCCGAGATCGACCGTCGAAATCCACGTACCGCTGATCGAGCTTTGGCGCGCGGGATCATCGGCAAACCGGAGGTCATCGGCTACATGGTCGTTTCCGCGGTTGTGTTCGTGGTTGCGGCGTGGCAGCTCGATCCTTTGGCGTTGCTGCTTTCGCCCATACCAATTTTGGTGGCCTGCACTTATCCGTACCTGAAGCGATTCACTTGGCTGGCGCATTTCGGGATCGGCGCCGTATATGTGATCGTCCCGCCCGCTGTTTCCATCGCGTTGACTGGAACCATGCCAATGGAGTACGTTCTGCTCGGTTTCGCCGCTTTGTTCTGGGTCTCAGGTTTCGATGTTTTGTATGCGATCGCGGATATCGACTTCGATCGATCCAACGGACTTCATTCGATACCGGCGAAATTCGGTATCGCGAAATCGTTGTTCATTGCCCGAGTTCTGCATGCGGTGACGATCTTGTTCCTTGGTCTTTCGATGTTGCAGGCTGAGGTCGGGGTATTCGCCATGTTGGGCATCGTGGTTGTTGGTGTATTGCTTGCGTACGAACACTCGCTTGTGAAGAAGGATGACGTCTCGAAGCTGAACCTAGCGTTCTTCACGATGAACGGCATCATCGCCGTGGTGTTTGCGGTGTTTATCGTCCTCGATGAATTGCTGGTCGGATGAGCTGATGGCTCGTTACATCGTCGGCATATCCGGGGCTAGTGGAGCGCCATACGTCCGGCGCGTGTTGCAGGTGCTCGCTAACAGTGCACACGAGTTGGATCTCGTTGTAACCGCTTCTGGGGCTAAAGTTTTGGATGTCGAAGCGGGCGTGAAGTTCACTGGTGTGGTCAATGCCGACGTCACGAGACTTTCGAACTGGCTAGGTCACGATTTGGCGAACCGAGCCGATTTCAAGTGGCATCATTCGGCAAACGTTGCGGCCGACATCGCGAGCGGTTCCTGCCACGTCGATGGCATGGTGGTCGCACCTTGTAGCGGCGGAACCCTCGCGAGGATCGCAAATGGAATGTCGCAGAATCTGCTAGAGCGTGCGGCGGATGTGATGTTGAAGGAGCGAAGGAAACTAATCCTCGTGACTCGCGAAACGCCACTGAGTCTGGTACATCTCCGCAACATGGTTTCGGCAACGGAAGCCGGCGCAATCATCCTGCCCGCGTCTCCGGGTTTCTATCACAATCCGAGTTCGATTGACGACTTGGTTGACATGATCGCCGGAAGGATTCTCTACCACCTAGGCTTGGAGAGCGACCTGCTTCAAGTTTGGGGCGGGCGTTAGAGTGCGGCGACGTGACGTTCACCGACATGCAGTCGTTCATGCGTGTGCTGGAGTCGCGCGGATTGCTAAAACGCGTCTCCGTTCCAGTGAGTGCCGAACTCGAGGTTACGGAGATAGCGACGCGTTTGGTGCGGGAGGGTGGACCTGCGGTGCTGTTCGAGAATGTAGACGGCGCAGTGTATCCGCTGGTAGTTAACCTCCTGGGCACGATGGAGCGCATCGAGATCGGATTGGGTCGCCATCCTGAAGATATCGGTGAAGGGTTGCTGGCGTTTTTGGAAGATGTCAACCCTCCCTCGGCTTCGTCGGTTTGGCGAAACAGACGCTCCGCACTTAACTTGCTCAACGTACGTCCAGGGCGTTCATTACGGCCGGCTGCACACCAAGTCGTTGAAACTGCGCCCGATCTATCGGTGATGCCGATATTGAAATGTTGGCCGGAAGATGGTGGGCGCTTCATCACACTGCCGTTGGTAAGGAGCCGTGATCCGGCGACTGGTGCCCACAACATGGGCATTTATCGGATGCAGGTGTTCGACAAGAGCACCACGGGGATGCACATGCAGATACAGAAGGGGGGAGCTTTCCATCATGTAGATGCCGAAAGAGAGTCGCGACCCTTGGACATCGCGGTCGCGCTTGGCGGCGATCCGGCGCTGATACTGTCGGCGATTGTTCCGTTACCCGAAGGTATTGACGAAGCGGGATTCGCCGGCGTGATCCGCGGCAAGTCGACGCCGATGACATCCGCAAAAACGGTTGATGTTCGCGTGCCTGCAAATGCCGAATTTGTAATAGAAGGGCAGTTACAACCAGGGGAACGGAGATTGGAAGGTCCGTTTGGTGACCACTTTGGACACTACTCTGGGGCGGCCGATTTCCCAGTATTCCGAATAAACGCGATAACGCGTAAGCGAAACCCGATTTATCCCGCGACGGTGGTCGGTAAACCGCCGCAAGAGGATCGTGCTTTAGGCGACGCTGCCCAGTTGGCGACGAAGCCGTTGATCCGATTGATGCGGAAGGAAGTCCGCGACATGTGGTCTTACTACGAGTCGGGATTTCACAACCTGCTCGTGGTTTCCGTAGACAGCCGGTATTCGCGCGAGCAGATGAAGACTGCGTTCGGGATCCTGGGAGAAGGACAGTTGTCGTTGACCAAAGTATTGGTCTTAGTCGATTCCCGAACCGATCCGTCCGATATCAGGTCGGTGGCGCGGGCAGTGTCTCGCAATTTCAGACCAGAGACCGATTTCAGGTTGTTGGCTCGAACGGCGCAAGACACTCTAGATTTCACCGGCGATGCGTTCCAGCAAGGGTCGAAAATGGTGTTGGACGCCACCGGATACGGACATGAACCAGACGCCGTCGACGAATCGGCATTGCATGCTGATCCGCGCTCGTTGTCTTCGGCAATCACAAGGCATCGATTGCTTTGCGAAAACATGTTGGTTTTGCAGGTTCGGAACGACTATCCGAATGCGCGGAACCTGATTGAGCAAATCGTCAGCGATCCGCGGATGAGATCCCTCAAAGCTGTGATGCTGATCTCGGAAGACGTAGATATCGACGATGATGTGGAGTTGATCTGGGGGATCTTCACTCGGTTCGACTGTGCTTTGGACGTGGTCTTCTCAGAGCAACGGTTCGTCGGCATCACGCCAGTTTACAGCGGCGTGATGGGTATCGATGCGACTTGGAAGCCGGGTTACCAGAAACCCCTAGAAATGGATCCCGATATCGAGCGGCTCGTTGACCGCCGATGGAATGAATACTGGCGATGAATCGCGGAGCAAGTGGGCCTTTGCTAAGGGATGTATAAACGGCGGTCGCCGGTGGTTCAGCGATACTGGTCAGCTAATCTTTCCAACATCGGTTTTGAATCTCGGGTGAAATCGAAGATGTCATTGCAGTAGCCGATCATCACGCTCAGCGATATTCGGCGCGATTGGACAAGTCCATCGCGTTGATCCCAAATCTCGTGCAAGTTGTGTTGCTGTTGTTGCGAAAACTGGCCAGTGATCATGTTCAGATTCAGGTTATGGACCGGGCTGTGTACCCGGCGAAACGTATCAGCGTGATCTACATCTTCGAAAGGTAATGAATTGCAGGTATCGAGGACCAGCACGTTGTCAGACATGAATTCCGTCAATGCGGCAACCTCCATCTTTGCAACTACGGTTTCGGATGCCTCTTGGATAATTTGTTGTTCTCCTGTAGCCGTTGCCCCATAATCTGGTTAGCAGCCAGCGAGGACGATAAAGAGCAGCAAACTAGTACAGAAGCTGGCGACGTGCTTCATTGCGCCCTGCCTTCGCCCGAAGTTGCTCCGAACATGATCCCCGCTACGATGGTCGCCACAGTCAAAACTAGCGGCAGAACATCTGGTGGTTCTGCCGTCATTGCGAAGATCGGCCCTCCGATGAGTGCCGAAGGGAAGAAAAACAATCCGATGGCGAAGCCGACGAAACCGTACATCACAGCAAGTACAACTAGATCAGTGACGAATGTTGCTAGTAACAGCAAGATGAATAGAACAGTAAGACTACCTCTCGCGATGACATCCCCATGGGGCCTAAAGCAATGGCCTTTTTGACCGCAGACGGTTCCCCGGTGAGCCGGCGGAGGGGAGGCACGCCAAAGAGTGAAGCTCTTCAACAGCGGTATTAATCTCCAGGGGAGTTGCGGCAAGAAGCCGCGGTCTGTCTGTAGTTAAGGCACATCATAGCACTCAGATATTCGTGTGTTTGGTATGATCGAGGGCAAGAGACTGGCTAACGAGACGGAACGGCCGTGGCGACAAACACTGATGTAGGCACGCGGATGACCATCCTCGAGACGGAATTTCGCACCGAACTCAAGCACGTGGCGACCAAGGCTGACCTAGAGCGATTGAAAATCCAGCTACTGCTGATAAACATCACCGTTGTCAGTATCGCCACCGGCATCATTTTAGCGGCTGTTCGTTTCTGGCAATAGGGAGCAGGGCACCAAAATTTGGTGTGGCAAGTGAAAAATCGCCGTTAATGATCAACTCGTCTCGACCAGTTGATCCTTGACAAGCCTACGAGCGGTCTCAAGGTCGTCTGCACTGACCGATACGGTCGTGAATCCTTCGGTGCGGTTGACGATGTGAAGGCTCAGGATGTTGATGTTGTGCCTGCGGAACCTATCGGCGATCTTTGCCAGCGCGCCAGGCTCGTCGCGAAGACGAATGACGAGCGACTCGTCTGATATCGCTTTGAATCCTGAGTTCGCAATGTGCCAGAGCGCGTTGTGGTGATCCTCATCCTCAGTTGTTATGACAATAACGCCCGATTCGTCGGAACCCTCGGCATCGATGCCGATGATGTTGATGCCTTGATCAGCGAGCAGGGAAGTCAGTTCGGCGAGTATACCGACTTCATTCTTCACGTTGACGATGATTCTCTGCATGAGTTGTGTGTTTCTCCCGTAATCAGTTTCTCGGATTCGCCGCGCAGTCGGTGACCGCGGCATCTATCTTGTCGCGCGTCACATTCGGAACGGTGATGATGTGGGCTACGTCTTCGAATGGGGCCATCTGCCATCGTCTTACGACAGCATCGGAAGGTCGAGGGAATACTACGGTGACCGAGTTTCGGTTTCGCCAAGCTGTTAGACCGTTTTCATTGAATTTTCGCACTGCATATTGAGCATTTGCCAGCATCTCGGTGACGACGCCTCGGAAACCCTCTAAACCATGTTGCTCAAAGGCGTACCACAACATTAGCGGGGTGATCGCATTTCGCGAACCTGAGAGAGTCGTGTCCATGGCACCGACGTACTCGATCGATCGTGCAACACGGGCTACGTATTCGTTTTTCGTGAGCACAACACCACACGGCATCGGTGATCCAATGAGTTTGTGTCCGCTTATCGACACGCTGTCGATACCATAATCGAAGCCGTATGGTTGCGGATCGTCGACGAAGGGCAAAATCATTCCGCTGAGCGCGGCGTCGGCGTGGATGTAGCTATTTGGGATAGCTAGATCTTCCAAGATTTGACGGATTTCGTCGAGATTATCGACCGCGCCCTTCATAGTGGTCCCAATGTTGGCTAACACCACTACAGGAACATCGCGATTTATGCGGATCGTCTCCCGCAAATCGTCGTAATCGATCTCGCCGTTATCTTGGCTTTTGATCATGATGTTGCGATAGTTGAGAACTCGCAGGTTCTTCAAAACGCTGTAGTGAGTATCTTGCGAAAAGTAGACCACGCCGTCCGGGTACATCTCGCGCGCCATATACAGCCCGTACATGTTTCCTTCGGTCCCCCCAGATGTGACGTATCCCCAAGTCTCGTCAGGATCCTGGCGCATCAGATTGGCGAATATGGCGATAACTTCGCGCTCGATCTCATGCGTGTTGATACGGAAATTGCTGTCGTGGAACGGATCGCCGACATTGTTGACGCTGAGTTGCAGGAACGGATACAGCGGCGAATAATCGAAGTTCTGATTGGTTGGATAGCCGAGTTGGTCGATCGACAGTTCCTTCAAATCGGCATAAAGACTGTCAATGCGGCGTTGCGTTAGTGGCGAAATTTCGGGCATTAGTCGGTTTCCTCGACGAGTAGTTTCCCCAGTTGAACGTGCGCCAATGACGCCGGCCGCGAACTGCAAAAAACCCGTCTCTATGACTCTGATGTTAAAAACTCGAGGCAAGCGGTTCCAAGCGTTCAACAGTCCGCAATTTCCCTGAGAGGCAGAGTCGCTGGGCGTGTTCAAGTGTCGATTTCGGCGCGATGATAGAAATAGACGTAGCGAAAGCGCGCGTTCAACCGTCATCCAAGAGGGCAGTCCGGTCATGGCGTTGGCAACGGCAGTCGCAAGCGAAGCGGCGACATCAAAAACGAAAAACTTCGGAAACAACGGTCACGTCGAAGCCCCCGACATCCTGATCTCCGACCCGGGCCTCGAACCGATCTGGGAAAAAGTCAGATCCAGCGAACGATTGAGCGCCGAAGAAGGCGTCAAGATTCTGGAGACGGACGATTTCTCCGCCGTGGGGCTGATGGCCGATTTCGCGAAACGCAAGGTCTCTGGTGAGAAGGTTTACTTCGTGTTGAACCGCCACCTCAACCCGACCAACATCTGCGTACTTTCCTGCAAGTTCTGCGACTACGCCAAAAAGCCAGGTGCTGAAGGCGCGTACGAGATGTCGATGGAGGAGATGCTTGACCATCTTGACGACGACATCAAGGAGTTGCATGTGGTAGGCGGTCATCACCCGACATGGCCGTTCGAATTCTACGTCGATATGATCCGGGAGCTCCACAACGCTCGGCCTGACGTTCAGATCAAAGCCTTCACTGCGTCGGAGATAGACTACTTCTGGCGCCGATGGAAGGTTCCTCCGGAAGAATCTCTTGCGATATTTAAAGAGGCGGGGCTCTCGTCGATGCCAGGCGGCGGCGCGGAGGTTTTCTCTGACCGCATCCACAAGCTGCTGCTGCCGGGAAAGGCGAAGGCGGATCGGTGGCTTGAGATCCACCGGATTGCGCACGGGATGGGGATCAAGAGCAACTGCACAATCCTATATGGCCACGTTGAAACGTTCCGAGAGCGGATCGACCATCTAATTCTCCTGCGCGAACTACAGGACGAAACCAGCGGATTCTTGGCTTTGATCCCACTTGAGTACCAGGTGGGATACACAAAGTTGCGCCCGCGGCACACGCCGCCAATGGACGACCTCAAAATGCTCGCGGCATCCCGCTTGATCCTAGACAATGTGATGGCGATCAAGAGTTACTGGGTCATGCTGGGTCAGGCGACGGCGGGAATGGGCTTGAATTTCGGTGCCAACGACCTCGATGGCACGATCGGTAAAGAACGCATAGCGCACGCCGCGCTGGCAGATTCGCCGGCGGGAATCGCTAGACGCAGCATGGTCGCCTCAATCAAAGACGCGGGTCGTATTCCCGTTGAGCGCGACGCTCTTTACAACGAGATCACTGTCTACAACTGAGATCGCGCCTCCTCCGATGCCCGACAACCTCGATAAACGCTGGCGCATCGGCTACATGCCGTATTTAAATTCGGCGGCGTTTTACGCTCGTCTCGAGGGCGATTGGTTCGATCTGGTGGAGCTGCCGCCGCGGAACATGGCGGCGGCGATGCAGGATGGCAAACTGGACGCTGGGCCATTGCCGATTGCCGAGGTTCTCCGCATGAGGGGAACCATCGTTGAGGGTGGATTGGGCGTCGCTGCTGACGGCAAGGCCCGTAGCGTGCTGCTTTTTAGCGATGTGCCGGCGGAAGAACTATCGAAAAAATCTGTCTCGGTAACTGGACACACGTCGACCTCCGTACAGCTGTTGCGGATACTCTTCGCCGATCACTGGCATGCGTCGGATGTCGAGTTACACGGCCCTTATGAAACGTGCGACGCTGAGCTGTTGATCGGAGACGCGGCATTGAACAGGGTGTATGGCGGTGACAATCGAGGATTCGTCTACGATTTGTCAGGCGAATGGAAATTGTTGACGGGTTTACCGTTCGTGTTTGCCCGTTGGGTCGCTAGGGGAGACGCTTCAAGACCGGAACTCGGCCGCTTCGCTGAGACACTGCACCGTTCGTTTTCATACGGCATGTCGCACTTACAGAACATCGCCAGTTGTGCGTCGATACCAGGTATGCCGTCTGAGGACGTAATAACCTACATCGGAGGCTTCACCTACGTCTTGGGCGAAACCGAGCTGGCGGCGATCGACGAGTTTCAGGCTAGGTTGTCCGCGCTACCGGATTGGCGCCCCGCGGTCATACCGTACGTGGCAGGCGATTAATTCCTCTAGGGAGCACCACTGATGAACAGCGAGATAAGCGAAAAGGTATTGCGAAACGACCGGATCGAGTTCGAAGAAGGTCTTTATTTGCTGCGGGACGCCGATTTGTTGGAGCTCGCACCACTGGCGACGCATGTCAAGAATCTTCACAACGACCCTGATCGGGTCACTTACGTGATTGACACAAATCTCAACTATACGAATCTTTGCGACGCTTACTGTTCTTTTTGCGCGTTCTATCGGACCGATCCATCAGATCCTTCCGCCTACACATACTCCGTTGAGCAAATTATGGACAAGGTGGGCAGGGCTGAGGACAAAGGCGTCACGACGGTGTTGATGCAAGGTGGATTGAATGACGAGTTGCCGTACGATTACTACTTGGACATGGTTCGGGAGACCGTGCGTCGTTACCCTGGCGTGATGCCTCACTACTGGTCGGCACCGGAGATTTGGCAAATGTGCGAAGTTTCCGACAAATCGCCGCGAGAGGTGATGCAGGATTTGTGGAATGTCGGGCAGCGAACAATGCCAGGCGGTGGCTCGGAAATCCTCAGCAACCGGGTAAAGGAGATAGTTTCCCGTTTCGCTCCGAAGGATACTTGGGCGCAGTGGTCCGAAGTGCACGTGGCGGCTCACGAGGTCGGATTCAAAACGACTGCGACGATGATGTACGGGCACGTTGAGACTGATGAAGAGATCGTCGAGACGTTGCAACACATCCGTGATGTCCAAGATCTAGCTGATGCCAACGATCAAAACGATGGCGGATTTACGGCATTCATACCTTGGTCGTATAAACGCGAAAACACAGCATTGGGCAAGCAAGTCGAATCTGAAGCCGGTCCAAACCAATACCTTCGGATAATCGCGTTGAGTCGTATTTTCTTGCACAATGTGCCGCACATTCAGGCTTCGTGGTTCTCCGAAGGACGCAAGACCGGCCAAGTAGCGTTGCACTTCGGGGCCGATGACTTCGGCGGAACACTGTTCGACGAGAACGTGATGCTGGCGGCAGGTTTCTACAATCGAACGACCGAAGACGAGGTCCGCGAGTTGATTTCGGACGCAGGTTTCAGGCCTGCCCAACGGTTGACCAACTACGAGATTGTTCGGGAGTTCGAGCGCGAGGTGTCAGTACCTGCGGCGGCAACGGGATGATACGCGCGGGTACGAAAGCGATATCGAAATTGCTCGACAAACTCGCGGTGGGTCTTTCGGAGTCTGGCGACTTGTCTCATCTCGTTGACGTCCGACCGCTCAGGCGAAGTGAGATCGATGTCGTCGCTCGTAGTTTGAACCCGGCACGGAACGAGGCGACGCATCGAGGTCGACTAACCCTGCAAGGTGACGGAATGTTGATATATCAAATCGCTTGGCTCGACGACGCTCCGGTAGGTCATGGAATGCTCTTGTGGGATGGGCCAACGGGAAGCCCCAAGCAACACATCGATCGTCCTTGTCCATATGTAGAAGATCTGTGGGTTCGTAGCGACCTAAGGTCGCGCGGAATCGGCGCGCGGATTTTGGCTGAAATGACAATGTTGGCGATATCGCACGGACACGATGCGGTCTCGTTGTCAGTAGGAGTTGAAAACCGACGGGCCATCGGTCTGTACGAACGCATGGGCTTCGTGACCGCGCAGGTCCCGAACTTCACGCTCTCGGGAATGGTTGCGATGGCCGACGGCGAGACGCAATTCTGGAGTGAAAGATGCCAATACATGTTGAAGTCGCTCAACTATCGTGGAGATCGAGGGGTTGAGATTGCCTGAAAATAAAACGATCATATTTGGGCACAGTCCAGACGCTGATGACGCGTTCATGTTCTTCGGATTGGCTCACGGTCACGCCAACGTCGAAGGCCATGATATCGGACACCATATGGCCGACATCCAGTCTCTCAACATTCTGGCCGAAGACGGAGAAATTCCAGTTACGGCGATTTCTGCCGCGCATTATCCCAAAATCGCGGACAAATACCGGATCATGTCTTGTGGAGCTTCGGTTGGGCGCAATTACGGACCGGTAGTGGTCACCGTTCGAGACGATCTGGATTTAGATGGGTTAAACGGCCGCACGATCGCGGTACCAGGAGAATTCACCACCTCGTGGATGTTGTTCCAGATATTCGGACCCGATGAGTTTACCCCGCTGTTTCTGGATTTTGATGAAGTAGAAAGCGCCGTGAAGTCCGGTAGGGCGGATGCTGGAATATTGTTGCACGAAGGACAGATACTTTTCGAATCGCGTGGTTTCAGATCGCTTCTCGACTTAGGCAAACGTTGGTTCGCAGAAACTGGACTCCCAATACCTTTGGGACTCGATGTGGTCAACCGTTCCCTCGGGGATGACCTGTGCCAAAGAATCGCGGATGCTTTGAAATCTTCGATCGAGTACGCCCACGCAAACGAGGACGATGCGTTGGACTACGCGTTGGGCTTTGGGCGCGGAATAGAACGTGAAGATGGGCGCAGGTTCGTAAGAATGTACGTCAACGAAGATACACTCGACATGGGCTCGGACGGCAGATCAGCTCTGGAACGGCTCTTCGAGATGGCCGTAAATCGGGGCATAATCGATGTAGTCCCGCCGTTGGACGTGTTGCAGGCTCGCTGACGCGGAGCAAATGCCCCGCGCCAGTTTCTAATTCGACAGCTATCCGCGGTACGAGAATCGACTTCGGTCGATATGTTCGAATTCGGGCATGTTGCGCATAACAGCACTGACCGCGGTTGTCGGTCTCGGCAGATCGAGTTGGTTACCAGTGTCGCGCAGATAATCCACCACTTCCTGCGCGCTGATCTGAGGGTGTTGTCTGCCGAGTTCGAGCGCCGCTTGCCGGATCCGGTCGCGACGATCTTGTTGCGCCGCCTGCTCTTCAGGTGTACGCGATGCGGTCGCGACCGGCGTTGACGCTTCGGCCGACGGTTGTGACGGCTTTTGAGTAAAGAGGACGCGGCCGGCGATGCGATCAACGACGACCTGCAGATCCAAGTTGGCGCGTGTGGCACACTGCGTAATCATGTTACGAATTTGTGAAATCTCTTCTCCCGGCTCGGCAATTACGGCTCTCGCTTCGCCCGGTTTTAACGAAAACATCGCCTCGTAAATGGCACGCACTTGCGGACTCTTGGCTCTACTCAAAAGCGCCGTACGGTGCATTTCATCGAGATCGACTTCGACTATCTCTATTGGCATTGGTTTGTCTCCAGAAACCTTTTCGGTATCCAGGGCCGGCGACGCTGGTCGGGAGCCTCTGAAATTACTCGCAAATAAGATTACTCCTACTGCTACCTTTAATACGGGTGCTTACTTTAATCTTACTACTCGAAAGTCCGCAGACTATCTTTGGGTGCCACCGTCCTCGTGTGTTCGCATTCACGCTCTCTATTCGTGCTCGTCGTGACTGGTCAATCATCGTAACGTTCGCGATCAAGATCAAGCATTTCCTGAAACGTTGGCGGTAGAATCTCAACATCCTCTGGTAGCTAACGTCGTGGGAAACATCCCCAAATTCTGAACACTTCAAGTCTGATGATAGGCCAACATCGTAGACAATCGCAACTATCTAAGCAGATTTTCAATATCGTTGGCAGGAGCCCGGCGACAACGATGTTAGTTACATTGAACGTCGCTATGTTCGCGTTGCTAACGCTAAGTGGTGGATCTGCCGATGTTGCCAACCTTTATCGATGGGGCGCTAAGTTCGGCCCCGCGATCCAAGCCGGCGACTGGTACCGAATGATCTTACCGGTCGTATTGCACGCTGGGTTCTTGCATATCGCCGCAAACACCTTCGCGTTGATCGTCTTCGGACCAAGACTAGAACGCGAATTCGGACGGATCGCGTTTCTCGCGATCTATCTGGTATCGGGTTTTTGCGGCGTCGCCGCCAGTTATCTGGTTTCTCCCACCTTGAGCGTGGGTGCTAGTGGAGCCGTGTTCGGCATCGTCGGAGCTTATGCGGTGTTTCTCGTTCGCAACCGAAGAGACTTTGGTAGCGCCGTGAATCCCGTGATAATCAACCTCGTCATTGTGTTGGGAATCAATATCGCGTTTGGTCTGTTTTGGACCGGGATCGACCAAGGAGCACACGTCGGAGGATTGATCGCGGGAGCCGCGATGGGCTTCATTGTCAGCCCCAGACGGGTGATTGACATAGAGGATGATTTCTTCGTATTCGGCGGGCCAATCGTCCGAACACGGATCGAAAAAGCACCCGCTACACGCATTCTTGCCGCATCGGCTGTTGCTCTGTTGGTAGCAATTGCGATTACGTGGTGGGTATCAACAAATGCAGAATACGACGCCGCGACCATGCAGGCGTACGCCTATTTTGAGCTGGTCACCAACTGAATCGCTGCGCGACCACTTGGTCATCAATTGGCTGAACGAGCGAAACGAGAACTAGCCAGCGATTGAAATTTGCTACTTGGATGCCTTGATCGAGAAAAGAAACGGTATTTCCGTGTGAGACTTATCGAGCCGCCACCAACCGTCTTCATGGCGTCGCATCTGAGGGAACGCGCGATACGCGGAAACCGGGTACTCGTTAAACATCTCAAGTCTCAATCCAGCTTCGATTAACGCGTTCAGAATATCCGAGACGCTGTGTTGCCACTCTTGGCTCGGCGATTCGATTATCTCCTTGCCGGTATACGTGTGACCGCCAGCGGGGGATGAGATCCCATCGCGGTTTGGGAAATAGCTGTAAACCGGCCTCAGTTCGTAGCCGCCCCCGACTGTCTCTACAGATTCAAACGTGTGCGACATCGGGTGTCCATCAAGGATGTAAAACGTCCCACCTGGCTTGAGAAAACGTGCGACGATGCGAGCCCATCCAGTCATGTCCGGCAACCAACACAAAGCGCCGATCGCGGTGTATACGATGTCGAACTGCTCGTCCAGGATTGACGGCAAGTCGTAGATGTTGGCGCGAATGAATCGGACATCCAATCCAAGTTCTTCGTTAAGGTCTCGTGCCAATTCGATGGCCGCGTCGGATATATCGACGCCGGTTGCACGCGCGCCCAGCCTCGCCCAAGACATCGTATCCATGCCGAAATGGCACTGCAGATGCAGCAGCGACTTCCCCTTTACCTTCCCCAACTCCTCGACCTCGATCTCTGTCAGAGTGATGCGGCCAGACTTGAAGCCCTCGACGTCGTAGAAATCCGAATCCGCGTGAATCGGCGTTCGTTCGTTCCAGTTGCGGCGGATGATCTCAAACTTGTCTTGCAATGGTTCTAGACCTCAACCCTTTGCTTTGATGGACAGCATGAACGGAACGTTGCCATCGTACTCGTCGAGCCGCCACCATCCATCTCGGTGTCTCATAGTTGGCAGGGCTTTGAAAAATGAAAACGGGTACTCGTGTAAGAATTCGATCCTCAATCCTGCCCCGAGTATGGAGTTAACAATCTCAGACATGCTGTGTTGCCACTCGTAAACCGAAGTTGCGATCGAACCCGAGCCAGTGTAGGTCTGGCGTTCACCCTGTTCAATGTGCCCTTCAGGATCCAAGAAATACGAGCAGTTTGGTTTGAGTTCGTAATCTCCCTTGTCGAAATGTACGGGAGCGTACACGCGGCCAATGGGATGTTCGTCAAGCAAGTAAAACGCGCCGCCGGGTTTCAAGTAACTGGCGATTATCTTGCCCCAACTCGTCAAATCGGGCAGCCAACACAGGGCGCCAAGACCCGTGTAAACGATGTCAAACCGTTGGTGAAGAACATCCGGCAAATCGTAAACGTTAGAGCGGATGAACCGAGCTCCTAGCGCCAGTTCGTCATTGAGTTGATTGGCCAAGTCGATAGACGCATCGGAAAGATCAACGCCGGTAACGTCGGCGCCCAAGCGTGCCCACGACATCGTGTCCATGCCGAAGTGGCACTGTAGGTGCAGCAACGACCGACCTGCCACCGGGCCGATCTCCTCGAGCTCGATGTCGTTGAGCGTGATCCGACCCGCCTTGAATCCTTCGACGTTATACATCTCCGAAGTAGCATGGATAGGCGTTCGTTCGTTCCAGTTGAGACGGTTAATTTCGATCCGTTCGTCCAAAGAGAAGTGCTCGACGGCAAAGAGGTGACGCGGACAGCCGCGAGACATTCGCAGCGGAAAAACAAGTCTAAAACAACTGTCCGCGGGCGCGAGATATACTAAGAACCTGTATGGGGACGAGTGGATTCGACAGGGAGCGTACCGCAAGGTTGCGTGTCGTGGCGCCTGACCACGATAAAACGGGCAAAAAAACAAACGGCGAACGAGAAGTCGCCCTCGCAGCTGCTTAAACAGCCGCGATGTCCGGTAGGAGTCGTCCTCAGCGGCACTTATCGGGCACCGAAAATCTGAGGTGCGGATGTGCAACGCCGGTAGCACGTCCAAAGGCCACCGGCAACCGCGACCAGTGGCGGACGCCGTTGGCATCGTCCGGAAGCGGTATATGCAACCAACGGCTACACACGTAGAAGCTTTGACGGGAAACTTTCTGGACGGGGAGTTCGACCCTCCCCCGTCTCCACCAGCAATTACCGCCCGCGACGCAGCCGTCGCGGGCGATTCTTATTTCAACGAGTCCCGTCAACGTTGGATGCCAATCCCAAGCTCAGGATCAAAGCGGCTATCTCAGATCCGACGCTCGATAACGATTAACGGTGAAGAGATCGCGTACACGCTTCAGCGCAGTACCCGGCGTCGGCGAACCATTCAGCTGCAGGCAGATCCCGAGACAGGTTTAAAGCTGTTGGTTCCGCACACCATGCCCGAACGCGAAATCGAAGAGTTTATTCTCAAGCACTCCGAATGGATACACAAACAACGCCTGAACTCGACCGACGAGAGTTTGGACCATGATTGGGGGAGTGCCGGAACAACTTTGTTGCGCGGCAGAAACGTAGACCTCGTTGTCCGAGAGCGAGACTTGGAGGACCCCGGCAGGGAACTCCCGCCATCGGTCGCCAAATCCCTCGAGGGTGACACCGTTACGGTGATTCTCCCTCCCTGTTTAGATCAGGAACTCAAATCAAAAACTGTTCGCGACTGGTTGTTCAAGTGGTATCGACAAGAAGCTTGGGACCATTTGAGGACCCGCGTGGCAGAATTCGGGAGGGTGATGGGAGTCCAACCTAGGCAACTTAAATTGAGCAACGCAAAGAAAAGATGGGGTAGTTGCAGCGGGAAACGGTCGATAAATCTAAATTGGCGACTGATCGCGTTAGATGACAAGTTGATCGATTACGTCATAGTCCATGAACTTGCCCACCTGGTTGAACTGAATCATTCTACGGACTTTTGGCGAGTGGTTGAGGGCGTGTTTCCAGATCATCGTGAGTTAAGGCGACGATTACGCGAACAGAATCCCTCGCGTTTCGGTTAAGAGCCGAATTTGGCCGTTTCAAGGCGCTAGGGCGATCGTCGCGCCGCCCCCGGCGATGCAAATCGCGCCCAAAGCCCGGACGGGCGTAACCCCTTCCTTGAGCACGATCGCACCGTATCCAACCGCAACTAGGATAGAAACCTCCCTGAACGGTCCGACGTAGCTGACCGGTGAAAACGTGAGTGCGGTCAAAACTAGTGTGTAAGCCGCGAACTGCAACAGGCCGCCAACTACGAGAATCTTCCAATGGCGCCGCGCTTCGTCGATAAACGCGGCTCGCGTTTCGAGTCGCGATTGAATAGCCATCATCCCTAACCCTCCTCCCAGTTGGAGGAAGAACATATACAACGCGGGTTGGACGTGCTTTACGCCCTGTGCGTCGACAACGGAGTATATGCCGATAACCACACCAGTTGATATCGCTAACAACCACGCCGGTCGAATCCTTGGCCGTACTCCTGAGGCGGGGCTTCCCAAGCGGAGAATACTCAACATCGAACGCGCGAACCGTTTGATGGTCGCGGTCTCGATGTCCGAAATCGTGATTAGCACCAAGCCCGTCACGATCGACGCAGCGCCGGCAACGGCCGCCCATGACATCGATTCTCCGATTACAAACACGCCCAAGAACGGGATTATTGCCAGACCCAGACCCCGGGCAACCGGGTAAACGATCGAGAGTTCGCCCGTGTTATACGCGTAACCGAGAGTGGCGAAGTACCAGATGTGCAGCACGATGGTTGCCAAGATGAACCACCATCCGGTCCCGCTAGGAAAATCAACTATGAGCAGGAATATCGCGAGCGGAAGCACGAGTATCGCTGACGTGACGGCCATCAAACCCGTAGTGACCGAAGGTCTGGTGGCGCGTCGTACCATCAGGTTCCACGACGCGTGAGCGAACGCTGATGAAATTACGAGCAATATGGCTAAAGGGTCCATGGAGGAAACGTACGTTGACGCAATGATTTTGATTCGGTTGGCGATAGGCTACAATGCGCGTCGTTGCCAAGATCCGAATTCAGAGTCCGGGAGCCAAGGAAGATGCATTACCAAAATGAGCGCACTCACGGGTGCAGAATATCCGACGCGTGGACGTATCGCGGGCTCAAAACCGTGGTTATGGAAAACGAACTACTACGTTTGAGCCTTATCGCCGACAAAGGCGCGGACATCTTCGAGATGGTCCACAAACCCAGCGATACCGATTTCATGTGGCGTACACCTTGGAGCGTCCGAAACCAAGCTCTGTGGGTACCTTCCACCGGTTGGGGCGAAGGCATCTTCCACGACCTTTACATCGGCGGTTGGAACACGATCGCGCCCACGGGCGGCTTCCAGCAAGACTACATGGGCGCCGAAATAGGGCAGCACAACGAAACGAACATGATGCCCTGGGATGTTCAAATCGTCGATGATACGCCCGAACGGGTCTCGGCCAAGTTCTCGGTTAAAGCCGTTCGGACGCCGTTCTGGATCGACAAGGTTGTCACGCTTGAATCAGGCTCGCCAGTCGTTACCGTGACCGACACGCTGATCAATGAAGCAGAAGAACCGGCTCCCGCCCAGTGGGGCCAGCACGTAGCGCTCGGCGATCCGTTTCTGACTCCTAACTGCATCTTGGATATCGCCGGCGCAGACTTCATCGTGCCGGAATCGCCGGACGGCGACGTACCACTGGGCTCTCGCTTGATGCCCGACCGCGTCGGCGCGTGGCCAGTCGCTGATGCGCCAGACGGTTCGACCGTCGATTTAACCGCATTTCCGCCCAAATCAGACCGTCTAGTGGACTACCTCTCGTTCAACAATCTAGTCGACGGCTGGTACGCGGTCACCAATCCCGATCGCGGAGTCGGCTTCGGATTGCGCTGGGACAGCGACGTATTTCGCTACCTCTGGTACTGGCAAGTGTTCGGAGGCCACAGCGGGTATCCGTGGTACAAGCGCACGTACAACGTCGGATTGGAGCCGTTCACAAGTCTCCCGAGCGGAATGGCGGAACCCGGAAGCGATGAATCTACGTCGTTGATATTCGAACCGGGCGAATCGCGTAGCTCTACAGTCCGCGCCGTCATATACGAGGGGAGCAGAGGCGTTACCGGGATCAGTGAGGATGGCGAGGTCAGTTTGCGCGGATGATCGGGGTGATGGCGGTGCTCGACCCAAAGTGGCGAGCACCGCATCTGACTCAAGCGTCCTTTTACAGTTCGGCCAGCACCCGCGTACCTGTCTTGTGCGCATTGATCCAGTCCCAATCCAACGGCACGCCGATACCATGGCCTGTAGGGGCGTAAACGCACCCATTTTCGTCGACTGAGTCCAAGTTGTCGGAATAATTCACCCAGATCGGCGGTTTGTTAGTCCTAATTTTCGGATGTACCAAGCCAAGTTCGTAGTAGTTGGTGTTTCGAACTGCCGACATGATGTGTCTGTGCGCAGGATCGGGTCCGTGCGTCTCGACATCAAGGCCGACACTTTCGCAGGCGTGGAAGATCTTCATCGCACCGGTGATCCCTCCGTCCTCGTGCGCGCCAACTCTGACGTAGTCGGTTCCATCCGCAATGACGAAATTCATGTGCTGCTCCGGCAGTCTGATGTGTTCGGTCTGCAAAAGCGGCGTCTTTATCATCTGTCTTAGCTTGCGGTGTGCGAACGTTGATACGCCGCCATCCATGAAAACGTCTTCCCACCAGAAGAATTCGGCTTCATCGCAGGCTTTGCCGAGTTTGAGAGCATCGCCGAAGTTTTTGACCTCATTCGCCGGATCGATCATCAGGTCCATCTCAGGTCCAACGGCATCTCGAACCGCCAAGACGTTGTCCACTTCGCGTTTGATGTTCTCGCCAGCAAGGCCCCAACCGTGGATCTTGAATGCCGGATATCCCATCTCCTTACACAAGACCGCGAAATCGGCGAAATCTTGCGGTGTCGTCAATCCGCCGTTCTCGTCGCCGTGCAACGTTGATGCATATGCCGGCAACGGCTTGCGCTCGCCACCGAGGAGTTGGAACAAAGGCTCTTCGTAAATCTTTCCCGCAATATCCCAAAGGCAAATATCCACGATCCCGAGACCGAGAGCAGCGGTGTGGCGCAGACCGCGTTTCATCGCGTTGTAGTGCACCTCGCGTCGCATGGCGTCTTTTCCGATGAGGTAAGGCGTGACGGTCTCGATGTCAGCGAGAGCGTTACCACCGGCGCCGGGATACTCGCCGACTACGCCTTGATCAGTGTAGACCGAGAGGATCCCTCCACCCATCCGTAGCTTAGCGTCGGGTTCGTACACCTGGTTGAACGTGTTGTAGTCCTTACCTATGTTTTCAATCTCGTGCGCGAACGTTGTGACTTCGATTCGGGTTATCTTTGCAGCGGGTCTCACGGCCTCTTACTCCTAGAAGGAATCAGGTTGTTTCAACGGGTAATTCTACGCACTCATTCAAACCAAGCGTCGAGTGGCTCTACTCGATCCCGCGACGTCCTATTCCGCGACACGCGCCTGGACTCGGATCTGTGATGAATCGGTTGACCTTGAATGTGTCATTTGCGAGAAATGAACGGACCGCCCAGTATACATTCAAAGCATCAATAATCAATTTGGGCGAGAAATTACAAATCAGAGATGAGGTGGGTATTCGTATCTCATTAAAACGTGCAGTTTTGATTCAATTGTCGCAATCGAATTTACGCACATCCGGAATGCTGATTTACGAAAACTTGGCCCGAATCAAGCGGCATTCATCGCTGATCGATGTGCATACGCGTAGACATGAAGCTGGTCTACAGCGATGATCTACAGCCGTGACATCTCCTCTGAAATAGGTTTCATCGGGTGAGATGATATGACAACGGCGTCCATTATCTCTCCCGGATGATACTCCGGTTGCCGCAAAAGATTCGATGTGCGACAATTTCCGCATCATGAGAGCACTGAGAATCCACGGCAACAAAGACATTCGCATCGAAGATATCCCGGAGCCGGTGGCGGGCGATCGTGAAGCACGTTTACGGATCACGAACACCAAGCCTTGGATGGGGAGTTCCGGAGTGTCATCACTTCGATAATCGACGAACTCGCTCTTGGAAACGATGACCGACAGTTGGTCATGGAAATCGTCCAACAAATGGGCCGTTCAACGCTCGGTAACCAGTCGGATCGCTATTTCAGGGTCACTCATTACCCCTCAATTGCGGCAACGGTAAACGTCTGGTGCGAGTCCTTAGCGGATACGTTCCGGCCTGATCTTGCACTTGCGGCACGCGCGTATATGGGCATCGGCGATCTCAGCGATATGGCGCATCGAGTCGACATCGAGCATGAAGGAATGGCGATCCGCAACGTGTCCAGCGATCATTCCTTGCTTTGACTATGAGTCACTGATGTAAACTCTGCGAAATGAAACTGTTGTGGATAGTTGTTATAGCGGTTGTGGCTTTGACCGCTTTCGAGACGAGGGACGGTCGCCAAGCACACGCGCAGGTTATTCTTGTCGTCCCGGTCCCTGCAATCGTTATTGCAGGTGACGTGACCGTCAACGGCGAACCTCCTGTGTACAGCGGGTTTCAGATTACGGCTCGTATCGGCGACTTGTGGGAATCACACCCAGTCACAGTTGGCACAGTCCCGGACAATCCGTTCGGATATGCCCGTCTCCTGGTCGCGCCGCCGATGGAACTAAACCTCTTTGGTTCTCAGATCGAGTTCTGGGTAAACGGAGAAATCAAGTCCACAACCACGAGCTACTACGCCGTGCTCAGCCAACTTGCCCCACAACCTGATCTGACTTGGAGCTTCCCAATCCTTCGACGTGTCGACCTCGACTTCCCCAACCTGCCCGATCCGCAACCAAATACTACAGTTGTGTCCACACCGCTGCCCGACATCTCGAAACTCCGAGTCGGTGGCGTCGCAATGCCATTGAAATTCGCTTCCATCGCGATGCTAGCGGGTTTGGCGATCTTGACACTTGGTTCGTGCACGCTGAAACGCTGGACTTAAACCAGAACGCCTTTTTGGTGAATCGTGCTATCTCTACATTAGTACAGCGATGAATGTCCACACGTCCTGACGACACTCACTGTGTAGTCAGCCATATAATTCCCAAAAGATTCGATCTGCGACAATTTCCGCATCATGAGAGCACTGAGAATCCACGGCAACAAAGACATTCGCATCGAAGACATCCCGGAGCCGGTGGCGGGCGATGGTGAAGCTCGTTTACGGATCACGAACACCTCGATCTGCGCCACCGACATTGAAGAGTGGCAGTACGGACCGCTTTGGACGCAGCACGACGGCCCGAATCCGATCAGCGGCCAAGAGATGCCTCTAGTTCTAGGCCACGAGATATCTGGCCACGTAGAGTCGCTTGGCAACGGTACTGCCGGGTTAGAAGTTGGCGATCGAGTGGTGGTGAACAATGTCCGCACATGCGGTGCGTGTTTCTGGTGCAAACGAGGTTCGCAAGCAACTTGCAACAGTATGTGCGTAGCTGGATTGTCTGCCGATGGCGGATTGGCCGAATACATGACTTGGCCTGCCAGCCATCTCATCAAGTTGCCGGACAACGTGTCTGATCAGGAAGCACCTTTGATCGAACCGGCTACGGTCGCGGTTCACGTGGTCCGTAGATCGGGAGTCAAGGTAGGTGATAATGTCGCGGTCATCGGTTGTGGAACCGTAGGACTGTTAACGGTTCAAGGTTTCCGGGCCGCAGGCGCGCGCGTCATCGCCACCGACGTGCGAGAACAGAGCGTCGCGTTGGCCAAAGAACTCGGCGCAGACGAGACCATCAACGCTTCAGATCAGGGAGCGTATGAACAGTTACTTGATTTGACAGGTGGAATCGGACCCGACATCGTTGCCGAAACCGCTGGGGCTGCCGAAACGCCAAACACGGCCATCCAATGGACCCGACGGGGCGGTAAGACCGTGCTGGTAGGAATCTACTCCGCGACCCCGACGTTCAACTTCAACGAAATAGTGGGAAACGAAAGAACCGTTATCGGATCCGTGGCAGCGTCGCCGGGTGACATGGAGGCAACGGTTCGTCTGCTTGCTCACGGCAAGTTGTCAGTGAAAGAGCTGATTTCCGCGATCGTGCCCCTCGAGCGGGTGATCGAGGATGGATTCGAACGCATGATTCGCCCTGAAAAGGACGTATTCAGAATACTTGTGACGCCTAATGGCTGACACCGTGGTCGTGCATTCGTTGGTGGACTGCGTCGCGAGCCTCGTTGAAGGGACGTTTTAGATAGCCAATGTGGTCGTCCTCGCCGTGATGGTGTGTAACGTGACCGTGGGAGTGCTGGCGTGAACTGTGGTCGATGTAGGTCAATGAGCCGTGTATCAGCGTGAGCATGTACTCGGCCGTTGCAACGTCGAACATATTCCACGGACCACCTACGGAAACATACACCGGCGAGGTGTGTGAGAAGATGCCGCGCTCCCAGACGTCATAGTACTTGTAGCCCTCGTAGTAACCCGGTCCGCCTGCTCGAGCGGCCAACCACGAGTTGCCATCGATTTTGATCGTGTCATTGAGACTGAGCCTGCGAGTTGGTGAATCCGACTCGGCAGACGCAACAACTCTTCCCTCTTGAATGATCTCTAGCTTGGACATCGGCACGACGCTCTCGGCCCATGCGGATACCTCTACAGTGCCCGGGCTAGACAACTCGACGGTGTCACCGACTTCGTATCCGTCGACCGTGAGATGAATGATCGGACCGCCGCTCAAGATGGTTCGGCCTTTTGCCACGTTACGGCACCAGTTCTCGTAAGTGAACTCCTCGTCGTCCGGAATCCGAACGTAGGTTCGGTACATCCCCACGGGAACGTCGCTCGACATCTTGTCGGTGCCGCCAACGAGCGGAAGACGATAGCCGCAGTTCAAATATCTGTACCATTCGTTGTGCATGATCTCGCGTTGCTGGATCATCTCTATGGCATCTAGGCGTCCGGTCGCGACCAAGGCGGCGGGTTCGCCGTTCGGGAACGGGAAATGCGGGTTGATAACGAACCCGTCCTGAGCGTGTGCCTCGTCGGCCCAGTGGCTCAGCGTGGTCTGCATGGCGCCGCCGATCTCGGCCTCCGATGGGCCGTCGGAGCAGAAGGGCATAACCGGTTGTTTCAAGCCCCACAGGATCATGTGACCCATAAAGTGTTGTCGGTTCTCTTGCGACGTATAGACGATGTTGTTACCTTGACGTGTCACGCTGGGATGCCCGGTGAAGTCTTCGACGTTGGTGTGCAAACTTCCCCACTGCGATTGAAGAAGATTGACAACGTTCAAATCCTCAGCTTGCGATTCGAAGTGGCTGCCTTGCGTAGACAGGAAGTGGACATGGGAGTCGCCTGAGTACCATCGACGCTCGTTCATATTGATCCAGCGCTTAAGTCGCAACTCAAGCTCCTGCTGACCCGGAGCGATATTTACTTTGGCACGCAGAGGTTCGTATTCGTAGCCTCGCGCCACGTCGACGATTACATCGCCCCGTGGAAGCCAACCCTGCGCGGTGCCGTCGATGTAGGCATAGCTGATCTGGCCGAGTCGCATGTCGCCACCGACGTCGATGTGCCAAGTGTCAAGGTTGGAGTTGATTTGATTGTGGTGGCCGTGCGGTTGATATGGCACGCCGTCAGGAGATCTGAAGTGGACGCGGCACGGAACAACCTGACCGGTCTGGTCGTCAACGACTTTGACGCGTACCCAGTTCTTGCCGGGTTCGACAAGCGAGATGTGGATCTTTTCGGTGTCGACGCGACCCTGACTTTCTACTTCCCCCCAATTTACGGCGTCGATCGTCTCTCCTTCTTGGATAACTTCCACCGTCGCGGAGGGCACACCGGAGAGTTCAACGTATGCCGGACTGGATTTGGGGTTCTGGACCTCGCCGAATCCTTTGTAGGGGTCGGCAAGGAATTCCTCTGAAGGCTGCTCCGGGAGAGGATGTGTGTAAGTACGTTCGCCGCGGTCGATCGTGACATCTAGGTCGAAGGGTTTGTCGGCCTTTGCGGCCTCTTTGAGGTCAACTCGCACCGGACGGCGGGCGGAACGTGAAAACGGGTGCTCGTCAACGTGTCCGAGAGTGACGCCCGCGAGGATGAAACGCGGACCGTGGGGGACAATCTCGACCGATTCGATGACGCTATCCGGCGACGGGTTGCGCCATGCCCAAAGCCAGTACCACGCCGGTTGCGCTTGGATTGTCTCGGTCTGACGTCTTCCAGTCTCGTCGTAACGCCCTTCGTACCGGGGCATCAAGGCATCCCCTTGGTCGGTCACCGCCAAATATGGATACCCCACGCCGTAACGGGAAATTCCCTGCCGGTCGCCCACGGCGCTGATTTCGTAGCGCTCACGTACGGGTACGGTGATCGTCTCGGAGTCTTCGAACCGGATTACGTAGTCGGCGACGTGCACGCCGATCGGACCGTTGGCATCCTGCTCGGTCTCAAGCTGCCGGTGGGCGAAGATGACGGTACGGGCGGCTTTTCCAAACGGCACAGTTATCGACGTTTCCCCCTCAGCAAGTGAGACGTAGCAATTGGTAGATGGATCGCCACCAGGCGAGCCGACGGTGAATGGGAGACCTCGCATTGCCTGCTTGCCGAGCGTCGGATTCTCACCGGGCAGGCACTCCGCACCTGCGTTGCAAAAGGCGGAAATATCGATGAGCTCATAGTCCATGGTTGATCGACCTCCGAAATGTGATCACAGTACTATGCATGTTAGTCAATTCCATTGAAGTATGTGCCGGCCCGAAAATCGGCGTGGACAATGTTGAAACCGTCGCGAGTTGCATGGCCTAAACGTCCTGTCCCCAACTCCGTCATTCCCGCGGGACCTGCCCCGTACTCCCACGCATGATGCAAAATCATGGCTCTTACGGAGAGTCACAAGGAGGGATGTCTGTCATGCTGAGCGGAGCTGAAGGCGCAGCCTGAAGCGCAGCCGTCTGTCATGCTGAGCGCAGTCGAAGCATCTCTCAGCGGGATGTCGGCGCGCGACGGCGCCCGATCCCTAGAGATTCCCCGGCCCTCGAGCGACCCCCACCACCGCAACACCCAACCCTCTCCATCGACGCAATCCGCCAGACGTAGGGGCAGGTTTCAAACCTGCCCTACCAACCAAACCATCCACACCCCCATCATGGGGGTACACTCATCCACCGCAACACCCAACCCTCTCCATCGACGCAATCCGCCAGACGTAGGGGCAGGTTTCAAACCTGCCCTGCCAACCAAACAACCACACCCCCATCATGGGGGTACACTCATCCGCCGCAACACCCAACCCTCTCCATCGACGCAATCCGCCCGACGTAGGGGCAGGTTTCAAACCTGCCCTGCCAACCAAACAACCACACCCCCATCATGGGGGTACACTCATCCACCGCAACACCCAACCCTCTCCATCGACGCAATCCGCCCGACGTAGGGGCAGGTTTCAAACCTGCCCTGCCAACCAAACAACCACATCCCCATCATCAGGGTACACTCATCCGCCACGAACATCCCCTCTCCCGCTCGGCGGGAGAGGGTTAGGGTGAGGGCCCGGGGCGGAGCGGGGCCGCACGCCAACCAAACACCACCTTCCCACCACCGCATCACCCCCACCCACCACCACCCCACCAACACCCCATTAGCGTAATCAGCGGTTCAGACTTGACTTTCATACCACATCTGTAGTACAAATAAAAACAAGCGCCCAAACCGGCACCCGTCGACCGAGGCGCCCAGAGACATCGCCGCGTCGAACCGGGCTGGGGCCACAACTTTTTTCGATGCCGCAATTACCAACTTATAAACAAGGGTCTGCGGACGGGAGTCCACATGGCGAGCCAAAAGCGACTGCCCAAGCCGAATGGTGAAAGCGAATGCTCCAGGCGGACCGCGACGGTGCCCGTCACATGCTTTATCGATGTCAAGCGCAACGCGACCACAAAAACGGGTTACGAGGGAGCTTGTAGCTGTAGTGTCCGGATGCGGAGTGTTAATGCTGGCTCCGCCTTGCAAGCCAGACGGAAAATCCCGTCCCTTTCGCAAAGCGAAGGGGACGCGACGTAGGGGCGGTTCGTGAACCGCCCGCTCGCAGGGGATGCCCGTTCAAGATCCGAACGATCGCTCCCTCTATCCCACAAGTCGTCTCCGCTTCGTCGTGTGGAGCCGGCCACAGTGCTAACGCGGGGTTGAAGAACCAAGTGATGACGGGCGGCGACATCGTTGCGCCGCCCGGAGGGCAGACGGTCTGGCGACGTCGGCGGCACTGGACCCTTTTTATCCACCATCAACCGATTCGCTCGCAACCCACAGACGCGGCGATGCTTCGAAATATAGAAAACGTGCTCCCCGCATTCGCCGGGAGCACACCTTAACCACCCTGCGGGCGTCCCCACCCGGACGCTTGAAATCCAAAAGGAGCGAAAGCCCCCACCTCAAGCCTGCCGCCCACCCCGACAGGTTCTTAAACGCGTCATGAACTACCACCGCCCACCCCCTGTGCGATAATCTCAACCATCATGATCAACAAATTCCGAGTCCTCTACGCTGGCTGTGTCGAAAATGGACGACATCGGATACGCCGGCACACCCGCAAACGAACGATGGCTGCCTGACGACAAGCTCGCAACCGTCTTCGACAAGTCGGCATCCTTCGCAAAAACGATCTTCCAAACATCACCGCAGTACACGAGATGCCACTGGAATATAAGGTGTGACCACCGAATAGATCGCTACCAGTGTCCCCGTCTGCCGCAGGTCGTGGCCACCTAAAAAGACGAACTCAGGGTTGCCGTTCAGTAATTGAGATCCATTAAATGGATAGCATCCATCGGAAATACGTGTTCGACATGAAGATGTAGCCGCGTAGGCCCAGTAGTGTTGCGCGACAAAGGTATCCAACATGAAAGCATTACGTTATTACGGTCAAAGAGACATGCGGTTAGAAGACGTGCCGGTGCCCGAGCCGGCAGACGACGAGGCGCGACTGCGCATCGCATACACATCGATCTGCCAGACTGATGTCGAGAGGTGGTGGCATGGGCCAACCATGGCTAGGTGGCGGACGGAGCCCAGGACAGTGGGCCACGAAACGTCAGGTCGAGTCGAAGCGATAGGAACCAATGTTCACAGCCTGTCAATTGGCGACCGCGTAATGGTGAACAACATCCGGCCCTGCGGCGAGTGCCACTGGTGCATCCTCGGCTCGCAATCGAGTTGTGCAAACGTGAAGTCCGCCGGGTTCGCGTTGGATGGCGGGTTGGCGGCCTACATGATTTGGCCGGAAAGTCACCTCATCAAATTGCCTGACAGCATTCCCGACGTGCAAACTCCCCTGATCGAGCCGACATCGGTTGCTGTTCATGCCACGCGTAGATCCGGCGTAAAGGTGGGCGACACGGTGGCGGTGATCGGGTGCGGCACAGTTGGAATGTTGACGATGCAGGTTATGCGTGCCGCTGGTGCTCGCGTGATTGCTGGTGATCTTCGGTCGCAATCTCTCGAACTTGCTTTGAAACTGGGCGCGGACGCCGCGATCAACACAGGAGATGAAGACGCGCTTGAGCAGGTATTGGATTTGACCAATGGCGTCGGCGCGGACATCGTCGTTGAGACCGCGGGCGCGGTTGTTACGCCACGCATCGCGATCAATTGGACGCGGCGCGGCGGGAACACCGTACTAGTCGGGATCCACTCGGGATCCACTGAGTTCGATTTCAACGAGATCGTAGGAACCGAGAGAACGGTCATAGGGTCGGTCGCCGCGGCACCGGGTGACATGGAGAAAGCGATCCAACTCATAGCCGCCGGCAAAATCGTGCTCGAGGACCTCGTTTCGGCGGTGATTCCGTTGGATCGCGTTATCGAGGACGGTTTCGAGAGGATGAGACGTCCAGAGAAAGACGTCTTCCGGATCATGGTCAAGCCGAACTAACGTCCCGATTGAGTGTCGGTTGGAGCGACCGGAAACGGATCGTTTTCGCTCACCATGGCTTGAGCGTCGCGCTTCGTGGTCCCGTGGACGGCTTGGTTGCCCCACAGTCTCTTCACGTATGTCAAGACATCGATGATCTCTTGGTGGGTCAGCTTGTCTCCGAAAGCCGGCATGCCGGATTTGAAGCCGGGCAGATCTAGGTACGCACCCCCGAGTTTTACTTGCTTGTATAGAGTGCCATCGCCGTGGTGCCAAGTGTGACCGTCCCCGTTCAATGGGGGTGCTGGCAGCGTCCCGTCGGCTTTGGTCGTGCTCCAATTCGGTTGACCTTCACCATTAACTCCGTGACAAAGGGCACAGTTTTCGGCGAAAATGCGTTGACCACGTTCAGTTGGACTCGAAGGCTCGACAGTCGGAGAAACCTCGATCTTGCCGGAACAGGCGATCAAAAGCAACGATATCCACGTAACGGATAAGATCGCAGCGATCGTGTAACTCGGCATGACTTAGGCGGATCCAATCAGACGATGGTGGATCTCAAATGAATGTATATTGCTTGTAGATTTGCATAGATCATGTCGGAAGGGATCGGTCGAGGTCGGCTCCTAAACAACAAGCAACGGTTGAGGTGAACAGAATGCATTACGGCGATGAACGAACACACGGATGCCGGATATCGGATTCCTGGACCTACCGAGGTCTGAAGACCGTAGTGATGGAAAACTCAACGGTACGGGTTATGATCCTCGCTGACAAGGGTGCGGACGTCTATTCGTTTGTGCACAAACCGACTGATACTGAGTTCATGTGGCGCTCGCCATGGGGCGTCAGGGACCCGAGGAAATTCGTGCCGTCGACCGGTTCCACCCAAGGCATGTGGCTCGATTACTACGAGGGAGGATGGCAGACTGCATTGCCACACGGCGGCTATCCCGATGAAGTGTACGGTGCAGAGTTCGGATTGCATGCCGAATTGAACAACCTGCCATGGGACGCGACGATCATTGAAGACTCGGCCGAGCGAGTCGCCGTCAACTTCAAGACCAAGGGCGTTAGAATGCCGGTTGCTGTCGATATGACGATGACGTTGGAGGAAGGGTCGTCGACGCTCAAACTGTCCAAGACCGCGATCAACGAGGGCGAGGAAGCGGTCGATATCGTCTGGTTGGAACACATCGCAATCGGCCCACCGTTCCTGTCGGACAAGTGCCGCCTCTACGTGCCCGATTGCAAAGTGTTGACTCATCCGGAGGCCTTCGTCGACACGCAAAAGCTGCCTCTAGGCTGGGAAGGGGAGTGGCCGATGGTGCCGTCAGTCGACAGTGGCGAGATCGACTTCCGGGAAATCCCTCCGAAAGAGGATCGCTCCCTCGACATGGCGTATATGACGGAAATGTCCGAAGGATGGTACGCGGTCCACAACAAAGAGACCAGCGTGGGCTTCGCGGTGTCATTCCCGACTGACGTGTTCCAGTACCTCTGGTATTGGCGCAACCTAGGTGGCGGCTGGGGATATCCGTGGTACGGCCGTTGTTACAACATCGGGCTCGAACCGTGCACAAGTTGGGACAACCGCGGGCTGAAACATTCGATGGAGAATGGCTCTGCGCGGCCGTTGGCTGCCGGCGAGCGGTTGACGGTTGAAATCACTGCGTCAGCCTTCGCTGGCGCGGGCGATGTTAATGGCGTTTCATCGGCAGGCGAAGTTGGAATGAATTGATGGGCAGCAACGGCAGCAACGATCCGATCGAGAAACTAATCTGCTAGTTGCTGTGCTGTTCTTTTTGCGCCCACGGCGGCGGCGGCGCCTGTTCCCCTTGGGCTTCCATCAGCCCCGCCTTACGACCTTCCTCGTAACCTTCGATTCGCGACTGTTTTCTGATGCGGTCGCGTTCTTGGCGTTCCTTCTCGCGGTGCTGCTCGCGTTCTCTGCGTCGCCGCTCTCGGCTGCGTTCAAGGTTTTCGTTTAGTTTTTCTGCTACCCAAGTGGAGAAAGTCACAATCAACCTCCATATTTCAGTTAGGAATAACGATAGCAGAGCGGCTGCAGTCCCGGACCCGATGACAGTGCTCGTCATGACGTGAACGGTGACTCGGTCCAATGTGCGACGTGCCTGAATTCGACAGCGCCAAGCACAGTGAAACCGACGCTTTACAGGGTGAAGAACCCGAAGTACATCACGCGCCATTCGCGCGGAAACGTCCACAACGCCTCGCGCCGTTGTACGGAATCGGTCTGAAACTCGGGCATGAATTTGGCTCTGAAACCTGATCAATGTAAGCATGCTTTCGGGCACTGAAACGAATATACTACACATGTATCATAATATTGCGATACGATGGCGAAACTTCGGATTTCGTCCTACATCGGACAGCTGGGATGCGGTGAAGACGGAAGAAACCAATATCATTGTTCGCACATTCGACTCACGCCTAGATAGAACACGAGGTAGAAATGCGACGGAGAACGTTCGGCGATTCAGGTTTGGCATCATCGGTTATCGGCTACGGCGGTTGGCCGATGGGTAGGGGACAGTACGGCGACTTCGATGACGACGAAGCGATTGCCGCGGCTCGGAAATCTTACGATTCGGGCATCAGTCTTTTCGACACTGCGGCTGTGTACGGCTGGGGATATGGCGAGAAGCTGATGGGCAAAGCTGTTGCGCCGTTCCGCAACGATATCGTGCTGGTCACCAAAGGTGGCAGAGAGTGGGTGCGGGACAATCCGGATAGGACCGCCGCGACGGTATCGATCAGCGACCGGACGACGTTGCTTCGGAGCATCGACGAGAGTCTTGACCGTCTGAACACCGATTACATCGATCTGTTCCTGATCCACTGGCCCGATCACACGCGATCTTTCGAGGAGCCGATGCGCGCACTCGAGGACGCAAAGACGGCGGGCAAGATCCGGCATACTGGTGTCTCAAACTTCAGCCCGGAGATGATGGCGCAGTGCCGAGAACACAGTCCGATTGTTACCAACCAGATTGGGTATCACATCTTTGATCGCCGTCCCGAGTCGGGGGTTATGCCATTCGTAGAAGAGAACGGTATGGGTGTGATGGCTTACGGCACCTTGGCGCATGGCCTGTTGACGGGTGCATGGTCGGCAGACCACTCCTTCGGCGACAACGACTGGAGGGCGAATGGCGCTAACTTTGGATTGGCATCGTTTGGTCCTGAAAATCTCGCGAAGAACGTCGCAGTGGTAGAAAAACTCAAGGGCATCGCCGCTGATCACGGTAAGACGGTCGCTCAATTGGCGATCGGGTGGGTCTTGGCGAACCTAACTGTGACTGTTGCGCTTTGCGGGATGGTTAACGACTCCGAAGTCGATGACAACATCGGCGGCGACTGGGAGATGACGGCGGAGGTCAAGCAGCAGATCGACGACTTGGTTATGACCGAAGGTGCTGGTGTCGGCACGCCTGAAATGGCGATTGCTACTTAACCTAGCCACGAATAAATCAAAGGTGTGGGGTACAGGCGATATCGCGCAACACTTCGGTTGCAAGGTCGCCAGCGATTTAAACACGTCGGAAACGGAGACATCGCCATGCTGATCATCGATACACATTGCCATGCAGGTAAAAACTGGTTCGAGCCGATCGAGGTGTTGGAGTTCCAGATGGATCGGAATGGGGTCGATAAGGCGTTGTTGGTTCAACATGGCGGGACTTTTGACAACGGGTACCTGTTTGATGAGGTTGCGAAGCGGGGTGATCGGTTCAAGGTGGCGGTTTTGGTGGATCCGGAATCGGAAGATCCGTTGGGCGATTTAGAGCGGTTGGCGGAGCAAGGCGCGGCGGGGATTAGGATTGCGCCTGATGGTGAGTTCGTTAACGCTGGGCCGTACGACATGTGGAAAAGGACCGGGGAGCTGGGGTTGGTGGTCACGTGTCAGGGGGATCCGATGAGGTTTGCGGCGGATGCGTTTGCGCGGGTTTTGGACGCATGCCCCGACACGCACGTCGTGATCGAACACTTGGCGGGCATTGCCCTTGCCGAGCCGCCTTGGGAAGGTTACGAGGGCGCGCTAAAGCACGCGGAACGGGACAACACGAGCATCAAAGTGCCGGGACTTGGTGAGATTTGTAAGCGTCCTTCAAGGTTGTTGCCTGAGTTGGAGTTCGATTATGTGCCGCCGTTGATCGATATGGCTAAGGACGCGTTCGGTGCCAAGCGCATGATGTGGGGGAGTGATTTTCCACCGGCGGCTGGCCGTGAGGGTTATGGGAACACGTTGAGGGGTGTGATGGAGTATCCGGCATTTGCTGATGGGGATGATCTGGAGTGGGTGATGGGTAAGACGGCGGTGCGGGTTTGGGGGTGGTGATGTGATTCTGTCGTTAGGACTTAAGGGCCAACGGGTTTGTGTACGACATCAAACATGGCTGCAGCCTCGTTTAATCGCCGATCGCGAGACCACAATTTGGTATCGCCGTATGCGATAACTGAAGCCAAAAGATTAGCATCGACATAGCTGATACCGGTTCCCATCAGACGGTTATTGTCGATCAAGTACATCACTTCTTCGTGCGTTGCCACAGAAATTTGCGGCATATCTGCTAGATCCTCGAGGGTCTGGTGTCTGTTTGCTAGATTGCCCAACGCCAACTCACCGATAACCATCGGATGCATCACGATCTGTTCGTCCTCCAGCAATAAAACCAGATGCTGGTCTGCGCGATGGAGATGATCGATCCAAACTGAAGTATCAATCAAGACCATCACTCGCCGTCTTCAAGCCAAGGGCGTCGACGAGGTGGCGCTTCGATGTCCGGCATGGTGCCGCCGAGCTTAGCCAACCGCCGCGCCGCTTCACGCTGAACGAGAGCGGTGAGACCGGCTGATACTAATGCCGAGATGCCGTCGATCCCGGTGCTCCTACGCGCCTTATCGACGAGTTCTTTATCGACGTTTACGGTTGTTCTCATCGTGAGTACCTCTCACCTGTGCATCAATATACGCACTATTATATGTCAATTGCGATGCTGGTGGCGGTGGCTCCTCCCCCGAACCCCCTCCTGGAGGAGGGGGAATGGTCCTTTTACGACCAATTCGTCTCCTGCAATGAAGCCACTGTTCCGTCGGGGGCTCGCCAGGGGGCGGCGTCGGTGCGCCATGGGTTGGCGGTTAGCCAGTCCTCGTTCATGGCTACGCCTAGGCCGGGGGCGGTTGGTAGTGGGAGGTAGCCGTCTTTTTGTTGGGGGAAGTCGCCGATGGTGGCGTCTTGGAACCAGGGGTGGATGCCGCCTTCTTGGATCATGAAGTTGGGGGTGCAGGCGTCGACGTGGAGGGATGCGATGGTGCAGAAGGGGCCGTATGGGTTGTGGGGTTGGAAGCCGACGTAGTGGGCTTCGGCCATTGCGGCGATCTTCTTAAGTTCGAGGATGCCGCCGCTCTGCACGATGTCGGGCTGGATCATCTTGACGATTTGGCGGGAGAGGAGCTCGGTGTAGTCCCACTTGGTGAGGTGTCGTTCTCCGGTTGCTAGGGGTATGTTGACGGCATCGGCGACGCGGGCGAGGGCGTCGAGGTTCTGGGGCGGAACGGGCTCTTCGTAGACGAAGGGTCGGTATGGCTCCATGGCGTTGCCGATGCGGATGGCGTCGGCGGGCGCGAGGCGTCCGTGGACTTCGACGAGGAGTTCGACGTTGTCGCCGACGGCTTCTCGTACGGCGGCGAGTTTTTGGATGGCGACGCGTTCGGCTTCGTAGGGGATGAAGAGTCCGCGGTGGTCGAAGGGATCGCCTTTAAGTGCGGTCAATCCTTCCTCGGTGTGGCGGAGGGCGTTTTCGACGGCGAGTTCGGGAGTTAGGCCGTCCCAGCGTCCGTAGCACCAGATCTTCTCGCGCATCTTGCCGCCGAGTAGTTCATAGACGGGGACGCCGAGGGCTTGGCCTTTGATGTCCCAGAGTGCGATCTCGATGCCGGAGATTGCGGAGAGTTGGACTACGCCGCCGCGGACGTGGAAGTGGTGGTAGAGGGTCTGCCAATGTTGCTCGATGCGGTGCGGGTCTTTGCCGATCAGGAGTTCACCGAACTCGTCGACCATGGTGGCGACGGCGAGGGGTCCGGCGGTGGCTTCGCCCCATCCGGTGATGCCTTCGTCGGTCTCGATCTTGACGAATACGTAGTTGCGAGCGAGGCCGCGGGGAGAGGAGGAGGCGGGGATGGCGGTTACGTTGGTGATTTTCATGGTGGGGGGCTCCTCACGATAATTTATCCCCTTTGGAGGGATGGTGTGTACGCCCCTTTCGCTCTGCGAAAGGGGCGCGAGCGAAGCGAGCGGGGTATGCACGGGGAGCGGATGTGGGGCGACACTACGGTCTTTGATCGCCGGAATTCTTCCAATACTTCGAATCCCGGTTCAGCTCCCCGTCCACCCCGGGCATACCCCGCTCGCATTGCTTCGTTTGCTCGCGCCCCTTTCGCCTTGCGAAAGGGGCGGTGAATTCGCGCAGCTACGTCCTGAACGAGGGGAAACTAGATCCCTACGCGGCTCCTTCCCAAAACGTCGGGGTTGATTAGGTTTTCGGGGTTGTTGCCGTTTAGGACGCGGAGGGCTTCTTGGGCGGTTCGGCGTTCTAGTTCGATGGTGGAGGCTTGGGAGAAGAAGGCGGTGTGGGGGGTGATGATGATGTTTGGTGCGGATAGGAGGGGGTGGTCGTCGGGTGGAGGAGCGGGTTCTACGACGTCGAGTCCGGCGCCGGCTAGGTGTCCGCTGTGTAGGGCGTCGGCGAGGGCTTGTTCTTGGATGATGCCGCCGCGGGCGCAGTTGACGATGATTGATCCGGGCATCATCATGGCGAGTTGGTCGGGGCCGATCATGCCTTCGGTTTCGGGCGTCAAGGGGGTGTGGACGGTTATGAAGTGGGAGCGCCTCAACACCTCTTCGAAGCTGATGATCTCGACGCTGTCGCCGGATTCCATCGTGATGGTCTGGCCGGGTTCGATTAGGGGGTCGTATGCGACGATGTTCATGCCGAAGCCGACCGCTTTGTCGGCGATGGAGCGTCCGATACGTCCGAAGCCGAGGATGCCGAGGGTGGCGCCGCGGGTGCGGTGCATGGGTTGGTTGAGGACTACGGATGCCCATCCGCCGCGTTTTACCTCGCTGTCGTGTTGGCCGAGGCGTCGGTTGAGGGCGAGGATCATGCCAATGGCGTGGTCGGTGACCTCGTCCATGCAGTAGTCGGGGACGTTGGTGACGACGATGCCGAGCTCGGTGGCGGTGGGGATGTCGATGTTGTCGACGCCGATTCCATAACGGGAAGCGACCATGCATTTTTCGGCGGTCCTGAGGACGTTGCCGGTGACCTGAGCGAAGCAGAACATGATGATGTCGGCGTCGGCGGCGAGACCGGCGAGGGTGTCTTCGGAGGTGTCGGGAGCGACGACGGGTTCGACTCCGGCGGCTCTCAGGACTTCGCTTTCAACGTCGATGTTGGGCCAGACGTAGTCGGTGATGAGTGCTTTTTTGGTTGGCATGGTGGTTGTCGGGTGGGTTGGGTTAGGTTTTGACTAGGGTAGCAGTTTTGAACTGGGGTTGGAAATTGCATGGATGGACAGGATGTATAGGATTTTGGGGTTTGTTTGGACGCGTTTAGTTGGTCTGCCGGGTCGGGTGGCAGATTCGTATGTGATGTGGGTGGGGTGCCCTCGCTGGGGTGCCTGGCCGACGGATGTCGGACCTGGGGTTGCAAGGGCGACCACAAGGGTCGCCCCTACGTCCCCTCCTTTTCGCTGAGCGAAGAGGAGGAGTTCTTTTCGAATCATCGCCGCGTCGGTTTTGGGTTTTGCGCGGGCGAAAGTTGGTTGGTGCGTCATTCAATATTTCCAGCGCCTCCGACGTCGCCAGACCGTCGGCCCTCCGTGCGGCAAATTAAGGTTCTGCCGCACGTCATTGCTCGATTGCTTCTCGAGCTGGTGCTGTAGCCTCTTCCGCTCGGCGTGACGGAAAGACGTTTGCCGGATAGGAGGATCGTTCGCTCGGATCTTGAACGGGCATCGCCTGCGGCGCCAACCCCTCGCCTCCTGCCCTCACCCTAACCCTCTCCCGCCAAGCGGGAGAGGGGATGATGGTTGAACGGGAGGGAATGGACAGCGTCGCGCAGCGGGATGTCCGTCTGGCTTGCTAGGCGGAGTCAGCGTAACGCTCCGCATCCGAGCCCTGCAGCTACAACGATCTCCGTAACCGGGTTTTGGTCTGCGTTTCGCCCGAACCTCTTAGGCTTTTGGCGGGCACTGCCGCGGGTTGCTTCGAGCTGTCGATTTCACCGTTTTCACGGCTTATAAGGTCGCTCTGGGCATCCCGGTGATTATCCGCCCGCAGGCCGATTTCAATATTTGGTTGTCGGTAGCAGCATCGAAAAAAGAAAGGTGCACGCTCCCCAGATCGACGCGGCGATGGTTCTGTGCGCTCGGGCCGGTGGTAAATGGACCAGCTTTGGGCGCTTGGTTTTGGTTGTACTACAGATGTTGCAGGAGAGTCAAGTCTGAATTGGGATTTGTGGGATTGCGTGGTGGTGTTTTGGTTGGTAGGGTGGTTCGCGAACCGCCCCTACGGGTTGGTGCGCGGTTTCGTCGATGGACAGGTATGGGCGTTGCCGCGGTGATGGAGGGATTGACGGTTTGGTTGGCAGGCCCCGCCGCCCCGGGCATACCCCGCTCGCTACGCTCGCGCCCCTTTCGTCCCACGAAAGGGGCGGAGTGCGTGCTGACGTGCGTGTTGCGGTGGTGTACGTGTTGGTGGTTTGGTTGTCTGAACCGGGGATTTATGGGATTGCGGGTTGGTTGTTGGGGATGCGCGCAGGATTGACACCAACTTGGGTGTGAGCGCTTTCGGGGCGTACACTGAACATCATGACGACGGCGAGTGCGCAAGCGGGTGTCTGCAACATTCCCAACCGGAGCATCTTCGAGGGGGACAACCTTGGTGTGATGCGGGGGATGAATGATGGGTGTGTGGATTTGATTTATCTTGATCCGCCGTTCAATTCGAACCGGGACTATGCGGCGCCGATCGGGAGCAAGGCTGCGGGGGCGGCGTTCAAGGACACTTGGGACTTGACGGATGTGGATGAGGCTTGGCACAACGAGATCGCGGAGACGGATCTGGCGCTCTACAAGATCATCGATGCTAGCCAGTACAGTCATGGGAACGGGATGAAGTCGTACCTGATCATGATGGCGGTGCGGTTGCTGGAGATCGCCGCCGAATAGCGCGTTTCACCAGAGTGGCCTTGGCTTCCGCCTTTCTTAGTCTACGAGGCGCTTGAACCAATCGCAGTAGGGGCGCGCGTCGATCCGCTTTGTGGGATGCGTCTCTACGGCCACTCGCCATCTACTCCTCAGAACCGCTAGATCCTCATTGAAGTTCTGGCTTCGCATGTCCATTCTTCTGTACCGCTCGATCATGTTAATCAAAGAAATCGAATCTCGATGCACAAGGAAAGTCACCGACCGGCACCGCGAAAGGATTTGACTCTGCAAGTCGAAGTAAACGTCGACCCTGTCAAATTCTGCTTTTGATGTTCTTGCTAACGCCTCCGCTGTTCCTTTGTTGGTGTGTCTTGGTCCACAAGACATCAAAACCAAAACGGCGAGCGATATGAACAATACGATGAGAACAGCATTCCTCACTTCGGATACCCCTAGCGGCGAGATCAGTAAGCGTCTTGCCACAGAAGCTATCCATCCTGCCGCGTCAGTGACGCGGCAACGCCCCCATTCAAACAAACGACCTGAGTAGTCAGCCCTCAGCTTCTGCGACAAGATCAGTATAAAAGGGACCAGTTTTGTCAGATGAACAATTGCCAGCCGTGGTTGTTTTAACGGGGATACCTTGGGCTAACGGGAATCATTGGGATTTCGTGTTGGTCGATGAGTGCTTCCGCATCAATTGCGTTGGGTTGCTGTCGGACGTGAGTGGATTTGGTCTCGATCTGTCGCCGTTGGCGGTGAAGCTGGTGGAGCAGCGGGCTCGGAATGAGCTTGGGTTGATGGGCGGGATTCAGGCTATCGCGCGGTCGGATATTCCGAAGCGGACGGATCGTGAGCCAGCGCCGCCGTTGAGCGACTCTAAGGTGGTGCTCTACGGGACGCAGGGTGGGAACTGTAACGGTTGCGGGACGCATTTCTTGCCGCAGCATCTGACGGTGGATCACATCATCGCACGGTCGAAGGGTGGGACTAACCATCTGGACAACTTGCAGCTGCTTTGCGGGCACTGCAACTCGTTAAAGGGGGATCGTCCGATGGAGTATTTGCGGGCGCGGTTGGTGAGGGCTGTGTGAAGCGGGGATTGGTGGGATTGGGGTTGGTTGTTGAGTTTCGGGGTTAGGAGTTCAGACATCGTCCGAGTAAGATCACTTGGTCATTCTGGGATGGATGTCGAGAAAATTCGCATCAATAGCAGATCCAAAGATTCCAGCAAATATCGCGACGTATGATTTTGTGACACTTTTGAGCGTTCAGCATGAACCATCAACGCGTCGAACGCATTCCTAGTTTCATTCATGCCTCGAATATCTCTGGAGTCGAATTGATTTTTGAATTCGTTCCCGACCTCGTAAATTGCCGGAAAATCCTGTCGGACGTAACTCAATAACGTCAGGAACTTCAATGTATCGTTTAATTCATCCATTTCCATTATTCGTCGAACGTCTTCGAACGTGCTTCTCGAATCGGTGAATCTACGTCGCATGTGATCTGAATCGAAAGTGTGTGCAATCATAGTCCGCAAATGAACAAATTCTTGGTGAAATTCGCTGGAGCGCGTGTTGTCGAATGAAATGGTTTCTTCAACTGAGGATAGCTTATTGTTTAGGTCCGAAATTGCGGATATAACCTCAGCGAGCGACCTTTGACCTGGATCATCGCTTTGCCTCAATGGTTGCAAATCCAACGACAAGGATATAGGAGTTTCGACTTCGAAATCTCCAGTTTCTAACGAACGGACTTGATCTTGGATATTTTGTTTCGCTTCTTCAACACTATCTAGATCTTGATGATCGAACTTAATCGTCCTTTGTGCATGAACATCAAAAGGGAGTTCTTCGTTAGCAGCTATGATCTGGACAAAGGGCCTGCGCAGCGCATGCCTGACCGCCAATTCGTAAAAAACATTGGGGTTTACCTCGGTCAAATCCGCTAAAACCAAATCGTCTTCTACGACGTGTTGCATGACTTGACTGGTGATGACGCCCGGTTCAGCTATTTCGTCGGCACGCTTGGCAGAATATCCGAGAGGTCCCAACGAGGGTTTGATGACGTGGCGCAAGATTTGGTCTGATCTGCGGCGCGTGTCCGTGTCGGGTTCGCCGATTGGGGCGATGACGAAGCAAGTTTTCGTCGCAGTTTCAGTCACAGTATTCTCCTAATTGGTTCGATGGTTGGTGTTGATCCGCATTCACCGGCATGACATGCGAGTGTATTAAAAACGTTAAGCAATCCCTTTGATAGGACATTTGCCTCAAACGGAAACCAGTCCGGATGGCCGAAAACGATCAGATTGCGTGATTGCTCCTTGAATTGGCAACCTTCTACGAAGTGGTCGAAGAAGTTGGGGTTGGTTTCCAGTTTTATGTAGATCGTGGTCGAAGGCCGCCCGGGGGAGGTGTGGCATCTATGATGAGGGTTTCTGGTCTCGGCTTGTGGTGAACCAGTAGCGCATCACGATTACGAATGTGACAACGAAACGAACGAACAGGAACAACATGAAGAGTATTCCGCCGACAATCAACGGCTCGGACCACCACTGATCTCTCGGCAATTTTCCTAAGGATTCCGCGAATCCCGCGGTGAAAACGGCCAAGGTCGAGAGTTCGAGGGTGGGCACCAGTGGTGTGGCCCATTTGATGGTCCAGTGACGGAGGCGAGGAACAACCCCTGCCACGATCAGAATTACGGCGATTACGAGAAGGAACGCGATGGCAGAGTCGGTCCACCATGTTGGCGTGCTCGTGAAACCGAGTCCGAAAACCAGATCTGTGCGTCCAGTGGTTGACTGGGGGGTCTGGGCTATCAAGAGTGCGGCGAAGAACGCGACGACGGCGTTGTTTACGAGCCAGTCGGCATTGATTCCTTCTTCGTTCATCAGGTATTTTATTGTACAAACAAGCTAAGTTCAAATGTGATGTAGTTGGATAGAGGAACGAGTCAGGATTGCGGTTTTACGTATGGGCTTCCGTTCCTTCCGGGCATCCTCTGCGTTCGCTTCGCTCCGCGTCCCCTTCGCTTTGCGAAGGGGAGGATTGCGTGACCTCGCCTATGATGAATTCTGGGCCAGTTCGCGGGCGTTTCCCCGTTACCGTTCCCCTCTTGATGGACGTTCCGTCCGATGAAGCGCTGGCTTTCGCCAAAATGACGGTGGTTGCGCTTTTCCGATGATTTCGAATTGGCGCTCTACTGCGGAGCGCGTACGGGAAGCTGTCGACGGCTGCGAGCGACCTCCCGTCCTCCCCGGGCATCCCCTGCGATCTCGCTGCGCTTGCTCGCGTCCCCTTGCGCTTCGCGAAGGGGAGGAGGCGCACTACGCCTGAAAAACGAGTTCTCTGGTCTGATCGACCTCGTCGCGGAAGTAGGGGTTTTGAATGGCCGAGTTGTCGACAAGGTCGACTGATCGTCCGAAGAGGGCTTCGAGTTCTTCGTTGAGTTTGAAGCGGTTTTCGAATCGCTGGGCTTCGGGGGAATCGTCGAACTCGACTAGGAGGTCGATGTCGCTCTCGTCGGGGCGGAAGTCGCCGTTGACAGCTGATCCGAACACGTCGAGTCGCTTGACGTGGTGGCGTCGGCAGAGATTTCTTATCTGTTGGGTGCGTCTGGCTACTAAGGGGATTATTTTTCGTCGTTGGGGTGTTCCGCCGACTGACTGATCGACGGTCTCATCTTCGAGGATTGCGGTTGTTTCCTTGAGCAGTGTGGGCAGGTTGTTTTGAACGAAGTCCCAGATTTCGTCGTGTTCTGCTTCGGGCCAGCTGTGGTCGAGCGTGTTGCCGTATCCAAGGCGGCCGGCGCGACCGCCGATCCGTTGGGCATTCGGGTCGCTGTTGACGATGAGTCTCGACGCCGCGCCGCCGATTTTCGTGATTTGCCGTTCTACCGCGTATCGCAGGACCACATCGGTGGCGTAGTCGTGGAGAGTCTTTCCGTCGGTGAACTGGAGGATGGATTGGGCGGCTTGTTGGACCTCCCAAACGTGCATTTTGTAGTTGCGGGGCATGGATGGTTTCGCGAGTTACGGCGACGGTGTGTTGATTCGTGGGATATCGCGGGGTAAAGGATGAGGTTTACCTTGTTCTGGATTCCCGCGTGTGCGGGAATGACAGTAGTTGTGCGAAGGTCCCTCGAGGGAGAGGGAAGGTTCTGGTCAAAGGATGTTTTATGATACTAATGTTGTGAACATTCTTGATGAGCCGACAGGTTTTGTAACGTACATCGACGAGTCAGGGGACGAGGGTTTCGTTTTCAATCCGGATGGAACGGGCAGTTCGAGGTGGTTTGTATTGTCGGGGGTCGTTACTCGGCGGATCAATGACTTGCAGATGGTCGAGTGTCTGAAGGACGCGCGCAAGGTATTGGGCAAGGCTCCGAAGGCGCCGTTGCATTTCGCTGAATTGAAGCACGAGCAGCGAGTTCCGTACATCAGACGAGTGGGAGATTTGGATATCCGTACGATCAATATTGCTGTCTATAAACCTTCGATCAAGAATCCGGCGCAGTTTCAAGGCAAAAAGTATCTGCTTTACTTCTACATGACGCGATTCTTGGTGGAAAGGTTGTCTTGGTTGCTGGGTCGGTCGAATACGGGCAGGCCGGGCCGAAACAAATCGACTGAAATCATTTTCTCGGACAGGTCTAACATGTCGTACGCGGAGATCCGTAACTATCTCCGTCGATTGATCCGGCAGGCGAATGTCGATCCGATTAAAGTGCGGATCGACGATTCAGTGATCGATCCCCGGCGTGTACGGTCGGTTCAGCATTCGCAGCTGGCCGGGTTGCAGGTAGCGGACGCGGTTGCTACCGGAGTGCATTTCGCGCTGAAGCTGAACCGATACGGGGAGACCGAGAACGCATACTTTTCGCACATCGCGAAGACGCTCTACCGGCACAACGGCAAGGTGCAGGGGTACGGAATGAAGTTCTGGCCGGAAGAGTTCGCGACCGTGAAAACAAAAACCCCCCAAATCGAGGATTTGGGGGATCTTTTACATTAAGGCCCCAAGGTTCGAGGGTCCCACCCTTTCGGGCTGCCGTTCTTCACGAACGACCTCTAGTTTTCCTGCGCTTGCCTTGGTAAACAGTATATTGGAACAAAGGTTGTTTTGTCAAGAGCGCCAGTTTGTCGGTTCGCGTGCTCGCGCCCCCTTTGCTTTGCGAAAGGGGCGGGCGACCACAAGGGGCGCCCCTACGGTTGGGATTGGTTACTTCTTAAACTGGCACCCCTCGACAAAATGGTCGAAGAAGTTGGGGTTGGTTTCTAGTTCTATGTGGGTGATGGTTTGGGTTAGGTGTTCGATGGTGGCTCGTTTGGTGGCGTTGGTGAGCATGATCGTGGCGCCTTGGAGGGAGGCGTTGCCGATTTTGTGGATACGAGCAAGGGGGATGTCGGGGATGAAGCCGATTGATATGGCGTTGGGGATGTTGATGTAGTTGGCGAAGCCGCCGGCTAGGTAGAGGCGGGTGTAGTCGGTGGGCTTGGTTTCGGTGGTTTCGAGGACGATGTTTTGTCCGCAATAGTTGGCGGCTTTGGCTTGGGCTAGGGCGGAGATGTCGGCGCGGGAGATGGTGAGTTGGTTTTCGTGGTGGAAGGTGTATTCGTCGGAGCCGTCGTTGAAGTTTCCGAGCTCGTTCATGATGTCGTGGCGTCGGAGTTCGGCCAGGAGGTCGATTAGTCCGGAGCCGCAGATGCCGATGGGTGTGGTGTTGCCGATGGTGGTTAGGAGGGGGGAGGGGGTGGCTGTGGTAGGGGCAGGTTTCAAACCTGCCCCTACAGCGTCGTTGTCGCTTTGCGAAAGGGGCGGGTTGTCGTTGGCTTCGGCGGGATCACGGACACTCCGCGCCACCCCGGGCATCCCCTGCTGTGTTGTCGGTCCTCTGGGCTTCGCTTGCTCGCGTCCCCTTACGCTGCGCGAAGGGGACGGGCCCCCTTTGCCTTCGGCATTTCCCCCGCGAGCGGGGGCAACCCGGCCTCCCCGGGCATCCCATGCGGTCTCGCTTCGCTCGCCCGCGTCCCCTTCGCTGCGCGAAGCGGAGGGTATCGTTACGCGTTCTACTGCGCCGTCGTAGCCGGGCATGGCGTAGGTTACGTTGCCGCCTTCGAAGGCTGGGCCGGCGGGGCAGGAGGCGGCGTGGAGTTGGCGGCGGTTGCCGGCGATGATTTCGGTGTTGGTGCCGATGTCGATGAGCATTACCGTTTCGTCTTCTTGGTCGATGCCGATGGTTAGGAGGTCGGCGGCGACGTCGGAGCCGATGTGGGAGGCGATGAGGGGGCCGCTGTAGACGTTGGCGTTGGGGTTTATGCGGATGCCGAGTTCGTGGGCGGGGACGTTTATGGTCGTGGTGTCGCGTTTGTGGTCGAGGTATTCGAGTTCGATGTGGGACTTGTAGGGTCGGGTTCCGATGGGTTCGACGTCGATGCCGAATAGCATGTCGCGCATGGTGGTGTTGCCGACGGCGACGAGCTCGACGATCTGGCGTCGTCGGATCTTGAGGGAGCGGACCATCTCTCCGATCTCGTAGTTGATGGATGAGATGAGGACGGCTTGGAGCTCGCCGCGGTAGGTACCGGTCTCGTATGAGATGCGGTTCATGACGTCGGAGCCGCCGAAGCGCTGGGGGTTCTCGAAGGAAGCGGTATAGAGGATGTCGCCGGTTTCGAGGTCAACGAGGTTCATGGCGACGGTCGTGGTGCCGATGTCGGCGGCGATGCCGAGGATGCGGCCACGGTAACGGTCGATGACGCGGGGGCCGTGGTGTGCATCCCCCGCTCTTGTGTTGGTCCTTTGGGCCCCGCTTGCTCGCGCCCCTGATGATGGTCTCTTGGGCTTCGCGAAGGGGGCTGATTCCCCTTTGTAGATGATGTTGTCGCCTTCTCGGACGGTTAGTGGGTCGAGTTCGATGTCGTCGCGATCGATCGATTCGGTGAGGATGCGCGGTTGGCGACGGAGGATGTTGAACTCGATGTCGGCTTCGATGTCGACGACGGTGGCTTGGCAGGCTAGGCGGTAGTTTTCGCGGAGGAAGTTTTCGGAGTCGGTTAGCGGGTCGAGGGCGTCCATGCCGCGTCGGACCTCGACGATGCATTCGTGGCACTCGCCGGTCCGTCCGCAGGAGGTTGGGACGCGGACGGCGAGGTCGTCGGCGTAGTCGAAGAGGGACTTGCCGGCCTCGAGGGGGAGGGAGGTTTGGTTGTGGATCAGGGGCATTGAACAATGATTCTAAGGATTTTGTAAGGATGGGAAGGATTGGTTGTTGTTTGAACTGGGATGGGCGTGATTTGAGTGATGGGCTATGATTGCCCCGCTTCGCCCCCCGTGCTCTTAACCTCGCCCTCTCCCGTCCGACGGGAGAGGGGATTTGTTCAAACGAGCTTAACGTATTAGCTCGATCACCGAAATGGTGTAATTGGCGCGATTCGTGTCAGAGACTAGGATGTTTAGCATGCCGGTTGCTCCAGAAGTACGATACTCGGTGCGCCTTGGCCCCGGACCTGAATGGAAACTAAGCGAATTGATTTCCGATTCACTCTCGTCGTCGAACCAAACATGTGTGACGGGGTCATGGTAGACCGGGAATCCCATTCGGACGAGGAAACGTTTGCCTTCTTCGACATGAAAGTGGAAGAAATCTTCGTCTTCAACGAAGTCGATGGTGCCTTGGTGTTCTTGACCGATTGATAGCTCGATACTGTCGTCGGCGTCGGTGAAGGCTTCGAGGGGTTTGACGGAGAATTGGTACGCTCCGTTTTTGGGCATCGCTGCAGGCGACGCTACGATTAGGTATACGTCTCTGGTTTCTTGTGCCACGAATGCACCGGTGAGTTGCCGCTTGGCGTCGTCGTCATGGTAGTCGTCTTTGAAGCGCCAATGGTAGTCGCGTTCAAAGAGTTTCCGGCGCATGGTTAATTGACCGTCATCGAGGTAGAGGATCGAGATTTCAGGTTTCCAATTGCCGGTGAGATTGAATTCGAGCTGGTATGCTTTCTCGGCGACGGCTCGGAAACGGAATAGATCAGCGTCGTATAGAAAACCGACGTCGCTCTCGACGATTTCGTTGAGATTGAAATCGGAGGCGTGTTCAGGTGTTTCACCGACATCTTCGCTTTGATGCGAGTCGAGTGACAATGTGTATTGGATTGGATTGGAGGCTTCATTTTGGCTGACGGTGATGAAGTATTCGTTGGGTTTTGGTGATTCGAAAGTTACTTCGTCTCTGTAAGGGCCTCTGCGGGGGTATTCACCTCGGTTTGAGACGATTTTCGTGCAGTTGGTTTGGAGTGTTGATTCCGGGTAAGGCTTGATCGGTGCGTACTTGGGCGGCAATTGGGTAACTGCGAAAAGATAGCGGCCAGGCGTAAGCGGCAACGGTCGGTTTTCGGCATCAACGACATCTAATCGCAAACCTTCGGGGGCGATAGATTTCGTTGCGAAGGTATAGGTGTAGCCGGGTTCAGCAATTAACCTGAAATGATCTGCGTCTCGTCCCCATTCGATTGTTCCGTCGGTTGTTGTTCCGACTTCGATCAGCGTTGCTTCAGAAGCAAGATTGGGATGGTCATCAAATGAATCGTAATCGTCGATTTCGAACGAGTATTTTCCGAAAGTAGGATCACCGTCGGGGTTGGCAGATATTCTGAGGTAGTGGGTACCGTCACTCTCTGCCTGCCACCTCATCTGGTCAAGGAAAGGCAAGTTACCCCAGCAGTCGCGTCTGTCGTCCTTGTACCAACGGTTGGGGCGATTCGCTACGGTGTTGCTTAATTCGTCGGTAACCGACGCGGAGAGATTGGTGTGGAAGTCGTCCTTGATATTGACTTGGTAGGTTTTTCCGATTACGGCGTCGAAAGCGAAGACGTCGGCATCGGTGTCTGTTTCCAGTTCCCCTCTGATCCTCATGCCTAATGACACGTGTTTTGCGGTTGCGATGCTGTTTCCGGGCTCGACGTTCGCGGTGACGGCTTTTTTGGCGGGTTCGTTGGGTCGGCTTACAACCGTTCCGAGCGGGTCGATCGTCGTTGCGATTTGAGACGGCTCTGTGTGTCTGTAGGTGCAGGCAAGAATGGACAGGGCAAGTAGCGCGGGGAAGACGAGTGGTAGGACGAGGAAGGGAACAAGGGCTGATCGAATGTATCTGTTTCGTACCTTCATACCTAAAATGGGGGTTTTACACGCGTAGAGTCTGGATTGATGTTATTGGGGCCATAGGCAATCCTATGGGACTAACTATGTCTTGCGCCCATCCCTTTGTTCTGTACCGATAGCAGGTGCTCGGTTCCGATCTACCCCGGGCATCCCTCCGCCCCACTGCGCTTCGTTTGCTCGCGCCTCCTTACGTTTCGCGAAGGAGGCTGGGCTGGTCGCAGACCCGACCCGACGGGCGTTTCGTTCGTTTCGATAAGGCGGCGCTCGTACCCTCGCGTTTTAATCGGTTTCCCACGCCGATCGGTAGTCTAGGTCGCCGTCTTTGGCTGTGCAGATTGGTGGATTTAGGGGGTTTTTGGTGAAGTGTTGATTGCGGCATCCGAATTTGGCGGTGCAGCGGGATCGGGCGTCTTTATAGGGGCATCGGGTGAGGCTGGAGTCTTCGGCGTGTTTTGCGATGTCGGCGAAGATGTTTGCCATGCGGGCCATGCTCTTGCGCGCGGCTTCGACGTCGACCTTTGGGTGTGCTTTGTCGGCTCCTGGGGGTCGTTCGTCGGATTTATGGGGAGGGGGCTCGTGGTTTGTCGTCGGAAACGACGTTTTTGCATGGCTTGTCCATGGCGTTAGCCTGGTGATCGTTTGGGTCAGGCGAGTTCTTTTTGGAGTTCGAGGAGGCTGACGGCGATTTCGACGCATTCGACGGCGTTCTCGCCGTAGCCGTCGGCTCCCATTTCGTCGGCGAACTCGCGGGTGACGGGTGCGCCGCCGACCATGATGCGGACTTCGTCGCGGATGCCGATGTCTTCGAAGTAGGTGATGGTGCGTCCCATGTTGGGCATGGTGGTTGTGAGGAGTGCAGACATGCCGATGATTTGGGCGTCGAATTCCATGACGGCGTCTGCGAACTCTTCGGGTGAGGTGTCGACGCCGAGGTCGTGGACGACCCAACCGGCGCCTCGGAGCATCATGATGCAGAGGTTTTTGCCGATGTCGTGGAGGTCGCCTTTGACGGTGCCCATGATGACGGTTCCGATGGGCTCGATGCCGGAGGCGGAGAGGATGGGTTCGAGGTGGGCCATGCCGGCCTTCATGGCGCGTGCGGCGACGAGGACTTCGGGGACGAAGATGACGTTATCGCGGAACTTGACGCCGACGATTGCCATGCCGTTGAGGAGTCCGTTATCGAGGATGTGGTTTGCGGTGTACCCCTTGTTGAGGCACTCTTTTGTGAGGCGGTCGACTTCGAGATTTTTGCCGATGATGAGCTGGTACGCGATCTCCTGCATCAACTCGTCAGCGAGGTCGAGCGCTTCGCCGATGTGTTTTTGTTCACCGGGTCTGGTGACCCATTCGAACTCGCGTTGTAGGCCGTCGTTGACGATTGGCATGGGGGATGGGTTGTTTTGCTGGCGCGAATGATGGCGCGCGCATTGGGTTGCGGGAGTTTTTCAGATTCTATATATCGCGGAATTCTGAATTGGTTGTTTGGTTGGCAAAACCCCCATCGCCTTCGGCACTTGCCCCGCCGAGCGGGTGAACCTTTGAGAGTGGCGTGCTTTGTTTCTCTGGGTTCCCGCGTGCGCGGGGATGACGGGTTCTTGAGAATGGCGGGTAGGGGGTTAGTTTTCGGAGTAGTCCCAGTGTTCGGCGGCCCAGTCTTCTACGGCTCTCGGGATTTCTAGGAGGTTTTCGAGTTTGGTTTTGAGGGGGATGGCACATTCGGGGGCGATCATTTGGACGCCGGCGTCGAGGGCTTTGAAGACTTCGGCTCGGACTTCTTCGGGGCCTTTGGAGTAGAGGGTTACGGGGTTGTTGAGGTTGCCGACTAGGTTGATGCCTCCGTCTACGGCGTTAATAGCCTCTTGAGGGTCGTTTTTGGAGTCGAAGTGGAATGCGGCCATACCGGTGGTGGCGATGTAGGGCATGCGGTCGGTTGTTGCTCCGCAGATGTGGAGGATGAGCGGGACGGGCAGGTCTTCGACGAACTGTGTGTGCATGTCCATGAGGAAGCGCCGGTAGTATTCGCCGCTTACGAGGTCGCCGGTGGCGTGGTCGGGCAGGGTGAGAGCGTCGGCGCCGGCTTCGATTTGGGCGAGGCCGAACTCGATGGTGAACTGCTTTAGGCGGTGGAGCATGTCCATGACCATCGGCGGGTCGTCGACGGTCGCAAGGAGGAAGGGTTCGACGCCGAAGACGTGGTAGGCGAGGGTCCATGGTCCCATCGTCTTGCCGATGATGGCTACCTCGTCGCCGAACTCCTGCTTGAGGATGCGGATCGATTCGATGATCGTCCAGTTGTCTCGGTGCTCGAGGAAGCCGCTCGGCATCTTGATGTCGTCGACGGTCTTCCAGATGGGTTTTGTCATCCGGACGGTTGGCCAGTTGTCTTTGCCTTCCCACTGCATCTCGCATCCGAGGGCGGAGGACTCTTGGATGATGGAGAAGTAGGGCATGATGGCGTCGAAGCCGAGTTGGGTGTAGCCGGTGGCGGCTAGTCGGGCGTTCATCTCCGGGTCGCGGTTGGCGTCGGGGAATGGTGCTTCGACGAGGTCCATCAACTCGACGGTGGTGACGTTGGTGGGGTTGGTGACGGGTGGTCGGTCGACCGGTTCGCCGGCGAGGGCACGGAGAGTGCGCTCTTTGGATGTGAGCGTGCCTACGTATTTCGTCGATGGCATGTTGGCCCTCCTTGTCTGTGTGCGGTGACAAGACCGATGTTGCGACAAGAGTTATCGAAGGATTTGCATACGATGTTACGCCATGCGTCGCAAATGCTGGGTTGGCGAGGGTCTAGAACCTGCCGATGTGTCCTTAGATTTACCAGATCGAACAGATCTGTGGATGCCGCAATGGCGATGATGGGGCCTGCGCTTTAATTCGCCGACGCGACCCGAACCGCGCGAAGCTACGTCGCTTCGTCATCTTCTATTTGTTCAGACGAACTTGTCTGAGGAGTTGGATTGAAACCCATGCCTCGCGAAGCGCTACGTTGGATGTAGTCGCGGATCTCGTAAATGGCGTCCTCGATCCGGGCTACCCGGCTTTCAAGCCGATCGAAACGACGGTCGATCCGCGATTCCATGCGGTCGAGTTTCTCATCCAATCGAAGGATGGCGTTGAACAACCTGATCTGGTTGTCAATGTCGGATGACGTTGTCAAAGCTTAAGCCTCCATATTCAATACGTTCATCACAATTGATGTTCTGAAGATACATTACTTATATCACAGGCGTTCAGTTGCTGGCGAAACCTAGGGTTTGGGTTGTCATCTGGCCTGCGAGGTCGGCTTGTTCGAGCATGGTGTCGACGGCGCTGACGTTTCGGGCGTAGGGCAGAAGTAGGCGTGCGAAGCGGTCGAGGCGTTCGCCGTGTTGGAAGCGGAAACGGTCGCGTTCGATGCGTTCGCATTCGCCGTAGCGCATGTATCCGCCGACAACGGCTGCGATGCGCATCTGCGGGCGTGCAAATTCGCCTTCGGCGGCGACGCGATAGGTCCAGCCTTCTTCGTCGGAGTGCTCCGGGGTGACGGTGAAGGTGAGTCTGGACTTGGTGTCTTTGACGGAGATGGTTCCGGTTGGGATCGGGTTGTCGCGCTCTACTGCTTCAGTGAACGCGAAACGGAGCGGTCGGTCGTAGAACTCTTTGGAGATTAACTGGGCTTGATCGTGCGCGCCGGGAACTGGTTCAATATCGGCTAGGGCGCAGAGTCGGTCGCGGATGTGCTCGATGCGCTTCTCTTTGCCTTCCATCTGGGAGAAGGAGAAGATGGTCAGAGTTCGGTCAAGGAGGTACAAACCGACGGTGATGTCGTGGAAGTGGGGATCGATCGCGGCTAGTTCTATGCACCTGCCGAGGTTACGGAGGGGCGTTGCGATGACGTTTTCGCGGGTTATTCCTTTTGAGTAGGCGACGGCTAATCCTCCGGTTGTCAGGTTACTTGACGGCTTCAACGAGGGCTCGGATATGGTCGGGCGTGGTACCGCAGCATCCTCCGAGCATCTGGACGGGCACATCGGCGAGTTGCTCGTAGCGCTCGGCCATGTAGTCGGGGGATTCGGGATAGATGATCTCGCCGCTTTTGTAAGCGGGGATGCCGGCGTTCGACTTGATGGCGATCGGGCAATCAACGACTGGGCGCATCTGCTCGGCGATTTCGATCATCTTGTCGATGCCGTTGCCGCAGTTGGAACCGACGACATCGGCGCCAGCCTCGCGCAAACCTATGGCGGCATCTTCGGGCGTGGTACCCCACATGGTGAAGAAGCCGCGTGGTCCCTTGTCGAAGACCATCGTGGCCATGACAACGAGATCGGTGTTTTCGCGGGTGGCCTCTATGGCGATCTCGGCTTCGTCGAGAACCATCTGGGTCTCGATCATGACGGCGTCGGCGCCCCCTTGTTCGAGGGCGACGATCTGCTCGGCGAAGGCGTCGTACATCTCGGATTCCGAGACCATACCGAGGGGTTCGATGAATTCGCCGGTTGGACCGACGGACCCAGCGACGTATTGGCCCGGCCCGGCTTGGGACTTGGCGTGTTCGGCGGCGAGGGCGTTCAGTTCGGTGACGCGATCTTGGGCGTCGTAGTGCTGAAGTCGGAACTTGGTACCGCCGAAGGAGTTCGTGAGGACGAAGTCGGACCCGGCGTCGAAGTAGGCGCGCGCCATCCCGCGAATGGTTTCGGGGGCGTCGGCGTTCATCAGCTCTGGGCAGCCGCCAGATTCGAGGCCGTGCTGCTGTAAGTAGGTGCCCGTCGCGCCGTCGAAGATAAGTACTTCGTTATCGAGGCGCTGGAGGATTTCGTGAGCAGATGAGATCTGGGTCGTCATGCGTCTATTCTATCCAGTGGTCTATAGCGCCGGGTTGCTCGACGCGGTCGCCAGCGTCGTGGAGGTCACGGATGCGGGCGACGAAGTCGTTTGGCATGCCTTTATTGACGCGCTCGGCGAGTTGATTGGCCGCGGCGTCGGGATCTAGATCGGAGGTGTGCGTCTCGCCCCATTCCCAGGCGTCGAGGTATGCGTCGCCGCCGTACGACCCGTCCATCATCGCGACGGCGTCGGCGGCTTCCTGGAAGCGGTGATCAAGAGGCAGCGAGACGGACGTTGCGTCGTTCTCAGCTTTGATTTGTACGGGAATCTCTTTCCAGTAGAGGATGCTGATGAGCGAGGGCATGGGGTTCGTGGGTATCGATTGATCGGATAAAGGGCAGGTGTTTTGATTTTACCGCCATCAGTTGGGCAGGTTCGCGGATACGAAATCCGAGTGATTTTGGTTTTGACATGCTCGGGATATCGGTTACACTACTATCACGCCAGATGTATCGAATCATAGGCATCGATGTTTCGCGCCGCGTCGCATTTGTTGGCGCGCGTTAAGAGGCATGAAGCATACATGGAGGTCATGTATTGAAGATGAATACAAGCAGAAAGATCTTGCTTGCGGGTGCGGTAGTTATAGCCGCGCTTGCAGCTTGGGCCTGCGGCGAGACCGTGATCCAAACGGTCGTCGTCGAAAAAGAGGTTCAGGTTCAAGGCGAGACCATAATTCAGACGGTCGTCGTTGAGAAACAGATCCAAGGTGAGACTGTTGTCCAGACGGTCGTGGTGGAGAAGGAAGTCGAAGTTATGGGCGAGACGGTTGTCCAGACCGTCGTCGTCGAAAAAGAGGTCCTGCGAGAGGTCGTCAAAGAGGTCGAGAAGATCGTCGAGATCGAGGCGCCTGAGGCGACAGCTACTGCAAGCTTGATTGGCACCATCGGTGCTCCGGACCCCAAGACCGAGGGCGGCGCAGCCGTTATTGGTTTTGCTGGGATCGGTCAACAGGTTGGCAGGAACGCGAACCAAGCATCTGACGCTCTCAAGAACTGGGGTGTTGCCGAGACGCTGTTCCGCCGAGGCGCAAGCGACGAGACCTTGCCTTGGGTTGCTACCGAGTGGAGCATCAGCGATGACCTGACCACCGGGAGCGTGACGATCCAAGACGGCATCACGTTCCGAACTAAGGACAGGGACTTCGGTACGTTGACAGCCGATGACGTTGCGTGGAGCATGAACGATGCGAACAACGCGACGAACAGGACTTCCATCCACGGTCAGGCTGGCGACTTCGCCGGCCTCTGGGGTGAGTGGCGTGTCATTGACGAGAGCACCGTTGAGTGGAACTTCGCCACCAAAGCGGATGGAAGCCCGGCGTTTGACGGCACTTGGAAAGACGACTACGTCAACCAGTCCGGCCAGGCTTTCCCAGTTCTTTCTAAGAACGCATGGGAGACCGAGGGTGATGACTTCGTCCGAGACACCGTCGTCGCGTCAGGTCCGTACCTGATCGACACGTGGATTGCGGACGACCGCATTGTTTTGACTGCGGACGACGATCACTGGAAGTTCTCGCCGAAGACCAGCACGATCATCTTGGTGCAGGCAGGTGACCCGACCAACCGTGCAACATTGTTGCGCACCGGTCAGATCGACACCGCTCAACTCGAGCCTAAAGACGCTGCGAACTTGATCGTTGACTCCTCCAACTGGGGTCAGTCCGGTACCGGTGGAGCTATCCAGCTGGGCATCTTCTTCTCCGGCAACCTCTGGGAGTCGACGGACGCCAAGTCTGGCGAGCTGCTTCCGCCCAAGGGCCCATTCGTGCACGACCACGCATGGATCGGCAACTCTGACAGCGACAAGCACGGTGCTGACGACATGCAGCAGTCTCGAAACATTCGCTACGCGTTGGCGATTGCTGTCGACCGCGCAGCCGTGAACGATTCTTTGCTAGCAGGTCTTGGTAACGTTGTGCAGGTCGAGTACTTTGCCGCAGGTCACCCGAACTACTCGGGTGTGCAGTGTACGCAGGACGGTGAAGTAGCCTTCACCGAAGAGGCGCCGGCGGGAACCGGTCCATGCACGTACGAGTACGACCCGATCCAAGCAGTCCAGATCATCAAGTCACAGGATGCTGACTGGATCAAGTCCCCCGTGAAGTCCGACATCTTGGGCAATGACACCTTCGAGGTCTCGGTCTACGCAGGTCCTGAGCTCGGTGGTGGCGCGTCGGTCACCGGTGAAGTTGCAGACGCAGTCGCTGGTTACTGGTCCGACATCGGACTTTCGACCTTCTCGCTGAAGTTCACGTATGTGACGTTCCGGCCGACGGTTGTGAACCGTGCGAACGTTCACCCGTGGATCACCTCTTGCGACAAGGGCCGCGAGTCCAACCCGTGGCACTTCCCGAAGGGCTTGGTGCAGACCAGCCTGACGCGCGGAGGTTTCGCATGTGGCTTTGAGTCGCCGAAGATTCTCGAACTCTACGAGGGTATGGCGGCCGCCAGCGACACCGCTGAGGCCACTGACTTTGCGAACCGCTACCTGCAGTACGTCTACTACTGGAACCTGCAACCTGGCGTCGTGGCAGTCCCGAACGACTGGTTCTGGAACCGCAACAAGTTTGCAGCTTGGCCACAAGACCGAGCAGCGGCCAGCGCTATCAACAACCTCTGGGACCTCGAACTAGCTCAATAGAGCGGTTCAAACTGAAGTTCCTGCTTACTACCGGGCGCCGCAGCGGAATGTTGCGGCGCCCGGTGACGGACAATGCGCTCTCGTCGCGTTTACCTCGCGGACCTCTGTCGCACTTTCGGCGCGACAGCCAATCAAAGAAGAAGAGGTTTTCCGCCTTGGGGTGGGTGACACCTAACCCAAAGGTTTTGGGTTAACATCTGTTCCCATCATGCGTCGTTTCTTAATAAGAAGATTCCTCTTCATGATCCTCAGCACGATTGCTGCCACGGCGATCGTGTTCTCGCTATCACGTGCTGTCGGTGACCCGTTGCTACTTTTTGCTACGTCCGGCTACGGCATCTCGGACGAAGCGGTTGCGGAGATCCGCAAAGAGCTTGCTCTCGACCGCGCTTACCCCGTACAGTATTTGCTGTGGCTAGGCCGCGTATTGCGAGGCGACTTGGGGCAGAACTTGGCGTTCAAATTGCCGGTGACCCGTATCATCACCGAGAAGATTCCGCATAGTCTACAGTTGGGCACATTCGCTTGGTTCTTCTCCGGCACGATAGGCGTAAGTCTCGGCGTTCTTTCGGCGGTAAGTCGCGGAACACTGGCCGACTATGGAGGTAGATTCATCGCGCTGATTGGCCAATCGATTCCCGTTTTTTGGTTCGCGATAATTCTGATTTATATATTTGCCGTGTGGTTGGATTGGTTACCAGCAGGACTGGCCGGGGATTCGACTCAAGATCCTTCGCTATGGCAGATGGAGTATCTCGTCCTGCCTGTGCTGGCGATGTCTTTAGGCGGGCTGGCCGGTTATCTCCGTCTGACGAGGTCATCCATGCTCGAGGTGTTGGATTCCGAGTACGTCAAATTGGCACGAGCAAAGGGTGTGGGGACGACTTACGTCGTGTGGAAGCATGCCTTTAGGAATGCATTGATACAACCGCTAACTGCATCGACGTTGGCGTTCGCAGGTTTCATCGAGGGCGCACTTGTAGTTGAAACGATATTTTCACGTCCTGGCATCGGTCAAATGGCCGTCCAAGCAGTACACGGGAACGATTTTCCGATATTGCAGGGCGCGGTGTTGATGTTTATTTTGGTTTACGTGATTGCAACCTTCCTCACTGACATCGTGTACGCGGTAATTGACCCACGAATTCGTTACGACTGATCGCTCAATAGCATCGGCACGAGAATCACTAAAATTGGCAATCCGAGAAAGCGGACAACTTGGCGGCGAAGGTAGCCGCGTGCTCGACGCGCAGGCGACGGGACTGTCGAGTGTCAGGCGCCCGTTGCATTCGCAATTCTGGTATGTGCTTCGTCGTTGGCCGGTTATCCCGATTTTCATATTGATTTCCATCACCGTCGTCGCGGTCGGTGCAGAGTGGATTGCACCTGCCGACCCGAACGTGCAGAAGCTCAGCTTCAATTTGATGGAGCCTACGTGGGGACAGACAAAGCCGGAGAATGATGACGCGGCGAACAAAGCCGATTTCGATCTCACCACCGACGAAGGCACGATCGGGTACATGATTGCCTCGAAAAAGGGATTCGGCCGAGGCGAGTACATTTTGGGTAGCGACGGCTTGGGCCGTGACGTCTTGTCCCGCATCATCCACGGTGCCGGCGTTTCGCTGAAAGTTTCCGGATATGCGTTGTTGTCGGGTGTAATCATCGGCACCGCGATGGGCATCATGGGCGGATACTATGGCGGTTGGCTCGACGAGGTGCTGATGCGATTCGTCGACATCTGGAACGCGCTACCTTTCCTCCTCATCGCCATAATGGTCGGCGCCACCATCGGTGCCACCGAAACATCGGTGATCATAATCATCGCGATGATCGCCTGGCCGCCGTTCGTGCGCCAAATCAGGGCGGACGTGTTGACGATTCGGTCGCTCGACTACATCTCGGCAGCGCGGATCATGGGCGCCAGCAACCTTCGCTTGATGATGCGTCACATTTTGCCGGGGACGGTCAGCACCGTTCTCGTGGTCGCGACGCTACGAGTTGGCGGACTGATTTTGACGGAGTCGGTGTTGTCGTTCTTGGGTGTTGGGATCCCAGACCCCACACCGACGTGGGGCAAGATGGTTGACGAGGGTTACCAGTACCTCATCAACGATGTCTGGTGGTCGTCCTTCTTCCCAGGAATCTCGATCTTCCTGCTGGTGATGTCGATGAACTTTTTCGGCGACTGGCTGCGAGACCGGTTGGATCCGAGACTGCGGCAACTCGACTAGGGTGAGTGGACATTGAATGTTCGGTTGCGTCAATGCGTGCTCGGGGGCCGACCGTATACAATAACGCGTGTCGTGGTTCATAAAAGCGCAAAGCTTTTTATTGGCGGAGGGTGGCGGAATCGAACCGCGATGCTAGGGTATGCCTAGCAACCCCGGGAGTTGCAGTCCCGTTCGTCGCCTCGACGGCACCCTCCGTTGCCACTTGAAGCGCCCTTTTCATGCTGGGCGCTTTGTATTTCTACCACCATCGCAAGCTTTGAACGGTTGAGCGAACGCAAAGCGTCGCCTTGTCGATAACTACCTCGCGCATCTCGAGCAGGCCGGGGGATGGCGCCTCGTTGTTACAAGTTGGGAGGGAGCTACAGAGCGTTCGTCAGTTTGGCCACATGGTTGATCGACACGCGTTAGACGAGGCGATCAGCTCAATCGCCGACTTCAGATGTTCCGTTATCCTTACCGAATCTCGCCGGAATGTCCGCATGACCTAACCCGCGGGAGATCAGCGACCGCGAATCCAGCTACGATTCCCGCTCGCTTGTATACTTTCGGCGTCTATCTCAAGCAAAAGTGTGCGTCTTTTTGTGATGCACAATTGACTGTCGGCGCGCACCGCGTCGACTTAACAAGGTAAGGAGCAACTGAACATGTCGGTAGGATTCATCGGTCTCGGTTACATGGGACAGGGAATGGCGGACAATCTGCTCGCCAAGGGCGCGGACCCCGTTGTCTATACCCGTACGCAGTCGAAGATTGAGGCGATGATCGATCGGGGTGCCAAGGGGGCGAGTTCGTCTGCAGATCTGGTTTCCAAGGTCGATGTAGTTCTGGCTTGTTTGCCGAGCGTGCGGACGTCGTTGGACGTGATAATCGGTGAGATCGTCCCGGTGTGTGAGCCCGGACAGATTGTCGTGGACCACAGCACGGTAGATATCGGGACCTCGCGGAAGTGTGCGGAAGCGGCAGAGGCGAAAGGGGCGATGTTCATCGATGCGCCGATCAGTGGCGGACCGACAGGCGCTGCAGCCGGGACGTTGGCGATCATGTGCGGCGGTTCCGACGAGGCGTTCACGAAGGCGTTGCCGTATTTCGAACTGATGGGCGCGAACGTTCGGCACATGGGTCCGAACGGAGCCGGAACGGCGATGAAGCTGATCAACCAACTGCTCGTAGGAGTTCACACGGTTGCGGCAGCCGAGGCCTTTGCATTGGCGAACGCGGCGGGTGTGGATATCGAGGTCGCAAACGAGTTGCTCGCTGTCGCTTGGGGCGGCAGCGCGATGGTTGCGAGGAGTGCTCCGATCACCGCGGCTCGGGATTTTGAGAATTCAGCGGCGCCGGTTCGCAATCTCGATAAGGACTTGGGCATCATCAAAGACTTAGCTGGCGCCGAGGGACTTTCGCTGGAATTGGCCGTCAAATCCGAGGAGCTTTTCCATGTGATGATGGAGAACGGTTGGGATGAGAACGACATCGCAGGCGTATTGGAAGTGATCGAGGAACGATCTTCTTGATCTGTCCTGGCAATGTCTAAGCCGTAGTAGACAACATCAAACTGGAGGCAGTGTTTCAAGTTGGGCAAGCATAGCATCGCGGTAATCAAAGGTGACGGTATCGGTGTAGATGTCGTCGACGAGGCGCTGAAGGTATTGGATGCGCTCGCTGACAAACACGACATCAATTGGAAGTTCGTCGAGTTCCCATGGAGTTCGGAGTACTACTTCGAACACGGTGAGATGATGCCATCAGATGGTGTCGAGCAGCTACGCGGTTTTGACGCAATATTCCTCGGCGCGGTCGGTCATCCAGAGGTGCAGGACCACATCACGTTGAACGGGTTGCTGCTTCCGATCAGGCGAACGTTCGACCAGTACGCTTGCGTCAGGCCGTCGGTGTTGCTCCCAGGTGTAGATTCGCCGCTAAAAGGCGTCAAGCCGTACGACATCGACCTGATCGTGGTGCGCGAGAACACCGAAGGCGAGTATGCGAACGTCGGTGGGTTCCAATATCAAGACTTTCCGGGCGAGGTAGCGGTGCAATCGTCGGTATTCACTCGGCAGGGTTGCGAACGGGTGATTCGATACGCGTTTGAGCTGGCCCGCGAGCGTAAGAAGAAGAAGCACGTCACTTCGATCACCAAATCGAACGCGCAAGGATACGGCATGGTTCTTTGGGACCGCACGTTTGATGCCGTCAAGGAAGAGTATCCCGACATATCCACGGATTCGTTGTTGATCGACGCTGCTTGTATGGACTTCATTCGCCGACCAGAGAAGTTCGATGTGGTTGTGGCGTCGAACCTGTTCGGAGATATTCTTACGGATATCGGAGCGATCATCACCGGTTCGATGGGTTTGGCGTCGAGTGCGAATCTGGACCCGACGCGGACGAGCCCCTCGATGTTCGAACCGACGCACGGTAGCGCGCCGGACATCGCCGGAATGGGAATCGCCAATCCGATGGCGCAGGTTCTCACATCGGCGTTGATGTTGGACCATCTAGGCGAAGATGAGGCCGCGGCATCGGTGCGATCGGCAGTTGAGGATTTGTTAAGCGAAGGCGAGACATTGACGCCAGACTTGGGTGGATCATCGACGACCACGGCGGTCGGAAACGCGATCGCGGCGTTGGTTTCGTAACAGTAAGTCGAAGCGGAGGAAAGAGTTGGACCCGTTAAATAAGATTGCAATCGGAAATCAAGGCGTAGAGGTTACGCGGCTCGGCTTGGGCGGTGCCCCGCTGAGTGGCATGGTGCTCGGCGACGGGTACTACGGCGGCATAGCAAGCGACGAGGCAGGCAGGATAATCAGGCGCGCCCACGAACTCGGGATCAACTACTTCGACACTGCGCCTTTGTACGGTCAAGGTCGAAGCGAAGTCCGTTATGGAGCCGCTCTAAAGGATTTCGATCGCGACAGCTTCGTGATTTCGACGAAAGTCGGGCGAGTGCTGGAACTGGTCGAAGGTGGCATGACGGCGGAAGAATCGCCGGACAACTTCGCGGAGCATTATTGTGTCGATACTTGGACACGCGACGACGTTTTGAGGTCTATCGAGGAGAGTCTCGAGCGGCTCCAAACTGACCACGTCGAGATTGTGTTGGTTCACGATCCTGATAGGGCGCCTCACGGAGAACGCCAAGCGATCGATGAAGGATTTCCGACACTGCTTGAGCTGCGTGAGCAGGGCGTCATCAAAGCGTTGGGTTGCGGGATGAACGAGTGGGAGATGCCGGCGGAGTTCATTCGGCGGTTCGATATCGATGCGGTCTTGTTGGCGGGTAGATACACGCTGTTAGACCACGACGCGTACGATGAGTTTCTTCCGTTGTGCGTTGAGCGGGATGTGAAGATCATCGTCGGTGGTCCGTACAACAGCGGAATCTTGGCGCGTGATTTGTCAGGTTACGTGTCTTTCAACTACGAACCGGCGCCGGCGCACCTGGTTGAGCATGCCCGCAAGTTGGATGCTGTTTGCCGGCGACACGGTGTAGATCTGAAGGCTGCTGCGTTGCAATTCGTGCTGGCACATCCTGCGGTCGGGACAGTGATACCGGGCGCTCAGTCGGTGCCGGAGTTGGAGCAGAATTTCGACCTTGTCGGGCACGAGATTCCGGCGGACGTTTGGTCGGAAATGAAGGCAGAGGGATTGATACCTGCGGATGCGCCGACGCCTTAGGGGTGGGAGTGAATTACTGGATTGTTTCGAGAGTCTGCCATTTCCTCGTGAAGGTGTCGACAAAATCCGTATAGTTGATTTGTATCAACTCCGAGGAATTTTGCGTCGTCAACATGCTTTCAAACTCTCTGTACTACGGTGACAACCTTGACTGGATGCGTCAATGGCCAGCCGAAACGGTAGACCTGCTTTATCTCGATCCACCGTTTAATTCGAACCAAACTTACAACCAACTTTTTGTTTCTGGGCTCGGCGAAGCCTCGGCTCAAGCGCGTGCATTTGAGGACACTTGGCGTTGGGGACAACAGGCCGTCGAAGACCGCGACGCTGCACTTGTGGCTGGTGGCGAATTGGCGGCGGCGATAAGAGGTTTCGAGACGATGCTGGGGCGGTCCGGCATGTTCGCATATCTTTGCCATCTGGCTCCACGCCTTCACGAAATGCGGCGGCTTTTGAAGCAAACAGGTTCCTTGTATCTCCATTGCGACGACACTGCCAGTCATCACGTTAAGCTGCTTTTGGACGCGGTCTTCGGAGCAACGAATTATCGCAACGCGGTCTACTGGCGTCGTGCCACCGCTCATAACGATGCGAAACGATTTGGTCGGATAGTCGACACGATTTTTCTATATTCCAAGAGCGACGTCTCGTATTGGCGAGGTCGGGCGATATCCGTGAGTCGGACTGAGGGCGAGTTGGCAAAACGCTATCCATCGTCGGACGAATTTGGTAGGTTCAGAACTGGGGATCTCACGGCAGCTGAAAAACGGGGAGGGGAGAGCGGAAAACCTTGGAACGGTTACGATGTTGACGCGAGGAATCGCCATTGGGCTATTCCAAAAACCAGTCAGTATGCGGAGTGGATTGAAGAGAACTTCATTCCCGGCTACCGAACGATCGATGGCGGCCACGACAGGTTGGACGCGTTGGATGATGCCGGTCTGATCCACCACCCTAAAAGAGGATTCTGGCCGGGTTTGAAAAGATATGCCGCGGCACATACGCCAGCTGGCCCACAAAATTTGATTCTCGATCCTATCGGTTTTACGAACTACAACAAGGGAAAAGAGTATCTCGGCTATCCCACCCAGAAACCTGAGGGATTGCTGAAACAACTGATCGAAGTTGCTTGTCCGAAGGATGGATTGGTGTTGGACCCGTATTGCGGGTGTGGGACGACGTTGCATGTCGCGCAGGCCTCGGGACGGCCCTGGATCGGTATTGACATTACACATCTTGCCGTCGCAGTTGTTGAATTCCGATTCCGCGAGCGTCTAAACGAGCAACCGAACGTGATCGGTCGACCCGAAGACATGGACGCAGCCCGGGACCTATTTGACCGAGACCCGTTTCAATTTGAAGCGTGGGCTGTTTCGCGACTTCGCGGAATGTTGCCAAACGAGCGGAAAACAGGAGATCGCGGCATCGATGGACGCGGTTACGCTCGCGATAATGGACAACGCCACATGGTGATGGCGCAGGTCAAGGGCGGTAAAAGAGTCGGACCCAATGTCGTACGTGAAATGTCGGGCAGCATGGCGGACAGCGATGCAATTATGGGTGTTCTAATCGTGATGGACAACCAGTCGGCAACGTCAGGAGTGCGCAGTGACGTTGCTGTCGGGACAGTCGAAATCGCTGGGAGGACCTACCCAAAGCTGCAACTATTCACGATCGAGGATTACTTCTCAGGTAGATACCCGGATCTGCCGATCATGCTGTCAGCTTACGCTAATCGCGAGCCTGACATGATCGATCTTGCTGATCAAGGGGTGCAGTTTGGGTGAGTTTCGTTCAATCGTGAATCAATGATGCTCCGCAACCATTGTGTTATGATGAATGGTTCGATATGGTGAATGCTAAAAATGGTCCGTTGCCCGACGATGATGAAATGGTGTTCGGGGTGGTTGATATTGATGTTGTCGATGTAAAAGCGCTTGATGGATTCCGCATTTCGGTGAAGTTGAGCAACGGTGTGGAAGGCGAACTGAACTTGACGGAGTACGCCGGGAAGCCATGGTTCCAACCATGGCAGGATCGGAAGGTCTTCGAAAATGTTTGGATACCGCCACATGGCGGCGACATTCGCTGGGGCGACGACCCTGAAGAGATTGACATGTGTTTCTGCATAATTTGGCTCTACGTGGAGTTGACTGGGCGCCCTTGGGAAGAACTAGAAGCCGAGGCCAAAGCCCAGCTTGCTCAGTGATCCCCCTCCATCTTCACGTGCGTTGCCACTGGTGTTCTACCAACTGCGAAATCAAAATCACAGCCGTGTTGGGCTTGCATGACGTGGCGGTTGTACATGTTGATGTAGCCGCGGTTCGAGGTGCCGTTTTGGGAGATTGGCGCCGATTGAAGTTCGGCTCGACGGCGATCTAGTTCGGCGTCGTCTACGAGTAGGTCTAATCGGCCGTTGTTGGCGTCGAGGGAAATCATGTCGCCGTCGCGAACTAGGGCTAGTGGGCCACCTACGGCGGATTCTGGGGAGACGTGGAGGACGACGGTGCCAAATGCCGTGCCGCTCATTCGGGCGTCGGAGATTCGGACCATATCGCGGATGCCTTTGGCAAGGATTTTGCGCGGGATTGGCAAGAAACCGGCCTCCGGCATTCCTGGGCCGCCTATCGGGCCCGCAGATTGCATCACCAAGATGTCATCTTCGGTCACGTCGAGGTCGGTCACGTCGATGCGTTTGCTGAGGTCGGCGGGGCTGGAGAACACGACGGCGCGGCCGGTGTGTTGCAGGAGTTGTGGTGATGCCGCTGAGCGTTTGATGACTGCGCCGTCAGGGGCCAAGGATCCTCGGAGAATCGAGACGCCGCCGTCTGGATACAAGGCATGGCCCGGGTCTAGGATGACGTGGTCGTTGTGGCAATCGGCGTTGGATACGTTCTCGGCGAGCGTGTTGCCGTTTACGTTTACGCAGTCGGCGTTGAGGAGATGGAGGATCTTTTTGAAGAAGGCTGGCGCGCCACCGGCGTAGAAGAAGTCTTCCATCAGGAATTTACCTGATGGCTTGAGGTTAGCGATGACGGGAACGTTGGCCGAGAGTTCTTCCCACCGTGCGAGCGGGAAGTCGATGCCGGCGCGGCCGGCGATGGCGGTCAGGTGGATGATGGCATTGGTCGATCCGCCGAGAGCGAGGAGCGACAGGGCGGCGTTTTCGAAGGCTTCTTCGGTGAGGATTTCGGAAGGTCTGGTGTTGCGCGCGACTAGATCGACGGCGGCGGCACCGGCACGTTCGGCGAACACGCGGCGTCTGGAATCGGCTCCGGGTATTGCGGCGCCTCCTGGCAACGTCATGCCGAGGGCTTCGCAGATGACCGACATCGTGCTCGCGGTTCCCATCACCATGCAGTGGCCGGGAGAGCGGTATATGGCCTCTTCCATGGAGTCGTAATCGGCTTGAGTAATGGTTCCGGCGCGGAGTTCAGACCAGTAGCGTCGGCAGTCGGTGCAGGATCCGAGTTCCTCGCCGCGCCAGTTGCCTTTGAGCTGTGGGCCGCCGGTGACGATGATGGCGGGCAGGTCGGCGGATACGGCGCCCATGAGCATCGCGGGAGTGGTTTTGTCGCAGTTGGACAGTAGGACGACGCCGTCGATGGGTAGGCCGCGGATCATCTCTTCGACGTCCATCGCCATCAGGTTGCGGTAGAGCATGGATGTCGGCGCGAGGAAGAATTCGCCGAGGGATATGGTCGGAAATTCAAGCGGGAAGCCGCCAGCCGCGATGACGCCGCGTTTGACGTGCTCGGCGATTTGGCGAAGATGGGCGTTGCAATGTGTCGCCTCGCTCCAAGAGTTGGCGATTCCGATGACGGGTTTGCCGGCGAAAGATTCTTCGTCCCAACCTTGGTTTTTCAGGCCGGATCGGTGCAGGAAGCCCTCAAGGTCGCGTGGTCCGAACCATGCTTCGCTTCGAAGAACTTTGCCGTTGGAGTTGGTCATCTGTGTCACCTTTCATTGCGCAGCGAAATTGTACAGGGCGCCGATCAGCGCAAAGCACGCAGAGTAGACGGGTAATCGGGCGTGTTAGTGACGCCTCACAACTGGATGGACGTTCCGCCTGCTGAAGCGACTGCCTCCGCAGGGATGACGTCGTAGTGCGGAGGTTCGATTAACATCGACCGAGTGAGCGCCAATCGACATATCGTGTGGGGTTGCGTCGTTGGCGTGTGCGCGGCAATCTCTTTCAACGCTTTGCTCTGGGTCCAGTTTGACGCTGAGGTTTCAATCACCTTTTTTGCGGTGTCGGCGCCAATTTGCGCGGTAGTCGGCGCCGGACTGGGATGGGCGTGGTGGCGGATACTCGGGCGATGATTTGAACTGCCCGAGAAATCATCGGCCGCGGATTAGACGTTTTACCCAAGAGGTAATTAGGCCGATGAGCGAACTTGGCACGGAGGAAGCGGACCTGCGCGATCGTTTCCGACCGCCTTTCTTGTTTTCCTCTATGCACTGAACACAGGTGCAGTAGGCGGGATGTTCGTCGCGTGCGTAATTCCAACGGTCCATTGTTACCGATGACCCTCTGGGATGGCTCTATGGCTACCAGTCTATTTGACGCTTGAGCTCTTCCAGACGGGCGCGTTCCTCTTCAGATGCGTTTTCGTAAAAACCCTCCAGACCCACGTATTCCCCGGTGTAGTTAGGTTCTCGGCGCTTGAGGAAGGAAGTCCGGCCTTCTTGTGCGTCTTGGGATGTCTGCAGGAGCATAAAGTTCATCATGGATTGGATGTTCCACGCTTGCTCCACGGGTAGATCGGAATAGCGGTGGATGAACTCCTTCATCTTGATCGTGGCTAGAGGTGGCATCTCGGCGATGCGATGTGCGACATCTAGTGCGCGTGGCATCAGTTGATCGGGTGATACGGCTTCGTTTACCAACCCGATTCTGACGGCTTCGTTCGCGTCTACGGTGTCGTCGGCAAGGAGCATTTTCATGGCATCCACGTATCTGAGTTGCTTAAGGAGCAGTGTTGCACCGGGTTCGGCACCTACCCATCCTCGGGAAATCAGGCCGAATCGGAAGTTGGCGTTTCCTAGCGCGGCGATGCGGATGTCGGTGGACGCGAGAAGGAGGTACAGTCCGGCTCCAACTGCCCAGCCGTTGACTGCCGCGATAACTGGTTTGTAGATGCGTGGGAAGTGGTCGGCCATTCCACCGTCGATGCCGGTCTGGAATCCGTTCACGTATCCAGCGGGTGGACGGAATATGCGTTCGAAAGCTAAGAATTCGTGCTCTGCCTCTGTGACGTCGTCGCGCATAGAGAGGTCGTGCCCTCCGCAGAAGTGGCGATCGCCTTCACCGGTGACGATAATGGAACGAACGTTGCGATCATTCCACGCGGTGGCCTAAGCTTCTCCGAGCTCGACGGCGTGAGGCTTGTCTAGGCTATTGGCTCGCCGGGTGTTGGAGATAGTGATGATTGCGACGTTATCTTCGGTTTCGTAGCGGATACTCATGTTGGATCGGATGCTCGGGGGACTCTCTGCGTGCGGATGAAAAAACGAGCTACTTTTGCAAAATCGCCAAAACCACTTGAATAATATGAAACATATGTATAATATAGCGTCGTGTGAGTAGAGGTATACCGGTAACTATACAAGAAGGAACGAGAGAAATTGCTTGCCAAGACGATCACATGTGCAGTGAGTGGAGTGGACGGTCAGCTGGTGGAGGTTGAGGTTGATATCTCACCGGGATTGCCACGGTTCAACATCGTGGGATTGCCGGATTCATCGGTTCAAGAGTCGCGCGAGCGGGTTCGTGCGGCGATTCGGAATTCGGGCCAGGAGTTTCCGTTGCGAAGGATAACGGTCTCGCTGGCGCCGGCGGACATCAAGAAGACCGGTCCGTCGTACGATCTGCCGATCGCTATCGGGATACTAGTGTGCAGTGGTCAGGTGCCTGACGCGGTGAACAGATCGCTCTTTTTGGGCGAACTCTCTTTAGATGGCAAGCTCCGATCGACGCACGGAATGTTGCCGATGTTGCAGGCGGGCAAGGATCGAGGTTACGACACTGCATTCGTACCATGGGTCAACGCCAAGGAGGCGTCTCTTGTGCCGGGTATCGAAATACGTCCTGCCGAGACGCTGAAGCAATTGGTGGATCACCTCCGGGATGGCAAGGATATGCCGTTGGTACGGGGCGGCGGAATCCCGGATATGGGTGCGGCGGCGACGGTTCGCACAGGATACGATTTCCGCGACGTGCGCGGTCAGGAGCAGGCGAAGCGCGCGTTGGAAATCTCGGCGGCTGGACATCACAACATCGTATTGATGGGGGCGCCGGGTTGCGGGAAGACGTTGTTGGCGCGGTGTCTACCGTCGATCATGCCTCCGATGACGCCGGAAGAGGCGTTGGAGGTGACGACAATCTATTCAGTGACGGGTCTTTTGCCTTCGGGGAGCCCGCTGGTAACGCAGAGGCCGTTCAGAGCGCCGCACTACACGATTTCGAACGCGGGTCTGATCGGCGGCGGTTCGATACCGCGTCCGGGTGAGGTGACGTTGAGCCATCGAGGAGTGTTGTTCCTCGACGAGTTGCCTGAGTTTGGCAATTCGACGCTGGAGACACTGCGACAGCCGTTGGAGGATCGGTGCCTCACGATCAGTCGGGCACGGACTAGTGCCACGTATCCGGCGAGTTTCATGTTGGTGGGTGCAATGAATCCCTGTCCATGCGGGTATCACGGCGACTCACAGCAACCGTGCACCTGTGGAGAGCCGACCGTGGCGCGTTACCAACGCCGCATCTCTGGTCCGTTGATCGACCGTATCGACATGTTTGTGGACGTGCCGCGAGTCGCGTATGACAAGTTGATTACACCGCCTACGGAGGAGGGTTCGGCCGCAGCGCGCGAGCGCATTTTAGTGGCGGTCGAGTCGCAGCACGAGCGGTTCAAGGGAACGAGTGTGATGTCAAACGCCTTGATGGGTCCTGTCGAGGTATGGGACTCGTGCAAGATGTCGGAGGATGCGAAGTCGCTGTTGCAGAGCGCGATGAAGCATCTACGGTTGTCGGCGCGGTCTTGTCACCGGGTGCTGAAGGTCGCACGGACGATCGCCGACTTGGAGCAGACGGTGTTAATTGAGAATCACCATCTTGCGGAGGCGTTGATGTACCGGCACAAGACGGCGTTGTGAGTTGTCAATACGTGGAGATCTCTCTCCAGGGCCAGTAGAGCATCCAGACTTTTCCGACGATGTCTTCGGTCGGTACGTATCCCCAGTTGCGGGAATCGTTTGACTGGTCGCGGTTGTCACCTAGGACGAAGTAGTTGTCCGGCGGAACGACGACCGGATATTTTAGGTGCGATTTGGTCTCGGTGAAGTCATTGGAGTAGTCGGTGAGGATTTCATTGACTTCGACGATGCCGTTCACGATGTCGACCTTGTCGCCCGGCAGGCCTACGACACGCTTTACGATCTTCTCGATGCCAGGTTGTTGCGGTTCGAAGACGATGATGTCGCCACGCTCGGGGCCTTCGAACAGGAAGTCATGCTGGCCGTAGAGCGAGATTCCCCAGAAACGGATGGCGCCGAGGCGATTGACGAGGACGCGGTGGTCTTCCAAAAAGGTTGGCTCCATGCTGGGGCCGTTTACAGTGTAGGTAATGGCTACGTTGCGGACGAATATGACGACCAAGGCGGTGATGACGATCATCTCCGCGATGTCCCGCATCTGTTTCCAAATCTGGTTCGCCATAACTTAAGAAATTGTATTGTGGTCAACGCTCCGAGCAGTTACGACGGGTTTAGATGCAATCCGATGAACATCTTATTCTAGCGATGGCGCGGGGCGGCGACGTCGATGCGTTTAATCGCTTAGTGTCCATTCACCAGGACGCCGTTTACGGCTTCAGCATTAGCCTGACGCGTCAACACGCGGTTGCTGACGACGTCACGCAGGAGACGTTCATTTCGGCGTTTCGGAGCATCTCGAGGATGCGTGGCGACAACGTCCGGGCGTGGTTGTTGAGGATTGCTCGGAACAAGGCGTACGACTATTTTAGGCGTCAAAAGCGACGTCGAGAGTCTTCGGTAGATGAAGATGCGACGGTGTTCCGGGAACGATTGGCGAGCGATAACCCCTCACCAGCAGATATCGCGATGAATTCAGAGTTACGCGATGCGCTGGAACACTGCGTTGGGACACTCAGCGACGAACACCGAGAAGTAATCGTGCTGGTCGACGTGCAGGGGCAGAGTTACGACGACGCATCGGAAGTGTGCGGTGTGAACATCGGGACTGTGAAGTCACGTCTGAACCGGGCGAGGCGGCGAGTGCGGGATTGCCTTCGGGGCATACCAGGGTTGTTGCCCATCGGATTGGCAGGGCAGGAGTCGTGATGTTGCGAACAATGGAACGAAATGGCGGCAAAAAACGTCGTTTAAGCATGGGAGTCGATTGCAACAGCCTGAGTGCTAACCGTCCGCGCATCGAAACCACATGGGACGGGATGCTGTGATCGATTGGATTCGAAGAATGATTGGCGGCCCCGATCACGTCGAGGATCTGATCGCCGCGTATCTCGATGCCGAGAACGAGGCTGGGCTGCTTCGTATCGAGGAGCGTCTGCGCGCCGTTGGCGTAGACGTCGATGAACTGCGCACCGCCCGTGAGACGTCGCGACTCTTAAGATCGCTCGATACTGTAGAAGCGCCGCGATCGTACGCGCTAACGCCTGAAACCCTAGCGGTACGTGGGTATTCTGAGCGGGAGATCGAAAAGATCCTCAATCCGCGATCCAGTTGGGGTGGACTGAGGTTGCGGAACGCAGCCGTTTATGTTCCCCTCGCGATCGCAGCCGTGGCGTTGATGGGTGTGGCTCTGATCACGATCGGTGACCTTTCGGACTACGTCACTGACCGGTTTGAAACGATGTCGGACGGTGACGTGATCGTTACCGTCGTTGTCGAAAAGGAAGTTCAGGTGATGGGTGAAACGGTCGTGCAAACGGTCGTTGTGGAGAAGGAAATCCAACGTTCCGACTCAAAGTTGGCTGGCGAGCCAGGAGAACCGGGAGCGCCAGGGGCACCGGGAGAGCCGGGGGATCCGGGAATTCCGGGATTGGCTGGGCGTCCAGGACCGGTTCAAACCGTATTGGTTGAAAAAGAAGTGATCGTGGAAGTCGAGAAACAGGTGGTCGTCACCGTCGTCGTCGAAAAGGAAATTCAGGTGATGGGTGAAACGGTTGTGCAGACTGTCGAGGTGGAGAAGGTCGTCGAGGTCGCGGGTGAGACGGTAGTTCAGACCGTAGTCGTCGAGAAGGAAGTGCCGATCACTGTTTTGGTCGAAAAGATTGTGGAAGTTGAAAAGGTCGTCGAGGTTGAGCGCGAGGTTGTCGTCGAGGTAGCGAAGGAGGTTATAAAGGAAGTCGAGGTGGTAAAGGAAGTCGAGGTCGAAAAAGAGGTTGAGGTTGCTCCTGCTCCGACCGCTGTACCTGCTGAAGCGGCTGCAGCGATGATAGCCGTAGATGCGGATCAGGAGGAGACGGCGACACCGATACCGACCGAAATTCCGTGCGCGGTGCTGCCGACAACAACTCCAACCCCGACTGGATCGCCGACCGCGTCGGCAACGCCGGAACCCACAGCAACTATGTCTCCAATACCAACTTGCACGCCGACACCGACTCCAACGCCGCTAGCAAGCCCCACCGCGGCACCATCTCCCCAGTCGACGTTCACGCCCACGCCTACGATGTCACCGACGCCGACCCCGGCGCAATGAAGGCACTGGGTAGGTTTTAGTCGATAATCGAGAGTTCGGTTGGAACAATCTTGAGTGCCGATTCGTCTTTGTTAATAGAAGCCAAGAAGTTTGGCGAAAACACAGAGCAATAAATCGAGGAAGGATAGAAGTAATGATCGGGAAAAAATACATCGGGATAGCGGTCGTGGCGCTGGTCGCCGTGGTCGGATCTACCGTATCGGTGCTAAGTCTGAGTGCGCAGGACCCTGCGACCGCCACACCAGAACCGCTCAGCTCGGTAGTCGCCACAGTTGATGCCGAAATCGATGCAGAAGTGACTTACTGCGACCTGCGCAGCGATGGCATAACGGTTCAGGGAGCTGGCATCGTATCTGTGCCGGCGAACATCGGCGTCGTGTCGCTGGGCGTGGAAGTAACGGCGGAGACGGTCAGCGCGGCTCGATCGGAGGCAGCTACAGCTATGGCTGACGTCATTGAGGCTGTCAAAGAGCAGGGCGTCGAGGATGACGACATAACGACGACAAGGTTCAATATAAGGCCGCGGACTACTTGGGTAGAGGAAGAGGTGGATCTGGGCGAAGGTCGTACGGCCCGTCAAAGCAGAGAGATGCTGATCGGGTACCGCGTGACGAACCGCGTCAGGATCGAGATCGATATGACGGAGATGCCTGATGATACAGAAACAGATGCCGAAGATGCGGATATCTTAAGCAAAGTCATCGACGCTGCGGCGGATGCCGGCGGAGACGATGTGCGCATCGATTCGATCTCATTTCGGGCCGATCAGACGTCTGAATCGGTGGACCAGGCGCGCAAGTTGGCGGTTCAGGATGCGTTGCATCGTGCGGGACTGTATGCCGAGGCGTTTGGTGTCGAAGTAGGCACGTTGTTGAGCGCGAGCGAGAATGTCGGTTCGAGGCCGGTCTTCGTCCAAGAAGCGGCGGCGGCAAGAGTAGTATCGGAGTCGCTTGGATTGGACTCGCCGAGCACGCCCGTGGGCGTCGGAGATATCGAGATTCGGGCGGACATCACAGCAAAGTTCGCGATCGTTCAAACGGGATGCGTTGATAAAGCGGCCCTAGTCAAGGACAAGGATAGCGAGTAGGACGAAGGTTTTCGCCCCGACGTTGATAAAATTCGATATCGCACGCTCCACGGCAAGAGGGCTGTGGGGCGTGCTCTAGTTAACGCCATGGTATTGAGCGACAAGAGCATACGCGACGAGATAGCGTCGGGGCGGATCGGGATCGATCCGTTCAGTGCTGATGATGTCCAACCGGCTTCCGTTGACTTGCATTTGGACGAAAAGGTGCTGGTCTTCCGAAACTCTACGGCGCCATTCGTCGACCTGCGTAAAGACATCCCGGACTTGAACGAGATGGTCAAGATCAAAGATGATCAACCGTTCATCCTTCATCCTGGGGAGTTTGTGTTGGGGAACACGTTGGAGCGGATCACGTTGAGCGACTCGATTGTGGCGCGGTTGGAGGGTAAGAGTTCGTTGGGCCGCATCGGGTTGCTGATCCACTCTACGGCTGGGTTCGTAGACCCGGGTTGGGACGGGCATTTGACGCTCGAGTTATCGAACGTTTCCAGGTTGCCGTTGACGCTCTACAAGGGGATGCCGATCGGGCAGATCTCGTTCCAGTATCTTTCAACTCCCGCGGAGAACCCTTACGGCTCTAAGGCGTTGCGGAGCAGGTATCAAGGGCAGACGGAGCCGACCGCGTCGCGCGCGCATCTCGGATTCGATGAGAATTTGCGGGGGTAGGCTTCGAGTAACTCGTTGACAACCACAAGACACTACGGACTAAACTGGACCCACGCGTTATAATTCGTGTACGAAGAACTGTAGGAGACGCGCATTGACGACGACTCAGCGTGACGTCCGTGGTAGGAACACGAATAACCGCGAGGACATAGAAAACGATTCCCTTAGGCAGAATAAGGTTAAGGAATTGTTGCTGATCCCGGAAGTTGACTGTGCCCTCGACGAGTTGATTGAAATCCGTGAAGAATATTGGAATGCTTTACTCACGGCGCTCATCATATCGAGTGACGAGGATCGCTCGGAATTTGAAACCGTCGTTAGTGAGTATTTCCCACGATTGAAGCGTCATGCCGACGCTGTGGCGGCGCTGGTGAGAACGCACGCAGAGTGAACGATTTCAGCGAATGGTGGATTGTCGGGCCGGGAATTGGGGTCATCGGGGTTATCGTCGCAGCCATGCTAGGTTGGAACATCTCTCTGCAACGGACGCAGAGCAAACACCAAGAACAGATCGACAATCTGAGCAAGGTGTGCGCGTCCATTGGAAAATCTGCACCCGCCGACGCTAAGTCTGAAGTACTGTCGACATACCTCGACACATTCCTGAATCGGTGAATGGTAGGCATCATGCTCTTACTTGCATTCTTGCGCTACATATGTGATAATATGACTCATAAGGCAAACGACGCGCACGAGCATAATGCTGTGTGAGCGCGAACCATTCCGAAGGGTTCGGCGATTTCCCCGGGCCCTGCTGTGCGGTGCAGGCGAGCGGAGGCACTACGTCCTCTGACAGTCATCCTCGTTGAGCCAAACGCGGAACTCGACGTGCGTTGCGTGAGTTTGACAGGAATCAGAACCTCGATCTGAGCGGATACGAGGTCGATGCCGCGGAACGGGCGACCCTCGATCAGGGCGCCACGTGTGATAGGGCACAGTGACTTGTGTCCTACGCGCCATCGGCCTAATGATCGGTGGAAGCCAGGTCGAGACTACCGGTAGTAACCGTATCTGCGGGCCGGGATGCAGACGCTAGTAACGTCTGAAGCCCAGCTCGCAGGTGCAAAAATCAGAAAAAGCCCGTTGCGACCAGCGGCGGCACCAAAGGACGGTTCGAACAACTCCCAATCAGCGGCGAAAAACCAACGCCGCACTCACATTACCGACTATCTTCACGACCAGTGGAAGTCGGTCTCGAATTCGGGTTTGCCTTGGACCTTGACCTGCCGAACGCGGTATAGCTGACCGCCTCGGTTCGAAATCGCATGGTACGCCGGCGGGTCGTCGTCGGTAATCGGGTCATCGCTGCCGAACATGGCGGTCGTGACGTAGATGTCGGTGAGGTCTTCGCCCCCGAACATTACCGCCGAGGTCTGGACCGCCGGGAACTTGATGCGGCTCATCTCGGTCCCGTCGGGATCGAACTGGATGAGTTGTGCGCCTCCCCAGCAAGCCGACCAGATGTTGCCGTCCCCGTCGACGGTCATGCCGTCCGGGATGCCTTCGTCGGCGTCTAGTTTTACTAGGATGCGACGGTTCGTGAGCTCCGACGTCGCGGCGTGGTAATCGTATGAGTAGATTTCGCCAGCGAGCGAGTCGGTGTGGTAGAAGACGGTGAGATCGGGTGAGAAGCCCATGCCGTTGCTGATGCCCAAACCGTCGGCGATCATTTCGTGGGAGCCGTCGGGATTGAAACGCAAGAGTTCGCCGCGTGGCGCGTCCTCGAAGTAGCTCCCGGCGTAGAAGCTGCCGTCTGGGCCAGCAGTAACATCGTTGAACTGCATCCGCTCTCGCATCTCCGGCTCGTGATGCAGCCACTGCCAGTCGGCATCCGACCGCCACAACATGACGCCCTCCCACGTCCCAAACGTCAAGCCGCCGTTCTTGTTGACGGCCGCTCCGCCGACGAAGATGCCGTTGTGGATCGTCTCGTTCACGTTGGTTGCAGGATCGTATTTGAAGTAACGGCCGCCCCGGATGTCGGTCCAGTAAAGGACGCTGGTTTTGGGTTCCCACACGGGCCCCTCACCGACTTGCGCATTTTCGTCAACAATCATCTCGATCTGCATGTCAGACATTTTGGGTTCCTCGTCGCAATGGATTTGCGGTTCGCGTCGTTCTCAGTGGATATTATCGTTGTTGCACGTAAACCGAAAAACCACCGCCATACCCGCGGGGCCTGCCCCGTACCCCGATACGGGGCGGGTATCCCGAGAGAACACCCACCAAGGAACCACCATGAGCGAAAGCGAATACAAGTCTCTAGCACCGCATTACGCGTTCGCGGATACGTTGGAGGAGCAGGAGGAGCAGCTGAGGGAGAACCCCCTGCTGAACCGCATGATCGCATCGCGGGCGGCGAAGTCTGGTGATCCGCATCGTCCGATCTACCACTACGTAAACCCTGAGAACACGCTGAATGATCCGAACGGGCTGTGCTTCTGGCAGGGGAGATGGCACCTGTTCTATCAGGGTTACCCGCCGGAGGACCCGCGCGTGCACTGGGGGCACGCCATCAGCGACGACCTGATCCACTGGCGCGACCTGCCGTATGCGATCTACCCGGACCCGGAAGAGTGCTGCTTCTCCGGCGCCACGATGGTCGAGGACGACCGGGTGATTGCGATGTACCACGGGACGCAGGTCGGGAACATGGTGGCGACGTCGAGCGATCCGCTGCTACTCAATTGGGAGAAGGTGACCGGGCAGGCGGTGATACCGACGCCCCCACAGGACGGATCGCCGCAGGACTACACGGTTTTCGATCCGTGCATCTGGAAGAAGGGCGACTACTACTATTCGCTTTCTGCCGGGATGCTGCCTGATGGACCTGCGGGCAAACGGGTTGCGGCTGACTTCTTGTTCCGATCGAAGAATTTAGCGACATGGGAGTATCTGCACCCGTTCACCGAGGACGACCGCTTCACGCTGGTCGGCGACGACGGCGCGTGCCCGTATTTCTGGCCGATAGGGGACCGGTGGATACTGCCGTTCTTCAGCCACATGAGCGGCGGCCAGTATCTGCTCGGCGACTACGACATGGAGCGCGACAAGTTCGTCGTGACCGGCGCTGGGCTGTTCAACTTCGGCGCGTCGACCCCGTCCGGCGTTCACGCACCGTCGGCGACGCCCGACGGCGAGGGCGGCGTGATCATCATCCACAACATGAACCCCGGCTACCCGTCCGACGGCTGGAACCAGATCATGTCACTGCCCCGACGCGTGACGCTCGGCGAGTATGAAGACGAGTTGAAGATCGAACCCGCGGGCGATGTCGAGTCGGTGCGCGAGGCGCATACGCACATTGATGAGACGGTTTTGCCGCCGAATGAGGAGGTTGTTTTGGACGGCGTGTCCGGGAACGCGATGGAGTTGATCATGGAGATCGACGCCAACAGCGCGCCGACGGTCGAGCTGAACGTGCTGCGGTCGCCGAACCGCGAGGAGTACACGCGCATATCGTTCTTCAAGGACCGCGGCTTCCGAATGCATCGCGACCTGCCCGAGAGCGGGGCGTTGCTGGCGAGCGGGGCAGCGGCGGTGCCAAAGTTCGGCGCGCCGAGACGGGTGCCCGTCATGCAGAGCATCGTGTCGCTCGACACCTCTTACTCGTCCACGCTCCCCGGCGCGCTGTCGCGACCGCCCGAGACGGCGCCGATCGTGCTGTTCGACGACGAGCCGCTGCGCCTGCGCGTCTTCATCGACAAGAGCATCGTCGAGATATTCGTCAACGACCAGCAGTGCATCGCCGCCCGCGTCTACCCCGGACGTGACGACAGCGTCGGCGTATCGCTCCGCGCCCAAGGCTCCGCCGCCATCCTGGAATCGCTCGACGCCTGGCAGATGTCGAACATCTACGAATAGGGCTCGGAAGTACCATTTAGGGAGCGGGGGAGTGGCGGAAACGGCGCCGATCGTGCTGGTCGACGACGAGCCGCTGCGCCTCCGCGTATTCATCGACAAAAGCATCGTCGAGGTATTCGTCAACGACCAGCAGTGCGTCGCCGCCCGCGTCTAACCCGGACGTGACGACAGCGTCGGCGTATCGCTCCGCGCCCAAGGCTCCGCCGCCATCCTGGAATCGCTCGACGCCTGGCAGATGTCGAATATCTACGAGTAAGCGCCCGAAGTACCATTGAGCTATCGGGGGAGTGGCGGAATGGTAGACGCGCATGCCTTAGGAGCATGTGGCTTAGGCCGTGCGGGTTCGAATCCCGCCTCCCCCACCAGAGGACGAGCTGACGGATCCAAGCATTACGCAATTTACCGTTCATTGTGACCATCTGACTTAGATATTCCCGAAAAGATAGGATTGTGATGGGATGAACGAGACCGAAAACCTAACCGGTGAGGACGAGTCGAGATATTCGTTGACGAGGGTCTGGGCTCGAAACTTTAAAAGCATACGAGACTTGGACCTTGAACTCGGTCCATTGACCGTTCTTGTCGGGCCGAATGCATCCGGTAAGAGCAACGTGCTTGACGTTTTGCGCTTCATCAAGCAAGCTGTCGGCAGATATCTTGATTCGGCAGTCACTTCGCGGCATGGCATTGAGGCGGTCAGGCGGGCGACTCCTCAGGGCGGTACGCGCGACGTGGAAGTCGGCTTCGAGGTTAGAAAAGGCGCATTCAAAATGCAATACGGATTCGTGTTGGGGAGTCGCGCAGGTGTTTATCGCGTGAAACGAGAGTATGGGACCGTTACGCCCAGCAATCCTGAATTAAAACCGATCAATTACGAAATTCGTGGTGGAAAGTTAGTCAAACCCACCATGTTCATTGGTTACGAGTACGAAGATTCGGAACTCGCACTCCCTTCTTTAGTTCACATCCTCGTTCGCATCCAAACCGAATCTCACGAATCTCGAATTCGGGTCGGTCGGATTGCCAGCCGTGAAGTGGATGGTGCTCTGAATTTCGTACGGGATATGCAGTTTTACAGGATTTTTCCCGACGCGATCCGCGAACCCAGAAGGCCGATGAACTCGCGAAATTTGGTCGAAGATGGGCAGAATTTGGCTTCAGTATTGCGAGCGATGATTAAGTGGGATTCGCCATACCTTGAGGAGATAAAAGGCAGTTTGGGACAAGTCGTTCCGGGATTGTATGACTTGGTTGTGCAGCAGTCGGGCGGGTACTTGGTCGTGAAATTGCGGCACGGTGCCGTTAACAACGGTGGTCGCGGGGCGTTATTTGATCTGTCACAAGAGTCGGATGGTACTGTAAGGTTACTCGGATTGCTGACGGCGTTTTACCAAGAGATGTCCGAGTCGTTGTTGGGCGTAGAAGAACCGGAGTTAACGATACATCCAGGTGCGTTATCGATGCTCGCCGATGTCATGGTCGAAGCGTCGAGTCGGTCTCAAGTGGTGGCTACTACACATAGTCCGGACCTGATTGACCGATTACCGATCGAGTCGTTGAGAGCGGTGGAAATGCGTGACGGATGCACAGAAGTCGGTCCCGTTTCGGAGACGCAATCGAAAGCGGTGATGAACGGTCTTTTTACTAGCGGTGAGCTGCACAGCATGGAAGGTTTGGTACCGCGCAGTTGACATCTTCGATGCGGTTTATCGTGCCGATCGTGGAGGGTCGGGGAGACGAGGAAGCAGCGCCAGTTCTTATTCGGCGGGTTCTCTACGAACGTATGAGCGAGTTCGGAATTGGGGTAGCACGGCCCAAAAAGGCAAATGGCAAGGGGAATCTCATCAGTCGATTTGAAGATTTCCTATCATACGCACAGATGACGGAAGGCTGCGCAGCGATTTTGGTTCTCTTGGATTCGGACGGTCAATGCCCGCGTAAACTCGGGACTCGATTGGCGCAACGCGCACGTGCGATCGCAGTTGGTGTCCCTGTTGCAGTGGTCTGCGCGAAACGCGAATACGAGAACTGGTTCTTGGCATCATTCGAGGATTTTCAAGGAGACGCCGAGGGATTCCGCGATGCAAAGGAATGGTTGAAGCGCAAAACTCGTTCGGGTTTGGCCTACAAAGCAACCTCGAATCAAGCGTCGTTTTCGGCGACGATGGATATCGATGCAGCGTTTGAGGCTTCGCGGTCTTTTCGTCGCCTGTGCAATGCCGTTAATGAACTCGTCCAATTTGTCGACACTGGCGTAATACGGGCCACTCCCGGAACGTGAAACACATCAACGCGCACATCGAACCATCGTAGATTCGTATTGAACCTTCTAGTCGACGCCTGTAATGTCCGGCGTTTTAACGTTGCCGGATGGTGAAAATCTACGAATAGCCGACCGAAAGTACCATTGAGGAAGAGGTGGAGTGGCGGAATGGTAGGCGCGCATGCCTTAGGAGCACGTGGCTGCGGCCGTGCGGGTTCGAATCCGCCTCCCCCACCACTAAATCCTTTATTTCAGTTCGGCATTGGGTGTAGTCGTGTTAATGTACCACTTTTGATACCACGATTGCGCTCGGCGATTTCCGTTGAAACCTGTAGAGACGTTATGAATCGGCACGACGAACCGGTTGCCAGGAATCGATCGCCCAAATGTGCGCTAGGTGCGCGAAACGCGCATTAAGTTTGTAAATCGAGACGGGTTCAATTGCGAGTACCTGGCAAGTCCAATTTTTCAGCCTTGGGTCCGGTCAACGCCATCTCCAAATGACCGGTCGTCCACTGGGATACCGATTCCGAAGATAACGGCCGTGCCGAAAAGGTATGCGGGTGTACCGCGGGAATCGGTCTCGGAAGCTAATCGTCCATTCGGTTGAATGGAATCTCAACATCGGGTTGCTTGAGGTACGAACTGATGGTGAGGGCAGGGCATACGACCCACTACCAGAGGATTGGACCGCTTAAGTCGAAGTCGGATGCGATTTGAAACACAGATTGGTCAAAATGTCGAACTTACTGCATCCACCAAATGGATAGTTGATTAAACGCGGTCGCGTATCCTCGGACGCCGTCATCGTTAAAGTAGTTGGCCATTGCATAAACATAGCCAACACCAGATAAGAGGCTGAGATCAAGTTCGGCTAGAAATTCCCAATTCGCAATCAACCATCCTTTATCCCCGTCGGCTATCAGGAAAAGCGAATTGGTTTCGTTAGCGGACGTGCGAATGTGGGCTGAAAACCCACTGTCCACCAACACGTCATCCTCATAATCCTCGCTGCGCACGTAGTGGAACCAATACCCGTCTTGAGCGAAACCCACGATGTGAAAGCCATCTACACGGTCTCGAAACATGAACCCGTTGCTCCAATTGCCGCGCGTGGACGCGAACGGGTTTTCGAATTCAGCCACTACAACACCGTCCGCGAACCTTACCTCCGGATCATGACTGTCGATGAATTCTAGAGAGTGTTGCAGCGTCCCAGAATCTGTACTGTGTAACCATTCGATGGGGCGGATCGACAGTCCATCGTAGCGGGTCGACTCCCCTGCGACACCATCGCCATCAAAGAATCCGACGAATGGGATCACTGCGCCAGGATCCGTCATTTCGTGCAGTTCAAGAATCGCTTCAAAACGGTTGTTGATGAACAACATGCCGAAGTTGTCAAGGGCGACGACGCGTATATGATTGCTCGCCCCATCGCGAAGATTGACCAATTCGGATTGCCCTATCTGTTGGTTCTCCCAACCGTCAGAAGAAGAAGAAGAGCCGGAAACATGGTACCAATCACCTGAACTATGGATAACGATGCCGTGTCTGTTCTCGGTGTCTACCGTCCGGAAGAGAAACCCATGGCTCCACGCTCCCTTGTTTGTCGAATACGGGTTGTAAAAAGTCGCTTCGATAACGGCATCTGCGATCTCAATATCAGCCACGCACCCGTCAACCAACTCGTCAACCGGAGTATGGTCGATCGGAGCCCCACGCGTTCCGAAAACACAATCTGGTAATGGAACTGGTTGCGTATCGACTGATTGCTGAGTTTTCATCACCTCCAATCTTCGGGCTAGGACATCGTACCGTACAGCGAATCCGACGTTCTGAGCGGTCTCGTCGCGAGAGGTGTTCATGCCGACAATTTCACCATCGCGGTTCAGCAACGGTCCTCCGCTATTGCCAATATTGATAGCGGCGTCAGTCTGGACGTAGCCGATGCCGTCGAAAGTGCGGAGCGCCGATACGATACCTTTCGTGATCGTCAGTCCCTCGCCGTGATCGAGGGGGTATCCAAGAGCAATCACCTCGTCGCCTTCTCGCACAAATTCGGCGAATCTCAGTTCAGTCAACTCAAAACCAGCGTCTATTTTGACGAGGGCTAGATCTCGGTGAGCATCTTCTGTTATCACCGAAGCTGAAAGACTGGTGGCGTCCTCGAAGATTACGCGCAAATTCCTAGAACCAGCGACAACGTGTTGATTTGTGAAAACCAATCCGGACGCATCAACGACGAAACCTGACCCAGCACCATTTTCGGTTTCAACGCGGACGACACTGAATCTGACGCGTTCGATCAGTTCGGGTAACGTGACGTCTGGGCCTGCGGTTGGCGAGGTTGTTGGAGATGGAGTTGGAATTTCAGTTGGGGTGGGTATTGGACTTGGGGTTTCGGTGGGATCTGGAGACGGTGAGGGCGTCGGAGTGGGGGTGTTTGTTGTTAACGGTGTTGCCGTGGGCTCGGGCGTAGGTGTGTCGGTCGGGAAGAGAGTTGGCGTTTCCGTAGGTGTTACAGTTTGTGTCGGAGTCGTTGTCTGCGTTGCCGTGGGAGTAGGAGTGTGCGTCTCAGTTGGCGTTGCGGTGTTCGATGGGATTGGTTCCGATGTTGCGGTGTTGGTTGGAGTGTGGCTCGACGTCGGCGCAACAGTCATCGTCGGAGTTGTGGTCGGTGTTTCTTCCCGAGTGATCGAGGTTGAATCCGGCGACGGTAGAGCTGACATTGTGCCCGTTATTCCCGCATGGACGGTTGCTTGCAAGTCAGGCTCAGCGGTCTCAGTAGGTGATGGCAAAGCCAACCTGACTGCGGCCTGCACAGTCGCTTCGATGTCAGGAGTCGGAGAGGGTGCCGGAGCCTGAGTACAAGCGATCAGGAGAGATGCGAGCACGACTGTGACGTAGGCAAGACGCATGGCGAAGTTTCGTATTGATTTTTCTATTCGCGTGAGGGCTCAGGTCCGCGGCCCGCAAAGAATAGAGTACATTCTGCGGTCACCAACACCAACCGTCAAGGTTTCAGCGGTTAGCCAATTGGCGGCTTTTGTGCGCAAATCACGGACGGCGAGTTCAGAAGAAACACGCGTTCATGGGGATCCTCGACGGGCTCAAGGTGTAGCCTCAACCCTTAGGGAACGGGTTACCTTCACCAGGGTCGTCAGAGTGGGGTTGCTGCCTTCCGACAGTGCGTCGTATAGGTTGCCTCGATTTAGCCCGGTGTCACGAGCTAGGGCGCTCATGTTCTGTGTTCGGGCGACGTGCTTTAGGACGGCGCGAATCACGGTACCGTCACCAGGGTCCTCATCCGTAGCCGCCTTGAGAAGCTCTCGGATGTCCGCATCGGTCTTGACGTAGTCTGCTGCATCGAACTCTTGATATTTCTCAGACATTACCTCTTCCATTCTGCACGTGTGATGACGCATTGCGTTAATGAGGTGATGGGCGCTGTGATGAGCTTGGTGTCGGTGGTGTCAAATCGGTGCACACTCCAAGGGCGGGTTTCCTCCTGCCCGCCGCGCTCGCGTCCCCATTTCGCCCCGAACAGGGACGTTGGTGCCTTCAGCTCACGACCGACCCGTTGACGCCGCGCCGTATGGCGTATCCGCCAACCGCCACTGGCTTGAGAGTTTGCCGCCGTCGATTGTCGGTTCGGATCCGGTGATGCAACTGGACCCGTGGAAGGTAGGAATACAACGCCTAAGCCGAACTCTCCGTGGGTGCCCATGCGGCCGTCATGCCGACGGGAGTGTGAGATCCCTCTCGGCTGAGTTATCGAATGCCACCCGCGATGTATTGACTAATGAAAGATTAGTCGATTAGACTATTTGTATGACTAAACGCCTACAGGTCCTTTTGGATGAGGAAGAGTACCGTGAGATCCAAGGAGTGGCGCGCCGGCAGCGGCTGACCCTTGCTGAGTGGGTCAGGCAGGCACTCCGCAGGGCGAGGAGTGATGCCCCTGGTACTGTAGATTCCAAGTTGCGCGTTATCGCCGGGGCGTCTCGTCACACGTTTCCAACCGCCGACATAGAAGTCATGCTTCGGGAGATCGAACCCGATCAAGACCTCTCGTGATCTTCATCGATTCCAATGTGCCCATGTACCTGGTGGGAGCCGCGCACCCGAACAAGGATAAGGCCATAACAGCGTTGACTGAACTAGTGCGTGCAGGGGAGCGATTCATCACTGATGTCGAGGTTTACCAAGAGATACTCCACCGGTACACGGCGATAAATCGGCCAGATGCAATTGATGTCGCATTCGAGAGCATGGACGGTTTGGTGGATGAGATTCTGAACTTCGGCATGTCGGAAATACGCTCTGCAAGAACCTTGCTGGGCACGGTAGATGGCATCTCCGCCAGGGATGCACTGCATGTGGCAGTTATGCAGAAGGCCGGTGCCAGCCGTATTTTGACATTCGACAGCGGATTCGACGCCTTCCCCGACATTGAACGCTTGGGTTGACGAGAGGCGGGTTGCGCGTTGTACGCCGTAGTCGATCTCTTACGGCGTGTCTATACGACCCATGGGTGGAGTGGTTGAACGCCTCGGACTAGCCCGACCTGATCTCCACGCCTGCTGCTTCCTCTTGCAGGCGATATATCACGTGCGTGTCCATGTTTCCCCAGCCGCGGTTGCCGCACTGGATTCCGAGCTGTTCCACAATGTTGGCCACGGGCATCGGAACATTTAGTTCCCGGGCCAGCTCGTTGCCAGTGCTATGTCTTTTCGCGCCAGTGCCTGCCGAAATGATGGCGGCTCGAACTTCCCGGGGAACACGGTCCTCTCCAACCCCTCCCTTTGACTACCCAGTATCCCCCTGCTCCCCGCCTCCATTAGGGCATCGAGGTCAAGCCCGGCCTTCATACCTAGGGTGAGCCCCTCCGCTACGACCTGTCTTACGGCCAGCGTGATCATGTTGTTGACCAACTTACAGGTACTTCCCATACCTAGGTCGCCCTGGTAGACGACCTTATCGGCGAAGGCCTCGAACACAGGAAGAAGCTGCTTGTAGACATTTATGTCGCCGCTGGGCATCACGACGACCTTCCGATCCGCCGCAGTGGCAGGACTTGCCAGCACCGGGGCGTCTAGCACGTGGGCTCCGTTTTCCTTAAACACACTGCCTATCTCGCGGATCAGAGACGGTCGACTGGTGGAGAGATCCACGTACACGTCGCCCGGACTCAGTCCGCTGAGAATTCCGTCGCGACCGAGGGTGATCTCCTCCACCTCAGCGGGTCCCGGAACGGAGCTCATGATCACTTCGCTGACGGCGGCAACCTCGCCCGGGGATGCCGCCAACCGGGCACCACCCTCCAGAAGGGCGCGCGTCGCGCCCTCCCGCACATCGTACACAGCCATAGGGAACCCTGCCCTCTGGATATTCTGCGCCATCGGGGTGCCCAGGTTGCCAAGTCCTATGAACCCTACTGTTTGCATGCTTGTTTCCTTCCTGATAAGGTGTTGCAACTTTGGTGTTTGTGTGCTCGGGGTGAGCGGGCTTAGTTTCTGCTGTGGTTGTTGTGGTGTCGGTTCGGCGTCATCGGAGGCAGCGCGCGCATTGTCCTTCGGGAATTTCCCCCGCCGAGCGAGACCATTGCAAAACTGGATCAATCGGTTGAGTCCATCTGACCCCGCGTCTCCACCCGCATGCCCCTGCGATCTCGCTTCGCTCGCTCGCGTCCCCTTTCGCCTCGAAAGGGGACGGTTTGCCTGGAATTCCCATATGCTCGCATAGTTTTGCAATGGTTACGCGAGCGGGGAACGGTGCGCGCCCCCTTTGTCCTTCGGACATTTCCCCCGCGAGCAGGGGAAACCCTAAGTTTTTGCAACGGTTTCGGTATCCGCGGTACTTGCGTGCGTGCGCGCAACAATTTATTGGTAGTCATGCTAAATTTATAGTCAATGCAGTTGCTTTTCGTAACTGCCGGGTAACACTTACCTGCGAGGCGTTCAATGACTACCGCTGTTTTGAAGGAAACCGACACGGCTCTGATGGCGCATCTTTTGCGCCGGGCAGGCTTTGGGGCGACACGGGATCAGATAGAAGAGTATGCCGCGAAAGGCTACGACGAAACCGTCGAAGAGCTTCTTCATCCCGAATTCTCGGATCCTGAAGAACAGGACTTGCTGGATCGCTACTTCATCGCCGCCGTGGAGGCGCGTTCGGTCGGTCACGCCGACCCGCAGTGGGCGTGGCGTCTGGCGACTAGCACGAAACACCTCGAAGAAAAGATCGCCCTCTTCTGGCACGGCTTGTTGGCGGTCGGTGGCATCAAACTCGACCACGGAATGGAAATGCTCACGGAGATCAATCTTTTCCGTCAATTCGGGCTCGGCAAGTTCCGCGACATTCTGGTGCAAATATCCCGCAACCCAGGAATGATGTACTGGCTGGACAACCAGAACAGCCACAAGGGCGCGCCAAACGAAAACTATGGCCGAGAGTTACTCGAACTGTTTTCGATGGGAATCAACGAGACCGGTGAGGGTGCATATACCGAGGAAGACGTCAAGGCCGCCGCCCGAGCCTTCACGGGATGGGCTTCGCGTCCGACTATGCCGCCGTTCTTCCTCGGGCCGTTTCCGATGGAGTTCCGGTTCGACCCAAGTGATCACGACGACGGCGAAAAATCATTCCTAGGCGAAGTCGGTAACTGGAACGGCGAGGACATCGTAGAAATCATCGTCCGCCAACGGGCCACCGCGGAGTTCATCTCCAGGAGGCTGTACCAGTTCTTCGTAGCTGACGACGCGGACGAGAATGAAGTACAACGGCTGGCCGACGTATTTCAAGCGAACGACGGTGAGATACGCGCCGTGCTCAGAACAATCTTCAAGTCCGATCACTTCAAGTCGGAAGCCGTCCGCTATCGCAAGGTTAAGAGCCCGACCGAGTTGGTGTTTGGAGCCGCTCGTTTAACCGATCGATTTGATCTCCCAGACTTGGCTTCGTCGCAATTGGCCTCCCATACGTTGTTTATGGGGCAATTCCTGCTCAACCCACCTAGCGTCGAGGGTTGGCACGAGGGCGAAGAGTGGGTCGACAGCGGCGCATTAGTCGAGCGAATCAACTTCGCCTCAACCGAACTCGAACGCAGAGACGCGCCTGGCATTCAGCGAATGGTGGACCGTGTGCGCGAGGCCGGGAGCAACCTGAGTTCCACGGAGTACGTGGCTGCGTGCCTCGACGTTATGGGTTGCATAGACATCTCGGACCGAACGTTTGGACTTATTGCGGATCACGCATCAGGTCAGTTGCAGCCGGCGAACGAGGACGAAGAAATGGACCGGGCCATCGAGATATTCCAATTGATCGCTTCGACACCCGACTACCAGTACTGTTGATACGAATAACGGCACACAAATACGCAGGAGATAAGAAATGATGAAGAATGGCCGCAATGGGAATGGCCACAACGGGAATGGCAGAGCCAAGAATCTGGTTGTCCTCCAGCTCTCTGGTGGCAACGACTACCTGAACACGGTCGTGCCCTACCAGGACGGACTGTATTACGACTATCGTCCGAGCATGGGACTTAGCGGCGAGGATGTAATCCCGGTGGACGACCGGGTCGCATTCAACGCCCATATGGGCACCTTCAAACGTCTTTTCGACGCGGGCAAGATGGCGGTGCTGATGGGCATCGGATACCCGGAGCCGAATCGGTCTCATTTCCGTTCCATGGACATTTGGCACACGGCGGAGCCCTCAACCGCATCCTCTGAGGGTTGGCTCGGAAAGACCACCAAGGCCATCGATCCTGAGGGTAAGAACGCCGTCACCACCGTTAACTTTGGTCGCGGTCTGCCAAGAGCCCTCGCATACCCGGACGTTTCCGTCGCCTCGGTTGGGGCTCTCGAGTCGTACGGCTTGTACACCGGTCTTGCAGGCGCTTCGAACCGCGACTCTTTGCTTGACACGGTCAGTCGCATCTACCAGCCCATGTCGGACGACGGCATTCCGTCATTGCGGCTGCTCCAGACTGGACGCGGCATGCTCGACGGTGCTGACACGCTCAGATCCGCTCCTGAAAAGTACTCGTCCACAGTCGAGTACAACGCTGAAAACCCGATTGCGCAAAGCCTGAAGGGCGTCGCCCAAGTTATGTCGGCCGATCTCGGGACACGCATCTTCTACACTCAACACGGCAGCTTCGACACCCACACGAACGAATTGGTGAACCACGCCAAATTGTGGGACGAAGTGTCGGAAGCGCTGGAGTGCTTCTGGGAGGACCTGAACGAGCTTGGCCAGGCGGACGACACGGTGATCTGGATGTTCTCGGAGTTTGGCCGGCGGATCGAAGACAACGGCGCCGGCACAGACCATGGTTCTGGAGGGGTCGCGTTTATGATCGGCAACCCGGTCAATGGTGGACTGTACGGTGACTATCCGAGCCTCAAGCCAGCCGATCAACTGGAAGGCGACGTCCACTACAACACGGATTACCGGGACGTCTACGCAACCATCCTCGAAGACTTCATGCACGTCGACTCCGAGTGGGTGCTGAAAAGCAAGTTCAACGGAATGTCCCATTTAGTGGCAACCTAGCGGCGCATCTACACCCCGAATGCTCAAGCCCAGCCAATTGCAGCGGGCGCGCTACCCCATAGCCCGGAAACAACAAGATGAGCAACTACTCGTATAGCCACACGCTAGGGATCGCCTCGTTTGAAGGCCGAGGGTTCATGAACCCTGTTGACGTCCGTTTTTCCAAGGACGGTCATCTCTACGTGTTGAGCCGGTCGAACGCCTCCAACAGGAACGTAAGGGTCAGCTACGTAACGCTCGATTCCGAATTCCTGTTCGAGTTCGCAAACTGGGGAACTGAACCGGGGCTGTCGACCCAACCAACCGCCATCGCCATCGGTCTGAACGAGCGTGTCTACCTGACCGACGAATACACGCAGTTTCTGTCCGTGTTCGAAAAGGACGGAACCTTTTCGCACCGATGGGGCGAGGCTGGGTCATCGGAGGGCCAGTGGAACCGCCCGTCGGGCGTGGCCGTCGATTCCGAAGGCCACTTGCACGTTGTGGATCACCTCAACGCCCGAGTCCAGAAATACACGGAGGATGGGCGATACATCTCTTCATTCGGCACTTTCGGTACCGGACCGGGTGAATTCAACTACCCCTGGGGGATTTCGATCGACGCCGAAGATTGCATCTGGATAGTCGATTGGCGCAACGACCGCATCCAACGCTTCTCGCCAGACGGTGAGTTCATCTTAGCTTTTGGTTCCAGCGGCGACCGTGACGGTGAGTTCGACCGACCCTCCAGCGTTCACGTCAGCAGCGACGGCAACGTATACGTATCCGACTGGAGAAACGATCGTGTTCAGGTGTTCGATATGGACGGAGGGCATCGCGAGACCCTTGTCGGTCACGCCACGTTGTCCAAGTGGTCCCAGGATTTTCTGGACGTAAACCCCGAGCAGGCCGGTTGGCGCGCCAATTCCGGCATGGCCGAGCAGGAGAAGCTGTTCTGGCGGCCCGCGGGGATCGACACGAGTTCCGATGGACTGGTCTGCATAACCGACAGTTGTCGTCACCGGGTTCAAATCTACAGTCGCGTCGGGGCACCTGTGCTGGCCTGACCCACTCTTGGTTGGCACGACAGGTTTAGGCGGCGATCCAAGCGGTGAACCAGTTCAAATTTCAACGCATCCACGTGAGCTGCTCTCTCCGCCACCGAAAAAGACGCTCACGTCTTCATGATTCAAGAGGGGCGCGAAGGGCTGAGCAAATGCAAGACGGCGCCAAGGAACCCCGTGGCCAGGGTTGGCTTGTAGCTCAGTTGAGAGAGCACTTCGTTCGCAATGAAGAGGTCGGGGGTTCGAATCCCCCCAGCTCCACCAGGCTTCGCAGAATCTGCGAATTGCCGTATCGTGGCTCCGTCGACTCGAAACTCATAAACAGCGCGTCGCATGAGTCTGTATCCACACAAAAACCCTGGAGATCTTTGTGCAATCGTCTTTCCAACCAGAGCGGGAATGCCAAAGTAGTGAGTCTCGGTGCCGCGGGGCCATGCCGGTGCGCTCTCACCCCGGCCAAGCCGATCACCTACGGCTCCAGTTTTAGAGAGGTACCGTTTTGACTAGATATACCGAGCTTTCTCAACAACTGGGCGTCACGCCCTCTGCCGGGTTGGAGACGCTTCGCCGCTTCGGCCTTAATACTGAGGCGTCGATGTCCGACGACATCAACAGCATGGGCGATTTTTCCGACGTTCTCGTTAGCGCCCACGCGCCGGCTGTGATCGGCGACTTACGCCTCAACATCGCCTCGCCCGATGCCGACTTCCGGGCGACGTCGGTACAAGTAATTACCGACTACATACGCCTAGCGGCCCGGTACCCCAACGTGAGGCAGATCAATTTGCACTTCGCTCCCAAGCGTTGGCACGACGACGCGCAGAAGGTGGGGCGAGACGGGGAGTATGACCTGTTTATCCACGGCACCCGCGAAATCGCCGCCTTCTGCGAGCGGCACGACCTCGAGCTCGTCCTCGAAAACAACAACAGCTACTGGACTGACGACATCAAGGACGCTCCTCACGAAGAGGTCGACTGGTCACAGCGCAACGAATTCTTCGGCATGGCGCCGGAGGACTGGCATCAGGCCGCCATCGATGTCGATCGCCACAACGTGGGTCTCTGTCTCGACTCCAGCCACGTCGTGACTTACGCTCATCGCTTCCCGGTAGACCAAAGGGAGGAGCGCGTGCTCGCATTCCTCTCTCGGCCCGACCTCATCCGCCACGTCCACTGGAACGACAACTACCTGTACGACTTCCGCGGCCGCCAGGACTCCCACGCCGCCCTCAACCACGGCACTCTACCTACGGAGATGCACCGCCGCATCAAGTACCTCGACGCGACTCTGCTCATGGAGCATTTCCACGGCGTCGACATCCTTGAAGGCGAGCTCGCATTCATCGACAGCCTCTAGCGTCCGGCGCCGAGGATGGAGTTGGAGCCCCCGGTGCAGATTCGATAAAGGAGCTAAGGATGACCACATCAGGACTGGCGAATTTAGATAACTTGTAATAATAGCGTTGAGCCATCAAATTCCTAGGATTGGTCGGAGGAAGTATCTTACCTTTTCTAGAACTGATTACTAATCCATCTTCGTTTTGCCAAGCCTCAAGATAGTATCGCCACACGAAATGTTGATTACGAATTGTCACAACCTGACATTGTTCCGCGAACACCATCGTCGGTCCCTCCCAACTCCGCAGTCATTTCGTTGACGGACGACGGCGAGCGTCTGCGTGTCGATGGCGCCGATGTGTGGGTTTCGGGGTTACGTCGAAGTCGATTCTGCGGGGAGATTTGGGTGTTTAGCCGATTGGCCGCCTTGTGCGGGGTCTACGACGGGCTCAAGTTGCAGCCTCAAACTTAGGGCGTGGGTAATTTTCAGCAGGGTTTCCAGAGTGGGGTTGCCATCTTCCGACAATAAATCGTAGAGATGGCCTCGATTTAGCCCGGTGTCGCGGGCGAGTGCACTTCATGTTATGCGTTCGTGCGACGTGCTTCAGAACAGCGCGAATCACGGTCCCATCACCAATATCCTCATCGGCAGCCGCCTTGCGAAGCTCTCGGATATCTGCGTCAGACTTGACGCAGTCGTCGGCGTTGAACTGTTGATATTTCTCAGATATTAGCTTCTCCATTAGGTCGCCATTCGTTTGGCCCGCCGCGACTGTTACATCCTTATTCTGGAATCCCGGCTTTCGCGGGAATGACGTTGTTTCTGGATTCCCAGCCTCGCTGATGCGCCTAACCGGTCGTGCGGAGGTCGGCATCATTGGCGGGCTCGTCCCCAAGGTCGGCGGTGTCTGCGGAGTAGGAGTGGAGGCGGGCGTATAGGCCTCCGGCTGCTAGCAAGTCGTGATGTCTACCCACTTCTTGTACGCGTCCTTGATCCAGAACCACAATCTGGTCGGCGTTCCTTATCGTGGAGAGTCGGTGGGCGATGACTATGGCGGTGCGACCTTTGAGCAGTTCGTCGAGGGCCTTCTGGATCAGCATCTCGGTGTGAGTGTCGACGTTAGCCGTCGCCTCGTCGAGGAGCAGGACTCGGGAATCGGCGACCAAGGCTCTGGCGAAGCTGATGAGCTGGCGCTGTCCGACGCTGAGGTTTCCACCTCTTTCCTGGAGGGGAGTGTCGTAGCCTTGCTCCAGGTTTTTGATGAATTCGTGGGCACCCACCGCTGCTGCCGCTTGAATCACCTCATCGTCAGTTGCTCCTACGCGGTTGTAACGGATGTTCTCGCGAATGGTCCCGGAGAACAGATACGGCTCTTGGGGGACGACCGAGATCTGCTTGGCGAGGGAGTCGAGGGTTATGTCTCGTATGTCGACGCTGTCGAGCAAGACGCGACCTCCGGTTACGTCGTAGAAGCGCATCAGTAGAGACAGGATTGTCGTCTTGCCTGCGCCGGTTGGCCCCACGAGTGCGATGGTTTGGCCGGCCGGAACATCGAAACTTACGTTTTGGAGAATGGGCTCACCCTCCGAATAGTGGAAGAAGACGTGCTCGAACCGTACATCGCCTTTGGCGGATTCGAGCGTGGCGCTGCCCGGTCTATCGACAACTTCGGGCGCCATGTCCATCAGCTCAAAGATGCGGGTTCCCGACGCCATAGCTCGCTGCATGGAGCCGTACTGCATCGTGAGATTCATCACCGGCTCGAAGAACCGCTGGATGTAGAGGGCGAATGCGATTAGCACGCCAACCTCGATGGCGTTGTCGAGAACGAGGGAGCCGCCGAAGAATATGACGAGGGCGAGGGCAAGGGCGGAAAGAAACTCGACAGCCGGGAAGAGCACGGCCTGCATCCTGCCCGCTTCGAGATTGGCGCCAAGGTTCTCCGAGTTGGCCGCACCGAACGATCGGATGTTCGCGTTCTCCCGGTTCATGCTCTGTACGGCTCGAACGCCGGAAATGTTCTCCTGAAGACCAGCGTTAACAGCGGCAATGGCGTAACGTGCTCTCATGAAAGCCCGGCGCGCAAACCTCTGCCAGACCACCATCATCAAGACAAGCAATGGGATAACCAGCAGCGTTATCGCGGCCAGCTGAGCGTCCAAGACGAACATCGCCGTGATGATTCCGGTTAGGCTGAGAACGTCCGCGAAGGTGACGATCACGATGGAAAGAAACTCTTGAAGCTGCTGCACATCGTTCTGGACGACGGACATCACTCTCCCGACCTCGTTCCTGTTGTAGTAGTTCATGGAGAGGCCCTGGAGGTGGCGAAAGAGTCCCACCCGCAATGTGTAGAGGACCTTCTGTCCGACGAGAGCCATCGTGGTCAGGTGGACGAACTGGCTGCCGTACTGGAGAAGCGCGATGCTTAGGAAAATCGGGACAACAATGTTCAATCCGGACAGGTCGCCTGCGCGCACGTAACGGTCAATAATCATTGCGATCATCCACGGCAGTGCGACCACGGCTCCTGTATAGACAATCACAGCCGCGAGTGTGACGAGCAGTTTGGGCCAGTAGGGTAGGAGGTACCTCAAGAGGCGCGTCACCACGGTGTGATCGTATATCTGGCCTCCTTCATCCTCGTCTTGTTCCGGGCCGAATCGGCTTGACATCCCGCGCCGGAATGTACCCCTCCCGCCGCGCGTCATCCAACCTCCTCCGCCGATTCCGCCATGCATCATCGGGCGTCACCTCCGAGAGTCGCTGGCAAGCCGTCTAGGTCTTCCTCCAGAGGGCGCAGTTGCAAGTCGTAAATCCTGCGGTAGAAACCGTTTCTTTCGAGCAACTGGTTGTGGGTGCCGTGTTCGACGATTTGGCCGTTCTCCAGAGCCAAGATCATGTCGGCACTTCGGATGGTGGAGAGCCGGTGCGCGATCACAAAGGTCGTCCGGCCTTTGATCACATGGTCCAAGGCTTGCTGGAGCCGGTGCTCGGTCGCCATGTCCACGCTCGAGGTCGAGTCGTCAAGGATGAGGACCGGAGGGTCGAGCAGGATTGTTCTGGCGATGGCAAGCCGCTGACGCTGGCCGCCGGAGAGGGTTATGCCTCGCTCGCCAACCCAGGTGGAGTAGCCGTCGGATAGGCCCTCGATGAAATCATGAAGTTGGGCGATCTTCGCCGCTCCGACGACTCGATCCATGTCCACATCGTCGAGCCCATAGGCTATGTTGTCCCTTATGCTGGCGGCGAAGACGAATGCGTCCTGCATGACGATACCGACGTTCTGCCTAAGTGAAGCGAGGGTGACGTCCCTGACGTCGTAGCCATCAATGGTTATGCGGCCCTCGGAGACGTCGTAGAACCTGGGAATGACGTGGGCAATCGTGCTCTTACCGGACCCGGGACCTCCAAGAAGCGCGATAACCTGCCCAGATTGGACTTCGAAATCGATGTTTCGGACTGCGCTTCCGGCTTCGTTGTAGCTGACTGAGACGTTCTCAAATGCGACATTTCCTGCCGCTCGAGGCAGGGGCGCGGCGTCTGCCTTTTCGGTGACGGGAGACTCAGCGTCCAACACGTCGTAAAGGCGTTGCCCGGCCGAGGAAGCGCGGGAGAAAGTGTTCACCATCCAGCCGGTCATTCTGATGGGCATTCCGAGGAGCCCCATGTAAAGGATGAAGGATGCCAGGCCTCCTGGTGTGATCCTGTCAACGGCGACCTCACGTCCGCCGTACCAGAGGATTGCACCGGTGGCCGCAGTGAAGATGAAGGTCATCAGCGAGCCTTGGGACGCGAAGACACGGGTGGCCGAGTAGGTGAGATTCGCAACCGAGTTGGCCTTAGCATTGAACTTGGCTTCCTCGAAACCCCTTGCGCCGAATGCTTTGACCACCTTCACGCCCGACAGATTTTCCTGAAGGACGGTGGTCATTGCGCCCATTTCCTCCTGCACTCTCATCCACGTCGGGCGGAGGACGTTGGACATGGCGAGGGCCCTCCAGAGGATCAGGGGCACGAAGGCCATGCTGACAATGGCAAGTCGCCAATTTGTTAGAGCCATCAGAACTGAGACTGCGCCTACCATCACAAAGATTGATAGACCGCGCACCATGCCCATGCTGATAAACATGCGGACTGCCTCGACATCCTGAGTGGCTTTGGACATGAGATCGCCTGTCTGCTCCTTGTCAAAGAAACCGAAGCTCATACCCTGAAGCTTCTTGAAGAAATCCTCTCGCAGGTCGTAGGCGCTCCGCTGGGAAAGCGACTCGGAGAGGTATCGCTGCCCGAAGGAAAACACCCCCCTTAACAGGCTGAACAGCACTATCGTGGCCGCAAGCAGGAGAAGGCGGCTCTGGACGCCACTGGCTAGAGCCTCATCAATGGCGTCGCCCAGAATCCTCGGTATGACCATCGCTGACAGAGTGGACGCCACCATCGCCGCGTACGCACCCACAAGGTACCGCTTATGCCTGAAGGCATACTTCGTGAGACGAAACACCACCCTCATGTGCGAGCTTCCTCGATCTGCTCTCTGCGGTTCAACTTTTTGCGCGGTGCGTTTCCACGTTCGAGACTCGGCCTGCGGGTGGCATTGGACAAGATCTTCATTGCCGGGACCACGATTTCAAGCTCTTCGTCGCTCAAGTTGGCAACAAGCGATTCGATCCTGGCAGCTCTGAGGGACCAGAATTTCTCCACTGCGTCCATGCCTGCTGTGGTGATAGAGCAAACCACGGCTCGCCGATCCCCCGGATCCTGCCTGCGTTCCACCAACCCCTTGGCCACGAGTCGGTCGATCATAGTTGTGGCGGACGGCATCTCCACGCTGAGCCGTTTGGCGATGCCGTTCATGCGGTGTGGCCCGTCGGACAAAAGAAAGAGCGTCTTGGCCTGCGGCATAGTCAGGATCAGGCCGGACCACGCCGACGTTTGACCTGAGCGCAAATGGCTCTGCACGCGCTCCATGTGCTTAGTCAGTTTTTTGACGAGCCTCCCACGGGACTGCATAGACACATCCTAATAGTTAGTGGCTCGCTAAACAATACCAGCCTCTACTCCATCTGTCAATCCCAAGGATGCGGCCTGGTCGGTCTGTTCCGTTCCCGTATCCAGTTGCGGGTCCGGCTCACGACCGGCCCAACACTGCCTGCCCAAACGGGGTGTCCGCCAATCGCCATTGGCCGGAGAGTTTGCCGCCGTCGATGATTAGTTCGGTGCCGGTCATGTAGCTCGATTCGTCGGAAGCTAGGAAAAGGACACCGTAGCCGATCTCTTCGGGCCTGCCCATTCGGCCCATGGGTCTGTCCGATGCTTCGGAGTCGCCGATCTGTTGTGAGCCGGCGTGGAGCATTTGGGTGTCGATGGCGCCGGGGTGGACCGAGTTGGCCCTGATGCCGTCTCGGGCGTACTGTATCGCCGTGCATTTGGCCAGCAGGTGGACAGCGGCTTTGGAGGCGTTGTACGCGGCGGACCACGCTTGGCCCACGAGTCCGGCACCAGACGATATGTTGATGATCGATCCGCCCCCAGCGCGTCTCATGTGGGGGATAACTTCCCTCGTGCCGAGGAATGTGCCCTTACCGTTTACCGCCATCACGTGGTCCCAGTCTTCGACCGTTGTCTCCTCCACCTTGGCGTAGTGTGCCGCGGCCGCGTTGTTGACCAGCACGTTAATTTTCCCATATCGGGCAACGACTTCGTTCACCCCCTCGGCCCAGTCGTCCTCGCTGGTGATGTCGAGCCTTTTGAAGAACGCGTCACCGCCGGACTCAGTGATACCGGCCGCGACTTGTCGACCCTTTTCTTCGTCGATATCGGCGATGCAGACTTTGGCACCTTCGCCCTCGAAGAGCCTAGCCGAAGCGGCACCTATCCCGCTCGCGGAGCCGGTAATGATGGCGACTTTGCCTTCAAGTCTCATGGTTTGTGGGGTTCCTTGGTTTGCGGTTTGGGATACGGGGAGGAGTCTATCGGCAACGTAGAAGCCATGTCATTCTGAACGGAGTGAAGAATCTGGGCGGTGAGATTCCTCGGCTTCGTTCGGAACGACAGGGGGAATTGCTCGAAATGCTCAGGGGGATTTGCGCGGAATGATAGGGGGTTTGGACGGTCATGGGAATGAACCCCCTGCGTCTCGCTGTGCTCGCCACGTCCCCCTTTTGCTGCGCAAAAAAGGGGAGGGAGGTGGTGGCTACAATACGATGCAGTAGGCAAATGAGAGAAAGCGAAGCGTGAATCGGAGTTAAGGAGATGGTTGGAAAGGCATCGAAGAATTCGGTAGACGAATTGAGCGCGGCGGAGCGGATCGATGCTCGGTTGGTGGATTTGGATGATTGGCGTGGCGCACGGTTGGCGGAGTTCCGGGAGCTGATCCACGAGGCGGAGCCGGATGTGACGGAGGAGTGGAAGTGGAGGGGGACGCCCGTCTGGGAATACAACGGGATACTGCTCGTTGGCGACGGGTTTAAGGACAAGGTGAAGCTGACGTTTCACAACGGTGCGATGCTGCGGGACCGCGATAACGTCTTCAACGCGGGTTTGAGTGGGAATAAATGGCGGGCGATTGACAGTTTCGAAGGGGACGAGATCGACAAGGTCGGCTTCAAGAAGTTGGTGCGCGAGGCCGTGTCTTACAATACCAAGCAGCGTCTGTCGAAGGCCAAGGGAGGCATGGTGGAAGGGAAACCGGTGCTGCTGACGGGCGGCAATCCTCAGATGCCGAAGAGTGATGGTGATGCTCCGGTACAGGCATATATCGCGGCGATACCGCGTTGGAAGAGTATTCTAGCGCGTCGTTTGGACGAGATTATCGTGGTGAATGTGCCCGATGTGCGCAAGGCGGTGCGATGGAACTCGCCGTTTTACGGGGTCGAGGGTCGAGGGTGGTTCGTGAGTTATCACGTCTTTTCTCGCTACGTGAAGGTGACGTTCTTGAATGGTGCGTCGTTGGACCCGGTTCCGAGTGGGGGAGGGAAGGATCCGGATTCTCGGTGGGTGGATATTTATGAGGGCAAGTTGGATGAGGAGCAGATGGCGGACTGGGTGCGGCAGTCGGCGGCGTTGCCGGGGTGGGATGGGTTTTAGGGGGGCAAACTTGAAGTTGGCGATGAGATGTGTCCCTGTTGCCTTCAGAAATCAAGTGGACGCAATGCTCGTGAGCTGTTGACGAATATTAGCTAATGAGCTAATATATCAAACTGGAAGCTGGTGGTTCACGACTTTGGAGGGATTGGGTATGCCAGAAAGATTCGGTGATGCACTGAGGAAGGCGAGACACAGGGCCAAGAAAACACTTGGCGATATCGCAAAGCTGCTGGATGTGTCGGTGGTTTATATTTCCGATGTGGAACGCGGTAACCGAAGGCCTTTTGGCAACGAGCGGATTATAAAAATCGCACGATTCGTTAAAACGGACCCGGCGCCTTTGATCGCCGCGGCGGATTTGGAGCGGGGGGTGATCGAGTATGACATCAAAAATGCTGATCCGTTCGAAGCTTCAGTAGTAGGCGACCTCGTGAGCGGCCTCGCTCGCGGCGGCATCACAGAAGATCAACTGCAAAAGATACGGGAAATCCTGAAATTTCCCAACAGCGAAAACTGATGCCTAAAACTACGGAAAAATCCGGTCTACGCGGTGACCGCGGTCTCAGTTATCAAAAACTAGAGCGGATTGCGATGCGCGTTCGCGGACGACTGAACCTGTCGCATATGGAACACGTCGACGCGCTTTCGCTCTTCGGTGGTTATGATTTCACGGTCCGAACCCGGAACGGTCGAGATATACCGATCCGCGGCAATGTGATCGATTCTGAACTTTCAGAAGGCTACTCGAAATACAACTGCGAACGCCAAGTAATTGAGATCTTGGCGTCAACCGAAACTTATGAATGGTTGGAACAGGATTACCCGCGTGGCCGTTTTTTCCTGGCGCACGAATTAGGTCATTGCCAGCTCCACACCGATCAATTGGTCCGTCTGGCTCAGTTAGCCACTGCTGAGCAAGCGGCCCTTCATTTCGGAAGTCAAGGGGGCACGCACCCGGTTTATCGCGATACGGAATGGCAAGCGAACGCTTTCGCTGGCGCGTTCCTGATGCCTGCTCGCGGCATCTTGGCGCTAGAGCAAAAATTCAGCGATTCGCTCAGCCCCATTGAAATTGCGGAACAATTCCGTGTATCCATCGAAGCCGCGAGTTATCGGTTGCAACAGTACACGAAGCGTAAGCACAAGCTGCTCTGAACGCTAACACCAAGTCGCGGTTGGGTGTTCGGGATTCGGCGTTGATCGCGAAGCGGATACCCTTCAGCCGGACACCTCTGCGTGACAGGCCTTCGAGACTGTCAATCTGTTCAGGCTCCTCGTGTGGGCGTCGATTCTTTGGCGCGCGCATTGAATTCCAAGAGACGAAGGTCGCCAAACGCTTTATCCCAGACAAATATGGCGAAGTTAAGACTCGCGATCCTCGATATGACTCGTGGATCTTCAAGTTCGTGATCTTCTCTTGACATTGTATTAGCGTATAAGCTAATATGTGAATTATGGTGGTCTGGTGCAGATTCATCACCATGTATCTACCACCGCGGACACATCTGTAATCTCAGGGACAACCGAGTAGGCACCGCAACTAGGGCGAGACACTTGAGTGCCCCAAAGATCGGAGGAACAAACTCATGAATGGCGAAACTCAGATTTACGTCAGCGGACGAGAGTACAAAGTCCCAGGACATGTCGTGACTTACCAGCAGATCGTCAAAATCTGGAACAAGCTGCACGAGTCAGAGAATAAGCACATCATCGGCACGCCGGGAATCGACTACGAAGACGATTTAAAAGGTGGCGATGGCGTTCTCCAGCCGGGTAAGGACGTTGAAGTTAAGGACGGCACGAGTTTTACGGTGGACCCCGAGCATGTCTCTTAAGGACCGCCTCACGGCTTTCGCCAAACAAGAAGGTTTTGGCGTAACGTCCGAATCGGATGTGCTCCGGGCGACGCTGGTTCCTTGCATCCTGGTTAACGGGAGTGTTGGGACTTGCTGCATCGAGAAGTCTTACGACCCCGCGACTGACAAACCGGATGCCAGGATCGGTGGTGATATCCACGCCGTACGGATTACCGTCAATCAAGAAGGCGACGGGCTGGTGTACCACGCGGATGGTACTCCCATCGGGTCCCAGATTGATGGAGATGGAAAGACTTGGTCGAACATCTCCGTCCGTAAGGGTGGTCGAGACAATCCACAGAAAGATGAGTCGGCTAGCGACTTGATTCATCGATATGCCAAACAAATCATCGGGGCGGCATATTCCGATCCCTCTTTTTCCCTCCTAAAACAAGGGCCATTCAAGATACCCAACACCTTTGAAGCGCGAGCGTCGCTTGGCCCGGTTCAGGATCGCGTACGGAGTCAACGCATCGCGATCATTGGATTGGGGGGAACTGGCTCCTATGTCCTTGATCTGGTTGCCAAAACTCCAGTGGGGCAAATCCACCTACTGGATTCAGACGAAGTTGGCTGGCACAACTTGATGAGGGCCCCCGGCGCACCAACTGACGAAGAGATTCAGGTAATTCGCGAGGGACGTTTGGCCAAAGTGGACTACTACCATCTCAAATACACGTCCCTCCGGGAGCGCATAATTCCGCACGCTGTCAAAGTGGAAAGCCCGTCCATGTTTGCCGAGTTTCTGTCGACGCATCCCATCGATTTTGCCTTCGTGTGCATCGATCAACTGACAGGAGGCGATTCGGCGCGACAGGATGTGGTTTACGGCGCGCTGTCAGATTCGGGGATCGCGTTCGTGGATTCGGGGACAAGCATTACATTGGAAGACCACGCCGTAAGCGGTTCGGTGACGACAAGCCACTTTGCTGGCGGTTCAAACGGATGGAAGGATGCCATTCCTGATGCGAAGGTGGTTGGGGATGTCCCCGGCTATCGCAACGTACAACTACCCGAGGTGAACGCATTAGCTGCGTCGTTCGCTGTGATGGAATGGCGACGCCGTACTGGACAGTATGTTTCAAAACCCGTTTCATATCTCCATAAGCTCCGACTCGATGGGCCGAGAATTGTGACACCAAAATGAGGTGCGGGAGCAGCGAACAATGAGATTTCGACCCGTGTTTGTAGATGTCCTTCCCGAGTTCGACTTAATCAAAGACGGCGAGATTTGGATCACCCCTAAACTCCGAACTGTCAACCTGAGGTGTCCTTGCGGTTGCGGAGGATTGACCGTACTATCCCTCCATCCAAGTCGTTGGCACTTATTCTTCGATGGCAAGTCGGTCTCAATTGAGGGTCACGGTGAGGGTTCAGTGTGGTCTAATTCTGGATGCGGCAGCCATTACTTGATACGAAAAAACGATGTGATTTGGCTGGATAGGATTGAACCGCGTCGACACGCCGAATATGCAAAAAACGAGTTGAGGCGCATGATTACCTCAACGCCGAGTCGTCAGACTCTTGGTTCGAGGATCCGACAAGTTTGGCGCATTCTGTCGATGCGGATCCGGCGCAAGTAGGGTGGCGTATGCGTTCGATTCCGGCGAACGCTTTTGGCTGTGACCGCATCGGTCGGCCGACATCCGGCACTCAATGCCCCGAAACCTGCCCACCATCCACATTAATCGACTGCCCACCAACCCAATGCCACTCCTCCGAGCACGGAAACACAATCGTGCTCGCCACATCAACCGCCGTCCCCGGCCTCCCCATCGGGATATTCGTCTCCAGCCGCTCCCACTCCTCCTGACCGCCGGGGGTGTTGTCCCAGCGGGAGGTGTCGATGACGCACGGGCAGACGGTGTTGACGTCGCTATAGGAGTATCACGCGGCCATCTCAACCAGCGGTTCAATCCCGCTCACATCGGTCTTGGCCCGCGCCACATCAAGATCATACATCCGCTGAAGGTTCAACCAGTACTCAGGCGTGGTTCCGAGGGAGGCGGTATTGACTTCGAAGCGGTGTCCAGCGATGACGCGTTGGTGGTCGATGCGCCGTCAGGGTGTAACGTGTTGATAGATAAAGGAGGGTCGCGATGCCTTTGCAGCTAGACCACACAATCGTGCCGGCTCACGACAAGGTGAAGTCGGCGAAGTTGATGGCCCGCATCTTCGGGTTGGAATACAAAGGGATGTGGGGACATTTCGCGCCGGTGAAGGTGAACGACGTCCTGACGCTGGACTTCGACGATTCGGATGACCCGCGCTCGAACCACTACTGCTTCTTGGCGTCGGACGATGAGTTCGATGCGGTTTTGCAGAGGGTGAAGGACGAGGGGATGTCGTTCGGCAGTGGGCCTCGGTCACGGGCGGATGGGAAGATCAACCACGCGCATATGGGTAGGGGGTTTTACTTCGAGTGCGAGAACGGGCATGTATGGGAGGTTATTACGCATACTTATGTCACGGATTGAGTCGATCGCGATGATCGAAACGCTCTGAAGGTCTTCTACTTGCTGTTGCTCTTCAGATTCCAGCCGTTCAGTTGGTCGACATAGTCCCACACTACGCCGCGCAACATGCTGCTCGGCATCTGCGGAGGCCGTAGAGGCAATTGGGGCAGAAGCAGACGCGGGGTGCGTGATCTTCGTGGTCTTCGTGATGGTCGTGGCCTGAGAAGTTTTCTCTGCCTTCGTTGATGAGGAAGGGGATTAGGATCCAGGACGATACTGGGTCGGCCCACCACCAAGAGAGCAGGGCGTTGAGGGCTAGTCCGATGAGGATGGTGAGATCCTGGATGTCGCAGAAGAGGGTTTCCATGGCCTCGGCTCTCAGGGACCAGGATTGCATCTGAGTGGCGATGCGCATTTTGCCGATGTAGAGTCCGCTCATCACGACGGCGCTGGCGATGATGATCGCAACGCCTGCGATGCTCGGTTCTGGCTCGGGTAGCCAGCCCAGCAGGTTTGCACCCGAATGAAGAGCGATGTATGCCGCCAGAAGGAAGAAGGTTAGGCCGAGTAGTCTTTGTGCGCTTTTCTCTGCGGCTTCTTCGCCATGTCCATTTTGGTCTGCGCGCAACCGCCACACCAGGACTCCACCAGCGAAAAGCTCGACGATGCTGTCCAGGCCGAAAGCCAGGAGGGCCACACTGCCGGCCTGAACACCTGCCCACAACCCAATCCCGGCCTCCACCAAGTTCCAGAGGAGTCCGGCGATGACTAGGATAAGAGCCGTTCGGCGAAGGGTATCCAGTTGAAGCGCCAAGGACGATTTCTCCTTACTTCACTTAACCTTTTGAATCCGACTGCTTTGGCGAGGCGTTCGCGGCTGTTTTTACAGGCAGGACATTCGGCCTAAATGACCAATTGGTTCGGGTTAAGGCAATGGCGGGAATTCAGCTACGCCACCGCGTGTATTCAATATAGCGCTTCGACACGGCGCCGCGAAATGTTCGTCGTAGTTGTCGGTCAACGTCTTTGCGACCTGGCATAAATCACATGTTCGAACAGCAACGTCCTCAGCGATCCTGCGGAGTTCAAATCGGTTCGGTCATCGCCAGTTCATTTAACACGAATATTGTCGGTAAAGGTTGGGTTCACGCGGCTGTCTCAACTAGTGGCTCAATGCCACTGACGTCGGTCTTGGACCGTGCTAGGTCGAGATCGTACATCTTCTGGAGGCTGAGCCAGAATTCGGGTGTGGTTCCGAGGGCACGTCCGATGCGCAGCGCGGTGTCCGCGGTGATCGATCTGCGCCGTTTGACGATGTCGTGCACGCGGACGGGCGGCACACCTATCGTCTTTGCGAGTCGGAACTGAGTTATGCCGAGTTCCTGCATGAATTCGGCAAGATGCTCGCCCGGGTGGATCGGTTCAGAGTTGGTCATTGCGATACTCCTTTTAGTGATAGTCGACGACTTCGATCTCCATCGCGCCTTGCCTCCGCCCCTCTGGATTCCCGCGTGCGCGGGAATGACGGCGGTTCTGGGGAATGACGGCGGTTCTGCAAAGTACTCGAAAACGAATTAGCCTGTCACTTCGTCGAGGAAGGATGTGGTAGCGGTGGAGAGCAGGGTGGTTAGATGGGTATACAAGTAGGTGACGCTTTGGTTGAGGTATCGGCGTGTGGCATCGGCGTTGCCCGCGGAGCCGGATACCTTTCCGGCGGCCGCGATTGTGGCGAAGACGGTGTCCATCGCCTTCCGCACTTCCGGGGCGTCGGGACGTCCGGGGAATCCTAGTGACTGAGACAGGTCTGACGGTCCGACGAAGAAGACGTCTACACCTTCGACAGACACGATCTCGTCGACGTTTCTGACCGCCTCCGCTTCCTCCAGTTGTACGCAGACTAGGGTCTCGTAGTTGGCGTGTTCGGCGTATTCGGACATCGACATGCCGTAGCCGTACCCGGCCGATCTCACTCCGGCTGCCAGTCCGCGCTCACCCAGCGGATGGTATTTGACCGCTTCGACCGCTCTCTGGGCGTCCTCGGCGGTGTTCACATGTGGTACTTGCACGCCCATCACGCCTCGGTCCATGAGTTGTCCGATGGCCTCGAACGAGTTGACCGGCGGTCTTGCGATGGGTGTGACGCCTGCGGTTTCGGCGGCCATGACCATGAGTTCGACGCTCTCGATCGAGATTCCGCCGTGTTCGCAGTCGATGAGCACCCAATCGAAGCCGAGCCGTCCGACGATGTCGATGATGTGGGGCGACGGAAACATGACCGAAACCCCGAATGCGGGTTCGCCGGAGGTGAGTTTGCGTTTCATTCGGTTGGGAGGCATGGTGAGTATCAGGCTAAAAGATTGTTTGCCTGCGGTGACGGATGTAGCCGTTGACGTGGTCGTTGACGAGGCTTGCGGACTGTATTTATGGGTGGCAGATCTTGGGGAACGGGAAGTAGAAGGTCGGCGTATGAAGCCTCGAATCGGCGTATAATCCCGTCATCGGAACGGCATCCAAGGGGTTACGGACATCTCAAGCACATTTGACACGATCATAGTGGGCGCCGGTTCGGCCGGGGCCATTCTCGCAACACGTCTTACGGAAGACCCGGACCATTCGGTTCTTCTCATTGAGGCGGGACCCGATTATCCGGACTTCGACGATATCCCGGACGATGTGAAGTACGGCTACGGTCATACTGATCAGCCGTGGCGCAGGGCGCACAGCGAACATCGCTGGACGTTCGTGGTGCGTTACACGGACGAGGCGATGCCGGGTCTGGTGCCTCGGGGCAGGGTAGTGGGCGGATCCAGCGCGGTTAACGGGCAGATTTTCCTGAGGGGCGTCCCGGAGGACTATGACAACTGGGCATCGTGGGGCAACGACAAATGGGGCTTTGAGGAGTTGATGCCCTACTTCCGGATGGTGGAGACGGACACCGACTTCGCCGGTGATTTCCACGGGTCGGATGGTCCGATCATTGTGAGGCGGTTCAAGCCCGATGAATGGAATCCTGACCAACGGGCGTTCTACGAAGCGGCACGTGCCAACGGATTCCCGGAGTGCCCGGACCACAACGCGCCGGACTCTACCGGGGTGGGTCCGACGCCGTTAAACAATCCTGGCCGCGTCCGGTGGAGCACTGCGATCGGCTATCTCAGCGCCGCCCGCGAGCGCCCCAATCTCAAGATCCAGCCCGAGTGCCTGGTCCACAAGGTGTTGTTCGACGGCAAACGTGCTGTCGGGATCAGGGCAGAAGTGGACGGTGAGGTCTTGAACTATGAGGGCGCGAACGTCATCCTGTCGGCGGGTGCGATTGGCTCGCCACACCTGCTGATGCTGTCCGGCGTGGGGCCGACGGAGAAATTGGATGCAGTCGGCGTGCCGGTGCTGCATGTCCTTACGGGCGTGGGCGAGAACCTCCGCGATCATCCGCAGGTCAGGACGGCTTGGCGGACGCGCGACGGCTTCGCGCAACCTGTTGGCGTGCCGGGCATGCAGGTAACTCTGCGTTACACCGCGGAGGGCTCGCACCTGTCCAACGACATGCTCATCCAATCGATCTCGCGCAGCCCGATTGACATCAGGCCGTATCGAACTGGTGCAAGCGACGAAATGGGCTTTGCAATGGTCATCTGCATCGACCTTGCTGTCGGGGCGGGAAGTCTGTACCTACGAGACAAGGACCCTCACATTCAGCCGTTCCTCGACTACAACTATCTGGAGGACGATTTCGACACTGCGAGGTTGCGTGAGGGTGTTCGGATCTGTCTCGATTTCGCAGAGCACGAGAGTTGGGACAGTTTGGCGAAGGAGCGAGTGGATCCGACGGATGCGGACCTGGAGTCGGACGAGGCGCTGAATGCTTGGATCAGGCGAAGGGTTGCGACCAGCCATCATGTGTCGGGCACCTGCAAAATGGGACCGGATTCGGACCCGATGGCGGTGGTCGACCAATTCGGCAACGTGCGCGGTCTCGAGAACCTGAAGGTCGCGGACGCGTCGATCATGCCCGACTGTATCCGCGCGAACACGAACGTCACTTCGATGGTGATCGGCGAGCGCGTGGCGTCTTTTATTGGTGAAGGACTGTGAACGGCCATTCATGTCTGAGCGACCGATGTGAGGCACGCAAAGGCGAGCCGTACACGAGGACCGGTCAACGATAACGGAAGCAGGTGGTGACGTGGTCGTTGACGAGGCCGGCGGACTGCATGAAGGCGTAGCAAATGGTGGGTCCGACGAAGGAGAAGCCGTAGCCGCGGAGCGCCTTGCTCATGGCGCGGGATTCGTCGGTTTGTGCGGGTATGTCGGCGAGGTTGCTGAAGTGGTTTTGGCGGGTTTCGCCGTTGACAAAGCTCCATAGGTAGGTGTCCAGGGAGCCATGGTCGGCTTGGACGGCCAGGGTCGCGCGGGCGTTGGCGATGGCGGCATTGATCTTGGCCCGGTTGCGGATGATACGAGCGTCGGCGCGGAGCCGTTCGCGGTCGGTGTCGGTGTAGGCGGCGACAGTCGCGATGTCGAAGCCGTCGAACGCAGCGCGGTAGCCTTCACGGCGGTGGAGCACGGTGCGCCAGGATAGTCCCGCCTGCGCGCCTTCAAGGACGAGCAACTCGAAGAGCGCGCGGTCGTCGTGGAGTGGCACGCCCCAGTCCTCGTCGTGGTAACTCTGCATGAGCGGGTCGTCGCCGGCCCATTCGCAGCGGTTCACAGATTCCATAGCACGAGCATATTACGCGGGGCGTTGGCAGGACGGTTCTATAGAGATGCATCGCAAGACGTGTGCCGCGGCTGGTGTATTATAGGTGTATGTCACGCACCAATGTAGATATAGATGATCGAGCTTGCGCCGAGGTGATGCGGCGGTATCGTCTTGCGACGAAGCGGGAAGCCATCAATTTCGCGCTTCGAACAGTGGCAACCGAACCTGCGTCTTTGGAAGAGGCGAGGGCGATGCAAGGAAGTGGTTGGGAAGGCGACTTGGAAGCGATGCGATCAAGTAGATCGTTGTGGTCCTCATAGACACGTCGGCGTGGGTCGAGTTCCTCCGCGACACGAAGTCGCCGACGTGTAACTTGGTGCGCGAGATGCTCGCGGACGAAATCGCCATCTGCGATGTCGTGCAGATGGAGGTGTTGGCCGGGGCTCGAGATGAATCAGATTTGCGGGACCTTCGGCGTCTGTTGGCTCGAGCGGTGATGGTTGAGGTCCGGCCGACAGATTACGACGATGCCGCGGCCCTCTATCGCCGTTGTCGCAGGCGGGGCGAAACCATTCGCACACTAATGGACTGCCTCATCGCATCCGTTGCCATTCGCACCGGCGCGCCGATTCTGCACAACGACGCTGACTTTCGCGTGTTGGCGCGCCACACCGAGTTGACGGTTTACGGAATCGAAATCTAATCAAAATTCCATAACGAGGGCGGTCGAAATGAACTGGAAACAGCACGAATCGGAGGACGCGATCCTCGAACCCGGGTTGCACGACGGGGACGGGACCGTGACGCGGCGCAGGTTCTTCCACGAGACTTCAAACCTGCCCGTCCGGATCGAGGTGTGGGAGTTGCCGCCTGGCGCGAGTGAGGGTAGCCACGTCCACGAGGGCGAGGACACTCTCGAGGAGTTCTACTACTTCATTGCAGGTAGGGGAGTGATGTGGATGGACGGTGAAGAGCTGGTTGTAGAGGCTGGTGACGCGGTTCTGGCGCCTCCCGGCGTTGATCATGGATTCAGATGCATCGGCGATGACACGCTAAAACTGGTTATCGCGTGGGGCGAACCAAGAAAATAGATCGGATAGGAGGTTTCATTGTTAGACATCAATGATCTGTTCCCCAACGGTTTAAGCATCGAAGACGCGATCGAACTGCTGGAACCGGTTGCGCTCTACGTCGTAGGCGTAGCGGTCTATGCGGTGTTCGTGTTCAATTTCTATCGTTTCGTGTCATTGCGGGATATGTTCGCATTCGACGTCTACCGATTCGAAGAGTCGCGTTTTCGAGCGGTGCGTAGCTTCTTGCACGTCATCTCGTACATCCTGAAATACTTGATCGTTTTTCCACTGTTCGCATTCTTCTGGTTCGCGGTGTTGACGATGATGCTGACGTTTCTTTCGAGGGGAAGAGATATGTCCGACACATTGTTGATCGCGTTGGCGACTGTTAGCGCTATCCGTTTTTCGGCGTATTACAACGAAGATCTGGCACGCGACCTCGCCAAGATCTTGCCGTTCGCTTTGCTGGCGCTCTTCCTGATAGACGTGTCGTTCTTCAGCTTCGGCGACTCTTTGGAGATGCTCACCGACGTCACCAACCATCGGGAGACGATCGTCTATTACCTGCTGTTCCTGATCGCATTGGAGCTGGTGTTGCGATTCGGATTCGGATTCAGCGTCTGGCTGTTCACGAGGCGGCCGGTGCGTAGCAAAGCTCGACCCGTTGTTCAAGGCAACGGTTCCGCAAGCGAATCAACCGGAGAAACATCGCAATCCGAAGCGGGTGATGGTATCGCCGATGGTGCACCGGGACGCGAATCATCTGGATGACAGGTTCGTCATGAATTACGCATTTCTGTGTTTTCGGTAAAATGATGGGTAGCAGATGATTGGGAGACGAACGCAATGCAAGCCAAGAAAAAGAGACTCACGCTCGATATGGATCCCGCCTTTCAGCGTCGCTTGAAGGCCACTGCGGCGCTGAAGGGTATCAGCATGCGGCAGTACTGTCTGACGGCAATCGATCGGGAGTTGGCGAAAGACGAGGTGAACGCGGTCGGGCAACCGGTAAGAGATGTACCTTCGTCGGAACCAGCCGCGCATAGCGAATGTGCAATCTTCAACGGTAGCAAGGTGCCTGCAATCTCAACAGACAACATTCTAGACGCAAGCGACAACGGGGATGCCGAACTCGAATCCGCCAACACAGTAGGTGGCAAGTCCGAGCGCTTTAAGATAGGGGAATTGATAGCCCTCAGAGACGAGATATCACGTGGCCGGGTGTTTTCTGGCAATTCTGTCGATTTGCTGCGCGAGGCGCGAGAGATTCGCGCTAAGGAGATGGAAGGTTGGGCGTGAGCCAGTCTGTCGTTGTTGATGCGAATGTGGCGTTTAAGTGGGTTGTCGATGAGGAAAACTCCGACAAGGCGGATAGCCTAGCATTAGCGTGGCATAATCAGGGCGTACAAATATCCGCTCCGTATTTTATGCCAGTAGAAGTGACGAACATTCTTCACCAGCGGGTTAGGCGGTCAGAGTTAAGTATCTCTGAAGCGGCCAGTTTGATTGAGCGGTTACTATCATCCGACATCGAACTTCACCACTCGATTGATATCCATCGCCGAGCATTGGAACTGGCAAGTCGACTTGTGCAAGGAGCAGTCTATGACTGCCACTACCTCGCGTTGGCTGAAATCCTCGATTGCGAGATGTGGACTGCGGATGAGCGGTTTTATCGAGTCGCAAGTCATACAGCGACAAGATTGCGCCTGTTGAATGAGTTTGTCGCGTCGGAATCGACGGGATGAGTTGTCTTGTCGGCTCACCACACCCGCGTCAGGTCGATCCGAATTGAAGAAGAATCCATGGCGGGGCTGGCTGAGTACGCCAAGGTTTCCATAGCGTTCACAGTACGATCCAGATATGTGGCGATGCCGCATCCGGGTGCGAACATCGGTTGGAAACTTATAGAGGAGCCCGTTGAACCGACTTGGGTTAAGGATTACGACGAAGGCGTGCCTCCGACGCGGTGGTTGCGTTGGGACACCTCCGATTGGCGGCTCATTTCAGCATTTTCGGGCAATGAACGGATCGGTGGAGCGATCATCGTCTACAAGTCCCCACAATTGGATTTCCTCGAAGGTCGGGACGACCTTGCGGCGTTGTGGGACATCCGCGTCGCGCCCGAATGGCGAGGGCAGGGCGTCGGATCGCTTCTGTTTGAACATGTGGTCCGTTATGCGAGAAAGATGGGTTGCGTGGAGCTCAAGATAGAGACGCAGGACGTCAACGCAGGTGCCTGCAGGTTCTACGCGAAGCAAGGATGTGGTCTTGCCGAGGTTGCTCCTAACGCTTACCCCTGTTGGCCCGACGAGGTCGAGATGATCTGGCGGCTAGATCTCGCATAGTGGCGGTTTGCAAACGGTCATATCGCACGTCTTAACCGCTTTGCGGACAGTTACATACCGCCGTATTCATGCACGGATTTTGCCTCGTTAACGGAGTGTTAAAGTGTAAGATGTCCGTAAGAACCCCCGATTTTGGGGGGAGAGGAATAACTTGACCCAGTTATTGGCCCGAATCAGCGTGCAAAAGCCTTGGGTGACCGTGGGTGTGTGGATAGTTCTGGTGGTAATTGGCGCCGCTCTAACCCAGAGGCTTTTGGACAGCGCCACGACCACCGAGTTTCGTTTGTCCGGAAGTGCCGAGTCCGAGCGCGCCGCCAAGCTGTTACAAGACAGGCTTAGGGGTCCGGAACCGGTAACAGAAATCGTTATCGTTCAGTCGGAATCGTTAACCGTCGACGCGCCGGAATTCCGGCAAAAGGTCGAATCGGTTTACGGAGAGATCGTGTCGCTGGGTGAGGACGTAGTCGCGATTGCCCAGAGCTACTACCTTGGCAACGATGAATCTCTCGTATCGGCAGATCGCAAGACGACAATAATGCCGATGGTTATGACGGGGAGTTTGGAGGAAGCCGGGGAAAACATCGGGACCGTCCTCGAAATAGTCGAAGAATTGGATTCGTCCGATGATTTTCGTGTCCTGATCGGGGGTGCCTCAAGCATCGATCACGAGCTGAACGAACTTTCCACGCATGACTTGGAGCAAGGAGAGCGTTTCGGTGTCCCAGTGGCACTCCTCATTCTTTTGGCGTTGTTCGGCACTGTCGTAGCCGCTCTTTTGCCCATAGGATTGGCCGTGGTCGCCATTATCGTAGCGCTGAGCCTAGCGGCGGTCATAGGTCAAGTCTTTGAGCTGGTCTTCTTCGTAACGTTGATGATCACCATGATCGGATTGGCGGTCGGCATCGATTATTCGCTCTTTATCATTTCCAGATACCGCGAGGAGATGCGACGCGGGTTGAATAGTCTTCAAGCTGTCGAGCGAACGGGAGAGACGGCGGGTCGGACCGTACTTTTCAGCGGAGTGACGGTTGTTATCGCTCTCTGTGGACTGCTGATCGTGCCGTTCCCATTCTTGCAATCCCTCGGTCTTGGGGCCATTCTCGTGGTGATAGTCGCACTGGCTGCCACTTTGACACTGTTGCCTGCGGTGCTCGCCCTTCTCGGTCCGAAATTGAACCGGCTGCGGATTCCATATTTCGGCAGGTCTGCGGTTGAAAATCCGGAACCCTCAAATGGGGGGTTCTGGGATATCGTGACGCAAAAGGTGACGAAATTCCCGGTGATAAGCATCGTCGTGATTGGCGTACCGATGATCGCCGTTACACTCTTCTATTTCGATATCCGAACGGGCATCAACGGCGTTGATACATTTCCTGAAGGTGCGGAAACAAGGGAACACTTCTTTGTCTTGAACGAGGAGTTTTCTTTCGGCCTTGTCAATCCCATCGAGATAGTTATTGACGGCAACATCAACGATCCGCAGGTTAAGTCTGCGGTAGAAAAATTGGAGACATCTTTGCTGGGTTCTCCGAGCTTTCCGCTACCGCCTCAATTGGTTGTTAACGCCGAGGGAAATTTGGCTTTAATGACGGTCGTCATCCCTGGAGAACCGCGAAATCAGGCTGCCGTGGATGTCGTTACTGCGCTCCGTGACGAGCATATCCCGTCAGCATTTGCGGGTGTCCCTGCCACCGCACTAGTCGGTGGGGTGACCGCGGACGCCACAGATGTATTGAACGTGATTAATCGGTACACGCCGATTGTGTTCGCGTTCGTGCTGGGTTTCAGCTTCATTGTGTTGCTGTTGGTCTTCCGCTCGATAGTCATTCCGATCAAGGCCGTTGTTATGAACCTTCTGTCCGTGGGTACTGCCTATGGACTGATGGTGTTGGTATTTCAAAAGGGGGTCGGCACGGAGCTATTAGGGTTTAGACACGCGGAGGTTATTGACGTATGGGTCCCTCTGTTCCTATTCACGATTCTCTTCGGGCTTTCTATGGACTATCATGTGTTCCTTTTGAGCCGCATTCGCGAACGTTTCGATCAGACCGGGAATAATGCGGAGGCGGTAGCATATGGGTTACGGGAGACCGCGAGCCTCATTACCGGCGCCGCCCTAATTATGGTCGTAGTTTTCGGCGCATTTGCGTCCGGAAAGACTATCGTCAATCAACAGGTCGGTTTCGGATTGGCCGTAGCGATATTTTTGGATGCCACGTTGGTACGCTCCGTTCTGGTTCCTGCGAGCATGGAGGTGCTCGGAGCCCGGAACTGGTACCTGCCGGCATGGTTGGCATGGCTGCCGGACCTGCGTGTGGAAGCTGAGGAATGAAACTCAACCCTGGATTAAAACCGTATGAACAACGGGGATAATGAATAGCAATGCAAGCGACACTGAAGATACCGACTGACTATCAGCAAGGTTATGAGAAGGCCCGGATCGTCGATTCTGAAATCGCGACCAATTACGTATCGCACACACTCGTCGGCGATCCATTGGGCGAAACTATGGTTGAAGATCTTTCCGAGTTCACTCCTGCAGAGCAGGGCAGACTCCTCACAGCAGCGATGAACAGAGAAGGCGAAGAGTCTCTTAGGTCGGCGCCGGCTTCGTTGAAAGAGTTCTTCGAAGAGGCATCAACGGTGCCGGATTGGGTTGATTTCGAAGAATTTATGCCGGGAATCCGCATGTTTCACAGGAACTCGAAGCTGGTTCTGGTGGCATTCGTCACAGGTGTTTTGATCGAAGGATTTACAACGAACATTGCCAAGTCTTTCTTCATCACTGGACGAGTACGTGACTCAGGTGTCCGAAGGTTGCAAAACAATAACCGTCACATGATGGACATATTCTTACCCGGCGGTTTGGATAGGGATGGGGACGGCTGGAAACTCTCCGTGCGTATTCGAGTAATTCACTCGCGAGTCAGGCTCCTTCTCAGCCAATCGGATGAATGGGATCTTGAATCGTGGGGATCACCTGTCAGTGCGGCGCATTTGGGATACGCCATCTCTGCTTTTTCGGCAAGATTGCTGTTGCACATGAAAACCTTGGGAGCGAGATACACGGACGAGGAGTATGCGAGTTTCATGGCAGTTTGGCGCTACGCCGGATGGTTGATGGGCATTCCTGAGTCGGTCCTGTTCCGCGATGGGGCTGAGGCACTTGAACTGTATGACATTGGCCTGATGTGCGAGCCGAGATCCGAAACGGAATCGGTGGTCATGGCTCATTCGTTGATCAACTCTGCTCCGGTAATTGCCGGGATGACGGATCCCGAAGAACGCCGCGCCTTAGCCAAATACGTTTACCGGCTTACGCGCGGACTCATCGGTAAAGAACTCGCCGATTCACTCGACTTTCCTGCCGGGTCAAGTATCGGAGTTGTCGCGCATTTTCGGGCCACAGAGATATTCGACCGATTAATGGACAGTCTGTTCCCAAAGCGTGCCTCAAGGAGCAGTCTCAACCGCTTCTCAGGGCTACTCGAAACCTCAGTGTTCGACGAGGGGGGCATCAGTTACAGACTGCCTGACCACGTATATGCGGAGCAATCCAGCAGGTGGTGAAGGGTGTGGGACTACCGATTGGCTAGCCGTGTTATCGGTTGAGAGTGGGCTGCCGGCGACGTCTCACGTGTCCTCGCGGGTGCCCGCGAGTTAGGGATTTTCGAACGGATTGAGGATCGTCACGCCGAATTGTTCGAAGTCGCGCACGTTTCGGGTGACGACGGTTAGTTGTGGACAATGGCGGTTGCGGCGATCATGGCAGTCGAAAATTACTGCTCTGGTTCTTCCTGTGCATGAGTTCTCGCCCACTAATCGGAAGGCGGATGTGCGTTGATCGGCAATATCGACGAAGGAATCCATGTACAACCCTCAAGCCAGGCTTCGATCTCGGTCGCCTTTCGTGATCATGGTCCCGCTCTCGTTGATCTCAATGCCGGTTGGATTTCACCGAACGTAACGGCGGATATGTGAAGTTGGTCGGTTGAGACACCCCCTGAACCAAGCTCATTACAGCACCGTGGGGACGGGTGCGTCTGAGTTCCGACACGACGTTGGTATCGAGGAGGTACATCTAAGAACTAATCGAAGTCTGGATTCGCGCATCGGGAAGTAGCTGACGCGGCGGAGTGAGATTTTCGGTGCGTGCTTCTGGCGCAAGTAGCCATGACTTGATGTCTCGATATTGCTTTTTCCCCTCGATGATTTGGGGCGGATCTAGTGGAAAGAGGACTGCGGTTGCGATGCCGTTCTCGGTGACGTACTGTGCGCCCTCTTTCTGGGCAGCGGCGAGGAACTCCTCGGGACGTTTTTTGACATCTTCAATTTGCCAGTGCTTGCTCATAAGTTACTCCCCTTCGACTAAATCTGACTTGTATGAAACCTAGTGTACAACCGTTGTATTGCCGCTCTGGGTTTCCGCGTTGCTCAGTGAATCGGTATCTCGTGGGCTAAGTCCGCTGCTGCGTGTTTCAACGGGATTATGCGGGCAACGGAGCGTGTGCCCAAGCAGGTCTACAACAATCCGGGCATAATGGCTCGCCGATTTTCGGGATAGTCATCGAAGGTCTCGCGGTACCAGCGATGCCGCCAGAGCGCGCGTGGTACCAGGTTGGCGATCGTCCATATCGCGAATGCCAATCCGGGCAGCGACCAGCTCATCAGCGCGAAACCGATCCATTCGATCATCTCGCCTGCCAAGTTAGGTGAAGAAATGTATCGGAACGGGCCAGCGTGCGGTACGACGTACGGCGCCTCCGATCGGCTACGCAACCAAGCCAAGTGATAGTCCGATGCGATATTCAACGCGGCTCCAAATAGGAACGCGGCTGCTCCTATGAGGAACCTTGGATCGCTGAGCCAATCGTCGGGGTAGTCGGCGAAGTTGGTCACGAACCAACCCATCAGCAGACCGTTGACGATGTTGAAGCCGAATCCAGAGGCGCAAGTTATGACTGGGAACGGCGCGCTGCGACGTTGGACGATCCATGGCCAAATCAACGTCCGATGTGCGTAGTGAGCTAACCATGCTGTCACGAGCAAGTCGCCAATCACACTCCGTTGCGCTTGCGTGAAGTAGATCGCCGGAAAGACGGATATCGCCGGTATCTCCATCACGAACCAGCCGACGCGAGACGGCAGACGCGGCCCGGCAGCATTTCCACCGAGACGACCGCTGAAATCGATGCCGAGTACGCCGACGATCAGAATTGGGAAGGCAATCGCAGTCCATGCAAGCACTGCGAAAGCGAATGCAGAACTATCTGATGTCAAGACATCATTCCGGATTCCCGAAACCAAGCGAGGGCGTCGGTAATCGTTTCTTTCAGAGGGCGGATATCGTAGCCCAAATCTTGTATTGCTGGAGCTTGGTCGACCGTAGATGGGCAGTCGCGGACCATGCTCAGGGACTGACGCGTGTAAAGAGGTGAAATATTCGTGATTGCGGCGTAAGCGCGGATAAAGGGCAGCCCAGCAACGGCGAGAGCGTAAGGAAATACTGGTGGGGAGACGCTCCTGCCCAAAAATCCTGAGCACAAGTCGGCAACGTGTTTCAACGTAGCGTAGCGCCCAGCGGTGAAGTAAACGTTTCCGTTTGACGCAACCGAAATCGCATTCACAACAACCGTTGCGACATCGCGGACGTCTGCCCACCAAAACCCCTCGCGGACCAGCAACGGGATCTGCTTGTTGGCGATGTCGATCAACATGCGTCCCACGATTGACGGTCGGTCGTCGTAAGGTCCAATGAGCCCGGAGGGGCATATGATCGAACCACCGACGCGTCCTTCCGACATTGCGCGCAGAACCTCGGCGTGGGCAGTGCCCTTCGTGCGGTTGTAGGGCACCTGGGAATCAAGTGCCAACGGTGATGCAGGGTTCAGCGTGATGCCGCGGATCGGTTCGTACGCATGGACCGAACTAACGTGTATCAGCGTTGAAATGCCGCTGTCGAAGCAGGCCTGCAAGACGTTGTTTGCGCCGTTCACGTTGATGTCGCTGGCTTGGCGACCAACATCGCCGTCAATCGACACGAGAGCTGCCGCATGAATCACCACGTCGGCCCCTTCGAACGCTACCGCAACGGAACGGCGGTCCAATAAATCGGCATCCCGCATTTCAATTCGGCCATCGAGATCATCCGGCAGTTTTCGGTCGGACCCCGATCGAACTATCCCCGTGACCGCAAATCCATGATCCACGAGCGCACGACAGATGTGACCGCCAAGGAATCCGCCTGCACCGGTAACCGCGACTGTGGTTGCGTGTTTCAATATGAATCGATGACTTTGGGAAAGCAGCGTGCGATAGATCGAGCAAGCGTTCTCGTTTGCTCGAATGCGCCCATGGTACCTTGAAAACGGGTAGGCAATGAAAACACCGCCCTCGATCATATCGATCGACGACCTCGTCGAGAGTTACGACGCCATAGCATTCGATTCCTATGGAGTGCTAGTGGATGGGATCAACCCGTTGCCCGGCGCGATTGAACTCACAGAACGTCTCTCGAAGCTTGGGATGCCTTGGTTGCTAGCCACTAACGATGCGTCGCGTTTGACGGACAGTCGAGTTAATGTGATGCGAGGTCAGGGGTTTGAAATCTCAACCGATCATGTGATTTCTGCGGGTTCGTTGCTTCGTCGCTTTTTCGCGGAACGGGGCATAACAGGGACACAGTGCATCGCGACCGGTCACGGAGACGCGGTTGAATTCGTCCGTTTAGCAGGTTGCGATCCAGTCGAGTTGAGATCGGATGACGATGTCTCTACGTCGCTGGCTTTAGCCGGAATCACAGGCTACGACTGGTCTGAAGCCACTAGCGACATGTTGACACTGATAATTCGCCGGATGGATGCGAGAAATCCGCTACATCTTGTGGTGCCGAACCCCGACGTGCTGTATCCAGACGGCTTGGATCGATTTGCCATTGGTCCGGGGGGCATCGCCGAAATGATCGAATCCGCGGCCTCCCGATGTTTCGGCGATGAAGTCGCAGTGAAGTTCACGAAGCTTGGAAAACCGTATGCTCCTATGTTTGACGCGATTAAGGAGCGGTTGAATGGATACGGACGCGTGGTTTTTGTGGGGGATCAACTACATACCGACATCGCCGGCGCAAATCAGGCGGGTCTCGATTCGGTGCTAGTTGGAACCGGCATCACACGTTGGCAGGAGCCGGGTGACTTAATTGATGTTCCACCGTCGATGATGCCGACTCACCTCCTGCGATCAATGCTTTCAACGGCTTGAACCGACTTCAGACCGTATAATCCACTAAACCTAGGTGTAAGTCGAATCGTTCGGCTCGATCGCTGAATCCGACGCGGGAAACACAGCATTAACACAAGAGAGTCAGGGAGAGAAGATCGTGGCAAAACTATCTGGCGGTGAAGCGCTGGCGAAATCATTGGTGAGAGAAGGCATCGAAGTCATTTTCGGTTTGCCGGGAGTGCAGATGTATGGCTTGATTACCGGCATTCGTGATGAACCGGGTTTGCGGATGATCACGGCACGACACGAGTACTCGACCACGCACATGGCAGATGGGTACGCCCGCGCGACCGGGAGGCCGTCGGTTGCCATGGTGGTCCCCGGCGTCGGGCTCTACAACGCTGGTTCCGGGATCGCGACGGCGTACGCCCGGTCGTCGCCCGTACTGTTGCTCGCCGGCGAAGTGCCGCGCGCACAGATCGGTATGGGGCTCGACGGATTGCACGAAATCGTCGATCAGGCAGATCTTATGAAGCCGATTACGAAGTATCGGAAGTCGATTATGCGTCCGCATGAGGCGCCGGCTGCGGTCAATGAAGCGTTCAAGCAGATGCGGTCGGGGCGACCGAGACCGACTTTCATCGATATGCCGCCGGAAGGTATGGTGGAACGCGAAGAAGTCGACCTGTTGGAGAGTGTGCCGGGCGATCGCGAAACGTCTGACGACTCGCTCATCGAAGAGGTGGCGAAAGACATCCTCGCCGCAAAAACGGCGGTCATCTTCGCTGGGGGTGGCATCGCTCGTTCAAACGCATTCGACGAGTTGCGCGAGCTTGCAGAAATGACCGGGTTACCAGTGGTTAACTCTGGCGGTGGTAAGGGCGTTATCCCGTATTCGCATCCCAACAGCATCGGAACATGGGTCGGTGCTGAGGGTCCAATCAAGGAAATGATCGACGGTGCCGAGGTAATCGTAGCGATTGGAACCCGGTTCACCCCCCGGAATCCTGCTGGAGGCGGGTCGAAGGTGATCCATATCGATCCGGACGAATCGATACTTGGCCGTCCGCACCCAAACAAAATGAAATTGAAGGGTGATGCCAAGGCGACACTGGTCAAGTTAAATGCCGCTCTCGATTCGCTGGGTTGTGATTCCGAGATGATGGCCGAGCGGCACGCGTTCGATAAAGCCGCGCTCGAGGAATTTCGGGTGCAAGACCGCAGCGATGATGCCGCGTATCCGTGGTTGGTTGCCATACAAGACGCATATCCGGACGAAGCGACGGGCATTTGGGGAATGACGCAACTGGGTTACTACTCGAGGCAGCACTTCGAGGTTGAACGTCCTTGGTCGTACATCGATTCGGGATACATGGGAACGCTTGGATACGCCTACCCAACTGCTATCGGTGCCAAAGTGGGTGTCCCTGACCGCCCAGTGATCTGCATCGTCGGCGACGGCGGTTTCATGTACGCGTCTGGCGAACTATCGACGGCAGTCAAGTACGGAATCAATGTGGTCGCGGTCGTATTCAACGATGGGGCGTACGGAAACGTGGCACGCGACTTAGATCAAGATTTCGGCGGAACGTATGAAGCCGATTTCGTAAATCCGGACTTCGTGGCGATGGCCGAGGCGTATGGCGGTGCGGGATTCTTGGCTAGGAGCCCTGAAGAGTTGACGAAGGCAATCCGTCAGGCGGTTGAAGTCGACGCTCCGAGTATCGTTGAAGTCCAACTCGGTCGCTTGCCACGCCCCAAGGCATGGACGGCGCGGGCGCCATGGACGAAGCCGCAAACGGGTCTTATCGACTAAGCCATCGGCTGATATAGCGAGATAATCCGTCCGGCGAACGCGTTCAAGCACGTTGAAACTCGGAAGTTCGTTTCCTTAGCATTCGATCCATCACCCTAATCGGTCTTTGATTCCGGCGAAGGAGTGGGTCGAATGTTGATGTCGAAAAACGAATGCATGAAGTGTAACCGTGGAATGATGCGGTTGCAATCAGATGTGTACAGCACTTACTTCACATGCATGACTTGCGGGGCAACGATGGTCACTCGATGTCCGCATTGCCAGACTCCGAGCATCGCAGTTGACGTAAGTCAGCAATCCCCGATTATTCGATGTCGCGGATGCGAATGTGTCAACGGTGAGTTGGCCAAACAAGAGTGCAGCGGCGCACCCGTCATGGTCGCGGTTAAGGCCGGTTGATCCTAAGTGATCACTGCGAGGTGGTCGCTGTGCCATCCTTGCCACTGCGTCCATTCGCCGCTGTCGGTCTCCCGGATGATCGCGTATGAACAGTTTGGCATGCGCGGACGTTCTCGGTAGTTGAATTCCCTACCTGCAAGGTGGTCCAGAATCGCGCCGATGGTACCGCCGTGCAGAAATCCCAATACGCGGTGTGCGTTTTTGCACCTAGAGTCTTTGAGTAGTTGATCAAAACCCCGCACGATACGGTCCGAAAACTGTGCGCCGCTTTCTCCGCCGAATTGGGAAAAGTCCAAATCAATTTGGTGGTTGACCACCTGCTGCTTGAATTCAGGTGAAGCGTCTTCAATTCGGCCGACCTCGATCTCATTCAGATCGCCTATTCGCGTGAAATCGTTGCTGGTCAGATCGGCGAAGATCTGCGCCGTCTGAACCGCGCGGGGAAGCTCGCTAGAGTAGCACGCGTCGAACTCGGTTTTGGCCAGTACCTCGGCAACTGATTTGGCTTGGGTGCGACCTAATTCAGTCAAGCCGTGGTGAGGTTGGTAGAGGCCGTCCTCGGCCGTAATCGTGTCGCCGTGTCTGACTAACCAGAGTTCCATGCCATTGGGTCGGCGGGCTTCACTCCAACCGGGTAGCGCAAGAGGTTCACTTACAATAATCCGCCAAAGGTCTATTTTGCAACACGCGAACGTTGACGTGATTTAACTCGCGATCGATATCGTCGTAGAGGGTCCATGCGATGAAACCTGACGGAACCGTACAGATCGGATTTATAGGCGCCGGTTGGTGGGCGACGGCCAACCACATGCCGGTTTTCGCCGACAGAGACGACGTGGAGATGACAGCGGTTTGCCGGTTGGGTGCGGACGAACTCCAGCTAGTCAAAGATACCTTCGGTTTCGTTCACGCTACCGAGAGCTACGAAGAACTGCTCAACATCGAAGGGTTGGATGGCGTTGTTGTCGCTACACCGCACTCGTTGCATTTCGAACACGCGATGGCGGCATTGAAGAGGGGTCTGCACGTGATGTGCGAGAAACCTTTAGCTACCAACGCGGCCGACGCGAGAGCGATGGTCGCCGCGGCCGACAAGCAGGGCGTACAGTTACTTATCCCGCATGGCTGGCACTACGCGCCGTATATCCAACGCGCAAAAGAGATCATGGATCAGAAACCGGTAGGGAACATTGAGTTCGTCATGTGTCACATGGCATCTCCGGTTCGCAGCCTATTGGAGGGCAAGCGATTCTTGGCAACCGGAGGGGGCGCGGGCGACATCATGTTTGAACCCGGGGCGGACACATGGGCGGATCCGATAGTGGCAGGCGGCGGCTACGCGTTGGCACAGATGACGCACTCGGCGGGAATGGCGTATTGGATGACCGGCCTGAAAGCCGAAACTGTCTACGCGATGAATTCCGCACCGACCAGCAAGGTTGAACTTTACAATGCATTTTCCGTCGGGTTCGAAGGCGGTGCGATTGGGACGTTTTCTGGCGCGGGAGCGTTGCCCCAAGACCAGACATTCCAACTCGACATCCGAGTATTTGGCGATGAGGGGGCGTTTGTTCTCGACATTGATCGCGCTCGGCTTGAGGTGCAGAGGCACGACGGAGAGCACATAATTGTAGATGTGGGCGACGATGCAGGTGAGTACTACGGTGGCGGGCCGCCTGACAACTTCTCCGAAATAGTCGCCGGAAAAGACGTCGTTAACTGGGCACCCGGTTGGGCTGGGATGCGAGCAATTGAAATGATCGATGCCGGCTACAGGTCGGCGAAATCTGGTGTAGTCGAAACGGTATAGCGACTAGGAATATTAAGTGACAACAGCGCGATCCTCTCGAAAAACCGTCTTGGTGGTCGAAGACGACCCCGATTTGCTCGCTACTTTGGAGTTCAACCTCGACGCGACGGGATATCACGCATTAACCGCGACCGACGGGGCGACGGCCCTAGACATCCGAAGATCGAACGGCGTCGATCTAATCGTTCTAGACCTATCCCTACCAGTGATGGGCGGCATGCAGGTTTGCAAAGCGTTGCGCGACGCTGGGGACACCGTTCCGATAATCATGTTGACTGCTTGGCAAGAGGAGCGGCACCGGGTTGAGGGTCTGCGGAGCGGCGCGGACGATTATGTAACCAAACCATTCAGCCTGAGAGAATTGATGGCCCGGATCGAATCTCAATTGCGCCGAGCGGGAATGTTGACGGGCGCGTCTATTGCCAGGCATCGTAACGGTGGGCACGTAATCGAAGTCGGTGATCTAGAAATCGACTTGGTGCGCCGGTCGGCGGTTTGGACGGATACGACTTGGATCTGCGAACCAAAGAGTTCGATCTGCTTGTGCATCTCGCGTCGCAACCAGGGCGGGTGTTCTCCCGTTCGCAACTCTTGAAAGGGGTTTGGGGCGACGAGCACGCGGGCGGATCACGCACGATCGATGTGCACGTATCTTTGCTGCGACGAAAGTTAGAGGACGATCCCGCCAATCCGGAACGTTTGGTCACAGTACGAGGTGTCGGGTATCGCTTCGTGCTTTGAACGATGCCAGATCTGTACAGCATCCTAGATCCCGTCCCGCTTAAGTGGCGCTTCACGACGGCCGCGGCCGTTCCATTAATCGCAGGACTCGCGCTGTACCCTTTCGTAGGTTTCTGGTCGATTCCCATCAGCGCGATCGTTGCGGTGGTATTCGTGTGGCTGTTGGGCGGCCGGCAGATGCGTTATTTTCGGCGCACGGCGATCGGGATCCTTCGCACCCGTTCGATTGACCGTCGCCACAGATTAACGACCCAAGGTCCCGCAGAGCAGCGACGGATCGCGCACGCGGTCAACCGCCTCGCGGACAATGTCGAACTGACCCTCTCAGAGTCGCAACGGAATCGGAGGTATTACGAGACGATCCTTAATGAGTTGACTGTTGGGATATTGGTCGTGGATGCGGATGGTATGTTGCAATATGCGAATCCGGCGGCACACGAGATGCTCGGGTTTGAAATCTCCGACGACCAAAGTGGTCCAACTCCTCTTGCGTCGAAGGTCAGCATTTACGAGATCAACGAAGCGGTGGCGATCAGCGCAACGTCAGGCGACACCGTCAGAAGGAACGTTGAGATCTACGACATGCATCGCCACCTCGAAGTGACCGCGCGCGGATTGCCGCCAGAGGAATCAGGCGTCGGCAGATCGTTGGTAATCGTCAATGATCGGACAGACGAGATTCGATTGGGCGTTTCGATTAGGGAGTTTGTGGCCAACGCGTCACACGAGTTGAGAACGCCGATCGCTTCGATCCAAGCCTCGGTGGAAACGCTGAAACTGAGTGCGGTAGTTCAACCGAAGCAAGCGGAACAGTTTCTCGATCGCATCGATGACGGCGCGCACCGCATGGCAGCGCTTGTCAGCGAACTAATGGATTTGACGTTGCTTGAGACGGGCCGCATGGCGTTGCATCAGACGATGGTGTCGCCGGGAAACCTGATCGGCGCTGTGATGGAAGGCCATGGGCCACTCGGAGACGATTCCACACACGAAATCGAGCTTGAGGTCGACGACGATCTGCCTGATGTCCTAATTGATGTCCCAAAGATCGAAAGAGCGATCGGCAACCTGTTGGTAAATGCCCGAAAGTTCACGCCCGAAGGCGGTCAAATTGAGATTTCGTGTCGATCCGAAGGCGACGATCTCGTAATCGCAGTTACCGACAATGGCGAGGGGATCGACCCCGAGGAACTACCTCACATATTTGAGCGGTTCTACAAATCACATCGATCCACCGGTGACCGAACTGGGTTCGGATTAGGCCTCGCGATTACGAAAAACATCGTTGAACTGCACCGTGGCAACGTAGAAGTGCAAAGCACGGTCGGTGCGGGTTCGATTTTCACCGTTAGATTACCGATTTCGTAAATTGGTGCCACCGCTGGGGCGCCAATGTAAATCGAAATTAAAAGTGGTGTTGCATCGTGATTCTTTGGAGGGAACACAAAATGTGTTCACTCCTAAGATGAATCCAGAGTGGTACCAAGAGGTCCGATGCAACATCAACTCGTTAGGCAACTGACAAACGCTAGAAGCCTACTGATAATCGGTCTGTTCGCGACGATGATATTTGTCGCTTGCAGCAGCGATGACCAACCAATGCAAGCCCCGATGACGGGGCAAACTTCACAGCAAGATGCAGCCCTTTCGGTTAGCACATTGTCAGGTGAGATCGTCATCGACGGCTCGTCGACGGTGTACCCGGTTACAGTTGCAGCGGCCGAAGATTTTCGAAAGCTCCATCCAAAAGTCCAGATTCCGGTCGGGATCTCTGGCACTGGTGGTGGCTTCAAGAAATTCACGTCTGGCGAAACCGCCATCTCTGACGCTTCTCGACCGATCAAAGACTCCGAGCGCGAAGTAGCTGCCGAGAACGCCATTACGTTCATTGAATTGACCGTCGCTTACGACGGCCTTTCGGTCTTGGTCAACCCTGACAACGACTGGGCGACCTGCTTGACGACCGATCAGCTAAACGAAATCTGGATGCCAGACAGCAACGTCACGAACTGGAACCAGATCGACCCGAGTTACCCGGACCTCGAGATCGTTCTTTACGGCCCTGACGCCGACTCGGGCACATTCGACTACTTCACGGAAGAGATCAACGGCGACACTGGCGTGATCCGTCATGACTTTTTCCCGGCGGTTGACGATAACGTCTTGGTGCAGGGTATAGCCGGTGACCGCGGAGCCTTAGGTTACTTCGGGTACGCATACTACGCCGCGAACACCGACAAACTGAAACTTGTCGGCGTCGACCCCGGCGACGGTTGTGTCGAGCCGAGCGAAGAAACGATCAACAACGGCGCCTACACTCCGTTGAGCCGACCGCTTTACATCTACGTCGGCATCCAAGCGCTCAGCCGTCCCGAAGTTCGCGCGTTCATCGATTTCTACCTCGACAACGCAGCGGACCTCGCTGCTAGCGTTGGTTACGTCGGTCTGCCTCAGCAGATGTACGACGATGAACTGACGCTCGTTGCAAATTCGGCAGTTAACGGGAGTGAAGTGCAACGCTGATGGAATCAGATGGGGTAGCAAATCGAATGCCACCCCGTCAGGTTCACTCAAGAATCTAAGATGTTTACCGTTTGTGCCATTGACGGATCCCGGGGATCGGGATACTACGCGTTTATTAGTTTCCGGAACTTGGATCGAAAAACGAAACGTTACCAAGATGTGAGCAATGACGGTAGAACGACGTGCCACAACTGTCGGATCTGACGCTAAGTTGTTTGACCACCGTGATCAAGTGCAAGAACGCCCAACGTCATTGACGTTGAGGAAAGACGAGGATCTGCTCGCAAGCCATCGTGCTCGTCGGCATTTCGAACAAGCGGCGGTGTTGTGGGTGTTGCGCGCGGCAGCTCTGATCTCGATACTCACGACCATCGGAATCGTCGCCGTCCTCGTTTCGCAAAGCATCGGATTCTTCCAAGAAGAGATCTGCGTGCTCAATGAAGGCGAACCGATCAAGCCGTGTGTGGCAGGGGAAAACGGAACGTTAACGCACGTTGGCATCCTCGACTTCCTGACCGGCACTAACTGGTCGCCTCTGTTCAAGCCGTATCGTGAAGTCGGACGCTCATTCGGCGTCCTGCCACTGGTAACCGGCACCTTCGTAGTCGCAGCAGTAGCTGGCATCGTGTCGCTCGGGTTAGGTATCGGAGCTGCGATATTCCTTTCTGAATACGCACCAGAAAGTGTCCGGCGAATCATCAAACCGATTCTGGAGGTGTTGGCCGGCATACCGACTGTCGTCTACGGCTACTTCGCGTTACTGACTGTCGGCCCTGCGTTACGGTTCGTAATCGGCGGCGACACCCTGGGCACGTTTAGCGCACTGAGTGCAGGTTTGGTAATGGGCATCATGATTATGCCCATGGTCACGACGCTGAGCGAGGACGCCATGATCTCCGTGCCGCGCTCGCTCCGAGATGCCGCATACGCACTCGGCGCCACCCGGTTCGAAGTCGCAACCAAAGTCGTCGTCCCCGCGGCCCTTTCAGGCATCGTGTCCTCATTTATTCTGGCGGTCTCGAGAGCCGTCGGCGAGACGATGATTGTCTACCTCGCCGCAGGCGGGCGTCCCAACTTGACCTTCGACCCACTCGAAGCCGTACAAGCCATGACCGCTTTCATAGTGAACGTTGCGCTAGGCGATACGCCGCACGGCGAGATCGAGTACTACACCATCTTCGTGGTTGGTCTGTTGCTCTTCATCATCACGCTGATGATGAACATCTTGGGACGCTGGGTGGTGCAGCGCTTCCGGCAAGTTTACGAGTAGACGACGCGAAGAACACAGGCATCGAGATCCAATACAGACGATACATATGGCTCTTCAATCTCAAAGCAACGCTCGCAAAACCTACCGACTGGTGAGGGACAATGTATTCACCGCGCTGTTCTTCAGCTCCGTCGTAGTTGGAGTTCTGGTTCTCGCCTGGTTGCTCATCGAGGTCTTCGTCGAAAGTGTCGGATGGCTCGACTGGCAGTTTTTGAGCAGTTACTCGTCGCGACACCCTGACCAAGCGGGTGTTCTCGCGCCAATTGCCGGAACCTTCTGGGTGATAATCCTCACCGCACTAATGACAGTGCCGGTCGGCATCGCGACCGCAGTTTACCTTGAAGAGTTCGCACCAAAAAACCGGGTCACGCGCCTCATCCAACTCAACATCTCAAACTTAGCCGGCGTGCCTTCGGTGGTCTACGGCCTTCTTGGTCTCGCGATCTTCGTCCAATATCTCTTCGATGGACAGAGGAGCCTATTGGCTGGAGCGTTGACACTTTCGTTGCTCGTTATGCCCATCGTGATCATCGTCTCGCAAGAAGCTATCCGCGCGGTGCCGCCTAGCTACCGCGACGCGGCATACGCCATGGGTGCCACCCGATGGCAGGTCGTGAAGATGGTTGTGTTGCCACAGGCGATACCGGGCATGATGTCCGGGATTATTCTCGCGATGTCACGCGCGATCGGGGAAACGGCGCCGATCTTGGTAGTCAGCTCGCTCGTGTTCATCACCTACGTGCCTACTTCGCCGACCGACCGCTTCACGGTGTTGCCACTTCAGATCGTCACTTGGGTATCGCAGCCACAAGACGATTTCCGACACATCGCCGCGGCGGCAATCATCATCCTTTTGGTGATGTTGCTCTCGATGAACGCGGCGGCCATTTACATTCGTGCGAAGTTCCAGCGCAGATCCGAGAATTAGGCCGGCTCGGTCGCAAAGAATGACGACTCAATCAGTGCGCGGCAACGCGTCCTGAAGGTTTCTCCAGAAGGTCGTGATACTATGGCTTTGTAACCGTTAAATCTCATCCACGACGTTTCGCTCTTGGGAGTTAAGACGATTCAATGACGACTGCATTCACAAAATTTCGGCCTTATCGCCGCGATGACAGCTTAGTCATCGCGGATCCCGAACCGCCGCCTCCGCCTGATATGACGCTTCAGTACCCCGTTTTTCGAGACGCATTTCAAATTTTGGATGCTCACCTTTACGGGCGAAGGGACGATGGGTCGATTTTTACAAACGGAAATACATTCATCTGTTACGACCCTGATGACTTGAACGCGCGAGTTGCACCCGATTATTACATGGCCTTCGGCGTCGACGCTGATGCCATCATGCAGCGAGGGGTCTACCTGCCATCGGAAGCCGGTAAACCGCCCGATTTCGTTCTTGAGGTGGGATCGCCAACAACGGCCAAGAATGACCTGAACTTTAAGCAGGATCTTTACGCCAGAATCGGTGTAACCGAATATTGGCGATTTGACCCGACCGGAGGCGATCACTACGGCGTGCCATTGGCTGGGGGAACATTGATCGATGGTGGCTACGCACCGTTCCCTATCGAGGCCCGCGAAGACGGAGTCATACGAGGTTACAGTCCTTTACTGGAACTTAGCCTCTGTTGGATAAACGGCGAGTTTCGAGGATACGACCACGAAGCCGGCGAGTATATCGATACATTGCTTGAGACGTTGCGCCGGATTGATCAGTTGGAGGCAGAAAACCGTCGACTGCGGGCGTTGGTAGATCGCCGAGAGGATATCTCTAACGGATCGTCTCAGTAACCGCGATCCGATTAGAGCGTAAGGTCGTCGAGAATAGCCGCGTTCGGGATCATCTCCAATACCTTCGGATCGGCTTTGATTTTGGTCGACCGGCTACCGCCACCGAGGATGACGTAAGGCTGATCCAACAGCGAAGCGTCGACGTAGATCGGAATGTTGGGAGGTAATGCAAGGCAGGTCACACCCCCAATCATCATGCCTGTAAGCTCGACGGTCTCCTCCGCCTTGGCGAATGAGGCGCGTTTGATTCCCATCAGCTCGCAAATCCTGTGGTTGACGTCGAGTCGTTTGTCGGCGCGTACGACCGAGGCGGAGTGTTTCTTTGCACCACGTTTGCTTGCCACGATGATCGTGTTGCCAGAAGTTTCAATTGGGAAACCGTATTTTTCGCAGAAGTTCAATGTGTCAGCGAAATCTGGATCGATGTTTACGATCTCGTAATCGACCCCTATGCTGTCAAGGAAAGACAACACTCGGTCTTCTATTTCACGACTTGGTTCGTTCAATTTCCACCTCGTTGGATCAACGGTCTCTGGAAGCATTCTCTTTCCTAGCGTATTATCTTGAATCGAAGATGACCTGTTGGATGATCAACACGACCCGCGAGAACTACGCGATCACTGCTGATCGCGGCTTCGATTTACTGGGGATCGACGCATCGAACTCCCGTAAGGCAACTCAGATGGTTCCCGGTGACCGATTGGTGTTCTACATCCGGGAAGGTCGCAACTTTGTCGCAACCGCCACGGTAACTAGCCGTTGCTTTCAAGACGGTTCACGGATTTGGAATCATAGCTCGACAGGCGAGCGTTTCCGTAACCGAGTTCACATAGAACCAGATGTGATCAGCGACGAGGATCGGGCCGTCTCCGGTTTGCAGGTCGGTCCGACATTAGAGTATGTCAAGCGGTGGCCGCCAGAGATGTGGAACCTCGCTTTTTTCGGTATGGTGCACATCGTCTCGAAACGCGACTTCGACTATATCGAAGGCGAGTTGGATCGTCTCGTAGAGGATGACGACACGGAATCCCCGGAAGCCGAAGAGGTGGCGGTCCCGGACGAAGCCCACAACTGACTTCGCTATCTATACGGCGAGCGGCTCCGCTTCAGTAACGCCGTCCATCAAAACGAAACCTGTCTCGGAGACGCTGGATTTCATCGTCCCAAGCGCTTCTTCATCTACCCCGAAGTTGCTCGCTTGGAGGCGCCGTAGTTCGGACATGTCCGCATCAGAGATGTCGTCGATCTCCGACGCTGCGACGTATTCCTCCAGCATCGCGGCACTGGTGATCGTCGGGGTACACGAGGCAACGATCTCAGGCATCAAACAGAAACGAATCGCCAACTGGCCAATCGTGGCTTCGTAGTTCTTGATCAAGAAGTCGATATTGGCTAATTTCCCGATCGTAGACCGCATCCATATCAGCCTTCGATGCGAACGATGGTCAGTGCTGCCAAACGGAGAGTCTTCTAGCACCGTGTCTTTTGTGTAAGTTCCGTCAAGCATCCCAGAAGCGTGCGGGACCCTGGTGAATATCCCTACATCGTTCTCTGCCGCGGAATCCAAGATCGCGCGAGCCGGGTCCTGTTCCAAGATGGAGTAGATAATCTGTGCGGGGACCCGGCGTTCGGAAACGGCAGCAATGCCTTCGTCTTGCCAACCGAGATCAGGACCCACCGCCACCGCGTAGTGGCCAATCTTGCCCGCTGCCTTGAGGCGTTCCAACGCATCGAAAGTATCGTCGCGCCGGATCGCGTCCAAGCGAGCGTTGTGCATCTGAAACAGATCGATACAGTCGATCTTCAGTCGATTCAACGATTGGTCGCAGTGCTTCGAAACCGCTTCAGGGGACCAGTCGTGCGGTCGTTCGCGATGACCAGTTCTCGGTGCATCCAGATCGTAACCAAACTTCGTGCCAACGACCAGGTCGTTTAACTCGGCCCGACTAAATGCGTCCGCGAGGATAGTCTCGCCATACCCATCACCGTAGGCCGGCGCGGTGTCGAAAAAGGTGATGCCACGCTCACGAGCCTTGCGGAGCAATCCAACGCCCAAGTCCCGATCTGTCACTCCCCACCATGTCGTCGCGACGCTCCACACGCCGAATCCAATCTCTGAAAGGGTCAGGTCAGTTGATTTGAGTTGTCGATGCTTCATGCTGCCGGAACGGGTTTCGCTGGCTTCTCCGAAAGCAAGAGTCTAATTTCTAGTGCGCGCTTCTCCCATTCCGGATCCAGCAGCGCGGGCACTGAGTTACCGATGTCTATCCCCGGTTCAACGTCGACCCAAGATTTACAGCCCTTGTGATACGGTTCGATGTCGATGCGAACCGGCTCCGACAGTTTGTAGGTCTTGAGGAAGATCAAGTCAGCAGCGTGTCGCGGTTTCCAAGCGATGCGCTTTTCTACGAATTCATCTGTCCAAACATGAAAATCCGACAACGCTTCCAAGTGGCCGGCATCGTTGACGCTCAAGACTTCCGCAACCTCGGCCCACGCGCTGAACGTGACGGTGTCGCCGGGTATGTGTGCGTCGGCATCGACGAAATGCTGGAAGTTGGATTTCAGCATCTGACCGGCTTCATGGAAGTGAGTAGGGTAGAGCAGGAAACGCTGGTGCGCCATCTCGAAATGGCGATTAGTCTCCCGGATGCCACCTTTTCGCAGGAGAAACATTTGGTCGCCGGACGCCAACGCGGCGATGGTTGCGGACCATTCTTTGAGGGCGATGTCGAGTTGCATTGGGCTATGCGGATCGTCGATTGGTCTCAATAGATCAGACGGAATCACCGTTACGACTTGAGCGCAGGCGATGAAGTTCCTGCTCAAGTTGCCGTATACGTTGTTCGGCGGCCGTCAAACTTTCACGGACCGTTTTCGAGTATTCGTTGCCTGAAGGGTTGAATATCCGGAACACACCGTCAACCCACGCTAGCGTAAGTCCGAGGACGGGGCTGTAACCTTTCGGGTGACCGTCGGGTTCTTCGGTTATGGGAAGCGTCTCGTATGCGCCGTCAACTAATTGTTCGCCGACGAGAGGGTCGCCGTAGTATGCTCCGCCAGTGGCATCGAACCGCCAGTATTCGGGGATGCCCATCATGGCGTAGATATCGCGCTTTCGAGTCAGGTCGTTTCGAGCGGTGCTGACCGAAGCCAATTCGAGGACAAAGTCAGGTTGCTTGCCCACTTCCCAAGGGAGATAGCCGGCGTCTCGATCGCGGATCGCTGGTTCTTCCACGCCGAACGCTACGTAAAGGTCGGGTTGCAAGCGACGGTTGAGGTTGGTCGGGTCGTAGCAGAGGAAGGTGCTGGAACTTACGAAAACCGTTCGATTAGGTTCCCTTTGCGTCAGAGCGTCCCGGATCGTCGCGACCAAATCAGTCAAAGGTAATTCTTGCTGCATAGCGTCAGGTTGTGGAACCATGTCCCAATCCAATGCCGCGATCTGCGCATTGTAAGCGGATTGGCGGTTGTAGGGAATGAAAGTTTCGGTTAATGTCATCGCGTCCTCCTGATTGCGGGGGATTCGCAGGTGATGTTGGTTCCTGATGGTACCATGGGCGTTTCACCTCTCCGGCGAAGAGCCGCGGCGTCATACGGAGCGGTTGCGAAGCGCGTCTATGTCTATGCCCCTGATCCCCACCAAACATTCGGCAACTAGCCGCACGTCTTTGGGCTCGGTCCACTTGGCGCGATTCTTTTTGAAGGGTTGCGGATAAGCATCGGTTTCGAGCACGATGCTGTCTAGGGGAACTCGTCGGGCGACATCTTGGAGTTCCGACGACCTGAGCAACGGTTTGGCGAATGAGATTTTGAAACCGAGATCAAGGATCCGGCGCGCATATTGGAAGTCGCCTTGGAAATAGTGCGCGGCGCCTCCGAGTTGGCCGGCATCGTGCTCGCCCAAGATAGATAGGGCAGTGCTCCGTGCCTCGAAAATTGTCAGGTCGTCGAGGTGTTCTCGAACGTGGAAGACCACGGGCAATCGATGTCGTTTGGCGACTTCGATCTGCGCCGCGAAAGCCTCTTCCTGCCACCGACGGTCCGGACTGTGAGGCATGTGGTCGATGCCGGTCTCACTCATGACGACTACGCGTTCATGCGACGCCAAATTGTCGAGGGCTGCCACGTCTTCAGCTGAGATCGGCGTTTCGAGTTCTGACGGATGTATGCCCACGCCCGCGTAGACGTTCGGGTAAGTCTCAGCCAGTTGTGTGGCCTTGCGAGAGTCATCGATCGTGGTGCCTGCGGCGATGACTGTCGAGACACCGGCCTCCTGGGCGCGTTGAAGCATCCCTGGGACTTCCGACGGGTCGTGTTGCTGGATGTGGGTGTGGATGTCGATTAGCATCAGAGATCTTCGACAACGTCGGAAGCCTCCGGTTCGAGCGCGCTGCGAAGCGTTGCCGCCGCCTCATCGCCCCAGCTTTCGATTTCGTCCCATTCTCGGTGATCGCCAGTAGGCGTGATGCGCAGGATCGCATCGATTATCCGCAGATACATCGGCAGGTTGCTTCGAGAATACGACCCTTTGAACATTGCGGCCGAGACGATGTTGAGGTGCACGTCCTCTTCGTTGAACGCTTTCTCGACCCATCCGTCGTGCTCTTCACGCAACTTACCCGCATGTTTGACGTCGATCATCCCGACGCTAAAAAGGGCGATTGGCAGGTTGCTGACCCGCTCTCGGTTAGCGATCAGGAGCAACGCGGGTTCGGGCAGCCAACGGGCGGCGTACATCGGGGACCCGACTACCATGGCGTCGTATTTGGCGACATCAATGCCGAGATTTGCTTGGAGGACGTCAGTATCGAATCCGGCAGCAGTGAAGCGTTCGCCGATGCGTGCGGCGATCTCGGCGGTTGAGCCGTGTTTCGTTCCGTACGTCACCAAAACTCGTGCCAATTCGATGCCAAGACCTCGCGTGTCATTCAACGATAAACGACGGTTGATTGCGCCACATCGCCGATTGGATATAGAGTTCAATCAGTCAATTTTGCTACCGACCGATGGACCCACAGGAGCATGCGAAATGCGAGCAGGATTTGGACAGTTCAATACGCCGGGCAGAGAATATCTGCGGTTCGCCGCCCAATACGGCGTCAAGGATGTGTTGCTAAACACGCCGCAGTTGCCAGACGCGGGTGGAAAGTGGGCGGTCAACGACCTCGTTAAGTTGCGATTGCAGGTGGAGAGCGAAGGGCTAAAGCTGATGGCGCTCGAGAACGTGCCGACGCATTTTTACGTGGACATCATGCTCGGCGGTCCCGATCGTGAACGACAGATCGACAACATGATCCAGACTGTGCGAAACATCGGCGCCGCGGGCATTCCGATCTTCGGGTACAACTGGATGCCGTCGCACGTGTGGCGCACAGAACCGGAGCTTATTCGTGGCGGCGCGCTTGCGACCGCGTTCGACTACGAAGAAGCCCTCAAAATGCCAAACACCCACGGGCGCGAGCACACTGAAGAGGAGATGTGGGAGCGGCTCGAGGCGTGGATACGGATCATCACGCCAGTTGCAGAAGAAGCAGGTGTACGGTGTGGCATTCACCCCTGCGACCCTCCAGTGGAAAAACTCGGCGGTATCCCGCAGTTGTTCAGGTCGTTCGACTCTTACAAACGTCTCATCGAGATCGTCGATTCGCCTTGCAACGCGATCGAGTTTTGCCAAGGAACATTCTCGGAGATGGAGGACGCGGCGAACGGCGGAATTTACGACATGATCCGGTATTTCGGGGAGCGAAAGAAGATTCTTTACGTTCACTTCCGAAATGTTTCCGAGCCGGTCCCGAAGTTCCGAGAAGAGTTCATCAACACCGGCCACGTCGACATGTACAAAGCGATGAAGATCTATCACGAGGTCGGCTACGACTCGTTCTTCATCGACGACCACGTGCCGCAGACGTTCGAAGATACGCCGTGGGGACACCGCGGCCGGGCGTTTGCCAACGGTTACATCCAAGCGATGATTGAAGCGGTTACCAAACAAAGTGTTGGATAGAGAAACCCTCCCCCTTGATGCCCAAGGGGGAATTAAAGGGGGTTAGGAGATAAACGATGGCTGATTTCAGAGATGCGGTTCGGAGCGGATTGATCGAATACATGGAGGGACTCGACAAGGCGCTGGATGGCCTGAGCGAGGACGAACTGCGTTATCAACCGGCGATTCACGCGAATTTCATCGAGTGGATCGTTTGGCACATGGCCCGCGTCGAAGACCGTTGGGTTAATCTCGTTCTCCGGCAAGACGACGACATCTGGGTCAAAGATGGCTGGCACAAACGCTTCGGCATGGACCCGGACGACTACGGCCGAGAAGACACCGCCGAGAAGATGCGCGCGATGCCGAAGATCGACATCAACGAGATGATGGACTACTATCGAGAGGCCCGAAAAGTGACGCTGGCGTATCTCGATGTAATGCCGATCGAAGATCTCGACAAAGAGTTCTATCACCCCCGCCGCCAGATCGCCGTCAGCGGCGCGTGGGTCCTCGGCCACATCCTAGTCGAAGAAGCTCAACATCTCGGTCAGATCGCGTACATCCGCGGCATCATGCGCGGGTTGGATGGGTGAGCAAAGTTAGTTACATGCAGCCATTCTTAAACGCCATCGATAGCGGGGTAAACGAGTGTTTCGAGAAGCTGAACCGAGCTTTGGACGGCCTCACTGACGACGAACTGCGTTGGCACCCCACACTGGCCTCCAACTCCATCGACTGGATGGTCTGGCACATGGCCCGCGTCGAAGATAACTTGGTGAATGTCGTCATGCAGCACCATGACCAGATATGGGAACGCGACGGTTGGGGAGAGCAGTTAGGAATCTCATACTCCGGCGCTGGAGCCGGCATGACAATGGGTGAGATCCGTGCCATGGGCCCGATAAACGTCCCGAAGGTCATGGAGTACTATCGATCGGTCCGAAGCCAAACGTCTCACTACTTCCTGCAGGTCATGCAGGAAAAAGATTTGTCCAGAGTCATCGAGCACACGAACTTTCGTGGTTGGACTGGCGCTCAAATTCTGGGGCGACTGTTGTGCGAAGAGGCGGAGCATCTGGGCCAGATCGAATACCTGCGGGGAATGATGCGGGGCATCAACAAGTAGCCTACTGGCGTCCTCGATCGGTGGTTACAATCGGGGTTGCAACTCGGAAACTACGTAACGGAGTTTGGTATGCAACCGTTCCTACAAGCAATCGACTCAGGTCTGAACGAGGCGTTCGACAAGTTGAAGAAAGCCCTCGACGGCCTCTCAGAAGACGAACTTCATTGGCGTCCCGCACTCGAGTCAAACACCATCGATTGGATGGTGTGGCATATGGCGCGGGTCGAAGACAACTGGATCAACACGAGGTTGCGTGAGACGGAATCGATCTGGGACCGCGACGGTTGGCCCCAGCGCGTCGGCGTAGAAATCCCCGATAACGGATACGGCCAAACCGCAGAGAAGATACGCGCCATCCCGCCATTCAACGTCCCGATAGTGATGGAATACTACGGAGCGGTTCGCCAAGGGACTTCGGACTACTTTGCTGACGAAATGAAGGAAGAAGACCTCGCAAAAGAACTCCCCCATCCGCGCTACGATCCGATCACCTACGCGTGGGTGCTCGGCCATCTACTCTGCGAAGAAGCAGAACATCTAGGGCAGATCGAGTATCTGCGGGGGATGATGAGGGGGTTGAATAGGTAGCAATGCAGTGGCTCCGGCGGACCGGTCCAAAAAGAAGCTGGTGTTGTTTACCGTAATTGGATGATTCGTGCTAACATAAGGCTACCACCCCCTGATCTTCGGTGATGGGGTTAAGACCGCCGCGAAAGCGGCGGTCGCTTATTATCGTCACCAAATATGATTACGAACGTCCACACGTCAATCCCCAAAAAACAATTGAGGATTTGTGCTAACATGGGAGTAACTCCCCCTGATCTTCGGTGATGGGGTTAAGACCGCCGCGAAAGCGGCGGTCGCTTTTTTTAATCATCAGTCGTGTCAACGAACGTTTACATTGACGGCTTCAACTTGTATTACGGAGCATTGAAGGGAACCGCATACAAGTGGTTGGATATCCGACGGTTGGCGGAGGGTTTGTTCCCGCACGATGACGTAAACGATGTCTACTACTTCACGGCGCGATTGAGGACTTTGGGAGGCAACGGAAGACGTCGGCAAAGACAAGACTTCTACTTGCGCGCCGTATCCGCGATACCTAGCGTCCAAGCGGTCTATGGCACATATCAACGACGCGGCAATTCGTGGGAAGAGAAAAAGACCGATGTGAATATCGCAACGGCGATGATTTTCGATGCGTTCTACGGGAATTTCACTCATGCGGTGGTGGTGTCAAACGATTCCGACCTAGTCACCCCAATTCAACGAATCCGTGATGAACCGGGATTACGGGTGACGGTGGTTAACCCGGTGTTGGTCCAAAGTACGCATCGGGAACTACGTGGCGCGGCCACCGATGTGTTGGAGATCGAAACAAAACATCTGCGCGCAAACCAACTTCCACCAAAAATTCAAGACGCTTCGGGCCGTTGGATAAGTAAACCACCTAGTTGGTGAGTAACTTTGGGCGCCGATGATCTTAATATCCGCGAAAATACCATCGGGTCGATGGCATCGCATCAAAAATGGACAACACCGATATTGACATGCCCACCCCCCGTATCCCCCAACTCCAAGGCAAACCAATTTGGTTCGACTTGGCAACGCCTGATCCGCAAGGCGCGAAAGAGTTCTACACCGGCTTGTTCGGCTGGGAATGGGCCGATGTCGGCATGTCCGGTGGTAACACTTACCACATGGCGATCAAGGGCGACGCGAACATCGCAGGGATGTTCGCGGACAACGCGTCGGACGGCGCTGGAGGCGTTTGGATCAACCGCGTGAACGTGAAGGATGCGGAGGACACGGCTAAGCGAATCGAGGCCAACGATGGTAGCGTCATCTCAGGTCCGAACAACGCCGACGGTTGGGGTGTCACTGCTAGGGTGGCGACGCCCGAAGGGGCAGTCTTTGGTCTGTGGCAGAGCTTGATGGGTTACGGTGCGGATGTATTCGGTGAGCCGGGCGCGGTGTGTTGGGTGGAGTATCACACGCGTGATTTGGTCGCGGCGAAGGAGTTTTACTCGGAGGTTTTTGGTGCGGGTTTCGAGGAGATCACCGTCCCTGCCAATGATGGTTCGGGTGCGGAATTCACTCTGACGATGCTTTCCATCAGCGGCGAACAGATGCCTTGTGCCTTCGTTCAGTTGCCAGACGAGTCGATGTCAGCGAGTTGGGCGACGTATTTCATGGTCGAAGATATTCACTCGTCAGTGGCAAAGGCGCAGTCGCTTGGTGCTGAGTTGGTTTTCGGCGTAATCGACGTCCCACACGGTTCACTAGGGCCGCTAATCGATCCGCAAGGTGTGCGCTTCAGTCTGTGGCAGCCTGCTCGTTAACAGTCGTTGGCCGCTTTCGCCATTTTAATTTTGAGATTCTGGGTTTAAAGATAGATAATCATTTCGGTTAACCTTTTCAAGTTGATCGAGACCTTGTTACGTCTCGACGCAAACCAAGTCAGGAGAATTAAGTGAGTAGTTTGTCATTGCCGATACAAGGCACGCCGGTTTGGTGGGATCTGGCGTCCAAGGATGTCGATGCGACCAAAAAGTTCTACACGGGATTGCTAGGTTGGGAGTGGCACGATCTGATGTCAAGCCCGCAAGGCGTGTTCTCGATTGCAATGGTGGATGGGAAGACGGTCGGCGGTGTGTATACCGATAGTCCCGGCATGCCGAAGGCCGAGGGGCCGACGATGTGGGTGAACACTTATTGGGTCGATGATGCTGAGGCGGCGACGAATCGGGCGGTTGAGAAGGGCGGGACGGTGTTGATGCCAGCGTGCGAGGATCCGGCAGGTGGTGGGTTCAAGTCGCTGCTACTGACGCCGGAGGGTGCGCCGTTCGTCGTGTGGAGCGGCGATAAAGGTGTCGAGAACGAGGCTTTTGGCGATATGGGTGCGGTTTGTTGGACGGAGTACTACTCGCGGAATGTGAAAGGCACCAACGAATTTGTTGGTCATGTGTTAGGCGCACGGTATCAGCGGGTGGATTTGTCGCGTCCTCCGACTGGAGATGAAGACGCCGAGGGTGAAGTGGAGTACCAGTATTTCTGGTTGAAAGTTGACGGTGTCGAGCCGGACCGCGGAGGGATGTTGGAGATGGACGAGAGTTGGGGTGACATGGCATCGCACTTCATGGTTTACTTCCGGGTCGAGGATTGTGATGCGTCGGCGGCGAAGGTGGCCGAGCTCGGTGGTGAGGTGTGCGTACCGCCCACGGAGATACCGCCGGGCAAGTTTTCGGTGGTCAACGACTCTTTGGGTTCGACGTTCAGCATCATGTCGTTGCGGGAGATGGAATAACCACAATTAGGTGTCGAGATGCTTCGAACTCCAATTCGACGCGTCCAAAGCAACAGCAAACATTTAGGCGAGAAAGGCCAAAAACACATGCCGAAAGTTGAAAGTTACGCTCAGGGAACACCGTCGTGGGTCGATTTATCGACCTCCGATCAAGCAGCCGCGAAGGATTTCTACGCCTCGTTGTTCGGGTGGGAATACGAAGACAACGATATGGGTAATGGGCAGTTCTATTCCATGGCCCAGATCGGCGGGTCCCCCGCTGGCGGCATCGCCACCCAGCAGCCAGAAGAAACCCAACAAGGGATTCCTTCGCATTGGAACGTCTACATCACGGTAGATGATGTGGACGCGGTCGGCGAACGCGTGCCAGCATTGGGCGGAACATTGCTCATGGGTCCGATGGATGTGTTCGATGCCGGACGCATGATCGTTGTCCAGGACTCGGTGGGTGCTGTAGTCATGTTTTGGCAACCCAACCAACACATCGGATCGGAAGTCCGTGACGAGCATGGGGCGTTGACGTGGACTCTGCTGATGACTACCGACAAGGACGCGACCGCTTCTTTCTACTCGGAGTTGCTCGATATCGAAGTTGCGAGGGACGCGATGCCATCACCGGACGGCAGTACTGTCCACCAGTTGGTGGTGAGTGGTGAACCAGTGGCGAGCATCATGAATATGCCGCAGCAATTAGTGGACATGGGAGTTCCGTCCCATTGGGAGGTCTACTTCAGAGTCGATGACGCGAAGGCAGTATGCGATGCGACTACGGCGAATGGCGGGCAGGTTTACATGGGCCCGGCCGATTTGGGCCCGATGGGAACGATCGGCTACATGCAGGACCCGCAAGGAGCACAGTTCGGCGTGCAGTCGCCGCCAACCGGGTAGTCGAACCGCGAAAGGAACCACCAAGTGAAAATTCAGAGTTACAAGCAGGGGACGCCGTCTTGGATCGATCTGTCCACAACCGATGTGGACGTCGCGAAGGCGTTCTATGCCGCGCTCTTTGGTTGGGATTATCAAGACAACCCGATGGGTGAGGGACAGGTCTACTCAATGGCTCAGATCGATGGATCGGCTGCCGGCGCAATGTACACCCAGCAAAAAGAAGAAACAGAGATGGGACTTCCGCCGTATTGGAAGGTTTACATCACTGTCGACGACGTTGAAGCTATCGCCGCTAAAGCCCCGGAGTTGGGCGCTACGCTGGTGATGGAGCCGTTCGACGTGTTGGACGCGGGTCGGATGTGCATCGTTCAGGATCCAACCGGTGCGGTCATCCAGTTCTGGCAGGCCAAGGCACACATCGGTTGTGAAGTAAGAGATCAGCACGGAGCTCTAACGTGGACCGAGTTACTGACGACGGATCAGCAGGGTGCAAGCGCGTTCTACTCCGCGCTCCTCGACGTCGGGATGGACAAAGAAACTATGCCCACACCTGAAGGTGAAAACTACCATATGTTCACCGTCGATGGTGAACCGGTTGCTGGCATCATGGTTTCACCGCAACACCTGATCGATATGAACGTCCCTCCGCATTGGGAGGTCTACTTCTGGGTCGATGATGCCCGTGAGGTCGTCGAAAAGGCGAAGTCGATGGGCGCTCACGTCATGTTCGGTCCTGAGGTATTACCGATGGTGGGCACATTCGCAGCGCTGATTGGTCCACAGGGCGCTGTGTTCGGTGTCCGCCAATTGCCGACGGGATGATTTGAAATTGCAAACGTGATGGACCCGATAAAGGCAAGGTGGCGTCTGTATGACTTAATTCCAACGTGCTGGGAAGAAGATGTTATCGAGATCAGTTGGGGTGCCATAGCAATGGCGACATTGAATTCGTTATCTGCCTACAAAGAGCTCGAAGATCGTGATGATGGTGGGCTAGAGCATCATGTGGACAATACAGCGTACGAGATAGGCGAGTTGATCGCGAAAAGATGCCGCGTGCTCGGATGGGGTTTGAGCGATTCGGATTCGTTCAAGCTCGTCCTGTACGCGTTGCCTACCAGCGACCACAGCAGACGTCTCGTGGAAGAAATCATGTTGAGGCACGTGGACGAATCCGAACCGATAACGCACGAATTGCATGACAAGTCTAATGGGTAAATTGGTCTACCATATGGGCGCGGATCTCGTTGGTTGTTCGTCGCTCCGAACGGATTAATAGATGACGTTGCTAGACAAATACGAACACGGGGTCCCATGTTGGGTCGATCTTGCGACGACCGACCTCGCCGCGTCCAGAGAGTTCTATTCGGGGCTGTTCGTTTGGAGTTACATCGACGAACAATCGGGAGAGATGGGAATCGCCACCTATTCGATGGCGATGGTCGACGACGTACCTTCGAAAGTCGGAAACTACGGGATTAGTGCTTCGATAGCTGATCCGACTGGCGGCACGGCCAATGTCTGGCAAGCGATCCAAACTGGGCCGACGATAAAGCATGAACACGGCTCGATGCAGTGGTGCGAGTACATGATCACTGATGCCGGTGCAGCGAGCGCTTTCTTCCGCGCGCTGTTGCGAGTCAAGACCGAACCGATGGAGATGGGCGACGGATCTGTCAACTCACTAGTGTTCACAGACGACGGTCCGGTAATGAGTACCAGCGGGTTGAGTGGTCTCGACCCCAATTCGGCTCGTTACCCGGGTCCGATGTGGGTGACGTATTTCAACGTCAACGACGTCGACGCGACGGTTGAGATTGCGGTGCAGCACGGCGCCGACCTACCCGACCCGCCTTGGGATGTGCCGGCATGGCTTGGATTTACGACCCACAAGGCGCGTTGACAGGATTGATTACGCTGGCACCTACGGTGTGAAACCGATATGTTCGTTGTGTGTCGAAACGGGCGTCGAATGAGGTTTCCACACGCCGTCGTTGCGGGTTTGATGCGTGTACCATTTCCAACCGAAACACACGATTTTCGGGGACACGGGACATGTCAACAGCCAATCTAGGACCACGACTAACGGGCAAGGTCGCCATCGTAACAGGGGGAGGAGGTGCGATGGGTGGTGCACAGTGCCGATTGTTCGCCGAGCATGGTGCAGCGGTGTGCGTCGCCGACTTCAATATGGCGGCTGCTGAAGCGGTTCGCAACGAAATCGGCGAGAGTGGCGGAAGGGCGATTGCTTTTGAACTGGATGTTCGGGATGAAGCTCGTTGGGCCGAATGCATAAGTGCGACCGAGGACGAGTTCGGACCGGTCACCACTTTGTGCAATAACGCAGGCGCGAACTTCAGAGTCAGCTTCGATGATCAGTCGCTCGAGATGTGGAACATCATCATGGAGACGGGTTTGACCGGGGCGTTTCTAGGCATCAAAGCGGTTGTGCCGTCGATGCGGCGCGCCGGCGGTGGATCGATCCTAAATATAGGTTCGTTGGCATCGATCCGGCCGGGAGGTGGTTCGCCCGGATACGCGGCGCAGAAGATGGGTATGGTTGGTCTGAACAGGTCCGCCGCTGGGAGTTACGCGAAGGACAACATCAGGTCGGTGATCATCTCTCCAGGGCACGTCGATACGCCGTTCATTCGAGGCAACAATCCGCACAGTCCAAACGACGAATCGACGAGCATCGACAACCCTGACAACTACAACAAACGGGTATCAGGCACGCCAATGGGTCGGATGATGATGCCGGAAGACCTGGCTAACGCTTTTCTGTTCGCAGCTTCGGACGAAGCCAGCGGGATTACCGGCTCGATGATCACGGTTGATGGCGGAGCGGCTTTATGATGAGAGTATGAGGACTCTCATTTCCGGTGCGAGTGGTTACATCGGGCAGGCGCTAACGAAACAGTTGCTCGATCGCGGTGATGAGGTCGTGCACCTCGTCCGCCGCGAAGCAAATCCCGAGGCGGACGTCGACGAGGTGCGATGGAACCCGTCCGATCCCGACTCGGTTGATGCAGACGCGCTAGGCAACATCGCCGCCGTCTTCAACTTATCGGGTGCTACGGTCGCGAAACGGTGGACGAAAAGCTATCTCAACGTCATTTCCGGTAGCAGGATCGTGTCCACGAACACGCTTGTGGAAATCTGCCGACGCATGAACGAACCTCCTGATGTGCTGATCACCGCGTCGGGCGTTGCGGTATACGGCGATCGCGGTGATCAACAGCTGACCGAAGCCAGCGAGCTTGGCCAAGGCATTTTGGCCGACATCGCCGTGCCTTGGGAAGAGGCGACGGCGAACGCGTCGGAGTTCGGCGTTCGAACCGTCACCGCTCGATTTGGGATCGTAATGGGTGGCGACGGAGGCCCGTTGCCAGTTCTAGCGAAACCGTTTAGGACAGGGCTAGGCGGAAGATTGGGTAGTGGTCGGCAGTGGACGCCGTGGGTTCAAATCGATGATGCGATCTCCGCGTTGTTGTTCATCGCCGAGAACGATTCGCTCGACGGTCCGGTAAACGTGGCATCCCCCGGAGTCGTCAGGAACTCCGAATTGAGCCGGGCCATAGGCGACGCGCTCGGTAAACCCAGTTTCGGCTGGATGCCGGCGGTCATCGCACGGCTGGTGATCGGCAACTACGTCCAAGAATTGGCAATCAACAGCGCACTGGTGATACCTGAAAAGCTACTGGATGCGGGTTTCGAGTTCGCGCACGCGGACCTCCGTGAGTGCCTGCGACGCGAGATCGGCGTCGGAGATCCCCAATGAGACGCCACCAAAGGTGGGCATTCTGTCTCCAGTCAAATGCCGGACGACGCGGTTCTCGCGTAGGTCATTCTGGCACGGAACGCTGGCCAGATCTAGCGGCAAAAAAAGTTCGCAAATGTGCTGCCGCGAAACGCTATATCCGATTTTGCGCATCGCCGAAACAAATTCTCTTCGAGATACATTCGGTAAGCGCGGCTTTCTAATGCGTCACAGAAACGTTCGCGAACCAACTGTCCGCAACGGAAAAATCACCCGTTTCATCATCGTTCAGCACCTCGATAAACAGGGCGATGCCTTCTTGGATGTTCGCTAATGCTTCCTCGACAGTGTCGCCTTGGGTGTGACAACCCGGTAGTGACGGGCACGAAGCTACAAAAACACCGTCTTCGTCTCGAGTCACGACCACCTGAAATTCTGTAACTTGATCAATTCGAGAAAGCGATTCGTGCTTTAGCGTCATGGTGTGATCGTCCTTTTAGTCGCGGCCCGCACCCGTTTGTGACTAAACCAACCAGTACCCGGAATCTAACACGCGCACCCGGTTTCGAGTAGATAGCGACGCTACGCGAAACTCACAATTGAGGTTGCCAACGCGGGTGGCTCCAAACCATCTCGGCGCACACATCGAACACGAAATTATCAGCCACGTTATTGCCCGCGCCCTCGTCAAACTCTCTCGGCAACAACGCGAACACCGTCTTTGCTGATTTCCGTTTGGGTCTGGCGTTCATTTAAGAATCGATGTTGTTTAACTCTGATCATTTTGACGTGTGCTAGTGTGACGCACGCGGGAGGGTGAGGATCGCCTGTGACTCGGCTGATTTCCACATGGACGGACGCTTTGCGACGAGGAGATGACACACAACAGGCCATCGAAGTGTCTTTTATCGACTAGCCTTGGTGTGCCGTCGCAAGCGTCACTCGGGGTGTTTTTGGTTGTTACCGCGATTCTACTCTGACACCGCTTTTGTAGTTTCAGCGATGAATGCGCTAAACCGCATGACAGCTGATCCGGCGTCGGCAGGTTCAGTCGCACCTACGTCGACTTCGATCTCCTCGGCCAGAGCGTTCACGACGTTTCCTAGCACCGTCGCGGGATGACGATAGGCCTCAATTGCGAAACGGTTCACTTCTTTGTAGTAGCCATCGCAACGAACGACGCGTACAGCGTATACGACACCAACACGTGAATTCACAATCTGAATTTCAGCCATGTAGCTCGGTAGTTTGTCTAACGGCGGCGTTGCAACGATTAACCAATCGCAAATGCGATCTTTGTCTTTGATGACATCGAACGTGGCAATTTTGTAATCCGTCATTGCCACCGGCGCAAGTGTCCCTTTGTGCACCGGGTTCTGGCTAGTCACTGTTCGCCACATGTTATATTCGTCCACGAAGTTACCTCCTGTCCTAACCCCTGTAGTTCCACCTCGGGCATTAAGGGGTAGGAATCAGTTCTGAGCGATCATCTGCCTTAACACGTAGGGCAAGAGTCCCCCGTGCTCGTAGTACTCGGCTTCGATCCCCGTGTCCACCCTGCACAGCACGTCGAACTTCTTTAATGAACCAGCATCGGAGGTCACCGTTACTGTCAAGGTCGCACCCGGTTCGACAGATCCGCCGATGCCGTTGATCGAATATTGCTCTTTTCCGGTTAAACCTAGTGACTGCGCGTTCTGCCCATCAACGAACTGTAGCGGAACAACACCCATGCCGATCAGATTGGCGCGGTGGATGCGCTCGAAGCTTTCGGCGATGACCGCCCTGACGCCAAGCAGCATTGGACCTTTGGCTGCCCAGTCGCGCGAACTGCCGGTACCGTACTCTTTTCCTGCGATGACGATTAACGGCACGCCCTCGGAACGATAGCGCTCGGCTGCGTTGAAGATGCGCATGGTCTCGCCAGTCGGGTAGTGGACCGTCCAGTCGCCTTCGTAATCCGGTGTCAGATTGTTGCGGAGACGGATGTTTCCGAATGTGCCGCGCATCATCACGTTGTGGTTGCCTCGGCGCGAACCGTAGGAGTTGAACGCTCGTCGAGGAACGTCGCTCGATATGAGGTGCTGTCCGGAGGGCGCGCTGGGCGGGATGCTGCCCGCAGGGGAGATGTGGTCGGTAGTAACCGAGTCGCCAACACTGACCAATACTCGCGCGCCCGAAATCTCGTCACGGGCTTCAGGCTCGAGTTCGAATCCGTCGAAATACGGAGGCGGTTGGATGTAAGTACTGCCAGGATCCCACTGGAAGAGTTGCCCAACCGCAGCTTCGAGTTCCTGCCACTGGTCTGGACCTTCATAAACCGCGCCATATCGGTTGTTGAATTGGTCGACGCCAACCGCGCTGGCGACGGTTTGGGCTATCTCATTCTGGCTTGGCCAGATGTCGGAAAGGTAGACGTCGTTGCCGGCTTCGTCGATGCCCAACGGGTCGCTGGTTAGGTCTACGTCGATACGACCGGTGAGTGCATAGGCGACAACGAGCATCGGTGACGCGAGGTAGTTTGCCTTGACCTGCGCGTGAACGCGGCCTTCGAAGTTGCGGTTTCCGCTCAATACCGCGACCGCGGCCAGGTCATGATCAGTTACTGCGTCAGCTACTTCCTGTGGCAGGGGACCCGAGTTGCCGATACATGTTGTGCATCCGTAACCGACGGTTTGGAAACCCAGCGATTCGAGGGAATCGGTCAACCCTGCGCGATCGAGGTAGTCGGAAACGACTTTCGATCCGGGTGCCAAGCTGGTCTTGACCCACCACTTGCGCTCTAGACCACGTTCGACCGCGTTGCGAGCGAGTAGACCCGCTCCAAGCATTACGGATGGATTAGACGTGTTGGTACAACTGGTTATGGCGGCGATGACGACCGAGCCATCGGTCACATCGGCCCCATTGGATGAAGCATCCGGGAAGGCGTCACGAAAGTTAGACGACACGTCACTCAATAGCACACGATCTTGCGGGCGTTTCGGGCCTGCCATACTCGGTTCAACGTCACCAAGATCGAATTCGAGAGCGATTGTGTACTGGGGATCGTCGTTGACGGTTGGCGTGAGATAGTTCGCCTTGGCGTATGCCTCGACGAGGGCGACGGTTTCGTCAGACCGACCGGTTCGACGCAGGTAACTTAGCGTCTGGTCATCGATAGGGAAGAAGCCGCATGTTGCGCCATATTCGGGCGCCATGTTGCCGATCGTGGCACGGTCGGCCACCGGGAGGGTTGCGAGACCAGGGCCGTAAAACTCAACGAAGCGCTCGACGACACCGACGTTTCGCAGCATCTCGGTGATCGCCAGCACCAGGTCGGTCGCCGTCGCGCCTTCGCCCAATCTGCCGCTCAGCTTGACGCCCACGACTTCGGGGACAAGCATGTAGTAGGGCTGACCGAGCATCACCGCCTCTGCTTCGATGCCGCCAACACCCCAACCAAGCACGCCCAGCCCGTTGATCATCGTGGTGTGCGAGTCGGTACCAACGCAGGTGTCGGGGTAGGCGACAATCTTACCGTCGACTTCGGATGTGAGGACCGTCGAAGCCAAGAACTCGAGGTTTACTTGGTGCACGATGCCCGTTCCAGGTGGAACTACGAGCATATTGTTGAACGCGGTCTGTGACCACTTGAGTAGCTTGTAGCGTTCAACGTTTCGCTCGAACTCGAGATCGATGTTGCGCGCCAATGCGCCTGTTGAGTTGAAGAAGTCGACCTGCACGGAGTGGTCGATCACGAGGTCCGAGTGGACCACTGGGTTGATAATGCCCGGATCGCCGCCCTTGTCCGCAACGGCGTCGCGCATCGCCGCGAGGTCGACAACCACGGGGACACCCGTAAAGTCCTGTAGCGTAACGCGCCCCGGCATGTACGGAAACTCTTTCGGCGGCGTCTGTTCCGGCGTCCAAGACGCTACAAGCCGCACATCGTCATCGCTGGCCAGCCCCGTGTGGGCGTTCCGCAAAGCGTTCTCAAGCAACACCCTTATCGAGAACGGCAAGTTCGAAACATTGCACAGTCCAGCCTCATCGAGGGCGCCCAGATCGTAGTAGGAATATTCTCGCCCTTCGACTTCGAAACGATTGACGGAGTTGAATGGTGCTTGTCGCATAGGTTGGTTTTGTGGTTTCGTCAACGGCGGTTCGTTGATGTTCAATCTGATTTCTAATGTATCAGCAGGACTTCAACATCTAACGTGGCATATCATTTCAGCGCAGAACATTCATCAACCACCGAGGCAAATCCGAAAGGCGGATCGCAAAATATGGGACACCCTAAAGACCAGTTAATCTTCGTCGGAACGTACACCAATCTGGGAGCCAGAGGCATTTACACTTGTCGGCTTGATGGCGCTACTGGTCGCCTCACAGAGTTGTCCGTTGCTACGGACAGTGGGCCGAATCCGTCGTTCGTCACGATCCACCCGAACGGAAAGTATCTCTATTCGGTTGCTGAAGTAAACGATTTCGACGGAGATGACGCCGGCGGGGTGCATGCCTACTCAATCGGAGACAACGGAAAGCTGTCGTTGATCAATAGGGAGTCGACGAAGGGAACCGGCCCTTGCCATCTGGTTGTAGAAGCAAATGGCAAGTACCTGTTTGTCGCGAATTACGCCGGTGGTAGCGTCGCAATGTTCGAGATCAACAGCGATGGAAGCCTAAATGAAGCCCGCGATTTCCACCAGCACGTCGGTGGCAGCAACGTGGAGCCAAGTCGCCAGAACGAGCCGCACGCGCACTCAGTCACGGTCGCGCCCGGGAACAACCAGCTAATCGTCTGTGACCTAGGGTTGGACAAAGTGTTGGTTTACGACATCGACCACAACGGCGGAAAGTTGGTTCTCAATGAAGATGCGTCGGTCGATTCACCATCAGGCGGTGGCCCTCGGCACTTTGCGTTCCATCCCGACGGAACGGCAGCGTTCGCCATCAACGAAATAGGTTTAACGATCAGCGCCTACGACGTCGATGCTGAAACCGGCGGATTGACAGAGACGCATTGGGTCGGCACGGTCCGCTCGGACGTGGTCTACGCAGATGGCAACAGCACGGCAGACATTCACGTCTCTCCGGATGGTAAACACGTTTACGGTTCGAACCGCGGGCATGACACATTGGCCATATACGGATGGAACCCGCACGCTCGCATGCTCTTCTACATAGCCAACGAGTCGACCCGCGGCAACACGCCACGTAACTTCGCGATCGACCCGACCGGCACATGGGTACTCGCCGAAAACCAAGACTCAGGCACGATTCACTCGTTCCGTCGGAACGCCGACACCGGCAAGTTGAGCCACACCGGTCACATGATCTCGATTCCGGGCCCGGTATGCATCCAGATGATGGATGCGTAAAATTCTCCGTGTCGCACCTGTAGGGGCGGTTCGCGAACCGCCCCTACCAACTCGTATGCCGCCACCCTTGAGGACGGTTTAACGCGCCCGAATTCCCGCGGATTTGAGCGGCGCGTAGTTCAGAACGACGAAGCTAGAAACGAAAAGATATGACCAACACATCAAACGATCTTCGACCATCCGTAGAAGCAAGGTCCGTTGATCTTCTCTACGACGACGGACTTCCATTTAAAGACCTCAACAACAACGGCCGAATAGATACGTACGAAGACTGGCGGCAACCCATCAGCGCACGAGTCTCTGACCTGCTGTCCCAGATGACTCGCGAGGAGAAGACCGGGATGCTCATGATTGATCAGCTGAACGCTGATGTGGGCGGGCAGGTGCCTGAGTTGGCGGGGCAATTGGTTTTGCGCGAGAAGATGAGACGCTTCATTTTCAGAAATACGGTCACCAACACGCCTTCCACTGACGCCGGCAATCCATTCTTCGGTACACAAATTACCCCGTACGAAACCGCGCAGTTCACCAACGCAGTGCAGGAGCTGTGCGAATCGTCCCGGCTCGGCGTCCCGGCACTCTTCAAGTCGAATCCTCGAAACCACTTCGAGGAGGGCGGAATGGGCGGATTAGACGCGTCCGTCGGCTCATTCTCAGCATGGCCAAAAGAGGCAGGGTTAGCAGCGACTCGTGATCTGGAACTGATAGGCGAGTTCGCCCGAGCGGTTGCGAAAGAGTGGGTCGCGGTCGGCATCAGAGGCATGTACGGATATTGCCTAGACCTTTCCACCGAGCCAAGATGGTTTCGTATAACAGAGACCTTCACCCAAGACGCCGACCTCGCCAGCGAAATAGCTACGGTCCTTGTCAAAAACATTCAAGGACCAACCCTCGACCATCGGAGCGTTGCGATCACGATGAAGCATTTTCCCGGAGGCGGCCCGCAAGAGGGCGGTGCAGACCCTCACTTCCCCTTCGGCAAGTTCCAAACATACCCGTCCGACAACTTCGATTACCACCTCAAACCATTCATCGCCGCCATCCAAGCGGGTGTCTCGTCGATCATGCCGTACTACGGCGTGCCAATCGGTCAGCGATACCTCCCGAACGATGTCGGGATGTCGTTCTCCAAAGGCATCGTCACCGATCTGCTGCGCGACGAACTCGGCTTCACGGGCAACGTCAACTCAGACACCGGCATCGCAACGATGATGCCATGGGGTGTCGAAGACAAGAGCGTCGGCGAGCGCGTCGCAATGGCTATCAACGCCGGCGTCGATGTCCTATCGGGATTCAGCGACAACGCCCAAATGATGGAAATCGTGGACGCAGGGATGGTTCCGGAGCAACGCGTCGATGAGGCAGTTACAAGCCTGTTGACAGAGCAGTTCCAACTCGGACTGTTCGAGAACCCATTCGTGGACCCGAACCGCGCGGGTTACGTTCTCGGTGATCGGATAACTCAAACAAAAGCTGACTTAGCTCAACGCAAGGCCATAGTTCTCCTCCAAAACCGGAACCGCGCGCTACCGATGGAGATGCCCACTCCTAAGCCACGTCCCAATCCCTTCGCTGCCATCGGTTTGCATTCCGACGTATCCGACGAACCTCAAGTCGAGAGGATCGGCAGAAAAATCTACGTCATCGGCATGGACACCGATGTGGTTGGCGGGGCCGAATGGAACGATTTCGATGTAGTGTCCGGCAACTACGACCCGGAGAAAGGCAAAAGTCGCCCAGCGATACCGAACGGCACCGACTACGCGATCATCCGTGTCGTCGTCGGAAACAACAGCAAGATCGGCGGCGGTTTCCTGCCGGTCCCAGATCCTGAAGAACTGGATATGATCGCGTTTTCCGACATGGCAATGTCGAATTCATGGGTGATCCGACCGACGTTGGAAGACATCAACGGTGTGATCGACGAGATCGGACCCGAACGGACGATATTGGCGATCCGCTTCCGGCAGCCCTTCGTGCTCGATGAAGCGAGTGGATTGCGCCGTGCAGGGGCCATTCTCGCGACGTTCGGTGCGAGTGACGCCACGCTCATGGACGTCCTCACCGGTAAGCACTCACCAATCGGCAAGCTACCGTTTGCGCTCGCAGAAACAGCGGCGGCGATCCTACGCCAAGATTCAGATGCACCTGGGTACTCTGAAGAGGACACTCTCTTCCCATTCGGCCACGGGCTGACGTACTGAAGCTTGGCATGGAGGCAAGAGTCCAAAGCCCGATGGTTCATGATCATATCATTAACTCATCATGATTGAGGCATGATAGAATCGTCGCCTATGGCTACATTGCAAGTAAAAAATCTGCCAGACGAAATGTACGAGCGGTTGCGTCAATTGGCGAAGCAACGCAATACGACCATCAGTGCAACGGTGCGTCATGCGTTAGATCGTGAACTTGAGACCGCAGCATGGTGGGATGATTGGGACAAACTGCCGCGCAGGAATCTCAAAATCAATGCTTCGGAGTTGCTCCGGGAAGCGCGTGAGCTTCGCGATGCGGGACTGGAATGATTGGATACGTGATTGACGCTTCGGCTCTCGTCGAGATCGTTTTGAGGACGATGCTCGGCGAAATTGTTGCAGGCACTATTCGCGACCGCAATTTGATCGCACCGCAATTGATCGATGCTGAGGTTTTGTCGACACTTCGGCGGGGCGTATTGGCCGGTACAGTGCCGGAATCAGACGCGGCGGCGGCAGTGCAACGTCTCATCAATGCGCCGATCACACGCCATTCTCATACCGGACTTGTCGCGGAAGCGTGGCGATACCGGCACAATGTAAGCGCATACGACGCATTTTATCTCGCGCTCGCGCGTAAGCATGAATTGCCACTGATCACCGTTGATGCGCGACTGAGTCGCGCTCCGGTAACCAATGTCGCGATCGTCAACTTGCGATAAACCGCTACTGCAACGGCAACCATGGCTGCAACCAAGCCGGCGAGTCGGTCAACCGTATCTCATCAACCCATTTGACCCAGTCGTAGCCGCGTCGACCCGGAGCTACCAACCGCAACGGAGCTCCATGACCGTGCCATAAATGTTCCCCGCCTACACGGGTAGCCAGCAATATCTTGTCGAATTCCGATGATGAGTATCGGCGTGTGTAGCCAGTTACGGAGTGGACGATGCAACTGCGCCCGTCTGTGTTGAGACCTGCGGTTTCGAGGATGTCACCCAGAACCACTCCACCCCAAATCTGTTTGGAGAACCAACCGCCAGTGCAATCGAGCGTGGCTTCGAGATCGGTGTATCTTGAGCCGACATCGCCATTCTCCAAATCGAGAATTGAAAGCGTCGTCGATTTCCCATCTACGTCGATTATCTTCAACCGCCACTTAGCAACGTCGATTTCGGCAGGTTTATCGTTAATCCACGACGTCGTAGGAAAGCGGTTACCCTCGTAAGAGCGTCGTTCGTGCGAACCAGTGAAACGTCGTTCCGAGCCCGCTGTGGGAATCGCCCGAATGAGGTTCTCACTCACGAACCACGCGGCTGTGCCGGCGGCTAACACCGATCCGAACCGCAAAACCTCTCGTCTTTCTGTGCTGAATCCGACACGGAAGCGCGCGGTATATGCCCAAGCGTGCCATGCGATAAATGGAAGAATCGCTGCCCCTGCGTAGATGTGCAGACTCATCCCGGTCACGCCTTCGACGGCCCAGAATCCTCCGACACTCCACACGACTCCGATGCTGAGCGCGATCAGCACCAGCCCAGCTAGCAACACCGCCACGTTTCGGGGTCTGCCGCGCGCCGGCCGCTTCAACGACCTAAGCGCCAGGAGAACCTTCCAAGCGAGGACGGCGATGATGCTGTAGCCGAGAATGCTGTGAATCTGCAATACGATTTCGTTGCGGAGATTCCCGCTCATTAGGCCGAATGCGCCAGCGACCAGTTCGCCCGCGACTAGCGTTAGAAGGAGGAGATTTACCCACTTATGGCGCATCGGAGTCCTCGAAGTGGGAAGTGTTGTCGAAGATCGAAGCGGTTAAACGTCGTCCATCTTGTCGGGCGTCATGAGCTCCCAAAACTCGATGTGCTGACTCTCGATGTGCTCGCGCACCTGTCCACCGACTTGCAACGCTTCAGCAGGGATGCCGCCACCGGAAAGGTAAGGCGACCCAAGCGTGTCTTGCGTCCACTCGAGCACTACAGAATCGGGCTCGCCCGGAACGGTGCCGGCGTTGAAATAGACCGTTCCCTCAGAACGACCAGCAGATTCGTAAATGTCCTGCTGCTTGCGAACCAGGGATGCTACGAGTTTTCCTTGGCGGTACTTGGCCTGGTAGACCCTTCGGAGCATGTACATTCGATTTCCTCGACTTTCGCTAAGCGCTGCACGGAGACAGGATAGTTGCAGGATGAAAAACGCGCATTGCACGTTGCGGTTACCATAATATTTTGAATTCGTCGTCCTTTCCTTCCACGCTCTTGAGAATAGGTATCAACCGAGAAAACGCGCCCGGAGAAAACCGTGTCGCGGCATCACCTGATCTGACGACCACGTTGTCGGTTGCGGGGCATCATCTCGTTATTCAAACCGGAGCTGGTGAACGTGCAGGCTTTCCGGATCGAAATTACGAGGATGCGGGGGCTTCGATAAGTGAATCGTCCGACGAAATCGCCGCGTCGTCTGACATGCTCCTGCATGTGGGCAAACCTTCGGTAGATGAAATCGCATTGATGCGAGCGGGTTCGGCCATCGCAGCCACTCTCGATGCCCGACGCGACGCGGAAACAGTCGACGCGTTGGCAGCAGCCGGTGTCACCACGTTCGCGATGGATCTCGTGCCAAGAATCGCTAGGGCGCAGAGCATGGATGTACTTTCATCCCAAGCTTCCATTGCCGGTTACAAGTCGGCATTGATGGCCGCCGACGCCTTGAGCCGTTTTTTTCCTATGATGATGACCGCCGCAGGCACGATTCCGCCTGCAAGGGTTTTGATCTTGGGCGCTGGCGTAGCTGGATTGCAGGCTATCGCCACGGCCAAACGTCTCGGTGCTGACGTCTACGCATTTGACGTCCGCGCCGCAGCCGGAGAGCAGGTTGAAAGCCTAGGCGCCAAGTTCATTGCGCCGCAAGACGCTGGCGATTCCGAGGCAGCTGGCGGTTACGCTCGAGCGCAGACCGAAGACGAAAATGCACGTCAACGTCGATATCTCGCCGAACACATCGTTCGAGCGGATGCGGTCATCTCTACCGCCGCGATACCGGGTCGCCGAGCGCCTTTGTTGATCGAAGCCGACACGGTGGCGGCGATGAGACCAGGCAGCGTCGTAATCGATCTCGCAGCCGAAACCGGAGGCAATGTCGAGAACACAGTCCCGGGCGAGGACGTGGTGGTGAACGGCGTGACTGTTAAAGGCCCCATCAACGTTCCCTCTTCCATGCCCTATCACGCGTCGGTCACGTACGCCCGTAACCTAGAGTCCCTGCTGAGATTGATCATCAGCGACGACCTAGAGTTGTCACTGGATTTCGAAGATGAAGTCGTCGACGCGATGTGTGTTACCCACGACGGCGAAGTACGCGGTCACACTATTGGTCGTTGAAGGAAGGAGCAGGACATGTCGATTGAAGAACTGCTAATCGCGCTCGCGGTTTTCGTGCTTGCTATCTTCGTCGGCTATCTGACGATAACCAGAGTGCCTCCGACTTTGCACACCCCGCTCATGTCGGGTTCCAACGCAATCTCCGGGATTGTGATCGTAGGAGCGATTATCGTCGCGGGGTCGATCGGCGGTTTGTTGGGCGCAATCTTGGGTGTAGTGGCAGTTACGTTGGCCACCATCAATGTCGTCGGAGGTTACCTCGTAACCGATCGCATGTTGCGCATGTTCCATCGCAGCGACGACGATCGGCGTTAAACGTATCTGATGGAGGGTACATCGCAAGTTCTCGACAACCTTACGCTCGCGGCGTACATCGTGGCGTCGGTGTTGTTCATCATCGGTCTGCTTTGGTTGCGCTCGCCTGAGACGGCTCGGGCAGGTAACCGGTTGTCTGCGTTGGGAATGCTGATAGCCGTCGTGTTCACGCTGATCGACCGGGATATCGTTAGCTACGAGTGGATAATCGTTGGTCTCGTCGTTGGAGCATTGATCGGCGCGATTGCGGCACGTCAGGTTCAATTGACCGCGATGCCGCAAATGGTGGCGATATTTAACGGCTTTGGAGGTGCCGCATCTGCTGTCGTAGCGGGCGCGCAGATATTGAGTCAGAACGACACCGGCGACGTCGATCCGGTAGTGAGAGTCACCGTAGCGTTGTCGGTGCTGATCGGTTCATTGACGTTCACCGGCAGCCTGATCGCCTTTGGGAAGTTGCAAGGCATCGTCGCTACGCAACCCGTCTTGATACCGATACGGCACGCCATAACCGCGGTACTCGGCGTCGGTGCTATCGCATTGGCGGCGATCATGATCATCGACCCGGGCCTCGAATGGGCGTTGATCGGCATGGCCGCCACCGCCTTAATCATTGGGGTGTTGATTGTCATTCCCATAGGCGGTGCAGACATGCCCGTCGTGATCGCGCTGCTGAACTCGTATTCCGGCCTCGCAGCCGCCGCAACCGGCTTCGTGATCGATAACCCGATGCTGATAATCGCCGGCGCTCTAGTCGGTGCATCAGGTTTGATCTTGACCCGGATCATGACGCGAGCCATGAACCGATCGCTTGGAAACGTGATGTTTGGCGGGTTTGGCGTCGCCGATTCAACCGGTACCAGCGCCCCAGGTGCCACCGCTGCCGACCGTCCTGTTCGCTCGGTAAACGCGGCTGAGGCTGCCATAGTTCTCGGTTACGCAAATTCAGTCATCTTCGTGCCGGGCTACGGCTTAGCGGTCGCACAAGCGCAGCACCAAGTGCGCGATCTAGCTGACATGTTGAAAGAGCGCGGGGCACGAGTCCGATACGCCGTACATCCGGTAGCCGGTCGGATGCCAGGTCACATGAATGTGCTGCTCGCGGAGGCTGACGTGCCGTATGACGAGTTGAAGGACTTAGACGAAATCAACGATGACTTCAGAAGGGCAGACGTTGCCGTAGTTGTGGGCGCCAACGACGTCACCAACCCAGCGGCGCGCACTGATCGGAGCAGTCCCATTTATGGCATGCCGATCCTGAACGTCGACCAAGCTCGCTCAGCCATTGTGCTGAAGCGGTCGATGGCGTCCGGGTTCGCCGGCGTCGAGAACGAGTTGTTCCACATGGAGAACACGATGATGCTCTTCGGCGACGCTCGGGCGTCCGTCGAGAATCTGATCGCCGAGATGAAAGAACTCTAAGATCGATTACGAAAGGTAACAATGCAGATTCACGGCATAGGCCAGATTTCAATTTCAGTCAGCGATGTGGACCGAGCGGTCGAGTTTTACCGCGATATTCTCGGGATCAAGTTCCTGTTTCAGGTTCCCGGTACTCCCGCCATGGCGTTCTTCGACTGCGACGGTACGCGGCTCTACATCGCGCAGTCCGAGAATCCCGACGACGCGACGGGCTCGTCTGTTATCTACTTCCGCGTCGATTCGGCTCAAGAGGCCGCGGAGCAGTTGAAGATACGCGGCGTCGAGTTGGAAACGGAGCCGCACATCATTCACCAAACTGACAACTACAAGCTCTGGATGGCGTTCTTCCGAGATCCCGACGGCAATCTGATGTCGGTGATGAGCGAAGAAGGGGATCTGATGGGCTAGCGAACGCCAAGTCTCAACGAAATCGACCAAGCAACACAACCGGTCACCTCCGTTTCACGAAGAGAAGCCGCAAACCAAGAGCGACGAAGACGACCGCGAACGGGATCCAGATATAACGCGGCGACAGTTCGATGATGTCGAATGCCCACAGCAAAACCCATACACCGATTACGAGGAATAGCACGCCGCAACCGACTCTGGCCAGTTGATTGTCTTTCTTCACATTGAATCCAAATCGGGAATAGTAAACGCGTATCGGCAACCTGCGACGCTCGGGAAGCCCCGGATCATCCTCGCAATTGCGCCTGCGAAGGTTAGTGTTCAATCGACCGCTGGTGACTTTCGCTTTTGCGCTTCGTCGTAAGCATCGAGTTCCGGAATCGTGAGGCCGCGCCCTTCCTTTTTTGCCCTTAACCAGCGTTCGAAGGACCTCTTGCTTTCGCCCGATGGTCTGCCCGCCAGCAATCCGTCGACGCCGATGTCTTCGTCGAGGTCGGGCCAATGGATTGAAGATCCATCGCCGAACAACTCCCAATTTTCCCGTTCGGTCTGTGAGGCGTGCGTGAGCCTTGGGTACCAATTCAACGGCACCGAAAGTTGCCGACCATCTGACAGTTCCAACGTCAGTGTTTCGGCATTCATGTGCAGTTGGAGTGCTCGCACTTCCTGCGTTTCAATCTCCGAAATAGTCATCCCATTTCTCTTTCAACATCTCAGCGTTAGCCTCTATTATCCGCGTGATTCGCGATATCTCACTGCGACTGAAGCCGCCGTCGCGTTCAACTGAGACAGGTTCGAGCCATATCTTGGCTTCGTTCCTATCTCGACGGACATGCACGTGTTTCGGTTCGCCGCGGTCACTAGCGAAAAAAGCAACGCTGTATGGTCCTTGTCGCAAAACCGAGGGCATAGTGTAAATCAAAGCGAATTTAGGACCTGGCAAAATGCTTGCAGCAGGTCCAGACTGCGTCTACCACGCCCCGTGCAGGTGATCGGGAGGCGTCATAGGCTCCTTGTTCCAGAGCGTCTCCAACGTGTAGCGCGGTTTCCAACCCAAGATGCGGCTGGTCTTCTCGCTGTTGAACTTGTGGTGAGGAATCTCGGGGGTCGTGAAAAATGTCTCACACCGAGAGGGCAGGCGTTCTAGCGGTACCTCCAGAGCGGCTTGGATCGCAGTGCCACAATCGGTCCACGCGGTCGTGAATGGCGTCATGTCTTCGTGATAGGTCGATTCGGGCGCGCCTCTACCCATGCCCCAGTTCCATGTGTGGCGCATGTTGTAGAAGAGCATGGTGATCACGTAGATGCCGTACTGTTCGCTGAAGACCCGGCATATCTCCTGACCTAAGCCCTTCGAATGGGCGTAGAGCCGTGTACCGAACTGCGGCGGCATGTCAGGGTTGAGATCGAAATCCCAGTTTTCGTAAGTCTCGCCGGCAAGTTGAAAGTGGGGCCCGGTGTTGATGACGCGCTCGATACCGTGTTCAACGGCCGCAGCCATCATGTTGTAGTTGCCGCGCGTGCTTACATCGAAAGCCAGTTTTCGGTCTTCACGCAACACCGAGAGGTTGATGATTGCGTCGCAACCATCGGCTGTTGCCACTACCCCGTCGAGATCGTCGGCGCTGATCTGACGGAAATCACCTTCGAATTCGTCGGCCGGCGGGTTGATGTCGGTGAGGACAATCTCGTGCCGATACTTCAGGGCTTTGACGACCCAAGGCCCCAACATGCCGCAACCACCGAGTATGAGAACTTTCATCTTGTCGTGTTCCTCCAAATGAGAACGGAGAGGTTTAGAACCCAAGCAGATCCGACGCCTTCGCCGTCGTGTAGCGCTGGTCCTTCACGGGAGATTGAACGTGAACGTCTTGCCACTGCTCAACGTCGGCTTCCAGAGATGCCATCACGGCGCGCCCGAGGTCATCGGAGCACAGGGCAGAGGTGGACGCATCTAGATCCAGCGATTCGCGGCCTCCTTCGATGAGCGGCCATCCGAGGCGCAAATTGACGACCTCGAACATTCGGTCGCGCGCGTATTCCTTGCAGATGATCTCGACGAGATTAGCGCACAGCAAATCGATATCGCTCGCCAGCGGTTTGCTGCGCCACAGCTCGGTCACAACCAAATTATCCTCGTACTCGTCCATGAGTCGCAGTGTGCTCAGATTGACAACGCGCTTTATATTTGCGTTAGATGCCGCCCAGAGCAGGTTATAGGTGCGACGCGTGTAGTAGTCGAGGTGAAAGCTGACGGGCATCTCGACTTCGTCTTGGTAGCCGACGTTGATGATCGCGTCAATTCCATCGACCAACTCATCGGTTGCCTCGTCATGTTCGAGCGCGCATACAACGACGTCTTGAGGTTCGTAGGGCGCCATCGAAGTGAGGCGCAAATTGTGCCCGGACGCTGCGAGTTGCGCGACTACGGCCCGTCCTATTGCCGTGGGAGATCCGTTGATTAGTACATTCATGGGCGTGAACAATTAGTGCCAGGGTGAAGTTCTGGAACGATGATATCGCGTGCGTGTCGACGATGCTAGGCTATAAATCCATGAATGCGGCTGTGAAATCGACCAAGATCAAGGGTGCGCCGTAGTTATGTGTGGTCGTTTCGGACTTTTTACGGACCTCTCCGAACTAGTTGAACTGCTTGGTTTCGAGTTGGGGATGCCGGCAGACGGCTACGTCCCTCGCTGGAACATCGCGCCCACAACCCCTGTGTTGGCGATCACCGCCGAAGACGGCGAACGATTGGGTGCCCTGATGCGTTGGGGGTTGATTCCGAGGTGGGCGAAACCGGAATCGGCGTTCAAACGGCCGATGTTCAATGCACGATCCGAGACTGTTGCCGAACGCCCGATGTTTCGCGACTCGTTCGCGAGACACAGGTGCATCGTGCCCGCGAACGGCTTCTTCGAATGGCGTCGGGACGGGTTAGGAAATAAAACCCCGATGTGGATCCACGACGCGGACGGTGGGGTTGTCACCTTCGCGGGGATATGGAGCGTCTGGGAAGGCCCTAACGGCGTTATCGAATCGTGCGCGATTTTGACGGCTCCGCCGAATTCGCTGGTGGAACCGATACATAACCGCATGCCGGTGATCCTCGACGAAGACTGGGCGGCGATATGGCTGGACGATGCCGCTGATAAGGTGGTTCTTCTCGAGGCTTTGAGACCAAGGGAGTGGGAGGAGATGAGCGCGCAAGAAGCCAATCCGGCTGTTGGGTCTGCTCAAAATGACGGCCCTTACCTGCTTGACAGTCAGGCGATGCTCTTCGAATAATGGTTCCGGTCAAGCTGCGACAGTCGGACACGCAGTGCCGTGACAGACCGCAACAGAGTTTGAGTTGGTCATGATAAACTCAAATAGTATTTAAGAATATCATGATAATCAAGAGGTAAGATTTCGAATAACATGATATATTTGATAGTATGTTCCAACGATCATTGAAACTCCCGCCCGCGGGATCCGAAACCTTCTTCCTATGGGGACCGCGCCAAACCGGCAAGAGCACCCTATTGAAGAACTGTTATCCCAACAGTCGTTGGGTTGACTTGCTTCGCAGCGACGATTTCAGAAAATACTCTGCGCGCCCTGAACTGTTGCGGCAAGAGATCGATGCTGACGGCGCCGATCGTACACAGCAAATCGTCATCGATGAAGTGCAGAAGGTCCCCGCGTTGCTTGACGAGGTTCACTGGATGATCGAGAACCGAGGGCTGCGTTTTGCGTTGTGCGGTTCAAGTGCACGAAAAGTAAGGCGCGGTGGAGCTAATCTGCTGGGAGGGCGTGCCATTCGTTACGAACTGCGTGGAATCACAGCAGGGGAGTTGGGCACAGCCTTTGATCTCGACCGGATGCTCAACCACGGTTATTCGCCGCGGATGTACGAATCGTCCCGACCGCGTAGGCTGCTCGAATCCTATATCTCGGATTATGTGACCGAAGAAATCGCGGCGGAGGGGCTTGTTCGGAACCTGCCGAGCTTCGCGAATTTCTTGGATGTCGCGGTGTTGAGCGATTGCGAAATCGTGAATTTCACCAATGTTGGACGTGACTGCGGAGTTTCGCAACACGTAGCCAAGGGTTACTTCGAGATACTGGAAGACACTCTGTTGGCGCGGTGGTTGCCGGCGTATCGGAGGAGAGAGAAGCGACGGGTGATACTATCCCCGAAGTTCTACTTTGCGGACGTTGGTCTCGTCAACCGGATGGCGCGTCGGGGCACGGTGATCGCCGGTTCAGATCAGTACGGCAAGGCGTTCGAAAATTGGGTCCACCACGAACTGACCTCTTACACTAGTTACCACGAAGTCGATGCAAAGTTGACCTATTGGCGATTGGCGAGCGGTATCGAAGTCGACTTCATGCTCGACGATCTCTCACTGGCAATTGAAGCGAAGTCGAGCGAGAATATCACCTCGCAACACCTAAAAGGACTGCGCGCGTTGAAGTCAGAATACCCGAAGTTCGGGCAACGCATAGTAGTGTCACGCGAGCGGCGCGCACGACTGACCGATGACGGCATTCTTATCTTGTCGGCTGACCGCTTCGTCGAGCGCCTTTGGAGCGGTGAGTTGATCGCATCATCGTGGCCTGCCGTTCCGCCTCGATGATGCAAGCCGCACGGCGCCAACTCCTGAATTCGCAGCGTTTTGGTGATGTACATCCGTTGCAGTTTACGCACGTTCAGTGCCGGCGCGAGCGAAATGACGGCGAACGTGCCCTCCACATCAACGGCTACTTGTGGCCAACGCGTCCCAATCTCGCAAAGTCCAACGAAATCTCAACTGTGTTACTGATAAGCGTTTACAAATGGAAGTCCGTCGGCAATTCTTCTCTCGTCGTCGTTGTGGATAGAGTCGAAAACGGTTAATTGAAACGTAGTAAAGTTTCAGTTGCTGTTACTACTGAATCGGAACAAAACTGCCCGGAGGAAACGCAATGTCGATGATTACCGTGCCCAGAATGGGTGGATTGGCTCTGATTATCGGTTCGGCGTTCTACATCGTTGCGACATTCATCACGCCGGGGTACGTGATAAACGACGCGAACGCAGGTGATTTGTATGCGTTGGTCGACGCAATAGCCGACAACCCACCGTTGACCGATTTTGCTGCGTTGCTGGGCGGTGTGTCGCTCATGTTTCTGTTGTGGGGGCTGATTGTGATGTGGCAAACCGCGCAGAGCGAATGCGCTCTGGACACGTTCGTGAAATTCGGGTTGGTTGGTGTGATGCTGGCTGTCGTTACCCTATTGATCGCCCAATGCCTCAACTACATGACCGCCCACGTGGTTGAGCATGGCATCGGGGCTGGTGCCGGTCCGGATCAGTCCGAAGCCCTCAGAGCGACTGCGATGCATCTGCAATCGATTGCAGATGCCGCGAGGTTCATGGGTTTGACGTCGGGATTGATGGGATACGTTGTCCTGGGGTTTGCGTTGGCTAGGAAATTCCGACCTGGCGCCTACAGGATACTCGCGCTCGTTGTCGGCATTGGCGCGCTCGCATCGTTGATCGGCGTGGCTTTGACGGAGCCGTTCCACGACCTCATCGATACCTTGGGCCCGATAATCACCGTGTCGTCGATGCTTTACCTGGTTTGGTGGATCGTCATCGGCGTAGGCGTTTATCAGGAACGCTTTGGACTCCGTGTTGGCGTAACGCCCGAGCACTGATCGATCAGCCGACAGATTAGTTTGGGCGATAGCCGCCGAACCGTATCCGAAGCAGTCCAGGTGCAATAGATCGCATTCTTTTCCATCTGCGACTGCCTAGTTAACCTGCTTCGACGCGTCATTGAGCACCTCAACTCCACATGCGCATCCCGTGGAGTCGCACCTGCCTGAGTTAACCTGTGGACAGACTAAGAAGAGGTATTCGTCACGACTGGAGACACTCAATGGCCACCGCTCCGATCATCCAGCGAATCGAACTGTCCAGATACCGCATTCCTACCTACGACCTGGCGTCAGATGTCAGCTTCGCCATGGGCCAGTTTTACCAGCCCGGCGCGCACGGATCCCGAACTAGAGTCGGCATCAAAATCCACACCGATCAAGGCGTCACCGGCGAATACATGAGCGGCGCACCTGCGGCTTACGAGCAGATGCTAATATGGGTCAACTTTCTAATCGGAAAAAGCGCTTTGGAACGTGAGCGGTTCTACAACCAGGCGAAGTCGATACTCAGAAAAAACGACCGGATGGGAGTTGGGCCAATCGATGTTACGCTCTGGGATCTGGCCGGAAAGTACCACAACGCTCCGATATATCAACTCCTTGGCGGCCACCGCAAGCAGCTCCCGTGCTACGCCAGCACATATCACGCCGATCGCGAACCTGACGGCCTCAGCAGCCCTGAAGCCTACGCCGATTTCGCCGAGCAATGCCTCCAGATGGGATATCCCGGCTTCAAAATCCATTCATGGGGCGAAGTCGACATCAACCGAGAGATCGCAACCGTCCGCGCCGTAGGGGAGCGCGTCGGCGGCAAAATGGCAATGATGACCGACCCGTGCTGCGTATACGACACCTTCGCCGACACGCTTGCAGTCGGACGAGCCTGCGACGATTACAACTACTACTGGTACGAGGACCCCATGCGCGATGGCGGCGTGTCATTCTGGGCGCACAAACAGCTCAAGAAGATGATCAAGACGCCTCTGCTCCAAGGCGAACACCTACACCTAGTCGAGGCGCACACCGACATGGCCATCGCCGAAGCGACCGACTTTTGGCGCGCCGACGTGGAATACGACGGCGGAATCACCGGCGTCATGAAGATAGCCCACGCGGCCGAAGGCTTCGGTATGGACCTTGAACTTCACATCTCGAACCCGCCTCATCGCCACTGCATGGCCGCAATCCGAAACTCAAACTTCAACGAGATGGGCCTCCTCCATCCCAAAATCGTCGAATCCGGCCCACGCCTCTACAAATCCGACTACGCCGATCAGATCGACTCCATCGACAAAGACGGCAACGTCTCCATCCCCGAAGGCCCCGGCCTAGGCGTCGAATACGACTGGAAAGGACTGGAGCAATACCGACTGGATACGGTTGTGATCGAGTAGGTTAGCGATGATCCAGAAGCTCCGACCAGTTCCAATGTCCTAACCGGTTGGATCTCATCACCGCCGCCACTCGCCGATGTTCCACAACTCGCTGTCCCAAGCGTTCATCCTGACGCCCTTGAGAGTGTTGAGATGCGCCGAAACTAGACCGCGGTCCACCAGCGGAATCTCGAAGTAACTCTGAACATAGATGTCGTTTAACCGCTTGATCAGTTCCGCGCGTTCTTCGCCTATCGGAGTCCCCGCCAGCTGTGCATAGACATCGTCATACTCCGGATTGCAACCGCGAGCGATGTTGCCGAGCGACCAGTTGTCGTCTCGCGTCGGTATGTGATCGCAAATGGCGTCCGACAGATACTCCTGAGGGTCGATGCCTGGACCATTCGCGTACATCTGCACGTCGGCGAAGAAACGACGGTAGGTATACTCGGCGTCGTCGATTGGATCCCCGCCGAAGAACAAGCCAGCGTCGTGGTGCACAATTTCCACGCCGATCCCGATCTGCGACCACCAATCTTTCACGAGTTCCTGGGTTTCTTGCCTTACATCGTTGGTGGTAGTTTGGAACAATATCTGTAACGGCATACCATCGTATTCTCGGACACCGTCACTATCCGTATCCAAGACGCCGTTTTCATCCAATATCCGCTTGGCTCCAGCGATATCTTGGTCAAGACAAGCATCATTTGCAGACGACACGTAAATCGGAGGCCCGGTAATCAAATTGCATGTGGGTCTGCCCGCAAACCCGTAAAGTCGCTCCGAAATCAACGCACGGTCGATCGCCATAGACATCGCCGACCGGATCGGCGGGAAGGCTAAGAACGGATGCGGGTTTCGGCCCCCAAGGTACTCCGAACGATCATCACCGAGCGCGGGATCGGGCTTCGTCTGGTTCAACACGATGCGCTCAACTAGGCTGGAGAACGCGGTGATTACAACACCATCACCTTGTGCGGCTATTCCTTCGAGCGCGTCGGGCTCAATCTGCAAATTCCACGCGTAATCGGCTTCCCCGGATTCGAGCACGCTGCGCGCTGCCGTTAACGCATCGCCACCGCCGACCAATTCCACGCGATCGAAATACGGTTCATCTTCTCGATAGAAAGGATTGCGTTCGTAGACCGCTTGCTCGTTCGGCGTGAAACTTACGATACGGTATGGCCCTGTGCCGATAGGCGCGTTAAGTTGCTCGTCGCATTCGCTGGTCGACGTCCCTACACAGCCTTCGAACTGCGCCTTGCTGATGATCGGTGTCCCACTGCCGACGAAAGCGTTGTACGGGTAGGGCGTAGGCGCGTCGAAAGACAATTTTACGGTCAGGTTGTCGATCGCTTCGACCTCAGAGATGCCATCGAATGCGCTCTCGGCAGTGCAACCGGTTTCGGGATCGGTGCAATAAGCCCACGTAAACACAACGTCGTCCGTTGTCATCTCACTGCCGTCCGACCACATAATGCCTTTCTTGAGTTTCCAAGTGATCGACGTCAAGTCGCCTGAAACACCACCATTTTCGATCGTAGGAACCACCGCGGCCAACGCAGTTACGATGTTGCCGTCGGGATCATACTTCGCCAATGGTTCCACGGTTATGGCAGCAGCGTCGATATCTTTGATGCCTCCCGACTGGTACGCGCTCGGAATGGAAGGGGCCTGCCAGTAGAGAATTCTCAGTACCTTCTCCTCGCCATCCGTGACCAACTGACATCCCAAAAGCAGTAGTCCGACCAACGCAACGATCACGACCAATAGGTGGATTTTCATCGATGTCCCCGATTGTGCCAAAGGTGGGCTTCAATGGACGCTTTGTGTGCGATTGCACACTAACCGTGATTTCATATTATGCCGACGCCGACCTCCAGAATTCGCACTACCGAATGGCACGTGAAGTCGACAGCAGTCCGATTCAGCGAATTCAATCGCAGGGCCGACATTGGTTTTCTCAACAAACTGTGTGTTGACAAAACATCGCTGGATCATTACCCTGCGGGCGGTCTCTATAAGGTCAGTTTGGCCTACCCCCACGTAACAAACGGACAGTTTTGATGTTTTGGATCGTTCACACTATACGGCATCTGAATCCTCAACATCACCGCCATCGGTAGCTCCACCCTCGGCAGATATTGTCGCGGTTGTTGGCTCACGGTCCCATTCATGTGCAAGGTACTTAACTACTTCCTTGCCCATCGAAACCAACGGTGGTCCAAAAATGATGCCCCAGATGCCGAAAAACTGACCGCCGAGAATGATCACGAGTATCACGACGATAGGGTGAAGGTTCAAAACGTTCGCTTGCACTCGAGGCGCTAGCAACGTGTTTTCAACTAACTGCACGCCCAAGTATAGGCCCGCGACCCAAAGCAGCTTTTCAGGTGCAACCGCCAAAGTCACGAGTAGCGCCACCGCGCCGCCGATCAACGGACCGACGATCGGTATCAACGCCGTTAACCCGGCGACGGCGCCGAGCAAGAACGCGAACGGTACGCCCATGGCGACCAACCCGAGAGTCACCGCGATCCCTATCGACAGCGCCAAAATGAGCTGTCCGCGCAAGTAACCGCCCAAAGTTCGATCCGCGATCTTGACTAGGTCTACGAGATATGGCCTGATGGACCTCGGAAACGGAACGATCAAAGCCGATCCGATACGACTCGAATCTTTCACCATGTAGAAGATCAATAACGGCATCGTCGCAAGGCCGATGATCAGAGCGAACGTTCCCGAAATGAGACCAATCGTGCTCGGCAAAACATTCCACGCCGCGTTCACGACGATGCCACCCATGTTGGCCAAGGTCTCTTCGATCTGCACGCGCACATCGTCCGCAACTAGCTCTCGGTAGACCCCGAGCCATCCTTCAATCGTGCCGCGGGCCGCATTTAAGAACATCGGAAAATCATCGATGAATTCTTTGCTCTGCTCGATCGTAGGCGGAATCACCAACGCCATCGAACCGACGAATATCCCGATCGCCAACACAAAGATGAATCCAACTGCTATGCCACGGCTCAAGCCCGGGCGACTCTCACGCCACGGCATCACCCGCACAATCCCGCTCGCCAACGGAAGCGATACATACGCAATCAACGCGCTGAACAGCACCGTAATCAAGACCGAACCCAAAACGTAGAGCAAGATCATCGTCGCCACGAGTATCGACGTCGCGGCCAGCATCAAGAACCGTTTACGTTTGATCTCTCGGTTCGTCATGAGGCGCAAATAATGTGGATCGGTTCGATCGATCCCGAAGTGACGAGCGACCCTGCTAAGCCGCCGACGGGATAGCCAGAGCTGGCAATGGCATTGGCGGCCGCTGGCTACTCGCCACGTCTTCCTGCTGTTCAAGGGAGAGCGGTGCAAACCTCTCCGCAGCATCCAAAACCTTCGGCAACAAATTCACGTCGCCGCAACTCGGCGCAGTATGCATCGGTTGCGACAACACCCACCACAACGATCGATCGATGTCCTCCTGTTCACGGTGAGGGTCGTACCAGGTATTGGTCTGTTTCTCACCGTCACCCCATCCACCGCGAGCGATCATTTTGATCGTCTGCACGCCGATATCGCGTTCTTCACACTCCGCGAGGAGTGCCTCGGTTACTCTGCGGTAATCCGGATCGCGCGACGCGGCAGGGTTCAGCGGGAACATCACCGTGTCGAAATCAAATCGCTTCAACCCTTCAAGAATCGTCGCCGGTACCTCAGGACCGTGACCAGTGATGCCGAGCCACTTTGTGAGACCTTGTTCACGCATCTCAACAAGGGTTTCCAGCGATCCACCAGAAGCGGTCGCAAGCTCCAACTGATCCATCGTTCCAACCGAATGAAGCTGGAAAAGGTCGAAATCCTCGACATTCATCCGCGTCATGATGCTCTCAACATCCCGCCACGCACCGTCCCGATCCCTCACCGCAGTCTTGGCACCAACGAAAATTCGATCGCGTAACTCAGGCATCCACGGAGCCACGCGCTCCATCGCCTGACCGTATGTAGGGGCGATATCGAAATGGTTTACGCCGTGGTCAAGAACCAGTTGTATCGTCCGATCGGCCTCGTCTTGGTCGAGCCAACCGACGGCGTACGTGCCGAACGAAATCACCGTGCTGTCGTGTCCGGTGCGTCCTAAAGTTCTTTTCTGCATTGGAGACCTCGCTTTGAAATTACGATGCGCCCAACAAGGATACGCCTTCCAGCCGCGCAAGCTTGCGGTCGAACGTGTACAAGGGCGTAGCTCGTTGGTGATTGGCCGCGGCAAGAATCATCAGATCCGCGAAGTCGACTCCGCCTCGCATGTAGCGATACAGACACCTATTAACGTCTTCGTGGTTTTCGATCTCCAAGTCAGCCGAAGCGACTAGCTCAAGCACGGCTTCGCCAATGTCGATCTTCGAATGTTCGTAAACTCTCTCAAGAACCCATACGAGTTCCATCATGGCTTCGCGGCAAATGAATCCGCGATTTTCCGGTGTCAAGTCTGATATCAGCCGTTCCGCCGCTTCGGCCTGAGTTAGGTCGTCGCGGACCAAAAGCCTCATCACAATGTTTGTGTCGAGAGCGATCACAGTCCGGCTGCCGCGTCGCCTATCGCGCGATCGATCTCTTCCAGGGTCTTAGGCGGACCGTTGTACTGCAACCGGCCGATAAGTCTGGCTGCCGGGAGTGCCGGGAGCATCATGACCTTGCCATCGAGAATGGCGTACCTGATGCGATCTCCGGGTTTAACCCCGAGCGCCTCCCTTACAGCCTTGGGCAACGTTGTCTGTCCTTTAGATGTGATACCGGATTCGATCATTGAAAACATCTCCTGTCATTACATCACATGATATCGCATTGCATGCGAACAAAAATCAATGCATATCCTATCGTTGCAATGCGATTGGAGTTGAAGGCCCCTGGCTGGACCCCTCCTCGGCGCTCTCGCCTTGTCTAACCCTTGGCCCATTCAGCATCTCGCCGATCCACGTGTACCGAACGGCAAGGTGGTAGCTCGCGAGAAGAATCGCAGTGACCACCACGATCATCACCACCACCTCCAAGTGCACATTGAAATCCAGTCTTGCCGCGAATGCTTGCGTTGGGAAGATCAAAGCTACATGCCAGAGGTAGATCCAATATGAAGCGTCCGACACATAACGGACCCAAGGCCGATTCACCGATGCAACGATCTTGAACAAACCCATCGTACCGAAACACATCGCCCATGCGTAAGCGACTTGGAGAAGAGATGATGCCAAGTGTGCCCATGCTGCGTCGCTAACGAATTCGACATACCGACCGATGTAAAAGATCGGGACCACGGGCAACAATACCAAGATCCAACGACGGTCGATCGACATACCTGTCTGAAACATGAACGCTCCGAGCAGGAAGAAAACGAGATAGTAGACGAGCACGATCGGATTCACAAGAATGTGAGATGCCGTGTCCGGTCCCCAGGTGTGCTCAGTCATCATCAGCTGAGGCACCAGCGCCAACGGGATCAAAAACCACCATATCCATCGGTTCGTGAACTTTAAACCCAAAGCGGTCAAGCCCACGAACAGACCAACCAATAGGAGCAACATCCACAAAAACCACAGATGCTGAAGCCCTGTGATCCAACCTAAAGCAAAGACCCAGATGGGTGTCACCACGTTGACCTCTTCACCTTTCAACACCAAGAACCACCAAATGTGGATAGGGACGATCGTGAACGCGCCGATCAATAAAGGAAGGCCTACTCGTTTGAGGCGGTGTGTTACCAGCCCTTTCCTACCGTGTCGTTGCCAAAGCAATGCCGTAAAGAATCCGCTCAACAAGAAAAATACCGGCATCCTGAACCCATGGATGGCATGGACGATGTCGTCGTAAGGCAGATCGGGTGATACCTCCCTTGCCACGACAGGCCAATCTTCCCATACGAGAAACATCGCAGCGTGCAACACCACGCCGAGGAGCATCGCGAAGGCGCGCAACGCGTCTAGTTCGTGAAACCTGGTCATCTCAGATCAATCAGCCAATCGTAGAATCCAATTATCAAGGAACCCACATGCGCGGCCTAATCATCATCCTCATAGCAACAACCGCATTCGCCAGCGTTGGATGCGACGCCTTCTTCGACAAGGGATGCTCCGAAGATACAGCTCGCTGGATCGAATACCGGCTGTTCATGGGCCGCAGCGGACCAGACGGCGACATCGTGGACGATGCTGAATGGGATGAGTTCCTTGCCGATACCGTCACTCCTAGATTTCCCGACGGCCTAACAGCTCTCGACGGCAACGGTCAATGGCGAGGCCCCGACGACCAGATCCAGAAAGAAGCGTCCAAGCTGCTGATCATCCTTGTCCCGACCGACGACGAAGAGGCCGATGAGCTAGTCGAACAGGTCTCAGACGAATACAAGAGCCGCTTCGAACAAGAATCCGTCCTCAAAACCGTCAACAAAACCTGCGTCGCGTTCCAGTAAATCCTCTGAAACCGCCATTGATCGACAACAACCGTTGACTTACCTACCGGATCCGTCTAACCGGTGCGTCGCCAAGCAATTCAGTCTTCTATCAGGAAAGACTCACACTCAAAGGTCATTGCGCCGGAATCGAGACCATTGCAAAACTCCCGTCATTCCCGCGGACGCGGGAATCCAGAATCAACAAAGCACGCCTTTTCACCCAATCCCGGCGACAACCACCGTCCCAATCGCTCGCAGGGGATGTACGAATCCCTTACTAGGAACCACTGGCGATCTGCAGCAAGGGTTTTGCAATGGTCCCTGGATAAAGACGTCGAGGGCGGATACCGGTTCGTCGCAGATTATGGAGTCGGGCTCGACGGCTAGTGAGTGTTCAATGCGCTTCTGGCGCGACCATTTAGTTGATCTGGCGGAGCCGGGGATCGAACCGATCCCGCATCCAGTCACCCAGGAAGTTTCCCGCCATGACAATGGCGGCCAGTGCTAGGCCCGGGAACGAAGCAATATGCGGGGCTTCTCGCAGGTAGTCACGGCCCGAAGAGATCATGCCACCGAGAGACGGGCTGGGCGGCGGAATACCAGCTCCGAGAAAGCTCAGCGTAGCCTCTGTCAGGATCAGGCTGCCCGTTGACAGCGTCGTTGCGACGAGGACGGTGTTAATGACGCCTGGAAAAATGTGTCTGACCAGGATGCGCTGGTTTGTTGCTCCAGTTATCCTTGCCGAATCGACATAGTCCATACCGCGTAACCTCAACGCTTCAACGCGCACGAGGCGGACTGCACCTGGCCACGAAATGAGCGCGAGGGAGACGACCAATACAAATATGCCCGAGCCGAATACAAGCGCGATGGTCAGCAGGATAAGTAACTGGGGTAGCGCCGCCCACACGTCGACGACGCGCATAATCCCTTCATCAATAATAGACCCGCCAAAATATCCCGCGATCAGGCCCAGGATAGTCCCGGTGATCATTCCGACGGTCACCGATAGCAGTACGACGACTACCGTAATTCGGCTCGCCTCGATCATGCGGCTCAGTATGTCGCGGCCGATGTGGTCTGTACCGAGCAAAAACTCTTTGCCGCCATCCGCAGTCCAAGCGGGTCCCTGCGAGAAAATGCCGTGGCTTTCCAACGGGTCGTACGGCTTTATCCAGGGGGCAAAGATTGCAGAAAAAAGCAGTACAACGATTACTATCCCGGGAATCACCGGCCAACGCCTGAGAAACTGCCACGAAGCTCCCAGCGACCCCACTACCGCCCCCTGGGGGGTTGACTTTCCAGCGATGGTCGTCACTCAGCCCCTCCGAGACGAATACGAGGATCAATCAAGACATATACGAGGTCCAGGAGCAGCACGACTATCACGTACGCAAGAGAGAACATGAGCACCAGGCCGGTGAGTACAGGGAAGTCGGTGTTCCAGATTGCGTTGACCGCCATCCTTCCAACACCCGGCCAAGAGAATACCGTCTCCGTGACCACAGTGCCGGTGATGAAGCCAACCAAGACAAGTGCTGAGACCGTTAGAGGCACCAGTGACGCGTTCTTGAGGGCGTGTTTCCAGATGATCTGCTGGTTTCCGATGCCCTTTGCCCGAGCCAGCTTGATGTACTCCGAATCGAGCACCTCGAGCATCGATGAGCGCGTAAAGCGTAGATAGGCAGCGGCCGGGTTAATCCCAAGCATGATCCAGGGAAGAATTAAATGACGAATAGAAAACCCGTCGCCCCGCGTGCCGGAGGGGAGCCATCCCAGATAAACGGAGAAGATCAGGATGGCCATGATTGATATCCAAAAAGTTGGAGTGGCTTGCCCTATTAGCGCGAATCCCCGAGCCAGGTAATCAAGCACCCCGCCTCGCCGAACAGCCGAAAACACTCCAAGCGGTAAGCCTACAATGGCGCCGAAAATCCAGCCGCCGAGTGCCAATTGACCGGTTGCGGGAGCTCGTTCAGCAATCAGAGACAAAACCGTCCGACCAGACTGCGTGCTGTTGCCCAAGTCTCCCTTGATCACTCCACCAACCCATAGGAAATACTGGACTATGACAGGCTTGTCCAGACCAAGCTTTTCCCCCCAGGCATCCCACTGCTCCTGAGTGACGGCATATCCGGGTGTGTTCCCTAGATAGAAAAAGCGCGGGTCCTGGCCTCCGACGCGGCTGAGCACAAACACGATGACCGTTGCGCCCAAGATCGCAATGACCCCCAAGATCAAGCGTCTGGCAAGGAATTTACGCATTTAATTTTCATTGCCTAATAGCCGGATCGCGACGGATCGGTAGATGGCATTGCTAGGAAGGGTCTGCGCAAACCAGCATGCTCGGAGGCCTGGGTCTGGCGCGCCGCCCAAGAGTACTGGGGACGCCCTAGCGAAGATCGGCAACTTGCCAAGTGCAATCGTTTCAACCATTCCAATCAACTCCACTACCGATGTTCGCATACGACCACACCAGATTGTAGCCCGGGCTCCGACGTGCGGAACCCGGGTCATCAGGCAAGCGTTGTCTACTTCAATGAGATCTGCGTCACCGGGTTCATCAACGAGTACGCATACCCGAAGGTCGGGAACACGTTGCGGTTGAACTCAATAGTCGAAGAGTTGTAGAGCGTTTGGTTGAATACCTCTGCGATCGGCAACGCCCATGCCCAGAACTGGTAATGCTCAATCCAGTCCTTGTAGAGCTCAATGCGTTCTTGCGGGTCGTTCTCCGAGCGCATCAATTCAAAGGTGATTGCCGAGAACGGGATGTTGCCCATTTTCTGAGTGCCACCCTCTTTCCAACTGTGGTCCTCGGTGTCGATCGGCCAGTCCTCCGGGTCGAACCGCGGTATGAATGCGTAGTTGAAGTCATCATTTGAACGGTCCACATAGGATGGCCGTTTCACCGCGTACACCCTCTGGTCAATCTCGCATGAAAGACCCAGCGGCTGCCAGGTTGCGCACATAAGCTCTGTCAGGCTAACGCTAAGGCCTTGTGCATGAACGGTTACGGTCTCGTCGAGCCCGTTCGGGTATCCCGCCTCCGCCAGCAGTTCCTTGGCCCGGTCAATGCTGAATTCGTCTTTCCATTCCTCCTTGAACAGCGAGCTTATCGAAGCCTGCCCCGGAGGACCGTATGCAGGCACTGCCAAGCCGGCGAAGATCTGCTGGTTGATCTGGTCGCGGTTGATACTGACTTCCAGCGCACGACGCACCAGCCGGGCAGATTCCCACGAGTCGCAGATAGGTCCGCTTGGCACCGACTCCAACAACTGCGCTTCGTCGCAGGCCGGGTCGTCGATGTCGGCGACCCATGGAAGTTCTGGGTGGTAGCCGGGGCTAACCAGCTGATTACCGGTGGCAGCTCCGACGCGTTCCAGGTAGTTGCAACACGGGACGATCCCAGTTAGACCACCACCATTATTGACGAGCACTCCATTGTGGTCTTCGACCAATCTGGGCCTGTCCTTTGGCTCCACGTCGGCAATGTGCGCCTCGCCCGACTCGAACATCGCGGCTCGAATGGCAGGTTCCGGCACGGCGAGGGCAAGTACCTGATCTACCATCGGCATCTCGCCCCAGTAGCCATCGAACCTGTTGAGAACGAGGCGGTCATCCTGACGCCAAGCCTCAATCTCGAAAGGTCCGCTCCCAACGAACTGAGTCAGCATGCCGGTTTCACCGAACTCATCGAACACGGCCTTGCTGTGAATGCCTACACCTCTTGGTACCACGTTGGTGAACAGGTGGGTGGGTTGCCTCGCATCCGCCGATGTGATCGGCATGTTTACCGTGTACGGGTCAACCGCCGTCGCAAGACCGATGTGAGCGCGGAGGTCCCCGGCATTGTCGTGCGCCGTGGCAGTGTTTGTGGCAGCGTTTGCATTATTGTGCGTCCACGCCACGTCCTCCGCCGTCAACTCGCCCCATCCGCCGTGGAACTGAATCCCCGGCCGGATACGCCAGGTATACGCGGAACCGTCCGCAGCGACGCTCCAGCTTTCTGCGACGAGGCCGGAGAGGGTGTAGTCAAGCCCGGTAGCCTCGAGCAGCATCTCGTAGGCGCCCATCGTGAACTTCTCAACACCGCAACCCGGAGGGCACTGTGCCGGAAGTCCTACCGGGACTCCTACATTTTGCCGGACCACCGTTACCTGGCCTCCGCCTCCGGCGGGGGCGACCGGCGGGGAAGTTGTTACAACTACGGCAGGTCTTGCAGTTGCCGCTGGTGCAGCCGTTGCGCCCGGTACGGCGGCAGCGCCTGGTGCGGCCGGCATTGCTGTTGCGGGCCGCTGCGGCTCCGCTGCCGTTGCCACCGGGGCGGTTTCTTCCGCGCCGCAAGCGACCACGGCAACGAATGCCGAGGCGAACAGTGCTAACAGCAGCAACCGTACGCCAAATCTATCGATGAGTGAATGAGTCATATCTGCATGATCCTCTCTTTTAGGGCTCCAGAATTAGGAGGGGCGAGTAGGCAACGGCTCCTCTTGGTGTGCGTACCATGATGGTGATTACGTCACCAGCCTCCACCGTGTCAGGCAACATGATGCCGTCCTTCCGCCAAGCCCCTGTGGCCGTGGAGAAGAACCTACCTCCTAGAGACAGCAACTGATTGCCTGCTATATCGTTATTACCCGTACAGCAGATGAACTGAATCGCAGACCCGTTTATGAATCCGGCCCCAACCGCGTTGAACGTGGTTCCGTCGGGGTTAAACGTGGCCCGTCCGACCTGGCCGGTGACCGGATCGGTCAATATGATGCTGGCGGTCGTAGGAATGTCTGTCGGGTCACCGGGATCGCCTTTTGGCCCTTGCGGTCCGGGGGGCCCCTGTGGACCTGGCGCTCCAGGCTCTCCTGGCGCTCCGGGCTCCCCGGACTGTCCGGGGTCGCCAGGCAATCCCGGGTTTCCTGGTTCTCCCGGGAATCCCGGGGAGCCCGGAGCGCCAGGAGGGCCTTGAGCGCCGGCACACGCCACCGAGCCGACCATCAACGTTGCGATTATTGTCACGATTGAAATATTGAAGAGCTTCTTGGCCCTCCCACGACACCGAATTACCATTAGACACAACCTCCTTGGTCCGCGTCCCATTCGTATCCGCGTGGCGTTTACCGTGCATTAAGGACAGCACACGCGTTCTGACAGAGGCGGGATAACCGCTACTGCCAGCAATGCCGCGCACTATACCACGATTTCAGTTGTGCGTCAAGCCATCCGCAACCGACAAAATCACTTTTCACACCATCATGCGGAGGACGGACGACGAATATCGTCGATTCCTCGAGCAAATGCGATGGGGCGATAATCCGCGGTGCCCTAAGGGCGGTGCCGAAAACCCCTACAGAATCACCCGGAAGACTCCAAGCAAGAACAAAACGCGCAAACTGTTCAAATGCCGCGGCTGCAAGCGCCAGTTCACCGCCACCGTCGGCACCATCTTCGAAGACACCAAGATCCCGCTCTCCTAGTGGTTCGCGACGAAACACCTCATGTGTTCGTCCTAGAAGGGCATCAGCGCGCAACAGTTGCGCAGGAATCTAGGCAACACCTATCGTGCAGCCTGGTTCATGTGCCACCGCGTCAGAAACGCCATGCAAGACTGCCGGTCCGCAAGCCAATTTGGGCGGGCTGGAGTCCGAGCTAGCGAGGTCTGCTTCAACCTACTGATCCTGTCAACCCGCTTCAACGGTCGGGCCCAAACACAGGTGACATAATTCTGCGACATTTCATCTCTATCGTCAGAAGTATCAAAGACGCACCAATAAAGATATGAAACGATGATACGCAAGAAACTGATGACGAAGAGCTTCCTGGTTGGATCGGTCCTGGGGGCCATTCTCTTTACGGGGACAATCAGCGGCTGTACAACCGACCTCTGGCACGGAGACGACCAAGATTTTGACCGCACCACGGTAAGTGAGGGCGACTCCGAGCACGAAGGTGCCGAAACGGGAGTCGAAGGTAGCAGCGGACGCGAACATAGCGAAGCCAGCGGAGGAGAGGGTGCTGAAGGCACTCGTGAAACCAGCACTGGAGGAGAAAGCCGCAACGAGTCCGGCGGCGAGTCGCACAGCGCTGAGATTGGTGAAGCCGCCATGTCCAGCTCGATCACCCCTCTCGGACAGTCGTGGAACGGCGTCCTCGGCGGACTCGCCGTTTCCGCACGTTACGACGCGGCGACCCAGTCCGTCAACGCAACGGTGCAGAACACACTCTCGCAGAAACTCTGCTACGTGCAGGCCGAACCTCACCTGAAGTCAGGGACGAAGACAGTGGGCGAGCTTGGCCCCGACAAGCTGGGAGATCTGAATCCTGGACAGCAAGCAACGTCAAGCCTGACAGTCGCCAGCGAACCGAAACTCGCTGGAGTCGCATACGACGGATACGTCGTTCACATGGAAGTGTTCGACTGCGCCGGCTCTGGCCCGGTTCCTCACACACGAGGCGAAGGCGCCGAAGGGGGCGGTGGCGAAGAGGGCAGCGGTGCCTACACTTTGGCGCCGGATGAGACATTCGACATGGTTCGTGGCGGCGCCCGCTTGATCCTGAACTACGACGCTCAAAACAACGAATTCAAGGGCACTGTGGAGAACACGACCAACGGCGTTCTAAACCGGGTCAGGATCGAAGTGCACCTTTCGAACGGAACGGAGCTCGGCCCGACGACCCCGGTGGACATGGCTCCGGGAGAGGTCGTGGCGATCACCCTGCCTGCGACGCCGGCATCGTTCACCGGATGGATAACACATGCCGAGGTTGGCAGCGGCGAGGGTGCCGAGGGTAGTGGCGGTGAGCATGGCGGGGGACGCGAAAGCGGCGGTGAACACGGTGGCGGCCGGGAGTCCGGTGGCGAACACGGCCTCCGGCGGTGAGCGGCGCGGAGGGGGATAGACCTGATCAAAGGCGACCGACGAAAGATGTCAAATTCTCAAGTGAGACAATCTAACCACGGGCGTTTCTGGCGGATGGACGCAATGCCTAATCGAGGCGTCGCGTCCATCCGATAGCTCCTTAGAGAACTGCTCATGAGCGGCACAGTATTGATAATCGAAGACGATACCAGGATCGCGAACTGGGTCAAGGTGTACTTCGAACGCGCTGGATTCTCCGCTGAGGTTGCTCATGACGGTGAAACCGGTCTGAACCTTGCCCGCGTTATGAACCCAGATCTGATAATCCTCGATCTCATGCTTCCTCGCCTAGATGGAGTGGATCTGTGCAGGATCCTGCGTCGCGACTCAGACGTTCCGATAATCATGTTGACGGCCAGAGAAGCTCACGTCGAGCGAATCATCGGACTAGACAGCGGTGCCGACGATTACATCGTCAAACCCTTCGATCCGGAGGAAGTCATCGCACGCGCCCAAGCCGTGCTTCGCCGCGTCCAAGGCAGAACTCAGCAGATCCTCACACGCAACAACATCACGCTGAATGAGACCACCAAGAGCGTGACGGTCAATCAAGAACCAGTGATTTTGAGCCAAGCGCAAATCGCTCTGCTATCAACCTTTATGCGTCACCCCAACCAAGTGCTCACCCGTGATCAGCTGATCTCGCTGACCTTCAACCACGAATTCCACGGGTTCGACCGCGCTATCGACAGCCAAGTCGCTCGCCTGCGAAAGCAGCTCAGTCGGCATGGCAGACAGCCTATTCAGACTGTTTACGGCTCCGGCTACAAGTATGTGGTAGAGGAGGAATGATGTCGCTGCGTTGGCGAATCATGGGTTCGATCGTCTTCGTCATCGTCCTCACCGTCTTGATCAGCGTTGGTGTGGGCTATTACGCGACACAGTCCCGTTTGGGTGTGTTCGTAGACGAGATAGGTGGGAATGAGGCGAGCCAGTTAGCCCAGAATCTGAGCCGGGAATACACTACTGCCGGTGGTTGGGCGACGGTCGACAGATCGCTGTCTGAAGCAGGGCGTCTCTACGGCGGAGATCTGCAAAGGGAACGATCTGAAGAAAGTGAAGAACATAGGGGAGAGGCATCTCAACTCTCCCACGACGATCCCATACGAGTCGTAATCGCCGACACCGACGGCCGTGTCGTGAAGGACAACCTATCTGAACTCTTGTCTGGAACCCCGGTACCCGATCTGGAAGGACATCGCGAGATAGTGTTCAATCTAACTACGAACCAGCCCGTCGGCCACGTCTATGTGGATGTGGACCGTGACTTGCTATCAACCGAGTCGCACGGATTTCTCAACACTCTCCTGTACATCACCGTTGTTGGCGGTATCCTGACCGTCGGCTTCGCCGTGCTGCTGTCTGTCTGGTTATCCAAACGCATCACAGCCCCAGTGACGGCACTGACCGAGGCGACGCAGGCGATTGCACGGGGGGATACGACCCGGCTGCCAGTAACATCCTCGGACGAGTTGGGGCAGATGAGTACGGCGTTCAACCAGATGACATCCGCCTTGGAAAATCAGCGCGGAATCCGCAGGCGGCTAATAAACGATGTCTCTCATGAACTGAATACGCCTCTGAGCGTCATACAGCTGGAAGCAAAAGGGCTCCGGGATGGACTTCAAACCCCTGAAAACGCCTCCGACCACATCATCGAGGAAGTAGACAGGCTACGCGGTCTAGTAACTGATCTGAACTCGCTTGCGGAGACCGACCATGGTGAAATGGGCCTCACATTCGAAACGAGTTCGTTATACGGTCTGCTGACAGCAGAGGCAGATCGATGGCATCCACAGGCTCAGGTTCGACAGGTCCAATTGTCGCTCCAGCTACCCGCTGAACTCCCGGACATCGACCTCGACTGGATGCGCATGAGCCAGGCGTTGGGCAACGTCCTGAGCAACGCCATTCATTGCGCCGAAGCAGGCGGAAACGTCGTGCTCAGGGCGGAGTTGGAAAGCGATGAGGCGTTGGCGATCTCGATCATCGACGACGGCATCGGCATTGACCCCGCAGACCTTCCCCACGTCTTCGACCGCTTTTATCGTACTGACCAGTCTCGTAGTCGTGGGATCGGCGGCACCGGCTTGGGATTGGCCATCGCCCGAGCAATAGTCGAAGCACATGGGGGTACCGTTGCCGTGACAAGCGACGGGCTTGGACAGGGCGCAACCGTGACTCTTCGCCTTCCCCTCAATAAGTGAGCATTGCAAAACTCCCGTCATTCCCGCGGACGCGGGAATCCAGAATCAATAAAGCACGCCTTTTCTGCCCATCCTGGCGACAACCACCGGCCCTTTCGTTCGCAGGGGATGTACGAATCCCTGACTAGAAACGATTGGCGATCTGCAGCGAGGGTTTTGCAATGGTCTCCAATAAGTGAGAATCGTCCACAACCGCCCAGCATGAAATCTTCAGCGATATAGGGCTCGTCGATACACTGCACGTCGTCCCGAAATGGTGGGCCTATTTTGACGGTAGTCAGAACCGTCTTCGAGATGTGGTTGGGGGCTCTGTGAGCCCACCGAGGCCCTCGACTTGGACGTTATGGTGCGACGGGATTGAGGAACGCATACAAGGTCTTGGCAGACCCGTTACGGTCGTTCTTTCGGCCTTGATGAAACCAGGGTCACGAAGAGAGTACGCCCACTCTAACGTCCCAGACACCTGCTAAGTGTCCGTGTTGGGGACTTCTAGGGTCCTGATAAGTTCCTTGGCGTCCTGAATGCCCTCACCCACCGAATCCTCGTCCAAGAATGCCTGATAGAAATTAGCATGTAGCGCCTCGATTGATCGGAGCAGCCTCCGTTTATGGCTCGCGTTGGCCGGGTCGCCGCCGATTAGCTTGTTGGCATTTTCGATCAGTCGCCTGCGCGATCCCATAGGCCAGTTCCGCTGACGGGCAACGGAGTTCACATAGTGGGAAACCGCCCCCCATGCCTTCTCGGAGGCCTGTAGCAGATCGCCTTTACGCAATTCGTCCTCGGCGTGTTCCAAGAACTGAGTACTGATCTCTCGATATTGCTCCGCCGTGGCCACGTTCAATTCCCAGAGTAAGCTTTGGGCTCGGTGTACTCAATAAGAGAGAATTGTCCCTCAACCTCCAGAAACCGAATAGTCGTCTCAACACCGTACACGTCGATCAGATGGAGGTATTCTCCTATCGCGAAATGTGCGGCAGGTTTTGCGAGTCGCCCGTTGATGGCGATGTTGTCACCATAGACATAACCACCCTGGTGCGGATTGAGGCGTCCCTCAATCCCTGGGATATATCCTGTGCTGCGGGTAAAGAGCAGTGCCTTCTTATCGTCGTTTGACGGCGCTAACTCCACGGGCATGATTTCTGATTTCCCCGGAATCACGGTTTCATGAAAAGGTAGGTGGCCCTCCGCAGCTACAAGCACCTTCATTTCCTGATCGGTGCGGTATAGGTTCAGCCAGCACTTACCGTCGGCATCGGTCTCACCGGTGAGGTATCTTCCGTCAGGATAGGCAACCAGCACCGCAGCGCCGCGAACAGCCGCTCCCTTGTTCGTCTTGATCTCAAGTACCACGTCTGCCATGCGTGCTCCCGTCGCCTTGATTCAGCAATAACTGGGTCATCACTTGGGTATCAAATATCTCACGCTCACTCGCATCTCTGCCATGAGCGTCATGGTGGGCCCGGTGGGATTCGAACCCACGACCTTCGGATTAAAAGTCCGCTGCTCTGCCGAACTGAGCTACAGGCCCGCTTCTTTCAACGATTCTAATTCTGCGCATGGCCATCAATCCCCGCTCTGCTCGCCGTACTCCTCGCCTTCATCCGCCAGCATCGACGCGGGAATCCGCTCCCGGCTACCGGAATCGCGTTCGTTGGCGACCGTCGCCCGCAACCTGATCCCGAGCGCCTTCAACACCCGCAGCACCGTGGAAAACTCCGGATTCCCGTCGGACGACAGCGACTTGTAGAGGCTCTCGCGTCCCAGTCCCGCATCACGCGCCACCTGCGTCATACCCTTTGCCCGAGCGACATCGCCCAACACCGCGGCGAGCACGCGATGATCGCCATCTTCCAAAGCCGCTTCAATATAAGCCGCAACGTCAGCATCGTCCCGGATATGCTCAGCCGGATCCCATCGTTTTGTTGCTATCTTTGTCATTTCAGCAGTTCCTCAGTGTTGAATCAAATCTGTTTAGCCAGTTCTTGGGCGGTTCTGATGTCTCGAGATTGCGAGCTTTTGTCCCCACCTGCAAGCAGGATCACGACATTGCGTCCGCGTTCGCAGAAGTAGACACGGTAGCCAGGCCCGTATCGTATCCGCATCTCCGAGACTCCGTTGCCAACCGATTTCACATCGCCATGGTTACCCAACGAAAGCCGGTAGATCCTAACGTCGATGCGAGATCGAGCGTCACGATCCCGTAGCCTTTCGAACCATCGCGTGAATATCGGTGTCTCTCTTACCTCGATCATAACACAATAGTATCCCACAGGATACACTTACTCTCAGTTTTTCGAGCGACGGCGAAAAACCCTTCGGGTGCCTTACGAAACTCCATGTTCCCCCGCTCGCGGGGAATGTCCGTAGGACAAAGGGGGCGCGAAGCGAAATTGCAAGCCTAAAACCCCTCAATTCCCTCTTGGATCATCAATGGAGAGAGTTGTGCAAAGGTCTCCCGAAGGGCTCAACGCTTAAAATTGATATGTCGATACACCCGACCACGTCCCATTCTGCCATCGCGATGCCCGTCCAAAACTTCACTGCCGACGAAATAAGAGAAAAATTCCTCAAATTCTTCGAGGAACGGGAGCATTTGCGCCTGCCGTCAGCTTCCTTGATACCCGCGGGCGACCCGACGTTGCTGTTGACCACGGCCGGCATGGTGCCCTTCAAAGCATATTTTTCAGGCGAGTTAACGCCACCTTCGCCGCGAATAACAACCGCCCAAAAGAGCTTCCGCACCACGGACATCGAAGAGGTCGGAGATGTCTCGCACCTCACGCTCTTCGAAATGCTCGGAAACTTCTCGTTCGGCGACTATTTCAAGGCCGAAGCGTGCAAGTGGGCATTGGAACTCTGCCTCGGCGTCTACGGCATGGACTTCGAGCGCATCTACGCCACCATCTACACCAACGACGACGAAGCCGACCAGATCTGGCTCGATCTCGGCGTGCCAGCAGAGCGCATCTCGCGCCTCGGAGACGAAGACAACTGGTGGGGGCCCGCCGGCGACGAAGGCGCATGTGGCCCATGCAGCGAGCTCAATTACTACCTCGGCGACCTCGACGACATTCCGCCCACCGACTCGCCCGCCCGCGGCACAACGTGGGGCCCCGGAATCTCCGACGATTTCCTAGAGTTCTACAACCTCGTCTTCACCCAGTACCACCGCGATCGCCAAGGCAACGATGAGCTATTGCCGAAGAAAAACATCGACACCGGCCTAGGCCTGGAGCGGACCGTCCAAATCCTCCAAGGCAAGAACAACGTCTACGAAACCGACATCTTCGGCCCGCTCATCGATCTCGTCGCCAGTCACGCGGGGCTGACCTACGGAGAAGCTATCGATGCCGACCGCGCCATTAGAGTGGTCGCCGAGCATGGACGTTCAGCTTCATTCCTGATCTCAGACGGCGTCGTGCCAGGTAACTCTGGTCGGGGATACGTTCTGCGCCGCGTCATCCGCCGCGGAATGCTGTTCGGTCGCGAACTCGGCCTATCGGGCCCGATACTGCCTCAAATCGCCGAAGCGACTTCATCCCAGATGTCGCACGTCTATCCCGAACTCGCGAGCAACATCTCATTCGTGCAGCACGTGCTCCAACGTGAGGAAGAATCGTTCGAAGCGACGCTCGACCAAGGTTCTCGGATGTTGGATGACGTCATTGCCGAAGCCAAGGCATCCGGCTCAACGACCGTAGCGAGCGCCTCGGTAGTGCGTCTCTACGACACGTACGGCTTTCCCATCGAAATGACGGCCGAAATCTCCGCGGAACAGGGCATAACCGTCGATCAAGATGCCGTAGATGCCGAGATGGAGCAGTTGCGGGAACGCTCTCGCTCTTCTGCGAGCATGTTCGACTCCGATACCGACGCCGACGCGCTCTACCGATCATTTGGCGTTGAAGAGGTGCCGTTCCTGGGCTACCGAACCCTTGTAGCCGACGCAGAAGTTATCGGTATCGTCAACGACGGCGAGTTAGTAGACCGCGCTTCCAAAGGCGATCAAGCCGAGATACTTTTGGCCGAGACACCGTTCTACGCCGCGCGAGGTGGACAGATCGGGGATACCGGATGGATGCGTAACGGCGAGGCCACGGTTCGCGTCGACGATTGCCAAGCACCATACGGACACATCAACGTTCACTCGTGCCAAATCGAAACCGGCTCAGTATCGGTTGGCGACGTGCTGACGGTCGAGGTTGACGGAGTCCGCCGAGAAAAAATCCGACGCAACCACACCGCAACTCACCTCATCCACGCCGCGCTGCGAGAGGTGCTGGGCAGCCACGTCAGACAATCTGGCTCACTCGTCGCACCCGACTACCTGCGCTTTGACTTCACCCACATGGACGCGTTGACGACGGACGAGATCATCAAAGTCCAAGACCGCGTCAACCTTGCCATCCGTGAGAACCTCCCTGTCGATGTCCACTGGACGACCTACGGCAAGGCGGTAGAGGAGGGCGCGCTAGCATTCTTCGGAGATACATACGAACACGACGTCCGCACGATCAGGATCGATCCCCCATGGAGCTACGAACTCTGTGGCGGTACCCACATGGACGCCACCGGAGGCATCGGAATCTTCGTTATCGTGTCGCAGTCGGGTATCGGGTCGGGCATCCGTCGGATCGAAGCCCTAACAGGCATCGGAGCTGAACAGGAAGTTCAAAGACGCTTCGGGATAGTCGACAGCGTAGCCGCGACCTTGCGAGTTGATGACGACCGACTTATCGATCGGACTCAAGCGCTGTTGACGGAACTTGAACAAACCCGTCGCCGTGCCAATCAACTCGAGGAGCAGCTCTTGCGACGCTCAGTCGACGGTGAAGCGCCGACTGTTGAAACACTCGATTTCGAATTCGATCTTGATGGAACCAACCTGCCGGTTCAAGTCCGCAACATACCGGCGTCCACTGTCGATGTAATGCGGCGCACCGGCGACCACATGCGCGATCGCATGGGCACCGGAGTCGTCGTTCTCGGTAGCGTCGTAGCCGAGCGCCCCGTCATCATCGTGATGGCCACTTCGGATATCGCCGGCAAAAAGGTTCACGCCGGCGAGATCGCCAAAGGCATCAGCGCAACCATCGGCGGCGGCGGAGGTGGACGACCAGATTCCGCACAAGCCGGCGCTCGCGACGCAACACGCATCGATGAAGCCTTGAGAAACGCGCGATCAGTGGTCGAATCGCTAGTTGGTGGCGCGGTAGAGGTGAATCGATGACCGCCGACATCCACAGACGCAAACGTCGCGGCAGGTGCCTCGGTGTCGACTACGGACTGGCACGGGTCGGACTAGCTATGTCCGATCCATCGCGGGTGATCGCGTCGCCGTTGAGTGCGGTTTCTACTGAAGACGCGCTATATCGCGTCAAGGCCACAGTCGAAGACGATGGCGTCACAGAGATAGTCGTAGGCGTACCGCTACACATGAACGGCAGCATGTCAGATATGGGTAGAGAAGCCATCGCCTTCGTGGCACAGCTCCGAGCCGCCGTAGACGTGCCAGTAGTCACACGCGACGAACGCCTCAGCACCGTCGAAGCCGAACGAATCCTAAATGAAATCGATTCACCGTCCCAACGCCGCCACCGCGCCAAAGGAAGAGTCGATTCCGCCGCCGCCGCCATCATCTTGCAGTCCTACCTCGACGGAGTTTAGTTGAACTCTCGCAGTTAGCTCTTTTGAGTAACTGGCTTTGGGCGCTTCGGTGTTTTGGGCATCGGTATATGGGCAACACGAGGCGGGTAGGGTGCAGGCGCCGCAGTGACCACGGCCCTATTCGCCAAACTCTTCTTTGTAGACACGATCTGTCTCTTCTTGCGTCGTTGCCGATAACCGATCGTCGGTATCCAGTTCCACATCGGTAGCAAGCCCCAATTCTTCTTCGAGATACTTAATTCGTTCAATAGTTGAATCAGTGTCTTCATCGTACCATATATGTCGAAACTCAATCGTGATCTGACTACATCGCCGACTAACGTAGTGGGCGATCATTGCGCGCTTGGAGTAGTCCGAGTACGAGTTCCAAACGACCAAAATCGAAATTGCGAAAAACAACGACGCCGAAGCCGCAGCAGGGAGATCAACGAGCAAAATCGTCGCCGCGAGCAGTGAGAACCCCGATATGACAACGTTGGTCGCAAAATATCGTCGTCGAAAGCGAGTCGCCAAACGACCATAGTAGCGAGACAACCTCGCAGCTTCCAACATGTCATGCCAAATTCGATCCGTCATTTCCATCCTTATGCAGCAAACGCCTACAACGGTTCTTTGTTATGCAACATATGTATCTAACACAGTCATCTTACACAACCAACGCGACTTCGCCCAACAGATATGTCACAAACCCCAATCGGAGTACTGTCCCACGAAAAGCGACGGCTTGCCTTCGATATAGCATTTACTAAGACCAAATCCGCACTCTCCAACCACCCGCGCACCAAACATGACCACAAGCAATTTCGGCATCATCGGCTATCCATTAGGGCACACTTTGTCGCCCGTTTTCCAGAACGCGGCGCTGCAACACCACGGGATCGACGAACTCTTCGAAGCCTGGCCAACCCACCCGGATGACCTCGCTGCAAAGGTCGAATCGTTCCGATCCGACGGTTTCCTAGCGAGCTGCGTAACTCTCCCGCACAAGCAAGCGGTCATACCGATGATCGACGCCCTAGCCGACACCGCCGTCGCCGTCGGAGCCGTCAACTGGATCATCAACAACGACGGACATCTCACCGGGCACAACACCGATTCCCCCGGTTTTCTCAGGGCTCTCACCGAGTTAGGCGAGTTCGAACCATCCGGCAAATCGGCTCTTGTGTTCGGCGCGGGCGGCGCGGCGCGAGCCATCGTCCACGCACTCAAATCGGCCGGCGTCGCGTCGATGACCATCGCCAATCGCACCATTTCACGCGCCGATGAGCTCGCCTCTGATTTCTCAGACGACGGTTTAAACATCTCCACTTGCGGCATCGACGATGAGAGCTTGGATGACATCTCATTGGCTTCGGACCTCCTAGTCAATGCATCTTCGATGGGCATGGACGGCGGTCCAGCACCCGATGCCACACCCGTAGCCGCAGTCGCCATATCACCAAACGCCGTGGCTTACGATGCCGTCTACGCGCCGCCAATGACGCCATTCCTCAGAGAGGTGGAGAAGGCGGGCGCCAAATCCCTCCGCGGTTTCACGATGCTCCTGCTCCAAGGTGCAGTAGGTTTCGAGCTCGCGACGGGCAAACCAGCGCCGGTCGACGAAATGTTCGAAGCAGTGAGGCAAGCTACTTCCTGATGACCCACTTCAGATATCTAACCGCAGGCGAATCTCACGGACCCGGTTTGACCGTGATAGTGGAGGGCGTACCCTCCGGTCTCCCAATCGACGAAGACTATGTCGAAGAGCAGATGGCGCGGCGTCAAAAAGGCTACGGCTCTGGCGGACGAATGAAAATCGAGAAGGATCGCGCCGTGATTCGAGGGGGCGTTCGGCACGGCAAAGCCCTCGGTTCACCAATCGCGATGTGGATCGAAAACAAAGACTTCGCCAACTGGACCGACGCGATGTCCGTCGCCGCGGTCGGCGAGGACGTCGACAAAAAGACCCACACTCGCATCGTACCCGGCCACGCCGATTTCCCCGGAGCACTCAAATATCTGCATCACGACGTCCGCAACGTACTCGAACGCGCATCGGCGCGTGAGACCGCAGCACGCGTCGCCGCATCGACGGTCGCCAGACGCATCCTCGAGCAGTTTGACATCGAGATCAAATCCCACGTCATAAGTTGCGGCGCGGAAAAAGCTACAGCTATCGATTCATCCGAGATCGACTGGCACGCAGTCGAGGCCTCTGAGGTCCGGACATGGGACGCACACGCCGATGAAAGATTCAGGGCCGCAATCGACACCGCCAAAAAAGAACGAACAACCATCGGCGGAGTGATGGAGATAATCGCCTTTGGAGTGCCGGTCGGACTCGGAAGCCACGTGATGTGGGACCGCAAACTCGATGGTCGATTGGCGCAGGCGATGGTCAGCATCAACGCCGTGAAAGGTGTCGAAGTCGGCTTTGGATTCGATAACACCGCTCGATGGGGCAGAGACGTTCACGACGTCATCGTGCCTGACCCATCGGATCCGCGTCGCTTCAGGCAATTGACGAACCACGCCGGCGGAATCGAAGGCGGAATGTCCAACGGCAACCCGGTTATTGTCCACGTCGCAGTTAAACCGATTGCCACGATGACGCGGCCGCTGCCCAGCATCGACATCAACACCGGCGAAGTCATCGAAGCCGCGTACAACCGTTCCGACATCTGCCAGATCGCGCGCGCATGCCCAATCGGCGAGGCCATGATGGCTTTGGTGCTGGCAGACGCGTTTTTGGAGAAGTTCGGTGGCGATTCGATAGCGGAAACCCACCGCAACTACGATGCCTACATCGCGTCGCACCAAGAGTTCGGTGTCGGGGCCGTCGCTTCAGGGTGAAGCCGAACGGCAATATCTACCTGATCGGCTTTTCGGGGACCGGCAAGTCGCTGAGCGGGATCAAGGCCGCCGAGATGTTGAAACTGCCGTTCGTAGATATGGACGACCTCATCGAGTACCGAACCAAGAAATCGATACCCGAGATCTTCGAAACCGATGGCGAAGAGGAGTTCCGGCGGATCGAGACCGGAATCCTACGAGAACTCGCCCAGAAGACAAGCCGCGTCGTCTCCACCGGCGGCGGGGTACCGGTCCGCGAAGAAAATCGCGAGATTATGCGCTCGAGCGGCATCATAATACTGTTGACCGCAACCCCAGAGACGATCCACAAAAGGTTGACCACAAGGCAGACCAGGAATCGAACCTTGCGTCCTTTGCTCGGCGACGACGCCCCCGAACAGCGAGTGGCAAATCTCTTGGCCGAGCGCAGTGATGCGTACTCATGCGCCCATCGGGCAATCGATACTGAAGGATTGTCCCACGGCGAAGTGGCCGCAACGATCCAAAGTGTGTGGCACGAGACGTCCGGTTCTTAATCGGATTCGAAACGGAAAAACGATGTTCAGGTTTGATTCAATGCTCGGCGAACCAGCCGCGACCGTAAGAACGTCGCAAGGCGACTATCGAGTGGTGGTTTCACGCGGCGCAATCGAGGGAATCGGGCCAGAGATGCGCCAAGCGGGCGTAGGTGGTAGGGCTTTTCTCATCGCCGACTATTCAATGTTCCCCTTGCTTGTGAGACGCGCGCACGAAGCCTTAGAACGCGGCGGATTCGAAACCCATGCCCTGATCCTCGAACTCGGCGAAGCAGCGAAGACCATCGAAACCGCAACCAAGATCTACGAATGGCTCGCCGAGCAACGCGCCGAACGCATCGACTGCCTAGTGTCCATGGGCGGCGGCGTAACCACGGACCTGGTCGGTTTCGTAGCCGGAACGTGGTTGCGAGGTGTACCCGTGGTGCATGTCCCGACATCCCTCGCCGCCATGGTCGACGCCTCCATCGGGGGAAAAGCCGCGGTCAATCTGCCGGTCGGCAAGAACTTGGTCGGAGCATTTAAACAACCGCGGCTAGTAGTCCACGACATCGATTTCCTCGACACACTCCCGCGTCGAGAGCTTGCAGCCGGTTGGGCCGAGGCAATTAAACAAGCACTGATTCTCGACGACGATCTTGTCGACACCTTCGAAGCGAACGCCGAAGACTTGACGGCGCTGTCGAGTGATCTAGTCGAGCCAGTAATCCGCCGTTCAGTCGAGATAAAGGCGGAAATCGTTTCCGCAGATGAGTTCGAAACCGGCAATGATCGCGTACTGCTCAACTACGGTCACACCATCGGACACGCCATCGAAGCCGTAACCGAGTATGGCACCTATCTGCACGGAGAAGCCGTCAGCATCGGCATGATGGTCGCCGCCGGAATATCGCAACGAGTAGGGCTGATTTCTGACGAACTCGTAGATCGTCAACGTGCCCTCTTAGAGCGCTTCGAACTACCTGTCACTTTGAGCGATGTTGACGCCGATACATTGATCCAAGCGACCGCATCAGACAAGAAGGTACGGGCCGGCAAAATCAGATGGGTACTGCTCCGCGGAGCCGGCCGTTCCACCACAAGCCGCGACGTATCTAATCGGACGGTCCGCGCCGCGTTGAACGACGTAATGACCCCTCTCCCTCGGAGAGAGGGTTAGGGTGAGGGCAACTAACCTCCAGCGACCGCCGGAACAATACTCACCTCGTCCCCGTCCGAGAGGGCAGTGCCAATCCCGTCGACATACCGGATATCTTCACCGTTGATATAGATGTTGACAAAGTGACGCAGTTCCCCGCCATCGTCGCAGAGCCTCGCCTTAATGCCCGGGAACAACCCATCCAGCGATTCGATCATCGCCGCAACATCTCCGCCGTCGGCACTCACCGTCGACTGCTGCTCGGTCAGCCGTCGCAACGGCGTCGGTATCTTAACTGAAACTGCCATTCTCTCTGTTACTCCATCAACGGCCGTCGCGTGCGCGGCTCTCAGGATCGATGATCGTGCTGAAAGATGATTCTAGACGATGGCGCTTGGAACGCTACAGCTTTCTCATAGAGAGATGCTTGGTCAAATAACATGGAAATTGCAGTACTCTTTCGATTTAGGGAAATATTGAAATGGTTCAAACAAACGCTGAAAGAGACGCGGTAGCGGCTCGTGGCAAAAAGATATATTTCGAGACCATCAAGGATAAGTTGACCGATGATCAGCTAGATATGCTAGTCGCTATCGACGTCGACTCTGGAGAGTACGAGGTCGCAGAATCCATGATCGATGCGTCAAGTCGATTAAGGCAGCGTGTCCCATCTGCCGACGTCTTCATATTGCGGCACGGTCCCATCGTTGTTGGTCGCATGAACATTTGGTCGGCGGATGGAGTGGACGAATCATGGTCACTGGTCGAGTGATTCGTTTGGGTTCGTCGTTGCGTGCAGCCGTTGAGTTAGCGATCCTTGGTAACAGCCAATCTGAGATTCGAGCTTTTGCCACAATTGACACTGGATTCTCCGATGATCTATCTTTACCCGCGGGTGCAATCTGCGCTTTAGGCTTACCGAGGATTGGCACCGTCGATGTCGAACTCGGTGGCGGTGATCGTCGCACATTCAACGCGTACGAAGCTACGATCGCTTGGCAAGGCCAATCCCGTGCAGTGAGAGTCCATGAATCGAACGGCCTGCCATTGATCGGCATGGGGCTGCTTCAAGGCAACAACCTTCACATCCAAGCTATCCACGGCGGCGACGTCAAGATCGAACCAGTTAGCTAGCGCCGCCGTGATGCGCTCCTCTGTTACTCCGTCAACGGCCAACACCCGGCACGGCGTCCAAGATCGATGATCGTGCTGAAAGATGATTCTAGTCGATGGGGCTTGGAGCGCTACAGCTTTCTCATAGAGAGATGCTTGGTTAAGTAACATGGAAATTGCAGCACTCTTACGATTTAGGGAAATATTGAAATGCTTCAAACAAACGCTGAGCGACATTCGGTAGTAACGCGTGGCAAAAGGATTTATTTCGACTCCATTAAGGATGACCTGGCAGATGACATGCTGGGGCACCTATTGGCGATCGATGTGAACACAGGCACTTACGAAGTGGGTGACACGGCAGTTAGCGCTATCCGCAGTCTGCGCGAACGCAAAGCTGATGCCGAGATATTCCTGATGCGGCATGGATCCGTCGCTGTCGGGTCGATCGGCTTTGCTCCCACTCGGATCAGATATTGATAACCGGCCAAGTACGCTTTAAGGGGCAACGCCTTTATCCTATTGTCACGTTGCGCATTCATGGTGCCGACGGTGTTAGTGCGCGGGTTGAATCTACCATCGACACAGGATTCACTGAGCAACTTACTCTTCGATTGAATACAATCGAGGCGTTAGGTTTGACCAGGGAAGCCAACGATGAGTTGAAGTTAGCGAACGGTCAGGACGACGAATTCGATGTGTATCTGGCTGAAGTCGAATGGTTAGGCCAGCGCCACACTGTGGCAGTTCATCGTGCTGAGTGCGACCCGCTAATCGGCATGGGACTGCTTCAAGGCAACAACCTTCACATCCAAGCTATCCACGGAGGCGATGTCTCAATCGCCCCCATAGATCAGTAGCTCACCCAGAACACACTTCGATTTCTACGCCAAATTCTGTATTCCCACCCCTTGATATAGCACAAATATACTATAATAGGCGCAGGTGGAATCATGTCTATCGCTTGCGTCAAAATACCGCACCTGCCGATTCAGTGCGAAGTGGCGAAATCGCCAGAGCTACGATCCAAGATCGTCATCATCTGTCACGGCGAAGAATCACGTCCCGTAGTCCTCGACGCCTCACCAGATGCACGTCTCCGCCGCGGCACGTCCATTGTTCGAGCGATGTCGCAACATCCCGAAGCACGCATTATACGAGCCGATGAAGCGTTCTACGACGCGCGATGGCAGGACGTCATCGAAAGCCTTTTGAACGTGAGCGACCGCGTCGAGAACGCGGCACGCGGCAACGCCTTCCTAGCTATCGACGGACTCTCCGAGCTTTACGGCGGAGAAGACCAGATCGTGGCCTTGGTATCGAAAGCGACGTCTAAGCACGGCTTCGATTCGCTTATCGGTGTCGCACCGGGACGTTTCCCTTCGTACTGTGCCGCTATCCGGGCGAAACCATCTCAACCGCTCCGATTGCCGAACAGCCGAACCGCAGTCAAAGACTTCATCGCACCAATGCCAGTCGATCTACTGCCCATGGAGACCCGCGCCATCGACCTGATGCACGACTTCGCGCTCGACACCATGGGCGAATTGGCGGTGCAGTCGGTATCGGCGTTACAGGCCCAGCTCGGGCCCGACGGTCGGCGCGCGTGGGAGCTGGTGAACGGCATCGACCACACGCGGCTGAACACCATCGAGAGATCGCAAACGATCACTGACACTCTCCAGTTCCCTTGGTCAGCCGCCAGTATGGACGCGCTCTCGTTCGGCATCAGAACCCTGCTCGATCGCGCATTCGCCTCTATCCAACGCATCAACAAGGCGGCGGGACGGATGGACCTCCTATGCGAGATGTCCGATTCCGAGCACTGGAACTACACGCACGTCTTCAAGGAGCCCACCGACTCGCCCCTGCTCGCACACAGCGTGGTCATGACACACGTCGAAACGATAGTGCAGAGCGATGCCTCGCCGATACGCAGCCCCGTAGAGATCATCAATGTCGAGCTGTCACGCCTCGGATCTGCTCGGGCTGAACAGTCTGGCATGTGGGACGATCACGAAAAGGGCGACCTCGACACCGCCCTGCGCCAACTGAGCGCCCAGTTCAGTACGAAGATGAATTCATCGCCAATCAAGACTGTAGTGGATGTGGAACCATGGTCACGAATCCCCGAAAGACGCCAAGCATTGGCGGAACTTACCAGCCGTTGAACATGCCGATAGCGGTACAAGTCACCAGTAATCCGGACGGACACCCCGTCAGTGTGGCCGAAACCCGCAACGGTCGAACCCTGGCGTCTAAGGTCGAACACATCATCGACCTTTGGGAGCTGGACGACGAATGGTGGCGCACGACATCGCTCAGACGTCGCTACTTCCGACTTCTAATGGAAACCGGCCGTGTGTTGACGGTGTTTAGAGAACTGAGCAGCGGCGAGTGGTTCCGACAGGAATACTGAACCGTGTCGAGATACGTCGAACTACGAGCCATGAGCTGGTACTCGTTCATGGAGGGAGCATCGTCCACCGATGAGATGCTTGGACGCGCCCATGAGTTGGGCTACGACACGCTCACTCTAGTCGACCGCAACAACATCACCGGCGCTCTCGAGTTCTCCGAAGCCGCTGAAGAGCTAGACATCAAGCCGATCACCGGCGTGACGCTCATGTTGAGCGAAGATGAGGACGACCCACCGTCGCCAATAACGCTGCTGGCACAGAACCGCCAAGGCTACGCCAACATGTGCAACCTCATCACCTTCGCGCACATCGCAGCCGGCCGCACCGACCCAATCCTGTATACGCGTTACCTGCCAGGCCGCACCGACGGCCTGATAGCACTCATCGGCGAGCCGAGCAGCCGCATTGCTGACGCTGCTTCAGACGGCGCGATGACACTCGGTGATGCCATGGTGGAGCGCTTCATCGGATGGTTCGGCAAGGAAAACGTCTTCATCGAACTGCAACGCCACCTCGTTTACGGCGACTTGGAGCGCAACCACGCGCTAGCCACACTAGCAGAGCGCAACGACATCGAGATCGTAGCTACCGGAGGAGTCTGCTACCACCAACGCCAGCGCAGCCGTCTCCACGACGTCATGACCGCGATACGCCACAACCTGACGCTCGAGACATCGCATCGTCAACGCAAAGCCAACTCCCACTACGAACTGAAGTCGCCGGAACGCATGGCGCAACTGTTTCGAGAATGGCCTAAGGCGATCGAGAACACACGCCGCATCGCCGACCGCTGCGAATCCTTCAACGCCAAGCAGATCAACTATCGCTTCCCGAGAGAGTCGGTTCCTGACGAGTTTTCGGACGAGCAGGAATATCTGGAGCACGTCTGCAACGAGGCTGCACAACGACGCTATGGACACATCACCGGCAAGGTGCGGAGTCGTCTCGACCGCGAGTTCAACCTCATCAAACGCCACGGACTCGCCGGATTCTTCCTGCTATATCGGCGCGTAATCTCGTTGGCGCAAGACGTGGCGATAGAACTCGGACACTCCTCTGCAGAAGTGCCGATCGAGGAAAAACCGCCAGGACGCGGACGCGGATCATCCGTCGCCATGCTCGTCGGAACGCTCATCGGACTCTCCCACATCGACCCGCTGGAGTACGACCTTCCATTGGAGCGCTTCATCTCTGAAGACGAGCTTCTGAACGTGCCAGACATCGACTTGGACTTCCCGCGCGATATCCGCGAAGCCTTGATACTGCGCGTCTTCGAAGAGTTCGGATGGGACCACGCAGCCCTGACGGCCATGCTTCCCACCTACAAGCTCAAGGGCGTCGTGCGCGACGTCGGCAAGGTGTTGGGCCTACCGCCGCTCGAACTCGACATCTTGGCCAAGCGCTCCGAATCCTACAACGCGCGTAATCTGGCCTCCGAGATGGAGCGCATCGACGAGCTTAAAGACAAGATCAACCTTCCCGGATGGCGCGACCTGATAGAGATCGGAGCACAGCTGCAAGGCTTTCCTAAGGGACTGGCGCAGCATCCCGGCGGCATGATAATCAGCTCTACGCCGCTCATCGACATCACGCCGGTGCAACCGAGCGCAATGGACGGACGATACATCTGCCAATGGGACAAGCACGGCGCCGACAGCGCTGGCTTTCTGAAGATCGACTTCCTAGCGTTGGGCGCACTGTCACAGATGCAAGAGTGCCTGCAACTCATCGAGAAGCGCACCGGGTCCCACATCGACCTGAGCCGCATCGACTTCAAAGACGATACGGTCTACGACGATCTGGGCCGTGGCGACACCGTGGGGGTGTTCCAAGTCGAATCCGCGGCGCAAATGCAGACCATAACGCGCATGAAGCCGCGCAACCTCTACGACTTGGCTCTCGAAGTAGCCGCGGTCCGTCCGGGCGTAGGCGCCAACGACGGAGTGTCGGAGTTCATCCGCAGACGCAACGGAAGCGAGTGGCACTACGACCATCCACTAGAGCGACGCGCATTGGAGAAATCTCTCGGCATCATCCTCTTCCAAGACCAAGTCGTGACCCTCGGTGTCGATATCGGAGGCTTCACTGCGTCTGAAGCCGACCAGATGCGGCGCGCATTCCAACGTCGCAACAACGAAGCGCTGCTTCAACGCTACTGGGAGCGATTCCGCGACGGCGCCGCAGAGCGCGGAGTCTCGGAAAAAACAGCCGAGAAGATATTCCTCAAGTTCAACCCCCACTACATGTTTCCGGAAGGCCACGCGCTAGCGTTTGGCGTGACCGCGTACCACATGGCCTGGCTCCGACGTCACTATCCCACCGAGTTCTACACCTCCATCTTCAACGCGCAACCGATGGGCTTCTGGCCCCTCGAGACCCTCAAGCAAGACGCCAAGCGCATGGGCGTCACCATATACAGCCCCGACGTCAACCTAAGCCAGGCCAAATGCGTCCCAGAAGAGGAACATGCCTGCGTCCCAGAATGTAGGGGCAGGTTTCAAACCTGCCCACATTGCAAAGGTTTACGCAGGGGGTGCCCGAATCCTCCTTTAAATCCGCCCTCCTGCGTCCCCGAATGTAGGGGCAGGTTTCAAACCTGCCCACATTGCAAAGGGGACAGCGCATTCCGACTCGGCCTCACATTCGTACGCGGCCTCAACGCCGAATCGGCACAAAAGATCATCGACAACCGCGAATGGAACGGCCCCTATCGATCCCTCTCCGACCTCGTCTCGCGCTCCGGAGTCCAACGCGCCGCACTCGAGAACCTAGTCAAAGCCGGAGCCTGCGACCAGCTGCCCGGATTCACCGACCGGCGGCAAGCTCTCTGGGAAGTCGGACTCCGTTACCAAGCCAGCGGCGCACAAGGTCGACTCCAACTCGAAGTCATGCAAGACATGGCCCAACTCAAACCCGCACTAGACCGCGACCGCATGACATACGAATACGAGACCTTGGGACTATGGACAGACGGACACGTCATGTCAACAATGCGAGAGTTTCTAACCGACAACCAAGTTTTGAACAGCACCCAGCTAGACGACAAATCAGACGAAGAACGCGTCATCGTAGCCGGCAAAGTCCTCAGACGCCAACGCCCACTCGGCAAGATGGTCTTCATGACACTCGAAGACGAATTCGGCATGATACCCCTAGCAATCCCACCCCACACCTGGGCCAACTACCGAGACGAACTCCGAATGCCAATAATCGTCGCCGAAGGCCAAATCTCCCGAAAAAACGACACCATGAACATCATGGTCCGCCAAGCATGGCCCCTAATCCCCGCATACACCCCACGCGCAACCATCCCCGACATCAGCCACAACTTCAGATAACAAGCCCACAAAAATAGCAAACATACGGTAAAATATCCAATCAAAGGAAACTTTGAAATGGCTAATACAAAGAAGACAGAAGACAACACTTTCGAAAAAGCCAAAGACCTCTACGAAAACGTCATCAAGCACCAACTGACCGACGATCAACTAGGAATGTACCTGGTTATCGACGTCGAGACTGGCGACTACGAGATCGGGCCAGATGGTTTTAACACAGTACGCGCCCTCCAAAAACGACAACCATCAGGACGACTATTCCGGATGCTTCACGGATCCTACACAGTCGGTTCAATCGGCTATGCGCCGCCGACACCCGGATCATGGTCACTGGTAGAGTAATCGCACGCGGAGAGATCTTACAACCCGTCGCAGAATTGTTCGTCTACGGCCAATCCGATACACGTGCACACGTGCACGCCGTAGTCGACACCGGTTTCACCCAGCATTTGACCTTGCCTGAACACGCCATTACCGCGCTCAAATTAAGATTCGCCTTCGAAGAAACACTCACGATGGCGAACGACGAACCGATCGAATTCGACGTGTACCACGCTTCGGTAGATTGGAACGGTGCCACACGGACAATCGAGATCCATCGCGCTGAAGGCGACCCATTGATCGGCATGGCCATGCCACGCGACCACGACCTACACGTCCGCGCCGTCCCAAACGGCCCCGTCAGCATCGACCCAATCGCCTAACGCAACCCGAGCACATCCCAGCCGCCCCGAACCTCAAGCGGACTCCAGACCACCACACTTACCGGGTGGACTTTGAAGGGCAGAGGTTACGCCACGTCTTTTGGCGTCATCCACTCCATCAAGAGCCAAATCAAACCTGCCACGAAGAAAGCGACAACAATCGCTATCAGCACTGGAATCATCTTACTGCCTTCACTCCTCGAAAATGCTCAATCGCCGCGCCCAGAACAAGAGCCCCACTCAGAAACTCAAGCCCCAAGCAAACGCAAACGCTGACCGTTCACAACGTCGATAAATTTACCACATCCTCAAATGCGCTGTCGATCGAGGCCACAGCAAAAACGACGCCACAGACAACATCGTCCGTCGCGCAAACCACCTAACCCCAACCCAATCCCCGCGCGCAACCATCCCCGACACCAGCCATCACTCCCGGTGAAGGCAGTGCATAAGATAGTAAATATCCAGTAATACATCGACTAAGAGGCATTATTGTCATGGTTCGCAAACGTAATCAAAAAGACGACACCTTCGAAAGAGCCAAAGAACTCTACGAAAACGTCATCAAACATGAACTCACCGACGACCAGCTCGGAATGTAACTAGCGATCGACGTCAACTCGGGCGACTACGAAATCGGCGAAAGATCGCTCGAAATACCCCAAGCATTGCGGACCCGTCGTCCAAACGCCCGCATATTCGCGATGCTTCACGGATCCTACACCGTCGGCTCAATCGGCTACGCGCCGCCAACACCCGGATCGATTACGTTCATCGATTAACTGCCAACGGGGCAATACCAAAAACCCGTAATCGAACTGCTCGTTTACGGGCGATCCGCTCAACGGCAAGGCCATGTTGCGCGATCATGCCGTCCACGTCCGAGCCCTGCCGGATGGTGATGTGAGGATTGAGAAGGTCGTAGGGTAGGGCTCGCAACAGCGCGGGTTAAGCTCCGGCGTATGTTCCCATAACAGCTTCTCTGAATCGTTGCGCCGAAACGATACGGAACACACCACTAGGTTCCCCACGACTCAGGGTCATCTCGCCGAATTCTTCGCCACTGTCTGCAAGTGAGTTGTGGTCTGTCAACGCGTTTTCTAAGAGACCGAGCACTTTTCCTTTGTATTCGGTGTCATCCATGTTTTGCAGATGCTCCCCTTTGGTCTCATAGATGAGCACTTGCTGAAACGCTGGTTGATCCTTGTTCTCGATGGGTTTCTCGGCGACGGCGACGAAATCTGGAAAGATTCGGTTTTGCCTCCAACCGCGAAGGAAGTATTCGCCGCGCTGACGAGTCGCGACGCGATGCCACCATCGGATTGCCGAAAGGTCATCTAGGTAGCGCGCGAAACGGCGTTCCAAATCAGAGTCGAATTCGCAGTCGTAGGGCGTGTCGAACAGGTACTTCTGTATGTAACCGCTGGATCCGCTCAAAAACGGAGCATCTTCAGGAACCGCTACTTGAAGAACGTCGGGAACTTTGTAGTTAGCTGTGTCGGTGTCCAGACTGAACCGTATTTCGCTGTTCTTCAACTTATGCTTGAAGATCGTCTCGGCAGCCTCGTCAATCGAGGCTTGAATGTCCTCCCGCATACGTTGTGCAAGGTTCGCCCGTTGGTCGAACAGTACATCTTCGTCTTGACCCTCCTCCTTCAGCCGCGTCAGAGCGGAATTCGCGAGCTCAGCAGCGCGCCACGGATTTGGGACTTCGCTGGACAATCTTCGGGCGAAATAGGTGATTTCCAACGTCTTGTCGATCATTAATTCTCGATCAACATGGTTGGTGACCTCATCTTTCAAATCGACGAATGAAGTTCGCTCACGCGCGGAATCTCCAAACGCGCTTTGTATATCGCCAATTTCGATTGTGTCCCAGTCGATGCTCGCCAAGATATCTTTGTCGTAGTCCAGATCTCGCCATTCAGGGTCTCTGTCCTCGTTGCGATGTAAGACCTTTGGCAAGTAGATGCTCTCACCGCGCAACCCTTGGCGACGGATAAGCGAAACTTGCTTCAATTCGGACTGTCCATCATGAGTCACAACGCCGCGTAAATCGCCAAGTCCCTCGTGTTGCAAGCCGCGACGGACGTTCTCGATGGCGTTTCCGACATCGACGTTGTGGCAAAAGACGTAGCAACGATCAAGCGCGTTGTTGTCGGTAGCTCGGGCGTCCGGCATCCTGAGCACACGTCCGACCATTTGCGTGAGAGCTGTCCTAGCTTGCGTATTATCCAGCAGAACTAGGACATAGGCGAAACTGCAATCCCAGCCTTCTTTGAGCGCGTCTTTGGTGATGATCCAACGCACCTGAGAGCGATTCGTCGAATCTAGCAAGTTTTCACGCCCAAGTTCATCGACTTGGGCCGACTTTACGCGCACTGATTCGTCGGCCTCGCCTTGGTTGATTAGGTGTTCGCGAACATCCTCGACGTGGACGTCAAAGCCGTTCCGTTGGTTTTTCCCTGTAAATTTGACGCGAACAAGCCCAATAGGACGAACGTAGCGCCCTTCAGCGGCTTCCAATTCGCTGGCTTCGCTGGCAAGTTGGTTCAACTTCTCTTGCGCACGATTAAGGGTGCTTCGCCAATCGTCAATGCCTACGCGCGTAGTGACCTCAATCGGCAACTTGATCATCTGCTCGTTTTGAAGCTGCTGACCGCTAATATCTACGAGGACGTTGCTGATCTCGTGTTTCGGTGTAGCAGACAGTTCGATCACTAAGCGAGGATCCATGCGATTGATCGCCCGGGCGTATTCGCGCGATCTTTCGATCTTGGTCCCGTAGGCTTTATGGGCTTCGTCCAAGATGACGATTGGACGACATATCTTGAAAACGTTGAAGAGGCTGTGTTTGACTACGCCGGAAGCGGCATCGCGCTCTAGAGTCGGATGCTCCGTTTGGAACCGGCCTTCGGCGAGCAAATCACCCTCTTCGTGGAAAAATCCTGCATATCGTGCACTAGTGCGGAACATGCGACGAAGTTCTTTGTTCTTGTGTAGATTGCCCGACTGTAGTGTCAACAGCATTACGCAAAGATAGTTCTCTACATCGCGTGCGGTGAAAGTTTCTTTGTCTTTCTCGAGGACTTTGACTCGTCCCCCGCAAGCCCGCTCCAACATCTGACGGTAAGGGTGCTCGCGATTCCATAGCGAGGCCTTTGTCTGTTGATAAATGGTGCGGGATGGGACAATCCACAGTAACAATCCAGTCGGATTCGTTGCTCCTCTAAAATATCGCTCAACCGTCGCCGCAGCCATGAGTGTCTTACCGCCGCCAGTAGGGACTTTTAAGCAAACGTGCGGTAGAGGCTCACCGTCATCAGTCTCGCCGATTGTGCGGTCAATGTGGAGCTTACCCGTGCTACCGAGCGGTAACAGTCCTTGTCCGCGCAACTTCTCCCAGGCTATTTTCGGAAAGTTGGATTGTTCCCGCGTTGGCGAGATTCCGACATCGCGAAGAGCAAGCACGGCTTTCTCGCATTCTTCCCACGACTCGGCGAGCGACTTTAACCAAGCGTCAAAAACATCCAGCGCATCACGTTGGTAATCCTTCAGTTGCATAATGCGACTCGCTACGGAAATTACGACTGCAATGCTTTGAGTCGGGGAATGCTCAGTTCGTACGGCAACTGGCAGAAAGTAATTCCGAAACCAGTTAAATCACGCTGACTCATGTAGCGCGCCGGCGCGAATACGATGGCATCCTTGCCAACTCCGACGGCCTGGACGGAGATTCTTTTCGCCTTCTCGGAGTTGAGCGCGCCTTTTTCACCTCGCAACCACTCAGCATCAGCGCGATACAACAAGTGGTAGCGCGTTTCGTCCGCTTCGTAGATGAAGCCTAGATCGCCGTCATATTCAGAAGGTATGTTGTCAGGCGCCAATCCAGTCGCATTGTGAATCGCCATCCTCGCGATATCCGCGTAAGAAGGCAACTCACCGTTAAGCATTCCGTCAATTGTTATCTCGTCTCCTAGCTCGCAATACGTGAACTCACCGCCTAGTCCCGCACGTAACGCCGGATCGCGCGCGGTAGGCACGCCAGTGATAACTCGCCGAACTCGTTCAGCGGTGGTTGTATCTGCGTAGCCCTCACACTCCACCAAAATGAACTTCCGATTGTCACCATCCTCATTGTTCAGAGCCAGAACGGCGTGTGCCGTTGTACCGCTGCCAGCGAAAGAATCTAGCACAATGTCGTCAGAGCCCACACGGGCAAATCGAAGTAAATCCTCGATGAAATAAACAGATTTGGCGAAGTCGAAAACCCGTTTGCCGTCGAAAATCGTTTTCACAGTGTTCGTACCAGTTGGCGTCGAGTATTGTGGTTTGTACCAGAGAGTACGCGGCTTTTTCCCAAAAAAATCCCCTAAATTCGGCCGGATTTTTCTCAGCAGGCTGTACCCGCCATCCCGTTTCTGTTTGACGATGATCTCGGTTAGATTTCGAGCGAATCGATCTCTCGACCACATCCATCTTCCTTCTGCGCCAGTGTTTAGCATCGGAATCACTTCAACATCATCTGGCGAATTACGAGCTATGCCAATTGAACGATCAACACCGACGTAGACTGGAAAGTGCATATTGGGTCGGTCGGCTCGCGTAGCACCTTCGCCACGTTTAAGCAACTCGCTACCTTCCTTGTAAGGGCCGATTTCGTCTTCATCCCAATCTTCCATAGGTTCCTCGTCCGTTGGGATGAGGGCAAATCGGACCCGCTCTATATCTTTTGCGAATACATGCACATACTCGGTAACTTCACTTAGCCATTTTCCCCCATATGCCCCAAGATTTTGCACAAACGATAATGTGGCGACGAAATTCGTTTCGCCAAAGATCTCTTCCATCAAACCCAAGAGTCGCCACTGTTCATGGTCGTCGATTGAAACGAATATCACACCTTCGTCGGACAGTAGCTCCTTCAGCAACTGGAGACGGGGCCACATCATACATAGCCACTTGTCATGTCGCTCTAAATCCTCGCCGTCCACTGGTTTGTTTGCGGATAGCCACTGTCGCATAAGCGGGCTATTGACGTTGTCGTTGTAAACCCAATCTTGACTGCCGGTGTTGTACGGCGGATCGATGTAGATGCACTTGACGCGCCCGCCGTGGCGGGGCAGGAGTGCCTTTAAGGCGTGCAGATTGTCGCCGTGGATGATGAGGTTGCCGTCTGGTACAGCCGAATCAGCGCCGCCGGGTCGCGCTCCTACAGATTTGCGTGGCACTGGCTTCAGCGGCCGGTATGGCACAGCGAGGTGATGGGCGTATATGTGCTGTTTACCCTTGAATTCCAATGACGGCATGAGCGTACCCTGTATTATGCCTAAATTTCCAACCCGCGATCGAGTTGCCCCCCTCAAGCCACCGCCCCCATCACCATCTCATCAAAAGCCGAAACCGTCGCATCAATCGTCGTAACCCGAATCGAATCCTCAACCGCATCCATCGTCTTCAAACCGCTACCCGTAATCAACGCCACCGTCTCCTCATCACGCTGAATCGCACCGCTCTCGGCCAACTGCTTAAGCGCCGAAATCACAACACCACCAGCCGTCTCAGCGAATATCCCCTCTGTCTCGGCCAACAACCGTATGCCCGCAGCGACATCCTTTTCCGGCACGATGCAACCCTTACCACCAGATTCGGTGGCGACTTTCGTCGAGTAGTAGCCGTCGGCAGGGCTACCAATCGCCAAGGACTTAGCAATCGTGTTCGGCACTACCGGCCGCGGATGTGTCTCACCCTCTTGCACCGCTCGCGCGACAGGGCAGCACCCTTCGGCCTGTGCAACGTGCATCGAAGTCGGCGAGTCCTCGATGATGCCGAGATCAGTAAACTCTCGCAGCCCCTTCCACACCTTCGTCAACAACGACCCAGACGCTACCGGCACGATGATGTGACGCGGTGCGCGCCATCCAAGCTGCTCAGCCACTTCGAAACCCAACGACTTGCTGCCTTCGGAGTAATACGGACGCATGTTGACGTTCACAAACGCCCAACGACGCTCGTCGGCCAGCTCGCTACAGAGCCGGTTTACATCGTCATAGTTCCCGCGCACCAATATCACCGAACCAAAGATCGCCGCCATATTGATCTTGGCGCGTTCCAAATCGTGCGGCACAAACACCATCGTGTTTAACTTCGCCTTACGACCATGCGCCGCCGTGGCGCCAGCCAGATTGCCAGTAGACGGGCATGCCAGAGTGTCGAAACCGAACTCGAGCGTCTTGGTGGCGGCTACTGAAACTACGCGATCCTTGAACGAGTGTGTCGGGTTTGCAGTGTCGTTCTTTATCCAAAGATTGTCGAGGCCGAGAACTTCCCCTAGATTGTCTGCTTTCAGTAACGGAGTGAAGCCAGCGCCGATGTCAACCGCGTTCGCTGAATCCGCCGGAAGAAGGTCCCCGTATCGCCACAAAGTGGCCGGACCCCGTTCGATCGATTTCCGGGACATCGAACGACTGACTGCTTCGTAATCGTAGGTGACTTCAAGCGGGCCGAAGCAGAAGTCGCAGACGTAGAGCGGCTCGATAGGGTAGTCGGTGCCGCATTCCTTGCAGCGAAGACCGTTTACGTGTGGCACGGGATTTGGTTCCTTGATTATGCGCTGGTTGTTGTGACTCACCTGCGCATGGGAACCGTGGCGGTTGACCCGTGCCGGGAGTGACAGCAGCAGCTGGTTGATCCTAAGCTCGCTGATTCACCGACTGTTCTGAGCGCCACATTGGGATCGGCGCACCAAAACAAGGTATCGACTTGATGTTACATCTCAGAAACGAATGTTGTCAATTTCAAGTTGGAATTGCAGTTAGGGCAAGCGACTCCTGACCCGTCTCTCGGCAAATCTCAACCGCTGCTCGCGAATACCTCAACCGAATCAACTCAAAAAGGATACCGCCGAACTCGAGTTCGAAGCCCAAGCTCCCTCTCGATCTTCAGACGCTCCAAACGCCTACCTTCCTCCAGACCCTCCGCGCGTCCTTTCTTGTGCCCTCGTTCGTGCCCAATCTCGATACCTTCCTCCCGACCTTCCTCCCGACCTTCATCCCGACCTTCCACCAAACCGGCTTTATATTCTTCTCGCCGTTTCTTTTCTACCCACCATTCGAACCATGCATAAAGAGGCATCTGACACTCTCAAACTCGTTTTTTGGCAAATCTCAACAAATGCGCGACTGCGCCAATCACATCAACTCAAAAAGGATACCGCCGAACCCGAGTTCGAAGCCCAAGCTCCCTCTCGATCTTCAGACGCTCCAAACGCCTACCTTCCTCCAGACCCTCCGCGCGTCCTTTCTTGTGCCCTCGTTCGTGCCCAATCTCGATACCTTCCTCCCGACCTTCATCCCGACCTTCCACCAAACCGGCTTCATATTCTTCTCGCCGTTTCTTTTCTACCCACCATTCGAACCAAGCTGAGAGTGTCAATGCGACCTCCAATTCGATCATGCTTACGATCCCGGCCACTACCAGTAGCGGGGCCGACACAGGTGCTATAGCCATAACTGTATCAACAGCGTGCAAATCCGGTTCGGTCACGAGCGTACGCCACGCTTGTAGTCCGATCAACGTCCCACCTTGAAACACCAACAGGATGAAAAATGCGCTACCCCATCTCGCGGGAACGCTCCAAAGCGACATCCTAGACTCACGGCCGTCGTGCCGATGTTCCGATCCTCGCGAACGACCGGCATCGGACGCGTAACTACTTGCAGTCATGAAAAGTTATATTAATACATATGTTACATCAACGCAAAACAGGTTTGGCGAGAAAAGTTACATTCTATGTGCCCTAATCGACCGCTGACCGTTCAACAGGTTGAGTTGGTTAATCCATCTACCCAACAGCCGGAAAAAACTCCGCGTTTTCACCCATCGTCGGATGATTCCGCTTCGGCACCAATACCGTCCGCCGCACCGACAAGATCCGCTCGTTTCGCTGGTTGTACCCAAAACAGTCCAATCGGATAACCCCGCGATCCCCCTTCGAAGTCTCCCACTTGTCCAACACATGCGCCTCCGAGTAAATCGTGTCTCCATGAAAAGTCGGACCCTCATGAGTCACCTTCTCGTACTCCAGCGCAGCAATAGCCCGACCAGAAACACTCGGCACGCACTGACCGATCACGATCGCAAAAACCAATATCCCATTCACCAGACACTGCTGATGCGCTGTGTGATTCTCCGCGTAGTTCGCATCGATATGGATCGGGTTCTGGTTCTGCGTCAACAGCGAAAACCAAGTGTCATCAGCCTCCGAGATCGTCCGTCCCGGCCAGTTCCGGTAAACATCCCCCACCTCAAAGTCCTCGAAAAACCGCCCAAAAGTCTGGTTGCCGTTACTACTCACAATTTGCCTCCTTCATCAATTCATCTCCAACGCTCCCCTAATTCTCGCACTAAACACCAAAATCCCCTCTCCCCGCCGTGAGACCATTGCAAAACCGCCACTAGGGGTAGGGGTAGGGTTGCCCCCGCTCTGCGGGGGAAATGTCCGAAGGACAAAGGGGACGCGAGCAAACGAAGCGAGATCGCAGGGGATGCCCGGGTGGTCGTCTAGATCCCTTCGCTGACCATACCATCGGGTTTTGCATCGGTCTCCGCCGGGGGAGAGGGTTAGAGCCTGCCCTGGCCTTGAACCGGAGGGGGATCGGGGCTCCATTCGATTCGGGGCGACGGTGACCAGGCCGACGCCGAGCCGAGACCACCAACTCATCCCTGCAATCCTTCAAAATCCTGCCCATCCTAGTTCAAACCCGACCGCACCAACACATTCCTCGCTCTAGCCACAACCGGCGCATCCACCATCTCGCCATCCAGCGACAAACTGCCGCGCCCCTCGCGCTCCGCAGCTTCGGCAGCATCAATCACGCGAACGGCTCTCAAGACCTCCTCATCTGACGGTGAAAACGCCTTCAGGATGATGTCGATCTGCGCCGGATGAATAGCGAACTTGCCAACATATCCCAAACGTCGTGCTAAACCGGCCTCACGCCGCAGACCTTCAGCATCACGGAACTTCACATATGGCGTGTCCAGCGCCTGAACATCAGCAGCCCGGGCCGCCACTGCCACCGCAGAGCGAGCATAAAGCAACGAAGCCTCGCCATACTCCTCAGTCCGCCCGGTTTCCGACGCTCCGACATCCACCTCCCGACTGATTCCCATGTCCGCGCTAAAATCCTCGGCACCAAAAGCAACCCAGCGGACGCGCTTCGACGCCGTGCAAATGGCATACGCGTTCACAATCCCACTAGCAGTCTCGAGCCACGGCAAGATACCGATCTTCCCGTCCTCAATACCGTTCTTACGTTCCAATTCGGAGATGATCTCATCAACCTCCGCGATATCTTTCGGTCCGTTGATCTTTCCGATACTGATCGCCGCCACGTGCCGAGTCACCACAGACATAAGATCACCACCCGTCAGACCAGTGGACAGCGAATTGACTCGAGGTATTACCGGTTTGCCAAACTCGAACAAGGAGGGGAGCGCCTCGGCTGTGACCGCACGAGCCTCCACCTTGTTCGCCAGCGGAACCGAGTCCTCCAAATCCGGTATGTACGCCGACGGCGAGTATCGCCCCGCTTTACCCAGCATGTCTGTCCGATTGCCAGGAATGAACAAAGCGCAGCCCAGATATGTTTCCTGAATCCCAACCACAAATCCGAATGATACCGCGCAATCCTGTGCCTCGAAACCTGTGTTTAACTTGGCGATGAGATCAGCTACCTCCAAATCGATCTCGTAGCTTGTAACAAAGTGACGATCCAGCCTTACTGTCCAGCCCCCGGTTTCTCACCCATGCCAAAACTTCTGACATTGAGCTTGTTTGCCAGCATCATTATTGTGTCAGGTTGCACCCGAACTTCACCAGAGTCGGACGAACCGACCATACCGCCTCAAACCGACAATCCAACCACCGCTCCTACGCCATCAACAAGCGATACACCGTCGCCCGCCGTCAAAAGAGCCGTACTCACGAATCCATCACCCACTCCAACACAGCCTGCCACGCATACATCAATCCCAACTTCCGTCCCGACGCAGATTCCCTCTTCAACTCCAACGCCAACCGTCACACCTTCACCAATCCCGACACCAGTCCCGTCGCCGACTTCACAGTCAACTCCAACTCCAACCGTCACACCTTCACCAATCCCCACGGCGACAATCTCACCGATTCCAACGCCGACCGCCACGCCTTCACCAACCCCGACATCAGTCCTGACGGCGACACCCTCATCAATCCCAACGCTGACCGCCACGCCTTCACCAACCCCGACATCAACTCCCTCTACGACGCCGACCCCGACATCGGAAATAGTGGCGACGCCAACTCAGATACCCGGCGATCCTCCAACTGCCAATGAAATAACGACAATCCACATGCAACAAGTTAGGTGGGATAGCGAAGAATTTCTCGGACTGAAAATCCTTTCGCGGCGATCAGGAATCGCAACAAGCCTCAGCGATCGTAAACCGAGAACTCTATCAAACGCACCTGATCCAATCGGCACTCCCTTTTACGTAGTGTTTGATCTCGGACGCGGGAACAATCTGCCCGTCATGGTTGACTTAACAAAACGCGACGATGTGCCTGAAAACAGTTGTCCATTTGAAGGAACCCTCTACGTTGGCAAAAAAGCCAACGGATCGCTCAAAGAATCGCACAAAGTGACTTTGGAGGATTGTCGGGCGACGTTGGAGATGGCTCTTCCTTTCTTTTTCACCAGTGAGTCGGGAACGTTCGATGTGGCGGTCCGCACGTGGGTGTCTCAGAGCCACTCGACAGAGCAGTTCGCCGGAGTCACAGCATCGTTCGAGACGATGAACGCACTCGTCGGGCGAATGCCGATGTCAGGCAAGACGTTCGTATTGCACCTGCCAAGTTACCCGATGCAACGCGTGAAACTGGGCAATTTTCAGATATCCCAAGACATCGACGGAGACGGGACAATAAGCAGTTCGACGCTAGGTGAAGTCACGTACGCTTCGCAGACTATTCTGTTTGATTCGGCGACGTTATTGGAAATCCACTCGATCTCACCTTCCGGAATGACCGTGCAGGTAAAACCCAAACAGACCGCAACTCTCACGGGAACAGTCGTCGATATTCTCGAAGGAACTCCCATCCAAGGAGCAAGAGTGCAAATCTGGCCGGGTGGGTCAGAGGCCCTGTCGCAATTGGATGGCAGCTTCAGCGTCCAAGGCTACGAAGGTTTAGTTACTAGATTGCTCGTCACCAAGCAAGGCTACACACCGTTCGAAGCAAACAATACCTTCTCTGGGACACGACCGCCATTGACGTTGGAATTAAGCGCGGATAGCGGTAGCGAAATCGCTATTCCACTAGCAGAGATCCCCAACGAAAAGTCAGGAACCGTCACACTGTCAAGACCCGGATCGTTCTTTGGTGCCTTAGGCGTACTCATGCCGTTCATTGGAGATTTCGAGTTCGATTTCGGATTTTTTCACGGTGACAATCCCGGGTATAGAGGGAGCATCTGCGCTTGTGAAGAAGCACAACAGGGCGTGTACGAAATAACGGATCCCGGTTCCACGCCATTGCACGAAATACCCGTGCCCGACGACATCTATGCGAAGGGAACTTCGATTGACTTAACCGTCGGTAACGTGTACGTCGCGAAAGCGCGACAAGAAATGCCGGACCGTCTCACCATATTCAAAGTCGAATCGATAACAGAGGACGGCGTCACGATTAGCTTCTTGTTCCAGCAAGTCTCAGAATGACCATCAGGACACGGTCAGCGATTCGCATCATTCGTTCGTCCTAACTCAACCTGTACACTTCGTGCTCCGAACCGGGACATCGCCCCTCATTGCCCAACATTGCCGCTTGGTTGCACGGAACGAAATGCAGACAAAGCAAATCGATATGTCACAATTGAACGGTTGGCAACACCGCTCTCCTGAACCGTCAACTCAGAACGCAGGGATGAATCAAAAACGCAAAATTCACATCGCATTGCAGCGCCGTCCGGCGATTCGCTCCGCACTCGAAAACGCGCTGCAGGTCGCTGGCGACCTTGATCTCAGCAACTACGAATTGACCAGCAACATCGGCGATGCGGAGGTTGTGGTCACCGACAGCGAAACCCAGTCAAACGATATAGGCCGACTACCCGATTCCGTTCGATATCTGCAGCTCATCGACTGTGGGTCCGGCGCGCCGAACATATCCGACGACAATCTGACGGTAGCCAACGCTTCTTCGCTCTTGGTCAATGATCCGGCAGACTGGGCGATCGACCAGTGGCGGGAAATCGAACGCCGATCGCACCATCCCCATCTAACGGACCAACATGACGCCGGTGTCATCGGCTTCGGATCATTGGGCTACGAACTCGGCAAACAATTAAACGAACATGGGGCCCGGATTTGGGTCAACGACATCCGAACACCACGGCAACAATCGTTTCAGAGCGTGGGCGCGCGCCGGTCGTCGCTCGACATGCTCCTGTCTCGAAGCGACGTCGTATTTATCGCTGTTCACCACGGACCCACTTCCAACCCATTGCTGTCACACCGCGAATTGCGGTTACTCAACACCGGCGCCACCGTCATCAACATGTCCGGCGAGAAAGTCGTCGACCGCGAGGCCATCGAGATCCTCAACGGCCCTGATCGACGACAGATCGACTACCGCGCAATGCCACCTGATCTCGCAAGCGCATCCGCTTCACGGCGACCCCGAGCAACAACGCACTGGGTACTCGACAACCTCGGCGAATGGGCCCTAGGCCACCAACCCCGTTGCATCATCGAAACCGTAACCCACTCCCAAGCCGGCGACCCCGCCTTCTGGTCCTCCAGAATGCACCCAAGGCAGACGCCTATCTAAGATGCAATCCCCATCAACACAAGCGGTACAGCGGGAACGCCGCGACCTTGTCGGATGATATTTAGCAGGTCACGCTCGTAGTAGGGAACACCAGACGACATCTGCTCCTCCAACTCCTTCATTGCGAGGATTTGAATCCCGACGTCTATCAGATCGGACCCGTAGAAATTCATGTAAGTCAAGTAGACATCGTGAGCTACCTTCGATGAGTTATCGAATTGGACCTGAACCGCCACGCGGCCTTTATATTGATCGACTTCCAACAACGAGGAGATTGGTTCAGCCCCTTGAAACTTGATAATTCGCCGCTGAATCTCCACCGGCATTCGAGCAACTGTTCTTGTTAGTTCTGCGTCATTAGCTGCCCAAAACCTGGCCGCTCGTTTTCTCCAACCTAAATCTTCGAACCGATTGTTTAGTGCATCTTTTACGGATGTTGGCGAAAATTGTCCTTGCAGCAAATGATCGTTTGAACTCAAAACTGTATGAGCGCAGTCTGATATGTCTAAGCCCTCAATCCTGTCTCTGATCTCCTGCCACAATGATGGACGTCGAATGGACAAGAACTCGACGCCGTTAAGATGCGAGTAGATCTCAACGATTCGCATCAATGCCCACCGTTGTGTTCGCTAGGATCGTAATCCGGCTCGTACATAAGCCGCGGAGTGCAATGTTCTTGTGTATCGCTCATGGGTTCCCCTGTACCGAACGGGCAGGTATTCCTATAAGAAGCAAGGGACAAGGGTTGCCAACCCCTCGGCCGATTCGTTCTTGGAGTTTGTCCCAGTGTGTTGTTGATGTGCCGAATTTGGATCTGACGAATGCTCGGCTCCATTCGGTCGCGAAATCGCTATCGGTGAGCCGTCTTTCGATATCGCCACGTTGGCCAACTGTGGGCCTGTAGCCGAATGTTGTCAGATCATCGAAGCTTGCGATGTTATGGCGAACTGCAAAGTCCAATACGATCTGTGACAGGGCCATTTGCAGAGATGATCCGCGCGTGATGATTACACCGACACTGATGGCTCCTTCGTGGTGGAGCCTTTGGAAATTCTCCAGGTCGCGGTCGTAAAAGGTATCCTTGTTATTCCATTCGATCTCTAGGGCGACCGATCCAGCGACGGTGGAACACATATGATCGATGATGTGCGTGGTCGATTCCCGCTCCTCGCCATCGATGGTTTTAACGATCGTTATCTCACGCTTCGGCCAACGGCGCTTTTCGAAAGCCCTTCGCAGGCGTTGTGTGAATGGGGTTTCGCCGCCACCGCGGCGCACTATTTCCTTGACTGGAATGGTGAAGTTCCGCATTATGTCGCAGAGTTCGGACAACGGCTGCGGGAAGTCCCGCTCCAACACCGCCTTGGCATGGTTCAATGCGTGTATGTCGAACCCGGCTGACCTTAAGTCGGTCAGGGTCATGCTTGCACGGTCGCAGAGGTGTAGTTGTAGGTCGGCCAGTCAGGTTCGTAGCCGTTGGCGGCTTGGTCGCCCCAAACAGTCCATCCGGGACGGGAACCTCGGCCGAATAGTTCCAGGTACGGACCCCACGAGCAGGTTTCAATGACGTCGTATTGTTCGTCGGGTTTACGGGAGTGCTCGCGTTTGCGTGACGCTATCAAGTTCACTTGGCGACGGCCTGGTGCGAGTGTGCGGGCGCTCTTGCCACGAACGCCGAACAGCACCATCTCGGTGACGTTGCGGAAGTAGAACCCGACGCCCCGACCGTCCGATCCGCCGTCCTTCCGTATCTTGTGCCAGATCAAGTTCGTCTTGTACGTGAATCCCCAAGCTTCAAGCACCGCTAGTCCGTAGGGCAATAGGGCGTTGGGCACCCACAGGTAGCAGTGAGCGGTTTCATCCATATGTTCTGCCACAGGCAGTGCTACGATCTCGTCGATTGACAGCGTACCGTAGCGTGACAGTCGACGGTGTTCCGGGGCTACCTTGCCAGTGCGGTTATGGAACCGCCATGGCGGATCTGCCAGCACCGTCGAGAAGGTGCGGCCCGCCAAGTCTCGTCGTAGGTCGCCGCTTGCGCTCATGCGATTAGTTGGGTGTAGGTCATGCACCGTCCACTTAGTGTCCCGTCGATCTGCAATCTCGTTGGTGTCAGATCGAATTGGGCCGTTTCGTCTACGCCTGATCTCGATGGGCGAACCTCGACGTCTCAATGATTTCCTAAACAGTTTACAGGAATGTTACCACAAAAACGAACAAACGTTGGATAAACATCAAGAAATTTGAACCTACTCACTTATGCCCGCGCCCATTCCGCCCATTAACCCCCGGCATCAACTCCGTAGGCTGCCTAACCTCACCAGCCAACCGAATCCGCCGCTGCGCTTGTCTAAACTCCTCGTCCTGATGCGCCGACTTCGATATCTTCACCGCACATGCCTTGAACTCCGGCGTCTCAGTGATGAAATCGTAAGCATCCGACGTCACATCATTCGTCCGCGTAAACTCCGGGAACGCAAACGACATGAACACAAGACCACGCGGCGACCTCTCAGTAACCCGTGCCGACACCGTCACCTCGCCCCGCCGCGACGCCACATCCAATAGATCACCATCCACAAGCCCCATCTCCGCGGCGTCAAGCGGGTTCATCTCCAACATCTCATGTGGAACCAACTGCTGGAACCCAGTAGCCTTACCGGTCTGAGTTCCAGTGTGATACGTCGACCGCCGCCGTCCCGTGGTCAGCATCCAAGGAAACTCCTCGTCTGGCTCCTCCGCAGGAGGTATATGGTCAACCGGCGCAAAGAAACCAGGGAAACCCGACGAAAACTCGTCACCATGCAGATACTCAGTGCCCGGATCATCCTCATCCCCACACGGCCACTGGATCCCACCCTCGCGGTCCAACCTCTCATGCGAAAGCCCGCCATAAATCGGCGTCACCTTACGCATGTCATTGAAAACGTCCTTCGCACTCTTCAGATCCTGCGACTTACCCATTCGCTCAAACAGCGAGAGAAGTATCTCGACATCCGTCCTAGCCTCCCCCGGCGGAGCAATAGCAGGGCGTACCCGTTGCACTCGACGCTCACTGTTGGCGAACGTACCCTCCGATTCCGCAAACGCCGCCGCCGGCAAAACAACGTCCGCGAGCTGCGCAGTCTCCGTCAAGAAGATGTCCTGCACCACGAGAAAATCGACCGACCTTAGAGCGTGCTCCGCATGGTTGGCATGAGGATCAGACACAATCGTGTTCTCACCCATCACGTACACCGCCTTCACCCGACCCTTGATCATCTGCTCCATCGCCGTGATCTTCGTGATGCCCCGGCGCTTCGGAAGCGGCGTGCCCCAAGCCTCCTCGAACGTGGCTCGAATGCCCGGACGCTCAATCTTCTGGTATCCAGGCAAATCAGTCGGAATACAACCGGAGTCACCCGCACCCTGAACATTGTTCTGACCACGCAACGGATTCACGCCACCGTTCGGCACACCCAAAGTCCCGCAGAGCAATCCCAAATTTCCAAGCGATTGAACGTTATGCGAACCGCACGAGTGCTCTGTGATGCCCAACGTGTAACAAATCGCAGCTTTCGGAGCCGCCCCGGCGAACTCACGGGCCGTGTCGATGATTTCTTGCGCAGTGACGCCGCATATCTTCGCCGAATACTCCGGCGTATACAACTGCACATGCCGCGCAAACGCCTCGAAACCTTCCGTGCGATGCTCGATGAACTCGTCGTCGTGCAAACCTTCATTGATGATCACGTTGGCCACCGCGTTGAAGAACGGGATGTCGGTGCCGACCCTGATCTGTACGTGACGCGTCGCCCAATTCGTCAGCTCAATCTTCCGAGGATCGACAACCACCAACTTCGCGCCATTCTTGACGGCACGTTTCATCCGAAGCGAAATGACCGGGTGAGCCTCAGTCGTGTTCGAACCCGTCACCAGCAAGAAATCAGAACCCGCGATCTCCTCGATCGAGTTCGACATCGCTCCTCTTCCCACCATGACCGCCAGACCGGCGACCGACGGAGCGTGTCAAGTACGTGAACAGTTGTCGATATTATTCGTCCCGATCGCCGTTCTAGCGAACTTCTGCATCAGATAATTCGCCTCCGTCACCACCCGGGCCGAAGCCCAACACACGATCGAGTCAGGACCCTCGTCGGCAATCGCACCTTTGAATTTACTGGTCACAAGGTCGAGCGCCTCGTCCCACGAGGCACGACGGAAGGTACCATCCGACCGTTTAATGAGCGGATACCGCAACCGATCCTCGCTCCTCACAAACTCCCAAGACGCAAACTGACCCTTCACGCACAACGAACCCCGGCTCGGAGCCGTGAAATCCGGTTCCGCACCGATGATCTCGCCATCATGCGTCAGCAACTCGATCCCGCAACCGACCCCACAATAAGGACAAACCGTCTGCGTGCGATCCACTTCATCGGCGGATATGTCTTGCGTAATGACCTTGCGGTCCGTCAACGCACCCGTCGGACAAGTGTTAATGCACTGACCGCAAAACGTGCAAGGCGAATCGATCAGCTCATTACCGAAAAAGGTGAAAATGCTGGAATCCTGCCCCCGACCATCAACCGTTATCGCCGCCGCCTGCTCCCAATCGTTGCAAATGTTCGTGCACCGGTAACACGCGATGCAGTAGTCGTAATCCCGCTGAATAAACGGATTCTCGTCGTGATCAGCTTTGTCCCGCGGCCGCAGGTGAGGGAAAGCGTCCCACTGCGCCTCATACTCTTCCACCGCACGATCAAACTCCGTCGGCCCTACCTTATTCGAATACGGATTGTTGTTCGGCGACGCCATCTCTGACAGCAACATCTCCAAAAGCGTCTTACGATAATCCCGGATCTCATCCGTATGCGTCGCAACCCCCATCCCGTCTTCCGCAAACGCAGTGCAAGAAGCCACCTGCTCCTTACGACCATTCACCTCAACCTCAACCAAACACATCCGACACGTCCCCTGAGCACCAACCCGCTCATCAAAACACAACGTCGGAACCTCAAAACCAGCATCCCCAACCGCATCAAGCACCCTCGACCCATCCGCACACCTAACCGCAACGCCATTAACCCGCACGTCAAGCCACTTCGTACGGCTACTCGATTCGGATCTTTTGGCTACAGTCGTCAACTCACACCATCGCTGTCTGATAATACTCCAATTCTAGCGAAAGAAACCAACCGTCATTCCCGCGCACGCGGGAATCCAGTGAAAAGCAAACCACGCCATTTCCCCTCCCCTTCGCAACGCGAAGGGGACGCGCGGAAGGTAGGGGCAGGTTGCAAACCTGCCCAAATTGCAACGACCCTCGCAGGGGGAGTTCCCCGTTTGGCCGCACCGACCGAACCCGGTTTTCGCCAGAATGACACGTCATCCCCACACCCAGCCAACGCCATCCCCGTCCACCCACCGTCATCTCCGCACAGCAATCGTCACCCCGCGCAGCCATCGCCATCCCCGTCCACCCATCGTCATCTCCGCGCAGCCATCGTCACCCCGCGCAGCCATCGCCATCCCCGCGCAGCCGCCGTCATCCCCGCGCAGCCGCCGTCATCCCCGCGCAGCCGCCGTCATCCCCGCGCACGCGGGGAACCAGAAGGGCGGACAAATGGGAGGGGCAGCCTACCACGCGTCATTCCGGCCAAACCCGGCGGAACGTCCATCCAAAAGGTCAGGCAAACATCTGTCATTACCCGCTCAGCCATTGTCATTACCCGCCGAACCAACGTCATCCCCGCGCAGCCGCCGTCATCCCCGCGCGGCCACCGTCATCCCCGCGCACGCGGGGAACCAGAAGGGTGGACAAACGGGAGGGGCCACCAAACGCCGATCCAGAAAGTCAACCGGGACCCACCAACGCTTCAACCGATTCAGCGTCCATCCCCGGGTTTTCGCCCTCTTCCCATTCATGCAAGACTGTCACGATTTCGCTACAAAGTCGCAGCAATGTGATTGACAGCGACACAAGCCCAAACAGCACGCGATGCGAAAAGGGAGCGTTGGGTGAGCATCTAGATCACTAAATCTTCAACGTCGATAAGGTGTTCCAAGTTGTGTTTCGAAACCTCGTACTCGTCGTCAGTTGCGTGGTTACGAATTCACCAACGCGCGTTCGACGCACCAGTAACCATCAACGCCATTTGAACAGGCCGATCCCTGCCAAAAGCGAAAACACTCCCACAACCACCCAACCGATATGCAAGCCCCCGGTAAGCGCAATCCCCACCAAAATTAGACCGACAACGGCAAACACTACTCCCACCCATAGTCGCTTGTCGTTGCCAGACATCGTGCGTCGATCCTCTTACCTAGAAGCGAATTAAGAAACGCGTCGTTTTGTGCCGGGTCCGGCCAACTTGAAAAACAACAGGCCCAACACCGATATCGCTAACGTCAATGGAGCACCAGCACACAAAACTAGGAACACAAACCTTTTCATGAAATCAAGCCGTCCTAGCGCCTTCGTCTGTGCGTCCTCTGGCACTAACGTCAGGTACAGGATTCCGGTCACAAACATTCCCGATCCTACGAACGCCTGAACTTGAAGCAAAAACGGTAGCCCGAAGAACCAATCCAACATTCCTTGTTATCTCCTATCCATCTTCCGATGTCGATCGCAGTAAACCCGACAAAACATTCAAAAGGTAGGTAAAAACCATCCCTACGAGCACACCGATCATGATAATCCCCGGAGAATCGCGCACGACTGACCAAAAGCGACTCTGATCGGTCAATTCGTTTGGTGCAACTGAGCGCAAAACCATCAACCAGCCAACCACGTAAATGAACACCGACTCATAGAACAGATGTAACTCTTTTAGCACGCTCCAAATCGACTCCCGCATCTGGTGGTCAGAATGTTCTTTATTCGACATAAGTCAACTTATTCGACATAAGTCAACGCTCGCCAACGTCTCGGTTGCGTCGGGGAAACTCGGCATCATCTGATTATTCTTGTGAATTAAACCCATCACATCATATGTTTAACTCACCGGGCTGTCCTACTACAAGCTAAGTTAAGGATCGGTTCATCGTGCATGAACCGCTTCAAGACTGCGCCTAGAACCGTCTTGATATACCCGATTTGCGGCATCGGGCGTAAGGCGGCTGTGGTTCCAAACCCCCAGCCAACGTCATCCCCCGCCCAACCATCGTCACCCCAGCCCAACCAACGTCATCCCCGCGCAGCCAACGTCATCCCCGCGCAGCCAACGTCATCCCCACGCAGCCATCGTCATCCCGGCGCAGCCATCGTCATCCCGGCGCAGCCATCGTCATCCCCGCGCAGCCATCGTCATCCCCGCGCACGCGGGGACCCAGAAAAGCGGACAAACGGGAGGGGCGGCCTACCCTGCGTCATTCCCGCGCCCCCGGGCGCCTAAGCGGACGGAACGCACATCCAGCAAGGCAGTGCCAACCACACAAGCCCACCAAGACCGATACCGCGTCCCAACATCGTCATACGCGATACGCGTCCAGCGGACGGCACGTTCAACCAGAGAATCGCAAACCACGCCATTTCCCGTCCCCTTCGTAAAGCGAGCGGGAAGCGTGGAAGGGGCAGGTTTCATACCTGCCCAAATTGGAACGATCCTCGCAGGGGGTGCCCGCACCCACCAAACCACCAACACTCCTCATTGCCAATCATTCCAATCACGCCAATCAGAGTTCGGACAAATAAACGTGCTCAAACCTGTTTTTTGTCATACCCGAGTAAAAGCGAACAACAATTCTGGCGCGCATCACGCAATTCGATCTGACATTTGATCGTCAATATGAGATGTAAACTTCTTCCGATCCGCGCGAATTAAGACCCAATTTGGAGAGAACGGTCGAACGAGACAAACAACCCGGAACAACTCGCATTTGAACCAACCGGCGATCAACAGGAATCAGATCCACCCGAACAGGAATCGAAGAAAAGCGGATGGACGACAATTTTGGGCTACGTCGCCGTCGCGCTTCAGCGGCTTTGGGTCGCAACGCGTTGGACCTCGCTCATGCTCATGGACGTGAGCTTTTGGTTGATTCTCAGTTGGACGGAGAACGCTCGCAGTGTCAGACCGACGATCAGGGCAACGTTTTCCAAGGCCGATAGGGCCTCGATAGCACGTAGTCAACGGTACAGATGCATGTATTGCGGTGCGAGACTCACGACTGACAACTTGCAAATCGACCACATGTATCCAGTCTCCAGGGACGGTTCGAACGACGATGAGAACTTGCAAGCATTGTGTCGCCGGTGCAACATCCGCAAGGGTAACCACACCGACGAAGAATTCAGAGAACGGTATTACGAATTGGTCGGCGACTACGCAGAACCGCCTGGGAGTACCATCCTGCAACGCTATTTCGACGAGATCATCCGCTCAACCGATGCGCACGAAGGTGTCAGAGAAGCAAACCGCAATCGCTATCTAACTCCCGGACAAAGAGTAATGAGGTCGCTGCCAATTGCAGTCGGTTTTTGGGCCGTCGTATTCACTGTTGCGAGCGCGTTTTGGTTCAGCTCATTGATTGCACAAGCCCTGGTGGCCGGCATTGTTTTCGGCATCGCATACGCTGCTGGATTGCTTTTCCGGGCACGACACACCGGCGTTTTCAATGAATAACTCCGTCAATTGAAGCGTGGGAATCAAACGGTCATCGAAACTAAACCTGACGCAACAGCAACAAACTCGACCAACGCAGTTGGCGTCAAAGAAGAGCCTTATGCTAGTCGCGTCCCAAGAACACATTCTGAGAAAAAATTTGGTTCGGTAACCGCTTCACCAACCTTCATTTCCTCCCAACCAATGTCACTCCCGCCCAGCCATCGTCACCCCAGCCCACCCAACGTCATCCCCGCGTAGCCAACGTCATCCCCGCGTAGCCGACGTCATCCCCGCGTAGCCGACGTCATCCCCGCGTAGCCGACGTCATCCCCGCGTAGCCGACGTCATCCCCGCGTAGCCGACGTCATCCCCGCGTAGCCGACGTCATCCCCGCGCACGCGGGGATCCAGAACGGTGGACAAACGGGAGGGGCAGCCCACCGCGCGGCATTCCGGCGAAACCCGGCGCCTAAGCGGGCGGAACGCACATCCAGCAGGGCGGTCGAACATCTGTCATCCGCCGCCGAACCATCGTCACCCCCGCCCAGCCAACGTCATCCCCCGCCGAACCATCGTCACCCCCGCCCAGCCAACGTCATCCCCCGCCGAACCATCGTCACCCCCGCCCAACCAACGTCATCCCCGCGCAGCCAACGTCATCCCCGCGCAGCCAACGTCATTACCCTCCCAACCATCATCATCCCCGCGCAGCCAACGTCATCCCCGCCCACCCAACGTCATCCCCACGCAGCCATCGTCATCCCCGCGCACCCAACGTCATCCCCACGCAGCCATCGTCATCCCCGACGCATCCACCGTCATCCCCGCGCACGCGGGGACCCAGAACGGCGAACAAACGGAGAGGGCGTCCAAACGTCCGTCATTCCGGCGAACGCCGGCGCCTAAGCGGACGGAACGCCCATCCAACAAGGCAGGGCAAGAGGGATGCTGGCCATCAACCCAAAGCCCGTCGAAATATGCACCGCCGAGCGTCAGAGAATGACTAACCAGACCAAACCGCTTACTCCGCCTGAAACAGTAGGAACATGTCGTCGTCCGTCTGCATAAACAGGCCATCGCCAAACACGCCGTACCGGGTCACGCGCGGCAGCAGATCGAGGTACCGTTCCTCCTGCTCCAACAGACCGTCCGGCCCGTCGCATGCTAATTCTGTATGGAAAAAAGACTGGAAATCCATCGTGATCGACCCGTCTGCGACCTCCGTCAGACCTCCGTAGGAGTTGCACCCCGACGCCCCCCAAATGCCGTCCTTGTCGAATGAAATCGTCACTTCGGACCCTTGAATCACCGAAGTGGATCGAGGGTTCCACATCCCAAAATCAATGTCGCGGAGCTCGACGAACGCCACCAAGGTCCAATTCGCGTCGGCGATGTCTTCGACAGTTGGAGGCAGTGGCTCGAAGGTCAGCGACTCGCCTGTGGCGCTCCTGACTCTGAGGCGGCTTGATCCTCCCTCCTCGTATACCGAGTATTCCCTCGCCCACGTCAGGAAGTCCCCGAACTCGCCCTCCAACCTTCGTGACTCCTCCGGGCACGGCTGTGGAGTCCGGAGCATGGACTGCGACGGGAAGCGCATGCTCCCCTCGGAGTTGCTATAGGTCGCAAGGTAAGCGCGGCAGGCAGTCACACCAGTGACCAGCCGATCATCCAAGAAGGCCAAAGTCGCCGCTCGCGTGTCGCCATCGGCATCGCCCTCGATCATGAGCCGCCACGCGGTGCCCCCTAGGTTGATCGCACGCCCCGGCAAATGCGCCTGCATCACGAAGACCAGCCTGGCCGCGTCACCGCTGTCAAAGATCTCCAACCGGTCCCCCACAACGCGGTACCTCTCTCCCTGCATCAGAACCGACACGTATGCGTCCGCTTGTTCCGTCACACCCTCAGGCTCGGCACAGTCCCGTTGCGTCCTTGCCATGGGCGGTCCTGAAAACATTCCGCCCGCATCAGCGATGGGCCTTCCGTCCTCAAATCGTCCCCCGTATGAGTTGCATCCGTCATAGCCGACAAGCAAATCCTCATCTATCTTGAGCGTTACGAAGGAGTTTTCAATGATCGGGCGACCATCCAATGAATCGAGAATCCATGTGGCGTCGCCGGGTAACGCTGACTGCGCATGTGCTGAAGTGCTGAGTGGTGCCACAGTGGCAATGCCGAGTTCGACCGTAACGTCTGGCTCAGCGTCTCCACATCCGGCTACGGCCACCATCAGGAGAACCAAGAGTCCTCCGATCACGTGAAGTCTCGAAACTCCGGTCCGCCACTTCAACTCTGATCCATCGCACGTAATCCTCATCGAATATCCCTCTTGGTATGGCATCCACTGCATACGCATCACTCTGCCTGTCAGTTATAAAGACGTCGCTTCCCAAGAGAAAGTTCCCTTCTTTGAGAAACACCCCCATCGCACGGCTGCAAACAATGGATTGTCCGCTAACTCCCGCCCGACTTCACCCCCGCCCAGCCATCATCACCCCCGCCGACAAACGGGAGGCGCAGCCCAACGTCACCCCCGTCCAGCCTAACGTCACCCCCGCCCAGCCTAACGTCACCACCCCGCGCAGCCCAACGTCACCACCCCGCGCAGCCCATCGTCATCCCCGCGCAGCCCAACGTCATCCCCGCGCAGCCCAACGTCATCCCCGCGCAGCCCAACGTCATCCCCGCGCACGCGGGGAACCAGAAGGGCAGAGCAACCGGCATCCACGAACCCTCTCGCCATCAATTCAAAACCTGTCCAGTTATGCACACGTCCCTCGTTGAACGAAAACCGTTCCCTTCACTCCCCCGCACAACCGTTCCCATCCCACCGGGGTACCCCGTCAAAGGGGGAAATGGCGAAGCCAAAGGAGGCCCGCAAGCGCCCAAACCCCACGTCAACATCCCACCAACCAACTCCCAAACCGTAGCCCATCATTCAAAATCCTTACCATCCTAGTTCAAAACCCACGTCATTCCCGCTCAACCACCCCCTCGCGCGCCTCACCCCGTATCTCACGAATCCGGTGCACCAAAAACCACGCCACCAAAACACATCCAATGACAACAATCGGCAATGTGAACGAACGCGTGTAATCCCGAACCGCATCGTAATTATTGCCCAGCAGATAACCCGTCCAAGCCAGAAACACACACCAGGGCAGGGCGCCAATGAACGTGTAGACGCTGAACTTCACCACATTCATCTTGGCGATGCCCGCAGGTATCGAGATGAAGTGCCTCACCACAGGCACGAGACGCCCCACCAGTATCGTCACCTCGCCGCGGTTCGAAAACCAGTGGTCCGCACGCTCCAGATCTCTTCTCGTTATCAACAAATACTTGCCATATCGCTCGATCAGCGGCCTACCTCCGGCTCTCGAGATGTAGTACTCCACCAACGAGCCAATAACGCTGCCAATCGCGCCCCACAAACCAGCGACGAACACCCACTCGACTCCCAGACCTTTGTCGAGGATCAACCTCCATCCCGCGAAAGGCATCACGATCTCACTCGGTAGGGGAAAGGCGGTGCTCTCCAAAGCCATCAGCACAACCACGCCTCCCCAGCCCATCAGCTCGTACACCTCAGTGCTGAAGTCGAGCAGCCAGCGCTCGACGAACTCAATCAGGTCGATGATGAAATTCAAGTGCAAGTGGTCAATCCCGATTAGGAGCCATAACGGTAGGGCAGAGCAGAGGTTGTTGAACCGCATATCGCCACGGCCCGTCGATTCTAAAGGTTCAAGTGCCAAAACTCATCTCGACCTCGTCGAGGGCCAATCCGCGCGCAGGCCAGTCATTCATGGCAACCACAGGCCAAATTTCTTGCCGCAAGTTGCCGCAAACACCGACATCGCCCGACTTTACACTTGTTCAATCAGTGTCGCAAACTTGAGCGACAACCCAACCCGCGGTCTTTGAGTTGAAACCCGACACTCTTTGACACTTCGTCAAAACTATAATGGATTAATGAAAGACTAATACCAAACTAGTTCAATCACTCGCCAAAAACGATCCGCAAAGTCGCAAAATGTGTTGAAATCTGCATCGAACTTGCTCTAAACTAGTTTAAACGAAATACGATGCGGGCAGCTCATAAAGCGCCATGTGTGCTTGACGCACCCTTCGTGGAGACGGATATGACGACGATCAACTACCTAAGATCGACACCCGCGGTAGAACGCGCCGAAGAAACACTCGGCGGACCACTGCGAGAGGTCCTGCGGCAGCAACTCAACGAACCCGGCATCACCGTCAGCAGCATCGCCAAGGAAATCGGCGTCCAAAAAGCGACTGTCAACTACTGGATGGCGAAAATGAGCATCAACTACGGACGCGTCGCTCACTACTTCGACGAGGAGGTGCGCATCCTCTCGCAGGATGACGCGCGGCTCCTAGACAGCGTACTGGAGATGGAAGCCTCCATCGAAGACATCGAAAACCTGAACCCGCAAGACCGCAAGACGCTGCGACGCTTAGAAGAGTTGGGCATACCCGCCACAGACTTGGCGGCGATGAGCGCGTCGCAGATCGTAGCGATGAGAAGACTGGCGCGTTTGGGCTTGGACGACGAGCAGATCGACCTCATCGATGCGGGCACGCTCGAGGCAATTAGCCGGCTAGCGCAAGAAGGCGTAACTAAAGACATGGTCGCATCTATCAATCGCGCCGAGATCGATTTCATCGTTAACGCACGGGCCCGGGGAATCGATATCGACGAGTTGGGTGAAATCGGCAGCGAATGGCTCGAATTGATCAGAGACGCCCAAAGCAAAAACATGGACCCCAAGTCGATCGCAGCCGTCGACTCAGAGGCCGTCGCCGCGGTAGAACGCGCAAAAGAACGCGGCATCGACCTCGACGCCCTCGACGCCCTGACCGCAGACGAGCTGACCCTAATCAATCAAATCCGCCAAAAACGCCAACAAAACGCCCCAGGCGTCGACCAGCTACTAGCAATGCTCAACGTCCTCTAATCACCCCTCCCGACCGCAAAACGAACGGTGCCGCACGACCCTCACCCAACAACATCCAATCCTGCCTATCCATGCGAACGTCCCAGATGTAGGGGCAGGTTTCAAACCTGCCCTGCCAAACTATCACCACCCCTCGCACCTCACGCATCCCTCCCAACCGCGTAGGGGCCGTTCGTGAACGGCCCGGGGCGGGAGGTGCCCGCCCCCAACAACCAACACACCATCCTTCGAATCCTTCAAAATCCTTCCCATCCTAGTTCAACACAATCCGCATGTCTGAGAGACCGCCTATCGTAGAATTGTTTGAGTCGGAAGAGCAGATCTCGGGAGAACTCGGCATTGCGTATCGCTGATCATTCGTTTGAGCGCGTCAAAAAAAGTCGCGGCCGGTTATCGGTTGCCACTCTCACCCTCCTGATACTCGCATCGCTGCTGCTTGCAGGATGCAACGAACTCGCCAAACCCACCGCCACAGCAGTAGCGTTCGAACCCACTCCAGCCGCTCCCGGAACCCGCGACCTCGTCCTCGCAGGCGCATCAGCCGCCGACCTCGCAGCATTCGCCGCCGAACCCATCGAACTTCCCGAAGGCGAAGCAAGCAACGGCGAACAACTCCACACAACCCTCGGCTGCGCCGCCTGTCACTCAATCGCCGATGACGTCATCGTCGGCCCCGGCTGGAAAGGCCTCTACGCCCGAGCCGGAGAACGCACCGACCTCGACGCCGAAGACTACCTCGTCCAATCCATCACCAAACCCTCGAAATTCATCGCCGAAGGCTTCACCAACGTGATGCCAGCCTTCGACTACCTCTCAGACCAAGAACTAGCCGACCTAATCGCCTTCGTCAAAGCCAACGAGTAGAAACAGGTTTCAATCCCGCCCGAATCGCAGCACTTCAACGGACGGAACGTCCACCCAGAAGGGCATGGTGGTGGTGGTGAATCCCCTCTCCCGCTCGGCGGGTTAGGGTGAGGGTGAACAGGGGACAAAAGGGCGGGGCCGCACCAACCAAACCACCTCAAACACCCACCCTACAAATCAAAGCCGCCTGATATCCAGCCGAAAACCCAGCGTCGATATTCACCACCGACACCCCCGCGGCGCAAGAATTGAGCATCGTCAACATCGCCGCGAAACCCTTCAACCCAGTGCCGAAACCGTTGCTCGTCGGAACCGCAATCACCGGAGCTTCAACCAATCCGGCCACCACACTCGGCAATGCGCCGTCCATTCCAGCCACGACGACTATGGCGCGACCGTTGCGCAACGTCGCTTCGTGAGCCAACAGCCGGTGGATGCCGGCGACTCCGACATCGTTGATGCGGTCAACCCTGCAAAGCATCAACTTGGCGACAATCTCCGCCTCGTCGGCAACCGGCATATCCGCAGTACCCGCGGTGACCAACACCAAACCGCCGTATCGCGGTCCTATTTCGCGCTCATCAGCCCAGATCGCGCCGCACGAGTCGACATAGCGTGCCGACGGTACAAGTCCCTTGACCGCCTCAAAAGCGGCGCGATTGGAGCGCGTAACCAAAACCATCTTCGACGCGTCGAAAATCCTAGAAGCGATCCGTGCCGTCTGATCCGCCGTCTTGCCGTCCCCCATCACTACCTCCGGGAACCCGGTCCTACGTGCGCGATCTAGATCCACCGTAGCGAAGCCCAAGTCGGCGCTCGCTTCGGGCAACGAGGGTAAAGATTGGGAAATTTCGCGTGGATCACGCTGCATCGCCAGGGAATCACCTACGAACTTGGGTTGAACTAAAGGACACCGTATCTACGCTGTATCATTACAGCGAAGAATCGATGGGTCGCGTTGGTCGGTTTGCTATGGCTGACTCGACGTGATTCTAGAATGTGCCAGTCGAGGCAGACTCACCAGTAAAAAGACTGAATTTCGGGATCAATCGGAATGAAGATCACTTGCATACAAGATAACTTGGCCCGCGGTTTGCGTGTGGTGCGACGCGCGGTACCCACCCGCGCCACGCTGCCTATCACGCAGAACATCTTGATCGAAACGGAAGACGCTCGCGTCAAGCTGTCGGCCACGGATTTAGAGCTCTCGATCACTACATGGATCAGCGCTCAAATCGAAAAAACGGGCTCCATTACATTGCCCGCCCGACCACTCTTGGACACCATCAGCAGTTTCGACACCGGAAGAGTCGAGATCGAGGTGACCGACGAGCCGTATGGCGCCAAAATCCAGACAACGTCCCAGCGTGGAGATGGCCCTGCAACGATGGACACCGAACTGCGCGGCGCTCCCAAAGACGATTTCCCGCCCTTCCCCGAAGTCTCACCGAAACATCGTGTACGAGTCGATTCCGGCGTCCTGCGCAACGCATTGGATCGAACCGTCTTCGCCGCCGCGAGCGACGACGCGCGTCCCGTCTTGACCGGCGTCAAGATCGAGGTCGAGGGAGACAGAGCCACCTTCGCAGCCGCCGACGGATTCCGCCTGTCGATCGAATCTGCTCAACTCATGGAGCCCGCAGAGGAAGGGTTCGAAGCGCTGATCCCGGCACGAGCATTGGCCGAGTTGACCGGCCTGATGGCCGGGACCGCGTCGACCGTCGAGATAATGGTCTCCGAAACCGGAGGCGAGGCGATGTTCCGAATCGGCGACGAGATCGAGATGATCACGCAACTGATCGCCGGAACGTATCCAGACTACAAGAGTCTGGTCCCTGAAAACGCCGACACTACGTTGACGATCTCGCTCGACGGCATCGCCCATCTGGCGCGCTCAACGCAGGTTATCGCCCGGGAAGGTAGCGCCATCGTGCGCTTGGTAGCTTCCGATATCGAAGGGCAGGGCAGATTGACCCTCTCTGCGACGGCCGAAGACCTGGGCAGCAGCGAAGGAACGCTCGACATCGACCTAGAGGGCGAAGAAGGCAAAATCGCCTTCAACGTAAGGTTCCTAAACGATCTCGTCGGACATTCCCAAGGAGGGAGTTCGAACCCCACAGAATCGGCCGGATCCGACGACGGTCCGCCCGGCCCAGAAAAGATCATCCTCTCGATCTCCACCCCCTCAAGCCCAGCCGTATTCCGTCTCTCCAGCCACCCCGGCTTCACCCACGTCGTAATGCCCATGTACGTGCAGTGGTAGGGCAGACCACCGAACCCTATATCGACGCAACCATCTTACAAACTATGGGACCCCGCCCCTTTCGCACCGCGAAAGGGGCGCGAGCGAACGAAGTGATGCGAGCGGGGTATGCCCGGGGTGGAGCGGGCGGGTTTCACCAACCAAACCCCCAAAACCCCCTTAACCAACGCAGTACCCTCATCCGCTACCAACAACCCCCTCTCCCGCTCGGCGGGAGAGGGTTGGGGTGAGGGCCCGGGGCGGAGCGGGGCCTACCAACCAAACCCCCATCACCGCGACCAACCCCGTCTCAGACCGACGTCAATGAAAACGATTTCTTTAACACTGTTCGCCCTCTCAGTGATACTCACCTCCTGCGCAACAGCTCCCCAGCCGGCCCCGATAGTCACCGTCGTAAAGGCGACGCGTCCAATTCCGACACCCACCCCGACTCCCGCCGTCATCGGAGGGGTGGACCGTTACGACTTTGAATTCGTAGAGGCGTTCGGCGGCTACGAATGGGAGCGCCCAATCGATATCGCGTTCCTACCCGACGGCGAATCTGCACTCGTCGCCGAACAAGCCGGAGAGGTGCACCGTGCATTCTTCGACGCACGACGTGATCCGATACTAGTCTTCTCGATCAAAGAACGCGTCAGTCGGGCGTCAAACGAAGAGGGACTACTGTCGCTGGCCCTCGATCCCAACTACGAGACCAACGGACGCGTCTGGATGTACTACTCCGTGCGCCAAGGTTTCAGAAGCACTCGCCTCTCCTGGTTCACCGTCGACGAATACATCGCCGACTGGAGCAGCGAGCACGTCGTATACGAACTCGCCCAACCCTTTCCAAACCACAACGGCGGAAAGATCGTCTTCGACAACAACGGATACCTTTATCTCGGTTTCGGTGACGGCGGTTCCGCAGCCGACCCTCAAGGCAATGGCCAAGACCTCAGCAACGTCTACGGAACTATCATCCGCCTCGACATCTCCCAAACCAGCGACGAAGTACCGTACCTTTTCCCCCCTGACAACCCATTCCTCGACGATGACGACGTCCCAGACGAGATATGGGCGTACGGCCTGCGCAACCCCTGGCGCATGTCCTTCGACCCCGAAACCGACCAGCTATGGATCGGAGATGTAGGGCAGAGCCACCGCGAAGAAATCAACGTCGTAAACACCCGCACCGATGCCGGCGCCAACTTCGGATGGAGCCGAATGGAAGGCAACGCCTGCTTCAAACCGCGACAAGACTGCGACAAATCCGGCCTCACCATGCCCATCGAAGAATACCCACCAAGATCAGGCAACTGCTCAGTAATCGGCGGCATCGTATACCGCGGCACCAACATCCCGACCCTCTACGCCAAATACATCTACACCGACTTCTGCAAAGGCGATTTCAGATTCATAGACGCCGAAGATTGGACCGAGGGCAGCGTAGTCATAAAACCGATAGCGCCAGAAAAAGAAGAGTACGACCAACCTCAGATCGCATCCTTCGGAGCAGACCGCGACGGCGAAATCTTCATCCTCCGCTTCGAAGGCCCAATCCTCAAAATGGTCTCTACACGCTAGCCGAAATGTTCACCGCTGTCGCAAGTAACGAACGAATTCGTCACGCGAAACGCCGGCATCCCTCAATAGTGCGCTCATGAGGCCCCTCGGCAAATCCGAATGCCTTGGGACGGAAATTCCAACACCACTGGGGTGGCGCAGAATCATGTGACTACCCTTGGTTCTTAGGTGTTCGAAACCTGCCCTCATCATTGCTCTGGCGAATTCGTCGCCGGAAACAATCGGCAGTCTTGGCATATCACTCAGCCGCCACTAACAAAAAACGGGCTTCGACCGAATCTTCGCTTGTATCGCTTGTATACGCGCCGTTTGCATGATCGGCCTTTTTGCGATTTTCAGCGATGATGTCTTCGGCCATCACCTCGAGAAAACCCTCTATCGCCTCTTTGATGTTGGCTCTCGCCTCTTCAACGGACTTTCCTTGCGAGTGACATCCAGGCAGATCAGGACACCACACGTGGATCCAATCCCTCTCATCGGGTTCAAACATTATTCGCAACTTCATTTCGAACTCCTAGCAGGTCGGTAGATCAAGTTCATGTCTCGGATTTTAGTTTGTCGAGGAAACAATACGCGCGTTTCTGGGGTTTTCACGACTCGTCGTCCCCTAACCCGCCGGCCGCCGCTGCGGCCGATAACGATAGTTCCTTATACCCGGAACCAGCCGCCAAATCGCGACAACCACGATTACCGACACCACCCCGCCAACGATTATCACGTTGCCAGCGCCGATAATGCCCCCAACGAACGAAACCTCCATCTGACCCAGATGGTTCGCTCCCATCGCCGAGAACGAGTGCGCGCTGCTGGCACGTCCAAGCATGTTGTCCGGCGACGTCAACTGCACCAACGCCTGCCGCATCGTCATTCCCACCGAGTCCGTTCCACCGAGCAGTGCGACCAAACCAAGCCCGATCGCAAAGATGTAGTTAAAGGTCCACGAGAAGTCGAACAAGCCTAAAGTCAGATTCGGATTGTCCACAAGATCAACGCGGTTGAATCCCCAAGCGAACAACAGCACCGCGTAGATCAGCGTGGCGACCAACACAATCATCCCCTTGCGTCGCCAACGTTCAGTTATGAATACAACCATGCTCCCGCACACGCCGCCCAGCGCATTTGCCGAAGTCAACAACGCCGTGCCCTGAGCTCCCATGCCGTAAAGCTCGTGCGAGAAGAACGGGAACAACATCCGGTAGAAACTTACGATCGTCACGCCGATGTCCAAAAGGTAAAGCCCAGGCAATATCGGGTGCGTCCGCACGAAGTGGAAACCCTCGATGATCGTCTTCAGCTTCACGCCGCCACTGCTCCCACTCTCCGGCGCACCCGACGCTCGTATCAGCAACGGCGAGATGACGCTAGCTCCAGCGATACATGTCGTGACCAGCAGGGTAGTGGCAATACCGAAGCCGATGTACAGCGGACCAAACAGGAACGGCACAGTGATCGCCGCGACCTGCATCGTAGACGTCGAGATCGTGACGGCGTTAGTCAGATGCGTCCGAGGAACGCAACGAGGCAGCATTGCAGGCCGCGCTGAGCTCCCCAACATGTTCACCATTCCGGTCATTCCAGTCACCACCCAAATGTGCCAAGGCGCGAGAACCTCGCTAAACGCCAGCAGCGTCAGAACCACCAACGAGAGGAACGACACCGACTGCGTCATCGCCATCAGCACCTTGCGATTCATCACGTCCGCAAGCGCCCCTCCGTAAATGACGACCGGCATCTGAAGAAGCTGCACAGCCCCGAGAATGCCCAGCTGCGCCGCCGAACCCGTCTCATCGTAGATCCACTGACTCGTCGACAACAACCTCATCGTCATCGCCATCGTCATCGTGACCTGCGCCGCCCACATCACCGAGAAGTTGTAATGCTTAAACGATGACCACGGCCTGATACGCTCGGACCGAGAATGAGCTGTTCGACTGCCAGTGGTCAAGTGGTGATTCGCAGACGCGCGAGGAGAGACGGCAGTTTAACACCACCGAAGGAAATCTCAAGTTCATTGCATGATACATCCCGAACAGACACCTCGTGAACCTACGCCAACCCCCGTCATTCCCGCAAATCGCCGTCATTCCCGCCAACCCCCGTCATTCCCGCAAAGCCCCCGTCATTCCCGCGGACGCGGGAACCCAGAATCAACAAATCCCCCGTCATTCCCGCGGACGCGGGCGCTTCAGCGGACGGAACGTCCATCCAGAATCATCAAAGCACGCCTTTTCAAGCCATCCCAGCGCTAACAACCTCCCCTTCGCTCTGCCAAGGAAACGCGCGACGTAGGGGCGGGTTTCAAACCCGCCCCGGGCTTGAACCGGGGGAGAAGGGGAGACGTAGGGGCGGTTCGCGAACCGCCCCTACCAACCAACCAACCAACCAACCAACAACCCCATCACCAACGCAGCACACCCATCCGCCACCAAAATCCCCTCTCCCATCGTGGTACGTAGGGGCGGGTTTCAAACCCGCCCCGGACTTTAACCGGGATCAACGCATTCTGCGGTTCAAAACTCACCACCCGCGCCTCCTACGCCGCCGTCGACTCCCGTAAACCCCCTCCTGCGAAAGAATCCAAATCTGCAACGGATTCTTTTTAGCCTCCGAGCTGAACGCCAATGCCAGAGCATCCGCTTTGTCCGGACTCTGACGACCCGAACTCCGAATCTGCTCCTTACTCTCCACCTGCAACTGCCCGCGGGAGTTGAATTTAAACGTCAGCGACGCCAGCTGCGAAATCAGTTCCGAATCATCAGGCAACGCGATGTCACCATCAACGAAGCGTTGCCGCAGACCGTCGAACATCTCCGCGCGAAGGTTCAAATACCGTTCGCTATCACCCGCTCTGCTTCCACCATTGACCCCGATAGTTTCGAACGCCGCGAGCTCCTTCGCACGGTCGACCACGCCGGCGCCCAGTCCCACCTCGTCCACATGGACCCTCTTCACCCCATGCTTCCGAGCGATATCCAGCACCCGGCCCGTCGTCTGCATCAAGTCCGACCTCCCAAACGCCGTAATCTCCACCACCTCAGGACCCCGCCGAACAATCGCCACAGTCTGGTCATTGCCGAAACGCGCCACATCAACACCCATAACCGCCTCGTGTCCATCAGCATCGTCAAAACTGCGGCCAACAGCCGACTCGATCAGCCGCAGCGCAACCAGCGTGTCATCAGCCTCTTCCGGAAACTCGCCCAGCACCCGGACCTGGTATACCGACGAGTTGATGCCGCGTTGATCAGCGATCCTCTGCACCCATTTGGGCGTCGCAATGCCACCAGGATAACTGTCGTCGTCGTCATTCATCGGCCTCCCCGCCTTACCCGCAGCAGGAACAGGGGAGGGCATCGGCTCCGCGCCACTCGTTTGAAACGCCGGAGTGTCGAACGCCGAGATATGTATCGTCTTCCAATGATTACGGTGCTTGTGGAACGCGTCATAGAATGTCCCAGCCAAACTCATCGGGTTGCCGATCATCAGCATCTTCGCATTGTCCGACGTCAGACAGCCAAAGATCGCGTCATAGATGTACTCGTGCACCCCCGAAGCTTCATCGACGATCGCCAGAATGTTCTCGTTGTGGAAGCCTTGGAACCGATCACCCGTGTTCGTCGAAAATCCAAACGCGAACCGCTTGTCCGACAATTCGAGACTGGTCCCCGTCAACTTCCCACCGATAAGCTCCCTGTTGTCGCGGTACACGCTCCGAATCTCTCGCCACAGCAACTCCTTCACCTGCCGCTCAGACGGCGCCGTAGTGATCACCACCGCCTCATCGTGCGCCAACAACCACCAGATCGTCGCCAGCGCCGCCGTAAACGTCTTACCCGACCCATTGCACGACCGCACCGCCACATAGTCGTGGTCCCGCAACGCCCGCAATATATCCCTTTGCTTACCCCAAGGCTTCACCCCCAAAATCCGAGTCGCCAACCAAACCGGATCTTTCCGAGCCACAACCCGATCACTCAACAAAAACCCCTCAGGCCGAGAAATTTCAGAATCCATTTACACATCACCTCACAACATCATCAAGATTTGAATAGCACTGACGTACTAATTACAAGTCTACGTGAGAAGCGCGAGTTCGTGGGAGTGGCGTGGCAGTAAAACCGGTTTAGGAAGTTGCATCAACGCTTGAAAGTCTAAGGATCGTCTAGCAAACCGGTAACTTCGATCAGGAGCGTTTGAAGATCGCCTTCGATCACGGCCCAAACAATGTCGTTTCTCACATCGTCGTAGTCGTGGGCGATGATATTTCTAAAGTCGATGATTTTTCTGTAGCCAGTGATCTGAACGACTATCGGCTCATCGTCGTGAGCTAGACGGCTCATCGCTTCACCGATCAACACGAACTCGCGCTCCACGGCCGATCGGAGCATTCTCTGTTCCTCGTAATCAATGAATGTCTTGCCTGATACGTACTCGAGGACGGCTTCGACTGCCTGTTGAATGTCCCAAAGGTAGCATCTGGGATCACGCCTCATAGACCTGCTCCCGGGTTTCATCGACCGATTTTCGGAAGTAGGGGTTTCTGATCGCCTGGTCGTCAACCAAGTCCACGTCCCGCGCGAACAACTTTACGAGATCTTCTTTGAGTTCGAAATGGTTACCGTACCAAGGTTTTCTCGGAGCATCTCCGAAGTCAACAAGGAAATCGATATCGCTTTTATCTGCGTCGAAATCGCCGACCGCTGCCGATCCGAAAACCTCCAACCGCTTGACATGGTGCCTGCGGCAGATTTCGGCGAGTTCAGCCATGCGTTGTGCGACTAAAAGGATCATGACGCGGTACTTGATCTGAAGGATATAGCAGCCTTGATCGAGCTCCCGAAAGTTCCCCAGCACCACAACAGATCAAACTACACACTCATCCCCGCGAACGCGGACGCATCGGCGGACGGCCCGACCATCCAGAGGGGCAGGGCAGGGGCAGAATCCCCTCTCCCCTTCGCGAGACCATTGCAAAACTCCCGTCATTCCCGCGGACGCGGGCGCTTCAGCGGACGGAACGTCCATCCAGAATCAACAAAGCACGCCTTTTCTACCCTGCAACCCAAATTCAAAACGGGCCAAAAGAGGCCGCAAGCCACCGTCGATATTCTGCCAGTGAGTCAGCAAAACAGCGGCAGTTTTCGCGAGGAGGAAACCCAACATGCGAGAGAAAGCAAACCGAATCGTAAACGCGCAGTCGTTCAAATACACGCTCATCGCACTCATCACCGCAAGCGCCATTTTGCAGGGCATTGCAACTTCTGACTATTGGTTCGATCGCATCGCCATCCCGTTCGGCATTATCTGGATCCTGATGATGACAGCGCTCGTTTTCGAAGTGCTTCTAAAGATGTTCGCACTATCGCCAAGAATCGACCAGTATTTCAAGGACGCTTGGAACATCTTCGACTTCGCCATCATTACCTTCCTGATCGTCAGCCCGATGTTCGCCCTCGGCAGCTACGGTGTCCTCGTCGTTGCCGCCCGCCTGTTGGGGCTTCTTCGCAGCCTCTCAACCGTTCAGGAGCTGCGATTGATCCTGTCGACACTGTTTCGATCCATACCGAGCGTGGGACACATCCTGATCTTGCAGGGCATCGTCTTATATACGTATGCTCTCGTCGGCTACAACATATTCGGAGAGCACGACACGCAACACTGGGGCAATCTAGGCATTTCCGTTTTGTCCCTGTTTCAAATAGTGACGCTGGACGATTGGGGCAACATCATGCGCCCGGTCATCGAAATACAGCCGTTGGCATGGGTATATTTCGTCACCTTTATCGTGATCAGCGCATTTGTCGTGACCAATCTGTTCATAGCCGTCGTAATACAAAACCTAGAAAACGTCAGGCAGGAACGCTCGCGACCACTGGAAACACCCGCATCCAAGGAAGAAATCCTCCAACAACTCCACTCAACCCAACAAACCCTCCACCACCTACAGCAACGCATCCAACAATCCACCAACTGATTCCATCCTCGACCCCGCTGCCGCACCCAACATCACGATCGTGTTAACCGGAACACGTCTGCGATGGCGGTGCACGCCGGGCACGGCAAAGCGGAACACGGTGTCCGCTCTTGGCTTATGTGCTAGAGTGCGATGTATCATAGCGATAAAGGATTTACGCCACTCTCTGTTTTTCAATTAGGAGTTTACGAGATGGACACTGTGACACAAGTCGTCGGACTGACCATCATGGTTATCGGGATCTTGGGCACGGTAGTCGGAGTGTTGGGTATATTGACCGGGTTCCGACTGCCTTTCATGCGTGACTAACCACATTTGCTGCTTAACTTTGTTGTGAACTATCTCGGCGCACGCGCGGCCTGGTCAGTTCTCACGCTGATTTGGATCGCGACTACAGGTATCGGAATCTTGGTTGGGCTCTCCACCCAATCGGGTGCTGATGGACTGAATCCACCGCAAGCGACGTTGCACGAGATCGCCGATTGGATGGTGAAGGCATCCATCGGAGCATTGCTCGGATTCGCCGGTGGCCGAGCGGCTACAAGGGGTCGAGGAGGATGATCGTCGAAATGCATCTGAATCACCATGCCGAAGAAGCGTGACAACTCAAGCTGTCGGCCAATGTTTCGATTTCGTTGAAACGCATACCCGTCCATCCTGAGCCACACCGCCGTCATTCCCGCGGACGCGGGAATCCAGAATCAACAAAGCACGCCTTTTCCGAACAGCCAAACGCATACCCGCCATCCCCGCGCAAACCCGTCATTCCCGCGCAAACCCCGTCATTCCCGCGGACGCGGGCGCTTCAGCGGACGGAACGTCCATCCAGAATCAGCAAAGCACGCCTTTTCACCCATTCCCGGCGACAACCTCCGTCCCTTTCGATCGCAGGGGATGTACGAATCCCTGACTAGAAACCATTGGCGATCTGCAGCAAGGGTTTTGCAAACTACCTCGGGCTATTGGTTGCAACGACCTCTCCGATGGAATTGACCCGGCGGTTGACAATCGGGTCGGTGGTGCCGTAAACTTCACAGCAACCCCCCCAGTAGATAGTATCGCTGGGCCGACGCTCCTGATCGTCAGATTGGGAGCGTCTATTTTTGTTGAATCGCGGGACGTCCCACCAACCAACACCCATCCCAGTCCAACAAATCCTGTTAACGTTTTGCCAAGACACAACCCAACCAACAACCCCAGCAACGGAGCATCAAAAGTGGGCGAATACCAAGGCAAATCCGTAATCGTCACCGGCGGCGCACTCGGCATCGGCGGCGGAGTCTCTAGAGCGTTCGCAGCCGCCGGCGCATCCGTCACCATCATGGACATCGACGACGAAGCGGGCGACGCACTCGAGGCGGAGCTAACAGGGCAGGGCGCAACCGCCCAATACGTCTCCGCAGATGCCGGCACAATCGAAGGCTGCCGAGCCACCGCCGACGCCGCCATCGACGCATACGGCGGCATCGACATCGTCATCAACAACGTCGGAATCCAACCGCCGTCCTCCTACCTCGACGCCGTAGACCTCCCCGAAGAGTCCTGGGAGCGAATCATCAACATCAACCTCCGCAGCCGATTCCTCATGGCCAAATACTCCGTACCATCAATGCGCAAACGCGGCGGAGGCGTCATCATATCCGTCGCCAGCGTCCAAGGACTCCTCTCCATGCCATTCGTCTCCGCATACGCCGCCAGCAAAGGCGGAGACCTCTCACTCACCCGACAGATGTCCATCGACTTCGCCAAAGACAACATCCGAGTCCTCTCCGTAAACCCCGGAACCATCAACACCCCCTTGGTATGGAACGCCCTCGCCGGCACCGGCGACGACCTCGAACAAGGCCTCATCGACTCCGCCAAGACCCACCCCCTAGGCCGCATCGGCGAACCCGAAGACATCGCAAACGTAATGCTCTTCCTAGCCAGCGAAAAAGCCTCATTCATGACCGGCTCCTACGTCAACGTAGACGGCGGAATGATGGCCGTAGGAGCATGGGCCGGCACAGTAGGCGCCGCCGGCAGCGACTAAACATCACCCTTCGTTCGAGCAGCGAAACCCACCAACCCGTAGGGGCAGGTTTCAAACCTGCCCTCGCCCAGAGCATTGGTAATATTCAATGCAATTCTGATTTTCGTGCTCTTGGGGATCGGACGCGATGATCGGCGCCGCTACCATGACAGGGGCGAGGGCACGGAAGTGATCAGATCCTGAGTTGCGTTCAGAATGAAAAATCCGGAACAACAAACCGAGTCCACTAGTCAGACCGACATTTCGGCACGGATAGTCGCCGGATGCGTCGACGTGGCGATCTACGCGCTCTGCGTATCTTTTTCGTACCTCGCCATCGTCAGAATTTTCGGGCTCAACGGCGATGACACAACGGCCGTAGCACCCCAAACATGGTCCGCTGTCACGGCAGCCTTGATAAGCTGGGGCGTGATTGCCGTACTCGGCGAATTTCTCATGCTCCTAAAGTTTGACCGAACACTAGGCAAGCAATCCGTCGGACTTATGGTCGTCGATCACAACGCCCAACTGCGGTTAATCACCACCCGCCAAGCTGCCAAGAGGACCTTGATCAAGCTAGCAATTTTCCACGGGATCGGTTTCTGGACCCCGTGGGTGATTGACAGCATGCTGGTACCCGGCGTAATGCCGTGGGCATTCCTTGCCCTCAACGCCGTACTAATCCCACTCATGTTAGGAATCCACCGACAAGATCGACGCGGCCCACACGACCTCCTAGCCAACACAAAAGTCATCACCCCCTGACCCCTAATCCAACGCGCAACGCAACCAGCACCCCGCGAATCCCACCCCTTCGCAAAGGTAGGGGCAGGTTTCAAACCTGCCCTTGCCCACCAATCCTCCAACACCTCCATCGCAGCCAACACCCCCAATCCCCGCTACCAACAATCCCCTATCAACCAACACCCATCCTTCCCATCCTTCCCAATCATGCCCATCCCAGTTCAAAAACGCCTGCGCCCGATCCGCATCGCGCTGTGGACCTCGCTCCTCCTCCTAGGCATCCTCAGCTTAACCGCGCTGCCTGACACCTCCCACGCCCAGTCCCTCACAATCCCCACCAGCGTAAACATAATCCAGCTCGACCGCGCTATCGACCCCGTCTCCGAACGCTATCTGGTGCGAGAGCTCGATCAAGCGCAAGGCAGATATGCCCTCGTAGTAATCATCCTCGACACCCCCGGCGGACTCCTCGACAGCACCCGCGCCATGGTCAACGCCATACTCGAATCACGCGTCCCCATCGCCGTCTACGTCTCACCGTCAGGCGCTCACGCCGCCAGCGCCGGAACATTCATCGGCGCCGCAGCAAACATCCTCGCAATGGCACCCGTCACCGAGATCGGCGCCGCAGCCGTAGTCGGAGGGCAGGGCGAAGACCTCGGCGAGACCCTCCAAGTAAAAGCCAACCAAGACGCCGCAGCACTAATCAGAGGCATCGCCGAAAAACGCGGCCGCAACGTCGAAGCCCTCGAAGCCACCGTCTTCGAAGCCAAAGCATACTCCGCCGAAGAGGCCGTCGAGATCGGAATCGCCGACGTCGTTGCGGCCGATCTCGACGAGCTGCTTAACTGGGCCGAAGGCCGCACCGTCGAGACCGCCGCCGGCGAGATCACGCTCGAAAACCTGCTCAACTCCCGCGTCGACGAGAGCAAATACAGCGTCTTGGACCGCGCCTTGGGCGCCATCGCCAACCCCAACCTCGCCTTCCTCCTCATCTCTCTCGGCAGCCTGGCACTCATCGTCGAAATCTGGAACTTCGGATCCTTCATCCCCGGCACCATCGGCGTCGTCCTGCTCATCATCGGTTTCGCAGGCGTCGGACAACTCCCATTCCAGTGGGCAGGCATCGTCCTGATCCTGCTCGCCATGGCACTCTTAGCAGCCGAAATATTCGTAACCCCCGGCTTCGGTTTCTTCGGCGTCGCCGGAGTCATCGCCCTCATACTCGGCGGACTCTTCCTCTTCCCATTCCCATCAATCGACGCACCCGAACTACCCGGCGGCCAAATTCAAGTAAGCCGCTGGCTACTCGCAGCCATCGGAGCAGTAGTCCTCCTCTTCGTCATCTGGCTCATCCGAGAACTCCGCGTCGCCGCACGCCCCGGATCTTACTTGCCAACCGGGACATCCAGTTTGCTAGTTGGAACTTCGGTACCTGTCACAACGGCGCTCGAGCCAATCGGTGAGGTATACGCGGCAGGCGAGATGTGGACGGCGCGCACGCCCAACAGAACCAACGTCGACGCAGGAACCACAGTAAAGGTCATCGAAATCGACGGCGTAACCCTCGTCGTAGAACCTGACAACAACCAAAACGCGCCCTGACCCACATATGAACCGCAACAACAAACGCCCCCTTCGCGCAGCGTAAGGGGGCGCGAGCCAGCGGAGCCCAGAGGACCGACAACAGAGCGGGGGATGCCCGAGGGCGGAAGGGCGGCGGCTTCGCCACCCAACAATCACATACCCATACCTCCCCATATCATCCCAACCATGCTACCTTCCATACCCCAACTAAAACACCTAGCCCGCAACCTCCGAAACAACCCTACAGACACCGAACACATCCTCTGGCAACACCTCAGAAACCGCAACCTAGCAGGCCACCGCTTCACCCGCCAATACGTCATCGACAACGCAATCGTCGACTTCGCCTGCCCCAACTCCAAACTGATAATCGAGGTCGACGGCGGCCAACACGACCAACAAAGAAACGCCGACAACCTACGCACCAAACGCCTAAACAAACACGGCTACCGCGTCCTACGCTTCTGGAACAACGAAATCACCCAAAACATACAAGGTGTCCTACACACCATCCAACAAGCCCTAGACGCAAAAAGTTAGAACCTCGCCCCTTTCGTAGGACGAAAGGGGCGCGAGCGAAGCGAGCGGGGTATGCGGGAGGCGGGGAAGGGCAAGACGGTCGCAATTCACCACACGCCGTTCCTCGGACTCCAGTCATAAATCTCGTCAACGGGGAATGCCGGGGGAAGGGACAGGAGGACACCCCAAACGACGCCTGAACCTCCACAAAAACAATGCGGAGTACGACACCTCGCCCCTTTCGTGGGACGAAAGGGGTGCGAGCGAAGCGAGCGGGGTATGCGGGAGGCGGGGAAGGGCAAGACGGTCGCAATTCACCACACGCCGTTCCTCGGACGCCAGTCATCAATCTCGTCAACGGGGAATGCCGGGGGAAGGGAGAGGAGGACACCCCAAACAACGCCTGAACCTCCACAAAAACAATGCGGAGGACGACACCTCGCCCCTTTCGTGGGACGAAAGGGGTGCGAGCGAAGCGAGCGGGGTATGCGGGAGGCGGGGAAGGGCGAGATGGTCGCAAATCGCCACACGCCGTTCCTCGGACGCCAGTCATCAATCTCGTCAACGGGGAATGCCGGGGAAAGGGACAGGAGGACGCCCCAAAACAACGCCTGAACCTCCACAAAACCAACGCGGAAGACGACACATCGCCCCTTTCGTGGGACGAAAGGGGCGCGAGCGAAGCGAGCGGGGTATGCGGGAGGCGGGGAAGGGCAAGACGGTCGCAATTCACCACACGCCGTTCCTCGGACCCCAGTCATAAATCTCGTCAACGGGGAATGCCGGGGAAAGGGACAGGAGGACGCCCCAAACGACGCCTGAACCTCCACAAAAACAATGCGGAGTACGACACCTCGCCCCTTTCGTGGGACGAAAGGGGTGCGAGCGAAGCGAGCGGGGTATGCGGGAGGCGGGGAAGGGCAAGACGGTCGCAATTCACCACACGCCGTTCCTCGGACGCCAGTCATCAATCTCGTCAACGGGGAATGCCGGGGAAAGGGACAGGAGGACACCCCAAACAACGCCTGAACCTCCACAATACCAACGCGGAAGACGACACCTCGCCCCTTTCGTGGGACGAAAGGGGCGCGAGCGAAGCGAGCGGGGTATGCGGGAGGCGGGGAAGGGCAAGACGGTCGCAATTCACCACACGCCGTTCCTCGAACGCCAGTCATCAATCTCGTCAACGGGGAATGCCGGGGGAAGGGACAGGAGGACACCCCAAACAACGCCGAAGACGACACATCGCCCCTTTCGTGGGACGAAAGGGGCGCGAGCGAAGCGAGCGGGGTATGCGGGAGGCGGGGAAGGGCAAGATGGTCGCAATTCACGACACGCCGTTCCTCGGACGCCAGTCATAAATCTCGGCAACGGGGAATGCCCGGCCGGAAACCAACGACCCTTCACCAAACAAATCAACCAACAATATCGAAAAATATAATCAGAAACGCGGCCGTCTAGCACCGCCGCTACACAATCAACTACTTGAACCTAGCAAAAGGAGACTGATAGTTTGACTGGACGAAACGACGACAACCACGCAAACCAGATGAATCCCAACAACGACGCCTTCTGGCAGAGCCGCGGAGAAGATGAGCGCCCCGAAGATTGGGAAGAGCCATCTGATCCCTCAAACGCCGACTAGGTGCTGGTTCCGAAGGCGGGCCATTATCCATCGACGACTACTAAAAACAAACACAAACCAACGTTTCACCTGCGGCACCGATTTTCGGCGTCGCAGGTTTTTTACGCCCCTTTCGCGCAGCGAAGGGGGCGCGGGAGCGAAGCGACAGCGGGGGATTCCCGGGGCGGCGGGCGACACCCCAAACAACCGCTATCTCCGGCAGTGTCGTAGGTTCAAAGACCAGAGACCGTCGCTCCCAACTTTGCACGTACTACTGAAAAACTCACCCTGTCGAGCTTGTGCCTGTTGGTCGATTGGCAAATCATGAAGCGAGACCTCTGGCGCTAGGTTTCCAAACGGCCACCACCAATCTTCAGCGTAGAGCTTTACCTCACCATCATCTATCTTCTTCACTTTCCCCGTTATGTTGACCCATTCGCCCCTTAGTTCATCTTTGGCGTCCCAAACCTGTTCGGCGGCCACGTTGAGAAGCGGAACACCTAGATCTGGATTTTCTCGTCTTGTCGCAGAGATGAACAGTAAGCCAATGACGATCACTACTACTAAAATCAACACTACTTTCATCATTCACTCGTCACATTGCTTCTTGGTACATCTCTGCTTTCAATTGGATGTTGTGATCGATCATATCGATCGATCCGTCAAGCGCAAGCGTGGTTTCTTTAATCACGTCTCGCACATGAGCCAAGTTGAAGTCAGGCGGTACGTCTATGTTGGTTCCCGCCCTTTTCCGTGCGTCCTCCTTTAGACGACGCAAGGTGGGTGCCCCGTTCCTGTCTACGGGATACCTGAACTCGTATGAACCCTGATCCATCTTGTCGAATTCACGGATGAGTTCCTCGATTTCAGGGTACTTGTCGAAATTCTCATCTGAGGCCCAGTCGCTCAATGAAATCGCTTGTTGTTCCAAGTCGCGAACTTTTTCCCACAGCATCAAGAGTCGGTGATGTGTCGGTAAATCAGCTGGCAGATCCATCAACTCTTGGAACCCAAGTATCAGTTGCTTGATCCCCAGCTCCAAGTAGTGCCTGTAAAGGAACATCGTCGGATACACCAAGTTGCTTGCACGCCATTCGCCTTCAGTTGAAGCCGCTAGGTTATCTGCGGCAGTCCTAAATCCGTCGATGTAATGTTCCCAACTCCAGATGTCGGGCTCACCTAATTCCCAATACTTATATGCCATCTTGTTTCCTTGTCGCTCGCTACTCGTTATGTGCAATGATTGATCGTCGACACCAACATTATACTACGCACGTTCGTTAATTTAAAGCCGTCGAAGATTACAATGCACCAAACCCGCCCATCCCAAATTTCCGCGTAGTTAACGGTTCAGACTATCCCCCAACACCCCTCACCCCCCGTCCGAACCACCACGCCCGCCGTTCGCCACAAAACGACCAGTCGAAAACCCCACAATCGCACCAATCGCCAACTTCACCATCCAGTCCGCAGTCGTCCGCACCAGCGCATGCGTGCTATTCAGCTCTCCAGCACCTTGAACGTCGGCAAGCCACATCAACAAACCCAGACCCACAACCGCAACCCCTATCATCAGCATCACCGCCCAAAACGCCGAACCCACTCTTTGAATCAGGTCGCGTCCCCCGAATCACTAACCAGATCAGTCCCGCTTTTCGGACATCCTGAAGAAGCCCGCAAGTCCCATCATAGACACCACTATCGCAACCAACCCCAAAATTATCAGAACCGGCCCGATCCACTGTGTAAAGAAATCCATCTCGCCTTACCTGTCGTCTCAAACGGCATCCGAGACCAACAACGTTACCCAAACGATACTACACCCCCACATTCACACCCACCCCTCGCCGTAACATCGGCGTAACGTCACCAACACACGCCCCTTTCGACACCAAAGGGGCGCGGGAGCGAAGCGACAGCGGGGTATGCGCGTCGTAGGGCGGGGCACACCCCTACCCCATCATCCATCAAGGGGTTCAGTCAGCGTACGCACAGTGCTACGGTCCTACGAACTTTAATACGTCTTTAACGAACCCTCTGAGTTCACCGGAATTGATTTCCGCAGACTGCCAAGCCGGATTCGTATCATGGTGGAATCGGTGAGCGTATTGGAGAATGTCCATCAATGCGTTCAATTTAAGGCCGTCGAGAATTTGCGATTGTTGACCGATTCGTTGGCTACACAGTTGGACGAAGTTACCCCCGAGCGACGTGCCTGCCGGAAAATCATCCGGGCACATTACGCGGAAATAGCCCTCTAAATGAAGCCGCAAGTCCATTGCAACTTCTCGTTCGTTGCCATTGCTGTTCTCCACGTAATCATGGAACGCTCGATGGCGTCGATCATGTTCGGTGAATGCGTCGTCGGAAACCTCCCAAGGCACCAAACTTGATTCACCTTCCGTTTTGGTGATTTCCAAAGCGACCGTTTCAGAACGGTCGGCATTTTGCCAAATGTCGCACAAAAAACGTTTGTCATGCGACAAGACGATCACCTGGCGTGCGCGGGACGTCAATCGCCTCGTCTCCTGTGCAGTCCGTAAAGATCGGTGATCGTCAAAACTCGATTTGGGGTCGTCCAAGATCACCAACGTATCCTCGAGGTTCGGATTATTGTCAAGAGCCGACAGGTAAAGCGCAAGAGCCAGTGTGTTGCGGTCACCCGCGCTGAGAGTGTTTCGGAACGACGCTTCGCCTGCAACTGTGACATTCCTCGCCACTTGCACCGGGATGTCATTGATCACTAAGTTATACGTGCAATCTGACCCGCTTCTCGTGTTGCGAGGCCGCAATCTATCGATGCGATAACCTGCGTTAAATCTCCCTAGGTACTCGTTTACTCCCGACTGCAACTCCGGAAAGACGTTATTCCGATAATTGGCCAATTCCGTTCGCGCTTGATCGCGACAACGTTCCGTTCGAGATTTCGATTCTTGCTCGGCAAGATAGTTGGCACACAAATCCTCGATCTCTGATGAATATCGCTCTTTCGTCGCTCGAAGCCGATTTAACTCCGTTTCAATCTGGGTTAAGTCCATCGCACCCAACCCCTCTCGAAACTCGGTAATCTCTTCATTCCATGCGTCGATTTTTTCATTGACTTTGGTGATCGCGTTTCGATGCTGGTCGTATTCTTCGAGCCTTTGTCGTGCGTCATCGTCAAGTTCCCGTTCTTCCAATGGGGATGATTGTTTCTCTGCCAGCGCATCGGTCAACACTTGGGCGGCAGATTGCCATGCATCTGTGATGGCCTCAGTCTCTATCGAGATCGACTCAAAAGGAAGAAACGATGACCAACTGGCCTTTAAACGTTCCATCGCGCGAAACGAACGCTCGAACCTTGTTTGCTGGCCCGTTGTGTGCTCGCATTCGATCGAACCGATTTCCCGCGTTATAGACTGTCTTAGCTCGCGATATTCCTCACCAAAATAAGCTCGATAATGCGCCAAGAGATCTGACAAATTCAGGTCTTGGCCGCAGAACGGGCATGTATCGCCAGACACCTCCACGTGCCTCATCCCTTCTGCTACCCAAGCTTCACCACCTTCATTGATCGAATTAACGTGGCTTTGCACACGCTCCTCGGCAGATCGGTCTAGGTCTGAGAAACCTGTCGACAGTATTTCCTCGATCCTTGTGACATCAAAACCACGCAGCTGAAGATTCTGGAAAATGTGCAACCTTTCAATCTCATCTTGACTTTGTGCAGCCGCCAAGGTTCTTTCCGCAGCCGTGATTTTCGCGTCGATATCGGGAATCTGCGGCAATGCGCAGAACACATCCACATCCAGTCCATGCAACGATGACACTGGTATGCTCTCGGCCCTCCTTCTTAATACCCTGTTGTGTTCCTCGACCTGATCGACCAAGGTTTGGTGTTCCCGGTTCAAACTGACACCCTCTTCGCCGAGGATGAGCTCATGGAGATTTTGTCTGTGTTGGGAATCCACGTCGAGACCCGAATAAACGTTTTCGTTCACAAACGCATCGTCGAATATTCGCAAGTTGGGAACCCGATCCGTCCAAGTGCCATCCCTGAACTGCAGGTCGGATTGAAAATCATCATGCGCGAACACAACGTGCGGAGGAAGATCGATACCTAACCTTCGTCGTTCCAGAATCAAGTCCGGGTTGCCAGTAGCCAGTGAACGGAATATTGCAGCCAAGGTGGTTTTACCCCGGCCGTTCTCGGCGTGAATCAGGACCAACTTTTTGAGGTCGTTGCTGCCGATCGAACTATCCGACAGGAAAGAACCGATGTTTCTCAAAAGTTTGATTCGTTTGATCACGCAGCTTGGCCTACATTCGGGACGAACGAGAATGACGGAAACAGCGTTCCCATGAGTAATTTAGCCAGCGCATTGTCCCGCAACCACTCGTAAAGCGCATACCACTTATCAGCATCCGTCAAGATGAACGCGTACGGCGGAGACGTGTTGATCATCACCGCGTCCGGCCACCGCAACAACCAGTGCTTCCCATCAGTCAGTATCCCGATCCGCACACCCTTGCTCGCATCCATCGCCGCCGTTAGATAACCATCCAGCTGCGCGACATGGGCCACGTCCGGGACGATGCCGTTTCCGATCCTCCGCTTCACCTCGATCAACGTGTCCAGAGCAGCCAGATCCACCGAGTTACCCGAACCCTCCGCTGGTGAAATCTCCTCCCGGATATCACGCGACTCCACAAGACCCGTCCGCACCAGAAACTCCCGAATCTGAGATGTGATATTCGCCTCCGCCTGCAAGTCATCATGCCGGCGCAAAAGCTCCGCCGCAACCGCCCTACACTCCGCATTGTCGTAACTCAACATCATCCGATCAATTATCGTTCAACCAACCAGAACCTCCCGCCCAATTCGGCAACAACCAACCAACAAGCCAACCACCCGGGCCTAGCACCCGCATCTCCATCAACGCAACCCGACCACCAACCAACCCGTAGGGGCACAGGTTTGAAACCTGCCCCCACCAACCAAACCACCGTTCCACCCCAACAGCCACCAACAAACGCCCCTTTCGCAGCGCGAAAGGGGCGCGAGCGAGCGCAGCGATGCGAGCGGGGTATGCCCGGGGCGGAGCGGTGCCCCACCAACCAAACCACCACCCCCTCCATCACCGCCAACCCACCCAACGACCAACACCCAATCAAAGCCCATCATTCCAATCACCAAAATCACAGTTCAGACAACACCCCAACCAAACCACCGTTCCACCCCAACAGCCACCAACAAACGCCCCTTTCGCAGCGCGAAAGGGGCGCGAGCGAGCGCAGCGATGCGAGCGGGGTATGCCCGGGGCGGCGAGGGGCACACCAACCAAACCACCACCAATCCCATCAACGCCAACCCACCCAACGACCAACACCCAATCAAAGCCCATCATTCCAATCACCAAAATCACAGTTCAGACAACACACCAACCAAACCACCGTTCCACCCCAACAGCCATCAACAAACGCCCCTTTCGCAGCGCGAAAGGGGCGCGAGCCAGCGAAGCCCAAAGGACCGTCACCAGAGCGGGGTATGCCCGGGGCGGAGCGGGGCCCCACCAACCAAACAACCACCATGCCTATAACCGTTAACGCCGCAACCCATAACCACCGCGCAAATCCGCGATATCCTTTCCCACAACCAAGGAGAACAACATGGCAATAATCAACTTCATCCGTGACTACGAACGTGTGGCGCGCTTCAGGCTCGGCAAGTTCGAGGGAATGATGGGACCCGGAATCGTCATCTCGATACCCATCATCCATCAGACCCAGAAGGTCGACACCCGAACGGCGGTGCTCGAGATTCCACGGCAGACCAACATCACAAGGGACAACGCCCCGATCGACATCGACTTCCTCGTCTACCTGCGAGTCGACATCAACCAAGCAGAAAAGGCGGTCCTGGAGGTCGAGCATTACACCTCAGCCGTCGTCGGACTTGCAACCACGACGCTGCGTGCTGTAGTCGGTGACATGAGCCTCGACGAGGTCCTCTCGCAACGCGAGCGCATCAACGAGATCATCCGCACACGCCTCGACCAAGAGACCGGACGATGGGGAATCAAAGTCACCAACGTCGAGATCCGTGAGATCGAACCGCCGACCGATATTCAAGCCGCAATGACCAGACAGATGTCCGCAGAACGTATGCGTCGCTCCATGGTTCTTGAAGCGGACGGCCAGAAACAAGCCGACATCACCGTCGCAGAAGGGCAGAAGCAGTCCGAAATCCTCAAAGCCGAAGGTGCCAGACAAGCCGAAATCCTTCAAGCCGAAGGCGACCAGCAAGCCGCCGTCCTCCGAGCTTCCGGATTCGCCGAAGCCCTCCAGCGAATCCAAGATACCGCAAGCGGCCTCGGCGGAAACACCATGACCCTCCAATACATGGACGCCTTGAAAGAAATGGCCGCCGGCGATTCGACCAAGTTCGTGCTCCCAATGGAGATGACGAGGTTGATGTCCGGCATCGGCAACGTCATGGGCGGAGCCAGCACCACCGAAGCCCAAAACTAACCCAACTACGCGCCCCCGACGCGCGGCCGATCCACGCCCCTTTCGCAGCGCGAAAGGGGCGCGAGCGAGCGCAGCGATGCGAGCGGGGTATGCCCGGGGTCGGGCGGGGCCACCCCAGCCAAACCACCAACACCTCCACCGCAGCCGACACCCCAACCGCTACCAACAATCCCCTTTCCCGCTCGGGGACCTTTGCACAACCCCCGTCATTCCCGCGGACGCGGGAACCCAGAACCAACGGCGGGGCCGTCAAAAACCCCGCCGTTTTTTACGTTCAAATTCGGTCGGTGTCCGGTTTGCGCCCAGTTGGACCGCATCGTCGCGAATCGATACCCTTAGTTTCACGTAAAAACTCATCGATTCACGCCCCTTCCGTGTTGTTTTTGTCAATATCAACCACATTTCAACGACAGAACACATCAGACGGCGATTGACGTAATAAACCGCAATTTCCAGCAAAATCCGACCTATTTCATATGGTCCGTGAACATATTCGACCCAACCAAATTCCCACATAAATTACGAGCTGGTCGGCAGCATATATCGCCCCATAAACAACCTCGGAGCGAACGGCTTCAAGCGCAATTTCCAATCCGCGCAACACCGTCTCACCGGCAGAGGCGCCACTCCGAGCGAACACACACAATCGACCTCTGCTGCGCGAGCCTTCGGCTACGTAAAAGAGCGCATCCACGCCAACCACCGGAGCGGTTCCACGCGTTCCGAATCTCGACCACAGCTCCGCGAACCTTCGGCTAGGTCGAAGAGCGCATCCACACCAACCACCGCAGCGGTTCCACGTCATCCGAATCGACGCCCCCGGCGTGAACCGCATCACTCGGCCCGAGGCCCGAATCTCCAACACCTCACCGGAAGATCCGACCGACCAAAAACGCCGCGAAAAATCACCCCCCACGACCACCGTCATTCCCGCACCACCGTTATTCCCGCGGACGCGGGCGCTTCAGCGGACGGAACGTCCATCCAGAATCAACAACGACCCCGTCATTCCCGCGGACGCGGGAATCCAGAATCAACAAAGCACGCCTTTTCTCGCCATAAAACTTTTGAACTTCGTCAAAAACAAAACTTGCCGCAAACTTGCCGCAAACGCGGCAGAAACGCGGCGGCAATCCCCTGAACTTGCCGGAAACTGCTGTAAACTGCTGGAAACTGCCGCAAATCAGCGGCAGAAAACGGCAGAAAACGGCAGAATGGCCAAGATACAACAATTCGAATTCCCCGAGATACCACTCACCGAAACCATCGAACTCGCGCGCCGAATCTTCGAAGACCTCGGCGGAGAAGTCCGTAGAGACGGCTTGGCCATCGTTTTGGGTATGTCCCCCACCGGAGGCGCCTTCGCAGCCAGAATCAGCGCGCTGAGGTTGTGGGGCCTAGCCACCGGACGAAGTCTGATCAGGTTGACACCGGATGGCGTTCAGCTCTTTTCGACGATTTCCGCAACCGAAGATGCCGCTTTAAACCGAAAACTCGCCGCCGCAGTGCCCCTTTTCAACGAATTGCATCAAAGAATCGGCGAATCGAGCGTCGATCAAAGCGTTTTTGCAGTGACGCTGCAGGAAATCACCGACGCCGAAATGAAAGACGTAGTGCGCCGAGTAGCCCTCGTCGAGCGAATATTCGACGGCATACAAGGACTTCTCAACGAATCCCCAGACGAAGAAACCGACTCAGCCCTAGAAGATCAGTCGCCGACTGAAACCCCCGAAATTGCCGAGTTACCACCCGGTTGGATCGAATTCCGCTACGACGACGGCGCACTCAGAATGCGCGAAACCATCGAAAACCTCGACGTCCTCATCGGAACCCTAGAGACCCGCCGCAACCGGCTGATGGACCAAGATTTCACAGATAATCCTTGACCTTCTCCGCCAAACGCTGCGTCATACCCGGAGTCGACGCCAACTCCATTTCAGAAGCCTCACGAATCGCCTTAACGCTCCCAAAACGCCGCATCAACGCCCGTTTTCGTGAAGGACCGATACCAGGAACCAAGTCCAAGGCCGATTTCAACGACGTACGCCCCCGAGTCTTGCGATGGTAAGTGATCGCAAAACGGTGCGCCTCATCCCGAACCTGCTGCAAAACAAACAACGACGGCGCGTTCCGAGGAAGTCGAATCGGTTCGGCACTGTCCGGAGTAAACAATTCCTCTTCCTTCTTGGCAATCGATGCCAACGGAATGTCCGCAACACCGAGATGGAGCATCGTCGCAAGCGCGGCGGAAAGTTGCCCTTTTCCACCATCAATCAGCACCAAATCGGGCGTTATGCCGAACGAATCGCTCGGTTTCGTAGGATCCGTGCCCCCCGCTGCCTTTTCCCGAACTGCGTTCAGACGCTTGAATCGCCGCGTAAGCACCTCGCGCATCGATGCGAAATCGTCATTTCCTTCAACCGTGTTGATCTTGAACCGCCTGTATTGGGAAGTCGCAGGCGCCCCGTTTTCGTACACCGACATCGCCGCGACAGACGATGTGCCTTGAATATGCGAAATGTCGTAGCACTCGATCCGCTCTGGCCGGTTGGGCAGGCTCAACGCCTCCTGCAAATCGTCCAAAGCACGCCCCATCAAGTCCGAGTTGGACTGCCACTTCAATTTCAGCTGCGCGAGGCCCTGTACGGCGTTCTCAAGCGCCATATCGACGAGTTTTCGCTTCGGACCGCGCTTCGGAACGTTGATCTCCATCCTCGCGCCCCGTCGTTCGGTCAAGAGTTCCTCGAGGACGGGGACGTCTTCGACCTCGGTCTGCGTGAGGATACGGCGCGGCATGTGTGGGTTGCCGACGATGTAGAACTGCTCAATGAACTTGCCTATGATGTGCGAATCGGTGTCCTCAAAGGTGCCGGCCATGATGAAGTTGTCGCGCCCAACCATGCTTCCGCGGCGAATGAAGAAAACGTCGATCCAAGCCTCGTCGCTACCCTTCTCGCAGGCGATGACATCCATGTCTTCCTGCCCGATCCCAACAACTTTCTGATCCTCGTAGACGATCTTCATCGCGTTCAAACGGTCCCGCAAGGCGGCTGCACGCTCAAACTCGAGGTTCTCGGACGCTTCGGTCATCGCCTCTTGCAGATCCACGACAACCTTGTTGGTGTCTCCTTGGAGGAACGTAATCACCTGGTCGATGACCTTGTCGTACTCCTGCTTATCGGCATACCCGGTGCAAGGGGCAACGCAGCGTTTGATGTGGTACTCCAAGCACGGACGCTCCTCTTCGCCCGTGATCTTCATCGTGCACGAGCGGTAAGGAAACAGCTTTTTTAGCAGGTCTAGCGTAGTCCGCACGGAGTACGCAGAGGCATAAGGCCCGAAATATCGGGCACCGTCCCGCTTCGATCGCCTACGAGTGAAGTAAACACGCGGGAATTCGTCCTCAAGATCGACCTTGATGTACGGGTACGTCTTGTCATCTTTGAGTCGAGCGTTGAACCGCGGCTTGTGCTGCTTAATCAACGAGTTCTCAAGAAGCAGCGCCTCGCGTTCCGACTCCGCCAGAATGTAGTCGAAATCGTGAATCAGCTTAACTAACCGCTTGGTCTTACCTCGAAGTTTCGCCTCATTCGAGAAGTACGAACGCAGACGATTCCTCAGGCTCACGGACTTCCCGACATAGAGTATCTGCCCACTCTTGCCGCGCATCGTGTAAACGCCAGGCTCACGAGGGACAGCCGCCAGACGATCTGCGAAGAGTTCGGCGAGGGAAGGGGATTCTGTGGGGGAAGAGGTGGACATCGACGTGAATTGATTCTACGGGTTGAAATTACACCGTTCGGCAAGGCGCGCTGATGGTATTCAACTGGTGTGTCGGCCAATCATTACGGAGTCATTGCCGGCACATCCTGAATCCCGATGTCCTGTCGAGTGTTCGCTGAAACCGCTACCGTTGAGCCCAGTAGAACACCGTCACCGTTCTATCGGCAACCTGCGTTCATTCCGCGTTGGGTGCCTACGACCATATCCCGTTGGCGCCGTGCGCTCCGGTTTTTGCGAAGTTCGACACGCGCGTATCGAAAACGATGGCTGGTTACAGAACGATGGTGAACACCGTTAGAGCCACCACGATGCCGGCGGCGAGGATGCCCATTTTGCGGATTTCACGCGGGAAAGTACGCGCGTACACCTCTGAACGGGTGCGTTGTGTGCGGCGCGCTCCTGCTGGGCGCTGCCTGGCGACCGCGGCGGAGGTCGCGGCTAGAACGGGCGACGGCTCGGCAACTGCGCTGGTGCCTTGCTCTTCTTCTGGGTCTTGACGCCGGCCGGTGGGTCGTTCGGTTTGTACGAAGACGTTGGGGCGGCGTCCGCTGCGGCGTCGGTTTCGAGGTGGCATGAGGTTAATGGTTTCGGTCGATTGGTGATGTCTCGATTCTATTCAACATCGCTAACCCAAGCCGCCGCGCTCTTCCATTTCACGTGCTGCATCGACGGTTACCTGGACGGCATATTCGATGCCGACGTCGGATGTGTTCCACATGAAGTGGTAGAGGAAGGGGTCGATAGGGCTGGAGTCAAAAGCTTTTTCGAAGTATCGGTGCTGCGCGGCATCAGAGTGCGAGATGAAGTCACTTGCGTCGTCAATTCCGATGCTCTCGCGTTCGGCGACGCGTTCGGCTCGGTCTTCCATCCTTGCCACAACGCCGACGCGGAGCACTTTGGGGTTGTCTCGCAAGATGGCAGCCCCGCCGCGGCTCAAGATAACGATATTGTCTTGGTCGGCGATGTCTTCGATAACCTCTCGGGTGGTCTTGATGAACCGTTCGTCGTCGACTTCTTCGGCGGTCGTGTGCGGCTCTTCTTCGTATTCGCTGTATTGGCGCGAGATTAAATCCTCTACCCCGGGTCCGAAATACGGGTCACCACCCATGCCGGCGACCGCGGAGCGTTCCAAAACCCGTTGGACGCGCATTGCCAATCGATTGGCCAGTGAAGGCACGCGGCGCTCCTGGTCGACGAGGGCGCGCATCGTTGCGTTGACCCGACGGGCGATCTGGGCAAGGATTAGACGGTCGACGAAGTCGATCCCTAGCTCGCGCGCGACGAGACGTCCTAGGTCTGGTGCTCCCGCACCAACTCTGCCTTCGACGGTGATTATTGGCATGGTTGCTGATTCTCCAATTTCTCCTGATCGACTTTCGGGACTTTGAGGGGGTGGATGGCGGACTTTCAAGCTGCTTAGTTCCATTATCGCTTGACATGTGAAACCACGTAAAAACGCGAATTTCGAAATGTACCATCAACAAAGTTGACGCGCTCTCCGTGCGTCAAAATCAAACCGGAATCGACTTGAAGGGGACGGAAAAATAGGGATGACGGCAGGCGCATTGACATCGCAACGTTGGCGGGAGAACGCGTCCGTAAAGTTCACGCCGGAGAATCGTCCCGCCGTCGGTTCAGATGGCGTCGTTGCTTCAACGCAGTCGATGGGGTCTGCGGCGGGTGCTCAGATCATCGCCTCGGGCGGTAACGCCATCGACGCTGCGGTGGCGACTTTGTTCGCGTTGTCGGTCGTTGAACCCATGAAGATGGGCATCTACGGTGCCGGATTCATGAATATCCGCTTGGCAGATGGCCGGCGCATCGCGATTGACAACTACTCGCAAGCCCCGGCCGCGGCCACGATGGACATGTTCACGCCGTTGTCAGACGAGTGGCCCAACTACATGCGTGCCCGAGGGGATTTAAATCAAACTGGGGTTCTGGCGTCAGGTGTACCCGGCGCGCTAAAGGCTTGGTGCGAGATACAAGCTGAATTCGGCAATCTCTCGCTCACCGAGGTCATGGCTCCAGCGATCAGTCACGCCGAGTACGGATTCCGAGCGACGGAACACTACTGCAAGTTCGTCGAAGACAACTCAGAAGCGTTGCGTCAATTCAGCGCGAGCGCGAGCATCTTCATGCCGGGAGGACGAGTTCCAAAAGCTGGCGATCTGGTTGTGCAACGGGACCTCGCGAGCACTTTGAAGCGGATTGCGTTGGAGGGGGCCGACTACCTATATGGCGGCGAGTTAGGTCTGGAGATTGTCCGTTACTCCCAAGCCAATGGCGGCATCATCACAATGGACGATCTGCTCCGTTACCGCGTGCGTCGGAACGATCCGATTGCGGGAACATATCGCGGCTACACGCTGACCGGACCTCCGCCGTCTTCTGCGGGCGGATTGCACCTAATCGAGTTCTTGAACGTGTTGGCGTTGCGCGACATCGGAGGCATGGGTTTCGGTCGCAGTTCGACAATCCATTTGATGGCCGAGGTTATGCAACTCGTGTTCGCAGACCGCAACCGGTATCTGTCTGACCCGGAGTTCGTGGAGATACCGTTCGATCGATTGCTGTCAGATTTCCATGCCAAGGAACTGATGAGCCAAATACTGCCCAACGCGGTGATGCCGGAGCTCGCGACGCCTGCGTTGGCGGAATCCGAAAGCACTTCACACGTGACGACTGCGGATCGCGCTGGGAACATCGTTGCCGCCACACAGACCGTAAACCACATATTCGGCTCGAAAGTCGTTGTTCCCGGTACCGGCGTGTTGCTTGACAACACGATGGCGAATTTCGATCCGCACCCGAATCTTGCCAACTCAGTTGAGCCCTATAAGCGCGTCGCCAGTAGCATGTCGCCGGTGATTGCGTATCGAGGTTCCCGACCAGCGTTTGCACTAGGGTTGCCGGGCGGTATACGCATCTGGACTTCGGTTGCTCAGGCGATCATCAACATCGTCGATCACGGTATGACGGCACAGGAAGCGGTGGAGGCGCCACGGATGTTCACGCAGGGCCAAGAGGTTGAGTTGGAGCAGGAGTTCGGATCAACGGTCGCCGATTCGCTCCGCAACATAGGGCATGACGTGACAATGGTCACCAATGTTGCCGGAGGCATGAACATCATCGAATTCGGCGGCGACTCGACGCTCGCAGGTTCGTCGTGCTGGCGATCTGACGGCGGAGCTGTGGCGGTCAGTCGTGGCGAGGCGCGAGACGGTGTCGGCTTGACGGTATTTGAACCGAGTCGCGACTCGGGTTCATCAAACTAGATCGAATGGTGGATGTGAGATTGGCGGACGTACTTGAGACGCGTTCCGGTCGCTTTGAACTAACTTGCGCTCGGTGCGGAACCGTTGCCGATGATCCATCGGTGAAGCGAGTTTACTGTGAATGCGGTGGGATCTACGACATCCGATATTTCGATAGCTCAGATGCGGCATCGGGTTTACCGTTGGCAAATCCCGACTCGATGGTCGACCTAGGACAGGGCAATACCCCGATAGTGCGTCTGGACAGACTTGCGGAGCAACTGGGTATAGCTTCACTGACCGCGAAGCTGGAATTTTGTTCGCCGACAGGTTCGTTCAAGGACCGGGGAAGTGCGGTGTTGATCTCGGCGGCTGCAGAGGAGGGTATCGAGGAGTTTGTCGAGGACTCTTCGGGCAACGCCGGGGCATCGATGTCGGCTTATGCGGCGCGCGCTGGTCTGAAAGCGCACATATTCGCACCTTCGACAGCATCGAAGGGAAAATTGGACCAGATACAAATTTTTGGGGCTCAGTTGCATCTCATCGACGGACCGCGGCAAGCCGCTACGGATGCGGCAGTCGAGTTTGCCAACCGGGAAGATATTCCGTATCTTTCCCACGCGTTGAGCCCGTGGTTCGCCGAAGGTGTGAAGACGATCGTTGGGGAGATCGAGCAGGCTTCTGACCTGCGACCTACCGACTTTGTGGCGCCGGCTGGTAATGGAGCGTTGTTGATCGGGTGTTTTACGGGTTATCCGGTCGGAAAAGCGCCGCGGATTCACTGCGTGCAGTCGACAGGTGTTCAGCCGTTGATACGGGCGATAGAGGGCGAGGTATGGGACGCCAGGGAGGCCCGTCCGACTGTTGCATCAGGAATCTCAGTTGTTGATCCACCGAGGGCGTCACAGGCGGCGAGGGCAGTGGTCGAAACGGGTGGATCGGCGGTAGCGGTGACGGACCTCGCGATGTCGTTTTGGCAGAAGTGGTTGGCTTCGGAAGTCGGTATTTTCTGCGAGATAACTTCTGCGGCGGCGTTTGCGGGGTTGGAAACGATGGTCGGAGAAGGGTTGATTGGCGAGGATGCGCGGGTCGTGGTGCCGGTCACCGGTTCCGGTTTGAAGGAGCCTTTGTAGAGCGCGGCCCCGTGGATGGGTTCGAACGAATCGTCTATCCGCTAAGCGATTCAGGGATATCGAGGTCGGAGGCGTCGGGTAAGTCGCCGCAGGTGGCTACTTGGGAAAAGGTGCCGCCGGGTATCGATACCGCGACGGCGTGATTGCCGTCGAGGATGGTGGTGATGTGGCGGTCCGGTAGATCGGTCTCCGAGACACCTCCAATTGCAGGATCGAGGGTTGCAACCCATTTGAACTTCTGCAAATCATGTAGGTTTTCGCATTGACCTTCCCGAATGCTTATCTGCTGAATCGTACCGGGTGCGGGCAGGACAGTGATTTGGACATTGATGCCGCGTTCAGTTTGGGAGATTACGCCTGCTCCTTGCTGGGCGAAGCCTTGGACACCGATGTTGAAGCCCACTTGAACCTTGCCGTTCGTTTCGCTCTGGTACACGGTCGCAGTCGGAGTTACCTCCATCGTGCCAGGTGTCGCAGTTGGCAATGCACTGACCGTCGGTTCTCCTTCCTCACCGCATGCCACGGCGAGCAAACCCACCGCAGCAACGACGAGCAACAGGCAAAGCGGTTTGGCGTAAATGATTCCGTTCTTCGAGAGCATAAGAACCGATTCTATTCACGCGTAGCCGCTTCTTTGAAGGCTTCTGCAAATCCATCCATTGCGCCATGAAGGACGTTGTCTTCCACACAGTAGGAAGCTCTGAAGTACCCACCCATGCCGAAACCGACGCCGGGAACGACCAAGACCAGTTTCGATTTGAGGAGATCGACGAACGCTGTGTCATCGGACATAGGCGATTTCGGGAACAGGTAGAAACCTCCGTCGGGTAGGTTCGACTGATATCCGATCTTGGTCAGACCGGAGTAGATGATGTCGCGTTTGCGGCGATATTCGGAGATGTCTACGGAAGAACGTTGCAACTTCGCGACGACGCGCTGCATGATTGCCGGTGCGTTGACGAATCCCAAGGTCCTGAGCATGAAAACTGAGGCGTCCATGAGGTCACTCTTGCCCGGGTCGTCCGGGTTCAGCGCGAGATATCCGATACGCTCGCCGGCGAGGCCTAAATCCTTCGAGTGTGAAGTTGCGACGATGGTCCGAGGTGGTGTTTGAAGACGAACGGATAAGCCGCGTCGGTGTAGATGAGTTTTCGGTATGGCTCGTCGGTGATGATGTAGATCTCGGTGCCGAACTTGCCTTCGGCGGTTTGGACGATGCGGCCCATTTCGGCAATGACGCTTTCCGGGTAGATGACGCCAGACGGGTTGTTCGGTGAGTTGATGATTATGGCGCGGGTTCTCTCGTTGATGGCGGTCGAGAGCGATTCGAGATCGGGCATGAAATCTGCCGTCGATTGAAGCTCGCGGTAGACGCCGGTGGCGTGCTGGACGTAAAAGATGTACTCGGCGAAATAGGGTGCGATGATTATCACTTCGTCGCCGGGATCGAGTAGGGCCCGTAGCGCGACGTTGATGGCACCTGCGGCGCCGACGGTCATAAGAATGTCGGTGGGCTGGAACTGCGTCCCAGATTCTTCGGTCAAAGCCTCGGCAACTGCGGCGCGGGATTCGATGAAGCCCGGGTTCGGCATGTATCTGTGCAGACCCATGTCGGGTTCGTTGGCAATCTCGGCAAGTGCTTGTTTGAACTCCGGTGGCGGTTCAAGCAGAGGATTACCTAGTGATAGATCAAAGACATTGTCCGGACCGTGGATCTGTTTGAGTTCCATGCCCTCCTCGAACATACGTCGAATCCACGAGCTCTGTTGCATCTGCTCGCGAGCTAGTTTTGAGATAGCCATGGATGGTTCTTTCTAGTCGGTTCGCCGACTGATGGAAGCAAGGTTCATTTTCGGCGTCGTGATCGTTTTCTTCGACGGCTCGGCGGGCGGCCAACTCTTTGCTGTCGGTTTTTCTCCGATTTGGTCTCGTCGTCCCGCGGCGCAAACATGCGTGCGAGAAATCCGGGGCCGCCGCTGTTAGGCACCACGACCACGTATGTTCCGGCCATCTTGTCGTGCCATCCCTGATGGTGTTTATCGAAGATAACCCAAATGATGCCGATCCCGAAAGTGATCGTCGCGACGAACCGGCCGACCACCTCTCGGGGAATCGCCGTCGCGACGCCGGGTTTGTTTCCCTCTTCATCAACCACCGATATTCCGGCTACCCATTTTCCGAGCGTGCGCCCGAAAATCCCGGTTGGGATTATGAAGTAAGTGAGGACGATGAAGACGTCGATGATGCCAGCTTGCGCGCTGAAAACGCGGCCCCCTGAGATAGGTGCGACGATAAATATCAACATCAGTAGGATGCCCGCGTCGACTGCGAATGCGTACAGTCTGCGCAATGGACCTGCGAATTGGAGATCGAGCGATTCGACGGGTATTGGTTCGGGGGACGGAGCCTGATCGTCGACGTTCGGCAACGTTTAGTTCAGTTCCGACGTCCGGCGGTGTGTCGGATCTAACTGGACGGGTCCGGTGTCTGCGTCTAGAAGTGGTCATCGTTGGCGTTACAGATTGTATCGCCTGAACGGGATTCGACTTACACTTACAATCGCTGATCGAGAAACTACGATTGGAGCGAACATGGGCAGACTTGATGGCAGGACAGCATTGATAACCGGTGCCGGATCGGGCATCGGCGCTGCATGTGCACAGCTGTTTAGCGCCGAGGGCGCGAATGTATTTTGCGCGGACCTCGATAGCGATGCGGCGCAGGCCGTGGCGGACCGGGTAGCTGGACGTGGCGGAAACTCGGCCTGGGGCTCGGTTGACGTGACGAAGCGCGGTATGTGCGAGGTGTTGGTCAAAGAGGTTGTCAATCAATTTGGCGGGTTGGATGTGCTGGTCAATAGCGCGGGAGTGACACCGAGGAAAGCGCCGCCGGAATGGGATTTCGAGGCGAAGTGGGACTGGGTGATCGATGTGAATCTCAAGGGCACGATGTTGATGTCGCACGCCGCGTCGGAAGTGATGTTGGCGTCGGGATACGGCTCTATAGTCAATCTGGCTTCGATCATCGGTTTGGTCGGATATTCGGAAGGGATGAGCGATGGTTTCAACCCGTATCCGCATTCCAAAGGTGGAGTGGTCCAAATGACACGCGATATGGGCGTCGCGTTCGCCAAACGTGGTGTGCGCGTGAACGCTCTTTGTCCTGGTTTCACGTATACGAACCTGACGAAGTCGCTGACAGACGATGCGGATATGCGAGCGCATCTTGAATCACTGCATCCGATGGGCCGACTTGGCGAACCGATCGAGATCGCGTACGCGGCGCTTTATCTAGCTTCTGATGAATCTTCGTTCGTGACGGCATCGATGCTCCCCGTCGACGGCGGATACACGGCCGGATAGGCAAGAGGAAATTCCAAAGATGTCGGAAATCGAAGCGATGGAGGCAACGGTTTGGGACGTTTAAAAGGCAAAGTAGCGCTAATCACTGGCGGAGGAAACGGAATCGGCGAGGCGAGCGCAAGGTTGTTCGTCAATGAAGGCGCACAAGTCGCGATCGCCGATCTGAACACCGATGGTGCCGCAAGGGTTGCGAACGAGATCAATGATGCCGGCGGGACCGCAACGGCGATTCAACTGGATGTGACCGATAACGACAGCTGCGCGGCGGCTGTGGACGCAGCGATTGATCGCTTCGGCCGAGTAGACGTTTTGGTTAACAGCGCGGGCGTGGGGTCACGTAGCGCCCCGGACATGACATACGAGGAGCGATGGCAGTTCGTGATCGATGTGAACCTCAAGGGCACCGTGTTGATGACCCGTCATGCTGTCGAGCAGATGAAGGAACAGGGCAGTGGTGCAGTCGTAAACATCGCATCGATCCGAGGCTTGATCGGTTACCCCGCGTTCATTACCGACGGTTTCAATCCGTATCCGCACTCCAAGGGCGGCGTGGTAAACGCGACGCGCGACATGGCGCTCGGTTTGGCGAATTCGAATATTCGGGTCAACGCCGTGTGCCCCGCGTTCACCGAGACCGATATGACGCTAGGGACGCGTGAAAATCCGGAGATTTACGACCGGATCGTGGCGCTACACCCGATCGGACGATTCGCCCAACCGATTGAGATAGCTCGCGGAGTGCTTTTCTTGGCTTCCGACGAAGCTTCGTTCGTGACTGGTGCCTGTTTGGTGATCGACGGCGGTTTCACCGCACAGTAGAACGGATGCCCAAAGTTGCCGCAATTCGCCGACTTGCCGCGAAAGTTGCCGCAACTTGCCGGATCAGCGCTCATCCTGTGACCGCGGCCAACTCTTCCGTTACCGCCGCGCCGTTGTCTTGCGAGCTCCTTCTAGGCTTGCCTTTCACGTCGAAAACCTCTTCAGCACTCGCGATGATCCACGGATCAGCTTGGTAGACAACGTTATGGTCTTTGCCGTGATACGGCAATAGGTTCAATACGTGCCGAATGGAGTTGATGCGCGCACGCATCTTGTCGTCGGACTTAATGACATACCAAGGAGCGAAGTCGGTGTGCGTGTGGTAGAACATCGACATTTTGGCGGTCGTGTAATCGTCCCAACGGTGGTAGGAAGCAAGATCTACCGGGCTGAGCTTCCACTGCTTCAGTGGGTCCCGTTGACGGCGTTTGAACCGGCGTTCCTGCTCGATCCGGCTCACGGAGAAGTAGAGCTTGATGAACCGAACGCCCGAATTGGCCCACATCTCTTCGATGAGTGGCGTAACGCGTAGGAACTCGTCGTACTCCTCTTCGGTGCAGAAGCCCATCACCTTCTCGACGCCGGCGCGGTTATACCATGATCTGTCGAACAAGGCGATTTCACCGGCGGTAGGCAGATGGCCGACATATCGTTGGAAATACCACTGACCGGTTTCTTCCAAAGTAGGTTTTTCCAATGCGATAACTTTGGCAGCGCGCGGGTTGAGGTGCTCCATGAAGCGCCGTATGGTGCCGCCTTTTCCGGCGGCGTCGCGACCTTCGAAGATGATGACGACTTTCTCGCCGGCGTCGCGAACCCAGTTTTGCATCTTGACGAGTTCGATCTGGAGCGGGAATTTGTGCTCGTAATAGCTGTCGAGGCTGATTTTGCGCGCGTATGGAAATGCGCCTTCGCGGAAGAACTCGCGACGTTCTTCGGATGTCAGGTCGTCCGGATCAGCCGGCGACCGGTAGTTCCGCAGTTTTCCGCGCGTCATCGCGTCATCGAACGCGTCGCCGTATTTGGTCGTGAAAAAACCGTGAGCGCGTTCACTCTTGGTGCTTGTGTAGTTAGTTGGGCGTTCGTGTGTCATGGGAAATGCTCCCGATTTATCGCCGACGATGACTCAATTGGTTACCAATATACCAGCGCCACAATCGCCCTCATGTGCCAGACGGGAATTGTCCGGCACAACACTAGCCGAAACGATGCGAGGCGTCAAACGTTGTTGAAACGGTCTGGCGCGACGATCGAAGGTGGGTCGATACCGTCGACAATGCAGTCCGCAATCCATTCCGCCATCAACGGGGAGAGCAGGATCCCTTTTTTGCCGGCACCGTTGGCGTAGTAGATGCCTTCAGTGATGCCGGATGCACCGATTATCGGGGTTCCATCGCTTGCGACGGGGCGCAGGCACGCGGTGGATTTGACGATTCGGGAATCCGTTAGGGACGGGATGTAGGCGGTCGCGCCTTTCAGAATGTGTTGGCGGCCTTCGTCGGTGACGTCACGATTGAAGCCGCGGTCCCATTCGTAGGTACCCGCCCATACGGTGCCGTCGGGCTTACGACCGACGTTGAATCCGCCGAAACCGACACGATTTTGGAGATCGTTGCCGTCGCGTTCGAGTCGCAGTATCTCCCCTTTGATCGGCCTGATCGGTAGGTCTGGGATGCCTTTGATGCCCGAAACCCACGGACCTGTCGCCGCGATCACGATTGGCGTATCGATACGCGTTCGATTTTCTAGAACGACATTTTTGACGGTCCCACTCGCCGATTCGACGGAGGCGACACGGCCAGACATGTAATTCGCTCCTCGACGTTCGCTTTCGGACGCGAGAGCTTGGGTGTAACTGAGACTATCGAGTTCCCAACCGGAGTTCACGACCGATGCGGCCACCACGCCTTTCCGAATCGCAGGCTCTAAATCGTAGATGGTTTCGGGATTAATGACTTCGGCTTCGAATCCTTTAGATGTCATCCATTCGACGTCTTTCGCGAGCAGCGTGGCGGTCTCATCGTCATCAGCTAGCGATAGGGAAGTGACCCTTTGCAGTTGCCAGTCAACCGATGCGGATGGTTTCAACTCTTCATACAGTTTGACGTGCTTTGCGATGGCATTCCGATAGTGGTCGGTCATCGGACCTGGTACGCCGCTGCCGAAGTGGGCCGACAGTCCTCCCCAAGCGTATGCGGAGGCGTTATAGGCCACGCCATCGCGCTCGATGACCAGCGGCCTCAAGCCGAGGCGTGCCAGTTGTAAGGCCACGGCACAACCGACAGCGCCGGCGCCGATTACGACCGCATCAGCGGTTTCGATTGAGTTCAATTCACTGTTCCGAGTGTGGTTTATCGGATATTCGCGTAGTGAATCGAATCATAACGCGGGGAAGTTCAGTCGTGCGCGTCCGATGTCTGTGATGCGGGAAGAGTGACTGTGAATGTGGACCCGGTGCCAGGTTTGCTAGTGACTTTGATTTGGCCACGGTGTGCGTCGACGAGTCGTTTGACGATTGTGAGTCCGAGTCCGGTCCCACCGGTAGCCCGCGCCCGCGAGGTGTCGACGCGGTAGAACTGGTCGAAGATGTGCTCGATGTCGTCTTTGGGAATACCATCGCCGGTGTCGGTGACGCTGATCGTGACCTCATCACCTGCGGTCGACTTATCGACACGAACGACCATCTCGCCGCTGGTCGGCGAATGGTGGATGGCGTTTTCGACGAGATTCTGGATGATTTGTGTCATCCTAGTCCGATCGATGTCGACTAGCGGCAATCCTTCGGCGATCTCGAATTTCATTTCAACGTCGGACTCCATAGACCGGGCTTTGAAGGCTTGCGAAACACTCTCGACGACGGTTTCGACTCGATCTGGTAGCATTTCGAGCTTCAAAGCGCCAGCGTCTGCGACCGCCAACAGCCGTAGGTCGTCAACCAATGCAGACAGATGCAACGTCTCTTGGTGCAACGTGCCTATGGTCTGGTCATCAGGTTCGACGACGCCGTCCTTGACGGCTTCCAGATAGCCGCGGATATTGGTCAGCGGTGTTCGTAGCTCGTGAGCGATATCGGCGGTCAGGCGCCTCCGACGCGTCTCCGCGTCTTCGAGTTCCGTAGCCATCGTGTTGAACGAGGTCGCGAGCTGTCCAATCTCGCCACGATGGTCAGAACGGACGCGTTGGTCCAACTCGCCTTTACCCAATCGTTCCGCGGTTTCGGTTAGATCGCGCATTGGCGCGAAGGCGCGGCGCGTGAAGAACGCGATTATCAAGATCCCGGTGATCCCTCCCGCAATTCCGCTGACGATGAGCGATCTTTGGAACTCGTCTTGGAGGGCGCTGAGCTGCGGTTCAACTGAAAGTTCGTTTACTGCTTTGTCCAAGAGTGCGATCGGACCATCGGGATCTTCGTCGCTCCTTTCACCAAATATCTCGTCGCGAGCCTCTCTGTCGTCGACGATGATAACGGTCGCATCGTGGCCCTTAGCGGGTTTACGCTGGCTCTCCGAGCGTCGCAAGAATCTTTGAGGCTCGATGTCCAGCCAAACTTTGATCGTTTGCCTTTGCATTTCGCCCGGTTCGGTGAAAATAACCTTTCCGCTAAGGTTGGTTCCAAGCCGCAAGGGAACGAATCGCAGGTCGGATTTCTTGTCGAATCGGTCTGACTCTTTTTGGAATTTCCCGTCGGTGTCGATCGGCAAAACATGCGAATCCGCAACTACGAAGCCTTCGTCGTCGACGACAGCTACACGTTGTGAGAAGAGGTGCGCAACTTGTTGGACAGAATCTTGGAGATGCGACAGGTCTTGGTCATAGTCGTATACCTCTTGCAGGAGTCGGCGTGCGCGGTCTTCTTGGAATCTCTCCACTCGGTCGCCGTATTTTTGGATCGCGACTCTGGTGTTAACGGTCGTCCAGACGCTGACCGCGAATAAGCAGACCGCAAGTGATGCGGCGAAACCAAGGATCAGCCGGAACTGAAGCGTGTGCGTCCAATCAGGCAGTTTCAAAGCGATACCCAATGCCGTAAACCGTTTTGAGGTGACGTTCACCGCCGGTAGCTTTTTCGAGTTTTCGACGGAGGTTTGAGATGTGCGTGTCGACGGTCCGGTCGAAGCCATCGAACTCGTACCCGATAGCGTTTTCGATGATTTGCTCGCGGCTTACCGTGCGGCGGTGCGCGTTCATGAAATAAACGAGCAACCGGTACTCGGTTGGCGTCAACTTCAGTTCTTTCTCGCTTACATGGACAGTTCTAGTTTCCAGATCTACCGCATAGCGGCCGATGGTGATCTCGCCTTGAAGCCGATCTTTCACGTCCTGTTCACGCACAGATCTTCGCATGACCGCACGGATTCTGGCCATCAGTTCACGCGGGCTGAAAGGTTTTGTTACGTAGTCATCTGCGCCAAGATCCAGACCTTCAAGACGCTCGTCTTCATCGACCCGAGCAGTGACCATGATGATCGGCACATCGGAGTCGACTCGCAAAGACCGACAAATTTCGACACCGTCGAGGCCGGGCAGGTTCAAGTCGAGGAGAACCAGGTCGGGTTCTTCGGAACGAGCAAGATTCAAACCCTTAATGCCGTTTTTTGCGGAGACCGCGCGGTAACCTTCATGGGCTAGGTAGAGTCGGATTAGTTGGGACACGGACTCGTCGTCCTCAATCACGAGGATCGTCTTTTCCCATCGGTTCGTGAGTGTCGTCATGTGTCGTTTGTTGTTTGTGAACAGAGTGCGCATTAGATGCGCGTCATGGGTTCAATTCAATTATTGCCGTTGAATGGTTGAGAAAATGACAAGATGATTATTTCGCTTCAGTTGGGCACGGCTTTGATGCTTGATTTTCAACTCATATCGATGCAGCGGATTAGAATCTCGGTAGACCGGGTGACGATCCTTCTAGCGTCAACAGCGAGATACGGAATCCGAACCCCAATTAACGCCCGATGAAATTCGGTCTCATTTCAAACTGAACTGGCGATGGCCCGAAACGGCAAGATTCGACGCGCTCCGGGATTTGCGGATAGGGCGGGACGCGATTTCGAACGACTCGATTCGGCGCTTCGCACGTCACGCGAGGTGTTGTACGCCCGCGGTTACCTGCCGATCGAAACGCCTTTGATCGAACAGACGGAGTTATTTCTGCGCCGTTCGGGCGGGTTGCTGTCAAGCCAAATGTTCGACTTCACGGCACCAGATGGCAGCGATATCAGCTTGCGACCCGAGTTGACCGCACCGGTGATCCGTCACGTATTGGAGCAGGACGGGCAACCATTGCCGTTGCGCTACCAATACGCGTTGCCGATATTCCGGTACACGGAGCGCCCGTACGACGCTCCTCCAAACTCCGTGCCGAGTAAACGCCAATACATTCAGGCAGGAGCAGAGCTAATAGGGGCATCTCAGCCTGAAGCCGACGGCGAGATTGTCGCAACGGCGTATGAGATGGCAAAACGTCTGGGCGTGATGGACGTGACGATCCGTATCGGACATGTCGGATTGATCTGGGAAATACTCGAGCGCTTCAACTTATCCGGGCGCGCAAAACTGTTTCTGGCGAATCAGGTCGCGGCGTTGGCCAATTGCGATGACGGGGGTGCGTCGGTCGAAGCAGAGGCAATCCGGCTCGGATTGATGCCTTCGAAAGGTCAGCAAAGCGTGGAGACTCAAGCGTCTGCTGCCGAATTGCTGACCCGTCTGGCATCTGGGTCTGTCCAATTGCCAAGCGCAACGGAACAGACTTCCAGAACCGCCGAGGACGTGGTCGCGGGTTTGCGCCGCAAGCTGGAAATCGATGTCAGCAACGGAGATTTTCCAAAAGCGATGGATTTGATGCGCGAGATCGCACAGCTTCGCAGCAGGTCGATCGAACCTGCACAAAAGCCGGTAGTAGAACACTCCGGCGCGTCGTGCCGCACTATCGATGTACGGCACGATGACTTAATTGGCTATGCCCAGAGTTTGGCAGATAACTACGGGCTTCGGCATTTGAAGAGTTTGGGCAGCTTGTTACGGGTTGAACGGGCCGTGGAAAGTGGCGGGGTCCACAACTACGATGTCTCGGTAGATCTCGGTTTGGCAACGTCAATGGCCTATTACTCTGGGATGGTATTCGAGGTCTGCGCATACGTGGAAGGCGAACTTGTGTCTATCGGTGGAGGCGGGCGATATGACGGGCTCGCGTCATCACTCGGTTCCGACGCAGAACTCCCAGCGCTCGGTTTCGCGTTGAACCTCGACACGATATTGGATCTTGCCGACGGTTCATTTGGCGGCGAAATGCATCGCCAGTACATCGTTCTTGCGCCATCCGATGAACACGCGGCAGAGAACCTCCTACAAGCGGCGTCGGATCTGCGTGCGGATGGTCACTCGGTGGTCACACTGTTTGACACGGATGTCGACCCCCAAACGGTAGCCAGGTCGTTAGGTGACGCCGAGGTGGTCAAAGTCACCTATAACGATGACGAGCAATCTTACGGTCTGGTGTCCGAGTGATGGATTGGTTACGTCTGGCGATTCCCTCGACGGGTGCACTTGAGCAAGGCGCGGCGCGGCTGCTCTCTGATTCCGATGCAACGGTAAGTCGCGTGAGCTCGCGTCGCTACACGGCTAAGATACCGTCGATACCGGGTATCGAAGTCATCTACCAACGGCAGTCTGACATCACGACGATAGTAGATTCCGGAAATGCCGACCTTGGCATCGTAGGCCTCGATCGGTACCTCGAGTCGCGGCTTGAGGACGGCGACACGCTGGTGGTCGCTCCAGATTTGGAGTACGGGTACTCTCAATTGGTGATCGCGGTTCCGGATCCATGGCTCGATATCACCTCGATGTATGACCTATCCGACTTGAGCCTCGAATTTCACGCGCGCGGACGTGATTTGCGAGTGGCAACGAAGTATCCCCGACTGGTGAAGCGATTCTTCAACCGCCGCGGCATCAACTACTTCTCGATGGTTGCCATTAACGGCGCACTGGAGGCCGCGCCGCGTATCGGTTACGCCGACATCATCGCCGACATTTCGGATACCGGCAATACGTTGCGCGAGAACAATTTGCGTACGCTGGTAGACGGTTTGGCAATGACCTCTCAGGCGATCATGATCGGCAATGCGGCGTTGCTGTCCGATTCGGAAGGGAAATTGGGTTTGACGCGTCTTTTGTTGGAACGTATCGAAGCCTCACTGCGTTCAAGGACGTACCGCCGTGTCACAGCAAACGTCAAGGGCGAATCGGAGGGTGAAATCGCCGCGATGATCCTCGCGTCACCAGATTTATCGGGGATGGCCGGGCCGACCGTGTCCAGGGTGTTCACGAGTGACGGCAATCGCTGGTTTGCGGTGCAGATCGTAACCCGCAAAAACGATGTTCTACGCGTTGTCGATAACTTGAGGAGACTAGGTGGAACCGGTACCGCCGTCTCCGATTTGCAGTTCCTCTATCAAAGCGAATGTGTGTTGTTCGCAAAATTGGTTGAGAACTTGGCCCAATTCTCCGGGGTGAGCGACGCGTGCTGAGGCGAATTCACGGGTTCGACGCCGCAATCGCAGCCTTCAAAGATCGCAGCACCCGTAGCGATGTTGATGATCCGTCAACCGATGGTGGCGGTATCTACGACTCAATGCTTTCCCCCGAGGCTTTCGCTGATCTCGTGATTGCCGACGTCAAAGCACATGGCGATCATTTCGTCAAACGTATAACCAAAGCGCTCGACGGCGTTGAATTAGACACGTTTCAGGTGTCGGCAAACGTCGTAAGTCGTGCCAAAGACCATTTGAACGCGAATGAAATCGCAGGTTTGGAACTGGCCGCCGAGAGGGTTTCCGCTTTCCAAAGTAGAACGTTGCCACGTTCTTGGCGTGACGTTAAAGCCGGGTACGGCGAAGTTGTGCATCCAGTTCAGACGGTGGGTTGTTGTATCCCGGGCGGAACGGCTCCTTTGGCGTCCACGGTGATCATGACCGCCGTTCCGGCGAAGGTGGCTGGCGTACCGTATGTCTGCGTGGTGACACCGGCCGGAAAAGAAGACGGGTCGCCGCACCCTGCAGTGTTAGCGGCGTGCGATATCGCTGGCGTTGACGCGGTTTTCGCCGTGGGTGGAGCACAAGCGGTAGCGGCGCTCGCGGTCGGCACGGAGACGATTCCTAAGGTGGATGTGATCTGCGGTCCGGGTAGCATTTGGGTGACCGCGGCGAAGCGCCGCGTTTACGGCTTGGTCGGTATCGATGGCATTTACGGACCGACCGAGACGATGATAATCATCGACGACGCATCGAATCCTGCGGTGGCTGCCGCAGATATGCTCGCGCAGGCCGAGCACGATGTACTGGCTGCGCCGATCTTGGTGGCCTTATCTGACGCAGCGGTGGATGCTGTGGAGTCCGAGTTGGCCACACAACTGGAGATGTTGCCTAGGGCCGAGATAGCTGGATCGGCCCTGGCAGGACGTGGTGCAACGGTGGTCGTCGACACGATAGAGGAAGCACTCAAAGTCGCTGAAGAGTATGCGCCGGAGCATCTTTGCTTGGAATTCGACGGAGCAAACGAGATTCTTTCGCGAGCGCGTCACGCGGGAGGTATATTCGTCGGTGAACGTTCAGGAGAGGTGATTGCCGACTATGTCGCGGGGCCGAGCCACGTGATGCCTACTGGCGGTTCCGCGCGGTTCTCTTCAGCGCTGTCGGCACGCGATTTCGTGCGTGTCACCCCGTTCCTCGACATGGATCACGATACATTCAATTCGATCTCAAGCGCGGCATCGGATCTCGCCCGGTTGGAGCAACTAGAAGCACACGCGAGGGCGTCCGATATCCGGCGTCGGTTGTAGGATTGCAAAACTGACGCACGTGTAAAGGCAGGCGATGATGCGTGATTTGCGAAAGATGATGCGCCCGCATCTGTATAACCCAACCGGTTATGTAGGCGCGCAGCACTCGGATCACTTGGCGACCGCAACAGGCATCGATCCCACGAAGGTAATTCGCCTCAACGCGAATGAGAACCCGTATGAACCGTTGCCAGAGATAACGGACGCGCTTATTGGGTTGCCCATTCATGAGTACCCCGACCAAGATCTGGCGCGTATGCGGTCGGCATTGAGCGATTACACCGGGCGTCCTCCCAACCAGATAATTGCTGGTTCGGGTGGTGATGAAATCATCGAATTGCTTACCAAACTGTTCGTCGCGCCCGGCGAATCTATGATCGATTGTCCGCCGACGTTTGGCATGTACGAGTTTTGCGCCCGAATTGCGGAGGCAGAGTTGATCCCAGTGGAACGCCGGGACGATTGGGAGATAGACATCGAGGCGACGACCGCAGCGATCGAACGAACCGGGGCCAAGATACTGTTCATCGCATCGCCGAACAATCCGACGGGAAACTTGCTGCCCGATAGCGATGCGCGGGCGATCCTCGATACAGGAATCGTTCTGGTAGTTGACGAGACGTACTACGAATTTTGTGGGGAGACTTCCGCTGGCCTGCTGGATGACTACGAAAATCTCGTTGTGTTGCGATCGTTCAGCAAGTGGGCCGGGATCGCGGGTCTGAGGGTCGGGTACGCGATCGGATCCGAGTTGATAGTCGATCATTTGATGACGATCAAACAGCCGTACAACCTGAATATCGCGGCGGAATCTGCGGCGTTGGCGGCGTTGGAACATAAAGAAAAACTGTTGGGTCGCATCGATACGCTGACCAGCGAACGTAGACGCGTCGAGGCGACCATTGACGACATCTCGAGAATCAGCTATTCGCCGTCATCGGCGAACTTTTTGCTGATGAAGTTCGACCACCTCAGCGGAGACGAGGTATACGATCTACTCGCTCGCCGAGGCGTTTTCGCGCGCAAGTTCAGTGCTCGCCGATTGGAAAATTCGATCCGCGTGAGTGTTGGCACACCGCCACAAAACGATGTCGTTATAGAAGCTCTGCATGAACTCGCTTGACGATATTGGATGCAAGCAAACAGTCGGTTTGGGGTGGGTGAGCATTCGATAATTGAGGGTTGAGGTGCACGAATGAGCGATCGAACCGCAGAGATATCGCGCGAAACTGGCGAGACGAAGATCCGCGTTCGCCTGAATATCGATGGGCAGGGCAGGGCAGAGATCGACACGCCAATCGGGTTCATGAATCACATGTTGCACGCGCTCGCGAAGCATTCAATGATTGATCTCAATGTTGCTGCTTCTGGCGACATCGAAACCGGTTCCCATCACACCGTAGAGGACACTGCGATCGTGATTGGACGTTGCTTGGCGGAGGCTTTAGGGAATTGTGCTGGAATTATACGAATGTCAAGCAAGCACGTTCCGCTGGACGAGGCACTGTCGCACGCGGTCGTTGATCTCAGCGGGCGGGGGTATCCTGCAATCGATATGGGTTCGACGTCGAATGCAGGTGATTTTTCACCGGACATGGCACGACACTTCTTCGAGTCCATGGCTTATGAGGGACGCTTCAACCTGCATCTGACCGTTCTGCGCGGGACGAACGAGCACCACATGATTGAATCGGCGTTCAAGGCGTTTGCGCGAGCGTTGCGTGAAGCTGCTTCGGAAGATCCGCGAGCCAGCGGCGCGGTGCCGAGCACCAAGGGCACGTTGTCCAGCTGACTTCGACGCATTGCGCGGCGTCGGAACCAACAAGCTGATTTCCGGCCTCGCCCGAGGTTTTGGGCGCGTCTAGGTTAACGCGTAACGTTTGGAGGACGACGATGACGGATCAGATGAACAAGCGCACGGTCATTTTCGAATGGCTGGCGTTGCTGGCGATTGTCGCTTCGGTCAGTGTCACCACCTTCGACACGGACATTCCTCATCTATGGCGAGCAAGTTGGGGTCCGGAACTAGGGTGGATCGACGACATCGCATACGTTGCGGTGATTTTCTTCGCATTCGAGTATGTCATCAGGATTTGGACCGCAGCGAACAAACGCAAGTACATATTCTCGTTTTTCGGCATCATCGATCTTTTGGCCGTTGTAGTGGGTATCGTCGCATTGCCGCAGTTCACTTCGTTGCGATTGTTCCGCCTGTTGCAGCTCATCAGGCTGCTCAAATTGGTGCGTTTCAGCGAAGCATTAGCTGATCTTGGCCGGGCTTTTTCTTCGATGCGCGATGAGATATTTCTGTTTATGAGTCTGACGAGTATGGTGGTGTTTTTAGCCGCTTTTGGCGCCTACCACTTTGAGCACGAGACGCAACCAGAGCAGTTCAGCCATATGGGAGATGCGCTTTGGTGGGCCGTCGCGACTCTTACGACCGTCGGCTACGGCGACATTTACCCGGTGACGATCGGCGGCAAGATTATGACTGCAATCGTGGTGCTATGCGGACTGGGTATCGTAGCGGCACCAGCGGGTATCGTGGCGCAAGCCATGGCTACCGCCCTAAGAGAGAAGCGTGAAAGGCGTGCGGCTGACAATGCCGAAGAATTAGTCCCGAGCGCGTCGGAGTCGAGTTAACCTGCTCCGACTGACCTAATCAACTATCTCGACGCAGTAGGTCTCGATCACCGGGTTCGCGAGAAGCGTCTCGCACATGTTCTGGGCGGTCTGAGACGCTTGTTCAGCATCGTCCGCTTCGACCTGGACGTCGAAAAACTTTCCTGCGCTGAGGGAAGCGATCTGATCGAAACCGAGTCGAGACAACGCTCGATTGATCGTCTCGGATTCTGGGTCGTGGATTCCGGGTTTGAAATAGACGCGGATATGCGCGAGATAGGTACCGCTCATGTTGGATCAGCGTCGCTCAGTTAGCCGGTGTCATTCCCGCTACTTGCGGCTCGTAACCTCGGTCGAAGTAAGCGTCGATGAACTCAAGGATCCGCGGTTCATCGATCCCGTCCAACCTAAGGTGATGACGCCATGCGGTTAGGGTGATGGCCGTATCCGTGAAGGGGTATGGCGAGATGATGAAGCCGGTGTAAGTGTCGTCGTCATTCCATTCCTTGGCTATGCGTTTAAATGTTTCGGCGATTTCGGTGCAAGCCGCGGATTCGCACTTCGTCGTGTCGTAGTGCATGCCGATGCCGCCGTGCTCCAAGTTGTGAATCAGCACTTGGTCGGGCAGAACACGTTCGTACGGTCCCCATCCAGCTGGAGCGCGTTCGTAGTCATTGGACTGACTACCCAATGTGTTCCAATGCGGACCAGAAGTAGGCGGATACACGGTGTAACGGGTTTCGGGCACGATGGCGTCCGGCACGTGTGCTCTGCCGTCGTCGGGGTCCTCTGAGACCGGCCCGCCGCTGTTGTACGGCCCGCGTTCGCCGGCTAGTTGCTGGTCCTGGGAAACGAAACCTTGTTGGAACACCAAAGCGAAGATGATCATAACCGCGAACACGGAACCGAACGCGATGAGAACGGTTCGCTTTCGTCGCTTGCGACGGTTGCTTCGAGACCGTCGTTCGGCGCGGACGGCCGAACGTGACATTCCGCGACGGTGGTCGGGGCGGGTAGTTGCGACTCTGTTTCTTGACTCTGCCATGAACTGACGATTCTATTTCACGTATTGGTTGCGGCGGATCTGACGTGATTTCAATGCATTACACAGACTGGATTCAAGCAGTGAATGTATTCCCGGTCAAACGTTCATAAGCCGAGATATAGCGCTGGCGTGTCATCTGCAAGACTTCGTTCGGGACGTCGGGCGGAGGTGGTTCACGATTCCAACCGCTTTCGATGAGCCATTCGCGGAGGTGTTGTTTGTCATACGCAGGCGGGAAGGCGCCGGGTTGCCATTCGTCGGAATCCCAGAAACGGCTCGAATCGGGGGTCAAAACCTCGTCGATAAGCGTTAGCTCGTCGTTTACGAAACCGAACTCGAATTTGGTGTCGACTAGGATCATGCCCCGATCCGCGGCGTGCTGTCGGGCGCGTTCGTAGATCTCGATGCTCACGTTTTTCAACTGTTCGTGCAATTCTTCGCCCACTAGTTCGATTGCTTCGAATTCGGTTAGTGGGCGGTCGTGGCCTTCTTCGGCTTTCGTCGAAGGCGTGAACATCGGTTCTGGCAATCGTTCAGCGGCACGCAATCCGGAACGTAATTTGGCGCCATTCAGCGTGCCGTGCGCTTCGTACTCGGCCCATCCGGAGCCAGCGAGATACCCGCGGACTACACACTCCATGTCGATGCGCTGGGCCTCGTGTATCAGCATGGCGCGATCTTTCCAGGCTTCAGGTAGACGCGCAAGCGCGCCGAGGTGCCCGATTTCGTCTGCCGCTGCGTCATCGTCTGCCATCGAAATCATGTGGTTGGCAACAATGTCGCCGATGACTTTGCGGAACCAGAATGCGGACATCTGCGCTAGTAAGATGCCTTTTTGCGGCACCGGGTCGTCCAGTATCACGTCGAACGCCGAGATACGGTCCGTGGCGATCATCATAAGCACCCCGTCGGTCACGCGATAGGTATCCCGGACCTTGCCGCGATGGGCGAGGCCTGGGAGGTTGGTGCTAAGGACGGCGTCAGCGACGTTCAATTCGCCTCCTCGATGCCCAGACGGTCGAATATTGCGTCAACTTGCTCAACGAAGTACCCGTAGTCGAACAGTTGGCCAAGCGCTTCATCGTCTAGATGACGGTTGACGATATCGTCTTGTCTTACCAGCGTTTCGAACTCGGCCTCTTGATCCAGGGCTTGCATTGCGGAGCGTTGAACTGCGTCGTATGCTTCGCCGCGTTCTACGCCAGATTCTACCAATGCGAGCATTACCCTGGGCGAAAACACAAGACCATGCGACATCTCCATGTTGCGTCGCATGCGGTCAGGTTTAACCGTCATGTTCGCGATGATGCCAGCCATGAGGTCCAAAATGTAATCGAGCGCCAACGAGGAATCCGCCAACACAACCCTCTCGGCCGATGAGTGTGAAATGTCTCGTTCGTGCCAGAGAGCGACGTTTTCGAGCCCAACCATTGAGTTGGAACGAATTACGCGCGCTAGGCCGCAGATGCGCTCGGAGAGCTCTGGATTGCGTTTGTGCGGCATCGAAGACGAGCCTTTGCTGACGTATCCGGGCCTTCCGAAAGGTTCTTCGACCTCGCCTACCTCCGTCCGCTGAAGCGCGCGGACCTCGGTGGCCATCTTGTCGAGCGTCGCGGCGATCAAGGCGAGCACCTGTAGGTATTCTGCGTGGCGGTCGCGTTGAATGATTTGGTTCGACACCTCCGCGGGCTGCAGGCCGAGTTGCGCGCACACGTATTGTTCGATCTCAATCGGTATCCCGGCGAAGGTCCCGACTGGGCCAGAGAGCATTCCGACCGATACGCGTTTGCGCATCGCCTGTGCTCGTTCTCGGTTTCGTCGCATCTCCGACCACCACAGCGCTAGCTTCAGTCCGAACGACATCGGTTCGGCATGAATCCCGTGCGATCTGCCCATGCAAAGTGTATGTTTGAACTCGATTGCTCGAGTCGCGAGGGCGGACATCAATGCGTCGATGCCCGAGATCAGCAATCCGGTCGAGTCAGACATCTGCATAGCAAGTGCGGTGTCTTTAACGTCGTTGGAGGTGAGTCCGTGATGTATCCAGCGCCCCTCGTCACCGAGGCTAGTAGCCACGGCACGTGTAAACGAGACCAAGTCGTGACGGGTCTCTTCATACTGACGATCGTACTCGGCACGTGAAAACTTGGCCTCTCGGATTTTCGCCATGTCGTCGTCGTCGATGACGCCGAGTTTCATCCACGCTTCACATGCCGCGATTTCCACTTTCAACCACAAGCCGAATTGATGGTCCTCCGACCATATTCGGCTCATATCAGGTCTTGAGTAGCGGGGAATCACGTGGGCGGCGAATTTCGTCGTTTTGGATGCGCCAGAGGCGTAGAGATGTTGATACTAACGCACTCGGAGTTTCAGACCGCGCCGGATGCGACGTCTGACCGATATCGGGAATCTGTGAACCGGATCCCCGATGCCAATGAGTACGCGGCGTCGCGAGCTTTTGCGACCGAGATTGGTGAAGACGCAGTCGCGACCAAGACTCTTCCGCCCGCGGTGACTAGAACTCCGTCTTGACCGTTGGTAGTCCCCGCGTGAAAAACGATTTGATCGTCATCTTCGGGCAGTTCGCCTTCGATCGGAAAACCGGTTTGGTAGGTCGCCGGGTAGGTGCTCGAAACAATCACCACACCGACAGCACAGTAGTTATTCCAAACAACCGGAGTTTCACGAAGTCGTCCCTCCGCGACCGCGGAACAGATTTCAGCCAGATCGGTGTCGAGGCGAAGCATCAATGGTTCGCACTCTGGATCTCCGAAACGGCAGTTGAATTCGATCACCTGAGGGCCGCTTTCGGTGAGCATCAGTCCAGCATAGAGTATGCCTTGATACGGGCAGCCTTCAGCGACGAGCGCTTCGGCGACCGGTTTGAGGATCGTGGTATTGATGTGTTCGAGGTCGCTTGGCGGACAGAGGTCTGGTGATGTGTAAGCGCCCATGCCACCGGTGTTTGCACCGACGTTACCGTCGTACGCGCGTTTGTAGTCGCGGGCCGCTACCGGCGTTGAGACCGTTTCTCCGTCGACGAATGCGAACACGCTCAATTCTGGGCCTGTAAGTCTTTCTTCGATCACGATGTTTTCACCAGCATCGCCGAAGGCTCGACGTTCCAGCGCATCTGAGACCGCAGATATCGCCTCTTCATGGCTGTCGGGAACTGTGACACCCTTGCCAGCCGCGAGACCATCAGCTTTGACCACGATCGAGCCCTGGGGGATCGTTTCGATGTATTCAATGGCGATCGACGCGGTATCGAATGTTCGGCTTTCAGGGCAAGGAATGTTGTGGCGGTACATAAGATCGTTGGCCCACGATTTCGAGCCTTCGATCCGCGCCGCCGCTGCCGAAGGTCCGAATGTGCTTATCCCCCGTGCCGAGAGATCGTCTGCTAGACCGTCAACTAACGGTGCTTCCGGCCCGACTACCACGAGGTCCGCGTTGATTTTGGTGGCCAACGTCAATAACCCGTCAACGTCTTCGGCGTCCACGTTCGCAAGTTCGGCGCGTTTCGCCATGCCCGGGTTGCCGGGAGCGCAGATGATTTCGGAAACTGAGTCGGATTGTGCCAACTTCCACGTCAGAGCGTGTTCTCTGCCGCCGGAACCGACTAGGAGGACTTTCATAGCTTCGTTTGGGGACTTTTGGCCACAAGCGCGAGAGGAACTAAATCGTCATTCCCATTCGATAGTGCCCGGTGGTTTGCTTGTGACGTCGAGAACCACTCGATTGATCTCGGGTACTTCGTTAACGATCCGATTCGACATGCGGGCGATCGTGTCGTACGGCAGTCGCGCCCAGTCCGCAGTCATGGCATCAGTGCTGACGACCGCGCGGATTGCGACGACGTATTCGTAGGTTCGCGCATCACCCATCACGCCGACACTCTGTGTGTTTGTCAGGACTGCGAAGCTCTGCCAAAGCTGTTCGTATAGGCCAGCATCTTTAATCTCATCTACGACAATCCAATCGGCGGCGCGAAGGATTTCGAGTTTTTCGTAAGTTACTTCGCCCATAATTCGTATGGCGAGGCCGGGACCGGGAAACGGTTGACGGTTCACGGACTGAGCGGACAAACTGAGTTCGCGTCCAGCTTCGCGCACTTCGTCTTTAAACATATGTCGCAGCGGCTCGACGAGTTTGAGTTCCATCTTTTCCGGCAGACCGCCCACGTTGTGGTGCGTCTTGATCTTGTGAGCAGCGGTGCTTTCTGCGGAGACAGATTCGATTACGTCCGGGTAGAGCGTACCTTGGGCGAGGAAATCTACTTCCCCAATATCACGAGCTTCCCGCTCAAAGACGCGGATGAATTCTTCGCCGATCCTGCGTCGTTTCTCTTCTGGATCGGTTACGTCTTTGAGTGCTGACAGGAATTGTTCGGTCCCGTCGACGAAACGGAGATTGACTCCTAGTTGGCTCGCGAATACTGTCTGAACACGTTCGGCTTCGCCGCGACGCATGAGACCGTTATCCACAAAGATGCAGGTAAGGCGATCTCCTATTGCGCGGTGGATGAGCGCGGCAGCAACCGATGAATCGACGCCTCCGGAAAGTGCGCACACGACTTTGCCGTCGCCTACTTGTTGCCGGATGCGGAAGATCGAATCGCGGACGAAGTTGCGAGGCGTCCAAGATCCGGTGGCACCACAGATGCCGTGAACGAAGTTGCGGATTATCTGGTCGCCTTGTTGGGTGTGAGTTACCTCAGGGTGGAACTGAATGCCGTAGGCACGCATCACCTCGTTCCCCATTACCGCGCACGGCGAGTTTTCCGAGAACGCGAGCGAAAGGAACCCGGGGGGCATTTCGTTGATGCGGTCGCCATGGCTCATCCAGACAGGTACCGAGGTGTCCAAACCTTGGAACAGTGGATGGTGGGCACCGTTGAGGTGAAGCAATGCGTGGCCATATTCTCGTTCGATGCCTGCGATCACAGAACCGCCGAGTTGGTGGGCCAATGCCTGCATGCCGTAGCAGATACCTAAAACGGGAACGCCTGAGTCGAATACCCACGAGGGGATCAGTGGCGCACCGTTTTCGTAAACGCTGTTAGGGCCCCCGCTGAGGATGATGCCTTTGACGTCTTGCAAGTGCAATACGTCCGGACCCGCATCGAATGGAATGATCTCGCAAAAGACGTTCGCTTCACGCACACGCCGAGCGATCAGACGGCTGTATTGCGAACCGAAATCAAGAATCACGATCGATTCGGTCCGTACTGGTACGGAGGGGGAGTCGCCGCCTAACCGGTCGCCTTCCGCGATTTCGAGGTACGTGTTCAGCTCGATGTCGTCGGAAGTTGCGACGCGATGGGAACTGGATTCGGTGTTGACAGTGGACATTATGGGGGTGCTACACCTATGGATTCTAATCCTTGGCGATCAATCATCAGAGCGCGCATAGGAGGACGATGCTGGGCGGTATACGATATTGGTTGATGCACCAAGAAGCTACCGATTCGTGGGTTTAGAAATCGTTGGAACAGATCGATCTTAGCGAGGCCGTTGACGCGGTTAAATCTGGCGGTGTAATCGCGTTTCCCACCGACACTTTTTACGCGCTCGGCGTAGACGCGTTGAACGAATCTGCGGTTCTGAGGGCCTTTGAAGTTAAGCGAAGGCCGCCGCGGACGCCCATGCCGGTTCTTGTCGCCGAGCCTGAGCAGGCGAATCGCTATACAACGGGTTTCGGCGCCGCATCAAACACCCTTGCGGACCGTTTTTGGCCAGGCGCGTTGACGATCGTCGTTGATGCTAGAGAATCTGTGCCCGATGTCCTGATGGGTGGTTTCGATACGGTCGGTTTGCGGATGCCGGATCATGAACTGGCGCGGAGGCTCATCGCTGAAGCGGATTGCGGGGTCACCGGAACCAGCGCCAATATTTCGGGTCACCCCCCCACCAAAGATTGGCGATGCATCGAAGAAACGATGGGGCAGCACTTGGACGCGATCGTGATCGGCGAATGCGGCGATGCGTCGTCCGCTTCGACCGTCGTGCGGATCGTCGACGATTCGATACGGATTCTCCGCGAGGGACCGATCTCCGCCGAAGAGATTGAGCGAGCGTTGGAAGAGGCATGAGTATGGCATCTAAACGCCAGGCGAGCACTTTGCTACCTGCCGACGCAGAAGATCGATTGGAGGAGGAGATTCGCGCCCATTTCGCCGACCGTGATTTAGAGATCTATCGAATGATGGCGTGGCAACTCGGCTACGCAGATGAACGTGGTTCAGCTTCGTACGCGCCTATCGAGCGAAGGCTGCACGGCGAGCTTTTGCTCGCGGTGGCGCACGCATTGCACGGCGATTACTCATCGGGATTGAAATACGCGGTATCAGTCGAGTTGATGCACAACTTCGCGTTGATCCATGGGGATGTGCAAGACGGCAACACGGAACGGTTGGGCAGGGCGTCGGTATGGTGGAAATGGGGACCATCCCAAGCGATTAACACTGGCGATGGTATGCACGCGATGGCCCGTCTCTCGCTATTCAAACTTTGCGACGATGGTGAGCCATTGGAACGTGTGAGCGCAGCGCTGGAGATCGTTGACGATGCCACGTTACAACGGTGCGAAGGTGAATATCTCGATGTTTCGTTCCAGGAACGGCCATCAGTGGCGGTAGATGACTATCTCGATATGGTTTCAAAGCGCGTCGGTTCGCTTTATGGTGCCGCTGCGGAGTTGGCTTCGATACTGCGGGACGATTTCGACGGCGCGAGACGCGAGGCATTGCGACGCTTCGGGGAGAGCATTGGAGTCGTTAAGCAACTCGTCGCCGATTACACGGCCATGTTCGGTCCTGAAGAGCGAGACCCGGTCCAACAAGGCAGGATCATATCCAAGAAGAAAAACCTGGCGGTTGCACACCTTTTCGAAACCGTGAAGGATCCATCGGTGTTACGGAAAGCAGGGGAGATGTACATACAACGGGTTATCGATCCCTCGCGCATCGCCGAATTGACGCAGATGGCGGTCGACTCGGGGGCCGTGGAGTTTAATCTGGCCCAAATTCGCACTCATTTGGGAAACGCCGAAACTGCTTTGTTGGACGCCCGACTCGAATCTGAGGATGTCTCAAACCTTATGTTGCTCGCTCGCGACATGAGCGATGTCAACCGGGTTGTTTCCAACTGACCTCTGACAACGAACGACTGAAGAGGGATTCGTGACGGCGGAACTTCCATTGATCGAGGATGTTGATCTCCGCGATAAACGAGTCCTATTGCGGGCCGATTTGAACGTCACGTTCGAACCGGGGACAACAGTTATTTCGGATGACAGCCGCATTCACGCGTCGATCGCAACCGTCGAGCTGCTCCGGCAACGCGGAGCCAGGGTAATCTTGTGTTCGCATCTGGGTCGGCCCCAAGGTAAGGTGGTTCCCGAGATGCGGATCGAACCGATTCGCGTACGAACTGCCGAGGTGCTTGGCGCAGAGGTTAAACGCATGGGAGGACCTGTCGGAGACGACATTCGTGATGCCATTGAACAGATGAACGGCGGCGACGTCGCCATGCTCGAAAACTTACGATTCGATCCCGGCGAGGAATCGAACGATGCTGGATTTTCGACTGCGTTGGCACATTTGGCCGATGTGTACGTTAACGATGCCTTCGGCGCGTCGCACCGCAGCCACGCGTCGATCGTAGGCGTAGCGGGCATCTTGCCAACATACGCCGGACTCTTAATGCGCGCCGAAATTGTCGCTTTGGATCGGGCTATAAAATCCGACGAACGTCCCGCGGTAGCCATCCTCGGAGGCGCAAAGGTTGCGGACAAATTGGGCGTCGTTAAGAATCTGGCACGAAACGTCGACTCCATCTTGATCGGCGGCGGCATGATCGCGGCGATTATGGCGGCACTCGGCAAACATGTAGCGTCAGTGGAGGTCGGCCAAGGCGAGTTAGCCGCGGCTACCGCATTGCTCGGAGATTCAAGCGTTGCCAGCAAACTGCGAATGCCGCAGGACTTAGTGGTTGCTAAGGAGTTCTCGGAGAATTCCGCCTTCGTCGAGGCTGGCGTTGACGATATGCCGGAGACCGGCTACGTATTGGATATCGGATCAAAGACCATCACGAATTACGTTGGTTTCGTGCATGAAGCGCACAAAATAGTGTGGAACGGCCCGATGGGATTGTTTGAGTGGTCGAATTTCGCAAAAGGCACTAGATCGTTGGCCGCGGCGATAGCCGGCAATGTAGATGCGTTCAAATTGGCAGGCGGTGGGTCGACGGTTGAGGCGATTAACTCACTTGGCATCGCGGATAAACTAACGCACATATCGACGGGTGGGGGAGCGTCGCTCGAGTTCTTGGAGGGCAAGACACTTCCCGGCATTGCCGCGCTAAACCGAAATTGACCGACACGGGGCCTGCGACTTACACGGCAACGGTGACGGAATCGACGGTTGGTTGACCGCTATGGGTGGTTGACACTTTCGCGAAGTGGCGTTATTGTTAATCCGCGCGGTGGAAATTGCGAAAACCATCCATATACCTCACAAAATTACAGGACGTCGAGAGAAATTTGACGATTCGCAAACCGTTAATCGCGGGTAACTGGAAAATGAACACCACGCCCCAAGAGGGCGTGGCGCTTTCCCAATCGATCTGCCGAACCGTCGGTGATTCGGACATGGTCGATGTCGTACTGTGCGCGCCATTCACATCACTTATCGCGGTCTACGGCGTCGTGCATCTTACGCCCGTCATGCTCGGTGCACAAAACGTGAACCAATTTTCCAGCGGCGCGTACACCGGTGAAGTTTCAGTTGAGATGTTGCGCGGCCTCGTGAGTCATGTGATCGTCGGACATTCTGAACGTCGCGAGCATTTTGGCGAGACCGATCAGATCGTAGCTGCGAAGGTTGCTGCGGTTACTCAAGCTGGCATGACCGCGATCATGTGCGTCGGCGAGGATGACGTAGAGCGTCAACGGCGGCGAGCTGAGCGCTTTGTACGGCGCCAGATTCGATTGGGACTTTCCAATTTGGACGACCCTTCAAATGTCGTTATCGCATACGAGCCGATCTGGGCAATCGGTAGCGGTGTGGCAGCCACCATTGGCCAAATTGAGTACATGGCGGCATCGATACGAGAAGAGGTGTGCGAAGTTTTCAGCCAAGAAGTTGCTGACGCGATGCGCGTGCTTTACGGAGGGAGCACGAACGCGAACAACATCGGCCAGATTGTGGGCAGCCCGACCGTGGACGGAGCTTTGGTCGGCAGTTCGAGTTTGAATGACGCGGAGTTTTCTTCAATGATTTCCATCATGGAAAATTCTGCGATGGCAGCGTGACGCTTCCCGGGCGTGACCGATAACGAAACTCGGGTTCCACGGGCCGGTGTCGTTGCCATTGTTGGAGCGACTGCAACGGGCAAGACAAAACTTGGTGTAAATCTCGCGCTCCGTTTCGGCGGGGAGATTGTGAACGCCGATTCCCGTCTCCTTTATCGTGGCATGGACGTCGGAACCGCTAAGCCCTCAATCAACGAGCGACGCGGTATCGCACATCATCTGATTGACACGCTTGATCCGCGGGATAACTACAGCCTTAGCGACTTTCTCCAGAGCGCGACGTCGGCGATCGCAGGCATACACAGGCGCGGAAAAATCCCGATAGTGGTTGGGGGATCGGGCCAATATATCTGGGGATTGTTGGAAGGTTGGGAAGTGCCTAAAATACCGCCCGATGAAGGACTAAGGCATGAGTTAGAAAAACAACTTGAATGGGACGGCATCGAATCCCTTCAAGATCGTCTGCGGTCGACTGGCGCACGTGGCATCGACAGGGTTGAAATGTTGAATCCACGACGCTTGATACGAGCGATCGAGCGCGCAGTAGCGACTGGTGACGCGATGGGCGGCGCGGGTAAGAGCTCAGAACCTCCGTTCGACACGTTAGTGATAGGTCTTACGGCACCGCGAGAGGTCTTGCACGTTAGAGTAACGACCCGCGTTGACGACATGTTGGAGGCAGGATGGCTCGACGAGGTGAAGGCGTTGCGGTCGCGCGGAGTCAGCCGTGAAATGCCGTCGATGTCGGCGATTGGATATCGCCAACTAGTCGACTATGACGATGGATGTGAATCGTGGGAATCGATCCGAGAGGAGATTTTGATCGGGAACCGTCGATTGATAGGTGCTCAGAACAACTGGTTCAAGGCTCGCGACGAACGGATTTCGTGGTTCGACATCACATCGGTAAATTTCGAATGTGCCGTGTTCGGTGCGGTTGCGGAATGGTTGCGCAACCGGGGCAAAACATCTGGTTACGGATAGAATCGCTGGGTAATCCAACTGCCGGATGCGAGGAGTATTGATTGGCAATTGAATTTGCAAAGCTGCATGGTTGCGGCAACGACTACATAGCGGTCGACGGGCGTTCAATCGATCGCGACTGGAGTGCATTAACTGCTGAGATGAGCCGGCCGGCGTTCGGAGTCGGGTCGGATGGCATCGTACTGCTCCTGGATTCAGACGTCGCGCAGGTACGTATGAGGGTTTTTAACCCTGACGGATCGGAAGCTGAGATGAGCGGGAACGGTATCCGACTGTTTGCAAAATTCGTGTTGGATCGCGGCATCGCCGAACCGACACAGGACGGGTTGACTGTGGAGACATTGGGCGGTGTCCGAACTCTTTGGCCGGAGGTGGAAGACGGTTTAATGACATCAGCGCGTGTGGCGATGGGACTGGCCACGTTCACAGCATCCGAAGTCCCTGTCGACACCGCGGATCTCGGCGGCATCGACGACGTGATTTCCAAACCGGTCACTATCGGCGGAGTGGACATGTCCATCACTTGCTTGGCGATTGGAAATCCACACGCCGTAGCGATCATGGATCAACCGGTTGAAGAGTTTCCGTTGAACGAAGTGGGTCCGTTCGTGGAAAACCACATCATGTTTCCGCAGCGAATCAACTTTGAAATCGTCAACGTGCTTAACCGTGATCGGATTAGAGCTCGAATATTCGAGCGCGGCGCTGGTGAGACGCTGTCGTCAGGCACGGGCAGTACGGCGTCAGCGTATGCATGCCGGAAACTAGGTTTGGTCGACGATGCCGTCGACGTTGTTGTCGACGGCGGCGTGCTGAGCATCTCATGGGACGAGAATGACGAAGCATTCTTGGAAGGCCCGGCCGTTGAGGTTTTCACAGGAGTCTGGAACGAGTAACTGAGATGGCTAATGAGACACTCAACGATCTGAAGGGAGTGAAATGCCTGAGTTAGCGCGACGCGTGCAACAACTGCCGCCGTATCTCTTTGTGAACATATCGCGTGCCATCGCAGCCAAGAAAGCGCAGGGCATCGACGTGGTGTCGTTCGGCATTGGTGACCCCGACATTCCGACCCCGGACGCCGTGTTGGACGCTTTGGACCGCGGCGCGAGGAAGACTCCCAATCATCGCTATCCTGAGAGCGAAGGTCTGCCGGAGTTCAGGCAAGCGGTTTGCGATTTCTACGATCGGCGATTCGGCGTTGAGTTGGATCCCGGCAGCGAGGCGATCAATCTGATCGGTGCTAAGGAGGGTATCGCGCACGCCGCGTTGTGCTTCATCGATCCTGGCGATATTTCGATTTCTCCGGATCCAGCTTACCCGGTGTACGAGATCGGGACGATGTTTGCGGGCGGTGTTACGCACTTTGTACCGTTGCGCGAAGAAAACGGCTATCTACTGGATTTTGCCGACATCCCAACCGATGTCGCCCGTAAAGCAAAGACGCTGTGGTTGAATTATCCCAACAACCCGACCGGCGCGGTCGCAGACTTGGCGTATTTTGAAGAGGCGGTGCGATACGCCAAGGAGTTTGACCTTCATCTACTTCACGACGCTTGCTACACTGAGGTCACATTCGACGGCTATGTAGCGCCAAGCATTTTGCAAGTTCCTGACGCCAAAGATGTCGCAATGGAGTTTCACTCGCTTTCGAAGACGGCGAATATGACCGGGTGGCGGGTCGGAGCGGCGGTCGGCAATTCGGAGATGGTGGACGCGCTGATGCGGGTGAAGTCGAATATCGACTCCGGGCTGTCGCAGGCGATACAAGAGATGGGCATCGAAGCGTTAAATCTGCCACAAGAGTGGATCGATGCCAACAACGAGATATACAGGAAGCGTCGAGATCGAGTGGTTGGCGCGTTAAACGATATCGGATTGAAGGCAACCGAACCAAAAGCCACGTTATACATCTGGACGCGCGTGCCCGAAGGGTACACTTCAGCTAAGTTTGCGCAGAAAATGCTCGAAGAGCGCGACGTGGTTGTGACACCCGGCGCATCATATGGCCCGTCGGGCGAAGGCTACATACGCTTGTCGCTTACGATCCCGGATGACCAGATCGACGAGGGAATCCGTCGGATATCCGGTTGGAACATCTAGCGCAGCTGAATTTTGGAGAGAAATTGTCTAGACGTAATCGATTACATCGGACGGCGGCGAAGAGTGAACGGGCTTGTCTTGTGGGAGTGCGGGTCCGCCGCCGAAACAATGGCTGGACGCTGCGGGATTCTGTACAGGAACTGGGGACGTTAGCTCGTGCTGCAGGTGCGAATCCAGTCGCTACCGTAACGCAGACGTTAAATGCGCCATCGCCTACGTATCTCGGGTCGGGAAAACTCGATGAACTCCGAGAGACGGTTGGAGAGTTGTACGTCGAAACGGTCATCTGCGACGACGAACTGACGCCTGCTCAGCAACGCGTCCTCGAAGACCGACTTGAGGTCAAGGTCATTGACCGAACGGCCCTAATCCTCGACATCTTCGCAGGCCGAGCCCGGACCCGTGAAGGCAAGTTGCAGGTCGAGTTGGCCCAGGTCGAGTATCTGATGCCAAGGCTCGCAGGGCAATGGTCACACCTGGAACGCTTGGGTGGTGGCATCGGGACGCGGGGACCCGGAGAATCTCAGATTGAGACCGACCGTCGGTTGATGCGGCTCAAGGCTCGAGACCTGCGCAGAGCGATATCCGACGTGCGAGACCAGCGTGGAGCTCAAAGAAGACGTAGAACGCGCGGCGACGTGCGCACGGTGTCATTGGTGGGATATACGAACGCGGGCAAATCGGCGCTGTTCAACGCCTTGACGGGTTCTGACATCCGTTCGGTGGACAGGCCTTTTGAGACGTTGGATACTACGACGCGGCGGCTCTATCTGCCATCGGGTGCGTCGGCAACGCTCAGCGACACGGTGGGTTTCATCAACAAATTGCCGCCGATATTGATCGACGCTTTCAACGCCACGCTCGAAGAGGCGATTCATGCAGATCTGCTGTTGCACGTGACGGACATCTCGAATCCGCTCGCAGCCGAAGAGGCCGAGGTCGTTGATCGCGTGTTGGCGGGCTTAGGACTCGGCGACACGCCACGGGTGCTGGTGCTCAACAAACTTGATTTGGTTGCCGACACTCCGCCGGATGATGATGAGACGTCTGACAACGGCTCGGTGGTGACTTCGGCGGTCAAGCGCTGGGGGATCGACGAGTTGCGGGATGCGATCGATGTGGCGTTAGGAAATGGCGACCAACTTGAAGGCGAGATAGAAGTTCAGGCGGACGTTGGGATTTAAGGCACTCGACGCGGTCGTGGTGCAGGCGTGTGGGTAGTGTCAGGGCAGTTGAAGTCTGATAATCCTTACTTCGCACTAGACATGTTATGTAAAGCTGGAAGTGCCGATCAGGTTTGCACAGGTTCAGATGCAATCGGTTTTCACTCGCCCTTCGTATACTTTGATATCGATCCGCGATTGCAGGCGACGTCTTTGTCGCTGGAGCCCAAATGACAAGAAACACTCTGGTTGACCGCTTTTACTTGTTTCTAGCGCCGGCGCTTTCGCTGGTTGTGTTGCTATCGCTGGCTTGCAGTTCATCTGAAGAGCCGGTTGCTGAGGTCGTTAGTGACGAGAATGCGGTTGTGGTGACTTCGGTTTCGGAGTCTACGGAGGTTGAGGAGTCGGAGGCCAACGAGTCGGAGGTTGAGAAGGAAGACACTCATTCGGACGTTGATGAAGAGCCACCTGCCGAGGTTGAAGTCAAAGAACCGTCCGAGCCGGTTGAGGAAACGTCCGGTTCGGCGAACGTTTTTGAACAGGATCCGGTAACAAACATCGTCGAGCGGCCCGAGATGCAGCAACTGCCGGACGGAGTGCCTGAGGATGTGGCTGTGATTTGGGAGGCGTTCCAGTTCATCAACGATGAGTATGTGGACTACAGCCTGATTGATCATGGCGAAATGTCGGAGCAGGCGATCCGGGGCTTCATTGAGGCGCTCGGCGACCCTCACATGACGTACATATCTCCGGATCAGATGCGGATGAGCCGGGACGATCTCGCGGGTGCGTTCTTCGGTATCGGTGCGACGGTTGCACCGTCGCCGGATGGCAAGGGCGTGATCATTCAAGCGCCGATGGATGGATCGCCGGCGATGAAGGCCGGTATCAAACCTGGTGACCGGATATTGGCGGTAGACGGGGTCGATGCTACTGGTTGGAGTGTTAGCGAGGCGGTGCTGGTTATTCGCGGCGAGGAAGGTGTGCCGGTAGTGCTCTCGATCCTGCATGTTGGTGATGTCGATCCAGTTGATATCGAGATCATTCGTGGTCGTGTGCCGTTGATATCGGTGCATTCGAGGCTGATTCCGGAAACGTCTTTTGGTGAGATGGATATTCGCCAGTTCACCGATGAGACGCCTGGTGAGATCCGCAAGCACATGTCGGATCTGTTGGATCATGGGGCCGAAGGTGTTGTGATTGATTTGCGGAACAACCCGGGTGGACTTTTGCATGCGACGTTGGATTCGGCGAGCGAGTTCATTCCTCGGGGTCGGTTGGCTTATGAGCAGGATCGAAACGGCGCTCGGCGCGATTTCTATGCGAATGAAGATGGAAATTTCTACAAAGTCCCGATCGTGGTGCTGGTGAACGAGTGGTCTGGGAGCGGTGCGGAGTTGTTCGCGGGGGCTATTCAAGACCACGAGCGCGGCGTGCTGATCGGTGTGAAGACGTTTGGAAAAGGGAGCGTAAACATTACTCGTACGCTGTCGAATGGTGCGGGTTTGAACATCACGATCCGCCGTTGGTATACGCCGAATGGGAATGTGATTGAGGGCGTTGGATTGGAGCCGGATGTGATCGTGGAGACGGAGCCGGTTCCGGGTCAGCGCGATGTCGAGTGGGTTGAGCCGCAGATGGATGCGGCGATCAAGCAGTTGGATTACCAGACGCAGGTTACGACGTCGGTCGCGCCTTAGTGCCCTCACCCTAACCCTTTCCCGCTTAGCGAGACCATTGCAAACCTCCCGTCATTCCCGCGACAACCCCCCGTCATTCCCGCGGACGCGGGCGCTTCAGCGGACGGCACGTCCATCCAGAATCAACAAAGCACGCCTTTTCACCCCATCCCGGCGACAACCACCGTCCCTTTCGCTCGCAGGAGATGTACGAATCCCTGACTAGAAACCATTGGCGATCTGCAGCAAAGGTTTTGCAATGGTCTCGCCTAGCGGGAGAGGGGATTGTTGGCGGCGCAAAGCGCTGTTGTGATAATGGTGGATAGGTTCGGGTATTGACCTCTGCCCTGTTATGGCACGCAAGAATCGCAAGAAAAAGTCTGTGGACGGTGCGGCCACGTCGGGGACGATGGCTACGAATCGGCGCGTCAGGTTTAATTACCATCTGATGGACGACTTTGAGGCTGGGTTGGTGTTGAAGGGTTCGGAGATCAAGTCGATTCGTGAGGGTAAGGTCGATATTTCTAATGCTTATGTGCGGGTTTTGGATGGTGAGGCTTGGTTGATGAATGCGTATATCGCGCCATACGAGTCGGCGGCGGTTTGGACGCAGCATGAGCCGTTGCGGGAGCGGAAGTTGCTTTTGCATCGTCGGGAGATCGAGTTTTTGCAGGGGCGGGTCGAACAGCAGGGATTGACGGTTGTTGTTCAGCGGATTTATATCGTTCGTGGTGTGGCCAAGGTGTCGATTTCGTTGGCTCGTGGTAAGCGTCATGAGGATCGTCGGGAGACGATAAAGCGTCGGGATCAGGAGCGGGATATGGCGCGGGCGATGCGGAGGTAGGTCTTCATTTGAAGGTGGGAGATGGGGTGTATTTGATGGGTGTGCGGGTTGAACCGGGGTGGCCGGGGGTGTTGTAAAGGGCGCAGTTGGTGCAGGTGTTGGATATACCGCAGGGGGTGGCGGATGGTGTGGTTTGGGGTCGATCGGTGTTGAAGGGTTGGCCGGGGTCGGCGAGGATGGAGGCTTGGGTTTCGCGGGTGGCTTCTGCCCTGTTTTTGGTTAGGTGTTCGGTGCCACCGTCGGTGCGGGTTTTGCGTTCTTGGTTTAGGAGGGTGTCTAGTCGGAGTTGTTTGGCGGGTTGGGGTCGGTGTCCGGGGAAGGTGATGAATGGCCAGGCTCGTTTGCGGACGACGCCCATTAGGGTGACGTCTTGCCAGCGGGATATTCGACTTTGGCGTCGGTTGTTGAGGATGCGTTGGACGCTGACGGGTCCGAGTCCGGGGGTGCGCATTAGTTGGTCGCGGGTTGCGGTGTTGATATCGACGGGGAATGCGTCGAGGTTTTCGAGTGCTATCGTCTGTTTTGGGTCGAGTTCTAGGGGTAGGAAGCCGCCTTGGTCGAGGGCGAGTCTGACTTCGTCGTCGGAGTAGCGGTAGATGCGTTTGAGCCAGTCGAGTTGGTAGAGGCGGTTGGTTCGCTGCATCGGAGTCGCGGGATGCTCTTCGAGCGGCGTGTGGCGGATTGGTCGGAAGGGTGCGTAGTAGACGCGTTTGAGATCCCAGTCTGCGTAGAGTTGCGAGATGCGGTTTAGGATGTCGAGGTCGGACTCGTCAGCGGCGCCGACGACTAGCTGGGTTGCCTGCCCTACTGCCCCGCGCGTCGGACCGCGTTTGAGTTCGTCGATCCACTGCATGGGTGCGAGGATGTCGCGCTCGTAGTGCTTCATCTTGCTGAGCTTGTCCATGTGCTCGACAGTGGTGGTTTCGAGGTTTACGGAGAGGCGGGTTCCGAGTTGGTGTGCGGCTTCGACGATGTGTCGTTCGGCGCCGGGCATGACCTTGAGGTGGATGTAGCCGTTGAAGTTGTATTTGTTGCGGATGAGGTCGACGACTTGGACCATTCGCTCGGTGGTTTTGGTGCCGGTTCCGGCGACGCCGGAGCTTAGGAATAGGCCTTCGACGGTGTGTCGTTCGGCGAGTTCGATGAAGGTTTTGGCGAGTTCGTCGACTTTGAAGGCGTAGCGTTTGCGGGGGACCCAGTGGGAATTAGGACAGAAGTGGCAGTCCATCTTGCAGAAGTCGGTGAACATGACCTGCATGAGGTTGGTGAATTTGCCGTTGGGGAGCCGGGATCGGTAGACGCCGGGCATGGGGTTGTTGCGGGGGCTGTTGTAGGGGGCGCGTTCATTGACGGGGGCCGTTCCCGAACGGCCCCTACTCGTGGTGGACGGCAAGAGGATGTCGTCGGTGGCCATCTTGCCGAGTTGGGACATCTTGGTCCAGCGGTCGGGGCGTTGTTTGATGAGCATGGGGTTATTTGCATGGATGTACAGGATGTACAGAATTCTGAGGTGTGTTTGATTGACCTGCGGGTCGTTGGCAGGTTTTCATGTAGTTGGGTGGGGCGCCCGGCCGACGGATGTCGGGCCTTTACCCTGGGGTTGCACGGGCGACCACAAAGGTCGTCCCTACGTCGCGTTCCCTTACGGTTAGCGAAGGGGACGGGTTGTTGTCGAACCATCGCCGCGTCGATTTGGGGTCTGAGCGGGCGAAAGTTGGTTGGTGTGTCATTCAATATTTCCAGCGCCTCCGACGTCGCCAGACCGTCGGCCCTCCGGACGGCGATTTGGGGTTCATCCGCCCGTTGTTGCTCGATTGTTCCTCGAGCTGGTGCTGTAGCCTCTTCCGCTCGGCGTGACGGAAAGACGTTTGCCGGATAGGTGGAACGTTCGCTCGGATCTTGAACGGGCATCCCCTGCGAGCGGGCGGTTCACGAACCGCCCCTACGTCGCGTCCCCTTACGCTTGGCGAAGGGGAGAGGTATGACCGTCTGGCTTGCGAGTCGGAGTCAGCGTAACGCTCCGCATCCGAGCCCTGAAGCTACAACGATCTCCGTAACCGGATTTTGGTCTGCGTTTCGCCCGAACCTCTTAGGCTTTTGGCGGGCACTGCCGCGGGTTGCTTCGAGCCGTCGATTTCACCGTTTTCACGGCTTATTAGGTCGCTCTTGGCAGCCCGGTGATTATCCGCCCGCAGACCGATTTCAATATTTGGTTGTCGTTAGCAGCATCGAAAAAAGAGAGGTGCACGCTCCCCCTGATCGACGCGGCGATGGTTCTGTGCGCTCGGGCCGGCGGTAAAAGTTCCGGCTTTGGGCGCTTGTTTTTGTTTGTACTACAGATGTTGTATGAAAGTCAAGTGTGAATTGGGATTTGCATGGATGGACAGGATGGATAGGATTTGGATGTTGGTTGTTTGGGTTGTTGCGGTGGTGGTTTGGGGTTGTTGGTGCATGGGCGTGTGTGATAGGGGGCGTAGTCTGGAATGCTCTGGGATCGGGGTTGTATAGACTCGTCGGTATCTGCGATGTGAGTTACGAGGATGCAGGTATGAGAGCTACGTTGACAATTGATGATGATGTTGCGGCGATTTTGGAGGAGCGGTCTCGGCTGGAGAAGAAGCCGTTTGAGCGGGTTGTGAATGAGGCGTTGCGTCGGGGGACGTCGGCTACTACCACAGTTGCTGAAGGACGATCTCCAAACAAACCGTTTCGTGTGAAGCCACACAAAGGCGAGTTCATGAGTGGCGAAGAAGAAGGTATGACGCCGAAGGATGTTCTCGAAGAACTTGAAGTCGAAGACTATTTTCAGAAACTTGACAAGCGATGATTGTGCCGGACATCAACATGCTGGTCTACGCCTACAATGAGGGTTCTCCCCTGTACCAAACCGCCAAAGAGTGGTGGGAAGAATTGATTAACGGATCGGAAGAGGTAGGCTTGCCGTGGGCAGTGTCGACCGGTTTCGTCAGGTTGATGGCTAATCCGAGGGTCGTGACACCTCCACTTGCACCTGTCGTGTCATTAGATCACGTTAGGAACTGGTTGGAGTTTCCACACATAATTGCAATCAACCCAGGGCCTAGTCACCTCGAGATGATGAGACAAACGTTGGAGATGTCTGGCACCAGCCGAAATGTCGTTACCGATGCCCACATCGCGGCGATTGCACTTGAATATGGAGCTGAGGTCCACTCTAAAGACTCGGGTTTCGGGCGGTTGCCGGGGTTGCGGTGGCGGGATCCGTTGTGAGGAGAGGGGTACCCTCTGCCCTGCCCTGTTGAGGTCGTGTTAGTTGGGAGAGTGTCGATGATGCGTGTGGTTTGTATGGAGGTTTGGGGGTGTTGCGATGCTGGTCGGTAGTGTGGGAGGAGCATTTTGCGAACAGGCAATTACCGTTCGCCACTTTTGCTATGAGATAGTGCGCATCAGGGCATAGAATCGCCGATCAGTACCATGCGCGTACGGCTAACGGTCTGAACCTGATAAGTATGAGAACTGGTAAATCGACTATGCCCCGACGAAACGCACGAGAAACCAACCGCGAGGAGGTGGTGAATGTTCACCTCGCTGAGTCGTTGAAGGCGCTTGGTATTGCGGCTCGTGCGGAGCGACGGAGCCGCGAAGGCATCCCCGATGTCCGCGTCGACCTTATCGGCGGTTACCAGATAATTTTGGAGTGTAAGTACGAAGGTTCGACGAGTCTCTTGGAATCGCAACTCGGGACACGAATCGCCAGTTTTCCGGATGCTGTGGGGATCATGGGCATGGTGTATCCGAGTTGGATGCGCGAAGAGCGAGACATCCCTGATGCTCTGATTTCTGCGACGGATTTCGAATGGTGGTTATACGGTTCACGAGGTGTTGTCGAAGCGACGCGCCGGGTCCGCGGCGGCAACGTCGAAGACTTGGCCGACTACTTGCGGGTTTTGCCGCTGGAGCTTGAGGCAGTCGATCGGGTTCACGCGGCCGCTGGAGTCGTTGGGTACGCGCTAGAGCGATCGGCTGAAGCGATTTCCACTCACGCCCGTACCGGGAGACTTTTCGCGGAGATCATCTCGGAGTCGGATCATGAAAAGGACAAATCGGCGGCGCTGATGATCGCGTTTCTGGTGATATTCAATGCGCTCGCGTTCCATGATCGACTGGCTTCCCGGAATCCGGCGGTTCCTGGCATTGAAGAGTCGATGGAAGAGGACGGCCTACGGGGATTGCGGAACGCTTGGTTATCAATATGCGAAGAGATCGACTACGTGCCGGTTTTCGAGTTGGCGAATGAGATTCTCAAGAGGTGGCTCTGGGCTCCGAAACCTTGGCACATGCCGCCACTGAAGCCATTGATCGAGGTCGTTGAGTTGACGAGGCATTTGGAGGGACACGATCTCTCAGGGCGTCTGTTTCACACGCTGTTGTCGGATGCCAAGTTCACTGGTGCTTACTACACGTCGGTTCCTGCGGCGACGATGTTGTCGAGGTTGGTATTTCACGAATGGCCGGTCAACGTCGACTGGTCGGATCACGAGTTCCCGGGCTCGCTGAACGTCGCCGACCTAGCTTGTGGCACTGGGACGTTATTGATGGCTGTCGCTTCTGAAGTGGAGCGTAAACATCTAGCGGCAGGTGGAACTAATGCCGGACTGCTCCACAAAGCGATGGTGGAGCAGGCCTTGCACGGATACGACGTGCAGCTATCGGCGGTGCATTTTGCGGCGACCAGCTTGGCGATGCTGAACCCGTCGGTTGAGTTCGACCGCATGAATCTCTACGTGATGCCGTTGGGTGTGAATGGGGATCAAGCGCTTCTGGGTTCTTTGGAATTCCTGAGCACGGATGAGGCGGCGGTGCAGTTCGCGCTGTCGGCCCCGGATATTGGTGCGACGCTGCGTGATCCTGGCCAGGTGTATGGCGGCGGAACGCGCGGTGCGACCTATGGAGTAACCGCGCGGTTGCCGAATTTGGATCTGGCGATAATGAACCCGCCTTTCACGCGGTCGGTGGGCGGTAATCTGTTGTTCGGAAGTTTGCCACAGTCAGAGCGTCGGAAGCTTCAAAGCGAACTTTCGCGGCGGTTGAAGTTGATGCAGGCATCATCGACCGCGGGACTTGGCGCGGCGTTCGTAGCGGCTGCATCACCGAAGTTGCGACCGGGCGAAGGGCGTTTGGCTTTGGTGTTGCCGGTGACGGTTTGCACCGGTCCTTCATGGGCGCAGACTCGGGCGTTGATCGAAAACGATTACGTGCTTGACATGGTTATCGTGTCACACGATCCTACGCGTTGGAACTTTTCGGACAGCACAGATTTGTCAGAATCTCTGTTAATCGCAACACGGCGACCCGCCAACGGGAATGGCGCAGAGCATCGCACCACCTTCGTCAATCTTTGGCAGAACCCGAAAGGAGTGTTGGACGCGCATCTTGTGGCGGAGGCGGTCAACTCAACGCAGCCAGCGCGGATCGAGGATTCTGGGACTGCGCTCCTCGAACTCGACGGCGAACATGTGGGCGAAGTGTTTTCGATTCCCGAATCGAAGATCAAGGGCAAGCAGTGGGTCGGTGTGCAGTTTGCTCGCGCCGATGTTGTCCGTTGTGCGTTGAGACTTTTGGAAGATGGGGAGGTTTGGATCCCTGGCGAGACTGGTATCGGCAGCGTGCCGATGTGTCGGCTCGATGAGATTGGGGAGATTGGGCCGGATCGGCGGCGACTCGTTGATGGGTTTGAAGAGACAGCATCAGTAACGGCGTATCCAATGGTCAAAGGCCACGATACAGAAAAACGAAAATCTTTGATCTGCCATATCGATTCCTACCTTTCTCCGTTAGCCCAGCCCAAAGGTGGACAATGCCCTGGTTATGGGCAACATCTATGGCAACAATCCAGTCGATTCCTTATCAGTGAACGTCTTTGGCTAGAAACCGCTAGGGTAGTTGCGATGCGTTCCGAGGACAGAGTATTGTCCAATGTATGGTGGCCGGTACGCGTTGAAGATGCGGCAACTGAAAAAGCCTTGACGGTCTGGATGAACTCCAGTTTGGGAATCCTTACCTTGCTCGCGCAACGCACGAGTACGCGAGGTGGTTGGGTAGGGTTCAAGAAAGCCGATCTACGAAACTTGCCGGTACTCGATCCGCGCCAGCTTCCATCGGCGCAACTTCAAGCTCTGTCAGCCCTTTTCGATGAGTTGGCGGATGCTGAGTTTGAACGGTTGCCGGGGATGGCTCAGTGCCCGGCGCGGACTGCGTTGGATGCGGGGATATCGGAAGTATTGGGTTTGCCGGACTTGGGTAGGTTGCGGGTGTTGTTGGCTTCGGAGCCGGTGGTTTGTAACGTGGGGATGTGAAATTGCGTCCGCGTAAGCACCTATCAACTGTTAGAGGAGGATACTAAAGAGAGCATCGTGTCCAAACGCAAGAAAAATCGTCGTGGTCGTATTCGAACCGCAAAAACACGTCTTCAAGGCCATCGTCGGGTAGGCAAAGACCTTGTTTCACCGTTCAATCAGGCGATGAAATCACTGCCGCTTGAAATGTCTATCTGGTCTGATCGGATGCCTGAATTTCTTTGGATGGGTTTGTTAGCACATCAGTTGCCGCGAGATGCGGCAATTCGCGAATTCCAATCTATTCTTCAATTTATCCGCGATCACGAAGAACAATCGTCATTGCATGATTTGAGGATGTCGGGAATTGCTCGATTGGATGATGGATTACGCGGTGCGTTGATCGGCAGGATATGTCAATCAGCAGCAGCTTCTAGCGTGTTATCACTATTGAGGTGGTTCGACTCCCTGCCGGCAAGAGGAGACTGGTCAGATCATCTACCTGCACCTGCAACCGATGCGGAAACGCGACTCAAGGCGACGTTTGCTACGATGATGTGGCGCCAATCGACGACGGTTACAGATTGCATTTGGATGCTGATAACAGCGAAAATGTTAGCTGGTAAGATGACATTGGATCCTTCTCTGAAAACACAAGCTGAAAGATTGGCGAACTATCCGAACGACTATGAGGAAATTCAAGGTTTTTTGCGAACAAATGAGTTGAGTTTATCTGGACTTGACAATAAGCCGACCTGGGCAGCATCATGTTGGGATGAACTTTGGTCTCGGACCGAATGTGTCGTACCGGGTCGTAGACCAATTGCAATTCGTCCGGAACAATTGTCTCATCAACGGATGCATGAAATGATGGACTCGTTACGAGCCCATTGGCGGCGGACGAGAAGGACGACAGCCACAGATGCCAGACATGATGGAGTGTTTGGTATGGCTTTTTATTCTATGAGGCTTTTGAGCGAATTAATGTCAATAGGAAACAGTGTAAGCGTGATGGGCCGACTTGGCCTTCGAACATTGATCGAGGCAAGGATCAATTTAGCCTACCTCATAAATAAAGATAGCAATGATCTTTGGCAATCTTGGCGAAAATACGGGTCTGGTCAAGCTAAATTGGTTGACATGAAATTTGACACGTTAGAATTTCCTGAATATATCGATATCGATACGATACGGTGGATAGCGTCTGAGGATCGTTCCTCGGAATACAGTGATGTCAAACTCGGTGATTGGAACAGTTTAGATCTGCGACGAAGAAGCATCCAAGCAAGAGAAAAAAATATTTATGATGCACACTATCCGTGGAATTCAGCGTACTCCCATGGAGCTTGGGGGGCGGTCAGGGAAGCAGGTTACGTGATGTGTGCGAATCCTCTACACAGGTTTCACCTGGTTCCTGACAGAGCACCGCTCGAGGATTGTCTGTCTGCAGCCGTAAAGGTCGTTGATGGTGTGCTGGAACTCGTTGATCGTGCTTATCCTAGTTTCGACGCTCGATTATCGTCAGTTTGAGCGATTTCGTGCGAGCGGCGAAAAGAAAGTCGTTTCTGAGGATCGGCAGGTTAGAATCTTTCACATGGATGCGAATCCAAAGCATCAAAATATTGCCGTTTGTGCGCAATGCCGACACGTTGTGAAAGAACACAGGTCGGTCACGGATGGTAACAACGTACGCCGCATATATTGCACAAGTTGCCCTCGGCGCATGATCCGTATGATGGGTGATGAAAACAACGGCCAACCCACACCCTTCTTAGTCGAGGGGCCTCTTGGACCTCCGAAACCGTGTTACGAAGAAAAACCAGAAAACCGAAAACGCGAGAATTTTTTGCCGTTGTCACCCGCTTCAAATAGCGAGATCAGTTTCGAGTTGGGTATTGAAGGCGGCAGTGCGGATGAACGGATTCGGTTCACAGGCATTTCTTGGTACGTAGAGGAGGTCGAAAATCTTCGACCAGGGGATTACGTCAAAAACAACCTCGTCTACAAGTACCAGTTGTATGCAGATCAGGAATATAAATGCCGCGGTTGCAACAGGATGTTACCGTTCGACAACATAGAAATGGACCGCGTAATTCCCGAAAATGGGTATACCGTTGGGAATGTACAGCTTCTGTGTTCATCATGTAACAGAATTAAGGGGAACCGCGGAATGGCTTACCTGCTCAAGCGACGCAACGAGCAGGGTTTTTGGGACCATAACTATCGCGACGACAACGCCTGAACGTTTGGCGGTAGCCGACAGAGTTGCTTCGCTCTGAACCCCCTTTCGTCCTTTGGACATTTCCGCCGCGGAGCGGGGGCAACCCTTCTGCCCCGCCCCTCTGGATCCCGGCTTTCTCCGGAATAACGTAAGGCCGGTAGGATGATGGATCCCCGCGCTCGCGGGATCAACGGTGAGTCGTCCGGAACGTCGTAGTGCGCGGGAGTGACGGCGAGTCGCGCGAACCACGAAAAGTGTCAAGCGCCTATGTCAGCCAATTTTTCTTCTGGATCCTCACGGCGCGCCAGCCCTAGTCACCCGACATCACCACAACCGAGTTTTTTGAACTAGTTCAAAAAACAAACTTGCCGCCAAATTGCCGCATTTATGCCGATGTTGTTCTAAAAACACATTCCATACACAAACCCGTATCCTACGAAAATCTGACTCTCAAGCCCAACACGCGCCGATTCCCGACCCATCCCCTACACCCACCCTACGAATGACACCGCAAAACCCCCTCATCACGAACCTGCCGCGTGTCCAGCAAGTTCCGGCATATTCCGGCATGTTGCGGCAAAACTCCGGCAAGTTGCCGCGCCTACAAAATCTGATCCAAAAAGAGTTGCGTCCGATCCTCGGTGGGGTTGGTGAAGATGTGGTTGGGGGTGTTTATTTCAACTAGTTGTCCTTCGTCGAACATGGCCATGCGGTCGGCTACTTCTCGGGCGAAGCCCATTTCGTGGGTTACGCAGAGCATTGTCATGCCGGTGTCGGCGAGTTCTCGCATGACGTCGAGGACTTCTTTGATCATCTCGGGGTCGAGTGCGGATGTTGGCTCGTCGAAGAGCATTATTTGGGGCTGCATGGCGAGGGCGCGGGCGATGGCTACTCGTTGTTGCTGTCCGCCTGATAGCTCCGCGGGGTATTTGTCGGCTTGTTCGGGGATTCCGACGCGTTCGAGGAGCTGCATGGCGAGGTCGTCGGCTTCGGCTTTGGGTAGGTGTCGGACGCGTTGGGGAGCGAGGGTGATGTTTCCCATGACGTTGATATGTGGGAAGAGGTTGAATTGCTGGAATACCATGCCGACTTCGCGTCGGATGGCGTCGAGGTTTCGGAGGTCGTTGGTCATCTCGATGCCGTCGACTTCGATTTTGCCTTGCTGGTGCTCCTCGAGTCGGTTGATCATGCGGATGAATGTGGACTTGCCGGAGCCTGAGGGTCCGAAGATGACGACTACTTCTCCCCTCTTGACGGACATCGAGACGTCGTTTATGGCGCAGAAGTTCCCGAACCATTTGAAGACGTTTTCGCAGACGATGATGTCGTCGCGTTCTTCGAGTGGGACGTTTCGGATGTTGGGGTCGGTGACGGTGATGGATTGAGTGGTCATGGGGTGGGCCTGTTGTCTGAACTGTGATTTTTGTGATTGGAATGATGGGCTTTGATTGGTGGTGGTTGTTTGGTTTGTTGCGGTGATGTTTGGTTTTGGGGGATTGGTTGGTGGGGCCCCGCTCCCCCTAGAAGGGGAGGGGAAGTGGGTGCGGGAGAGGGGATGTTTGTTGCGGATGAGTGTGCTTATGCGATGTGTTTGTCTTGTTGTTTCGGTGAGGGGGTTGGTTGGTGGGGGCATCCCCTGCGAGCGGCGCTTCGCTGGCTCGCGTCCCTTACGCTTCGCGAAGGGGACGGGGTGCGTTGTTTTGTGTTTATGGTTTTGTGTTGGTGCGGGCCCTCATCGCGTTCTCCCGCCGAGCGAGGGAAGGAGGGTACGGTTTGTTTTGTGTTTTGCGGTGGAGGTTCGGGCATCCCCCTGCGAACTTCGCTTTGCTCGTTCGCGTCCCCCTTCGCGGGGCGAAGGGGGGTTATCTTTGGCCTACTCCTAGGGCTGCTTCGATTCTTCGGGAGATGTACGACATTGAGAAGGTGAAGATCCAGAAGATGACGGCTATGAAGATGTAGACTTCGTGTCCGTCGTCTACGAAGTCGAGGTTGCCTTGGATGGTTACGCGGCCCATTTCGACGAGGTCTAGCATGCCGATGATGAAGACTAGGGAGGTGTCTTTGAAGAGTGAGATGGCCTGCCCTACTATGGCTGGGATGATGTTGCGGAGTCCTTGCGGGAGAGTGATGAGCATGGTCGCCTGCCAGGCGCGTAGGCCGAGAGCGCTGGCGGCTTCGGTTTGTCCGGTGGCGACGGCTGCCATTCCGCCGCGGACGTTTTCGGCCATGTATGCGGAGCTGAAAAGGGTGATGGTGATCATGGCGAGGTATAGCTCGTCGATCGAGACGTTTTCGGGGAATGAGAGCGGCAGGATGTGTCGGGACATGAACAGCAGCGTGATGAGTGGGACGCCGCGGATGATTTCGATGAAGCCGATGCAGAAGTATCTGAGGAACGGGAGTCGGCTGCGACGTCCGAGTGCGAGTGCGATGCCGATGGGTATTGAGCAGACGATGCCGATGGCGGCGAGGAGGAGGTTGAGGGTTAGTCCGCCGAGGTCTTGAGTGGGGACCGGGTCGAGTCCGGGGATGAAGGAGGTTCCGATGACGAGGATCGCTGAGAAGATGAAGAATACGAAGGCGGCGATGAGGAAGTTTCGGAGAGAGCCGAAGGTGCGCAGGGTGGCGAGTCCGTATCCGATGGCTACGGCTACGAAGTTGATGATGAAGAGGAGGTTGACGAGGAGGTCGGGTGGGTCGGTGACGCTGTAGCTTAGGACGTAGTCGTTGTCGCCGATCTGTTGGGCATCGATGCGGATGTAGTAGGTTCCGGCGTCGAGGGTTGTTTTGATCGATTCGTCATCCGTGCCGGAGTTGTCGCTGGTTTCGAGGATGCTGCCGTTGGCGTCTTCGAGGATGAGGTTGGCGTTGGCTTCCTGCTGCGCGAGGATCGTTCGGAGTTTCATCGATTCGGTGATCGTGAAGGTGTAGTAGTCGGCGCGGTCTTCGTCGCCGTTGAGGGTTCCTGCGAGGTAGGTTGTGCCGGTGAGGTCGGTGATGTCCTTCTGGTCGATCGCGTTGGCTCGGTCGGCGTCGGAGATGTCGCGTTGTTTTTCTCGCAGGGACATTCTCGGTGGGTCTGGCGATATGGTCGGGTCGTAGTCGGGAGCTCCGAGGTCGACGCCGGCGTATGGTAAAGCGCCGGCGAGGAGCGTGACGATGATGAGTGCGATGGCGAAGCCGCGGGCGATTCCGCCCCAAAGTCGCCAGGCCATGCCGAGGAGGACGCTGATGAGTAGTAGCGCGGTCTCGGGTCGCCAGTAGAACTCTTGCGGGTAGCGTCCGATGACGTAGAGGGGGATGCGTGATGTTACGGCTTCCCATGAGGCGGTGAAGAATACCCAGTTGATGGTTTGGGTGATGGCGAGTGCGATGACGACGGCGACGACGATGGTGATGATGCCGTCGGTGGGCGAGCTGAAGAGGTTGGCTCGTATCCAGCCGGGTACGCCGACGGTCATCGCAGGCGGCACGGGGTTTGGTCTTGTGGCGGGTTGGTTCATTTAAGTTGGCGTATCTTCGGGGATTGTCAGCCGACGCCTGCGTATCTGGTTATGCGGTTGTAGATGTTGCCGATCAGCGAGTAGAAGAGGCTCATGGCGAGGTAGGTGAACATGACCATGCCGATGAGGGATATTGCGGGAGCGATCTGCGTCATGGTTGTGGAGACGCTGACGAGGTCGGGGTATCCGATGGCGGCGGCGAGGCTGGAGTTTTTGGTGAGGTTGAGGTATTGGCTGATAAGCGGCGGGATGATGACGCGAAGGGCTTGTGGGAAGATGACGAATCGGAGGGAGTTGTTGGTGTTGAGTCCGAGGGATCTGGCGGCTTCGCTTTGTCCGCGGTTAACGGCTTGGATGCCGGCCCGGACGATCTCGGCGATGAATGCGGAGGTGTAAACGACGAGGCCGATGAGGAGTGCGAAGAAGCTGCCGGACCATCTGGCGCCGCCTTGCAGTCGTCCGAAGGGGCCTTCTTGTCGTTCGGGCACTACGAGCTCAAGTGGTGTGAAGACGATGAGGCCGATAACGGTCATGACGATGACGATGGCGAATCCGGCGATTATCGGATAGCTTGGATTTCCGGTTTCAATTTCGCGTCGTTGCAGGAAGTTGAATGCGGCGATGGCTGCGATGATGCCGGCGACGGTGAGGATGGCCCATGGCCAGAAGCCCCCGAGGGGGGTCGCCCATGGGAGGTAGAAGCCGCTGTTGTTGAGATAGAAGGCATCGAAGAAGACGTATCCTTCGCGAACGTTCGGGAGTTCGAGGATGATGAGGAACCAGAAGAGAAGCTGGATCAGGAGTGGGATGTTTCGGAAGGTTTCGATGTATACGAGGGCGAGTCGGCTAAGTAGCCAGTTTGAGGAGAGTCGCGAGACTCCGATGATGATGCCGAGAGAGGTAGCCACTATGACGCCGAGGACGGACGCTTTGATGGTGTTGAGGGCGGCTACGGAGAAGCCGTAGAGGTATGACTGCGACGGGTCGTAATGGATGACGGATTCGCCGATGGGAATCTGAGCGGCATCGTCGAGGAAGCTGAATCCAAATGGGATTTCGCGGTCTTGGATCTCGTTGGCGACGTTGAAGATGAATCCGGAAACGATCGCGATGACGATGATAGCGGAGACGATTTGGACGACCCACTGGATGAAGACGATGTTGCGCCACAGCGGGATGCCACCGGGGTATAGAAGGCTCTGCACTGCTGGTCTCTCGTTATCGCGTCGTGGGCATTACAACTCTGGTGTAGTTTAACGGGTCAAAAAGAAAGGGGGACGCGTGTGCGTCCCCCTTCCGTAGTTTTTGGCGAAAGCTCGCCATGCGTTCTATCAGCGGTTTTTTGTCAGCGCAGTGGTGCTGCGTAGATTTGGCCGCCTTTGGGGCAGTCGCCGCAGGGGGCGTCTGACCAGAGTGCGTTGCGTCCGCCCTCTCGTGGCAGGTCGATGCCGTCCGGTCCGAGGTTGCGGTCGTAGATCTCGCCGTAGTTGCCGACGGCATTGATCACGTCCTGCATGAAGGTCTCGGAGAGACCTAGGGTCTCCTGTCCGATGGTGCCTTCGGTGCCGAGCAGTCTCTTGGCTTTGACGTCGTCGCCACCAGCTTTCGCGGAGACGTTTTCGCTGTTGATTCCATACCCTTCTGCGTAGATCAAGCCGGACATGACGGTCTTCACGATGTCGAACCACTGGTCGTCACCGTGGGGTACGACCGGGCCGAGCGGCTCTTCGGAGATGGTCTCCGGGAGGATCACGTGGCTATCGGGGTCTTGCAAAGACGTGCGAAGCGCGGCGAGCTGTGAGCGGTCGTTGGTGAAGACGTCGCATGCGCCGGACTCGTATGAGGAGAGAACGACGTCGGTGTCTTCGAAGACCTGCGGGTTGTACTCCATGTTGTTCTGTCGGAAGAAGTCAGCCATGTTGAGCTCGGTGGTGGTACCGCTGGTCACGCAGACTGCGGCTCCGCTGAGGTCGAAAGCTGAAGTGACTCCAAGGTCGGCTGGGACCATGAAACCCTGTCCGTCGAAGAACATGGTCTGGGCGTAGTTGCCCCACTGAGCGTCTCGGCTAGTGGTCCAAGTGACGGTTCGGACGAGGAGGTCGACTTCACCGGACTGGATGGTCGGGCCACGCTCAGCAGCGGTGATGAACTGGATCTCAATCGCTTCGGGGTCGCCGAGAACGGCTGTGGCGACGGCACGGCATAGGTCGATGTCGAATCCGACGTTTCGGCCGGAGTCGTCGAGTGCGCCGTATCCGGGGACGTCGTTACGGCTGGCGCATTTGAGAACGCCACGCTCTTGGACGGCTGCGAGTCGGCTGCCGGAATCTTCCATCATGGCCTGGTCAGCCATCATTTTGGCGTCTTCTGCGTCTTTTTCGGCGGCGTCAGCGCGAGTTTCGGCGGAATCGGCGCGGGCGTTAGCATCGCTGAGCGCGGATTGTGCGGCGGAGGCGGTGGCTTGAGCGTTCCGGAGGTCGGTGTCAGACGGACCTTCGTCGCTCGTGCAAGCACTGACAGCGACTGCCAATACCGACACCATCGCGAGTGCCGACATCAGAAGTTTGATTTTCATGTTTTCGGTTCCTCCCGGTTATTTTCGTCGTGGATAACGGATACGGAGTGAGAATGAAAAAACCCTGATATATAGCTTCGTTCCCAGTTTACGTCAATAATTGTCAACAGTTAGCGTTGATTCGCAGCGAAACGGTCACAGAATTGACATTGAACTGACGGGTGCGTCGGAATGCGATACGCTCCATCAGATCACGATGGATTTGTGAATTGGGAAATTCGCGATGTCACCGCAATGGCGCAGCGTATATCTGGCCACCGTTGATCCAGAGGTCGTTGCGGCCTTTGCGCGGTAGGCCGATGCCTTGGATGCCAAGGTTGCGATCGTAGATCTCCCCGTAGTTACCGACTTGGTTGATCACGTCTTGCATGAATGTCTTGCTGAGGCCTAACGCCTCTTGTCCGAAGTCGCCTTCGGTGCCTAGCAGTCGTTTCGCTTTGATGTTCTCGCCTGCGGCCATCTCGTCGACGTTGGTTCTGTCGATTCCGTACGCTTCGGCATAGATGGTTCCCGCCATGACGATTTTGACGATGTCAAACCAAGCGTCGTCACCATGGGGCACCAAGGGTGTCAAGGGTTCTTCAGAGGTGATCTCAGGCAGTATGAGGTGGTCTTCGGGATCGGTAAACTGCTCGAGTAGCGACGCTAGAACCGATCGGTCGGTCGTTATCGCGTCGCACTGCCCTGCTTGATATGCGCTGACCGTGACGTCATCCTGCTCGAAAATAGTCGGCGTGTAGTCCAGATTGTGTTGTCTGCTGAAGTCGGCGAGGTTGAGTTCGGAGGTCGTGCCGGAAGTGACACAGATCGCTGCGCCGGACAGTTCGAGAGCGGATTCGACGCCGGTGTCTTTCCTGGTCATGAAGCCTTGCCCGTCGTAAAACATGACGGGTGCGAAGTTGCCCCAATTGGTGTCTCTAGTGGACGTCCATGTGGTGGTCATGTTCAGTAGATCGACTTCGCCCGATTGAAGCGTAGGTCCGCGTGCCGCTAGCTCGATGAATCTGTAGTCGACGGCATCGGCGTCACCGAGCACGGCTGCGGCGACTGCGCGGCACAGATCGACATCGAAACCGATGCTCTGCCCTGATTGGTCGAGCGAATAGAAACCGGGCGTATCGTTTCCGGTCGCGCAGACGACGGAGCCGCGTTGCTTGATGGCTGAAAGGCGGTCTTCGGACTTTTCTGCTTGTTCGGCGCGCTCTTCTGCAGCTTCGGCGCGTTGGATTGCGTCGTCGCGTTCGGAGATTGCGGCCTGCGCGTTGGCTTCGGCGCGTTCAAGTGCGATTTGGGTTGCGCCTTGATCGGAGGTGCAGCTGGTGGCGAGGAACGCGGTGGTGAGGAGGATGAGGGTGACTGTTGTTGCGGTTTTCATCGCGTCGTCGTTTGTCGATTGGTGCTGGCCCGGTTGAACAATTTAGACGTAAAGAAGCGTTTCGATGCGAGCGATAACCTCGTCGACTACGTCATGTGAAGCAGTGCCGGCGTATCTGGCATAGCGTGCGCGCCAATCAGTGCTCTTGACTTGGTCTGATAGCACTACTCCGTTGATGCCCACGTCGTTTTGAACGGGAACTTCGAATCTATAACCCCTTATGCGTGTCGAGACCGGACAAACCAGAGCCAGCCCTCTTTCGAGGTTATAGTCGCTTGGATTCAGGATTAGCGCGGGTCGTCTTCCCGATTGTTCGTGTCCGGCTTGCGGCATGAATTCGATCCAGATCAAATCGCCGCGTTCGGGTATGTATTCGGCTTCTACCAAACCTCTTTACCCCGTGGCGGGCCCCAATCGACTTCTGGGTGCAGGTCGGCGTCTTTCATACCTTCCAGCAGCTCTGCAAGAGTGTATTTGCGTTTCCGCAGGTTGATCCCCTTGGAGTCGCGTGACATCTCGATTGTGGTACCTTCTTTGACGCCCCATTCCTCGGCGATGGCTTTGGGGATGCGGATGGCGAGGCTTGAGCTCCATTTGGAGATGCGCGTGGTTTTTGGCATGGCTATCCTCTGATATATCTTTTGTATATCATCGGACGGCCCTGCGAGACGGTAGGGCTAATGAGTGTAGGTGATGTAGAGGCCGCAGTCTTCTTGTTGACTGAGATCATCGTGCGCCATGGTTTGGTCGTCCGTGACTCTAATATAGCCGGTGAATGTGTCGCTTTGGTCGTCGTATGGGTCGTCGGAACTGAGGTGCAGGGTGAAGGTGCAGATGTCTTCCGAATCTGGACCCAACCAACGGGCTGGGTCTTCGTCGTCTTCGATTGTGATGTGTAGCGAGGTGGGGTCTTCCAACAGTGCACGCTGCATCGCGTCACGCTTTATCGTGTAGGCGTCGGGAGATCCGGGGTGGTCGATTGGCGGGATGACGGTGTACATCACGGTGCCTTCGGGATCGATGTCGGTGACGTCAATGGTTACTGATTGTTCGATATGGTCGTCCGGTTCGGTCGCGTCTTGTGTGATCATTGACGACGCCAAGAATGCGGGCACCAATGCGATCAGTGGGAGAGCTATCGCTACGGCGATGACTCTGAACAGTCTGCGAGATGGGCTTGATTGGGATGGGTTGTTCATATTGATTGCCACCGAAATTACGGTTTAAAGAAGGTAGTTGTGAGTTTAGCAGGCGGTCAAGCGTGCATGTGCGGAATGCTCTAGGTCGGATTACGATCAGCGCACCCGCATTCTTTGCGAGAATCTGTCGATTTATTTGGGCGGGCGGATGCTTATACCGGATTCTTGCGCCGGTTCGGTGAGTTTTTCTCGGCTGATTAGAGTGCAAAGATGTCGCTGTTCTTCGGTGCCGTCGAAGCGGAAGTATGCCTTTTTCGTGGCTAGGAATGGAAACAGACGGGTCCACTTCGGGGGTTCCCAATCGGGTTCGATTTCTGTAATGTAAGCGGAACATTCGGGCGGGAGCAGGAGATCGTCGACCGTTGGCTTTCCGTCGTATGTCGAGTCGTACGGGACGGCGTAGTCGAAGCGTTCGAATTCGTCGACGTTTCGAGACAGCAATTCTGCGACGCATTGGTCGTATTGGTCTTTGGTTCCCGCCCAATCGTACTCCGATAAAATCCGACCATTTTCGTCGACCTCGACGTCGGTTTCGACGATTAAACGCGAACAGACTTTCGGCAACGATTCTTGGATACTGACGTGTTCGCGGTAGGAGTTAGCCCAGAGGTATTCCGAGTACGAAGTCGCTTTGGGGGTCTCGATGATTATGAAGAATAGGCCGAAAACAATCAATGAGACAACGACGATCGTGGCGATGACGCCTATGAATCTCTTGGGTCCGAAGGAATCTCGCATGGACGCTCCTTGGGGAGAAACAGTGAATTTGGGGGCAACCGCCGCGGTTGACCCTACGATTATCGATATCCCTACTGATTAATCAGGCAAGATGCTGCGGGCGTTGTCCTCGTGGCGGGACAGCAGCACGCTGGCCTATTGTGCGTCGGAGACGATGGTGAACGTAAATCCCGTGATCGATTCGGAGATCGGTTCGCCGACCCATGTCATTTCGATCTCAGCGGGGTTTATTTCCGCGATCTGTTTTTCGCGTGCGACCGAACACGCTTCCCATTCGGTGTCGGTGCCGACCCACTCGAAAGTCACGTCGATATAATCAACTGTTCCCATGTAGTCGATCCACCATGGGTGACTCTTTGACTTGAAGGCGTAGTGCGGCCGACATTCGCCTGGGAGATCCCAATCGTGGATATCCGTGGGGTCGAACCCGACCCATGCGACATAACCGGTTTCGTAACTTCCAACGTAGTCTCGTTCATTGAACGTTTCGGACATGGTGTTGATCGCCTCGATGCAACGGGCTAATTGCGCCTGAGTGCCCTGCCACTGGTAATCAAGGTAGCCGCCGTCTTGATTGGAATTGATCGTGAAATCTCCGACGTGTCGGCGGCATTCGGACGGCACTTGAGGGTCATCCGACAAGTTGTAGATGTCAAATGTGCCGTCAGGGTGGAATCTGTCACCAATGATGCTTGCGACAATCGCCAACGCAAAGATGATCATCGCAAACGCGAAAATCGAAAGTGAAACGCGAAGCAATCGTTTCAGCATCTCACGTGCTCCTCTGGTTTAAATCGCGTTGGAATCGAGAACCAGAAAACCTGGGGAACCTTCCCCTAACCCCCTCATAAAAGAGGGGGATGTGGGGCAAGGCGCACTTTGGTTTCGTGCACGCGCGGGAACGACAGCTACACCGGCATCGTGCGGCCGGTCTTGGCACGGCCGTAGTCGGCGATGTCTCTGGTCAGGGCACCGATCATTTTGCAGCCTAGGCCGTCGATAAGTTGATCGACTTGCTGTTCGTTGTTCATCTCTTCGTCTTGCCACGCGGCGTAGAAGGCGATGTTGTTTTTTTCGAGCGCTGCGGCGACGATGTCTCGTGCGTTGTCCATGAAGTCAGGGTATGGCGGGTCGTGAGCGTCTGGGTCGCCGTAAGACATTCCCATGTCACCGGGTCCCCACTCGGCGAAGGCGATGCCTGGTACCGCGGCGGTTTGTTCGGCGAAGGAGAGGCAGTGCCGGTCTTCGATCTTTAGTCCGAGCATGAGCTCGCCGTTGGGGTTCATGGGCCACGGGTCTGCTATCTGCACGTACTCCCGAGGATCGACGCCCCATATGGCTGCAGGTTGGCGCTGCCCTCCACCACCGCGGATCCCCTCGGGAATTATGTCGCTGCCGATGGTCTGGAACGGGTAACGGCAAGCTGCGACGAACCATTTGGTTGCTTCTGGGTTGCGTACGTGGGTGTGGAGCAGACCATGAATGCCGGTGGTCAGCGCGTGTCGCATCTGCCAGGCGTTGTACTGCACCTCTTCGGGCGTGTAGGCGCTATGGGGCAGAGAAGTCACAACCGCAGGCGTGGGGTGACCGCTCGGGGTGGGACCGCCGTCTTTGAGGCCCCTCATGAACTGGTAAAGACCTCCGATGTCGAAATGGTGGTGTTCGAAATCGATGAGGACCATGTCGGCCCATGTCTGAGCCATCTCGCGCCCGGCGTCGTACGAGAGTTCAGGCGTCGGAGTGTGGTAATAAGGCTGTCCTTCTTTGAGGAGGTCGATGCATTTGTTGATGCCCATGGTGGTCGTTCCTTTTGGTGGGGGATTGCGACGTGATTCGTCGCGCGTTTTCATACTTTAACGGTTTGCTCGTCTTGTTGGAGCAGTCGGAGGGAATCTTGCCATCGTCTCTACTCATCCCCGAAATGCGCGAGCGCAAACGACAACCCTGGCGTTTGGGTTCGGGGAGTACCCGGTGGCTAAAGCCGATCTCGTCGTTTCCGACGGCATGCTTTGATCTGCATAATCCAATTCATAACAGTTGGTGATTTCACCGAATGTATAGAAACCGATCTGCGCGACTCACTCCTCGATAACGAGGTTTTCATCTCTAATTTCATTGAGAGATTTCCCGCGCCCATCTTTCCAAACGTTGAGCCCGTTGTAAGTTGAAGCGAGTAACACCCCAGCGGCTTGGGACGGTGAACTGAACGTGTAATCGGAAGCCATCTTTAGCGCGCCGTTGACTTGCTTCAATACTTTTTTTTCGATCAACTCTTCACGCAGTTGTTTTGAAGACGTTACTAGTGACTCCACCGGTGCGCCTACAACCGCGTGCGAATCTTTACGGACCACAAAACCGCCGGCGCTTTCGTAACCATTTGCAGTGACCTGCTTTTCGTTCAGAGTGAGAAGTTGAGTGTCCTCAGTGGGCTGTTCGGGTTCCACGAAAAAGCCTACGCCGCATAAGGGCAAGCATTGCATCATGTCAAAAAAGAATTTTTCTGCATCTGCTCGGTCAGCAAGTGACAACGGCGGTTGAGTCGGTGCAGAATCGTTCACGAGCCGGCATAGGTTCGCTTTGGATGCGACACGAATCAACTGGGCTTCGATATGTTGCGTGTGAGCTGTGTTAAGACTGCGGTCGGTGCTCGTGAAAACCACGCAGTGTTTCCAGAACGCTTTCTTGGGATCCTTGGAGTGTTGTTGCAATCTCGTCCATACGTCGTCGGTACGGCCGACATAAGCGCTGGGCAGCACTCCGTCGCCGTCCTCGTCAAGACCCCAAAGGACGTAAGTTCAACCGCCCTCGGCGACGTTTAGAGCCCGTATGTCAGGCAGCAACTGTCTTGGAAATACAATGCCTTGCCCCGACCAATGAGACTTGCTGACGATCCGGACCCCGTCCGGTTGTCCTTGGGGCATGAATATCCGCACTGAGTATCCTACGGGCTCTTCCAACGTCAGATTGTCCTTTCCAGTTCAATACCCCGGAACGTGTTGCTTGCGGTATCATGCATCGTCCTCCGACAGAAGCACCAACGAAGCGAACACGCCCGTAGATCATCTCCTGTGCCTACACCGGCATCGTCCGCCCCGTCTTGGCGCGGCCGTAGTCGGCGAATTCTTTGTTGCGGGCGCCCATCATCTTGACGCCGACGACGTCGATGAGGTGGTCGACGATCTGTTCCTGCGTCATGTCGTCGTCGGCCCAGCTGGAGTAGAAGCCGACACCAACCTTGTCGAGGGCGTCTTTGATGGTGTTTCGGGCATGATCCATGTAGTCGGGGTACGGCGGGTCGTGGGCGTCAGGGTTGCCGTGTGACATACCCATGTCGCCAGGTCCCCACTCTGCGAAGCCGATGCCGGGAACGGCGGCGATCTCGTCAGCGTTTGGGAGGCTGTGACGGTCTTCGATCTTTAGGCCGAGAAGCAGCTCGCCGTTAGGGTTGAGTGGCCACGGGTCTGCGACCTCGACGTATTCACGAGGAGTCATACCCCAAATCTCGGCAGGTATGCCCTGCCCGCCTCCGCCGCGGAGGCCTTCGGGAATGACGTCGCGGGCGAGCGTCTGGAAGGGGTAACGGCAGGCGGCGACGAACCACTTGACGGCTTCTGGGTCACGAGCGTGGGTGTGGAGCAGTCCGTGAACTCCAGTGGTGAGCGCGTGTCGCATCTGCCAAGCGTTGTAGCGAACCTCTTCGACGGAGATAGCGTTGTGTGGGAGAGTCGTGACCACGGTCGGAGTGAGATGACCGCTCGCTGTGGGTCCGCCGGCTTTGAGGCCTTTCATGAACTGTTCCAAGCCTCCGACGTTGAAGTTACGGTGCTCGAAGTCGATGAGGATCATGTCGGCCCAAGTTTGAGCCAATTCGACGCCCGCGTCGTACGAGAGTTCGGGAGTGTGTGTTGCGTAGAAGGGTTGTCCCTGCTTTAGCAGGTCGATGCATTTGTTGATGCCCATTTGTTGGATTCCTTATGGTTTGGTGGTGTTAACGGTTTGATTGGTCGTCCGGGGTTGGCCCCCTTTGTCCGCCCGTTCCCCCTCACCCTAACCCTCCCCCACGTGGGGGAGAGGGGATGATGACGGCGTTCGTCAGTCTTGGTTTATGTGAGTCTCCATGGTATTTCCAGTTCAGCGGTTATGCTGCGGAACCAGTCGATGACTTCAGGGTGGTATGGGATGCCGTGTTCCCGACGTTCGATCTCTTCCTCGTGTTCGGGCAGACCGGCGTAGACGACTCGGTCCTGCCCTGCCGCCGGGGTGCAGTCTTGCAAGGAGCGCATGTAGGCGTCCATGTCGGTCTTGAACTCTTCGATGTCGGTGAAGGCTTCGAGGTTGTACGCCATGAAGTGGTGGGAAGCGCCCCCGCGTCGGTGAGGGCCACCGCCGCTTCCGCCCAGGATGCCGGCGAGGATCTCGATCATGACGGCGAGCGAGTAGCCTTTGTGAGCGCCGAGTTCGCGAGTTGCGCCGGCCGGGAGCATCATGTAGTCGTCGGGAATTTCACGCTCATCCATGATGGGGGTTCCGTCCATCTCGGCGATCCAACCTGGAAGCACCGGAACTCCGATGCGTTTGGCGAGCGTGATCTTGTTTCCGGCGACGCTGCTCATGGAAGCGTCGAAGATGAACGGCGGTTCGTCGCGCGTTGGTGCGGCGATGCCGATGGGGTTCAATCCGACGAGTTTTTCGGCGCCGTGGACGGGTGCGACGTTGACGCCGCCGGTGGTCATGGCGATGCCGATCATGTCGCGCTCCAACGCCATCGCGGCGTGGTAGGCGCAGGCACCGAAGTGCCGACCGTTTATCGCGGTGATGGTGCCGATGCCGTAGGTCTCTGCCCGGTCCATCGCCATGCGCATGGCCATCGGGCCGACGGCGAGACCGTGGCCGCCATCGCAGTCGATGGTTGCCGCGGCGGGCAACTCGCGGATTATCTTGGGTTCGGGAGTTGGGTTGATGCCGCCTACGCCGAATGAAGCGACGTAGCTGCGCAACATGTTCGAGACACCGTGTGACTCTATGCCGCGGGTGTCGGCGTAGACAAGGACGTCCGCCGATTGGACGGCGTCATCCTCCGGCATTCCCATCTTTCGGAAGATGTCTTCGACGGTTGCGCGCATGTCTTCGATTTCGACATGCACTGCAATGTCATGTGGGACGTGGAATTGTTCGAGCAATCGGATCCGCCTTTCGATTACGGCGTTGTTTGGGGCGTTGTTTGGGGCGCCTGCGCCGCCGATCTATCGACCAGTGATTGTCTCGCCTACGCCGCACCTCCGTTTAATCGAGTCGAAAGTATACATACGCGGCGTCCATAAACGAACGTAATGGTTTATATTCGCGTGCAACATGCGCGGCGCATTTGAACGGTGTCGCGAGCATCCAAAAGAGGATAGAAATGCCAACCGGAAAAGTTGCCGTATTCACACAGACTGGTGTGCCGTTCCATATCGAGGAGATGCCGACACCGGAAATTCAACCGGGAGGCCTGTTGGTCAAGAACACTCACGCCGTTATATGCGGTTCTGATCTGCACGGTTGGCGTGGCGATGGTGACGTCAAGCCGCCACCCAAGCGAAGGTTGACCGGTCACGAGTTTACGGGCGTTGTTCATTCGCTCGGAAATGGAGTTGATACCGACTCATTGCGCCGGCCGTTAAAAGAGGGCGACAGGATCGCGTTCCCCTTCTTCAATCCGTGCAACCGGTGTTACTGGTGCATCCGGGGCGAGCATCATGCGTGTCCGCATCGCGGCAGGGCGAATCATCAAGGTTTGGATGCCTATCCGTACTGCGACGGCGGCATGGCAGATTACTACTACCTGCCACCGGGTCACTACGCCTTCAAGGTGCCGGACGAATTGCCGACTGACGCGGTGCCGCCGGTTAACTGCGCTCTGTCTCAGGTGCTTTTCGGGCTGGAACGGGCGAAGATGGACTTTGGAGACACGGTGGTGATCCAAGGGGCTGGTGGACTCGGGATATTTGCAACGGCGGTCGCCTCGGAAAAGGGTGCTTCGAAGGTCATAGTGATCGACGGACAACAGCCGCGTCTCGATTTGGCGATGAAGTGTGGTGCTACGGACACCGTTTCATTGGTGGACTACCCCACACCGGAGTCGAGGGTCGAACGGGTTCGCGAATTGACCCACGGTGTTGGTGCCGATATCGTGGTTGAGGTGGTGGGCATCGCGGCGGCGACGTTGGAGGGTTTGGACATGGTGCGATTCAATGGTAAGTACGTCGATATCGGGAATATCGGCGGCGGAAGCATCGAGTTTCCGGCCAAGAAGATCATCGGCAACCAGACTCAATGGCAAGGTCTGATGCATTACAACCCATGGATCGTTGAAGCGGCATTGCAGTTCTTGGTGCGCGCCAAGGACCGGATGCCAATCGCGAACGTGATTTCGCACAAATACCCGCTGGAGGAGATCAACGACGCGTTCGAGTTTGCCGAGTGGCAAGGGCGCGAAGGTGGTTCGACGGCGAACCGGGTTGCTTTGACGATGTAATCGAAAAATCGCTCGGTTGCTGGTCGAATTCGAATGGGAGGTCTGCTATGCCTATCGGCAAAGTCGCCTTGTACACCGCGGCTGGAGTGCCTTTCGAGATCATGGAGTTACCGACGCCCGAGGTTGAACCGGGCGGATTATTGGTGAAGAACACTCATGCTGTGATCTGTGGGTCAGATCTACACGGCTGGCGGGGCGACGACGATGATCCGCCGCCTCCTGTCAAGAGGCTGACTGGTCACGAATTCACCGGTGTTGTTTATTCGATGGGCGAGGGGGTTGAGACAGATTCGCTGCGTAGACCTTTGCGCGAGGGAGACCGCGTGGCGTTCCCCTTCTTCCATCCGTGCAACCGTTGCTACTGGTGCACTCGCGGTGAACATCATGCTTGCCCACATCGCGGACGGTGGTACACCCTGGAGGAGCACCCGTATTGCAACGCGGGTATGGGGGACTACTACTATTTGCCTCCGGGCCACTACGTCTTCAAGGTTCCGGACGAGTTGCCGACTGATGCGGTCCCGCCGGTCAATTGTGCGTTGTCGCAGGTTCTGTTCGGATTGGAGCGGGCAAAGATGGACTTTGGGGATACTGTGGCTATTCAAGGCGCGGGTGGACTCGGAATCTTTGCCACAGCGGTTGCGTCTGAAAAAGGCGCATCGAAGGTGATCGTTATCGATGGCCAGCAGCCGAGATTGGACCTCGCGGTTCAGTGCGGCGCCACGGACACGATCTCGATGGTGGAATATCCGACGCCAGAATCGCGTGTGGAACGCGTTCGGGAGTTGACGCACGGTGTCGGTGCTGATGTTGTGGTCGAGGTTGTTGGCATTGCGGCGGCGACGTTGGAGGGGTTAGACATGGTGCGGGTTAACGGCAAGTACATCGACATCGGCAATATCGCAGGTGGACGCATCGAGTTCCCTGCGGTAAAGGTGATCAGCAACCAGACTCAATGGCTCGGCACGGTGCACTACAATCCTTGGATCATCGAGGCGGCGCTACAGTTTCTGGTACGAGTCCAGGACCGGATGCCAGTGGCAAACGTTGTGTCGCACAAGTTCCCGTTGGAACAGATCAATGAGGCGTTCGAGTTTGCGGAGTGGCACGGGCGCGAAGGCGGGACGGCCGCCAGCCGCGTCGCGCTTACGATGTAGGCAGTGAGCGAAAATTCGGATCGAATTCGAGAAAGAGGCGACACATGCCGATCGGAAAAGTCACCATATTCGACGCACCTGGAGTGCCGTTCGAGATCGGAGAGTTCCCCACACCTGAGGTGGAACCGGGGGGAATGCTCATCAAGAACACGCATGGTGTTATCTGCGGTTCCGATCTCCACATTTGGCGCGGCGACATGTCAACGCATTCAAACCGCATCGTCGGTCACGAGTTCACAGGCGTCGTCCACTCGCTCGGCAAGGGCGTCGAAACCGACTCGCTGCGACGTACGTTGAGAGAAGGAGACCGTGTGGCGTTTCCTTTCTTCAACCCGTGCAATCGCTGCTACTGGTGCATCCGAGGCGAACATCACGCCTGCCCACATCGTTCGAGGCGCAAGGATCTGGATTCGTACCCCTACTGCGACGGCGGTTACGCGGACTACTACTATCTGCCCTCTGGACACTACGCGTTCAGAGTTCCAGACGAGTTGCCAAGCGACGCGGTTCCGCCCGTCAACTGCGCGTTGTCACAGGTTCTCTTCGGTTTGGAGCGAGCGAAGATGGACTTTGGCGACAAGGTAGTAATCCAAGGTGCGGGTGGATTGGGGATTTACGCAACGGCGGTGGCTGCTGAAAAGGGCGCATCGACGGTGATCGTGATCGACGGACAGCAGCCCAGGCTTGACTTGGCGATCAGGTGTGGCGCAACCGACACCGTGTCGATGATGGATTATCCGACGCCCGAGGCGCGAGTCGAACGCGTCAGGGAACTGACCGACGGAGTCGGCGCCGATGTTGTAGTCGAGGTGGTCGGCATCCCTTCGGCGACGCTTGAAGGCCTCGACATGGTGCGAGTGAACGGCAAGTACATAGACATCGGCAACATCGGCGAGGGCAACATCGAGTTCCCAGCGGTAAAGATCATCAGCAACCAGACACAATGGCTGGGTACGGTGCACTACAATCCATGGATCATCGAAGCTGCACTACAGTTCTTGGTTCGCGTGCAGGATCGAATGCCGGTGGCAGATGTGATTTCGCATACGTATCCGCTGGAGCAGATCAATGATGCGTTCGAGTTCGCCGAGTGGCAGGGGCGCGAAGGCGGGACAACTTCCAATCGTGTCGCGCTGACGATGTAGTCGGCTCGACGAAATAAGGCGAATCGGTGCGGATGATGGGTAGACTTGCGGCTGCTTGTGTTGGCATTCTGTTGGGTGTCGTGGCTTGCACGGCCGCGGATACATCACCGCTCTCCCCCACTGCTGCGACCACACCTGCGCCCGCTCCTGCAGCTACGCAGCAGCCGTTGCCGACTGCGACTGCCCGGGTGGTGTTGCTGTTTCCGACGGCAACGCCAGTACCGACCGCTACTCCAACGGCTACCGCGACGCCGGAGCCGCCGATGGACGGTGAGTTTTTCGTTTCGATTGTGAGGGTCTTGGATGGCGATACGGTTGAGGTCGAAATCGAAGAGGTGCAAGTTGAGGGATTGAAACGTCAGACGATCCGAATTGAAGGCGTCGATACGCCGGAGACGCGGACGACCCACGAATTTGAGAAGATTTGCGGGAATTGGTCGAAAGAGCGCGTCGTTAAATTCGTGTCGGCGGATGGGCAGTATATTCTGCTGACCGATTTCGAGGACGGTGGGTTTGGTCGTGTGTTGGGGGACATCCGTTCGCCAAGTGGCGTCAGATTGTCGGAGTTTCTGTTGGATGCGGGATTGGCGGTTGAGTACGACGCGACGACTTCGCGAGATTTTGAGGATCATCGGGCGAATTGTGAGGCGTTAGTTGATGCGGGGCATATTGTGGGGCCCGGAATGCCAGCATCGCCCGTTCCTACCCCGACGTCGACGCCCGAACCCACCTCCGAACCAACGCCAACTCAGGCGCCTACGGTCGCTCCTGTTGGCGATACTGCCCCGTCACCTACAGCGACCTCAACCGAACAGCCGACGGTTACCGCCGAGAGTGACGGGTCCAATGCGACTTACGAAACCTGCGAAGAAGCTGAGGCAGCAGGATTGGAAAGAGAACTCGGCACTGAAGGCCCCGGTTGGGGATTCCCAGTGGAGATTGTTACCGGGGAACGAGATGGTGACGGTGATGGATACGTCTGCGAGGAAAGCGACCCATCTTCGACTTCACCAAAGGTCGAAGATACGCCGAAGCCAACGCTGGAACCGACACCGGCCGCCACACCGACTTCAGCGCCAACGGATGCGGCAACTCCAGCGCCGACGCCGAATCCAACTTCAACTACGACGCCTACAGTGACGGTTACGCCGACACCCACATCAACTGCAACGGCGACTTCTACGTCGATGGTCATCTACGGGAGTTGTGATGAAGCAGAGGCCGCCGGCGTGTCGCGCGTCCAGGGGTCTAGCGGTCCTGGCCGAGGATTTCCTGCGGATCAGGTCCCGAGCGCTAGGGACGGCGATGGCGACGGCGTGGTTTGTGAGAGGTAACGCGCGGCCTATTTCGAGTGCAAGCCGATGCCGTTCAGGTGGCTGGTGTCGTTGAACTGATATGTTCGCCAAGCGTTTGGCGTGAATGGGTGTTCTTTAACTACGGTGACACTCGTGTTGTCGAAGAGGAAGGACCATTGGTCTGCGGCGCGGAGGTTCATCAGATGGGCCAAGAGCGCTTGCAACGAGCCACCGTGGCCAACGACCAATAATGTTGCGTTTTCTCGATGACGGTTAGCCGCGATCTCGCTGGCAAATTCGCCGACTCTGTCCCACGCGCCTAGCATTGATTCGCCACCGGGGAATTTGATGCCTATGCGAGTGCTCAAATTTTTCCAGCGCCGGTAAAACTCGGGATCTGTGTTGCCAATCTCCGCCCACGGAGTGTCTTCGTAATCGCCGAAATGATATTCACGAAGCTGTGGGCGTGTTCGAATCTGGAGTTCGGGCCGCCGAGCCGTGATCGCTTTGGCGGTATCGAAAGCTCTTTGGAGGTCGCTGGAGTAGACGGCGCTGAATTCGATGTCCGATAAACGTTCTGCCACCGCTTTCGCTTGGAGTCTGCCCGTTTCCGTGAGAGGTACGTCGAGATGGCCTTGGGCTTTGTCGTCGATGTTGCCTTGGGTTTCGCCGTGACGGACCATGATGATAGTGCGCGGCGTAGGGTTGACGATGAGTTCTGGCGTACTCAAGTGCGGATCATCCGGGCAGGTTGAAGCCGTTGAGGTGGTATGTGTCGTTCCATCGTTCGATCTGCCAGCCGTCGTCTCGCCAGGTAGGTTCGGAGATTATCGAGCTGATGCCGGTGTTGTCGGTCTTTAGGCGCCACTTGTCTTCAAGCCGGAGGTTGCACATGTAGGCCGCAGCGGCTTTGATGGAGCCGCCGTGGCTGAAGACGACGATTGTAGCATCTTCGTCGTGATCGGCGATGATTTCGCGAGTGAATTTGGCGACTCGTTCGTTGTGCTCGCGGTCGGTCTCGCCGCCGGGGAACCGGATGTCGGATCCGATTGCGGGGTCTAGGATCTGCGCGAAGGTTTCGGGGTACTCGTCTCGCAGTTGTTGCCACGAGTAGTCCTCGCAGTCGCCGTAGTTCTTTTCTCTGAGTGCGGGAGTGGTTTCGATGGCAAGGTCGGGTCGGTGCTTGAGCAGCGGTTCGGCCGTTTGGAGAGTGCGTTGCGAGTCGCTGGAGTAGACGGCGTCGAAGTGCCAGGTTTTAAGGCGTTGGCCGAGGAGTTTGGCTTGTGCCCTGCCGGTTTCGTTGAGCGGAGCGTCGGTGTGGCCTTGGGCTAAGTTCGCCGAGTTGCCATCGGTCTCGCCGTGGCGGACTAGGTAGATGGTGGTCAAAAGGTGTGGATCTCGGGTTGAAGCGCTGGCGATACGATTCAATGGTACGTTCGCTGTGTGATGTGAGGTTGACGGGGTGGTGGCACGTGATCGGGGGCTGTTACGTGCTTTTGAGAAAGCAACGGAAAGCAAAGTTAGCGTTTTTCGAACTCGAAGTATCCGAAACCCGGGTCAAGACACATCTTTTTGGAAAGCAACGGAAAGCAAAGTTAGCGTTTTTTCGAACTCGAAGTATCCGAAACCCGGGTCAAGACACATCTTTTTGGCAAGCAACGGAAAGCAAAGTTAGCGTCTCTTGAGCTTGAGGTAGTCAAGACCTTAATCAAGAAACATCTTTTTGGAAAGCAACGGATAACGATCAGGTCTGTGTAACTTGCCCAGCCCACCAAGGGATGTACGACCGATTCCTTGTACCGGCCTCAGGGTCTCGAACGACAATCAACTGAGCATCGATCGCCTCTTTCAGCAACTTGGAGGCGCGTGGGGTGCGGTTTTCAGGGATATCAAACCGCTCACGTACAGAACGATTGTTAGTAAGTTGGTTTGTCACATATCGCAAGCACGAGTGCCAGTAACATGCTCTGACCCGTTCATCCGGCCCCATGTCCGAGAGGTTTTTGTGTGCGAACAGGACGCATCGCGTAGCTGCGTTGACGACTTCGAACAGAGGCGCGGGTAGCTGGTGGGCCTCAATCAGATTGACGACTTTATCAATGCCGCTGCCTCGTTCCTCGCAAATCCCGAAGCGTCGCATCAATGCCGCGGTTGATTCGTTCCTAGATTTCGGCGGTGCATCTAGGAATCGAAGCGTTTCAACGAGCGGTTCGCCCGGATTGGTCACCTCTATTCTGTCCGCGAAGATTTCAACCAGAGGACCGGACCCAGTTACGAAGAAATCTTGGTGAATCAAGGCATTCGCCACGAGTTCCCGGACAGCGACTTCTGGGAACATGGGCGTTTCGACGTTTAGCGCTTGCTCGATAACCTCGTTCGAGGGCACCAACGCCATGATGTGCTCGATGACCTGCTGGAAAGCCGCCGCGTATCCGAGATCAAACTGCCGTTCTCTCGCGGCATGGAAGCGCCCTGAGCCGTCGTATCTAATGACCCGAAGACGTTTGCGTCCAAGTCCAGTGAATTCACCCAGGTCACGAGCCAACAGTATCGCGGCGAGATTAGTGATGTCCCAACCTCCGGCATCTGAACGCTTGAGCAACCCGTCTCGACGCATCGAATCAAGAATATTGGCGTTGCCGTCGGGCATCGGCAGACCTAGGAGTTGGAAGTACGCCGGATAGTCGAGCATTGCCAAGACTTCGGTTGAAGTTAGGTTGGCTGCAACGATGCCGTCTTCGAAACTCCGACGGTCCAGCAGTCGCCACAACCGGCGCTCGATTTGCGGCTCGTCTGACAGTTTCTTGGTTGCCGGGCCAACACGGACGTAAACCCCGCGTTTGAACTTGGTTGGGAATTGGGTTGCCGGCGCAATCTCAAGGACTACTAGTGAGCGGCCGTCGAATTGGGTAGAGTGAAAAAGGAAGTCAGTATTGTCGCTTACTGATTTTCTGAGCCACAAAGTCAACGGCTCGTTGCCCTTCTTTGCGCCGTCGGGCGTAAAGTTGGTTCCGACGATGTCATGCGTGACATCGCTAATACCCCATGCGATGTACGCGGACTCGCGATCATTGAGAACTGCGCTGTTCGCGAGAGCAGAGATGTTCTCGCCGATGGTTTCTGGGTTGGAGTTGCTTCGCTTAAATTCGACCCACTCTGATTCGGCAGGCAGCGCGCACAACTTGCGAACCAGATCGCGGAGGTATTCTGGTTCGCGAGGTTCCATAGCGCGTTATGTTAACGCGCTGTTGACCAAGATCAAAAGTGTTGCCAGTCCGTCGGCTACTCGCAGGGGAACTGTTCACGGATTTCTGCAAAGAGGTTGGCCAAGGGTCCGCATCCGAGGGCGAGGGGGCTGCCGATGTTCATCATCGTGTAGCCTTCGCCGATCCAGCGGCGGGCGACTTCGGGGTCACCGAATGTAGTGGCCAGCGCTTTGCCGGTGCCTTTGATGCGTTGGGCGACATCGGACATGATCTGCTCGACGCGGTCGTGGTGGATCTGTCCGGGGATGCCGAGGGTGGCGGAGAGGTCGGTAGGGCCGACTAGGAGCACTTCGAATCCTTCGAGTGCGAGGGTGTCGTCGAGTTTCTCGTATGCCTCTGTGCTCTCCATTTGGATGATGAGCAGGGTTTCGTTGTTGGCGTGTTCAAGGACGTCGTCTTGGGTGATGTTAAGCAGCGACGCGAACCATGGCGCGATGCCGCGTTCGCCCATGGGAGGGTACTTCGCGTATCGTACGGCGTCGGCTGCTTCTTCGGGGTTGTCGACTTGCGGGACCATGACGCCGACGGCGCCGACGTCGTACGCTTTCTTGATGTCACCGGGGTCGTTCCACGGAACGCGGATTACGGGCGAAACGCCTAGGTTCCTTCCCTGAACGCAGATGGTGCCGATGCTCTCGGTGCCCCACGGGCTGTGCTCTTGGTCTATCCAGACCCAGTCGGGTTTGATGCTGCTGTAGACCGTGTGGGCCACGTGCGGTTCACGCGAGAACATGCTGGTGCTGAGGACAGCGCCGCCGGTTGCGAGTTTGGATCTGATTGTGCTCGGGTACATTTTGCTCCAGTTCTTCCGAATCGTTGCCGAAACTTAGCGTGCGTATGGGCGTTTCGACTGACTCCTGAGGATATTACCAGTAAGCATCCGCGCATTCACACGGTGCATGGAATCGGTTTAGAAGTTAATTTTGCTGTCCGGGTCCGACGGATTCGGGCGTTCCACCGGCCGCCGAACAGGTTCGTAACTCGAAGCGTGAGGTTCCACGAGTAATCATCAACGCTTTTCTGATCCTGTTGGTGTTCGCATTCTTGGTTCTAGTTGTTGGGCCCGGCGGGGCCGGAGCTGATTTTCTGAAGGACCACGATGCGCCGTTCGTGGACGGATTGCAGGAGGTTTACGGTGAGAGAGTTCGATTGTCGCAATGGTCGTCAACTGGTTGGGCATTTTCGGATTGATTGCTAGTTTCTTCTCGATAATCTACGCCCACTCTCGTCAGTTATTCGCTTCGTCTCGGGCCGGATATCTGCCGCGTGCGTTTGCTGCAACGGTTCTCGCCAGTTATGAAGCGGCGTTGTGGAGCGCCGGTGCTTTTGGGGTCATGGTTGGCTACTTCTTGTTGGTAAGTAGGCATCGTCTGGTGGCTAACGCGCCCGAGGAGGAGTTCTGACCGCTAGGCTCGTTCGAATAGGTGTTAACTTTGAACCCAGTGTCGTTTGAACGGATTGTGAAATGTAGGAAGGAGTTTCGACATGATAGTGGTTACTACGGAACAAGTGGAAGGCAAGGAAATTGCCCAGGTACTGGGCATGGTGCGCGGCAACGCGGTTCGCGCACGGGGGATCGGCTACGATTTCTTGGCCGGGATCAAGAACATCACCGGCGGGGCGGTTTCCGAGTATTCGAGCCTTCTGAAAGATACGCGTGAAGAGGCGACGCAGGCGATGATAGCCGAAGCTATGGCATTGGAAGCGGACGCGATCGTGACCACGAGGTACAACACCTCTTCGGTTGGTCAGGGTTTCTCGGAGATCCTAGCTTACGGCACCGCAGTCAAACTCAATTGAACATAATGTTTGGGAGTTCAGAATCGGAGGACAAGAATGACTTGGGGAAGAAACCCATCGGTTTTGTTGACGACGACGAACTTTGTACCTGGTTACGCGATTGAGAGCATTCTAGGTCTGGTTGTCGGGGCAGAGAAACTCGGCCGAGGTGGCACGAGCAACGTGGAAGATAAAACTGCTGAAGCGATCGAGCGCCTAACCAACGCGGCGCAGAATATAGAAGCTGACGCTGTTATCGATCTCAGGATCGGTTCCATTCAACCAGCGGGCCAACACGGTAGTGATCAGAACTACAGCGTCTTTTGCTACGGCACCGCGGTGAAGCTGATGAATGAAATGGACGGATAAGTCACCAAATTGGTGACTACCACGACTGAACAGGAGTTGACAGATGGCTGAAATGATGGTGCGCCAGAATCGCGTTATTGCAGCGATGAAGGATGGACGAAAAGCGATGGGTTACCAGATGACTTTCCCTTCGGTGTGGGACGTCGAAATCCTGGGTCGCCTGGACTTCGATTACGTCTGGTTGGACGGTGAGCATGGCCCGTTCGGATACACGGAGTTGGAGGAGATGGTTCGCGCCGTCGAGGCGGCCGGCGCTACCGCTGTAGCACGTGTGGAAAACGTTGAAGCATCGCACATCCTCCAATATTTGGATCGAGGCATCCAAGGCATCATGGGCCCGCACATAGCGAGTGGCGAGGATGCCGAGAAGCTCGTAGATGCTTGCTACTTTGGCCCGATCGGCCATCGATCGTTCGGCGGCAACCGGGGCACCAACTACTCGTTTACTCCGGACGCTTGGGGCGACAAGAAGGACTTCTATCAGCAAGCCAACGACAACATGCTCGTCGGCGCGTTGCTCGAGGACCAAGGTTCGATAGACAACATCGACGACATCCTCGCGGTCGACGGCATCCACTACTTTGGTATCGGCATGAACGACTTCGCCCAAGGTATTGGCTATCCCGGTGAACCGGAACATCCTGATGTTGTGAAGGCCGCGAATGAACTGTCAGACCACATCCGCAGTAAGGGGCGTCACATGAGTGGCGACATCATGAGTTCAGTTTGGATCCATGAGTTACTTCTGAACAGCGCGCAACAGTTCATGGACGACAACGCGTAACCACTACGCGCCCTACCCTATCCGATGATTGACGAAAGTCTGATTCAGCGACTTCGCAGCATCGTCGGCGAAGAGTACGTCATCTGGGGATCAGATGATCTGTTGCTGTATGAGTACGACGGTTCGATAGACCGTTCGCCGCCTGGTGCAGTCGTGCTTCCCGGTAATGCGGACGAGTTGACCGATTGTGTACGAGCGGCTTACGAGCACGACGCCAACATTGTGCCGCGCGGCGCCGGAACCGGGTTAAGTGGTGGTGCGGTTCCTCTCCACAACTCGGTCGTCTTGCCGGTCACGCGACTCAATCGCGTTCTGGAAGTTGACGTCGAAAACCGAATAGCAATCGTAGAGCCGGGCTTGGTCAACATTCATCTCTCGAACGCGGTGGCGCAATATGGTCTCTACTACGCTCCGGACCCGTCTTCCCAAGGGGCATGCACGATTGGCGGCAATGTTGCGGAGAATGCCGGAGGCCCGCACTGCTTGGCGTTGGGTGTGACGACGAACCACGTGTTGGGCATTGAAGTTGTGCTCGCAAACGGTGAAAAGGTCTGGCTGGGTGGCACCACACGCGACACGTTCGGATATGACTTGCGAGGAGCATTCATCGGTTCTGAGGGAACGCTCGGCATCGTGACCAAGGTGGCGGTCAGATTGATGCGTAAACCGGAAGCAGTGCTGACGATGCTGGCGGCTTTCCGATCGCTCGACGACGCGTCGCAGTCGGTTTCCGACATCATCGGTGCCGGGATGGTACCGTCAGCGATCGAGATGATGGACCGCGTAACCATCGAAGCATGCGAACCGGTCTACCATCCCGGATATCCCGACGATGCCGAAGCGGTCTTGATTGTCGAGCTTGACGGACTGCGTGAAACCGTGGACGAACATGGTCAGCGGGTACGCGACATTTGCTACGCCAACAACACGTCCGAGATCCGGGAAGCCGAGGACGACGCCAAGCGCGCTGAGCTATGGGCGACACGTAAAGGAGCAATCGGCGCGTTCGGTACTATCGCTCCGAACTATTACTTGGTAGACGGGGTTGTGCCCCGCACCAAACTCCGCGACATCATGCGGCAAGTTCGAGCGATTGGCGAGGAGTTGGGGCTGACAATTGGGAACGTTTTCCACGCTGGAGACGGAAATCTCCACCCTTGCATACTTTTCGATGGTCGTGACCGAGCGCAGGTAAGGCGCGTTATCGAGTGTGGTGAACGGATCTTGGAAGCGTGTATCGAAGCCGGCGGTGCGCTCAGCGGCGAACACGGCATTGGGATCGAAAAACAGGCCTATATGCCGTTGGTCTTCACCGAAGACGATATGGCGGCGATGGCGAAGCTACGACCCGCGTTTGGTGCTGGAGAGCGTTTCAACCCCGGCAAGATATTCCCGGGCGGCGCGGTTCACGGCAGCGCGTACGGGATTTCGGAGGATGCGTTTAGAAAGACCGGTGCCGGTGGGTTGCAGGCGGTTTGAAGGCCTCGTTGGACAGACCGAAATTCGCGATCGACGCGGAGGTCAAGACAAGCGGCGCATCAATCTATGAATGTTTGAATCAAGCTCGCGACCGACGGTGCCACAACGATTGCAGTGCAGACCATCGCGATCATCCATCGCAGCAGGCGGCTCTCGACGAACGCAATGTCAGTCTTCAATTCGGCCCGAAGATCGGCGAGGTCGGCTTTGGTGGCGAGTTGTTCGTATCCACCTTCGGGGCGGTGATTGTGCCGTTCAGCACTGGTTTCAAGGGGCATACCGAGACGCCTCAAAAGTTGGAGATAGTTTTGATCAGTTGATGAAGCTTTGAACCAATGTCGCGATTGATACGGCGACGGCGGTTGAAGTTAGCATCATACCGATCATCCAACGCAGTAAACGACCTTCCATGTGTGCGATGTCGGATTTCAGATCGGCAACATCGGCTTTGGTGGCGAGGTGTTCGTAGCCACCTTCGAGGCGGCTGACGCGTTCTTCCAGCGATGTCATTAAAATTTCCCTTAGTGCTCTTATGAATGTTTTAGTGGAAGGTAGTTCTTTCGATAGGTTATCATGCGGATGTTTGAAACACAAGCGTTGTAACTGATCCTCTGCGTGGCGGATTCAGTTGGCATTAACGTGATCGGGGTGAAAGACGGCAATGAGTGATCGGAAACTAAGAATCGGCATCATCGGCGCGGGAGGATTCGCGGCGCAGCACATGGAGGCTTACGCCGAAATACCGGAGGTCGAGGTAGTGGCGTTCATGCGGCGGTCGGAAGGACCGTTGCGGGAGATGCAGGAGGAATGGGGTGTGCCGAAGGGATATACGGACCATCGCGAGATGCTCGATGATCCGGATATCGATGCGATTGACATCATCACACCCACCGATTCTCACAAGCAATACGTTTTTGCAACTGTGGAATCGGGCCGTCCCGTGTTTTGCGAGAAGCCACTGGCATTGAATCCGGCAGATTGTGAAGATCTGCTGGATGCGGTGCAGAATGCAGATGTGATTCACGCGATTAACTTCAACCAACGAGGCCGCACGCCGGTCGGACGCATGAAGAGGTACATCGATTCCGGCTACGTCGGCGACGTTTATCACGTCAACATCAGGTGGGGTTTCTCTTCGCAATACGATGTGCGGCGTGATGTCCCTTCGTGGAAATATCTGCCCAGGCATGGAGGCGGCACGGTCTACGAATTGATACACGTATTCGACATGGCGAGATTGCTCAACGGCGAAATCGCCCGGGTTTCAGCTGTTTTGAATACCGCTGAGAAGCACCGACAGTTCATCGACGCGCCGGATGGCTTCAATGTGACGGTTCCGGACTCTTCGGCATTTCTGCTCGAGTACGTAAATGGCGCGTACGCCGTAATCCACACGAGCTTTGTCCAGCGCGGAGAACCACTTCGCCGAGGTATCACCGTCGATGTCGGCGGATCAAAGGGCCGGATAGTGTCGAATGGAATGTTCGGACTGCTTGGCACTTCCGGTGAAAACGACGCGTTGGCGGAACTCGATCCGGGTCCGCCCTACCCGCAACCTTATGAGCAGTTCGTCGCCGGTGTGCTTGCAGACGACCAGTCGTTGATCGACACCGGATTCGAAGCCGGGCTAGAAGCGGCGCGCATTGTGGATGCAGTGCACCGTTCCTGGGCAGAAAAACGTTGGGTTGATGTTGAGAGGTGAGGCTCCGACGCTATCTAAGGTGATGGCAGTTCCCGTTCAGGCGCACTGTGGTCGAGCCAGACGTTGTAAAACACTGAACCCGGGTATTTGGGTGGTTTTAGGTCGTGGACCCAGGGTTGGACGCGGTAGTGTTCGTTTGATGGGAACACTTCGATCGGGATCACTAAGGCTTGTTCGGCGAGGTAGTCTTCGATTTCGAGATACATTTGGTGCCTTTTTGCCAAGTCCAATTCGACGGCCGCGGCATTCATCATGTCTTCCAACTTGACGAATTCCGGTGCTTTACCGATTTCACCGAAAGGCGCGTCAATGACTCTTAGAACTGTCGAGGGATCTGGGTACGCCGGAACCTGGTGGTACATCCTGATGTGATATTCGTCGTTCTTTCTGCCGCCAAATTCGTCGATGACGTCGTGGTCATGGTGCTCGTCTCGGACGTCGATATTGAGTAGCTCTCCCCACTGCTCAAATATGAGCTCGATGTCGTACTGTAGGCCCCAACTTAGGGCTCTTAAGAAACCGATCTCCCATCTGTCAACATGTTGCGAATACTTCGATTTAGCGAGTTCATCAGCCGTCACATCAGTGTCGAAACCGATGTAGACGTCCTCGAGATTGAGCGTAGTTACATCGGCGGTGACCAATCTCGGCGTATCGTTGGGGTACCAACTGGCTGACTCGACATCGGCGCTGGCTGCAACGGCGCGACGAAAATGGACGTCGTCGAAAGGAGGCGCGGAAGGATTCAAGACAAAGAAACTGATTACTGGAGGTTTTTGATATTCGAGGATCTCGGCACCATCGACTTCGATCAGATCGTCTGACCGACCACCAACGGCAGATGGATCAACTATCCGGTATGTGTCTTCGAAATCCGTTTCCTCTCCAACAAATGCCATCGGGTTAGTTGAGACTGTGAAGATTTCTTCTCCGTCGATTGTTTCGGTTTCACGCTCCATCACTTCTGGTCGAAACCACACGCCGTCCAAATAAGCGGGTCGACCCCAGTAGTGCGGATTACGCGCAATAGCGCAATGACCTGGCTCCGACCCGATCCAGTAGTCGATCAGTTTGAACGGCCCAGCGCCAACGGGCAGATTGTCTTCAGTGGTTGGGCCGAATATGTCCTCACTGCCGTCGGCTTCCCACCTGGTCCTCCATTCCAATACGTTGTCTTGATTCAACACCGACGCAACGGGATCGGCGAGCAAAGAAATGAATTCGGCCCTCGGACGGGTCAGATGGACTTTGAGGGTTCGGTCGTCAATGACGACTATGCCGGTCAAATCGTCGCTATCGCCATCGACAACTGCGTTGACGCCTTCAACCAATCCGAACACGTCGCGGGCGCGTTCGCCTGCTAACGACAACTTCACCGCACGTTCCCAACTCCACTTCACATCGCTTGCCGTCAACGGAGTGCCATCACTGAATTTGAGGTCTTGTCGGAGAACGAATTCGTAAAGTAGCCCATCGTCTTTAACGTCGTAGGAATCAGCGAGTTCCAGCGAAATCGGGGAGTTGGCATCGTCGCTGATTTTCGTCAGGCCGGCGTGGATTTCGGTGGCAAGCGGAACATCGGAGAGAGAGAAGAATTGAAGAGCAGAATCGATCGCTGGGTCATGTATCGGACACCAACTCATCGGCGCCGCGAGTACACCTCCTCGTCGGGGCCCGTCGAGATTAAGCGATTCAGGTTCGTCCCCTTCCGCGGTTGGTGGGATCGTTACGACAATCTCGACACCCTCAAGAACGGATGTCGGTGGCGCAGTGGGCTCTGCGCTTGTGGTGGACGTCGCGGCCCTTTCATCGGTACACGCCGATGACGCGATCAACAAACCTGAAAAAGATGTCAAAACGATCCTAGCAACGATGGTGCGCATCATTCGTTCTCCAACTCTTAGAGCTGAGGGCATATACGCAGGGAAGCGATCTTCGGATTGCGTTCGGCGACGCGGTGTTCATTATCGACTAACATCGGAGAGGGCAACATTCGTAGCGTTGGAGGTGGCGTCATTCCACTTGAATATGTGAAATTGGGTCGAACCGGAGCAAAAGTCTCGAATCTATGCCTCGGATCTGATAGCTTCGGCAACCCGTACGGCTGTGATCAGGCGACTTCGCACAAAATCATGGCGAAGGCGTTTGACGCAGGGATCAACTTCCTTGATACATCTGATTCTTACTCCATCGGTGATTCGGAGCGGGTGATCGGCAACTATTTCCGAGCTTCGGGTCGCCGCGATCAGATCGTGTTGGCTACTAAGTACCGTTCAAAGGTCGGAGACGGCGTGAACGATATCGGAGCGTCTCGTTATCACATCGTGAGGACTGTCGAGGCTTCGTTGAAGCGACTGAAGACCGATCGCATCGATCTGCTCTACTGTCACGCGTGGGATTCGGAGACGCCGATTGAGGAGACGTTGCGAGCCGTCGATGATCTGATCCACCAAGGCAAGGTCGTCTATGCGGGCGCTTCGAACTTCCCGTCGTGGGTGTTGGCGTCCGCGCTGTGGACGTCGGATGTGCGGAATCTTTACCGAGTTGAGGCGATACAGAGCGTGTTCAACATCTTGCAGCCCGGATTGGCGGTCGAGATGATTCCGCTGGCTCGTAAGTATGGAGTTGCGGTTGTCCCATACAGTCCACTGGCGAGCGGATTGTTGACTGGCAAGCATCTCGGCGCGTATGTGTCGGATTCCAAGTTCGGTGATCGCGACGACTTGCGTGGCGGAACACTCAAAAATCGTTACGGAGATGATCTGCGTCAAGAAACGGTCGCTAGGTTGAAATCGGTATCGGATCGATACAACGAGCCGATGATCCGGTTGGCGTTGCAGTGGGTTGCTGAGCACCACGGCGTTACGGCACCGATATTCGGGGCGCGAAGTATCGACCAGCTTGACGGGATCCTGGATGCGTGGGCTACGCTGGCAAGCGCAGAGGTGATGGACGATGTGAGGTCGATCGCGGACGATCTGGCATCCGCTTCGTCCATGAACTATCCGCCGCAACCCGGTCTAGCGTTCGGAAACGTGCCGAGGGCTGCGTGAACGATCCGGCGAACGCCCTGTTGCAAGCGGTATTGCGGACAAGCTTGCTCTTGCAGCTCATGTTTTACCGCGGCTTGCTGATTGGCATACGCTTTATACGGGCGCACAAGTCGGTGTTGTACGTCGTTACGTGGATTACCGTGGTCGGTCCTTACGTCTTGCTCGCGACGTTGTTGATATTGATGGCGATCCTACTGGCGAAATGGGTTGGTGGGTGACCGAACGAGCAAAAGACATCGAACGGTTTTATTACCTGCTTGAGCGGTTGGAAAAACGCGTTGGGGGGAAGCGGACACTCCAAGAATGTTGCCGCCACATGAATTGGCCACATCGCGGTGTCTACTTCTTCTTTGAACACGGAGAATACCGAAATGATTCGGACAGCAAACTACGAGTCGTACGGGTCGGAACTACGACCGGGAAAAACACAGTGCTTTGGGATCGTCTTGGTTCGCACAGATCCGATAGAGGCGTTTCAGTATTCCGCGATCACGTGGGATTAGCGCTTAGAACGAAAGAGAACTCGGACTCTCCACCGCAGCCACACAACCATCGCAAGTGCGTGAGCAACTATATCCGCAACATGCCGTTCTTGTGGCTGAAGGTTTTCGAACGAGATGGACAACGAATCCGCAATCGGATTGAGCGAAACGCCGTCGCGATGCTTAGCAACTACCACGACGAGGCGATTGACAAACCTTCAGAATCTTGGCTAGGAACCCATCGAGGACGCGAGGACGAAAAAGTAAGTAAGTCCGGGCTGTGGAACGTACATTACGTTTCTTGGCGCACATACGATTCGGCTTTCATAGATGATCTGAATCAACGGATTGACTATACATCTCCGTTGGTGCCATGCCCCGAATGTTGAGACACAGCAGTTAACACTCCGAAACAACGTAGCTTGCGACGTTCTAGTCACTCAAAAAACTGAAGAAGTAGGGCTCCACGATGAACTACGTCAGACTAGGCAGAACGGGACTGAAGGTCTCGGAATGCTGCGTCGGCGGCGACAACTTCGGTGGGCAGACTGATGAGGCCGAGGCACTCCAGATCATGGGGGGCCGCGTTTGACGGTGGTGTCAACTTCATCGATACAGCGAATACGTATATGGATGGGCGATCCGAGGAGATCATCGGGAAGTTTATCCAAGGGCAACGGTACGACGTGGTTTTGGCGACCAAGGGGAATCATGCGGTTGGCGAGGGGCCGAACGAATGGCAAGTGAGCCGGAAATACGTGATGCGGGCTATCGATGATTCGCTGCGGCGTCTGAGAACCGACTATATCGACCTTTACCAGATACATACCTTCCCGGTTGATATTCCGATTGACGAATTCGTGCTGGCTTACAGCGATGTCGTGCAAGCTGGGAAGGCCCGCTATATCGGAGTGTCGAACTTCGCCGGATATCAGTTGGTTGACGCGTTGTGGCAGGTTGACCGCATGGGTGCGCGTCGCTTCGATTGTGTGCAACCGAGATACAACCTTTTGTGTAGGGACCCGGAGCGCGAACTGCTGCCCGTCTGCGCGGAGTACGGCGTCGGCGTAATCCCCTACTCACCGCAAGCTGGTGGGTTTCTTTTGGGTAAGCATCGTAACTTCCAAGCGGAAGCGGGAGGACGGTTCTCAGACTCGTTCCGCGCTTGGGAATGGTACCGGTCGATCTACTGGTTTCAACCAATGTTCGACGCAATGGAGGCGATCCTCGGGGTAGCGGAACGATACGGAGTTACGGTGAATGCGTTGGTGTTGCGTTGGGTGATCAGCAACCCAATCGTCACGGCATGTATCGTTGGTTCACGCACTGCGGAACAGCTGCGTTCCAACCTTGTGGCGTGGCAGGAGGATGTTCCGCAGGAGGCACTTGACGATGCGACAAGGGCCAGCGAAGCGGTGCGGGCGACGTACGCGCAGGTTTAGACTTCGAACCAGACGAAGATTGGTACAAAGCTATGTGCGTTGGCTAGGCGAGTATCGTAATCTCCTTAGAGATCGCCGTGAAATAGGAAACCGAATGAATTACGTAAGACTTGGCAGAACCGGCCTCAAGGTCTCTGAATACTGCATGGGTGGGGACAACTTCGGCGGGCAGATGGATGAAGCGGAATCGCTCCGTGTCATGGGTGCCGCGTTCGACGGCGGCGTAAACTTCATCGACACCGCCAATGTTTACGAAGAAGGTCGCTCCGAGACCTATGTAGGCAAATTCATGCAGGGACGGCGATACGACGTCATATTGGCTTCAAAAGGCAACGGGCGCCGCGGCCTTGGACCCAACGATCGTCAGGTTAGCCGCAAGTATGCGATGCAGGCGATCGACGATTCGCTGCGTCGTTTGCAAACCGACTACATCGACCTCTACCAGATCCACGACTTCCCGCCTGATGTGCCTATCGACGAGTACGTGCTTGCGTACAGCGACATCGTAGAAGCGGGGAAGGCGCGCTATATCGGCGTAGCTAATTTCGCCGCGTTTCAACTCGTCGAGGCGTTATGGCAGGCCGATAAGCTTGGTGCGCGTCGTTTCGATTGCTATCAAGGCAGATACAGCTTGTTGGCCAGAGACCCCGAACGCGAGCTGTTCCCGGTCTGCGCGGAGTACGGCCTGGGTGTCATGGCGTTCTCGCCGAGAGCCGGCGGTCTCCTTCTCGGACAGGATCTCCACTTCAAGTCCGAGCCGGGCAGCCGGTTTTCGCCAGCTTTCAAACACTTCGAGTCGTTCCGGCGAACTTATTGGTCGCAAGCCAATTTCGACGTTGTAGAGAAGATCGTAGCAATCGCAGACAAGTACGGCGTTTCTATGAACGCTTTGACATCGCGCTGGGTTATCAGCAACCCGGCAATGACCGCGTGCATCATGGGTGCTCACACCTTGGAGCACGTACGGTCGAATTTGGAGGCTTGGCACGAGGATGTTCCGCAAGAAGCGATAGATGAAGCGACGGCGGCGAGCGAAGCCGTCAGGACGTCTTACTCCGAAGTGACCAGTACCTACAATCAGGATCAGGTCAGTGCTAAACGCTAGAACACCACGGAGGCCCAATTGAGTCTAACCATCTATCTTCACTTCAACGGTAACTGCCGCGAGATCTTCGAGTACTACCGCTCGATCTTCGGCGGCGACTTCATGGTTTTCCAGACCTTCCGAGACGGCCCTGGCGACATGGGTGTGGACGAAGAGGTGATGGACCAGGTAATGCACGTTTCGTATCCGATTGGGTCATCGATACTAATGGGTTCGGATGTGCCGCCGCCGTTCGCGCCTCCGCGCGTTATGGGCGATAATTTTTCGATCTCCCACTCACCAACAAGCAGAGAAGAAGCCGACGCAGTGTTCGCCAAGTTATCGGACGGTGGGCAGGTCACGATGCCATTGGGCGACATGTTCTGGGGATCATACTTCGGTTCGTGCATCGACAAGTTCGGCATTGGTTGGCAGGTCAACGTCGACGCCTCTCATTCGTAGGTAGAGATTGCTAGATTTCCAAGTTGACGGGCTTTTACCCCGCGAGGTCGTCCGCCCGACAGACGCGTTGGAGTTGACCAGAACGCTTTCGGAACTGCACGCCCACGGGAGCGCGGTGGTCCCTTGGGGAGGAGGGACGCGGATGGGAGTGGGCAACGTGCCGCGCCATTACGACGTCGCTCTTGACATGACCGGCCTGTCGGAGAACGTGGATCACGTAGCGGGTGACATGACGGTGGTCTGCGACTCCGGGGTACGGATTCACGACTTAGTGAAACTGTTAGCAGAAAGCGATCAGCGCTTGCCTTTTGATGTGCCACGTCCTAGCCAAGCGACGATCGGCGGGTCGGTCGCGTCAAACGCACCGAGTCGATTGCGTCCTCGATTCGGTGGAATACGCGACTGGATAATCGGCCTGAACGTGGTGCTCGCCGATGGCACACGTACCAAGTCTGGCGGGAGAGTCGTGAAGAATGTGCAAGGATACGATCTACACCGATTGCACACCGGCGCGTTCGGTACGTTGGGCGTGATCGTCAGCGTGGCGTTGAAGTTGGTGCCGTTGCCGGAACGGACACGAACTGTTGCGATGTGGTTCGATCGATATGGCGCAGCGGCAAATGCCGCGCGTGACGTTGGGCAGTTGGAGCTGACGATCGAGTCGGCGAGGCTCTATTCGGGAGCTAGGGCGGCCGGCGCGATAAGGGAGTTGGCGACGAGTAGACACATGGATGGTGAAGTCGATGCTGAATCGGCAACGCACTTGATGTTGGTGAAGGTTTCAGGGTCGAATTCGGCGCTCAACCGTCAGGTCGACGAGTTAACCGGACTAGCTGGCACGGTTCCCGCGACCGGTTACGAGCCGTTGGTTGGAGTGGCTGAAACGGATCTTTGGGATTACCTTGAAGATGCCAGGAACGATGCCACCCTCAGTCTTCGAATAGCGGCGAAAGCGTTCGACAGCGTTCAATTGGTCAACCGGTTTGAACGGTGGTTGGACCGGAAACAAAATGCAGCCGGACACGCGTCAATAATCGATGTAGGTTACGGTTCTTTTGCGTTCAATATTGATGCTATCGATGATGACATCGTTCTGCCTTTCATAGATGCGGCCAAAAACTTGACGCATGAAGTGGGAGGGTCATTATTGGTTGAAAAGTGTCCTATCGGCGTCAAAAAGGAATTCGACGTTTTTTGCATCGACGCGTCATCGGCACAAATCATGAAGAATGTGAAACATCAATTCGATCCTAACGGGACGTTGAACCCGGGGCGATTCGCATTCAGAATCTGAGGTCATAAACCGGAGATTGAAATCGACACCAAAAACTAACGAACGCGGTTTCATCACTGCGGATGCACCGTCAGAGGATGATCTCTACAAGTGCGTACAGTGCGGATTCTGTCTCAGTTCGTGCCCAACTTACCTGGAAACCGGACTAGAGGCGGAGTCGCCTCGCGGCCGATTGACATTAATGAAGGCCGTCAACGAAGGCCGGATCGATATTACGCCTGAAGTGACGCGGCATTGGGACCTTTGCCTGGAATGTAGGGCATGCGAGGTCGCCTGCCCATCTGGAGTTCCGTATGGCCGGATCATGATGGCGACGCGGGCTGAGATGAAGACCCGCGTCAAACGTCCTTTGCGCGAGAGGTTTGCACGGGAAGTAGGTTTCAATCGCCTGCTGGCGCGACCAAAGTTAATGCGGGCGTTCGGCAAGATGACGCGGTTCTACCAAGCTTCCGGGATACGCGATCTAAGCAATCGCGTCGGCGTCATGAAAGTGTTGCCTAAACGGTACCGTTATCTGGACGAAGCTCTGCCGCCACTTGAGGGAACATTCTTCGTCGCGGATGGTAGGGTCATGAAACCAACCGGTCCGATCAAGGCGCGAGTTGCGATGCTCGGTGGATGCGCGATGTCGATGATGCACGCTTCGACATTAGACGCAACGGTTCGGGTGCTGGTGCATAACGGTTTCGAGGTGATCCTGCCGGTGGGTCAAGGATGTTGCGGGTCGATGAATATGTACGCCGGCGAGCGTTCTTCAGGTTTGCAGATGGCTGCGAACAATGTCGAAGCTTTATTGTCGGTTAATCCCGATGTTGTTGTGTCGGCGTCGGCTGGATGCGGATCGACGATGAAGGAATACGGCGAGTTGTTGCCAGATCAGACTGGAGCTGAGGAGTTGGCGGAAAAAACTCGCGATGTTCACGAATTGCTGGATGAATACGGTTTCGCAGCGCCGACCGGTCGAATCGACACCAAGGTTGTATTCCAAGACCCGTGCCACCTGCTGTCCACACAGAGAATCAGTGAATCTCCGCGCCGGATTCTCGAGACGATCCCAGGCGTTGAAGTGGTTGCGATGCAAGAACCCTCCGTTTGTTGCGGGTCCGCTGGAACCTACGCGATATCGCAACGCGAGATGTCGATGCGTCTCGGCGATCGAAAAGCGCGCAACGTCATCGCAAGTGGCGCATCGGTGATGGCGACCGGCAACCCCGGCTGTGCCCTGCAGCTGACCAATGCGCTCGAACGGGCCGATTCAAATGTGAAGGTGAGATACGTCGTAGATCTGTTGGATGAGGCGTATCAGCTGGGTGGCGATTATGCTTGACTGAGATGCTGCGGGGGCGTAATATGTTTATACCGATAAACAGTTATGATCCGTAACGATAGGGATGTGATTGGTGAATACAACTAGGGTACGTACAAAAGAAGAGATCCGAACCTCCGCAAACCGTGCGCAAGCTCACTATTTCAACTCCATCAAAGACAAGCTATCGGACGCCGACAAAGGGCGCTACGTCGCTATCGACGCGAACACTGGTGAATGGGAGATCGACGACACCCGCGATGCCGTCCGTCGCCTCCGCGCCCGCGTCCCCGATGCAGACATTCATACGATCGCCCACATCACGTTGGTCACTGCCTACTTGGGTTCCGCACCGGACGAGTTTGCTGACCTGGAATTCGATCAATCACAGGTCGAACGGCTACTTAATGAAGTGAAAAAACATCGTCGTTGAGATCGGGATTAGTTCGAAATATCGGCGACCGCTTGTTCCCGATAACGCCCGTTTTTGTAGAAGGCCCATCGGGTCGCTACAAAGTCGCACATGCCGTGATCGATACCGGTTTTACTGAGGAAATGGCACTGCCCGCGAACGATGTGTTGGATCTGGGGCTCGAGATTGTTGACAGCGTCATCATGGGTTTTGCGAACGGTTTAACTGAACGCGTCGACGTCTACTCGGCGGCGATATTCTGGGAAGGCGAGATGCGGCTGGTCGATGTGCATCAAACCGGCACCAGGCCATTGATCGGTATGAACCTGTTGCGGAGCAGCAGATTGTGCCTTGATGCGGTCGACCTGGGTGAAATCGATATCAACGCGATCGCTTCCGACTAAAACTGAGTTCGCCCTCAGATAGTCGCAACCGGCGGTGGATCGGCGGCCAAGGTCCGCGACGCGGCGGCAACGGCTTCTCCGCGCGGCACTTCGTAGCCGAGCCGGGGCAGTATGTGCTCCAACGCGCTGAGGAGGCCGAAGACATTGGAGGGTACGCAAGACTCTCCCATCAAACCGATGCGGATAACTTTGCCGGCAAATTGGCCTAATCCGCGTCCGACCTCTATCGAGTATTCGTTCAACAGCGCCGATCGCAACTCGCCGTCATCCACTCCTTCGGGCAAAGAGACGACAGTCAGTTGGTTCAGCAAATGATCAGCATCAACGGGCGATCCGAGATTGAGCGCTGCTAGTCCGGCTCGCAAAGCCTGCGCTACCTTCTCGTGTCGCGTCCATCGGGTTTCCAGACCTTCCTCGTGCACCAGTGCCAACGCTTCACGTAATCCGTAGATCATACTGACAGGGCTGGTGTGATGGTGAGTGTGGTTTGGACCCCAATAGTCAGCGATCAGCGAGAGGTCGAGATACCAAGAGCTCGGGAGCGTCTTGCGGTTGCGGATATGCTCTAGAGCCCTCTCAGAGATGGCGACTGGGCTGATGCCCGGAGGCGCTGCCAAGCACTTTTGAGACCCGCCGTACGCGTAATCAACCTCCCAAGCGTCAAATTCAACCGGAGTCCCAGCAAGCGACGTCACAACATCAGTCATAAAAAGCGCGCCGTGGTCGTGAGCCAGCGCTGATAGCACGCCGATGTCTTGAACAACCCCAGCCGATGTCTCACCGTGAATTGCTGATACCAGCTTGACATCAGGGTTCGCTTTTAGAGCGTCTTCAAGCAGTTGAGGGTCTATCGGCTTGCCGTACCGAGCGTCCACTCTCACGACTTCGATGCCCAGACGCTCGCACATAAGAATCTGACGCTCGCAGAAAAAGCCGTTGACGCAGATGATCGCCTTGTCGCCGCGTTCAAGCAGACTAGAGAGTCCCGCTTCCATTCCTGCTGAACCAGCGCCCGCAACTGCCATGGTGGTCTGTTTCGTGATGAAGGCCTGCGCGAGCATCGACGCTACTTCATCAAGGATGTCGAAATACGCCGGGTCGAGGTACCCGATTATGGGTTGTGACATCGCCCTTAACACGCGTGGACTGGCCGAGCTTGGGCCGGGTCCCAAAATCACGCGGCGCGGGATAGGTTGGGAACCCAACCTTGAAAGGTTTCCGCCAGTTGTTTCCCCGTTTGATGGTTGGTTGCTCGTCAATTTGCTCATCCTCGTCAGCGAAGTTTGCATACGTGAGATTTCACGATAATGTATAACGGCTACTTGGGCAAATGTAAACCTCAGCGGCGCAATTCGACGAGACATCGAATTGAGAAAGGAAACGTCGACATGGATCTTGGACTAGCAGGAAAAGTTGCAATCGTAACGGGTGCCAGCGACGGCATCGGCAAGGCCGCAGCGGCGCGTTTCGCGGCGGAGGGCGCGAGCGTCGCCATCCTCGCACGCACCCTATCCGACCTGGAAGCGGTCGCCGCGGAGATCAGCGGGGCGACCGGGAGCAAAGTAGTCCCGGTGTCGGCCGATGTGGCCGACGAACAAGCTGTAGAGACTGCGGTTGGCAAGGTAGCAAACGAACTCGGTGGCATCGACATTCTGGTCAACAACGCGGGTCAAGGAAACGCCAATCGCTTTGAAAACATGACCAACGAACTTGTCGACAACGATTTTGGGGTCAAGGTAAAAGGCGCCATATTCATGACGCGCTACGCTCTGCCCTATCTCAAACAATCCGATTGCGGTGCGATCTGCAACATAACCACGGCGGCAGGTAAAGCCGCACCGGGCGGTGCCCAACCGACTTCCCTTTCCCGCGCTGCCGGTATCTCGCTAACGAAGGCGTGGTCGAAAGAGTTCGGAGAGTATGGTGTGCGCGTCAACACAGTTTGCATAGGATCCATAAAAAGTCGACAGAATCGCCGACACTGGGAGGTCGCTCACGCCAAGGACCCGTCATATTCCTTGGATGATCACTGGGCGTCGTATGGACCGGGCATACCGCTAGGTCGTGTCGGCGAGTCCGAAGAAGCAGGAGATGTGATCGCTTTCCTGTGCTCCCCTGCGGCTAGTTACGTGTCCGGGACGGCGTTGAATATAGATGGCGGTGCGGCGCCAGTGTATTGAGCCACGAGGATGGCACTTTCAATTTAGGCTAAAGAACTTGCCGACGGCACGGGCCGATACGGTCCGGAATAAAGAAAGGAATCGACGATATGGATCTTGGATTAGCAGGGAAAGTTGCGATAGTCACTGGCGCAAGCGACGGCATCGGCAAAGCTGCTGCTTACCGATTGGCAGCGGAGGGTGCGAGTGTCGCGCTTGTTTCACGCACTGCATCCGACTTAGAGGGGGTTGCAGCAGAGATCGGCGGCGAGACAGGGAGTACCGTGATTGCGGCTCCAGCGGACGTTTCGAACGAAGATGCGGTTAAGAGGGCGGTTGAGATGGCCGCCGACAAACTGGGCGGCATCGACATCCTCGTAAACAACGCAGGAACGTCGTCAGCCTCGAAATTTGAGGACATGACTAACGAGCAACTCGACATCGACTTCTCGCTAAAGGTCAAAGGCGCCATCTACATGACTCGTTACGCCCTGCCCTTTTTGAAAAAATCCGACTGCGGCGCAATCTGCAACACGACCACTCCTGGCGGAAAGGCCGCGGCCGGCTCAAGTCAACCAACATCACTGTCCCGCGCAGCAGGCATATCTCTGACCAAAGCGTGGTCGAAAGAGTTCGGCGACTACGGCATCCGCGTCAACACCGTCTGTGTAGGCGTCCTTAAGAGTCGGCAGCACCGAGTACGCTGGGAAGCCGCAAACGCTGCGGACCCGTCTTACTCACTGGATGACCACTGGGCGACGTTCGGTGCTGGCGTGCCGCTAGGTCGGATCGGTGAAGCGCAAGAGGCGGGCGACGTTATCGCCTTCCTATGTTCTCCCGCAGCAAGCTACGTCTCCGGCGCGGCGGTTAACGTCGACGGGGGTGCGGCGCCGGTTTATTGAGTCGGTCATGGCGACCGAAGATCGCCAGTTGACGATGCAAAACCCGCGGATCAGCGCGAGGACGCGATCTTTTGGATTCAAGAATTCGACGCGAAAATGCATGAGGTTTATCAACGTGCTTTGTCGGAGTGTCGTTATGAGCGTCCTATTTCATTCAGTTGGTGAATGCGATCGGGGCGCGTTGCAGACCGCAAAGTATCTGTTGTCTGTCGACCATTGACCCCCAATCAGGATTCACGCGACTTTGGGAGTGTCTGGCAGGCTCGATTTGACCGTCGAGGCACCGGAAATCAATTCTCGTGGACCAGAACAGTTCTCTGTTTACAGAAGCAGAGGTACGAACCGCACAACGTCGGCTCGACAAACTCGGTTACAAGGCCGTGAAGAGGACAGTTGTTCTGATCATCCTACGACGGCATCCCTTCAATATCCAACGCCGCCCTCACAAATATCTCCGCCCCGATCGGCAAACAAGCTTCATCGAAGTCGAACCGGGCGTTGTGGTGACCTTCGGTGCCCTCTTTCGACGCGCCGAGTATGAAGTAAGTTCCGGGCACACGGTTCATGAATTCACCCATGTCGTCGCCGACCGATATCGGTTCGTACTCGCCCACGGAATCTTCGCCGATCGTCTGCATCGCAAGACCGGATACCCAATTGGCGACGTCCGGATTGTTGATCACCGCTGGTGAACCCGCAAGTCGAGCAAATGTGGCTTCGCAACGCAATGCTGATGCAACATTGCTCACGATCCTAGGGACGGCCTCCGAGATAACTTGGTAAATGTCAGGTGTGTATGCTCGTATTGTTCCGAGTACCTCAATTTCATCAGCGATTACATTGCCTGCCGACCCGCCGTGAATGCTGCCGAAAGTGACGACACCCATCGCTTGGGGTGAAATCTCACGGGCAACCACCGTCTGACAGGCGTTGATGATATTGGCGGCCGCGATCACGGGATCTACAGTCAAGTGCGGCATCGCACCGTGACCGCCATGTCCGCGGACGGTGATCTTAAACATGTCGGCGGCAGCGAACACTGTGGCTTGATTGACACCGACGTAACCCATCGGCATCTGATTCCAAAGGTGCGTTCCGATAACCACATCGGGGTCGGCGATCTCCATCGCACCGTCGGCGATCATCGCTAAAGCGCCTTGAGCAATCTCCTCGGAGGGCTGGAATATGAACGACACGTTTCCTGCGATGTCTTCGCGGTTCGCGGCGAGGATCTCGGCGGCGGTCAGTGCCATCGTAATGTGACCGTCGTGCCCACAGGCATGCATCCGGCCGTTAGTCGAGGCGAAGTCGAGGCCGGTCAACTCGTCGATCGGCAACGCGTCGATGTCGGCACGAATCGCCAGGGTTCTGCCCGGCTTGCCACCCTTCAACCTAGCGACGATACCGGTCTCGCCAAGTCCGTCGTGGACTTCGAGGCCGGCTTTTCGCAAGCGACCTGCGATATAAGCGGAAGTTTCCTTTTCGTGGAAACCCTGTTCAGGGCAGGCGTGCAGAAATCGGCGCGTTGCGATTATGTCGCTGTGCCGCGCAGCGACAAGAGTTGATGCCAGGTCTTGCATGATTAGGCGTAGTTGCCTTCACGAGCGGCGGCGGTGGCGATTGAACGCTCCATGAACGCCTGTTGTGCCGCTGGCACGTTGTCAGGGTTGCCGGACCATGTGCTGAGCGGAGTAGCTTGCAGTCCACGACCGTACGAGAAGGAGAGTTCCCAAGGCGCGCCTTCTGAATTGGCGAGTTTGTTGATCGCGTCCAAGTTGATGGTCGCCTCTTCGTCGCCCTGCCCACCCGACAAGAACGCGATGCCGGGCACTGCGGCCGGGATAGTCCGACGGAAGCAGTCGACGGTGGCACGGGCTACCTCTTCAGCATCGGCGCGCTTTTCAGCATCGGCGCCACTCAAAACCATGTTCGGTTTCAAAACCATGCCTTCTAGATCGATTCGCTGCTCTTTTAGCTCAGCGAAAGTTTTGTTGAGGGTGCGCTCAGTAGCCCATTCGCACATCTCGATTGAGTGGTCGCCGTCCATAAGCACTTCGGGTTCTACGATGGGCACGAGGCCGGCTTCTTGCGACAAAGCGGCGAAACGCCCGAGCGCGTGTGCGTTGACGTTTATGCAATAGTCAGAAGGTATGTGGTCGCCGATGGTGATCACAGCACGCCACTTAGTGAATCGTGCCCCGAGTTCGTAATACTCGTTGAGACGATCTCGCAGACCGTCGAGGCCGTCCGTCGTAAGTTCACCAGGAGCTCCGGCGAGCGGGTTGGTCGACTGGTCGACCTTTATGCCCGGAATAACTCCCTCGTTCTGCAACAGCTCCACAAACGGTACTTCGTCTTCGGAGGATTGTCGGAGAGTTTCGTCGTAAAGGATGACGCCACTGATGTACTCACCGTACCCCTCCGTCGTTAACAGCAATTGGCGCCATGCCCTGCGGTTAGGTTCTTCGTTGGCCACATTGATAGACGCCAATCGACGTCCGATAGTGCCAGTAGATTCGTCTGCGGCGAGGATGCCCTTACCTCGCGCGACCATGGCTTTGGCGATGGAATGAAGCTCGTTACCCATAGTCGAAAACCCTCCGATTCAGTGCTCACCTGTCCGTCTGATACGCCTAGTTCAGGTTGAATTCAATGCCGTTTCGGCATGTTGGCAATGATACGGCATGAGCCGAGTTTAGTTGGCAATCGAGGAGCAATGGACAAGGTTATCGAGGCATATAATGCAGGCACCAACGAACCGTTGATACGCACAAATTCTGGGTTTGCGAACGATGCCAGTCACACCTCCCAATCTCTTCCAATACGCCATGGATAGCTCTAACGATGAGTTCGCCGATCCTTCCGATCTGGCGATTCTTTTGAACGCTATCGGCTCTGCTGGCAAGTTCATCTCGTCCGAGATAAATCGCGCTGCATTGCGAGATTTCTTCGGCTCCGCCGGCTCCGCAAACGTCACGGGCGACGAGCAGCAGAAACTCGACGTCATCGGCGATAACGTTGTCGTAGACGCTCTGTTGTCTACCGGGCTCGTGTGCGCGATGAGTTCCGAGGAGAATGCTGGGATGATTGACTGCGGCGACGCAGCCAACTCTGGCGAGTACGTCGTCGTCTTCGATCCCGTCGACGGTTCAAGCAACATCGACGTCGCGGCGCCGATTGGGACAATCTTCGGAATATACAGAAGGCTCAGTGAAGGTGTCCCTGCGGGTGATGTCGATATCTTGAGGCCGGGAAACGAGATGTTGGCGGCGGGATACGTCCTCTACGGCTCTTCGACGATCTTCGCCTACACCTCGGGCGACGGCGTGCACTTCTTCACGCTGGACCCGTCACTTGGCGACTATCTGTTGACGGATGAAAACGTTCGGTCACACGGCTCGTCCCACGTTTATTCGGCGAACGAGGGAAATTCAGGAAAGTGGAACGATCCTGACCTCAATTGGGTTGATCACGTTAAATCCGAGGGTTACTCCGGACGTTACATCGGCGCTCTCGTTGCCGACTTCCACCGTAATCTCATGAAGGGTGGAATCTACGCCTACCCCGGAGACAAGAGCAGTCCGAGTGGCAAATTAAGGTTGCTTTTCGAATGCGCGCCTCTGGCGTTCGTCGCCGAACAAGCCGGTGGCGCAGCGAGCGACGGAACGACGCCGATCCGAGATCTGATGCCGGACCAACTGCATCACCGGACACCGATGTATATCGGCAACGCCATCGAAGTGGCGCTGCTCGAGGGTTTTCACGCGGGATAGGTCACGCGTCTACATCAACCCGCGCTTCTTGAACAGACCGGCCAGCTTTTCGATGCCGTTCCCTTTGCCGATGAAATTTGCCCGCCATACGATAGGGCGATGCGATATGAATGGGATGATGAAAAAAGGCACGGCAACGTGGCCAAGCACGGTGTTGACTTTGCCGCAATCGAAAACTTCCGTTGGGAATCTGCCCTAATTACTCCTGACGTCAGGGCTGGGGAGCGAAGGTTCGTCGCCTTGGGGCTCGTTAGAGGACGGTTGCATGTGGCGGTTTACACTCGCAGGGGAATGAACCGACGTAAAATTAGTCTTCGTAAAGCCAATCGGCGTGAGGGAAGGCGCTATGCCCGAATCCAAAGAATCAAATGATATGACGTTCGCCGAGATCGCCGACCGACACGGAGAAGACGCGGCGATCGATGCTGGCATCGCTTCCGACCCTGACACGTTCGAACTGGATGGCGATTGGTTCAAACGGGCCCGTCCCGCGGCTCAGGTCGACCCGCCCCTGGTCGATGATCCCGAACCCGTCATTTCATCCGAACTTTAGCAGACTCATCCCGCAGTCCACTGCTTCCAAGGACGGTCGTTCAGTACACCGACGAAGACGTGCTGCTTGAAGGCTCCCACGCTACCTCTGCCAACCGGTAGGGGAACGTTTCAAACCTGCCCTACATCAACCCGCGCTTCTTGAAGAGTCCGGCGAGCTTCTCGATGCCGTCGTAGCACTTTTCGGGGGTTTCGAATGCGAAGCACAGGCGGGCGCAGTTCTGACCGTCGCCGTTAGGTGCAAAGCCGACGCCGCCGTTGTATCCGACGCCCTCGGCGAAGATCTCGTCGCGTGGTGAAGTGATGTCGGTGCCTTCGGGCATCGTGAGCCAGGTATAGCAGCCGCCCTCGGGTTTCGACCAAGTTGCGCCCGCTTCAGAGAAGTGGTCGCTCAGCGAAAGGTCCATCGCGTCGCACTTCTGCTTCAACAGCGGGTTGAAACGTTCGCGGTGCTCGTCGAGGCTGCTTCGCAGGAACCCTTCGATTGCGTAACTTGCGAACTGATTAGGCCCGGAACCGACTTTGCAACTCATCGCGCGCCGCAACACCTCAGGCGCGGCGGTTATGTAGCCCATGCGCAGACCGGGCGCGAGCAGTTTGGAGAACGATGCGACGTGGATGACGATGCCGGAGTCGTCCAGCGTACGGAACGCCGGCTGCATCTCGCCTGCGAAGCGGAGGTCGACGTAGCATTCGTCTTCGAGGATCGGAACGCCGTGCCGATGCGCGATCTCGAGGATTGCCTCGCGTCGCTCCAGCGGCAATGTCGGACCCATCGGGTTCTGATGCTCGGCGATCGTGTAAATCATCTTGGGCTTATTGCCCTTGTCCGATAGCTTGGTGATTAACTCGTCTAGAGCTTCGGGCACCAACCCGTCATCGTCCGTCTCGGATCCGTACACAGTGTTGCCAAAGCGTTGCAGTTGACCGAGTGTACCGCTGTAAACGTAGTGCTCGGTGATCGCCGTGTCACCGGGGTTAGTGAGTGCCTGAATCGCGAGCCCAATGGCTTCGCCTGAGCCAGCGGTCAGCAAGATGTCGTCGGTGTCGACCTTGAATCCGCGGTCGTATTCGAGTTTCCAAGCCGCGTATTCACGCAGTTCGGGCGAACCAGCCGGTTGCGGGTAGTACGCCATGTGACGTGCGATTTCGTCGCCGCGCGAGTCCATGGCGGTCTGCAACGCATTGACCAGTCCGTCCATCGGTGACGTTTCTGGCGCTGGGTACGCGACCGCAAAGTCGTACTCCGCGTGGGCCACACTGTTGATGGGTGTGTCTTGCGACCTCTCCGAAAATAGGCCCTCGTAACTGAAGCGCGTGGTGGTTGCTGTCATGTGCGACTTTCTCCGATCTGCTCTGCCAACATCAACGCATTTTATTTGCAAACGTGTGCCAAGTGTAATTTGCGAGATAGACTTCACGCATCGACACCGATCCGAGTTCGCGCCCACTCGTTTTTAGGGGCCGACATCGATTTACGGAGGCGTAGCTATGCGTGGCATCAGGTTTCTTGGCGAGCACCGAGCAGAGGTGATCGACTACCCGGATGAAGAACCAGCGCCAGGCTACGTGTTGTTGAAGATGCGTTCGTCGGGGATGTGCGGCTCCGACCTTCATCGCTACCGAGTGCCGCTACATCCGGAAGTGGCCGAGGGCGATCCCGTTAGACCAGGGCATGAACCGTGCGGCGAAGTCGCCGTGGTGGGTGAAGGTGTTGAGGATTTGAATGTCGGAGATCGCATCCTCCAGCATCACTATGAGGGATGCAAGAAATGCGAGCGTTGCAGATCAGGATGGTCGCAGCTATGCAAGTGGCCGGGTCGCATGATACATGGCGGCACGAGGCATGGGGGCCATGGCGACTACATGATCGCCCACGCATCTACTTGCCTCACACTGCCCGATGAATTGAGCTACGAGGTTGGTGCGTATTTAGCATGTGGCGCGAGCACCGCATTCCACGGTTTGAAGAAGCTGCAACTCTCCGGACTCGATACGATCGCGATATTTGGTGCCGGACCGGTTGGACTTGCGGGCGTAATGTTCGCGGCCGAGATGGGAGCGCGTGTGATATCCGTCGATATCTCTGGAGAGCGTTTGGAGATGGCCAAGGCGGCCGGCGCGTGGGCCGTCGTCGATAACAGCGACGGTTCGGCGGTCGAACAGATATTGGATCTCACCCACGGTGAAGGGGCCGATGCGACGCTTGAGGCTATTGGAATCCATGCAACCCGATTAGCGGCTGTCCAATCTACCAAGATCTTCGGTCGTTGCTGCTTCGTCGGTGAGGGCGGGGATTTCCATGTGGAACCGAGCCCCGACATCATCCACCGACACCTGACACTCGTGGGTTCGTGGACGTTCAGCACGCACGGACTGGAAGAGGCTGCACGATTCACAGCACGGCGAAACGTTCCGTTAGGTTCGCTCATCGCGGGCAGATGCGGTATCGAGGACGCGCCGGCCGCCTACACACGGTTTGAGGCCGGGGCGCCAGGCAAATTCGTGATCAACTGGGACTGATTGGTTGCGCCACGTAAGTCGGCAGAGAAAAGCCCCGCTTATCGCCACCAAAAACGGGTGACCTGTTTGACGCGCGGTTAGACCTCTCGCCTCGATTCGCGTGCGATGACGAAAAACACGCGAAATATCAAATCGTGCTAAACTTAAAACTTCCGTGCTCGTAATGTTTCCTAGCCACATCGCGGACTCGTGCGCGGCAAATTCTAAGTAAAAAACGAAACTTCGCGGAAACACGCGTCGTAATACCTAGATGAGGGTACCTGCAAACCGAGAAAATGGGCGAAGTGCGACCTTCGGAGTTGGTGGCGGAAGCCCCAATACTCGCGTCTAATCGACCCGCTCGACCGTCAACTAAGTCCAACTTCCGGCGCGTTTCACCGAATAATAGCCTATCCCGCCACTAATGGCAAATGCGAAAATCCTTCGGATTACGAATTTAACTGAACAGACAGACGATCTAAAACAGCGAAAGGGACCCTGACAATTGGTGACAATAACCAACACCCAAGTTGACGACACATCCGACGATGATGCGGAGTCGACCACAAACGAAACCGGTTCCGCCGTGATGTCCGAAAGTGGAGACGGCAGGACGTTCAACTTCGCTGATCTATCGACGGATGACGCCGATGAAGGCCCCACTTCCATGAAGGCCGCAACTGGTTCGACCGAGTTGGAAGTGTGGGAGGCAGCACGCGAGGAAGGGCCGGACATCAACCCGGCGGCCGCCGCTACGGACGATTCTTCGACGGATGACAATGTTCGCATGTATCTCCGAGAGATCGGAGACGTGCAGCTTTTGAGCAAGGCCGACGAGGGGATGCTCTCTCAGCGCGTCGAATCTGCAAATTGGCTCGAACGGATCCAATGGGGTATCCGCGGCACTCTGCAGACGGTTTATGGCTTCAAGGAGTATCCGCGTAACCGAGATCAATTACCAGACAACCCTTCGCTTGTAGACGCTGCCGATGTAGTTGCAGTCGCACTTCGCAGGTTGAGCAGGCTCGCACCAATCGCCGACCAGATCGCCACCTACATGGCGAAGCCCAAGCCGGTTACGCTCGAGCAGTTGTTAACCGATTTTGAATATCGCGCAATGATTAACGCGGCGCGTGACACGCAGGTAAAGGACCTTACCAAACTCCCGCCCTACGAGTTGCTCCTGCGCTATCTCACCGACACCCTCGAAATCTACGAAAACACCAACCTGATGGACCGCTTCGGCGTCTTCGACGAGACGGCGCAGAAGGGTCGCGGCAAGAAAGCTCAGAAACTCAACACTAAGGATGCCCGCGCCAAGCGGCGACTCGACAAGGCCAGCCTGTTGGTCCGCGAACTCGCGATACTTTCGAGTTTGCTCCCGCACGACCTAGGCTTGGTCATGCCTCCGGAACTCAATATCGAAGACTTGGCGGTTGAAGAAGGTATCGAGCCGTGGCACGAGTCTTACTTGGCCGAAGCGCGTTCGATACTCGAGTCGCAACTCGCTTCTATCCGCAATGACGGCGACCGATCTCGCGACCACCTCGGCAAGGCGAACTTGCGGTTGGTGGTGAGCGTGGCGAAGAAGTACACCAACCGTGGATTGACCTTCGAGGACCTGATCCAAGAAGGCAATATCGGCCTGATGCGCGCCATCGACAAGTTCGACTACCGCAAAGGATTCAAGTTCAGCACGTATGCCACGTGGTGGATCCGTCAAGGTGTCACGCGTGCGATCGCTGACCAGTCGCGAACCGTACGCATCCCGGTGCACATGTACGAAGCGTTGAACAAGGTGCGACGCGCCTCCCGCGAACTCGCGCAGGAGTACGACCGCAAGCCGACGATCGAAGAGATCGCCGGACGGGTCGAGATGACCGTTGAAAAGGTTACCGACGTTCTGAAGAACGGCCAAGAGCCGATGTCGCTCGAAACGCCTGTCGGCGAAGACGGCGACAACGAGCTCGGAGACCTACTCCCCGACCGCGACGCTTTGGCGCCGCCGGAGGAAACCGCTCAGCGGCTCTTGAGCAACGACATCTCAAACATCCTCAACGAACTTGAGGAGCGAGATCGAGAAGTGCTTGTCCTCCGCTTCGGATTGAAGGACGGCAAGGAGTACACGCTCGAAGAAATCGGTTCCAAGATGGCACTGACCCGCGAGCGCATCCGACAGATCGAGCGCACCGCGCTCAAGACGCTCCAGCGCAGCCGCGCAGTCTTGGAGATGAAGGAACACCTCAACTGACGTCGCTGCCCGACACCTCGGGCAACGGTCTGCAGCAACGAAACGGCCCCGCGTGACAACCACGCGGGGCCGTTTTAATTTTGTGCTGGGAGGATCGGCAACGTTTCACGCCGGTCGCCGCAAAAAAGTGATATGCCGTGTCACGTTATATGATGTTGATTCGCTTGAATCACGATACGTATCTCGGCTGTGGTGCCGACTGAGGGGAATATGGCTGACGCAGATAGGGTTCAATCTAACGCTGCTGGAAATTGGGACGACATCCTCAACGACGATGTTAAGGGCCTAGTCGCTTCGCTCCAAGACGAATTCGGGACGCGAATCTCGGGACTACGCGAAGCTCGTATTGACAGCATCAACGCCGCAGTGCACCGAGGGGTTCAACCCGGCCACCTCGCACCTAGCGAGGCGACGACATCTGATTGGTCGGTTCCCGACATGCCGGGCGAGTTGTGGAACCCCGGCATCGAGATCTCCGGCCCTGCACACATGACATCGATGTTCATCAACGCGCTCAATCCGGGGCCCGATGGTGAACGTGCCGAAGGCGACCTCGATGACGACGAGGACTCTGCGAGCCACATGTTGGACGACACATTGCTGGCAGCTCGTAACCGAAAAGGCGCGGTCGATCGTTCCCTGACCTTCTACAACGAAGCGAGAGACCGGCACTACTCGATCCAAGAAGGCGAGATCCCCTTCTTCATGCATCGCGAGCGCGGGCTACACTTGGACGAACCCGATCTGACCGTCGACGACTCGCCAGTCTCAGCCACGATACTTGGCTCCGCTCTCACTCTCTACCACGCAGGACAAGCGCAAACCGAACGTGCTCAAGGAATCTACTTCTACCTGCCGAAGACCGAGTCGCCGGAAGAGGCGGCGCTCTACCGAGACCTGTTCGCCTCGATCCAGAACCGGGTTTCAGGCCTCAAAGATGCCACGATACGAGGCATATTGCTCGTCGAATCTCTACCGCTCGTGTGGACTATGGAGGAGAGCCTGCACGCGCTGGGCCCCTATGCGGCGGGATTGAACGCCGCCCGTTGGGACCTTAAGGCTTCATTGCTCGAATATGTGATGGCGGACAGATCGAGCCTCTGGCCCGACAGATTCGGTGTCGCGGTTCCAACTACGCCATTCATCGCCAACATCTTCCGCCGACTAGTCGCGGTATGCATGAAGCACGACGCGGTTCCCATCGGCGGAATGGCTACCGCCCTGCCCCATCGAGACCAAGAGGTCAATGAAGAGGCCGCCGCGACCGTGCACGGCGACAAGACATGGGAAGCCCAGCAAGGATTCCTCCGAGGTTGGGTCGCCCACATCTACCACATGAAGTCCGCCGGTGATCCCTTCAAAGAACTCCGCAACAGCGGTTGGGAACCGTCCCCAGATATGGCGGTTCCCGACAACTACCCAGTCAAAATCGAGACGCCAGCAGGTCCGATAACTCAAGAAGGGACGCGCCAGAACGCACGGACATTGATCGAATACGTCGAGGGCTGGCTCGGAGGACGAGGCGCCAAAGGCATTGACCGTTTAGCAGGACGGCAAGGACGCCGTCCTGCGCTCATGGAAGACCTCGCGACGGCTCGAATATCGGTCGCCCAGATGGCTCAGCGTGTGATCCACGAAGCACAAGCCGAAGACACAGGCACGACGCACAATCTTCCACTCCTGAAGTCGATCATGACCGACGAAGGCGAAGACATCATTCGCTTAATGGGTCCGAACGCACCCTCAGCAGCCATGCAACGTTACCAAGATGCCGTCAAAATTTCGATGCAATGGCTAAAAAACTACACCGAGTTCAACTTCAGGTCGCTAGGCTCTTATAGCCGCGCCGATCTGGCACAAATAGCGGCGGATGAGGACGCGATCTGAGGAGCAACGCGATTCGCGATTTGAAATGAAAGCGATCATCCCAGGATTGTTGCTGTTCGTCGCGATTGCGGCGGTTTCAGCATGTGTGCAAGCAGATCCAGAACCTACACCAGATCTAGCGGCAACGGTCCGAGATGCTGTCAAGCAGGTACTGCCTACACCGGACCCTAGACCCGACGTCGAGGCGACAGTCCGAGCTGTAGTCAAAGAATACTTGCCAGCACCGATCGTAGTTCCGGACGCTGAAGCAACCGCTCGAGCAGTGGTCCAAGAGTCGTTGCCGGATCAAGTGATCATACCCGAAGTCGAGGCGACGGCCCGTTCGGTTGTAGAACGTTCATTGCCGGCACCGGTTAATGTTCCGAACGCTGAAGCAACTGCTCGTGCAGTAGTCCTAGAATCATTGCCAGCACCAGAGGAATCGCCGAACATAGAAGCAACTGCTCGTACAGTAGTTCTGGAATCCTTACCAGCTCCAGTGGAATTGCCAAACGTAGAAGCAACCGCACGAGCAGTGGCAGCCGAGGAATTGGCGCTTGCAATTCAGACCAACCCGGCTCAATCCATCGCTGGCTCGGAGCTCCGCGCGACGCTGCGAAATATGGTCGCAGTTCGGCGGTATGACGGTTCTGAAGTGCCGATTTCAATTGATGAAGTGATGATCCAAGCGACGAAGTTCCGAAATCGCAACAACATTCCCGATCAATTTAGGTTGCAGTACAACAATTTCATCGGCTTATGGCTCAACAATCAGGCGCTGGAGACGTGGATCGACCAAAATGCCGGTGCCAACTCGGTGCGCGGAATTTGTTGCTACTATCTCGACTTGCAAGAACCCGCTCTGTACCGCGCGGCAATTTTGGACCTGCCTAAACTTACGAAACTGATTAACGATGCGGAAGAATTGGGCATCGATTCACGGTATCTCGCCGAAGCACTCGACGCGATCCAAGAAGGCTACGTCATCGTCTACGAATCGTTCACGTGGTAGCAAACCGATGCATTTTGCCGGCGCGCCTGCGGGCACGAAGTCGCCTCTCATCGAACCCAATCTTCTCGCCGGTCCGTCTCCATACGCTACGCGTGAGGCGTTAAGGTAGAAACATCCACACATCGTCTACCCTCAAGTCTCTATGGCCTTAAACATCAAAAACGAAGAAACTTGTGACCTCGCCCGCGAACTAGCCGTACTTACCGACGACACGATGACCGGCGCGATCACAATCGCTTTGCGAGAACGAATCGACCAAGTAAAACGCGAACGCGAACGCGACGCGTTGCTCCGCGATATACGAGCAATCGCTAAACGGTGTGCCGCCAAAATGGGTCCCGGCCCAACCTCCGCGGAGATAGTTGAAGAAATGTACGGCGAATTTGGCGAACCTATATGATCATCGACTCTTCGGTGGTGGTGGCGATCCTTTTGCGGGAAGGCGATGGCGTCCATTTTGCAGTCAAAATCGCTGATGCCTGGCCACGCCGTATGTCCGTGGCTAGCTTGCTCGAGTCGACTATGGTCGTCGAGGGCCGAGTGGGATCATCGGGCAGCTCCGATCTCGATGCCCTTTTGGAAACATATGAAATCGAATTGGTTCCGGTCACGGTTGACCAAACGGATGCCGCCCGCCAAGCATGGCGCCGATTCGGCAAAGGGAACCACCCAGCACGCCTTAACTTCGGCGACTGCTTTTCCTACGCCCTTGCCAAAACGTCTGGCGAGCCCTTACTCTTCAAAGGCAACGATTTCTCACAAACTGACATTGATGCCGCGTGAACGGGTCCGATGCCAATCGCGTGGCAACGAAATCCATTGGGCCTTCGGTTCTCACGGCTCGGGCAAGGTGTATGTCCGTTTCAAATCCGACCACCTGCTGGGCCCCACTGGAGTGATCGCCCGGATCTTGTAGTTGTAATTGTTTGAAGGTTTCAGATCCGTGTGCACATAGGAGTCCGATGTTGAAATTGTTTCGAGGGTGCCCCACTGGTAAGGTGGATTGGAGCTGTAGATTTCATAACCGGTAATCCATTCTGAGTCTTGCTCATCCCACGTCAGCGTGACTGAATTGTGTGTGGATGCAAGTTGTAGATTCCTAGGCTTCGGCGGGGGTGCAGGACCGGCGAAGATCTCCAACGATGATGGGCGCCTGACCTTGCCTGATCCATCTGCAGCCCATACGTAATAGCCGTAACCGGCCTCGGCTACCGGTTTGTCAACCCAAATCGTCGCATCAGGGTCAAAGGCAACCGCCTTCCATTCGACCGAACCGTCGATGTTTTCGAACTTGCGAAGAATCTTGTAATACAACACGTCGATATCTTCTGGCGGCGACCACCGAACTACGATGTTCCCGTTGGTTGGCACTACCTGCACGACATCCTGTTCAGGTATCGGGTCGAAAGGTTCCGGAACCGTAACTGATCCCAATCCTCTTGGTTCTCCGATACCCGATGCGTTGAATGCAGCCAACGTGTAGAGGTAGGTATTGCCCGGAAGTGCCGTCAAGTCGAGCCAGTAACCTGGATCGCCGTCCGAATAGAACGTCTCCGTGAACGTCGTGCCGTCGGGTTCGATCAAAGTTCGATGAAATCGATATCCCTTGACAGGCACCTCGAAGAGGTCTGCCAGACCGATATAGATCTCGACCGGACCTTCGAGTATCTTGTACTCGCCGGTCGGCCCAGGTAAAGGACCTGGGATACCGGTACGAACCTCCAACTCGGCGGGACCATAATAGCTGGACCTGTCGCCGATCTTGGCGGAGATGCCGTACCGATAGGCGACATCTGGTTCGATCCGGTATTCATCAACGTATTCGTTCTTGCCGCACGGCACCGTATCAACCAAGAACCGACGCTCTTCTATCCCTTCCAATCGAGCGCGCCAGATCCCGAAGCTTGAAATCTTAGGCCCATCTTTGTCGAAGACGGTTTCACCCGTGTCAAGTTCTTCTGGAAGGAACGTGCTGTCGCAAGACAGTTCCCATCGCAGGAAGACACGATCATACGTCGCGTCCGCCGAAACGAAACGCGGTTGCGGAACCTTCGGGTAGTAGTAGGAATCCGCCGTCGTCCAAGGTGACCGTTCTCCTGCACCGTTCTCATTGATGGACAGCACGGCGTAGACATGGTCGCCGATCGTGAAGTCGGCGTCAGGATCGCGTATGTCTTCATCCACCCATCTGGTCGTATCGCTGCGAACCGAGAATGTCTTTTCGGTCGTTTCACCGTCTCCTGAAACCGTCCGACGGACTACCTGATAATCGATCACATTAAGGTCTGTGACCGCTGCCCAATGCAAGGTCCTACTCGAGTAGTCGGTGTACAGCCCCAGATTGGTCGGCGCGAGTGAACGACCAGGGGTTACCGGGGTCCTGGCGAAGATGTTGACAACTCGCCTGCTATGCCCCGCCGAATTGACCGCGGAGATCGTATACCCGTAGTCGGCATCCGGGCGGACGTCTCGGTCCGAATACGTGTTGGCCGGGGCTTCGGCAACGAATTCATCCCATTGTCGTCCGTCAAACGATGAGAAACGCCTGAAGTGGTAGTGGGTGATCGATGGGTCATCAGAAGGGTTCCACTCGAAATTGACTGCATCATGATCCGTGCCGACGGACACTTCGGCTGGCGGATCGGGCCTCGGATTATCGGGCGTGACCACAATTGCGTATAACGGTTCACTTTCCAAGTCGCCGTTCGTCGCCCTGAATTCGTACCAATACAACGTTGACGGTGAAATGGATTCATCGTCGCGTCCCTGCCATCCATTCTCCCAGGACACTTTATTGGTTGCGAAACCGTCATAGGAGTATTCGTTGCGCGTCACCTGATATTCCCAAGGGCCTTCGTTGAACTGGCTCAGGTTGAGGTAGAACTTATCCGGTTCAATGGAACCTAAACGTAGGCGTAGTTTGACAGATTCGATCACAGCGTCGGCTTCAGGCGCTTGCACGCGGACCCTTTGGGACTTGTGGCCCAAACCGATATCGTTTGCAGCCATAATTTCGAAGCTGTAGTACTCTCCTGCCCGGAGGTCCGACACTGCGAACGAGTTTGCCGCGCCATCGACTACATTGACGACGTGGGAAACGTAGTCAAAATCGACCCACAACTGTACGATTTCGAAACCGGTGATCGTAGGATCATCAGGCACCTGCCAAGACAGTTGGACCCCTTGCTTCGTCTGTTCAGCTTGCAGGTTGAAAGGTGTGACCGGTGTTTGCCGCTCGCTGGCGTCAACAGCCTCTGTGATCACGCGCACCACCTCCGACATCTCACTTTCGCCATTCAGGTTGACCGCCGCGACTCTGTACTCATATTCCGTGTCGGGTTTCACTTCGTACAGGTCGTCCCAGACTGTGCCGTCAACCGTGGTGTATTCAGGCCTGTATTGATCCGAGTCGAGGTTGAACCAGTTCCAGAGTTCATGAACTTGATACCGTTCGTTTACCCCGATTTCCTTCCTGAAGAGTCGGTACGATGTGACCATCGGGTCGGCCACCGGGTCCCATTCCAATGACACGTAGTTGTGTGTTGCTCGTGCCGTCAGATTTGTCGGTACCTGGGGCAGATTAGTGTGAACGATTGGCGCGGCGACTGTAGTTACCGAAATCGTTTCAGACTCCTCACCCTTCCAAAGCGGAGTGACGGCGCGCAGGCCGTGCCGGGAGTCAGTCGGTCGTTGATCGACGTACGACGCTCCAACGAAGGCGCGCACTTTGTACCGGTACTCAGTCGGCCGTGGATCGACGTACGACGCTTCGACGACGGCGGTTGACAAGCGACTGCCGGTCCGCTGCACCACACGGTAATAATCTTCGGACTTTGGCACTCGGCGAAGAACCTCGTAGCCGGTTACCGCCGGGTGTTCCACCGCGTCCCACTTCAGGGTTATGGTCCGGTGTTTTGCTTCGGCGTGCACGATCTCCGGCGCGGGGATTTCGAGGGACCCAGGGATCTCGACAGCGACGATGTCCGACGCCGCGCCGACGCCTGCGGGCGCGTTGGCGCACACTGCGTAGTGGTACTCGTTGCCCGGAACGAGGCCTGCGCCGTCGATGTAGTTGAAACCTTTGGTTTTCTGTCGTTCGTCGCGTGAAGTTAATGGCACTTCGTTGGTGACGGTCATCCAATTCGTGTTGCTCGTAAAATCGCGCCGAAACACGGTGAAGCTTTCTATCGTTTCATCCTTAGGTTGGGTCCACACTAAGCCCACGGATTTCGGTGAGCCGACCCCGTGAAGCGCTCTGGGAATTGCCGGCAAGTACGATGCCGGTGTAACCACATCGACAGGGTCGGAAGGTTTGCCTAGCATTCCAGATTTGATCGGGAACACCCAGTAGCGGTACTCGGTTTCCGGGAAAATGCCATCGGTATCTAAGAACGACGTGACCGTTGGATCGCGATCGACAATTTCGATCTTGTCAGTGTCGACCTGCCACCTGAACGCCCGATATCCAGTCACTTCGGGTTCATCTAGAACGTCCCATTCGAGATTCACCGCGTTGTGAGTTGCCGCAGCAGCAACCCGCCATGAAGGAGGAGGTGCCCAATCGCGCTCGGGGAAGTCTGGGCGGGCAATGAACGTTATCGGAGGACCGGGTGTTTTGCAGATTCCCGATTGATCCAACAACGCAGCACTCACCTCTAAAGGCGTAGGCGTCGGTGTAGATGTTGGTGTGGGAATAAATGTCGGTTGCGGCGTGACGGTTGGCGTCGGAGTGATCGTCGGTTCGGGTGTCGCTGTCGGCAGCGGAGTTGATGTGGGCTCGGCGGTAGGCACCGGACTCGATGTCGGCTCCGGCGTGGAAGTTCTAGTCGGGGTCGCTGTTGGCGTTGCGACGACGGTCGCCGTCGAAGTCGGGAGCACCAAGGTCTCGGGTTTAGGACTCGGCGATTGATCAGGTTCACGCGTAACTGTTGGCGTTGGCGCCGCCGCCGCCGCAGTCGGTATCGGCGTCAACGTTGCGATGGGTGACGGTTTCGGTGGACGTTCTGACACCGGCGTCGGCGTGTCTTCGGGTCCAGCGGTGTGCGTCGGCGTGAAAGTCGGGCCGATGCCGTCAGTCAACTGGCACGCCGAAACGGCTATCGCTAGCAACAACGCCAATAAAACGAATTGCGGGTTTAGACTACGCAGTCGTAAGGGCATGTTGAATCCAGTAGTTGATGCGTCTCATAGGGCATTGACGCACCAAACCCCCGGCAAGTTCCAAGAAATTCAGAGAAGCGTTGGTGATTTAATCGCCCAACGCGGTATTGACCTTGGGCATGAGTTCGTTCGCGAAGAGTTCCAGGCTGTTAACCCATGAGTCCTTGTCGTCCCAGTCGTATCCCATCATCACGAGCGTGCCGAACTTGCCGGTCTCTTCGGTCATCTGGAGGATGCGCTCCAGAGCATAGTCGGGATCTCCGGCGATGATCTGCTCCCGCATCCAGTAGTCGACATCGACTTCGCTATCCGGCGTGTCCTGGTCCCGCTTGAACATACCCCGGCTCCTACCGGACCGGTCGAGCAGATCGCAGATGTATCGGAAGCCACCGGTCACCGAGTTCTTCCGGGCTAGCTTTTGCGCTTCCTTGGTGGTATCGGCAAGGAATACGGCTCGGGCGATCTTGAAGTCGGAGCGGTCAGCTTCGTTGCCCGCCTCGACTGCCGCGGTTTCGTAGGTTTCCCAGATGTTGGCGACAACGTTGTTCGCGATCAAACTGTGAGCGAAAGGCTGGAAACCCTTGCGACCGGCCGCTTTTGCTGTGCCGGAGTTCATTGACGTTATTGGCATCGCGATCGGCGGGTGCGGCTTTTGGTACGGCTTGTGGATTACCCCCAGCCCAACCGCATCGTCGATGTGCTCCTTCATCGAGATGTTCCAGTAGTTGCCGGTGAGCTCCACGGGACCATCAGATGCCCAAAGTTCCAGCACCATCTCGACCGCCTCAGCAACCATCATCGGCGAATCCTCGCGCGCGATGCCGAGTATCTCGAGATCTGTCGCCACGCTTCCGAGCCCGAAGCAGAGATTCAGACGCCCTTTACACAGGTTGTCCAGCATCGCCAATCTAGTTGCCACGTGCATAGGATGGTGCTGCTGAATGCAGACCGGCGCAGGCCCCATACGGATGTTCTCGGTCTCACGCATGGCCGCCGCGATGAAAATCTCCGGCATCGGGATATTCTCGAACGCCATCGTGTGATGCTCGCCGATCCAGAACTCGTCGAAACCAAGCTCATCGGCACGGATGACAAGCTCCATATCCTCGTCGTAAGACTGAGCAAGCGGCTTAGCCGGGTCGTGGAACGGCATGATGAAGATGCCGGATTTGATGTGTGACATGGCAGTTAGGTGACTTCAGGTGAGGCCGAGAATTGTTGCGTTAAGTATACGGGCTAGGCACACCTATTCTCGCGCTCTGACCGCCTAGCGGAAGTTAAGGTTGGATAGTGCGGACGCATCGTCGCCGTTCTGCGCTTGACTTGCGTGTCCAGGCATTACACCATTGGAAACTGTACAATCATTAACCATTAACCGCTCAATATAAGATCGTATTGGCGTGTTACGCAGCAAAGAAGAACTCGAATCGATCGCCAGCCGCGCGAAGGCTTTCTATTTTGGCGGCATCAAAGACCAGTTGTCTGACGCGGACAAAGACCGGTTTGTGACGATTGACGTGAACAGTGGCGAGTGGGAGCTGCACGACGACATGCTGGAGGGCATTCAAAGGTTAAGAGACAGGGTCCCGAACGCGGAACCCTTCACGCTTCGGCATATTTCGATAGTTACGACTCGGATGGGAGCGGCTCCGACCCGACCTCGTCGATGAAAATCGGCATTGTTGAGGAAGTAGGCGGCGGATTATATGCCTACGCCGAGGTGCTTCTACGAGGTCCGTCTGGTCGTGAAGCTCGACTTTAAGCGTTAGTCGATACGGGATACAACGCGTACGTTTCAGTTCCTTCAGAAATTGTCAACCATCTCGGGCTCTCGCCCCTCGGCACGGATGATGTCATCCTCGCGAACGCCGGCACCGAAACTGCCGGAATTTTCGTGGGTGAAGTGAGTTGGGGCCGGCAAAGCATTAACGTGCCGGTCCACCAAATCGGCGACGAACCAACAATCGGCACGGCGCTACTACGCGATCACAAACTCAGCATCGACTTTGCGCCCGACGGCGATGTGCAGATTTATCCAATCATCTGATCGCCGGTGAATGGATTGTCCTGACGCATACGGTACGAACTTTACCGGTTCCGCTTGCCTTTAGCGCGAACGTTCGCCCCCACAGTAAACCTCCCGCGACACCTCCGGGTGCAGCGACGACCGCCGAAATCACCAAATTCCGGATCAATCGCTTAATGAACCGCCTCGATGCGGCTCGACTGATCGTCGTTTCAACGTCGTGAGGCTACTGAGATTTATCGCCCTCTTGGTACCGAACAGGTCGTTGGTCGGTTCGCAATCGATAACTTTCGGCACGCCACGGATAATCTGGTCGGATTGGCGGCTAGTGCACCACTCAATCCCCCGCCTCCGCGAGCAACTTCCGTAGATCCATCACCTGATCCCGCAACTGCGCCGCCGTCTCAAACTCCAACTCCCGCGCCGCCCTCTTCATCTGCCGTTCCAAGTCCTTTACGATACGCGTCAGTTCATCCTTCGGTAAGCCCGTCTCAGCGCCGAATGGTTCGCCTGGGTCCGCCAAAACGGTTGGTTCAGATCGCCGCACACGATCATTGATGTCTTTGATGTCTTTGACGATGCTGTAGGGTGTGACGTCATTATCAAGGTTGTGCTGAGTCTGCAATATTCGACGACGATTGGTCTCCGAAATCGCGAATTTCATCGAATCGGTGTACCTGTCCGCATACATCACCACCTTCCCCTCAATGTGCCGCGCTGCCCTACCGACCGTCTGTATTAGCGACGTACCGGAACGCAGATAACCCTCTTTGTCAGCATCCAAGATAGCTACCAACGACACCTCTGGCAGATCAAGCCCTTCCCTTAGCAGATTGATACCCACTACAACGTCGTACACGCCTAACCGCAGATCCCGAAGAATCTCCGTCCGCTCCAACGTATCGATCTCCGAGTGCAGGTAATGCACCCGTATCCCAAGTTCCCGCAGATAATCGGCCAAATCCTCAGCCATACGTTTTGTCAACGTAGTTACCAGCACTCTCTGTTGCTTGGCCGTAGTAGCCCGAATCCGTTCAATTAGGTCGTCCACCTGGTTCTCGGTGGGTAAAACCGTAATCTCAGGATCGATTAACCCCGTCGGACGAATGATCTGCTCGACGCGCTGCTCTTCGTGCGCCATCTCGTACGGCCCGGGCGTGGCGGAGACATAAACGACCTGGTTGACCCGATCCTCGAACTCCTCGAACGTCAGCGGCCGGTTGTCGATCGCCGAAGGGAGCCGGAAACCGTACTCAACGAGGTTCGTCTTCCTGGCATAGTCACCGTGGTACATCCCGCGAATCTGCGAAAGCGTCATGTGCGACTCATCGATGAACAGCAAATAGTCTTCCGGGAAATAGTCCAGCAACGTCCATGGCGCCGACCCAGCCGGTCGCCGACCCAGCGGGCGCGAGTAGTTCTCGATGCCGGCACATGTCCCCGTCTCGTGCATCATCTCTAGATCGAACAGCGTCCGCTGCTCAAGCCGCTCCGCCTCCAGCAATTTCCCCTCGTTCCTAAACAGCTCCAGCTGCTGCTCCAACTCCGTCCGAATATCCTTCAACGCATCGGCAAACTCCTCCTCAGGCGTGATGAAGTGCTTGCCAGGGTAGATGTCGTACTCCTCGGCCTCGTTGAGTATCTCGCCGGTCAGTGGGTCGATGATTGTGATCCGCTCGATCTCATCACCGAAGAACTCAATGCGAACGGCCAACTCCTCGTCCGCAGGCATTATCTCTAAGCTGTCACCGCGCACTCGGAAAGTTCCGCGTCGCAGATCCATAAGGTTGCGGTCGTAGTACATGCCGACAAGCCGACGCGTGACCCTCGTCAGCCCCGGTTCGTCTCCGACGCGCAGCCGCAACGTTATCTGGTTGTATTCCTGCGGCGAACCCAAACCATAGATGCAAGAGACGCTAGCCACTATCAAAGTGTCACGCCGCGTCATCAACGACCGAGTAGCCGCGTGGCGCAGACGGTCGATCTCCTCGTTTATGTCCGTCTCTTTCTCGATATAGGTGTCCGACCGAGGTATGTAGGCCTCCGGCTGGTAGTAGTCGTAGTACGACACGAAATACTGCACCGAGTTGTTAGGAAAGAACGTCTGAAACTCAGTCGCCAATTGCGCCGCGAGCGTCTTGTTGTGAGCAATGACCAGCGTCGGACGCTGCACCTTCTCGACAATGCTCGCCATCGTGAACGTCTTGCCGGACCCCGTGACACCGAGCAGCGTCTGGTGCTTGAAATTTTGATCGGCGATGCCGCTGACGACCTGGTCGATGGCGGCCGGTTGGTCGCCCTGAGGAGTGAACTCGTGCTCGATCTTGAACTCGCCAGTAGTCGGCGCGGTAATCGGGACTGCAACTGGTTCTGCGATGGTGGTCGTCATATTCGCGATTCTATCCGTATTCAAGATCGCTTCGGAGAAATTAGAGTTGCAAGGGTGAATACATATTTGATGCCTACAACCAAGACAGCGTAACGGCGCGGAAAATACAGGGGTCACGTCATGGCCATTGTTTTGTTGGTTAGGAACGGCATCGTCATGCCGAACGGTCCGCCAGACGGAATGGGTCGCTACCACGCCGGGCTCTCCGTTCGTGGCGACGCGGCGAGATTGGACTGTGTCGAGCATCGGGGTGAAACGCCGCCGAATCTAAATGGGAGCGGTGGCGCGAGTTGACAAACCGACCGCTTCCCCGGAATACACGGCGTCGACGCGGACTCACGGTGCGTAAGGTCCCGGTGCGTCGTCGTGCCAGCCTTGGCAACCCGCTCGCGCGTTTCAAGATATTGCTCAACGCCGACTACATGCGGTTGTGGAGCATTGGCGTATCCGCAAGCACTGTGTTCTGGCTCGAAACCGTTGCTCTCGGTGTTTACGTCTACGAGCTGACCGGATCGGCTTTCATCGTTGGATTCATTGGCTTCTTACGGCTGATGCCGTGGTTGTTGCTGGGAGCATTCATTGGTACAATCGCCGACCGTGCGAACCGTCGTTTGATGCTGGCAACAGCGAACATCACATTAGCCCTGGTGTATCTGACGTTGGGGCTGTTGGTGCTGACAGATCGCATCGAGTTGTGGCACATCGCAGCAGGGGCGTTAGTCGGCGGGATGTTGTGGGCAACCGATTTCCCAGTACGGCGCGCCATGATCGCCGATACCGTGCCGCCCGATCGCATGTCCGCGGCGTTCGGCGTCGATATGGCCTCCAGCAATTTCGCGCGCGTTATCGGACCGCTAGTGGGTGGCGCGTTTCTACAGACGATAGGTATGCAGGGGGTTTACTTTCTCGGCGCCGTCCTTTTTGCAACATCGGCACTGCTTGCGGTCTCAATGCTGTTCGTAAAGACCGGCCGCATCGGAATAGGTTCTACACCCTCGCCGGCAAGCGCCGGAACCTACGATCTGCGTAGCGGGTTGCGGCATGTAAGGGCCGACTCCGTGCTTTTCGTGACGATCATCGTCACGATCGTGATGAACGTGTTCGCGTTCCCCTATCAACTGATGATCCCGGTGATCGCCACTGAAAAACTGCACATCGATCCAGTACTCGTAGGACTATTGTTGAGCGTCGAAGGTCTCGGTGCGACAATCGGCGCGCTCACAATTGCGGCGATGGCGCGACCTAGGCATTTCACCCGCGTCTACGTATACGCTTCCGTCGGTTTATTGGTGCTACTCATGGCGTTCGCCTTTGCTCCTTGGTTCTGGCTGACGATACCGCTGCTGTTCTTGGCCGGGTTTGCCATGTCAGGATTCACTACTATGCAATCGGTAATCGTCGTGATGACAACCAATCCCGCGTTGCGCGGCAGAGTGTTAGGCGTGCTCACGGTGGCCATTGGTTGCGGGCCGATCGGCGCGCTACTGGTCGGGTTCCTGGGAACACAGGTCGGTGGCGACAAAGCAGTGTTCACCATCGCTGCGATCGGTTTGATATTGACCGCGGCTACGGTGCTGGCGAGCCGCCGGTATCTGTCAAGAATTCCTCGGCGACGTCTTTGAGGCAGGGTACCAGGGCGCGTGCTTGACTCAATACCCTTGTCGCCGATTCCGGCCACGAGCGTTGCGGTCACAGATGCGGTATTACCTATGTCTTCGATTGGCCCTAAAAGATTACAGTTGCGATAGTTGGTACGTGTCAACCACGAGCGCAGCGATCAACGATGAGCGACCGGCTACAAGGACCAGACCGCGACGACGATCCTCGTCAAGATGACGACGAGATCGATCTTCGCTATCGCTACTACGAACTCGACGAGGATGATGACGAGGAACCCGAGCGTATTGACAGAAGAGTCGCCGATGGCTGGGCGACCGATACCGAACCTAAAACCGCATGGTGGGTTAAGGCCGGCATCGCCATCGTCTCGATCTTCATCGTCTTCGGACTCCTTGCCGGCCTCGCCGGACCCTTCTTGGGATCGGTCGGCTCCGACGAACCACAGCGAATCGAATACGTGCCCGCTCAAGTGGTCGAAGTAATCGACATTCGCACTATCATCGTCGAGATCGACGGCGAACCCGCAACCGTCCGCTACATCGGCGTCGAACCGCTGCCACTTGGCAGCCCGTGGTACGACGTTGGCGAACTAGCCAACCAACAACTCTTGGCAGACCGCGAAGTGCTCCTAGAGGCTGACGATGTGGACGCGGACGACTTTGGCCGGCTCTGGCGCTACGTCTACGTCGACCGCAACATGGTCAACGGGCTATTGATCCGGAACGGCATCGCGCTACCATCAGACGAACGCGACGGATTAAGCCGACATCATCCGAGCTTGGCCGCGTGGAGCGAAGCAGCAAGATTTGAACAACTCGGCCACTGGAGTGGAGCGCCTCCCCAATTCGCAAGCAACGGAGGCATGAACTGAAGGTCTCATCGCTCCTTCGCCCCACCGCAAAGCTGCGCCGAGCGAGGTGAGAGTCAGACGCGCAGTCCCGAAACGGCGCCGCCCCGGCGTCGGTAATCCGATCGAGCGGTTCAAGGTCCTGTTTGAACGCGACTACGCACGCCTCTGGGGCATCGGCGTCTCTTCCAACACCATGCGATGGCTAGAGACGGTCGCGCTCGGCGTGTTCGTGTACGACCTCACCGAATCCGCGTTCCTAGTAGGTTTCATCGGCTTTTTGCGCATGGCACCGATGCTCGTTCTCGGAGCCTTCATCGGAGCCTTCGCCGACCGCGCAGATCGCCGCGCCATTCTCGCCATCGCCAACATCATCCTTGCGGCCATCTACTTCATACTTGGCATGCTCGTTCTCACGGACCGCATCGAGCTATGGCACGTCGCTTTAGGTGCACTCATGACTGGAGTCGTATGGGCGACCGATTTCCCGGTACGCCGCGCCATGATCGCCGATGCCGTGCCGGCGGACCGCGTCTCATCGGCCTTCGGCGTGGATATGGCATCGAGTAACTTCTCACGCGTCATCGGTCCATTAGTCGGCGGTGCTTTCCTCCAAGGAATCGGAATGCAGGCCGTCTACTTCCTCGGCACCGGCCTCTTCGTCATCGCTTCATCGCTTGCCTTCTCGATGCTCATCGTCCGCAAACCCCCGACCACGTCCGAGCGCACCCCTGCGATCAGCAGCAACTACGACCTGCGAGCCGGCATCAAACACATCATGGGTGACGCCGTACTCCTCGTGACCATGATCATCACGATCACGATGAACTTCTTCGCCTTCCCCTATCAACAGATGGTCCCAGTGCTAGGCGCTGAAAAACTCATGGTCGACCCCGTCTTGGTAGGACTTCTCTTCAGCGTGGAAGGCGTCGGAGCCACGCTCGGCGCCCTCACCATCGCGGCGGCTGCCCAACCCCGACACTTCACCCGCGTCTACGTCTACGCATCCCTCAGCTTCTTGGTAGTAATCGCGGCCTTCGCTCTAGTTCCTTGGTACTGGCTCGCCATCCCGCTCCTCTTCGTCGGCGGCTTCGGCATGTCCGGCTTCGGCACCATGCAATCCATAATCGTCGTCTCATCCACCCGCCCCGAAATGCGAGGCCGCGTCCTAGGCGTCCTCGCCGTAGCCATCGGCTCCGGCCCCATCGGCGCCCTGCACGTAGGCTGGCTAGCCACCCAGATCGGCACCGACACGGCGGTTTTGGCTATAGCGATCATAGGCTTCGTGCTGACAGCCGCCACCGTTTTGGCATCGCGCAAGTATCTGCGTAGTATTCCGCGGTATCGGAGATGATGGGCAAGGACGGAACGGCGGGGCCAAGCCCCTTTCGTAGAGCGCAGCGGAACGAAGGGGGCGCGAGTGCAGCGAGCGGGGGATGCCCGCCGAGGCGGGAAACCCCAAACAACAACCAACCCAAATCGAACATCACCATCCAACAAAACATCCCGCAGGACTGATCCATGACAATTTCCATCTCTCCGTTCACCACCGCTCGAAACCCCGACGGTACCTACTCATTGACCCTCGCGCAACTGACGAGTGTTTTCCTCACCGAAATTGAGAAGCTGTTCGGCCCCCGAGATCCGAAATTCACCTACGTCGGCCTAGAAATCGACACCACTCATAATGCCAAACCGCAAATCTGGTTCCCACACACCGGATACCCAGGACGCGAAACCGACGAACCGTCCCGACACGTCATCATCCGACTAACAGAAAGCGCACAGAACGACGCCAACATCGCTATCTGGCAACTAGCACACGAATGCGTCCACCTCATCGACCCGTGGAACATCGACACCGAGGGCCGACAACCCAACATGCTCGAAGAAGGACTTGCAGCCTGGTACCAAAACACCATTGTGCAAGGTGTGCCATACGACCCACGGTACGAGGCAGCTAAATCCCTCGTTGAGCCGTACATGCCCAAACTGAACGCCGCAATAAAACACATACGCACCCAACACAACCTCCGCATCAGCGCCATAGACAACTCTGATCTCTTGTTGAGTCATTTTCCGGAATTGGACACCAAAGTTGCCGACAGACTGTGCCAACGGTTCGAAACGGCTTAGGTGTTGTTGGCATTCAGGAGATGCAGAACCCGAAGCCGCCGACCTGGCAGTTCACGTTGGCTAGGATTGCTACGACGGCGACGATGACGTAGGACCACCAACGGGGTCGTCTCCGAAACACCTTTCCGCTGAGCCACACGCCGAAGACGCAAAACGCTGCGAACGGATATATCTGCGCAGCACCTACGGGGAACCCGCCGATCACCGTGCTGAAGATGAAGGTGAAAATGACTAGGATCACCATCCCCGCTATCAGCCCGGCGGGGACGAACGCCAGCGTCACCCACGGGTTGGCGCGCGGAATGTCCTCCTCGACAGTGAGGTGTCGCCGCGGTTCGGTGAAAAAGGATCGCTCTTCGTCCGGAGGGGTGGGTCGGTGGTCGTTTGTCTCGCTCAATTGGTGGTGCGCTCTAGACGAGCCTAGCGATCTGAACGCAGATCGATCACGAGTTGGCTCCCTCGCGTTCCGCCGACGCTTCGTGGATTGCAAAGGCTGTGCCAGCGGCATTCGGTTCGCTCAACGGATGCTCCGGTCAGTTTCGATGTGGCACTACGATTGCCCCATTGTAATCCGAGCCGAGGGGCGCAATGAGAGGGCGCTTTCGCTGATGGAACACAGTTCAACGTCCGAGCGTCGAGCCCACGCTATCCCTGTGATGATCGCGGGAAGCGCCGGCGCGTCCACCTCCAGCAGAGCATCGCCACATGCGCGATGAGGTTGCAGGTGTCCATAATCCTGCTCCAGATCAGAGTCCATATCCACGCGCCGATGAGTGTGAGCGCAACGATGTCCGTAGCGTATGGAGCCGTGCGGAAAATGGCTTCAACACCTATCTCACCGACGGAGCCGCAATCGATCCGGCCGGCGACTCCGTCGAATTTCGGCGCCGGACCTGCAGGGAGTGTCGAGCCTGGCACTTGGCATTCGGGCGCGGTCGCAGCCTCAACGAACTCGCGCAGAAACACAATCAAAAGCATCATGCCGGTTGTGAGCGTCATCGCAGTTGTTAACAGGAGATAGTATTCCCGTCACACCGACCAGATCGAAATTCGTCCGTCGAGTTCCGGGTCGGCGTAACGGCGCCGCGTGCGACGTAACCGCCTCTCTCTGACGCTCCGCTTGCGATTCATAGCCGACAAAATAGCATGAACACACCCTGAGTTACCATGGGTTCCAGCGCATTTCAGTGGGGGTTATCGTATGAAATTGCTGAATGCCAACAGCACCTAGGAAGGATGGATTGCATCTGGTGAGTTCAACTCAATGGCGCGATCTTGCCCGGATTCAAACCGCTGCTGCATCGATCCCAAGCTTGCACCAATTCTTCTTGGTGCATCGACGCCCATTCAAGAACCAATCTTCGCGATCGAGGTGGCAGGTGCCCTTCGATAATCTCAAGTGATCGAATATCGACCTGCGCCTCATACTCCGCGTAAACAGCGTGAAAATGCGGTGGCGGGTGATCTGGGGCGAATATTCGAATAACTATGCCGTGGAAGCGACAGAGTTCAGACATGAGCTAACTGTTGACGCGTGTCATCGACAGCCGTGTCAGTGACCTGCATGTAAACCCAATCCGCACACATATCCAAGAGGTCGTTCTCGCCCCAACCTATTGCGCGGTATGGCGTGATCTTAACGTTCTCGAACAACGAACGGTCTTCCCACGCCTTCCACACGCCCCGCCCGACATAACTGGAAAGATCTACGACGCCTTCCACACCATCTTCAAACTTGATCCAAATGCTGTATCCCTCAAGCGCCTTTACTTGAGTCGGCTTAATCACTGTGGTTGAAATTCCTCCCTGATGTTGCCATACACCTAGCATAACGCTTCTCTGTCACCCAAGTACGACCACGTTGGTTCATCCGATCCAACCGAAGCATGAATAGACCAAGAGAGTTCCTACCCCTAAAATTGAATCCTGCGCGCGCCTCAAAAATCGCGCCACAACCAACCCCAGAAAGGCCCACCCCAACATGCACAACTACGAAGACCTCCTAGCAAAAGCCAAAGAGTGGCGTGACTGGTACTACGACGGCGCACCTACTCCCAACCCCGTGACCGAGTCCGTCAGCGACGCCTTCGATCTCATCAACGCAACCCTCTTCGGCCACATCTACCAGCGTGAAACCCTCCCCGGCAACATCCGCAGCATTTGCACCGTCGCCGCACTCATCGCCCTCGACCGTCCCAACCAGCTCCCCGGCCACATCACCGGCGCCCTCAACTACGGCTGGACCAAAGAGCAGATCGTCGAGTTGATAACCCAAATGCTCTTCTACGGCGGATACCCGGCATGCGTCAACGCCCTCAACGCCGCCGAGCAGGCCTTCAAGGACTACGACGAGCGACACGCCAACGACTGATACCGTCAACGTCATTCCCGAGAAGGTGAGAACTTTCCACAACACGAGGGTTTCCCACGTTCACGGGGGAAATGTCCGCAGGACAAAGGGGGCGGCACCGCACACCCGCCCCAATTGCCACAAAAGTTGTTATTACAGCAACTATGTGGCAAAATAGGCGTCATCCAACAGCGACGCAACACGCATGAAGCTAAACACGAGGATCGCTCCGATGCCAACGCAACAAGGTTTACCAGTCGAAGAAGAAAAACGCCTCGTTGAACGCGCCAAGCGATTCTACGAAGACGAACTTCTCGACCAACTCATCGCCGACCACAAAGGCGACATCGTCGCCGTTGACGGCTACACCCTGCAATACGCAGTTGGATTCAACGCCAGCGAGGCGCATCAGGAACTGCGACGGAAATGCGATAAGCCAGTCTTCTACACCGCGCGGGTCGGATACGACTACGTCTACTCGGTTTCGTTGCCTGTATCAGTCTTGTCGGGTAAATCCGAATGATCCGCGGAAGAGTCAACGCGGATTTGCAACCCTTCGTCAGCCTCCAACTCCGCACCAAAAGCGGAGAATTCGAGCGATTTGAGTTCAAGTTAGACACTGGATTTAACGGCGAACTCGGACTTAGCTCTTCGACACTTGAGCGGTTGAAGAAATCATTCGTTGCCGAACTTCAGGCAATAGAGGCAGTAGCAACGACATCCCCAGCGCCCTCATCTACGGCTGGACCAAAGAGCAGATCGTCGAACTCATCACCCAGATGCTCTTCTACGGCGGCTACCCGGCGTGCGTCAACGCCCTCAACGCCGTCGAACAAGCGTTCAAAGATTGCGACGAGCGTCACGGCGTTAAATGACCTAGGTCACATCCTTTATCAAGGCCGCGGCCCGAATAGCTTGCCTAGCCATGCAACGAAGGCTTTGCAGTTTGGAGTTTGCCAATTCAATTCTTCGTTCTTTACGGCCAAACCTAGATAAGGTGGTTTCTTTCCAGTAGCGATCCAAGCATAGAGTGTTGCCCTATCGGACCTACACCCGAATCTTTTCGCGCGATCATCCGGAATCCCGTCAATGTAATCCTGAGCCAACGGCCACACTTCGTCGCGATCGGGAATCATCTGGACAGCGAAGGTTTCTAGGTCGCCTGGAGAACCGTTGTCGGGCATCACCCAGATTCCAACTCGGGGCAAGCCACCGCTTTGTTCGACAACCGTTCCCCGCGGATCTGGCGATTGTGGAATCGGAACTGGAACACGCAATTGAGGATCTGGACGGCTGAATTCGCTTACGATATCCGACCACCGATTAGCGAAATCCCGATCAGCGTCGACGACGATACCGACAGGAGGCCCATCGCGTTCGGTGAATGCCGCCTTAGCTGCTGCGATCACGTTTGAGTATCCGGTTTTTGCCTCTGTCAGCCACCTTGCTTTCATCTTGTGCTTGTGGCATAGGTGACCGACGAAATGATAGTCACTTTCTCCCTCAACGAAGAGTCGGGATCGTTTCTGATCATCTTCTGTCGCTGACATCTACTACCGCAAATCGATCGCGTGTTTCGCCGCGTTGGCTACCTGTTCGTCCGAATATAGGTCAGCGTACAGGTTCGCGTCATGCATTACCATGCGGACCAGTTCACCCGCAACATCGTTATTGTCGATCGCCGCTTTCGCGAATGAACTGACGGAATCTGAGCTATGGGTAGTTGCAACGACTTGCACATTATTTTCGTGAGCAGTCCTCAACACCATGCGCCAAAATTTCGGTTGCACGGAGTAATGTATCCCATTCTCAGCTTCGTCGATGAGTAAAAACCCGTCTCGACTTCTCACTAACGCAAGTGCCACGCCCAAAATTCTGAGCGCGCCGTCGCCAAACGCTCTCAGCGGGAACTGTCGACTTTGGTTTCGGCGATCCGCTATCAATCGCGGGTCTCCTCTGGATCGTCCTCGAGTCGCAACTCGAACGATGTCGTCCTCAAGGACAATGTTCAATGCCGCGAGTGCGCGCACTTCATCGTCCTTGAACGTAACCTTGTCCCACGTGTCTGCCAATTCTGCATTCTCCGGCAAACCGGGGCCGAACGTTGCGCAGGGTATTGCCGCCGGAATTTGTTGCAAGCGCAACCTGCGATGGATTTGAGGGAATCGCCGGTCGAATCGATATGTCATCGGCGCGGCGAAGTCGTCAAAAGAAAAAATCCACGGCAAATCATGAGACATTCCGTTGAAACGAACACTAAGCATTTTGTTGCCAAGTTCGTATATCTCAGGGTTCAATCTTCCGAAAAATTCGAGTTGCTCTTCGGTCACGTCACGGACTTCTATCTTCAATTGATTGTTAGCGTCTGCTGATCCTATGGTGATTTCGCTCGAATCAGTGACGTCCCAACCGTGGAACAGACCCGCCAGATTGATGCCAGTGACACTATCACCGTCTTCGTCGTTTACGTCCGCGAATTCTTCACGCCCTCTAAGCAAGTTAGTCAACGCGGTATAGGCGCCGCGCGCGGCATAGATCCTGATAGCTTCCAAAACCGACGTTTTGCCGACACTGTTTTTGCCTGTGATCATCGTCACGCGTCCTAAACGCGAGACCTTCAAATCGTCAAGCCCTCGAAATCCCTTGATCACCAAGTCTGGCAGTTGTAACCGATCAGTCGGATTAGCTTCAGATTCTTGCGGTGTTTCAAGACTTGATTCAGTAATTGTCATGTTCAACACCCCTGTCCGGCACACGGATCACACTTGCTCGCAAACTCAAACTATCAACCTCGCCCGTGAGTGCTACCCGCGATTTTACTAATCCGAAGCTCGTCTCGATGCTAGACAACGCGCACTCGCAACCAGAAGTTGCTTCGTCTTACCGCGCCGCTCCGCTTTACCATTGATTCTTGTCATTTGATTGAACCTCACCTCAAGAAGGAACAATAACCACATGACCAACTCCCCTCAAGGCGACTTCCGCTCCGAACGCGACTCCATGGGCATCCTAGACGTCCCCGCCAACGCCTACTACGGCGCAAACACTCGACGCGCCGAACTCAACTTCCCCATCAGCGACCTCCGCTTCAGCAGATCTTTCGTCAGAGCCATCGCACAGGTCAAACAATGCGCCGCCGAAGTCAACCTCGAACTCGAAGCACTCGACGCTGAGCGTTCCGAAGCCATCGTATCCGCCGCCCAGCGGGTTATCGATGGCGAGTTCGACGACGCCTTTGTGGTCGACATCTTCCAGACCGGTTCGGGCACGTCCACCAACATGAACGCCAACGAGGTCATCTCAAACGTCGCAATCGAAGCGTTGGGCGACGAACTCGGCTCCAGAGATCCCATCCATCCCAACGACCACGTCAACAAAGGCCAATCTTCCAACGACGTCATCCCTACCGCAATCCAAGTAGCCGCCGCGGTAGCCATCGCCGACACTCTCCTGCCCGCCATGCAGGAGCTCGAGGACGGCCTGAGAGCCAAAAGCGACGAGTTCTGGAACGTAGTCAAAACTGGCCGCACGCACCTGCAAGATGCAACGCCGATCCGATTAGGCCAAGAGTTCCTCGGATATGCCGGACAGCTCGAATACGGTCGCCAACGTGCCCAACGCGCCCTCGACGAACTAGCCATCCTACCCCTTGGCGGCACCGCCGTCGGCACCGGTATCGGCATGCACCCAGAGTTCGCCGAACGCGTCATCGCCAAACTCGGCGAACGAACCGGTGTCCCCTTCTCAGAAACCAACAACCACTTCCAGTCTCAAAGCACTATCGACTCAGTTGTGAGCGCATCCGGAGCACTCAAGACCGTCGCCGTCAGCCTCATGAAGATCTGCAACGACCTTCGCTGGCTCGGTTCCGGGCCCCGCGCCGGCATCGGAGAAATCACGCTCCCCGAGGTTCAACCCGGTAGCTCCATCATGCCCGGCAAGGTCAACCCGGTAATCGCCGAGTCGGTCTGCATGGTCTGCGCCCAAGTCATCGGCAACGACACAACCATCGTCATCGCAGGACAGTCCGGCAACTTCGAACTCAACGTCATGATGCCCGTCGCGGCACACAACCTGCTCGAATCCATCGATCTCCTAGCGGCGTCCTGCATCAACCTCCAACGCCAATGCATCTCCGGCATCCAAGCCACCGACAAAGGCCCCTCTATGGTCGCCCAAGGCCTCGCCATCTGCACTGCCCTAGCGCCTATAGTCGGCTACGACGCGGCCGCCGCCATCGCTCACGAAGCATCCGAAACCGGCGAAACCATCCGCGAAGTAGCACAGCGCCGCACCAATCTCGACGAAAAAGCATTGGATGAAGCCCTCGACCCCTTCTCCATGACCGAACCAAACCCCAACATCTCCGCCAGCGGATAATCTGCGCCGCGCGTTCCCAACACTCGCCTCGCCGTGATTGCGCCCGGCGTCGCTCGCATCTTCGACACACTACCAACCAGCGTACCCATCACATGATACAAATATAGTAAATATGTGTGAATATCTAGCGTCGAGCAATCGCAAACCATGCCCCAAAAACCAACCATCGCCCTTCTCGTCGATGCCGAAAACATCAACAACATCGCATCGATACGTCTTCTAATCGAGCAACTACAATCGGACGGCCAAATCGTCGTCAAACGCGCCGTCGGAGACTGGAATAAAGCCATCCGGATTATTCAATCCGAAATGCAATCCCTAGGTTTCGACATAGTCCAACAAACGAACCACGTCCCCGGACGCAATATGGCAGACATCCGGCTCGTCATCGAAGCGATCGATCTTCTGAACGAACACACCTTAAACATCGATGCCTTCGCCGTCGTCTCATCGGACCAAGATTTTCTGCCCTTGTACGAGCGACTGCGGGAACTCGGTAAACGGGTCATTGTCGCCGGCGACTCTTCAGTCAACTTCACGCGTCTCGAACAACACGCCGACTTGTTCATTCCCATAACCGACGACGTGAGAGACGCAAAGATCGATCTCGTCCATCAATCCACATCCGCAAGAAAAACTCGAAATAGAGGCGTCACTGTTGCAAAGCTGCGCATGAACCATAAACTCCGCCATAAGGTCAAGATCCTGATTCTTCGTTCGATGTTGGCTTCCGTTAACGAACACGAAGTCGTATCCGCTGATTTGCTGTACAAGACCATGAGACGACTGAATCCCGGGTTCAGCGTCAAAAAACTTGGTTACGCCCAATTCGCGCAGCTCATCCGAAGCTACCCTGATGTCGTCAGAGTACGCGGTAGACGCAGTTCCAACACCACCGTCAAGCTACTGCGACGCCCCGCGCATTCTTGATACGCTGTTCCGAACAATACTCGGCGTCAACGCGATCCGATCAAAGTGCGTAGGAATCTTCGCAAATTCAATAACTTCGCTGTCACCTGCGCGTTGATCGCCACCGCTCTTGCATGGGGCGCATGCGACGACATCGAGGTCGCAGACCACAACCCCGAGTTTCGCGCCGTTCCTACCGTTGAGCGCGCACCAACTGTCCAAACCGCTCCTACGGTCGAGACCGCTCCAACCGTCGCCAAGTTCGAGGGTTTCAAAGAGGCGCCAACCGCAACCAAGTTCGAAGGCTTCACCGAAGACGAAAACCCCTGCACAACCTTCCTAGAACAACCATCACCCCAAAACGCAGAACGTGCAGCCGAATGGGCAACAGGACACCTCGACGGCGCCGGTGGTCAAATCGACCCTAACGACAACCTACGAGTCACCGCAACCTGCGAAGCCGTTCTCAAAAACCGAAAATGAACTCGGTCATCGACGGACACAATCGCTTCCTGGTTGACGCGGAGGCGAAGTCGCTGCTCCATCGACCTTTCCACTTCAATCGAACCCCAAACGTTCCACCAGATCTAACGCTAACCCCCTGATGTCAGCTTGCAACTCTTCGTCAGGACCGTCATACAAGAACTCGGCCGCGCGCCGCGGCCCAATACCGTCGAACTCGGTAAAATCATCCCGGATCGTTTCCATCGCCGTCACGACGCATTCATCTACGACGCGCGGTTTAAGAAAAGCGACCACTTCATCCAATCCCAAATGACGCCACACGTACGTTAGATCGTATGCGTCCTTGTTGGATCCCCGGTTACGGAATGCCACCGTCTTAAGAACCGTGAACGCGGCAGGACCGCAAACCCAGATATCTCTTGTTGCATGTTCTCCCATCGGAGTCAATCCCGACATTCTGACTTTTCGACGGTCCTCAAAGGCCAAATGCAAGCACTCGTTGATCACCGCCGCGAAACCGGCTTGAATGTGACGCAAATCGCCTCCACGAGCATCGGGACCGCTCGCTGAGATAAGGAAATCAATCGTTGTTCGCGGCATGAATTTCGTTCGCCATCGTTGATTCGTCGTATTTCCGAGTTCATTCTCATCTGGCTCGAATCCTGCGTCTTCAAGTCTCTCCTTGAAATCGACATACCGTTCATCTGCGAATATCGCCATCGATAAACCAACATCTAGGTCCATCGTCCCTGCGTGAATCTCGAACCCGGGTGTTGAGTCCGGTTGATCAACTAACAGAGATGGCACTAGACCCCCGACCACTACTACATCGTCAATGTAATCGCCGATCTTCGTCGCAACATACAAACACGTCGACTCGATTTCAGCGCGATTGTAGACACTGTAACCATCGATCGTTCTCGGTTTATTCATTCTCGCTATCCCAGATCAAATTCTGCCTCCTCAACTCATCCGCAGCCTCCATCGAGCGCTCTGGATGTGCCTTCAAGTCCAGATAGACCTGCACAGGGTTCGCGCAATTGATCCCGTCCAAGCGACGCATTCCATCAAACACTCCTTCGTCATTCGGCACCACCAACCACGTGTTCGCCCCTCTTGACTCTCGACGAAAACCGACTTCCCGCAATACCGCCTCCGACAGCTCGGATTCGACATACACCGTCGTCAGGCGGTACCCTGCAAACCCGTTGTACGACCACGCCGCAGCCAATCCCGTTAAAGCGTACGAAAACTCCGAGCCAGACAACTCCCGATCAAGGACATGACCCACCGATCCACCGACCGGTGCTGATACGTGCCCCCGGGTCACCGAATGTCGGTCGAATCGATACTCGTCACGCCATGCATCCAACAACCTATCGTGATTCGTTACCCGGACCCCTTCTCTGCTTCGTTCAACCAGATCCATCTCGATCATTTTCCTGACCACTCTGCTCACATACGCAGGATTCAAACCAGTTAGTTTGGCGAGTTCCCGTTGCCGGAATGTAGATTGTGGATCAAGTAGCAACCGCCTAGCTACCCGTGATCCTCTGGGTCCGAATGCACTTTCCACCCTTCCAGGACGAAGAAACCGGTTTTTGTGGCCTGTCGAATTGACAAATAAACCCGGCGCAACGATCTTGGCGTTGCCCGAAAGATCCAACCAGGCCACACCCTCTTTTTCGCAGTATTCTCGCCCGCTTCTACTCATGTATGGCACTACTAAGAGCGCAATGTACTGCTTCGACGACGTGCGCGCCGCATTCTTTAAGAAATCGATCGCCGGAAATACCTGCCCCAACGAAGACGACGATTTCGCTTCAATCAGGAACGCGTACGAACCGCTCTCGATTACCGCGTCGAACTGAACGTCCAGTCCCTCAAGCACCTCGTACTCGACATGCATCGTTTCTGACCGCACGCCGAGCATTTCCGCCAATCGGTTTACCGCCGTTCGAGTGATATGTTGAGTTGAAAGCCTCATGATTGCCATTATAAAGAATATTGCTGATAAAAGCAACTATCGGTAAATAAGCAACTCTACGGCGATACGAGACGCGCTCAGCTTCGAACATGTAGACCCACCCGAACGCGTTCAAACGAATGAGACCATATGGCGGTTACGAAAAACAGAACTTGATATGTCTATCTATGCGTTATTGCTTTTTCAAACAACTTACGTCATATAAGCAATGAAACATACGACGTTCTCTATCTCACATCCACCCTCTCGCACCCCAAAAGCAGAAGGGACGCGCCGTTACTCCCTCTCCTGTCAACGGGAGATTCAAAGGGGTGTCGCAGGAGAAACCCACTAGCCTTCTCCCGAAAACGCCAAACGTGCCGCCGAATGGGCAATGGGACACCTAGACGGCGCCGGTGGTCAGATCGACCCTGACGACAACCTACGCGTCACCGCAGCCTGCGAAGCCGTACTCGGCAACTTTCCCTAATCCGGGTCCTCCCCTCGCGCAGCACGCAACGCCACGTAAGAGCCGCCCTGGTGGTCGCCCATCCGCAGGTTGCCGCGCACGGGATGAGCGATATAATTCGTCCCAAGGCGAAAATCAGCCCGCAAATAATCACAAAATCTTGAGACATTGTGACCACCGCTCAGGAATATCAGGCCACATCGAGCACGCTGTTCGATCAAGCGCGCCTTGAACTCGAATCTGGTGACCTCATCCAAGCCTCCGAGAAGTATTGGGGCGCCGCCGCGCAATCGCTCAAGGCTATCGCCCAAAATCGCGGATGGGAACACAACTCGCACGCCCACTTCTACCGCATCGTCCGAACCCTCATCGACGAAACCGGGGATGACGAACTTTTCGACCTCTTCAACGCGGCCAATCTTTTGCACTCCAACTTCTACGAAAACTGGATGGACGCCACCGAAATCCTGCGCCTCTCAACCCGAGTCGCCCAGTTAAACAACCGCCTCGCCGAAATTGACGACGCTTAAATCTACGTTCCAGCGGCACGCTCAATGACAGAAAAACGGGTATTCTTCAGCTTCGATTTCGACCACGATGCAAACCTCAAAGGTTCATTCGTATCTCAAGCTAGTCAACACGTTCCGCTCCTGAACATCCAAGATTGGTCGCTACCAGGCCCGGTCGATGAAGGGTGAAAGAATGTAGCGCAAGCGTTGGATTCCGGTGCTCTACGCTGCTCTGCACATCGCGTTTCTGGCTGTCCAAACAGTATTGCTGATCCGAGCAACATAAACAAACAACAATCGGTCTGATAACCCCGCACGTCGATGGTCTCACCGCAACCGAGAATTGGGCTTAATCGACCGACCATGAAAAACGTCCCTCAAGTCCCTTGAACCGTGATTGCCTCAACCTCCCAATTTCCAAGCGGACAGTCGCGCCAAACCAACCATCCCTTCCCCCACCCCTCTGTGAGAAGGGCCGAAGGCGATGGGCCCCACTTCAAGCAACCACCACCACCGTCAGCACGCACTCCGCCCCTTTCGTGGGACGAAAGGGGCGCGAGCGCAGCGAGCGGGGTATGCCCGGGGTGGCGCGGGGCACATGCCAACCAAACAACCACACCCCCATCAACGCAACACCCCCAACAACCAACAACCAACATCCTATCCATCCTGTCCATCCATGCAAATCCCAATTCAGACTTGACTATCCTATAACATCTGTAGTACAAACAAAAACAAGCGCCCAGAGCCGGTCCTTTTACCACCGGCCCAAGCGCACAGAACCATCGCCGCGTCGATCAGGGGAGCGTGCACCTTTCTTTTTCGATGCTGCTAACGACAACCAAATATTGAAATCGGCCTGCGGGCGGATAATCACCGGGATGCCCAGAGCGACCTTATAAGCCGTGAAAACGGTGAAATCCTGCTCGAGAGCGACCTTATAAGCCGTGAAAACGGTGAAATCGACTGCTCGAAGCAACCCGCGGCAGTGCCCGCCAAAAGCCTAAGAGGTTCGGGCGAAACGCAGACCAAAATCCGGTTACGGAGATCGTTGTAGCTGCAGGGCTCGGATGCGGAGCGTTACGCTGACTCCGACTCGCAAGCCAGACGGCGCAAACCCTCCCCTTCGCCAAGCGTCAAGCAGGACGGACACGTCCGTCCCCTTCGCGAAGCGCAAGGGGACGCGAGCAAGCGAAGCGAGCTCGCAGGGGATGCCCGTTCAAGATCCGAGCGAGCGTTCTACCTATCCGGCAAACGTCTTTCCGTCACGCCGAGCGGAAGAGGCTACAGCACCAGCTCGAGGAACAATCGAGCAATGACGGGCGGCAGAACCTTAATTTGCCGCACGGAGGGCCGACGGTCTGGCGACGTCGGAGGCGCTGGAGATATTGATTGACGCACCAACCAACTTTCGCCCGCTCAGACCCAAAATCAACGCGGCGATGATTCGACAACCCAACACGTCGACCACCAAACCATGACCGAAGATTGACCGTTCCCAAAAAAACGATCGACAATCGAGCCCTTGGTCACCGCAGGGCTAATTCAGCGCGTCCATCAGGCTCGACGCGCGTTAACATTGAGTCGCTAACTAACAAGGTTTCGCATTACTGAAAGAATGGAGCCGCCACCGTGTCCGCTGATGCACGTATCGAAGAACTCGGAATCGACCTGAGTCAACCTTCATCACCTATCGCCAACTACGTCCCCTGCGTGCGAGTTGGAAACCTGCTCTTTCTCTCCGGAAATGGACCGCGGCGCGGCGGTTCCGACGAGATGGTCACCGGCAAGGTAGGAACCGATCTTTCGGTCGAAGAAGGATACGATGCGGCCCGTCTGGTCGGTATCCAACTGCTCGCTTCGATAAAACGCGAGTTCGGCACCATTAACGTCGTCGAGCGTTGCGTCAAAGCACTTGGCATGGTTAATGGCCCAACAGATTTCACCCAACAACCGGCGGTTATCAACGGCTTTTCCGACCTGATGGTTGAAGTCTTCGGCGAAAAAGGCAAACACGCCCGCTCCGCAGTCGGAATGGGAAGCCTGCCAAACAACATCTCAGTCGAAATCGAACTCATAGTCCAACTAAAGGATGACGCATAAAATGGGCGGATTCAAAGTAGAGAAAATCAACCACGTAGGCATCCCCACCGACGATCGCGGGGCCTCAATCGCCTTCTACCGCGACCTGATCGGACTCGAGGTCATCCCCCACGAGATCGAAGGCAACCCGTTGGTCTGGACGCGCGCCGAAGATGGCGCGATGGTACACCTCATCGAACCGAGAGATGGAAACCCCGCCGGTTTCCACGTTGCACTCCAAGTGGATGACTTAGACGCCGCACTCGAAACCGTCAAAGCCGCCGGAATCGAGATAACCTCCGGCCCCGGCGAACGAGCCAACGGTCAGTGCTATTTCTTCGTCGACGACCCCGACGGCAACCGCCTCGAGATCGCGACCGCCGGCTACACCATAGACTCCGGCCGCAGCGTCGACGAGATGGGCTTCACCTTCGACGCCGACGGCAACAAGCTTTAAGCTCGTTCCAACCAACCAACATGGATCCCGGTTTTAGCCGGAATGACCCGTATCGTCAGGGTTTTTTGGCGTGTTGCTCCACGTTCTTAAAGAACACCTGCATAAGCTGCCTCGACACTCCCGGCAGCATGCGTTGACCTACGCGCGCGATCATGCCTCCGACATGGACGTCTCCCTCGGCTTTGACAAGCGTCGAATCTTCAGAAAGTTCCTCCAGCTCGACCTTCCCGGTCCCATTCATCCAACCGTGACGGGAGTTCCCTTCGACCTGGAGTTTGTATGAATTGGGTTCATCACGTTCGGAGATTCGAACCTTGCCCGAAAAGCTGGTCCGTATCGGACCGATGCCAATGTCCATCGTGGCTGCGTACTCGTCAGGGCCGACTTCCGTGAGGCCTTTGGCGCCGGGGATCATCGAACCTAGCGATTCGACGTCGTTTAATGTCTCCCAAATACGTTGTCTGGGTGCGTTTGCGGTGAATTCGCCGCTGATTTTCACGTTCTACCCCTCGGAAAATGGTGTTTTGGCATCAACGAGTCGAAGATTTTCGGATAAACTTGCTTCAGTTTCACAGTCCATCATAACGTGAGGAGCGGGCCCATGAATGTAGAAGTGACGATCACCGTAAACGGGACGGAGCACCGATTACAAGTGCCTCCGAGAACGTTGCTGTCGCAGCTGTTGAGAGATGATTTGGATCTCACTGGCACGCACGTCGGATGCGACACCAGTAGCTGCGGCGCTTGCACCGTTCTGGTCGACGGCAACGCAACGAAATCGTGCACAATGTTTGCGGTTCAGGCCGATGGTTGCGCAGTGACAACTGTCGAAGGATTGGCTTCGAACGGCGAGTTGCACCCTATCCAAGAGGCGTTCCGCGAAAAGCACGGTTTGCAGTGCGGTTTCTGCACTCCCGGCATGATGATCACGGCGATCCAGATATTGGAGCGCAATCCGTCACCGTCTGAAGCAGAGATTCGAAGCGGTTTAAGGGGCAACCTCTGTCGTTGCACCGGCTACCACAATATCGTCGCGGCAGTCCAGTACGCGGCCGCGATCTCGGGAGGTGAGTAGATATGACAACTGGGACACTCATTGGCCAAGAGGTCAAGCGCGTAGAAGATAAAGCGCTGATCACCGGAAGAGGCCAGTACGTTGACGATCTTCGATTACCAGGGCTTTTGCACATCGCCATAGTCCGCAGCCCTTACGGCCACGCCAAGATAAACAACGTCGACGTCTCGGCGGCGGCAAACGCGCCGGGCGTTGTGGCCGTCTTCACCGGAGCGGATCTCGCGGAGCAACTCGGCAGCCTCCCAGTAGGTTGGGCGCTCGATGAAGAAACGGCCGGGATGAAGACGCCCGAACACCCTCCCCTAGCGATCGAAAAGGTTCGCTACGTCGGCGACGCAGTCGCTGCGGTTGTGGCAAGTTCACCCGCAGCAGCTTCCGACGCGGTTGCGCTGGTTGATGTCGATTACGAACCTTTGGATGCAGTCACCGACGCCGAGCAAGCAACCGGCGACGGAGCGCCATCGGTTCACGAAGACGCGCCGGGCAACCTCGCATTCGATTGGGCGGTTGGCGCCGGAGATTACGAAGCGGCGGCAGCCGAAGCCGACGTCGTAGTCGGGGAGCGAATCGTCAACCAACGGCTGATCCCGAACCCCATGGAGCCACGCGGCATCATGGCCGACTACAACGGCGGGACCGAGCAGCTAACTATATGGACGTCGACGCAGATCCCGCACTTAGTGCGTCTGCTCTTTGCCCTCGTCACTGGTCACCCCGAACACAAAATCCGAGTCGTTGCACCGGACGTTGGCGGCGGTTTTGGCTGCAAGTTGTACCTGTATGCCGAAGAAGTGATCTGCGGCATCATCGCAAAGCAACTCGAACGACCAGTCAAATGGATCGAAAGCCGAACCGAGAACTATGTCGCGACCACCCACGGACGTGACCACATCGCCGACGCGGAGATCTGCGGTACCAGTGACGGTATCGTAACCGGTCTTAAAGTGCACGTCTACGCCAACTTGGGCGCATACCTTTCGACTTTCGCACCGGCTATTCCGACCATCTTGTTCGGACTGATGCTCGGCGGATGCTACAAATTCCAAAACTTGTCATGTCAGGTCAAAGGCGTGTTCACCAACACAACGCCGGTCGACGCATATCGCGGCGCCGGGCGACCTGAAGCGACATACGTCGTCGAACGCATGATGGAGCGATACGCCCACGAGATTGGACGCGACGTTTTGGGCGTTCGCCGTCGCAACTTCGTGCGCCCGTTCAAACGCGGCCACGACATGCCGATTGGCGTCACCTACGACTCAGGTAACTATCAAGGGGCACTCGCAGCAGCCCTCGACAAGTTCGACTACCAGGCGTTCCGTCAGGAGCAACGCGCCGCGCGAAGCGAAGGCAAGCTACTGGGCGTCGGCTTCTCGACATACATCGAGATCTGCGGCATGGCGCCATCAGCCGTCGCCGGAGCTTTGGGCGCCGGTGCTGGTCTATGGGAATCGAGCACCGTACGGGTCCATCCGACCGGCACGGTAACGGTCTTCACTGGCACTTCGCCGCACGGCCAGGGCCACGAGACGACTCTGGCCCAGATCACGGCATCCCGACTCGGCATTCCGATGGAGAATATCGAAGTCGTTCACGGTGACACCGAGCGACACCAGTTCGGCACCGGCACTTTCGGCAGCCGTTCTTTGGCGGTCGGCGGTCAGGCCTTGATGATGAGCTTGGACAAGGTCATCGAGAAAGCCAAGGTGATCGCCGCCCACGAGATGGGAGTAGACGCCAAGCAGGTGCGCTTCGAGAACGGAACGTTCTACGTTGAAGACATACAGGAACGTGAGATACCTTGGGGAGACGTGGCATTGGGCGCCTACTGGGCGAAGAACCTGCCACCTGGCCTCGAACCGGGTTTGGAAGCAGTTAGCTTCTTCGACCCTGAGAACTTCACTTGGCCATTTGGAACGCACATCGCAGTAGTCGAAATCGACGAGATGACCGGCGAAACCAGTCTGGCCCGATACGTCGCTATCGACGACGTCGGCAACGTCATCAACCCGATGATCGTTGACGGCATGGTTCACGGTGGCATCGCACAAGGTGTCGGACAGGCGCTGCAGGAATGCGCCGTTTACTCCGATGACGGTCAATTGTTGACCGGAAGCATGATGGATTACGCGGTGCCAACCGCCGAAGACTTCCCGAGTTTCGAGGTAGGCCGAACGGTCACACCGACAACCGTGAACGCACTCGGCGCTAAAGGCGCCGGCGAGACCGGAACCATCGCGGCTTCTCCCGCCGTGGTTAACGCAGCGGTCGATGCGCTGAAACACTTAGGTGTAAAGCACTTGAACATGCCACTGAGCCCAGAGATGATGTGGCGGACAATCCAAGACGCTAAAGAGGAGCGTCGAGCGCGTCGTTCGGCAGCAGCGAGAAGGGGTAACTGAACATGACAACTGGAGTAACAGATCCTTTCGCGTACCACGCACCTTCGACAGTGCGTGAGGCATCGCAGGCACTCTCGCGCTATCGCGGGGATGCCAAACTGCTGGCCGGCGGCCACTCGTTGGTGCCGATGATGAAACTGCGGATCGCGTCGCCCCAGGCGATCGTCGACCTGCGGAACATCAGCGAACTCAAAGGCATCTGCGAAACTGACGACGGAGGTCTTTCGATCGGATCGATGACGACCTACCACGAGTTGGTTACGTCGGATGCCGTCAACTCGAAGGCTCAGGCAATCGCGGAAGCAGCCGCTCAGGTCGCCGACACCCAAGTCCGCAACTGGGGCACGATCGGCGGCTCTTTGGCGCACGCTGACCCCGCCGGTGACTTGCCTGCAGTAGCCCTAGCCTTAGGCTTCGACATCCACGCCGCCTCGGCACGCTCCGAGCGCACCATCTCTAGCGATCGGTTCTTCCGGGGCTATCTCGAGACCGCCCTGCGCGCTAACGAGATACTGACTGGGGTGTCGTGCGCTGGTTTAGGCGCCGGGAGCGGTTCCGCGTACGTCAAACTCGCCAACAAGGCCTCTCACTATGCAATAGTCGGTGTCGCTGTTACGATCTCGATCGACGACGGAGGCGTCTGTACTGCGGCGCGCATCGGCATCACAGGTGCCGGGCCCCACGCGGTGCGGTCGCGACGCGCCGAGCGAATCTTGGTCGGCAAGGAGTTGACCGGCAACATCGTTGACCGCGCAGCCCAGCGCGGCGGAGCGGAGCTGGCTGGACTGTTCAACGATGACGTCCACTCGTCGGCCGACTATCGCGAGGCGATGACCAAGGTCTACACCGGTCGTGCAATCGCGCTAGCGGCGGAACGAGCCGGGGCGTAGAACCGCCTCAAATATGTGCTCCGCAGGTGTGCGTCACAGCGCCGCCGCGGAGCACATATAGATAGTCAGTTTTTAATCGGGTCGCATATTCGTTCATAGTTAGTCAAGGAGACATCGATGAACTCACTCGGCGTATCTAGCCGTACACTGGCCGGGCTCATCTTGGCGGTGGTTGGAGCATTGCTTCTCATGACGAGTCTTGGTCTCGGCGAGGGCGGGCTGTTTAAGTGGTTGCCGTCGCTGTTCATTCTCCTAGGTCTATGGGCATTGGCGAAGAATCGATTTCGCTCGGCCACAGGCCCGCTGATCGTCATAGCGATCGCCGTAGTAGTCCAATTCGCCCTGCTGGGGGGAATAGAATCCGAAGTTTTTTGGGCCGCTGCGCTGATCGCAATCGGTATCGCGATTATTTTCGGTGGTACGCGTACCAGGAAAAGAATACGACGCGCCAATGTCGATTTCAAACCGATCGATTCTTCGTCCATCAACTCGTTCAGTGTTTGGGGTTCAACCAAGAGCAATGTTGAATCCGAAGATTTCCAAGGCGGTGAGGTCACCGCTCTCATGGGCGCAGTATCGCTTGATCTACGCGATGCCGTGGTCAATAACAAACCCGCGAGACTTGAGATCTCCGCAATCATGGGCGAGGTAAAACTGCGAGTGCCAGCAGCGTGGAAGATCCACATTGAAAACACCACCATGATGGGTGAGACCAACGACAAACGTCGGGTCGAACACGCCTCTGACCGCGCCGTCGATTTGGTCATCACCGGTACTGTATTGATGGGCAACCTGCAGATCGACGACTAATCCATCTGGCCTGAGTTTTGGAAGATCTTGGAATCACAGATTGGATGACTCGCGACCGATGACAACCGTCACCGAGGAAACTCGATCCCAGATCGTCGATCTCGTGCGTGATTTCGTGCGCCGCGACGTGGATCCTGTAGCTTCCCGCTACGATCACGAGGACATTTACCCTGCCGAACTCGTCGAAACCATGAGCGAATTGGGCCTTTTCGGGATAACGATTCCCGAAGAGTACGGCGGTCTAGGAATGGATCATGTCACGCTCGCGATCGTCTTCGAGGAACTCAGTAAAGGATGGATGAGCGTCTGCGGTCCTATTGGCACCCACCTACTGATGTCTGCGATCATCGCCGAGCACGGTACCAAAGACCAGAAGCAGCGAATCTTACCCGGAATGGCCACCGGCGAGATTCGCGGCGGTCTCGGATTGACCGAACCAGATGCCGGCAGCGACGTTCAGGGCATCCGTACAACTGCGAACAAACAAGGCGAAGAGTACGTCTTGAACGGTCGCAAGATGTTCATAACAAACGCTGAAAACGGCAACGCGTACGCAGTCTTGGCTAAGACCGACACTGAAGCAGACCCGCCCTACCGTGGGATGAGTTGCTTTATCGTACGGAAACCTAATCCCGGCCTGTCGGTCGGCCAACATATCGATAAATTGGGATACCGCGGAGTAGATACCGGTGAACTGATATTTGACGAGTGCCGCGTAGGTGAGGAAGATCTAATCGGTGGAGAGGAAGGTCGAGGTTTCCATCAGGTGATGAGCGGGCTTGAATCGGGACGCATCAACGTGGCGGCACGCGCCGTCGGTGTCGCAACCGCGGCATTCGAAGCTGCGATCTCATACGCACAGAGGCGCAAGGCGTTCGGCGTTCCAATAGCACAGCATCAAGCGATACAACTGAAACTCGCAGAGATGGGCACCAATATCGAGGCCGCACGTCTTTTGACGATGAGCGCGGCTCAAAAAAAGGACGGAGGCCAACGGGTCGATCTTGCCGCAGGGATGGCGAAACTGTTCGCGAGCGAAATGTGCGGCGAGGTTGCCATGGAGGCGATGCGAATCCACGGCGGAGCCGGATTCACCACAGAATTTCCAGTGGAACGATACTACCGAGACGCCCCACTCATGATCATCGGCGAAGGCACCAACGAGATGCAGAAACTCGTCATCGCCAGGCGATTGCTAGAGCGGTATCGGGAATAGAGACTGAATACTCTGCCACTTCAACATAAGCAACCCCACACGATGGGCGACAATGTCCTAATGCACCCACATAAATCTTGTCTCTCCGCGTAACAACGATGCTAGATCTGCTCAAACGATATTTCGGCTACGACCGTTTCCGCCCTTTACAAGAAGACATCATCTCCAGCGTCCTAGCCAAGCGAGATTCGTTGGTGATTATGCCCACTGGCGGGGGAAAATCCCTCTGCTACCAACTTCCAGCGCTCCGTCTCGATGGTTTGACACTCGTGGTTTCCCCGCTGATTGCGTTGATGAAGGACCAGGTTGACGGCCTGAAGGCGATCGGTATCAAAGCCGAATTCCTAAACAGCACGTTGAACTACCAAGAGATTTCACGTGTCCGCAGCAAGGCTCTAAGTGGTCAACTGAAAATCCTCTACGTCTCCCCCGAACGACTCGCACTCGAGGGATTCAAGACCTTTCTAAATCAGCTTTCCGTCAGCCTAATCGCAGTCGACGAAGCCCACTGCATCTCCGAATGGGGGCACGACTTCAGACCTGACTACCGGCAACTAGGCGAAGTGCGTCGCAGCATGCCCAATGTACCTTTCATCGCCCTGACCGCCACAGCAACGCCACGCGTGCGAGACGACATCGTCAACCAACTTGGTCTGAATTCCCCCAAACGGTTCGTAGCTAGTTTCAACCGAGCCAACCTAAATTACGAAGTCCGTCCCAAGCGTAGTGCGTTCGAACAACTAGTTGAATTACTGGAGCAACGCAAGGGCCAAGCAGCGATCATATACTGCTACTCCCGCAAAGAGACAGAAGAGATTGCCGTCGATCTCCAAGGCTACGATATCGCGGCCAAACCCTACCATGCTGGCATGGACTCCGAGGCGCGTCGAAAGACTCAGGAGGGATTCATCAATGGCGAATTTCCGATCGTGACGGCCACGATCGCTTTCGGAATGGGAATCGACAAACCTGATGTGCGTCTCATTGCCCACTATTCAATGCCTAAATCGTTGGAGGGCTACTACCAGGAAACCGGCCGCGCCGGGAGAGACGGGCTGCCCAGCGACTGCGTCCTCTTCTACTCCTACGGCGACAAGGCGAAGCAGGAATTCTTCATCGATCGTATCGATGACGAAGTTGAACGTAAAAACGCCCAAGCTAAGTTGCAAAAGGTCGTGGATTTCTGCGAACTGCGAACTTGTCGCAGGCGATATTTGCTCGAGTATTTCGGCGACGAAACCGTTATCCAAGACCCGGATGACGCCACGTCACAACCAAACTGCGGCGGATGCGACATCTGCGTGACACCCCGTGAAGAGTTCGACGCGACGGTCATCGCGCAGAAGATGCTGTCGGCAATTATCCGAACCGGCGAACGCTTCGGAATTGCTCACATCAGCGCCGTATTGCTCGGTAGTAGACGCAAAAAGGTCCTCGAATTGGGACACGATGCACTCAGTGTCTACGGCATTGTCGACAATCACGATAGAAACGAGATCAGAGAGTTAGCGGGACTGCTTGTTGATGAGGGATTGATTTACAAAAACGGTGGTGAGTATGCCACATTGGGCGTTACGGATGAAGGCCGCCAGTTCTTGCGAGAACGCAATAAGTTGCTTCTCTCGAGACCAAAACGCACCGACCAACCGCGCCGCAAGCGTGTCGAACGTTCGGATGGTTCAGGCGCCGACCTGTTCGAACGACTCCGCCAACTGCGTTTGAACATCGCTCGTGAACTAGATGTACCCCCCTTCGTAGTGTTCAACGATGCGACGCTCCGTGATATGACCAAACGTGTGCCGCGAAACCACGACGAATTAAGTCGAGTGTCCGGCGTAGGGTCCGCTAAGTTGCGACAGTTCGGCGACAGGTTCCTAGCCGAAATCAAGGAATACCACAGTTCGCACTCACCCCGGAAATCGGGAAATCGAATAACGACGCTCGGACAAGATCGGTCCGATCAGAAGCGCAAAATCAACCGCAACGGATCGACCTACGCGCAGACGAAAGAGTTACTGGATGAAGGATTGTCGGTCGGTCAAGCGGCGCATCGGCGCGGCTTGTTGATCGGAACCATTCTGAGTCATGTCGAGATGATGGTCGCCAACAACGTCGACGTGGAATTGGCAGCGTCTTTGCCAAGACGGGACCGGATGGCAGATATCGAGACAGCGATCCACGAAGCTGGAGGTGTGACGGCCAACCTGTCCGACGTCGTGCAAGTCGTCGGCGAAGATTATTCCTACGAAGACGTACGCATCGTTAGAGCATATCTGACCCAACTGAATGGCGGTCGGAACTGAGATTGGTTCAAATCGGAGGAATCAATGTGCAGAAGCATCAAAGTGCTGAGAGAAAGAGACGTCCCAGCGAGCGACGATGAGATCGAGGCGGCGGCGTTGCAATATGTAAGAAAGATCAGCGGATATCGGGCACCATCCAAGGCTAACGAGGCAGCGTTTTCCGATGCAGTAGACGAGATATCCGACGCTTCAAAGCGATTGCTCGTGTCGCTCAAGTACGGTGTGAGGGCGTGATGCACGATCTGCATAGGCGATTTCGATGACCGATCACCCACGGCACAACAAGGGCGACGTATTGTTGCTGGTGGGCACACGCAAGGGAGTTCTTTTCCGCCGACGAACGCCGCGCTGATTGGGAGATGGCAGGACCGTTTTGGCCCGGATCTGACGTGTTCCACGCCATTTACGATCCACGCGGCGATGGGACATTATGGGTGGTTAGGAACGACCCCGTTTTCGGATCTGAGATTCATCAAAGCTCCGACTTTGGGAGAACTTGGCAGAGTTCTCGGACAGGCCCTCAGATTGCTTCGAACTCGAGCATCAAGTTGAATCGTCTTTGGCATGTCACACCGGGCCGAGAAGACGAACCTGATGTTGTCTACCTAGGCGGCGAACCCGCTACGCTTTTCAAGAGCGAAGATGCAGGCGAGACATGGGACGAAGTTGAAGGTATCACTTTGCATCCCACGCGGGATCGTTGGGAGCCCGGTTTTGGCGGAGTGTGTTTGCACAGCATAGTTCTGGATCCTGGCTCGCCTGATCGAATGTGGGTTGGCATATCTGCTGCCGGAGTGTTCGGAACTGAAGATGCTGGTAGGACATGGAAACCGTTGAACAATGGCGTTCGCGCCGACTTCTTGCCCGAACCGTTTCCGGAGGTTGGCCAATGCCCACACAAACTGCGATCGCACCCAACGAACCCAGACCTCCTGTACCAGCAGAACCACTGTGGTGTGTTTCGAAGCGACGATGGTGGGGAGAGATGGATCGATATCAGCGAGGGATTGCCGTCGAGATTCGGTTTGCCTCTTACGGTCCATCCGCAGGACCCCAATACCGCGTATGTCTTGCCTGAGGACAAGGCAATCGGCGATCAACTAGGCGGCGGCATGCGGTTTGTAACCGATGCGAAGTTCCGAGTATTCAGGACCCGAAACGGGGGCAGTGATTGGGAGCCGCTGACAAAAGGGCTACCTCAGAAGGACGCGTATCTGCACGCGATGAGGGACGGGATGGCTACGGACTCACTCGATCCGTGTGGTGTCTACATTGGCACCAGCACTGGTCAACTGTTCTTCAGTCGCGATGAAGGCGATACCTGGAATCTGATGGCCGACTATCTACCACCGATAAACTCAATCGAAACCGCGGGATTGGTGTGAAGCAACTTTGCGGATAACACCGCAGACGAAACACGTCCGGCAGACCAACCGCAACTCGAGCGACAGTTCAGCGCCGTTGCAATCGCCGCCGCGCCTCAAAGGTCGAATATTCGACCATAGCGGCTAGCCCTTCGCCCTTACCCATTGATAGTTGACGGCCGAATATCCGGTGCACGATGTCCGGCGAAACGTTGGCCACTTGGTCTAATGGCTGCCCCGACATGGTTTCGTCGAGAATGACCCCAATCGCACGAGCAGAGATGCCGAGGGGGTTTTCGACCGCATAGTGGAACTTCAAGGTGCCGTCGTCTTGCTCTTGAGCCCAGACGAATGCTTCGGATTCACACTTGGGGACGCGTCGCTCTTCTGGAAATGGCCGTGTAGCGATCTCTCCAGGGACCTCAGCGAATTCATCAGCTAGTTCGAGCAGATAATAAGCACGCTCTACCCTGTCGAGCGAGTCGAGCTCTCCAAGCATTTTCGACAGAGGTTCTGGGACGTTGTCCATCGCCAACTAGCGCCTTAGGAATTGAGGGGTCGCGGGCACCGTTGATATCGGTGCCCGCGGTCTTTGCCTCGAGGGCAAGTCTTACCTCTCGATCGGGATACCGACGGAGTTGCCCCACTCGGTCCAACTACCGTCGTAGTTCTTGACGTCGCCGTAGCCGAGTAAGTTCGTCAGCACAAACCAAGTGTGGCTCGATCGCTCACCAATGCGGCAGTAGACGATGACGTCGTCATCGGACGAGAGACCGGCATTGCCTTCGTAGATGTCGCGCAACGCGGCTGCGTCTTTGAACGTGCCGTCTTCGTTCGCGGCTGTTGCCCACGGTACGTTTGCTGCGCCCGGGACGTGTCCGCCTCGAACTGCGCCTTCGTTCGGATAGTCTGGCATGTGAAGTCGTTCGCCGCGGTACTCTTCGGGGCTGCGTACGTCGATCAACTTGCCTGAAGTGCCGATGTGGGACAGAACGTCATCGCGGAAGGCTCGCACCTTCGAGTCGTCTCGTTCCGGCGCGTTATAACCAGCATTCCCGACATCCGGGACCTCACGCGTGAGTTCTCTTCCCTCGGCTTCCCACTTCATCCGTCCACCATCCATGATCTTGGCGTTGGAGTGTCCGAAAAGCTGGAAGATCCAGAGCGCGTAACAAGCCCACCAGTTACTGCGGTCACCGTAAAGCACGACGGTTGTGTCGTTGGAAATGCCCTTGGAGGACATGAGACTGGCGAACCCGTCGCGGTCGAGGTAGTCGCGACGAAGCGGGTCGTTCAGGTCCGCCGCCCAGTCGATTTCTACTGCACCGGGAATGTGTCCCGAAGGATAGAGCAACGGATCTTCGTTAGATTCGGCGATCCTCACGCCATCGTCATTGGCATGCTCGGCCACCCAGTCGGTCGACACCAGCGCGTCGGCGTTGGCGTAGCCTCTAGAGTTAATCTCGGTCATTGTTTCGCTCCCGAATACACTTGATGCGGGTCAACGTCAGCACCTGCAGCCCACCAGTGGGAAACACGATTGCGCTATTGACCTCGTATCGGCTTGTTTGAGTTTGGATTCGAGTCGATTCTATGCTAAAGAAGTTTGCCACGTTCACACAAACGGAAACACCGTTGGCATCAAGGCGACAAAACTCGATTCGACCGGGCGTTACGCAGAGATAGTGGCGTCGTCATCCGGCAATCGAACTACGACGAGACGGGGGTTACGGCCCCGGTTTTCAATCGTTTCGCTGATTCCGACGGTTTACGCGCCGGCTTTCTTGCTTGCCATAGGCCAAGGCGTTCTTATTCCGGTTCTGCCGATCTACGCGAAAGATGAGTTCCTCGCGACCGAGGTGTTCATCGGCCTCGCAGTCGGGGCCAAACATCTCGGCACCTTGGCGTTTGACGTCCCGGCTGGCATACTCGTGTCTCGCTTCGGAATGTGGCGCACGATGCTGGTTGGCATCCTTCTGTTCGCCGTCGCAGCAGTTGCGGCGGCAAACAGTCCGAACTTCACAATGCTGTTCGTCGCCCGCTTCGCGGCCGGTGCCAGTTTCGCGTTATGGATGATCTCTCGACACGCATTCATCGCTGGCGCGGTGCCAACCCGACATCGTGGTAAGGCGCTTTCACTATATGGCGGAGTGGGTCGTGTTGCGGCCATCATCGGACCGATACTCGGTGGTGTCCTAGCCGAGTACGTGAACATCCGCGCGCCGTTCTACGTTCAAGCGGTTATTGCCGTGCTAACCGGTATCCTCGTGCTCTATGCGATGAAGCGGACGGGTGGTGACAATGTCGCACCACAAGGTCACCGCAACGTCGTCGCGAGCATTGGAACCACCTTTGTGGCACACCGACACGATTTCATGACCGCGGGATTGGTCGCTGTCATCCTGCAGTTCGTGCGGGCGGCTAGAGAGTTCCTGATACCGGTTTGGGGCGACGAGGTGGGACTTAGAACCGACCAGATTGGATACGTCGCCAGCGTGTCCTACGCCGTCGATTCCACGATGTTCCCGATTGTCGGATGGACGATGGACCGTTTCGGAAGGAAATACGTAGGAGTTCCGGCGTTGTTGGTCATGGGATTAGGGCTTTCATTGCTCCCGTTCGCAGACGGGATGACGATGTTGATGATTGCGGGCGTAGTCGCGGGCCTTGGCAACGGATTGAGCAGCGGTTTCGTCCTTACGTTGGGATCCGACTTGGCGCCACTCAACGATCCGGGCGAGTTCTTAGGAGTATGGCGATTCATATCCGACGTCGGCGGTGCTGTAGGTCCGCCACTGATTGGGGGAATCGCCCAAATCATGGCACTGGCTTCGGCGACATGGTTTACGGGCGGAGTCGCCGGTATAGGCGCGTTGGCCTTGATCACACTGGTTAAAGAGACTGTGGCGCGGCGGCGGCGGTAGTAACCGTCGGTTGGTGCGTCAATCCGAGAAATAAAACCTATGAAAGCCGTTTAACTTGCCATGTTCGAAAGAGGACCGAACAACCGGGTTGGTTGGTTAACCGATCCCCTGCTCTTCCAACAATGCGTGTAGGTCACGGATGCACGCGGAGTCGCCTTCCAGATCGCGGTTGTCAACCCACTCTTTGTTCTCGCCGCTCATCCCCTCAACTGCGCCGATGGCGACTATTTCCCGGACCATTTGCTTCGCCTCCTCGACGCTCGGCAACAGGTTTTCACCGATTTTCAGGGACAGCGCGGCGATTAACCCGTAGCCACCCCAATTGGAACAGCTAGCGATTATGAGTTCGGTCGTGGTCGTCACGCACGGATTCTTTGGCAAGAATTCGTGTTCGATCGTGGGAATGACATTTTGCAGATTCCCCATGCCGATCTCGTTGCCTCCATCCCCAATGCCGATAGAGTACGGATGTTGATCAAAAAGATGGTCGATCTTTGCGTTGAATGGCGTTAATTCAACGCCCCGCATATTCCGGTAGGTACCGTCTCCTATCAGTCCGGCGCGTTCGATTGCTATTAGCGCTGACGGGGAATGTTCCTGGACGAGTTGATTAGCGAAGTTCGCGGATTCGAAATGATTGGTAATCGGAAACTCGATCACTTCGTCTTCGGCGATCGTTCGGACGACTTCGGAGGACAACTCATCCGTCACGTATTTGACATCGTTTCCGAGCTTGGCAAGCGCATTGCCGATGGCGACAGCCCCCGGGGGCCCATCAGTCTCCGTCTTCTCGGCGGCTATGATGTAAAAACCGGTCACGATGAAGATCGTGCCTGGATGGTCAAGCAGCAAGTCCGCACACGACTCCATATACCCGTCGGGCATGTGCGGCTTGAGAGCGGTCATGCCGCGCATGTCGTCTTGCAGTACGATGTCTTCGATTTGGGCAATCGCGTCTTTGTTGGTCATTGTGGAATTACGCCTCGATTAGTGTGTTTCGGTGACTTGGGGCTACATTACCGCTAGATCTTCGTCGTGCATGTCAGTAACGAACATGTAGCCAGGAGCATGCGTAATCATCAGTTCGGGTTTCGATGCCATCGCGACCGCTTGAGGCGTCACACCGCAAGCCCAAAACATCGAGACATCCTCATCCGATTGCGGTTCCCACGCATCGCCAAAGTCCGGCTTCGAAAGGTCGTGAATACCGATCTCAGCTGGGTCGCCGATATGGACCGGTGCGCCGTGAACCGCTGGGAACCTGGAGGTCGCTTGCACTGCCCTGACTACCTTATTCCGGGGCACCCAACGATGCGTAACAACCATGGGCCCGCCGAACGGGCCCGCCGACGCAGTTTGGATGCTCGTTATGTACATCGCCACGTTCTTGTCAGTGCCGTAATACGGGAGGTGGACTCCATTGCGGATCAATGCGTGTTCAAACGTAAAGCTGCAACCGAGGAGGAAGGTGACTAGGTCGTCACGCCAGTGTTCCGAGATGTCGTGCGGTTCGTCAACGAGTTCGCCGTAGCGATAAACCCGATACATCGGCACATCGCTGCGGATATCAGAATCTGGTGCTGATAACACCGCCTCGGTCTGCCCCGCTTCGAGGACTTCAATGACCGGACATGGTTTGGGGTTGCGTTGACAGAAGACGAGGAATTCAAATGCGAGATCCCTGGGCAGTATCGCAACGTTCGTCTGAACGATATCGGGCGCTGCCCCGGAAGTTGGTTGTGCGAATTCGCCAGTCCTGGAAGCCATCCGGACGTCCCTGCCGCTCATCGTCGTGGTGTCCATCGCCGTCGCGATCATGTTGGAACTCCAACTTGAAGATTTACCTTCGATTGTGCGTTTGGATAAAGTCTATTCTCATCGTGGCGATTCTGTACGGATCGAATCCAGGCCTGTTGCACCGTTATCGCCAATGGAGGGCTACATGTCGCTGAGAATTGGATTGGCAGGATACGGACGCCGCGGACGTAACCACATTCGCGCGGTGAATGAGATCGACGGTGCTCGGATCGCATCCGTATCAGATCCCGTTGAGGCTGCGCGGGCAAATGCCGTCGCCGAAGTCGAAAATGTCACAACTTATACAACGGTTGCTGAGATGGTTGATTCTGGCGATGTCGATGCAGTCATCGTCGCTTCGCCAGCCCATTTGAACGGGGTTGTTGCGATGGACGCTATCGAGCGCGGAATGCCCGTGATGGTCGAAAAGCCGCCCGCGTTGTCCGTTGCAGGCATCTCGGAGATGAGAGATGCCGCGGAAGGAAGCGGATCAAGGGTCATGGTGGCATTCAATCGAAGGTTCAATCCTCTGATTCGCGCCGCCATTGACGTGATCAACGAAGCTGGGCCGCTTCGTCAGATCGTTGCCGAATTTCACAAGGACATCCACGAATTCACTGACGACGGTAGATTCTCGCCAGACATTTTCGACTTGATGCTGCTCGAATCCCCGATCCATTCCGCAGACATCGTTACCCACTTCGCAGATTCGCCAGTACGAAACATCCGAGCCATCGTAAAACGCACGGCTAGCCCGTATCGTGACGTCCACGCGGCACTCATCGAATTTGAGAACGACGTAGTCTGCCAACTCACCGCCGCATACACCGCGGGAGGACGTTTAGAGAGATATGAGTTGCACGGCGACTACGTATCGGTTTATCTCGAGGGTATTCAGCAAGGTTGGGTTTTACGCAACGGTGAACGAACCGAGCTAGAAGTGCCTGACGATGCGGAGATCGATACAGTCGCTCAAGCCAGACATTTCGTCCAAAGCATCGTTGACGACATCGATTATTCGCCGCCCGCCGCCAACCTCGATACCTCTCTTGACACGCTGCGTCTATGCGAAACTATCCTTAATAGCACAAGGTAAAACCTAAAGCCAGTGAAATGAACCAGTTATGACCACCGCCGAGCAGTACAAATCTACCTCCACCCATCTTTATGACCAAGCGATGGTCGAATTAGACGCGGGTGATTTGCTCCAAGCATCGGAAAAACTCTGGGGAGCGGCGGCCCAAGCTTTGAAATCGGTCGCAGAACGGCGCGGATGGAAGCACAACTCGCATGCACAGTTCTACAACATCATGGCAGACCTCGAAAAAGAGACAGAGTCTCCGGGTCTTCGCCGAGATTTTGGGATCGCGGCGGAACTACATACAAATTTCTACGAGAACTGGCTCAATGAGGTTCAGATCCGTGACCGGTCCCAAGATGTGCTTCGGTTCATCAATCGCGTCAACGGCTTGCCGTAACGAATTCCTTCGGATCTGTGGATGTTCGGATTTCCAAAAAATCCCCCGCCGTGAGTGACGTGAAGTGATTGCTGTCCCAGTTGTAGACTCGTGCAAGCTACAACATCGGCATACATGGAACGCCCGAAATGAAGATAACGCGTATCGACCAGTATTCCCCGCGTCAGCGAACTCGTCTGGTAAGGATCACCACAGACACCGGGATTGAAGGTTGGGGTGAGAGCACGCTTGAAGGCAAGCATCTATCCGTGCCTGCAGCTATCGAGGAGTTTTCGGGCTATTTGATCGGTAAAGACCCGCTCCGCATCGAACACCACTGGCAGCAGATGTATCGTTCGTCGTTCTTCCGCGGCGGTGCCCACAACATGTCGGCGATCGCCGGGTTGGACGCCGCTTTATGGGACATCGCGGGAAAGCACTATGGTGTTCCGAGTTACATGCTGTTGGGGGGAAATGTACGGGACCAAATCCGTGTCTACGCGCACTGGGGTATCCGCGACATGTCGGACGAGGCGTTGGAAGCAGCGCGAACACGTTTGGACATGTTGAGCGCGATGGGATACACGGCTTACAAGTCCGGACCCGGAGGATCCTGGCGTGCCCATGAACCTCCGTCGCGCATCGACGAGTTCGTACAGATGGCGTATCTGATGCGTGAATGGGTCGGCAACGACGTTGAGCTTTGCTTCGATTTCCACGGCAAGATGGCTCCCGGCATCGCGATCGAGGTTTGCAACGAACTCAAAGGCATGCGTCCAATGTTTGTTGAGGAACCGGTGCCGCAAGAGAACGAAGACGCGTTAAAGCTCGTTTCCGACCACGTCCCATTCCCTATCGCAACGGGAGAACGTCTTCTGTCGCGTTGGGAGTTCCGACGTGTAATCGAGCAGCAGTGCGTATCGATGTTGCAGCCCGACGTCGCCCATTGCGGCGGAATCACTGAGCTGAAGAAGATCGCCAACTACGCCGAGATCTACTACCAGCACATAATGCCTCACTGCGCGATCGGCCCGTTGGCCCTCGCCGCTTGCATGACGGTCGATGCGGTCGTGCCGAATTTCCTCGTGCAAGAGCAGGTCGACCAAGCCCTCGGTGACGGAATCATCAAGAACGACTGGCAGGTCAAAGACGGTCACATCGAATTGTGGGATTCCCCGGGTTTAGGTGTCGAAGTTGACGAAGCCGAAGCGATGAAGGTATTCGACGGAGAATCAACCGGATACCACCGCGAGTTGGGTGGCGAAACTTACTTTGATGACGGATCTGTCGCTGATTGGTAAATCGACGAATCAGCTTGAGGAAACGCCGGTGAGCATTGACGTAGCCGTGATCGGCGGTCTGTTGGGTTCAATGGCCGCGGTACTGTTCTTGCAGATCTGGGAAGTAGCACGTCCATCACACAACCACATAAGGGTTGTAACGCTCATTGGATCAGCATTCACGCAAAAACCGTTTTGGCAACAGATGTCTGGTCGAGTGGTAGTGTTCGCGGTCGGTGCGTGTTATGGCATATTCACCTCGGCCGTCATTTATGCGTTCGAACTCGAGGGTATCGCTTGGTTGTCCGGCGCTTGTGTATCGTTGTTGCTCTGGATTTTGACGGGCGTGACCTTGACCTACTTTCGGCTATTGCACCCTCGCATACGAAAGGGCGAAGTTATAGCGCCGGGTCCGTTCGGCCTCGGATATTCCCGCCAGAGCGCCGCGATGCTCCTGATCGCTCACGTGATATTCGGTTTGGTTTGCGGCGCCGCGTATGGCGCGCTTGCGTGATTATGCGAACACGTTGCCGCCGTACGCCGACTTGAGCAGATCGCCTTCCGCGAACCTTGTGAATCGGAGAGGATTCAAGTCAAAAGTAGTCTGCGAAGCGTTAGTTGCTATCTCGGCTAACGATCGGCCAATGGCGGGAGACATCTTGAATCCGTGACCAGAGAACCCCGCTCCAACGACGAGATTCTCGAAACCGGGTACGTGGTCAATTACAGGATTCCAATCTGGCGAAACTGTGAATAAACCCGACCAACCGCCGGCCCACGTCGCTTCTTCATACGCCGGGATGATTCCTGACAGAATTGTCATCCCTTCGATTGCCACGTCGGTGTCGACACTCTGGTTGTAGGTGTCTCGATCGACGACATCCTCTCGATATCCAATCAACGCAGTGCCGGGAGTATCCGGCCTTGCGGAGAGTCCAGACGGGATATGCACCACGACGGGATGATGCGGGTCAGCTGTATGGGAGAATCCCGATTGATGCTGCAGGCGTATGACCTGATGCCTAACGGTGTGTATCGGTAGCGGTGCACCAACCTTTTCGAGCAACACGTTCGTCCACGGACCAGCGGTTAGAACCACGAGGTCGGCGTACATGTCCCCATCGTCGGTCCGTACTCCGATTGCGTTACCGTTTTCGTGCAGGATCTCACCGACTTCGATACCCAACCTAACCGTCGCGCCGCGGTCTCGGGCAGAATTGGCAAATCCCCTAGTCACAAGATGAGAATCGGCAAATCCGGACTTTCCTTCCCAAACCACGCATTCGTTGCCGCCGAAATTCATGTACGGCCAGCGCGTCATTGCCTCTTCGATTTCCAGCACCTCAGTCTCAACTCCGACAGACTGGGCCAATTTGACGTTCTGGCGAGCAGCGTCCTCGTTATCCATACCTGGGAAGAGCAGCCACTCATTCTCGCTTAATCCACTTGGCGTACCTGTGACCTCCTCGAAGTCGAACATCACTCCTCTGCTCCACCACGCCATCTCGGTTGTCACTCGATTTGAGTAATGCATCCTCAGAATGGTCATTGAACGACCTGTGGAACCCGATGCGAGTGTATCGCGTTCCAGCAAGATCGTTTTGGTCACGCCGAGTTCGGCTAGGTAATGAAGCGCGGCACATCCCATGACGCCGCCGCCTACGACTATGGCATCATAGTTTTCGCTCATCGCCGGAGCCTTTCGCAGGTCTTACGAGACTGAAGGTCGTTCCGATGTCCACGGCCTTGCCAACTCGAAGGCTCGTGACGCTCTGAACACGATTGGATCGTCGTTTACCGGCCCGATTATCTGCAAACCCAGCGGCATCCCACTGTCGCTGAAACCAGACGGCACCGAAGCGGCCGGGTTCCACAAGATGTTCCAGAGCGCGGAGAACGGTATCGCGGACGGGTTGGCGATACCCTCTTCCAACTTGTGTCCGCCAATTTCCATCGGTGTTTGCCGATGTGGCCAAGCCTCGATCGCGGTCATCGGCGTAACTAACAGATCGAACTCTTCGAAGAGCTGTCCAACTTGGATCCGGTGCACTTCAGCTTGACGCAATGCCGATGCGTAATCGGCGCCTGTCACGCCGTAACCAGCGTTGACCATCTCCATGGTGTAATCGGTCAGTTTGACGTTAGGATCTTCGGCCAAATGACCGTACATGGCTATCTGGCCCGCTGTCCAAATCGTCCACCAGTAGGTTGCTGGCACAGGATCGAAGCTGATGTCTGCGGTAGTAACCATGGCGCCAGCGTCCTCAAGGCCTTTCAAAGCCTCCTCGGTGACTCGCGCAACATCGTCATTGACGTACGCGTATCCGAGATCCATCGAGAAGCCGATCTTCATGCCTTCGATGCCGTCTTCAAGTTCGGCGAGGCAGTCCGGAACCGGAGATTGCAACGATCCCGGGTCTCGTGAATCGTGACCGGATATCGCCATGTGCATGATCGCGGATGACCGCACATCCTGCGACATCGGACCCGATGTGCTCGTGCAGTTGTACGAAGGCATCGAACGGCCACCGTACCGTGGAGTTCGGCCATGTGTAGGTTTATGGCCAAAGATGTTGGTGAAAGACGCTGGCAGTCTCACCGAACCTCCCCCATCTGACCCAGTGCCGAGCGAGCACATACCGGATGAAATTGCAGCCGACGTGCCACCGCTTGATCCGCCCGGGTGACGCGTGACGTCCCAAGGGTTGTTGGCGGTCGGGAATATGTCTGTAAACGTCTCCGCGGAGTTACCGAATTCTGGAGTGTTGGTCTTCCCTAGAATCACTGCGCCGGCACCACGCAGTCTCTCGACAACAGCGGAATCGGAATCTGGCACCCAATCGGCGAATGCGGCACACCCAAGCGTAGTTCGCAGACCATTGGTGAGCTCCAGGTCTTTGACGCAGATTGGGATCCCATGCAACAAGCCGGGGTTTTGACCGGCTGCAAGTTTACGGTCGCTTTCGGCGGCCGCTGCGCGCGCGCCATCCGCGTCGAGTGTCACGAAGGCATTTAGTTGTGGATCCACCTCCGAAATACGCCTCAATGACGCTTCGATTAGTTCGACAGACGATATCCGCCCGTCGAGCACCATCTGGCGCTGTTCGTGCGCCGGCAAAAACATCAGATCGCGGTCGTTCATGGTATTCCTCTTGGCAAGTCTCAATCGACGATGTGATTAGCGAGGTGGTCAGCGTCGCACCGTAGGCAACTGCAGCTCGATAACAGACTTCATCTTGTCGAGTTCTTGCTGATTTTGTTTGCGCATCATAGGTCTGCTGATAAATCCAGTGACTTTGAACATGATGGAGGTGAAAGTGCTGTCCGAAAATGCCGTTCGAGTCATTCGGAACAAGGTCCCACTACCGGACGGTTGGCAAAGATACTGGGTGCGGATCGGGTACTGACCTTCGATGGTGTGAAATTCAAAGGAGCCATCACGTGGATCACACACATCAACTTCCATTACGATGTCGTTCTCTTTGCCCCCATATTCGTAAAGCATCCCCCACGTGTCATGTGGCCGAGGAATTTCGATCTCTTGACGGCGGATCCACGCGGCGCTGCGGACCCCGTTCATCCAATAGATCTTGTTGCTCGGCTCGGCTACCCAACGAAACACAAGCTCTGGTGATACGTTGATCTGAACTTGGACGGTCGTTGAAATCTCGGCCATGGAATTTCTGCCTTGCTAAACGCAGCGATTGGGTCGACTCCCGGACAATCACCGTCTTCAACATCAGTTCATGATCGCGCCGCCGTTGACGTTCAAGGCTTGTCCGGTGATCTCCGAAGCATCGTCCGACGCCAAGAACGCCACCGCCTTACCTACGTCCTCCGGGGTTTGTTCCCTTCCGAGTGGCATCGTTCCCTTGATCTGCATCTCGAATATCTCGCGAATCGACATGTGAGCGAGATCAGGGTTCAATGTTTTGTGGTTTTCGGCGATCGCTTGCCACATCGGTGTCCATAGGCGTCCCGGGCAAACTGCGTTGACGTTGATGTTGTACCGCCCTAGATTCATCGCCAGCCAATGCGTCCATTGAATAGCGGCAGCTTTCGAGACCATGTACGGCCCTTGTGCGCTTCCTCTACCTTCATCGGGGACGCCTCGAGGTTCGCGGCCACCATGTGACGCAATTATGACGATTTTTCCGTACCGACGTTCGATCATATGGTCCGAGACCGCGTCGGCGGTGTTAACTACTCCCCGGACATTCACGCCCCACGTCATATCCCAGTCGTCGTCAATGTAGTCTCTTCGCGATATGAAACCGGGCCCACCGATCACTCCTGCGTTAGGGACACAGACGTCAAGTTTCCCGAATGTGTCGACTGCGTTTTGCGCCACTTCAGATATCGAATCGATGTCTGTTACGTTGCCGCCCGCGGCGAAGGCGTTTCCACCGCCTTCATTGATTTCCGCGGCAACTTGCTCAGCCGAATCAGCGTCGATGTCAGACACACAAACTTCAGCACCTCGTGATGCCAAGATCATACTGATACCGCGTCCAATACCTCTTCCACCCCCAGTTACCAGTGCGCTCTTCCCTCCAAGCTGCTGCCCGGTCGTATCTGCCATTGTTTGTCTCCTGTTTGATCCCCAAGTGGCGTTATCATCAGTCTGCGTAAATGATATGCCAATCAAGCGAGGGTGCGAGTTGAACATCGCCGGTTATACGGGCGACAACGCGATGCCCCGACAAATGAGGTTCAAATGGATTCGATCCGAGCCGATGCCTTGACTAAAGCGCGAATTCTCGCAGGTGCCTATGGTCATAAACTGGAACGCCCAGTCGTATACACGCAGGGCGTGTCGTTGACTGCGCGCTTGTTGTTGTCCAAGTTGGACAACGAATACCCAGATTCTCTAGCCGAGATCGAAGCGATCACCGCGGAATACGTCGACAACCCCGATAACATTTTCGACGCCAATGATGGAACGGCAAACTACGCGGGTGTTAACTGGGCATCATTGATGGCTAACGATCCGAAATATCGGCACGTGCTAGTTTCAACCGCAGAACGGTTCATGGCGTCGGACGATGATGGGTTCGCCAACGTGCTCGATCGTGACTTTCGAGTGGAGGACATGTTCTTTGCCGGAACAATCCTTCAACGGGCCACGCGACTGACTGGCGAATCACGATACGCCGATCTTGCCGCCGAATTCGTACTTGAATGTGCCGACCGATTGTTGCAACCCAACGGCCTCTACTGGCATTGCCTGTCATCGCCCTTCTTCTGGGGACGTGGAAACGGTTTCGCATCGTTGGGTTTCGCGGAGACACTCGTTGGATACGGTGGCGACCTGCGTACGAAGTTGATCGAAAAGCATGTCGAGCACCTCAACGGGTTACGAGAACATCAAGACGACGAATCTGGGATGTGGCGCCAGGTTGTAGATCGAGCGGACTCTTACACCGAGGGCAGCTCGACCTCCATGATCGGGATTTCGATGGCAACTGGGATAACTGGAGGTTGGCTCGACACGGAAGAATGGGTACCCGTATTGCGCAAAGCGTGGCGCGGTGTTTCTGACGGTATCAGCAATGATGGTCACGTTACGAGAGTGTGCGTCGGGACGGGTCCGTTGGATAGCTTGAACGACTACTTGATCCGTGATTCGGTTACCGGCCTCGACGACCGCGGCGGCGCGATGGCGCTATGGTTCGCGGTCGAGATGATCCGAACCGGACTGTAAATTTCCGCAGGCGTCATTCGGACGCAAAAGTTCGAAACATTCGGTAACTACACTGAAACTATGTGGCGATTGTCTTGTCGCTGCCGAATTGAATCGCGACCTACACAACCACAGGCTGACCAGACAAATTGAAACGCAACCTACACAACGTCAACTTGGATACCGTAGTAAGTCTTTCCAAACGGCGAGGATTCATATTCCAGAGCAGCGAGATTTATGGCGGCATTGGAAGTCTCTACGACTACGGTCCGGTCGGAGTAGAACTCAAACGTAACGTCAAAGATCAGTGGTGGAAATCCATGGTGCGTGACCGCGAGGACGTGGTCGGTATCGATGCTTCGATATTGATGCACCCCAACGTTTGGGTCGCCAGCGGGCACGTCGACAGCTTTACAGACCCGTTGGCAGAGTGCAACAAATGCCACCGGCGACACCGGTCAGATCTATTGGAGACCGATGCGTGTCCCGATTGTGGTGGCGAACTGTCCGAACCCCGCCACTTCAACCTGATGTTCCGGACCCACATCGGACCAGTCGAAGGTGACGACAACATTGTGTACTTGCGTCCCGAAACTGCGCAAGCGATGTTTGTCGATTTCGACAACGTGGTCAACAGTAGCCGCGTTCGCATCCCATTCGGTATCGCACAGCAAGGAAAATCGTTCCGAAACGAGATTACGCCCGGCAACTTCACGTTCCGAACTCGTGAATTTGAGCAGATGGAGATGGAGTATTTTTGTGAGCCGGGAACAGACGAAGGGTGGCATCGTTACTGGATCGATTTCTCGATGGACTGGTTCGGGGATCTTGGTTTGAGGCGCTCAAAGTTACGCGTGCGGGAACACGAGACGGATGAGTTACCCCACTACTCGAAGGGGAGCGCCGACGTTGAGTTCCTGTTCCCATGGGGTTGGGGCGAGTTGGAGACTATTTCGAACCGGACCGATTACGATCTCAAAGCTCACATCGAGAAGTCCGGAAAGGACCTCTCCTACTACGACCAACCGAACAACAAGCGCTATGTGCCGTACGTCGTCGAGCCGGCCATGGGTGCCGACCGATCCGCTCTCGCGTTCTTGATCGACGCCTACGACGAAGACGAGGTCAACAACGATAAACGGGTAGTGTTGCGTTTTCACCCTGATATCGCGCCGTATCAAGTTGCGGTATTGCCGTTGAGCAGAAATGCCAAACTCACTCCTAAGGCTCGACAAGTCTACGATGCGGTCCGATCACGCTTCAGCACACAATACGACGAGACGCAGAGCATCGGTCGGCGATATCGAAGGCAAGATGAGATCGGGACCCCGCTCTGCGTGACAGTCGATTTCGAGACGGTTGAGTCTGACGACGCGGTGACGATCCGCCACCGAGACACGATGGAACAGATCAGGGTCCCAATCAATGGTGTATCGAACGCGTTGCAGGACCAATTAGACGGGATCGCAACTGACGTCCTCGCTGAGTAGTCGATTCGCGGAAATCGGGATCGTCGGGTGTCGAAACTGCAACGGCCTCAGTTACGTATCATCTAACTAAGGAATGCATCCAACGATTGGCGTTAAGGAGATGAAACTGCGCATGCGTCGCTCACTAATTCTGAACATCGCGGCCCTGCTAATCGCGTCGATGTCATTCGTCGCCGCTTCGGCTTGTGGCAGCGAACCCGAACAACCGGCAGACACGCCCGAACCGGATCCAACGGTTGTGCCCGCGAGCGACGAAGCGGCGGCAGATTCGATGCCGATGGGGTTGCCCGAATCGTTCGAATCTGCGACCGTCGACGGTCTCGGCGACACCAAAGGGTTCCACGGAACGACGTTTACCCATGGCACGTTCGACACTCGAGAACTCGCCGGTAAACCGATTGTAATCAACTTCTGGTTCCCATCCTGCCCACCGTGTCGCGCGGAGCTGGGGCATTTCGAGAATGTCTACCAACAGTTCGGCGAACCAGCCGGAGGCGACGTTCAGTTCGTAGGAGTTCAGCAGCTCGGCCTCGACTCGATTGAGGACGGCGCAGCACTTTTCGACGAATTAGGGGTCACATTCCCCGGCTTGCCTGACAACGGCTCCGCAATCCAGATTGGCTACAAAATCTTCTCATATCCGACGACAGTGTTCTTAGACCGCAATCACAACGAGCATCGGGTTTGGCAGGGTGCGATCGACGAGGAGAACCTCGCCGAAATCGTCCAAGAGATAGCGGAGGCTGGTTCGACGCAGATCGAAGAAGATCCGCAACCCGAAGAGGGCGATTCCATTTCAGTTAACCTGGAGGCCGATGGCGAAGATGCGGAGTTGACTGAACCAGAACTCGTCTATGCCGATACACAGGTTTATGCGGGTTTGGGCGATGCGCCGGGGTTCAATGGCGACACGTTTCACCACGGACATTTCGATCTGAGCGAACATCAGGGCAAACCCGTGGTCATCAACTTCTGGTTTCCGTCGTGTCCCCCGTGCAGAGCGGAAATACCCAACTTCGAGCACGCCTATCAGACGTTGGGACCACCCGGAACCGACCAAATTGTTTTCGTCGGTGTTCAGGCAGTAGGCTTTGACACCGCCGCAGATGGGGTCGAGTTTCTCGGCAAGATGAAGGCGAACTACCCGGCAATCCCAGACATCGGCAGCTCAATTCACATCGCCTACCAAATCACCGGCGCGCCGACGACGTTTTTCCTCGACAAAGACCACAACGTGTTGAGCGTGCATCAGGGATACATCAAGCACAATCAGCTGCAAGACATCCTGAGCCAGCTGATCGAGGCTTAACGCCTGCTGGCCACAAACTCCGACTAGTCAGCTAATCACTTAGTCCAACTGCCGCAATCGCGGATCCAACCGGTCGCGCACCCAATCGCCTAGGAAGTTGAAGGCGAGTACCACAAGGAAAATCGCCATCCCTGGGAAGACCGTCTGCCACCATGCGGAACCTACGTACTCCCTGCCGTCTGCGATCAGTACCCCCCACGCAGGTGTTGGTCCTGGAATACCAGCGCCCAAGAAGCTAAGCGAAGCTTCGGCCAGAATCAACTGCCCTACTCTAAGGCTCGCAATGACAAAGATCGTGTTGACGAGTCCGGGTAACAGGTGTTTAGCAATGATTCGAAATGTGGACGCACCGTTGATGCGTGCAGATGCGATGTAGTCGCGTTCTTTGAGGCTCAGAACTTCACCTCGAAGATTTCGAACGTATCCACTCCAAGCCAGGAGTATCAGCAGAACAATTATCAGGTTGAGGCTGGCCTCGAAGATGATCACGGCAACCATGGCGAGCAACAGAAACGGCACTGCGTACCAAATGTCGACCATCCGCATCAATATTTCGTCGACGATACCTCCGTAATATCCCGAAAGGACGCCAATAGTGACGCCGAGAATTAGGCCGGAGAACAGCGCAACAGAGGTCACGACCAGCGAGATGCGCGCGCCATGGATGATGCGGCTTAGAACGTCTCTACCGGCGTGGTCAGCACCAAGAATGAACCGGTTGCCAGGATTTTTGATGTCACCTCCTGTATCACCTGGGATAAATAACGCTTGTGATAAGTCGGCCGCGTTGTCCCAATAATCGGAATTGGTGTTGAAAATACGAGGTGGCGCATTGCGGAACCGGAGATCTTGTTCGTTTTCGTCGTACGGCGCTAACTGACCTGCAAATACACCAGTGATAATCAGCACTACCAAGATTACACCCGGGATGATTGGCCAACGTCGCAACATGTACCAAAAATAAGCAGGCGTTAAGCGCCATTGTCGGGCGGCAGGTTCGGCAGTGGTCTGAACCGGCGCAGTCTCTCTTGTAGTGCTTTCGATGGCCATGTCGCGGGGTTCGGTTCTCAATATCTGATGCGTGGATCGATCAAGGCATAAAGGATGTCGGTAATGAAGTTCACAAACACAAACACCGAAGCGAAGAACAGTACCGTGGCAGTAAGTATCGGGAAGTCGTTGTCTTGAACCGCCTGCACCGCAAGTCTGCCCAGACCGGGCCATGAAAAGACGACTTCAATTACTACGCTTCCGGTGATCAATCCAGCCATCATCAGCGAAGAAACGGTAAGCGGCGGGATCAACGCATTGCGAAAGGCGTGTTTCCAGATTATGGTTGTGCCGCCGACGCCTTTTGAACGTGCCAGTTTGACAAACTCCGAGTCGAGAACTTCCAACATTGCGGAACGCGTGAGTCTGAGGTAGACCGCGGCCGCGCCCCATGCAACGGCAAACGACGGAAGAACAAAGTACCGCAGATTATCCCAGCTTAAAAAAAACGCCTCGCCTGATCCGCGCGTCCCAAATGGTAACCAGTCCAACCTCGTGTTGAATATGAGAATCAGCATCAAGCCCAACCAAAAAGTCGGCAAAGATTGTCCAATAAGCGCGTATCCTCGGCCTATGTAGTCCATACGCTACCCCGTAAAACCGCGGAGAGGACGCCTAACGGGACGCCCATGATCGTTGCCAGCACCCAAGACGCAACCGCCAGTTGTACCGTCGCTCCAACCTTCTCGCCGATGACCTTGATTACCTCCTGTTCTGCAAGGAGGGTTCTACCGAAATCACCTTGCAGAAGATCGGTTAGCCACAAGAGGTATTGCACAACGAGCGGTTTGTCGAGGCGCAACTTTTCCTTTAGCGCTTGTTCCTGCTCCGGTGTAACTCCGTAACCACCCGGCTTAGCGTAGAGGAGCAATGGGTCGCCCGCCGCTCTAGACAGCCCAAATACGATCGCAGTGGCTGCCAGTATGGACAGGATGCCAGCGAAAAAACGCCGTATCAGGAACTTTCGCACAGGATTGTTCTTGGTAGATTATTCGCATCAGCGACGCCATCGGTATTTCGACGGCGTCGCTGTATTTTCCAGCCATGAACGGCTTGTATCAGCCGATATCGCTAGTGCGTGATCGCCTCGGCCATTACAAATCGAAATTCCGAGGCGATCACGTTAAGTTACCGGAGGCTACCTAGCCGGCACTATGAGTTCCGGCGAAGTGTGCGGCGCCTGCGGACCAGGTCGCATCGGCCACTCTGCGATCGCGTTCGGGTTGTAAGCCGAAACGAACGGAAGGGCGATGATTCCGATCTTCAATTGCTGCTCGTAGAAGTAATCTGCCATCGCGATGTTGTACTCGGTCCGTTTGGCCGGATCCGATTCGGCAGCCACCTTTTGAACGGTTTCCAGGATGAACGGAATCTCCATGTGACAGCCGAAACCGCCGCGTGTCAGGCTCGTTTCCTCTTCTCCGGTTACCCAGTCATACGGTTTCCACAGGTCAGACCTACACCACTGGGTCGCCGGCGTGGTTGTGCTTCTTGCCACCAAGCTCGGGCGCACGATGGAGTATGCCACTTTTACGACGTTGGTCTCAATGCCAAGTTGGTTGATGAAACCGGCCGTTGTGTCGGCGATCTCTGCCCAGTCTCTGACCGACGTGAATGCGTACATCGGCATATCGAACCGCTTGCCGTCGTCGTCTCTCGGATAACCTGCCGTGTCGAGGTATTCGTTCGCCTTGACCGGGTCATACGGGATCAGCCACTTGTTGTTCCAATCCGGCGAGTTGACGTGGAACATACCGATGTGGTACTCGGAGGCATTATTTCCGTAGAGCGACTCGTTAACCAGCTGGCGGTTGATAGACATCGCGATCGCCCATCGGACGAGTCTCGCCTGTTCCATGTCATCGATACCATCCGGGTTATTGCCGTCGTCTGGTTTGTGCGGATTACCAATCCATGGGATGTCGTGAGTAAACGTAACGTGCGTGATCGGCTCGCCAGTTTTCACGTGAGTAGTTTCCCAGTAATTGCCAGCCATGTTGAGCGGAACACCGCTCTGTCGACCGGTTGTCAGGACGCCGAATCCGTCACGTGTCAAGTCTTTCATCTCGCGCACTGGCAAAACAGCCCAATCGGCTCCGCCGGAACGCAACGCCGAGACGCGAGCAACCGTCTCAGGGACGTCGATGAGTCGCAATGTTGCGACCTCAGCAGTTTTGTCCCAATGAGAATCTTGAGCAATCAAAGTGGCGCTGTCAGATTGTCGCCATTCCTGCACGGCATATGGACCAGTGCCGATGACGTTCTCGCGCATCCAGTCGGCACCCATCTCGTCGAAGGCCTTCTTCGAGAAGACACCAAACGCGTCGCCGGCCTGGTTGAACAGCAACGTCGTCCATCGAGGTTCAGGCGCGTTGAAGTTGAGCACCAACGTGCGGTCGTCGGTCGCTTCGGCAGCATCCATGAATGCCGCAAAATCACCGGCCTGACCGTGAATACTCTCAGGAGTGATGGCTCCGTTTGTGTCGTTTAAGCTCCAAGCGAAGTCTTGCGCTGTCAGTTCTCCCCATCCGTCATGGAATTGGACACCGCTGCGAATCTTGACCGTCGCCTGTGAAGCGTCTGCGTTAACTTCCCAACTCTCGGCGAGCCACGGCCCGACCAAAGTTCCATCGTCGTTCGGTCGGAACAGTTGCTCAGAAACACCCCAATACATCAGCGATTCGGGCGCTTGTGATCGGTTGATACCGACGCCAGGTGCGACACCTTCGGGGATCATCACCAAAGTGCCAACCGGCGACTCCGGTTCGGGTAGCTCCTGGCTAACCGGTTCCGGCATAGCCGTGGGTTCGACTTCCTCCTTATCCACCATGACCTCAACTACCTTCTCGACCTCAACTACCTTCTCAACTTCGACTATTTTCTCGACCTCAACCGTTACTTGCTTCTCAACCTCGACCTGTACCTCCACCTCTTTTTCGACTACCACCGTCTCTTTGACGACAACGGTCTCAGTTTCCCCACACGCCAATGCTGCGATGGCGATTAAGGCCGCAAACATCGCCAGCAAATGTATGCTCTTGTTTCTTGGTATCAAGTCAATGATCTCCCTCGATTGGATTGACATCGATAATCGTGCGGATGCAACGTAGCAAACGCCTAGTACCGCCGCACGCAAAAATTGCGTCCGCGGTTTCGCTCACTATACACCAAATTCGTTGGCCACGACGTCTTTAGCTGTCTTCTTTTCTAGCTTCGAATTGACGCGGAAAACAGTCTGAACAGCCAACACGAATGAAGCCGTAACCGAGCGTCATTAACCGTTGCCGACACACAGAAAAGGCTGTTGGAACACCTCAAGGAGTTAATCCAGGCTCTGTTATATTCTTATTGCTTAGCTGTTGCCGATTCGTCTAGTGGTAGGACACCAGACTCTGGCTCTGGGAGCGCGGGTTCGAATCCTGCATCGGCAGCCAGAAACATAAAGAGAGCGCGGACCTTTCGGTCCAGTTCACGCAAAAACGGCGGCCCGTTCGTCTAGTGGCCCAGGACACGGCCCTCTCAAGGCTGAAACAGGGGTTCGACTCCCCTACGGGCTACCAACTCTATCTTGGTGCGCTCTCTATTGCCGGCACTTCGGGGATATGTGTAGTCGAGTTGAGGTACTATGCCGGCAGATACAAGGCGTCTAAATCTGGAAGCGCAATCTCGGAGGTATCTATGAGAGGAGGCGGAATGCGGGGCGGAATGGGAGGTCCGGGATTCGCCATGCTGCCCGAAGAGACGCGAAACCGACCATTCCCACGTGGCACCTTTAAACGAGTTGTAAAACTCTACGCTGATTACAAGTCGACATTGGCGGTAGTCGGAGTGTTGGTGCTGATCACCTCTGCTCTCGGAGTCATCACTCCCCTGTTGATCCAACGCGTCATCGACGACGCTTTGCCGCAACAAAATATGAACCTGTTGTTGTGGCTGATCGGCGGCATGGTAGCGGCCGCCGGCATCTCCGGCGTGCTCAACTTCGGCCAATCACGTCTAAACGCCGCGGTTGGTTTCAAGGTTATGGAGGATATGCGGCACCGCGTTTACAACCATCTATTGAAACAACCCATATCGTTCTTCTCCTCAACGAAGACCGGCGACATCCAATCCCGACTCGCCAACGATGTCTCGAGCACGCAACTCGTACTGACCGACACGGTTGTCAACATACTGTCGAGCGTCACCGTCGTCGCTGCGGCGCTCGTAGCGATGCTTATCCTCTCATGGGAACTGACGATCGTCGCCGTCTTCACGATGCCGATATTTGCATATCTGTCGCGCATCGTCGGCGCTCGAAGACGCCGATTGACCAGTCAGATGCAACGCACGTTGGCGGACCTGACCGCCAAAACTGGTGAAACGCTCTTCGTTTCCGGCGTGATCGTCGCAAAGACATTCGGGCGCGAAGCTGAACAGCTCCGCGAATTCCAAGACACAAACACCAAACTCACCGCCGTCTCGATTAAGCAGTACATGACCGGTCGCGGATTCTTCATCGTGGTCCAAGCGTTCTTCACGATGGCCCCCGCCTTCATCTGGTTGATCGGCGGCATCTTCATCATCGACGGCAGCGACCGCGTGACACTCGGTGACATCGTCGCGTTTTCGACGATTCAAGCCAGATTGCTCTTCCCGATGGCTAACTTGCTGCAAAGAGGAGTCGAAATCACTGGTTCCCTCGCCCTCTTCGAGCGCATCTTCGAATACATGGACATCAAACCAACCATTGTGGACCCGGTCAATCCAACAAAAGTCAACCCGGCGTCGGCTAAAGGCGAGGTGGTCTTCGACAACGTCTCGTTCACGTACCAGCAATCCGAATTGGAACGCATCCAGGCGCGGCAACGAGCGCAGGCTTCGTCTCAACGCCCAAGAGGATTCGGTGGCGGACCGGGCGGAGGTCCGCCAGGAGGTGACGGTCAGATAACACCTGAAATGCCGATGTCACCGCCAATTGCAGCGGGTGCAGGGCGTGGTAACGGTAGAACGCCGACCGGCGTTGCGGGCGTGGGCCCGTCTGAGAACGGACATCAAACCGAGGACGAACTGTTCTCTCTATCCGGTATCTCGTTTACTGCTAACGCCGGCGAACTCACCGCCCTCGTTGGGCCGAGTGGTTCAGGAAAGACCACCATCGGTTACCTCGCATCACGCCTTTACGACGCAGACGAAGGAGCGGTGCGGATCGATGGCGTAAACATCAAAGACATCACGCACGACAACCTGACGCAACTCGTCGGTGTCGTCTCGCAAAACCCGTTCCTATTCCATGCGTCGGTTCGTGAAAATCTCCTCTACGGTCGACCCTCCGCGTCAGAGCGAGAACTCGAAGAAGCCTCCAAAGCGGCACAGATTCACGACATGATCGCAACGATGCCCGAAGGCTACAACTCGATCGTCGGCGAGCACGGCTACCGACTCTCCGGTGGTGAGAGACAACGACTAGCCATCGCACGCGTGATACTCGCCGATCCACGCATCTTGCTCCTCGACGAAGCGACCAGCGCGCTAGACACACTGTCGGAGCGATTGATCAGAGAGGCGATAGCGAGGTTACGGGAAGGTCGCACCACGATCGCGATAGCCCACCGTCTGTCCACCGTCATCGCCGCTAATCAAATCTTGGTCGTCCAGGGTGGACGTATCCGAGCGCGTGGCGCGCACGATGAACTGATCGACAAGTCAAACCTCTATCGACGGCTCTACGAAGAACAGTTCACGGTAATGCCGATGTCACCAAATCAGTTTGTGAGTGACACCTCGGTACCGTCAACCGCCTAACGACACCAAACCCCATCGTCGTACCACTCGCCGTTGATAAAGATGTACGCTCCACCGACGCGGATGGTTTGCGAGAACTCGCCGGCGAGGTACAAGTCGTAGTTGAGGTCGAAGCGGTCGTCCCGCCCCTTAGTGACGATCGGGTTGCGAACGTCAAGAGAACCAGGTGTGGTTTCGAACCGGCTCAAGTAACGTGCGACGTCGCCGGTGAAGCGCTCCAAATCGCGCCTTGCACGGTATGTGGGGTTGCATGAGTGATAAACAGATTGCCAATTGGAATTAGAAATCGAATCTGCCTGTTCGGAAAAGAGCGCCGTGATTTCCGCTTTGGAAGCGTCAGTGAAGGTTGGCGTGGGCGTCGACTCGGCGACGTCAATCGGCAACGGCGTCGGAGATGCAAGACTACCCACAGTACCGCAACCCACGATAAATACGAAGGTCGCCACAATGAACGATGCTGCGATAAGTTTCGATCTCAGGACTGGTTCTCTTCTGGTTCGGAAGTTTCAGCTGGTACGACGACGGTTTCGTGATCTTCTGAAGGCACGCTGTTTAGCGCCCATCGTCGATCCATCGTAAACCCGACGTCCAAAGATAGATGCCTGTATTCCCGAGACACGACATCAAAGATACGTCGACGGATTTCATCGTGACGCCGGATATCGATCTGCTCTCTAGTGTCGGGAGAGATGATCACGTAAACGTGAAGATGAATGTACCGGCCCACGTCGACGATTCTCAAGTGAGTTTCAACGTGCGGCACATCGGATATCGCTTCCTCAACGAGAGCGGCGACGTTTTCTTGCACGTCTTTGGGCGGCGCTTTGCCAACAATCTGCCTCAGGTTGTCACGGATCGTCTGGAACGGTTGGGGAGCGGCGATCACGACAATCGCCAACATGATTACCGGATCGGCGTACGGTGCCCAACCTGACAGATCTGAGTTCTGGATCAGCAGAGTGGCTACGAACGCGATCCCTACCGCGGAGCTGATAAGCGTGTCTACCGTCCAGTTCTTGGCATCAACGTCAACGATCGGCGACCCAGACTGTTTCGCGTTGCGTTTCAAGATGACTACAACGATTGCGCCGCCCACGACCGCGATGACCGCGTAGAGGATGCCTCCCTCTGCCGCGATCTCCTGCCCTCCTGTCAGCAACGTCCTGACGGCTGTCCACACTGCGTATACCAGCGCAAAACCTATAAGCAGCCCTTTGAAAAGGTTCAACATCGGCTCGAACGTTGCGTAGCCGAATGGATAGGAGTCATCACTCGGACGCGAAACAAGCTGCGACACATAAAGCGTTAACAACCCGACGATCGCGAATGTCAGCGAAAAGAGGCCGTCCAAGAACACGGCACCAGAGTGGCTAGCGATTGAAATAACGATACCGAGAACGCCGAACGTGCCACTGGCCACGATCGAGATAATGATTGAGCGTCTTTCGATAGCTTCCGACGTCATCCTTGTTGCCCACCGGGAAGATTGCTGATTACACCAGATTCTACGACACGTAGGAATCCACGGTCCTCATCGCGGCCGCCATTGGCGCGATTGCTCGTGAGGTCACGTCAAAAACGGTGCTGATCTGAAAGTCGAAGTTGGTTCAGTGCAGATTACGGCCTGCGTATCGATGTCGATGTAGGCGATCATTCCCTTCAACGGTGACCTCGTGAAGCAAAATATCTGTGTTGACTTCGTTTGGCGATTCGCTTTCAAACAATTGATCACATTGCCGCACCGCGTGGTTTGGAGTAAGATGACGAGTCGCTGCCTTTGGCGCGTAAAACGCGATCATTCATACTTCCGGATCGATCCGACCTTGAGACAAATGCGTGAAACATGAAGATTTCGATCGCTGTCGCGTCCGCACTTGTGACATTACTGGCCGTGACCGCTTGCGTACAACCCCCTCCGGTGACGCCGACTCCCGTTGACGTGCGAGCCACAGTACAGGCCATTGTTGCTGCGTTCACTCCCGTACCCACCGAGACGCCCGCCCCAACTAGCACGCCGGAAATCAACGAGCCGATACCGACCGCGACGCCAATCGACGTCAACGCCACGGTGCGAGCTTTCGTCGACTCTTTTACCCCGGAGCCGTCGGTGACGCCGGTCCCGACCGCCACGCCGAATATCGAAGAGCCACTGCCCACCGCGACGCCGGTACACGTTATAGCCACGGTACGGGCTGTTGTTAACGCATTTACTCCCGTGCCGACGATCACACCTCAACCGACGCCGAGTCCGCAACCGACGCCGACGCCGCAACCGACGCCGACGCCGCAACCAACGCGGACGCCGCAACCAACCGCGACACCGTATCCAACCGCGACACCGTATCCAACATCAACCCCTACACCGACGCCGATACCCACGCTGAACCCCCTCCTGTTAGCCGGCTGTTCCAACGGGGTGGCGGTTCCGGATCCGGAAGTCCAACCCGATCTGGTTAGAGATTGCCAAATCTTGCTGTCCATAAGAGACGACCTTGCGGGAACAGGTTACTTAGACTGGAGCGACCAAATTTCGATAGAGGAATGGGACGGTATATCCGTAGATGGTTCGCCGCGACGTGTCACCGAACTCGTTTACGGATTCCAAAACCTGGATGGAGTCATTCCGCCAGGGTTGGGGCGTTTGGATGCTTTGGTAAATCTCGACCTTTCCGATAACAGTCTTACAGGCACTATTCCTCCCGAACTCGGCAAGTTGGCCAATCTAGAACATTTAGATATCGGCGTTAACCAGCTGACCGGTTCGATCCCTCATGTACTTGGCAATTTGGCAAAGTTGGAACGGTTCGACGTCGGACAGAATTTCCTTACTGGTCAAATACCACCACAACTCGGCAATTTGCTGAAACTGAGGTCGTTCATCGTCGGTGCTAATTCGCTCACAGGTGAAATCCCCAAAACACTGGGACGACTTGCTTTTCTCCATACGTTCATGATCGATCGAAACATGCTGTCCGGTTGCGTATCAGCCGCTTTGAAAGTAGAAAACGGTAGGATCGGCGATCTGCGTTATTGCGACAGCTAAGCGTTCAAGCCGGCCCCAACGCCTACGACGTTCCGACGCCGGTACTTCGCCGACCACGGTAGAGATTCGACTGACATCAAGATATACATCGCCGTAATCGGATAATCCGAAACGACAATTCGACTCGCGTTACCCGCCGTTGCCTTGCATGATTTCGATGAATTCATCGATCGGAATCGCAGTATACGTAGTCGTGTCGATAGTCCCTCGAGCTCCAAGTTCAATCGCGATCCGAGACATCTCGCCGTTGTCTGGCGCTTCAATTATTGTCACAAAGTCGTAATCACCCATCATTGCGTACTGAGCCACCACATGGCAACCACGCATCTCGACCTCGTTGTTGACCTCAAGTATCCGTTCGGGATGAGTCCGCACACGGTCCCGCCCCCTCTCGGTCAGCTTCGAGAACATGATGTAAGTTGTGACTTTTCTATCCTCTGTCTCACTGTCGGGCATCGTGAATTCCTTGCAGTTATTCCATTTTCGACCCGACGAAGCGGGAAAGTGCTCTAGCCGTTGGATCAGTGTGAACGTTAACGATCGCCGGGACACCCGAATCGAAAGCTCGTTCGAGAGCCGGTCGGATCTTCGAAGGTTCCCGAACTTCCTCGCCGTACCCACCCAATGCCTCTGCGATCGCATCGAATCGCGTCCAACCGAGTTCGCGACCCGGTTTGCGGACCCCTTCGACCCGCGCGGTCCATCCTTCGTTATTGGATACCACCACCACCAAAGGCAGATTGTAGCGAACCGCGGTATCGAAATCTTGCACGTTCATTCCTAACGAGCCGTCGCCGTGTAGCGCAACTACCTGCTTCTCCGGTTTCGCTAATTTCGCGCCAATTGCGAAAGGCAATCCCACACCCATGCAACCCGTGGCTCCCGAATTCAAGCGGTGTCCCGGTTCGTAAGTCGGAATCGACTGCCTGCCATAGTGAAGTATCTCGTTGCCGTCCACGGTTAAGATCGCGTCACGGTCCATCACCTCCCGCAGTTCTTTGCAAAGGCGCAGCGGATGGATCGGAGTTTGGTCTGAGTTCTCGAGCTGCTCGGAGCGTTTTCGCCGATCCGTCTCGACATCGCGCAAGTACTCCACCCACTGCGATTCCGCTTTTGACTTCATCCCAATACGGGCAATCTCGGCATTCAACTGCCGCATAGCAGCTTTTGCATCAGCGACAATGCCGATGTCGACGCCACGGTTGTGCCCTATCTCCGACGCATGAATGTCGATCTGAATGATCTTGGCGCGGTGCGAGATCCGACGACCAAACGTCATGATCCAGTTGAATCGGGTTCCCAAAACCAACACGGCATCTGTCTCGCGAAACGCGGTTGAGCGTGCCGCGGGGAACGAAACCGGATGGTCTTCGGGAATCAACCCTCGGGAAATCGGTGTTGTATAGAACGGGATGCCGGTTCGATCGACGAACTCTTGGAGTTCCTCCCAAGCCCCGGACCACCAAGGACCGCTGCCAGCAAGCAGAATTGGACGCTCGGCCGCCTCAAGGATCTTGACCGCTTCACTGATCTGGTCCGGATCACCACTCGGCGGCGCGACGGTAGCAGCACGAGAAGGAGGCGCCGCCTCGCTCTCGTCGATCTCGCCGTACAAGACGTCCTCGTTGCACTCCACGTAAACCGGTCCGGGTCGATCGCTCATCGCTGTTCTAAAGGCGGTCGATATGTGTTCGGGTAATCGACTCGGATCTGAAGGACGGATCACCGATTTCGACACTGGAGCAAAGATATTCGGCAGGTCAACCTCTTGGAAACCGTCTCTGTATATGTCCCGCAATGGTCCGGCTCCGCCGAGAGTAACCATTGGCGCGGCATCAACAAATGCGTTGTAGATACCGGTCAGCAGATTGAGTGTCCCTGGGCCAGACGCGGATGTCGTAACGCCGGGTGTACGTTTGACCCGCGCGTAGGCATGAGCCGCCATCGCTGCCGCCTGCTCGTGACGGAAATCGACCGTTCGGATGCCGAAATCTTCCGAGTTGTTGACAATCTCGTAGTTCGGCCCTCCCATCAAGTAGAAAAGACAATCCGCGCCCTCCTCTTTGAGCGTTCGGGCGATTAAGTAGCTTCCATCTACTTTGGGCATAGGTTCAAGGTTATATCTCGAGTAATCGGCAAAAATTTGCATCGGTGCCAGCGTTCCGCAGGATGGAAATTGTCGTTGGCAACGTCAGATCAGCGTTTCTCGCAACCTCATCGCCCCCGTTTCCGGAAACGATGCCAGATAACGTAGCGGATCATCGCGGCGTTGCTCTCCGTCATCGCGCATCGCTTCAGTAATCAGCGCTACTCCTGAGCGGAAGTCGTCAACGTGAATGTACTCAGGTCCTATAGAACCATCGTCCTCGGTGTTGTGCCAAGCACCCAATGGGAACGAAGTTCCTGTAACCCGATATCCATGCGCCTTGAACGCGCTCGCTTCGCATCCACCAGCGCCCATTAATGCTCTCTGCACCTTGAATCCTTTCGAGTTGCCGTGCGCCGAGATACGGTGGGCGGCGCCGTGCAAAATCCCTTCGGCTTCGTGGTCGAACGTGCTCATCCTGTCACCCACTCGGATCACTACGCCTGCGCCTTGCTTTGCGATGTCGCTCTTCAGGCTCGTTTCGACTGATACAACGATGGCGTCCTTCTCAATGAGTTCGTCCGCGGCTGCTAGCGTCGCCCCCACAAGACCCACTTCTTCAGCACGAGTGAACAGACCGATGATCGGACGGACGTTCGACTTGTCTTTATTCACAGCGATCAATGACGCCAAAATCGTTGCGCAACCGGCGAGATCGTCGAGTTGTCGCGCCCGGATGAATTCGCCGTCCAAACTGAAACTTGGCAGGTCCAGAATCACCGCGGCGGGATACGTTAGTTGCGAAGCTTTGCGCACGAACGGTCCGCTTTCTGGTCTAATCATCACTCGATCGGTTCGAGCAAACCGCCCAACGCGCCGCAACAATCCGTGCGATTCAATGGTCCCGTAGATCGACGAACCATCCCCCGCAACTATGTAAACGCCTGTACCCGCGTCGAATGCTCTCGCGCCCAGTCCTCCTCGAGGCTCCGCAACCACCAACTCCTCGTCCTCGCTTACCTCAACGGCTTCAATCGCCTCCAATCCGGGATGGTCCATATGAGCGACGAATACCAGCGGCGGGACACCTTGCTTGCCCGCCAATGATGCGCTGACGTTTCCCCACCTGTCCACACTGGCATCAATGCCCGCATCAACCAGGACTTTCGAAATCTCACGAGCCACGCGTCGCTCATGGAATGAGACAGTGGGTTGCAAGCACAGTCTTTCGAGGATGTCGATCGCGCGCATGCTCAAAGATGTTATGCGATTCCGCTTCAAACGGCGATGTACAATGCGCAACGAAACCGCCCGAAGCACGAATTCGGGCCGCCCGAAAATTCGAGGTACGACCGATATGCCTAACGTGTTGGTCCTGTCAGGACCTGCCCTACCACTGTTGAAAATGGCCGAGGAAATGAAACCTGACGGCTATGAGTTGAATGTCTGCACCACCGAAACCGACGCGGATGAAGTTGATCGTCTTTCTTCGGAAGCAGATTTCGTGTTGGCGTTTGGACACGGTGTATCCGAAGAAATCCTTCGCGCGGGCAGGAACCTGAGACTGGTCCAGCTCTGTTCCGCTGGATACGACGGCGTCAATCTACGCGTCGCGGGCGAGCTAGGCATTCCGGTAGCCAACAACGGCGGCGCCAATGCAATACCCGTCGCCGAATTCGCGATGACGCTGATATTGGCCTGCCATCGGCACCTTCCCATCGCGCACAACGACACTCGCGACGACGCGTGGATGCGACCGGAGATCGACGGCTACGACTCCTACGAACTACTCGGTAAGACGGTTGGCATCGTCGGCGCTGGACGCATCGGCTCGACACTTGCGAGATTGTTGCGCGGCTTCGAGACGACCACTCTTTATACCGACCTTGTCCGGTCCGAAAAGGCTGAGAGCTATGGCGCCATACGCGTTGATCTCGACGAACTCCTGATGGAATCAGACGTCGTCTCGCTTCACACCAACCTCAACACATCCTCGCGTAAGCTGATCGGCGCTCGCGAGCTAGGTCTGATGAAGAAGAGCGCGCTACTCGTCAACACGTGCCGCGGCCCAGTTATCGACGAAGCGGCCCTAATCGAAGCGTTGCGCAAAAAAGAGATCTGGGGGGCCGGTCTTGACGTCTTCGAGATCGAGCCGGTCGAGGCGGATAACCCATTGCTTTCGATGGACAACGTGGTCGTCGCGCCCCACGTCGCCGGCAAGAGTTCGGAGTCGTACCCCCGCAGGATCGACTTCGCATTTTCAAACATGCAACGAGTTTGGTGTGGCGAGGCACCTGAGAGCGTCGTTACCGAAGAATGAAGGTTAAACTTCACAATCACGATAAGAGCCGAGGAGAATAGGAATGGCTGACGACACGTTGAGGATTTTGTATCTAGGGCCGGGAGGCGGCGATACGCACGATGCTAGCTCCACCGAGCAGCAGTCCAGAGCCGCCCGCGCATACGGCGCCGAGTTCGTGCAGTATTCGGGCAGTAGCGAAGGCGAGTTGATCGAGGCGTTGAAAGACGCCGACACCGCGATCAACCAAGGCCATGACTTCGAACCGTCAATGTTCGCACACATGGGCAACAACGGACGATGCAAGGGCCTCGTCTCGTTCGGACACGGCTACGACGGCATGGACCTCGAATCCGCATCCGTAAACGGCGTTGTGCTCTCAAACACCGCCTCCTTCGGTACCGAGGAAGTCAGCAACCAGACGATGATGCACTTCCTCGTCTGCTCGCGCAAATTCGTCCTGCACGACAAACTAGTCAAGGCCGGTGAATGGACACGGCAATACCTCCCTCCAATGGGACACATCTTGGGACAAACTTTCGGTATCGTCGGTCTCGGAAACATCGGCCGCGCCGTCGCCCGCAAAGCTCAGGCATTCGGACTCGACGTCATCGCGTATGACCCTTACCGCTCGTCTTGGGATGCCAAAGAATACGGCGTAGAAATCGTGGCGACGCTCAAAGAGGTCGCCGAGCGTTCCGACTACGTCTCCCCCCACGTCTTCCTCGACGATGGCACGTACCACATGTTCAGCGACGAGTTCTATTCGGCGATGAAACCGACCGCGTACTTCATCAACTGTTCACGCGGACCAGTCGTCGACGAACCCGCACTCATCCGCGCCCTCCAAAACGGCGAGATCGCCGGTGCCGGCCTGGACGTCTTCGAGCAAGAGCCAGTCGACCCTGACAACCCACTCCTCAAAATGGACAACGTTAGCGTCACGAACCACTACGCCTCCTACAGCGAGATCGCGTGGGAACGTGCCAACACTCAGCTAGGTGAAGAAGCGGTCCGCCTCGCCGACGGTTACTTGGCCAATGTCGCTCATCAACCCCGATGTGGCGCACCATGCGCCGGCGCGCAAGGAAGCCATCTCTTGGGAAGTGATGATGGCGAACCGCTAAAACTCTTTTGACCAGACCCTAACCGCAAACAAAATTCCCGAAAGGAACCAGACGAAAATGGCAGAACACAAAGTCCTCATCATGGGCATCGACGAGAACGATCCCCTTGACTACGAACGCGCCGAAATGGCCGACCTCGACGTCGAGTTCGTGCGCGGCAACCCGCAATCAGAAGGCGAGGCGATGGAGCTAGTCCGCGACGCCGACGCGCTGATGATGCGCTCAACGCCCTACCAAGGCGAACGAGAAGTGCAGGTCCTGCGCGCCGCCGAAAAGGCTCAGGTGCTAGCCGTCTACTCCCACGGCTTCAACCAGATCGATACAGATGTCTGCAACGAGATGGGCATCATCATCACCAACGGCGCCGGCATGTGCATGGAAGAGGTCTCGAACCAGGCCGTCACGATGATCCTCTGCCTCAATCGTCAACTCATACAGTTCAATGAGAACGTTAAGAACGGCAAATGGGGACGCGACGACCTGATGCCCATCGAGCCGATCGACCAGCAGGTTCTAGGTCTCGTCGGCCTCGGCAACATCGGACGCCAAGTCGCACGCAAGATGTTCAATGGCTGGCGCATGAAGGTCATCGCTTACGACCCCTACTGCCCGCCCTGGATCGCACAAGAATACGCCGTTGAACAGGTCTTCTCGCTCCACGAACTCTTCGAGCGCTCCGACTACATCTCGGTGCAGATCCCGCTCAACAAAGAGACGCATCACTTGATGCGTAAGGAGCACTTCGACTGCATGAAGCCAACCGCTTTCTTCGTCAACGTGTGCCGGGGCGGTGTCGTCCGTGAAGTCGACCTGATCCAAGCCCTCCGAGAAGGCAAAATGCGGGGCGCTGGCCTCGACGTCTTCGAGCAAGAGCCGGTCGACCCAAATAACCCGCTCCTCAAGATGGACAACGTCATCGTCGCCCCACACTCAGCGGGCGCATCCACACGGTCGGCATGGCTCGCCCGTCAGCGCGCCTCTCAGCAAGTCGCCGCCGTACTCCGCGGCAACTGGCCGTCCGCCGGACAAAACCCCGAAGTGGCCAGCACCCTGCAGCGCCGCGACCGAATGCAATCCCTCGAACCCAAACTCGAAGCATCCCGCGAAGTGCTGCCAATGGCCGTGCTGCCGGAGGGGTAGTAGAAAACAGCGCCTACTTATCGAAACAAAGATGAGAAATTGACCACCGCGTCATACTAGGGCATTTTCCTTGGTGCGACGCGGTGCCTGTTTGAGATTGGCAACGCGGCGAGATGGTAACCAAGGTCTGGATAGTGCGTGGCGGAGGAAACGGTCAGTTTACTGGCCAGTTTCTCGAAGTAGGATACGTCGGTATCGGATACAACCTGCACAACGACGACTTATCGTGTGTCAATGATCCAAGTGAACTAAGAAGTCTCTATAGCAAAAACATTTCGGGCGCGGATCGGGGAGCCAAGAGCCGTAATTTGACAAGGGTTGAGGGATTCCTGTTTGAGATGCAGATCGACGACTACGTAGTCACGCCTACACCACACTCAGAACGTCTCATATGTGGACGTATTGCGAGTAGACCCTACCGCGACCCAAATGATAGAGCGAGCAACAACTACTTAAATCGGCGCAGGGTCATTTGGCACTATAAGAGTATCCGACGGGATGAAATGTTCACCTTGGATGGCCAATATGTGGGCGGTGTCGCAGAGGTTACAGACCCAGAACATTTGGGAACATTCCTCAAAATAATCGGCAGAGATGACCTAATCGCAAATCTGGATGCTTAGTCATCAAATTGCCTTCATCATCCCAATCGGCCGCTTCTTGCCGCCGTGCACCGAGGGCTCAGCACACCACTTCTCGGCGAGACGATGTACCGCACGGAAGGTCTCTTCGTCGAAACCCAACAGGTCGCAGACTAAGCGATGATCCAGTTCCCGGCGATTTTCATCAACATCCGCGAGATACGCAGGAGATAATTCCTCGTAGCGGAAATCTTCAAAGATCCGTTTCGCCTCGGCGTGCTGATCGTCCGACAGTGCTTGCAGGTCCAGCGTCGGCATCGTCGGGGCAACAGTTATTTTCAATGTTGCCTTGCTAGACTGTTGTCGGTTTGAATGCCACCAATAGGACAACAACCCAAGCGTACTGTTGCTCCACAAAGTGAATGCATAATCGTATCGATCATCCGCAAACTTTATGTTCGGCCACACGCGACCACCTGCCGACCGTTCAGCAGTAAATGCCACTGCTAACGATTGTGAACCGAAAGTGAATTCCGAATTTAAGTGAGCACGGCTTGTTGTAGACCATAGCTGTGCGGCCTTGGTTTCCATCCCCCTTCGTACCCTGAGCTGGGAGTCTGGTTCGCAAACCAAACGTGTTTCGGATGGCGCGTGATGATTCCAAAGGGCCGGATAACTGGCAGTCGGTGAAGAACCAGATTTTATGAACGGACCTTTGTGTGCCGAACTGATAAAAAGTTGTGAATCCAGTCCTCTGGTACCAATCTCGCCTATCGTCGTCATAGGGATCGGGATCGGTTGCGGTTGGGCAGGCAACCACAACCTTCCATTCGCAAGCGCATGGGCTGTTTGCGCCACTGAAGCATCGCGCAAACGCGCCGCGCCCCAGCCAATCTCTACCTGACCTATTGGAGCGTCAATCGTTTCGCCAGCTACCGCGTCACCGCAATACGAGATTTCGCCACCAAACGGACCATCCTCCAATTGGCGACCAGCATCAGTCTTGGCAATCGACTTTGCAACTGCGAAAGATTGAGACAGATCGGCTGGCCTGCTAGGCAATGAGACGAAGGCTGCTCGATTAATTTGATTGGTCTTGGTCTTCTTTTTACGTGCGACCACCAAACACTCAGCCATTCCGGTGTCTGATGAGAACGACATGCCGTCTTTGACGCCAGCGATGCTGACGATCGACACGTCCTCATAACTCGCATCGATTAGTGCCCGGAATTTGGTCCATGACGGTCCATTGATGGCAGTGAAAGGTAGCACTAATGCGATAACACCACCCGGCTTCAATTTGATGTGACCGAGCGACGCAAACGCGGACCCCAATCCGGCATGACCGTGGTAACAGGTTCCTCCTGCTTTTTCCCGCAACCTCTTTGACATCGATTTCTGTTCAGCGTCGGAGGCGTTGAAAGCGGCAAACGCCGCGTTTCGCACTCCAATTCTGGAGTCGTAGTGTTTGGTGTTGCTAGTAAACGGCGGATTCATAATCACCAAGTCGAATCCTTGGTCAGGAATCTCGGCTGTCACTTGCGCCGCCGTCTCCTCTCCAGAACTCCCGGTCCGCAACGCGGGGTCGCTAGTGTTGAACAGCGTCATAATCGAAGAAGATTGCAACAACTCCAGCGAACCAATAGCCACCGTACCGTCACGCTGTTGTCCGTACGGCATGGTATACAGGCGCGAACCGTCGAAACGAACGTTGGGAAACGCTCCTGATAGCGTTGCTCCGGTTATATGGATGGCCGAAGGCATAACATCACACCCGTACAACACATTCTCCATCATCGATTGATGCAAGTTCTCGGCTTTGCCGCCAGCGTTTTCGTGGCGAGTAACGATCTGCTCGTACACCGCGGCGAGCAGTGCACCGGTTCCACAAGCGAAATCGCCGATCCGCAATTGACCAAGTGCGTCGTCGTCTACCCAGTCAACACCGTCTAACTTGGCCAACGCGATGCGGGCGAGTAATGAGGCCGAAGCAGGTCGCGTATAGAACGTTGCGAGATACTTACGGTCGGTGATGAGACGCTGGAACATGCGTCCCGTAAGGTCGTGCGCAATGCTCGCGCCCGTCGCTATCACCTTACTCGCGGTGTCATGCAAAGCGTGGAGTATTTCCGCAGCTGTCTTAGGATGCAACTGGTACATGATGTCACGTGCGATGGCAAATATAGGCCAATAATTGATATTCAGTATCTCTCGCCATGAAGCCAAAACCTCAGCTTGCGGGTTTAGTACGTTGGGACCGCATACCATATGCAATGGTTTGACACCGGGATGCATTCCAGCGACTCGATCGTGAAAAATCAGAGCATTGGCGATGATTGCGCTCGCCATACGGCGTGTCTGCAATACATCGGAAAGACCCAACAGCTTGGCGACTTGAGGCGTGATAAACGGTCGAAGTTCAGCCAATTCGTTGAGACGGCTCGTCGCGATTTCGATTCCCTTCTCAAGTTGGTCAGAAGCTTCATCAACCGCGCGTTGCGGAACCGATACCAGACGCACCATATCCGCTACGTCCTCGCATGAACCTTCTAACCAACCCGATTCAGGAAATCGTGTGCCGTTTTCATACTCCACCGCAAAGAGCATCCGCGCCGATTTCGTCGCGGCGTCAAGATCAGCAGCGATTCTTAATGTTTCTGGATAACGGAGAGCAATCGCGGATTCGATAATCCTGTTGCTTTCCGTGACACGCAAGCCAAGACGCGCCCGGGCGTCATCCTCAACCGATGTTCCGGGATCGTACTCCCCTTCAATTACCACAGGAGCGCGGTCATCCGCATTAATCAGGATGTCAGGATGCAGAGCCGCATTGTCGACAATTACACCCGTGTTCTCGTATACGACGTTCGAGGTCGGCAACATGCTCGCAAGCACGCGCCCCAGAGCGACGTTCACGCTTGGTTCCGTATGTCTGTGTCCACTGGTAATCGTTGAACTCCTGATGATATCCGGTTTCATCACAACCGATTATCGAAGTTTATGCCCGAACATCCGACTCGTTAGTCGCGTTTGGCGAATCTTCGAACCCACCTAAGATTCCCCCTACCCCCCAACCTCAACCACCAACACAATCGCCCCCGTAGCCGCAGTAAACACCGCGAACGGCCAAAGCGTAAGCGTACCTAACCGCCGTACCAACCACATAAACACGTTGATGGCAACGTAAGACGCGATAAACGATGCCGCGAAACCGATTCCCATTTCGTCCCAATCGGGCAAGGATTCGGACGGCGAGACGAGGACCTGAACGAACGAGGCGATCGAAGCGATGGCGATCACGGGCGCCGACAAGAGATATGAAAACCTCACCGCGACGACCATCGGCATGCCGCGGGTGAGTCCTGCGGCGATTGTCGCTGCGGAACGGGAGATGCCCGGGATGAGCGCAGCAGCCTGAGCGAACCCGATAATCAGAGCGTCGGCGTAGCCAATAACCTTGGGTCTAACGCGACGGTCTTTGCCAGTCAGACGCTGGTTCGTGAAGTAGTGACCTAGCAATAACGCGCCTGCGGTAACGATGAACATCCCGGCCGCAACTTCTGGAGAGCGGAACGCATCGGATGTGATCGCTGGATATGCCGCGGCCCCGATGGCAATTGCCGGTAGAGAGCCCAAACCGACTGCTTTGAGCAGGTTTTTAGACGGCATCGACATTCGGATAGTTAGCCGACGCCTCATATCGCCGATGCGGCGGTGCTTTTCCAGCGTTTGAAGCGACATCGTGTCGTCATCTCCGCCGAGCGGAATGGTGCGGTTTCTGCGCGCAGTCTGAAGTACTAGCATCCAATCTCGGCGGAAAAACAGCGCCACCGCGAGTAGCGAGCCGAGGTGAACCGTGGCGTCGAATGCCGCTGACGGCGGGTCCCATCCGAGCGTCCACGCCGCAATGATCATGTAACCGCTACTGCTGATCGGCAGCAACTCTGTGAAGCCCTGCATAAACGCGAGGATTACGGTTTGGACGATGGTCATGGCGGTTCTACGGTCTTTTCGTCAACCTATTCTCTAATCCAATGCCGTGTACATGAAATCTCGGTTCGGAGTTAGTTGCGGCGTGGTAAATTGGATGTTGCCGCGCAACCAGTAACGTCACATCCAAATGTCCAAGAAGCCGCCGATCGTAACCCGCATCGAAACGTTGCGAAATCCCGCGATTGCTCACATAAGCTGGGTGCGCGTCTATACCGATGATGGCAGAGTCGGACTAGGCGAAACGGCGTTCGGTGCAGAAACGGTTGAAGCTTGGATACACGAAGATGGCGCGGGACATCTGCTCGGACAAGACGCAACTCAGCTCGATCTGCATTGGAACCGCATGAACGGATTCGGCGGCAAGGTGAAGGGACGTGCGGCGGACATGAGCGGATTGTCTGCGCTCGATATGGCCCTGTGGGACCTATATGCCCAGCGCGCGGGGGTGCCGTTATACGAAGCCCTTGGTGGTTTGAGCCGACCTTCCATCCGCGTCTACAACACCTGCGCCGGCTACTCCTATGGCGTCAACCGTGCCGGCAATCTCGCCGCCGGCGACCTCGACTACCGTCCCGAGCATCAATACGAAGACCAGCAGGCGTTTCTAACCGATGCCGGAGCATTAGCCGACGACTTGTTGTCGGAAGGCTACACCGCTATGAAGATCTGGCCGTTCGACCAGGTCGCCGAGAAATCAAACGGTCAGTTCATTTCGGGTCCTGACCTCGAGATGTGTACCGAGCCCTTCCGCCTTATTCGAGAAAAGGTCGGGAACAAAATCGACGTCATGCTCGAGATGCACTCCACATACAACCTGCCCTCGGCGATACGCATCGCAAAATATGTCGAGCCTTACGATCCCTTCTGGTTCGAAGACCCGGTGCCGATGGACAACATCGACGCGCTCGTGCAGTTCCGACGCTCAACCGACATCGCCGTGACCGCGTCCGAAACCGTCGCGACCCGTTGGGCCTTCCTCGAGATGTTTGAGAAACAGGCAATGACCATCTGCATGTTCGACATCTCGTGGGTCGGCGGTATCTCCGAGGCTAAACGCATAGCGGCTATGGCGGAGGTGTATCACATGCCGGTCGCTCCGCACGACTGCGTCGGCCCAGTTACCTTCATGTACTCCGTGCACTTGTCGCTCAACGCGCCGAACGCGTTGATACAAGAGACCGTCAGAGCCTTCAACGCCACGTGGTACCTTGAAGTCGTCGACAAACTGCCGGAAATTAAAAACGGGTTCGCCCTACCGCCGGAAGGCATCGGCGCATGCCAAACCCTCCTAGATTCATTCGTCAACGATCCGAAAACCACTATTCGCGAAAGCAATCTTTGACATCTCAGTCCGCCACGATCAACCGATCAGACCGAGAACCGAACAATGGCATACAAAATCGCAGATCCGATACAGAAATTCATGGCCCCAGGTCCGATGCCAAATGGTCTTCAGGCCGCGGATGACGGACTTTGGTACATCGACCAGAGCGACGACCATATCGCGAAACTAGATTGGCAGACCGGCAAGGCGATTTCCGAAGCACCAACAGAATCCGTCCATTCGGGAGGCATCACCGTCAGCGACGACGGCAATGTATGGGTCTCTTCCGCATATACCTGCGAAATCTTCTGCGTCGACCGCGAGACCGGCGACACAATTGAAAAGTTCCCTTCACCCGGAGCGGGCGTCATCTCCACATTAGAACATCTAGAACCTTCTGCGGGTCGCGTAGCCGAACCCACCGGCGACCACGGGCTCGAATGGCGTGACGGCCATATCTACATCGCATCTCCACCGTCCCAACACGTCCACGTTGTTGAGGCCGCGACTTGGAATGAGGTCCACCGCTTCAAAACCCCCGGCTACCGACCCCACGGCATCGCGTTCGCCGAAGAAGAAGGCCACATGTGGGTCTCCGACACTTCATTTGGCGTCGTGAGCAGATTGCGTATAGAAGATGGGCGCTGCTACGACGTTTTACGAGTGCCGCACCCCTTGCAGGTGCACGGGATGACCATCAAAAACAATCAGCTTTGGTATACCGACGATCGAGGCCCGATCGGCGTTTTGAGCGTTAGCATGGAGCCAGACTTCTAGACCACCGAAGTTATCTGAAACGACGAAGCAAGGAGCTACGAAATGGCATATAAGATCGCAGATCCGATACCGATGTTTATGTCGCCTGGACCCAAGCCGAACGGCCTGCAAGCCGCGGACGATGGCCTTTGGTACATCGACCAAGGCAATAACAACGTCTACAAGTTGGATTGGCAAACCGGCGAAACACTGTTCGAGGCCCCAACCGAGACCGTCCACTCAAGCGGCATAACCCTCGATGACGACGGGAACGTTTGGATCGCCTCCACGTACTCCTGCGACATATTCGTCGTTGACCGCGAGACTGGTGCGACGATTGACCGCTTCGATTCACCCGGAGCGGGCATGAATGCGACCCGCGAGCATTTCGACGATTCGATGGGACGCGCGTCACAGCCGACCGGCGATCACGGATTGGAGTGGAAAGATGGGCACATCTACATCGCATCCCCGCCATCTCAGTTCGTTCACGTCGTAGAAGCCTCTACTTGGAAAGAAGTCCACCGCTTCAAGGCGCCAGGGTACCGCGTACACGGCATCGCGTTCGCCGAGGAGGAGGGACACATGTGGGTCTCCGACACGTCTTTCGGCATCGTCTGTCGGCAACGAATCGAAGATGGCCGAACCTACGATGTCTTCCGAGTCCCGCACCCCGTCCAATTACACGGCATGACGATCAAAGACAACCGGCTGTGGTACGCCGACGACCGCGGTCCGATCGGCTGGCTAAGCGTCAGCATGGAGCCTGATTTCTAGTTGACTCCGCACAAACTGCAGAGTTGCAAGATTTCGAACCGTCACGACGCAACCGAGGTTGCGTCGCGGCGGTTCTTTTCTACGATGTGATGCCCTATCGACATAAAACCACCGCGCACGAATAACCCTTAGGAACCACCACTATATGACCAAAGTCCTAATAACCGGCGGCTCAGGAAAGATGGGCCAAGTAATCATCCGAGACATGCTCGCTAACGGCTACGAAGTTGTCAGCACCGATCGCAAAGCCCCAAAATCGACCGCCGGTTTCGAATTCATCGCCGCAGATGTCACCGACCCCGACAACGCACTCCGCGTCATGGAAGGCTGCGACAAAGTCATCCACATGGCAGCCATCCCGAACCCGTTGATCGCATCGGAATGGGAAGTCCTGCGAGTCAACACCATGTCCAATTGGGCGGTCTTAGAGGCTGCCGAGAAACACGGCATTTTCAACATCGTAATGGCGTCGAGCATCAACGCCATCGGCGCGGCCTTCTCACGAAACCGCGTGCCACGCCCATATTTTCCTCTTGACGAGGAACAGGGAACGCTCTGCCAAGACTCCTACGCGATGTCGAAATGGTACGGCGAAATCATGGCCGAAACCTTTATCCGACGCAATCCAGGCAAGATGCAGATCGCCTCGATGCGCTTCCACTGGCTAGGCTCCAAAGAAGAGCAACTCGAACGCAAAAACTCCCGAAACCCAAGCATGACCAATCCCTTGCGCCGCAACGCGATGGACTTCTGGGGATACTCCGATATCGAGGAATCGGCCGCTGCCTGCCGGCTCGCACTCGAAAAAGAGTGGGACGGCCACGAGGCGTTCTTCATCAACGCCGTCGACACATTCCTAGAAGTCCCTACCGAAGAGGCGATCGCCATGGCCTACCCCGAATCTGAGATACGCACTCCCCTCCCCGGCTTCACCTCCGCGATCAGCCCTGCTAAAGCGAAACGTATCCTAGGTTGGGAGCAGCAACACACTTGGCGCGACCTGTAGTCGCCTGAACTCGCTCTAGAACTTAGTCAAACCCAAAGGGGACCAATCAATGGCTAGCTTACTAACTGGAAAAGTACAAACCGTCCAAGGGCCGATCGATCCTAGCGACGTCGGTGTTACGATCACGCACGAACATCTGATCATCGACTTTGTCTGCGTTCTGCAAGAAGTCCCTGGCGCAAGCAACCAGCTGAAGAAAAACGAACCAGTGACTCTCGAGAATCTCTGGTGGGTACGCCACTACTGGAACAGCAGCATCGACAATCTCCAGATGTTCGACGCCGATGTGGCGGCGAATGAAGCGGGTGAGTTCTACAAAGCCGGCGGCTCCACAATCGTCGACGTTACGTCGATCGGCATCGGCCGCGATCCGCAGGCACTGTTGAGGATTTCTCGCGCATCGGGTCTGAATGTGGTAATGGGCGGCGGACACTACGTGTACCTCACGCACGGGGAAAACATCCATAACGCTACCGTCGACGAACTGGCCGAAACGATCATTAGCGATGTGCAAGAAGGCGTGGACGGCACAGATATCAAGACGGGCATCATCGGCGAGATCGGCAATACGTGGCCCTGGGAAGACAGCGAAAAGAAAACCTTGGAAGCCGCCGTAATGGCGCAACGTGCAACAGGCGCTCCCCTCTTGATACACCCTGGACGAGACGACCAATCCCCGATTCAACTCTTAGAAGCGGTCGACCGATGGGGAGGCGATCTCTCGCACACCGTGATGGGACACATCGAACGCACGATCTTCGACCGCGGCGTTCTTGATGAAGTCGCTGCGACTGGCGCCTTCATGAATTGGGACCTTTGGGGCATGGAATCGACCTACTATCCCATGAGAGCGGATACCTACATGGCGTCAGACCAACACCGCATCGAGCAGATCGAACACATGATTGCAAACGGAAACGTGAACCGGGTGCTGTTGGCCCACGATATCTGCGCGAAGCACCGCCTCAAAAAATGGGGTGGCCACGGATGGGACCACATCATTGCCCGCGTCGTCCCCCGAATGCGGGCCCGCGGCACTTCTCAAGCCGACATCGACACAATGCTCATCGGAAACCCGACGAGAATGTTGACGTTCAACGAACCTGCGAATTGAAGCAGTTCATGGTTGCACAACTTTATGTTTAATTGATACAATTGTTTCATTAACACTTTATGCACCGATTGGTCAACCGTAAACGATGATCTCTACAGAACACGCCGAAACCGCCCGTGAGTTCCTGATTGCCTCCGACCGCGAATTCGATCAAGGCGATATCCTCCAAGGAGCCGAGAAACTTTGGGGAGCCGCAGCGCACGCCGTCATGGCCATCGCGCTGGATCGTGGGTGACCTCACAACAATCACCAATCCCTAAAGCAAGCCGTGACACGCGTCGCCAGGGAACGAGAGGACCCTCTCCTTGAAGCTAGTTTCGGACTCGCCGAAAAGTTCCATCGCCACTTCTATCACGATTCAATGGAAGACTTTGAACGACAAGTTGACAGACCACACGTAAAACGATTCGTCGAGCGTATGCTCGACTCCCAATAGCCTTCAGATTTGCAACGGGATAGAATCGAATCTACGTGTCCTCGAGCCCCCGTAGCTCAACGGATAGAGCGAGAGACTTCTAATCTCTAGGTTGCGCGTTCGAATCGCGCCGGGGGTACCACCTTCCACTGACAATTCACTTGATGGCCGAATTCGACGATCCATCTCCATCTGATTCGCAATTGATCAAATCCGCTCGCCGCGTCGGAATAGCGGTCGATTCCTGCGCCCTCTTGACACGCGGATTTATGGCAAACAACCGCGTCGCCGTAGCACCTATGCGCATCAACGTCGGGGACTTTGCGCTCGAGGACCGTTCCGATCTCGATTACGGCGAGCTGTACCGGAAAATCGCCGAAAACCCTGACACGAATGCTTGGACCGCCGCGCCTAAACCGGAAGTCTGGTTCGAAGCAATCAAACAAGCCTCCGAAGACGTTGAGTCCGTAATCTGTCTAACCGTCGCAGCCGGCCTCAGCGCCTCGTACGACTCGGCGATGGTCGCGGCCAAACTCGCAGTCGAAACCGCTCGCTGCTCGGACGTCCGCGTGTTCGATTCTGGAACCATACCAGGAGCACTTAAGCTGATGGCGATGGATGTGACCCGCGCCGTCGACCTCGGCGAGGATACGGACAGCGTCGGATCAATCATCGAAGAGACCAAAGTCGCTCTGCGAACCGTTGCCACGATCGATTCGCTCGAACGTATGCATCTCATCGCCCGCATTCCTCGCACTGCACTAGCGATGGCAAGAGGCCTAAGTATCAAACCGGTAGTCGCTTACACGCCCGACGGTTTCCGACTCGTTTCCACCCCCCTGACTTCGCGCGCCGCCCAACGACGAATGCTGCGGACCATCAGCGAAGACGTCGGGGAGCAACCGACGAAATTTATCGTGCTACACGCAGACGCGTTCGACCGCGCGGTCGAAATCTCGATGCAGATACGGGAACGTTTCGATTGTCAATTCATGAACGTGGCGGACTTCCACCCATTCGTCGGTTTCTACGCCGGACGTGGCGCTATAGGCATCGCTTGGGAGCGAGATTGATTTCTCGCGGGCTGCTGACGTGGCGAATTGGTATCCTAATTATGCGATGCTGCGGGTTTCAAAAGTGCGGCGCCACAACAAACTGCGATACCAAGAGCCGCGACCGTGGATTTCAACAACTACGACCTTGATCCGTCAATCTACGACGAGATGTTCAATCCCGACGGCTCACCTCGTCCACATTGCCGCGAACTTTACAAGACCCTGTTCGAACTTAGTGAACTCGACCTGAAGACTATGCAGGAGCGCGTGACCCGCTCTTTCTACAATGAAGGCATAACCTTCATCGTCTACGGAGACGAAGCCGCAACCGAACGGATTATTCCAATCGATTGTGTGCCCCGCCTGTTGGCACAAGCTGAATGGCGGCACATCGAATCTGGCCTAGACCAGCGGGTGCGGGCGCTGAACCTCTTCCTCGAAGATGTCTATAACGACGCTCGCATCGTTGCCGATGGGGTCATCCCGACTGACGTCATTCGCAGTTGTCCGCAGTACCGAATCGAGATGCGCGGGCTTTCTGCGCCCCACGGCGCATGGGTCGCGATCTGCGGCACCGACCTCATCCGAACCAACGACGGCTACGCAGTCCTCGAAGACAACTTGCGAGTACCTTCTGGGGTCTCGTACATGATCGCGACCCGTAAAGTCGTCAAGGCCAACCTCCGCAACGCTTACCGCGGCTCGCAAGTCTTGGATGTCGAGCACTACGGTCGACTGTTACACCGAACGTTGAGCGAGCTAGCCCCTACAGGCGTGACCGACCCGACGATTGCCTTGCTCACTCCCGGCGTGTACAACTCCGCGTTTTACGAGCACATGTTTTTGGCGCACGAGTTAGGTGCTGAGCTCGTCGAAGGCCGCGATCTGCTCGTCAACGACGGCTACGTCTATATGCGCACGACGACCGGTCTGCGAAGGGTCGATGTGATCTACCGCCGAGTGGACGATGACTTCGTCGATCCGCTCGTTTTCCGGCCCGATTCGATGCTTGGGGTGCCCGGCCTCCTCCATGCATATCGCCTGGGGAACGTAACTTTGGTGAACGCACCCGGAACCGGCGTCGCCGATGATAAAAGTATCTACTCCTATGTCCCCGACATGATCCGCTACTATCTCAGTGAAGAGCCGATCCTGGCGAACGTCGACACCCGTTTGTGTCGGAACCCGGAGGACCTAGAGTACACGCTCGACAATCTACAGGATCTAGTCGTCAAAGAAGTCGGCGGATCAGGCGGTTATGGCATGCTGATTGGTCCTCACGCGACCAAGGAAGAACGCGAGGAATACTCGGAACAAGTTCGAGCCCATCCCGCCAACTACATCTCGCAACCAGTGTTGGCGCTCTCACGCGCGCCATGCTTGATCGAAGATCGATTTGAACCGCGTCACGTCGACCTACGCCCGTTCGTGTTGCGAGGCCGGGAGACGCGAATAGTCCCCGGAGGATTCTGTCGTATCGCGCTGGAGGAGGGCAGCTTGGTCGTTAACTCAAGTCAAGGCGGCGGAGCAAAAGACATCTGGGTTTTGGGAGTTTAACGACCTTGCTGTCTCGTAGCGCACAAGGCGTTTACTGGATCGGCCGCTACCTTGAGCGTGCCGGTTTCATGTGTCGCTTGCTAAAGTCACAGGCAGATGCGTTGGTCGATCGGCCGATCCGAGAAATCCACTTCGGATGGCGCCGTATTTACACCGCCATCGAGCGCCACCCTCTCGGTGGCATACTGCGTTTACATCCGATGGACGACTACAACCTGGTCGACGCTTACTTCCTGGCCGACGAACTGACGTTCGAACGCGCCAACTCCGAATCACTATTGAGCTGCTTCGAGCGCGGCCGCGAAAACGCACGTCAGATGCGTCACTGCATTAGCGACGAGATGTGGACGTCGCTCAACACCGAGTATCTGCGCATCCAAGACGTAAAGATGCAGGACATATGGCTCTCTTCCCCGGCAACCTTTTACTCCGAGGTGGCTTCGTCAATCGACATGTTTGCCGGCGTTGCGACCGCAACCATGTACCGCGACGAAGGTTGGCACTTCTTGCGCTTCGGACAGTTCACCGAACGCCTCCAATTCGCCTGCGCGCTACTCTTGGCGCAGAAGCGCCTGCAATCTTCGGAGCATGACTACGATGTGTCAGATTGGAGCAGTTTGCTAAGGGTCTTCCACGCCTTAGAGGTCTATGAGCGTCGCTACAGCATCGAAATCGACGCCGATCTCGCCCTCGATCTGTTGGTGGCAGACGGACAGTTGCCAGAATCGCTCCGCCGATCTGTCGGTCGTGCCGGACAAGAGCTTTCATCGATCGGCGATGGGCCCAGCCACCGCGCCTCAGGCGCGGCTCAACGTCTGGCAGGGAGGTTGGAGGCCCTGATCCGATTCGATTGGGAGGACCGCGAAGATGCAGAGGCGTTCCTCCGCCAAGTCAGAACCTATAGCTGGCAGCTCCACAGCCTCGTCTCCGCTACCTATTTCGACTACGCAGCCGAAGACATACCCCAGTTCCTATCCCGATGACCGACCTAGTTCGTTACAACATCGAGCATATCTCTCGCTACGTCTACGAGAAGCCAGCAGCGCGTTGCGTGATGTGGTTGTGTCTCGAGCCGCGCAACGACTTCGATCAAAGCTTACGCAGCTTTGAAGCTCAGACGAATCCCCACGCCACGCTAAGCGCCGAATCCGACAGCTTCAGCAACAACAAACACGTCATCACCATTAACTTCAAGCACGAAGATCTAGAGATAACCACACGTTCCGAAGTCGACACCGTAACCGGCGCTCGATTACCAACTGCTTTGGAACCGGGCGCATGGGAGGAGATACATACTTGGACCAACACCTTTGAGCACTGGGATTTTACGCACGAGAGCACTCTGACGCCCCGGTCCGAGGCGCTCGACGAGTTTGTATCCAATCATCGAATCGTCGCTGGTTCCGACCCAGTCGAATCGTTGCTCAGACTTTCCGACACGCTCCACCGGAACTTCAACTACAAACCCGGGTCAACCACAGTGGCGTCGACCATCGACGACATCCTCGACAGCAAAGAAGGCGTTTGCCAAGACTACACACACGTCATGATTGCCATCGCCCGGTCATGGGGCATCCCAACCCGTTACGTCTCCGGATACATGCACGTCACCGGCCTCGACGGAGAACAGTCGCCCGAATCGGCCACCCACGCATGGGTGGAGTGCCTTCTACCCAACCTCGGATGGTTTGGCTTTGACCCGACGAACGCCACTATCGCCGACGAACGCCATGTCCGCATAGCCGTAGGCCGCGACTACCTCGACGTCTCCCCCACCCGCGGCGTGCTCATCGACGGCGGCCCCTCAAACCTCGAAGCCGCCGTCAAGATGGACGTAATAGCCGTTAATCCTGATTAATTCGCTTCATCTCGCACAGCGGATGGTAAATTCCCACTAATCTGTCCCGCCAAGCAAACGGCGTGAGTTGCGGGCCAACCCGTCGCGGACCTCAAACCATCGATTGGCAAGTCTCCGTTTGGGAGGCATAATTCAAGTTGCGCTGCAATTCATTCGCTTGGTTGCGGTGGACGTTTCGGACGCTGCGTGATTATTCAAGCACGCCGATTATGTTTCGCACTTGTGCAACGTGATCGATGACGTGGTCCGGCTGCAAAAGATCGATCGGGTATTGACGACCCCGCCTCACCCATGCAGTTTTCATTCCGAAGCGCTTGGCCCCGTCTATGTCCGCCAGAGGATTGTCCCCAATGAACATGACCTGTTCGGGTTTTGAGAGTCCTGCCCGAATCAGAGCATCTCTGAATATCCTAGGATCGGGTTTGGCGTAGCCAGCCTCTTCTGAAACGATGATGAAATGGGCGAGCCGATCTAATCCCGCCGCCCGACAATTGCGGCGCTGGTTCTTCGACCCGTTTGTGACAATGCCCCACGGCACCTGTCGGTCATTGAGGTGAGCCAGGAGACCGTTGACCTTCATGTCCGGCTTGATCTGCCTTTCCATTTCGGATCGATACCACCGCGTCAACAACTCGCTATCGAGACCCGCCTCAGGCCACTCGCTGATCCAACGTGCAAACATTGTCTGGCGATTTCTGAAACCGTCGTTGTCCCATCGGACCATCATCGCGACGACGTCGTCCTTTAGAGCGGGTGTCTCAGTTCGCAGGTGGTTTTCGTAAAAGTTCCCGACGGCTCTTTCAAAAGCTGACTCCCTGTCGAGCAGCGTGTTGTCCAAGTCGAACACTAACCCTTTGACGACGTTGTCCAAGGCATGCTCCTCATTCGGTGCTTCAGACGTCAATCCCTTGTCCATAGTTGATCTCAGTCGCCTTCCGTCAATGAAGTCCGATCTGACGATCAAACTTGGACGGTCTAGTCGCCGCGATCGAATCACCGCAACTAGATCCCGCTACCCCAATCAAAACCCATCGGCCAATTCGCATTATTCCCAGTGTAGACAACACGTGAGTTGGCCGACCATCTAACGACGTATCAACCGCCAATCGCCCATTGGTCAACCCCAATATCCAGCTATTGGTGGCCCCGGAGAGAACCATTCGATCGTTCCAAAGTGGACCGTGTTGGCCCGTTAAGTGCCATAATGCTATGGTTTTCAGTTCAAACACGCTATTGTGATAACCCATGACGTTTCAGGAAGTGTCGTATAACATCATTTCAATAGCGATAGCACCAATGATATCTCATCGACGATCAACTAGGCTTTCACCTGCATTCGTTAAGACCGTCACACGTCCAGGAAGGTATGGAGACGGACACGGCGGACACGGATTGTCGCTGATGGTAAAACCCAGAACCAACGGCGGGTTGTCTAAGGCTTGGGCGCAACGACAGCGGATCGACGGACGACTCGTGAGTTTGGGGCTTGGTTCGTATCCGGTCAATACCCTAGCCAAGGCGCGATCCAAAGCCTTGGCAAACGCGCGAGCCGTCGCGGAAGGGTCCGATCCGCGTGCCAAACCGACAAAGGTGCCGACCTTTTCTGAAGCTTCAGTCATCGTGATGAACATTCACAAAGCAGCGTGGAAAAACACTGGTCGTTCCGCGCAGATCTGGCGTTCGAGCATCGCTACATACGCCGCACCTAAGATCGGCACCAAGCGTGTGTCGGATATCACATCGGCGGACGTCCTCGGCGTGTTGACGCAGATGTGGAATGAAAAACCAGAGACGGCACGGAGACTGAAACATCGCATGAGCGCAATAATGCGATGGGCGGTCGCTCAAGGTTACCGCGGCGATAACCGTGCCGGTGATGCGATCAATGAGGCGCTGCCCCGCATGAGCGGCCAAAAACGACACCAACGCGCCCTGCATCACTCGAAGGTCAAGGACGCGATCGAACGTGTCAGATCTTCCGACGCCTGGGAATCAACCAAGTTGTGCTTCGAGTTCATAGTGCTGACTGCGGCTCGCTCGGGCGAGGTCCGCTCTGCTCGCTGGAATGAAATCGACTTGGACCGGCGCGTTTGGACGGTGCCTGCCGAGCGCATGAAAACGTCGCGAGAACACCGCGTTCCGTTGAGTCGCCAAACAATCGACGTATTGGACGAAGCAGACGACCTCTACGATGGCTCCGGCTTGGTTTTCCCGTCAATCACGGGCAAAGTGTTGTCGGATTCGACAGTTAGCAAGCTTCTGCGTGAATTGGACATCGAAGCGGTTCCGCATGTTTTCAGAAGTTCGTTCCGGGACTGGTGTGCCGAAAACGGTCAATCCAGGGAGATCGCGGAGGCGGTTCTGGCGCATACAGTGCAAGGAGTTGAAGGCGCGTACTTCCGATCAGATCTTTTCGAACGACGGAGGCAAATGATGGAGGCGTGGGGACGATACATCGGTTGATTTTCGACACGAACAATTGCCTGATTTCAAGTCGCATTTGTCGATTGGCCGGGCACCTGCCGCGTGTCGTCGAATGCACAGCAAATCGTATCTTGCAGTGAGGACATCCGCAGATAATCAGCCCAATGGAACCGAAAGATAGACCAACCACGCATCGGTTATCACTTTGGTTATCACATTTAGCAAAACCTGATCGTGGAACGAACGTTGATTCAGAATCGCTAACATCTTTCGAACTTGGCTGGCGCAGGTACGTCCAGCGCTGTGTGCTGTGTAATCGTCATTTGAATCACCGTGTACACACCCTGAAATCCGTGCGTTTCACGAAGTTCCAAAAAACGGGAGACGAAGTTCCAATGCCACATCGACGGTCCTACCTATCAACTTCGAATAGACCAACAGAACCTCGTCCCAAGGGCGTCGGGAATCGCCCCGTAAAGTCTCGCGTGCAAGCCACCACGTAAGGGCCGCAACTTGCTTACGTTCGGTGGACTAGCTCGGAATGTAGTCCGAACCACCTTCGGGATTAAGATGGATATATGACTCAACCACGGGGTTTGGCAAAGTTGCTGCCACAAACCCGTCGGGTAGTGTTCCCAACGTTCTCACCAACTACGCTTCCACAGCAACCCGGGATTGAGTCGCCGAGTGTTGGCAGTGGCTTGAAACCCAACCAACGCAGCGGCTGCGGTCCCGAATTAGGACGGCCGGCTAGACCCCGTTTTCGACTCTTCGGGCTGGCCACTGAGGCAGCTGGTCTACGAGCCTTTCCACTTCCACCTCGTCCATGAAGTCGACCTCAGCTCTGACGTCATGTTGGGTCAGACTAGGTACTTGCTCGTCCAGAAGAGTGAGTTCCGGAGTATCGTTTTGAGTTGTGGTAAACAATGGTCCCTTTAGCAGCTGCAATAAAGGAGAAGGTGGGGCAGCGGCGATTCGAGAGGTTCGAACTCGTAGGCAAGATGAACCATTGGCTGGTCACTGGAGCCACGGTAAAGGATTGTACCTCTGTGGGATGCGGAGAGGTTTGCTCGGGACGCCGAGCGAGCGACTAGTGACGCGCGGATACGGCATGAATGAGCCTCGTAGCAGTAACGCCGGACATATCCTCCGCTTGGGTGCTTTTAGCTCCATCTGGAACGCGCGGCGCTTTCCGTCCAAGTCGTACCGTTGGTGCTGCGACGCCTCATGTCCGCGATGCTCCAACCCGTCAGTCTGCCCGAATCTTCTGCTGTCGCGGCCGTCGTGTTGATCTCGTAACGGTTCGCGCTGGTCGTACCAGTGTTTTGGAAGACGCCCCAGTAAAGCGCGCCCGCTGTCAGCGTCGCGTCGGCGGGCGCCGTCATCTCGAGCGTCACGACATTGTCGTCGCCGGTTGTCTGAGTTGTCCCAGCGCCCGTGGGCAATGTATTCGGTGCTACAAGCGCGTAGAGCGCATCAACGGCGGGTTTACCCGACGAATCCGTGTGGATGGTTACCTGTGGCATGTAGCTCCCATCCGCCAGCGCGAGGAATTCGACGGGGAGAGACCCGAGGGTGTAACCGCCGAGGTTGTCGCCGGTTTCAAACGCGATCGCCTGCCGGAGAAATTGTGAGGAGGTATGATGACCGACTCGCTTTTCCGGGTTCCCGAGAATCGTAAGGACTTCGGTGGCCTGCCCGATGTTCTTGACGAATGTCACGTCGCTGGACTGGGCCGCCACGCCTTCATCGGCACTCCGGAACGGCACCCCCGAAGTAACAAACATGATCGACATCGCTACCCAAACAGCAACGATGAGACCCCGAAGCAAACGACGACGGAGGTGTTTAGTTTTCATGAAGTTTCGTCTTTCTTTTTCGATTTGACGACGCCGTCGATTCGTCGATGGTCATTTCAGTTCGATTGGCAGTCGGCAGCAGAGGCGATTGAACCGGCGATCACGAGCGCAACCTCGCTGCCTAGCGGATCGGCGACGAGGCTCGACCGGCCGGACCCTTCGCTGGTCGGAGGGTGAGAAGGGAGTATGATGCCGCTGGCTCCGGCGGCGCTGAGGATTCCGGGACGGAGATTCTGATCGTCATGAGAGGCGCCTAACTGGGGAGATACTGGCGATCACCGTGTCCGTCAGCAGCCGGTCAGCGGCGTTCTCGGAGTGTACGAAGCGCAGCCTATTGTTGTCAAAAACGCGTGTGCCGATCATCATTGCTTCTGCCTAACCCCTCTGATTCTGGAATCAGAATCCATACGGCGTGGACTTTTACCATCTGTAGTTGACTCGAGCAGTCGCCCACTGGAGGCCATTCAAAGGTGCATCATTTACACGCTCTTATTCTGGGTATAACGGCCAGTTGGACGAAGGGGTCCAGAGAGGAACCAAACCGACAATATGCTGACCAACCCTGCAAAGGTTAAGAGACAGATGACCTATCTATAAGGGTCAATCGTCCGGATTAAAAACGCTAAATGCGCCACCAAAGGTGTGCGAAAATCACCATACTCGTGATTTGGAATCAGCCGGCAGGAGATCCGAAAACCCGTGGCACAGAACGCCGAACCTACGCCACGAAGACCTGTTACAGGTACTATCGCTATGACGATAGGAGCATTTGCTTCTTGTGGGTATGGGGCCAACTAGGTAGACTGACTCAAGACGCGCCAAAAATCCAAACCCTTGGCCATCAAAACGCCTCATAATCTGTAGGAGATCAAGTAGACGAGATGTATCGCGGTTCCCTATACGGCCGGGGCCGTCGAATGATCTCGAAGGCAACCGACGCCCTTCGGGCAAGAGACTGGACACTCAACCAGATCGACCCGGACGGGTTGCGTTACCTCGCCACCATCTCGGTCTGGGGACACTGGATCATCGCCGCTGTAGGTCTCATCGAACTCGTCTATCGCCCCTACTACGGGGTCGCCAAGTACGTCGCCTACTCGCTGCTCTGGATCATCCTCGTCGGGTCAATCGGATCCCTTCACTACCGCCTCCTGTCAAACAGGACGATCACTTGGCGCTGGCTTCAAGCCCTCTACACGATGGACGTCGCAGTGGTCTCGGCCCTCGTCGCTATCAGCGGCGGCTTCAACCACCCCTTCATCCACGAGTTCTACTACCCCGCCCTCGCCGCGTTCGCGGTTATGTTCAGTTCCTTCAGGCTCACCATGGCCTGGGTCACCATGGTCTCCGTCGTCTATGTCGTGATCAGCCTGACCGTCGGGGATGGAATAGACCTTGAGATGAGAGACGAGAAGACCCTGCTCGCCAGAATTGCCCCCATGTATGTCGTCGTCGGCACGGTCAACGTCGCCGCAAGGTTCGAGCGCATCAGGCGGGGGAAGGCCGTCGAGCGCGAGCAAGCTCTTGAGCGTGAACGCATCGAGCTGTCTCAGACCATCCACGACACCGCGGCCCAGTCGGCGTACATGATCGGTTTGGGCATCGATACGGCGAAGGCGATCGCCGCGGACGCGGATCCAGAGCTGACCGCGACGCTTGCGGAGACTTCTCGGTTGTCCCGGTCCATGATGTGGGATCTGAGACATCCCATAAACATGGGTGGCATCTATGAAGGGAAGACGCTTGGCAGGGCTCTCAGGTCCCACGCCTCAAGCTTCTCCACCGTCACCACCGTGCCCGCCGAGATGACGCAGACTGGAGTCGAACCATCGCTTTGCGTAGAGACCAAGAGCCGGCTCTTCTCCATCGCGCACAACGCTCTCACCAACGCCTACCTCCATTCGGATGCGAGCATGGTATCAGTCCACTTGGGGTTCGGCGAGGGAAACACTCGACTGTCAGTTTCGGACAACGGGGTCGGGCTTCCCGACGACTACTCGGAGCACGGCCGCGGCTTCGCAAATATGACCAGCACCGCCGAGCGTTTAGGCGGGTGCCTCGTAGTGGAAAAAAGCGGAGCCATGGGCGGAGCGACCGTGAGCTGCGTAATTCCGCTCGAGCGCGGATGAGAGGACAAACGGGATGTCAAAAGATGATCGCATACGGGTGATGGTCGTTGACGACCATCCGATTGTGAGGGTCGGCCTGACGCAGGTCCTCGAGCAGTCGGGAAGGTTCGAAGTGGTCGGACAAGCGGCGGGGGGATTGGAAGCGGTCAAAGTGGCCGCCGAGGTGTCGCCGCAGTTAATCGTCATGGACGTCATCATGCCGGGCAAAGACGGTGTCGAGGCGTGCCGGGAGATCATGCAAGCCGCCCCCGAGACGCGCGTGGTCATGCTAACGGCCTCAACGGAGGAGGACGCCGTGGTGGACGCGGTCGCCGCTGGTGCGACCGGATACCTTCAGAAGGAGACTGACAGGGAACTTCTGCTGTCAGCCTTGCAAGGCGTTGCCTCAGGTGAACTTCACCTGCCCCTCGCAGTTGTCAGAAGGGTCTTCGGGGGGATACGCGATGCAGAGGCGGGAAATGTCGGCGAGGTCGCGGGACTGACTCAGAGGGAGCGGGAGATACTCGTATCCTTCGCTCGGGGCATGTCTTACGCCCGGATAGCAGACGAACGCGGAATCAAGCCGGTGACCGTTAGAAACGCCATCTACGGTATCCAAGAAAAGCTCGGTGTCAAGTCGATGCAGGAGCTGGTGCTCTGGGTCGCACGGAACGGCATGCTGGACGATTATCCCAAAGACGGCTAGCAGCAGTCGTTGATAGAACGGCCGAACTTCTTCCTCCGTTCTGACGTCTCCAACATTGAGCACCGCCAATGGGCAGGCTTAAAGGTCGCCCAACCGCATCTCGAAGTTGGTACCACTTACAGACCTCATAAACCCACAATACCGAACATAAATCGAGAACCTTCACTTTCAGGTTCGTTCTGGATCTGCAACCGGAAACCAATCCCGCAACTGCACAACGATGATGCTTCACGAGCGACAGTTCAACGGGTTGGACGCCCATCTAGAGCGGGCACCAACGGCGGTCGGCTGACCGCCATATAATCACCTGCCCCTTCCCGTGGCGACGGGCGTTCAACGCGTTGAACTGTGTCGTTGATGGGGGGGGTCTCATGCGTCTCGCCCTGCACCCATCCATTCGGGCGCTTGACGCATTTGATCGGTTCTGCGACGTGCGGCGCGCAGAACTGCATACCCGGAAACCACGATCGCCAAACCGAGGATCGACCCCCAGAGCAATCCGTTGTTGGACGGCGCAGTCCCACCCGTTGCAGGGAGATCAGATGCGTCTCCCGAATCTGCAACTTCCGTAGGCAACGGCGCGGGCGATCCGGTGGTACCGACGGCAACTGTCGCCGGAACCGAGCTGACACTGCCACAAACCTTTGTGCCGGCGGCCGGTATCCGCACTCGGCTCGACAGGACTATCAGCGAGTCGTCCGCGTTGATCGCGACTATGGCCAAGTCGGAGATGTTCGAACGCAGCGCGTCCGGGAGCGGAATGTACACTTCAACAGCATCGTTCAATCCGTATGACGAAACGCGATTGTTAGCGGCGTCGACTGCCGATATCGCGTACCAGCTTCCGCCCACGGTGTAGCATTGATACGTATTGCCCTCGTTGGAAGCCGACTCGCCTTCGGCGATCCGCTTTCTGGAATCAGAGTCCAAACGCCTTGGGCTTTTTCGATCTAAAGGTTGCGTCCAACAGTCTCCCGTTGGACGCACTCACAGGTGCGTCATCGTCACAATCCTTTGCTGGAGCTAGCGGCCAGTTGGATCACGGGTCCAGAGGGGATCCAAACCGAATTTATGCTGACCACCACTGCATTTGTTAAGAGGCAGATGCCCTGTTGACAATGGGCGATTGCCCTGTTTAGTACACGCTAAATGCGCCTTCATCGCACGCTGAAAGTCCCATAGCCGCGAACTGGGATTAGCTGACCATCAGAACCGAAAGCCCGTGACGCCGAACTCCGAACCTACGGCACGAAGACCTGACAACTGATGATCTCGAAGGCGACCAACACGCTTCGGGCAAGGGACTGGACTTTCAACCAGATCGGCCTGGACTGCTCAAGGCCACTGACTGGTGCCGTCGCGCCGTGGTCACCGCCCCCTACGAATCGGGGCGGTGACCACGGGCTGGCGTCATTCGCGTCCGAAACGCAGTCCGAACGGCCGGACCCTCCGCATCGCCGTCAATCCCGCGGCCGTCACGAACATGCCCGTCAACATAAGGTAGAACAGCCAAGGCGTGACAGGCGCGAATCCGCCCGTGTCGGGCAATGGACCATCGTCCTCAATCTCCTCAGCCGGATCCACAACCTCCGGCGGCGACCCAGCCTTGCCGACCGCAACCGTGGCCGGCAACGTCGACAACTTGCCGCAGACCGAGGCCCCGTCCGACGTGATCTTCACCGAGGTCGACAGCGCCGACATCCCGCCGCTATCGTCCGTGGCAGCCAGAACGATGTCCGAGATGTTCCCGCGAAACTCCGGCGGCAGCGGGACGCAAGCCGTCACCGCATTGTTCAGTCTGTAGTCCGATACCGCTTCGCCGTCGGCATCCACGGCACTGATCGCGTACCTCGAACCGGCGAGCGTGTACCTATGCCACGTCATCCCGACGTTCGATGCATCGCCCGCCGGCGCCATGCTCACGCCGATGTACTCGCCGTTTGCAACGGCACCGGCGCCCACCACGAGCGAGTAACCGTCCCCTGCGAAACTGCCGCCTTCTACCGGAGTGAAGACCGCATACGCGACGCCGTCATCATCCGACAAGGTCTCCGGTATCACGCCCGTCGGGTTCACCGGTGCGACCGTCGTGCCTACAGAGGCGGATGAACGGCGAACGGTGACGTTGAACGTTGCGGAGCATTGATTCTCGTCGCCGAAGCAGGCGGCGGCGGCGACGGTGGCGGTGACAGTGTACGAGCCCGACGCCTGCGAAGCGGAGTGTTCGACCTCGGCACCAGACCCCGCTATGGTGCCGTTTTGGCCGTGGTCCCAAGTAATGGTTCGACCGTTGGCGAGTTCGTCGTCGAGTAGATTCTGTCGCCCGTAGATGTTGACCGAAAGCTTGACCTGGTCTCCGGGGCTCAGTACGACGTTGGTGATGGCAGGTTCGATGCGCAGGATCCTTCCGAGTTTCGTAGGTTCATTCGTAGGTTCAACGGTCCGCGAGTCCAGCGCGGGGAGATCGCCAGAGATCAAGTTGCGTAGTCTGGTTTTGAGCCGCGCTAGCGTGGTCGATTCTCGGAAAGGGTTGCCGCTAATATCCAAGAAATTGAGACTGTCCTTCAAGTCGTCGTAAAAGGTCTCATCGAGCGACGCGAGCTGGTTGTTCGCGAGTTCGAGATGAAAGAGCCTTTGTGTTTTCGAGAAGGCGGATGGCGCGATCTCGACGATCTGGTTGCCGTTGAGGTAGAGCTTTTCGAGTTCGGCCAGTCCGTCTAACGACCGGGGCCCGATTGTCTCCAACTGGTTGCCAATGAGGTAGAGCTCTATGACGTTGCTGTCGGGCGTGAACGCGCCGGTTGGGATCTCCGTCAGGTCGTTGTACACTAGATTGAGGATTAGCGGAAAGCCCGGCGGACCGACCCCATCAACAAAACCTGCAGGTAACGTCTTCAGATGGTTGCCCGCCAATGAAAGCAAGGCCAGCTCGGGAATGGCAGTGAATCCGTCGTCGGGAAGTGCTTCGAGACCGTTGTTCCTGATGTAGAACGTAAATACCCCACTGGTGTTGACGTTTTTCACAATGGCGTCGAGATCTTCGGTGGTGATGCCGGTGTTGTCGAGCGTCAATCTGCCCAAATTCGTGAATCGGCTCAAGATAGCGATCTCAGCTGCGATGCCGGAAAGATCAACGCCCGTTAGGTCGAGGGTATTGATGCCAGGGCGGATGTTTTCCAAAAACGGCCGAAGCGTCGTGACCGTAAGGGTGCTGTCGGCTAGAAAGAACGAAAACAGGCGCGTTTTTAATCCCGTTGAGAGCGCGTTCTCCAACCGCTGGATGTCCGCTGACGTCGCCGTGTCGAACCACGGGCCGAAATCGTTTCTACTGAGGTTGATCCTCGAGAGGTCCGCGTGGTCGGCGGCGAAGGCTTCAAACATCAGAATCAACTGATCCACGGTCAAACCCGTTTCAGCCATATCGAGCTCATGGAAAACGAGCGATCCGCCGATCGCGGAAGCCAACGCGTCGAACTGAGCAGCGGTCAATTGGAAACCGGTCAGATCCAACGACTGCAGATTCGGCAGGTTTGTCGCCAAAGCGGTGAAGAACGTATCGGGTACGGTTTCGGCTTCGTTGCCTCCAATCCTGAAATTAATGAGGGTTTGGGCCGGATTGGCGAGCAAGTTGGCTGGGATGGTCGCTAGACGATTGGAATCTAGAAAGAGATGTTGCAGCTGGGTCAGTGGGTCGAAGATGTCGTGAGGCAACGAGGTCAATTCATTGCGTTGTAGATACAAGTACGTTATCAAAGGCGAGGAATCGAATATTCCGACAGGAAGGGATGTCAAACGGTTTGAATTGACGGACAATGTGGTGAGGTTCGGCATCGCGTCGAGCAATCCGTGCGGCAACGACGTCAGGCGGTTCCAACTGAGCCCGAGATTAAGCAGTTGAGGATTGTTGTCTAGGAACCCTTGTGGGAGCGTCTCCAATCGATTCCCTAAGAAATCGACCCTCTCCAAGGCAGGATTGCTAGCAAACAGATCTGCGGGTAAGCGGGTTAACCTGCCGCTCGTGATTACGACAACTTGAAGCGACACCAAATCGTCGAACACACCAGAGGGCAACTCGCTCAGTTCCGAATTAACAAAAAACAATGTCGTCAATCCACTCAACCCAGCCAAGTCGCCGACTTCCAATCGATAGATTGGCCGACGTGTTCCTCCCACGAAGTTGTTTAAAGAAGAGATCGAGGCCAGATCAGCGTCCGTCACGTTCTCGCAACTGTCCACAACGGGTAGCGCACCGAGGATCATCATTTGAATTACAGGGTTTCGTCCGCAGATCCCTTCGTTCTGCGCTTGGACCTGTCGCAAATGCGTGTGCTCGGGAGTGAGGAGGAACGCGACGATCAACAAAAGCACCGAGATGGTCACCGCCGCGGCGCGCGGATTCACCCTCGGTCGGACGATAAAGCGATGGATGCGGCGTCGCAGAGCGTGGTTTTCACGAATGGTCCCAAAGGTTCCCAGCGACGGGTATTTGATGGACAAGTCGGTAGCCCCATCTGTTGGTGCGGATTTCATCAAGAATTGTTGGCGTGAGTTTTCGGCTAGGCGATTCCACGAACCTCAGGCGACGAGGTTGAAACACCCAAGATCGACGGACGACAATCTCACCAATTTTGTTGGTTATCACCGCCGATGAAAAGAGGCAGACGCCCTATTACGCAAGTGCATTTGCCTTGTATAAGACGCATTAAATGCGCGGTGACATCCGTGCGGAAACGTCTCTGAAAGCGTTATTCGAACTACACCGTCGGCAGAGCCGAAAGCTCATCACGGAGAACGAAGAGCCGGTAACGCAAAGATCTGCCACTGGCGCTATCGCTGTTTCGGGCGACTCCTACGCACTTGGGACGCTACCCCAGTCACATTGACCGTTTGCGCCTTGAAGGCTGGCGTCGTGTCGATGGCCCCATCATCCTCAACCCGTTCCCGTCCTCCCACTGCAACACGGACAGGTGCGGCGCAATCTCGATCTATGGCAGGTCGTCCAAGATGTCGAAGCCGAGGACTCTCGGCCGGTGCGGGGGCAACGCAACAATTGAGCACGTCACCCCCGGCAATCCGTCAAAACACGCGACGGCTTCTCCGCACCGCTGCCAATCCCGCGGCCGTCACGAACATGCCGGCCAACGCCAGCCAGATCAGCCAAGGCGTCAAAGGCGCGAATCCGCCCGTGTCCGGCAACGGATCCTCGACGACGACCTCGTCAGCCGGGGCCACCACCGCCGGCGGCGACCCAGCCTTGCCAACCGCGACCGTCGCGGGCAACGTCGACAGTTGGCCGCAGACCGAGGCCCCGTCCGACGTGATCTTCACCGAGGTCGACAGCACCGACATCCCGCCGCTATCGTCCGTGGCAGCCAGAACGATGTCCGAGATGTTCCCGCGAAACTCCGGCGGAAGCGGGACGCAAGCCGTGATGGCTTCGTTCAGACCGTAGTCCGATACCGCTTCGCCGTCTGCATCGACTACGCTGATCGCGTAACGCAGACCGCCCAGCGTGTAGCGGTGCCACGTCATGCCGACATTCGACGCATCGCCCGCCGGCGTCATGCTCACGCCGATGTACTCGCCGTTTGCAACGGCACCGGCGCCCGCAACGAGCGAGTAACCGTCCCCTGCGAAACTGCCGCCTTCGACCGGAGTCAAGACCGCATACGCGACGCCCTCCGAATCGGACAGAGTCTGCGGTATCACACCCGGCGGGTTCACCGGTGCCGTTACGATGATTGGAGCCGTCACGCGCCTCACCACCGTCACTTCGATCTGCGCGCTGCAGCGCGCTTCATGCTCCTGTGAAGTCTCGTCCTCCTGCTGCGACAGGCAGTCCGCCGAGTCCAGCAGACTCGCCGTGACCGTCATCGTCCCCGACTCGTCCGGCGCGACGAAAGTCACCTGACGGTCGTTCGCAATCCCGTCACGCCACTCCGAGTGAACGCGTCCCTCCGCGAAGGTCCCGCCGCCGCTGGAAGACCACACAAAATCAGGACGTCCGTCCGACGGCGCCTTTTCCGCGAGACCGTTGTCGAGCAGGTTCTGTCGCCCCCAGACCTCGACCGACAGCGCGACCTCGTCGCCGGTGCTCATCTTGACCACCCGGATCGACGGTTCGATACGGAGGATTCTCTTGGCCCGCGGCGGCAGCGGCTCCCCGCGCAAGACAGATACACGATAGTTGCGGACAGATTTCCCGTCCTCTGCTGTAACGTTGACGTAAATGTCGTTCCAGCCGAGCAGGAGATCTACTACGCCATCTGGGTAACGGACGCCGTCGAGCACAACTTCGGTCGTCGCGTCCGGGTCGGCTGGGACCGCAACAACGGTGACCTGCGCGACGTCTGCCGGAACTTTTGCGTCGTATACCTCATCGGCGCTCTCGAATTCCGAATCCAGGGCGATGTCTTTCAAAGCGAGTTCGACCAACCGGGTTTCTTTCGCAACGGGAAATTTTCTGGAGACCCGCACATCGTATTGTTTGGTTGCCGAACGATCTTCCGACGTCAGGTCAATCGCGAAAAGGTCGCCTGGGACGCCGTAACCAGTCAAACCCAATTGATAGCCAGGCGAAGCAGGGTCGGCGTCTTCGAAAGAAGCGCCGCCGTCCGTTTCGAGGGTGAAGACGGCCAGAGGATCGGACACCGCGAATGTGATGGTGGCATGTTGTGCGGATGACGGGACTTCAGCGAGGTATTTTGTGATCGCTGGATCAAAACTCGGGACCAGTTCGGCGTTTTGGACGGACAACGACGTCAACGTTGCGTCGTTTGGCAACCGACATCCGGTGTTTGCCCCGAGCCCCAGGGTTTCCAAATTCGTCAACGCGGCGCGAATAGCGGCACCAGTCGGTTGGGGATTGAATGGATTTCCGCTAACGTCCAACGAGATGAGAGAAGCCGCGAAGGGCGAGAAACGGGTCAAGTCCAGCGCGGTGATGGAGTTGCATGAAAGGTCCAGACCCGTCAATCCGGTGAGACCATCGAAGATGTCGGCGGGCAACGCGGTCAGGTCGTTGCCTCCCAGCACCAAGTGTTGGAGATCTTCGTCCAGCGGGTCGAACAGATCGGCGTGCATGGAATCGATCTGATTGTCGGCGAGGTACAACGTTTGGAGACCCGTCAGACCGTCGAAGATGTGTTGATCCAAAGACGCGATGATGTTGCCTTCCAATCGCAGAATCTCCAGGGAGTCGTCCAGAGAGTCGAAAAGATCGGTTTCCAGCGAAGCGAGTTGGTTGTTTGCAAGGGATAGGAATTCAAGAGCCGCCATTCCGTCGAAGATGTTTTCAGGCAACGCGGCGAGTTTGTTGTCTCTCAGGTTCAGATCTGTAAGCCCTGTCAGTCCAACGAAAATATCTTCGTGAAGCATCTCTATCTCGTTGTCGTGAAGTTCGAGAACCGCCAAACTGTTGTCCAATGGTTCGAAGAGGTTGGTGGGCAATGCTTCCAGACTGTTGCCGCCGAGGAGTATCCAATTCAGTACAAGAAGACCGTCAAACACACCGTCTTGGAGCGTGCTGATCTTGTTGTTGGACAAAAAGAGCCACCGCAGACTAACGTCCAAAGGATCGAAGATGTCGTCCGGCAGATCCGTCAGCTCGTTGGACTCGAGGTCGAGCCACCGCAACGCGACGAGCCCTTCGAAGACCTCTTCAGGGAGCGACGCCAATTCGTTGCTCTGCAAGAAGAGAGTCCTCAATCCGGTGAGGCCGTCGAAGATGTCCTCGGGGAGCGAGGTCAAATTGTTGCCGTTCAACTTCAAATAAATCAGACTTTCGTCAAGAGGTTCGAAAACGTCTTCGGGCAATGAAATTAGGCCACCGTCGTTTAGCTCGAGTCTTGTCAACGCTCCGAGTCCATTGAACGCGTCAGCGTCGATAGTCTGTAAATCTGGATTTTCCTGCAATCTTAGAGTCTGCAGTCCTGTAGCTCCGCTGAATATGTCAGCTGGTAGCGTGGACAATTCATTTCTAACTAGCCATAGACTGGTTAGACTACTCAAATCTTCGAATACCCCGTCAGGCAAGCGAGATATTTCGTTGTCAGTAAGGCGCAGCTCTGTCAAACTTGATAGTCCTTGAAACGCGTCGTTGTCGATGGCGGAGATTCGGTTTCCAGTCAGGAACAGTCGCCCAAGAGAACTTAGATTGTTGAAGAGACCATTTGGAATGAATTGGATAGTGTTGTCGATGATGTGAATTTCGTTTAGCGAAGTACTGTCTCGAAAAAGATTTGGCGGCAACGCTGAAATCAGGTTTCGGCTCAAATCGACATATTGCAGGTTGCCGAGTCCCGCCAAAGCTCGTTCGTGAATAGTTTCGACGCCGGTTGTGTGGATGAACAGCCTCGTCAACGCCGGTGTTCCCATGAACGCGTTCGCGGGTATAGACTTCAGCATCGGCGACGCGGCGATTTCCAGTTCAGAAAGAGAAGTGAGACCTGCGAAATCGCTGCCGAGGAGGGTTGAGTTGCTGTAGTTTTGGATGTAGCCCAAAAACTCGTTCGTTTCGGGGTCGGTTACGTTAAACACACTGATAGCCGCCAGTTCCGTCGTGGTGACGTCAGCGCATGTGGCTGTGGGGCGTGATTTTTGGACCTGCAACAGAATGACATCACGGACTTCCGGTGTCCGTCCGCAGATCCCTTCGTTCTGCGCTTGGACCTGTCGCAAATGCGTGTGCTCGGGAGTGAGGAGGAACGCGACGATCAACAAAAGCACCGAGATGGTCACCGCCGCGGCGCGCGGATTCACCCTCGGTCGGACGATCAGACGATGAATGCGGCGTCGCAGAGCGTGGTTTTCACGAATGATCCCAAAGGTTCCCAGCGACGGGTATTTAATGGACAAGTCGGTAGCTCCATCTGTCGGTGCGGACTTCATGATGAATTGTTGGCGTGAGTTTTCGGCTAGGCGTTTCCACGAACCTCAGGCGACGAGGTTGAAACACCCAATATCGACGGACGACCATTTCACCAATTTTGTTGGTTATCACCGCCGATGAAAAGAGGCAGACGCCCTATTACGCAAGTGCATTTGCCTTGTATAAGACGCATTAAATGCGCGGTGGCATCCATGCAGAAACGTCTCTGAAAGCGTTACTACACCGTCGGCAGAGCCGAAAGCTCATCACGGAGAACGAAGAGCCCGTAACGCAAAGACCGGCCGCTGGCGCTATCGCTGTTTCGGGCGGCTCCTACGCACGTGGGACGCTAACCCCAGTCACATTGACCGTTTGCGCGTTGAAAGCCGGCATCGTGTCGATGGCGCCAATCCCTGGTTGTCGGAGCCGAGGAGCCACAGAGGCTTCGGGGACGACGCCTTAATCAAGCCCGTCGCCCCGGGGCAATCCGTCAAAACAGGCGCCGGCCTCTCCGCACCGCCACCGCTGCCAATCCCGCGGCCGTCACGAACATGCCGGCCAACGCCAGCCAGATCAGCCAAGGCGTCAAAGGCGCGAATCCGCCCGTGTCCGGCAACGGATCCTCGACGACCTCCTCAGCCGGATCCACAACCTCCGGCGGCGACCCAACCTTGCCGACCGCAACCGTGGCCGGCAACGTCGACAACTTGCCGCACACCGAGACTCCGTCCGACGCGATCTTGATCGAGGTCGACAGCACCGCCGTTCCGCCGCCAGCGTCCGCGGCAGCCAGAACGATGTCCGAGATGTTCCCCCGAAGCTCCGGCGGAAGCGGGACGCAAGCCGTGATGGCTTCGTTCAGACCGTAGTCCGATAACGCTTCGCCGCCGGCATCCACTACGCTGATCGCGTAACGCAGACCGCCCAACGTGTAGCGGTGCCACGTCATCCCGACGTTCGACGCATCGCCCGCAGACGCCATGCTCACACCGATGTACTCGCCGTTTGCAACGGCACCGGCGCCCGCCACGAGCGAGTAACCGTCCCCTGCGAAACTGCCGCCTTCGACCGGAGTGAAGACCGCGTACGCGACGCCCTCCGAATCGGACAGAGTCTGCGGTATCACACCCGGCGGGTTCACCGGTGCCGTTACGATGATTGGAGCCGTCACGCGCCTCACCACCGTCACTTCGATCTGCGCGCTGCAGCGCGCTTCATGCTCCTGTGAAGTCTCGTCCTCCTGCTGCGACAGGCAGTCCGCGGAGTCCAGCAGACTCGCCGTGACCGTCATCGTCCCCGACTCGTCCGGCGCGACGAAAGTCACCTGACGGTCGTTCGCAATCCCGTCACGCCACTCCGAGTGAACGCGTCCTTCCTCGAACGTCCCGCCGCCGCTCGAAGACCACACGATCTCCGGACGACCGTCGGCAGGAGACTTGTCCGCCAGACCGTTGTCCAGCAGTCCCTGGCGACCCCACACTTCCACGGACAAAGCCACTTTGTCGCCCGCGCTCAACTTCACCGAAAGTATCGACGGCTCTATCCGACCGATCCGCGCTATGGACCCGCCGCCGCCACCGCCGCCGAAGAACGTCACGCCTTCCGGCAGCGGGGTCGTCCTGAAGATCGTCTGCGCGACCGCCATCGGCGTCGACTCGGCGCGATCGTCGACCGGAGGCGTGTTGCGCCCAAGCCACGTCTGCACCTCGTAGTTGTTATCCGGCTTCAGACCGCGGATGTCGAACGTCACCGTCGTCTCGCCACGCTCGACCGCCTTGCTCTGCACCTCGCTCCAGACCCCGGGGTTCAGGCTCCGGTAGCGCATGTTGACCATCGTCCCGGGGTCCGCATCCTCCACCTCGACGATCACCGGCGTGCTGTCCGCCAGGATGTTGCCGAACCTGACCTCGGCGATGCACGACTGCGCCGACGGCGTCGCCGTCGTCTCGCGCGACCACACCGGTTCGTCCGTGCTGTCCAAACCAAGCACCCGTATCGTGTACATCGTTCCGTTCATCAACGACGTCAGCGTGTAGCTCGTCGCATCCGGCATCGCCGTCACAGACTGCGATGTCGAATACTGCGCCTTGCCCGTCCGCCACTGGATGCGGTACGCATCGATCGCGACCTCCTCGGTCGTCGGAGAGTTCCACGTCAACCTCACCTCGCCCTCGCACGACGAGCTCTGCAGGAACGACGACGTGTCTCGAATCGCCGTCCCGTCCTCCACGACCGTAACGTTCACATCCGCGATCTGAAGGTCGTCGTAGATGTCGCCCGAAGAGACATGCGACACGACCGCCACGTCGTTGTTGGCATCCGCATCCGAAACACCCGAAACCGTGATCGTCTGCGGTACCGACCAGGTTGAATTAGTGAACGTCAGCCGTCCCGGCGACACCGTCGCCTTGGAGCTGTTCGACGAACTAACCGTGATCACGACGTCGCTCTGCGGTTGAGACTCCAACACCAAGTCGTAGGTCCCAGTGCGACCCTCCGTAACCGTCAAACGCGTCGGGTCCACCCCGACGTTGGCGACCGTCGTCTCCTGCACTTCCACACGCATCGTGACGTCCGTCACTCGATCTTGGAAGTTCGCACCGCTCGCTACGTGGCGTATGGTCCCGGAATCTTCCAACGCGTCCGGGTCCTCCGCGACCCGCACCGTAACCGTCTGCGCCGTGTCCCAATCGCTCGTAGTGAACTCCAGAACAAGCTCGGTGGTGTCGTTGGTGTCGCTATCGACCAGCCTGATGTCGGGATTCGATCCCACCGTCACCGTGATCGTGACGTTGCCGCCCACCGGAAGCGTGTCGAGAACCACCGAGTAAGCGCTGCTCGTGCCCTCCGTGATGTTCAACGACTCTGCCGAGGTCGAGAAACTCGGGCTGTCGTCGTCGTTGATCGTTACTGCAATGTCAGGCACCGTCTCGTTGTTCGCACCGTAGTCGGCTCCAGACACCGCGTGCATGATCGTCGCCATGTCCTGCGATGTGTCGCCTGGCTCGTCCGGCGCCAGGATCGACAAGGTTTGATACACGTTCCAATTCGTCGCGTCGAACGTCAACGTTAACGAGTCGACGATCGAAATGTTCTCCAAATTCCTGATCCTCAACTCGGACGAATTCGAAGTCGTCACGGTTATCGTCACTTCGCCATCCGTGTCGTTCGCGTTGACTGGCTTCGTGCCCAACTTGATTTCGTACTCCACCTCGGACGATCCCTCGCCTATCGAGAACGCCGGGGAAGGCGGATTCTCAACTCCTCCTACTCGCAAGATCACCGATCGGGAGTCCGAGTCGTTGACCGTGACCGAAACCGATCCAGCCGTCACGTTGTTCGTCCCGTAGTCCGCACCGGAAACCGTATGCGTTAAGGTGCCCGTGTCGTCCTGCGCGTCGTCGTCCCTTTCCGCACTCACCCTGACCGTCTGCGGCGTGTCCCAGTCGTCGATGTCGAACTGCAGCGCCGTCTTGTCGGTCCGAATCTCGTCAGTCGGAACCGCGTCCTCGATTTCGACCTCGACCTGACCCGTCGGTTCAGTGTCGAGCACCACCGTGTAGGTCGCAGAACCTCCCTCGTCGAAGGAGAACGGATCCGCCGCGGCTATCGTCACGCCGCGAATGTCGGTGTCGGTGACGGTCACATCGATGCTGTCCACCAATTCTCCCTCCGCGTAGTTGACGCCGCTCAGGGTGTGCCTGATCTCCGCCGTGTCGTCGCCCGCACCGTCGTCGTCGACCACCCGCACCTCGACCGATTTCGTAACCGTCGGTGTCGCCAACGGAATACTTCCGTCCCAATCGCCGGGACGGAACGTCAGAGTCCTCGGGTCGGTCGTGACATCGGGGTTGTTGGGGACCGCTATCGTTACGGTGACGTTCCCGCCCGTCGGCGCCGCAGTCAGCGACACCTCGTAGTTCGCAGTCGCGACCCCGCCTTCGACCTCCGTGATTGCAAGCGTGGGAACGCTGATCTCCGCGCTCTCCGTGTCGTCGTCGTCAACCGTCACTGGCGTGCTCGGATAGGTCAACGAGCCGTAGCCGCCGCCCGACGCGCTGTAGGTCAACGACGCCGTTTCGTCGGCCGCATCGTAGTCCTCTTTTGCGCACACCGTCAGGCTCTGCGTTGAGTCCCAATTGGAAGTGGTGAACTCCAGCTCAACCTCTTCCATCAGCGTCGTGCACGAATCGGTGGAGAATCGGACATCGTCGTTGCCCGTCACCGCCACCGTCAACGTTACCGTCGCCGACGGCTGCTGCGTGAGCTCGATGTCGTAGGAGTCGCTTGCACCTTCCGTCACCGTCAGAGCGGTCACCCCCGACAGATCCAGGTTGGGCGCGTCGTTGTCCGTCCGGGTCACCCGTAGATTCGTCGCCGTCGTACTCGCTCGCGTCCCCGTCACCGCGTGCCCCACCGTGAATGTGTCGTTGACCAGGTTGGCGTCCGCGACTCCCGTTACCGTCACCGTCTGCCCTGCGTCCCAATTCGAACTGGTGAACGTCAAACTGGCATTGTCCAGCGTGACCTTCGTCCCCGAACCCGAAACCGTCAACGTCACTGTCAATGTGTCGCCGCTGTCCGGTTGATGCGAAAGCGAAACGTCGTACGTCGCAGTACTCTCCTCCAGCACCGTCAACGTCGTCACCTCGGAATCGCTCACCTTCAGAACCGCTGCCGATCTGTCCGGATCCGTAACCGTCACCGCGATCGGGGTGACCGTCAATCCTTCGTACTCGTCGTGCGGATCGGCGTCGCCCGTCTGCGTCGTGGTGAACATGATCGTCGCCATATCATTCACCGTGTCGAGGTCCGCAACCGCCGTGACCGTCACGTCTTGGCCCATTCGCCAGTTGCCGGAGTTGAACGTCAGCGTCTCCGGCGACGTCGAAACGTCCGAATTGTCTGTAGGATCCACGATCGTCACCATGACCTCGTCGGTCGGCTCGGTGGCCAGCTTGACCTTGAAGGTCCTCGTGGCGGGTGTATCGTTTACGTTCTCGGCGATCGTAAGCGCGTTGCCGGCCGCGTTTTCGAAAATGAGATCTGGAGCGTCATCGTCCATAATCGTCACCAGCACGTCAGGAAGTTGTGTGTTGTGGTAGTCGCCGGCTCGCCCGAAAACCTCCGACGTAACCGTGTGCGTCAATGTAACCGTGTCATTCACGCCGTTGTCGTCTTCAAGCCCTCGAATTGTCACCTCTGCGCCATCAGCGTAAGAACCGGGTTGTATCGCATACTCACCACCAATGACACTTAACGTGGCGGGATTCGACGATGCAGTCCTAATCGTCACGACGGCAGGGCGGCCTAAATAGTCGGACGGCCGGGTCAATGGCGTTGGATGGTACGTATGGTTGCTGCCTCCCTCCGTCACGGTGATCTCAGCGGGATTATCGTTGAAGCCATCAACGTATCCGGGATAGTCTTTCCACCCCACCGGGTCCTTGTCATCCACGGTCAGCATCTGGTCTTGAACCGTCCCGGACCCGTATCCGGTGACCGAGAAGTCGAGGGTGTAGGTTTCGGAGAACGAGTTGTCGTCGGCCGTATGTGTCAGTTGGAAGTCCTGCTGCTGAGTCGGGCTCCAACCGTCTCTGGAAAACATGAGCTGTTGAGCCGTCGCTGCCAGGTTCGAACCGGAAGGGAACATCAGGTTTAGCGTCACGTCGCCTCGCGGTTGATGCGACAAACGGGCGTCCAAAGTTAATGTGCCACCGTCGTCGATTGTCAGATTCGCGACGTTTGTTGACCATACTGAAGCGCTTAGAGGTTTGAACTCGACCGCGGCCGTCTCCATATCCGCGATGTTGACGGTTGTGGGCGATATCATCGCGCCGTCGTACTCCATCGCACCGCCGGACTGCGCGACCGCATACGTGATACGGGCAACGTCGTCTTCGGCGTCGGAGTCTGCTGTCAACGTGATCGTTACAGTCTCGCCCGCCATATAGTTGGGCGCGTTCAACTCCACCGATCCCGTGACCGAGATGTCCGGGTTCGTCCAACTGACCCCGCTGATCGGCGCCGGTGTGACGCTCACCACCGTCATCGTGATGGTGACTGGCGAGGTTGGCTGCGTGCCCAGAGTCAACCTGTAAGTCAACGGGCCGGTCACCGTTGTCCCATCGGCCATTTCCGTCATATTGAAGCTGCTCGGGGGCGCGGGGATTGCTGCTGTTTCGTCGTCGGCAATCGTCACGTTGACCATTACATCACCCAACGAGGCATACTCCATCTCCCCTCCGGACTGAGCGAAGCTGTGAACAATCGTCGCCGTCTCATTATCCGCCGTGGCATCGTGCGCCACATTGACCGTGACCGTCTTCGGACTGTTCCAATCCGACATCGTGAACGTCAATTCGGTCTGATCGCCGGCCGTACCGCTGTCCGTGTCCACCGTCACATCCGTGTTCGTCGGCTGCGTCAACGTCAACGTCACATCGTCCGACGGCTGGGTCGCGAGCTTCACCGTGTATGTCTCCGTCGTCGTCGCATTCGTCTCGGTAACGTCGAGCGCCGTCGCGGACAGAATCAGATTCGGAGAGTCGTCGTCGACGACCGTCACATCCAACTGTCTGGTGCTGTCCGAGGCGCCGGCGAAGTTCGCTCCAGTCGCCACGTGGCTCACCGAAATATTGGTCGCATTTTGGCTGTCGGGGTCCTGGGCAGCCTCAACCGTCACCGTCTGCGGCGTGTTCCAATTCGTTCCGGTAAACGTCAAAGTCTGGGTTTTGGAGCCCGTCGTTTCGCCCGCTTTCTTCAGCGTCACCGGACCAGACGGCGCAGTGATTGCCACTTCCACATTGGCCGTGCTCGGGTACGGTTGCGACGCGAGCTGCACCGTGTATTCGTTGCTCGCGCCCGAACTCGTGCCTTCGTTGACGGATATCGTGTACGAGTCGCCGCCCGAGACAAGCGCCGCCGAACCGCCCAGCACGACGCCGACCGTCTCGTCCTCCGTAACCGACGTCGACAACACTGCCATGGCCGAGAGACCGCCGCCGCTGACCGAATGAGTGATCATGCCGGTGTTCGAGAAACCGTCGTCGTCCTGAGGAGCGACCACCTCGACCGTCTGCGTCGTGCTCCAGTTCATCGTCGTAAATGTCAATGTGTCCTGAACTCCAGACATCCCCGAGTCGGTGTCGATCGTCAAACCGATATCGGCCGACAGTGACAGTCTCACCGTCACCGTGCTGCTCGGTGCCTGCGCCAAAACAACTGTGTACGACCCGGTCGCCCCCTCCGCAACCGTCAACGTCGACACGCTCAACGTGATGGTGTCGTTGTCGTTCACCGTCACGCTTATGTTGTCGATCGCGGACGCGACCAAGTCGTACGCCGTTCCCGCACCCGTCTCGTCCGAGGTGTGCGTGATCGTCGCCGTCTCGTTTGACCGGTTGCTGTCATCCGCCGCCGTAACCGTCACATCCTGAGGCATATCCCAGTTCGAATCCGTGAACGTCAACGACGTCGGGTTCAACGTCAAACCTCTCCCCGTCGTCACCGACGGCGTTACCGTCACGTCGGCCGCAGGTTGGAAGTCGAGCACGACCGAGTACGTCGCCGTGCCGCCCTCGTTGACCGTCATCGCCGTCTGCACCCCGGCGGTTGTATCGGTATCGACCGTCACGCCCGCCGCATCGTCTTCTGTAACATCCACCGTCACCGCGTCCGCCGTTGTTATCGTCCCGTAGCCCGAGACCGCGTGAGTGATGTTCAGACCAGTCTCCGACACGAGGTTCGTGTCGTGCTCCGCCGTAACCGTGAACGTCTTCGCACCGAAATCGGTCGTCGAAAACGTCAGGGACGTCGGACTGATGCTCAATCCCGTCGGAACGGTCGGCGTCACCGTGACTTCAGTCGAAGGCGCCGAGTTCAACGCCACCGTGTAAGTGTCCGTCATCCCCTCCTCGATCACCAGCTTGTCCGACTGCGTCCCGGCCGTTGCCGGATCAGTGTCGATCGTCACCCCGGGCGTCTCAACGGTCCCCCTGATTCCTACCCCGATCGCCTTAGTGGTGACCACATTTGTCCACGTCCCGTTAAAACCGGTCCTCTCCTTCGAGGCGTGTGCGATCAACCAACCGCTGCTGCCCGAGCTCGAGTCTTCCGGGTCAAATAACGAAACTTCAGTGCTCTCATTAATACTCCCCAAGTAGTAAAACTGGAGCGTGGTGGCGGACGTAACTGCATCGCTGAACTTCAGGTGATACGTTGTACTCGCGGCGACCTGATATCCGCCGGTCGCCGTGAAGGTCCAACTAGCGTAAACGTTTGAATTAACAGGCGGAATCGGGTTCGGATTTGTGAACGTATGCAGCACCGCGTCGGCAGGGTCCCCCGATTCGTCCGCATGAAGCGTCAAAACCGGCGAAAAGGGGTGAGTCCCCAGCTGAAGCAGCTCCGCCTCAACCTCAGTGATCGTGTAATTACTACCAAGATCGCCGCCCGTCGTAAACGCAATCGCACTTTGCTGATCAGCTTTAGAAACCATCGTAGGCGTGGTAGTACTGTCCGGAAGGTTTCCGACGCCCGGAGGTGGGACCCCAACTGTCCCCAAACCCAGGTTCGTGACAAAGTTGACCGTAGTCGTCTGCGCCTCAACTCCATCTTCCAAAATCCCGAACGCCCCCCACGGTACGCCCGACGCGACAAGAACTATCGCCATCGCGAACAACATCGATGCGATGCGATTACTCGAGAGATGCCGTTCGGCGCGTTTAACGTTCAATTGCTTCACCCTTTAGCTGCTCGATGGACCTTGCTGTCGAAGCTTGAGAGGTCGGTAGCGGGCCCGAGATGGATCAGAAAGGCGCTCGCGGTTGAAAACGCATGCGCCAAACATCTCTGCCCTTGCCGAACCTGTCGGTTTCAGCAATCTGTGTCAGAAATTTATTTTTGCTGTTCCCAATCATTGGTCGCCTTACGCAGTCGGCCCCATGGAATCCGTATCGGAGGCGTGTAAATTTCCCACTCCTCCAAGTGATGCCGAAGCATTGTCGGGTCGCGGATAACCTAAAGCGCGAGTATCCGAATTTCATCCGCCGATGTAAAGAGGCAGACGCCCTGTCAACAGGGGCAGATACCCTGTCTCGGATACATCAAATGCGTTCTTACCAAATATGCATATGCGTTGCTAATCTTGGGATTGTTAAACGGCGAACATGAGAGACCAAATCTGATTACACGGGAATTAAACCCGCGGCATGAATATATTTAACTGTCGCCAACGTTGCATCGGCGGGGGCATATGCTTTTTGCCGGTTCAGTTCCAAATAGTCGGACCGACGCGAAACGCGCATAGAATTCCGCAATGAATCCTTCGAATCGCCTTGCGATTCGTCGGCGAAAATGGACTTGTCCACGGCCGCGTCGCTCAATATTGGCTGGGAAACAACAATGCGCCCGTCTGCGTCGCAACCGCACCGCAACATTTGATCGGCCTGCCAGGCCCGAATTCAACGGGAGGTTGCATCTCCTCCCCGGTTCGACTCGGAACCGCGGTCGACGATCAGTCGACCGCGGACGGAGTTCGATCGGATTTCGGCCTCCGGACAAGCAACGCCGCGATCGCAACCAGCGCCCCGGCCATCAACAGCACAAGCACCAACGCGTTGCGCGACACCGCGACACCGCCTCCCGTCTCCGGTGAAACGGGCGACGGAACGGGGGTCACCAGCGCCTCCGGCGGCAGCGACCTCGCCGGTACAACCGCCGCAACGGTCACCGGCAATTCGCTCAGCACACCGCAAAGCGCGATCTCGCCAGAGGTCCCGACTATCCTTATCGTGCTCCCGACCAGCCGCACGGCTCCATCATCCCCTACCGCCGCCATCTCGACGTCGACGATCCGGCTGCGGAACTCCTCAGGCGCCGGGATGCACATCTCCGCCGAGTCCTCCAAGAGGTAGCTGTCGACGGCGCCGCCCGACGAATCGACGACCGACACCTCGCAGAATCGACCCCGCGCCGCGTATCGGTGGTCGGAAAGATCGGCGTCGAGCGTCGAGACCGCCGCGCCTATGTACTCGCCGTTCGGTACCGCGCCCACCGGCAACCGCAAGGTGCACGAACCGTCCGACGACTCCGTCTCGCCGCCCTCCTCGGGAGTGAAGACCGAGTGCTGCGTGCCGTCGTCGCCCGGGATGACGATCGGTATCGTCCCGGCGGGATTCACCGGCGCCGCCTCAGGCGTCGAAACCGAACTCACGCCCCTCAACACTCGGACCGAAAACTCCGCGCTGCAACGCGCCTCGACCTCGTCGTCGGTCTCGCCCGCGCGCCGACCCAGACAGTCGTGCACCGACGCCGTGACCGTGTGTCGACCCGCCGCATCGGGTGCGATGTAGAGAACAGCGACGTCGTCGACCTCGCCGTTCGTGTTCGGCGCATCGGGCTCGCGGAGCGTGCCTTCCCCTTCGATGCGCCAAGTCACATCGCCCGATCCGACGAGCGACTGATCCGGCAGGTCCTGCCGTCCATATACCCGGATCTCCAGACGAACCGCATCGCCGACGCGCAAAGCCACGCTGGAAACCCCCGGCTCGATCCGCAGAACACGCGAGAAAGACGGCCGAGGAGGCGTCGGCGTGGCCGGCGGCACACGCTCGAAACCGCCGATGTCGACCATCAGAAGCTCGCGATGCTCCGCGACCTCGGCCTGGACCCACGGACCCGTCTGATCCCTCAGACGTGACAGGCGGACGTCCGAAAGCTGCCAGCCGCCGCCGCCGGCGTCCGCGGATTGCGACGTCGTCACCGCCGGATCGATCGTCGGCGCGTCGACGTCCGTCTTCTGCAGCACGATGAAATACGTCGTCGACGGGTCGAGCTCGACTCCCCGCGGAACACGGAAGGTGTTCCATCCCTTGACGATCGATCTCGGATTCGAAAACTCGGCGAGCATCTCGTCCGGACGCGGCGAGCTCGAGCTCCAGAGCGAGACCGACACATCCGTCGGATCGATCACCACCGACTCGAACAGCAGCGACACGCTTTTAAGATCGTAGCCCCCGTCGCTGTCCCCGGTCATGAAGCCGAGGGCGTTGGCGTGCGTGTTTACGTTCTGGGGCGGCGTCATCCCCGACGGCGGCTGGCCGCGGTTCGTGACCAGCGACCTGCCGACCGACGGGTCCGGCGTGGGCGTGGGCGTAGGCGTCGGAGTGCTGGTGGCCGTGGGCGTGGGCGTCGGGGTGCCCGGACCGGGCGTCGGAGTGATCGTCGGCGTCGGCGTGATCGTCGGCGTCGGCGTCGCGGTGCCCGGAAGGGGCGTCGGGGTGATCGTCGGCGTCGGCGTTGCGATCGGCACCAAGTTCCGGCTACCATTCACCCTCATCCTCAAATTAAAGTTGTCAGTCGAGAAATTACCGGTGTTACCTGCGTTGCGAACATGATGTTGGTTATGGATGGTGAATCCGTCGACCGACACCGATTGACCATTCGTATCGGTGAAACTTAAGGTTGATCCGCCGCCTTTGATCAGAACGTAGTAATCAGTGTTGGGTTTGAGGGAGGTGTTTGCCGGCGCGGTAAAGGCCACGTTCCCGTCGACGAGAGAGCTCGGATTCGTCAGCGTGGCAAGCGAGGAGGCCGATGTTGTGGCGTTCGGCGTACCCTCGTGAAGCGTCACTGTTGGTAGGTTTGTGCTCGACGAGATGTACCGGATTTCGACGCTTGAAAGCTCGTATCCGTTCGCATTCGTGCCAGTACGGAAACGTTGAGCACGCTCGGTGGATGAGAGATTCGCGGTGCCGTGTTGAGCATAATCTATGTTGCTAACCAGCACCATCACAGACCCCGGAATCGGTGTAATCGTCGACGTCGGGGTCGCGGTCGGCGTCGGAGTCATCGTCGGGGTCGCGGTCGGGGTCGCCGTCGCGGTGGCCGTCGCGGTGGCCGTCGCGGTCGGGGTCGAAGTTGCCGCAGGGGTCGTCGTGACGGTCGGAGTCGCCGTGGCGGTCGGAATCGGCATCCGGTTACGACTGCCGTTCAACTTGATCTTCATCCTCGTCGAGTCGGTTAGGAAATTACCCGAGTTGGTCGTTCGATAGTGAAGAAGGTTATTGATTGTGAAGCCGTCGACGGTCACCGGTTGACCGTCCGAAGTTGTAAGACTCACAGCTGACCCGCCGCCTCTGAGCAAGATGTAGTAGTCGGTACCGGATTTGAGGTAGGTGTTGGCCGGCGCGGTGAAGGCGACGTTGCCGTCGATCAGATTGCTCGGATTCGTCAGCGTCTCGATCGGGGCCGACGACGTGGTGGCGTCTGGTGGGCCTTCGTGCAGCGTTGCCATGGGCAGATCCGTGCTCATCGACGAGTAGTCGACTTCGATGCTGGTGAGCTTGTAGCCGTTCGTATGGTTCCCAGTGCGGAAGCGTTGCGCGCGTTGGAACTGTGTGCCCAAGTTTCCGGTTCCGGTTTCAGTTTGGTCGATGTTGCTGACGAGCACTATGTCAACGCCGATCAACGCCGTCGCCGTCGCGGTCGGCGTGGCGGTCGGACGCGGTTGCGTGCCCTCCAGCTGCATCTGGATCGTGTGACTAAATTCCGTAGGCGTCGCGGTCCACCCGGTGTCGGTCTTCGGCGTCCATAGCGTTTCGTCGCCGAGCGACCACCCTGACAGGCTGTCGGCGTCTTCGTCGCCTGAGGTGATGCTGCCCAATGTGATTGACTGGCCTGACCCCGAACCGTCGTCCGCCGGCGGTTCGATGACGATGAAATAGGAAGTCGCGCTCTGCAGGACGAACGGCGACGCATCTGTGAAGCGGTATACTTCTGTACCACTGTGACTGGCAAAGGTCGGGTTGGTGAACGAGTCGCGTTCCGACCACGGCTTGGTGCCGTCCGCCGTAGTTCTCCACAGCGAAACCCTCATGCCTGTCGGGTCGAACCCGGAAGTATTTCTGAGCCGGAGCGCGACGTTTTGCAGACCCGAGTTTGCGGACGAAGGGCTTGAAATCGTTCCGGTGGTGAATTTCACCGCCACTTTGTTGACATTACCCCAAGAACTTTGGGATTGGGTTCCGGAGGTCATATTGGCGAGATAGACGTTGTTCGTGCTCGAAATCGACGCGCGCGACGGAGAGGCCAACGAGGCGACCGCGACCGCGACAAACGCTGTTATGGCGAGAACGAGTACCGTCCGCCTGACCCACCAGTATCTCGATTCAGTATTCATACGCCTTTGGCTGTTCCCAATCTTTGGTCGCCTTACGCAATCGGTCCCGTGGAATCCGTACTTGGAGGGATGAACATTTCCCACTCCTCCAAGTGGCGACGAAGCATTGTCGGGTCGCGTGCAACCCAATTTGCAATGTTCCGAGATTCAACCGACGACGTAAAGAGGCAGACGCCCTGACAACAGGGGCAGATACCCTGTCTCGGATACATCTCATGCGCTTTAGCCAACGTGCGTATTTGTCTCTAAACGCATGATTCGGAACCAGCCGATCAGAAGAGCCGTAAGCTGATCACGGAGAACCAAGAGCCCGTAGCGCATAGGCCTGCCACGGGCCACTATCGCTGTGTCGGGCGGCGGCTCCTCTACGCACTTGGGCCGCTACACCTGAAACAACGGCCATCTCCGCCTTGGAATCCGGCATCGTGGCGATGATGGCGCCAACCCATAGGTTGTCGAAGCCGAGGGATCCCGGACGGTTAGTGGGCGACGCCGTAGTCGCGCACGTGACCCCGGCAATCCGTCAAAACAGGCGCCGGCCTCTCCGCACCGCCACCGCTGCCAATCCCGCGGCCGTCACGAACATGCCGGCCAACGCCAGCCAGATAAGCCAAGGCGTGACAGGCGTGAATCCGCCCGTGTCCGGCAACGGACCAACGTCCTCAATCTCCTCAGCCGGATCCACCACCTCCGGCGGCGATCCTGCCTTGCCCACCGCAACCGTGACGGGCAGCGTCGACAGCTTGCCGCACACCGAGACTCCGTCCGGCGTGATCTTCACCGACGTCGAGAGCACCGTAGTACCTTCATCTTCGTCGGGAACCGTCAGCATGACGATATCCGAGATGTTGCCTCGGAGCTCCGATGGAAGCGGAACGCAAGCCGTGATGGCTTCGTTCAGACCGTAGTCCGATACTGATTCGCCGTCCGCATCGACAACGCCGATCGCGTAGCGCAGACCGCCCAGCGTGTAGCGGTGCCACGTCATCCCGACGTTCGACGCATCGCCCGCAGACGCCATGCTCACGCCGATGTACTCGCCGTTTGCAACGGCACCGGCGCCCGCCACGAGCGAGTAACCGTCCCCTGCGAAGTTGCCGCCGTCTACTGGAGTCAAGATCGCATACGCGACCCCGTCCTCGTCCGACAGCGTCGCTGGTATCACCCCTGCCGGGTTCACCGGTGCCGTTTCGATGATTTGTGCCGTCACGCGTCGCACGACCGTCACTTCGATCTCGGCGCGGCAGCGGACTTCGTGCTCTTCCTCAGTCTCATCCTCCTGCCGCGACAGGCAATCCCCAGAGTCCAAGACACTCGCCGATACCGTCATCGTGCCCGGCTCGTCCGGCGCGACGAACACCACTTCACGGTCGTTCGCAACGCCGTCCCGCCACTCGGCGCGGACGCGTCCCTCTTGGAACGACCCACCGCCGCTCGAAGACCACACGATCGCCGGACGCCCGTCGGAAGGTGCCTTGTCGGCCAAGCCGTTGTCCAGCAGTCCCTGGCGACCCCAGACCTCGACCGACAGCACCACTTCGTCGCCAGGGCTCATCGTGACGCCGGCGATCGACGGTTCGATGCGCAGTATCTTCTGGAGGTTCGAAGCCCTGGGCTGTGGCGTGCCGCGGAGCACCGAAACTCGGTACGAACGCTTGGTCTTCCCGTCCTCTGCGGTGACATTGATGTAGATGTCGTTCCAACCGAGCAGGAGATCGACTTCACCGTCGAGGTAAGGGGTGTCGTCGAGAACGATGTCGAAGGTCGCATCGGGGTCGGCCGTTGCGGCGTCGACGACGACTTGTTCAACGTCTGCGGGTAGTTTCGCGGCGTACACCTCCTGCTCGGTTTCGAATTCTCGGTCGAGGGTGACGTTTTCGAGAGCGAGGCGGATCAACCGAGTTTCATTGCCTTTGGGAAAAGTTCTGAAGAAATCCAGATGGTAAGTCCTGGTGACAAACCCGTCTTCGGAAGTGACGGTGATTGAAACGGTGATCAATGGTTTGCCGCAGCAGTTCATAAGACCGAATTGGATGCCGGGGTCGTTCGGGTCGGCGTCTACCACGGGGTGGTTTCCGGAGGACAGGATTTCGAAGCTGGCCGTCGGATCGTTGACGGCGAACTCGATGGTGGCGAATTCGGCGGACGTGTCGACAACCGTTCGGTATGTTGTAGTCGCCGGGTCAAAGGCTGGCGACATTTCCGCGTTGCTTACGGAAAGTGAACTGAGAGTCGCGTCGCCGGGCAGGAGGCATTCACTGTTGGTCCCGATGCCGAGAGTGATGAGACTGGACAGCGTGTTTCGGATGGTGGTTTCGTTGGGAGGGGCGCTGAAGGGGTTTCCGCCGACGTCCAACGAATTTAGAGTGCTCGCGAACGGGGAGAACAGCGTCAAATCGAGGACCGTGAGCGAGTTGCAGGAGAGATCCAGGCTAGCCAGCCCGGTGAGGCCGGCAAAGATGCCCGCGGGCAACGTGGTCAAGTCGTTGCTTCCAAGTGCAAGGCGAGTCAGACCGACGTCGAGGGGTTCGAAGAGATCGGCCGGCAAAGCGGCGATGTCGTTGTGCGCGAGAAAAAGGGTTTGGAGCGCCGCTAGGCCGTCGAACACGTCTGCGTCCAGCGATTGGATTTTGTTTTGGTGCAGCAACAGCCGCGTGAGCGCGGTCAAACCGTCGAATATCTCCGCGTGCAAGCTCGAGATGTCGTTCTCGTGCAGGTAAAGCCATTGGAGACCGGCTAGGCCGTCGAACATGTCCTCGTGCAGAGCTGCTATCTCATTGCCGTTCAACCGGAGCCTCTGCAACGAGCCGCCCAACGGATCGAATAAGTTGGTCTCGAGCGAACTCAATTCATTGTTGTCGAGATACAACCGTTGGAGCGAAGTGAGACCGTCGAAAACGTCATCGGGGAGAGTTTGTATTTCGTTGTTGTGAAGATACAGATACGTCAGACTGTCATCGAACGGATCGAACACGTCCGCGGGCAAAGCGACGAGATTGTTGCCGTGGAGCAACAGCCGGATCATTGCATCCAGACCTTCAAAGACATCTTCATGAAGCGACGCAAGTTCGTTGTTGTAAAGATACAAATAATTTAGGCTGGTCAAACCGTCGAAAATATCTTCGTCCAATTCCGTCAGATTGTTGCGATCGAGCAGGAGCAGAGTCAACCCGGTGAGGCCTTGGAAGATGTTGGCCGGGAGGGACTCAATCTGGTTGTTCCTCAAATACAGACGACCTAGGCTGTCGTCCAAGGGCTCAAAGACATCTTCGGGCAATGAAACGATGGAGGTCCCGGTGATTCTCAATTCGAACAGCTGGTCCAGCCCTGCGAAAGCGTCCGGGTGAACGGTGGTCAGTTCTGGGACTTCCTCGATGTGGAGCGTCTGGAGAGACGGGGTGCCGGAGAAAATGTCCGCCGGCAGAGTAGTGAAATTGTTGTACGAGAGCAGCAGTTCCTCCAAACTGGCAAGGCCGTCGAACACGTTTTCGGGGAGGCGAGTAATTTCGTTTTCGTCCAACTCAATCCGGGTCACATTTGTCAACCCTCGGAAGGCGCGCTCTTGGATTGTGACGATGCGGTTTTTGCTGAGTTCGAGTAGTTCAAGCGACCGGAGGTCTTTGAAGACGCCGTTTGGCAAAAACCGTATGGAGTTGTCTTGGAGATAGAGGTTCCGCAGCGACGTCAGGCCGTTGAACACGTTTGGATGCAACGAAGACAAGACGACGTTTTGGGCCAACGAAAGTGATTCGAGATTCTGGAGACCTGAGAACGCGCGTTCGTGAATCGTTTCGACGCCGTTTTCGGGGACAAAGAGCAACGTCAACGCAGGAGTTCCGGCGAAGGCGTCGGCGGGGATCGACTTCAGGTCCGGCGAACGGAATATCTCAAGGGAGGTGAGAGAGGTCAGGCCTGCGAAATCGCTGCTGAGGAGGGTCGGGTTGCTGTAGTCGATGATCGTCGCCAGATTGTCGCCCGTCTGCACGTCGATCACTTCCAACAATTTGATTGCCGCCAGCTCCGCTGCTGTCACGTCGGCGCAGGTGGCGGCGGCACGGGCCTCTTGGACCTCCAACAGGATGGCATCGCGGACCTCAGGGGTCCGTCCGCAGATCCCTTCGTTCTGCGCCTGGACCTGTCGCAAATGCGTGTGCTCGGGAGTGAGGAGGAACGCGACGATCAACAAAAGCACCGAGATGGTCACCGCCGCGGCGCGCGGATTCGCCCTCGGTCGGACGATCAGCCTATGAATGCGGCGACGCGGCGCGCCGTTTTCGGGTTTGATGCCAAAGGCTCGCGACGACGGGTATCGGATGGACAATCTGGAAGCTCCAGCCGCTGGTGCGGACTTCTTGAAGAAATGTCGGCTTCTGTTTTCTGCCAGGCGTTTCCACGGCTCTGGGAAGACGAGGTCGAAATTCGCATAAATTTTCGGAGTTACAACCGCCGATGTAAAGAGGCAGACGCCCTGTCAACAGGGGCAGATACCCTGTCTCAAATACATCAAATGCGCTTTAGCCAAATATGCATATGCGTTGCTAATCTTGGGATTGTTAAACGGCGAAAATGAGAGGCCAAATCCGATTACACGGGAATTAAACCCGCGGCATGAATATATTTAACTGTCGCCAACGTTGCATCGGCGGGGGCATATGCTTCTTGCCGGTTCAGTTCCAAATAGTCGGTCCGACGCGAAACGCGCATGGAATTCAGCAATGAATCCTTCGAATCGCCTTGCGATTCGTCGGCGAAAATCGACTTGTCCACGGCCGCGTCGCTCAATATTGGCTGGGAAACAACAATGCGCCCGTCTGCGTCGCAACCGCACCGCAACATTTGATCGGCCTGCCAGGCCCGAATTCAACGGGAGGGGTTGCATCTCCTCAACCGTTCGAATCGGAACCGGGGTCGACGATCAGTCGACCGCGGACGGAGTTCGATCGGATTTCGGCCTCCGGACAAGCAACGCCGCGATCGCAACCAGCGCCCCGGCCATCAACAGCACCAGCACCAACGCGTTGCGCGACACCGCGACACCGCCTCCCGTCTCGGGTGAAACGGGCGACGGAGCCGGGGAGACGAGCGCCTCCGGCGGCAACGACCTCGCCGGTACAACCGCCGCAACGGTCACCGGCAATTCGCTCAGCACACCGCAAAGCGCGATCTCGCCAGAGGTCCCGACTATCCTTATCGTGCTCCCGACCAGCCGCACGGCTCCATCATCCCCTACCGCCGCCATCGCGACGTCGACGATCCGGCTGCGGAACTCCTCAGGCGCCGGGATGCACATCTCCGCCGAGTCCTCCAAGAGGTAGCTGTCGACGGCGCCGCCCGACGAATCGACGACCGACACCTCGCAGAATCGACCCCGCGCCGCGTATCGGTGGTCGGAAAGATCGGCGTCGAGCGTCGAGACCGCCGCGCCTATGTACTCGCCGTTCGGCACCGCGCCCACCGGCAACCGCAAGGTGCACGAACCGTCCGACGACTCCGTCTCGCCGCCCTCCTCGGGCGTGAAGACCGAGTGCTGCGTGCCGTCGCCGCCCGGGATGACGACCGGTATCGGCCCGGCAGGATTCACGGGCACCAGCGTAGGAGTGGAATCCGCCTGGACACGCCTCAAGACCTGTATTGAAAACTCCGCGCTGCAACGCGCCTCGACCTCTTCGTCGGTCTCGCCCGCCCGCCGGCCCAGGCAGTCGTGCACCGACGCCGTGACCGTGCGTCGGCCCGCCGCATCGGGAGCGATGTAGAGAACGGAGATGTCGTCGACCTCGCCGTTCCTGCTCGGCACATCGGGCTCGCGGAGCGTGCCTTCCCCTTCGATGCGCCAAACCACATCGCCCGATCCGACGAGCGACTGGTCCGGCAGGTCCTGCCGTCCATATACCCGGATCTCCAGACGAACCGCATCGCCCCCGCCCAAAGCGACGTTGGAAACCCCCGGCTCGATCCGCAGGACCTTGGAGAAAGACGGACGAGGAGGCGTCGGCGTCGGTGGCGGCACACGCTCGAAACCGCCGATGTCGACCATCAGAAGCTCGCGATGCTCCGCGACCTCGGCCTGGACCCACGGACCCGTCTGGTCAGACGGACGTACCAACTGGACGTCGGAAATCTCCCAGCCCGGTAGCGAGCCCGGGTCCTCGGCCTGCGAAGTCGTCACCGCCGGATCGCCGGCGTCCGTCTTCTGCAGCACGATGAAATACGTCGTCGACGGGTCGAGCTCGACGTCCCGCGGAGCGCGGAACGTGCTCCATCCCTCGACGATCGATCTCGGATTCGAAAACTCGGCGAGCATCTTGTCCGGACGCGGCGAGCTCGAGCTCCAGAGCGAGACCGACACATCCGTCGGATCGATCACCAACGACTCGAACAGCAGCGACACGCTTTTAAGATCGTAGCCCCCGTCGCTGTCCCCGGTCGTGAATCCGAGGGCGTTGGCGTGCGTGTTTACGTCCTCGAGCGGCGCCTCCCCCGACGGCTGCTGGCCGCGGTTCGTGACCAGCGACCTGCCGACCGACGGGTCCGGCGTCGGAGTGGGAGTCGGCGTCGGAGTGCTGGTGGCCGTGGGCGTCGGCGTCGGGGTGCCCGGAAGGGGCGTCGGGGTGATCGTCGGCGTATTCGTGATCGTCGGCGTGGGGGTGATCGTCGGCGTGGGCGTAGGGCTTAACGTGGGTGTAGGCGTAGGCGTAGAAGTCGGAGTTAACGTCGGCGTTGGCGTGATCGTCGGCGTGGATGTCGGTGGAGGTGAGATCGAAGGCGTCGGCGTGCTGGTGGCCGTGGGCGTCGGCGTCGGCGTATGTGTGGGCGTCGGCGTCGGCGTGATCGTCGGTGTATGTGTGGGCGTCGGCGAAGGCGTGATCGTCGGCGTATGTGTGGGCGTCGGCGAAGGCGTGATCGTCGGCGTCGGCGTGATCGTCGGTGTATGTGTGGGCGTCGGCGTCGGCGTGATCGTCGGCGTGGGGGTTGGTGTCGGCACTGTCGAACCTTCCAACTCGATCTGCAGCATACGATCTGCCACCAAGTTGCGCGTTGACCAAGTGTCCGCCTTGGGTCGCCATATGACGCCGTTGGAAAGCGTCCAACCACTCAAACTGCCGCTGTCCAAGCCGAGGCTCGTATGGAATAAGCCGAGGGAGTTTGAACTCGAAGGTTCGTAGACGATGAAGTACGAAGTTGAACTCGACAACAACTGTGCGGCCGGCAAGGTAAAGCGGTAGTAAATCCATTCAGCAATGCCCGGTTCGCTATTCACCTGGAACGTCGGGTTGGTGAAAACCGCAAGCTCACTTGAAGGCACTAGGTTAGAGCCGGTCGACGCGCTCCATAGAGACAACTTCATGCCCGCGGGGAGAAGGGTGGCGCCACTATTGATCCTTAGTACAACAGATTCCAGAGATTTGTCGGTCTGTGTACCGGTGGTGAACTGTTGAGCGCCGAGGTTCGCCGCAACCCAAGCGATCTGTTTATTGGAGTCGTCCTTCGACGTCACGATGTTGGAAACCAGCACGTCCTTGGTCGACGCGTTCACGCTACCGTTCAACTGGTACATGAGCCGTTCTGACGTACTGTTGCTTTTGGCGAAATTCCCGGTGGCTGCTCTACGCCACCACATGGTTCGGATCGCCGAAAAACCGAATTCACCAGTGAACTCGCTGTCAGCAGGAGGTTTGAAGTCTGCCCCGGTGAGCGTATCTATAAAGGAAAGGGAATACTTGGTGCCTGGTTCGAGGTGCACCGTCGAAGCGGCGGTGAACGTTGCCGTGCCGCTCGAGATGCTCGACGGACTGAACGTTCCAACAGCTTCGGGCATGGCAGACGAACCTCCCGTAGGCGCGCCTTTGTGCAGCGAGATTGAACCCGTTGCGCCACCATCGCTGCTGTAGGCGATGGTGATGTTGTTCACCGTGTAGCCCGCGTGGTTCGGGCCGGTGATGAACGCCATCACCCTTTGACGGTTCGATTGCGTGACAACGTCTTGACCAGTGCCGATGGTGCTTATCAGCGAGATGTCAGATCCTTGCGCAGAAGTTATCCAAGTTGCAATCGTCATCCACCCCCCAAAACCCGCAAGCCCCAAAATCGCGCTCCACACCAGCACCCTGCTCAGACCTCCTTGAACATGTGCCGCGCGGCCTAGCGTCGCCGGCCACTGAATCAATGCAAGGCGGATTCGGGAGTAAATCCAGCCGACGCGTTCAGACTTCACCCGATTACCCATATCAGCGCGGATCGACGACCATCGGCGGCGTGTCAGTATTGCGTTCATCTGGGTTGTGCTGAAGGCCTTTTAACGCAGTGGAGATCAACGAAAGTATTATGATTGTTCGCGCTGCCGTTGTTAAGAGGCAAACACCCCATATGTAAGGAGCAAATGCCCTGAATATGCGTGCTAAACTCGTCTCGGCATGAATGCGAATACGTCTCTATTACCGCAATTAGGAAATAATCGACTAGGACAGCCGAAAGATCAGGCCGTGGAATCCTGAACTCACGCTACAAATGCCTGCCACTGTTACTATCTCTATGTCGATGGGGCAAATGCTTCTTGCAGCTACAGCGTCTACTTTTTAGATTGACGCGCAACGCTCAAAAAATTCCAGACCGAAACCATCAAAACGCCCAATTGACAGTCAGTGATCGGACGGAAGAGATGTACCGCGTTTCCCGTTACAGCCGGAGCCGACTAGTGATTTCCCAGCCAACCAACGCCTTTCGGGAAAGAGGAGGAAACCCATGTCGGGAAGTGACCGCATTAACGTGATGATCGTCGACGACCATTCGATAGTGAGGATCGGCCTGAAACAAGCCCTGGAACAGTCGGTGAGTTTGAAGTGGTCGGACGGCGCGTAGGCCGTGAGAGTGGCCGCCAAGTTATTACCGCAAATTGTCGTCATGGACGTGATAATGCCGGACAAAGACGGTGTGGCGGCGTGCAGGGAAATCATGGAGGCAAACCCCGAGACCCGCGTCGTGATGCTGACGGCCTCGACGGAAGAGGACGCCGTTGTGGAGGCCGTGGCCGCCGGAGCGACCGGATTCCTTCAAGGGACCTGCTGCTGTCAGCCCTGCGAGGGGTCGCCACAGGTGAACTTCACCTGCCCGTCGACGTTGTGAAGAGGGTTTTCGGAGGACTGAGCCATCCGGATCGTGAAAACGCCGCCGAGGTCGCGGGTCTCACTCAGAGGGACCTTTGCACAACATCCCGAACGGGTCCGCGATCGCAGTATTAGTGCGGCGTTCCCCGTTGCCCTGCCCCTCTGGATTCCGGCTTTCGCCGGAATGACGGGGGTTGTGCAAAGGTCCCTCAGCGGGAGAGGGAGATACTCATTTCGTTCGCACGAGGCATGTCCTACGCTCAAATCGCGGAACGGCGATGGATCAAGCCCGTGACGGTTCGAAACGCAATCTACGGCACCCGAGAAAAGCTGGATGTCGCATCGATACGGGAGCTGGTGCTCTGGGCCGCACGGAACGGCCTGCTGGATAATTATGGTGAGGACGGTTAGCAGCAGTCGTTCATAGAGCGGGCGAACTTCCCCAGGTGCCGCGCCCTAGGGGACACCCTGAGTCAGCGGGTGGAACACGGCGTCGTTCACGTCGGCATGGAGCGATTCGGGGTCGAAAAGGCGGTTTTCCGACGTCAATCAGGTCACCTCAAGATTGGCTTCGCATTCATCATCTCGCCCATCGGCAGGTTGCTGGTTTGCAAGGACACCTTTTTTTGACCCCGTTCGACGGCGTGCCAGGGACCGATCCAACCGGTGATTTGCGACATCTGGCGAGCTGCGATCGCACGTTCGCCGCTTGACCGCCGTCGCCAGCCATCGATTCCCTCCCGACGTCCCGAGCGCCACGCTTGGAACTCGGAACATCGGGCTCCCATTCGATCCTTCCGCATGAAGACCCTTTCAGGCGATCCAGTCTCGTAGCGAAACCAGACGACCTGGCGCACACGAGCTTCGGGGTATCGTGTACGGCTACATGGACGAATACGACTTGGTGATCGCCGACATGTCCGAAGCGATTCGCCTAGAACCTGACAACGCTGTGGCCCACTACTACCGCGGGTTGGCTCACGGTGAGCGAGATGCTCTTGACCTCGCCGTTGCCGACCTGAGCGAGGTCGTACGATTGAACCCGAACAACGGTGATGCCCACCGAGCCAGGGGCGGTTCCTATCTCTACACCAAGGAATACGACCTAGCGATTACCGACTACGACAACGCGTTACGGCTCAATCCCGAAGACGCCGCTTCCTATCGCGGCCGTGGGTCAACCTATCGCATGAAAGGCGATCTCGACCTGGCAATCGCCGACTACGACGCTGCGTTAAGCCTTGATCCCGAGGATCCGTATGCCTTGAGGTTCCGCGGCGATGCCTATCTCGCCAAACGGGATTGTGTTCGCGCGGTAGCGGACTTCAATGCCACCCTGAGAATCGATCACACCGATGAAGTCGCGTACCGTGGCAGAGGCACCGCCCGGTTGATGAGCGGTGATCCATACATGGCAGTCGCCGATTTCGACCGTGCGATCGAGTGCAACCCTGCGAGCGCCCGCGCTCACCAAGGCCGCGGTTTGGCCCGCGAAGCTTTGGGAGACTCCGAACGAGCAAAGAATGACTTCCGTCGAGCCCGAGAACTTGGTTATGCCGATTCGGTCTGATGTTGTCACGCATATCTCAATTTAGCGCCCAACCCCTCGCGGCGCCCTTCTTGGTCGCTGTCGACGCAGCAAGAGGGCGCTCCGAAGTACGAGACGTGCCGGTCGTCAATTCCCGTTCAGTTTTCAATGGAACCTGTCTATCATCGGATGAGTCGTCGCCTGTCGCGATGAGTTCAGGAGGGAAGAGACGGTTCAACCTCGCAGCGGGAATATGCAAGGGGTCACGGTGTGATTTCGTTCATGCAGAGGGACTGTCAGAAGTGGCAGCGATTGACGCGATGAAGCCCATTGCGGCTATACCATGAATCTTGATTTAATCGATTCGATCGAATTCACATGACTCGGAGACTCGCCCGGATTCCAGATTCGACCAGACTGCGCCCACGCTTGGTGCGGGTCTGCTTGGTGTTGTCGGTTGTCTGGGCGGTTCTGACGGCATGCGAACAAGCTCAGCCGACCGCGGCTCCGCATAGCACGCCACGAACCGCTTTGGCGGGAGCGACAGCACCTTCAGTCGCCGCCACCTCCGATTCGTCAGGCGCTCGGATTCTTACTCCTTCGCCAACCGTCACGAAACTTCCGAACCCCGAGGATCTCGTTGTGGTAACCCCCACGGACCCTAAGGCAACGGTTTCAACATCGGAGGATGAAGCGGCGGAAGCGATCGGAGAAAGTCGATCCGAACCCGCGGAACCTCCTGCAGAAACGGTAATCGCGACTTCGTCGGTGGTTTTGGATTCAAAGCACACGGATCATATGGAGGTCTGCAGCGACCTGACTGGACACTGCCGGGAACTCGCGTATCACGAACCGGTTTCACTCGTGATCCCATGCGAAGATAGGGTATTTGTTCTGGAATTGGTTCGTGAATCTGGCGCGGAGACTATGGCTACGTGTCGACCTGGAGTTTCTACGGTCTCGGGGGAGGAGCTTGAGAAACTACTGACATCGCCTCGAGCGGAATCCCAGCCCGCGACTATTGCTACCGTTGAGAACGATCTGGGTTTGGAGATCGAACGTGTTATGCCTCGAGCGGAATCCGAGCCTGCGCCTCTTGGCACCGTTTTTGTGCGGGAGGATCTGGCCATCGAGATCAAACGTGTTATTCGCTCCGATGAGGACATTGACCCGTTCTGCGCAAAGGCGACAGAGGAGCAGGAATGTTTGACGGTATATCTGGAGATGACCAATCTTCGCGAAGATGGCGGTGAGTTGCATTACGACGACACGGATTTCACGCTGATCGGCGCAGGTGAGAAGGTCCGGAAGATTTCATCCGGCATCGTTACGGTCACCATCACTCCGGGACGCGATCCTGTGGTTCTGCAAGTTGGGGAACGGCTGGCAACCACAGTGGTGCGACGAATCCCAAAGAACGCGGGCGAGATCGTCCTCGAATATCAAAACCGAGGTCCGATTCTCTTCGATCTGGGTTCGGAAGACGATTGGTCGAAGACACCTGCCGACGCTTTGACGGGAGAACCAGATTTAGAAGACTTGACATATGAGATGGAGTGTGGGTTCGTTTTCGAGTACGCCAAAAAAACTACAGGCGACCTGGTTTCGTCCCACTCCAAAAATGAAGAGGTGGTTGCGATTTGCGACCCTGATGTCGCTACTGTCCAACATGGAGAGTTGAACGAGTTGCGAAAGCTAGGAGATCCTGAGGGGGATGGTCGCTTGGAGCAGACGGTCCTCGGTGATGTGCTCAAAGAAGGAGACCTTGCGATACGTGTGGTGGCGGTTAGACGGCAACCTGTCAGTTCGAACTGCGGGGCCGCTGATGCGCCGCCGGGGAACATCTGCATCGGAGTCGAATTGGAGATCACTAATCTGGGCGCTGGAAACGCTCCGATCTGGTATGAAGACACCGTTTTTCAGCTGATCGACGGCAGTGGCATCGTGTTCGCGCACGGCCCTCCCGATCATGCCGCGTCTCGTTACTTCGACCAACGGGTCGGGATCCCTCCTGGCGGTCGGTTGACGACTCGGGTTGTCAGATATGTTCCTGACGACGCCTCAGGCCTGATGTTGGTCTACGTCGGCGGAGGCGAATCTTCGATGTTGCTGTTGGACGAAGACGCGACGCCCGTTGCAAAGACGGCCGTTGATCAGGTGCCCCCGCCGGTGAAAGGCATGCTTGACGGGCCCGGCAACTGGCTCGGGGATCCCGCGCCGATCGGTGTCGCGTTGGACGTTTACGGTCTCGGCGTCCGTGTCTTGGAGGTGCAGCGCGGCTGGGTGCCCGGAGATACATGTTGCGAAGAAGCGGTTCCTTCGACCCTGCTGGCTTTCAAATTGGGACGCGCAATGATCGGAACCGACCGAGAGACGGCCGATGCGGTCATCGCCCAGCAAGGCGCCGCCGTGACTGAGCACGAAGGCGACCTGGAGTATGTGCGGGTTTCGTTGGAAGCAACCCTTCTCGGTTCGGCCGACGAACGATCGGGCTTCAACGCGGCCAACCTCTTTCTGGTCGATGACAAACGTCGCGTCTACCTCAGCGGGTTCTATCCGTTTGCCGAACGTTCGCTCCGGAAAGTCGGATTTCCGGAGTACAGCCACAACCTGTTTTACGGCTTGCGGAAAAGCGACCGAGTGGGTGAGTTGTTCGGCGGTGGGAAGATTGAAGAGGAAATCGCTTGGCTCGTGCCTCGTGACGCGACCGGTTTGACGCTCGTTTACGTGCCATTCGTGCACGCGGCCGGGGGATTTCTGGCCTTGGAGGAATTGGCGGGAAGCGAGGTTTCGCCGATGGACCGATCATGGGCAGAAGATGCGATGCCCGTCGATGCGACTTCGGAATCTTCGCCTGCTCCCCGAGGCGTTGCGGGCTGGTTTGACGACGATGTGGCGGTCCTGATTACTGAAGTCGAACGATTGCCATCACCTTGCTTCGAAGGCCAGACAGCCTTGGCGGACCACGAATGCCTCAAAATCGCTGTCCAGATAGCATCCGAACCTTCAGAAAAGCCGCGCACGCTGTTTGGTCATTTCAAACATGTGTTGGTGATCGACGGACAAGAGGTGCCTCTGTTCTATGATGACCGGGGCATTTGGAATCCGGAATTCGATTCGTTTTTGGATTGGGCGGAGATCAACGGCCGCGGCGTGATGACGGCCGTATTCCGAACGGAGGTCCCGGCAGGTTGGCGCGACGCGGTTTTCATGTTTGGGCGTAAAGGGCTCGACTCCTTGATATTTCTTTCTTTGAACCAACGTTGACGCGAAATCTCCCGCGGCGCATTCTCGGATCTCACCTTGGAATCGGAAAGGCCGGGCCACCTGTGCAACAGATGAGATCTGGCCGTCAATTCCCGTTCGATTTTCAATGGAACCTGTCTATCAGCCAGGCAATCGCACGCTCGAGCTGAAGTTCGGTTCATCCAGGGGGCCCGAACTCCGGGGGGCGTCGTCCCGGGACCTGTCAACCGCGATGATCATCCTGGGCATGTCACAGATTGTTACGTCTCGAAGCTCTGTATATCTCATGTCATCAACGTGTCGAATTCAGTCCGGGAGTCGTGTAGCGTTGGGGCGTCCGTAGATCGTGTCTTTTTTGGCTGCATCGTCCAAAAGATCGAGGTCAGATTCTCGCTTCCGCGGCTCGAACGAAATTGCCCGACTCTACTCGAGAGCGTCCGGCGCCGGTCCACGGTTCAATGTTGTCGACCGGCGGACCCGAGCGAGTCAGGATTTCCGGAAAATACAGGATTGTCGCTAGGCGTTTCATCGAGCTCACTCATCGACGGGAATCAGAATGAAGAGGGCAGCGACCAGGGATTCTCCCAGCGAGGCGACAGCGTTTTCCTCGAGCCAGGCGCAGAATCCGTCCGGCCCTTCCAAATCCTCGATCGACGCCGGCGCTTCGGTCCCCCAATATTCGAAGAGAAGCTCGGCAAGTTCCATGATCCCGATCGGTGGTGTTCCACTGGAATCATAGTTCTTCATCAGACATCCGATTTGCGCCAGACCTGCAATCATTCCCAAGACACGCAGCTTCGAACTTTCGGGAAACGCCGTGCTGCAAAACACCGACGCGTCGGTGATCTTTTCGAAGTAACGGCCGGCGACGTCTGCGACCCGAGACTCGTTCAGCTTGACGGCCACGGACAAAACGCCCGTTCCGGAAGAATCCGAAGGACGGACGGTGTGGTACGCGCACGCTCCAGCGATCGCCGCCAGCGATCCGATCATCTCATCCTCCGATTCAACCGCCTTGAACCCCACCTCGTCCAGGTATTCGTACAGGCCCTTTTCGACTGTCGCCGAGACCGCGGGAACCGTCGCCTCAACGTCTGCACCGCGAACCGAATCCTCGCGATCGGCGCCCTCTCCAACCCCATCGTGGAATGAAAGATAAACCGCGGGTTCTCTCAGGTGTGGGGAGTAGACGGCGATCCCGTCGCGCCATCCTCCAGGGGCGTAAAACCTGTAGGTCGCGGTCAACCATCCGCGTCCGTTCATCTCCACCCAGTCCAGTTCTGAATCGAAATGCAATCCGTACGGAGAGCTCGTCGATCCCCTCAATTCGTAATCGACCGGCACAGGTTCGCCGTCGACAAAGAAAACGATCTCGTTGCCGATGAACAGTCCGCGTGCCTCGGCGACCGTCTCAACCGCTACGTCAATTGTGATCCGAACGCACTGCTGCCCCCTTCGCGTTTCCTGCCCGGTCCCGCACGGCAGCCAAGATTGTTCGACGCTTGAAACGCGGACCAAAACATCGTCGCCGTAGCGCGCTCCCGTCCCTGGCGGAGCCGGACGTGACGGCCAAGTGCCCGCGAGTTCGATCGCCTCTTCGACCCAATCCGGCAACGCCGGTTCAGATGGCGGCGGCGGGCCGACCGGTTCTTCCAGCGCGAAAAACGCGCCGGGTTCGAAAGCGACTGGAACATACGCGAGCGTCAACACTTCGGCATCTCTCGGAACCAGCCAAGCAAGTTCTTCCAGAACGGTACTTCCGCCATAGACCTCCGCCAAACGCGTGCGTTGATCCGGCCACGGATATCCGCGGGGCACCCAATCGCTCGGTCTCCGGAGCATGTCCTCATCACGTGGATAGAACCCGCCCGTATATATCCGGCGTTCGGCATCCACCAGGATCACATCCGAAGCATCGAATGTCAGAGACTTGTCGGGGTCGCCGGTGTTCGTGGCCTCGATTCTCACCCGCACCAGTTCGGTGGGCCCCGTGTACCTGTCAACGGCCCACCTCGGGCTGGAAATCCTGAAATCGGCTTCCGACTCGCTGACGGCCGTCGTCACTTTTTCCGCGCGTGAGACCAAAAGTGCGAGCGGTCTCATTCCTCCCTCGGGTCGCCATCCCCGTTCCGCCTCCAACACACGCACCTGGAAACCGCGGATCAGAATCGCAGCGCCCAAAGGCACTGGATTCGATATCCAGCTGCCGGGCGAGCCCAGTTCCGACGCTTCGTAGGCCGGCATCTTCACCGCCTCTTTCTCCGCGGGTCGAGATTCCTTCTCGGACAACCTGAACGCCGTCAATCCGCCTGGTCCGAACAAACTGTCGTACAGCAGCAGCAAGTCCTCTTCTTCGGCTCGGACGTACCGCGCGATTCTCGTGAACAGACGTTCCCCGGGGTTCAATTTCGCCTCCCAAAGGGGGTAGGTTGAAAATATGACGGGCCACGGGCCGTCATCGAAAGCGACTCCGCCTCCGCCAACGACCGTGAAATCGCTGCGGGTGTACCACGCCGGACCTCCGTCGGCGCGCAGCTGCGTGATCTCCAGTTCGATCCCTATGCACACCTGGCCCCCCGGCACCGGTTGGTCGCCTGCGCAGCTCTCATTCCGGCCGTGTCGTTTCAGCTCGACCACGCGGATCACGTGTCGCTCGTTTTTGAAGCGGTCCCGGAACGCCACCGGGTTCGATCTTCCCGCCTCCGGGGTGTCGGCCATCGCGTGCAGCCGCGCCAACTCGTCTGGCGGGACGGTGACGACCCTGGGGTCGCAGCGACCCAGCTCTTCGCTCTCATACACTTTGCCCGGGATGTTTTCCGTCAGCTTAGTCACCACCACCGCTACCCAACCGCATTCGACGGTGCGACGCAGCGACTGCTTGCCATCTGCTGCCGACGTACCGGTGCCGGTCGGCGGCACCGCCTTCCATCGATCCTCCGACCCCAGCGAAAACCTTGCGATGTTGTCGTAGAGCATATGCAGATGCCCCGCATCGCGAGGGATCGATCTGACCAGCTCCGCGTGCAACGTCTCGCCGCTCGACAGACCGGCGATGCCTAGGTGAAAACTGCCTGGAGAGGCCGCCAAACGCACCATATTAACGTCCGATTCCAGATCGACGTTGGATTCGTCCACGACGCGGAAATCCCTGCTGGCAACGCCGAGCGCATCCCGGTTTTCCGACAGGTTCGTCACCTCGATCCGGATGCTCAAACACACATTGTCCGCCGTCACGCCCACGCACCGCGGGTCTTCTGCGGGTCCGAAACGATTCACGCCCGTCACGCGGAGCGCAACGATACCGCTCCTGAACAGAGAACCGAGCTCGACGTCGCCTCTTTCGATTGCTTCAGACCTCCGCATCGTCTCCATTTCTTCTTCCGACAAGATCGATAGACCTTCGGAACACATCTGCACGATCTCTTCGCCGGACTCCCTCGTCACCTCCAAAAGGACCGCCTCGCCCTCGCAAGCCACCGCGATTTCGATCGGCTCCTTGTAAAAGACGCTGTGGCACGCCCCGGTGATCTCGTGGCAGACGATCTTCTCGGTTTCAGACACCGGAGTTGCGTGTGCGAACCCGGCCGTAGCCGTTGCAGTCGGATCCGTCCCATCCTCCACGACCTCCTCCTCCTGGACGACAACCGTCTTCTGCTCGACCGCAGTTTCCGGCGTCGTCGCCGAGGAGCTTTCGCCATCGTCTTCAGTCGCAGTCCCTGAGGCTTCCGATTCGATGGGAACAGACCAAGCCGGAGCAGCAAGAGGCGTCGGTGTCACCCATATAACTTCCTCCTCAAGCTTGACCTCCTTCGTTTCGTCGGCCTCGGCCGCGATCGTCTCGACGGGTTTCGGCGTGTCCGCCGGATCGATGGGAGGAGCGACTGCCCGGGTCACCGTCGGTTGAACCACTATCGTTGGATCGAGGGTCGCCGTTGCAAGATGCGATTGGTTCACGGGAGTGTCCGATGAATGCTCCGCCGGCGATTCAAAGCGTGTTGCTGCGGCCGTCGGACGCGTTTCTTCGTCTGCGCATCCGATCATCGACCCGGCAATTAGGACGAAGGTAACCGCGCAAATCCCGAAAATGCCGCTGCGTTTTTTGGCCGTCGTTCTCGAGGCTTGTCGGTGCACAGGAATGTTCTTTGACGTCGACTCTCGCATACCAACATTAAACCAGAAACACTTGTCATTTCCGCGTCATAGATGCGTCAGAATATGTCATTAACGTGTAATTCAAAGCCGCCTCCGATTGGCCCCGGTTGATCCGCTCCATAGGACGCCGCGATGCGACGAAAAGGAGTTCCGGGGTTCGATCCGACCGAACCAGCCGTCGCGACTTCCGCCCCCCGTCTTTGGCTCGGGCTGGGTCCGCGGCCGGTCGTATCGTCCATGCTTCGTACGTGAAGCTGAGTCGGCTGGAACGGCACGCCGTCGGGATCGGTCGCCGTATGACGAAGTACAGATCGAAGTCGTCCGCGCACAGCGAAACAACGGCGTTGCCGCGGAGGCGTCGTCATCGATCCTGCCAGGAGAGGCCCAGCTTTCTTTGAATGCCGTGGATGGCGCTTCGAACTGTCGCCGGAACGACGCCCCTGTCCTCCGGGATTTCCGCGTGCGACATCTCCCGGCGGAACAACGCGGCCGTTGCCTGCTCATCCTGGGTCAATTCGGAGATCCGCCGTTCCTGTCCCCGATCAGCCGCGCCGCGAGCCATGAACAAAACACGTCTCATCTAGTCGGCTCAAACGCCGGTCCCGCCGGCGGCCACGTTCTTCAACGTGCTGATGAGCCGCGTCATTCCGGCCACTTTATGCAGACAGGCCGCAGCTCCGGCGTTGGCCGCTTCGATCATCGCGTCATCCTCGGTGCAGGCGGTCAGCATGACCACACGCGTCTCAGGGGCGGTATCCATGATCTCCCGACACGCATCCACGCCATCTTTTCCGGGCATTACGAGGTCCATCACGACGATGTCGGGCGACAGTTCCGCGGCGGCGCACACAGCTTCGTCGCCGCCGCCGGCCTCGCCGACCACGACGAACTCGCCTCTCGCTTCGAGCATCATTCGGAGGACTTCCCTGAAAGTCCGATTGTCGTCGACGAGAAGCACCCTGAAAGGCTGGAAGCCGGACCGCACCTTACGCTTCCCCGTCCGTTTCGAGACCGGTAGATTCTTCCAAATCACCGTAGAAATTGCAGTTGTCGCCGACCGGGATGATGCTGCGAGGACGTGCGGGTCCGGGCCGTTCGGCACCCGTGCGGTCCGAGGGAGGGGACACTTGCGAAACGAATCGCAATGAGGCGCGACAGAACGGTTCTCGTCCCCTGCATCGATCTGTTTCATCCCAGTTGTCCCCTCCTTCGAACCCGGTGCGCGTGAAGGCGGCGTTGTCGTATGCGATCATGTTCGCTTCCTGAACGAAGAGGTTGTCGTGCGGAGCCCCATCGCGATCGATGCCGCGCCCGCGACGAGCAGGATGAACAGCATCGGAACATTGGCGCCGCCCCCGCCGGTGTCGGGCGTTGCGGGCCGCCCGTCTTGCGAGCCGGCCGGGAAGGGAAGGGGCGGAGCGCCGAACCGCGCCGCGGCAACCCGTGCGGGCAGTGCGCTGATGCTGCCGCACAGCTGCGGGTCGCCGCCGGCACGCAGCACAACACGGGTCGACAACGCCGTCAGACCGAATTCGTCGGCTGAGACGATCGACAACTGGTCGAGGCTGCCGCGCAACTCGGCAGGGAGCGGAATGCACACCTTCGCCGGATTCTTCAGTCGATAAGTTGCGACCGACTCACCTTGACCGTCCACCGCCGTCACACGAAGTAGTCTCCGCCGAGGGTGTAACGATGATGCGTCTGTCCGATGTTTGACGCCGATTCGCCTCGAAGCATGCTGACGCCGATGTACTCCCCGTCGGCGACGACGCTGGGGCCCGCGACGAGCGAGTAACCTTCCCCTGCGAAACTGCCACCTTCAACGGGCGTGAAGACCGCATACGCGACGCCTTCCGAATCGGTTAGCGTCTCCGGTACTACGCCTCGCGGGTTAACCGGTGCCCTCGTAATTGTGGGAGCCGCGACGCTGCGCCTGACGGTGATTTCGATCTTCGCGGTGCATCGTTCCGTCCTGTCTTCGACATCCTCGCCGTCGAGCGCCGACGTGCAGTCGGATGAATCGTCCAAGCTTGCCGTTACCGTAAAGCTCCCGGTGTGGCCAGGGGCGGTGAATCTCACCTCGCGGTCGTCGGCCAAGCCGTTCCGCCACTCGGACCTCATGTTCGCCTCGGCGAACGAGCCGCCGCCGTCCGAGAACCAGTCGAATGACGGGCGACCGTCGCCGGGAGACTTGTCCGCCAATCCGTTGTCGTGCAACCCCTGCCTGCCGTAGATTGCGACCGACAGCAGAACCTCGTCGCCGGCGTTGACCCTGACGCTCGTGATCGCGGGTTCGATTCGCAGTATCCTGCCGACTTGCGATCCTCCGCCGCCCGTGAACGTCGCACCCTTCGGAACGCTTCCGGTTATGAACACCGCACGTGCAACCCGGTTTTCAGTTGGCCTCTGGGAGCCGAGCCATGCCTCCGCTTCATAAAAGTTCGTTGATTTCAGTCCCCGTATGTCAAATGTCGCGATCGTCTCGCTCTTTGGCAGCGTCTGCGATTGCACGTCGCTCCACCGGGCCGAGTCGATCAGACTCCGGTGACGTATGTTGACCTGTGTGCCTTCCTCCGCGCTCGGGACCTCCACGATGATGGGCGCGTTGTCGGACAAGATGTTCCCGAACGTCAACTTAGCGATACAAACCCCCGAGAGCGGTGTCGTCTTAACCTCGCGCGACCACAACGGTGTGGCGTTCGCGTCCCTGGCACCGCCGTTGGCGTTGACGCCGAGGACGCGCACCGTGTACTCGGTTCCATCCATCAGAGAACCGAGAGTGTACGAGAGGCTGCGCGTCACGAATGCCTGACGCACAGCGTGATACGTGTCAAATCCGGATTTCCATTGCACGCGGTTACCGGTGATCGGACTCCCGCCGTCGTCACTCGGCGACTGCCAGCTGAGACTGATAGCTCCGTTGCAACCCGACGCCACCAAACCCGTAACTTCGCTGCCCGGTACGGTGCTCGGAGTACCCGATTTCAACGTCAGAGGACTGTCTCCGGCTGAATTCGTCGCGATCACTCGCACATCGTAGGTCGTGCCATTCTGCAAATCACGGATTACATAAAAACGATGAGATCCCGAAAGTTGGAGTTCGAGAATCTGTGCATTTTCCGACCACCAAGCCAGGGTGATTCCGGTTACGTCCGCCCCGCCGTCGTTTCTGACCGACCAATTCACATTCAGTTTCTCGTCACCGTGAATCACGTTGACCTGCGGTGCCGTCGGGGGGTCGGCCATCCCTTGCAAAACCGTCCTGAAATCGGTCCCTTGTTGAACCCCGACGGTGAACGTGCCATCCAGCGACGCCTGCAACTCGTACAGGGTGTCGGGCGTCAAGCCTGTCAAAAAGATCGCGATTTCCTGGGTAAAACTTGAAACAAAACCCGTTTTCCGTACCCATGTCATCTCGTCAACCGGTTTAAACCTCACATGAACCGGTCTGCTAGAAGAATTCACATACCGCGTCTTGACTTTCACTCGCGCCGATTCGTGACGAATCAGGGTTGCTGATACAGAATCCACATCCGGCCCTGTGTTGGGAGTTCCGACGGTTTCGCCTGACCACCCGCCAGGCCCGACCGCGTTGATCGCCCACACACGCACAACGTAGGTCGTGTGGTTGTTCAGGCCCGGGATCATGACGTCACGAACCGCCGTTGCTGACACTTGGATTCGATTGCTAGCGGAGTATTCTCCACCTAAAACCTTCCAATGCACCACATAACCAGTGACTGGAGAGCCGCCGTCCCCATCTGGCAATCCCCATGTCACCGTCAAAGATCCATCGTCCGCAGAAACGCGGACCGATGTAGGCTCGTCAGGGACATCCAACGTGGTGAATGCCCTTTGCCTGACTCCCGTCACGAAATTGCCATCTAACGAAACTTGCACCAAATACTGGGTGCCGAGAGTCAAACCGGCAAGACTGAAGACGACAGACGTCCCGGTAGTCGTCTGACTCGGCGGGGTTGGGGTCTCGTAATCCTCCGTCGACAATGACCGGTAACGCAGGAAAACTTCTTGGTTTTCCCCGTCAGGATTGAACAGCGTCGCGGTCACCTTCGCGGAATCCGCGGTAACACCACTGGGTTCGGCTGCAGTCACCTTCGGAGAATCGAGAGTTCTAAATTCAATCTTGTAAATCAACGCATCGTCGTCGAAGTCGGCTGCCGTCGTCGCCCACATTTGATACAACGTGTCCGGCGTCAAACCAGCAAGATTGAATTCGATCGACTCGCCAGTGGTGGTTTTTGGTGTGACAATGTTCCACTCGCCCAACACTGAACCCACCCTCGTGCGGTACTGCAGCCGCACCGTGGCGGTGTCCGAATCCGGATTGTCGAGTTCGTACGCAAGACCCACGGTTGTCTTCCCTTTTGCGAACGAGCCGCCCCGAAGCACCACCGGCCCAGCCATCGTGGCGAATGTCGTCGACACCACCCCTCCGGAGGTGAAATCGCTGGCCGTCGTCGCTTCTGCTTCGTACGTAGTTCCGCGCGTCAAACCACTGAGATGAAAGAAGAAGAAATCTCTGGCTTGGGTTGTGACTCCGTCTCATCGCTCCATGGACCTGCTTGACCGCCATCCACCGCAGCCGTGCGATGGCGCATCCGAACAGTCGTACTCAACAGATCCGGATTGTCGAGGGAAACCAGTAAATCGACCGACGTCCCGCGACGCGCGAGTACCGACACTTCCGACACCTCGATCCCCGCGCCCACCACGATGACGTTCGCGCATGCAAATCCTTCGTTGACTTCTGAGGTTGCAGAGTTATACCCAAATACGCAAACAGAAATTTCGTGACCTTCAATGAGCGGCGATCCGAAGTAACTTGTGATTTCATACGATGTATCGGTTGGGTTCAAAAAAATATTGTCGTAATCGGTGGAACTCACTTCTGTGTCTATCCAATCGATGTAATAATCCGTCGTTTCCGCCACTCCCGTTTCGGTAGTCGCTTGCCACGTCACAGTGATCTTCAAGTTCTCTGACGATACGCTCACGTTCGAAGGTATACCCGGCTTCGTCGGTGACTGAGAAGACGCCGGAACAACGGGAAGGATCAGAATCAGCAGGACCGCCAGCGAGACGACGAGGACGAGTCGTTGGATCGGCGGTTGTAACAAAACCCTTGCGACCGGCGTGCCCAACGCCACAACTTTCGATTTTTCCTGTCCAAGATTTCGCGACGAGCGGTGACAGGTTTTTTCTTCCCAGCGCATAAGCGTTTCCACATCAACCTTTCTGTGCACGCCCTTCACCAGGGCGTGGACGATTCGGAGTGGATAATTGCCGTTATGCACGCTTTACTGCCTATAGTCAGGAGCGCACTGTTACATGACTGGATGTGCAAACGATGCGAATGCCCAGAAGCATCAATACCGCCCCGGAGCCGACGTCAGGACCGGCGATGCTCGCCGAGATCTCGACGGAGTGCGGACCCGAAACGGCTCCGAGCGATTCGAGAGCAAACGCATCAGGTTCGGCGAAGCGGTTTCAGCGCATCGACGCGAGAGTTCCGGTTCGATCCTGAGAGCGGAAATCGACAGCCTCGATGCTGGCGACGCCAATAGATCCCGCCCGGATCTAGGCGACGTGCTCGAACACGAGGTGGCCGACAACACGAAGAAGAACTACGCGGCTCAGTGGAGGATGTTCGTGAGTTGGGCGTTGCGAAACGGTTCGAAACCGTTCCCGGCCGGTCCGACCGAGGTCGCCGTGTATCTAGCGGAACGTCTGGAGCGGCGCGGCCATAGACCTGCGACCCTGCGCGCAGCAGCAGCGGCGATCTCGTACGTCCACCAAACGGCGAGAGTCGAAGATCCGTGCGCCGATCCGACCGTCAGGAAGACTCTCCGCAGCGCGACGCGGAAGACCGGGTCGTTTCAACGCCAGGCGGAAGCGCTCACGATGAGCGCGCTGAACCGCATACGAGAAATCGCGCGCCGACCGCGCAGAGGCCGCGGAGGCAGACTCGAAAGTCCCGCGGCGGCTCGGCGCAGGGGCGATCTGGACGTGGCCGTCATCGGTTTGATGCGAGACGGGATGCTGCGCGTTTCAGAAGCGGCGGCGATCAGATGGGATGATCTGTCGACCGAACAGGACGGGACGGGACGTCTTCAAATTCGACGATCCAAGACGGACCAGGAAGGCGAAACGACCGTGCTGTACGTTTCCGCCGAGACGATGGCCGCCGTCGAAGTCCTGAGGAAAGACGCCTGTCCCGACGATCCGGTGTTCGGGCTGGGGCCCAACCAGATCTCGGCCAGGATAATACGTGCCGCGGCAGCCGCCGGACTCGGCGACGGGTTCAGCGGACACTCGCCGCGGGAAGGCATGGCACGCGATCTTGCGCGGGCCGGAACCGAGCTACCTCGGCTGATGACGGCCGGGCGCTGGCGCTCGCCACGGATGGCGGACCGGTAACATCAGAAACGAGACCGCGGCGAAAGGCGACGTTGCGGATTTCTATCGAAACGCGGACCCGCACAATTTAGCGGACAAAAGTTCGAGTTATACGATCCCGGACATGGACCCGGAAGCTGACAACCGGTTCGAAACCGATCCCGAACGCGATCTCGACCTCGAGGATGGCGACGGGCGTTCGAGTGGACGGAACGTCCACAAAACGTAGCAAAGATGCCCCACAGGCATGCAATCAACGTCATTTGGTGTTATTCTGAATGGACTGTAGCGGGATTCCACTGCCCCCGCGCCAGCGATCACAATGCCAAAACCATGTATAACGGCAACTATCCATGATTTGGAATATCTATTCGAATATCTTTTGAAACTCATGGCCGGCACTCTCTCCGGAAAGGTCGATTCCAGTTCTCTCCGACCGGCGATCCGTTTTGAAAATCTCATGTTCACGTCTACGAAACTGCATTTGTAACTAGATACGTTGCGCGCGAGAAGCGGGATTTTAGCCGCGCGTCCCTAGTTGCGCCGTTTCTCTAACGCGGGTCGGCATCGACCGCGCTCGAACGTCGAGCGCCTGTTTGGACGAATGAAGGCGACCCGGATCTGCCGCGGCTCCGGCTGACGGCGCACTTGGACGAGCATCGAGTTCGGTCGATTCGCGCCGACAGCGGCTTTTTCAGATCGAAATGCGGTTATCCGTCACGCGGCCGCGAGGCCGTCGATCCATCTGTCGATGTCCTCGACCCGCCATCCGACGGCCCGGCTCCTGGGCCCGCCGAGTTTCATCGGGGCCGGACATTCACCGTTCTCGATCCACCGCCGAATGGAGGATTTCGAAACGCCGCTTCTCGCGTCGTCGTCATCCCAGCGAAGTATTGTTTTCTTCGGATTCATCGCAGCATCCGTGACCTCTTCTGCATGGGCCTCGATCCGTTGCACCCCGGACTCGCATGCCGATCGCGCTTGGCTCTTCGATTTTCTAGTGCATCGGGTTGCGCTTTTGGCGTCCGCGATGCTGCGCTTCTGAATCAAACGGACAACGCGGAGCGCGGCTGCGCCCAAGTCCTTGTCGTGCAGATTTTCAGACCGAGACCCGGTTGCGTCGACAGCTTCCCGGATCTGGCGAATTCCCAAGTTTCCGAATCGAAGCCTCACTCGAACCGGAGCGGATGCACTCGATCGTCAACGCAGGAAAGGCATCATCGGCGCGTCAATCCGCGTCGCGCGAACACCGGGCATCGGTACAGGATCACCGCGACGCAACACGGCTGATCTCAATGGCTCTCGCTGCCGACAGCTACCGAATCCGCCCGGTTTCGTGCCACCGCGTCGTTGACGCCCAGCCCCGGGCCGTTTCTGATTCGCGCCGCGCACTGGATACGTACTGAGCGCGCCCCCAACGCATACGCGCGCACGCGCCCCGTGCGCGTCGCCGGGACCCCAACTTTTTTATCCCTGTTCGCCGGATTTGACGCGGCGAGGACTTTGCACCCAAGTCGTTACGGCGGCGCACCGCGAGACAGTCTGCCTTCGAAATCGCCCAAGAATAAAACGCTTCCTGAGATCCGATAGGTATGATCACAGCCCGCTAGAGACACCTTCATGATCGACGCGCCAGTGCATAAACTTTCGACCCACCTCACAGACTAATCCGACATCTTTGGTCATCGCATGAACGGATGAAACAGACCCGAGTCGTCGGCCTTATCAAAGCCCCGCGCAAAACATATCGACCTCCCGGGTTTCAGGTGGTCTTAGGGAGCTTCATTCCGGTTCGACGGATCGATCCGAGTCGTTCCATAAAGCTCCTTTTGGATCTGCAAAGTGTCAAGAGCAGCGACCGTCTGGGACCGAGGCACAACTTTGTCGCCAGAGCCTTTCGTCAATATTCGTCGGTCCCTTTGCGCGACCATGCGCTCCGCACCTCACCAAAACAGCAAAGCCTTCCCAGATAAACCACCCATGGCGATCCTACGGTTCCGTAAGTTCGTCTACCTTAGACGATCCGGTGAGATTACAGAGATCCCGAAACGACCTTTCTAGTCATCAAGTACCGGGAAACGCGGCTGCATTCAAAATCTCAAGTCGCGTTGCTAGACGTGGATCTCCGGCTCCACTCGTGTCAATGGCTCGCGCGGGAATTCATTGAGGAAGCCTCGCCATGTTTTGCATCCGCCCAACATCGACACTCGGATCAAGCCGCGCCGTAATGCGCCGAATCGACCAGAGAATTACCACCGAACGAATTAACGGTATCTGAAGCGGTACCGAACACCAAATTTTACGGATATTGAACTGGAATCAGCAAAATTGTGGTGGAGGAGACACCGCCGAAGATTGGGACCGCGTGATGGAGGTCAACGCCAAAGGCACCTTCCTCGGCACCAAGGCCGTCATCCCGCACATGACGCAGGCCGCAGTCCACCTGCTCGCCAAATCGACCGCGATCCAATACGCCAAAGAAGGCATCAGGGCCAACTCGGTTCATCCCGGCGCCATCGGCGCCCAAATGCTCGCCGCGGGTTCCGAATAGATAGGCGACTCCGAAGCCTTCAACAGGCCCATGGGCCGAATGGGCACCCCAACAGAAATCGCCAACGGCATCCTCTTCCTAGCATCCGACGAATCCAGCTACATGACCGGAACCGAACTCATCATCGACGGCGGCAAACTCTCCGGCCAATGGCGATTGGCGGATACGCTATACGGTGCGACGTTATACGGACGGTGGTGAGCTATCGGCGAAACGGAACAACTGTTGGACCACGCCCGCTACGAAATGGTCGGCTACCGCGCTTGGCTCGCATCGTGAGTGCGTGCGGCCAGCAGATGAACCCCGACTACCAGCGTATCTACACTTGATTGGAGTTGCTGCATGCATCTTGTAGAGGGCACGCTTTGCAACATCTCGTCGCCGCGCGTGGTAGACAGTCTCTACTCGCTTAAGGAGCTCCTTATTGCATACGGAGTTCAATAGAACTACGGAACGACGCGACTCGGCTGAGATGCTTTCTCTCAGATAACGGGGACAGACCTACGAGAAACTACGGTGCGAACTGAGACGAAACTGAAAAGCTTCGACCCCGACAACTGGATCGGGAAGATGGGTGCCAGCCTGTCGAAACTCGCCACGAAGGTGAGCCCGGAGGCCTATAAATTCTCTGATACCCCTGATCGGGGCTGGGGACAGTTCGCGCCGTAATCTCGCGAGGAGTACCGGCGCCTGGCGGAAGAGAGTGCGAAGGGCGACCCTTACTTCAAAGAGGTGTTGGATAGATCGCATATCAAGTTCGACGACGAACGTGTCAAGGTGGAAGCTCTCCTGAGGGAACACCCGGTGATCAGTCGGGCGCTGGAAGGCTCTGAGCTGGAGCAAGCTGTCCAAGTTTTCAGGCCACTCAGTTCGAATACAGTTGAGCTACGAACTTTCGTGATCCACTTGATGAAGTTGACATTTGGGTCTGGAGGGGAGCATGCCGCCGAAGTGCTGCACCGGTTCCTGACGTCGGGAGAGGCATGCGAGCTGAAGGCCTATGAGGTCAAGGTGTTCAATGGGCTCAAGTTGGACCGTCGCATTGATGTCGCGGAGGGGGCCTTTTTAGCCCCCTACCATGAGGTCGAGGCGACTTGCGGCGAGTATCCTTCCCCGTCTTCCCGGCACGTCCGCGCAGAAGGCAGGTATTATCATCCGGCAGACGATGTTCCGGAACGTTCCGCTGCTCTCGTCCGTCAGTTGACTTGGGGGCCGGCGATTGGCCCGGCGGATTCGTGTGCGCTGTGGTTGGCGGATGCCTCCACCCTGCGATGTCAACTCATTACTGAGAACGGCTCCGGCGGGGAGTTGGTCAGAGATGAGATGAACCGGAGGAGATTCCAAGACCGTGACCGGTTCGTGGACTTCCTTTGCATCGCAACCGGGGAGCCTCAGGAGCCTCGGTTCTGGTACGTAAAGGTGGACAAGTGGATGGAAGGACTGGACCTTGATTCCGGCTCTTCAGTGATCAGCGGTTGGGAATGGAAGAGAAGAGTGGAATCCTTATCCGAAGCCGACGCGGATCTCCTTCTTGAAATAATCCGAGGGTGGAAAGGATACCAAGGTGACCGGGACAGGTTTGAACTTGCCATTCGACGTTTGGCAACCCTCCCTTTCAGACACAGGAAGTTCGTAACGGAAGACCGCATCCTGGATACGGCCATCGCTCTGGAGACGATGTACAGTTTGGACGCGCCAGAGATCACTTTCAAGCTGGCAACCCGCGCTGGGTATCTCATCGGGAACGACGGGGGAGAGCGAATGGAGATATTCCGCAAGGTCAAGGGTTTCTATGATGCGCGCTCCGCTTTGGTGCATGGATCGCGAGGTAGAAGGCGACGGATTGACGTTGGGAAAGCGCTCTCCGATGGACAGCAGTTGGCCCGAGAGACTCTACTGGCGCTGTTGCGAGATGGAAGCACTCCTGACTGGGACCGCTTAGTCATGTCAGCAGAAGTGGGCGGACAATATCAGTCATCGCAATAAACGAACCGTCAGTTGGGAGCGTTGCATGACCTCCCTAGAAGTGGCGTAGCTATGTCACGGCAAGTTGGGGGAAAGATGCGACCCGTCCGACCCACATCTCCATAGAGAGCCTGGCGTCGGCTTTCGCATGCCACGGGAGAATACGACGGGTTCTCCGTAAGGACGACATCACCCGCAACCATGGTGTCTTACGGCCTACTTGCTGGCCTTTACTCGACCGGCCACGAGTACCTAAGTATTTCGTGTCTTTTGTGAACTATGAATATTGGCTCACAGCCCGCCGAGCCAGATCTCGAAGACGGTTCTGTATACCCTGCACGTTGGTGGGGAAGGCGGGATTCGAACCCGCACGGCCCAAGCCACATGCTCCTAAGGCATGCGCGTCTACGATCCCGCTACCTAATTGATCTCGGCAAGCCTACGAAGTTCCGGCGGGGCGGCAATAAACAGCTCTTTGGTTTTGGTGTCCCGTTTGTTTTCACGGCAAATCGATATTCCCGTTGCCAAGCAAACTTCCTGCGTTTGATGAAGGGTACGACCGCCGGGCGATGGAGGTGATCATAGGACTCCATCAGTTCTTGAGGATCGTCGGTATAAAAAACTGGACCATGGAAAATCCACACGACTTTGTCTCCGATCTCAGCTGTTCGTATTTTCCGAATCAAGTCATCCAAAGCACTGAGATCGACGTCAGACCACGAAAAGCGCGATGCAAAAGCCGTCCCCAATTCTTTAGCGAACTCCGAAGAGTCAAAAATCGTGGTTACGCATTCTGCCGAAAATCTCCTCCGCAATTGCTCTAGGCCACGAGCTGTCTTCGGTTGTGGGGAGGTGCAAAACAACCAAAAATCACTAACTCCGTAAGTCACATGCCCAGACACGGATGCGATAGCTCCGAATCTCTGAGACCAGTACTTGGACGATAGCGGAACGATGTCAGCTTCGTATCTGCCCTCTAGCTCGTCCCGCGTGTCGCGAGCATCCTTCTCGTATTCTCGGTAGTAAGACGCCGTAGACATCTTCAGGTTTTTACTAACCGGTATAGCATGTTTGCGGTCCGAAAATTTGACGACCGACTGTCCGGTGGTCTTCAAGTTTCGAGCCGGATGCACGTAAATGACGAAGATCGTAGTGCGCGTAGGTTTCGTTTCGGCAAAAACCGTTTCAAGCGTACTGCCTTCGCATCCTAGTAGTTGACGCATTTCATCAGTTACTGAGATTTGGCTCTTCACGGATCACCCTCGTCGTTGCTTGGGGGAGCCGCAGGAATTCAGTCGAAACGCAATGAACGCAACCACGTCGCTTCTATTGCTGCCAACGATTGTTCAACGACACCCCTCTAGTGGGGAGGCGGGATTCGAACCAGCACGGCCTAAGCCACATGCTCCTAAGGCATGCGCGTCTACCATTCCGCCACTCCCCCGCTCTCTAAATGGTACTTTCGGACGCCTACTCGTAGATGTTCGACATCTGCCAGGCGTCGAGCGATTCCAGGACGGCGGCCGAGCCTTGCGCTCGCACCGATACGCCAACGCTGTCGTTCCGTCCGGGATACACCCGCGCCGCTATGCACTGCTGCTCGTTGACGAATACCTCGACGATGCTCTTGTCGATGAAGACGCGCAGGCGCAGCGGCTCGTCGTCCGTGAGCACAATCGGTGCCGTTTCTGGCGGTCGCGACAGCGCGTCCGGGAGCGTGGACGAATAGGACGTGTCGAGCGACACGATGCTCTGCATGACTGGCACCCGTCTCGGCGCGCCGAACCTCGGCACCGCCGCCGAACCGCTCGCCAGCAACGCCCCGTCCTCGGGCAGGCCGCGATGCATCCGGAAGCCGCGATCCTTGAAAAAGGCGATGCGGGTGTACTCCTCGCGATTCGGCGATCGCAGAACGTTCAGCTCGACCATCGGCGCGTTGTTGGCGTCGATCTCCACGATCAACTCCATCGCATTGCCCGAAACGCGTTCCAGCACCAGCTCTTCGTTCGCCGGCAACACCATATCGTCGATGTCGGTGTGTCCGCCGCGCAGCGACTCGACATCGCCCGCGGGTTCGATCTTCAACTCGTCTTCATACTCGCCCATCGTCACCCGACGCGGCAGCGACATGATCTGGTTCCAGCCTTCGGAAGGGTGGCCGGGGTTCATGTTGTGGATGATGATCACGCCGCCCTCGCCGTCGGGCGTCGCCGTCGGTGCGTGCACGCCGGACGGGGTCGATGCGCCGACCGACGCTCGTCGATCAGTTCAGGCTCGTCGCCTGCCATTGATCTCACTGCTGAGCCTCGAAGAACAGTTCGTCGAATTCTGCTCTGGTCGTGCAGGAAGCGACCTTGCTTCTCAACTGCCCGAACTGCGTTGAAGCTCCCTTGCGCGGTTTGGACTCGGCCCGACCAAGGTACTAGTCCACGTATCTTGTCTGTCCCGTGGGGTCCTTGATCGGACTCATCACCGCTCTCATCGAGTGTCCGAGGAAATGCACGAGCATGGATTTCGGGTCTAGTTCACACTCATAGCCTGCGAAGGCATCGATTGCAAGAGATTCCATATGGTACCCGGAAATCTTCCTGCTGGAATCCTTGATGAAGCAGTCCGCCATGGCCTTGGCAAGCTTGATAACGGGGACGACTCGCCCACCCCTTGCGTTGTTGACTTTGATCAGTCTTTCCGCAAAGCGGTCGGGATGAACGACATTGCTCCACTTGGTGCTCCCGGGTTCCGCAATCCGGAAGCCGTCAACCGTCCTGATTGCGGGCAGAATCTGGAGTTCGGTGTTGTCGGCGTAGCTGACTGTCACCGCCAATTTTCCCGCCTTCACAGGATTCTTAGGGAGCCGCTGTTGAATGGTGTCCTGCACATACCCTATGACCTTCGAGGGCGGATCGTTTTTGAGCGAAGACTGGTTCACTATCAGGAGAATGTCGACGTCGCTGAGGCCCGTGACGTACGTGCCCTTCTGAACCGAGCCGCCGAATTTCGTCTGCACCACGTGGTCATCCTTATACCTGAGAATGTCGCAGATGCCTTTGAGGTGCCGCGTAACGGCTTTTGCATTACGGCGTTTGTACTGGACGAGGAGGTTTTCGCAGTGCTCGTTGAAGTTGATGTCTGGCACCGATCACGTCTCCGCGGTCGCAGGCACTAGCGCGCCGCTGAGATGACTCCGGCGAAACTCCCTACAGCCTGGCCTTCGCTTGCTTCCGGGCATTGGCCTTCGATTCTGCGCTAGGACTGAAACTCAGCCAACGGTGGTTTGACCGGTAGGCCGATTCATCGCTCAACGCGCTACGCTACGACACATGGATTCGGGTCCGGCTCGCATAATCGGCACAGCTTCACCTCCCTCGCACCCGCCGCCTGTTCGGCATGCTCGAAGTCGAGGTACGGGCCCTTCCAACGGTCTCCGGCCGATTTCCGTCGAACCGCCTTGACGACCGCTGGGCAGTCTTCCTCGTGGATGCGGGCCGTTTCTCCGCGGATGTCGAAGTGCACATAGTGGTGACAGGGGTACGCGACGGTCATGGATCAACCTCCTCGCAGTGACAGGTCTTTTCGGCGGCCGCAATGTGCGACCGGCGACTCGATGGCGGCTGCAGCTGGGAAACTTCGCTGAATGCCCTGCGACCCGGCCCTAAATGTCGAATGCCGAGTTTCCGGACCGGTCCCGAAGCGGCGGTCGGCTGGTTCGATGAGTCTCGATCTTCCGTCCATCGGATGCCGAATCTCGACGCCCGATACGAACCGTCCTCTGCGCGTCTCGCCGCAAGATTTCAGAGCCGACCGCATCGCCGATCTTCGATTCGTCGATGCACGCCTGCAATTCTGATGATACTGGAATCTGGAGATTCGCCTCCGCATATCCAACCGGCTCCGGCGCTCGCCCCGACCGCATGAAATCTGCCTGCATCCCGCCCTTGAAACGGTGCGGATGCCGGGTGAACCTTCTGCCGCGCGAAATGCACTGAACAGTATCGTCTCTCCGACCTTCGACCTTCACGTGATCGCGACAACCGCCGGAACGGCGCATCTTCTTTTCGGCATCTTTTTCCGATATCTCCGAAAAAGTCGAATCGCCGCGTCGAACGAGTTTTGAGTCTCGCTCGATTCGTCGAGATTTCCCCTGGTGGCAGCCGTCCGTCCCGTGAACATGCCGGACCGATCGGACATCGATTCTTGCCGCTGTTTCTCCGATCTCCGGATCAAACCGAACGATCCGAAGATGCCGGAAGTGTCTGCGGAATCCGTCGGACCAAGAGAAAACGACCTATAACGCAGCCTTCGTATCTTCCAGTATTTGAATTACTTGTGCTATTATTTCGCCCCTCGTTCCGACGCGGGCTTTTACGTTATCGCTGAATTATATTAGTATTTATGTGTTATCAATGTCGCGTCTTCGTGCAGCTGAAGGTTTCGTCGATGGCCGACGATGGTTTTGAACGCTGGGAAACAGGTCCAAAGCCGATCGAGAGAGTTCATGACGCTTCTCGAACCCGCAGCAATGTTCGACTTCGTAGAAAGTGACGGTGCGTCCGCCCATATCTGTCCCCGTTCCGAGGATCCAGAGAAACAGCGCAAGGATATCGGGATCCGGTCTTCTCGGAGGCACGCCGCCGCGACGGTTGTTGACGGGTCGCGGCGCCTGGTGGGACGAAGAGACGGTCAGATCCCGCAACGATCCGATCGTCTCGGAGGCACGCCGCGACGGTTGTCGACAGGTCGCGACCCCTCGTGGAACGAAGAGACGATCAGATCCCGCAACGATCAGATCGTCTCGGAGGCACGCCGCCGCGACGGTTGTCGACGGGTCGCGGCGCCTGGTGGGACGAAAGGACCATCAGATCCCGCAACGACCAGTTGGGCGGGCAGCGGGATGTGAGGTCGCTGCCATTCGCAACTCGACCCGTCGAAACCCCGTCCCGTTTCCCGAAAACCCTAGTGCACAGTCCCGAAGCCGAACCGCATCCAACGCTTCCGGCCAGGGTTCGGGTCGATTCTGCGGCGTGCCGGGCCGCCGCACTCGGTCCAAACCTGGGCGGCAACTCGGCTGCAGCTCCCGGGCATTCGACTCCGTTCCTCTGAGGCGATGGGAGATGCACGTCCTGGGCGGCGGGCCTTCTCTTTGCCAGCCTTCGCAACTCCGGACAGCGTTTCCGCAGGGCCGTTCCGACTACGCTGATGTTCGAACCGGGCTGACCGTCGCTTTGTATTCGTGATCTCGGGCCTTCATACAACGGACGGAAGCACGATTGAGCCGTCGACGCGCCGGCCCGGTTACGCACGAGGTCTGATTCGAGGGACGAACACCGCCTTCCCGAGGTACCGTTCGGGACGTCGATCCCCTTTTTCAGTCGGACGAAAGAGATTCGTTTGCGTCACGACTCGTGCGCGCGTACTCGCGCCGAGGTGCGCGCGGCGCCGCGTCTTTGGCGTATACCTTCGGCGCGTCAACCAAAACCAGCCGACATCAAGGACCGGCGTATGGCATTCGCCGCGCTGCTGGGGCTTGGAACCTCTGGGAACCTGCCCCACGACGCCGACCCGACTTCGGATGCGGGCTCGATGGAGAAGGAAGATGCTCGTTGTCTCCCGGCCGGTCAGCAGCGACGTACAGACGCCACAAACGCCATCAGACAATGACCCGGAGGGGGGGGGGACCCGCCCGCAAGGCCGCCCAGGCCCGAAGAGGGGCCCGCAAGCGCTCGCGACAGGTGTTCGCGACGGCGTCGCGTCTCCTGTCTCGTTACGACCGGCACCGATCATCGATCGTCGAGCAGCTGTGCATTCCCGGTCCCGCTGTTCCGTCCAACGCGTCGAGGATCGCGCGGGATCGGCTCGATTTTTGCAGTTGGGAAATCTGCCGGCCTATGCGAATGTCATTTACTTATCCCAAATGTTCATACGATTCGTATCACGCCGATCCAATCGAACGGTTCGCGCTGCACGACTTAAAAATACATATTTGCTATATAAAGTTCCCGCGAGTACACTGGGACGCAGCGCATGGCCCATCGCCGTGCGCAGGCCCGACGCGCGTCGCTGCAAAAGGAAAGGGTCGAAACCTCGCCTCCGCTCGCAGTCGTCGGTCCACAACTGGAGAGACGCAGGTCCAGCGGTGCGCGACGAAAGAGATTCGGCTGCCATGCGATATCCCTGATCGCCTCGCCGATCTGCACGGTTCGACGGTGAACGGCGGCGGCCGACACGGTGCTGCGGCATCGGCATGGCCGGCAATGAAGCGCCCCGTCGAGGAGATAGCTTCAAACTCGACCGACAGGAGTGTTTCGCGGCCTGATGTCGACGCCGTCGCTCATCGACCTGTCGAGGGACCCGACGGTCCATCTGCATGCGAACTCGACCGTTCAAGCACCGCGTGCTGCCGGACGAGCTGCCGGGAACCCGCCGAAAGGAATCCGACTGTTCCGAACCGGAGAGATCGGCACGAAACAGGGCCCGATCGACTCGTTCGCGGTTCAGTCCGCGGTCGCTTCAGATCCGAACGCGTTCAACCTTGGATCGATTTCCAATCACCGGCCACACGCGCCGCAACGAGTATCACGGGGCGGAGGCGGGTCGTCGAACCACCGCGACTCCACGCGTGGCGCATGTGATTGCGGAACCCGACCGGTTCCGGCGCGTGCCGCGCCGCGTGATCGATTTTTCGGAGGAATCGGATTTTTATTGATTGCAGGTTAAACCCTGATCTGAAGGCGAGAAGGTCGTAAAATTCAAGGCAACGACCGTCATCCGGCGAACCTGTCGCAATCGCACAGGGACGTCGACCGACGGCCGGAAAGCGTGAAGACATTTAGAGCGTGTTTGTCGGCAGATCTGCGAACCGCGTCTGCCAGAAATATGGAGCTCTGAGAAATGTCTAAGCGACTGATCAAGCTTGATGAACTCTGTTCGATATTCAACATATCGAAATCGACCGCATATCGTTGGATAAAAGCTGGCGTGATACCGGAACCGCTGAAGCCTGGTGGACCAGATAGCAGAACGTCTCGGTGGATGGAGTGGGAAATCGATGCGCTGGTCGAAAAACTCCGACGGAAATAGCGGGACAGCGGCTCCCAGCCCCAGTGAGCCTGCGCCGCAACTGCGACGTTCACGGTTGACCGCGCCTTCGGCGAAGGAGGTCGGCGGGCCCGGCGCGCTGCCGAAAGCACCCGCATGGTCGCAGCTGGCATTGGCCGGCAGTCGGTTTCGCGGGGTGCTGACGCTTTCAACGCACCGTTGAATCGGTTGCCGCCGACCAACCTCCGAGCGGACGCGGGCGTAGTCCCGCCCCGGCCGAGGAAGTCTCGGTGAGACCCCGGGCAACCAAGCCAAGGGTGACGGGATGCGCCGGCACCGGCGCATCGGGCCAACAGGAAAACATGATGGTCCAGACGATCGTCTCGCCTTTCCTATCGCGCAGATAGACGAGCCGAGTGTCGGTGAGAACGATCACCCCGTCGCGCCAACCGCTCAACGCCATGGTGGAAAGAAGCGTCGGCTCCCCGACGACAGCATCTATGCAAGCCTTTTATTGCTCTGCCTGCGCTTTCTCATCGACCTCGACTCGCACGCGTTCGTCCGCCTCGAGTCTCGCCGTATCGGAGCCAGCGCCGGCCTGCAACGATTCGACGAGCCGCGCCGGTTCGTCACTCGATTGACCGACGAAAATCTCAGTCTTGACGCCGTGTTCAATGTGCGGTTGCCACGTCCCGAGGTGTTTCTTCAACGCGGGTGAGCTGACCGCGTCGATCGGAAATGCGCGATCGACAAACTCCACACCCTTTTTCTTGCGCACAAATGCCAAGCGAGAAGCAGTGAGCGCGATTGCTCCGTTTCGAAAACCGCGTTTCACATTCACTGCAAGGTGAACCGGGTCGCCCAGAACATTGAAGCTGTAGTCTTCGGTTTGATCCATGGATTATTCGGGTTCAGCCATGAATCTCCAACCGAGTATCGTAATCGTGATGCTGCTGCAAGGATGGGACAGGCTGCACAGACGCGAAGCGGCACCGCCACGTCGGCAGTTCGTCAGCGCTAGGTTCCTCCTCAAGCCCGCGTCATCGAATCTTCATCGATCTTCACGACCGATCTCGACCAGGTCTGCGGCGTCAAAGAGCCATGCCCGGAGGCAGGTGGCTCAGCGGCGATGCACTCCGACCGATGGGGAATTCAACGCGACAAGGTCGCGAACGCACTGCGCTAAACTCGACGACTGAACAGAGCGCACCCACAACAGATTTCGATCCGACCATTCCTGCGACGGTCCGGAAGCATCCACAAGAACGTCGATGGCGATGTCTGCGACGGCGATGAAAGAATACGAGATGAGTCTTCCATGTGCGCGGCGAACGTAGTTCCTCGGACTCCCGAAGTTTTCTTCGCAGCCGGACCGGATTTCAGACCCACGAAGTCCCAACCCGTTTCAAGCGAATTCACCGAAACCAATTATGGTATCAAAAGTGGTATCCGAATTAATCGCTGCCCCAATTCAAACCGAATTCAAGGCTATAGTGGTGGGCCCGGAGGGATTCGAACCCCCGACCGATCGGTTATGAGCCGACTGCTCTAACCCCTGAGCTACGGGCCCACGCGGAACGCGAAGCGTGGTAACGATTCTACAAGGTGAATTAAACCAATCTACCTTCGCAACCCCGCGTCTCATCAACGCACCTTAAACACCCTGCGCTAACATTCAACTGTGCTCACCGACTCCTAGTTCTCTCGAAAGCAGGTCTTCGATGGAAATCACCGATGTCCGACTCGATATGTATAAATGGCCCCGTGAGGTCCCCATCACGAACGGCCTCTACACCTACACCCACAACCTGCTCAACATCGTCGTCGTGGAAACCGACGACCCCAACATCACCGGCATCGGCCTGGCGGGCGGCATCGAAGCGAGCCCGGAAGTTGGAGAGGCGCTGATTGGGCATTTCAAGAAGATGCTGATCGGCATGGACCCGCTCGACAATGAGCGGATATGGCACGAGATGTGGCGACCCAAACTCGTCGGACGACGCGGCATCACCACCCGCATGCTCGGCGGTATCGACATCGCTCTTTGGGACATCAAAGGCAAGGTCGCCGGACTGCCCATATACAAACTCCTCGGCGGCTACACCGACCGCGTCGACACCTACGTCGCCGGCGGCTACTACGAGGAAGGCAAAGGCCTCAAAGAACTCGCCGCAGAGATGGCCGAAAACGTCGAACTCGGCGCACGCGCAGTCAAGATCAAGGTCGGCGCGGTCCCGATAAACGAGGACATCGAACGCGTCAAAGTGTGCCGCGAAACCATCGGTCCGGATGTCCGGCTCATGGTCGACGCCAACAACGCCTACCGACATTACCAGGCCATCGAATTCGCCCGTAAAGCCGAAAAATACGACCTCTTCTGGTTCGAAGAGCCAGTAGAACCCGACGACTACATCGGCCAGCGAGAAATAACCCGCGCCACATCGGTCCCCGTCGCCGCCGGCGAAAACGAGTACACACGCTACGGCTTCCGTGACATGATCGATCACCGTGCCGTCGACATCCTCCAACCCGACGCCCTAGTCCTAGGCGGCATCACCGAGTTCATGAAGGTCTGCGCGCTCGCCCAAGCGCACGATCTCGACATCGCACCACACGGTTCGCAGTACGTCCACATCCACCTCGTTGCCGCCATCCCGAACGGCCTAATCCTCGAATACTACCGCGACACCGTCGACCCGATGCACGGCAAGATATGGCAACACGAACTCTACATCGAAGACGGTTACGTCCACGCGCCCGACCGCCCGGGGCTCGGCCTTGAACCGAATTGGGACGTGCTCGAAGAGTTCCGGGTTTAGCGCCGACCACCGGCGTCCCGAACGGCACATCGAATGAACGAAGATGGCACAGCCGGAATTTCCGGCGGTTTCGGCACGCGTCTAAACAACCTACTGACTATATTCGGTGTCGCGCTCCGTCTTGGATTGACATCATTCGGCGGTCCGATAGCCCACATCGGATTCTTCCGTCAGGAATACGTCGAGAATCGCAACTGGCTTTCGGAACGACGCTTCTCAGATCTCGTCGCTCTGTGCCACTTTCTGCCCGGCCCCACGAGCAGCCAAGTCGGAATCGCGGTCGGCATCACCCGAGGAGGCCTACTCGGAGGTTTGCTCGCCTGGATCGGGTTCACGTTGCCGTCAGCGGCGGTACTCATCGCCTTCGGATTTGGCGTCGCAGAGTTCGACACGCTGTTAGAAGACGATTGGCTAAAGGGACTCAAAATCGCCGCGGTCGCAGTCGTCGCTCAGGCACTATGGGGCATGGGTACGTCGCTGGCACCGGACAAAGCTAGGGCTTCGGTAGCCATTGCGGCCGCCATAGCGATTTTGCTATCCCCTCTGGTGTTCAGCATCGTCATTGTGATAGTGATCGCCGGTGCATACGGTTGGTGGCGATTTCAATACTATGTCGATGACTCACCGTCCGACGTCACGCCGTACTCAATCTGGAGACCCTTCGCGATCGGCTGCGCGGTCCTATTCGCTCTGCTCTTGATCGCACTGCCGTTGGTCCGACAGGTCGTGGATTACGAAATACTCGAGATTTTCGACGGCTTCTTCCGTAGCGGATCTTTGGTATTCGGCGGTGGGCACGTCGTCCTACCGACGCTGCAATCGGAAGTGGTTGAGAACGGATGGGTTACAACTGAGCAATTCATCGCCGGTTACGGCGCGTCCCAAGCCATTCCCGGACCGCTCTTCACCTTCTCCGCGTATCTCGGCACGGTCATGGATGCCGGGCCCGGGGGAGTTAGCGGCGCCTTGATCGCGTTGATCGCCATATTCTTCCCATCGTTCTTGCTGGTCGTCGCCATCCTGCCCTTCTGGCACCGTCTTAGCCAAGTTCGCCAGTTTCGCGCGGCTCTCGTCGGAATCAATGCTGCCGTCGTCGGAATCCTCGCAGCCGCGTTTTTCGATCCTGTTTGGACATCTTCAATTGAGAACCCAGCCGATTTTGCCCTCGCCGCCGCCGCGTTCGGCTTGCTGATATTCTGGAAACTCCCATCGTGGCTCGTCGTTATCCTTTGCGCGGCCGCTGGGATCCTGGTTTCGCTTCTGTAAATTCGCCGCGGATTGGTACGGCTCTCAGCGGACAAACGGGTCGTATAGCATTTCTAACAGAACCCCTAAAGGAAGCTTCTTACGATGGACATTTTCTCAGTGTCAAGCGTCCGATCCCAAGTAATGGCGCTGATCCTAACGTTGGCGATGCTCGGTATCGTCCTGACTTCTTGCAAGGCCGAAGTCAACGTGGTGGTCGACGAGCACGGTGCTGGCGAATTCGAAATCATCGGCGCCGTGAACGACGCGATATTGTCGTTAATGCGATTAGGCGGCGAAGACCCCTTCGAAGACCTTCTCGATTTGCCCGAAGAAGACGCGTCAACCGAAGGATTGGAAGGCGCGTCCATCGAAGTTTATTCGCAAGGTGGATACACCGGCGTCAGAATAAAATCCGCTTTCGACCCTTACGATCCAATGTTCGCCGCGATTTCTAAAGAAGATTCACTACTGGGTGGATTGACAGATGCGTTGGGCATCGGAGATTTCGAATTCACGCGGACCGCCGAAGACGATGGCTGGGTCGTCGCCCTCGACCAGACGACCGACTCGTCGGTAACTGACGGATTAGACGATTTCATGGGCGATGCGCCGTTTGATTTCGGCGAGTTGGACCTTCCGTTTGTCTTTTCGCTCCAACTTCCAGGCGAGTACATCGAACATAACGCCGACCGCGAGGTCAACAGCGTCTTGATATGGGACGCAAACCTGCTCGAAGGCATCGATATTTCCGTCGTAACCCGCGATCCTGGACTGCAATTCGAAATCGTGCCCATCATTATCACGGCAATATTCGTGCTGATCTTCGGCGGCATCGTGATCGGCGTTGTCGTAAGCCGCGAACGTCGGCGCCGACGTGCAGAGGAAGACGCAACGGATGAGGCGGCCGATGCCCAAAATTAAGAAGATGCAATTCGCTTTACTTCGCGCGAATTGGAAGCGTTGATTGACCCAATAACGAGGGTTTAACGACCTCCGTGTTGAACTTGACGGAGGTTTTCATCCCACGGCCGCGACTGAGCATGCGATCATCAAACGTCTCGATTAGCGACGCACCGTGATGAACGGCAGTTGCGATGTGAACGGCGTCAGCCCCGTCAAATCTGAATTCCCTGACTAAGCTTCGCGCGATCGCCGCGATCGCCTCCGTCAATTCGGCGATCAAAATCGTATCAGATTTGAAAAAGTCTACGATCGCACGCTCTGCCGCGCCGCTGTTTCGCCTACGGCCGAAAAAAGCTACCTCGGCTGTACAAAGGCGGGAAACTAAGATTTTGCGACCTTCGTTATCTTCGTTCGCAACGATATCTAGTAGATTGTGATCCTTCGACCTCCGCGTTCCCGCCAAAAAATCGAGTACGACCACGGAATCCCAAGCGCGGACGCATTGAATTTCACTCGCCACCGTAAGATCGCCCTCCACGTACGATTGACCAATAATCGTTGTCACTCAAACTGCCTTTAAGATCTGGAATGGAGCCATAAAAACTCTGAGTATTCGCGGATTCTTTCGATGCGGCTTCACGTATCGACGTAATGTTTGTCACCCTATTCGTCCGCCCTTCGCGGACGACCCCTGACACAACGACGGATTTACCCAGTAGCCGTCTAGCATCTTCAAACTGATCATCGTCAAATTCACATTCGAACCGCCGATTATCACGCGACCGCCAAACGGCTAACACGTTCCGGGCGTGCACGTTGATGCTATCAAGTTGTCCCATTACGTTGCCCAATGCAGGGATGGGTCGCAAGTTGAATCGCTGGTCTTCAGCCCAACTCTTGAGCGTCTCAGATGACACCGCAGTTGCAATCTCAGCACGATCGTTGTGTCTGAATACTGCGTCTGCGTTAACGTCGACCGCAATCCTGACGAAATCGCGAACCGTTTCAATGCAAGCGAGCGATTCAACCGCTCGCGGCCACCCCGACCAATCGTCATCTGCAGAAGACTTCACAGCGTCAACGACTGATGTGAAGACTTCGGTTTTCGGTTCGTTTCCTGATCCGGCGATCACGATCGTCGGGTTGCTAGAATGCAACGAAGCAAGTTCGAATCCGGGCTCAGAATAATCTAGACCAAGCTCAAACTCAAACGATTCCAACATCGCGTTCGCGCGTATCACCGCGTTACCGAAAGCCACTAGCGGGATTCTGTGACCTTCAGTAGGTCGCAAAGATATTTGCATGACGTTTTTTGCCGAACCTGTCATCGTCGTTGGCCGAAATGGACCTACACGTTAAAAATACTACATATGTAATTCTAGTTTGCCTAAACGGCTGTTCATCCGTCGCTGCGTTCGCGACATAGTAGCATGTAGTTGTGAGTCTGTGACATGGCGGAGGTCGATGCGATCACCTCGATAACGACGCGTCGCAGGAGTATCTAGAGCATGGAATCGGTTTTCAAAGCAGCCGTCGAAGAGTTGAACGGCGACAAGCCAATGGTCGTCGCGACAGTAGTTCGCACATCTGGCTCCACGCCCCAGAAATCTGGAGCTAAGTTGCTCGTGCGCGAAGATGGCAGTGGCGTCGGCACGCTAGGCGGCGGATGCGTCGAGGGCGACATCTGGTTCGCAGCCCAGGAACTGTTGAAGCGCGGCGGTGACGCCGAGTTGCGGGACTATCAGTTAAACGAAGACCTCGCGGCCCAAGACGGCCTAGTTTGTGGCGGCACGATGTACTTCCTCATCGATCCCATCCGCGACACTGACCCGTATCGCGAATTCGCCGCTCAAGCCGCTGGCGCGTACGCAGGCGGTTCGCCGATGGCGATCGTCAATGTTACGTCCGCACCGGCGGGATCCGACGTCGTGGTCGGAGCAAAGATGCTTGTACGAGAAAACGGTGAAACGCAAGGTGATTTGGGTGATCCGGTGCTCGAAGCAATAACCGTCGCCAAGGCGCGCGATCTGATGGCGATGGGTAAGAACGATTACCTGCGTTTCGACGACGGCGTTGAATGTTATATCGAGGCTTACACCACTCCCCCGACTCTTGTGTTGGTAGGCGGCGGACACGTGAGCAAAGCCATCGCTCCGATCGCCAAGAGTGTCGGGTTCCGGATATTCGTATTCGACGACCGGGAGCAGTTCGCCAACCCTGAACGTTTCCCCGAAGCTGACATCACGATGGTTGGCGACTACCGCGACGGTTTCGACAAGATGCCGTTAAATGCCAACTCGTTCGTCGTCGTGGCGTCGCGCGGACATCAGTTCGACGATGCGGCCGTCTCGGGCGCGCTCCGCACACCAGCGAGCTACGTCGGATTGCTGGGCAGCAAACGGAAGACGATCCTCATCTTCGAAGAGCTGATCCGCAACGGATACGACCCCGATGAACTTCGCCGGATCAACGCTCCGATCGGATTGGACATCGGTGGCCGAACACCCGAAGAGATCGCTCTCAGCGTCATGTCCGAAATTGTAGCCTTCCGTCTCGGCGGCAACGGCGGCAGCATGAAACTCCAGGAGCGCTTGCTGGACAAGGCCATCGAAAGGGCGACCAAACCGCAACCCGCCGATCACGTCATGGCCGCTGGCGGATAATCCCACTTTCAATCCGATATCCTCGGCATACGGGTCTCGATGGGTGTAGAATCCATACTTCTGTCAGCCGGCGAATCGTCCCGAATGGGCAAACCCAAGGCGTTGCTCGACTGGTACGGAGTGCCACTGGTAGCGGCCCAGATTTCTTCGCTCATCGAAGGTGGCGTAGACCGTGTCATCATCGTAACGGGTGCCCATCACGACGAAATCGCGGGAGCGGTTCCGAACGGTCGACACACATCAGTGGTCAACAACCAAATTTGGTCGCGCGGAAAGACGACCTCGATCAAGGCAGGATTATCACGTCTAAGCGACGGTTGCGAAACAATCGTGCTCCTCGCTGTGGACCAACCGCGGCCCGCGTGGGTGGTGGAACGTGCGTTGAATTCTCACCGAGAATCGGGGTTGCTCGTTACCTCACCCCGATACAGCGGTCATGGCGGTCATCCGCTGATATTCGACAATTCATTACTCGACGAGTTGTCGAGTATCAGTGAAGAACGCGAAGGAGTCAGGGAGGTGATGAAGAGGCACGAAGAATCGATGAACCGCGTTTACTTCGAAAACCGCGTCGTTCGGCTGGACCTCAACACACCTGACGACTACGAGGTCGCTTTGACGGTTTACCGTACCCTCGCCGAAGCGAACTGATCCAAGGGATTAATCCGTGGCAACCGACCTTCAAGCAGCCCGCGAATACCTCAACAACATCGGCGTTGCCGGTTGGTTGACGCGTGATTACCGTTACACGAACCCCATATTTTTCGCCGCGTTAGGTTATCGACCGAGCAACCTGACCCGTCCTGTATGGCTCTGGATACCCGCAGACTCCGAACCCCATCTCTTGGCACACGACGTCGACGTTAACCGGTTCGAACGCAACGACTTCGAGATAATGTCATACAGCAGTCGAGTAGCGATGGTGTCCGCACTTGAATCAATGTTGCCGAATCGTGGCAAGGTAGCGATGGACTATTCGCCGATGTTCGAGTTGCCCAGGGTAGCGCGAGTCGATGCGGGCTCGATCGAGCTCGTCCGGTCCCTCGGATTGGAAGTGATTTCATCCGGCGACGTTTCCCAGTACGCAACCGAACGCTGGAGCGACGCCCAGTTGGCATCGCACCGATACGCGATGTCGGAGTTGGTCGAATCGATGCACGAGGCATTCAAATTCATCGGCGAGAACGTCCGTTGGAAGCTCTCCGAACACGATGTAGCCGAGTTCATTCGCGGTCGTTACGACCGGGCCGGGTTAGTGACTGACGAAGGTCCCGTAGTCGCATTCAACGCGAACTCGTCTGACCCGCACTACGATCCGACGCCCGATGGATCCTCGATTATCCGGCGGGACGGTTGGCTACTGATCGATGCTTGGGCCAAACCGATATCTATCGAACCATTCGTACAAGAAGGTTCCACGGACGTCAGCGAACCGGTGTATGCCGACATCACTTGGGTCGCCAAAATCGGGTCCGAATCTTCTTCCGATCATCTGCAGGTCTTCGATTCGGTTAAGCGTGCCCGCGACTCGGCGTTTGCTTTCGTTCGAGATCGCCATATTCGCGGTGAACCAACCCAAGGATGGCAGGCCGACCGGATCGCCCGCGACTCTATCAAGAAAGATGGCTTCGGACGTTGGTTCGTGCATCGCCTCGGACACAGCGTCGGCCCGGAGGTCCACTCGAACGCGGTGAACCTTGACGATTGGGAGACGCACGACACGCGCCAGTTGATCCCGGGTATCTGCGTCACGATCGAACCGGGAATATATCTACCCGAATTCGGAGTACGGTCTGAGATTGACATCTTCGTCAGCGACACCGACGTCGAGATAACTGGCGAGATACAAGACCAAATCCACCACATCCCAACTTGAACAACCGAATGGCGATTGATCGTTGCGGATAGCGGTTTTGGCTTAACGTTAGGCGATGGATCGCTCAAGATCGCAATCGCCCGCCCCGAAGCGTAGATTCTGGCGACGAACACCGAAACCGTTTGCGGCGTTCGACTATCCTGCCTTTCGACTCATCTGGTTCAGTTCGAATTTCGTAGCGTTGGGGACATGGGCTGAACGGCTCGCCGTAGGTTGGCTCGTTCTAGAGCAAACCGACTCTGTGCTTCTGTCTGCTGCGACATTCGCCGTCAGATCCGCTCCCGCCATCATCGCCGCGCCAATCGGTGGCGCCGTCGCGGATCGATTTCCTCGAAAACGCTTGTTGCCCCTCACAGCGCTAATCAGGGCAACAGCGATAGTGCTGACCGCGCTCGTGGCTTTGAACGGGTTTTCGAATCCGTGGCCGATATTCGTTCTGATAGCAATTGAGGGCGTCGTCAACTCTTTCGAGATGCCCGCCAAACAAGGACTGATCACCGACATCGTGCCTCGTGAAGCCCGGATGAACGCCATTTCCGTTCACTCCGTCGGTACTAGGGCCGTTGCTGCCGTCGGAGCGCTCGCGAGTGGAATCATCGCAGAATTCGTTGGGATACCCGCTGCCCTGTTCGCGGCGGCCGGATCGATATTGATCGGTGGGATCGTCGTACTCTTCGTGCCGACAATCCAGACCAGTATTCGACAGACCGGGGCGTCCGCGAAGCGCATATTCAAGGACGCGGTTGTCGGAATCAGGTCGATGATGCGGATGCCCACGGTCTCCACGCTACTGTGGATGGCGATAATCGTCGAGATATTCGGATTCGCCTACGACTCCGTCATGCCCGCCATGGCTCGCGACGAGTTGATGGTTACAGAATCCGGACTCGGCACGTTGAGGTTCGCGGCCGGTTTGGGAGCGGTCGCCGGCGCAATAGCGCTTTCCTTCCTTGGTGACTTCAGTCGTAAAGGTCCGCTCTTACTTGGTATTGCGACGGGTTACGGACTCGGATTGATAGGAGTTGCGTCGAGCCCCAACCTGATCATGGCCCTGATCCTCGTGATGATGGTCGGAGCCGCCGCGTCAATGTTCGACGCAATGGAATGGACCCTGCTTCAAGCGAACGTCCCGGATCGCCTCCGCGGCCGGGTAATCGGCGGATGGGTATTCGCAATCGGCTTCGGTTGGGTCGGACACCTAGCCATGGGAGCTGTTGGCGAACTTGTCGGCGTACGGTGGGCAATCGGCGGCGCCGGGCTCATAGTCGCCGTCACGAGTTTGCTCGTATTGGCGATCTCGCCGGTATTGAAACGGGCGTGAGGCGCCGATAGATAAATTGGGCGGACTTACGGATCGATCCTATCCGGCGGCAAATTAAGGCTGGCGCGTTCCCACGCGTTCCACAGCTCGGATTGGCGACGCGACGCCCATTCATTTACCTGTCTCACAACGCGCGGTGGTAGAGCTTCCGATCTAACGCTCAGACTCTCAATGTCGACGGTCGCGTCGACCCCTGAATATCTGACGTGAAAGTGGGGAGGAGGGTGGTCGCTGTATACGATTGAGATGACAATGCCGTTGAAACGGCACAGCTCAGGCATGAGCATTCACCGAGTCGGCAATCGGCAAAATTTCGTCGACTGTCTTGCCTGTAATTTCCATATATAAGGCGTTGGCGCAAAGTTCTAAATCGTCGCCCCAAACGACTACTTGGTATGGACTCAACCTCACCGCCTCGAAAAACGCGCGATCTTCCCAAGCTTTGAACACGCCACGGCCAGCGTGATGGGAAAGGTCCAGTTCACCTTCCGCGCCATCTTCAAACTTAATCCAGATGCGATACCCATCTAGGGCCTTCACATCGATCGGTCTTATCATCGCGTTCCGCGCCTTACTTCGATCGGATTTAATCGTTGTAATTAATTGAGTATATTACCTCACCGCGCCTCACAAGCCTGTAAACACGCTTGCATATGTCCTCGCGACTCAGCGGCGATGGTGCAACACTGCTCCAAGCTGTAATCCTTGGCGCCGATGACTTCTAGGTTCAACGCGCCGTCGTATCCGTGCTCGTGCAGCACTCGAACGAAGCCCAACAAATCGATGTCGCCTCTACCGTTCGCTTGGTCTTCGGGTTTTCCGGGGCCTGACTGCATCCCTTTGCAGTCGCGGATGTGGACGTGCTTGACGCGCGACATGACAGCCGCGATGGCTTCTGATGGGTTCTCCCCTGCCCGGTGAATGTGGGAGGGGTCCATATCGATGCCGAATGCCGGGGAATCGATCTCCTCCATCACTCGCAGCGTAGTCGGTGTGTTGTAGATGCTGGCACCGACGTGCGCCTTGACACACACAGTCACGCCATGATCCTCACCGATCTGCGCCATTTCTGACAGAGACTTGATCGACGCCTTCAGACTCTCTTCGTCGTCGGACGTGCCACCCGGGCCGCAATTGATCACGGGAATGCCTACCGCCGACGCGGCTCGACACGCGCGATCCATCACAGCTGGATCCCGTAACGGTTGCTCCATCGCCAGCAATTCGAGACCGTACTGGGCGGACAGATCTCGAATCTCCGGAACCAATTCTTGCCACCGATCAAGCACCAAATGCTCGCTCATGCCGTTGATGGCCGACAACTCAATGCCGTCGTATCCCGCCATGGCGATACAACGGAAAGCGTCGTCCATGCTGTGCCCGCCAAAAAGGACGGAGTTCGCTCCAAGTTTCATCAATTAGGTCCCTTCGATATCAATGACCGTCCCAGAATCCCATGAATCGATTGCGGCTTCGATTACGAGTTGCGACTTCAACGCGTCTTCTCCGGAGCCGTCAATGTCGTCCGGATTTGCAGCTTCGATGTTTTGGTCGATCCAACGAGTTATCCGACTCTCGAACGTTTCCCCGAAACTCATCATCCCACCCAGGTATGAGAACCGTTCAACCTGCTGCGAGCGTCTCGGATAGAACTCCAACTGCTCGCACGCCTCCAGTAAGACGAATCTTGCCTCGGAACCCACTACTTCCAACCTTTCCAAACCGTAGCTCCCGCCCGCGTCATAGCTGCCGGTCAAGTGGCCGATAACGCCGTTCTCGAAGAGCATGTTGACTTGAACGTTCGACCAGATTTGGCGACCCCTGCCCTTCTTGAAGAAGGCTTGAACTTTCTTGACATCGCCACAGAAATAACGCATGACGTCGATAGAGTGTGGGTGAAGCGCGCGCATGTGGAAGTGAGGCGAGGATTCGTTCGGATTGTTGATCCACATTGTCATGTTGACGATGTTCAGCTCGCCCAATCGCCCGGCGTCGACCCACTCTTTCGCTCGAACCGCGGCCGGAGTGAAACGATGATTCAGATTAATGCCATATCGCAGATTCTTAGCCCGAGCTAGAGCGACCATCTCTCTTGCTTTGGGAATCTCGTTGGAGATGGGCTTCTCTCCAAGCACCGGGATGCCGGCACCAAGCAATGTCATCGTCGGTTCGTAATGATCACCGCCGTTTTCCACGCCCGCGGTGCACACGCTCGCGGCTTCGATCTCCGGGCCCTCCAGCATCTCTTCAACCGATGTGAACGCCGAGCAACCGTAGCGTTCAGCGGCCGCGTTAGCCTTTTCAGAGAACGCGTCACAAACTGCCACGATCTCGCAACGATCATCAGCGCTGTAGATGTCGGCGTGTCTAGTGCCAATACCTCCCAACCCGACAACGGCGACATTCAATGCCACTATTCCTGCGCTCCTCTGTTTTCAGCCTTGAATATGACTACCGAGACTTCGCTTGCAGCCGTCGCGCAGTTGAGGAATCGCCGATATACAGAGTGTCGTAAGCCTGTTGCGACGATTTGAAGGCCCCGACACCGTCATGCCCGTGCCAATCGCCTTGGTTGTGGATCGGGTTCTCCAATCCAGTCTCGCGCTCCCGCTTGTCGATCCAATTATCCATCCGGCGACTCAACGCATCGACTACGTCCGGATGTGTCTCGGCAACGTCGGTGGTTTCCTGCGGGTCCTCCACCAAGTTGTAGAGTTCGACCGGCGGTTTGAAGTGGAAGTCGGGCTCGAGCGCATGGATCAGCTTCCACTGCGGTGTGCGCCAACCATGCTTCCTCATCCAAGTGCATTCGGTGATGTAGATTTCCGACTCGTGCGAAGCCACCTCTCCCCTGACCATGCCCATCAAACTCCAGCCATCGAAATCAATATCACAATCGATCCCTGCCAACTCCAGAAGCGTAGGCATCAGATCTTTTTGCTGGTTGTAGCCGCTCAACCTCAGTCCTGCTGGAACTTTCGACGGATACCGGATGATGAGCGGCACATGCAAGTTCGAATCGTAGAGACCGTGATGGTCGAACCAACATTCGTGCTCATAGAGCGTCTCGCCGTGATCCGAATTGAGCACGATGATTGTGTTGTCAAGAATACCGCGGGTTTCGAGATACGTGATGATCGTTTGAATGCAGGCGTCCATATACGCAACAGCGCCGTCGTATTGGGCCATCACGTAGTCCTTGTCGGTAATGCCCGGTGGCATCCAACTCGCAAAGAAGTCTCTGAACGGCTTGAAAGCCTTAACCGGCTCCATCGACCTGTTGTCCGGGTCACGCTCGTCGCCGTGATAGAACATCCGCTCGAATGGTTCAGGCGGCAGATAAGGAGCGTGAGGGTCCATGTGACGAAGCAACGCGAAGAACGGTTCTTCGGCGTCGCACAATCGGTCGAGTTCAGGCAGGAATACGCGGTTGAGATCTTGTGCCTTGTCGCTCCGTCCTTCTGACCAAGAACCCCATGCCCTGTAGTCGAGGTAATTGTCAAACCCTCTCGAACTGGGGTTTCCGCTCAATCCAACACATGCCGTGTTGTACCCCTCCACTTTGAGCAGTTCCGAGAGCATTGTAACCTCAGAGCGGACCGGACCCTTGTGCCTGAGCGCAACGACCTGTGACGAAAACACATCCAAACCACTCATCATCGACGTGTAGCCGCTGGTAGTCGGAATATGCGCACTAAAAGTGTTCTCGAACAGTGCCCCTTGAGACGCTAGGCGGTCGATATGAGGTGAGGTTAGGCGCGGATATCCATAGCAACTTAGGTTGGTTGCCCTTAGCGAGTCAACACCGACGATGAGGATGTTTGGTCGTTGATCTGGTGCTTTGCCGTTCATCGCAAATGTCTATCGTTTGGTCTCGGTAATTGACGCCATCTAGCCCATGATTCGGGTCGAATCGTCGCATTTCATAGGTCGGGCAAAAATGTTAACACGTAGAAATTACCACCGTTCGTCAAGCATCTCAACATTCAATTTGCGTTTGAACCAGAGTGTTATCGTTTGAGTTCCGAGTATGCGAAGACGGTTCGAAAAGGAGACATCAGCAAGTGGCAAAGCAACGACTACCCGCAGGGCTCGTCCCCAGCGGCGGTTCGCTGAATTTCGTAGAGGACACGGTGCCGGACGCCTTCAAGTCGGAGCACCAGCTCGCCGACGGAAGGTGGGGAGTGTTGCACGTATTCGAAGGCAGTATCCAATTCGTCAACCTCGAAACCGCGGACGAGTCTGAGTTTGTCGCTCCAGATCTCATCGTAATACCTCCGGCGGTCCCGCACCTTATCCGCATCTCGGGTCCGGTATTGTGCCGCGTTGATTTCTTCAGAGAGATGGCGAGCGGTTCGACTATGAGAACTCCGGGCAGTTTCGCCGAAGACGAGGTACGGCTTAGCCTAGAGCGATGCGAATCGTACGGTGAGTTCGGCGAAGTCTTCTACGAGATGTTCTTGAACGCATCCCAAGAGATACCACACCATTTCGCCAACACCGAATTCGACCGGCAACGTTCGGTTCTGCATGATTCGGTGCGCATGATGGTCGAACACGATGTGGCCGAACCACAGATGCGGGAGATGCTGGAACGGCTAGGCGCGACCCACAGCCGCGCCGATCGAAATATCCACCCGCGACTTTACGAACTGTGGCTAGACAGCGTGTGTGAGACTGGGAAATTGCTAGATCCCGAATGGGACGAAGAGCTGGACCGGCTGTGGCGAGTCCGATTACGACCGGGAATGCAGATCATCATGGCCGCGTATTGACGCGCTTCAGATCAGCAGTTCTGCACCGACACGGCGGGCAATGCCCACTATTTCGTCGTACCGCGCTTGCAATATCGGAACACCGTTCGCCATTCGGTCCTCCATCGACTCTTCCTCGGGATCCCCGGCGACCATAACGCGGTCGGCACCCGGCTCCGTTGGAGTGTCGTGCAGAGCGCCGATCATTTCGTCCATCATCTCTTTAAATTCGTCCACAGGCCGAAACGCAGCGATGTCAATGGCCATGGCGAACGACATATTCCTGCCACCGCCGATGAACGAGCTGTAACCACCGCCCGAAAGCACTCCGCACAGGATGTCAACCATCATCGCCAACCCGTAGCCCTTGTGCGCTCCTTGTTCGCGCGTGTTGCCCAACGGATTCTGCGCCCAATGCTCGCCGCGATCCCCTGGCGGCTCAGTAATCGCGTCGCCCTCGGCACCGACCGCCCATCCTTCAGGAATGGGCACGCCCAACTGTCGTGCCAGACCGATCTTCCCACTCGCGACGGTCGATGTCGCCATGTCCAGAACAAAGTCAGACTCTTCACCTGCCGGGGCCGCGAAGGCGATCGGATTCGTCCCAAGCATCGCAGTCCTACCTAGCGCTGGTCTGACAGCCGGTCCCGCGTTCGTCATCGCGATACCAATCATGTCGCGATCCAACGCCAGCATGGCGTAGTAGGCAACCATCCCAATGTGGTGACCGTCACGGATCGTCGACATCCCAACACCGTGCTCAGCGGCCTTGTCCATCGCCATCTCCATACCGATGTGCGCCGCCGGGTGTCCCAAACCCCAACCGCAACTCAGAAGAGCCGTCGTGTCGGACTCCGAGATGACCTCAATCTCCTGCGGCGACTTGAAAGTGCCGTCGATAATCGATTCGGCATACCTAACAACGTTCGTCGCACCGTGCGTATCAACGCCGCGTAGACTTGCGAGCGTCAACGCATCGGCCGTTATCTGGGCGTATCTCGTTGGGGTGCCGACCGCTTCAAAGATCGCGGCGACCTGTTTCCTTAGCGGTTCCGCTGGTACTCGGACCGCGTTGCCTTCCGGTATTTTGAGAAATTCGAGGGCCATTCATTAGCTCCTAGCTGGACGTGTAGTTCACTTCAATGGCAATCCAACACCGTTTTCGCGTGCAAGTTGGACGATACGTTCGCATGCGGCGATGTCCTCGAGCGCCAATCCTTGGGACTCGAACAGCGTTATCTGGTCGTCATCATCTCGTCCGCTGATCCGTCCGCCTACGATGTCGTGGATCGGAACCGCCAAATCCCATGAGAATCGCCCTACTTCCGCCGCGCGCATTAATTCGCCGCATTCGAACTTGGCCTGCTCCACATCATCAACTGCTACGATATCGCACGCCGTTACTGCCCGAGTATCGATCTCGCGTTTCAACCAAGAGTTATTGCCGGCTGCGTTAACGTGCGTGCCCGGCTTAAGCCACTCTCCGAACAAGACAGGTTGTTGCGAGTTGGTTATTGTCGCCACAATGTCGGCATCTGCAGCCTCTTCGCCGCTAGACACCGCCATGACTTCTATCCCCAAAGCATCCGACATCCGCTCTGCGTATCGATTTCGGTTGTCTTCAGAACGGCTAAACACCTTTGCGCTGCTGATGTTCCTGACGTGCGCAATAGCGGCTAACTGAGTTTCTGCTTGATAACCGGATCCGATGATTCCCACGGTTTCAGCATCCGCACAGGCCATGTATTTTGTCGCCACGCCTGACGCGGCGCCGGTACGGATCTGACCCATACGGTTCGCTTCGATTATCGCCATCAACGAATTAACCGAGGTGTCGTAAAGCAAAACATGGAAGTTGATCCCGCCTGCACCACCAGCGTATGACTTCAACCCCGCGGTGTTGTGACCGGGCCACGTCGCAAACATGACGTTGTAGGCACCAGAACTCGTCGGTAGCCTTCGACGTGATTCGTTATGCGCCTCTCCCTTTGCACGGGCAATGAATGCCTGCTCGACCGCCTCGACCGCGACCTCCATCGCGAACAGAGATTCGACTTCCGATTCCGTGATATACAACGGTGCTGTCATTTCGACTCCAGTTATCCAGTTTGTTGATCGCTTGGATCGTAAGGGTGGGCGAACATGTGGTTCAACGGACCGTGCCCGCCACCGATTGGCGACGCGTTCGCCATGGCATTCCAGACGTATCTCTGGGCCAAATCTACCGCGGATGCAAGCTCGATCCCGTGCGCCATGTGCGCGGCAACTGCTGATGCGAAGGTGCATCCGGTTCCGTGATTGCTAGTTGTATCAATCCTCAACGACGTGATTCGTGTGACGCCTTCTCTAGTGACCAGCACATCAGTAACGCGCCCGCTTCCATCGTCAAAATGTCCGCCTTTAACAACCGCGGCATCCGCTCCCATCGTTACTAATTCGCCACCCACCAACTCCATATCCTCTATCGAACCGATTTCGATACCGGTCAACACCTCTGCTTCAAGTACATTCGGCGTAACCACCGTGGATAACGGTACCAGACGATTCTTGACGCTTTCAATGGCATCATCGTGTAAGAGTTGGGCCCCGGTCGCGGCAATCATGACCGGGTCAACCACCAAAGGGGAAAGTTCAAAGCGTTCGACCGCATCAACGACGCATTCGACGATCTCGGGTGAAGAAAGCATGCCGGTCTTGACCGCGTCGACCCCGATATCCGTGACCACCGCTTCGATCTGCTCACTGATGACTTCGACCGGCACCTCCGCAACGGCAGTCACTCCCAATGTGTTTTGCGCCGTTATAGCCGTAATTGCGCTGGTTCCGAACACTCCTAACGCCGCAAACGTCTTGAGATCCGCTTGGATACCCGCTCCCCCACCGGAATCGGAACCGGCAATAGTCAATGCACGCGGTGGAGATGCGGAGTTCATTTCCATATAGAATACGCAAGCGGAATGACAGATGCACGAAAAAACGACCTCTCAAAAGTCGAAGCGCTGATATTCGACGTCTTCGGCACCGTCGTTAACTGGCGCGATTCGATAATCGCCGAGGTCTCGCAAGCGGCCGCCGACCACGGTATGCCGGAAGGAGACTGGGGTCGCTTCGCCGATGAATGGCGCGCTTGGTACGGTAAGTCAACTCGCGAACTCAGCCGAGGTGATGGTCCGTGGAGATTGGTCGACGACATCCACCGCGAAAAACTGGATGTATTGCTCGACGAATTCGGCATGGCGGACGTGATGAACGAAGGGGCGAAGCAACACCTCAACCGAGCTTGGCACCGGCTAAACGGTTGGCCTGACTCCCCATCAGGCCTACGACGACTCAAGTCGAAATTCATCATCGCCACTGCTTCCAACGGCAACCTCGCACTGCTCGTAAATATGGCGAAACACGCTGACCTCCCTTGGGACGCCGTAATGTCTCCCGACGTGTATGGCGCGTACAAACCATCGCCGAAGGTCTATCAAAACGCTTCAAAACTGCTTGGACTCAACACAGATCAAGTGATGATGGTCGCCGCGCACACGGGAGACCTAGAAGCGTCGGCCAAAGAGGGTCTGGCAACCGCTTTCGTGCATCGCCCATTGGAACACGGACCGGACAAACCGGTCGAAATGCCCGACACCTCAGCGTTCGACATCGCAGCGACCGATTTCAATGATCTCGCGGACCAGTTGGGATGCGATTGACGCGACATACCGTTCTCACAAATCAATCGCCACAACCAAACGAAGGAATTAAACCATGCCTTGGACATTTGAAGACGCCGCACCGATGATCGGCACGATCACCGAGGGTAATTGCTGGACCGGGACCCACATGCTCTACAGCAACATTGCGTTCGACAGAATCATGCGGCTCAACGTAGAAACCGGTCTTGTCGACGTCTTTGCCGAGAACACCGAAGGCACGAACGGACTGAACTACGATGCCGACGGCAATCTTTACGGCTGCGCAAGCGCAGGTCGGAAACTCGTCAGATTCGACGATGACGGTAGTTTCGAGACCGTCGTCGACCGCATCGACGGTCTGCGACTCAACAGCCCCAACGACTTGGCGATCACCCCTTCCGGCGCGATCTATTTCTCGGATCGCGTGGCCGATTCGAATCCTGAAGTTGGAATAACGTACTCCGCCATCATCTCAGCCGAACAGGACGCCGACGGCAACTGGACCTGCACACGCCGCACATTCGACACCTCGCAACCCAACGGTCTCATCTTCTCCAGCGACTACAAGACCCTATACGTAGCTCAGAGCGACTTCCGAGCCAGTGAAAGCCGCGATCTACGGGCCTACCCCGTCAACGACGACGGTTCCTTGGGCGAGTGCAGAATTCTGCACGACTTTGGTCCGCACCGAGGTATTGATGGGATGACGTTGGCCTCCGACGGCAGTATCGTGGCTTGCACAGGTTGGGAAGTGTCGGGCCCCAGCGGCAACGTCACCCATTTCGACCCAGACGGCATGATCATCGAACAACATCCGGTCGTCGCGCAACGCCCCACTAACTGCACATTCGCGGGAGACGAACTCTATGTTTCGTCGATCGAAGGCCATTGCCTTGTTGCTCGTGACACTGGTTTGACCGGACATCTACTCTATCCCCAATGATCGGAGCTGACTATTCGACGCTTCGGAGATTAAGAAACAAGGTTCGGACAACCAATGAACGACGCCTGGGAATGGGAATTAATCGCCAAGCACAATTCGCTGACTGAAGGACCGACTTGGGATGGCAGCGCACTGCTATACAACGAGTGCTACGCCTCGACCGCGTATCGCTGGGACCCAAAGACCGGGAAGAGCAGAGCTTGGCGAACGAACACCAACCAAGCCAACGGGATGAAATTCGATAGGTCCGGCAGGCTCTTCGCATGTGAAGGCGCCGGAAATCGAGTCGTCGAGATCGATGCCTCAAATCCGAGTTCCAATGCGACCCCCATCGCCGACAACCTAGATGGCGCCCGGCTCAACATGCCCAACGATCTAGATATCGACGGTCGGGGCCGCGTCTATTTCTCCGACCCCAACTACTCGGCAGAACCGAACAACCTCCCACACGAATCGGTCTACTTGGCCGAGCACATATTTGGTGGAAACTGGACCGTCAAACGCGTCACTTTCGACACCAACCGACCCAATGGTGTGCTCTTGTCGCCCGATCAATCGGTCCTTTACGTGGCCGAGAGTCCAGTCCTCAATCATCTGCGACGCCAACTCCGCGCCTACCCTGTCAACCCTGACGGCACCCTAGGAGACAAAACCGTTCTGTTCGATTTCGGTCCAGGCCGTGGCATCGACGGCATGGCGCTGACGACGGATAGTCAGATATTGGCCACTGCGGGGGAGGCGATTGCGGGTGCGGGTTCGGCGATTTATGTGTTTGGGCCGAGTGGTCTGGTGAGGTCGACCCATCGGACGCCGGCGGAGAGTCCGACGAACTGCACTTTTGGCGGGCCGGGGTTAGATGTGCTGTTCGTGACGTTCGCTACAGGCCACGTTTACCAGGTGGGGAATACGGGGATGGTGGGGCATTTGGCGTATCCGCGGCGGGGGTATTGAGGGGGGAGTTCATTCGTTGCAGATCGGCTGGTACTGATCTAGTTTGCTCATCGGGTCGATGCCCGCGGGTAGTTGGCCGGTTAGTTCGACTAGCAGACGGTGACTCGGTGGGGCTTTATGGTTTACTTGCACGACTCGAAGTTGAATGTTCGCGAGGTTTAAGGCGTCGGACTGGCGCAGAACGTCTGCGAGATGTCTTGGTAGCCAGCCTAGATGCACCTGATCGGTGGTTCTTACACGGATCGAATGTTGCGCAGATTGGCCATTGGCTGCTAGGGACGGTTCGAGGTGGTCGCCTCGATTGAGCGAAGCAATGCGTTCGATGGTTGCGGGATCTCTGAATCGCAAGCCCTGAACGATGAAACGAGTGTTGAATCGCCCGTGGGCATCTGGTTCAATGGCGGGGAAGATTTCGAAGGTGTCGGCAACGCTGTGTCCACCGGAGATGGCAAGTTCTGCGAGCACATCGGTGTTTTCGGGGTCCAATCCGAAAAGACTCAGATATTCAGGGCGGTCGGGACGTCGTTTGCTCATGGCGCGGTAGCGGAAAATCGGAAAGATCTCGGTTGCCTTGTACGCCTTGTCAAGCTCGGGGAATCCTGGAACGGGAATCGCCAGAAGGATCGCTGAATTCTTGGCCTCTTGAGCGCCTCGAATGTATTCGAACTCGTACTCAACCGGTTCGGAGTCGTTCCTCGTGAGTCGTCCCACCGGGAACCAGTTCCGGTTTCTTCGGTCATGGCAAGCGAGGAATAGAGTGGTCATCGGGTGAATTTGAGCAGTTCGGCTTTGCTGGTCACAATGATTTGGTACGCGAATTCTTTAGCGATATCGGACATGAACTCAGTTGGTACTCTATCAATTGCCGTTCGGAACTCGGAATCAGGTAGTTCGTCGATTCTCTGCAACGTGGACTGCGTGTAGTCCGGCCACCGTTGAGAGATGTACTTGGCGGTGTAAAGAGGAGAAGGCGCCCGGATGTCTCCGCCGTCGCCGAATACGCCACCGTGACCCCTACTCAAGAAGTTGAGGACTCCGCCAGAATCCAGATACCGAGTGCGACGTTCGTTTTCAAGCTCTCGACCTAATGAGGATGCGTGATCGTAAGAAGGTGCGGCGGAAAATCGACGGACACCGTTTGAAATTTCGTCTTTAATCTCCCAATTTTCGTGGTGCCTGTCCATGTTGCCGATCAAACCATCAAATATGGCGTAGGAGGCGAGAGAACATAAAACGTGATTTAAGTCCTGTCGTGCTTGATCATCCTCTCCGTTGATCGTTTCCTTTACGGCATTAATGATGTTGCGAACATTGTGATCACGCTGACGGAATCGCACTTCCGGACTAGTGTCATAATCATCGATTTTCGATGCCAGTATCTCTGAGCCCGGTATGAACATCGAACCCTCGATGTCGATCTGATCAACGTCAGTACTCCACTCCGAGTCGGTAGGCCGGAGGTAATCATCGTCCATGTAGGCGGTTTCGTCGACGAAATAGTAGTACAACTGGTAAAAGTTATCTGGATCGAACGACTCGCATATCGTGGCTAATTCGCCGTCGCAATTTGCTAGTTCGACGCGTGGACACTCGACTCCAATGAGATTCCCGACTTCGGCTGATACTTTCTCAGCCCAATGTTCACCGGAATTGCATCTGGGGAATTTCAGCAGCCACAGATTGCGTTCGTGGGGCATAATCTGTTCGTCGGGAATGAATATCCAGAATTTGCGTCTGGTACCTCTAGATTCAAGCCCGATTTGTTGAAGTTCGAACTTGATCGAAATGGACTGCACCTGATATGTCGAAGGCGGCACGTGTTGCCTCACGTATCTCGGCTGGGTCGGATGGTCTGAATCAACGGTGTGTTCCCGGGGATTGCGGTGCGATGGCGGAACGATGCCTCGGTCTTGCACCGCCGGACACCCCCTGCTGTCGCTTCGCTCCCGCGTCCCGCTCGCGGCGGGAAGGGGACGTTGTTTACCCTCGCCCCCTCCCGTCGAGGGAGAGGCGACGCCGCCCGGCCCCTGTGGATTCCGGCTTCCGTCGGAATGACGGGGCGGTGTCCGGGTATGGCACCCCCACATCCCCTGCGAGGTCGCTTCGCTACCTCGCGTCCCCTTCGCTGTGCGAAGGGGAGGTATTCGAGGTTACTTGTAGAACTCGTCCGTCCAAGCAGTGCTGACGTCGAAGTCTTGCGGTATGAGTCCCCTACTCTTCATGTAGTCGGCGACAGTTTCCCATTGCAATTCCGAGAGGGTGCCAAACTTGCCGTCTTCGCTGTCGAGCCACGCTGGGATTAGGAGCGGGATTCCTCGACGGTCAAGCGATTCGCTAGATTCGTCGATCGAATCTTCGTTGAGCTTGACAAGGATGTCGATTCCTCGTTGTCCGTCCTCAGCAACGTATTCGAAGCCTTTGGTGAAAGCGGTTACGAAGCGCCTGACGACGTCAGGTTTCTTTTCGATCATTTGATCCGAAGTGATCAGCATCATCTCGTAGTAGCGTGGCACTCCCCAGTCTTCGGGGTAGATGATCTCGACAGGGAATCCCAAATCTTCGAGGACGAACGATTCGTAGGACCAATATGCGCCGATGACGGCGTCCATGGTCCCGGCGGCGAGCACCTGCGACAGCGCGTATCCGACGTCGTGGAGTTCAATGTCGTCAAGCGTTAGGCCATCGGCCTCGAGCATCGCGGCGAGCATCAGCTCGTCCCACTCGATTCCGGGGTAGCCCACCTTTTTGCCCTTGAGATCGGCGGGTCGGGTGATTCCGGAGGATTTCAGAGCCATCAGGGAGTTGATCGGGCTCTGCACTATCGCTCGGACCGCTACGACGGGGACGCCGGCCGCTCGTGCCAACGTAGTGTCGGTCTGGTAAAAGATGCCAAAGTCACGTTGCCCAGCACCTACTAGCTGCGCGATCGCGGCGGCATCCGCGGGCACGCTGACGTCGACCTCTAAACTCTCTTCTTCGAAGTAGCCTTGATCGATCGCTGCGTAGATGCCTGAGTGGTTAGCGTTCGGCGGCGACCAGTCCAACTCGACCGATACCGTCTCAACTTCAGGTTCCGACGAACAGGCGACAACAAGCGCGAGTAGCGCCACCCCAGATAGGGCCAAACCAATAATCCGTTTCACGATTCTCCTCCTTGGGGATTCGACCCCGGGTAGTTACGCAGGATACGCGTTTGCAACAAGGCTATCGAGATGAACATCAATGCTGCCATTATTGATAGCGTAAATATCGCGGCGAAAACAAGCTCCGTCTGAAACTTTGGCGTCGAAGTCTTGATCAACCAACCTAGACCAGAAGCGGCGCTTATCCACTCGCCGATAACCGCTCCGATCACCGACACGACGGCCGCAACCTTCAATCCGGCGAATAAGAATGGAAGCGCCGACCGAACATACAACTTAGTGAACATCTGCCATCTGGAAGCGCCAAGAGTCCGGAACATCGCGACCATGTCAGAATCTACCGACTTGAATCCGGTCATCAGGTTAATGGTCACCGGAAAGAAAGTAAACAGCACCACAACTATGATCTTGGGCGCAATACCCGTGCCAATCCAGATGAGCAGCATCGGAGCCAATGTGAATACCGGTATCGTCTGCGACGCGATCAAGAATGGATACACGGATCGCTCAAGCAACCTCGACCAGAACATCGCCGTCGCCATTGCGCACGCGAACGTTATCGAAACTGCGAATCCGATCAGGATCTCTTGAGCGGTTACCGATGCGTGTCGCAAAAACAGTGATGGCTTGTCTACTAGCTCGGCAAGGATCAACGACACCGGGGGCAAAATCCACGTCTGGACGTCCAATGCGCGGACCAATATCTCCCACACCACCAGTCCGAGCCCGGCTAGCAACATTGCTGAACCCCAAGCGCGACCAAACGAACGTATCCGTACCCCAAAGGTACGTTCGGGCGCCGACGGGTGCCGATCGTCACTCGGGGGCGAGATTTCTCGGGTTTCTTGCCTCGCGCTCACGGCCATTGCCATCTTCACGGCGTCGATTCGCCATCCAGCGCGGATAGCAACTGCCACTTAAACTCCACGAATTTCGTTTCGCGCACCACATCGCGGGGTCGCGGCCTCGGCAAATTGACGTCCAGCTCGAGCAGTATGCGTCCGGGTCGAGACGACATGACCAGCACTCGATCGCCCAGCATCAGCGCCTCTTCAACGTCATGTGTCACCATTATTGTGGCGCGGTGCGTTCGGTCAAGGACATCTGACAGCCAGCGCTGCAACTCGGCGCGTGTAATTGCGTCGAGCGCTTTAAACGGCTCATCCAACAGCAAAACGTCGCGATCTGGCAACACAGCGCGCAACAACGCGACTCGCTGTCTCATGCCTCCTGACAACGTCGCCGGGTAGGCGTTGAGAAAGTCCGCGATGCCGAACCTTTCCGCCAATTCGGTCGCCCTTGATTCGGCCTCTTGGCGCGACGCGCCAGCGATCTCCAATCCAAGGATCGCATTCGAGAGCACGTCGCGCCACGGTAGCAGTAGGTCGATTTGGTGCATGTACGCGACTCGACCGATTCGACGCGCTTGACTGTCCCCTCGCAGACTGACGGTTCCGACATCAGGTTCAAGCAAACCAGCGATGATATTGAGCAATGTGCTCTTGCCGCATCCGCTCGGACCAACGATAACCACAAATTCGCCGAGATCCGCGTCTAACGAAATGTTGTTAACGGCGTCAACCGGCGGCGCGTCAGAATTCGTGAAGGATTTCGAAGCCTTCCTAACACTGACCGCTCGCGTTTTGGATCGAGACGGCGAGGATTGATTGTCATCAAACCCAGACGGTGGGGACTCAGCGGTCGCGCCGGGTCCCGGTTCGGGTGTAACGGTCAGTGAACGACTAGGTAATGGGAGTTCCGATGTTTGTGACATCGGCGCCTTCTTCCTCCGCTGGCATTATCCAGATCAGGTCTTGTGGGTCGGCGGAAATCGTCCGCCCTCTCAGCCCGGCCTTCCAAGCTCCCCGGTTCATCGTTGATTCAAACCCAACGTGGCTTGTGTCAATCAGTCGATTATATCAACGCGCGACGATGCACCGCCCTCGCGCGTTTGCCACATCTCGAATCGGTCTTTACAATGCTTTGCCATGGGAACATCTGACATCGGACCGAGAGAAAATTTTGTCCGATCGGTGTCGCGCCCATCCGATCAGGTCAATCTGGCGCTCTCGTGCCTCTACATAGCCGCCGAGAGCGAACCCGATCTCGACGTTCCCCTAAACATGGGCCGCATCAGCGAGATCGCCGAGCGGATCAGGCAAAAAGTACCGATACGCTTCTCACTATTCGATTCCTTGTATTCGCTCAATGAACTGCTGTTCCATGAGTTAGGTTTCCAAGGCAACGTTGGCAATTATTACGACATCCGCAACAGTTTGCTGCACGAAGTCCTCGAACGCAAACTTGGCATCCCCATAACACTCGGGATCGTTTACATGGAGGTCGCTAGGCGTATCGGCGTTTCTTTGAAGGGTGTAAATATGTCGGGGCATTTCTTGTTGTCGGCTGGCAAAGCGGATTCTCTAATCTTCGTGGACCCGTTCCGGGGAGGAATACTCCTGTCGCGCTGGGAGTGCCTGCGATTGCTGAGCGGCAAAGCAAATCCGCCCAGTGATTCCCAAAAACTGGATCAGCTGGAACGGAAATATCTCCCCAGGGCCGACAACAAAATCATTTTGGCCCGCGTGCTCAACAACATGAAAATGATCCACACTCACACAGCCGACTTTGCAGCGGCGATCGCTGACGCCGAGCGCATCGACTATCTGATGCCTTGGAATTGGCGCAACATCGGTGATATCGCACATTTGCACGGCCGATCGGGCCGGGCGCGCGACGCCTACGACATGTTGACGCGCATGGTGCAGATGATGCCGCCCCATGAAGACATCTCCCTTCAGCTCGATTCCCTCGAGATGCTAAAACCTTTGGCCGAAAATGGCGGATTCGTGGACCCAGAGAAAATCCACCAGATACCTTTCTTCCGTATCTAGTCAAAAGCGGTGCTGTAAGTGCCGCAACGTCCGGGAGAATGGAAACCATATCTGACAGAAGTTGGCCGATGATTAACTATCAAGAACTCACAGATCAAGAACTGCTGGCGGAGATTACGGCGGAGAACACCGACGCCTTTGCTGCTCTATACGACCGATATGGGAAACGAGTTTTTGGATTGGCCGCGCGGATCCTCAACGACGCGGTCAAGTCCGAAGAAGTGACACAAGACGTTTTCATGCGGGTCTGGCGTCGTGGTCACACTTATATGCCCGACAAGGGAAAGTTCACCACCTGGCTGTTCCGGATCGCACACAATCGGACCATCGATGAGTTGCGACGCTTGAGACGCGACAAATCGCGGTACAGCGACGACATCACCGAGCGCTACGATCTCGAATCTGATGACATATCGCCACCTGACGCAGCGGTCGCCAACTCCGAATATGAGCAGGTGCGAGCCGCCCTCAAAGTACTTCCTGAACCCCAGCGGCAAGTCGTCTATCTTTCCTACTTCGAGGGAATGACTCAAACACAGATCGCCGACTCTACCGGTCAGCCACTCGGAACCGTGAAAACAAGGATGCGGCTGGCTCTCAAAAAGTTGCGCGTCGCGCTCGACAAAGAGATCTACGGCGACGAATGAGGCCCACCGACTTGAACGAGAACCAAAAAGATGACATCATCGGCAATTTTCCCGCATACGCGCTCGGCGTGCTCGATGAAGAGGCCGAGCGTGCGGTTGAAGATTTGGTCGAGCGCGACATCGACGCGGCCGACGAACTTGCGGAGTTGCTCGACACAGTTGCCGAATTCTCTGCCCGAATCGGTGACGCGTCGCCTCCGCCTAACCTTCGCGCACGGCTAGTTTCGACTGCCCGATCTGAGAGCGGCGTATCTCGCCAGCCAGCCGCATACTCTTCACTCGTAAAGCATCTTGAACAGCGAATTGCGGCCGACGAGATCGAACACGAAACCGAACGTCGCACCCTCTGGGAGCGTTTAGGTGGACTCGTGACCGCTGGCCGGTTGGCATTTGCCACCTCTATCGCTTCGTTTGCCGTGGTCGGGATAATGGCCGTGCAGCTCGGCGCGGATAACGTCGAACTCAACCGCAAAATCTCCGACATGGAAAATGATGTCGCCGCGGCTTACGCACATACCGAAGACGTGGTTAACGACATGTCGACAACCGAGCAGTTGTTGACTCATGCCCATGACCGCATTTCCAGACAGGACGAAGAGATCGTTCGGGTATCCGCGGTCAACGACGCGCTTCGGGCGTCGATGAACGACCAGATAAGCCTCACCTACGCCACTCTTCGTAATGAGTACACGAGCCCCGACTGGCAACCTGATGCAGTTTTTTCACGAGATGGCTACGCGTATCTGTTGGAGCACAAGCACCAACCGCTCGGGGCGCTAGTCATCGGTGGTGTCGATCAGGCACCTCATGGCGAAGAGTATCGCCTTTACTTGATCGGCGGGGATCAACCTCATTACGTGGCGTCGTTCGATATGAACGAAGCAGGGTATGGCACTGTGCTGTTTGAGTTGCCCTTCCCGTTGAATAGTTACAACGGCGCACACATCACGCTTGAGCGCATAACGGACCCTCCAGACGCATCCCTAGCCGAGCCAGAAAATCGCTACAAGCCGCAATAATCGTGCTTGGCACTCATCTGACCGATATTTCTTGGTCAACACGCGGCATCGAAACTAGCCTACAATCTGCCCTAGTGCGGTAAGTCTTGGTCGGCACGTTGTGAGGTGCTGGCGTCACTAAGGGTTTGGTTCATGCGCGGTTTGGTCACAAAGGTCGGCACCCTATTCTTTGCCCTCATGTTGGTCTCGATGATCGTCGTCGCGTGTTCGAGTGAACCCGATCCGACACCAACACTGGTTCCTACAGAGATCGTCGAACCGACCGCGACACCCACCCCCGTGCCGCTCAAGCCTGACGAAGTCCTGCAGAAAGCCAACGAAGCGTTAGCCGCCGCAGGAGGGGTGTGGTTCGTGCTAAACCACGAAAACGGTTTCACTGAGGCTCTGGGCGGCCTTGAACTCCAACACGTCGAAGGCGCGATTACCGAGACGGGAATGAGCATTCAAACCGAAGCTAACCTCGGGAGGATTTACATCGAAGTCGATGCGATCTTGATCGGCACCAGCACTTGGTTAACCAATCCTTTGACAGGCGAATGGGAGTTGTTACCGGAAGAGGAGAACCCCATTGGATTTTTGCAACCGATCGCGGCCGTTCAAGGCGTTCTCAAAGGGTTAACCCAAGCAGAATTCATTGTGCCACCCGAACCTGGCGAAGATTACCAACTCACCTCACCGTTGAAAGCCGAGGCGCTCAAATCTTTGCTCGGTGACACAATACCTGGAAGCGTGGGAATCGCCGAAGTTGTGATTGATCACCTGAGCTTTGCTATGAAATCCGCTCGAATCGCCGGCGCTCTGCAAACGAGAGACACGGATCAAACTGTGCGTATCCTCGAAATGAGCCGATACGGCGAGGAGTTCACCATCGAACCCCCTATCGAATGAGTCCTAAACCAATCCCCATCGTATTCTCGGGATGATGAAGTCGGTAAAAAACGAGGTAACGCCGTATCTGCTATTTCTGCCGCTGTGCTACGGCGTGTTCATCGCTGCTGACGACATGACGTTGGTGGTCACGATCTTGCCCGACATGATGCAGAGCCTCAAAATCCCGGTCAACGACATCACTCGCGCCAGCTGGCTCATCATCTCATTCCTCATCGGCTACTCCGCAACGATGCCCATCATGGGCCGACTTTCTGACCGTTGGGGATACCGATCTACATTCCTGCTCGCGCTCGGAGTCTTCATGCTGGGATCTGTCGGTGTCGCCCTCATACCGATGGCGACGACGACGCTAGACGCGATACCGGTCTTGGACCAATACCGATGGGCTATTATCGCGAGGGTTGTCCAATCCATTGGCGCCGGTGCAGTGATACCGATATCCCTCGCGGCGGCTGAAACCCTCGTCGGTTCGCGTCGCCGCATCGTCGCGTTCGGTATGGTCGGGGCTGCCGCCGAAGCCGGTAGCGTATTCGGGCCCGTTTGGGCAGGTGCGATTGCCGATTGGATCGGATGGGAATACACCTTCTGGTCGAACATACCACTTTCATTGATCGCAGTTATCGCGCTCGCTAAAATGCCGAGCGGAATTCGTCACGACACCAGTGTGGATTGGATCGGCGCAGCCGCCTTCACCGCCGCTCTCACCGCCCTCACCGTTGGATTGTTCCGCATATCCGAACCGGATCTCCCGATGATCATCCTGTTCGTCGCCGCCGCAGTGCTAACCGGCGTTGTGGTCATATCCAATCGAACCGCCGACGAAAAAGCCATTCCCAGATCGTTAGGCAAATTGAAAGACTTCATCTGGTCAAACGTCACCCACTTCTTGGTCGGCGCCGCTTTAATGATCGGGCTCGTCTCCGTGCCCTTGCTGGCAGGCACCATATACGCGCTATCCGCTCTCGACTCCGGCCTCCTACTTGTGAGAATGACGGTTGCCTTGGGCGCCGCCGCGTTCGCCGGCGGTTTCATCGCCACCCGATTCGGCGTCCGCATTCCCACGATCGCCGGATTGATAATCGCAGCTATCGGCTTTAACTTCGTTTCCACATGGGGCATCGTGCTAGAAGAACCGCGCGCATCGGTCGACCTCGTCCTTGTTGGCATCGGATTGGGACTGTTAATCGCCCCCATTGCCGAGAGCGCATTGCGCCGCGTCCCTGAACAAGACAAAGGCATCGCTTCCGGCCTCCTCACACTGTCTCGAAACATTGGCATGACCGCTGGATTAGCGACTGTGGCATCCATTGGCACCACGCAATTCCTTTTGACCGCGCCGGGCCTCGAAGAGATGATGGCAAACCCCGACTCGGCGAGCGAGGCCGGCTTGGCAGTGTTCTCGAACTTCTTCACCTATGCCTCCACAGCCTGCGTTATCGCCGTAATCCCGGCGTGGTTGATGACGCGGAACTACGACTCGGAAGACGAAACGGAGCAACCAATTACTGCCGCCGCCTAACCCGTCACGCCAACGCGCGGTGATACATTGTTAGGGACTTAAAACCGCACCGAGGTGTAGCCAATGACGCGCCGAGACCCATCTGAATTCGAATCGTCAGTCCGCCGTCCTGACGACTTCGACGAATATTGGCGGCAGACTGAAGCTGACACGCTAGCCGTGCCGCTTAACCCACGACTCGAACCAGTTCCGATGCGCTCGACTCCTGAAGTTGAAGTCTTCGAAGCGCGTTACGACAGCTACGCGGGTTTGGAGATAGCCGGTTGGTATTGTCGGCCCCGCAACTTCGAAGGGGAGCTGCCCGGCTATCTCTTCGTGCCTGGTTACGTCAGCGAGCCCAAGCTGCCGACTGACCTCGCGATAAAGGGCTACGCAGCCTTCTCTGCGGCGCCGCGCAACAAGCTACGCAGCAACTCCGTATTCAACCCGGGTTATCCCGGTTTGCTTGTGCACAACCTCGACAAACGTACTGAATACGGATATCGCGGTTTCTATATGGACGCGATCCGAGCGTTCGATTTTCTCAGCGGTTTGGACGAAGTCGACTCGTCACGGATCTGCGTGCAAGGTGGCAGTCAAGGCGGCGCACTAACCCTACTCGTGTCGTCGTTGCGTGCCGGGCAAGTCGCTTGCGCGTCTGCGGGCGCGCCGTATCTCTGCTCAATGATGGATTCTGCGTCTCTGACCCGCTCGTACCCGTACGAAGAGATCAACGATTACCTTCGCCTCTACCCTGAGCGAGAAGACGCGGCTCGCGATACGCTAGACCTCCACGATATCCACAACTTCGTCGACAAGATCGAGTGCCCAATCATCGTCAATATCGGATTGATGGACGATGTTTGCCCACCCGAAACAGGTTTCGCCGTATTCAGGCAAATCGGGAGCGAAGACAGGAAGCTCTACACCTATGAAGATTGCGCACACGATTCAGGCACTGGTGTAGGTCACGACAAGATCATGTACGCGTTCCTCGCGGAACATCTCAACCCAGTCGCGTTGTAGACGCGGACGGAGAACAAACCATGAACGAATACTGGTCCGCGCGCGTCAAGGCCGCAGTCAACGCCGCGAAAGGCGACGTCTCGATTGAAGACTTGCCGATCCGCACAAACGAGACATCCAATGCCTACTCCGTCCGCTTTAACGGCGTTGGAGACTATCCCCTGTACGCGTATCTCCACATCCCCAAGTCGGAAGGCCCACATGTGCCGCTCTTCCAGGCTCCGGGCTACGGAAGCGTGGTCGGCGTTCCCCCATACGAACGCCGGGCGGCTTACGTCGTCTTGGCGTTGTGCCACCGCGGTCAGCGGCTTTCCAACTCGCGTTACAACGCCGCGTATCCCGGGCTCCTGACCGACGGCCTCCCCAGCGCAGACACATACGTGTGGGGCGACATCGTTTCCGACTGCATCACCGCAGTTCAGATACTGCTCCAACAGCCCAACATCGACGCCTCCCGGCTTTCGATTTCCGGCGGCGATCTAGCTTGGGTCACTGCCGCCCTGACTAGCGGTGTACACGCTCTTCAAAGCGGCGCGCTGATGTTCGCCGACATCGACAGCCGAATGAAAGGTGCCCCCGATTATCCCATCGCTGAATTAAACGACTTCAAACGATCAAACCCCGGTGATTGGGATGAAGCCAGATCGACGCTCGCCAACTACGACCCGATGGCTATAGCCGGCGGCGTCGATGCCAAAAAGGTGATGCTCTCTGCCGGGGCTTCTGAAAAGGGCTACTACGGCAACCTAGCTGCGGCCGTCTCAGGTGAAACGACGGTTCGCGTCAACCTAGCCAAAGGTCACCTCGACCACATCGCACAAGAAGAGTGGCTAGCAAAAGCTTGCGGAATCGAACCTGGTCCGGCGCATTATCCCAGGACTTCATAACAGATTGAACCCCAACTGCTCCGCATCCGTCTGACGACGTTCGGACGATAGCCTGCCCAAACCGTAGTCCTTGCTGTCAACGTACGTCATCGCGTCGGCGATAGCGCGGTGCCGGGCTTGGGTCCGGATCAATTCGTGCATCTTAAGGCAAATGCGACGGTAGTCTGAATGACCAGATTCGCCGGTCCGCAACTCCAACATGTGAAACGCTTGCCGAGCGTTCAGTTGGATGTTGTAGCGGATACGGAACCCGAAAGGCACTACGTATTGTGCGATGTCTTCACCATGTTGTGTGAGCACGTCGCCATAGAGCGCCGACATCTCGCTCATCGCACCGTGCCAGCGCGACGACACACCCCCGCCCACGTCTTCTATCTCAGGCGGAGTTGCATACCCATGCCGCGGCGTCAACCGCTGCCAATCGATGGTCATCATCCGATGTCGTTGTAGGTCTCGGTAACTCCCAAAGTCAGACAACACATCGAAGCGGTAGTACACCCGCTCCATACCCCGACCAGGTTTGTGGCGACGATTCGACCGATCGCCGATGTATGCGCCGATGATTTTTCGACGTTCGCCAACGCTCATGCCAGTTGCGAGCGCAACCAATTCGTCCTCTGAACGGTGTGAATAGGGGTACAGAGCGGCAGCAACCACCCTGATCTCCGCGTCTGCATCCCAATCTAGTAGCTTCACTTCATCTCGCGCAGCGTCGTATTCGTGTTCGCCATGCGGTGCCTCGAATTCTCCTGCGATCGCGTTCATTTCGTCAGCGATCCGCTGGAAATATCCGCTCCAAGCGATGCCACGACCATCGACGTCAACCCTGGTCAAAAAGCCAGAAATGACCTTCCGCAACTCAAACAACATCATCTTGGAGTAACTGCGGGCTTCTGCCAAGGGGCTAGCATTCATACGCATGAGCATTGTTTCGTACGCCTGACCCGTCGCGAAAACCCCAATATTCGACGTGGTCGCCGCTGGTAACAGGCCGCGGGCGGTATCGCACGCTCTCGCTCGCGTTGCGCGGCTATATGCCCCTCTGCCCTCCCGTGGTCGCTTGGGAAAGCGCTCCTGAAAATAGCGTGTCAACTCCCGCACTCCGAAGGAATAGCTTTCGAAAAGTCGATCGATTGTCAACCCGTACTTTTCACACAACGGACCCTCGGCGATCTCCGGGGGAGTGTGGTACCTATACCGCTCGTAACCGTGTTCGCCGCGCAACTTTTCGTCGAAGTAAATGTAACGAGTGCTCTGCTCCAGGTACGCCGCCAATCGTCCTCGCTCGATGACCTTGGCTAAGATGGCTGAGGCCTGTTCGCACGCCAGATGCGCACCACCCAACTGCGCCACCGAATCGTCGCCGTACTGGACAAAGACACGCTGGTACAGCTCCTCTGCCCTGCTTCGGGCTACTGTATCCTCCGACACCGCATCCTGCGTCGACTTGTCTGCAATGGCTTGAATCCCGATCTCAGGCTGCTCGTAGAACTCCTTGAGAAACAGCCGCCGCAACGACATGTGAGTCCGGCTGTAACGAGCAAACATCGCCCCCTTCACAATCTCCGGGAGATTAACAATTGCGAACACTGGGAGATCGGTGTTCGTAAAGAAGCGACTCAGAATCGCGCGTTCGTCGTCGGTGAATGACTCTCGGGCGTACACGGTGCGTCAATCTTCGCACATGCGCCGAAAACCCTAGGATGGATGTCAGAAGCGGATCACAAGATCAAGCGCAACGGTCGCTCTAGGTTGTCCTTCACCTCGTTGAGCAGAATCGCCGACTCCGCTCCATCACCCACTCTGTGATCTGCTGAAACAGTAGCGTTCATCATCTGACGTACCACTATCTCACCATCTTCAACCACTGGCGTAGCCTTGACTGCCCCGACGGCCAGAATGCCGGCCTGCGGCGGGACGATAATGGCCGCGAAAGTGTCAATCCCGAACATACCCAAGTTAGAAGTCGAGAAAGTACCATCCGTCAATTCTTGTTGCGTTAGTGTCCCACCATCCCCCCGCGCGCGTCGGCCAAGATCCTTCGACGCGTTCGCGACGTCAACGAGTGACATGTTGTGGACGCCGACAATCGCGGGCACAATCAATCCGGCTTCCAGCGCGATCGCCACGCCGATGTTGATGCTGTCGTGCCCTTCCAGACGATCCTCATGGAACGTGGTGTTCCACTTCGGGTACTTGGTGATCCCCATCGCGAGCGCCTTGATGATCATGTCATTGACCGAAACTCGCACGCCAGAATCTTCTAGTTCAGCGTTAAGTTGAGCGCGGAACGACATCGCTTCGGTCATGTCGACTCCGGTCGTGACATAGTAGTGCGGCGCCTCGGTCTTGCTACGAACCGTGACACGGGCGATGGCCTGACGCATCGTTGACAGTTCGATGTCAGAACCGTCGATCATGACCGCAGGGGCCGCCGTAGCAACGCCAGACGGTGCGAATGCCGGCGCTGGCGTGAACCCCAACACGTCATCTCGCGTAATCCGACCGCCAGGGCCAGTACCCGCGATCGCCGCTAGGTCAAACCCTTTCTCGCGAGCCAAACGGCGGGCCAAAGGTGAAGCTTTAATCCTCCCACCCTCTATCGTCGGTGCGGGTGCCATCGCAACAGGTTCCGGTGTTGCCATCGGCTCAGGTTCCGAAACCGCAACTTCAAGCTCAACCGCGGGCTCATGCGCACTAACGCTTCCTTCGACCGCGTCAATCTCGGGCAACACATCGTCGGCACCACCGATGTAAGCGAGAAGCGAACCTACCGGCGCTTTCGTGCCGTCGCCCAATACGATCCTGCGCAAGATGCCAGCGTTGTAAGCCTCCATCTCGACAACAGTCTTGTCCGTCTCGATCTCGGCGAGTTTGTCCCCACGAGCCACCTCATCACCTTCGTTCTTCAACCACTTCACAACGGTGCCTTCGGTCATATCGGCACCCATCGCTGGCATCGTGATTTCGTGGATCAACTGTTACTCCTCGATTGGTTGGTTTCGAATTGCGGTGAATCTGCAAACTTCAGAATGAAACGATTTTCCGCGCCGCCTTTAGAACATCGTCGGCGTGTGGCAAGATGTCTTGCTCCAAAGTCCGGTTGTACGGCCAAGGTACGTCTTTTGAACCTACGCGCATCACAGGCCCATCGAGCCAATCCATCGCGCGCTCCTGCACCTCAGAAACAATCTCTGCCATGATCCCGCCGGTCCGCCTTGCGGTGTCCAGCATCACTGCCCGACCTGTTTTCTGCACCGACCCTACCACTGTGTCGTAGTCAACAGGGTGCAACGACCTAAGGTCGATGATTTCGGCTCCTACTCCACCCTCAGCCATCATCTCGGCCGCCTCCCGCAATACGCGAATGCCGTAGCCGTAAGACACAAGCGTTATGTCGTCCCCCGATTGTGCGATGCGGGCTTCACCCAGCGGTATCTCGTAGTACTCATCCGGAACATCCCCGCGCGAACCATAAAGATGAGAGTGCTCGGCGAAGATCACAGGATTGTCGGATTTGATCGAAGCGCGCAGCAGACCCAAGGCGTCACGCGGGTTTGAAGGACAGGCGCAGTACATCCCCGGGACTTCAGCCAACCACGTTTCAAAACTCTGCGAGTGCGTAGCACCGAGCTGTACGCCCGCGCCCGTCGGGGCTCTAATGACCATCGGCACTTTGATCTGGCCGCCAGACATGTAGCGGATGTTGGCCGCCATATTCACGATCTGATCGAATGCCACGAGCGAGAAGCTCATCGACATTAACTCGACTACCGGTCTCAGTCCCGCGCAGGCCGCCCCTATCCCAGCTCCCACAAACGCCGCTTCCGATATCGGCGTGTCTTTAATCCGCTTGTCTCCGTATTTTTCGAGGAACCCCTTGGTTACCGAGTAAGCGCCACCATATTCGCCAATGTCTTCACCCATGATGAAGACGTTCTCATCCGATTCGATGGCCTCAGCTAGACCCTGCGTAATCGCTTCTCGAATGGTCAGTTCAGGCATGGTTCCTACGGTTCGTCACCCGTCGATCACGCATATACATCGTCGAACGCCTCCGACAAATCAGGGTCGGGACTATTCGACGCAAATTCGACCGCCGCCGAGATCTCATGATCCACGCTAGCCGCCAGATCGTCGAGGGCTGACTGCGTGGCGATACCGTACTCCAAGAGTTGTTGGGGATACGCGACCAGAGGATCACGACGTCGCCAGAACTCGATTTCGGATCGTTTGCGGTACTGATCACCTGGGTCGGCAAAGGAGTGGCCTACGAACCTGAATGTCTTCGATTCAATAAAAATCGGGCTACCATCAGCCCGAATTTGATCTACTGCTTGCTGCGTTACCTCGCGAACCGCTACTACGTCCATCCCGTCTACAGTCACCGCTTCCATGTCGTAAGCGCCAAGCGCATCGGTGAAGTCCGAGCCACGCAAACGCACGCGTCCGACCGCGGATCCCATGCCATAAAGGTTGTTCTCCATGAAAAAGATGATCGGCAATTGCCAGACCGAAGCGAGATTCAGTGTTTCGTGGAAAGTCCCTTGGTTTGTCGCTCCATCGCCGAAGAAAACCATCGTAACGACGTCGTTTTCTTTGTATTGCTGCGCCAGAGCTAGGCCTGCCGCCAACGGCAATTGGGCGCCAACGATCGCGTGACCACCCATGAAGTGCTTTGCCGCATCAAAGATGTGCATCGATCCACCTTTGCCCTTGCTCAGGCCGGTCCTCTTCCCAAACATCTCGGCCATTAACCGATTGGTGTCGAGTCCGCGCGCCAACGCATGGCCATGGTCGCGATAGTGGGTGACGATGTAGTCGCGCGGCTCCAGTGTGCTAATCGCACCGATCCCGGTGGCTTCTTGGCCGATATAGAGGTGTAGGAAACCTCTGACGTTGCCCAAGGAATAATGCTGTCCGCAAGTCTCTTCGAACCTGCGGATCAACAACATCAGACGGTACATCCGCAAAAGTTCCGCGCTGTCGATACTCTCCGACATAAAGCGCGGACGGGAACGGTCGTAACCGTTGCTGTTATTGGTAGGGTCGGGCGAAAAACTCGCGGGCGGTTGCCCGACGATGCCTCTGGAGGCGATCCTGGGTTTTTCGGATAGTTCCATAGTCCCGAATGTCTTGAAGCCGGCTGCACGAGCCGTGTTCCTACAAGACGATTAACAACGCAAATCGGCGCGCCGCGCAGGAACTCGATTCTATACCAAACCGAGAACGCGCTGATTCTGCCAGCCCTGCCAAGGAAATCTTGGGTCACGAACTCTGCAGCGGCGCGGCGAAAACTACGTTATCCAAGAGCATCGCAACCGTCATCGGACCCACTCCCCCTGGCACAGGAGTTATTGCCGAAGCCTTCTCTCTTACCGCCGCGTAGTCCACGTCGCCCGTCAACCTGAACCCGCTACGACGCGACGAGTCCTCCACCCTAGAAACCCCGACATCGATCACCACCGCGCCATCTTTCACCATGTCGGCCGTGACTGTATTCGGAACGCCTGCCGCAGCGACCAGAATGTCCGCACGTTTGGTGTGTTCAGCTACGTCACGGGTCCCTGTGTGGCACATCGTCACCGTCGCGTTTGCCCCTTTGCCGCGCTGCGTCAACAGCAGAGCTAAAGGTCGACCTACCAATGTGCTTCGACCCACGATGACGACGTCGGCGCCGTTCACCTCGACATCCTCCTCGATCAACATCCGTTGGACACCCAAAGGCGTTGCCGGCACGAATCTCGGTTTGCCCAGAGATAGTAAACCAGCGTTTTGAGCGTGCAACCCATCAACATCCTTCAACGGATCCAAGCAATCGATAATCTCGTCGGCATCGATGTGGTCCGGCAAAGGCAATTGGACAAGTATCCCGTGAAATCGATCGTCCGCATTCAACTCATCGATGACGCCTTTGAGATGTTCTCCACTCACGTCGGCGGAGATGTTCAGTGTCTCGGAAACAATACCTACCTCCTCGCACGCCCTCTCCTTGCGCCGGACGTAGGAATGCGACGCGGGATCATCGCCAACAAGCGCCACCACTAGCCCTGGAGCAAAATCGTGCGCGTTTTTGAACGCGGCTACTTTGTCCGCCACTTGTGAATGGACGGTCTTTGCAATTTCGTTACCGCTGATGATTCGAGCTGTCATATCGTTTCGCGTTCAGGGGTTGATTGGCGCTGGTTTATCATTTGAGACGCGATTTCGCACCGAGTGTGCACATGACTCAGGTTTTAGGCGTCCAAAAATCATGATATATACCGGCGTCGACCTCATCGAAATCGGCCGTATCGCGACTGTTAGAGACCGTTACCCTGTTCGATTTCTAAACAAGGTGTTCACGCACGGCGAACAGCGCTACGCCAGAAAGCGCGCCCCTCAGCTGGCCAGCCGATTCGCTGCCAAAGAAGCCGTTATGAAGGCGCTCGGAACCGGCGTTCGGGGTATCCCCTGGAAATCGATAGAAGTGACGAGGCGCCGTGGTGGACCACCTGAGATCGTTCTGCACGGCAGCGCATTGGAACGTGCCGAAAAGATGGGAGTCAAACGCATTGCCCTTAGCCTTACCCATTCGCGAGAATTCGCCGTAGCGTCGGTCGTACTTGAGGCTCGCGACGACGCATGGCGACCTTGAAAGTGCAAATGGCATCCACTCAAAAAATCGTCACCGCAGCCGAGATGCAAGCCATCGAGGAGCGGTGGTTTGCTTCAGGCGAGATCACGCTTGAAGGCTTGATGGACCGGGTCGGTCGAACCATAGCAGATTGGGTCTTGAACGACCTCGGCGACGATGTTTCGAATTCGGGTGTGTTAGCCCTCGCCGGCAAAGGCAACAATGGCGGAGACGCGATCGTAGCCGCCCGATATCTCGTTGAAGCCGGGGTGGATACGACCGTCGTGATCGTTATAACGCGCCCTGAGGACGATCCTCTATTGGCCGATTTCGTTGAAGCCGGTGGGACCGTCGTTGAACTGAAACCTAGAACCGCTGTTCGCAAATTGTCAAACTTATGCGACAAAACAGACCTCATTTTAGATGGCGTGTTTGGTTTCAGCATCTCGAGACCCATCGAAGAGCCGATCACTGGCATGTTGGACGCCGTCAAAAAGAGCGGCAAAAAAATCATCGCTATCGACGTACCCAGCGGTGCCGATCCGGACAACGGCACGTTCGATCCCAACGGGCTTCCTGCCGACGTTTGCTTGCCAGTAGGTTTGCAAAAACTCGGCCCGGCGATACGGTTCGGAGACGCATGTTACGGCGGCCGGATTGCGGCATTGGACGTCGGGATACCCTCAAATTTAACTCGCCATCTGCGTCGTGACGTCAACGATGTTGAACTGGTTCGCACGTTGTTGCCGGAACGATCGAGGACCGGGCACAAAGGAGATTTCGGTCGCGCCCTGCTCATCGCAGGTTCAGCCACCTACGTCGGCGCTGCTGCACTCGCCGCGCATGCGTGCGTCCGTAGCGGCGTCGGGCTCGTTGCCCTCGCAACTCCCACCAGCGCCTACCAAGCATTGGCCGGCAACATCCCTGAAGCCACCTACATTCCGCTTGACGAAGACGCCAACGGCGTGCTCCCTCAACCGGCGTTCGCCACGCTACAGAAATACATCCCTGCCATGAACTCTGTGCTCATCGGCGTGGGAGTCGGCCTCTCGTGTGGGGCACGGGAGCTGCTGTCGCGATTGACTTCCGAAGACGCTATCTGGAACGACTGCACGGTGGTCTTGGATGCTGACGGATTGACTCTGGCATCGATGATGGATCGGTGGTGGGAAGTTTTCCACGGAAACTTGATAATCACTCCACATCCCGGCGAAATGTCGCGGTTGCTTGGCATATCGATTTCTGATGTCGACGCGGACCGAGTGGCCGCAGTCGAGACAGCAGCGAAAAAGTTCAACTGTGTTGCCGTCCTGAAGGGTGCTTCGACCCTGATCGCGTCGCCCAACGGTCGCTTACGCGTCAACATGAAACCCAACAACGCATTGGCACGAGGCGGCACGGGAGACGTATTGGCCGGCCTCATCACCGGTTTGGCGGCCAAATCCGATCCTTTCGACGCGGCATCTCTGGGTGTCTATCTTCATTCGAAGAGCGGCCAATTCGCCCGCGAGGAATATACCCAGTACGCAATGACCGCCGGCGATCTCATCGGTTTTCTGCCACGGGCCTTCCGTGAATTAGCATCGTAGGCACTGCACATTTCCCTCGGGCGATCGGGATTGCTACATGACGCCAGAAACCAAATTGACCTTAGAGGAGATCGTCGATCTCTACGTGCAGCGCGCAAGGTCGAAATTGCGACCCACCGAATACGAACGCAGCCTTCAAAAAGAACTCACACTGCACCATGTCATCGAAAACGATGAATTCCGGGTGCTCGACCACATCATTGCAGTCAAAGATCGACGCATTGAGTGGATATGGCGAACCCAAGACTTTTGGCCCACCGACCAATTGACAGACATAACACTCTCCGACGTCGACCTGAGGAACTACGGCGTAATCCACGGAAGCAATCGGATCAGCGGTGTCAAATTCACCATCGGTCCCCGTTCCTACGCCGGATCTGATCCCGACGCTTGTCTTCCATTCGTCAACGATTACCTACACATGGAAGCACACTATCGCTGGCACGACGACAAGATGAAGTTGCAACGCGCCCGCATCGGTGTCGACTTCAAGACCAAAGATGCGCTAACGCTACGCGCGAGGTCAGTCGAGATAGAACTTGCGAGGTTTTGGAACCTAGGCTACCAGTATCGGTCCTCCCTAGGTTCGCGATTACTCGTCAGAGTCGAAGGTGACGAGAGCTTGAACATCGATGTCCCAACCGAACTCACGCGTCAAGAGGTCACCTCATATTTTGAGACAGTAATGGATTTCCGAAACGGCGAAGCGAATCGCGAAATGCCAAAACAGTTCGTTATCGAAAGGGAATAGTTCTCTCGTCGCGTCAGCTCACTTGGCGCAGCAAGTTGACGTCGGTTAACCGAATTACGATAAATGTCGACATCCGAACATCCACCGCTCGCTGGGCGCCGTGTAGTACTCGGTGTCGCAGGTTCGATCGCAGCGTACAAATCCGCGTATGTCACGTCCGAACTCGTGAAACTTGGCGGACGCGTCGATGTCGTCATGACTGAGTCTGCGCAACACTTCGTGGGCAGCACTACGTTCGCTGCGTTGAGTCACAACCCAGTCACAACATCGCTGTGGGACCAAAACTCCGAAATTAGCATCGACCACGTCGCGCTCGGCACGAACGCCGACTGTATCGTGATCGCTCCCGCAACCGCGAACTTGCTCGCCAAACTCGCTCTCGGCATCACCGACGACGCAATTACTGCGACAGCTCTTGCATCGAGCGCTCCGATGGTCGTGGCTCCGGCGATGGATGCCGACATGTTCGGCGCAGCACCGACTCAACATAACGTCGCTAACCTCCGCGAACGCGGCGCATTGATCGTCGGACCCGACTCGGGAAGGTTGGCATCCGGTTTAGTCGGTGAAGGTCGCATGAGCGAACCAATCGACATCGTCGACGCGGTGCGAGCCGCGATCGGATCTCGTCACGGCGATTTCGTCGGTCGTCGCATCGTGGTAACCGTTGGCGGCACACGTGAACCAATCGATCCGGTACGCGTCATCACGAATCGTTCCACCGGCAAAATGGGATATGCCGTCGCCGAAGCCGCACGCGACCGCGGGGCCGCAACCATACTGATCTCCGCAGCAAGCGGTATGCGAGCGCCTTGGGGGATTGAGACCATCAGAGTCAGCACCGTAGATGAAATGCGGTCAGCGACCCTCCCGGCATGCGCAGATGCAGATGTTTTGGTCATGGCCGCCGCGATCTCCGATTTTCGCCCTAAGGTCTCGGCTCAAGAAAAGATCAAGAAACGCGCGGACGATGGCATTAACATTGAACTCGAAACCATCGAAGATTGGATGCCGATTGCTACCGGTCCTCGCCTGGCCAAAGTAGCATTCGCCGCTGAAACGGGCGAAGCCGCGGCCAAAGGCGCCGCCAAGATGGGGGCAAAAGGCGCCATTCTCACCGTCGCCAACGATGTAACCGAACCCGGCAGCGGATTCGGCACCGATACCAACCGCGTCGATATCGTCCATTCCGATGGCTCGGTCGAACCATTACCACTGATGAGCAAGTACCACGTCGGCAATGCGATACTAGACAGGGTGAAACCGTACTTAACCGACAATCGCTGAACCAGCACTAACCAAACATGAGACTTTACTGGAGACAACGAAAACGCGGCTTCGACCTGATCGTTGAAGATGACGATGGCGATGCTTTCAACGTTGGCGGCGTACGACATACGCGTCGAGGCGGCATCGAAGCGATCGCCAAAACTATGGGCTACGATCCGGGTCGATCGGCCAAGAACCTGCCTTCGATGGAACACGGCATGTTGTTCGTGGAACAGTTTGAACCTTGGCGCGACTTCTTCCCCGGATATCCTCTCGAGCTCGAACCAGACGTTGTCGTACCCGACGCATTGTCGTAGCGCGGTCGGCGCCTTCATCGCTTGACGATCCTCGAAAGCCTGTTAGCCGAAGCCCGCGATCTGGCGTCGATTGTCGTACCCGCGGCCCACCGAATCGACCGCGAGCGGCGCATTGCCGAAGACGTCGTACGTCCCATCATCGACGCCGGTCACTTCCGCCTGCTCTTGCCCAAGACTTTAGGCGGCGCCCAACTCGACCATCCCGATTTCTTGAAAATCGTCCGTATCTACGCCGAGGCAGACGCAAGCGTTGGTTGGTGCGTCAGTCAAAACAACGTCTTTTCCACTAATTCGGTGCGCGTGAGCAGTCCGGTAGCGGAAGAGATATGGGGCAACCCACGAACCGTCGTTACTAACGGACCACCTCGGCCAGGTACCAAGGCGGTCAAAGCCAAAGACGGTTACTTCCTCTCAGGAAGATGGGACTTCAGCAGCGGAATCTCTCACGCCTCTTGGGTCGCGGCTCTTTCGCCAGTACATGACGCCGACGGCAAAGACACCAAAGAAATGCGAACCTTCCTCATCCCCAAATCGGAGGTCGAAGTCGTCGACGAATGGCACGTCGGAGGATTGCGCGGAACCGCTAGCCTCAGCTTCAAGATGGTAAACCATTTCGTCACCGCCGAGCGCTCTTACGGCCTGAACGAACCGTCACGCGAACCCGGCACCTTGTACATCATCCACACCACACCGATGTTTGCATCTGGATTTGCCACGGTCGCCCTCGGTGTCGCGAGATCGGGCCTCGACTTCGCGCTGGATTTGACCAAACGCAAAGTTCAACACGGCGGTTCATCCACCGTCAGTTCAGACGCAACTACGCAACGCGCAATCGGTCAAGCCGAAGCTGCATGGAACTCCGCCCGGGCGTTTCTGAATGAGGCCACATCCGAATTGTGGCAAACCGTCGCTCATACGCAAGAATTGCCGACTGCCGAGCGCATCAAGGTCAGGCTCGCCGGCACTCACGCTATCCGCACCGCAGCAGATGTCGTTGACGATGCCTACACGATCTGCGGTTCAACTGCCATATTCGAATCCAACACCATCCAACGCTGTTTCCGCGACGTCCACGCCATCCGTCAACAGATCCAAGGCCGACCCACCCACTACGACACCGCCGGGCAGTTCTACCTCGGCCTCGAACCTAAAGGTATCTTTTGAGCGACAAATCGATCCGGCGGCGGACCTGGACGTCGAAAGTCGCCTTTCCGATCGCTCTATTTGTGTTCGCCTTCGCCGTTGCATTTCTGGTCTGGGTGTTCTCAATAGCGAGTGGAACGCCAACTCGCATCACCATCAACATGGTGCTCTTATCAAGATCGACCGATCGTCTTTGGCAATTCGACGGGTTCGGGGTCCTCAGTCTCGATCATCCAAGTTGCCAACAGACTCCGCATCTGAGAAACAACGTCGGCGTTTTTGGAATCGTGGGCGACGTTGTACAGCTCCCAAGGGTCGTTCAGTAGGTCGTAAAGTTCATCCTCAGGATCAGCGCTGGACCCATTTCCCGCACCCTCGGCCATTGGATCGGTAACGTACTTCCACTCTTTCGTCCGCACCATCTTGCGACGTCCTTGCGCTTCCCTGCCCCACAGCGTCTCAATTAACGTTCGATAGCCCCAAGGCTTTTCACATTCTTCGAGGTGTGACATCGTAACCTGTGGCCCACCGGTACCATACTCCGAAAAAGCAGCGACACGCGGACGAGTCTTGGTGGCGGTAGGCAACGGCTTCCCTTGGACGCGCCGCAATAACGGTTCACAAACCATGCCACCTTCATCAAACGTCGAATGCGTTGGTGAGGCAGCGTTGGGACTTTCGCTGTCGCGATCCCAACCATCGTGAATGCCGTCGAAATCCGCTAATCCCTGCAACTCCAACAGCGTTGGCAGGATGTCAACAGTGTTGACCATCGAATCATCGATCTCCCCTTCCGGAACTCCGCCTTTGGGGTACGACACCAGCAACGGCACTCTCGTAAGACAGTCGTAAAACACACCGCCCTTGACAGCCATATTGTGTTCCGCCATGAAGTCGCCATGATCGGCGGTGAAAACGATGATCGTATCTTCCAACATCCCCAACTCATCCAGCTTGTCGAGAATGCGCCCGACACCGTCATCCACCAACCGCGTCATAGCGTGGTGTACCGACACGAGGTTGCGCATGTCTTCCTCGGTGTCATCGTCCAAACCCAACATCGCGTACAGAACTCGATTTACCTCCGGCGCCGGACTCACCTCGCCGCTCGGTAGATACGGCGCGTCGTCGAGATGAGCCAACCCGCCATCCTCGTCGAACTCGCCGCGACGTATCGGCGGCATCTCCACCTCACCTGCAGGAAACATATCGACGTACTCACGAGGTGCTTCTCTCGGTTCGTGCGGGTCGGGATATGAGACCCAGAGTGCGAAAGGAGAATCTTTTACGCCTGTCGGGTCATCCCGTCCGAACAGATCACCGTCAGCCACTCGCTCCAAAAAGGCCTCCGTCTGCGAAGTAACGACATTAGAACCGTAGTCCTCCAGAGGATGATCGGAGACTGCGTAAGCGATCGTCGGGCTCTGCGCGTTCTCGTTCAAATGCGCCCGAGTTTCGTACGCCGCGTTAATCGCTTCTACCGATCGCACCCACTCCATGCCCCGAGTTTTGGGCTCCGAACCGACGTAATCCCCCTTGGGCAACCCACCGTGCGAAATATCGCAGTAGACATCAAAAACGTCAAGATCGACGAAGCAGTGGTTCTTCCCAATCAATCCGGTCGTGTAGCCAGCATCACGCCATATATCGAATGCGTGGGTCTCGTTCGGCGGCATGAGCGTCTCGTTGCGCCTACAACCCGTTGAATGCGGATATCGCCCCGTCATGATCGACGTGCGCGCCGGCACACATAACGGATGAGGCGTAATCGCGTGTCGATACATAACTCCCCGCGCCGCGAGTCGTTCCAACGATGGAGTCTCGATGCCAATCTCCGAGTACATCCGCAATCCCGACCACTTCAACTGGTCGGCCATGATGAAAAGTACGTTTGGACGTTTCATTTCCCTACCTCATTCTTTCAGCCAACGGACCGAACCGCGCGGTTACGCCGCGGCGCACGCCCTGCCGAGCGAAGCGAAGTTAACATCAGACGTTCTTCATCCGGCAAATACTTGATCGCCTCGCGCATCGTAACCGCGGACGCGATCACCGCCCTAGGTCGTAACCACTCCGCGACCATCCCTGGCGAATGTTTGGATACCTCGCGCAACACCCAGCCGATCGCTTTTCGGATGAAAAATTCTTCTTCCTCAAGCATCGTCTCGGCATAGCTAGTGAATTCTGCCCAACCTGTGGTTCCCTTACGTAAACCCGGAAGTAACGAGAGCATAGCCGTACGCCGGACCCAAAAATCGTCATCCTTAGACCACCGAGCGCGCACCGCTTCGGCATCACCCAAAGTGCCCAGTATCGGTGCCACGACGTTCATAGCCAAATCATCGATCAACGCCCACGTGTGAGACCTGCGCAACATCCGCTCGATGAAAAGCTCGTCGGATGCATCAAACATCTCCGTCCTGCAGGCAAGGATGTTCACCGCCAGCTTACGCAATTCGTAAACATTTCGATCCCAGAGTTCGTTAGTCAGTGCGATCAAATCGGCTTTGGACGCATCTTCATGTTCGCGTGCGAATCTCCGTGCGGTCTTACGAATCACCGGTACACTCACACCAAAATGATGGAGATCAGATTTCAGATAGCGCTTCTCGTTGACCGCGCGTTCAGACGAGGCATTCTCACCTAGCTCATGCGCTAAACGGTCCGCGGCGGCAGGTACTTCCAACGCCATCTGATCACTTGGCCTCGCATAGGTCCCAAGCCAACGCGATCATGCATTTGGTGCCGCTGATCAGCGACTCGATACCGACCGATTCGTCCGTTCCATGCGCCCGCGAGAGCATCGGGTCGTCGTCTGGGTGTGTTCCTGCGAAACCGTACGTGATGATCCCCAAATTTCGAGTGAAGCGAGAATCCGTGAACCCATTGCTCACCGCCGGTATCCACTGAATATCGTCCCTCGAAACCGCCAACGCCTGCGCCCGTTTGATCGCCTCCGCCAGTTCAGTTTCGAACGACGATGAGTTGGGAACTGACATGTAGTCGATCTCAAACGAAACGCCCTCCGCGTCTCCAATCGTTTTCTCTATCTCGCTCCTCACATACTCCTCATCCTGGAAAGGCAACGTGCGAACATCGCAAGTAACAGTTATGTGCTCAGGCACGCTGTTCGATTTGATGCCGCCGCTGATCATCGTCGGCGTCCAAACCATGCGCGACAACGCTCGCAACATCGAGCCCAACCGCGGTGACTCCTTTTCCAAATCGCCGATTATCCTGTCAACATTCTCGGGATTGGGTCGTTCTTCGATCCCGAAGAGGTTCAGATAGTCGAAAATCGGCAACGATGTATCGATTTCAGGTTCATAACTCTCAATCCGTTGAAGCACGCGCCACAAACGAGCCGATGCGTTAACCCCCTGCCATGGCAAAGACGCGTGCGCACTCTCGCCCCGCAACGTGATCTTGATCTCCAAACGCCCCTTCTCCCCCGTACCAAGCAGATACGATAGAGCGCCGCCCTGCTCTACCGGGGTCCCGCCGCCCTCGTTGACGGCAAAATCGGACTCGAGCGATTCGGGATGATTGTCCGCCAACCATCCGAATCCCCAGCGTCCTCCATGCTCTTCATCTGCACCGCTGACAAGGCGTAAACCATGCTTCAATCCAACATCGTTGCGCTTGAGTATTGCCATCGCCATCATCTGCGCCGTCAACAACGCCTTGCAGTCGGATGCTCCGCGCCCGTAGATGCGCCCTCCCGACACCTGCGCTCCAAACGGCTCCCACGACCACTTCGAAAAGTCCTCCACCGGCACCACATCAGTGTGCGACATCAACATCAACCGGCAACGCGGCTCGCTCCCCGGGTATACAGCGATGATGTTGCCACGCTCAGGGTCACGAGCCAAAATCTGGGTATCGGTAATACCCTCGGCGTGAAACCAGTCTTGAATGAACTCCGCCAAAGGAGTCTCATTCCCCGTCGGCATCTGACCCGTGTTCACCGTCGGTATCTGAATCATCTGCCGCTCAAGCTCCACAATCTCTGCCGCAGTGGCATCCACCTCGTCGAGCAGTTGTTCTAATGTTGGCATCGATTTACTCCGATCTTGGTTCACTTACCGATTCATTTAAACTTCGAACACCGATAGAATCTTAAGGCCTGCGCGGGCGAAAAGGATCCAAGATCTTCGAATGCAGATTTAACCTTCGCGTCAATTTCAGGGACGCGGAAAAGCGATGACATTGAAGATCGATTCCGAAGGCCGCGTAACACTCCCCCAGGCCGCACTTGACGATTTAAACGTCGGGCCTGGTGACACACTCGAGTTCGAAGTTATCGGAGAATCCGTCAAGTTACTGCGACGCGAGACCAATCTGCACCAAATCGAAACACCTCGAGATTGAGGCGAAATTAACCGGGTCATTGACGACTACGACTTTCGCGCAACACCTAAATCTTCACAAACACGTTGCTCTTCGCACCATCGTCCGTGCTCCCATCGTCTCGCGCGAAGAGGTTCGGAATACGCCCTGCCGCTCGGTCCGACTTCGTGCGCTCCCATTCGCGCTCAAGGTCCGCCGTGTGCCCTCTAAACCTCGGCATCACGTAGCGCGCGAAGAGCTCCTGCGAGTACATCAGGTGCCGCATCGGCATCCACTCGTGAGTCGTCAACATCAAACCGCCGATACCGTTCGTCTCTTCAACCAATGCCTCGATCTGTTCGATCGCGTCATCCGGCGTCCCTACAATCCAGCGTCTTTTCTGAACGATCTCTTCAAAAGTCAAATCTGCCGGATTTTGATCCGGCCTCACCAACCATGATCTAGGCGTGTTGATCGTGTAGAAGTAGTCGTGCACGTCGCGCACCGCGCCGTGTCGAGCCTGTTCGAACGCCTCTTCACGCGTGTCCGCCAAGTGAATGTAGGTGACTACCCGCCAGTCGTCTTTCGTGGGAGACGTCCCGTGCTTTGCGGACGCGTCCACAACCGCGTCCCATTGTCTAGCTAGCGGAACCGAGTCAGGCGGACCACCACCCGCGACCGAAAACATCATCATCTCGTACTGCGCCACGAAGTCCAACGATCGCAAACTGCCCGCCGACGGCGTCGCCAACTTCAATCTCGGCTGCTGATACGAACGTAGCTGCAACGCCATCTCGTTGATCGTCCAGTACTGCCCTTCATAAGTAATGGGATCCGGCGATTCAAGCAATTTCACAATGATGTCCGTAGATTCGCGCATCATCGCATTCAGATCTTTGCCTCGTAGTTTGAACCGTTGCGGATCCGTCGGCAACCCGCTCGGACCCACACCCAATACTGTCCGGCCCCGCGTCAGGTGGTCGAGAAATGCGAACCGCTCCGCCACATGGAATGGATGGTGGAAGGGCAACGAAACGACTCCCGTCCCCAGCATCATCCGCGTTGCAGTCGCCGATGCCTTCGCCAACACCATCTCGGGTGCTGGCATAGTCTCCCAAGCCGCCGAGTGGTGCTCGCCGATGAAATACTCATCGAAACCCAGTTTCTCGGCGTAGTTGATCATGTCGATATCGCGTTCAAACGCCAACGAAGGGTTTTCGTTGGGCGTATGTAACGGCATCATGAAGAACGCGAACTTCATCGGGTTCCCTCCAAACCTCTTGTTCCAGTCTCGTTATCCGATTTTAGTTGCACGGCAAGCGCTTGAATCGCAATCATCGAATTTTCGAGAATCACATCAGCACCCTCGCGTCGTGCGCGTGTGGTGACTGAAACAACCGTATCTGCACACCGAGAAACTAAGTTAGCCATGCGCAAAGCGTACACATCAACCGCCCTCATCTCTGGGTTCCTGTTGCTAATCTTCGCGACGGTCGCTTGTGGCGACGGACAAGTTGCCCACGATGTCGCGTTCGTAGTCGACAACGAAAACAATCATTTGTACCTGCTTGACAGGGCAGGCGAGGAATCCAAAGTCATTAACGACTCCGTCACCGAACCAAAGTGGTCGCCAAACCAGAAAAAGGTGGCCTACCTGGCGAACGCGGACGAAGGCACAGGTCAATTGAAGGTTTGGCTACGCGACAACAGCGAAACAGAACGCGTTCCAAACGCCCCCGCAAACGTCGAAAACTTCTTCTGGTCACCCGATTCCCGCATGATCGCTTACCAGGCCACCTCCGCTGACGATCTGCGCTCTGAGGTCTACGTGCATGATTTCGACAACGAAGAAACAACGCTGCTGGCTTCGGAACCCGTTGGCAATGTCGAACTTGGCAACTGGTCAGGCGACAATCAGTGGATCGTGATGTGCCTCAACATCGGTGGTTCAACTGGCATCTACAAGCGATCCGTTCGCGGCGTTGACGAGGTGCAACTTACGGATTACGAAGACAGTCGTCCGCGTTTCTCACTCGACGGTAAACGAGTCGCTTTCGCCCGCAAACAATCCGACGGTTCAACCGACCTATTCGCGTTGGACGTAGACACCGGCGACGGCCCGAGCGCTGCCAAGGCGCTAACCGATTACGACGGCAACGAAACCAATTTCGAGTGGGCTCCGGATGGACGAAACATCGTCTACGTGACCGAGCGCGACGGCAACGCCGAAATTTACGCCGTCGATACCCGCGAGAAAACAAGCCGACGTTTGACGCAAAACCGCATCCCCGACGCCGATCCCAAATGGTCGCTCAGCGGCGACCAGATACTGTTCCGATCTGACACGGACGGAAAGTATCACCTATTCGCGATGAACTTCAAGTCTGGTTCGCAGGAACGAATACTCGAAGCCTCGAACAGCATCATCGTTGCCGATTGGTAAGAGATACTTCGGCGCCGGCACTTAGGCCGTCGCCATGTGCTCCCACGAATCAGTCGCGCGAGCCAAACATCCGAGATACCCACGACTCCCGCCGGGCGCTCCGCACCGAAGCGTCCTTTCGAACGCCCTGCTCTGTCACGCCTGCTTCGTTTGACCTGAGATCGGGCGGCGTGATACGCGAACCTGATGAGACCGCCAATCCTCTGCGCTCAGTTTTAGCTGATGCGGTACCGCTGCCCTGGATAACGCTCGACAAACTGCGTCTACTCTCTGTCCGACGGACTTTTTCAGCAGGTTTCGAGGCAACGTGACCGTTCGAACTCTTACGAGACGCGTTAGCGCCGCTGTAGGCGTTGCGTCGGTAGGCGTAACGGTATGTGAATGGTTTTTTCGAATCGACTGACGACCTTGTGGCACCCTTATCTTCGCCGTTCGGCGACGCCGCCTCGTCAGTAACGTGCCTTCGTCTCTCCGCCGTACGCATGTTGCTGCTCTTCTGACCGGCGCTCATCCACAAGTCGTCAAAGTATTGCTTGTTGAACTTGGTGATCAAGTCCGAGAATTTCGCAGCCTCAGACGAAAGGTTCGAATCGAACGCAGCTACTTCAACCTGCTTGCCAGTGTCTTTGACAATCTGAAGAGCCGGATAGAAATCGGCATCGCCACTGACTAAGATTGCGGTGTCGTAATGGTCTTCGTAAGCGTGTGAGATCAGGTCGGCGGCGATCATAACGTCGACGCCCTTCTCAACCATGGTGTGCCCGCGCTGTTTCCAGATACCGAGTTTGACTTCGAGATAATCGGTTTCGTAGAGCGCGTTGAGGAATCGGTCTTGGGATTCGGCTAGCTTTGGATTGTCGGGCGACTCTTGGCGAATGTTGTAGTAATAGGTTCGGATTAGCTCACGGTCGCCGCAAAGCTTTTGTGAGAATTTTTTGTAATCGAGATCGCGTTTGTCGGTGTTTTGCTTAAGTACGTGGTACAGATTACTTCCGTCGATAAATATCATGACGCGCCGTCGCGCGGCTCCGCCTGTCGTTTGGTTTTGCATGTGTTTGCGTCCTTATCATGTCGTCCGCCACCTCCTGATCGATGATTTTCTTGATGTAGTTACAAGGCTGCGATTAGTACAGCAGCTTAGCGTCCGAGCACCTTCTCCGTAGGCGACAGGAGGCACGGTAGCGTTGGGATTGTCCGTGGTTTAAAGTAAATTCCCCGTCGAATCGGGGGGATACACTCGCCTACATTCACGACATCAAGTCTATCACACGCCTTTTTTGCTATATCTAGAGCCTTGCAGCCATGTTTCAGCGTTCGAAACGCAACGGACCTACGCAATCACGCATTCTTCGGGTTAAACTACTTGCACTAACGACATGTCACAGACTTCTGAACGGAGAGATCATATATGACGATAACAGCAACCGAGTCCATGGTTGGCATCACAATCCCGTCGCCATGCGAGATGCCTAACGGCTTGCAGTGGTACCAAAATGAGCTGTACGTGATGGACCAGCTCACCGACAATGTCTACGTCATCAACGAGACTGGCGCGGTCCAACGCACCGTCTACACCGCGACCGAAAACGGTTCTGGCCTCACCGTCGGCGACGGCCACATCTGGACCGGTTCGAACGGCACAACCGTCTCACGACCCTACCGCAGCACCGACACTCATCTGGGCTACGTGATCAAGGTCGACATGGAAACCGGCGAGACCGTTGACCGGTGGCGCACCCCAGACGGAGGCGGAATTCACGGCATCGAGTGGGACCACGACGAGAATCTGCTGTGGGTCACCGCATTCAGTCCCAAGGCCATCATCTTGGTCGACCCGTCAGACGATTTCAAAGTCGTCCACAAGTTCGAGGTCGAGCTTGAGCGACTGCACGGCATGGCACTAGAAGGCGACGACGGCATCTGGTGTGCACACACCACCGACAACGTCGTGGTGCTCTACAACAAAGAGACTGGCGCCGAGATGGATCGCATCGTCATGGGCCCCGAGGATCCCTTCATCCACGGCCTCTCCAAGAAAGACGGCGTCCTCTGGCTCGGCGACGCCAACTTCGCCGGAAGCCACGGCACCGCGACCCGAGGCGAACCCGCCATCGGCACAATCGCACGCTGAACGAGACCATCGGCAGCGTCACCAACCCACCTCACCAGCCGCTACCTTCATTGTCTTTCCGACTAGGCGAAAGAACGTCAGTACGATCATCCCCTCTCCCGTTTGGCGGGAGAGGGTTAGGGTGAGGGCCCCCGCCAAGACCAAACCATGACCGTAGTCGATAGCCACCACCACTTCTGGGACCTAGACCTACGACCCTACGACTGGATGCCCGAAGGCAGTCCGATACGGGTCAATTACGGCCCAAATGAGTTGCGCCCCCTCATCGCCGAGGCCGGCGTCGATAAAACCGTCATCGTCCAAGCCGACGCGTCGGTCGAAGAGACACGATGGTGCCTTGAAATCGCCGAAAATACTGACTTCGTCGCCGGCGTCGTCGGCTGGGTCGACCTGAGCGACCCTAACGTCGGCGAAACTCTCGACGAACTCCAAAAAAACCCATACTTCAAGGGAGTTCGACACCTTTGGGAGATGGACGAAGACCACGGTTGGCTCGCCGGGGACGCGCCCATCCAAGGATTGAAAGAAGTCGAGCGCCGCGACCTCTGCTACGACTTCCTCGTCCGACCTTGGAATCTCCCATTCGTCCCGCGCATAATGGAGCACGTCCCAGACCTCCGCGCCGTCATCGACCACATCGCGAAACCCAACATCAAAGAACGCGAAATCGAGCCCTGGCTCACCCGCTTACGCGACGTAGCATCCATCAACGACATGCGCTGCAAAGTCTCCGGAATGACTACCGAAGCCGACATGGACAACTGGACCAACGCCGACCTCCTGCCCTACGTCCACCACGTCATCGGAATGTTCGGCGTCGACCGACTAATGTTCGGCTCTGACTGGCCCGTCTCGACCCAAGGCACCACCTACCCCAACTGGGCCAACGCCGTCCGAGACATGCTCAAAAACCTCCCCCAAGAGCAATCCGACTACATCTTCGGCAACACCGCAATCGAGTTTTACAGGCTCGACGTATAGCTAACCAACCTATCGAACTTTACTGTCGCTGATCGTGACCTTTTTAAACCAAGATCGACCTTTACTCGAAGCCCGCGACCTCACAAAGCTCTACGGATCCGTCCAAGCCTTAGATTCGGCCTCTTTCTCCGTCGGACCTGGCATCACCGGCCTCCTCGGCCCTAACGGCGCGGGCAAAAGCACTGCCATCCGCATCTTCCTAGGCCTCACCGACGCCACATCAGGCTCCGCGCTCGTCATGGGCGCCGACGCCCGCAACACCACGGCACGCACCCGCATCGGCTACATGCCCGAACACGACTGCCTGCCGCCGAACCAATCCGCTGCCAACTTCCTCACCCACATGGCAGAAGTCAGCGGAATCCCGCCATCACGCTCCCGCGCCCTCGCCGCCGATACTCTCCGCCACGTCGGACTCTTCGAAGAGCGATACCGCCCTATCGGCGGTTACTCCACCGGAATGAAGCAACGCGTAAAACTTGCCCAAACTCTGGTCCACGACCCCGTCCTGATCCTCCTCGACGAACCAACCGCCGGCCTCGACCCCACGGGCCGCACCGAGATGCTGAACCTCATTCGACGTATCGCTCGCGAGTTCGGCATCAGCGTCGTTCTCTCTACCCATCTCATGCAGGACGTGGAACGAACCTGCGACAACATCGTCCTCTTGGATGCTGGACGTGTCAAAGAATCCTCCGACGTCGCATCCCTCACCGAAGAGACCGAGTTCATATACGTCGAGGTCGCCAACAACCGCGACCGATTCACGGCTGAGCTAGCCGATCGCGACATCGAACATACGTCGGAAGGCGTCGCAATCTCGATACCCGACGTAGATGATGCCAAATTCGACGCCATCCGCGACTCCCTGGTCGCATCCGAAGCCCGGCTTGTCCGCATGGGCCCGCGCCAACGCGGCCTCATCGACCTTTTCCGAACCAACTAACCCGTGACCACCGACCAAACAGAACGCACCGGAACCGTATTCGACATCGGATACCAGTCATACGCAGGCGAGCGCGAAGGCCGCAGCCGCGCCTGGCAGACCATCTTCTGGGACGGCGTCAAAAACGGCATGGGAATCGGCCGTGGCGGATGGGCCAAATTCCTCCCGTGGTTGGTTCTCTCCCCGACAATCGCCACCGGCCTCGTCTTTGCCGCCATCGGCGCCTTTTTCGAACAATTCGGCTTCGACGTCGACGAAACCGAGGGCGCGTTACCCGTCGACTTGCCTGGCCATCTGGAACTGACAGCCGTAATTTCATTCATGATCCTCATATTCGGCGCATTTGTCGGCCCCGAACTCGTATGTCCAGATCGGCGAAACCGCGTCATCCATCTTTACTTCGTCCGACCCATCACCATGTTCGACTACCTAGGTGCAAGATGGTGCGCTCTGTTCATGCTCCTCCTCGCCGCGTCCGTGCTGCCACACATCACCTACTGGATCGGGCTCTTATTTGGCGTCGCAGATTCACTCGGCCACGCCCAAGACAACTGGCTGGACGTTCCCCGATTCGTCGGCAATGGCATTGTTTTCGCCATTTTCACAACATCAATCACCATCGCCATCAGCTCCATGACCGACCGCCGCATGATCGCAACTCTCATCGTCGTTGGCACGATCATGATCTCGACATTCGCCGAACTAATCATCGGACTGTTTGAGCCCGGAGGTCTTACAGAAAATCTAGTCGGACTAGTCAATTTAATCGACTTGAATTCCAACGTCATCCCTTCGATATTTTTCGGTACCTACAGCGAATCAAACGATTTGAACGTCTCGATACCAATCGCTTGGATAACCCTCCTCACCGCCGGATCGATCTTCGCAACATGGCGCTTCTATTCCAGGCAGAGATAACCGCGTGCAAACCCAACCCGAGACAACCACCAATACCAGCAACGGCACCATCGTGTCGTTAGATTCCGTGTCGAAATGGTTCGGCAACGTCGTCGCCGTCAGCGATATCACCCTAACCATCGGATCGGGCATCACTGGCCTACTCGGCCCCAACGGCGCAGGTAAAACAACCCTCCTACGCATGATGTGCGGCCTCTACTCAACCTCCGAAGGCGAAGTGCGGCTCCTCGGAACCGATCCGCGCACCGACCACAACGTCTATAAACGCATCGGAATCATGACCGAGAACGAGTCGGCATACGAATTCATGACCGGCCTCGAATACGTCCGACTGTCTGCCCGGCTCAAAGACCTCCGGCGCGAAGAGAGCCACCTCCGACTAGCTATCGAACGGGTCGACATGTCGTTCGCCCTCGACCGCAAAATCTCCACCTACTCCCGAGGGATGCGCCAACGCATCCGATTAGCCGCGGCGCTCGTCGGCGACCCAGAACTGTTAATCCTCGACGAACCTCTAAATGGCGCCGATCCAACCCAACGCCTTCGATTCCAAGAAATCCTCCACCAGACTGCCGAGGAAGGCCGATCGGTCATCATCTCCTCGCACATCTTGGAAGAGGTTGAAGACGTCAGCGACAGCGTTGTCCTCGTCGTCAATGGCAAGTTGGCCGCACAAGGCGATTTCCACGCCATCCGCGCCGCCCTTGACGACCGCCCATACCACGTCAAGATCGAGTGTTCCGACCCCAAACTACTCGGCGGCGAACTCGCCAAACAACCTGCCGTCCAATCGATACAGTTCGATCCCGACGGCTCAATAGTGGTCCTAACAACCAACGTCGCCGTCCTTCAACTCGATTTGCCGGCTCTCGCGCAACAACACAACACCCGACTCACTCGAGTCCAACCAATCGATGACTCACTAGAGAGCGTCTTCTCTTACCTGGTCGAAGGCTGATGGGCACCATCGCAGAAACTATCTTCATCCTCGCGCTTCGACAATCGATGTCGATCCGCCGAGTTGCTATCTTGCTGCTTCTCGCCGCAATCCCACTCGTCATCGCGATCATTGCCGAAATCCTCAACACCGATTGGGACGGCGAAGTGTCTCAAGGTTTCATCCAAGGCCTCATCACCAACACCGGGCTTCCCCTGATCGCACTAATCGTTGCCGCGCCAGCCTTCGCCGACGAAATCGAAGACCGAACCCTCACCAACCTCATGCTCTCCCCCATCTCCCGCTGGCAAATCGCGATGCCCAAGATGCTCGCAGCCGCAGCCATCGTCGCCATACCCATGGCCATCAGCATGTTCGTCTCCGTGATCCTCATTTTTGACGACGACGCTTACTCAGCGGCGATCGTCGGCGCCTTCGGCATGATTGTCGGCGCTCTCGCATTTGTCTCACTCTTCGCATTCGTCGGCACCCTCACAACCCGAGCCGTCGTCTTCGGCATTGTCTATGTCTTCGGTTTCGAAGCCCTCATCTCCTCCGCTATCCCCGGCCTAAAATACGTCAGCATCAGTGGGAACACCCTATCCATCATGCAACAGCTGAGCTCCACTCTCGTTGACGCACCAAAATCTGGTTCCAATCAACTTCCTCCCATCGAATACGCCATCATCGCCCTAATAGCCGTCATCATTCTCTCCAACGTCGCCACCGTCTGGCGCCTCAAGCGCATGGACGTGCATTGAAATCGTCCAATCGAGGACGTCGTTGCTGATCCCGCATCGGCGTCGCACACCTTGCGCGATACTCTAATGTCATTCGACTCGCAACCTTTTGCGTGTCGTATCCTCTGATGGCCAGCACCCAAGACACCGCAGCATCTGCGCGAGCAACTCCAGTGTGGGATCCCGGCGCTCCCGAAAACGCCTGGTACAAGTGGCGCGCCTTTTGGGCCGTAGGACTCTCCCTCGTCACCATGGTGATGAGCTTCAGCATCATCTTCCTCGCACTGCCCGCCATCGCCGAAGACTTCGGAATCACATTCAAAGAAGCATCCCTGCTCATCATCGCACAATCCCTCACCATTAGCACCCTGATGGTCCCACTCGGCAAAGTCGCCGACATGATCGGACGCAAAAAGTTCCACCTCATCGGCATGGCCCTCTTCGGCGGAGGAGCCATCGCGTGCGCATTTGCCACCAGCCTCACATTCCTCATCGTCACCCGCGTCATCATGTCCATCGGAAGTTCCATGGGCCAATCCGTTTCCACAGCCATCACAACATCGGTATTTCCCGCCAACGAACGCGGGAAAGCATTGGGAAGCCAAACCACCGCCGTCGCCATCGGAGGAGCGGCCGGGACCGTAGTGTCCGGCGTGACACTTCAATTCCTACCATGGCAAGCCCTCTTCATCTTCATGGCCATCCCAACCGCCGTAGCCTTTTTCTGGGGCTTCTACATCCTCAAAGACGAACGCATCGGATCCTTCTCCGGAGAAAAACGCCCGCCCTACGACTGGCTCGGAGCCGTCCTGTCCGCCGTAGCAACCGCGATCATCATCCTCACCATCACCAACCCATTCGCCCTCGATTGGGGTTCGCCCATAATCATCAGCGGAGCATTCACCGGCATCGCCACCCTCATCGTCTTCGTCTGGTGGCAGCTCAAAACTCCATACCCGATGGTCGACCTCAGGCTCTTCAAAATCAGCGTCTTCAAATACTCCATCATCACCCGATACTTGGCATTCATGCGTTCATCTGCAACCCTATTCGTACTGCCAATCTACCTCGTCGCCTTCCGTGGGTGGCCGGAAATTCTCGCCTCCGGCGTCATGCTGATGATGGCTGTCGGAATGGGCATCGGAGCACAAGTATTCGGTCGACTCTCCGACCGCTACGGTGTCCGACCGTTCATGATGGGCGGTTTCTTCTTCCTCGTCCTAACCGGCATCGCACTTGCCACGCTGAACGACACCTCTAACCTCATTTACATCGCCATCGTCGTCCTCATCAACGGCCTCGCAATGGGCGCATGGTCCGCACCCAACGCCAGCGCCACCATGGGCTCTGTACCGAGCTCGTCGTACGGGCTTGTAAGCGCAATCATCAACCTCACTCGCAACCTCGGGAACGTCTCCGGTCAAGCAATCATCACCGCAATCATCGCCGGAGTCATGATCGCCCGAGGCTTCGACATACCCCTCGCCGATCTCGAGCACATTCCCGAGGCCGGGTTCGCATTCATGGACGGCTGGAAGTACGCGTACCTCGCCGCAACTGGCATAGTAGCCTTAGCCCTCATCACATCTTTCCTGTCAAAACCAGGCAAAAACGAGACACCACAGACCTAACTCGGAGGAGAACCCTTGAGCACCGAATCCCTAGAAGGCAAAATCGCACTCGTAACCGGTGGAGGCACTGGCATCGGAAAAGGCATCGCCCGCATCTTCGCCAACAACGGCGCCAACGTAACCATCGCGGCACGCAACATCGAGCGTCTACGAGCAACCGCCGACGAGTTATCAGCCGAATCAGGTAGCACCGTCACCGCCCTATCCATGGACGTCACCGACGAAGATAGCGTCGCCGTAGTCTTCGAATCCGTCATGAACGCCCACGGACGCCTCGACATCCTCGTAAACAATTCCGGCTTGATTGAAGGAGACCCTATCGAGACTCTCAGCGCCGAAAAATGGCTCCGCGTCATGAACACCAACGTCTCCGGCATGTTCTACTGCACCAAACAAGCCTTCAAAATCATGCGACCCCAAAGAGGCGGACGCATCATCAACATCGGTTCCATCGCCGCCCAACGATCCCGACACTCCGCCGCCGCCTACACCACCAGCAAACACGCCGTCTGGGGCCTCACCCAATCAGCAGCCATCGAAGGACGAGACATCAACATCTCTGTCGGCGCCCTTCACCCCGGCAACACCATGGTCGAACGACGCGCCGACGCAAGATCCGGCTCCGGCCGAGACGAAGGCCCCGAACCCATGATGGACGTCGAAAACATCGCCCGAACCGCCCTCCTAATGGCCACCCTCCCCCCAGACGTCAACATGCTCGAAGCCATAGTAATCCCCAACCAGCAGCTCTACATCGGGCGGGGTTAACCTAACTTCCCCTTCGCTGAGCGAGGGCGTGGAACGGAGCGACACCCGGAGGATATCCGCAAAACCGAACCAACCAACACCGTCGTTAGTCGTCTAACCGTTGACTAAACCTGGTACCGCTGGTACGGTAAGATGCACAAGATGCATATGAAGTTCCTCGCTAAAATCCGATCCCGCCGCAACGGGATTCAGCGTCGTCAACCGACTTTCGTTTCACCGTATCCGATCGTCAATCGCATGTTGTCAATGCACCCCAACGATGCCTTCATGCTTCAAATGGAGATAGAGATGTGGAGTGAAGACGATGTGCGCGCGGCGTTTGACACAGGAATGAGTTCAGACGAGACAGTCAACTTCGTTTGGAATCAAACTTGGCGACGCATGGGGGCTGATTTGAGCCGCGTATTGCAGGCGCGAATCGACGCGTTGCCCGAAGATCAACGTCGGCAGTTGGCGGACGAAATCGAACAATCTTGACACCTGACGAGCCTTCGCCGGAATCACCTTCACCCGTCTCTGAAGACGAAGATTCCGTCACGATTATCGCGAGCCAGTCGGTCAGCTACTCTTGGCAAGGGCCGCCTCCACATATCCTTGAACAATACGAACGCATCGTCCCCAGCGCAGCTCAGGATACCTTTCGTGAATGGCTGAATTCAACCGCTCACCAACGGGAAATTGAAAAGCGCGGATCTGATGCCCTCAACTACAACTTGAAATGGGCCGCTGCATATCGCCTGGCCACGATAATCGTCGTAATCGCAGGTGGTTTGCTGGCCGTATTATTGGGCGAGCCAGCAATGGGTTGGTTCTTAGGATTGGGTGCTGCGCTCAGCTACCCAGTTGGTTCAGCATTGATCCGAATACTCCGCGGACGAGATAACGAATCGCAATCTGACCACTCTACCGACTCCTGACCGTTCCAGACCGAAACTTTTGGACGTCGTCGACTACGTTTTCCCTCTCATCTCCGCGATATACTCCATATCGGCAACCAAGCCAACACACCCAATCAGGAGATAACGATGTACATCCTCATGGTGAGACTCAAGGTCAAAGATGACCGCATCGACGACTTCATCGAAGCCTCGATCGGCGATGGCGTAGGCTCCGTCCTTGGCGAGCCCAACTGCTACCGCTTCGACATCATCCAAGACGACGAAGACCCCACCAAGTTCGCCTTCTGCGAGGTCTACGAAGACGAAGCCGCCTTCCAATACCACACGATGGCCTACCACTTCCACCAGTGGCGCGACGCCTCCGCCGACATGTTCGCAGAACCGCCCGAAGTCTCCTTCTGCCGCTCCGTTTACCCTGCAGGCCCCGCCGACTGGGACGCCTACCGACCCGGAGCGGTCGACGACCCCGCCTTCCAAACCGGCACCCTCCACGTCATCCACGCACCACAATACGTCCAAGCCGACAAAGTCGACGACTTCATCGCCGCAGTGGCGCTCGACGGCATTGGATCAACCCACGAAGAGCCCGGGTGCCTACGCTTCGACGTCTACCAGAACGTCGACGACCCAACCGAACTCTACCTCTACGAGGTCTACGTCAACGCCGCCGCATTCGACTACCACGTCGCAACGCCGCACATCAAACAGTGGCGCGACACCGTAGCCGACTGGTATGACGAAGAACGCCGCGACGCATCAATGGCCGGTACCATGGGCGCCCGCCGAGGCCGAAACGTCTGGCCATCCGACAACTGGAACTGGTCCTCTGGCAAACCTGCCTTCTAAGGCTCAATCACCCCTCTGAAGACGTTCCTTCTTCAGCCACTGATGACCCCTCTTCCGCTGGGCGGGAATTGGTGTTCCCTCGCCCCACTTGGCGGGAACTGGAATCCCCTCTCCCACTCGGCCGGAACCGATATCCCCTCTCCCGCTCGGCGGGAGAGGGTTAGGGTGAGGGCACACCCGCCGGCCAAGCGATGGCGGGACAACAACGAACTTGCCTACCTGCGAAGCACCCCACCCAATGCCCAACAAACTCCGCGTAGTCGTAAACCGCCGTCACAACGCGGACCCCAACGTCGCGCCCTTCCCCGTCACCGAACCGGTCGAATGGGTCTACACCGAATTTGTCGACAACAAACCCTCGCCCGACTCCCTGATCGGTGCCGACGTCTACATCGGCACCGACTTCACCAAGGAAATGGGAGCCACCGCCGACTCTCTAAAAGCCATCCTCATCGCCGCCGCTGGTTACGACCGCATCGATCCCGAAGCCGTCCCCGCCGGATGCACCGTCGCTAACGCCTACCACCACGAAGCCCCAATCGCCGAATGGGTCATCACGGTCGCCGTCGCGCTCGATCATGAACTCTTCAAAGCCGAACGCACATTCCGCGCCGGATCATGGGAGATGTGGCCCGGGAGACACGGCTCCTACCGCGAACTCATGGGCCGAACCTTCGGAGTCGTCGGATTCGGCGCCATCGGACGCCGAGTGGCCAGGCTCGCCCAAGCCTACGAAATGCCCGTCATCGCCGCCGGACGCGCTGACCGAGCATCCGGAGAACTCTACGGCGCCGAATACATCGGAGGCGGCAAACACGCCCGAGAATACGTCCTATCCGAAGCCGACTTCGTCCTAATCTCAACTCCCCTAGGACCTGCCACCCAAGGACTAATCGGCACCCACGAACTCTCGCTGATGAAACCCACCGCCTACATCATCAACCCCGCACGCGGCCACATCGTCAACGAACAAGCCCTCTACGACGCCCTCAAAAACCGCACCATCGCCGGCGCCGCCATCGACACCTGGTACCAATACCCCGAAGGCCCCGACGACGCTCCCCGACCTTCCGATTGCCCCTTCTGGGAACTCGACAACATCATCATGGTCCCCCATCACTCCGGCGCCACCTACGGAACCGGCGCCCGACGAGCCCAAACCGTAGCCCAAAACCTAGACCGCCTAACCCGCGGCGAACCCCTCATCAACGTCGTCGATGAGATTTCTCGTTAGTCAGTTGCTCCTCAGATCATCCCAAGAAAATCGACGGATGAAACTCCCGTCGCGATATTTGCTGCGCGATCGTAGCAAATAAAGACCGGTTGCCAATTTCACCTGATGTAATCTCGGATGGGTCCGATGTGGCGGCGAGATCGTCAAATCCGCGTTCGCTTGCGTTGACTATCCAGTCGCAAATACCCACCAGATCCTGAAAATGCCGTAGAGAAATCCGCGATTCTTCCGACATCTCACCAATCAACACCTCGCCAATCTTGATTGCCCAACTTGACGAGGCACCTGATTCACCGGTGGCCGCGTTTTCACACATAAACGCTGCTGTCCCGCGCAGATAATTGCGGACCACCAAATCAGAAGTTTTCGGAAAAGACCGTCCACAAGCCTCGAAACTTCCAACTTGGTCGTCGTTTATGCCATACGCTGGCGCCGCTTCGGAAACTCTTGTGCGACGCAGATCTTGAAGGACGCTATACACCCAACCGCTCTGGTCATAATTTGGGCGCAACGCGTACGCAGCACAGGCGATTGCGAACTCCCCAATGAAGCTCTCAACTTCGGCATGAAGCACGGGGGCCTCATTGCGCAAGTACGCGTCAATCCCGATTTCGATACCGCCTGACTCTACCCCTTCCGCTCGATCAACCTCCAAATCATCCGATGACGACACATCCGTCGTTGGTTCAATCGTTGATGTCTCAATCGACAGAAAGGCCGCGGGAAACCGATGGTACGGACGGAAAAACACTATTCCGTCGCTCCAACCTGCATCGATTTCCGCTTTGTAACTCGCCTTCAACGATCCGCGCTCTTTGATCTCGGCCCAATCCAAAAACGATTCGAAATCCGGCGAAACGTTCATGTAGCTTTCTCTCGTCAATCCTTGCTCAGCAATTGTTTCTCGCCCAACTTTCAAAAAGCCAAAACCCGCCGCGCCTAACATGATGTAGCGGAATTCACTCGGTTCGATATGGAATTCGACTTCCACGTCCAAACACCCACCACCATCGATCGGCGACGAATTCTCCGCGCATGGCGAAGGTAAACGATCCACTTCCAAAACGCGAACGGCAAACCCCGGTGCGTAGCGCGCGCCTTTGCCGATCGGTACCGGATTCGTCGGAGAAGAATTCGCGGCCGGTACAGCGGCCTCGATCCATTGCGGAACCGCAGCTTCGACGACTTGCGGCGGCGGCGCGGTCCGTTCCAACGCCAAGAATGCACCGATCTCGAATTCGTACGGAACATAAACCGCCGTCAATCCACGTGCGTTCTTGGGGATCATCCACGCCATTTCCTCCGTAGCTTTTCCACCGCCATATACCGACGCGCTCCTAGAGTCTTGTCTCAAAAACAGGAACGTACGCAAAGGAGGCAAATGCCCGCGCCCAATCCTCAATTGGTTCTCGGATTGCGGATAAAAACTCCGTGCGAAAATGCGTCGATCCTCGTCAACCAAAAATATCCGGCCCGTATCGAAATCCACGCTCGTCTCTATCGGGACCACGCTCTCTGCTTCGATGACTACTCGTACATACTCGGTTTCTTCGCGCACCAACTTGTAATACGGGCTACGGTAGTTCAAGAAAAAACCGTCCGATGCGCTATTTGCGCTCCTCAACACGTTGTCCTCTTCACGCAGAAACAACATGTCTGGGATCGGGTCGCTACAGCAATCGTCGTCAGGCAACCACCCGCGCTCGACTTCGGCAATTTTGACAACGAGCCCTTGAATGAACACCGCCTCGCCCAATGGAGCCGCGCGCTCCATCGAACCCCCAGCCGAACCGATCAACACACGCGACCCCGTCGCGTCCGACGGAGTGTCTGAAGGCGAGTCCTCGACCAACCTAAACGCTAACTGTCGGTCCCGATGCGAGTACACCAGCAGCTCGGCTTCTTCGTGCGTTCGGACGTATCGAACGATCCGTGTCGTCAAACGCTTCCCCGGATAAACCTTGATGTAGTCCTCGCCGTAAGGCGATATTCCCGGATCTGAAGCACCTTCGCTGTAAGCGACACCGCTGGTCCCAACCAACTCGAAATTGGGATTCGAATACGAAAGTTGTTGAGTATACGGCTGATACAACCGTCGATCCGACGCCTTCAAATTCGTGATCTCAAACTCGACAGCAACGCATACCTGCACCTCCGGCGCATACCCGTTGCCGCATCGCTCACCTTCAACGCCACGCGAAACCGCCACGACTCGGAACGTCTGCGATGCGTCCTTGTACGTCTCTCGGTACGGTACCGGAGCCGAAAGCCGACCAAAATCCGAATCGACTTCGCCCCTCAAGACCTCCAGATCCTCTTCAGAGACCGTCACCGCATTCGGATCGCAACGCGCGACTTCGTCTTGATGCCCAAGGTTCGTCCCCCCGATATCGCGCGTGACACGTTCCACGTACACGAATTCCAATCCGCAATTGACCAAGTGCTCCAACACCACCTTGGTGCGGCCATCTGCACTCGTTACAACGTCACCCGACTCGCTAGACCATTCCTCACCACTGCGGAGCGAGAACGACATCGACTCTTCGCCGCGATACTCTAACCGCAACTCATCCGGGTCACGAGGCACCCGTCGCGGAATGCTCGCGAGCAAACGTTCGCCGCTCTGCAGAACGTAGTCGCGTCGCTTATATCTGACACTTGGAATCCCAGCCCCAATATCCACATATGACTCTCTGTCGAATCCCGTTACATCGAAATCATCGTCGTCGAACGCCCAAGTATCCGCACCTACGTTGGTGATCTCAATCCCAACGTTCACACAGTCAATTGTCTCTGGCGTTACACCACAATAGGAATCTCCGGGGACTGGACCACGTTCAATGCTCACCACCCGAGCGAACAGACGCCCCCGCTTAACCGTGTCGCCCAGAGCTACGATCCCGGCAGCCGATTCTTCAATCTCACGCAATTCACCGGTCTGCGCTTCCGGAACGACCGAAATCCTCGGAGAACACATCCCGACAACTTCCTCTCCCCCGGCGCGAACTTCTGTTAGTACGACCCGCTTGCCGCCGCAAGGTATCGATATTTGAATCGATGGATGGTACTCCAACGGTCGACAATGCCCAGTAAGTTCGTGGCAACCGTCGATTTGCGATACGTCTATGACCGCAACCGCGCCAGATAACGTCACGGTTGGCGTGACCGGTGGCGTCGGCAGGGGGCCAATCGCGATCCCAACCGACACTTCAACTGTCGTCTCCCCGTCTCGACGTGCAGGTGTCGAAGTCGGTGTCGGCGTCGGCGTCGCAGTGGGCAACGGCGTCGGCGTAGGTTCCAGCGTCGCAGTGGGCAACGGCGTCGGCGTAGGTTCCAGCGTCGAGGTGGGCAACGGCGTCGGCGTAGGTTCCAGCGTCGCGGTGGGCAACGGCGTAGGCGTAGGTTCCAGCGTCGCGGTGGGTAAAGGTGTCGCTGTAGGTTCCAACGTCGCAGCGGGTAAAGGTGTCGCCGTAAGAGTCGGTTCAGTGGTTGGAGTCGGTGTGAAAGTTGGAGTCGGTGTCGGGGTCGAAGTCGGTGCAAGGGTCGGGGTCGGCGTAGTGGTCGGAGTCGGCATCGCGGTCGGGACTCGCGTCGATGTTGGGGTTGGTGAAGCTACGGTCGGTTCCAAAGCCGCGGTCACTGTCGTTGCCGTAGCTGAAACGGTAGCCGTTGCCGACGGTGTCGCCGTAGCATCCGCGGCAGACGTAAAAACCGAAACAATATCACCTTCACCACCCGCCTTCGGAGTCGCCGTAGCCGTTGAAACTTCCGCTGAAAACCCAACTGGCGCTTCGGCAACCTCCGCGACATCGTCTACCCCGCCTCGAAAAACAACAATTACCAACGCCAAAAACAACGCAACCATTAACACCACAATCGAACCGACCAACAGGTTCTTTGGGTTCAAGCGTAAACTCGCAATCCGTTGTCACTACACCGCATTGGCTTAATTTACACCCGCTACGAACCCCTCATCAACGTCGTCGTAGAGCTATCGCGCTTTGCACTCCGGATTCCCGAGGTACATCTGGCGAATCTCCATCCACGAGAATGACCCCCGCCTCTTCGAGACTTGTGCACAACCACCGTGGGGGAGGCTACAGAGCGAGCCCGGGAGGAACCGGGAAACGGAGGACGGCGAGAACATAGTTCCAACGTCGCCAGACCCGCCGGTCTGGCGACGGCGGGCACGGCTGGTACGGGTAGCTAGCGGTCTTGCATCTCCAAGCGCGGCGAATGTCCGCCCGCCTTGCAAACCTTCGCCTGCAGCGGAGGCCGTGGCAAGGTGGGAGTTCCCGGTTATCCGGGAACGGGCAGGGTTTCCATCGCGAAACCCATCGACCCCATCTTCAGGGCGAGGGCGGTAACCTCAGCCTCTCCTTCGTTAAAGGGGAAGGAGAGGCCAAAGGTGCCCCCGCCCGTCGACTAAATACGAATCTGCGATCAAACCCCGCAGATCAATTAAACACATCCCTACGATCGTCTAACCCCCCGGTGGCGACACCACAACATCCTCGTACGGATGACGACTGCCAACCATCCCTGAATGCTCAAACACATCCAGCGCCGAATCATACAGATCACGCGGGATCGCGATATCTCCGCCCCAGTTCCCTAACTTCTGGTAGTAAGCCACCGCCGACGCCGTCGCTTCAACCGCCATACCCGGGAAGAAAGGCTCCTCAGCCTCCGCAACCTCCATCGGATCGGCCGTGTTGACCCAATTTCGAGATGCGCGGTACGCCTTCGCCACCGCCTTCGCTTTATCAGTATCGAGATAGTCCCACCTCGCAACCAAACTGCTGAACGCCGTCGGACCCACAATCTCGCCGATCGAACCGACAATGTGCCCGATACCCGCGTGCTCCAACTGCTGAGGAAAGGCTCCCTGCTCATGGAAATAATCGCCCTCGCCATTGCGCCACTGCTCCATCATCTCGTCGCCACCCGATGACGCGATACCGTCGATATCCGACAGATCGATGCCCACCCGATCCAACCCGTATCGCAGCATGGCTTCCGGCTGACCGCCATGGACATACAAGAACTTCGAAACCAGCAACTTCTCCCATTGGAAGTCGGGATCAGCTTCGCGAGCCGCGACAATGAAACCATCAAACGCGTTGATCTGTGCAAAATGAGCCACCAGCGGTTTCTGACCAGCATCAAGCGCACCCCAGCTGCCCGAAACCGCCGACTGCCCAATGTCCGCCCTGCCCTCTGCTACTTCGATTGCCGAGTTCTGTCCCGGCGCGGCTGGTGTGTAGGTCGCAGATAGCCCCTCTTTTTCAAGGAATCCCCCGGCAATCAAGGAAATCAACGGACTATAAAAAGCCGAGTGGCGTGAGGCGATCAATCTGACATCAGGCATGTAGTGCAACTCCGAATCTAACGTGGGCCGATCCAAGCCGATTCTATCCATTCAACTTCAACCTGACCAAACTCCTACCCAGTTCTCAACCACGACTGACGCATAATTGAAATCTGATGCATTTGAAACCATCTCGGCACCACTTTCGTCTCATTAACCAGAAGCATCCCGCGGCACCCTCTTTCCGGTTTTGAACGACCCGAATCAACATTTACATCGCGAATCCGGCACCGTTCTGGTGACCGGAGGCGCAGGATTCATCGGCAGCCACTTGGTCGATGCCCTAGTAGCACAACACGACAAGGTCTACGTGATCGATAGCCTCGAAACAGCCACGACCGACTACCTCAACCCAGCCGCCGATTTCATCGAAATCGACATCTGCGATCCCAGCATCCCCGACCTCATCAAAGACCTCAACCCCAAAGCCATCTACCACCTAGCCGCCCAAGCCAGCGTCTCAGTATCCGCAAAAGACCCGATGCTCGACGTCAACGTAAACGTCAACGGGTCGCTCAACCTCCTCGAAGCCGCGCGAAAACTGGACGGATCGCCCCGTTTCATTTACCTCTCGACCGGCGGCGCCATCTACGGCGACGTCCAGATCACGTCCTTGCCGGCGAGCGAGAGTATGACCGCTGAACCGCTCTCCCCATACGGCGCCTCCAAACTCGCAGTCGAAAACTACCTCCGAGTCTATGGCCATCTCTACCGACTCAACTACGGCATCGTCCGACCCGCCAACGTATACGGTCCCCGACAAAACCCGCACGGAGAAGCCGGCGTAATCGCCATATTCTCACAAGCTATGCTCGACGGACGCCAAGTCACAATTTTCGGCGACGGCAACGACGAACGCGACTACATCTACGTCGCCGACTTCATCGACGGCGTGATGGCCGTCGCCCGATCCGGCCTTTCCGGCCCGTACAACATCGGAACCGGATACGGAGTTTCCGTCAACCAGATACATCAACAACTCGCCCGATTGGTCCCAACCGATGCATCTGCGAAATACGGACCGCCACGCGCCGGCGACATACGGAAAATCTGGTTAGATGTCAACGCCGCAGAACACGATCTGGGTTGGCAAGCATCCACAACCTTCGAAGACGGACTTTGTAAGACCGTCGATTGGTTCAGACAGGCGAACCGTTGAAAACGAAGCTGCTCTTGCGCGTCGGCAACGGATGCTTGGCGATCTGCACGATGTGGTTCGCTCTTGCTTGCCAAACCGATGAACCTACGCCCACACCGAGAAGTCTGACCGTTCTCGCACCCACTAGCACGCGCGTCCCAACGGCGATCCCGCAACCAACCGCCACGCCCATACCCACGCCCGCGCCAACCAATACAGCGATATCAACGCCGATACCCACCGAAACTCCAACCCAAGCGCCCGCTCCCACCGTCGAACCCACAGCGACTCCAACAGCGGAAACACCAACACCTCCACCTCCAACCGCGACCCCAACATCGTCTGCTGACCTACCGACGAACACACCGGAACCCACTCCAGATCCGACCTCAACGCCCGTGCCTCCAACGGTTCCGCCACCAACGGCAACTCCTACCTCCGAACCTCAGATAACCGCATCGCCCACACATGTTCCAGAGGGACCCACAGAACCCTTGCCGGTAACAGGACTCGTCGGAGGCACCATCAAAACCGCTGTCCCACAACCCGCGCCACACCAAGATATCCACAAATCGGTCTCACCGATACTGGCCGGATGGGGTCCAGGCATCACCTACTCAAGACTCTTCCGTTACCGCTGGTTAGAGCCCAACGAACCGCACTACGGCGCGACCGATCTTGGTACACGGTACGATCCCCACGCCTCGACGTCCGCACACGAAATAATCTGCGACCTTTGTGAAAGCTGGGAATTCGACAACGAAGGAACGCTATCGATAAAAATCAGGCCAAACGTCCAATGGCATCAATCAAATCCACAGTTAGGACGAGGGTTGACAATCGATGACGTGGTTTACAGCATCGATCGGCTTAGCGATCCGACCACCCCGAATTCGCATCTCGTTAACACCATCGCTGAAGCAAAATCCACGGGTTCCAATACCGTAGAGATCCGACTAACCCTACCGGACGCAGAAATTCTCGCCAAACTCGCCGACGCCCGATTCGCGATTGTTGCACCCGAGGTTGTCAGTCTCAACGGCGACTTAACTCAAGGGCCGACGATTGGCACCGGACCATGGATCCTCGATTCCTTCGAACGCGGTCGAATGCGCTTCAGAGCAAACCGACATTATTTCATCCCCGGACTTCCGCTGCTCGACGGCATCGATGTCGCCATCATCGAAGATCCCCAAATACGCATAACAACACTGCGAACCGGTCAACTCGACATCGTGCAACCCGCTACCGGAGAAATGATCCCCGCAATCGAGCGATTCGACGAACTGCGATGGACACAGAGTCACGATGCATCAGCTGGCATCGAGATCGCTTTCAACACCTCTCGCAGCGAATTAGATTCGATCGTGTTGCGCACAGCGATCATCAAGTCATGGGACCCCAACGGCCTCATCGACTCCCTTCACCACGGACAATCCTTCATCAGCGCCGGACTGCCGATCAACGATCCCGATTGGCTTCTCCCCACAAACGAAGTCGACGCATTCTTCAACAATCGTGCGGAGGTCTTGCAGCTGTTGGAAGATCAACGATTGCCAACGGGAATAATCCTCACAGTAAGAGTCGGCGAGTTCGGCGACGCCTATATCGAGACTGCGCGATCTATCGCCACAACCGCCCGTTCCCTAGGTTTCCTCGCCTCGGTGGAACGCGTTTCGACGCGCACGTTCGGCGAAGACATCTGGAGTACCGGCGACTACGATATCTACGTTGGCGCGCCGCCACCCCAGACCAGCGCGACATCGCGGCTTTTCGTCGTCCATCATTCGAGGGGACCTTGGAATACGACCGGATATTCGACAGACGAACTCGACTCGCTCATTGAGCAACAAGCGGTGGAGTTAGATCCGACAATTAGGCGCGCAATGCTGCTGGAGATTCAACGCGAGATCTTGCGGGGGGCGCACCTGTTCACGCCCGGCGCGAACGTTTCACACTGGCTGTGGTGGTCTCACCTGAGAAACGTCGCACCAAACACCTTCCGCGCCGATTCGTTTTGGCTAACGCGACTGTGGCTCGCAGAACGCGTCCGAGGTTGAGTTACGATCCGTAAGTCCCGATCGCGTCTTCCAGAGTAGCCCACGCCAGCAGCGCACACTTCACCCGAACCGGAAAGCGCGAAACATCCCGCAAAGCAACCGCGTCCCCGATCAAATCCTCATCCGGCACCGCGCCTTTCGAAAGCATTTCACGCACGTTTCCCGCCAGGTCTCCTACCTCTGAAATGTGCCTTCCATCAACCAGTTCCCCCATGATTGACGCGGAAGCCTGCGTGATAGCACAACCCGACCCCTGTACGCTGATCGATCCGACGTGATCGTCTACGATGCGTAGTTGAACGTAGACCTCGTCGCCACAAAACGGATTGTCGATACGAGCGTCGGCGTTATGTTCAGGAATACGATCTGAATTGCGCGGGTTTCTGAGGTGATCTTCGACCACATATCGATTAACGTCGTCGAGATGTCCGAAACCGCCGCGCATTTTTGGGAACCGACTTTCGTCTGCGACCATCCAATTGTTAAATTGTCATCCGACCATTTTAGCGGCGCGTCGTGCCGAAGCCTAAGCCGTACCGATTGTGTCGGATGCTTCCTGCAAAGCAGGCATCAGTTCGTCGAGCTTGACTTCGAGGAACTCGCGCAACTCATCGTCTTTAAACTCACCGAGAATCTCGGCCGCGAAACCCCGGATGAGCATCGCCTGCGCGGTGTCATAATCGACGCCACGGGACTGCAGGTAAAACAGCGTATCTTCGTCCACGTGTCCAGCGGTCGCGCCGTGCGCGCACTTCACATCATCGGCGTAGATTTCGAGCGAAGGCTTGGTGTCGACTTCAGCGCCGTGCGAGAGTAAAAGGTTCAAGTCTTTCTGGTTGGCGTCGGTCTTCTGCGCCCCACGTTCAACCACGATCTTGCCGCTAAAAACCGCGCGCGAACGTCCTGAAAGGATCCCCTTGAAGTACTGATTGCTCGTGCCGTGCGGTGCCGCGTGCGTGGTGCTGATTTCGTTGTCTTGGTGCTGGCGATTAGTCGTCAGGTAGACGCCGTGGAGCGTTGAACCGCAATATTCGCCGTCCAGCATCGCAAAAACGTCGTTGCGACCTATCGCTGAGCCCACGATAAATGACGTAGAGGAATAGTTCGAGTCTGAATTCTGCAACACACGCGTCGTGGCGAAATGATAGGAGCTTTCGTTGTCGAATTGCAACCGATAGTGCGTTAGTGAAGCTTTATCACTCAACGAGATTTCGACCACTGGAGCCGAAAGATGCGCAGCATTTGAGAGAGAGACGTGAGATTCAATCACGGTCGCGCTAGCGCCATTTCCGACCGAAACCGCGACCCTCGGGTACGCTGCCCTCGTACCAATTTGCGACTCCGATGTCGCGAAGACAATGTGGACGGGTTTTGTTATTGATGCGCCGCCTTCGACATCAACCAGCACCCCTTCGGTCAGGAACGCCGTATTGAGAGATACGAAGGCGTTGCCCGCACAACTGGCGAGCTCACCGAGGTGTTGGAAACCTGCAACGGAGCTAAAGTCGACCCCACTAGGAGCGCCGTCGGGATCTGAAAGCGTTTCGTCGAGAATTCCGTCGACGAATACCACGTTGTGCCAAGATTCACTCAACGGCACTCGTGAGGCGATTTCATCACGACTCGAATTCGCTGAAGGTTCGCCGAAACGAAACTGCTGGCGGTCAATGGCCCTGAGATCTGTGTACTTCCATAACTCGTTGCCACGCCGGTGAATAGGGAAACCTACGCGCTCAAATTCGCGCCAACCGGATTGCCGCAACTCGCCAATCGGATTTGCCGCGATCCCATTGTTTGATCGGTAACCGGTGAAGCGCCGCCAATCGTCTCGGTACACGTCTAAATGCCGAGCGGGATTGGACGCCATTATTGCTTGGTTCAGGCTCATTTGATCACTCTGACGTTCGGCCTTCAACGCGCCGCAAGATAGTCACGGTAGCCGTTTTGTTCGACTTTCCCAGCCAAGGATTCGCCGCCCGTCTCAACAATCTTGCCGCCGACAAGTACGTGGACAATGTCTGGCCGAACGTAGTGCAGCAACCGTTGGTAGTGAGTGACAATCACAAAGCTGCGTTCCGGAGAGCGCATCTTGTTGACACCATCGGCGACAGCTTGGAGAGCGTCGATGTCCAAGCCCGAGTCGGTCTCATCCATGATGGCGATCCGAGGGCTCAACACCTGCATCTGAAGCATCTCGTTCCGCTTCTTCTCTCCACCAGAAAACCCTTCATTGAGCGACCGTTTAATGAGGTCTTCGTTGACCCCAACTTCAGCGACCTTGTCGTCGAACAATCTGGAAAACTGACGTACCGACATCTTCGGTCGACCGTTGGCATCGTCGATCGCGTCTTTCGCCGCCTTTAGGAACTGCCACGGTCGAACACCGGGTACTTCCGATGGGTATTGCATGGCCAGGAATAGACCCAAGTGCGCGCGTCGGTCTGGCATGAGACCCATAATGCTTTCGCCGTCGACGGTGATATCGCCTTCAGTCACGGTGTACGACGGCTTACCCATCAACACGTTTGCGAGCGTACTCTTGCCGCTGCCGTTGGGGCCCATGATCGCGTGCACCTCACCCGGTTTCACCTCGAGGTCGATGCCTCGCAGTATCTCTTCTCCGCTTTCAGTGACTACAGCGTGCAGGTTTTCTATCTTGAGCATTCGTTCTCTCGCGCGGGGTTGCGAATTCAATTAGGTACGACGCGGCGGCGCCGCAGGACGCAACGCGGTTCGATGGATCGGTTGTCGGAAATTCGAGACCGACGACGCTTGGGTATGCGGAGCGGCAGGATGGATGACGTGTGCTGCAGCGCCACTACCCGACTGCGCCTTCTAAGCTCACTTTGAGCAATTGCCCAGCTTCAAGCGCGAATTCGAACGGCAATTCCTTGATGACATCGCGGCTCCAACCGGTGATGATCATGTGATGCGCATCTTCTTCGGAAATCCCGCGCGCCATCAGGTAGAAAAGCTGTTCGTCGCTGACCTTAGATGTGCTGGCTTCATGCTCTAAGCGAGCGGTTGGATTGCGGACTTCGATGTAAGGGACGGTGTGTGCGCCGCATTGATCCCCGACAAGCAACGAGTCGCACTGTGTGTGGTTCGTGGCGTTCTCCGCACCGGGCAAGATCTTCACGCCACCGCGGTAAGTGTTTTCTCCGTGTCCCGCAGAGATCCCCTTTGAGACGATTGTGGATTTCGTATTTTTGCCGATGTGGATCATCTTGGTTCCGGTATCGGCCTGCTGGTAGTTGTTCGCCAGTGCGACCGAGTAGAACTCGCCAACGGAGTTGTCGCCCCGCAAGATGACCGACGGATATTTCCAAGTAATGGCTGATCCGGTTTCAACCTGTGTCCAAGAGATCTTCGCATCGTTGCCGGTTATGCCGCGCTTGGTGACGAAGTTGTAGACGCCACCCTGCCCGTCCTTAGTTCCTGGATACCAGTTCTGGATCGTCGAGTATTTGATCTCCCCGCGGTCTAGTGCGACCAGTTCGACCACCGCAGCATGCAATTGGCTCGTCCGGCGGATTGGAGCAGTGCATCCCTCGAGGTAGCTGACGAACGCACCTTCGTCGGCGACGATCAACGTGCGTTCAAATTGGCCTGACCCTTCCGTGTTGATGCGGAAGTAGGTCATGAGCTCGATCGGGCATCGTACTCCGGGTGGCACATAGGCAAATGAACCGTCGGAGAATACCGCAGAGTTAAGCGCCGCGAAGAAGTTATCGGTGTACGGAACGACCGAGCCGAGATACTTCTTGACCAACTCCGGATGGTTTTGGACCGCCTCAGTGAACGAGCAGAATATGATTCCGCGTTCCTCGAGCTGTTCGGTGTAAGTGGTAGCTACCGAAACCGAGTCAAACACGGCATCCACAGCTACGCCGGCCAAACGCTCGCGTTCATGCAAAGGGATACCGAGTTTGTCGAACGTCTCCAGCATCTCCGGATCGACTTCGTCCAAGCTCTTGGGCGCGTTGTCGAGCGATTTCGGCGCCGCGTAGTAGTAGATATCTTGGTAATCGATCTCTGGATAACGCAACTTGGCCCAACGCGGCTCGGCATCGTTGCGTTGCAGTTTGCTCCAGTACTCGAACGCCTTCATCCGCCATTCGAGCATCCACTCGGGTTCGCCCTTCTTCTCTGATATCAAGCGAACGATGTCTGGGTTGACGCCCTTTGGCGCCAACTCCATCTCAACATCCGTTGTGAAACCCCATTTGTAACCGGAGTCTTCAATCTTGGATTCGCGTGAGATGGTTAATTTTTCTTGAGTAGTCAACTAGGCTCCCCGTCGCTGCGTCCCATTCTCGGAGTTGAGGTCGAGCTTGAGGTGGAAAGTATTTGACGAGGCAATTCGGTCCGTAAGTTGGAGACCGCCGTAAGTTTGCCTTCTGTCATCGGTTTCACGTCTCTAATTTTAGCAGTTGAAACAAATCCGAAGATTCTTTGACGATGACGTACGATTTGAGACGTGCCATTTCTTGAGATTAAACGACGAGTTTCACGCATCTTGGGATACGAAGGTGAACGCGAAACTGGCGGCGTAAGATCAGAACTCGAATATGCTCTGAGATCGCGCCGCGACATCGACCCTCGCGTGCGCGATGCGGTTCTGAACGTGCCGCGGGAAGAATTCGTTTCACCGCAAGACCGCAATCGCGCTCGGGAAGATCGTGCCTTGTCGATAGGCTTGGGTCAGACGATTTCGCAACCGAGTCTCGTCGCACACGCGGTCTCCGAGCTTCGCATTCCGCGGACAACGGCTAGGGTGCTCGATGTGGGGTGTGGTTCGGGATATCAAGCCGCGATCCTCTCGATGTTGGCCAATCAGGTGATCACGGTCGAGCGGATCGCCGAACTTGCTGACTCCGCCCGTTCGCGCCTGACCCGGCTAGGTTACCGCAACGTTGAGGTCGTACTCGCTTCTGAGGATACGCTGGGCCATCCGGCAGGCGCTCCTTATGATGCCATCATCGTCGGCGCTAGCGTCCCAGATGTTCCGTTGAGTTTGGTGCGGCAGTTGAAGCTCGACGGGAGGATGGTTATTCCTGTCGGACCTAGGCGGAGGCAACGAATAGCGACTGTCACGCGAAATCGCGCTGATTTCGACGTTCGATACGGAGTCGAATGTGTGTTCGTGCCTCTGATTGGACCCGAAGCGTGGTGACGATGATGCATGTTGACGCTCGTAACTCGGTTGGCATTAATAGAAAATAGATTCGATCGGCAAAGTACGGGATGGGTGCAATGACGACAACCAAGTTTGAAGCGGTAATCGGGCTAGAAACCCACGTCCAACTAAACACCAAGAGCAAGATGTTCTCTTGGTCTGGCGCGGGGTACCAGAAGGCGTCGCCGAATACGTTGGTGGATCCGGTTTCTATGGCGCTACCGGGAACCTTGCCTGTAGTCAACAAACGAGCGGTCGAATCTGCGATCGCGATTGGCCTTGCGCTCAACTGCGATATCGCTGAGGTCACGAAATTCGATCGCAAACAGTACACGTACCCCGACCTCATGAAGGGCTACCAGATCTCACAATACGATGAGCCGATTTGCATCAACGGATGGCTTGATCTGCCGACCGAAGATGGTTGGCGTGTTCGCATTAACCGCGTCCACATGGAAGAGGATGTGGCCCGTCTGATTCACATTGACGCTCCCACAGGCGGTGTGATGCACTCATTGTTGGACATCAACCGCGCCGGGGTACCGCTCATGGAGATTGTTACCGAACCCGACATACGCACCTCCGAACAGGTTGAGACATACATCACTACTCTGCAATCGATAATCCGCTATCTTGGTGTTGGCACTGCGAACATGGAGGAAGGGTCGTTTAGATGTGACGCCAACATCAGCGTCAGACCAGTCGGGTCCATCAAACTCGGCGAAAAGGTCGAAGTCAAGAACATGAACCGGGTGCGCGCGGTTAGAGAAGCGGTGGAGCACGAAATTGAACGTCAAGTAGCTGCGATCGGACGTGGAGAGCGCATCGTCCAAGAGACCCGCGGATGGCTAGACGGCGAAAAAATCACCGTTACCCAGCGCTCGAAGGAGGATGCACACGACTACCGCTACTTCCCCGAGCCAGACATACCTCCGCTCCAAATCGGCAGGGATTGGGTCGCGGATATTGAAGCGACGATGCCAGAGTTGCCACTGGCCAAGAAACAGCGATTTATCGGTTCTTGGAGCCTTTCGGACTATGATGCGTCACTGCTGGTAGAAGCGCGTTCTTCCGCGGAGTATTTCGAGGCCGTTATGGGCACGGCCTCTGGCGATCCCAAAGGCAATCAAGCGGAATTTGCTAAAGAGACCGCCAACTGGTTGAACGGTGAAATGGCCCGTTTAATGCACGAAAACGATGTCCACAACATCAATGAAACGCGAGTGGAGCCGTCGTCGTTGGCGGTGCTGGTCCGCAAGTTCCAAAAACGCGAAATCAACAACAACTCGGCCAAACGCGTTTTTGGCGAGATGTTCGACAACGGTGCTGACCCTGAAGAGGTGATTGAACGTCTAGGTCTGGCCGCGGTGGGCGACGTCGACCAATTGAATCCGATTATTCAGGAAGTGCTGGCCAACAACCCCGCAGCTGTTGCGGACTACAGGTCTGGTAAGACGACGGCGATTCGATTTTTGATGGGGCAAGTCATGAAGGCGACGAGAGGGCGTGCTGATGCCCAGGCTGTCATGCGCCTCTTGGGCGAGGCGATGACCGATTAATCGAGCGCACTGCGAGCGCCGACGGTATGACGCGCTGAATTAACCTTGTAGATATGTGGTTTCAGATTACGCTCCTCATCCTTGCCGTCGTACTGATCGTGGTCTTGTTGCTCCAAGCACGCGGCAATAACCCGTCAGTGTTCGGACAATCCGAGAGCACTTTCCGCGTTCGCCGCGGCGTTGAAAAACTACTCTTCAGGGCTACGATATTGTTGACTATCGTGTTCGTTGTAGTGGCAATCGCGAACGTCCGTTTCAGTTGATCTGAAACCCACGCTGATCAGGCGCGACGCCACGTTGTTCCTTGCGGCGTATCCGAAATCTCCACACCCATTTCGGCCAACTGGTCACGAATCCCGTCTGCTGTCGCAAAATCTCTTTCGCCGCGAGCAACTCGACGTTTCTCGATTAGCGCTTCGATCGCTGCATCGTCTTCAGCGTCGCCGCTCCGAGGCTCCTCGAGCGTTAAACCCAACACCCCTACCAGTTCGCGCAACGTCGCTTGGGCCGCTGCTATGTCGGCTCCTCGCGATTGTTGAGTGAATATCTCTCTAGCCAGATCAAAGACAGCAGCCAACGCTCGCGGCGTATTTAGGTCATCATCCATCGCATCAACGAAGCGCTGTTTGATGTGGTCCGCATCGTACGTTTCGCCCGTACCGTCTCCCGTATTTGCGGCTTGCGACGCCTGTCGTAACCTACGCACAGACCGTTCGGCAGCGACCAGGTTTTCGACATCGTACGTGGCGGGACTTCGATAATGGCTCTGGAAAATCCACATCCTTATCGCGTCAGTTGAGTACTTTTTGAGCGCATCTCTGACGGTTACGAAGTTGCCGAGCGATTTCGACATTTTTTGATCACCGCTCATTCGCAACAAACCGTTGTGAACCCAGAAGCGCGCGAACGGCACAACTCTTGTTGCAGATTCTGATTGGGCAACTTCGTTTTCGTGATGCGGAAACACCAAGTCCAATCCGCCGCCGTGGATATCTACCTGATCTCCCAAATAGCGCCGTGCCATAGCGCTGCATTCGATGTGCCAACCTGGTCGTCCCGGTCCCCAAGGGCTATCCCAAGACGGCTCACCTGGTTTCCATGCTTTCCAGAGCGCGAAGTCCTCCGGATTTTCCTTGAGAAGGTCTGGTTCTAGCCGCGCCAGTTCGGCAACGCCGTCAACCGTGCGACCGCTGAGTTTCCCATACTCCTCGTTGCGCCGAACCCGGTAATACACCGAACCTCCGGCTTCGTAAGCTGAGCCCGAATCGACCAATTCGCTGATGAGCGCGATTATCGAATCTATTTCTTCAGTAACGCGAGGATGGACATCCGCCCGTTGCACATTAAGGCCATCCATCGCTTCAAAGAACGTGTCGACGTGCTCTTGTGTTAGGTCGAACCAATCGACCCCAGTTTCTGCAGCCCGATCGATGATCTTGTCATCAACGTCAGTGAAGTTCTGAACTCGCTTCACGTTGATGCCGCGATACCTCATGTACGACTGCAAGACTTCAAAGATGACGGTCGCGAGCGCGTGCCCCAAATGAGGTTCGTCGTACGTCGTAACGCCGCAGACGTACATACGAACCGGATCGGAAATCTGTTTGAACTCTTCCTTTTGGCGCGTGAGGGTGTTGTAAAGCTGCATAGTTTCGAGACTGGTTTGGTTGCGGGATACCGAAATTTTAACTGCGTGCCCTATCGGCGACAGATGGTAACGATAGCCTGGGCCGCTATACCCTCGCCACGCCCGATGGCTCCGACCTCGTCGGTTGATGTGATTTTCACGTTCACGCTGCCAATATCGTTCTGGATCGCCTCAGCGAGGTTGGAACGAAATGCGGGGACATGCGGTGCCAATCGAGGTCGTTGGGCGATTACCGTCGCGTCAACGTGATCAATGCTCCAACCCTGACTTTCGGCACGCGTCGCGGCTTCCCGAACAAATAGCGCGCTGTCAGTGTCTGCGTATCGCGGGTTCGACGACGGAAACATCCCACCTAAGTCACCCAACCCGGCGGCGCCCAAGATCGCGCTTGCCACCGCGTGTAGCAGTACATCACCGTCCGAATGACCCTTCAAGCGCATATGAAAGTCGACATCTTCACCGCCTAATCGCAGTGGCCCAACGTCGACCAATGCGTGACCATCAAATCCGATGCCGTATCGAACAGTCCCGGGTTGGGGTTGCCACTCCGATGGACCGCCAGAGATAGCGTTAGCTATAGGTATGTCCGAAGGGGTTGTGATTTTGATGTTGTCGTATGATCCCTCGAAAGTTGCGACCAATCCACCCGCGACCTCAACCATCGATGCATCGTCGGTGACGTCATCGGTCACGGTTTCGTGCGCCGCGCTAAGAACATCTGGTCGGAATATCTGCGGCGTTTGGACGGCGAACATGGTGCTTCGATCAGGCGTGTCGACGATGATCCCGTGTTCCACGCGTTTTATCGTGTCTTTCAACGGAACCACCGGAATCGCTGCGCCGATGTACTCAGCAGCAGCCAACCCGTTGCGTAACATCTTTTCGTTCAAGAAAGGACGAGCCGCATCGTGAACCGCGATGAATGGCGCCATATCGTCCCAACGCGCTAGCTCGTCGAGCCCATTGTTCACCGAATCTTGTCGCCGGGCGCCGCCCGCAACTACTCTGAACGGTTTGGAAAACCCGGATTCGACGATGCTTTCACGAACTTCGACGAGCCTAGTTTCATGAGCTACGACGACAACGCGATCGACGGTGCCACTTTCATCGAAGACGCACAGTGAATGCCAGAGTACCGGCCGGCCGTTTATCTCCAACGCGAGTTTGTCCGTGCCCTCCATCCGCGTCGATTGACCAGCGGCGACGAGAATGACCGCTAGTTGGCCCTGTAGGCTTGCCGGGGAGATCGTCTGTTCGTCGTTCATCGCATCGGGCCGATGATTGTCCATATCGGGTGCGAGAAACTCGAACTCGGAGTTTGATCGCACCTAGCGGTCTCTCAACCGATCGGCCACTTGAAATGGTAGATGTCTCTCAACCAGTCAATGCCTGCACGACACGCGTACGCCATCAATATCAGCCGAATCAACTTCCCGGCGAAAACATACGCCATGAACTTCCGGAATGGGTAGTTCAAAGCTCCGGCAGCGACACCGGCAAGGTCAAAAAACGGCGTCGGAACGGCAGATACGATGAAAAGCGTGATGGAACCGCGACGTTCCATGAGATCATGTATCCGGGGATACCAGCGCAAGTTGGTCGCGGCATTGTGACCGGCGTATCCCGCCAAATAGGCGGTCGTTTCGCCGATCGTTGACCCCGCAGCACCTGCGAAACCGATAATCACGGGATTCAAGCCAAACGAAGATTCGGCAGCAACGCAAGCCGCAAGGACACCCGGCAACGGCAATATGATCGTGGCCGAACCGACGAGGTTCAGATAAAACGTCGCGAGATAACCGACATCGCTGACGTGCAAGAATCCACCAAAAGAAAGTCCTAAGCCGACTAGCGTAGAACCTATGACGACGGTCCAGATGCCGGCCTGCACCGATTTGGGGTGGCGGGAAACGAATGCTAGAACGGAGTTGCCGACATCGTCCGACGATCCGCGCTCATGAGTACCGCGTTTTGCGGTGCTCTCATCTTTGGCGATTTCGTCGTCTATGACCTTGACACCGAGGTGACCTGAACCGGCGAATGGGGAATTTGTTCCGGTTCAGATATTACCTCGATTCTAATGTCGGCGTCTTTTCAGTTCACGATAGCGACGGGCAGTTCATTGGGAGTTTCCTGCCCCTGAACCAATGCCGATGCGAACACAATACGGTCATCAATGACATCGATAACTACGTGAGAACGATCGTCTATTTCGCCTTTTATCAGCGAAAGTGCGAGCGGCGACTCGATGTGACGTTGAATTGCCCGCGCCATCGGGCGAGCCCCCATCCACGTGTCATAACCGCGTTCAGCGATCCAAGCATTCGCTTGAGCCGTCAACTCGATCGTGATTGCTCTGTCTTCGAGCCGCTCTTCTACCTGTCGGATAAACTTCGAGACGATTTGATCGACTACGGCGCGTTCAAGCGGGTCGAAAACCACGATCTCGTCGATCCGGTTCAAGAACTCCGGCGCAAACCGTGACTTCAGCGCGGACTGGTGACGATGAGTCAACCCAGGCGAATCGAAACCGTTCAACGCGGAGCCGTTACGACCTGTCGCGAACCCTAAACCGCCTTTATTCTGGTCAGCTGTTCCGAGATTGCTGGTCATGATGATGATCGTGTTGCTGAAGTCCACGGTTCTGCCATGTCCGTCGGTCAACCGGCCGTCATCGAATATCTGGAGCATGCTGTCGTAGACGTTCGGATGGGCTTTTTCGATCTCGTCGAGCAGTATCACCGAGTATGGCCGGCGCCGCACCGCTTCGGTGAGTTGGCCTGCGTCATCGTATCCGACGTATCCTGGGGGAGCGCCTATCATACGGGACAGCGAATGTCGTTCCTCGTATTCGGACATATCGAGGCGGATCAAATGGTTGGGATCATCGAACATGAACTCGGCCAACGCTTTGGCTAACTCGGTCTTGCCAACGCCGGTTGGACCCATGAACAGGAAAACCCCCGTCGGACGGCTTGCGTCCTTTAATCCCATCCTGCCTCGACGCACTGCATCGGCAAGCGTACCGACTGCGCGATCTTGTCCGATTAACCGCTCGTGGAGCCGATCTTCCAGCTTCAAGAGCTTCTCAACCTCTTCCTCGACGAGTTGATCAAGCGGAACGCCAATGCGCTCGGAAATCAACGCAGCTATATCTTCATCGTCGATAACCAACGTCGGAGCTTCCAGAAGATCGTCCGTTTGGTCGACGACCACAGCTGGCGCACGTTCGATTCTCGCCTTTGCCGCGGCTTCGTCAATCAGGTCTACCGCTTTATCGGGCAGATTCCGATCCGTGACGTATCGGTCGCTCAGACGGACCGCCGCGTTGAGGGCTGCGTCCGTAAGTTCAACGCCATGATGTTTCTCGTAGTTGTTCCGCAGCGCCTTCATCATTTCAACCGCCGATTCCTCGTCCGGCTCTTCGATCCAGATCGGAGTGAACCTGCGTTCCAAAGCCGAATCCTTTTCGATGAATCGGCGATACTCCTCAGGGGTCGTTGCGCCCACGACCTGCAACTCGCCTCGTGCGAGCGCCGGTTTCATCATATTGGCGGCATCCAAAGAACCTTCGCTGCCGGTACCGGCTCCGACGACCGAGTGAAGTTCGTCCACGAATAGGATGATCTCCCCAGCTGACGCTTGCGCTTCCTCGATGACTGATTTGAGACGCTCTTCGAATTCGCCGCGGAACTTGGCACCCGCGAGCAACACGCCAATGCTCAACGCGAGTACACGCTTGCCCGCCAACATCGGCGGGACATCGCCGCTGACCAGCATCTGGGCCAATCCTTCTACAATGGCGGTTTTTCCGACCCCGGCGTCGCCGATGAGCGCGGGGTTGTTCTTGCTTCGCCGAGTCAGGGTCTGCATCACGCGACGAATCTCGTAGTCACGCCCGACTATCGGGTCGAGTTTCCCTTCCGCCGCCAACTGCGTCAGATCGGTTGTGTATCTCCGCAGCACTCCGTATGCTTGTTCGGAATCTGGCGAAGTCACACGAGTGCTCCGCGCACTTGGTGATCGGCGACATAGACGCGGTCTGGAGTGATGCGATGCTTGACGAGGACTTTTGCGAGTTCACCATCCGCCTCTTCCACGATAGCGATGAACAGATGGTCCATGCTCATCAGTTCGTCGCGGAACGTCTTTCGCTGGATGGTCTGCGCCTTGCTCATCACGTTCTGCGCGCGCGGTGTGATGAAGATTTGGCGTTGCCGACCTCGAGGATGGCCGATGCCTAACGGTTTCGAATCGATCAACCTCATGAGGTCATTGCGCAACTTCTCCGCATCGGCTTCAAGGATGTCGAGAATCTCTCGTACCGGGCCATCCGCCGCGTCAGTCATCGCGAACAAGATGTGTTCAACATCTAGCTGAACATTCTTGCGCTGCATCATCAACTGCACTGCCGCGTCGATCACGGCACTAGTGCCGTGCGTGAAGTTTTCCGGTGAAATCGTCATCGTTTTCCTTGTTGAATCCGGCCCAGCAGTTGCCCACTCGGGTTTTCGGACCTCGTGATTGATGTGTCTTGCATTGATAATTGTACCATATTGCAAATCTTTCTTGACATGCTACGTATCTAGTTTTATCCTCATAGTCATGTGAGCGATGGTGAAGCTCACTTGAGAACACAAGGAGACAAACAGATGACATCTTTGACCCGATGGAGCCCGTTCACGCGTTCAGTCGCATGGCCGCTTGAATTTTGGAACGATTTCGCTCCAAACAGGCGAGCCACGAACGCGCCGTTGCGGCTCGGTTTGGACGTGATTCACAAATCCGACGGCTACACTGTCGAGGCTTCCTTGCCGGGTTTCAGCGCCGACGAGATCGACGTCACCGTCGACGACGGAGTGCTGCGAATCGCAGCCTCCAAGTCTAGCGAGGAGACGCACGACGATGGCAAGTACGTCGTACGCGAGCGAAGGTCAGGCAAGTTCTACCGCGCGATCAGGATCCCAGACGGCGTCGAAATCGATTCGGCGACGACCGCGTACAAGGACGGTGTACTGAGGATAGATCTGCCCAAGAGCGAATCTGGTCAACCGAAGCGCCTTCCGATCGCGGCCTAAGACCGCAACAAACGCCCTCCTCTTCAACGCCCCGCAATTGAGCGGGGCGTTGTCGCGTTGTGCGGAACACGTGACATTCCGTTTGCGTAACATTGACATTGCGTATCACGTAGAGCCATCAAATGACCACAATTGCAGACCGCGCACAAGTTCCAGCGTTCTTTAATCGTTACCAACCAGTGATCGACCGCGCGCTCCGGACCGAACTGACGCGTTATGAATCCGACCTAGCGAACACGCATCGCTACCACTTGGGTTGGGCAGACAAAGACGGTCGAAAATTAGTCGCGACGCAAGGCAAGCGTTTGAGGCCCACGATGACCCTGCTCGGCGCGGAGGCAGCCGGTGGCGAGTATCGGTTCGCTTTGCCGGTCGCAACTGCGTTGGAATTGGTTCATAACTTCTCTCTGATTCACGACGACATCGAGGATCGAGACAGGTTCCGCCATCACCGGCCGACGATCTGGGTGGTCTGGGGTGATGAAACCGCCATCGTATCTGGTAACTCGATGTTGAAACTAGCTGACCGCGCGACACGCGAGCTTCTTGGGATGGGCATTCGTCCTGGTATGGCCATGCGCGTGAGGCGCGCCATCACCGAAGCGTATCTGAGGATGATTGAAGGCCAATACCTAGACATTAATTTCGAATCGCGCGAAAGTGTTTCCGTCGACGAATATCTAGGAATGATCGAGCGCAAAACTGGTGCATTGATCGAAACGAGCCTGTACTTGGGTGCATTAGTCGCGTGTGACGGAGATTCAGATACCGCAATCTCCGAGGGACTTCGTCGAGCCGGATATGATTTTGGGCGCCTTTTCCAAATCCGCGATGACATCCTAGGGGTCTGGGGAAGCGACGAAACAGGTAAACCTGTTTGCGGCGATATTTACAACAAGAAGAAATCTCTACCCGCCATTCATGCGCTGAACGTATCGACCGGTTCCGCTTCGTCACGAATTCAATCGATCTACGAGAAACCCGAATTGGATGAAGTGGATGTTCAGGCGGTCCTCGAGATTATGGACGACTACGGAACCTACTTTTTTTGCGATTCAATGTCGGCTAAACATTGGTCAGCAGCGGCGCAGATTCTGGACAAGTTGGATCTTGATTCAAGTGTCCGTGACGATTTTCTGGAGTTGGGCGAGTTCCTCGTTGAACGCAGTTCGTAGATCCGAATTGTCATGCTGTCACCATCAGATACGAAATGAACGCGACGACACATCTGACCGGCAACGCGCCGGATATCGCTTCGGCTTATGACGCATGCAAGAGTTTGGCCATTAGCAGTTACGAGAACTTCAACGTCGGCAGCTGGCTAATCAAACGCAAACTGCGTCCTCATTTCTTCTCCGTATACGCGTTCTGCAGATTGGTCGACGATCTCGGCGACGAGGTTGAAGGCGACCGGTTGGCGCTCCTCGACCGCTGGGAAGAAGAGCTAAAGTTGTGCTACGGCGGCTCGCCCAGCTTGGTGTGGTTTCAAGCGCTTCAACAAACCATCCGCGAGTTCGACATCCCGTGTGAGCCTTTTCTGCGATTGATCGAGGCAAACCGCAGAGACCAACGCGACTCCGAGTACCGTGATTTCGAACATCTAAAGGAATATTGCACGTATTCAGCGACACCTGTAGGGCACCTCGTCCTCTATCTTTACGGGTATTTTTCAGAACAAATGGCTCGTCTCTCGGATCACACGTGCATTGCTCTTCAATTAGCCAACTTTTGGCAAGACGTGTCCCGTGATTTCGACAAGGGCCGCGTTTACATTCCAAGTTCGGATATGACCGATTTCGACGTCGACGTTGCAACGATACGTGATCGGAATCCTACTGACTCGTTCCGCGATCTGATGGAGTTCCAAGTCAGTCGCACTCGCGAGATGTTCGAGGCCGGATACAAACTCCACGACCACTTGGAACGGGATTTTCGGCTGGAATTCTCGGCAATCACCGCAGGCGGGTTGTCCGTCTTAGATTCGATTGCGGCACTGGATTACGACACTCTCACGGTACGCCCCACGGTTACGCGCACCCAGAAGATCCGGATAATGTTGAGCATCGTTACTCGCAAACTGATCGGCATGACACCGTTGCCAGAAAAAGCGTTTCGTAGGTATAGGCGGGGTTGATATTCCGCTAACCCGTCAGAATCAGATGTCGAATTCCCCCGACAAGCAGATCGAATTGGCGTACAAGGAATGCGCCCGTTTGACGCGTTCGGCGAGTTCCAACTTCTACGTCGGTTTCTTGGCCTTGTCCAATGAACTGAGGCGCGCCATTTATGCCACATACGCGTTTTGTCGGTTGTGCGACGACATCGTGGATGAACCGACCACCGGGCAAGACCCTGCGAGCGAATTGGATGTAATTCAATCAGCAGTGGACGATGCTAAACAGACAAAGTACGCGGGCAATCCGATCTTCGTAGCGCTCGACCACGCAATCGACCGGTTCAGTTTGGACAAAAAATACTACATGGACGTCATCGACGGTTGCCGCATGGACATCGGAACGAGCCGCTACGAATCATTCGACGACCTTCGTATCTATTGCCGGCGCGTAGCCAGCGCGGTGGGCATAATCTGCATCAGCATCTTTGGATACAAAGAGCGGGAAGCGATTGAATACGCCGACGAACTAGGCATCGCGTTTCAACTGACCAATATCCTGCGCGACATCCGCGAGGATTACGCAAACGGTCGGGTTTACCTGCCCCAATCCGAGTTGCGCATGTTTGGCGTGCTTGAATCCGAGTTCGCCGGCGGTGAAGCGAGCGAAAACTTCCGTGAGATGATGAGATTTCAGTTAACGCGTGCACGCCAGTATTACGATAGCGGCGAACGGGTCATCCCCCTTGCATTGCGCGGGCGTCAATGCCTCGAGTTGATGAACGGTTTCTACTTCAGGATCCTCGAAAAGATCGAAGCGAGCAACGCTGACGTCTTGTCCCACCGCGTCAGTCTTTCCTTGGCGGACAAGATTTCGATCACCTCCGGAACCGGTTGGCGCTGGGCGCTACGTTCCGTAAGCCGCTAAATCATAGGACCCGTATTGGCCGATAGAGACGTCATCATACTGGGCGGCGGACTCGCGGGCATCGCGGCAGCCGTTCGCCTGGTTCGCGGTGGCCTTAAACCAACACTGATTGAGCGGCGACCCTTCTTGGGCGGACGCGCGTTTTCTTTCGGCGACCGGGAAACCGGCGAGGAGATCGATAACGGTCAACACGTGATTCTGGGCGTTTGCACCGAATTCCTTGACCTGCTCGAGGAGCTGGGAACACGTGATCAGATAGACCTTGAAGCCGTACTCGACGTGCCGGTTTCTATGGATGGCGGGATTTCGCAGCTCAGGGCCAGCAGGGTATTCGGAAACGTCGTCGCAATGCTCCGATACGGGCATCTGAGCGTTTTGGAACGGTTTGCGATATTCCGCGTGATGATGGCGTTGAAGTTCTCGCCGATAAATCATAACGAGATCCAACACGCCAAAACGATCTCATTCTCAGATTGGTTGACCTCCCGAGGTCAGTCTGACACAGCCATCGAGCGCTTCTGGTCTCTTTTCATCCTTCCCGTCTTCAATTGCCATATCGAAGATGTCGTTGCGCAGGACGCGATCGAATTCACTCGGGCCGCTTTGCTAGGCAAATCAATCGACGCCGCGATCGGATTCCCAAAGGTTGGCTTGTCATCGCTTATCGGCAACCCAGCGGAGAAATTCTTACGCGCTCACGGAGCTGAAGTCCTCACGAACGTGAGGGTCGAACGTGTCGTAACACCGGGGCGTGGTACGGTGGATGTGCGATTATCGAATGGCGAAACCCTGCGGTCGCGAGCAGTCATTTCCGGATTAGCGCCCAACATTTTGAGTCGGATCTTGCCCGAAACCGATCCTCGATTCGAACGGATCAGATCTTCGCTCGGCGCGTTCGAATATTCGCCCATCGTTGCAGTACATCTTTGGTTCGAACGGCCCGTGATGGAAGAAAGAGTCATCGCGTTCATCGATTTGGGCCTCCAGTGGGTATTCAACGATTCTGCGTTGCGCGGTAAAACCACAGACCGATCGCAGCATATAGTGATTTCGCTCAGCGGCGCGCACGAATGGGAGAGGATGAGTAAGCGCGAGGTATTGGACCGGATCGTAGCAGCGATGGAAACCGCGTTCCCTGATGCCCGCGGAAACCGGATTATGAATTCGTCCGTGGTCAAGACTCTCGAAGCGACCATCAAAGTAAATCGCGTTTCAGCACCAAATCGACTCAAGACATCAACAGACGTCCCTAGCATCTTTTTGGCTGGCGATTGGACTGACACTGGCCTTCCAGCAACAATGGAAGGCGCGGTGCAAAGCGGTAACGCAGCTGCCACGATGGCCGTTGAAGTTCTGCGGTCCAGCGACGACGCATGTCGGTCAATCGTTGATGTTTAGCTGCGCAATCTGACCGCGTTATAATCGAATACCAACCCGGTTCCGGGCGGTTAACCGAGCACGCAACTACCAACTCCATTGATTCGCGACGAATTTGACGCTCTTGACCGCGAGGTGATGAACATCTTGCAGTCGGATTTCCCGCTGGTTCGCCAGCCGTTTGGAGAAATCGGAGATCGGTGCGGGATCAGCGAATCTGAAGTGATCAATCGCGTCAAGGGGCTCAAGCGCAAGAACGTCGTCAGGCAGATTGGCGCGATCTTCGATACGCGGCGATTAGGCTACTCTTCGACCCTCGTCGCGATGCGCTTTCCTGAAGACGTGCTGGATCAAGGTGCGCAGATTCTCAATGCCCATCCCGGCATCAGCCACAACTACGCTCGCAACGGTGAATTCAACCTCTGGTTCACCCTAGCGCTCCCACCAGGTAAAGACCTCCGGGCCGAAGTCGAGAAACTCACCCGTTTGTCTGGGGCCGAAACCGCTCGAATCTTGCCGACGATCCGTTTCTTCAAGATCGGCGTCAACTTTGACATGGTTAATCGGGTTTCGAACGCCACCAGCTACTTTGTCCCCGATGCACAGTACGCCGATGGTAAGCAGAACGGGAATTCATCTTCCAGCGTCCCGACCGCGGCAAAAGACCTCACAGATTTCGACATCGAATTCGTGCGCGAATTTCAAGAGGACTTATCTCTCGAAACCCACCCGTTCGACAGAATGGCAGCCCGACTCGGCTTTACCGTCGCTGATCTGTTCGCGAAATCCGATGAGATGGTTAATCGTAGGCTGATGCGCAGATACGCTGCTGTACTTCACCACCGCCGAGCGGGATTCTCGGCGAACGCGATGGCGGTGTGGAATGTTCCGGAAGACCGATCGATCGAAGTCGGCCAAACCATGGCACAACATCCTGCTGTCACTCATTGCTACGAGAGACCTCGCTACGACGATTGGCGTTTCTCGCACTTCACGATGATCCACGCCGTTACTCGTCAAGAGTGTGAAGACATCGCCGTCGACATCGCTGCCGAGACAGAGCTGAAAGATTTCCAGCTCCTTTACAGCCATCGGGAATACAAAAAGACCCGCGTGCGGTACTTCGTCGATGACAATGTCGACGTTGAACGCGCTGCGGCAATGGTCAGGTAGCCGCCATGCCTCGTTACTACGGCGTTTTCGTTGACGTCCGAGACCGACGATGCCTCGTTTTTGGTGGCGACCCGCACGAAGGCGAACGAAAAGTCCGGTACCTCTTGGACTGTGGCGCTGATGTGACGCTCTACAGCCCTGAAAACGGCATTTCGCCGAATTTGAAATCGATGGCGCAATCCGGCGAAATCGATTGGGTCAAGCGCGGTTACCAGAACGACGATTTGGCTGGCGCTTGGGTCGTAATCGTCGCAGACACTTCTGATCCGGTGATCAATGAAGCGATTTCTGCTGAGGCGGCTGAGCGCAATATTCTGCTCAACGTGATGGATGTCACTCCTCTATGCACGTTTATTGCACCCGCGCTGATCCAACGGCAAGATGTCACGGTAGCGGTTTCGACTGCGGGCACGAGCCCTGCGCTAGCTCGAAGGCTACGCGAACGAATCTCTGATGACGACTACTGCCGATGCTTGCAATGGGCCGACATTGGACCGATGCTCGCTGACGTTCGAAAAGACGTGCGATCGCGCGATCTGCCAGTAACTCCTAACGACTGGGCACAGTCGATAACTGACGACATGTTGCAAGCGTTTCAGAAGGGTGATTCCGAATCGGCCCGTGCGATGTTGGTCGACGCGCTCGAAAACCGCGCCCAACTCAATAGTCGGGTTTAAAATGCCTAACCATGACTGGCGTGGGCGGAAAGTTAATCCTCGGTTGTCGTAACAGCCGTCTGGCGGTAGCACAGGCAAACGAAGTTGCAGGTGCGCTGTCGGAGCGTTATGACGACATTGATATCCAACTCGTTTCGATAAGAACCAGCGGCGACGCTCAACCCGATGTTCCGGTTTCTGACATTGGCGTAGGGGTATTCGTCAAGGAGATCGAAGCGGCGCTATTGCGCGGGAAGATCGATGTCGCTGTCCACAGCCTCAAAGACGTGCCATCTACGATCCCCGAAGGGTTGACGATAGCCGGTGTGCCGTATCGCGAAGACCCCCGAGACGTGGTCGTCAGCAAACATCCCGGTGGTCTGGCCCAGTTACGCAAGGGATCGATCGTCGCGACCGGCAGTGCTCGCCGGCGCGCACTGATCAACGCCGAACGAGGCGACCTGATTCTCAAACCGATCCGCGGCAACGTTACGACTCGGTTGAACATGCTGGACGAAGAAGATTCGATAATCGATGCCTTAGTTCTGGCCGCGGCCGGGCTTAAACGGATCAACATGGCCGACCGGGTCTCGCAGTATCTCAGCTGCATGTCTTTCGTCGCAGCACCCGGTCAAGGCGCGTTGGCGTTGCAGACGCGAGCGGATGATGCGAGGTCGATCGGATTGTGCGCCGCGATCGAGCACGAGACTACCCGGATCTGCGTTGATGCTGAACGCGCGTTCATCGCCGAGATTGGCGGAGGGTGCAGCGCCCCGATTGGCGCTCATGCACGGATCGATGACGACGTGATAACCCTCGCAACGATGGTTTCCGACCCATCTGGCGTCAACCTAATGAAGTGCCGAGATTCATCCAAAGTTAGCGAAGGCATCGAGCTCGGAAAACGCCTCGCCGGTCAACTGATTGAACAAGGGGCTTTGGAACTGCTGCCGCGTCTCGTTGCCAATTCGCCAGTATGAAGTCGAAATTCGGTACTGTTTACTTAGTCGGGGCTGGACCGGGGGACCCCGGACTGATAACTGTTAACGGACTTGACGCCCTGCGCGCCGCGGACGTAGTCGTTTACGACCGACTAGCGCCCGCAGAACTGCTCGAAGACGCTCGCGATGACGCCGAGTTGGTGTCTGCTGCCAAATCGCCCGGCGTCGAGGCGCTAACTCAATCTGAGATCAACGCGCTTCTGGTCGAACGCGCACGTGAAGGCCAGACAGTTTGCCGATTGAAAGGCGGAGACCCGTTCGTTTTTGGCCGCGGAGGCGAAGAGGCGTTGGCGCTCGCCGATGCAGGCGTACCTTTCGTTGTAGTTCCTGGAATAACTTCGGCCATCGGCGCCGCAGCTTACGCAGGAATCCCGGTGACGCACCGCGGCATCGCATCGTCGGTCACATTCGTGACCGGCAGCGAAATTGGAACCGCAACCAACTCTAGAGTTGATTGGGAAGCGGTAGCAAAGACCATGGGCACGGTTGTTGTGCTGATGGGAGCCACCCGGATCGGCGAAATCGCGTCGGTGCTCATTTCGTACGGCAGGAGCCCCAACGAACCAGTCGCCGCAGTGCACCGCGGCACGTCCACAAACCAAAGAACTGTAACGGGCACTCTGTCAGATATTTCACGAAAGGTTCAAGATTCGGGGTTGACCGCTCCTATAGCGCTCGTGATCGGTGAAGTCGTGAACCTGCGAAATCAGATCTCTTGGTTCGACTCACGCCCGTTGTTTGGCAAACGCGTATTGGTGACGCGTGCCAGAAGCCAAGTCAGCAAGCTTGCTTCTGGGTTGAACGACTTAGGTGCAACCGTGGTCGAGTGCCCAGTCCTACGATCTACTGCATTGGAGGATACGAAACCGCTCGACGACGCCCTCTCAAATCTGAGCCGGTACGAATGGGCCGCGTTTGCGAGTCCAAACGGCGTAAACCAAACTTTCGCTCGAATAGAGAGATTAGGGCTCGATGCGAGAGCTTTCGCAGGATCCAGAGTCGCCGCAGTCGGACCGGCAACGGTTCTTGCACTAAAGGACCGGGGGATCGCGGCTGACCTAGTTCCTGATACCTACACCGCGGAGGGGTTAGTCGAGGCGTTCCAGAGGATCAACGGCGCGCCTGAAAGTGCCGTCGTGTTCAGATCCGATATCGGACGCGATACTTTACCGCGAGGATTAAGACAACTCGGTGCCGACGTGTCGGAAATCGCCGCATATCGGACGGTCTTGGCGGAAGATTCTGCCGAGACCGCGCGCCAAGCATTCGAAGATGGCGTCGACGTGATCACCTTCACTAGTTCCTCGACGGTCAAGAACCTGCGCCACCTCCTAGACGGAGAAGTAACTCGAATTAACAACAGCGTTGTAGTCTGCATGGGACCAGTCACTGCATCGACCGCCGACGCTTTTGGTATCCGAGTGGACATCATCCCTGAAGAGCAATCGATTCCGGGAATCATCTCGGCGATCCAGCAATATTTCGATATAGCGAACTGAACCGACATGTCGCCGTCTCTCTTACCCGAATTCCAACGTTTTAGGCCGTTGAGAACCGATGCCGGGCAACGCGCGGTAAATGCCGAAACGCGACTTACTGGTAACGAGTTCGTGTATCCGATGTTCGTCATCAACGGCCAAAACCACCGCGATCCGGTTCCGTCCATGCCGGGGATATCTCGCGTAACAGTTGACGAGGCTATGCGTGAAGCGGAACTAGCCCTGTCGGTCGGTGTCAATCGGTTTCTGTTTTTCGGGATACCTGACCAAAAAGACGCTGCCGGGACGCAAGCTTCGTCTCCTGACGAAGCGGTACAACGCACGGTTGCCGAATTGAGAAAACAGTTTCCCGAAGCGACGGCGATCACCGACGTTTGCATGTGCGAGTACACCGACCATGGCCACTGTGGTCAATTGACCGAAGAAGGAGAAGTCGACAACGATGCGACGTTGCCGTTGCTCGCCGCTGCTGCAGTTTCTCACGCCGATGCTGGCGCGCAAGTCGTAGCTCCCTCAGCGATGATGGACGGTCAGGTTGCAGCAATTCGGTGCGCCCTTGACGATGCTGGGCACGATAAAGTGAAGATACTCGGTTACTCGGCGAAGTATGCTTCCGCGTTTTACGGGCCGTTCCGCGACGCCGCTGGGTCGGCGCCCAGCTTCGGCGATCGTCGGAGTTACCAAATGGCGCCCTCCCAGCGCGGCGAAGCGATGCAGGAGATCAAAGCAGACATCTCCGAAGGCGCCGACTTCATCATGGTCAAACCCGCGCTCTCGTATCTCGATGTAATCTCTTCGGCGAAGACGGAATTTCCGGATCATCCTTTGTACGCCTACAACGTCAGCGGCGAGTTTTCTATGATCCACGCCGCCGCGGCCAATGGATGGATCGACTTGAAGACGACCGCTATGGAAGTGCTGTTGAGCATCAAGAGAGCGGGCGCCGACGAAATCATCAGTTATTTTTCCATCGATGCTGCTAATTGGATCAAGGAAGAGCGGGCATGAGGTTTCTCAAACAGGGTTACCGCGATACGAATGGGGCATCCTTGTTGCACGCTTGCATGGCGGAAACACTGGGCACATTCGTCCTCGTCCTGTTCGGAACTGGTTCTATTGCGGCGGCCGTTTACACCGGAGCGCATGTCGGGCTATGGCAGGTCGCCGCGGTATGGGGATTCGGCGTAACGCTCGCGATCTATGTAAGTGGTGCGGTATCTGGTGCTCATCTCAATCCCGCGGTGAGCTTGGCGTTTGCCATATTCGGCAGAGGCCATTTCCCAATAAATCGGATGTTTGCATATTGGGGTTCGCAGTTGCTTGGCGCGGTTATCGCAGGATTAGCCATTTTCGTCTTGTTCAACCCGTTCATTGACCGTTACGAAACGGAAACCGGAATCGTTCGTGGTGAAGTCGGCAGCCAGAAATCGGCGATGGCGTTCGGCGAATATTTCCCCAACCCCGGGGATGTTCGATTCTCTATCGATGCCCGTCTCGCATCTTCACGCGTTCGCTGTCGAGGCGTTCGGTACCGCTGTATTGGCAATGGTCATCTTCGCTTTGACTGAACGCCGTAACGCAGGCATCCCGACAAACGGCTTGGTTCCGTTTTTCATCGGGTTTACCGTCGCTGCTCTTATCAGTCTCTTCGCACCAATTACGCAGGCAGGATGGAACCCAGCTCGCGATTTTGGTCCGCGCATCGTTTCGTGGTTCGCTGGATGGGGCGAGGTGGCGATCCCCGGTCCCGAAGGCGGGTTCTGGATTTACATCCTCGGCCCGCTTGTCGGAGCACCCATCGGCGCCTTGGTCTTCAAGCTTGTTATCGAACCTGGATTACCGGGCAAGAATCCGAACTTAACCCAAGTTGCGAGGAGCAGGTATGAATGAAAAACGCATCGATGTGCTTTTCGTCTGCACTCATAACGCAGGTCGCAGCGTCGCGGCTAAGACGCTTTTCAATGATCGAGCCTCCAAACTCGGCTTGGATCTTCGAGCCGAATCCGCTGGAACCACTCCTGGCGAACGAATCAATCCGGTCGTGCAACGCGTCCTTGAATCGTTCAGGATGGACACATCTCGCGAAGTCCCGAAACTGATGACCGATGAGATGCTAGAAACCGATCCGCGCATCTGTACGATGGGTTGCGAAGTCGACGCGGAATCGTGCCCAGCAGTGAAATCCGCTAACGCCGACGATTGGGGGTTGCCTGATCCTTCAAAGATGACGGACGAATCGGAGGTCGTTCCCTTGATCCACGAGCTCGCCAGAAGGGTCAACGGATTGATCCAGGAAATGGTGACGGAGACTGCTAGAACGTCGACAAACTGACAGTATCTTCGGTGTCTGTATCCTCAATCATCACCTTGCCGACGATGTTCCGCCGAGGGACTGGCCCGAACGACCTGCTGTCGTTAGACCGACGTCGATTGTCGCCCATCACGATAAACTCATTGTCTTTCAACTCCCAGTATCGGTCTAGTCGAGGTTGTGTGCCAACGATAAACGGATCCTCAATCTGAACCGCGTCGATATACAGTCGGCCAGCAATCAACCGTACTGTTTCACTTGGCAATCCGATAATCCGCTTCGTCTCCCAGAATCGTTCACGTTGAGGGTGCTCGAATAGAGCAACATCCCAACGAGCCGGTTTTGCTCTGTGATAGGCGCGGCGGCTTACACGTACCCGTTGCCGATCATGCAGCACCGGATGCATCGAATGCCCGACGACAAGCACCCACTTGCTGGTAATCCGGTCCGATATCTTGCCGGGCGCGTTGATGATCGCTTGTAATATCTTTTTGGTGCTCGCGAACATCAGATTAGTCTATTCTTGATGTTGATGATCGAACGAGTTATCGACTATCGCCTTATTTTTCCGTGAGGTGGTCTCGCGGAGACACGAAAGGAACCACGACGATGTTAGGAAGTGTCAAAAGATTAGTTGACCGCTTGTCCCCGGTTGGTGTTGCCCATGCGCATTGCGACATCCCGTGTGGGATTTACGACCCCCATGACGCGATTCAGGCGGCGCAGACATGCATTAGGATGACCGAGCTGATCCTCGAATCGGGCGACATGTCGGACGTTTCGGCGCGTAACAATCTTATCCGTTATGTCGCAGCCAAGGAAGATCACGCCAAGAAAGCCAAAGACGACATCCTTGTGATCTGGACCGACTACTTCAAACCCGAGCACCTCGAGCAGTACCCGAACCTTCACGAACTCGTTTGGAAAGCTTGCCAACTCGGTAGCCAGGTCAAGCAGAACGTTGACATGGATGCCGCCCAGGCATTCAAAGCAGCGTTGGAAGAGATCGGCAACATCTTCTGGGAAACCAAGAACTAGTACTCGCTAGCGTTTCTCAGATTGGCCAGAAATCCTGCCCGTGCTTCGACTTACGCGTAGAACGGGCGGGATTTTGCAATTCAGCCACTCAGATTAGAACTACGAATCGTCGCTGAAAAATCCGATATCGTCGGAGATATACTCCTCGCGAATCGGCGACCAGATATCTAATGCGACGCATCCGTCCTCGGTTGCGGTCACTTGATGCGGAACCTGACCGGGGATTACGTAGTGCTCTCCCGCGACGAGCAAAACCTTGTCGTGCCCTTCTAGCTCGAACCACGCTGATCCTTCCAAAACGCGACCGCATTGCTCGTGCATGTGCGAGTGCCATGGAACGACCGCGTTCGGCTCGATATCAATTATTCCCATCATGATCCGTTCGCCCCAAATCAGGCGGGCATCTACGCCCGGCAACAACCGACGCCGCTCAACGAACTCAGGATCGAAATAACCTGCGCCTCCGTCCGGAGCGCGCGTCTTGTCGACTTTAAGTGTCAAATTCCTATCTCCCGCTACTCAACTGCCCCTAACCGTGCGAACCGATTTTCCGGTAGATCGCGGCTTCCGCGACCGGGCTGATGATTTGGTCAACTTCGATGTTCAATAATGCGGGCCCGTCATGTGCGAAAGCCCGTTGGATAGCCGGCTCCAGCTGTTCCGCGGTCTCCACATTCTCTCCGTATGCCCCCAGACCTTGAGCCACCAAGTCGTAGCGCGTCCCGCGAGCGAGGTCTGTCCAAACAGGCCTTCCGTAGATGCCTTTCTGGATCTGCCAGTCGATGCCCCAGATCGAGTTGTTGCCGAGCAGGACCTTCACTGGCAGATTGTGGCGCACCATGGTGTCCAACTCCATGCCGTTGAAGCCAAACGATCCGTCGCCTACCGCCACGACGCATTGCGTGTCCGGTAAGGCCGCCTGTGCGCCCATACCGTAAGCGATGCCAACACCGATCATGCCGAAACTTGAGACGTTGTGGAACCGGAACGGGCGCTCCCGTGGAATCGAAGCGCGCAGGAAATGGCAGTAATCGCCACCGTCGAACGTGATGTGTGCGTCTCCGTGCAAATATTTCTGCAATGTCTCGCTCACGTACATCGGGTGCATAGGCGTCGATAGGTTGGCATGCTCGTACAACTCTGCGAGCCATTCCTCATGAGCCCTTCGTAAAGCAGACACCCAGTCGCTACGTTCTTCCCAAACTAGTCGGCCCGCTTCATCGGTTAACTGAGTACAAGCTGGTCCGACATCGCTGAGCAACGCCATATCTGCCGAGCGTGCGCGCCCAATCTCGGCCGGCGATGGGTCAACGACGATGAACTTGACGCCAGATCCGAACGGAGGTGCACCGCCGAAGCCGAGGGTGTAGTCTAGTCGCTTCCCCAACATCAAAACCACATCGGCATCGCGAACCATCTGGGCAGCACGGTTAAGAGGCAGATAGCCCAAACCAACGCTGTATGGATGGGCATCAGGTATCAGAGCCCGGGCGGAATCTTCGGAGACAAACGGGATGCGAGTCGTCTCTACGAGCCGTCGCACTTCTTCAGGGTCGGCGGTCGCACCAGCCGAGGAACCCGCCATGATCAACGGCCGCTCGGCCGAATTCAACAGCTGCGTCGCCTTACGAACTCTCTCTGAATCTGCCATCACCTTGGCAGGCGTGCTGTATTCGCTCGGTGCATATCGTTCGAAGACGGAGGCGTCGACCGCGGCGGACTGGAAATCGTGGGGAATCGTCAGGTGAACCGGACCTTGGCGACCACTCAAGGCGGTCCTGAAGGCCAACGCGACATATTCTGGGATGCGTTCCGGCGATGGTATTTGCCAAGCGCCTTTGGTTACCGGTTTGGCGATGCCTACTTGGTCGATCTCCTGCATCGCCCCACGTCCCAAGTTAAGCGAGTCGGCACTACCTGCGATGTTCACGACTGGAGCTTCGGAGTGGAACGCGTTGGCCAACGCCGGCACGGCGTTCGCGTGGCCGGGTGTAGTCGATAACGCGACGGATGCTCGGCGGAGTATCCGAGCGTATGAATCGGCGGCGTGTACAGCACCGGATTCGTGCCGCGTGTCTATCATCCGGAACGGTTCATCGACCATCCGGTCCAGCATGTCGAGAATGTGGTCTCCCGCGACACCGAAGAGCGTATCGACGCCTTCAGCTTTCAGCGAAAGGTTTAGAAGGTCGCTGCCAGTAAGTTTTTTCGCCAATGCTTTCAGATTCCTTCGTCGTTCTATTCCAGATTCAAAGTATCCATGAATTCAGTGACTGGCATTTCATCCAGCTTCGCAAAATCATCGAAAAGCGCGCCAACGCGCACGGCGTAGTCGCTTTCACCGTGCGTCGCAGCAATATTCGCAGCAAACTTGTCGAACAGAAGCGGCACCGCTTCAGCGCGACGCGTGCGATGACCCATCGGAAAACGGATTTCGACCTCTTCAGTTGACGTGCCGTCATCGAAATGCACCTGAACCGCATTCGCTATCGAACGACGTTCAGGATCAAGATACTCGCGCGAATAGTCCTCGCGCTCCGATATAACCATCTTCTCGCGCAGCGCGTCGATGCGGGGATCGCGCGATGCCACGTCTTCGTAATCGTCCGACGTCACGTCGCCTTTAATCAGCGCGACCGCGGTCATGTACTGAATGCAATGATCTCGATCAGCAGGATTGTTGAGTGGGCCACGTTTGTCGATGATCCGCATCGCGGGTTCCTGCGTTTTGATTTGCACCGATTGGATCGCGTCGAGCCGATGCGCGACCAAGGGATGAAGAGCGACGCCCGCTTCCACCGCCGTTTGTCCGTGAAACTCCGCAGGATACTTCACCTTAAACAACACGTTTTCCATCACGTAAGACGCGAACGGGCGTTGCAGAGTGACAGATTGTCCGTTGAACCACACATCTTGGAACCCATACGTCGGCGCCGTGAGAGCCGTATGGCATCCGGGCATCCCGCGGTTCGCAAACGATGCTAACGTGACGCCTCTTGATGCCGCGTCGCCGGCCGCCCAAGACTTGCGCGACATTGTGTTCGGTGCGTGTCGATACGTCCGCAATGTGGCGTCGAGCCAAGCATGGGAAACGGCTGAGGAGACGATCTCTTTGTCATTGCCTGAATACACTGCAGTCGCGACCGCGGCCGACGCGATCTTGACGAGCAAAACGTGATCGATACCAACGCGATTAAATGCGTTGTCGAGAGCCAACACCCCTTGGATCTCGTACGCGCGGATCGCAAGTTCGATCACGTCGCGCATAAGAAACGCGTCTTGTGCGTCTGTTTCACCATTCCGGGACGTCGCGTCAGCAACCGCCAGTATTGCACCAAAATTATCGGATGGATGGCCCCACTCGTTCGCCAACCATGTGTCATTGAAATCCAGCCAGCGAACCGCGGAAGTGATATCGAACGCCACCGATGGCGCGGGCTTGAAATGAGAGGAACCTGGAACCGGCACCCCACCAAGTCGAGCTGCAGTCGTTTCGCCAGACGCCAAGAAGTCGCGGCATGCAGGGAATCCGAGCGCCAGGATCGCGCATCCGATAGAGTCCATCAGCGCAAGGCGCGCCGTCCCACAAGCCTCTTCACTCCCTACCTCGCCGGACTGGCACGCGTATGACGCGATGTCCGCAATTACATCATCGTAGCGCGTCGCCATCACCGATCTTGCAACTCGACATATTCTTGCGCCGGCGGGCCCGCGTAATTCGCATTTGGGCGGATCAAACTGTTGTCGTCCCGCTGTTCGATAACATGCGCCACCCAACCTGAAGTCCGACTTACGGCAAAAAGGGGTGTGAACATTGCTGTCGGTATCCCGCAAAGGTGATACGCTGTCGCCGAGTAGAAATCGAGATTGGGGTGCAAACCCTTCTCACGCATTATCACATGCTCGATCCGCTCGGATATGTCGAAGTAGGTAGTGTTGGAGTCTTCAATCGCGAGCTTCCGCGCCAATTCCTTGACAATGTCGGACCTCGGATCGCCGTTTTTGTAGACGCGGTGCCCGAAACCCATGATCAGACGGCGAGCGTCCAACATATGTTTTATCGATTTTTCGGCCTCTTGAGGGTTGTCGAACGAAGCGATCAACTCCATCGCCGCTTCATTCGCACCGCCGTGCAACGGACCGCGCAACGCACCGATCGCTGCCACAACCGCAGAATACGTATCCGCCAATGTGCTCGTCACAACTCTGCCGGTGAAAGTCGATGCGTTGTACTCGTGCTCGGCGTACAAAACGAATATCGTGTCCAGCGCCCGCCGCGCAGATTGCTTCGGCTTTTGGTCAGTTATCAAACGTAGGAAATGACCGGCCAGCCCGACTTCGTCGGATTGGGTGTCAACACGCTGCTTGAGGTGGGCGTAACGATGCCAATACCCCAGCATCGAAGTCATCGCGCCCATCAATCGATCTGCCACGTACGGCGCTCCCCTGCCATCTTCGCCCTCGGGTTCCAAAGAGCCGATCATCGAAGCGCCGGTACGGAGCACATCCATCGGATGGGTCGACATCGGCAGTGATTCAAGCATCGAACACACGTCGGACGGCAACTCACGCAGTTTTGCTAGCCGATCGTTGTAAGCATCGAGTTCGCCTCGATCCGGCAATTTGCCATAGATCAGCAAGTATGCCACTTCTTCAAATGTTGCGTGCTGTGCCAGGTCTTCGATGCTGTAACCGCGATAGGTGAGCCCGGCACCAGCTTTGCCGACCGTTGATATTGCGGTCTCACCGACGATTACTCCGGCCAACCCTTTGTCGGTCATGGTCATGTCATTCAGTCCGATCGTGATCGTTGCGAGAAGAGATCGTTAATCTTTCGCTCGTAGTCGTGGTAACCAATGGTTCGATATAGCTCGTCGCGCGTCTGCATCGTGCCCACCACACTCTCTTGTGTTCCTGATTTCCTGATTTCAGAGTACACCGCTTCGGCGGCTCTACTCATGGCACGAAACGCGGACAGCGGATACAAGGCAAGTGCGACGCCTGCTTCTCGCAATTGTTCGCTAGAGAATTGCGGCGTTTTTCCGAATTCAGTGAGGTTGGCGAGAATCGGTACCTTTGTTCTCGCTGCAAAATCACGATATTGCCTTAACTCTGTCACGGCCTCCGCAAAGATAGCGTTTGCACCCGCTTCGACGTACGCTTCGCATCGCTCCAACGTGCGATCAAGCCCTTCAGCGGCTAAGGCGTCGGTCCGAGCCATGACCATGAAATCGGCGTCGGTTTTCGCGTCGACCGCCGCTTTTATGCGATCACACATTTCCCCTGTTTCGACGACCATCTTTCCGGGTAGATGACCACAACGTTTTTCTTGCACTTGATCTTCGATATGGACCGCCGCGACGCCTTCGCGTTCCATCTCGCGAACCGTGCGTGCAATCGAGAGCGCGGCGCCCCAACCCGTATCGCAATCTACCAGCAAGGGTAGGTCGCACACCGATTTAACCCGCTCCACGTCGGCCAAAACGTCAGATAATCCGGTCATGCCCAAATCGGGAAGCCCGTAGGACGCGGTGGCAATGCCACTCCCTGACAGATATACAGCGCCGAACCCGGCCCTTTCGGCTTGGATGGCCGCGTATGCGTTGATCACGCCCACCACCTGCAACGGTCGCTCTTGCGTCATCGCGTTGTAGAAATTGCTCTGCATATGCCCCGCTTCTGCACTCAAACGGTTTGCGGTTAGTTTACGTTGCGGAGCGCGCTAAAAAGCACCGCAGGTGCCACAATCAGCACAACGATACCGACCACCAGTCTGAGGCCGGCCGCGTCGAAACGGTTCGCCAACCGCGTGCCGATGTACATTCCTATCACGCCAGGAATGCCGACGATAGCGATCAAATGCCAATCTACGCTGCCTTTTAGGAGGTGGCCGACGAACCCTGAGATTCCCACGAACACAGTTATTGCCAAGTTTGTACCCGCCGCTTTGTGTGGTTCAATCCGCATCGCAAGTAAAGCCGGCATCCGCAAAACCCCGAGCACCAGGCCCACCGCGCCTCCGATCACACCGATCACGAACCCCGCAAAACTCTCACGACCGACTTGCTTGGCGTCAAGCGTCAGCTCGCCGCCACTGGCACCGGTGATGGCGCGACGGGTTCGTGCGCTTGGGTAACGTCGGCGGATTCTCATGATTCGTACCGACCAAGCGATGAGAAATAGCGCTGACCAACCCATTAAGAGAGTTACCACGGTTAGCAGAATCCAGATCGGCACTACGTCAGCGTAGTAACCACCGATAAACGCTCCGACGATAGCCGGTCCGCCCATCGCCAGCACCACGCTCGGCACCACACGCTGATCGAAAAACGCCTCTAGAGTCCCGATCGTTGAACCCATGACGCTGATCATAAGGTTGGTCCCTGCTGCGATCAACGGATCTACACCAAAAAACGTGAGCATCGGTAACCGGATTACACCGAGCGCGATGCCAACGATTCCGCCGGAAAGTCCCACCACGAGGGAAATGACGGCCATGAGCGTGAGTTGCCAAGCCGCAAGGTCGGTCGTTGCGCCGAGAATCAGATCCATCGCCTGTCACGGCCAACAGTTTCTGGATTGTTGTTTAGATCCGACGCGCCGACGCGTCGACAGTTGCATTCAACGGCGTCTTGGCACGTACCCACAGCAATGCCTAGGCCCGAAACGGTTCGGGATAGATGGTTGCGGTTTTTGTTCAATTCTTAGGACGTTAACCAGACACCTCGATTAAATCGAGCCGGTCTAGCAACTCATCTACTTCTTTGAGATGTGCGTCATCAGGTTTAAGAGAAGGACCTCGCGCGTAGACGCCCCCTTTACTGAATACGCCGCGCCGCCACATGATGTGTTTATAGATCCAGTTGGCTAGACCTTGCCCTTGTGCCAAGGTTCGGATAATCGATGCGTACTCATCGAAGGCGTCGAGCGCTCCCGCCTCGTCTCCAGATTCCCACAAGTCCCAAATGTCGACGAACTTGTCTGGTAGCGTCGATCCCGGCATCGTACCTACCGATCCGCGACGTAACTCCTCGATCAAGAACGCGCCGCCCATGCCACCAAACAAGATCAGATTGGTGCCGTCAGCAACGAGAGTCTGCGCCTCTGCCATTCTAGGAATGGTGGGCGGCGTCTCAACCTTGATGTAACAAAGATTCTCGTGACGTTTTGCGCAAGACACGGCCATACCGGGCGGCACCGCGGCGGTGCTTTGGTCCTGCATGAAGATCGGAATGCCAACCGATTCAGCTATGCGGACGAAATACTCGATGTGTTGAGACGCGACCGTGGGTACGTAACTTGTCGGGCGGATCATCAACGCGTCCGCGCCTAGCTCTTCGGCGCGTTTCGAGTAGTGAATGGCAGCATCCGTACCCTCGGCGCCGGTATTCATCACCACTTTGACGCGACCGTTGGCGGTTTCAATGACGGACTTCAAGACGGCGTCGCGCTCGCTCTCTGTGAACTTGTAGACCTCACTCGCCATTGCGATGCCCACGCCGTGCACGCCCTTGCTGATAATCCATTCGACTTGGTTCTCGAGATCGTCGTATACGACATTGCCATCCTTGTCGAACGGTGTCGAAAGTATCGGGTAGACGCCTCGCATCGTGAGGTCTGGCATGGGAGTTTCTCCGTGGAATGGCGGCTTCGTTAGCGCGATGGATTACAGCAATTGATGTTACACATCGCGGCGTGGGGTGGCACTGGTTGTCAACCTACGAGCGATGGCACGACAGCGATTAAAACGCCGGCGACAGTCGCCGTCCCTATAACTCCGGCAACGTTAGGACCCATCGCATGCATGAGCAGATAGTTCTCTGGATCCTCTTTTTGCCCCATGTCCTGCACGACTCTCGCCGCCATCGGAACCGCTGATACGCCGGCCGCGCCAATCATCGGGTTTACCTTGCTCTTGGTGACGAGGTTCATCAGTTTGGCCAACAATATTCCGGTTATCGTCGCGGTGGCGAAAGCGAACAGACCCAGCACGAAGATGCCAAGGGTTTCGAGTTGCAGGAAGATTGAACCTGGCATCGTGGCACCGACAGACAGTCCCAATATCACGATAGTGGCGTTCATCAACGCGTTTTCGGATACATCAGCGAGTCTCGGAACTACGCCGGAAACCTTGATCAAATTTCCGAGCATCAACATGCCGATGAGTGGAGACGCGGACGGAACCAATACGCTCACGACGAGGGTGGTGATGATCGGAAAAAGTATCAGAGATCGACGTGAAACCGGCTCGCTAGAGTATTCCATGCGAATCCGACGTTCGTTTTGCGTCGTGAGCAGCTTGATCAACGGCGGTTGGATTATCGGCACGAGGGCCATGTACGAATATGCGGCGACTGCGGTGGCTCCGACGATGTCTCGAACCTCAACGTGAGGCATTGATTCGCCCAACTCTCTCATTCTGGTGGCTATAAAGATCGTGGTCGGGCCGTCTGCGCCGCCGATAATGCCGATCGACGCGGCTTCGAGCAAGCCGAAGTCGAACCATCCTAACGCTCCCAGAACCAATGCGCCCATCAACGCGAAAAATACGCCGGCCTGCGCACCCGCGCCGAGCAACAAAGTCTTGGGGTTCGACAGCATCGGCGAAAAATCGGTCGCCGTACCGACGCCCAGGAAGATCAGCAACGGAAAGATATCGGTCTCTAACCCAACGTTCTGGAAAGTTCGCAAGATGCCGGTTGGTTCCCCTTCGCCACCCGCTCGAATGAATTCTCCTAACGGTAGGTTGGCAAAAAGAATTCCCATCGAGATGGGCACCAACAGCAATGGTTCCTTCCGCTTCGCGACTCCAACGTAAAGCAACGCTGCCGCGATGACCCACATCGCAACGATTCGAGGATCATCGCCAATGGCTTCAAACCCGACGAGTATCTGGTCCAAGACACCTACTTCAAACATTGGTCACTCAAGCTCCACCAACGACTGGCTGTGCTGAACCGAATCATCGGCCGCCACATGCACCTGCGATATAACACCATCGCGTGGCGCCGCTATGGTGTTCTCCATCTTCATCGACTCAAGAACCAACACCGCTTGTCCACGTTGGACGCTGTCACCAACTGCGATGTTGACCCGCACGATGCGTCCAGGCATCGGAGCGCGAACCACGTCCTGACTATCGGCGCTGGCTGCCGCCGCGGGCCGACTGCGCTGCACAGGCCGCGGGCGGGATGGTGACCTCCGGTCGGCCCGCTGCGGACGGGTTTGTGCTGGGCGCGCAGGAGCTGCGTCGGGTATATCGATTTCAAATTCGAGACCGTCGACGACTACGCGGACTGGTGAAGCCGAAACGTCGCCCACCTCGACGTCGTACGTGACGCCGTCCACGGTGATGCGGTAGCGGCTCGTCATCGCCGATCTCTAGTTCTAGTTGTGCCGCCATGCCGAGCATGCTGCCTAGCTCTGCCTTCCGTTAGCCAGGTGTCGTGCGCCGCGTTAGCGGGAACCCCTTCCGCGGTTTGTTGGTCGGCTGCCAAATCTTCATGTTCTCTCTGCGACAACGCGAGAGCCACCGCGATCGCTGCCGCACGCGCCGGGCCGTCCTTATCGTCTTGAAGGGTCGGTGCCTCGGAAATCTCCGCGGTTTCGGATGCGACTTCTTTGTTAGCGGCGCGTTCGGCTTCCCTCCGGCGGATGACCGCGTCTGCCCACGATACGGCGCGTACAGACAACGCCAAGATGATGAGCACGGCTGTAGTCATGCCCATCCCAATCCCACTGACCTGCAGGCCGTCGATTATGGGTTCAATGTCCAATCCAGATACCGTGTGTTTTCTTGATGTAGCTCGTTTGATTGATGAAAAGGTCGGCGGAGACCAAATGGTTTGATTTCCTCTCGGCGATTCGTTGTCGCGGCTACTCTGGCGCGCTTTCCAAGCACTCGAACGTCGCGACCATTTCAGACCCTCCATCGATGGCTGCATAGACGATCCCGTCGTCGAAACCTTGGTCGTCCGCGTTTCTTGGATGCACTAATTCAACATTGTAGGTTTCACCATTTACGGCGATATTTGAAACGAAGACGCGCTCAGGTTCTCGCAACACCTCCTCATAGATTGAGCGTCTGAATCGGCTCGCATACTCTTGCGCTTTTTCGACTTCGACCAGTTCAAATCCGATTTCAGAACCTGGGGGCTTTTGCACGACTGCGGGTAGATCGGGCGATATCACCGAGGCGATCTTGGCGTAACCTCCGGTTGGTTGGCGGTCGGCGAGCAACACTATCGGTTTGCCGTCTGCCGGAACTTGAACCGCGCCCATATACGCAGGGTCTGAAACGATATCGTGTTTTCCGTCGATTGCACGAATCGCGGCGCCATCCAGTCGCGCTCCTTGTCGATCCGTGAGATTGCTGACCGTAAACGTCGATCCGAAAAATGTTGCGATCGCGTCATTGTCGAATACGTCATATTGAGGACCTTTGATGACGCGAATCCGCCGCGCGTTTTCAACGCAGGCCGGCACCAAATCTGCAGGAGCGGTGGTTCCGGCGCGGGGCCTCTCCGAACCCTCCACTTCCGTACCCAACGGCAATCCGTCGCCCTCCTTCAACGCCCGGCCGCCGAATCCGCCGAGCCCGGAGGCGACATGAGTAGACCTCGAACCCAACACCTTCGGCACATCAACACCACCCTCGATCGCGATGTAGGTGTAGAGGCCATCCGTTGGAATCGAAACACTCAACTCGGTGCCAGCAGGCACGATGACGGTTTCCCAAATAGGTATGGGAAAACGGTCGATGTCGACGGCAACCTCGGCGCCGGTGATCGCCACCTTGGTCTGTTGTTCAAACCTGATGGAAACCCCGCCGAAGGTCGCTTCTAACAATGCGGTTGTAGCCGGGTTCCCAACCAAACGATTTGCGATGACTGCGGCTTGAAGATCGAGCACTCCGCTGACCGAGACACCGTAGCGCTGGCTACCGCGCCGTCCGAGGTCTTGAACGGTCAGTCGGTTTCCTGGCGAAACAACTTCGATTCGGGCTGACATTGACATCTCGCTTACTCAGCCCTCTGTTGGACCTCGTATTCGTCGGAGGTTATCGGAACGAAGTTCACCTTCGTGCCGGGCAGCATGGCGACCGGCGGGTCAGAATCCACGTCGAATAGCGCCATCGGCGTCCTTCCTATCAACTGCCACCCACCCGGGCTCGCGTTCGGATAAACACCGGTCTGCGCCTCGGCGATTCCGACAGAACCTGCGGGAACAATTGTTCGCGGGGTGGCCAACCGCGGGCACGCGATGCGTTCGTCCATGCCGCCGAGATAGGGGAACCCCGGTGCGAAGCCCAACATGAATACGTGGTAATCGACGCCGGAGTGGATCGCAATCACTTCGTCGACCGCCAAACCGGCGTGTTCCGCGACGGTCTCGAGATCGGGTCCGAACTCGCCACCGTATGCAACCGGAATCTGGTGCGCGTCTCGGTCGGTCGCAACGATCGAACTTACCTGGTCATCAGCGTTCTCGACGCATACAACAACCCGGTCGACGATCTCGGCATACGAATACTTTGACGCATCGTATTCAACGAGCAACGATCTATAAGACGGAATGAACTCTTCGACCGCGTCGTTGAATTCGGACGCTTCAATCTTGCGCTGAACAGCGTAGACGCGCGCGTTGATGGCGTAATCAATCGAGTCGCCAAACTCGATTAGCAAAGCAGAATCGCTTGCGGGGATGATACGCGGGTACTGGGTCACATGGAGTTCTAACAGTGTTGTTGCGGCACATAAGTCGTTAATCGAGGACCTCGGAGAGAGACTTCACCTGGATCCCGCTAGATTCGAATTTAGATCTGACAGATGCCGCCATCTCAACCGCGCCGGGCGTATCACCATGCAGGCATATCGTGTCTGCAGAAAAATCGATGTCGTTACCGTCCGAGGCCGTGACTTTCCCCTCAATCGCGAGTCTTAACGATCGTTCGGTCACTTCGTCGACGTCGTGTATCACCGAGCCAGGCTGAGAGCGTGACACGAGCGTGCCTTCCGGCGTAACCGCGCGATCGGCGTAACATTCCCGCGCCACCCTCACGTTCTCGTTGCGCGCCACATCCTCCCATACAGAATTCGCTAGGACGACGTGTATCAACTCATCGTCGATCTTGCGGATTGCTTTGACGACCGCGGCGGCAATATCGACATCACCGACAGCCCGGTTGTAAAGGGCACCGTGTGGCTTGACATGTTTCAGCTGCTTCGTTTTGGTGAACGCAGTCAACGCGCCGACTTGGTATGTGACAACATTCGCCACCTCGTCGGGGGTGAGATTCATATCGCGACGTCCGAATCCGGCCAAATCGGGATACGCCGGGTGCGCGCCAATACCGACTCCGTGTTTTTCAGCCAACCTAACGGTTCGGGCCATCCAATCAGGGTCGCCGGCATGGAATCCGCATGCGATGTTGGCCGAAGTGATGTGCTTCACGATCTCCTCGTCCAACCCCATGCGATACGAAGCGAAAGATTCTCCGATATCTGCGTTGAAATCGATTGCCACGGTTCGGTTCATCCCATCTGCTCCATTAATCTGCTGATTGGCTCCGGTCGTGGACTTTCAACGTGCTATAACAGCTTCCCTACCGCGCTTAGTATCGTATCACTGATGAACCCTGAGCACACTGGAAAAGCGCAGCACCAAAGCGTAAAGTTGCCCGAAGACCACCTCGCATCGATACGCCTTCTGGAATCTGCATACCTTGCAAACAACGACCCCATCCGGCAGTCCGGGTTCGGCGGGAGCGCAAAAAGATGGCGGGCAGAACGATCTCCACTCTTGGAGGCCATCGATGCCGACGGCGACTTTCTCGATTTGGGTTGCGCCAACGGTTACCTGCTTGAATCGGTCGTTGGTTGGGCACAAGAACGAGGATTAACCCTCAATCCTCACGGTGTCGATCTGAACCCGCTTCTCGTCCAAGAAGCAATCCGTCGATTTCCAGACAAAGCCCGCCAATTTTGGGTGGCGAACGCATGGAAATGGTTGGCGCCTCAGCGATTCCGATGGGTGTACGCCATCTGGGATTTGGTCCCGATTGAATTGCTGCCAGTTTTGGCGCAACATCTGCTCGACCGCGCGATCGACGACGACGGCGCTTTGATATTCGGCGCATACGGCAGCAAATCTGCCAATTCGTCTAGTGTTGACATCGCGCGCGTACTGAGGGAAGGTGGCCTCCCCGTGTCTGGTGAAGCCTCAGGCGGAGAACTGCCGCGAGGTGGCCCTGTTACGAGATTCGCTTGGGTGAAGCGACGAGATTGGCATCAGCGTGTGAACGCACATCCATGATCTTGCGGTTTGATCGCGTTGTTGCTGAGAAATCGACTAACTTGGTCTGTCTCATGCTGACGTAGCTCCGCAGGTCTTCGCCGAGAACGACATGGTCAACGAGCTCAATATCGAGCAAATGGCCAGCGCGAACCAACCTTTCGGTGAAGCTGATATCGGCGCCGCTGGGTTGACCTTTGCCTGACGGGTGGTTGTGCACTAAGGCATAGCGCGGAAGATTGCGCTCAACTACGCGACTCAGGATCTCACCGGTCTTCGCAACTAGTTGATCGCAGCATCCGACGTAAATCCTCGATTTGCCGCGGTATTGGTTTCGAACGTCGAGCAGCACGATCCACATCTCCTCTTGCGAGTTATCTCGAAGTCGCGCGGTGAATTGTTTGGCGACTGAGTGAGCGATCACTTCGCCGGTCGGCATGTGGGACCCGTATCCGCCTTCAACGCTCTCGACCTCCTCTTGCGCCGCACGCCGGCCCAACTCAAACGCTGCGGTCAACATGTCGGCCTTCACGCTCCCGATGCCTTCGACTTTTTGCATATTGAACGCGCTTACCCGGCTGAGTCCACGTAAACCATCAAACTCCTTAAGCAGATCGTCGGCAACGTTTTTGACGTTGCGTCCCGCGATGCCGGAACCGAGAACGATAGCCAGAAGTTCTGTGGTCGTGATTCCTGAGGGACCTAGTTCGTGCATCCGTTCGCGAGGGCGTTCACGAGCTGGTACGAGCCGCAGTTTATCGTCTTTTAGTCGGAATTTGCCTGCGATGTTGGCTGGACCTGATTCCGATCCATCAACCTGGTCCTGTTGGGGGTCAGTAGCTTGATTTGCGCCCTGCGCTGGACGCGGCGGATTGGCCTCGTCTCGGGTTTCGTTGACTGGCAAAGGGACGTCGATGGGCAGCTGAGACTCATCCGGCAGTTCGGGCACGGGTGAGAGTTTTGCCTGATCGATCCATGCAGAACGCCGAACGGCGTCTTCGATTCTTTTGCTGAATTCTTCACGAGAGTACATAACGCGCTCATTATTGCGCGCTATGCACTCTTACGCCAAATCAAAATGGCGAAACCGACGATCAGAATTCGTCCGATTGGTCTCAATTACAACGGCAGCTTGACGAGGTCGCCCGTTTTAACCGATTCTGTGACCGCATCGGTGAACTGCATGTATTTCAAACCATCCGTGAAGTTGGTGTGAGTTACCGGTTCGATACCACGAATGGCGTTGATGAACTCCTCTTCGACGCGCCATCCGCCGCGGTTCTCGGGCGAGATCTCGATCTGGCTCAATCCATCATCCCCACGACGTGCGCCGCTTAACTTGAAAGTCGCGCCAGTAGGCTCGTCGGCGTCTGCATGCTCTACGCGCAGGACGCCGTCAGTTCCGTGGACCCAAAGATCGAGTCCGCGTGCGAATGCAGAAACCACGGTGGTGGTGTAGTTCATCGATCCACCGCACTCCAAATTCATCAACACGTCAAGGTGATCCGGGATCGAGACTGCGCGCCGCCGACCGTCAGCATCGAGGCGATGTTTTACTACTGTTTGCCCCGAAGCTTGTACGGTTTTCGCCGGACCGAACCAACGCATCATCGCTTCGTACCAGATACCCATCGTCATGATGTTATTTCCGGATAGATCGCGCTCGTTCCGCCAGTGAAGTGGAGTCTCAGGATTTGGGAAATCGCTACCGGTGCCCACAAACAACCTGACATTGACGAGATCGCCGATGTAGCCCTCGGAAATCAATCCGATCACCGTTTGGTCGATTTCGAGTGAGTGGGGCGCAGGAACTATCTGCGCTATCAAGTGGGGAGCTCGCTTGGAAGCGTCGAGCATCTCCAGCGCTTCGTCTGCGTTCATGGCCATCCGAGCTTCGCAGAGTACGTGCTTTTCAGCTTCAAGCGATTCGATCGTCAGCGCGGCGTGCATGTACGGCCAAGTTCCGATGCATATCGCGTGGATGTCGTCATCATCCAGCAGATCAACCCAATCGACGTATACCTCCGGGATCCCAAATTCGTCCGCCACTCGCCTTGAAGATTCAACACTACGGTTTACGAGCCCTTTGATTTCCACACCTTCTTGAGCCCGGAGGCCGGGAATATGCCTGAGGCGCGTGTTACCACCTGCCCCGATGAGGCCGACCACGATATTGTCGGTTTCTGTTGTCACGTTTTGGCTCCTGAAGTTCAGTTCGTTCGATTGCTTGTCAGATACGCTTAAACAAGCTTAGCCCAGCGATGCAAATCGCGGCGTCATCGAGGTCGCGCAGCATCTGCCGGGCGTTGTTGCGCCATGGAAGAGACTAACGTCACACCAACGGAAATCGCACTCGTAGGAGAAGGCATCTCGATATCTTGGTCGGATGGTCAGACCTGCCTATATCCCTATCGCTACCTCAGATTGCAGTGCGGGTGCGCCGGATGCGTCGAAGAGATGAGCGGTCGACAGATCCTCAACGTGGCGATAGTTCCAGAAGACGTAATCGCGGTCGATTTCTTGGAAGTCGGTAGGTATGCCCTGCAATTCCTGTGGACAGACGGTCATTCAACTGGCATTTACCCGTTCAATATGTTGCGTCGATTGGCGCGCGAAGACGACGCGGTTAGGTGCGATTGAGTTGGGCAATGAGTCCGGCGCAAAGCACCGTCACACGGTCGTCACTCACCTAACATCGTCATGACGGTGCCCACAACGTCGTCGGGCTGGGGCATGAACGCGTTTTCAAGTCCCTTGTTATACGGGACTGGGGTGTGCGGGCCTGTGACGCGCTTTACCGGCGCATCTAGGTAGTCAAACGCTTTGTCGGCGATGATCGCCGCGAACTCTGATGCCATGCTTGCGCGCGGCGTGTCCTCGTCAACAATGACGACGCGGTTCGTCTTCATCACCGATTCGAGGATTATCTCCTCGTCGAACGGCGAAAGGCTGAGCATGTCGACAACTTCGGCCTCGATACCCTCTTCGGCGAGCATATCGGCCGCTTGTTTACACACCACCGACGTGTAAGACATTCCGATCAAGGTAACGTCGTCTCCGTGCTTTAGATACCGGCCCTTGCCGAGCGGAATAGTGAACGACTCTTCAGGCGCGAAGCCAGTCAAGTTTATGAGTTTCTTGTCGTTGACTAGGAATACTGGATCATCATCGCGGATCGCGGCTGCTAGGAGACCTCTCACGGTGTACGCGTCGGAAGGAACGACGACTTTCAATCCGGGGATGTGGGCCAGCATTGAGTAGAAGCTTTCCGAGTGCTGCGCCGCGTGTCCGGTACCGCCGCCTGAGCGAGCGAATAGCGTCATCGGGACTTTCGTCTGTCCGCCGAACATGTAGCGGGATTTCGCGGCGTTTGACAGCAGTTGATCGTACGCGACCGTCACGAAGTCGAAATACATCAGGTCAACGACTGGACGCAGGCCGGTCAAAGCGGCACCAATGGCTGCTCCTACAAAACCAGCTTCCGAAATAGGAGCGTCGCGGATGCGCTCGGGACCGAAATCCTGCACGAGGCCTTTTGTAGCCGCGAAAGGGCCTCCCCAAGCGTCGAGCGGTTCGTTCGTGTCTCTGTCGAACCCGCCGGAAATATCTTCACCCATGATGAAAACATCGGCATCGCGATCCAACTCGTCGCGCAGCGTCTGATTGAACGCGTCTCGATAACGAACATCAGATCCGGGCACATCGTAACCCGGGCCTGGAACCAGTACCCCGGGATCGCTTAGGACGGTTATCGATTGTGTCGCTTCGGCTGTCGTCATGGCTTTTGGGTTGCCTTTCGGGTTCGAGGATTGCTAATTGGGATGCTTGCGCTCAGCGCAATCCAACTAAGGGGTTTGAGTAGTTGACGTAGACGTCGGAATAGAGTTCTTCCATCGGAGGCATCGGGCTATTCAACGCGAAATCCACCGCGTCTTGCATCTCTTGCTCAATTTCGTCTCGTATCGACTGCAAATCCTCATCTGTCATCGCGCCCTGCTGCGTCACAAGTCCTTCAAAGTGCTTCAAGCAGTCCCGTTCCTGGTATTCATCCTCTTCGTCTTGCTTTCGATACTTCTTGGGATCGTCCGCATGGAAATGGCCGTGGTATCGATAGGTCTTCAGTTCCAGCAGGGTCGGTCCCTCACCTGCCCTAGCTCGTGCGACCGCTTCTTCGGCGGCTTCATAGACGGCAAAGACATTCATGCCATCGACTTGGACCCCCGGAATTCCGTATGAATCGGCGCGCGCAGCGATATCGTCGGTAGAAACCGCGTACCATGCCGGGGTTGCTTCGGCGTACTGGTTGTTTTCACACGCAAATATTACCGGCAGATCCCAAATAGCAGCCAAGTTCATCGATTCGTGCACAACCCCTTGGCTGGTGGCCCCATCGCCGAAGAACGCTACTCCGACCGATTCGTTCTCGTTGCCACGATACTTGGCGGTCAAGGCGGCGCCGACCGCTAGCGGCACGGATGCGCCGACGATGGCGTTGGCTCCTAGCATCCCTTTGGAAAAGTCGGCGATGTGCATGCTGCCGCCTTTTCCTTTGCACTGACCGGTGTAACGCCCCATGATCTCAGCCATCATGGCTTTGGTGTCCAGCCCCTTAGCGATGCAGTGACCGTGGCCTCGATGCGTCGATCCTATCCAGTCCTTGTCCGTCAAGTGCGCGCAGATGCCCGTTGGAACGGCCTCTTGACCGTCCGACGGGTGAGTTACACCCATCGCGTTGCCCCGAAACGTCTGTTCGAGCATCGTTTCCTCGAACCGACGAATTCGGTACATAGTTTCGTAGAGCCAGCTCAGTTTATCTCTAGTTATTCGCATCGCACAGTTTCCCGCAAGTTCGCCGGACGGCAAAATGCCGCTCAACGATCCCGGAAGTTTCGGAGTTCGTTGAGATTGATGTTACAAGTTTCGAGGACCCCAAACCGCACCAGTTTTCGACCCAGTAAACAGATCGGCACGACATCGGCACGCAATGCGTCTACAATCGATGTTCGGCAATTGATATGGACTCTGACCGATGAGCCAAGTCTGGATAGACATCGAAGATAACGACAACTGCGGGTACTTCCCGATGCAGACGTTCGAAGTGAGGGGCGTTGAGCGGGTCGCGCATAGCATCGTTCTCGATGACGTCACAAATGTTGATGGCCGGTGCGAGGCAGTCGGATGGTCAGACGCCGGAAGATGCGATATACGAGTCGTTCCGGTGGGGGATTCGGGAGCTGGGGAGTCGATTTTGGTTCACGGCGGCAATCACGGTATCAGATTGCGGTCATACCGGATAGCTGACGAATGGTCGATCGCTTCGGCCGACGAATTTGGCGAGCCCTACATGTTGCTGCCCACTGGTACCGAAGTCGAATTCGTCGAAACCGAAAATGGTTGTTAAAATGCGTTACTTGGCAAATGCAGTCCGCGTTGACACTGGCGCGCAGGCGCAAATAAGATAGATGGAAGCGCGAAGCGAGAATCGGCGCAACTGGAGAGATCGTTTAGAACATCTGAAAGATGATTCCGGCAGTTCGAGACCGTCTGCCCGCTAGTTGATCAAGAGAACGGCGAATGGACCCACAACCCCTCTCACCGTCCGAATGGGCGCAGATCGGCACCGCGCTCAAATTTCTCTGGGCCGCGTTAGGATGTGCCATCGTAGCAGGATTCAGCCTCCTGACGGCTCATGCCCTCATCACCTCTCTTGTCGACACCAACACGATCCCTGCACGATGGACAAATCTTCGTCCAGTGTTTTACTTCGTCGGGATCGTCGCTTTCCTCGGAGTGATCGCTTGCTTCGTCCTCGCCGCCATCAACATGGACTGGCTAGAAGTTCGTTATTCCAGGTATTGGCAGTGAAACGAGAAACATTGCCAACCGGTATCCGAGCGATTTCATCGCATCTGACGCATAACTCAGCAACCCGGGAGTTGACTCGCCTTGGCAGCATTGCTTGAGTTCCTGCGCGAGAAGCACCGAACCACGCCTTTGTGGCTTAAGGTGTTAATTCCGATCCTAGGTCTAGGGTCTCTCGGCGTAGTAGCTGTCACTGGCGCGGTTCTCGCATTCGTCATTACAGGATGGCTGGGACAACCGATACCGGTCCTCGGCTTCGATCAATCGGTCGAACAACCCATCCCCTTCCCGCACACTATTCACGCCGGGACCGGGACCTACACCAACACCACGGGCGAACAAGTGCAAGGGCTCGGAATGGACTGCACTTTCTGCCACCGCACCGTTACTTCGCAGGCAAACGCCGGTGTGCCGCCCGTCCAGTTCTGCGCGTACTGCCACCAAGTTATCGGCGGTGAAGACAGCGAACCGCTAACGCAGGTTCGGACCGCAGCGGGCATCATAGGCGACAAACCGCATCCTATAGATTGGAAGCGGGTGCATAGAATGCCGGATCACGTCAGGTTCGTTCATGAACCTCACATCCGATACCTGACTCAACACCCAGAAGCGGTCGAGAACAGCACCAGCGGCGTCAAAATGGGCGCGGCCGGTGTTTGCTCGACGTGCCACGGCGATGTGGCGTCCATGGAAGAGGTTGCACAGGTTGAACCACTGAAAATGGGACAATGCATCAACTGCCACCGAGACAACAATGCGCCAACTGATTGCGCATCTTGCCACCACTGATTTGACGTGAAACACTGAAGGTCGAAACGAGCTACCTTACTAGATGAAACTGAGCCGAAGAGAATTCCTAGCCCTGGGCGCGAAGGCAACCGCTGGCACGATGGTTTTCGCCGCTTGTGGATTACCTGAACGCGAACTCGTGGTCCAGAGCCCGATCGACATGCCCGAAGACCTCGTGCGCGGCGAAGACGCTTGGTACGCAACCACCTGGCCCGATATGCCCGGCGGAGATGGCCTAATCGTCCGCGTAATGCAGGGACGCGCTAAGAAGATCGCCGGCAACCCAGATCATCCGGTGAATCTCGGTAAGCAGAGCTCCCGACATGACGCCGCGATTCAGCTAACATATCATCCCGATCGCATCAGCGAACCGCTCCTACGCCAAAGCAAAGGTGGGTTGTACGACCCTATTTCGTGGCAACGCGCCGAGCAGTTGATGCAAAGCGCTGTCGAGGCCGGTCGAGATAATCTCGCGGTCGTAACCAATCCGCTTGGCGGTCATCTCGAATGGGTTGCGATCAACTTCGCCGCGCTGTACGGCGGTCGACACATTAAGTTCGATCCGACCGAACAAGGCGTGATGCAAGACGCGATCCGGTTCTTGTACGGCCAAGAAGACCCGCCGCACTACGACATCTCGAATGCAAACACGATCCTGTCCATCGGCGCGGACTGGCTTAGCACTTGGCAATCGTCGGTCGGTTACTCGGTTCGTTACGGCGAGTTTCGATCCAAGCCCGACCGCGGCTACCTGATCCACGCCGAGCCGCGCCTGTCGATGACGGCGGCAAACGCAGATCTTTGGTTGCCTGTTCTGCCCGGTTATGAAGGTCACCTCGCCATGAGCATCGCACAGGTGATCGTCGAAGAGCGGTTAGCTTCTTCGATCGAGATCGCCCGCTTCTTCAATCAGATACCGACCGCGACATTAGTCGGTTTCCGCCCCGACGACGTTGAAGACCCCATCGGCGTCTCAGCCGACAGAATTCGAAAAGCTGCGCGGCACTTCGCTGAACATCGTCCGAGCCTCGCGTTTGCGGGTGGAAGCGCCGGAGCACACACTAACGGGCAGTTCAATATCGCGGCAACGCATGCTCTGAACACGCTCGTCGGCGCGGTTGGTTCCGACGGTGGCGTCAAGTACAACCCGTTGCCTGTGTTGGAGGGACTGACCGGCAGGTGCAGCGGAGATTCATTCGCGGACTGGGAAGTCGAACTCGCGCAGTGGCGCGGCGGCAACGTCCAGACGGTGATCATCCGCGGTGCAGACATCGTTCACGGAATGCCCAACTCCGTCGACATCGTCGGCGCGATGGATGGCGTGCCAACCGTGATCGGTTTCGGTAGCGTCATGAACGACACGCTCGCCAACTGCGACCTAATCCTGCCCGAAAAGACTTTCCTAGAGACGTGGGGTACGACGATCCCCGACCCGGCACCAGGCTACGAGGTCGTAACCGTTCAGCAACCGGTTATTGGTCAGACCGAACTATTCTCAGGCGGACTTATCGCAGACGCCAGGGGCTTTGGTGACGAGTTGCTGCGCGTATCGGCGGGCGATTTGGGCGCCGATGACATGGAAGAACTCGTCGATTCTTCAATTGATCAGCTTTACGATCTGAGCCGCGGCTCCGTGTCCGCCCCCAGCAAGAACCTGTTCCGACAAGGCGTGCTGCAACGAGGCGGTTGGTGGGACACTGAAGCGAAAGCAGAAACCCCTTCGGACCACGTGCCACCAAACGTGTTCGACCTTGAAAGCGCCGTACACTATTCAAGCACGAGCGGTCTTGGCGAAGGTGAAGATTTCCATCTGGTTCCGTTCCTGTCGAACAGCCTTTACGAAGGCCGGCTGTCAGCCACTCCGTACGCCAACCAGAACCCAGACCCGATGAGTAGCGCCGCTTGGGCTACTTGGGCTGAGATGAACGACAAAGAGGCGGAGCATCTCGGAATACGCCAAGGCGACGTGCTCTTCATCAAATCTGAGCACGGCGAGATCGAAGCACTAGCTTACCCGACCCCAGGCGGGCGTCCGGGAGTTATCGGTGTGCCGATCGGCCTCGGGCACGAAAATGGTGGCCGATACGACGAAGGTCTCGGCGCTAATGTCTTCAAAATCTTGGCTCCTCATGTTGAACCTGCGAGTGGATCGCTTGCTTGGGCTGCGACGCGAGTACGAGTAGCGCGTTCAGGTCGCAAACGCGAACTAGCGAAGTTCGAAGGCGAAGTCACGGCGTTCCCGGTCGAACCCGGCGTGCCGGTCTTGGTCGTTGCCCCGGGTGAGAGCGCCCACGATGCAGAAATCGCAAACCACCACACTTACCAGCAAAGCTTCCTGCTACCAGACAAACCCGCCGAGGAAGAAGAAGGATCGGGAGGAGGCCACTGATCGTCGTGTTCCGCACCCGCGGATACCATGAACGTGGATCAACCACATGACACTGCAACGCGAACAACGAGACTACAGCTGGGGCATGGTTGTCGATGTCGACAAATGCACCGGTTGCCAAGCATGTGTCTTGGCATGTCAAGCTGAGAACAACATCCCGCTAAACCTGCAAGATCGGTTTGAGCGCGCCCGTGTGATGTCCTGGATACGCGTCGAACGCTACTGGGAAGGCGAATTCCCCGACATTAAGGCACGCTTCATTCCGATTATGTGCCAGCATTGCGAGAACGCGCCGTGCGAACCGGTCTGCCCCGTTTTCGCCACGTACCACAACAACGAAGGATTGAACGTCCAGGTCTACAACCGTTGCGTCGGCACTAGGTACTGCGCCAACGGTTGCCCGTACATCGTGCGATTCTTCAACTACTGGGAACCAGTGTGGCCAGAAGCGTTCCGCAACCACTTGAATCCAGATGTCACCGTGCGAAGCCGGGGGATCATGGAGAAGTGCTCCTTCTGCATCCAACGGATCCGCAGAGGCGTTCGTAACGCCGAACGCGAAAACCGTGAAGTGATCGACGGAGAGATCCAGACGGCGTGCACGCAGGCGTGCCCAACCGATGCACTAGTGTTCGGAAACTTTAACGACAAAGACAGTAGGGTCGCGACGATGAAGAAAGACGACCGGCACTACACGCTTCTTCCCCACCTTGAAACAGATCCCAATGTCATTTATCTAGCGAAGATTGACACTGATAGGTCGGCAGGCAATTCACATGGCTAGCGAAGTCGTACATTCAGGTGCGCACGCGGCTGCGCACGAAGAGGGCCATCACGAGCTACCGGCGCGCGTCGAGGCCGATGTCATCGCGTCTGAACTCGTAGCCACGACCGACGCGAACCCATCACGCTTCCGCACGATCATTTGGATTCTGGGTGTGGTGTCCTTAATTGGCGTGCTAGCGGCCATCGTCAAGCTCTTCGCCGATTGGGGCGACCAAGCGAAATGGGGCTACACCGCGGCCACCGTCGCATTCTTGTTCAGCGCATTCGGCGGCGCGCCGTTAGTGGCGATTGCGCCGACTTTGGCTAAGGCAAACTGGGTGCGACCCGTGGCGAGAATCGCAGCGCTGTTCTCGCTCGTATCGATTGTCTGCAGCGTTTTGATGATCCCGCTTATCTTGAACCTTCCGATGCTTGTAGTTGACGGAGCGCGTCGACGCACGATCTGGTTCGAAGGTCCGGACAATTCGCCGCACCTCTGGGCCGTCGTAGGCATGATCACGCTCGTAGTGTGTGCGTTCGGTTTCATCTACTCCTACGCGATCCCGGATTTTGCGGCCATGCGCGACCACTCGTCGGGTTGGAAGCAACGCCTAGGAGGTTGGTTGGCGCGCGGTTGGATCGGCACGTCCGTGCAGTGGCGATCGATGCGCATGCGCATCGGAATGATGGGTACGCTCTATTTCTTCACTTTCGTGTTCATCCACTTCCTTATCAGCACGGACTTCGCGATGAGCCTAGTCCCGGGTTGGCGTGACGCCATCTTCCCGATGTACCACGCGATCTCATCGATACAGGGCGGTCTCGCCGTTACCGTTATCGGAATTTGGGCGGCCCGCAAGTATCTCGGCCTCGATAAATACCTTCACCTCGACCAGTTCTGGTCGATTGGTCGGTTGATGTTCGCATTCACGCTGCTATGGGGCTATTTCTTCATCTCGGCGTTCATCGTGTTCTGGTACGGACGAAGCGGATCGGATAAGATGTGGATCGATTTCTTGATACGCGGTCCGTACATTTGGGCATTCCTCGCCGCGGTCATCTTCATCTGGTTTACGCCGTGGTGGTGGTTGATCTGGAACCGAGTGCGGCGCAGTTACAACGGCACAGCCATCGGCGCGACGCTTATCCTCATCGGCATCTTGCTGGATCGAATCCGGCTCTACGTGGCCGCGTGGTCGGTCCCCGAAGATCGCATCCATGAACGCTTCTTGACTGAGTACCCGGAAACAGTTTGGCCCGACATTATGGACATCCTCATCTTTATCGGGGCATTCGCAGGCACGCTGTTGTTGGTCCTTCTGGCCACGCGAGTGTTACCCGTCCTAAGTATCTGGGACGTTCAACAGTTCAACCTCTTGTACCGCCCGATCGATTACATGAAGACCAAGGTTTCCATAATCGGAAAACCCGACTAAAATCGGCAAGCTGCAAGCGCACTAAGCCACCATGCAACAACGCAGAACAATCGACCAGATCCACACCAACCGTGTCTTGCTGAACGGTCAGTTAGATACGCCGAAATGGTGGGCGCCCACGGTGATTACGCTGGGCATCATCGTCGCCATCGGCTTCTTCCTCATCGGCATCATGGTTAACAAAGGTCTCGGTGTTACCGGTCTCTCACGCCCGGTGTATTGGGGATTGTTCATCACTACGTTCGTGTTCTGGGTGGGTATCAGCCACGCTGGAATCATGATCTCCGCCATTCTCCGACTTTCCCAGGCTGAATGGCGTCGGCCAGTTACGCGTGCCGCGGAACTGCTGACCGTGTTTTCGCTTTTGACGGCGTTGCTCTTCCCGCTTATGCACGCCGGCCGACCGTGGCGCATCATCTACTACATCCTTCCCTATGACTTTGCCCGTGGCATCATGCCGAACGTGCGTTCCCCGCTGATCTGGGACCCGGTCGCCATCGGCACGTATCTGACTGGTTCGACGCTTTTCCTTTACATCGCGCTGTTGCCTGACCTTGGCAACCTCCGCGACCGCACGACGGGATGGCAGAACGCGTTGTACACCATCCTGTCCCTCGGTTGGCGCGGCAACCCACGTCAGTGGAAGCTCCAAACGGTCGGCGGTATCCTGCTCTCAGCATTGATGCTCCCGATCTTCGTGTCCGTGCACTCGATCGTGTCGTGGGACTTTGCGGTTACGCCCGCGGTCGAAGGTTGGCACTCCACGATCTTCGCACCCTACTTCGTTATCGGTGCTGTCCATTCGGGAGTGTCTGCGGTGGTGACGATGATGGCGTTAATGCGCTGGCTCTGGAAGTGGGAAGACTTCATCCGGCCCGAGCACTTCGATGCTTTGGCGAGGCTGCTCATCGTGGTCGCAACCGGGTGGTTAGCGTTCACTTTCCTCGAGCTGATCTTCGCAGTCTACGGTCTTGACGCACCCGAACTCGCGTTGCGCGAGTTGCAGATATTCCAGTGGCCGTGGAACTTGCTGTTCATCACGTTCCTCTTCACCGGGTACATCATCCCGGTCGGCATGTGGTTACAGAAGAGCGTGCGGAACAACATCGCGTTGATGTTCTGGTCATCACTGTTCGTCAACATCGGCATGTGGCTGGAGAGATTCATGATTATCGTGCCCGGATTGGCGCGCAAAACCCCGTTCGTCTACACCTGGGAGGCGTATCGACCCAGCGGACTGGAATGGTTCATCCTTTTCTGGTCGTTGGCGTGGGTGACGTTCCTGATGCTGCTGTTCTCGCGTTTCTTCCCGTTGGTGCCGTTGTTTGAACAAAAGGAAAGCCAGACATTTGGAGACTCGATCAAGATCGGTCGCGTCAGAGTTCCGGCCATAGTCCGCGAGGCCGATTAAGTCAGAGGATTGAGGAAGCTATCGAAATGAGCAAGAGCGTACTAGGTCTATACACCGATCCGAACCAAGCGGCGGATGCGATGGACGCGTTGAAAGGTGCCGGGTTTCCGCTGGGCACTTTCGACGTGCTGACCGGTACACCGTATCCGGAAGGCGCATTCGGCGAGCACGTGCCCCAACACCGATTGTTCCGTTTCCCGGCATTCGGCGCGATCATCGGATTCACTTTGGCCATTTTCCTCACGGCGGCGACACAGATCGCGTACCCGTTGGTGACCGGAGGCAAGCCGATCCTGTCGTTGTTCGCGATGCTGATAATCCTCTACGAAATGTCGATGCTTTCGGCTGTGATTTCGACCGTAGTCGGTATCGTGATCGAATCTCGGTTGCCGAACGTTAATCCCGGGGTTTACGACACTCGAATCACAGAAGGCCTGATCGGCGTTGTCATCACTACGGACGACGATCAAGCGGCGACCGCTATAGATGCGCTCAACGGTGCAGGTGCGATGGAGATCAAACAGGCGTGAAACCCTTGATCGATCAAATCATCTCGAATCCCGCCAAACGTGCACTGCTACCGGTCGGGGCGGTAATAGTCGCTGTTTTCGGTGCGACGGCATGCGCGGTTCAGGAAACGAACACCTATCCGATCGAAATCTTCTCGGAGATGCACTACTCGCAATCGACGAGAATGCAGGAGCCGCCGCGCTTGGCTCCCGCCGAAGATGCGGTCCCATTCCGTCAGATCGGCACCAACGAAGTGTTGGAAGTTCCGGAGCGAGTCGAACGTCCTTACGATGCCGGGCGTGCCCGCGAACTGTTCCGCATCAACTGCTCCACATGTCACGGCATGTCTGGAACCGGTGATGGTCCGGCGTCGCCGCACATCACTGCCAACGACAGCTACTGGGCAACCACGAACGACTCTCCATACGTCGGACCTGCAAATCTAATTGAAAAGCGTGCGACGTATGACCAAGACGCAATGTTCAATCTGGTTAACAACGGCATCGTCGTGATGCCGAGATTCCGGCACTTGCTCCCTGAAGAGGACATCCGGGAAATCGTAACCTACATCTACGATCAGAACACCGGCGTCGGTCGCTGAAACTGGGCCGTCGCAATTCGCCCACCGGCGTAAAACGCGCCCCGGTCTTCGGCAACGACGCTAGGAAGAGGCCTGCAGAGGCCATCAACAGCATGTTTACGCCGAACGCGAACCCAACGGTACGCACACTTGCCGTGAAGTTTGTTTGGCTGTTCGTCGTCGCGTTGCCAGTCTGTATTGCCGCCCTCAGTTGCGTGACCGAAGACGATCTCACCGCCGATCAGCGTGTTTACCAGCTGTCACAGCAACTGATGTGTCCAGTTTGCGACGGTCAAACTCTGGATCAATCGCAGGCACAGCTCTCCGAAGACATGAAAGCGGTGATCCGAAACAAGATCGAAGAAGGTGCAACGAACGCCGAGATTCGTGACTACTTTGTGGAGAGATACGGCGAGATAGTGTTGGCTTCACCGGATGCGGGTGGTTTCAATCTGGTTGCGTGGGCGATGCCAGCGGTTATATTCCTCGGAGGTGCCTTACTGGTCGGTAGCGCCTACGTGAACATGAAACGACGGAACCGAGGCGGTGCTGCTGACGTGAGCACGGGGCAGGTTGAGGAAGTTCAGGATCCTCCAGCTGCTGCCGACCCACAACTCGACGAATATCTGCAACGCGCCGATCGGGAGATGACTGCTGCATTAGGTGGTGCGGATACAGGTCCGCGTCGCGACACGGAGACCGGAGGCGAGGCGTAGTGGATCAGGTCGGCACAACTGCCATCTGGCTCGGCTTTGCAGTGGCTTCATACGCCGCGGTCGCGTCGCTGATCGGAGCTAAAGCGCACATTCCGGAGTTGGTTGTCAGTGGACGTCGCGCCGTTTACATGTCGTTGCTAGTCGCGTTTGTCGCTTCGGCGGCGTTGATGATCGCGTTCTTAACGAACGACTTCAGCATCAAGTACGTTGCGAACAACTCAAACATCGTCATGGGTCGCGGTTACACGCTGGTGGCGTTTTACGCCGCCAACGAAGGTTCGCTGCTCTACATAACGCTGGCACTGGCGCTGATGTCCTCGATCAGCGTAGTTTTTGCGCCACGTCGCTTCTCGGCGGCGATGCCCTACACGATTGCGATCTTGGGCGTAGTAACGGCGTTCTTTTTCGGTACTATGGCTACGTTCGCCAACCCGTTCGAGACGTTGGCGATAGTGCCACCGGACGGTCGTGGCGTTAATCCTTTGTTACTTCATCCTGGCTTCTACAGCCATCCACCGCTGATAATGGCGGGTTTGGTGGGGATCACAATTCCTTTCGCCTTCGCATCGGGCGCGCTGATCTCCGGTGAATACGGAGATGATTGGGTTGACATCGCGCGCGTGTTCGCCATCATCATGTGGGGTATCCTCGGAGTTGGAATCTTGCTCGGCGCGTGGTGGGCTTACACGATCCTCGGTTGGGGTGGATACTGGGGTTGGGACCCGATAGAAAATGTGGCGTTCATGCCATGGTTGGTGCTCACCGCGTTCATCCATTCGATCATGGTCCAACGGCGGCGCGGAATGTTCAGGATGTGGAACATCGTCTTGATCAACATCGCGTTCATCCTCGCCCAACTTGGTATGTCGATTAACCGAGGCGGCAGCGTGGTCTCAGTCCACTCATTTGCCGAATCTTCGTTGGGCATTCTATTCCTGTCGTTCATGGCGTTGAGTGTGCTGTTCGCGTTCGCCGTCTTCATTTGGCGCTATCCAAAGTTGAGGAGTGAACGAGCCATTGAATCGTTCCTTTCCCGCGAGGCGTCGTTCTTGGTCAACAACTTCCTCTTGTTAGTCGTTGCCACAATAACGCTTTGGGGCGTGGTGTACCCGGTCTTCTCAAGTCTGGCGCGCGATGTCGACGTCAGTGTCGCTGCGCCTTACTTCAACCGAGTGAATGGGCCGGTGTTGCTGCTGTTAGTCATCGTCATGGGAATCGGGCCGTTGCTCCCGTGGCGAAGGACCGCTACCAGATCGTTGCGGCGGTGGCTGTTCGCGCCGCTGACCGCGGCTTCCTTGACAGTGATTGCCTTAGTCGTTATCGGCGTGTGGGATTTTTGGGCGGTGCTGGGATTTGCTGCGATCGTGTTCGCGGCATTCGCGGTGTTAGAAGAGTGGTGGATGGGAGCTCGGGCCAGAGTAAGGAATTTGGGAGAGATGCCCGTCGTCGCGTGGTGGCGGCTGATCAAAGGCAACCGTCCTCGTCACGGGGGTTACATCGTTCACTTAGCCGTGTTGTCTCTCGGGATTGGCATCATCGGAACTCAATTCTTCGATCAGCGCTACGATGCGGCCATTGAATTGGGAGAGAGCCTGGTTTTGGACGACTATCGAATCGAGTACATCGACCACAAGATGGACGACCGTCCCGACCGTTTCGCACAGTGGGCTCAGATCGATGTCTATAGGATCGATCCGTCTCAGTACGTCAACGAGTTAGCTGCGGCAAACGCCATTGGCAAAGCCGGTTTCACGTTGTCTACCGAAGCAAGACCGGGCGACAGGCTTGTGGGTCAATTGGAACCTAGCCACGAATTTTTCCGCAACTTCAATATGGTTTCGGTGCGGTCGGGCATCAAAACTAACCCCATCGAAGACCTGTACGTGATCCCCCGAGACTTCTTGCAGGACGAACAAGGAGATCGCGTTTCGTTGGCAGTCAGTATCAACCCCCTTGCTATGTGGCTCTGGATCGCGGGGCCGATATTCCTATTGGGTACAGCAATCGCGTTATGGCCTCATCCAGCGCTTGAACGCGCCGCGAGACGCGAGCTGATTGCCAGACCGGAAGCGTCGGATACCCAACCGGCCAAAGCCGGATCTTAGGATGTGACGCGTTGGCAGCGATAGTAGGCATAGTCTTAGCGGCGGTGATATTGACCGTATTGATTTATCCGTTTGCAAAAAAGCGAAAGACGAAATCAGAAGGCTTCGAGCCAATCGATCGTGTCGCATCCGCCGACACATTGCGCCATCTGCTCTACCGTGAACCTGTAACGCTACGAAACGAGTTCGAAGCCGGGAACATCTCGATGGAAGAGTATGAAAGCCAACTCGGAGAACTGCGCTTAGATGCTGCCAAGCTCATGCGTCAACGAGCTGAACAGCGTACCCGCCTCCTTGAAGCTGAGCTCGAACTCGAGATGGAGGTGCAACGCATCCGAAAACTGCGAAGTGACAGTGATTTGAACGTTAGGGACGAAGATGAGTGACCACTGGGCATCTCCGGCGTTCAAACGGTTAACCGCCATCGCCGTCGCAGCATTCACAGCGATCTCCTTTGTGATTGGAATCACTGTTTCGATCACAGCCCAGGATCAAGAACAGACCATCATGATTACTGGCCAGGTGGTCAACGGCACTGAAGGCGGAGACCCTCCTTCAGAGCTGACCGTCTTCGCCCTAGTTATCGACGAGGGCGCTGAATCGATAGTCGAACGTGTTGAGTCGGTAACCGAGTCCGGCGGCACGTTTTCGTTAGAAGTAGCGCGTCTCAGCGCCGGTCAGTTCTACCGAGTCGTCGTCGATGATGGCGTTTACACACCGTACGTCGACATACTGCCCAGTGATTTAGATCAAGAGGTAAGCCTAACCGTTTACGACCGGACGACATCACTCGACGAGATATCAGTCACGACGTATTCGGTGGTTATTCCAGTCATTGACGCGTCAACCGGTGTGCTCGGCGCGCTCGCGGCGGTCAACCTAATTAACTCCGGCGATGAGGTCTACCTCGCTGACCTAACCGACCCAGATTTGACAGGGTTCAACCTACTTCGCTTCAATCTTCCGGTGGGATACAAAGAACTTACGGTCGAATCTGATCTACCGAGCGGCAACGTGATGGAGATCGGAACAGGGTTCGCTATCTCCAATCCCGTTCCGCCGGGCGAGCACAGCATGGTCATCAGCTACAGTGCGCCGTTTGAAGGCGGGAAGTTCGAATATCCGATGCGGTTGCCATTCGGCGCAGAATCCGTGTCGATAATGATTCCGGAAGGATCCGGAGAGATCGCGGGATTGGGACTGGCGCGCGGTGAAACCGTGACCATTGGCGAAGGGACTTATGTGCGATACGACGGTTCGAATTACGAACGCAGAGCCGAACTCGGAGTCGTCATATCGGGCTTGCCGCGACCGGATCTCGGCAGCCAAGTCGTGGATTTCTTAGACAGCACACAGTTTCGCGTCGCGATCGTGGTCAGTGTGGCATTGGCCTTGGTCGCCGTGGTCGCATACGTGGTGCTGATTGCGCAACGACATCGGCCCGTTGCGCGTGTCAGCGGTCCAGCATCCGGCGACACACGCTCTGATTCGAGGTCGGCGATAGTTGAAGCCATCGCGGAGTTGGATGAGATGCGCGAGTTGGGCAAGATTGAAGAGAACGAATATTTGACCCGGCGCCAACGCCTCATGCAACAAGCCGTCAACGTGGATGCCGACCAGCAGAACGCCTGATGTCGAGCCGAAAAATCCCGATCCTCGCCGTCGGCGTGCCGCTGTTGATATTCCTCGCGATCCTGATCGTTGGCATGCTCGAATCGAGTCGCGAAGGTGGTCGCCCTGGCGTCAACGATACGCTTGGCGAGGTCGAGGTTTCGACCGATGCCAATACCGATTTTCGGGTCACTACCCTAGATGGACGCCAATTGCATCTCAGCGATCTACGAGGTTCGATTGTGATGATCGATTTTTGGTCTTCGTGGTGCCCTCCTTGCCGCGCCGAGGCTCCAACGCTCGCGGAAGCCTATAAACGATGGTCCCAACTCGGCGTCGAGTTCGTTGGTATCTCGATATGGGACGACGAAAACGAAGTCAGAGATTTCATCAAGACTCACAACATTGACTACCCGAATGCGATCGACGAGGACGGAAGCATCGCTGTCGAGTTTGGGGTTCGAGGAATCCCGGAGAAATTCTTCGTGAATCCGCAAGGGGAAATCGTTCGCAAGGTTAACGGGCCTAATACCTCGCAATCCCTAGACGAGGTTTTAACCCAGATGAGCGACGCGGCTATCGGAATTGGCGGAAATTAGAATCGATAGGTTGACTTCTCAAGAATGAACGGGTGATACATGGAACACAAGGGCTTTACACTCTGGTTCACCGGGCTCTCGGGTGCGGGTAAGACGACGATCGGCAACATGATCCTGGAGCGTCTGTCGGCGTCCGGCGCCAAGGTTGAAATCCTCGACGGCGATGTCGTTCGAACGAATCTTAGTGTCGGTTTGGGCTTCTCCAAAGAAGACCGTGACACGAACGTCCGACGCATCGGCTTTGTCAGCGAATTGCTCGCGCGCAACGGAGTGATCTGCATCGTCGCCGCGATTTCGCCATACAAGGCAATCCGAGATGAGATTCGCGAGAAACATGAAAACTTCGTCGAAGTCTTCGCTTCATGTGAATTGGATGCCTTGATCGAACGTGACGTCAAGGGGCTATACAAGATGGCCCTTGCAGGTCGTATCGAAAACTTCACCGGCGTTTCCGATCCATACGAGCCGCCGATCGATCCCGAGATTGTGTTCCGTTCCGACTTTGAAACTCCAGAGTCTAGCGCCGACAAGGTTTGGGATCGCCTAGTGGAAATGAACCTGATTTCGCCATAGCCTTAGATCAGGTATTTTCGACGCCAAACCTCCAGACGCGAAGATCGTTTAAGTAATGGACGAATCCACGAGAGCGACGGCTTTAGAAGCGGCATACGAGCTGCTCCAGACGCCGCGTTCGCACCTGCGAGTTCGCCTCGAACAAACCGAAGACGCGGTTTTGCTCTCCTATCAAGGCAAGGACCTCACCGGAGTCGCGTTAGATGAATCGGGCATTAACGCCGCGTCTGCGATGGCCGTCGCATTGGGTGTTGATGTGCCGCCTGTCGGTAACCATACGGAGGTCCTTGTTTCGACGGGTCTCCTCTATCGGGTCTTCGCGATCTCCGATCTAGATTTCAATAATCCGACCGCCTTTGAACTCGCTAACCACCTCGTTAACGAGGCGATCGAAATGCAACGCGGTGGCGGCGCTCTTTCTGGCGCGTAAACGAAGGGAGATGCCGTGAAGCTGGAAGATCTTGAAAGTGGTCAACAGTTCGGACCGTACAGAATCGAGTTGACGCGGGCAGATACCGACGCCTATTTGGCGGCCACTGGTGATAACGAAGAACCGCACGATTTCCAAACCCGCGTCCATCCACTACAACTCGACGCATACGTGCTAAGCAAATTGATTGCGGAACTTGGCATCGTCGAGGATCGCATCGAGACTGTGCACGCTGGACAGCAGATGACCGTGCACCAGCCGACTGCCGCCGGAGCAAGTATCACCGCAAATGCGGTGTTGAAGAGCTGTTCTAACCGTCGAGGCAGCCTTTGGGCGATATTCGAAACCAATTTCTCAGACAGCGATGGCAACAACGTAGCAGAATCGAGTTCCACCATCATATTGATGCCGTGATGATGCCATCGAACAACCCGAGTCAAACATGAAAGCCCCAAGCGAAACAGGCGAAGAACTCAAAGGCTTCTGGCGTGTCGTGACTCAAGACCGGGTCACGGCGTACGCGCACGCGTCGGGCGACCACAACCCTATCCACCTCGATGAAGAGTTCGCTTCCACAACGCGTTTCGGTCAACGGATCGCCCACGGGATGTTGAGCTTAGCGTTCGTCTGGGAACTGGTAGCCGTCAACTACCCGTTTACCTGGCATCGAGGTGGCACCGTCAAGACTCGATTCACATCGCCAGTGGTTCCCGGCGAAGAGGTGTCTGTGCAAGGCTCGGTGAAACGAATCCGCGTCATCGACGATCGCGAAATCGTCGAGTGTGAAGTGGTCGTCACTAGACCAAACGGCGAGAAGGCTTTAGCCGGATCGGCGTCGATTCCATTGGCTTGAAAGCGGCGCGAATTAAGAGCAACGTGAGGCGGATATACTAGTGTGAGCGTCGCGAATTGCTTGCACGCGGCGATTCGATTTGCCTGCAGATGACCTCGAATTCAAGACCTAGCATGGTGGTCGCGCTCGACGCGATGGGCGGAGACCACGGTCCGAATGTAACCGTTCCCGCTGCGCTCGAAGCGGTTGCCGACGGCGATGTTGCAATCGCTCTTGTAGGTGATCATGTAGAGGTCACCAACGTTTTGGCTGAGCATGGTGCCGACAAGCATCCGTTGCTGCAAGTCATCGCGTCGGACGGCGTGGTTGCCGAGACTGATAACCCCGCGATGGTGTTCCGGTCAAACCCTCGCGCATCTATTTTTGTATGCTCCGGACTAGTGAAAATGGGCAAAGCGCACGGCTTTGTGAGCATGGGATCGACCGGCGCTTCGATCGCGGCAGCGACCGTCACCTATGGCACGATGTCCGGGATCGCCCGCGGCTGTCTCGGCGGCGCAATAATTGGCTATGCGCCGAACACCGCGATTATTGATCTAGGCGCGAACGTAGACATTCGACCACAGCAACTCGCCGATTTTGGAACGCTCGGCAGCGTCATGTCAAGGATCATCTACGGTCAAGAAAACCCTCGAATCGCTCTCTTGAATGTTGGGTCCGAAGAGACTAAAGGTAACGAACTCGTAAAAGGCACGGCGGAGTTGCTGAAAAACTCTCCGCTTAACTTTATCGGTATGTTGGAACCGTACGATCTACCGCACGGCAAAGCTGAAGTGGTCATTTGCGATGGCTTCGTGGGCAACATCGTGCTGAAACTTACTGAAGGGTTGGGAAAGGCGATTTCCGAGCATGTGAGAGAAAAAAGTGGCGATACCGATCTCGCCGACGAGATCTATTCGTTGACCAACCTTCTCGTAACCTACGGTGGCGGACCGTTACTGGGCGTCAACGGCATTGCAGTCGTGGGTCATGGCGCCGCAGAAGCGCCAGGGATCGCAACGGCCATTAAAACCGCCAAACACGTGTTCGACAACGATTTTGTGGCGGCTCAGCAGAAGGAGTTGGCGGCATTTCACGCTCAGGCTTCTCAAAGCTGACAGATTGAAACGCGGCCAAATCGAACCTTGGACCTGACCGATCAACCACGATCCGCTCTTGTGACTGGTGCCTCGCGAGGCATCGGTCGAGGCATCGCGGTCAAATTGGCCTCGATGGGACATTCGGTTGCAGTCAACTACAACTCCCACGAAACAGAAGCTCTTGAAGTGGTCGACGAGATCCGAACCGCCGGTGGAACCGCCACGGCAGTAGGTGGAAGTGTTTCAACAAAAGAAGGGTGCGAACAGATTGTGCAAGCCGCAGTCCAAGCGCACGGCCCCGTTGGAATATTGATCAATAATGCGGGCGTGATTTCGGACAACCTGTTGATCCGGATGAAAGACGAGCAACTTGAACATACCATCGATACGAACCTTTGGGGCACGATACACTGCACTCGCTTGGTCGTACCCAATATGGTTCGAAACCGCTGGGGGAGAATAATCAATATCTCCTCGATTGTAGGTCTTCGAGGCAACCTTGGTCAGTCCAACTACTCCGCGTCCAAGGCCGCGATCCACGGATTTACCTACTCCGTAGCCAAAGAGCTGGCAAAACGTAACATCACAGTCAATGTTGTCGCACCTGGTTACGTAGTGACGGCGACCAGCGAAGTGATCTCGGATCGGGCGCGCAAGTTCCTGCTAGAAATGATCCCGATGGGGCGGTTCGGATTTATTGAAGAGATCGTCCCGATGGTCACGTTCCTGACCAAAGAAGAAGCGCGATACGTCACCGGCGAAGTGATACGAGTCGATGGCGGGTTAGCCATTTAGCGATGCAACCGACGGTCGTGAATCGGCTCGGTTCACACGAAAATTCTGGAATTGACTATCCGTGTTGGATATGGATCTAAGTTGACTACCACCCCTCAGAACGCGCTGTCAGGCAAGACCGCGTTGGTGACCGGCGGTTCGCGCGGAATCGGTCGTGCAATATGCCTAGAGCTCGCGGCTCGCGGCGCTGACATCTGCTTCAACTACCTGCGCAATCACGCGGCCGCCCGCAGCGTTGAGGGTGAGTTGACTGATCTCGGGGTACAAGCGCTGCGTCATCGCGCAAACCTCGCAGACGAAACGGCGATTGAAGGATTTGTTGACGCAGCGATCGAACGTTTTGGCAAGATCGATATACTGGTGAACAACGCTGCTTCAGGCGTTATGCGATCTTCCCAGGAACTCAGCGAGAAACATTGGGATTGGACCCAATCGATCAATGCGAAGGCCCCTTGGCGACTCGCCACGATCGCTTCGGAGCACATGCCGAGCGGATCGCGAATCATAAACATCTCTTCTCCGGGGTCCAACCACGTTTTGCCACAGTATTTTGCAGTCGGAGTATCGAAGGCCACTCTCGAAGCCGTTACTCGATACATGGCGATCGATTTGGGAGCGAAGGACATCGCGGTCAACGCCGTTTCTGCAAGCTTTGTGGAAACCGACGCGTTAGATGCGTTTCCAGAAGAGTTGGGTATCCGAGACGTAGCACTCCGTCCTACTCCCGCGGGACGGACAGTGACGCCGGAAGATGTCGCGAAAGTCGTGGCTATGCTCTGCTCGCCCGATGCCGAGATGATCCGAGGACAGGTGATAATGGTCGACGGCGGCGAGATGCTGATGCACCGCTGAGATGGATCATGCACCAAGCGTGGTCGGGGAGGCGGGGATCGAACCCGCGACCTCCTGCTCCCAAAGCAGGCGCGCTTCCTCTGCGCCACTCCCCGTGATTCCAATACTATGATTCTATGTCCACGCACATCGAAATCGTTCCTAAGGCGAGCTGAATGCGGATCATCTGCGACCTTCATCTTCACTCGCGTTACTCGTTGGCGACCAGTCCGTCGCTAGATCTGCAAAGTTTAGCCATGACCGGCAGTCGCGTAGGCATCGATCTGCTCGCTGCACCTGACTTCACGCATCCGTTTTGGCGCGACGAGATGCGATCCGAGCTAACCGAGACCGCCACAGGATCGGGCGTATTCTTCGCCCATGGTCGAAACTTTCTTTTGATGAGCGAGGTCTCATGTGTGTGGAGGCAAGATGGAAAGTCAAGGCGGGTACACCTGCTCGTCGCGGCACCCCATTTTGAGGCCGTCGACACGATGTGCCAAGTGTTCGCAAAGTTGCAAAACCTCGAATCGGATGGTCGGCCAATATTCAAAGTATCCGGCCGAGAACTCTTCAAAACTGTTCGCGAGGCCGACCCGCGCTGCGAGGTGGTACCGGCCCACGTTTTTACTCCGTGGTACGGAGTCTTCGGTGCCAAATCGGGTTTCGATTCGTTAAGAGAGTGTTTCGGCGACATCGCTGACGAAATTCCGGCTGTCGAAACTGGCCTGTCGAGCGACCCTGCGATGCACTGGTCGGTTCCCGATTCGAGAACGCGGGCGATCGTATCTTTTTCGGATGCCCACTCTGTCGCGTCCCTTGGTCGCGAAGCAACAGTGCTCGAGGTCGACGAGATGAGTTACGACGCGGTGATCCGCTCCCTACGCGAGCGCAACGTTGTCGAAACCTACGAGTTTCATCCCGAACATGGCAAGTATCACTACGACGGACATCGCAAATGCGGCGTCAGGATGCATCCCGACTCTTCAGACGCGACGAGTGGCATCTGTCCGGTTTGCGATCGTCCGATGACGCTCGGCGTTCTTAACCGGGCGAACGTGTTGTCCGAACCAGGTTCCAACATGGCGGTGAAAGGCGATGATGGCGTTTGGAGAGACTCAGCAGCTCAGCACGCCCCATTCCGCCACATGGTGCCCCTTTCCGAGATTTTGTCGTCCACGTTAGGCGTTGGGAAATCCTCAAAACGCGTCAAGCGGGCGTATGAGTGCCTCACCGACGAATTTGGCAGCGAATTCAACGTCCTACTTCATGCTTCTGAATTTGACGTCGCGGCAGCGTCCGGCGATGAAAACACGGCGCGCGCAATCACTGATGTCCGAACTGGGAAAGTGATCGTTCAACCGGGATACGATGGCGTATACGGATCAGCGGTGCCGGCATCAAGTCAAATCCGACCCAACACATCGTGACGAGAGATACATAACAAGGACCATTTGCCGTGAACGTGAAGTCGATCAAAGCTGTTTACCCGAACTACAGAAACGTGGTGTCATCTTGGCGCACACATCTTTGGCAGATCGTCGTTGAAGTGAGGACCGACACCGGGAATGTCGGATACGGATACGGTGGCGGAGGACTTGCGTCGCTACCGATCGTCAACGGCCACTTCAGCGAGCTACTCACAGGTACTTCGTTGAACTCCTCAGAGGATATCTATGCCATTTGGGACCGCCTCTACTACGAGTCGCTACCTTATGGCCGCAAGGGTATAGCGATGATGGCGTTGAGCGGCGTAGACCTCGCGCTGTGGGATGCACTAGGCAAAGCCGAACGCAAACCCGTCGCAGAGTTGATCGGCGGCGTACGCAAGGAGAGCATGGACGTCTACGCGACCGGCCCCGATTCCGAGTGGTACGCCGAACTCGGCGTCGCGGGACAGAAGTTGACACATCGCTGGAACGGCACAACCGATGATGCGGTCACGACTGCTCTAGACGCGCGCATTATCATGGGCATCGACGCCAAGATCATGTTCGATGTCTACATGTCTTGGGACACCGACGTTGCGCTCCGCATGGCGAATGACCTCGCTGATTTCGACATCTACTGGTTCGAGGACGTCCTTACGCCCGACGACCTATCGGAATTAGGCGAGTTACGGAGCAAGGTCTCCCTTATCAACTTAGCCGGCGGCGAACACGAGTTCGGAGTCGCTGGTTTCCAGGAAATCGCTCATCACCGTTCATACGACATCTGGCAGCCAGACATCACTTGGTGCGGCGGCATCACTGCGGGTTTAAGGATCTGCGAATTGGCCGCTCTTCAAGATGTCCCGGTCGTCCCGCACCGCGGTGGCGAAGTGTGGGCATTGCACCTAATGGCAGCCCACGACGCGTGCGACAACCTCGCCGAGATGGTGCTGGGTAATCGTGGAGCGGGGATCGACGATCTTTGGATCGGGAATCCGACGATAGAAGGTGGCAGGTTGTCGATCAACGACGCGCCGGGATTCGGAGTTAGTTTGAATCAACGGATGCTGTGAAAGGGCTGTTGTCCCAGCGCAACGGTTGATGGATCGATACCAACGCGTTTGTTACGTTTCTATCGGACGCAATTGGGATACCAATGGTCTGAGTCGCGTTCGAGGATCTCGATCATCTGCAGAAACGCTTCCCTCTGCAGGTCTGAAACATCCGACAAAGCATTTATCGACGCCCTTATCTGTGAAGCACCTGCGCCACCGCAATAGAGGTCTGACACCAGTATTCCTGGTGCTCGTTTGATAGCGTCGAGATTCAACTTGTCAAGCTCGATTCCTATACTCGGACTGAGTTCAACCAAGTAGAACTGTGAGCGATGCAGGTTTTCGGCAACGTATTCACGAAGTCGACCAACTTTTCACGATCAACGTCTATCAGTTGTTGTCTAAGCGGTTCGGGGATGCTCTCCGAAAATGACGGCTGCGATAGGCCAATTTTCGGCGAATCAAACAGAACCCAAAAATATTGAAACGCGGTGTTCCAAAGATAGCGGTCCATCAGATTCAGGTTGGAATACCATCGCAACTCGTCTTCCCACTTTGTTTCCTCGCTTTCAGCTAGAAAGCCCACGAAATACTGGCGCAACGGTGGAGGAATTAAGGAGAGTTTTCCCGCCGCTATAGCTGGTACTTCTGTTTCTGCTACGTGATACATGGCATGCCACAGTTCATCGAACCGGCTTTCTTCAAGCAACCCCCATACACTCTTACAATCAGCGCTTGTGAAGCCGACGGAGATACTGACAAAGTAGTTGTAGAACGGTCGCCAATCTTCCCACGGATTGGATTGCTCGGATTGGTCGTATTCTCTGAAACCAAGCATAAACTGCGCAAAATCACGCCTGAACGCGTAGACGTTCATCACGTCGCATGCTTCGGAGAATTCGTCCCAATGCTCAAAATAGCTGTGCATAAACTCGTGCATCAGCCCGGTGGGAACTGCCGCACCGCCGATTTTGACGATATCAGGAGCGATATAACCCGCATATCCCGGTTCGTTTCTGATCCGCTCGAAACGGATGTCCGTAGTCATCCACTGGCGTGCTCGCTCACTGAGTCCGAACAGCGAGGCTACACCATCAATACGAGCCAAGCCCACGCATCTTCAACGCCGGTCGCCAGTTGAGTACTCCAATAATCGGCCCTGTCGGGGCCCCCGTAATAGATCGAATTAACTGGCACTGTGTCGAATCCATCGAGGTTCCTGATGACGACCTCAAACTGATAGCCTACGCCAGTTTGAAGGTTCTCAATTGTCCTACATCTTGACGAACCCCAGTTGGAAATCACCGTACCTTCCCCATCCGAAAGCGTGACGCGGTAAGTGGTCTTTTCGGGATTCATTGTGTCGACTGTTGCCACGGTTATCGCTGTCTCAGTCACATTCATGGGAGTTATTAGAGGCGCTTCAGCGAGCGTCGCGATGTTGACCGCCTCCGAATTCACCGTTGAGCCATCTGCCAATTGGAATTCGACTCGATATTCATAGCGAGTGTTAGGTGCGAGACCGGATTCGGCGAACCACGTGCGGCCCGGTTGCGGAGTAGCGATCGAATCGCCATCCCGGAAGATTTCTTGGTGTGTAACGTCATTCATACCACTCGACCAAGTCAAGTTCATTTGGCCTGGCGAAGTTGAGAAGACAGCCAACGAAATTGAAGTGACAGACGTATCTGCATCTGTGAGCCTACACAAGGGCAACCCGACAGCTATGAGATCATTGTTCGGAACATCCTTTAGGCCGTCGGGTATGCATCCGCCCAATCGGTTGCCACCGATGAATAACCTCTTCAAGTTGGAGAGTTTGCTGAGTTGGTCGGGTATTTCACCATCAAGACTGTTACCAAAGAGAAATAGCGCCGCGAGGTTGGACACGTTGCTAAGCTCTACCGGGATCTCTCCGTTCAACCGATTGTTACTCAGATCCAGTCGAACAATCTGATCGCTGGAATTGGTGGTTACTCCGTACCATTCGTCAAGCGCTTTATCGCTGAGCCAGTTTGCGTCGTTCATCCAGTTGGCGCCGCCTGTGGAATTGTAGAGTGCCTCGAGTGCGTCCCGATCGGAACATGGTGTCAGGCTGAGATCAATATGTCCCACATCGGTCAATCCGTTGGGCAAGCACCCGGTTAACCGGTTGCCGCCAAGCCACAACTCCGTGAGATTGTCGAGGTTACCCAATTCGGCAGGCAACGGGCCGTTGAATCGGTTCATTGCCAGATATGCCACTTCCAGTTGGGTCAAGTTCCCGAGTTCAGAAGGCAATTCTCCGGCCACGTTGTTTGTCGCAAGCCATAAATGCGTTAGATTCTGTAGCTTGCCAAGTTCGGCGGGCACCTCTCCGGTCAATTGATTGTGTTCCAATGAGAGTTCTTCGATATTCGAAAGATTGGCCAGCTCTGTTGGGATTTGGCCCGTCAATTTGTTCTCGGCCAGGAACAGCTTCTCCAGATTGGTTAGTTCGCCCAAGGATGCCGGGATCTCGCCAACCAACTCGTTATGACCCAAGAAGAGTTCCGTCAGATTGACCAATGAACCCAATTGCGACGGAATCGCGCCTTCAAGTTGGTTATCCGCCAGATGCAGCCTTACGAGTTGGTCCAACTGACCAACTTCGGCAGGTATCTGCCCTGCCAACCCGTTGGAATCAAAAAATAAACCTATCACCCTTCCGTCCTCATCCGTCTCCAAGCCGTACCACTCGTCTAACGGCCGATCGCTTAACCAGTTTCCGTTGTTGATCCAGTTGGTGCCATCGGCGGCTTGATAAAGCGCTTCCAAGGCTTGTCGATCGTTCGCAATTCCGACTTCGCCACAGAACTCGAGGTCCGTCTCCTCGAAATCGTTTTGCGGCACGTCTTTTAGACCGTCTGGTATACATCCCGTAAATTCATTGCCCAAAATCGAAAACTCAATTAGATTTGACAGATTCTCCAACTCAATCGGTATCTCGCCGCCGAGTTGGTTAAAGAAAACGGACAACTCTTCCAAGTTAGCGAGCTGACCGAGTTCCTCGGGCAATGGTCCACTTAGTTCGTTCCCCCATAACGACAGAATTCGCAGTCGCGAAAGGTTGCCTAACTCGACAGGAAATGGCCCCGTAAACCGGTTCATCGCTAGATAAGCTACTTCCAACTCAACCAGACTTCCGATATCGGCAGGAATTTCACCTGTCAAATCGTTAGATGCTAACCACAGATGGGTAAGTTTCTTGAGATTGCCAAGTTCAACGGGTATTTCACCGGATAACTGATTGTTTTCCAAGGAAAGCTCTTCAAGGTTCGTCAATTTTCCTAGATGGCCGGGGATTACGCCGGTGAGATCATTCTCGACTAGGTGCAACGCCCTCAAACCGATCAAATCACCCAGAGAAGGAGGGATTTCACCAGACAGCCGATTGTGGCCGAGGTACAGCTCCTCCAGAATTCGAAGTGAACCCAAGATCGCTGGCATCTCGCCGACCAACATGTTGTCCGCGAGATGCAATCTGCGCAATTCGGACAATTTGCCCAAATCATCTGGAATCTCACCCGTCAACCCGTTCGAGTCTAAGAACAGGCCTATCACCAACCCGTCATCGTTGGTTTCGAGTCCATACCACTCGCTGATCGGTCGATCGCTCAACCAGTTTTGGTTATTATCCCAATTCGGACCGTCAGTTGCCTTGTACAAGATTTCCAATACCGGACGATCAGGTGATGGAGTTGGCGTAGCGGTCGGCGTTGGAGTGTCTGTCGGAACGGGTGTCGGTGTTTCTGTCGGAAGCGGTGTGGGCGTATCTGTCGGAAGCGGGGTGGGAGTCGACGTAGGTTCGGGAGTGGCAGTATCCGTCGGTAATGGAGTGGGGGTGTCCGTAGGTTTCGGAGTAGGTGTATCGGTGGGTTAGGGTACCGGGGTATCTGTCGGAACGGGTGTCGGCACCGGCGAAGGTGTGTCGGTGGGACGGGCCGTTGGCGTGTCGGGCGGCACCGGAGTCGGTGCCGTTACAGCGGTTGATTCGGCACCACTTTGGCAAGCGATTAGCCCGAAAACGATCAACATCGCACCGAGGATGACTAGCAAAGATGAACTCGCGGATCTGAGAATCATCGTCATCAAATACCACGACCAGACTAGCTTCGCAATAATGGGCGCAGACAAGCCGATATGTCGATTAAATCAACTCTTTAGCGATCTGACGATAGCTTCGCACGCTTGCCGGTAGATGATGGCATCGACGTTGATTGAGATGTACTGGATGCCGAGATCGATGAGCCACTTGCCCATCTCAACGTCTTTGGCGTACGAGCCCACCGCCCTGCCCTGGGCGCGGGCTTTCGCGGTCGCTTCGCGCAGCGCGGTCTCGACGATCGGATTGCGAACATCTCCCGGATATCCGAGTGACTGCGATATGTCATACGGTCCTAAGAAAAGGACGTCGATGCCGTCCACCGTCATGATTTCTTCGAGGTTGTCGAGGCCTTTTTTACCCTCGATGTGCACCACCGTCATAGTCTCGTCGTTTTGACGGTCGGTGTGCCCTTCACCATCGCCCTTGAAGTAGTTACCCGCGCGGGTGAAGATTGATAAGCCGCGCTCGCCTAGTGGCGCATACTTCGCCGCGTGGACCACGGCTTCGGCATCGGGTATCGAGTTGATCTGAGGGACTTGGACACCTTCGGAACCGATGTCCAGAGCCCGCAGTATCAATCGTTCGTCATTGTCGCCCACCCTGATGATCGGAGCGACGCCGACGCCCTGGGCAGCGATCACCAAGTCCATTGCCGACTCTTGTGATATCGGGCCGTGCTCCGTGTCGATAATGCAGAAGTCCATACCGGAATAACCCAGTGTGTCGATCATCGTCACCGACGGAACAATGACAAACGGCCCTACGACCGTCTCACCGGCTCGAAGTCTCTTCTTCAGTTCTCCACGGATGGGCATTTGGTCACCTACTCATTTTGGTTATCTAAACCACGATCAACGGCACGATACTTTCGGCGGTCGTGATGCCGCCATGCATCGATTGTAAAGTCCTTTGTTCTTCAGAATCTGACGCATAGATCGACCATCTGCCGCGTGACACCGCGAAGAAATCTCCCATGCGGGCGCGTGCAGGATCGGAGATCAATTCGCGCGGGCCAAAAATACCCAGATCTATTGCATCCTCACACCTCATCAACGTGAATCGGTCGCCAAGAGTTTCAATGAACTCTTGCTCAAAAGCATCGTTTGCGTCCAGTTTTGTGTGGAAGAACAAAGTTCGTGGCTCACCGGCGGGGACGCAACTGAGGTGCTGGCTCAACGACGAGCTAGGTGTGAGCGTCGTCCAAACTTCCTGCGGACTGTCTAGATGGCCATGGTCGGCCGTCGCGATCATTCTCGCTTTCCCCTCCAACGCATGGCCAAGCGCGTCAACCAATGCGGCTGCTCGGAGCACGGCTGATCGTGTGACTGGATGTGTCTCACCGTAGTAGTGCGCACTGCTATCGACTTCGGTCCAGTAGATGTATGTAAACGATCTGCCTCCAGCAGTCGAAATCTCTCCCAACACGCTTTCGACGATCTGACCAATGGGGTCGTCCTCAGTGGAGTAGCCGACGGTACGCGATTGGCCGTACATCTGCGTCGTCGACGTACTCGCCAGGTCATCATCGACCACGAAGTTAAAAGCGCCAACGTTGCGGAACGGTATCATCGGGGCGAACAGCAGCTCCATCGGACTAAAGCCGATTTCATGCAACGGCTGTCCAGTGCGCGTGAGCCGCCAAGGCAACGGCTGGATTCTTTCTCCCAGCCGCGGAATGTGCACATCCCAACCGAGGTTGCCGTGAGTGCCCGGCCATCGACCGGTCGCAAGGGACATCAGGTTTGGGCCAGTCGAGGTCGGAAACGTCGAGCACATGGTCATTGCGATTTTCTGCCTAACGTACGAATTCGCAGGCAAGGTGTTGACGAAATTCATACCGAACCCGTCGAGCAGCAACACAACCACATGGTCGGGCTGTTCAATTACCTTTTCGAATTCCGATCCTGCTGACTGCGTGGCGTCGTCGAATGTATTTTCGTCGATAACGCCTAGTGTTTTACCGAGGGCGAAACCCAACGCGGCGTGATTTGGCTCATCGTGTTCGGGAACCACGCCATCAAATTCTCGGTCGAGCGAGGCGATAAGATCGGATTTGCTATTGATCAATGGGGTCTCCGCTTTGGGATGTTCGACGAAATATTGAACGGCACCTTTCAAGAATAATCGGGTTGTGAACCATCGTCGGTGTTTGGAGTCGTACCCTGAAATAATGCCAAACGCGAACTCAAAGGCGACGGTGATGTTTTTGGGCACCGGAACTTCCGAGGGCATCCCCCGTGTAACCTGCCTGACCGCCGACCCGCCTACATGCACGGTCTGCACCGATGCGATGCGTCCGGGTTCGAAAAACCGCAGGCGCAACACTTCAATCGTGGTTCAACGGGCTCAGGACGATGGCCCGCCGTTGAACATCTTGGTTGATGCTGGAAAGTTCTTCTACCAGGCCGCCATCGAGTGGTTTCCCACGCACGCGATTCGTTCCATCAACGCCGTCGTCTTGACGCATGCGCACGCGGATTCAGCGGGCGGGTTGGATGATTTGCGGGATTGGACGAATACGATGCGGTTTGCCCAAGGGAATGAGCATGCGGCCCTGTTGGCTCGGGGGCGTGATGCTCGGATACCGATCTATCTGAGGGATGAGGATTTGGCGATTGTTTCGAAGACGGCTTATTACTTAGTGGATAGGTCGCAGATGACCAGTGGCGGAACTGTCGCAATCTTGGATTTCCAGACCATCGAAACGGAGCCTTTCGACGTCTTTGGCACTATGGTTACTCCTCTGCCGGTCCCGCATGGTCCCGATTATTCGTGCAATGGTTACCGGATCGGCGATTTAGCGTACATTTCGGATGCTTCGGATGTGCCTGAATTTGTCTTAGCTAAAATCGCCGGCGTGGACACGCTCGTGATCGACGCCCTACGAACCGAACGCACGCACGGCTCGCATCTGACGTTGGAGCAAGCGGTCGAGTACGCCAAAATCATCAGGCCGCGGCGCACTTATCTGACCGACGCCGCCCATGGCATAGATCACTACGCGATGAATGCCCGTCTCCGTGATCCCAAACTCAACGGCGGATTAAACATCCAATTCGCCTACGACGGGATGAGCATCGAGATCGTCGCAGATTGATGAACGGACTGTTTTGCCCTATGACGCGTCTCGTTCGGCACGGTACTGCGCGATCACGGCATCGTCCGGCGGGTAGTACTTACCGGGCGTCAGGTTTTCGCGGTCTAGGCGGGCACGTATCCACTCTTCCAAATCGTCATACTCGATCGCTTTCTGCGCGATATCTGGCGCAACTACCCGGGGGATGCAAACAACGCCGTCGTCATCCGCCACGATGTAGTCGCCGGGTTTGACGAGGACGCCGTCGCAGTTGATGGCGTCGTTGGTGGAGTATGGGGTGCCGACGCGGGTTCCGAGGTTGGATGTTTTGTCGTAGCCGTAGAGGGCGATGCCGTAGTCTTTAACCGTGTGCATATCGCGGATGCCGCCATCGCAGACTAGGCCGTCGATGCCGCGTTGCTTGAGACGGAGGAATTTGATGTCGCCGCCGATGGACATCCGTTTGGTGCGCATTGATTCCATGACGATGACGTCGCCGGGGCCGCCGAGTTCAAACGCCGCATACTCCGGCGACTCCTCTCCACCTGGTTTTTCAGCCATCAAGTCGGGACGCGCGGGCAGGAAACGCACGGTGATCGCACGAGCGACGAGCCTGACACCCGGGTTCATCGTTCGGATGTTCGCCATATAGACGTAACGCGGATCATGGCCGTTACGCGCCAAGATGTCGACGACAGCAGTCGAGTTTACGGTTTTGAGTTTTTCGATAGTCGCACTGTCGAGGACGTGATCGGGAGTGGGCTGGATGATGGCCAATTTCGATGTTTCCATTGGGTTGTTGATAAATTCGACAATTCCAGATTCTAGTCAACTTTGGAACCGCGCTTATTAATCGTTGCCCCACTCCCCCGCGAAGCGTTGCATTAGCCGGGCGATGTTCTTCGCGCCTAGGACGAAGTCGTCGACGGTGATGTTCTCGTTCGGGGCGTGGATTTTGTGTGCCGGGTGGTCGATGCCGGCGGAGGTTATCGGTATGCCAAGGACGCTGCCGAAGTCATGCATGGGTCCTGAACCAGCGATGTTGGGATAGACGACGGCTTTGTTGCCGTAGGTCTCCTCCGATGTTTCAATCGCCATCCGGGCCCATTTCGAGGACATGTCTGTTCTGAACGGGTGGACGCCGCTGATCAGGTTGAGTTCAACGTTTTCGAAGCCGTGGCGGTCTAGGTGACGTCGGACCTTGGCGAAAATATCGTCCGGACGCATGTCCGGGACGAGTCGAAAGTCCATCTTGGCGCTAGCTCTTGCTGGCAGAACGGTCTTCATACCTTCGCCTTGGTAGCCCGCGTTGAGACCTGCCACGTTAGCGGTGGGCATGAAGAGGTGTTTGCGAGGAAGATCCTCGGAACCGAGACCAGCGACGAAAGATTCGTTTCCGAACGTCTCCCGCCATTCGTCAGAGTCGTCGGGCAGGTTGGCTAGAGCGCGATCTTCTTCTGGTGTAGATTCCCGAACGTCATCGTAGAAACCTTCGATCAGAATTCGATCATCCGACGTGTCTTTGATTGAGTTCAAGGCGTCAATCAACGTCCAAGCGGCCGAAGGTAATACGGTCGCGTAAGAGGAGTGTGCATCCCCGCTGAGCATTGAGACGGATAGGTCAACGGCCAGAACGCCTTTGAGACCCAGATAGATGACAGGTCGGTTTTGGGCGTTGCGACCTCCGCCCTCCCATATGCAGGCGTCGGCGGTCAGTTTGCGAGAGTGTTTTCCGATCAATCCTGGCAGGTTGGGCGAACCAGATTCCTCTTCGCCCTCCGCGAAAATCTTGACGTTGCACGGCAGGCCGCCCCATTCCTCGCGGTACGCGTTGAGAACCGCGAGACGCGCCGCGATGTTGCCTTTATCGTCAGACATCCCGCGCCCATAGAGACGATCCCCCTTACGTGTAGGTTCGAACGGGTCAGTGTCCCAGAGATCTAGCGGGTCCGTTGGCTGAACGTCGTAGTGGACATACAGCATCAATGTCGGCGGTTCGGAAGCGCTTTCGGCGTTACCAGATGTTGCACGCGCGCGCCTGAACGCTCCGATGTCGGCCGGTGCGTATCCGTATACCGATGGCAAGCCGTCGTTAGGTGCATCGAGTATCTCCGTGTCGAACCCATGTCGCTCGAAGACCTCTGCTACTAGTTGCGGTGCCTTGTCAAAACCTAGTCGTTGCGCCGATACGCTCGGTTGTCTCACCAGCGTGAAAAGCGTCTCGAGCGATTGATCGACGTTTTGCTCGATGTGTCCGAATACGGAATCCAATCGGATACTCCTTGGCGCTGAAAATACTGATCGACTATTGCTCGGCGGCGCCCGGCATTCCGGGCTCGAGCGGTACCGACTCTGGCGGCACTCCACCAGCCAAGAAACCGCCATCAACCGTAATGGTCTGACCGTTCACATAATCTCCGAGATCGGAAGCTAGGAACAAGCAGGCATTGGCGATATCGCGCGGGACACCACCTCGACGGTTAGGGATGTAATCGCGGGCGTAGTCGACGTAACCTTCAAGCTGTCCGCGCGTGTGCTCTATTTCGGGAGGGAGGACTCGGCTATCGATGTATCCAGGGGCAACGCAGTTCGATGTGATCCCAGACCCAGCGAGATCGACGGCCATGCTGATTGCCATCCGGTTCAGTCCCGCTTTCACGATGCCATATACCGTGTCTTGCGGCCACGCTCGGTAGCTGTGGACGCTACTGATGGAGATGATGCTGCCACCGGTGCCCTGCTTGATCATCTCCGTCACTGCGCGCTGCGCGCAGAAAAGATATCCCTTCAGCGCGTGACCAACTAGGAAGTCCCAGAAGTCCTCGGTGATTTCAGTGAAATGCGGGTCAGCGGAGGCAACGGCGTTATTGACTAAGATGTCGATCTGTCCGTGTGTTTCCAAGAACTCGTCGAACATCCGAGATCGGTCATCGCTGTTGCCGACGTCAGCAAGGTGCCAACTCGCGACGCGGCCCATTCGCTCCACCTCGGCAATGATGCTGTCAGCAGTTTCGTCGCGTTCGATGTCGTTGATACCGACGTCGGCGCCATTCTCGGCGAATACTCGTGCAATGCCCGCTCCGATGCCGCGTCGCGAGCCAGTGATCAGGGCCTTCTTGCCTTGCAGTAGGTTCATTATTGTCTCGCCTCCTTTGGCGTGGTTCACATGCGAAGACGGATGTTGTTATTGATTCGCAGCTAGCTCCAATGCCAACTGTATCGCCGATTCAACATCTTTCAATTTGTATTCGCCATCGCCGTGATTGTCCGCGGCTAAGCGGGAGAATAGAAGACTCGCTTCGGAGACTGGGATACCGGTAGCCTTCTGCACCGCGTAGGCGTACGCGCCGAGTTGAGGGATGTACGGTTCGGCCATTTCGTCGATCGAACGATCGAAACTTCGATCTGTCTTGAAATCGGCGATGCCCAGAGATCCATCGCCAAGACGGTATATGAGGTCAACGCGGCCTTCCATCACTTTGCTGGAACCGTTACCTGTCGGTAGCGGAACGGCAACCGGCGTTTCTACCCAAACGTCGTCGCGTGCCGTCATAGCTGCCGATCGGAGTAACGGCATGTTTAGCGTTGCCGTCGTGAGTCGAATTACCTCGTCAACGCGGTCTGCTACGCCGTGTTTTTCCGCTTCACTGCGAGCGATTTGGTCGACGTTGGCATTGTTTATCTCGATGCACCGCTGTACCGCGGCGTGAACCGCGCTCCCGATACTGGTAGCGGCACGGCCACGGGCGGTTGGTTCATCGGTGTCGGGGATTGGTGTCGAATCGGGTTTTTCGTCTCGGTCGTCGAATGCTTTCGTTGCGTCTTGGGCTTTCAGAATGCTCGGAGACAGCCACGGCCGCGCGCTCGCTGATGCGATAGTTTTTCGGTGTTGCAGATTCCAAACCTCCCGGTCTTCAATGGTGCGGGATCGACCCGATTGCTGTGAGCCGATCGCGTGATCGAAAGTCAGGGATGCCCAGTCCTGCGGGATCGGAGACCAAAGGGAGTTGTTGGGCTCGACGAACTCTTCCAAGCGTGTGGCGACGGAATTTCTGTCTCCTTCCTTGCGGTATCTGCTGATGATGAGGTGATCCCGGGCCCGGGTTGCGGCGACGTAAAGGACCCTAGTTTTCTCCAAATCGTCCGCTGCTTTGTTTCGTTCTAGGAGTTCTTCGTATTCGCCAGTTTGGAAGTGAGCGCCTTTCGTTCCGCCCAAGCGAACTCCGATGTTGCGATGATTGTCGTTGGTTGATTCCACATCGACGATCAGTTGCGGGTCGCTGCCACCACCTCTGGCACCGCATAGGTCGGCGAGGATCACGACAGAGAACTCCAATCCTTTTGAGGCGTGCATGGTCATGAGCCTAATCTTGCCGTGGTCGAATTCGAGGGACGGTTCTTCGCGGAGTGCATCGCTCGCTTCTTTTATTTGCGGAAATCTGGTCAAACATTCCCGAAGCGACGCCGCACCTTCCTCTGTGAATCTGCGAACCAACTCGACGGCGAGATCGATTCTTCGCAAACCGGGTGCCGAGTCGGGGGTGAGGAACATTAGCTCGCGGGTTTGGCGCTCGCGGATGAAGCGTTCGACTAGGACGGCGGGTTGTAGTTCGTCGCGAAGTCCGTGATATTTTCGTAGCACCTCCATGGCGTCGCGAACGGCGGTCGACTTTGATGTTGTCGGAAATTCGACAGTGCAACTGAATCTGCCGCCTGATTTTGCCCATTCATAGAGGTCGACGTCGCTGCATCCGAAGTGCGTCGATTTGAGGGCACCTACAGTTGCCGGTTGGTCGGATGGGTCGTCGATGGCAGTCAAGCAGTTGAGTATGTCGCGTACCTCTTGAGTGTCGAGCACCGCCGCGCCGCCGATTTCAGCTGTGTACGGTAGGTTCAGATCGTCAAGCTGTCGCGTGTAGGTCTCCCAGTTGGACCTTGCTCGTGTGAGGATCGTCAGGTCGCCGGGTCGTGAAGGTCTGATTTTGTCGGTTTGTCGGTCGCGGACCTTAAGGACGCCGGCGCAAACCGCGCGGGCGATGTTTGCTACTTCTTTAGCGTCTTGTTGGCGGACTTCGGGAAGATTTACATCCTCCATAGTCTCTCCGAAGTGATAGACCGATCCAAATGTGTCGGGCGCAGCGGTGTCGATAGCAACTTCTAAGGGGATATAGTCGGCTTGTCCGGGTTCAGATGGCATCCAGCTTCCGAAGACGTGGTTGACCCAGTTGATAACGGGTCGAGTGGAGCGGCGGTTTTCCCTGAGCGTCAAGTACTTTCCGCTAGATTCGGCGTTTTCGATTTCGCTCTTTACGCCTTGACTTACTTCGACTTGTGCACCGCGGAAACGGTATATAGATTGCTTGGGGTCACCGACGACGAAGAGTGATCCGGGTGTGATTTGATCCTCACCAGGCGGGATGGTCAATAGGCGGACGAGGCGGACTTGATTTGGGTCGGTGTCTTGAAACTCGTCGACGAGGATTCGCCGGTAACGACGTTGAAATCGTCGCCTGATGTCGTCGTGCTTTTCGAGCATGTCGATGAGCCAAGTTACTGCGTCGTAGTACGAAACGGTTCCCGCGCGTCGGCGTTCTTCGACGACTGTTTCTACGAAATCAACGGCGTATCTGAACAGTTCGGAAGTCACGGTTTCGCGCGCTGCCGTTGACGCTTCTTTGATCGCGTCGATGACCGATTGCAAAGCACTAGCGGCGTCCGCTTTACCCTCACGTCCCCAATTCGAGATGGTGCCGCCGCTGGAAGTTGTGGAGGGCCAACTCGCAAGAATTGTCTCGGCTTCGTCTTCTGATGTGATGTTTCGAGTTGCGACCGTCGCTGTGTACCAGTCAACAACCCGCTCGATTTTGACGTAGAGGGTATCCGAATCGCTTCGGCACAGATTCATCAGTTCTTGTAGTTGAGCAATCGAATCCGCAAGGAGTTCGACGGTCGCGATCCCGATCCTCTGCGGTTCAGGAAAAACGGCGTGGCGCAATTCGCCATGTTGTCCGTTGATGGCTTTGGCGAGATCGCTGACATTCGTAAACGGTGTCTTCAGTTCGAGGCGCATCGCCGTTGACAGTGCCTGAGAGAAGCGTTGGTCATCCTCCAAACGCTCGACCGACCATTGGCGCCAACGATCTCGAAACATCTGGAGTTCGGCGAATTTTTGTTGGACCTCGATCGTGGGCGGCAAGTCCGCTTCGAGCGGATGCTCCCGCAGTACCGAGTAGACGAGGGAATCGATCGTCTGAAATGCGGCGGCATCGATGCCGTGTAGGGCAGTCTGGATTTGCTGGTCGGATGGATCTTCTGCCCACAATAGCTCCAACTCGCCTCGGATACGGGAGCGTAGCTCGGAAGCGGCGCCGCGAGTGAAGGTAATCGCGATGATTTCGTCAATCTCGACGCCGCCCTTCAGCAATGCGACGATGCGCTGGACCAGTGAATGAGTCTTGCCAGTGCCCGCACCGGCTTCGACATAGATGCTGGATTCGAGGTCGCTTTGTATGACCGATAGCGAGTCGGCGTCCGACAAGTTTGGAGAAACGGCGATAGTCACTCGGGTCCACTCTCTGCCAATGTCAGATACCCAGATAGAGGTGGTGAGGATTTTTTGCGGTCCCACATGATCAAGCGATCGGAATGGCAGGCGTCGGAGTAGTCGCAGTACTTGCAGTTTTTCCAAGGAGGGCCGTCGCCCCACGTGTCCCTGTCGCCGGGTCTGGCGGGGAAGTTGCCGGCGCGGATGCCACCGATAATGGTTTCGAGCACTGGAGCGAATTTCTCTTGCGCTTCTTCTAGTGAGACTTTGTGTTCAGGGCGAAGTCGCTTATTGCCTTTTTCAAAAACGAACCAATAAGCGGCGCTGATTTCGGTCGCGGGTCCGAGGATTTCTCGGGCTATCAGCGCATATATGGGTAGCTGTAGCTTGGTACCGGAGGCGGTGACATCTTTTTCGATGTCGGAATAACTAAGGGTGCTGCCGGACTTGAAATCGAGAACTTGCGCTTGAGCTCCCGACGGCGAAACCGCTATTAAGTCGATTTTTCCTCGTAAACGTAACGAGAAACCATCGGCAGTTTTCAAGTGGCCCAAGCTGTCGTCTTCGTATCCGAACGGCTCCTCGGGCATCACCTTGCCGTCGTATCCGGACATGACATTCATGTAGTCGCGGTGCCATTCTTCCAGTTGACTGAGCAATCGAACCTTTTCGAGCTCGAAGATTGCGGCATAACCGATGTATTCGTCGCGCAGGAAGCGTTCGAACGCTTCCTGCGCCACCACACGCAGTCGGCTCAGTCCTTCTTCCGCATCTTCGGGGCGGATTCCTTCGAAATACCGCTCCAGAATCGAGTGGACCAAGATTCCTTTGTCGAGCCCTGACAGTTCAAGGGATTCATCTGGGTCGATACGGGCATCGACGTTTAGTTCGTTCGCCATGAAATAGCGATACGGGCAAGTCGCGTAGCCCTGGAGCGCGCTTGCGGATACGTGCAAGGTTGGTGCAGCTCCGTTGCCGTCTATGTGCACGTTTCCGTCATACGGGCCGAAGACTCTGGAGTTTCTGGACGCCATGGTTCGGTCGCCACGTAAGATCGGTTGATTCCCTGGGTCAGCAAGAAATTCTTTCAGGCCCTGTTCGTCGAGCGAGCGGATCGCAACGTCTAGAATTCCGAATTCGTAGTCGGAGGATGCTTCAATCTCCGCCGCGTCAATGTCGGCGAGTGCGGTAACCGATTCGACCCATTCGTTCTGCGGATCCATCAATGACTTGACGGGAACGTTGGTTTCGTTGTGAGCTTTCAGGACCTCATCTACGAACCACGGCGAGGGGTATGATTCATTGGTGGCGCCGAGTAGTGCTTTGTTCCAGTACATGCGCCGTGTCGTCGCGCAATCGAGGGTCAAATCGAACTCACGGTGTTGCATTTCGAGTTGGTCGCGTTTGGTTGTCAACCAGTGGCCGTCGGGGTCCAATTGGAGTCTTAGGTCGTCGGACAGCAGCGGATCGGATCTGCCTGGACCGGGCAGTCCTCCTTCTGACATTCCCAGAATGTGGACGCTTTTGAAGGCGGTACCGACACCCGCGGGGATTGGTGCGACCAAAACCGCTGATCCCCAACCTGACGAACCGCCCATTCGGGCACGCAAGAGGCGTTGAACCGTGCGGTTGAATCGATCAAAACCGACGTTGTTGTTGGTGATTTTGTCCAACTCGCGGAGCTGACTCAGGTCGGCGGCGACGCGCGTTAGTCCGATTCTCTCGCGGTCGTCAGAATCGCGGTGAGGCGAGTGGTAGACGGTGATGATTCCCTCAATCCAATCCACCCATTCCGTCCACGGTCTACTTTGATCGACGTCGATACGCGAAGAGAGTTCCGAGACGAACCACCTTAGCTGTATAGCAGCGTTGGCTGCGTTGCGAAAAGTCTCTGGATCGATCGTTTTTTCGTCGTCGGTGTCGTTGTCTGCCCGTTGCGCTCGGTTGCTCATTCTGTTGGCGTAGCGGCGCAGTGAGCGTTGCCAATCGGTACTCGCGTCGAAGCGAATGATGTTGGCATTGCGAGAAATGATTTCCCAATGGACTGCGGGTACTCTAGAGCTGTCGGACGGGTCGATTACGGGGGCCGATGTTGTCCAAGAGGTGAATGCGTCTCGGCGCATCTCGTTGGCGAGCATGGTGAGGAAAAAGGCAACGAATTTACCTGATGGTGTTTCGGCGAGAGTCTTGGTCGACGGGCCGCAGTTTTTGATGTTGGCGGCATCTAAAGCGTCTTTGATGCGTGAGGCGTTGTCGACCGTTGGGTATAGGACAGCCATTTCGCCGAATCTTACGCCGTCTCGTGCATCTGCCATGATGTTCCGTATCAAGGCTCTTGGCTCGTCTGCCGCGCCAATAGTTGAATAAAAGTGTGTTTCGGTTTGATCGCATCGGGAATTGTCGTTGGGCACCTGATCCGTATCGATGCGGGTGGCGATGGCGACGTCTAACCGTTCAAGAGCGTCCCAAAGCCTTGTGTATGCGTCTGGAGGCGATGGTGCACGAATGATGATCAGATGCGAACCGAAGATCGAGGTTACGGTTGATGGATCTTGGGAAACCGCAGCGGCCGCGATTGCGGCTTTGTTCTCGCGGGTGAGGTATTTGGATGCTGACGCGGCGTATCTCCGTTGCAACTCGAGAAGTTGCGGGTAAAGGCCTTGGCGTGATCCTAAAGCAAGGCGGACAAGAGCTGTTTCGGCTCCGATATCAAGTAGTTCGAGTTCTCGGAGTGTGTTTTGAACCGCGGCCAATGTGGAGTCGTTTTCGCGGTGATCGCGGAGCGGGCCGGGCGTATCTAAGTCAGTAATCGCGTTGTGAATAAGCTCGGATGCGATGAGCCTCGACATTGCCGGCGATTGGGGACGGTCGGGAGTGGCGTCGAAAAGTCGGTCGGCGACTTCTTCGATGCGCATGAACTCGACGTTGAAGAGTCCGTTATCGGCGTTTTCGCAGAGTTCGTCGGTGACTGATCGTCGGAGGAAGAATGCCGAGAAGATCGAGGGTGCGATGATGAGGATGCGGGAGAGGGGGTGATGGCCGCGAATACGTCTGATGTTGTCTGCGATGCAAGCGACGAGCGGAGCGCCGTTTGGAACTTTTGCGATCTGTGTGTCGGTTGAAGATGCGGTCGGCATTATGGGAAAGTGGCGCCCCCGGTGAGGATCGAACTCACGCACCTGGCTTCGGAGACCAGTGCTCTATCCACTGAGCTACGGGGGCGTGTTTGCGTGCGTAAATGATAAACCGCCCAACGCTAATTCTCGCAGGGGGCGCTTAGTTAGCGCTTGCTGGCGTTCGGGCGCGCCTTCGTCGTCGTGGTCCGAACGCTCGGACCAGAAATATCGGGGCGATGATGGTGGTAATTACCGTCATCACGATGGCAACAGTGAAGATATCGCGGTCGATAATTCCGCTTGCCCGACCAATCTCGGCGACAATCAGGGCGACTTCGCCACGCGGTAACATCCCCAATCCGATTCGCCACGACCGGTGTTTGCCAAATCCAATCGCCATTGCCGGCAGACCAGCGCCAGCAACCTTGGTGATGATCGCTGTGATCGTAACCGCTAATGCAAACAGCGCCAATCGACCAAGGTTTTCCGACTCCCAAATCGCAGTTAGATCGACTTGCATTCCGATGATGCAGAAAAAGACTGGAATCACCACGTTGCCGCCGTTACGAATCGCAAAAATCGTGTACTCCTTCAGAACGGTTGCTGAAAGTGCCAGTCCCATTGAAAACGCACCAATGATCATCGCTAGGCCGAAATAGACTTCAGCGACGCTGGCAGCAATGAACCCGAGAGTGATCGCCAGCACTAGGGTAGAACCATCGGACTTGAACCACATCGTGAGCTTGGAGATCCGAGAGGCCAAGATGCTGCCGATGATCGTCAACCCCAACCAGAAACCGACCGCTTTGACGATCAGTAGCGCCACCGAACCGCCTGAGACCGATCCGTCGGATTCGATCCCAACGACAACGGCCACGAGAACGATCCCCAGGACGTCGTCGATAACCGCTGCTGCGAGTATCACGACGCCCTCAATGGAGTCGAGACGGCTGATGTCGCCAAGAACACGAGCGGTGATTCCGACCGATGTGGCGGTCAGGATCGCTCCGACGAACAGCGCCGGAATCGATTCTTCGATCGAGTTGAAACTGGCGTAACCGAACCACAAGGTCACCAATACCCCTAGTGCGAACGGGAAAATAACGCCGCCGAGGGCGACGGCGGTGGCCGGACGGATGAATCGCATGAACTGTTTGCGATTCGTTTCCAAACCAGCTTCGAAGAGCAACAGCACCGCACCTAATTGACCGACGAAATACAGGGCGAAGGGGATGGCGGGTTCTACTACGTCGCCAGCTTGAGCAGCGGTTTCAGAGATGAACGGACCTACTTCGTGAAACATCGGGCCGGCAATATCGAAGAATCGAATGCCGCCAAGAGCGTGGGGTCCTATGATGATTCCCGCGCCGAGTTCCCCAAGCAAAGCGGGGACCTTAAGGAAACGTTCCGCGATTTCGCCACCGACTTTGGCAGCTACGAGGATGACCGCGAGCATGATGATTAGCTCAGCGGACAGAAAAAGTAATGATTCTCCGTGCAATTTGCCAGTGCGGTGTGGGTGGCGTAGTCTTCAGCGCTTCATGAGGAACGAGCGAACAGACGTACGGCTACAACGTTGTGCGCCTACCTTCTGAGATTCTATATCCGCACCTTTAGTCACATCGTTAGAACATCACGCAAAACGATCTTGGGAGCGAGGATATTGTTGCCCTCTTCGCGGTAGCCCAGACCCAACAGCGAACCACCTTCCGAGTAGACCCGAACCCGACGATCGTCTTCAATGCTGTGCTCGAAGTCATATCGGACCGCCTGCCCGCGCACGAATGACATTGCCACTTCATCATCCAACACCGTAGGCACCAGGTGCTTCAAAACGTAATCGGGTTGGATTAGGTTGCGTACCAAAGCATCGTCTTCGGCGGTAGCCAAGAGGTCGGCAAGGGAGGAGGAATCTGCGATCCGGAACTCACCGGCGCGCTCACGCCTAAGAGATGTCATGTGCGCGCCGCAGCACAACCGTTTCCCAATGTCGTGTGCCAGACTGCGAGCGTAGAATCCGCTGCCGCAAGCGATGTGCAGATCGAAAATCGGTGGTTGCCACGCGGTCAACTCGATTTCGGCCACATGTACACGTCTCGGTTCTCGGTGTACCGACTTGCCTTGACGAGCCAATTTGTAAAGCGGGATGCCATCTTTCTTGATCGCGCTATACATCGGGGGAACTTGATCGATCTCACCTATGAATTCTGAAACCGTCGATTCCATTCCCGATAGAGTGACGTGGTCGAAATCGCGGGATCCAACGGTGGCTCCTTCGCTGTCGTAGGTGTCAGTTTCGACACCGAGTCGCGCCGACATTCTGTAAGTCTTGTCGCCGGCAAGGACAAAAGCCGACAATCGTGTAGCACTCCCGATACATACCGGCAACACACCGGTTGCCATCGGGTCCAACGTACCGCCGTGGCCGATTTTGAGACCTCGTTGCTTTAACGCGAAAGCCGAGCGGAGTTTTGCCACAACATCGAACGACGTCCATCCCGACGGCTTGTCGACGTTGAGGAACCCCGATATTGAGCGTCTTTGCTCATTCATCGAACAACACGTAAATTGTGGCCAGCGGTTAGCGACGCGGCGACGCACCTGAAATCAGGTCGATCATTGCTTGCCCGTCTTCGAGCGAAGTGTCTAGGACGAAATGAATTTCCGGCGTGCGGCGCATCTTGGCACGGGCGGCTAGTTCACGACGCACGAAACTTGAACGCTGCGTCAGATACTCCATAGTCGGCCCGGCATCATCATTCGACGAATATACGCTGACAGCGACATGGGCTTTTGTGAGTCCCGCGTCGCAAGTGACATTCATTACGGAGACGAGTCCCGGCGGTTGCAGATCTTCGTCGATGGTCTGCCCGATGATTCGCTGCAGATTCTTTTCGACGCGCTCAATCCTTCTGGTCATGGTTCATCCGGCGATTCGGCGTAGCCAAATCAGTTTCTGCTGACGCCCCGCATTTCGTAGCAGGCGATGACGTCACCTTCTTCATATTCATGGAAACCGTCGAGCACGATACCACCTTCGTAGTTGGTACCGATTTCTCGCACGTTTTCGTTGAAGTGGCGCATTGAGGAAACCGCGCCTTCAAATAACTCCTCACCGCGTCGGGACACGAGCATACGAGCGTTCCGGCGCATCACACCAGAATTGACACGAACACCTGCGATTCGTTCACGTCGGCCATGCGAGAAGACTTGCAACACTGTCGCGCGTCCGACGGTTACCTCTTCTTGCTCCGGTTCAGTCAACTGCTGTGCGGCCAGCTTTACGTCGTCGATCATCGTGTAGATGATGTCGTAGGTTTTTATCGGCACGGCTTCAAGATTGGCCAGCCGCAACGCGGCTGGTTCTACGGAGGTTTCGAATCCGACGATCATCGCGTCCGAAGCCGAAGCCAACATCACGTCTGACTCGGAGACCGGTCCAGTTGCCGCGTGCAACAATTTCACCTGGACATCAGGGGAAGACAGTCCGTCGACCGCGCGTCGAATGGCGTCGATAGTGCCTTGCGCTCCAGTTTTGGCGACCAAATTCAACTCGGCGGCGTCATAGCTTTGACGATGACGCAAAACCTCGGCTAACGTGGACGGCCTAGACGTGTCGTGTCTACGCTGTTCTTGACGCATCCGTGCATCGATCTTTTGGCGGGCAACCTTTTCGTCTCCAACAACTTCGAATTGCTGCCCCGATTCGGGAACGCCGCTCAATCCGAGGATTTCGATCGGAACCGACGGCCCTGCCGATTCGACTTCTGTGCCGAATCCATCGACCATTCGCCTTACGCGCCCTAGTTTGTCACCTGCGACGATCGTGTCTCCGATGTTGACTGTGCCCGTACGGACGATGACAGTTGCAACTGGACCCCGTTGTTTGTCCAACGTTGCTTCAACAACAACACCGATAGCTGGGCGATTTGGATCAGCGGAGAACTCTGACACTTCTGAGAGAAGCAACAGGGATTCGATTAAATCGGACACTCCGTCCCCTTTTAGTGCCGAGACGGGAACGGATAATACTTCGCCTCCGAGATCTTCGACGATGATATCGTGCTCCAGAAGCTCGGTCGTGACCCTCGTCGTATCCGCGCTGGCAACGTCGATCTTGTTGACGGCCACCACGATCGGCACTTGTGCGGCCTTGGCGTGGTTGATCGCTTCGACGGTTTGCGGCATTACGCCGTCGTCGGCGGCTACAACGATTACTGCAATATCGGTCGCTTGCGCTCCTCGGGCCCGCATCGCGGTAAACGCCTCATGTCCGGGAGTATCAATGAACGTAATGAGTTGACCCTCGTGGTCGATCTGATAGGCTCCGATGCTTTGAGTTATGCCGCCGGCTTCACCATCAACGACGTTTGTGCCGCGGATGGCATCGAGCAAGGTAGTCTTTCCGTGGTCGACGTGACCCATGACCGCTACCACGGCTGGGCGCGGCTCCGCCAAACTTTCTTCATCATCGAAACCAACACGTTCGGAAGCTTCGGATTCTTCCATGTCCGCTGGTTTTCGAACCCTGACGCCGAGCCGAACTGAAACTGTGGCCGCCACTTCGAAATCAACGCTGTCGTTCATTGCGACCATCATGTTGAGCCGCATGAGTTCCTTGATGATTTCGATTGGAGACCGGCGGACCACCTCCGAAAGTTCGGCGACGCTGATCTCGGCGGGTAGGTCCACGGGCCCGGCGAATTTGATCGGCTCACGGCGAGGCGCGGGTCGATCCGACGCGCCATTGCTATGTCGATTCCGACCGCCGCGCCGTTGTCTTGTCCTCTGTGATCGTGCCATGAGCGTTTGAGATCCTAAATCATCCGGCAGGTGGTGACGATTCCGCTCGTGCTTAAGATTCGAGCGATCAATTCCTCCGGGACATCCCGTTCGAGTTTTAGGGCTCTCTTTATCTTACCCTGTAAATTTTTCGGGTCGATCTTTGCGCGTACCAGGCAAATGTAGCAACCCCTGCCGTTGATCCGCTCAGCTTCGTCGATCTGTACCGAACCATCAGAGCATCGCACTATCCGTAGCATCTCGCGTTTCGGCCCGCGTTGGCCGCAAACCAAACACGTACGCATCGGAACATGCCGTACACGCGGCATCGTTCATCCCTCCAATCGATGGGTCGGAAACGGACGATTAACGCCGAGTTCGGCGAGGACCGCTGCTTCGCCGTCCGCGGCCAGATCCGCGACGCCCCTCTTCGTCGCGATAACCGGAGATATCTTCGGCGAATCGCAGACCGGAGTCTTGGGTTTTTGGAGCGGCTTGGAAATCGTCCGGTAGCGCCCAAAGTTCATCCGAATCGATGTCTTGCTCGAGCGATTCTAGTTCCGCGGCTTCGCGTTCCGCTTCCATTCGCTCCTGCTCTTCGAGTTCGAGTTCCTTGAGCTTCTCTTCCAGCTCAAGCAGTTCGAGGTCCAGATCCTCTTCCTCTTCGGCAACCAGCGGGAGTTCGGGCCGCTTCACGTCCGGCACAAATAGCGAAGGCACCAGCGGTATTGTCGGGGTTTCAACCAATTTTTCTACCAATTCTTCTTCCACCGCCAGCTCTTCTACCGCCAGCTCTTCAACCACCGGTTCATCAACGGTTTCGGTGACTAACTCGGCAGCGATCTGGACTTCAGGTTGTGGTTCGATCTCGGGTTCGACGAGTTCGGTGGGCGCGATTTCAACATCTTCTTCGGGTTCAACCTCGACCAGGACGTCGTCTTCTGGGCTCGGGACAAAGAGTATAGGTGTCGCTTCGATCTCTGCTGCCGCCGCTTCAGCTTCTTCAAGCTCTTGAATGCGTCGACGTTCTTCTTCTGCAGCGGCGGCTTGTTCGGCAATCACTGCCTCCGCAGCCAACCTGGCCTCTTCCTCGTCGGCCGCCAATCGCGCCACCTCGGCTTCACGTTGGCGTTGGCGCTCGATCAACTCTTCGGCGTACGCCGCAGAACCCTTGATATCAATGCGGAAATTCGTCAACCGCGTCGCGAGCGAAACGTTCTGGCCTTCTTTGCCAATTGCCAACGAGAGTTGGTTTTCGGGTACGATTACCTCAGCCGTTTGTTCGTCGAGGACTATCACGTCTTCGACCTGTGCCGGTCCTAGTGAATTGGCGATAAATTCGGACGGGTCGTCGCTCCACTCCAAGATGTCGATCTTCTCACCCATGAGCTCTGTGACGATGTTTTGAATACGAATGCCGCGCAGTCCGACGCATGCGCCTATCGGGTCGACATCGTGTTTGTTCGAATAGACAGCTACCTTGCTGCGCGCGCCTGCCTGCCTAGCGATTGACTTTATTTCGACGAGTCCAGACTTCACCTCTGGAACTTCGAGTTCCATTAGTCGTCGCAACAGCATCGGATGACGCCGTGACACGACGATCTCTGGGGCACCATCGCCGTCGCCGGTATGATCGTCTACCCGCGTTACGTATAGCTTGAGTTCCATGCCGGTGCGGTAACGTTCACTAGGACTCTGCTCGTCTCCAGGCATTGTGGCATCGGCCTTGCCTAGGTCCACAAACACTGTCGGTCTTGCACCGATAGGATCGTCGGCGCGAAACGATGCGACGCGGCGGACGGGTGCGGAGATAATCTCGCCTTCTTTGTCGGCATACTGCTCGTAAACCAATCGTCGTTCTGCGCTCCGCAACCTTTGCATGAGGACTTGGGTTACGGTTCTGGCGGCGATGCGCTGCGGCGTGAAATCCAATACTCCAGTAATGATGTCGTCGCCGGCTTGGGCGTCGGCGCTCATCGAACGCGCTTGCTCGACGCTGATTTGCCCGCGCGGATCCAGCTCGTCGATCTCGTTGACCACGTGAACAACGGTGTTGATTACGACCTCGCCGCTTTCGGGGTCGAGTTGCACCGTGACGTCTTGCTCTTCGGCGGCCGGGTCACGTCGGTACGCAGCCGCAATGGCGTCTTCGAATGCGGAGACGACGGACTCTTGCGGAAGATTGCGTTCCGCAGAGAGCTGCATCACCGCGAGCAGCATGTCGCTCTTCATCTTGTTAGACCTCCATTGGCTGCGAGGCGTCGTGTTCTAGGAGATTCCCCTAAAAACAAAAAGTGGGCTCACGCCCACTTCCTCAACACATCGCTATCGCAACGCGCGTTCTTAATGAATCAACTGTAACACGTCAAACTTAAACTCGCGTCTAAATTCGGCGCGTTCAACAAGAACTGCCAATATGACGGCACCGTAAACTGGTTCAGTCATCTAAGGCGGCGCGGATCGCCTCAACCACAACACTTGAAGCAAAAATGATGGATTCAGAGGGAGGTTGACGACGATGTTTGACTTCGATGCCGCCGTTTTTGAGGCTGCGCGGGCTGACAACCGCCCTAACTGGCATCCCGATGAGATCAGCGTCGGCGAACTTGGCTCCTGGACCTTCTTCTCGGTCGTCCAGCAACACGTCGATACCGATCCCGGCGAGCCGTTTGTAGAGCGATTCCGCGTGCTCGCGCACCTCGTTATTGTTATACATATTTACGCCGATGACTACAACTTCGAATGGTGCGATCGATCTGGGGAACACTATTCCTCGGTCGTCATGGTTTGCCTCGACGGCGGCGGCCAACAACCTGCCCGTTCCTATGCCGTAGCATCCCATGTAGACGGACTGTAGCGTGCCATCAACGTCGTTGAACTTTACGTTCATCGCATCGCTGTAGACGGTCCGAAGCTTGAATATGTGCCCGACCTCTATGCCACGGTGTTGTTTCAAGTAGCCGTCGGCACACCGGGCGCACTTGTGGCCTGCGACCGCAGCGGCGATGTCAGCAACATGATCCGCGGACCAATCGCGACCGTAGTTTACGTTCCGGACATGGAACCCTTCCTCGTTTGCGCCAGCCAGCAGATTCGTGTTTCCGGTGGCCGATTCGTCGGCGACAACAAAAGCGCTGTCGATGCCGATTGCGGATGCCGAACCAGCGACGAATCCGGCAGCTTCAACCTCTTCCGGTGTAGCAAGGCGTGGTTCAAAGCCGTCCACGGCGTTTCGAAGCTTGGTTTCATTCACTTCGTAATCGCCGCGGATGACTACCACGTAGACCTGATCGTTGATTGTGTAAAAGACGGCCTTAGCGGTCTTGGATGTCGGAACGCCTTCTGCGTCCGCTAACGCCTCGATCGTCTTCAGTCCAGGAGTTGCGAACTTCTCAACCTCGCCGGGCTCTTCGACGGGATTACGAGATTTGGTGAATTCGGCTTTCTCGAGATTAGCGCCGTAACCGCAATCATCCGAATCGCAGGTAAGAACGGTGTCCTCACCACTCTCGGCGAGCAGCGCGAACTCCGCGGAATCTTTGCCACCAATCGATCCTGAGTCGGCTTCGACCATTACGGCGTTCAATCCGCAACGCGAGAATATGTTTCGGTACGCCTCGGCCATCGCTTCGTAGCTCGCATCCATGCCGGGAACATCGGCATCGAAAGAGTAGGCGTCCTTCATTTCGAATTCACGAACTCGAAGAAGACCACCGCGTGAACGCGTTTCATCTCGGAACTTGGTTTGTATCTGATACAACCTCAACGGCATGTCGCGGTAACTCGCTATGCCGTAACGACCCATAATCGAGACGGTTTCTTCGTGTGTCGGCGCCAACACCATTTCGCGTTCGCGGCGATCCAAGAACTGGGCGAGCGGCGGCACGTAGGAGTCCGCTCTCCCGCTCTCTTCCCAGATCGATCGAGGTTGGACCACCGGCATCGTCACTTCAAGAGCTCCGACGTTGTTCATCTCCTCGCGGATGATGTTGCGTATCTTGTTGAGGCTCCGCCAACCCAAGGGCATGATGCTGAAGATGCCGGCGGCAACTTGCTGTATAAAACTCGCGCGCGCCAGATACTTGTGGCTGATCGTCTCGGCTTCGACTGGCGCATCACGCGTCGTCTTGATGTAAAACTGGGATGCTCTCATCGGTTGTAAGTGGTGACTCCCGGTAAATCGGCGCTAGTGCGCCTCGCCATTGCCGTTGCCCCATCGTTTCTCGACGTACTGGTCGACCATTTCTATAAATTCTTCGGCGATCGTCGGACCGGATAGCATCCGATCGCGATTTCCGTCGATGAAGACGGGAGCGCGAGGACTCTCGCCGCTGCCGGGCAACGAGATTCCGATATCGGCGGCTCGCGATTCGCCAGGACCGTTAACTACGCAGCCCATCACTGCAACTTTGAGCGTTTCAGCGCCCGGATATTGCATCTTCCAATTCGGTAGATTGATGTCGATCTGTTTTTGGATATCACTCGCAAGTTCCCGAAACAACGTCGACGTGGTCCGGCCGCAACCCGGGCATGCAGTAACTGATGGGCGGAACGTGCGAATACCCAAAGACTGTAAGATGTCTTGGCACAGTTTCACTTCGTTGGCGCGGTCGCCCCCGACTTCTGGGGTAAGGCTCGACCTAATCGTGTCGCCGATTCCTTCGTAGAGCAGTACCGACAACGCGGCAGTTGTCGCGACGACGCCCTTCTGTCCCATTCCGGCTTCAGTCAAGCCGAGATGCAACGGAATGTCAGTCAACTTTGCAAGCGTCTGGTACGCCGAAACCATCTGACCGAGACGCGACACCTTACAAGAGATGATCATCGAATCTTCGGGCAATCCAATGTCAACGGCTGCGGCCGCGCTCGCAATCGCGCTCTCCACCAACGCCTCGCGCTCCACGTCATCACCGCTCAACGGGTTCGGGCGGCGTGAGTTATCGTCCATCTTTTGGACCAACAGTTCTTGGTCCAAACTGCCAGCGTTCACACCGATTCTGACCGGTTTCCCTTGGTCGCGAGCAATCTCGATGAACGTGTTGAAGTTCTCGTCGTGCCGTTTTCCGCGCCCTACGTTACCGGGGTTTATCCGGAATTTCGACAAGGTTTTGGTGCATTCCGGATGGTCACGCAGCAAACGGTGCCCGATGAAATGAAAATCTCCGACGATTGGGACATTACATCCGAGGTCAGCGAGTCGCTGAGCGATCTCAGGAACTGCGGCGGCAGCGGCGTCGTTGTTGACGGTGATTCGCACAATCTCGCTGCCAGCGTCTGCTAACAACCTGACCTGGTTGACCGTTGCCGCGACGTCAGCGGTGTCGGTGTCGGTCATCGATTGCACGACGACCGGGCTGCCGCCCCCGACGGGAACCGAACCGACCATAACGCGGTGAGTTTTGGCGCGAGGTTGTGAGTTTTCGACGGTCACTGAAAACATTCCCGTTTCAATTATCGGTTACAGGAAGCGTTCGCCGCCAATCAACCGCGCGATGTCCGAGAAAGATATGACGACGATCAACCCGATCAGCAAGACGAAACCCGCAAGGTGGACGAGATTCTCCTTTTCAGGCGAGATGCGTTTTCCGCCTCGTACAACCTCCAACAGAATGAACGCCAGGCGCCCCCCGTCCAACCCTGGAATGGGTAGCAGATTGATTACCGCCAGTGACATGCTCAGCGTGGCGGCGAGCGTCAGGATTATCGTCACTCGAGAAGTTACCGGAATGTCGGCCGTGGCGACTTCACCAGTAAGTTGGCTCAATCCAACAGGGCCCACTGCAACCGGCCCTTCGAACTGCGGATTCTTGGATCCCGAGATCGCACCGACGATCGTATTGCGCGCGAGCGTCATCACTTCAAACGTCTCTTTGATGCCCTCTGGGATAGCGCGCGTGATCGGTACGCCCCGCGATGCAATACGCGGATTTAACAGCTGAAGTTGCACACCTGCCGCACCTTCCTGCAAATAGGTCACGGATCCGAGGTCGGTGTTGAATTTGCGAGCGTCGAGGTAGTGTACTCCGGTACCGTCCTCGATATCCTTGACGCGCACCGTATCGCCGATTCGGACTTCAGGCATTAACTCTCTGGCGTCGTTAACGGCAATCTCAAACAGGTCGTCGCGGACGGTCCCATCGGCAACAACTCGCAGCGTGTCATTTATGCCGACGCTCGGATTGTAGACGCGAGCTACACCGAGTCTCATCTGTGTCGCCGGGTCGTCAACTTCCAGAACGATGTCGTGCCTCGGAGGATCCCAACGTGCCACTACGGTGACCGCCTTCGTATCGCCCTCTAGATAGTGCACCTCGGGATCAGTGGGGCGAGCAAAAGGATCGGGAATGCCGCGTTGAACTTCCCACTTAGATTCTTTGCCGAGTTTTTGAACCACGGCGGTCTGCAAATCGTTGAAGTTGGTAATCTCTTGTCCGTCGACAGCGACTATCTTCTGCAACGGACGAATCCCTGCTTCGTAAGCCGGTGAATTGGGCAATACATTGGCTACGACTACGTCTCCGGCTAGGTATTGCACCGGAATCATCACCACGAACGTGAAGATGACGAACGGAATAATGGCGTTAACGACCACACCGGCGGTTATGACGGAGATGCGTGCCAGAGCTGATTTGCCCGCCAAGCTGTCCTTGGCAGCAGGGTCCTCTTCGCCTTTTAGTTTTACGAACCCTCCAAACGGCAGCCAATTGATCGACCAGATCATATCGGCCATGATCAATCCGTCGGATGAGTTGCTCCGTAGTTTGCCGACGAACACGGTTGGCGACGTTTGAGCCAACGCAACATCTTGGCGTTCAAACGGTCGGACTATCAACGCGTCAACTGAACCGTCGTCGGATTCATAACCCAAGACCGTCACCATCTGGCCAGGGTTGAGGGATTCACTGGACACGCCCTCATCCCATTTCGTGTCCCCCGAGATGGCTACCGCTTTTGCGCCAGTCCAAATTCCAAAGATCCTCGGCGGGAATCCAAACCCAAACTCGAGCACCTTTACTCCGTGCAGCTTGCCCAAGAAGTAGTGCCCGAATTCATGCAAAATTATCAGCGGTCCGAGAATCAGGACCGCTACGAGCAATCCATAAATGATGGTCGGACTCATCGCGATAGGAATGTTTGGACGGCGAAACTGATCTTAGCTGTCACTGTGTCTTGAATATGTGCAGCGATACGCCCACTCGGCAGCTTCAATCGCGTCTTCGATCGTGAAATCTTGTTTGACTTGGTGCTCACCGAGCGTCGCCCTTATCTCTGCAGCGATATCTGTGAAACCGATCTTCCGTTGCATGAAGAGGTTGACGGCCGCTTCATCGGCGCCAGCTAGTGCGGCGTTGTACGTCCCTCCGAGTCGTGAATACTCAAGCGCGAGGTCGAAACACGGGTATTTCGCGGGGACCATTGCTTCAAATGTCAATTCGCCGGCTTCGACGAGGTTGAAGTCCGGTAATGTTGCGTTGAAGCGGCGTTCCGGATAGAACAACGCGAACTGTATCGGGTGCCGCATGTCAGGCAAACTCAACTGGGCTTTGATGGAGCCGTCGTCCATTTCGACTAACGAATGCACGATGCTCTGCCGATGTATCACGACATCGATATCCTCGAACGTGGCATCGAAGAGGAAAGAGGTCTCGATGACCTCGAACGCTTTGTTCATCAGCGTCGCAGAATCGATCGTTATCTTATTGCCCATCGACCAAGTGGGATGATTAAGCGCCTCTTCCGGTGTAACGTCAGCCAAATCTTCGGGCGTTTTGTCCCTGAACGCGCCACCCGAAGCAGTAATGATGTAACGGCGCGGTTTTGATTCTTCGCCAATCACGCATTGCCACAAGGCGCTGGGTTCAGAATCGATCGGAAGGATGGTCCCACCGTTATTGCTTGCAACCTCTTTCAATTGGGCGCCCGCCATGACGATCGACTCTTTGTTGGACAGTCCTACGTTCTTCCCGGCACTCAAACTGGCGACCGCGCACGGCAACCCCTCGACACCAGCAGTCGCGTGCATGACAAAATCGACGTCCGAATGCGTCGCCAGATCCGTCATGCGTATCCTTTCGGCGCCACTGATCGTATCGATCGACTCATCAATACAGCTGAAAAACCGGGCGTCGAATTCGTCGATCTGTTTTGCGAGCTTGTCTACGTTATTTCCCGCAGAAAGACCCACAACCTCGAATTCGTCTGGGAATTGGCGGATAACGTCGAGTGTTTGCGAACCAACGGAACCCGTCGAGCCAAGTATTGCGATTCGCTTTTTCATCCTAGCCATCTATCGATGAAGTATATGAGCATGAAGTTTGGCGCCAATGCGTCGAGTCGGTCCATTATGCCGCCGTGACCGGGCACCAACGCGCCCGAATCTTTGACGCCGGAAAGCCGTTTCATCCACGATTCGGCCAAGTCCCCCGTCGCTCCCACGATCGCGATCACCAAACCTGTAAACAAGATTCTAGCGACTGAATATTCCAATGAAAGCAGGTTTGCGAGCAACCAAGACGCCAACAATGCGGCGGCAATCCCACCGATCAGCCCTTCCCATGTCTTGCCCGGACTGACATCCGGCGCAAGTTGCCGGGTTCCGAATTGCTTGCCCACAAAGTACGCGCCCGTGTCCGCTGCGAAGACAACTAGGATCACATACGCCAGCAATTCTCGTCCTTGGTCAAACGACGCAATCAGCGGCAACACTGCTACCGCGATAGCGACGATTGCGCCATATGCGAGCACCATATTCCGACGAACGCGACGGACATGCCGAAATCTGCTCGTGATCAACATCTCGAGCAACAATGCGGCGGCCAAAATGCCGAAGGCCGTGCCGATTGCATCAACGTCCGCAGATTTGCCGACAGCTGCGGCGACCATTCCGGTAGCCCCGATGACCGCTCCAACAATCGCGGCAACGATTCGAGGTGAGTTGCGTTTTGATCGCCCATACGCCATGTCCCGCGTCTCGAAGCCGACAGCCGCCGCGACGACAATCGCGGCTACCCCGACGGTCCAGAAACCAAAGAACAGAATCAAACCCAACGCCGGCAACCCGATGGCTGCAGAAATCAGGCGCAGGGTTAATTCAGACGATCTGCCTCTGGGACGTTTCGAGGGAAGATTGGGATCTGATGACACGCGATTAATTTCGCCGATATTCCCAACCTACGCAGGACGTTGCCCGAAACGGCGTTGCCGTTGCGAATAGGCCTCGATGGCCGCGTCGATCTCAACCTCATCGAACTCCGGCCATAGAGCATCAGAAGAGTAGAACTCTGAATAAGCCGATTGCCAGATCATGAAGTTACTGATGCGGAACTCTCCCCCGGTTCGAATGATCATATCTGGATCGGGAATGCCCTTTGTGAAGAGATAGCGTTCTATCGTCGAGTCGTCGATATCTTCCGGAGGAATGCCGCCGCGGACGATTTCCTTGACCGCGTTCACAATTTCATGACGACCGCCGTAGTCGAAAGCTAAGTTAAGAGCGATACCGTCGTTGTTCTTGGTCAGTGCTTCCGCTTGTGAGATGTTCCGACGCATTTCGGACGGCAACCTACGACCGTATCCGACATGCCGAAGCTTTACACCGTCTTCGTGAAACTGTTGCACGCCACGCTCGATAGCCTCGGCGGCCAAATCCATCAACGCCCGTACCTCGTCGTCGGGCCGATGCCAGTTCTCCGTTGAGAACGCAAATAACGTTGTCTCTTTGACTCCTCGTTTTCCGAGGTAACGAGCAACGCGTTCGATGTTGTTGTATCCGGCGCGATGTCCTTCTGCGACCGTCAAGCCGTGCTTTTTGGCCCAACGCGCGTTGCCATCCATAATGATCGCCACATGTGTTGGTACACGGGTTACCCCCAAACCATTTGACGACGCCCCAATATTCGGCGTGATATCGCCATCCAATGTTTCCGACTTCATGTGCACCTCGGTTCGATGCGGAACCACGTCCGTCAGGTCGTATTCAGGCGATCGATTGCTCGATCATTCGAGAATCTGCGTCTCTTTGTTCGAAACCAGTCCGCCGACTTTGCGGACGGCGCCATCGGTGAGATCCTGCAACGATTTTGACGCTCTCTTGCAGTCGTCTTCAGACGCTTCACCCTCGGTCTGTATCTCGCGGATCATGCTCTGTGCGTCGCGCCTGACGTTTCTAATTGAGACGCGGGCATCCTCCGCTCGTCGACGCACCAATCGGACGAGATCTCGTCGTCTTTCTTGCGTCAAATCAGGCAGTAGCAAACGAATCGTCTGACCATCCACCCTTGGGTTCAAGCCGAGATCTGATTGTTGGATTGCGCGCACAATAGCGGCAGCCGCGTCCGGATAGAAAGCCTCGATCTTGATCGTCCGGGCACTTTCGACAGCGATCATGGCGAGTTGGTTCATCATCAACGTGTCGGTGGCACCGCCCATGTCGACGCTAATTTGCATCTTCGCAACCAGCGAAGTCGAGGCCTGATTCGTTCGGTAACCATCCAAATCGTCCGAAAAAACGCTCACGGAGGAGTTCATGCGGCTTTCTGCATCTTCTAAGGTCTCTTCCAACATGAGAATACCTCTCTTCGTATTGTCAACGGGGACGCTGGATTACTCGCGACCCTCTTTCACTGGGCGCGAGCATCTGGACGCCCGTTAGGGTAAAACAACCCCTCACGCGTACAATTTCGAAGCTCGTTGCGGCATGTGGAGTTGTTCGCCCGCAGCATCGACGGTTATACGCGTGCCGACGTGACCGCCGCACACAACACCTGTGAAATTGCCTGGCTTGAACATGTCGAACACCAATATCGGCATCTTGTTGTCCATCGCCAGCGATAACGCAGTTGAATCGAGCACCCGCAGACCAAGTTCCAACGCCTTATGGTGCGTGATGTGATCGAATTTCTTCGCCGTCGAATGGATCGCCGGATCTGCGTCGTACACTCCGTCCACGCCGTTCTTGGCCATGGCGAGAACACCCGCGTTGATCTCAAGAGCGCGGAGACTCGCGGCCGTATCGGTCGACATGAACGGGTTTCCCGTTCCCGCGGCGAAAATCACCACGCGCCCACGCTCGATATGGCTGAGGGCTCGAGACCTGATGTAGGGTTCTGCGATCGTCTCCATTGGGATCGCGGTCATCGTCCTAACGGGTATGCCGTCGCGTTGTAGCTGGTCGTGCAGCACCAGCGCGTTCATCACGGTAGCGAGCATGCCCGCATGGTCGGCACTCGAACGATCCATGCCTTGGGCTTCGTAATCGGCGCCGCGCCACATGTTTCCACCGCCGACAACGACGCCTATGCCGACGCCCGCGTCATGGACGGGTTTAATCTCATTGGCGAGGTATTCAACAGTTTCGTGCTCGATGCCGAAACTTTTTCTGCCTTTAAACGATTCGCCGCTGAGCTTGAGCAGGATACGGCTGTAGCGGGGCGTCAACCGCATAGCGGTTTTCTCCTTTGCCTACTCGCCGAGGGCGAACCTTTCTATCCGACCAACTTTGACGTTTTCTCCGACCTTTGAAATCATTTCTTTCACCAGGTCGGAAACCCTGACACTGCCGTCGCGGATGTACATCTGATCCAGCAAAATCTCGTCTTCGGAGATTTCACCCGCGTCTTCCGGGACACCTTCGCGGTCGACGTATTTGGGATTCATCGCGGCGACCTGCATCGCTAAATCTCGTGCCAATGCCTTGAATTCCGAAGTCCTTGCCACAAAATCTGTTTCGCAATTCAATTCCACGAGCGATCCAACACGCGATCCGGTGTGGATGTAGGCTTCGATTACGCCTTCGGATGCATCGCGCCCGGCGCGTTTGGCGGCAGAAGCGAGGCCCTTCTCCATGAGTGCAGCAGCAGCCTTGTCCATGTCACCGTCCGCGGCTTCGAGTGCGCGCTTAGAGTCCATAATCCCAGCACCGGTCTTATCACGCAGCTGCTTTATCTGCGCGGTGCCGATTTTAGCCATTTCTCAACAACTCCGTTTCGAATGATTGTGTCTGAGCTCGTGGGACGACAGCTATTCGGCCGAACTATCTTGTCTAGATCTCTCCGCGGCAGCGGCACGCGCGGCGGCCATTGCGGCTTCCTGCGCTTCCCGCTCTGCCTGCATCGAATCACGTTCGCGTTGGCGCTCGGCTGCTAGTTCACGTCCCTCTGAAATCGCCGCAGCGACGTGACGTGACAGCAAGGCGATCGAGGCGTGGGAGTCGTCATTTCCGGGTATCGGGTGTGTGATGTCACTAGGATCACAGTTCGTGTCCACGATCGCCACGACCGGAATGTTCAGATCATTAGCTTCTTTGACTGCATGCTTCTCGCGGTCGATGCCGACAACGTACATGACGTCAGGCAACTTAGTGATTTCTTTGATGCCGCCGAAAAACTTGTTTAGGCGCTTCACCTCTGTCTGCTTCATCAGAAGTTCACGCTTGGTGTGTGCTTGCACCTCGCCCTTTGCGAAGTCCTCTTCCAACCGGATCAGGGCTTCAATACGTCGGGATATCGTGCTGAAGTTTGTCATCGTTCCGCCGAGCCAACGAGAAGTGATGTACAGCGCCCCAACCGAAGTCGCCAATCGTTCAATCTCGGTGCGCGCTTGCGGTTTGGTGCCCACCATTAAGCATTCGCCGCCGTTGGCCACAATTTCTCGGATCGCGGCCTTTGCTGACTCGATCGCCTCAATCGTCTTATCCATATCGAGCACATGGCGACGCTGATGCTTGAGTCGGATGTAGTCGCGCATCCTTGGATGCCACCGCTTGGAAAGGTGGCCGAGGTGCACACCCGCGCGATAAAGCCCCTCTACTGTCAAGGGCTCGAGTTCTTCGTTTTCGGCCGGGGTCTCTACGTCCGCAGCCGCTGTTTCGGTCGTCAAGGTTGTAGGGTGATCTCCTGATTGTCTTTTGCAATCGTGGGCGCGCATCGCGCATCCAGAGCATCAATTCGATGTTTGGAACCAATGTTCGATGCTATCACATGATGTTAATTTCACTACATCGATGCCCTACGGCTTCAGATCAGTTGCCCAGTCTTCGAATGCGTCTAAACTTCGATTGGAATCGTTATTCTTTACAACATCGCGACCGTTGTTTCAGGTCGTTCGCCGTAACTCGTTCATAGTGTCGTCGCCCCGGGGTCAAAACCATGAAATTGCCAGGTTCAAGCATCCAACAGATAACACCTCTGCAGATCATCACAGCCGCGAGTGCCGTTGTGTTGCTGGCGATCGCATTCGTCGTGGGCCTCCTCCAAGGGCCAGGAGCGAACGACACCGTGGGCAACGTGCTGGGAGTTCAGGGCATGTCCACCACCTGGGTTTCGAACATCGGAGGTCTGCTGCCGTTCGGGTTCGCGTTCGTGGCCGGCATGGTGGCTGCTGTCAATCCATGCGGTTTCGTGATGCTACCGGCGTATCTGACGATCTACTTGCGCGATGCATCCGACGTCGAAGATGATACGGGTTGGACCGGCACCGCAAAACGCGGCACAAAGGCGATCTACGTCAGCTTAGCCATGGGACTTGGTTTCGTCGCGCTATTCGGGTCCGCTGGGTTGCTCGTTTCCGCTAGCCAAGAACTCGTCAAAGAAGCGTTGCCATGGATCGGATTCGTCTTGGGCATCTTCATGGCATTGTTGGGCGCATACATCCTTGTCGGCGGCAAGATTTACACCGGCATCGCTCAGCAGATGGCCGGCCGGGTCGGAGACCCCCGCGTCTCTTCGCTAGGCGGATATTTCCTGTTCGGCGTCAGCTACGCGTTGGCGTCGCTGAGCTGCACTCTACCGATATTCCTTAGCGTGGTGACGAGTTCATTCGGACGCGATGGCTTAGTGGGAGGAATAGTCCAATTCGTCGCGTACGCCGGCGGCATGGCGTTCCTGATAATGATCGTCACCATCGGTATCGCGCTCTTCAAGAGCGCGATCCTCAATCCGCTGCGCAGGTCTATGCAGTACGTCGAACGCGTGTCAGCCGTGATACTAGCGGTGGTCGGAGCCTACCTCGTCTTCTATTGGCTGACGGAAGGCGATCTGTCCAAACACTTCGGCGCCGGTTAGCTGATACGGGCTAGCTAGCTATGCAGCCTCGACCGGGTTGTGTAGCACGCCGATCTTGTCGATCTCAACGGTTACGTCGCCGCCGACGTTGATAGGCGGAGTGGTGCCAGACGTGCCGGTCCAGAGCATGTCCCCACATTCGAGCGTGACGTATCGGCTGATGAAGCTGATCGACTGTCGAACGTCGAAAATCATCTCTGACGAATGGCACTTCTGCCCTTCAACGCCGTTGACTAATCCGCGTATGTGGACGTCTTGCGGATCGATGTCAGTGACGATGAACGGGCCAGTGGGACCGAATGTATCGGCCGATTTCGCCCGCCACCACTGAGTATCGGCATCGGGTCCGCCTTGCCAGTCGCGAGCGCTCACATCGTTGCCCGCGGTGTAACCAAAGACGTAATCTAGCGCATCCGCTTCGTTGACGTTCTTGGCGCGCTTGCCCATGATCACGATTAGCTCGGACTCGCACACGACTAGGCCGGAGTCCGCGGTCAGCTTGATCGGGGCGCCCGGACCGATGATCGCAGTCGGCGTCTTGTAGAACGGTTCGGGACGTGAAGGTTCCTGCGCACCCAATAGGTGTGAACGGTAGTTGCGTGCCAAGCAAAGCATCTTGACCGGGTTGGGGTTCGGCGCCAGTATCTTGACGTCCGCAAGATTGCGTGTCGCACCCGTTGCCTCATAAGAACGCCCTATAGGCGAGTTTGAAATCTCCGTAACCGTGCCATCGTCCGCGACGATGCCATACGACGCGGCTCCGCCGTTCTCAAATCTGACGAACTTCAATCTTCTGCTCCCTATGGGCTGGTTCTGAAAAGTCTCACCAAAAGTTTAAGCGAAACCCGCAAATCCCAAGAATCCCAATTCAAACAACCCCTAGTCGCCATTCCCACGCCCCTCCGTCACTCCCGCCGACCCTCCGTCATTCCCGCGGACGCGGGAACCCAGAATCCATAAAGCACGCCTTTTCCCGCCATCCCTGCGACAACCACCATCCCCTCTCTTCGCCGCGAGAGACGACGTAGGGGCAGGTTTCAGACCTGCCCTACCAACCAAACAACCAACACAAACCAAACGACCAAAGAGCAATCGCCCCCTTCGCGCAGCGTAAGGGGGCGCGAGCGAGCGCAGCGATGCGAGCGGGGGATGCCCGGGGCGGAGCAGGGCCGCACACCCACCAACCCACCCACCACCGCAACACCCCAAACAACCAACACCCAATCACAGCCCATCATTCAAATCACAAAAATCACAGTTCAGACAACACACCTAACAGAACATCCGTGCTACAATAAAAAGTGAACCAGTTCGAGACAGCGCCGCGCTGACGAGCGCGGACCCCCCTGAGCCAAGCGGCCAACGGAGAATGTGTCAAGACCGTGAATGCGATAAAAAACGAGAACCGCAACGCTGCGAATCCCGACGGGATGCGCAGCAAAGCTTTCTCGCGCCGAAACGGTCTTAGGCGACGCACCGCACCAGATCCAGAGTCAGGTGAAAGACCGCTTGTGTACGTAAGAAGCGAATCCTCAAACAAGTCCCGGTCGCGGCGCAGCATTGATGCGCCGCAACACGAGCCAGACGTCGGTCAAACGACGTCCAAGGGCCGGGTAAGCGTTCGTGAATGCGGCAGACGTCTACCCTCGATCGCCACGAGGGGGAGGCTACAGAGCGGGCCCGGGAGGAACCGGGCTATGGAGGGCGGCGCGACTCTAGCGACTTCGCCGACCTCGGACCCGCCGGTCTGGCGACGGCGGGCGCGGCTGGTACGGGTAGCTAGCGGTCTCGCATCGTCATGCGCGGCGACTGTCCATCCGCCTTGCAAACCTCCGCCTGCAGCGGAGGCCGTGGCAGGCCGGAGGTTCCCGGACATCCGGGAACGGGCAGGGTTTCCATCGCGAAACCCATCGACCCCATCTTCCGGGCGCGGGCGATAACCTCGGCCGGTCCTTCATAAAGGGGAAGGACCGGCACGAGGCGCCCCCGCCCGACGACTAAATATAGATCTGCGAACAAACCCCGCAGACCAATTAAACGCGTCGAAACAAAACCCCAACCGCCAGAAACCCAAATGCTCAGGAGCAAACGTCCCCTTCGCGAAGCGTAAGGGGACGCGAACGAGCGAAGCCCAGAGGACCGACAAAAGAGCAGGGGATGCCCGGGGCGGCGAGGGGCCGCGCACCAGCCAAACAACCAACCACACGTTCCTCTGTGCAAACGTTTAGACAAGCGATAAAATCCGCATAGCGGTAGAACTCTAAATCAACTGGGCGATGACATGCTAGACATCAAAATAATCGGCGGCACGGTACACGACGGTAGCGGTCTGGCCGGAATCTCGGCCGACGTCGGTATCAGTGGCGATACTATCGAAACCGTCGGAGATTTGGCTAACGCCGAATCAAGGCTGACGATCGACGCGACGGGAAAGGCTGTAACGCCGGGTTTCATCGATCTCCACACACATTCGGACGCGTCGTTTCTCGTGGACTCTCATGCCGACTCGAAACTGACGCAGGGAGTGACGCTCGAGTACATCGGCAACTGCGGGATGAGTTTCTGCGCTCCACTTTACGGAGCGGCCAAAGATCACCTCCGCGAACGCTTAACCCGCGGAGGCGAGGGAACTTTCGACGTCGACTGGGAAGATTTCGACGGCTATCTAAATGCTCTTGAACGGTCGGGATCGACGATCAACGTCATTACGCAAGTCGGTCACGGCACTGTACGCTCCGCCGTAATGGGCATGGATAACCGCGGTCCGACCATTGACGAACTCGCGCATATGATCCGGCTGGTCGAAGAGAGTCTCGACGCCGGCGCCATGGGTATGTCCACCGGATTGTGGTACGCCCCCGGTTCATACTCGTTGACCGACGAAGTCATCGCGCTCAACCAACCAGTCGCCGACCGAAACAAGCTCTACTCGTCGCACATCCGCTCGGAGGCCGATGACCTCTGCGGTCTGTTTCCTGCTCACGCCGAAGCCATCGAGATCGGCAGGCGCACTGGTGGCCGGATACAGGTGTCGCACGTCAAGTCTGTAGGGCCCAAGTTCTGGGGCCGCGGTCCGGAGATACTCGAAGGCTTCGAACGCGCACGTGACGAAGGGATCGACGTCGCCGGCGACCAGTACCCGTATTCCTGGTCGAGCACTGGCTTCAGCGGCGCAATGTTCGCTCGTTGGGCGTTGACCGGCGGCAGACCGGCGACCCTGGATCGTCTGACCGATGACGACCTGCGCGCGAAGATGCGGGTCGACACCGAGTACTACATCAGCCGTAACCATGGCGCCGCTGGGTCTGTCGTCGCCCACTTCCCGCCTAACGCCGATTACGAGGGCATGAGTTTAGAAGAAATCGGCTTCGAAATGGGTTGCGAACCCGCGGAAGCTGCCTTGCGGCTTTACGAACAGTCCGATGGCTCATACGTGTTGTACTCGATGGAGGAAGCGGACGTCGAGGCGATAGCTCAATGGCGGTTGATGGCAGTCTGTTCCGACGGCAGCTCTTTGCGCACCACAGGACCCCTTTCGAGCGGCAAACCGCACCCGCGCAGCTACGCAACGAATTCTCGCTACTTCGAGACTTTCGTCAATGAGCGCAAGCTCGTGTCGTTTGAAGAAGCGATCTACAAGATGACCGCTCTGGGGGCTAGCAGATTGCAGTTGACGCGTCGAGGTCGCATCGCGAAAGGTATGTACGCCGACGTTTTGGTCTTCGATCCAGACAGCATCAAGCAGAACAACTCGTTCACCGACCCGCATCAGTATTCAACCGGCATGGACCACGTCATCGTCAACGGCGTTCAGGCCATCGCCGATGGAATGGTTACCGGCGCGACGCCGGGCAAAGTTCTTCGCGATTTCGATGCTTGAAAAATGAACCGAGATTTACGCCAATCACAACGAGGTGAAAAATGACCTGGGATCTCGTCATCAAAAACGGCACGGTTATCGATCCGAGCCAAGGATTGCACGCCAAACGCGATATCGCCATCGCAGGTGGGAAAATTCGCGCCGTAGATGAATACGTCAGCGATGGTGACGCGCATGACGTGCTCGAAGCGGACGGATTGATCGTTACCCCGGGTCTGGTAGACCTTCACGTCCACGTCTGGTGGGGCGTTGCGCACCTCGCGGTTGAGGCCGACCCGTCATGTCTATATCGCGGCGTTACCACAGCCATTGACGCTGGTTCAGCCGGATCGAATACCATCGCTGGGTTTCACCGTTATGTCATGCAAGAAGCGGATACCCGCGTCCTCGCATTCCTCCACATTTCAGGTATGGGACAGCTAGACAACGACATCGGTGAGCTTGAGGACGTCCGTTGGGCCCGCGTCGAAAAGGCGGTCCAAGCAGCGCGGATGTTCCCGGAAGTGATTGTCGGCATCAAGGTTAGGCTGTCGGAAGCGATACTGGGCAACAATGACCTTGTCGCTATGGAGCGGGCGCTCGAAGCTTCCAGCCAACTCGGCAAACCGTTGATGATACACATCGGCGGTACCGTGAACCCTGTTGAACGCTATCTCGAGCAGTTGAGGCCGGGCGACATCGTCACACACAGTTTCACCGGCAACCCTCCTGGAATCATTGACAACACCGGCAAGGTCATAGACGCCGCCCGAGACGCCATGAACCGCGGCGTTAACTTTGATGTCGGGCACGGCGCCGGTTCGTTCTCGTTCGATGTCGCTGAGAATTGCGCCGCCGATGGGTTCGGACCCGGTACTGTCAGCTCAGACGTCCACCGCTACAACATACGCGGTCCCGTTTACGACTTGCTGACCACGCTGTCGAAATACCTGTATCTCGGCTTTTCATTGGACGAAGTCATCGGTTTCGCGACGCAGCGACCGGCCACCGCGATATCTATGACGGACACGATCGGATCGCTTCGCGTTGGCGCAGATGCTGACGTCTCGATAATCCGACTGTTGGAAGGCAACTTCAAGCTGACAGACGCGCGCGGCGCCACTAGGCAGGGGAAACAGCTTCTCGCGCCCGTAGAAACCGTTCGCAACGGCCGACGCTATCCACCACATCACTCGGCCCACCCGCATTTGGTAGGTCATCATCACGGCCACTGAAACGCACACAACGAGCCGGCCGCGGCCGTCGATCCTAAAGGTGGAAGCGGTGCACAAGCGATACGGCGCCGCGACCGTCCTCGATGGCGTTGATCTTTCTGTCCACGCTGGGCAGGTTGTCGCTATCCAAGGTCCAAACGGTTCCGGCAAGTCCACACTTTTGCGAATCGCTGCGACGCTCACGAGCCCGACATCGGGCCAACTAACGGTCAACGGGGTCGACGCGGTGAAACACTCCGCTAACGCGCGCCGACACATCGGGTCCGTCATGCATTCGCCAATGCTCTACTCCGATCTCACAGTAAGGGAAAACTTGTCTCTTTTCGCCAAGCTTTGCCAGCTGGATTCACCTGATCGAAGCATCGATGAGGTCGCGGAGAGGTTGCGGTTGACTCCACGAATCGACGAGCGTGTGCAAAGACTGTCGCACGGCTATCGCAAGCGAGTGGCTATCGCTAGGGCCATCATCCACTCCCCGTCATTGTTACTCCTTGACGAACCAGAAACGGGACTCGACGACGCTTCGCTCGTCGTGCTCTCCGAGATCATTGACGAATGGCGGCTGAACAACGGCGCGGTGGTGATGGCAACGCACAGCACCGATTTCGTGACCGGTGTCGCTGACAGTGCTATGACGATGAATTTCGGCGAACTGAAGCCCACTCCAAACGCCTGATGATCGATTGACCGCGACGCTCTCGATAATCTGGGCGCTCACGCTCAAGGAACTCCGCATCGAATCACGCAACCGCGACGTTGCGGTCGCGATTGTGATGTTTGCGTCTCTGGTAATCGCCATCTTCGCAATTGCCATCGAGCCGACGAGCCGCAATACCCTCGAAACGGGACCGGGCGTCTTGTGGGCGGCGATAACCTTCGCGGGAGTCGTGGGGCTGACTAGGGCGACTTCACACGAATTGGAGAACGACGCGATCGGCGCGCTCATGATGGCACCGGTTTCGCGAGACCTCGTCTTCATCGGCAAAACTCTCGGCAATTTCGTCTTCTTGGCGATCGCGACGGTGATCGTGTTTGTGGTGTTTACGTTTATGTTCAATTTGCCGGTATTCCGAGCCGAGATTTTCGTCGTCGCTTTACTCTCGACCATAGGTTTCTCTGCGGTTGGAACGCTTTTCTCAAACCTCACGTTCCGAGCACGTGCGCGGGAGGTATTGCTGCCGATGCTTTTCCTGCCGTCGGTGACACCATTGCTGTTTGCCGCCATACGCGTTACATCTGCTGCTGCGTTAGAGGAGCCTTGGTCGGCCTCCATGCCTTGGATTCAACTGGCCATTGCTTACGACGTTGTATTCATAACCGCTTCTGCACTGCTTTTCGGGTATGTTTTGGACGACTAACTTGGGCTGTGCCCTTGATTTTGGCGTGTAGCCATCGATGAAGGTCTTTACAATTAAGAGTTGTCGGACGACGAGCGTCTCCGGTCTCCCTTCCATCCGGTCAGAATGGGACCATTGAAAATCAGCGCCCAAACTGTGTTGCACGTCGCAACGCTGATCGCAATGGCTTTTGCGCTGTGGATGATGTTCGCGTGGGTGCCAACTGACATCAACCAAGGCGTCGTTCAGCGGATCCTGTACATTCACGTCCCCACCGCTTGGGTGAGCATGGTTGCGATAGTCGGGGTGGCCGCGGCGAGCGTGATGTATCTCATCACCAAACGAGAAAAGTGGGACCGGCTAGCCGTTTCGATGGCCGAAGTCGGTGTAATGTTCGGTGCCGTCATGCTGATATCCGGCATGGTGTGGGCAAAGCCAGTGTGGGAAGTGTGGTGGACCGGCGAAGCCAAATTGACGACCGCCCTAATACTTTTCTTCATCTATGTCGCATATCTCATGTTTCGCGCTTACTTCCCAGCAGGCGATCAGAGAATGCGACTGTCCGCAATCATCGCGATCATTGGCGCGATCGACACGCCAATCATCTACTACGCATCCAATCTCTGGCAAGAAGCGCACCCGCCACTGGTTGTTGGACCAGTCGCCGAAGAAGAAAACCTAGTCGTTGCTCAGATTGGCCTAACTTTGCTCGTAAGCGTGATCGCGTTTACATTCTTGTTCTTTTCGCTCCTAACCGCACGTCTGGGATTGGCGAGGATGGAAAGCCAGTACGAAGCATTGGAATTTCAAACATCCAGATCTGCGATGAGCGCGAATTGAAACGTCGCATCACCAAGACCACATTCGGATTAACAACAGCATTGCTGCTGGCGTTCGCGTTGACCGTCATTGTTTGGGCTCAATCGTCGACCGTATCAACTGGTGTGGTTACCGAAGTCGAGACTACCGACGATGGCGCATTATCCGGATTCTCGATCTTGGTTGGCGATGGAAGCGTCTCACGGTTCAACGTCTCTTCAAGCAACCCGAACACATCTTTCGGATTGGAAAACCGTGTCGGCGAGAGGTGGGTATCGGATCTCGCTGCTAACCCACGTGAAGCGGTGTTGCGCCTGAAAGATCAACAGAAACGACTCGCACAGATCTCGGTGCAATCTGACGCCAACGGCGTCGCGGTTTCGGTTGTACAAGCCGAGTCGACCGACGTGGACACTAACTTGGGGTATCTATTTGCGGTAGTCGTCATAGCGTGGTTGGGCATCATGGCCTATGTTGTTTACCTTGGCGTCCGACAACGCACAATCGCGGCCGATTTGGCCCGGTTGCGCGGCGATAATGGAAGTGACGATTCCTGATGGCCATCAACGAACACCAAGACATCCAGTCCGCGCCGCCGTCGGAAACGAGCGCGGCTAAATCGACCGTGCTGATGAGCGGCAAAGCGCGCATCATGGCGGTCGCAGTGCTCTTCGTCGTCGGCATCACCTATCTGGCCGTTATCGCATTCAGCGAAGCGACTGTCGAGTTCCTGAGCGTCGACGAAGTCGTGGTGAACGAGAATCTCGGAGACGCCCAATCAATCGGCGTGTTGGGCAAGCTAGTCCCAGGCTCCTACATCAAATCACCGGACGGAATAACTGCGAACTTCCGTCTCAAAGACGAGCACGGTTCAAAGGAACTACCGGTGGTCTACGCGGGTGAAGTCGGCCAAGTTTTCTTCAACGACCACTCCGAGATCATTCTCAATGGCAAATTGAGTTCGGATGGCGTGTTACAGGCCGAATTGCTGACCGTCCGCTGCCCTTCGAAGTATTTGACCGAGCAGGAACAGATGGAAATCGACGGCCAGCTCGAACCGCCGCCTTATCAACCTGATTACTTCAAAACGCAACCGGACGCGTAAATAGTCCCAGCTTCGTCTCAAACGCGCATCTGCAACCGCCGCAGCTGCGGGTTTAATACGCCGATCGCGATCGTCACAATAATGACGAAACTGCAACCGATGATCAGTGACGTCGACGATCCTAACGCGTCAGCCATCGCGCCGAACACGAAACCTCCCGCTGGGAATCCGGCCCAAGCCACCTCGTAAATCCCCGCCAACCGTCCCCTGACGTTGTCGGTGATCGCCATTTGCAACGCCATGTTGCCCAAGGAGATGTGGATCGCGTTGATCAATCCGAACAGCAATGCGAAGCCGAACCCAACGTACAGGCTGGCTACCAGAGCGAACACGATCGCAACACCTGCGGTCAGGAAGTTAGTGCCGAGCAATGCATATCCGGTGCGCCTAAATCCACCGCTCAGGCCGAGCGTCAATCCTCCGATAAAAGCGCCAACGCCGACGAAAGCGAACAACTGGCTGTATTCACCAGCTCCGACCTTGTAAACCTCCTGCGAAATCGGCGTCAGAAGGTAGATGAACCCGCCCATCAACAGCGCGTTGACGAATGTGAAGGTCAAGTTGCCAGTGAGGATGGCGTTGCCCTTCACAACGGCTGTGATTTCTACCACGTCGTGCCAAATCGGTTGATGCGCCGTCGGTATCATCGATGAAATTGGTCGATACATCACGACAACCACGAAATTAAGCACCATAAATGCGGAGATGGTGAAGTAAGTCCACTCGTAACCCCATAGGTGGACGATCACGCCCCACATCAATGGGGCTAAAACCCTGCCCAAGTTGAAGAACGAGTGGTCGAAGAAGACCGACCGCGGCAAGATGTTCCGCGGGACCATATTCGGTAACAGCGAAAATCGCGCCGTCCAATCCAATGCAAGCGCGGCTCCATGTACCGCACCTGCAACTTGAATATGCCACGGCTCGATTCTCTGCGAAATTATCAACAGCCCAACTACCAGCATTGAACTCGACGTCATCACCGAACCACACAACAACAACACCTTGCGGCTGAAACGGTCCGCCAATATTCCGCTCGCAATGGACATCGCAACAGATGCGATGACAACGGCTCCGCCAAGTATTGCCAGTTGTAGGGCTGACCGTGTAATGTCGAAGATGACGTAGGTCTGCGTAACCGTGACCATCTGATTGCCGACGCTCCAGATGATGGTGCCGACAAGGAATTTGCGAAGCTCGATCGACGCCATGGTCCTCCCAAGTCGAGCAGCTTCCAACTTGGCCCTACCAAGTTTGTTCCTCGGGATCACGGTGCTATTTCGAGACACTTCGCGTACAACTCTAAGTGCTAAAATTCATTGTGAATTCAGATGATCGCCAGTTCAGAAATTGTCAATATCGCGTACGCGTCGCTGGTGACTTTCTTCATCGGAGCCATTCCAGCGGCGTATCTAGCCGCTCGGATCCAAGGCATCAACATCTTCAATGTTGGCTCTCGTCAAGCTGGCGCCACCAATGTTTGGAAAAACGTCAATCGCAAAACCGGTTTCGTGGTTTTCATCATTGATGTAGCCAAAGGCGTTATCACGGTGCAGATTTCTAGGTTCATTTTCGAAGTTACCGGACTTTGGGTGTTGTTGCCTGCGATCGCGGTGATACTCGGACACTGGTTCTCTCCGATGACGAGATTCAAAGGCGGCGACGGTGTGGCGAGTTTAGGCGGTGTCGTTGTCGGACTATTTCAGTGGGCGGCGCTCCCAGCGAGTTTGGTCGCCATAATGTTTGGAGTCCCACCGTTACGTTACAAGTTTGCGCATCCTTCGCTTCAAGCTGGCGTCACCGGATGGGGTGTATTGCTTTTGACCATTGCTATCATCGGGCCGAGCGACAAGCGATTGGAACACCTGCTACTTTACGTCGGAATCACCTGTATCTCGCTCGCCGTGCTTCTGAAAAGCGTCCGATTCCATAAACGAAACGCTCGTTTATTCGGCGGTCGTGAAGATGTAGACGTTGCTGAGTTAGAAGAACGCCGCACGGCCGAGTCCGAAAGCTAGATAGCTGGCAACGTCAACTCGTCATCGACGGCCTGTTGCCAGATTCTGATCCGCGCCGTCATATCTCGAATGCGGTCTCGGCACTCGGGTTCCTCGAAACGATTTCGCATTTCGTGCGGGTCAGCGTTGAGGTCGTATAGCTCGCACTGGTCGCCGGAGCTTAGATTAAGTTTCCAACGATCTGACGTTACCACCGACCGCCACGACACGTTCGACATTCGCTCGATATCCGGATTGCCTAGCGGCACGGTCGCAGGGTGCGCGTACCACTGCATGAATACGTCGTCACAGAGTTCACTGTCTCCATCAAGCACGTTGACCCGACTCTTGCCTTGCAGATGCGGTGGCATTTCAGCCGACTCCACGCCCATCAGGTCAAGAAGTGTCGGTACGATGTCTACCTGCCCAATATTTCCGCTGATTTTTCGCTGCGATCGGTTAAGCCACGGCACGCGCACCAAAAGAGGCACGCCCGCGATCTCCTCATAGAATGCCCTTTTGGTTCCAAGCATTCCGCGGTCGCCCAGGCCGTCGCCATGGTCGCTCGTGAAAACGACCACCGTTCGGTCTGTTTGACCAGTTTCTTCCAAGGCGTCAAGTATCTTGCCAACACCCCGATCCATTAACGTCACGAGACCGAAGTAACGCGCGCGCAACGCGCGCCAATCATCCTCAGTCACTAAAGGACGAGTCTCGGCACCGGCGTCCAATGTGGGTGATGATTCGTCGTTTAACCGAAAGGTATCGGTCGCATCACCATTCAGGTGATGCTCAGCACGCCTGCGATGCCACAACGGAGTGTTCTGGTCCGGCATCCTCAGGAAATTCGGACCCGTCGGCACTTCATCGGGATCGTACATGTCGTTGAACGGCCCGTTGTAAGGCGGATGTGGTTCGAAGAACATCGCGCACATCAACCATGGATCAGTCGTATTGCGTCGTACGAAATCTGCAACGTTATCGCCGAGAAACGTGGACATTGTGTGTTCTTCCGGCAACATGCTCCGTTGCTGTTGGGAGAACGCGTGTCCGCCGTCGGTGCGTTGATGCGGCTCGTAATCGTGCGACCTCAGAAACTCGAAATATTCCGATTGTCTGAAACGATCCTCGCGACGCGTATGCGTCGGATTCGATTCGTGCTCATCTTCGGTTGCCATCCACTCATCGAAGCCGTGTTGCGGCACGAGATCATTTCCGAGATGCCATTTGCCGAATTTGGCCGTGTGGTAATCCTCGGGCGCAAGTTCAGCGATTGATGGACACGATGTCGGCAGCGGAACACTGTTCTTGATCACGCCTGCCGTATGAGGATAGAGCCCGGTGAACAATGAGGCGCGGGCAGGTGAACAGACCGCTACGGTGACGTAGCAGTTTTCAAATACGAAGCTTTCGTCCGCGAGCCAGTTTACATTCGGCGACCGGACCCAATCGTTCCCGTAACACGCCATCGTGTCACGGCGTTGCTGATCCGTGCAGATCAGCAACACGTTTGGACGTTCAGGCATCGGTTGACCTCAATGGCCGATCTACGCGCAGATTATCAGCGATCTCAGTTGCAACCGCGAATGGGACCCGATGACCTTAGAGCGCGTAAGTGGCGAGAATATCCGAAGGAGACCGGCTTGGATTCGCCTCCGCGATCTCGTCGACGCGATCCTGCAAGGTTGGACGGTCATCTTTATAGATCAGTCCCAACGGGATTCCAGGTCGGTCGAGAAGGTCTTCTGCAGATTGACGACTCGTCGGGTCGTGATCTTCAGGAATTTCCCACGCGATCCCAGGTATGCCTTTACGCCGATTGCCCTTCAAGATGTCATACGTGTCGTTGTATGTGGTGCACGGCGACTGAACGTGGACGATCGAGAATCCCTTGTGATTCATGGCGTCCTGAATGCAGTTGGCAAGATCGCGAGGTTTGCTCGAATAGTGCGACGCGATGTATGAGACGCCTATCGTCAAGTAGTACTTGAGCGGCATCATCTGGGATTCGATCTTGCCGTACGGCGTCGAGCTGGTGGTAACACCCATCTCTGTCGTCGGCGAAGATTGCCCTTTCGTCAACCCGTACACGCCGTTGTCCATCACCACGCACGTCACATCGACGTTGCGCGCTGCTGCGGGGCTAATGTGTTCACCGCCGATGGCGAGAAAGTCGCCGTCGCCAGCAACAACGAGAGCTTGAAGATCAGGACGACCCATCTTAACGCCGAACGATAGCGGCAAAGTTCGACCATGAATGCCGTGCAATCCAAATGGCTGGTCACCTTCCATCAGGTGAACCATGTTGCCGGAACAACCGATGCCTGCTACGATGACGTAGTTTGATTGAGGTATCTCGTGTTCAGCGACGTGCCGCTCGAGAGCCCATTCCAAGGCTCGCCGTACGCCGAAGTCTCCGCATCCGGGGCACCAAACGAAGTCGTATTCCGGGTTGCGTTTGCTCACGCTAAGACCGTTCCTTTCTCTTTCCGCAATTCGGTTACCCTTGCTGCAATCCGCTCCACCAACGTCGCGGGCTTAAATGGAAGCCCTGTGTACTGCGTAACCGATTCTGCACGAAACCCGTGCTGTCGAAGTACTGCTGACCATTGTCCCATGTAGTTTAGTTCAGGCACGATAACCAGATTAGCCCTCGACAATGCAGATTTTATCTGCTCGGGCAATGGGTTCAGCGCCACCGAATAGAGCCATCCGACATCCACGCCATCTGCTTTCAACCGTTCGTATGCCTCGCGAGCCGGGCCCTTGGACGATCCCCACGACATGATCATCGCGGTCGCGCCTTCGTCCTCGATCTCGTAATGAGCATCGTTGAGCAAGTCGAGTTTCTTGAATCTACGCTCGGTAAGCCGAATGTGGTGACGGGGCAAATGGGTGGTGTCGCCGATCTCATCATGCTCGGAACCGTTAGCTACATAGGCTCCTGGGCCTCCAGGGATCGGCATGGGAGACAGGCCGTTGTCACTCCAGGATTCGTATCGGGCGTAACCGTTACTTCCGTTGTAGATCGACCTTCTCTCCACATCCACTGCGTCCAACGCAGGTTTGCGAATGTTCTCGCCCTTCTCCGCTTGTCCGAATTCGCTCATCACGATGACCGGACCCTGATACCGCTCAGCCCAGTTGACGGCGAGGGCGCCAGCGTCGAAACATTCATTGACAGAGCCAGGCGCCAAGATCGGGATGCTCATGTCTCCGTGACCGGGATGAAGGCACGCCATCAAGTCGCTCTGCTCAGACTTTGTCGGTAGACCGGTCGACGGCCCACCGCGTTGTACGTCGACAACGACGCACGGAATTTCGGCCATCCACGCCAGACCGATACCTTCGCCCATAAGTGACAATCCGGGACCAGCTGTTGCCGTCATCGACTTCTTGCCTGCGTATCCGGCGCCTACTATGGCGCTGATCGACTCGATTTCAGACGACACCTGGTGCGCGAATCGCCCTTTTCCGACGAGATTTTGCTCCATCCAAACCAATATGGTGGTCGCGGGAGAGATCGGATATCCGACATAGAAATTTAGACCCGCGGTTACCGCGCCCAAAGCAAGTGCGGCGTTCCCGGTGATCATTATCTGCTCGTAATCGGGCGGTTCGGGCGGCGCCATGGTGCCGACCGTAAAGCCGCTACTGGCGGCTACGTCCGCACCCAATCGAATGGCCTTTTTGTTTGACTCGATAATCTCATCGTCACCGGGTCGACCTCTGGTGAATCGAGCCGTGATAAACGCATCGATCTCTTCGAGAGAGAACCCGATCAGATTGGCGACTGCACCAATTGTGACCATGTTCGCGGCGCGTGTGTTACCCGTTGACTTAGCGAGTTCGTCGGCATCAATCCCGAAATAATGGCCGCCATCCGGAAGTTTGAATTCGCCGGAGTTGTAAATGGCGACGCCGTTCGCAGAAAGGTCTTCACGATGCGCGTTGTACGCGTACTCATCGAGCGAAACCAGGACGTCGACGTTGTCACCCGAACAGAGCACCGGAGATGTCGATATCCGCACCTGAGAAGAAGCCGGCCCGCCCATGATCTGCGATGGGAACGTCGAAAACGTGGATACGTAATATCCTGCGTTGGCTGCTGCCCTCGCCATCGCGTCAGCAGAAGTCACTAGTCCTTGCCCGCCTTCTCCGGCGAAGCGGATCACAAAGTCCTGGCTATGATTGACCGACATGATTCGGTAATGTTCTCGTCTCCGATTGGCCCTGATCCGAAGCGTCACACGAAGTCGGCGCAATGCACTGACTTCGTCGCGCTTCCTTATCGTAATGATACCTGCAGCGCCCCGCTATGGTATCGCGTATATTCACCCTCAAATCACGTGTCGTTTACAATCGCCTGCCAGAGTAGCGTTTACGAGAAATGAACATCCTAAAGCCACGAGCGATGAAAACCATCTCGCGCTGGTCCGCTGGCGGCGTTGTGGCGCGCGTAAATGGCGACGACCGGATCGAGATCGCACTGGTCGGGCGATCGGGCGAAAATCTGTGGGCCCTACCCAAAGGTACACCTGACTATGACGAAACGATCGAGCAGACCGCGATACGTGAAGTCCAAGAAGAAACCGGTCTCGATGTCAAACTCGTCTCGACGGTGGACACCACGCAATACTCTTTTGTGCGGTCCAGAAACAGTCATCTAGTAAGTGAGCGCGACAATCCGCGGGCCAATGTCAAGGTAAAGAAAACCGTCTACTGGTATTTGATGGAAGCAGACGGGGGATGCTTCGACCGCCACGACCACGAGTACGACGTCGCTTGTTGGGTCGATTTGGAACAAGCTCTGCAACAGCTCACGCACTACAGCGAGGCAAAGGTCGCAAAGTCCGCCGCGAGGATATTCCGCAAATACAACGTGATCCAAGACGACATACGTCTAGATGGGCAACTTGCTACGCTGCGGTCGAAACGCATGTCAGACGCTTGGAACGACTACGTGTGGCGGACTGATCCCGAACTTTCTGAACTTGACGCCGCCGAACCGCTCGGACTCTCGTTCGTCGATTTCGAACGCTTTTATCACGAGGACCTCAAGAGATACAATCGGCGCTCTCTTCGATTTGCGATTGAAGACGAAGACGGGGTCCATATCGGCAACTGCATGTGTTACGACTACAACGAAAGGCGCATGCAGGCCGAATTCGGCATCATGATCGGCGATCCGGCGTATTGGGGACGGGGCTACGGTACTGAAGCGACGAAAACGCTACTGACCCATATATTCGAAACGACGGACATACGCAGGCTTTACCTGCACACCCTAGTATCGAACCGGCGCGCACAGCGATCCTTCATTAACGCCGGTTTCAGACCATACGACCACGTCTGGCGCGACGGCAAGAGTTTCGTTCAGATGGAAGTGCTCGCTCACGAGTGGTCGCGAGAAAACTTTTGAGACGGATTTAGCGAGTATCATTCAGGCAACAATTCGCGCCACATAAACAGCGAGGGAACTAAGCAGAGATGGCCAAACTGTTACTTATCACGGGCGGCAGGCACCCGTACGAAGAGACAACACCGGTAATGACCGAATTCCTCAAGGAAGCCGGACACGATCTTGATGTTTCGGAATGCGCGTCAGAGTTAGAAGGAGATCTTTCAGGTTACGACGCGATCGTTCTCAATACGCTCCGACTACCCGACACAGAAAACGACCTCAACGATGCGCAACGGTCAGGGTTTAAGGACTACGTCTCCGGTGGCGGCGGACTTGTATCTGTGCACATATCGCCAGCTTCGGCACCGGATTGGCCAGAGATGAAGCAGATCACGGGCGGCGGTTGGATCTACGGTGAGAGCTGGCATCCTCCGTTCGGGTGGTTCCAAGTTCACTTCAACAATCCAGACCACCCGCTCGCCAAAGACGTTACGCCGTTCTGGACTTATGACGAGTGCTACTGCGGTTTGGACATCCAATCGGGCATCGACGTCTTCATGTACGGCGTGGTCGAAGATGAAGACAAGCCTCTGGGCTGGTCATACAAATACGGCGACGGCATCGTGGCCAACATCGCGCTGGGACACGCCGGATCGAGCCAGGAACACCCGCAGTTCCAGCAACTGATCCTCAACAGCGTCGACTACGTCTGTTAACGCTGATCTGCTTGTAGACCTGTTGGACTTGATCAGTCTTCCTTCGGTGCGGGATTGATCAGGTCCATCCCGATCGTTTCTGGGACTACCGCACCGAGTTCTTCGACCGTCCAACGCCCATCCTTGTAAATTGAGCGGTGCGCTACGGGGTGGTTCATCAGGCTGACACGATTGCCGGTGCAGTGGAATATGTTGCCGGAAACGCCGTCCGCGGCATCGGTGCACAACCATACGACCATTGGAGCGACCTGATCCGGTTCTGAGGTCAGAATCCCTTCCTCCGGCGGTGGGAACGGTCCTCCCCTCATCGCTCGCGTGCTGTCCGGCACACTGTCGGTCATCCGTGTGCTGGCACCCGGAGAGATGATGTTCGCGGTTACGTTGTAACGTGCGAGCTCCTTAGCAACGACGCGCGTAAATCCCGCAATCGCGTCCTTGGCCGCGCCGTAATTCGATTGACCGCCCTGTCCGTATAGTCCGGACACAGACGAGAAGGTAACGATCCGGCCGCTCTTCTGCGCTCTGAAAATCTCTGATGCGGGCCGCACCACCGAGTACGTGCCTTTTAGGTGCACAGCGATGACATCGTCCCATTCTGCCTCGGTCATGTTGAAGATCATGCGATCTCGCAGTATGCCAGCAGGCGTGATTACGATGTCTAGCCGTCCGAACTCGTCGAGCGCTTGTTGCACGATGTTTGCACCGCCCACTGCCGTCGCAACAGAGTGATACGATGCGACTGCGCGACCGCCCAATTCGCTGATCTCCTCGACGACTTGGGCAGCAGGAGTTGAGTCCTCGCCTTGGCCATCCAAAGCGGCGCCGACATCGTTCACCACGATTGATGCGCCTTCACTCGCCAGCAACTTCGCTACGCCGCGCCCTATTCCGCGCCCCGAACCTGTAACGACCGCCACCTTTCCTTCAAGGCGTTTACCGCTAGTCGATTTCATGACCGCGGTGCTGCCGCTCCGGAACCGGGGTTGATCTGGGCGAACTCGCTGCCGCCCGTTATGCTCTGCGAGCCTTCCAGCAAAACCTTTGGCGCCAAGCGATCCAACTCATCAAGTTCCCAATAACCGGGCGGGTTCGATGCGTAGATGGTGTTGACACGTCTGGGCAATGAGAGATGCGTCACGTTACCGCCGTAGACCAAGAACACCTGGCCGTTGATCTGAGCAGCGCCGTCGGTGGCTAGATATGCGACGAACGGGGCCACATCCCGTGGCTCCCACGACCGTTCATCAGGCTGAGGCAACGCGCCGCGTTCGACCATCATCTCTTGGATGTTGCCAGGTATCGATGCGATCATGCGTGTCTCAGCACGAGGCGCGATGCTGTTCGCGGTGACACCGTATTTGCCCAGATCCTTGGCAAGTACCTTCGTAAACCCGGCGATGCCGCTCTTGGCCGCGCCGTAGTTGGACTGCCCGATCGATCCGACGAGGCCTGAGCCTGAAGAAAACGTGACGATCCGGCCGCCGCGCTGCTGTCTGAATATCGGAGCGGCGTGCCTAACAACCGTGAACGTGCCCTTGAGATGCACTGAAATTACGTCGTCCCACTCCTCCTCGGTCATGTTGTAGAGCATCCGGTCGCGCAAGATTCCAGCTACAGTCACGACGATGTCGATACGCCCGAACTCGTCGAGCGCGGTCTCGATGATCCGTTGACCGCCATCCCACGTCGTCACCGATTCGGTCGACGGAGCGGCATTTCCACCCGCGGCGACGATACCGTCGACGACCTCTTGCGCTATCGAGGTAGAACCTCCCGTGCCATCCAGTTCGGCACCGATGTCGTTCACCACGACGCTCGCGCCGTTTGCGGCCAGCTCTTCAGCTACCCCGCGCCCGATACCACGACCGGCTCCGGTTACTACTGCGACTTTCCCCTCTAGTTGCAACGTTTTGCTCCTGTCATTTGTCTCTAGGTCTATTCGCCCCGCATCGACAGCGCGACGGTGGCTTTTCCGGGAGTAGTGACATTGCCGTCAGCGTCCCGAAATTCGATGTCCAATTCCACAAGGCCAGTACCGCCTACGATCCGCTTACCGGTAACGGTGCCAACGCAAGTCACTTCACCCGCGTAGTCGATACCCCGGTATGAAGTTTCGAGCTTCTTCACCGCGCCGATTTTGCCCGCCCAATCGGCCAACCATTGTGACAGCAAAGCGGTTTTGAGAGCGCCGTGGATGATGATGTCGTCGTGGCCGGCGCTCTGCGCGTATTCGGTGTTGTAATGAATCGGCGTGAAGTCTTGAGATACTGCGGCGTATTGGACCAGTTGCCGGGGCGTGACGACTTGTGTGCAAGCTTCAGGTCCTCCCCCAACGTCAACATCTTCAAACATGATCTTTGTCATCTGATCGATCCTTCGTCTGACTTGCTTAGATGCGTCAATTAGGCTAAACCGTCCCGGTAAGTCTGCCATATGAGATGCTAGTCGATTCTTGTGTGGCAACCAGTCCGCCACCGCGATCCGTGTAACTTACCTGGGTGATTTTGAAGAGCATTGGCCCGAACCGTCCGCTCTTTTCGAAGATGTCGACCATCTTCCGGACGACGGTTATCTCGTCGCCAGCAACCACGGGCCGGACAAAACTGAACCGGCTCCCACCATCGAGGATGTCGTGGAACGGTTCTGGAAGTGGCGGGTCATATGGCGCGGTGATAAACGACCTCAATATCAACGGATTCGCTTCGATACCAGGTTCGGCGTTTTCAGGGTCATTTTCCACCGGCGGCAAGTCGCCCGTTATGGCGGCGTTGAAACGAGCGATCTCACGGTGCGACACGCGATATGTGATCGGCGGCGATTCCGCCCCAATCAACGCTCGCATGTCGTCTGTGATTACCGAACCCAATTGTCGCTCCGCTGGTGATTTGCCTAATCGGTTAGGTCGCCGATTGACGTGACTCTCAAAAAGTGTAACTAACGGGAACGCCGTCGTATCGAACTTCGACGCCCGACGCGATTACGCGAGCGCTGGGAACGACGTACGGCCTCATTCCGTAACTCACCCGCGCTCTTAGTTCGTTGTTGTGCCCCAGGACGGCCCCAAGCCCGGTCACGCACCAGCATCAAAACGATCACCGAGGTGAGCATCGTCGCTGCGGGAACGTAAAGGATGCCGATTTCCTGAGCGAAAGCCATGATGAAGACCCACAGCAAGACCGCTCCCACGATCAAGTTGAGTTTGTGTCGCCGTTCGGCTTGACCACTTGGCGGAACCGACAGGATTGCGCCGAGTGTAATCGCTACAGGAATGATGGCGAAGATTAGACCGATAAGGCCGTTAGATTCCGCGATCCCCACGCGACGCGAGATCGTAACACCGTCGGCATTGGTTTCGACGATCTCAAACGACGGCCACAAAGCCAAGTACGCCAACGCCGCAATGCTCAGCAACAACGCGAAGACCGCGAAAACGAAGGTCCGATCCGGCAACCAAGAAAACATTCGAACTGCCTAAATCTTCTCTAACCCGGCCATGCTGGCGAGAAGAGTCTTGACACCTTCTTTTGAGAAAGCGACCGTCACGCGCACGTCATCCTTGATCGGCCTCGAGTTGACGACCACACCAGTCCCGAACACGCTGTGGTTGACTCGTTGACCGGCTTTCAACTGCAACTCGACAGGTAGATCCTCGATACCCTTCTCGGTGAACTTTTCTCGACGTTCGCGACGCCGCACAGGAGCGTGTGTATCTCGATCAACGGCAACACCGAAGCTTGACGAAAACGCCACCGGCGGCGGAGCTGTCCGACCGGGGACCCGGGCGTACTCGACCTCTTGGACGCGCTCCTCCGGTATCTCTTTTAGGAATTGTGAAGGGACGTTTTGTCGACGATAGAACGAGGACGACGTGTACAACGTCCACGTTACGTTGAGTTTGCGTTTGGCTCGGGTCATGCCGACGTACATCAACCGACGCTCCTCACCGCATGCCGCCTCATATTCGTCTCGAGACTGCACGTTGAGCGCCATGGCGTGGGGCAACAGACCCTCGTTCAATCCCGCGATGAATACGGTATCAAACTCCAGTCCTTTTGCCTGGTGGAGTGTAATTAGTGTTACCGCTCCGGCGGCACCACTTGGACGGCTGACGTTTGCATCATCCGCACCGACGCCTTCATCCATAGCATCGACGTTTGCGAATAGTGAGGTGTGTTCAAGAAAGTCGGACAACGCTTGTCTAGGTTCGATGCCGTCGTGGGAAACTGAATACTTTTCCGCCAAAGTCATCAACTCGTCAAGGTTTTCGAGTCGTTCAGCCCGCGTAGCCTCGTCCTTCTTGACCCAATCGTTGTATCCACTGCCTTTCAATGCGTAATCCAATAGATCGCGCGGATAAACGGTTTCGGCGTTCACGATCAATGTCCGGATAAAATCCGCGAACGAACGCACTTTGTTCAGAGCCGCCCTACCCAGGCTTAGTTCTTGCGATGCAGAGGCGTCGGAAGCGAGCAACACCGCTTCAAGTAGCGGGACCCTGTTGGAGACACTGTATTCCTCGATCCTAAGCAGTGTCGCAGGGCCGATGCCCCGCGGTGGAACGTTGATGATTCGCCTCAGCGAGGTCTCATCCGACGGATTTACGACGATACGCAGTAGTGCCAACGCGTCTTTGATCTCACGCCGTTCGTAGAACCGGACGCCTCCGATTAGTCGGTATTGGACACCGCGACGGCTACACTCCGTCTCAATCGCTCTTGACTGGGCGTTAGTCCTGTACAACACCGCGACATCGTCGAGACTGGCCGGAGCGCGGTCGGCATCGGTTTCGCCCCTGACATGTTTCTCGACGTTGTCCAAAATCACCGATGCTTCGTGCTCGGGATGTTCGGTGACACCGATCTCGACCGGATCGCCTTCCTCGTTATTGGTGAACAAGACCCGTTCGATGTTTCTCTTGTTGTGCGCTATCAGACCCGCGGCCGCCGCGATAATCGTCTTGGTGGATCGATACGACTCGCTGAGCTCGAATATTCGGCAACCCGGTAGGACCTCGGCGAGTCTGTCCATGTTTTCGGGACGCGCGTTGCGCCAGGAATAGATCGATTGATCCGGGTCGCCAACGACACAGATGTTGCGATGCGCGTCGCCCAACACTCTGACTAGCTCGAACTGCAACGCGTTGGTGTCCTGAAATTCGTCGACCATTATGTGCTGGTAGCGATTCTGCATCGCGGTGCGAATATGTTCGTCGCGCACCAAGATCCGATAGGGCTTTAACAGCAAATCGTCGAAGTCAACTCCGTTCGACCGCTCCAACGACGCCTCGTACTGGTCGTAAACCTCTGAATGCAGTTCGTGTCGGTAACCCGTGCCGATGCTCGCGAACTCTTCCGGTGTCTGGTTGTTATTCTTGGCCCGCCCGATCTCGGCGAGGACTTCACCCACCTTCGCATCGACATCCATGTCGCCCAAGATGAGCTTCAGCAATCGTTCTTGATCGTCGCGGTCGTAGATGGTGAAATCTCGCCCCAATCCGGCTGCATCGTGATGGATGCGAAGAAACCGTGCTCCAAACGAATGGAAGGTGCTCACGTTGGTCTCGGCAGCGTTCGGCACAAATCGACTAGCCAAGGCGTCGCAACGCTGGCGCAACTCCGCCGCCGCTTTATTCGTAAACGTCACTCCCAATGCCCGCCACGGCGGAACGCCGGTCGCCAAGATGTACGCCATCCTATGAGACATGACTCGCGTCTTGCCGCTACCCGGCCCAGCAACTATGACTAGCGGCCCTTCAATGTACGAGGCGGCCGCGCTCTGAGCCTCTGAGAGCCCGTCAAGAACCGCTTCGGGATTTATCGCCGTCGTTGTCATTTGGGTGATGATATGCGAAGTTTTCAACGCCTGTATTACAACAAGTTTCGCACAGAACGAACCGGACTGGCACTCTTGGCGAAATCGGATAGGTGCTACCATCGTCCAACAACGCCCTTTAGCGAATTCCTCCGTGGACGGAGGGTGAAATGACGTTAACCGAAACTTTCATACTCTACAAACGGCTGTCTGAACATGACCCGCAGATCGCGTCGATGATCTGGGAACCGGAGCCGGAACCTTATGGAATGAATCGGTATCCGATTTTCAGAGACATGTTTCCAACTTTGGACGCGCTGATCATGCGCAACCGATCTCCCGAAAGTACTTTCATAAACACCAATACTTTCATCTGCTACGATCCAACCGACCTCAATCGCCGACTCGCACCGGATTTTTATCTCGCGTTCGGGGTCGATGCGCAGGCGATTCGTGACCGGTTGACATACATGCTTTGGGAAGCCGGCAAAGCGCCAGACTTTGTATTGGAAATAGCAGCACCAACCACCGCAGGCAACGATCTTACCCAGAAACGCGATATCTACGCCCAAATTGGTGTCACAGAGTACTGGCGCTTCGATCCGACCGGCGGCGATCTTTATGGTGAAGCGCTGGTGGGCGAGACGCTTGTCGAAGGCACATATGAGCGGTTGCACGTCACAACCCAACCGGATGGCCATCCCAAAGGTTTCAGTCCTGTTCTGGGATTGACCTTGTCTTGGCACAACGGCGATTTCAGGGCGTACGACGGAAAAACGAGAGAATACGTGAAATCGCCCGTCGAACAAGCCCTCTACGCGGAACAACAAGAGACGGTGATCGAGGAGCAGCGACGCTCTCTCGCGGCGGCCGAATCGCGGATCGAGCGGCTCCAATCAGAACTGGAACGACTACGACACGGAAATAACGGCGGATCGAATTAATCGTGATCACGTCTTAGGCGCGACGCGCCAATCCTTCAAAATGAGTGAAACAAGAGACTGAACCCGGCGCGTTTTTCCACTCCTGCCAGCCTCGCGATATAGATTCTAGCTCCGCCCGTGTGGCGATCCCATATTCCATCGCCTTCACCGCGATGTCCGTTGCTAAGATGCGTTGCGACCACTGATCGCCCCACCATGTCTTGCCGGTCTCTTCGAAGAACGTCCATGTGCTCGTCGTGATGTGGATATCCGTCAAAACGCCGGTTTCCTCCATCCATTTGAGCATGTGCCTGCCCGCTGTGGGCGTACCACCGTTTCGGATAGCAACCGCGTCGTAAACTCGCCGGAAGTCGTCAAGCGCCCGGGATTCCGGATACGCCGCGAACGTACCCCAGTCGACTTCCCTCACGGCGACGAAACCGTTTGGTTTGGCTAGCTTGGCAGCCGCCGTTAGTGCGCCGACCGGATCGCCTAGGTGTTGGAGGATTTGGTGCGCATAAACGACATCGAACTGACCACGTTCGATGGCGGTCTCGTAAATGTTGTCTATTCGAAATTCGAGGTTCGAGGTGCCAGTTTCGTGGAGACGCTTATCCCATTCTTTTTGCAGTTCATCCGAAATGTCTATTCCAAGAACCGAACCGCTCTCCCCAACTGCGTCGGCCAACCCAACGGTGATGGTCCCAGGTCCGCAGCCAACGTCCAACAACCTCATGCCCGGTTGGAGATGCGGCAAGAGAAACGCGGCAGCATCGTCCGCGGTTCGTGCCGAGTGGGCCGAAAGCACGGATCGGTGGTGTCCGTGCAGGTACGTTTCTCGCTTCGTCGACACGGACTCCAGGAGAGCCACCAGACTCCTAGCGGGTCGGAGTCTGCGACACGAGATCCAATATCGGTTCGATGATCGAACGTTCGGCGAGGAGTTGGCTGATGCGCGCCAACTTGTCTGGATGCGAGAATCCCGCGGGCGTCATTTCATCCAGCGCGCCCATCGTGGTGTTGGTATCGCCATCAACCAAGATCAGCGGTATCCGCTTCGTGCGCGCCTCGTAGAACACGTAGTCGATCGGTTTCCCCCCGCCGGTCAAAACCAACGCTCGAGTGGTGTCGCTCTGCAAAGCGGATATCTGCACATCCGGGCGGCCAGATCGAACCACAACGCAGGCGTTGTCTTGCGAACGGAAATAGAACGGTCCCCAATCGAGCACCAGACCACCGATGAGGACGTTGTCAACAAGCTCTGAGGTGGTGTTCACATCGAAAACGAGTTCACCTTCAAGATGACTCATCAACGAATCGACAGTGCTGGCTGCCAGTCGTCGATCCTCTGGTAACCATCCAAAACAGTTGATGCCTTCGGCCGACAGAGTCTCAACGAAACGGTCTGCGTGGACATCTCGATACCGTGGGACCTTGTTAAGCACAACGCCTGACATTCGCTCACCCAAAACCGCGGCGACTGACTCGACGTCTTCATCGAGGCCGGCAACAAGCACTACCCTGGCGTCGAGTTTCTCAGCGAGGTCGAAGTCCGATTGCGGGTCGCCAGACGACCCTTCGATGATCGAAACGGTCGACGACGATGGCTCGATCTGGTCTGTTGAGACCTGTCCCACACCGTTATCGTCGGAGAATAAGCGGCCAGTGTCTGCCGTTGAAATGACGGACATGCCGTCATACCGCAACCGTGAAATTATCCCAGCGGCAAGAGTCGATTTGCCTTTGGATTCGCTTATTGACGAAATGATTATCGACGGCATTTGTGGCGCTTAGGCGGTGATTAGGGGGTGTTGATCGGCGAGAATCGATCCAGACTTGGATTATACCAATGGCGCAACGATAAAATAGGGTTTACACCCAGTGCCGAGGTAGCTCAGCTGGTAGAGCAATGGACTGAAAATCCATGTGTCGGCGGTTCGAGTCCGCCCCTCGGCACCATCTTTAGTCTCTCCAAATCGCCGTCTGCGACGGCGCTCGGCTAGCACTAATGGGCTGTTCGCTGGGAATTTCTCGACTGGTGCCGAAGGTGGGAGTCGAACCCACACGGGCTAAAGCCCAAAGGTTTTTGAGACCTTCGCGTCTACCATTCCGCCACTTCGGCACTCGACTCCCCTAATTCTAACCGTGGGCTTCTCGAGGAACCATACGGCCCAACTCCAGCGCCGTCACGGAGTGCAACATCTGGGCACTAGGGAGTAACCTAGTCTCATGAAGTTAATAACTTAGATAAAGAGGCTTCCGATGACATCACAAGAACGATCCGAGGATATTTTGACGGGTACGGAACACGGTCTGCAGCTCGAACGCCCAATCGTGTTCCTTGACATCCAAACTACTGGGCTCGACCGACGTACCGCCCGCATCGTACGGGTGTCGACTCTTCGTATCGAACCCGGTGGCACTGAGACGTTCAGGTCACAGCTCATTAACCCGATGTCGCCGATCTCTCCGGGCGCCACCAACTTCCACGGCATCACGGACGAAGATGTGACAGATTGCCGCCCGTTCGCTGCGTACTCCAAAGCGTTGGCGCAATACCTCGATGGTTGCGATTTCGCAGGGTTCGGTATTCGGCGTTTTCACCTGAAGGTCTTGAAGCAAGAGTTCGAATATGCGGGCATCGAGTTCACCGCCGAAGACCGCACCGTCGTCGATGCTATGGAGATCTATCATCGACTCGAACCACGTGGTTTTGACGCCGCGTATCGCCGATTCGTCGGTGGCGAATTCGATCGTATCGGCGGCGGAGGCGACACAGTCAACGCGTTGCGGGCGATCATAGCCGGTCAACTGAACCAACATCAGGAATTGCCAAATGATCCAGCGTCGCTCGAGACTTGGGCCACAGGAGACAGCGTCGAAAAGTATATCGACGATCAAGGCCGCTTCACGCTGTCAGACGATGGCGACCCGATCATCAACTTCGGCCGATACCGAGGCCACACGCTCTACGATATGAGCGAGACGCATCCCGACTACTTGAGGTGGATCGCAAGCGACGAGTCGTTCACCGAATTACAACGTCAAATCGCTGCCGACGCCGCCGAAGGCATCATGCCAGACATGGATTAAGGCGCGCCGAATTCGATGTTGTGCAGGGATCGGGAATGAGAGGAGGGGATGGAGCGGAAGACGGGGTTCGAACCCGCGGCCTTCTCCTTGGCAAGGAGATGCTCTACCACTGAGCTACTTCCGCTCGAATACCTAGATTATGCACCATAAAGGCGAAGCTTGCAGACATCCAACTTCGATTGAGTGCCGCCCTGTTGCCGGGTTCAATCGGAGACTTTAACGAGAAGTTTGCCGAAGTTGGCTCCGTTCATCAATCCGATGAACGCTCGCGGCGCCTGCTCGAAACCGTCTACGACATCTTCGCGATACTTCAACGAACCATCGCGAACCCACGATGCCAACCTGGCACGAGCCACATCGTGTTCGTTCTGGAAGTTGAAGACTATGAAACCTTCGATGCGCGCCTGTTTGGTGATTAGGTTCCAAAGATTACGCGGCGCCAGTTCGGGCTCTTCAAGGTTGTACTGCGAAATCTGACCGCACACGAGAACGCGGCCTCGCAACGCCAAGTTTTCAATTGCCGCATCAGTGACAGGTCCGCCGACATTGTCGAAGTAGATGTCGATCCCATCCGGCGCAAGCTCCGCAATCCGCGCAAAGACGTCTTCGGTCTTGTAATTGACAGCGGCATCGAACCCGAGTTCTTGCGTGCAATAGTCGGCCTTTTCGTCCGAACCAACCGTTCCGATCACGCGACAGCCGGTCATCTTCGCGATCTGTCCCACCACCGCGCCGACCGCTCCAGACGCTGCTGAAACGAGCACCGTTTCGCCCGGCCGCGGTCGCCCGACGGCCAACAATCCGTGATACGCCGTCAATCCCGGCATGCCGATGACGCCCAGCGCAGTTGATATCGGCGCGACCGAAGGATCGACCACCCTCGCGGTGTGGGCAGGTATGACAGCGTATTCTTGCCATCCGATCTGGCACGCCACGATATCGCCGACCGATACCTCGTCAGATTGGGAAGCGATGACTCGACCGACTCCTTCACCGATGATCACGTCGCCAATACCGACTGGAACCGCGTACGAACGTCGATCGCGCAATCGGCCTCGCATGTAAGGGTCGAGCGACATGTACAGAGTGCGCACGAGAATCTCGCCGTTTTTGGGATCCTCGACTTCGGACTCTGTGATCGAGAAGTCGCTTTCTTGTGGGTAACCGACGGGGCGGTTCGCCAATGTCCAGCTTCGGTTTACTAGTTCAGGCATGGTGAATCGTCCGTGCTCCAGATCTCAGGTGTCGTAAGGTCCACAATTGCGGCCGAATCAATCTTCGGATTCTCCGTCGGATACGACAGATGGACCCTCGCCGCGATGGCGCGCGCTACGAGAAGCCCAGTAGTAGACGGGAGCAGCTAAAACGAAAAACACGACCAACGCAGCAACTCCGGGCGCCCATCCTTCAACGCCAGAACCATCTAGCGCGTTATCGAGCCACGATTTGATGCCGGCACCGGTGAGGGCTGCAACGGTGACCCCTAGGATCACGAAAACCCACTCGACGAATTCGTTGGGGATGTGTAATCTGTTCATTCGCTATCGCGTCTCCTGTCGAATGAATCCCATAATAATGCAACTGAGTTCACGTCCTTGGTCAGCGACGCGGTAGAACGCGTCATGCGGAGGTTGTATACTGCGCACAGCACATCACGAACGCCACTTAAATCGGAACATGACCACTGCAACTACGGTTGATTCGACAACCACTACGGGCCGCGCATCGGCGGAGGACGTTGCATTACGCGTGGAGGATTTGCACGTCTATTACGAGACCGCGGCCGGAGATGTCAAAGCGGTCAACGGTGTCTCGTTTGATCTAAAAGCTGGCGAACGTCTTGCGCTGGTGGGAGAGTCGGGCAGCGGGAAGAGCACGATGGCCACGGCGTTGATGCGCATGACGCGCCCTCCGGGCAAAATCGTCGCCGGCAGCATCCACCTCGGCGAGCGTGATTTGCTCCAACTGAGCGAACCCGAGATGCGTAGAGCCAGGCTCGCCGAGATCGCCCTTGTGCCTCAAGGGGCAATGAACTCTTTAAACCCGGTTATTCGCATCGAGAAGCAAATCATCGACGGCATTTTGGACCACGTAGTCGAAGAGTCTGCGGGCCGTTCTTCGGGTGCTGAATGGTCGGCATTCGCTCGTTCGAGCTCCGAAGGCGCGTTGCTCAAAAAACCTACCCGTTCGGAACTTCGCGAAAAGGTCGCAGATCTGTTGATCAATGTTGGCCTCTCCCCTTCCGTTGCTCGAATGTATCCGCACGAGCTCAGCGGTGGGATGAAACAACGCGCGGTGCTGGCGATTGCGACATGCCTTTCACCGAAAGTAATTCTCGCCGATGAACCGACGAGCGCATTGGACGTGGTTGTGCAACGGCAAATCATGCAGACGTTAGGACGACTTCAATCGGGTATCGACGCCGCGGTTATCTTGGTCGGACACGACATGGGGTTGGTGGCGCAGTTCGCCGACACCATCGGCGTCATGTACGCGGGCCGATTGGTCGAATTGGGTCCGGTTAATCGGATTTTTGAGGACCCCCAGCACCCCTACACGAAGCTGTTGATCGACAGCCTGCCTTCATTCAGTCAAAAGAGAGAGTTTGTTGGTATCCCAGGGATGCCGCCACGCCTATTGAACCTGCCTACGGGCTGTGCCTTCTATCCGCGCTGTCCGTCGGCAATGGACATCTGTCGCGACACCGATCCATTAGATATCGAGGTCAAACCCAACTGGCGCACGGCGTGCCACTTGCATACTGAAGCGGTGTCGAATGGCTAACCTGCTGGAACTACGCAATGTTTCGAAGATCTTCGGCGGAGGTCTGTTCAATCGTTCGAACGTGACGATCGCAGTACAGGATGTCTCCTTGGCGATACCTGAAGATCGACCTACCATCACCGCAATCGCGGGTGAGAGCGGAAGTGGAAAGACCACGCTCGCGCGGTTGCTGCTGGGGGTCATCCCGCCATCGGGCGGTCAAGTGTTTTACCAAGGCGAAGACGTCCAGAAGATGGGGTCACGTGATTGGTTGAACTTCCGGCGCGAGGTCCAACCCATATTCCAAGATCCGTTTGAAGCGTACAACCCGTTTTACACCGTTGACCACGTCCTGCACCGCCCAATCCGCAACTTCAAACTAGCGTTGAACGCACAAGAACGCGATGAACGCATCTCCGAATCGTTGAGGATGGTGGGTTTGCAACCTGACGAGACGTTGGGTCGGTACCCTCACCAGCTGAGCGGGGGTCAACGACAACGCGTGATGGTTGCGAGGGCTATGTTGCTTCGGCCGCGCATTATCTTGGCAGACGAGCCGGTCTCGATGGTGGATGCATCATTGCGCGCCACTATATTGCGTAGCATCCGCGACCTGAACCGAGACTTCGGCATCTCCGTCATCTACATCACTCACGACTTGACAACCGCTTATCAGATGTGTGACAACATCATCGTCATGTACCGTGGAACAGTTGCCGAAGCCGGCAGCGTGGAAGAGGTCATTCAGAACCCGAAACACCCTTACACGCAGTTGCTAATCGACTCCGTGCCGCAACCTGACCCGAAAGCCGCGTGGGGTGATGAAGACGACGAATCAGTCGACCGCATCGATGAAAGTTCGACAGTCACTGATCAGTGCAAATTCGCGCCCCGTTGCAAGTTTGCTATGGCCGAATGCACAGCGTCCGCACCACCGTTGCACGCAATTGGAGCCAACCAGTTGGCGAGTTGCTTCCTTTACTCCGAGATGCCGGAAGTAGAAGATCCTGATATCGGTAAATCGTTTGAGTATCCCACGTTCGAAACCGCCGAACTAACCAACTGATTTCCAACCAAACCTTCTAGCGAGCAGGTTCGACAATCTCAACGTTTTGGTTCGGCTCGATGTCATCCACAACCTGGTTAACTCCGCTCGGCCACTGTACCTCGATCCGATCAACTTTGGACGCGCTTCCGATTCCGAAATGCAGGTCGATGCAGTTCATGCTAAGGAACGACGAGCTCCCGAGAGCGTCTTGAACCTGGGTGGTGGTCTCACCTGATCCGGCGACATCTGCGACAACCTTAACTCGCGCACCGATACCATCAGCGTTGCTGCCAGTCCCGTCGACGCTCTGGCGACCGGTCAGCTTGATCGTGATCCAGTTGCCTTCGCTCGCGTTGCTCATCCATAGGAACAGGGGGCCGCGGAAAAAGTCGATCGTCTTTTCTGAGATGAATACTGGCCCGTTGCTGTTAGTGCCCAGCAAATCCACCGTACCGTCACCATTCAAGTCGCACTTGGCAAGACCTTTGCCATTTTCGTGGTAACGTCGGTCCATCCGTTGTCGGTCAGGGTCGAAATCGGAGCTACTTGGATCTACTACCCCGTAATTGACACCTTGAATGTCTAGGAGTTGGGCTTCAACGGTGATGTCTTCGAACTTGCCGGCGCCGTCACCGCGCAACATGCGACCCGAGCCCGTGTACTTGAAGCCGTTCGGGCCTTCTCCCCTGCCGCCCATAGCGCCGAGCCAATAGAGGTCTTGATCTCCGTCGTTCTCGTAGTCGAAGAACGCGGTGCCGAAGCCGAAATCGTAAGCCGCCAATCCGGCCGGTTGTTCGGCATTTTCCCAGACGTCGAGAATATTGTTCGAATCCAGCGATTCTGGTGGGAACGATTGGCTCGTAGCGACGTTGGTCTCAGGCGCGACGTTCTTGAAATCGCCGATCATCCCCATCTCAGCATCTTCCTTGACGCCGTCGTTACGGAGTAAGAAGTGGTAGCACGTTCCCCAACCGTAGGCGTGGCTATATGCGCAGTCGCCAGAGGGAACTGGCGGGATGTCATATAGCAAGAAGTGGTAGCCGATGTTCGTGATGAAGATGTCGAGGTCTTCATCAGAATCGAAGTCGCCGACTGCAAAACCCATCCACGCGCCAACGCTGTCTACGCCCATCTCCGATTCGATCGACGCGAACTTGACATCGTTACCGTCTGTGTCATTGCGATATACCTTCAATGTGTCGCCATCATCGGCTAACCAGAGGTCTAAATCGCCGTCGGAATCGTGGTCGAAGAAAAGTGACGCGAGTGTTTGCCCTGTCGGGTCACCGATGCGGTTTCCGTTGGCGTCCTTAAGCGAAGCGTCATAGCCCCTCGTCATTTCGCCGGTATCGGGGTCCCTCCATTCCATCGGTTCGCCATCGGGGTCGAGCATCTTTATGGGTGGGCTTATCAATCCGGCCGCCTCAGTCACATCATTGAACGTCAAATCGCCGTTGTTGATGTACAGCCGGTTGTAATGGCCGTGGTGGCGAGGGTCATCGAAGCGGATGAAGTCTTGATCTAACCGGTTGCCGACAAACACGTCCGTCCAACCATCGTTGTTCACGTCGCCGCAGGCGATCGTTATAGCGGATTGCACATTGACATCATCCCCGAACGCAGAGTCGGTAATCTCCTCAAACCTCTCTCCATCAACGTTTCGGAGAAGGCGATCTTTGATCGCGTTCGTCAGTGCCTCGTCTCCGACAGCCGAGCGGTAGTCGAGTTCATCGCCGATCAGGCCATATCCTGCGACGTACAGGTCTTGATAACCATCGTTATCGAAATCGCATGCCGCTACGGCGGTGCTGTTGGACAGCGAGAGATCGGCGCCTAACTCCTCGCTTACTTCGGTAAAGACGTTGTTTCGATCGTTGCGGAACAGCAGATTAGGTCCGCCTGGCGACTCCGGAAACTCGGAATCCGAGTTGGCCTGCGTGAGGTAGATGTCCATGTCGCCGTCGCGGTCGAAATCGAAGAACGCCGAACCCGGATGCCAGTTGTTGACGAACGCGTTCTTGCCAAGCGCGTCCCGTGCGATGTTCGTGAACGGCATCACCGGGTCCATACCGGGCACCGTTACCGGCTCGACGCTCGGCGTCGAAGTTGGCGCTGGAGTAGGCGTTTCGGGTTTGATAGTCGGCAAGACCTCGCGCATCGCCGTCGGCGGCGCGGTCGTAGGTGTCGGTTCTTCAGAAGACTGGCACGCGCCCAGCAGTGTAGCCGTTACCGCGACCAACATAAATAGAGTGATTCGCATGGGTTTGATGCTAATTTCTTTGGCGCAGGTTGCGATGTGTATGCGGTGACAAATCATCGACGTTGCTGTCATCCGAAATAGACCGTTCATGAGCGCGACGACGGTAACATTCCTACCACCGTATTGTCGGAGCTCGCAACATCAATAAAGCGGGTTGCAGTTCAATTGACCGCAACCCGCTCGGGCGTTTCGTCGACGCCGTCGTTTGACTCCGTTTTACTCCGTAGGCTCGAGGTTCATCGTGATCAGGTACCACCCCGTCCACGGCGGATACGGTGCAGCGTAAGGGTCTTCCACTCCGGGCCAACCAGTCCAATATTGGGTGTTGTGAACGATGACGTGCAACTCTTCCGCGATGTGGATGACTGGCATGTCACGCAGGAACAGTTCGAACGCCTGCCGCGTCAATTCAACGTAACGCGGATCGTCGGGGGAGTGGAGCATCGCCTCCATCTCATCCAAAATCGCATCCATCTCAGGATTTTCGTAACGACCACCCTGGACGGCACCAGCGTACCTTTCTCCAGGAGGCGCCGAGTTCTTCGAGTGATACGACTTGAACGTCGTGTATGGCTCGGTAATCGACCCGCACTGAACCCACACGACCTCTGTTTCGCCTAAGCGTAGGCGGTCACCAATGGTTGCCGGTTCGCCCTGCTTGAATACCGCGTCGAATCCGCCTTCCTGCAGCTGACTCTCAAGGAACGGGCCCTGAGGTCGGAGCCAAGAAGGAATCTCTAACGTGATCTCAACCCGCTCGCCATCTTTCGTCCAGAAACCCTCGGAGTCTTTGGAGTAACCGGAAGCCGTCATGCGCTCGTCGACTTTGGCCGGGTCCGGATCGTTCGGGTTGTACTTGTCGATGATGTCTTGAACCAACGGCAAGTACTGTTTTACGCCGTACGATGAAATCGGAACCACAACCGGTGGCACTCCTCCCTCATACGCAAATCCGGTAATCTCGCCACGGTCGATGGCATGGTTGATCGCCCAACGTACGTTCACGTCGCTGAAGTGCTTCTTCTGGTTGTTGAGAATCAACACGAAGTTGCATCCATCGGCCGCGCCCCAGACTGGGCCTTCGAAGTTCCAGGAACGCAGGGCTTCGTTGAAGCCCTTCGCGGCTTCGAACGTGCCTTTCAACAGCGGCACGCCGGCATCGACCTGGTTGTTGATGTAGAGCTGTCCAGCAACGTCGTCGTTGGCGATCGGAATGTACTTCAGCCTTTCGACTTTTGGCAGATCATGGAACCCTGTCTCGGCGCCCCACCAATCGTCCCGACGGTCATACAGTTGCACTTCAGGTGTTGACAGCGCAAGCCTGAAGGCTCCCGTGCCCAACGGCCATCCCTTCTCGGGATCGTAGTTCGAGAAGGTCAGGGGGTCTTGGTTCTCCCAGACGTGCTTCGGCACGATCGCGGTGTGGTTCTCGTGCCCGAAACCAAACTGCTCTTGGAAGAAACGTGGATCGGGGCGTGTCAATTTCACCGTCAAGTTGTAATCGTCGTGGACCGTCACGCTCTCGATCTTGTCCGCCCAAAGGTTTGAACGAGAAAGTTCGGGAGCTGCCGCGATCACCATGTCAACCGTGAACTTGACGTCGTGCGCGGTGAATGGTACGCCGTCTGACCACTTGGCTCCTTCACGAACCTTCACATCGATCTCATCGAGCGTATCGTTGTACTCGAAAGATTCGCCGAGCCACGGGATGATCTTTCCATCATTAAGGTTGGTGTAGAAGAGATATTCGACCAGTCCCTTTTCCGAAGCGTGCCTAGCGTGCGAATTCCCCGGCAACCACCAGTTGAAGTTCTCTACGTTGTCGTGTTGCGTCCTGTAAGACCCACTCCAATGGGTGAACACAACAGTTCGATTCCTAGGCACATCTTTCAAGGCACCTGGATCAGGAGTCGCGGTTACTTCCCTCTCGACAACCTTCTCGACTTCGACGGTCTGCACAACGGTCTCGCCTTGCACGACGACCTGCTTTTCGACCTCCACCGTCACCGGCACCTCGACCGCCACTTCCTCTTTGACGACGACTGTCTGGACAACCGTTTCGGTGCCTCCGCAAGCCCCAATCGCGGCCAACGCAATTAGTAGTGCGACGCCTGGCAAGAGGGCGGAAAGGATCCATTTCTTCGAACGCATAACTGTTTGTTACCTCCAAGTACTGCTAAGCCAGTTAGCAAACGCGCCGATTCTCTTTGCGAACACTGTTCGCGCAGGCGCATCGGCTCAGTAAATCTGCATTGGTACTGAACCATCAAGGGTATCTAACACCTCAAAAGTAGTCAATTCCCAATAAACGCCATTCGTATGCCAAGTTGTTGCGTATTCCGCAATCACGAAATGCACCAGAATCGACGGTCCGCAGTGGTTCCTTCGGTTGCGTTGAGATGATCGCATAATCGCGACCCCTTCAACGACGATTCGATATCAAATCGTTTAGAAACGAAATGAGCGGGTTGCGGTCGATTGACCGCAACCCGCTCAGGTTCTCCATACGGCAGTTGAATCGCCGTCTTCTGAACCCGACTAGTTTCCAGTCGGTTCTAAGTTCAACGTGATCAGGTACCAACCGTTCCACGGCGGGTACGGCGCAACGTACGGGTCCTCAACGCCCGGCCAACCAGTCCACCAGTGCGTGTTGTGAACGATGACGTGCAACTCTTCCGCAATGTGGATCACCGGCATGTCACGCAGGAACAACTCCATTGCGCCACGTGCCAGTTCCACGTATCGTGGGTCGTCAGGTGAGTGGAGCATCGCCTCCATCTCATCCAAGATTGCGTCCATCTCGGGGTTCTCGTAACGTCCGCCTTGAACGGCGCCGGCGTACCTCTCACCCGGAGGTGCCGAGTTCTTGGAGTGGTAGGACTTGAACGTTTCGTACGGCTCGTTGATGGATCCGCACTGCACCCATACAACTTCCGTCTCGCCGAGTTGCAAGCGATCACCAATGGTTGCCGGTTCGCCCTGCTTGAATATCGCATCGAAACCGCCGGCTTGGAGCTGCTTCTCAAGGAACGGACCCTGCGGTCTAATCCACGACGGCATCTCGAGCGTGATCTCAACGCGCCCGCCGTCTTTCGTCCAGAACCCCTCGGAGTCCTTCGAATAACCTGCGATCGACATGCGTTCATCAACCTTGTCAAGGCTGTGATTGCCGGCGTCGTACTTGTCGATGATGTCCTGCATCAACGGCAAATACTGTTTGACGCCAAACGACGAAATCGGAACCACGACGGGCCGGACGCCACCTTCATAAACATTTCCTGTAATCTCGCCGCGGTCAATGGCATGGTTGATCGCCCATCGGACATTTACATCGTTAAAGTGCTTCTTCTGATTGTTCAGAATCAGCACGTAGTTACATCCGTCCGGAGCCCCCCACACTGGGCCTTCGAAGTTCCACGACCTCAGCGCCTCGTTGAAACCTCTCGCGGCCTCGAACGTGCCTTTCAATAACGGCGGGCCAGCGTCGAACCGGTTGTCGATGTACAGCTGCGCTGCGACGTCGTCGTTCGCCACTGAGATGTACTCGATGCGCTCGACTTTAGGTGCGTTATGGAACCCTATTTCCGTCGCCCACCAGTCGTCGCGCCGATCATAGTATTGCGCGTCCGGCCCAGAATACGACAACCGATACGCCCCCGTTCCCAACGGCCAGCGTTTTTCGGGGGCGAAATTGCTGAACGTTAACGGGTCCTCACCTTCCCAGACGTGTTTTGGTACGATGGGCGTGTGGTTTTCCCAGCCAAAACCGAACTGAACCTGGAAGAATCTCGGGTCAGGCCGGTGCAATTTGATCGTCAGATTGTAGTCGTCGCGGACTTCAACGTCACTGATCATGTCGTTCCAAAGCGTAGACCGGTTCAGGTGAGGAGCGTTGCCCTTGACCATGTCGATCGTGAACTTCACATCGTGCGCCGTGAACGCGACGCCGTCTGACCATTTGACTCCCTCGCGAATCTTCACATCTATCGCGTCGAAATAATCATTGTATTCAAACGACTCTCCGAGCCAAGATATTATCTCGCCAGTGTTCAAGTTCGTGTAGAAGAGGTACTCAATCAAGCCCTTCCCTGCGGCATGCCTCGCGTGCGTGTTTCCGGGCAACCACCAGTTGAAATTCTCAACGTTACGGAGCCGAGTGTCGTACGAATCGCTCCAGTGAGTAATCACCAAGGTGCGCTCCCGCGGCACGTCTTTCAATCCGACCCACATCCTGGCCGTCACGACCTCGGGTGGCGATGGCGTCGGTACTGGAATTTCATCTGCCACTCTCGTCACGTCGGGGATCACTTCAACGATTTGTTCAATCACCACAGTCTGGACCACTGGTACCGGGATGACCCGTTCGACCTCAACGGTTTGAATCACTGGGACCTCGGCTACCCGTTCAACCACTACAGTCTCAACGACCGGTATCTCCACGTACTCACGCACCACCACCGTTTGTGGCACCAAAACTTCCACCGTCACGACCCGATCAACCTCCACAGTCTCAACAACGGGTACCTCCACGTACTCACGCACCACCACCGTCTGTGGCACCAAAACTTCCACCGTCACGACCCGATCAACCACTACCGTATTGACGACAATCTGCGGCTCCGGACTTGCACATCCAATTGCCAACGCCGATACCGCAACGCCCGCCGAAATGAAAACTACCACCGGCACACTCAACTGTTTGATGATTGTCAGCAACACGTTGGATTTCATTAAATCAAGAGCGGGTTGCGGTCAATCGACCGCAACCCGCTCAGGTTCTCCATACGGCAGTGTAATCGCCGTCTGCTGAACCCGACTTAGTTTCCAGTCGGCTCCAAGTTCAACGTGATCAGGTACCAACCGTTCCACGGCGGGTACGGCGCAACGTACGGGTCCTCAACGCCCGGCCAACCAGTCCACCAGTGCGTGTTGTGAACGATGACGTGCAACTCTTCCGCAATGTGGATCACCGGCATGTCACGCAGGAACAACTCCATTGCGCCACGTGCCAGTTCCACGTATCGTGGGTCGTCAGGTGAGTGGAGCATCGCCTCCATCTCATCCAAGATTGCGTCCATCTCGGGGTTCTCGTAACGTCCGCCTTGAACGGCGCCCGCGTACCTCTCACCCGGAGGTGCCGAGTTCTTGGAGTGGTAGGACTTGAACGTGTCGTACGGCTCGTTGATCGATCCGCACTGCACCCATACAACTTCCGTCTCACCGAGTTGCAAGCGATCACCAATGGTTGCCGGTTCGCCTTGCTTGAATATCGCATCGAAACCACCGGCTTGGAGCTGCTTCTCAAGGAACGGACCCTGCGGCCTCATCCAAGACGGAATCTCGAGTGTGATCTCAACGCGCCCGCCGTCTTTCGTCCAGAACCCTTCTGAGTCCTTCGAATATCCAGCAGTACCCATGCGTTCATCAACCTTTTCGAGGCTGTGGTTGCCAGCGTCGTACTTGTCGAGGATGTCTTGCATCAACGGCAGATACTGCTTCACGCCGTAGGACGAGATCGGAACCACTACTGCCGGGACACCGCCTTCGTAAGCGAGACCCGTGATCTCATCTCGGTTGATCGCGTGGTTGATCGCCCACCTAACATCGGCGCTAGAGAAGTGCTCTTTCTGGTTGTTCATAATCAGCACGAAGTTACAGCCGTCTGGAGCGCCCCAAACCGGGCCCTCAAAGTTCCAAGACCGCAATGCGTCGTTGAATCCCTTCGCGGCTTCGAACGTGCCCTTCAGCAGTGGCGGCCCGACGTCAAGCTGGTTGTTGATGTAGAGCTGCCCAGCGATGTCGTCGTTCGCAACCGGGATGTACTGAATCCGCTCGACTTCCGGAGCGTCGCGGAAGCCGATCTCAGACGCCCACCAGTCGTCGCGTCGGTCGTAGATTTGCACCTCCGGCGTCGAGAGTGCGAGCCTGTATGCGCCGGTTCCAAGCGGCCAACCCTTCGCAGGGTCGTAGTTGCTGAACGTTAGCGGGTCTTCGTTTTCCCAAACGTGCTTCGGAATAATCGGAACGTGGTTTTCCCACCCGAATCCGAACTGCGTCTGGAAGAAACGCGGGTCCGCACGTGTCAGTGTCATGGTCAAGTTGTAGTCATCATGTACCTCGACACCGGCGATCAATTCTGCCCAGTAGTTGGAGCGAATCAGGTCCGGTGCATTCGCGATCACCATGTCGACCGTGAATTTCACGTCGTGCGCCGTGAACGGCGTCCCATCCGACCACTCAGCGCCCTCTCGGATCTTGACATCGATCGCATCGAGGGAGTCGTTGTATTCGAACGACTCGCCGAGCCATGGAATGATCTCGCCCTCGTTCAAGTTGGTGTAGAACAGGTACTCGATCAGCCCCTTCTCAGATGCGTGACGTGCATGAGAGTTGCCGGGCAACCACCAATTGAAGTTTTCAACGTTGTCGTGCTGTGTGCGATACGAGTCGCTCCAGTGGGTGATGACCAGCGTGCGATTACGCGGCACATCTTTCAAAGCCCCGGGGTCAGGAGTCGCGGTCACTTGCTTCTCGACGACTTTCTCAACCTCAACGGTTTGCACCACCGTCTCGCCTTGGACGACGACTTGTTTCTCCACCTCAACGGTTACGGGAACCTCAATCGGTACCTCTTCTTTGACGACGACTGTTTGGACCACCGTTTCGGTGCCCCCACAAGCCGCCAAAGCGGTTAAGGCGATCATCGATGCGGCCGCTACCAAGATGGCGAGCGGGCTCAACCTCATTAATCGCATGATCTGCTTGGCCTCCTAACGACGCCATTTACGACATCGTCTGTTTGGACATCTTTTTTGGCGGAAACCATAACCCAATCGGGTGCAACATGAAACCGCCGCGTCTAGAAAATTTTCTAGCGACGCGCCAACGCTATCGGAATTCCCGCAGTTTGTCAATTGCGGTTCAGAAAAGATCGACAACTTTACCGGCGATCCGCACCGTCATGCATTGACATCCGCGAATCGCCCAGAAAGCAGTCTTCGGGATTGGCTCCGGCGTGCCGTCCCAAAGGCTCGAAATTTAAGTTCTTTCACTCCGTAGGTTCTAGGTTGAGGGTTATCTGATACCAACCTCGCCACGGAGGGAAGGGACCCATGTATGGATTTTCGGATCCTGGCCAGTTGCTCCAATAGTGCGTATTAAACACCGTGACGTGGAGCTCTTCCGCGATATGGATCACCGGCATGTCGCGCAGGAAGAGTTCCATGGCACCTCTCGCCAATTCGACATAGCGCGGATCGTCGGTGGAATGTAGCATGCCTTCCATCTCGTCAAGATACGCGTCCATCTCCGGATTCTCATAACGGCCGCCCTGCACCGCCCCTCTGTACTTCTCACCCGGAGACGCTGAGTTTTTGGAGTGGAACGACTTCAACACGTCGTACGGCTCGTTGATAGATCCGCACTGCACCCATACCACTTCGGTCTCGCCCAATCTCAATCTGTCTCCGATAGTGGCAGGTTCGCCCTGCTTGAACACTGCATCGAATCCTGCTTCCTGAAGTTGCTTCTCAAGGAACGGACCCTGCGGACGTATCCACGATGGGATCTCGAGCGTTATCTCCACTCGTTCGCCGTCCTTGGTCCAATAGCCTTCAGAGTCCGTCGAGTAACCGGCAGCAGTCATTCGTTCCGTCACTTTAGCCTGGTCAGGGTTGTCTGGAGCGTACTTGTCGATCAGATCCTGCATCACCGGTAAGTACTGCTTGATGCCGAAAGACGATATCGGAACGACAACGGCGGGTATACCGCCCTCGTACGCAATCTCAGTTATCTCTTGACGGTTGATCGCGTGGTTGATTGCCCACCTGACATCTGCACTGGATAGATGCTTCTTCTGGTTGTTCAATATCAAGACGAATGTGCAACCATCAGGCGCACCCCACACTGGACCTTCGGCCGACCAGGATCGTAGCGCGTCATTGAATCCCTTGGCGGCTTCAAAGGTCCCCTTCAGCAAAGGTGGACCCGCGTCCAACTGGTTGTTGATGTAGAGCTGACCCGCGATGTCGTCATTCGCAACCGGGATGTACTGGATACGTTCAACCTTGGGAGGATCGTGGAAACCGATCTCAGATGCCCACCAGTCGTCGCGCCGGTCGTAGAGTTGCACCTCCGGCGTGGAGAGCGCCAATCTAAAAGGCCCGGTTCCCAGCGGCCACCCGTTGTCGGGATCGTAGTTGCTAAACGTCAGGGGATCTTGGTCCTCCCAAATGTGTTTGGGTACCATGGGACTATGCGCACCCACCGGGGTGGCAAACTGATTGCCGAAAAACCGTGGGTCAGGCCGCGTCAGGTGCATCGTCAAATTCAGGTCATCGTGGACCACCACGCTATCTATCTGGTCCGCCCACAGCGCCGAACGATAGAGTTCGGGTGCATTGCCGATGACCATATCGATCGTGAACTTCACGTCATGGGCCGTAAACGGCGTACCGTCCGACCATTTAACGCCATCCCTCACCTTCACATCAATGGCGTCCAGCGTATCGTTGTACTCGAAAGATTCCCCTAACCAGTTGTATATGCCGCCGGTGTTGGGGTTGGTGTAAAACAGGTACTCGATCAAACCCTTCGCCGCCGCATGTCGGGCGTGCGAGTTGCCAGGCAGGTACCAGTTGAAGTTTTCAACGTTGTCGTGCTGTGTACGATACGAATCGCTCCAGTGCGTTATCACCAGAGTCCGGTTGCGAGGAACATCCTTCAAAGCTCGCGGATCAGGGGTTGGAGTGACCTCCTTCTCGACGACGACCTCTTTCTCAACCTCAACTTTTTGAACAACGGTTTCACCTTGAACGATGACCTCTTTTTCGACTTCGACGGTCACTTGAATCTCGACCGGTACCTGTTCTTTGACGACTACCGTCTGTACCACCGTCTCCGTGCCACCACAAGCGACCACCGTCGCCAACACCGCCAATGACGCTAAAACCCAGAAAATAGATAACGATTTCCGCTTGATTGACGTCATGATTCCATGCACCTCCTATCGGACCTCACCCGCAACTCCAGCAGCGCGGACCACGGTCCTTGCAACTACCTAAACGGCCGCATTGTGCAAATCACAGCAGCTAGGACCGTGATGGTCGTTGCGCGGCATATTTTTACGCTTTTCGCATTTTTTCTATCCAAAACAACCGAAAAGCGCCTCGCATCCGCTGATGTTAGCGGAAATGGTACAGTTCGTCAACCGCGGGATGCGGACCATGAATCTTGACTATTTTCGGCAATCCGTTTAAGTTAACGTCAGCGTTTCCGAAAAACTGAGAGCGTCGGTATCTAACCCGAAAACGACTACCTCGAACCAAAGACACATGAATCCCGCATATATCGTCCGAAGATTCGCGCTCTTTGTGCTGACAGTTTTCGTTGGAGTTACTGCCGTCTTCCTGCTCACGCGGCTGGCTCCGGGCGATCCAATCGAAGCAAAAGTGTTGGCTTTGGAAGCACAGGCAGGCAACACCGGCGGAGACATCCGACCTATCGTCGCTGCGTACCGAGAAAAGTTCCAACTCGACGGACCATTACACATCCAATACCTCACCTATCTCACTAATCTGTTGAAAGGTGATATGGGGTACTCGATGACGAACTATCCGGCGACGGTCGCTGACAAGATCTCGGCGGCGCTTCCTTGGACTATCGGCATAGCACTTACAACGACGGTAGTAGCCATGCTATTCGGGTCTCTGGTGGGTGCGTTGATCGCATGGCGCAAATCAATTAAGTTGGTTCAGGCATCCTTGCCGGTATTGATGGTTACTGCGGCCGTTCCGTTCTTCTTGTTCGGTTTGGTCCTCCAGTTCTTCTTGGGCATTCATTGGAAAATCTTCCCAATCGCATTCGGAGTCGATCCGGGATACATTGTCGGTTGGGACGTGGAAACCGCTTGGCAATTGGTCAAGCACGCCATCCTTCCAGCTGGTGCAGTTATCGTCGCGAGCACGGGGCTTTGGGGGCTAGGAATGCGTGCGATGATGGTCACGACCGCTGGAGAAGACTACATGGTGATGGGCGACTCCAAGGGTTTGAAGGAAAGCCGGTTGTTCCTGAATTATGCCGTTCGCAACGTTCTGCTACCCCAGACCACTAGCTTTGCTCTTTCCCTAGCGAGCGTAGTCGGAGGTCTTCTGCTGGTGGAAATCGTTTTCAACTACCCGGGAATAGGTCTCCTACTCAGGAACGCCATCGGAGAGAGCGACTACTTCATGATCCAAGGAGTGACTCTCATTACGATCTTAGCCATTGCATTAGCGTTGTTTTTTATGGATCTCATCTATCCCTTCATCGACCCGCGTATCTCATACAGCAAGCAGTGAAGCCCGCGAAATGCTAGTCACCAACATGGCGCGCAGTGCTTTTCAGTTTGGGCGCTACAACGTGAAAATAACTGTCGGTGCTTCGCTCGTGTTGATGGTCGTCCTTTTCGGATACGCCGGCCCACTCTTTGTCGACGTGGAGGGCGCTGAGGTCGGCTCGTTCGTTCCCGCCGGGCAATCCCCTTCCGCTGAGCATTGGCTCGGTACCGACGCGCAAGGTCGAGACATGCTGGCCTGGCTCATCGATGCCACGCCCGATTCGCTTAGAGTTGGTGTCATGGCTGGAGCTCTAGGGGTGTTCATCGGCGCTTCGGTGGGATTCATCGCCGGTTATTACGGCGGATGGATCGACACGATCTTGAGAACCTTCACCGACATCGCGCTGGCGGTGCCAGGTCTATTGGTCCTAATCGTTTTGGCAAGCATGGTCGATGTGCTGACCCTTGAAATAATGGCATTGGTCATCGCGATGTTCTCGTGGATGGGTGCCGCACGCGTTATTCGTTCGCAGGTGCTGTCCTTGCGAGAAAGGCAGTACGTGGAAATCGCGAGGATGTCCGGAGAGAAGGGGATCTACATCGTCTTCTTCGAGCTGATGCCAAACTTGATGCCGTTCCTGCTCGCAGCATTCGTCGGATCGCTTATCGGCGCTATCTTGGCCGCCGTCGGACTCGAGTTCTTAGGTTTGGGAGCCACGCACATATCAACCCTCGGCAACATCCTCTACTGGCAGAACTTCTACAACGCCGTCATTCGCGGAATGTGGTGGTGGTGGGGTTCACCCATCGTCATCTTTGTAATCCTGTTTGCCGGACTCTTCATAGCATCGATCGGCCTCGACGAGTGGGCGAACCCTAGGTTGAAGGAACGGGTGTGATGCGTGGTGCCGCGGGTTGAAGATAACTGACATCCGCCTATCAGTTTTCGAACTGCCAACGCAGACTCCGTTTTTCAATCTGGAACGTGAAACTTTAGGCAACCGTCAGGTTTGGCGTTCGCGGCCCACACGTCCGCATCCCACCGAATACCACATCCTCCACGTCTTGACTGACGACGGAATCGAAGGCGTGTGCACCGTCGGCGATGCACGTTACACAACGATGCGGCACATCGATCTAGAGCACCTCCGCCATCTGACCATCGGTGAAGACCCTCTTGACCGGGATCGCCTAAATTCAAAACTGCGAACGGCCACCCGCCACGTGTTCACGATGCCGGGTTGGTTCGGAGCTTTCGACAACTGCCTCTTGGATATTGCGGGCAAGGCGGCGAACAAGCCCGTTTACCAAATCATTGGCGCCACTCGCGACTCCGCTCCCGCCTACTACAACTACCGAGGCGGCGGCACACTGGAAACGGCCATCGAAGATGTCAAACTCGCACTGTCACTCGACTTTAAAGCGGTCAAAGACCATCTCTCCTGGCCCGTCGCGCAAAACGTTTATTGGTTCGGCGAAATCCGCCGCGCCTGTGGCGATGACATCGACATCATGCATGACGCCGCCGGAGCGAGATACGACCTCGCCGACGCCATAAAAGCGGGCCGTGCTCTCGAAGATCATCGCTACCGCTGGTTCGAAGAAGCGCTGCCCGACCGCGACTTCAAAGACCTACGCGAACTATGCAATGAACTGGACATCCCGGTGATGGCGCTCGAAACGCTCATGCACGAACCCGAGATATCGAAAGTGTGGTTAGAACAAGGCGCGTGCGACCTCGTGCGCGGACATGCCCGACACGGAACTACCGCCCTCCTTGACTTGGCTCGTCACGCAGCCGAGCGCGGCACGAATGTCGAACTCAATGGCCCCGGCGGCCTCTTCGGTCTCGTTCATACGCACCTAGTCTGCTCGATTCCAAACACCTCGTACTACGAATACTTCCCTGGCGGATCACGCGACGAATTAGGACGCGAAATCGGACTTCTCAACCCGCCTATCCCTCGGAATGGCGAAGTAACACCACCCAATCGTCCGGGATGGGGCGCCGTCTGGGACTGGCAGTACTTCAACTCCGTTCGCGTAGCCGAACTCTAGGCGCGCAACACCGCAAAACCCGCTGCCACTTGGACTAGAAACGAGGTTTTTTGCATTCCCGATTTCTCATCTCGTACGAGTTGTGGTATACATTGCGTGACGTGTTGGCAACGTGAGCGGTCTTTCCACGGTTGTCTGTCGATATCGGTGGAAAGCGTGTGCAGTTTGTCAGCTCAAATCCTTTATGAGGAGGGTAAGAACGATGCTCTCAAATAAGAGAACGCGAATGGCGGCACTCCTGTTGCTGCCCAGCCTACTCGTGGCTTCGCTCGTGATCGCTTGTGGCGAAACAGTCACAGAAACGGTCATCCAGACCGTCGTCGTCGAGAAGGAAGTCATCGTCGAGAGAGAAGGCGAAACAATAGTCCAAACCGTCGTCGTCGAGAAGGAAGTCATCGTCGAAAGAGAAGGCGAGACAGTAGTCCAGACCGTCGTCGTCGAGAAGGAAGTCCAGGTTGACGTAGTCCAGACCGTCGTCGTCGAGAAGGAAGTCATCGTCGAGAAAACCGGCGAGACTGTAGTTCAGACCGTCGTCGTCGAAAAGCAGGTCGAAGTACCCGTTGTTCAGACGGTTATCGTCGAACGCCAAGCCGAAGCTCCTAGCGAGTTGGTAACTGGCAACCCTCAAGGAACGCTGATCATCGCCGAGGGCGGCGTTGGTGTACCAGTCGGCTATCCCGAACAATGTGTCCCCGGTTGTGGAAACCAAAAGTTCCGCATGGGTGCGTACGAGACCTTGCTGTTCTTGGACTACAGCGCCAACGCTATACCACGACTAGCCACCGCATGGACGGTTGCCGACGACCAGTCGTGGGTCGATTTCGACGTCCGTCGCGGTGTGGAGTTCCACAACGGTTATGGCGAAATGACCGCCGAAGATGTCGCTTGGAGCTTCAACAACGCCAACCCGAATACCAACCCTGACTCGAGGCATGACCAAGCTGGCGACTTCCGAGCAATGACTAAAGAGTTCGAGGTCATCGATCCCGGCAAGGTTCGAATGCACGTGAACCAATGGGGCGTCGGCGTTCTTCGCCGCAACCTCAGCCCTTACTGGCAGAGCATGGGCATCCACAGCAAGAAAGTGTTCGACGAGTTCGGACCCGAAGGCATGGTCGACGTCTTCGTCGGCACCGGCTCATTCGTATTCGAAACGTGGTCCTCGGACGACCGCGCCGTCCTGAACGCTCAGAGCTCGCATTGGCGCAAGGTTCCTGAAATGGCCCGCGTCGAGATCCTGGCGGTTCCGGAAGCGGCGGTTCGAAAGACAATGCTCGAAACTGGGCAAGCCCACGTTGCGAACATCTCGCTCAAAGACGTTCCTGACCTGCAATCGCAAGGCTTCATCGCTCAACCGACTGCTGCACGCATGAACGGTCTCTACTTCGGCGGAAACTACTGGCAAGATATTCATTTCGTTGAAGGATGGGAACTCGACAAGAAGGGTTACGACACTTCCCTGCCATGGGTCGGTGAATACGGAAACGACGCGTCGATGGAATCCGCGATTAAAGTCCGGCAAGCTCTCGCCGCTGCCGTTGACCGCGACGGCATTAATGCCGCTATCCTTAACGGCCTCGGTTGGGTCAACCACATCACCAACATCTCGGTTAACTCCGACACTTGGGCAGAAAACGCCGAGTCTCACGGTTGGGCATACAGCTTCGACCGCGACAAAGCGAAGCAGCTGATGGAGGAAGCCGGTTGGGGTGACGGATTCGAGGTAACCGTATGGACGGGTGCCGGTACGAGCCAAGAGATCGTGGAAGCGATCGGCGCCGAGTGGCTCGCCACGCTGAACGTCAAGGTCAGTCTTGACCTTTCGCCATACTCCGAGCACCGCCCGAACCTCGTGAACCTGTCGTTTAACCAGATTCAATACCGGACCTGCGGTGACAGTTTCTCGGCATTGAGCGTAGATCTGCCGAAGTCGAACGAGTCGACGTCGCACAAGTTCGGCGGTACTATCTGTGCAGGGAGCATCCTGCCCAGGTGGGACGAGATCTTTGATCAGATGAAGGATGAACTCGACCGTCGCAAGCGCATCGAGTTGGCCGTTGAACACTTCGATTACTCCCGCGAGGTCTCCATCAACGTCGGCGTGAACGAACAACCTGCGTTCAACACCTTTGACGGCGAGAAGATCAAGAACTGGCCGATCCCGCCGCAGATGTGTATCGGCGGCTGCACATGGTTCAACCTCGAAGAGGTCGACTGGCAGCCATAAGGACTGTCGACCAGTGGAAACGCCGGGTTTCTGAAATCCGGTGTCAAAGCAAACGCCTGCGCCCTCGTCATGCCCTTGGCGAGGGTGCGGGTGCGAATCCCCGAACCCGTTAACCGATGCGTAGTTTTCTAGCCCGCCGAGTTTTGTATGGGATCATCGCGATCCTCGGCGCTTTGCTAGTGATTTTCATCCTCTCGCGCCTCTCAGGCGATCCGTTGGATCTGTACCTGGACGAATATGGCGGCGCGCTAGCCGAGGAGACGCGTGAGAGATTCAGAAAAGAGCTAGCTCTAGACCAACCCGTGGTGATCCAATACGTCATTTGGGTCGGTCGTTACGTACGAGGTCAATACGGCGACAGCCTCATTCACCAGCGGCCGGTCATAACCGTTATCAAAGAGCGGTTCTGGACCTCAATCCAACTCGGCATCATCGCATGGATTTTCGGGACGATCCTAGGCGTACCGCTCGGCATAGTATCCGCCGTGCAACGTGGGCGATTGCTCGACTATGTAGCGCGCGGAATCGCATTGGTCGGTCAAGCCGCGCCCGTCTTTTGGGTAGGTATCATGGCGATCCTCGTATTTTCAGGTGAACTCGAGTGGTTACCCTCGGGCACGCGCGGCGACGGTTTTGCCGTCAGGAACTATATCTTGCCCTCGATCGTGCTCGGATGGTTGCCAGCCGCCGCATATCTCAGACTGACGAGGTCATCGATGCTCGAGGTACTCGAATCTGAATACGTCAAGTTCGCCCGGGCAAAAGGCGTCGACTATAACCGCGTTATCTGGAAACACGCCTTTCGCAACGCAGTAATCCCGCCGCTGACGCTCTCCGGACTAATACTCATCGGATTCATTAACGGCACCACCGTCATCGAAACCGTGTTCTCGTGGCCGGGGCTTGGACGTGTGGCAGTCCAAGCCGTGCAAGGAAACGACTTCCCACTGATCTCTGCCATAACTTTCTTGACCGTCGTGCTCTACGTAGTTGTCGTGCTAACGATGGACGTTCTATACGCAATCTTGGACCCAAGGATTCGCTACGCATAGATCCCAGCTATGGCAATCGAAACCCGACAAAGAACCATATCGGACGCCGTTTCATCGCCGTCTGGAATCAGTCGACGGCACACCCTCGGCTGGCTCGGGTACGGTTTCTACGTTCTACGCCGCTGGCCAATCATCCCCGGGTTGATCATCCTCACGCTGATCGTTTGCGCCATCTTCGCATATCAGATCGCGCCCCAGGATCCATACGTTAACAACCTCGTCGATCGCAACACCGCACCTCTATCAATTGGTCAGTCAGGCCAGTTTTACGTTCTCGGCAGTGACTTCATCGGTCGGGATCTACTCAGCCGAGTTATTCACGGTGCACGCATCTCCGCTTTGGTCGTCGTGGTATCCATCACAGTGGGCGTGACCGTCGGCACAACATGCGGGTTGCTAGCGGGATATTTCGGCAGACACACCGATGAGATCATCATGCGTATCGTCGACATTTGGGCCGCACTACCGTTCATCATGCTCGCCTTAATCGTCGTGAGCATCTTCGGGCAAGACCTAAAAATCCTCATCGCGCTGTTGGCCCTGATATCTTGGCCCGGCGCAGTGCGCCTAGTCCGAGCACAAACACTGAGCCTACGCGAATCCGATTACGTCCAGTTCGCCCGCGTCGCCGGCGCGTCCCCAACCCGGATACTTCTTCGCCACATATTGCCTGGCGTCATCAACATCGTGGTCGTCAGCGCCACCCTTGGCGTCGGCGGCATCATCCTGACTGAAGCCACCTTGAGCTACTTGGCCGTCGGCATCCCACCGCCCACACCCGCATGGGGAGCAATGGTTGCCAACGGAAGAGAGTACATCGGAGACGCTTGGTGGCTCTCCGCCATCCCGGGCATGGCCATCTTCCTAATCGTGATGGCCGGCAACTTCGTCGGAGACTGGATGCGCGACCGATGGGATCCAAACCTGCGGCAGTTGGATTGACTTATCAACCTCGCGAGCGAACATGCCAATTCGATGCGTCAGGAGAGATACTCGCCCCAGTACGCCAAAGCCACGGTCAAAGACTCTTGAACCCAATCCTCGAATCTTCGCGCTTTACCTTCTACGTCTTGTACCGCGGTGAAGGTGAATGGGTCGATTGTGCAATTCTTGAAATCTGGCGTGTTTGGTTCTTCCTGTCCATCCGAAGTACCAGGTCCCGGACCTAATACCTGAGCGAACGCGGTCGCTGCCATGATCCCGGTCAACTGCCGTCCGACATGGTGTAGGGAAATTACGAACACGAGGCGAGGTGCGCGAGTACGATCCTCTGGATTGATGCTCAATTTGACGAAGAATCTGTCCTCATTGAAATTGACCCAATGCTGTGCCTCCCTAGCGGTTTGCAGTACTTGGTATTGATACCAGTGTCCTCTGTTGTTTTCGGGACCTCCCCATTCAGTTGTTGCATTAACTGCTAGGTCCGCTTCTCTAAACCGATGGATGATCTCTGCCGCGCGATTTTCCAGATCGACCTTGGTAGCGTTTCGCAATTCAAGTGCCACCTTGTTCACACTTCGTAGCAACGCACGGTCACGCTCAAGTCGGTTTTCAACGCGTTCGGCAATGTCATCTAGCACCTGTGTGAACACGTTTGGCACCTGAGTTATCACTGGTTCGCCCAACGCCTCGAGGATGATTCCCCGTTGGAGGCGGACGATGAAATCGACGAACGGTTTCAAATCGCCCAGATCCGCACTCTCTAGCGCGTCAATGTATCGGTCTTTAAGGTTTCGGGAGATGACGATCGGCAGATAGTTTTCTCGAACTAGATGCCAAGTCAACAATGTGCGTGCCACGCGTCCGTTGCCGTCTTGGAAGGGGTGTATCTGTGTGAACCGATGGTGTAGCCAAGCAGCCGACGACAGCGGATGCAACCGACCGTCGCTCGATCCATATAGGTGGTACTGGGTGATGAGATTGTCCAACTCGCTATCGACTTGTATCGCTGGGCAGTATTCGTGGACTAATCCGTCGGTACGAGTGGGATTGTTAGGCAGACTCTTGAAGCCGCCGCGATCCAATGGAGTTTCGATTCGGGTTCTGAATTGGTCGTAAGCGAAGTAAGTTTCTTGGTTGCGAAGGAGGATCTGGTGAAGTTGCCTAACGTAGTGTTTGGAAAGCGGCATTTGCTGTCGAATAACATCCGTTACAAATTCGGCTGCATCGCGGTGGTCGTGCAACACTGCGATCAAATCGCGCGGATCGCGGTCGGTAGCACCAAATTCAATGAATTCTGCCGTTAGCCCTTTTTCGACCAACGTCTGAGTCGTACCGCGGTCAATGTTGTATATACCCTCAATGATCCCTGTTTCGATCGCCCACCTACGGTGAACGCGTTCAATAAACGCCTTGTAGGCATCAGGATCGTCATCCTCTCGGCGGCGGCGATAGGTCAACCACTGGTTCTGCAACGCATCGATCTCTTCGAAGTCGACATCTAAGTGTTCGGCTTCAAGTCCCGTGATTGGTTGCCACGTGTGCGCTATCATCCGAAGGTTGTCCTGTGAGTGTCGTCAGACCGCGATTGATAATTATGTTCCCAATATTAAGCGAACACACAACCTAAACCAATCCAAACCAAACTGGACAATCACCGCGAAATTCAGGTGTTCGCAACTTGGGAACGCACAACCATCAGTCCAAATAATCCATCTCCGGCCGCAGGTCCCACCTGAGCGAATCTGGTGGATCGACATTCTTCGCCCACGCCTCCATCAGCTCCTGCTCCCGCTTTAGCACGTGCATTCGGTCGCGGATATGATCAGGGTCCCATCCATCGAGCACTCGATCCATCAACTCGTCTCGCACGCCCTTACACGTCGGATCTTGCGCCCTATCGTTCAGTTCTTCTGGGTCTTCCGCCAGGTTGAAGAGCTGCGGCTCAAAGCCGTGGTAGTAGTTCAGCTTCCAATCGCCGGAGCGCACCATACGGTTCTGCACGCCACCCGGGCGGGCGTGGACGTCGGCACCGCCGAGGTTGGCAGACATGCCCGAACCTACTGCAGAGTCGTTCATGCAGTACTCGCTGAATACGGCTTCTTTCCACTCGGTGTTGTCGGGGTCGTTGATCAGACCGGCCACACTCATGCCGTGAGACTGCGGCAAAGCCTGAGCGCCGACAGCATCGAGGATTGTGGAAGCTAGATCGAACTGGTCTATGGGCGTATCAACTACACGACCCGCTTCGAGATGTCCGGGCCACGAAACGATCGCGGGAACCCGCGCCGCGTCCTCGTAGAAGGTCTGCTTCCACCATAATCCGTGCTCGCCGACCTGCTCGCCATGGTCCGACGTGTAGACGATAATGGTGTTCTCCATGTAACCATTGGCTTCGAGCGCGGCTAGGATATCGCCGATCAGTTGGTCAGTACGATCACACAGCGCCCAGTACGCGACCCTCGCTCGCATGATCTCTTCCTCGGTCACCTCGACAATCCCCGTTCGCTCGCGCCACCATTGAATGTACGGGTGGCAATCCTCCATTGGTTCCGCGGAGATGTTGGGCATGCCGACGCGGCCCTCGTACTTGTCGTAGTCGACAGCACGCGCCACGAATGGTTGGTGAGGAAGCATCAAACCGATCGACAGGCACAACGGCGATTCATCAAGACCGGAACGGCTCGTGATGCCTTTGTTATTGATGTAATCGACCGCGGATTGGGTGACGTATTCGTCGTGAACTTCGTACGCGCTTTGACCTCGACCGGATGCCTCTAAGCTCACACGAACCGGTCCCGCGGTGCCATGCAGCTGTCCGTGATCAACCGGGTGCGGACTACCCGGATAGTTCGGGCTATGGTCGCCGACGTATCGTCGGGAGAAACCGTGCAGTTGGTCGGGGCCGTTGTAGTGCATTCTGCCGATCTGTACCGGGTCGTAACCCGCCGCACCCAGCGAGTGCGCATAGGTGGGTACAGCGGAACTCATAATCTGGTCGTTAGTCCAGACCTCCGTCTCGTGCGGGTACTGGCCGGTGACTAGTGCCGTGCGGGACGGAACGCATATCGGGGAACCGCAGTAGGCCGCGGTAAAGATCGCGCCGTTGGCCGAGAGTCGGTCGAGATTTGGTGTTTCGACGATCTGATCGCCGTAGGCGCCGATGACCGCCGGGTTGTGCTGATCCGATTGAATGTAGACGATGTTGGGTCGTGTGTTGTCTGACATGGGTTATTCCGTTAACTCTCAACGGCGACCTTGCTTGCGACAGTCATATCGTCGTAAAGATAGCAACTCGCAACTCGGTCATCATCAAGCTGGAACGCTGGTGGATGGTCGTCGTGGCACTTGTCCATCACTTGCGGGCATCGATCGGCGAATTTGCAACCTGTTGTGATCATCGATTCGTCAATCGACATCAGTTCTTCCGCACCGTCTTCCCACGCACGATCCGTCCGCATCTGAGGAATCGACTCGACCAGCAACCGAGTGTAAGGATGCTTGGGGTCTCTAATCACGCGTTCCACACTGCCCTGCTCGACGACCGAACCCTTGTACATCACGAGGATTTCGTCGCAAATCTGGTAGGCAGTCGTGAGGTCATGCGTCACGTAAACGACGGAGATGCCGAGGTCGCGGTTGAGCGTCCGTATCGATTCGAGAATCGTGGCCCGCAACGACGCATCAACCATCGAAACCGGTTCATCCGCCAGAATGATCCGAGGTTTGAGCAGCAACGCTCGGGCGACCATCATCCGCTGACGTTGGCCTCCGCTCAGTTGATGCGGATACCGGCCGAGCATCTCTTCCGGACGTAGTCCAACGGTCTCCAACGCCTCGTTGATGAGCGGGATGCGTTGATCCTCCGACTCCGCCAGCTTGAATTTGTCTATCGCAACATGCAGCAAGTGATCTGCTTTGTAAAACGGGTTGTACACCTCGAACGGATCCTGAAATATGGGTTGAACTTCACGCCTGAACTCGCGGCGCTCGCTCCCCGACATCTTCGAGACGTCCCGTCCGTCGTAAATCACGTTGCCGCTCGTCGGTTTGATCACACCCAATAGCAACCTCGCCAAAGTGGTCTTGCCACTTCCGCTCTCTCCGGCGACTGCCGTGATAGATGGACGATCAGCCGATATCGCGAATGAAACATCGTCCGCGGCTATCGTGACGTTCGATCGGCTGAACATCCCCCCGCCGAACACCTTGGTGACCTTCTGGAGCTCAAGCAGATTAGCCAACTGCAGCTCCCGCCATCTCTACTGCTTCATCGAAAATATGGCACATCACCCACCGATTGTTGCCCACGGCAGTATTGTGCGGCGTTACATCGCGACAAACGTCAGCGACTGACGGGCACCGAGGCGCAAACACACATCCCGGCGGCAGGTCAACCAACGGCGGCGGAATGCCTGGTATTCCCTCCAAGCGCTCTCGCTTCTCTTCCAAATCCGGCACGCTGTTGATCAACAGCTTCGTATAGGGATGCTTGGGATCTTCGATGATCTCGTTTACCGTGCCGATGTCCACCAACTTGCCGGCGTACATCACGCCTATACGATCTGCGAACTGTGCCACCAATCCCATATCGTGCCCGATAAGAATTACCGCTGCGCCGGTGTCGCGTTGAACGCGACTTAACGTCATCATCACCTGGCGCTGCACCACGACGTCCAATGCGCTCGTCGGCTCGTCGGCCACAATCACCTTAGGATTCATACTCGTTCCCGTCGCAATCGCGACGCGCTGCTTCATCCCCCCACTCAACTCGTGCGGATACATTTTCGCCACGCCTTCGCGCAACCCGACCCGGCGGAGGAGGTCGTGGACGTGAGACCTCAAATTCACTTTAGTGTCTTTAATGCCGTGATCGACCAAGCCGTCGAAAATCTGATCCTCGATGCGCATCACGGGGTTCAAGGCGTTCATCGCTGATTGTGTCACGAGAGCGATTTCAGCGAGTCGAGCTAACCGCATCTGCTCTTCATCCAGAGGAACCAAGTTCCTGCCATCGAGCAAGATCTGGCCATCATCAATGTAACCCGGCGCTTTCGTCAACTTCAGCAGAGCCATCCCAAGCGTCGTTTTGCCACAACCAGATTCGCCCACAAGCGCCAATCGCTCGCCCTGTTCCAAGGTGAAGTTCACGCCGTCCACCGCCTTCACAACACCAGCCTCAGAGTCGTAATAGACCCTCAAGTCTTTCACCTCAATCGCAGGCAGCGACGAATCGCCGATACCCGAACGACGCAGATCCGCGATCGTCGTTGGCAGGTCGAGCCGTCCGCCGATCTCGCTGGCCGCTACTGCGCTAGCAGTTCCGTCAAATGCCAACTAAAACCGCCTTCTAAGTCGCGGATTCGCCCACTCATCCATCCCTCGCGACAGCGTGAACAATCCGATGAACAGGATCACAATCACAATGATGGGGGGCGACCACCACCACCACCAGCCATTCACTAACGATCCGTACCAGATGTTGTGATAGATCATCATCCCCAGGGTGTTAGAGCTGAAGTCTCCGAGCCCTAGCGCCTCGAGTCCGATGGAGGCCAATATTGCAGATGAAACCGCCAACACGAAATTCGCCACTATAAATGGCATGAGATTCGGCACCATCTCTTTCAAGATCACCTCTGGGCCGCTCATCCCGGACAACCTCGCCATCTCCACATACGAGCGTTGTTTCATTACGAGAACTTGGGACCTAATCACTCTAGTTGGGCCGAGCCAAGCCAGCATCGCAATGATCAACGACAACTGGATAAATGTCATCTCACCTCCCCCCACATCTCGCCACGCGATGGTGATGATGATGAGGATCAATATCCCCGGTATGGTCTGCAACGTATCCACGATGAACCTGATCGCCGCATCTAGCATTCCGCCATAATATCCGGCCGTGAAGGCCAACAACGTGCCTACGATCGTTCCCGCCGAACCGGCGATCAGCCCGATCATCACGGTCTGCGGAATCCCTTGCGAAAACGAAGCCAATATGTCCTTGCCCAGCCGATCTGTGCCGAGCAGGTGTCGACGCTCTATATCGTCGTACGCGAAACAGAGCTCGCGGGGGTTTTCAGACGCGTAACAAGGATGCGGGTTTTGTAGAGATGGTCTCTTGTTCGGAGGCGCGAACGCGAGGTCCTTTGCATCTTTGGGTGCCGTCACGACTGTACCGAACGACCAGAACAGAACGATCACGCCAAGCATTACGAAACCCGCGATTATCGACGGGTTCCGTTTCATGTAGCGCCACAAACCGCCAGCGCGGTTCATCGCATCCGAAACGGCTGTGCTGCCGGATGACGCTACAGGGTCTGTCGTCGCTGTCGATGCCACCGGTCGTCACGCAGCAGAGTAGCTGATCCGTGGATCCAACAACGGGTAAATCACGTCTATGACCAGCATCGCAAATGCAATGGCAAGAACGATGATGAACACAACACCCTGGATGACGAAGTAGTCGAAGCCCGTGATCGCTTCGTACAACACCCTGCCGATCCCGGGATATCCGAATATTCGCTCAACCAATATCGCGCCTGAAACGACATGCGGCAGAGTCAACGCCAACGCCGTGGTCTGAGGCAATACGGCGTTTCGCACCGCGTAACGGAAGAACGATCTTACCTTGGTCAGACCTTTCGCCTCCGCCTGCAGCATGTAGTCCTCGCCTTGCATCGTTATCATCATCGACCGCATCCCCAACGCCCAGAATCCGATCGACGCGAGAACGATCGAGAGGGCTGGCAAGAGTGAGTGCTTGAACACCTCGAACATGAATCCGAAGTCACTCCAATCGGGTAACGTCGTAGGCGCATAACCGCCGCCGAGAGGGAGAACCTTGGCCTGAAATGCCAAGAGCCAGATCAGAATCAAGCCCAAAAGATAGTACGGGACTGCCGCAAGCAAAAAGAACGGCGGCAAAATGAGTTCAAAGGCGGTCTTGGGACCATGCTGCCAAGCCAACACAGCACCACCAAGAGTACCCACCAAGAAGGCCAGAAGCGTCGATGTAACTAGCAGTCCGATCGACCACGGCATCGCTTGGTTCACGAGCTCGCTGACCCGAACGGGGTACTTGGTTATTGAATTCCCGAAATCGAACCGAACAGCGGTCGATAGATAAGTCAAATATTGAAGAACTAAAGGACGATCCAGGCCAAACTTCGCGTTGTAAGTTTCGATGAGAGCCTTGTAGTCTTCGGCTCGTATCGTCTCACCTTCGGCTGCGAGCAATTCCAACCGAGTCGCGATCGGGTCTTGACCTGTGAATCTGGGGAGAAAGAAGTTGAACGATGTGGCGACAAAAACCACCGCCACGAACATTCCGATACGTCTCGCCAGATAATCTACGGTCATCTCATTAACACTTCGCCAAGTTGCGTCCCAATGCGCGCCAATGCCAAGTTAACAGAACTAACCGGCGTGTCGGCGCGCCAGTTGGGAGGTTGCGATTAGTTGCGGCGCCGATGTGATGGGCGGTTTCTCCCATCCGACGGCGCCGCAACCAACGTTACTTCCGCAAAAACGCGGTCTATTCCCTGCCGGTACCTTCCAGCTTGCTCAGGATGTATGGGAAACCAGTGTGCGGGTGGATCCCATTCATGTACGGGGTGTATCCCGTGGCGTCGCCCGGCCAGCCTTCCCAGTAGTACTCGTTACGAGTTACCCGGTTGAAGAACTCTACGAGCGGGACGTCCGGCTGGTCTTCCAACCAGATACGAAGTGCCTGCTCGGTAAGATCCAAAACCTTGTCGACATCAGGCTCCTCGGCCATTGATGCCACTACAGCATCGAACTCGGTGTTCGAGTACGACCAGCGGTTAGCACCAGAATCCGTCGTGAACATCAGCAACGACCGATAGATGTCACCGGATTGCGAACCGTTGTGCCCGACTAGCGTGCACTCATAGTCGCCACCTTTGCCGTTTCGGGCCCAGACATCCGGGGGTTGCGCCCAAGATGACTCAATCCCGTGCTGCTCAAGCAACGCGGCAACAACCGGACCGAGGTCCGTGAAGTGCGCCGAGCTGATGATGTTGCACTTGACGACTTCGCCATTGGCATCGGCCCAGAAGCCGTCAGCGTTCTTGGAGTAACCCGCCTCTGTCATGAGGGCGTCCGCTGCGTCTTTGTCGTACTGACCAATCTTGAACTCTTGCGCCAAAGGCTCCATCGCCTCGTTGACGTGCTTCAGACCTGCGTACTGCGGCCAGGGCCAGTTGTTGATCCGACCTTTGTTCAGGTAAGCCTGAGCGTTAAGGCGGTCTCGGTCGATGTACTTGGTGATGGCTTTTCGAACGTCCGCGTTTTCGAGGTGCGGCTGAAGGTTGTTCAGGTGCAACGAGATCGGCCACCATGAAACCATACCGTATTCACCGTCTGGATCTCGACCGGTGTAGGTGGTCGTATTGGGGTTCTCGCGCAGGATCGTCTCGACGGTGTCCACACGCAAGTCGTGCGTCTCGTCGATCTGGTTGGTGATCATCGCCTGTGCGAACTGCGTGTCGTCATCGATGTTGTAAAGCACGAAGCGTTCGACTTCTTGGAATGGCACAAAGCCAGTGGCGCAGCCCCAGTAGTCGTCGCAATTCTTCACGCGGTCCAAGACCCGGCGGAAGTTGTCCGAGTAGGACAGCCGCCACACGCCCGTCGTAACGGGACCGGCACCGTTGTTGTAGGCATCGTATTCGGCCCAGTTCTTGTCATTCCACACGTGTTCCGGAACGATGTACGTGCCAGAGTCGCCCTTGAAGATCACCACTTCCGCGTGGAATCTAGGTGCCGGGAAGTTGAAGTGGACCTTCACGGTCAGATCGTCAACGATCTCAGCTTCCTTAACGAAGGTCTGGAAGACTCCGCCGCCCCGAACTTCGCTGCCCAATTCGGCTAGCGTGTTGAACGTGTACGCCACGTCCTCAGCATTGAACTCTTCTCCGTCGCTCCACAAAACTCCGTCGCGCAAGTTGTAGGTCAACTCCGTCGCAGATGCATTGTAAGAGAAGTCTTCGGCCAACCACGGGTAGCTGTTGCCATTGAGACTGTCTGCGTAAAACAACGGCTCGTAGTAGAAGATCACGCCCTTCTGGTGGGTCCCACCGAGCGCGTACGGACTCCACATGCGAAGCGGGACACCGCCACCAAAGCGAGTGCCGACCACGACGGTCTTGTTTCGAGGAACAGCCGAAACGACTTCGACCTCACGGACGACCTCCACTTCCTTCTCGACCTCTTTAACGACCTCGACCTCTTTGACAACTTCCTTCTCGACCTCGACTACCTTCTCGACCTCGACCGTTTCGACGACCTTGACCTCGACCTCTCTCTCGACGACTACGGTCTGAATAATCGTCTCGGGTTCCGAGCTACCGCATGCGATAGCGAAACCCAAGGCAGCTACGAGCGGCAGTAGGAGCAGGCTCTTTCGCTTTTTGAACACGTTAAATCTCAAGTGTGGACCTCCGTTCGATGGCTTAGATCTGAAGATTTCTTCGATGCAAATCTAACCATTCTCAGCGATGCGCATCAGCAACGCGATTTTCTAACCGTAAATCCTTTCATTCGCATCGTCAAACCGCACCAACCTCTCCACCACCGCGACACACAGGGATGCGCCAACCAGGCACACCTTCCAATCCTGCCCGCACCCATGGACACCGACGCCGAACATTGGCGAAGGACGCATCCCGCGACCCCGTAGAAGCATCTTTCAAACCTGCCCCTACCAACCAAACAACCACCAGCCACCAACGCCCCTTCGCACAGCGAAAGGGGCGCGAGCCAGCGGAGCGCAGCGAGCGGGGTATGCCCGGGGCGGCAGGGCACAATAACAAAACAACCACACCCCCATCACCGCAACACCCCCACCAGCTAACACCCAATCAAAGCCCTTCATTCCAATCACATCAATCACAGTTCAGACACCAACCAAACCACCACCAACGTCATCCCATCACCGCAGTAAAGCCCTCGTCCGCCAAAGACATTCCCCCTCTCCCGTTGGACGGGAGAGGGTTGGGGTGAGGGCCCGGGGCGGCGCGGGGCGCACCACCCAAACCGCAACACCCCCATCACCACACCACGCAATCCCATGCGCTTCAGCGGACGGAACGTCCATCCCAATTCACATTTGACATATTTACCACATCTGTAGTACAACAGTAATCAGGCGCCAAAACCGACGGCCATCGGCAAGCGCTCAGAACATCGCCGCGTCGAGGGTTGGCGCAACCTTTTGACGCAACTATCGACAACCAAATATTGAAACCGGTCTGCGGGGGGATAATCACCGGGCCGCCCAGAGCGACCTTATAAGCCGTGAAAACGGTGAAGTCGACTGCTCGAAGCGACCCGCGGCAGTGCCCTCCACAAGTTTAGTAGGTTCGCACGCAACGCAGACCAAAATCCGGTCACGGAGATCGTTGTAGCTGCAGGGCTCGGATGCGGAGCGTTACGCTGACTCCGCCTAGCAAGCCAGGCAACGGTAACTCGTTGCTCAAGATCCGAGCGAACGATCCTCCTATCCGGCAGACGTCTTTCCGTCACGCCGAGCGGAAGAGGCTACCACGACAGCTCGAGGAACAATCGAGCGATGACGGACGGCGCGTCTTACAACCGCCGTCCGGAGGGCCGATGGTCTGGCGACGTCGGCGACGCTGGGATCTTATTGACTGACGCACCAACAATCTTTCGCTCGCGCTAACCCGAAACCGACGCGGCGATGATTCGACAACATTGTCCCTCCGCTTCGCTGCGCGAAGAGACGCGACGTAGGGGCGACCCTTGTGGTCGCCCTTGCAACCCCAGGGTGAAGACCCGACACCGTCGGCCGGGCGCCCCAGCGAGGACGCCCCACCCACAAAACATACGAATCTGCCAACAACCGGCAGACCAATTAAACGCGCATCCTCTCATTCGTATTGGGCTTTCAGAGCGTGTTATACGCTGAAAATTCTGGACAACCCACCGAAACATACACATGCCATTAAACGCCAACCCACTTTCACGTTTAGGTCGCCGAGTCCGGCCTTTGGCCCTATTTATTACGGTCCTTTCTACAGTCTCCATGTTCGGAATCGCCTGCACAACCGCCGAACCCACGATGACACCTGAGCCAACCAAAGCGCCTCCTACTCCCACGCCGTCGCCCGCAGCTGCTGCCCAAACAACGTCCGCAACATCTGGCGCCGAGACGGTCGATGAAATGATGAACGAGCCTATCTCGCCCTTCACCAACATCGCGCCATTGGTTCTCGTCGACCCGGATACCGGAGAAGACCTGTGGATGATCGAAAATCGTCATCCCGGCGTCGCGATATTCGACTATGACCGTGACGGCGACATGGACTTGTACGTAACTTCCGCAGAATCCGAGGCACTGTTACCGGACACCACCGGCGGCCCAAATCGATTGTTCCGCAATGATGGCGATCACGTCTACACCGAGGTCGCTGAAGAGGCCGGCGTTGACCTGCCCATCGCCAACAGCACTGGAGTCGCTGCGTGTGACATCGACAACGACGGGTTTCAAGACCTTTATGTCGCCTCCTACGGTCGCATTGGTGACAATCTCGATTACCGTGCCGCTCGCTACTATTCAGGGCTCTCAGACATCATCAAGGATCGATTGTTCAGGAACAATGGAGATGGCACCTTCGAGGAAATAACCGACGCGGCGTTGGGAGATGCGGCAAATCTCCGTTCGGGTTTCAGCGTCGGATGCGCCGACGTAAACAACGACGGCTGGATCGACATCTTCGTCAGCAACCGAGTTGATCAAGATTTTCTATGGTTCAATCGCCCCGATCACCACGGCCACTACAACGTCCTCTATCTCAACAATGGCGACCTGACTTTTTCGGACATCACCGAAGAAGCCGGGCTCATCTACGGACCGATACTGATGCGCGACCCATTCGGCGACGACATCGGTTGGCCCGACCCCAATACTGGTGAGATCGTGCCCGGCTACAACCCCGACCTCATCGACGCCTCTGGCGAACACGTCGGCGAGCCAACCGGCCAAACGCTTGCGGCACTATTCTTCGACCACGATGACGATGGAGATGCGGACCTGTGGCTTGCCGACGATGGAAGCCGTCTGAAGGTGTTCCGTAACGACTCGACGAATACGGACGTGAAGTTCACGCAGATTAGCCGCGCGATGGGCGTCGACATGATGGGTGCTTGGATGGGGTTCGCTTTGGGCGACTATGACAGCGATTTGGATCTCGACATCTTTGTCACCAACATCGGGTATCACCCGTTGACACGTGAAGCGCCGACCACGCCCTCGGGCGATTGCGCATACGGCCATCAATACGGGTGGGGAACGTGCTTCCACTTCCTGCTCCGAAACGACGGCGTCCGAGAAGTTGAAGGTGTGGGCACCGTTGGCGTATTCAACGACATCGCTGGGGCGACCTACGTCGCTCCTAACGAAGTCATGCCGCCGATGGCGTTAGACCCTACGCAGATCAATGAAGAATGGCAGGTTCCAACCGGCCTCGCAGCGTACGATTTCGGCTTTGGTACCGTGTTCTTCGACTACGAGAACGATGGCGATCAAGACCTTTACTGGCTCGGCGCCATGTCTGACCGCGGTGAAGCGCCCAGCGGTCACCTCTTCCCCGGCGCCGGACGAATGCTAAGGGGCAACGGCGCGGGCGATTTCCAAGACATCACGGTCGAGGCTCGACTCCTCGACGTCCTCGGCGTCGACTACTCGATCATGGACCCCGAAGATCCCAACTTCAATCGCGCCGAACAGCGCATCAGCCCCGCTTTCCACGAAAACGGCAAAGGCGTCGCCAAAGGCGACTTGAATGGCGACGGTTACGTTGACCTGATCGGAACGAACAGCAACGGCTGTCGCTTGGTTGGGCAAGACGAATGCAACTGGGAACCCGGTCCGCTATTCATGTGGATGAATGCCGGTGGTGACAGCAGCTGGTTGACGTTACGTTTGATTGGCGGCATGGCGAACGGCGACACCGGAAGCAACGCTGATGGGATAGGGGCGCGCGTCTACGTCGAATATTCGAATCCGGACGGATCGACCGGTGAGCAGGTCCAAGAACTATCCGCCAGCACGACGTTCCTTTCTATGAACAGCCTTGAATTGACGTTCGGCCTCGGCGACGCGGATGGCATTGACCGAATTAAGATCGAGTGGCCCAGCGGTGCCGAGCAAGTGATCGAGGGTGTCGCCGTCAATCAACGGGTCGAGATCTACGAAGATCAGCCGTTGAATTAACCTTTCCTCAGTCCTGATTTCCCGAAAGCGCAAAGTGTTACAGCCTCAACGACCCGACAACTTAGATCCGCAGATCGAGCGCGCGATCGCGATGACCCGCATCATCCGACCTCCCCGAAGATCGCTGTCGACGTTCGGGTCAACCGTTATTAACTATCACGTCGTTTCGCAACCGGTCTACGAGGGCATTTTTGAAGACGAACACAAAGACACCGTAATCCGGCATGGATTAGTCCGCGCAGACCGCCCGCAAATCGTGACGCCCGGATATCTGTCGCGCACCGAAGGATTCGGTCAAGAAGCGGCCGAATATTTGGATTACCTAATCGACCGCTACGGATCGGATTCCGCCGGTCTGCTCTACAAATACAAGAACGAACCTCAATCGACCGACACAATCGCAGGCGAACCGATGCAAGTCGCTGCAAAGATCCGCGACGAAATCGAACGCGACGATAAACCGCTTCACACTGTCTTGCTCGGCGTAGACGAGTTGTGGGACGTTTCGGTGATGAAATTCATCTACGAATTCACTAATCAATCCGCAAAGTCGAACTTCAGCGAATTAAACGACCGAAATCTCCTCGATGACGAAGGTGGAGTCCCGCGGGATGCTCGCCTCCGCATCGAAGATCTTCTGACGCGGGCCCGCCGCCGTGAAATCGATCCTTCCGACGTGCACGAAGAACTGATGCGTTGGGGATTATTCGAAGAGTATCAAGACCGATTTTTCAGGCTCTTCAGGCGCGAAAACTAGCCGTTTCGTACCTCAACCCCAACGGCGATCATCGCGTCGATCGCCGACAAAGAATCGCCGGGTGTGAGGTCCACACCTTTCATGCAGTTGAGGTAAACCGTCGTATTGAAGCCGCGTGTGCGCGCGTCCAGCGCGGTCTCTTTTACGCAATAGTCCGTCGCGATGCCCACAACATCCACTTTTTCGATGTTGTGCTCGCGCAAGATGCTCTCCATCGCTGTATCGGATTGGGTGTCCGTTGCCGGGTCTCGAACCGAGAACCCCGAGTATCCGTCTTCGCCATCTGTGCCTTTCCGTACGAACTCCGCATCCGTCACCACCTCTAGTTCCCGGTAGAACTCCGATCCCCAAGTCTCACCGACGCAGTGCACTGGCCAGATGCCGCCGTCTTTTGCGAAGTGCGGCGTTACCTCAGGATGCCAATCTTGCGTGTATACGATCACTCGGCCATCGGACCGAGCAGCAGAGATCATGCCGTTGATGTTCGGCACGACTGACTGAGCATCAGTCACGTACAGGTTTCCTTGAGGATCTACGAAGTCGTTTTGCACATCGACGACGATGAGCGCGGTATTGGGCTTCGACACAGAACTCCCCTCGCTGAGCTTCGAACCGACGAATTCTGCTTACAGTTTCGCATATCCTATTTGCAGCAGATCGCCCAATGAAGCGGTCTGTTCGATCAAGATGAAAGGCTTTATGAGATGACTGGTCGATACAAAGCGGCTATCGTTGGTTGCGGCGGCATCGCACACGCCCACATGGATGGATATTCGATGGTCGATTCTGTCGATGTGGTGGCATGCGTAGACCCGATCCCCGAAGCCCGACAAATGTACATGGATGACTGGGGCATCCCGAATTCTTACGCCACGTTGGAAGAGTGCGCATCCGATGCCGAACCGGATATCGTAAGCGTGTGCACATGGCATCTCCTCCACGACCCGTTGACCGTAGAGGCTGCGAGCTACCCCTCGATAAAAGCCATCATCTGCGAGAAACCGATGGCTATCGGCATGCGCCGTGCCAACCGAATGGTCGAAGCCTGCGACGCAAACGACGTCAAGCTAGTCATAAGCCACCAGCGGCGTTTCACGCCGGGATGGAACAAAGCGAAGGAGCTGGTTGACGCGGGCGCAATCGGCGTCCCTCTGCGGGTTGACATTCGCGTTAAAGAGGGTCTCGCCAATTGGGCCACGCACTCGATCGACGGAGCAAAATTCATTCTGGGCGACCCGAAGCCCAGGTGGGTGATGGGAGCAGTCCAACGCACGACCGACAAGTTCGAACGGAACACACCGATCGAGGACTCGTGTATCGGCCTTGCGATGTTCGATGACCCCTTGCAGTTCTTCATTCAATCTGACCTCTGGGACAACAACTGCGACGCGGGCAAGTTCTTCATCCGCGGCACGGAGGGAATGCTGCACGTCCGTGAGACCATCCTTAAGCTGTTCAATGCCGAAACCAATGGCTGGCAAGATGTCGAACTCGACCTCGTCGAAGGCGACCAGGCCATCGGTGGAAACATGAACGCCAGACAGGTCGAGGAACTGGTGCGTTGGTTGGATGGTGGTCCGGAACATCGGAACGCTGGACACATCGCTCGCGACACTGTGGAGATCATGATGGCGATGTACGAATCCGCCCGCCAGAACAAGGTCATCTTCCTACCAATGGAAGAGCAGGAATACCCGCTCGATCTCATGATCGAAGAAGGCAAAGTTGTGGTCGAAGAGCCGGGTCGATACGACATCCGCGGTTTCTTGGATCGGAGCAACATCGACGAAGCGCGCTACACCCAACTCAAAGACGACGGGATGAGCCATCACCAGATCATGCGCATCCTGCACAACGAGATGGCGCGTAGCTAGCCGCCTCGCAGTCGCGGCTCATTGGGCTACTTGGATGCGGAGAATAGCAACCTTAATCTCCGCAATTTTGCGGTATTTATTGCCGTATACGGAGAATACGTTGTATAATATCCGCATATGCTCCGCATCACTTACATACATCAACTCCCCGACTGGCCCAACTTCACCTGGCGCCAGGAAGCGATCATCGACCAACTCGCCGAGATAAGGCATCAACAAGGCCTCCTTCTCGGCCGCATGGCGGAGATCGGTTTCGACCTCAAACAAGAGGCCGAGTTAAACGCGCTCACCGATACCGTCGTCAAAACCAGCGAGATCGAAGGCGAGGTCCTCAACGCCGACGAAGTCCGGTCGTCCGTCGCTTCTCGCCTTGGCATCGACATCGGAGGCCCTATACCATCCCGGCGCAACATAGACGGGATCGTAGACCTAATGATCGACGCAGCTGGAAATTGCTACGCACCCCTGACCCAAGAGCGCCTCTTCGGTTGGCACTCGCTGCTGTTCCCCTCCGGATGGAACAACATGGGCCGCATCACCATCGGCGATTGGCGCAAACCCGGCAAAGGTCCGATGCGGGTCGTATCCGGCCGCCCCGGTCGCGAGCGCATCCACTTCGAAGCGCCCTCGGAAGACAAGCTTGAACACGAAATGCAAGCCTTCTTGCTTTGGTTCAACGCGCTCACCAAATCCGACAACATACTCAAAGCCGCGCTCGCTCACTTGTGGTTCGTAACCATTCATCCCTTCGACGACGGCAACGGCCGCATCGCCAGAGCGATTGCGGATTTGGCGTTGGCTAGGTCCGATGGCATCTCTCAGCGCTTCTACAGCATGTCCGCCCAGATACGCAAAGAAAGAACCGACTACTACGAAATCTTGCAACTCACCCAAAAAGGTGCGATGGACATCACCAATTGGATGGTCTGGTTCCTAGATTGCTTAGGCCGCGCCATCGAATCCGCGCATGGCACCGTTACGTCGGTGATCGAGAAGGTCAAGTTCTGGGACGGGTTGACCGACGTCGAAATCAACGACCGCCAGCGTAAAGTCCTCCGCCGTTTAGTAAACGGTTTCGAAGGAAACATGACTTCTACCAAGTGGTCGCGGATGACCAGATCGTCGCAGGACACCGCCCTCAGAGACATCACCGACTTGATCGCCAAAGGCGTACTCGAGCGCGGATCCGCTGGCGGTCGCAGCACCAGCTACCTGTTGGTGAACAGCAAATCGCGTTGAATCGCAACCGCGACGATGTCATGAAAATCGAACGCGCTCTATCTCGTTCCTCGCTGAGGTAGAGAGCGCCGCACCCACCTACGTTTTTTTTATTGACTGCTCGGCATCTTCGAGTAGATGTGATGCGCAAGCCGTCCGATCGGCATCGACTGCAACCAGACCTTGCCATGCCCCTCCAACGTCGCGAGGAATAGACCTTCGCCGCCGGCCAGCATCGACTTGAGATTGCCCGCCCGTTGGATGTCGTAGTTGATCCCGTCTTGGAACGCAACGATGCACCCGGAGTCGACACGCAGTCGTTCGCCGCGCAATTCGCGCTCGATTATCGTGCCTCCGGCCGACATGAATATGTGTCCACTGCCCTGCACCTTTTGCAAGATGAAACCTTCACCGCCAAAAAACCCGGCGCCGAGATTGCGTTGGAACGCGACCGTGATCCCGGTATCGGAAGATCCACACAGAAACGCGTCGCGTTGGGCCAACACCGTACCGCCAAGAGCGCTTAGATCGATGGAAACGATCTTTCCGGGTGCTTCTGAAGAGAAAGCCACTATCTGGCTCTCCCTACTCGCGTTCATGAAGTGCGTTACGAATATGCTCTCGCCCGCCAACATCCGCGCGCCGGCATTCATTATGCCACCAAGCAAACCACCACCGCCGCCGCCGGGGCGCTTGCCCATCTTGGATTCAAACTCGATGCCTGGCTCCATGTACATCATCGCCCCGGCTTCGCCGATAATCTCTTCGCCCGGTCCGAGGCGAATCTCGAGCATCTGGAGGTCGTCGCCGATGATTCGGTACTGGAAACTGCCAGCGTCGGCAACCGGGGTGGCTACGTTTGTGTCGCGCATGATTTGATCGATTCCTTTCGATGTCACCTACTGATACTTATAAATCTCACTACGTCGATCCTCCGTCCCTCGACCCGCGTTCAGATGCAGATTTGACGACGCTACGCTACGCGTAACATGGCTTTGAGAACCGATCTCAGGGTCCTCGAATTTCCGGGTGGCAATATCAAGAAACAATTCGAACGAGAAAGTGAGTTGAACATTGGCAGCCTACGTAATAACAGATGTAGTGATCACAGACGCGGATCTCTTCGCAGAATTTCGGGCCAAGTTGGATCCGACGGTTGAGTCGCGTGGCGGAAAATTCATCGTGCGCGGCGAGGACATAGAGGTTGTACTGGGCGATTGGACTTCCAGTCGGCTCGTAGTCATCGAATTCCCCGACGTTGAGGCCGCCAAACCGTGGGCACATTCCACCGAATTCTGCGCACTCAAAGATATGCTCAGCGCGTCCTCCAACACGAACATCGTAATAGTCGACGGCATGTAATCAATACCATTCCCAAGTTCGCCGCCGCCAATCACCAACGCCAGTCGATCCGACTAACGCCCAGCCGTCGCCGCGCTCAGAGCGTCGAAGACCATGTTCGGGTAGTCACGTCGGAATCCGACGTTCGCGAGCATTTCGGCAGCGCCTGATTCGACAACCGTCTTGCCGTTCCACCGTGAAATCACGACGCGCTTCGTCGACGACATCTCGGAAATCGACTTGACGAGCGAATACAGAGCAAGCTCGATCTCATCAGCTGGCGCACTATCTGTTTCAATGCTCGCTCCGTCGGAATATGAAACCATGATCGGTCGTCCGCCTAAGAAGACTACCCGTGTGCTCGCGTTCCGGGTCAATACGAGCAGGTTCGATGCCGGTGAGAGCGCAACCGAAGCCAACTTGCGGTCAAATACGTACACCGGATCCGTCGCGGTCACCACTGAAGGGCGCTCGGCGTCTCGTTGTGCGCCCATGGATCGCATGCGGTCAACGAAGTCAGCGTTCGCAAACTGGACCCCGGGCAAACCCACCACGAAATAACCTCTGCGAACCGAGCCCCGCAACTCCATCAGCTGGAGGGCCGCATAAATCGGACGCCACTCCCAACCAAGATTGTCAAGTTCGATCGATCTCTTCGTGACCACACCGTGACGACGCAAAAGTTGCTCCGCTCGCTTTTCGGCAAATTGGCCTGCCGCCGATTCCGGACCTAGGAACGAGAATCTCGAGGTCGCCGACCAGTTGACACCGGGTGCCAAGATGCCTTGCGTCTCTCGCAATCGGTGCCCGAACTGACGTCGAACCGCACGGCGATTCCGATGCTGTCCGGGACGCCCGCCCGCGGTCACCGGCGTTGACGTCCCGGCGGTCCATACCGACATGGATCTCGAAATGGCCATCGCAACAGGCCAAGAATCAGCGGTTATTAGTCCTCTTAACGCCAGGTCTCTAATCACCAATGCCAACTGCGATGAGGTCAAGCCGGTTGCCCCAGAAAGCAACGTCTCAGAGTCGACGACACCCTCTCGCGCGATGAAGTCGTAAACCCTCGATGCCTCACCCGTCAATCCGTCGCGGCCCCCTCGGATCCTGTCCAATGTCTCGCCGGGTAAATTGTGTCCCGCTTCGCCGGGGCGCACCAGAGCGATGCTGCGAGTTTGTCGTGACTGATCCTGGCAGAACACCCAACGAAACTCGCCTCCCTCGATCAGATCATTCAGATCGACCGTTTTGAAATCGACGACACGGGCCGGCAAAACAGAGTTTGTCCAATGTTCTGCTGGTATTGGAACTCCGGACAAGGTCCCTATCGACGTGGCCGTCGCTTCCGCGGCCGAGCCGTCGCTGGGGTTTGCGATGCCGTGCATTTCAAGCAATGCTGCTTGGTACCTCAGTGGATCAGACGGCTCAACCTCAGAACGCAGGATCGCCAGCGTCCGTCCTTGGATACGCGCCAACGTAGCGAGGTCGAGCCACTCCTCGACACTTGGATCCGTGAAATATCCGTTCGTCACGCGGGCATCAGACATCATCTCATCCAAAGCGTCGTGCAGTGCCGCGCCATCGATTGGATACCGCGCTTGCAATACCGCAACCGACACTGGTCCGCTACGAGCTAGGAACCTCGCGACGACCTTTCTGACCGCCGCAAAGTCGGACGGGTGGTTCATCGCTGCTCGGTACTCAGCGGCGATCTCCCCAGCGACCCATCGATTCTCCGTTCGACCATCAACGACAAACTCGACAGATTCAACCCGCCCTTGGGAGCGAAGAGACTCGATCCAGTCGAGCCATTCGCCGGCACTGCGATCGGCGACCTCTCCGTCCGTCAGATCGCCGATCTCTCCTAAGAGTTGTGCCAACTCGGTCTCGGTCCGCGCCTTCATGCCTGTGGCTAAGCGACCGGCGACGGACGAAATCTCTGCAATCGCCTCGTGTCTGAGCAACCCCGCAGACTCTGGATTGCGGAAGAGTTGAGCGAGCGCTTCCCGGTCAATGCTCAACGTTTGCAACCCGCGCTCGGCTTTCGGAGTATCCCATTGATACATCCAGAAGCCGACGAAGTTGTAATCCAGCGCCCGGGCAACGGGAGAAGGCACGTCCGATTCGACGTACTTCACTTCGATAGTTCCCGATTGGATCTTGTCAAGGATCCGCTCTAAGCCCGGCATGTCCATGTAATCTTCAAGGGCATCTCGGTATGTCTCAAGCACAATCGGGAAATCGGGGAATGACTTAGCGATCGCGAGCAGGTCCTTAGATCGCAAACGCTGGAGCCAGAACGGCGTGCGCCGGAATTGGCCGGGGCTTGGCAACAACAAGGCGCGGTATGCGTTTTGTCTGAACACGGCGCCGAACAGCGGCGAATCGATCATGCCGTCGAGGATGTGCTCCTTGGCTTCGTCAGGAGTCATCTGACCGATGAAATCGACCGGCGTGTCGTCATCGGACTGCGGAATCCGGAACATGATCCCGTCATCCGAGACCTGCACCTGTGGCTCAACCTTTTTCCGGCGTAGCAACTCACGTGCGATGGCCACCGACCACGGTCCGTTGATTTTTCCGCCGAAGGGCGAATGCACAACGATTCTTAAATCGCCGATAGAGTCTTGATACGTCTCCACGATGACAGTTTTGTGCGACGAAATATCGCCCGACCATCGGATCTGTCGACGAACGTAGTCGATGATCTGTCTCGCGCCCACTTCGTCAACCGGATACTCTTTTCGCAACCACCGCATCACGCTTGGCGCAGCGGTTTCATCATCGACGTATGGCCTGATCCGCCGCGCAGTCTCGGCGCGAAACATTGCCAAAGTTTCGGATAGGTCGAGCGGACGCCATGGGAAATCGCCACGCCAAAACGGCATCCGAGGTGCGGCTCCAGGAGCGGGTTCGGCGATTACGCGATCATCTTCGATCTTCGTCACCCGCCAGACTTGGCTGCCCAACATGAAAGCGTCACCTTCGCCCGACTCGAACACGAACTCCTCGTCCAGCTCGCCGATACGCGTCTTGCGGTCCGGCAGCACGACCGAAAACGCGCCGCGGTCCACGATGGCTCCTCCGTTGCTGATCGCCATCATCCTGGTGCCGGGCAAATGCTGCAACACGTTTCGGGTCTGATCCCAGTGAACGCGAGCGCGCAAGGAAGAAAACAGCTCTCGCGGGTAGTGCCCCGACACCAACTTCACCACACCTTCGAAACTGCCGTATGCGAGATCATGATACGGATACGCTCCGAGAATGACGCGGTAAAGATCCGTCACTCCCCAATCCTCCACCGAAACGGCGGCGACTATCTGTTGCGCGAGCACGTCAAGGGAATTCTGCGGTACGCTGACCTCTTCGACTCGTCGTTCCTGCATTCCTTTGGCCACGACCACCGCTTCAATCAAATCTTCAGGGTGAGTGGCGTAGATTTTCCCGTAGCTAGTCGCACCGACGCTGTGCCCTGCTCTGCCAACTCGTTGCAAGCCCTGCGTAACCGTCTTAGGCGATTGGAGTTGAACTACAAGATCGATACTCCCAATATCGATGCCGAGCTCGAGCGAACTGGTCCCAACTAGTGCTGGCAGATCACCCGCCTTCAACTGTTCTTCGATCTGCCGGCGCATCGTGTCGGATAGGCTGCCGTGATGAGCCATAAACGGCCCCTCTTCAACGCCGGACCCGATAAATCCGATACTTACAGCTTGTCCATCATCGCCATCTTGTTCGCGAGCGAGATGTGCGGCGTTCAACCTGTCGGCAGTGTTCTCAGCTTGACGGCGACTGTTAGCGAACACGAGCGTAGTGTCGTGAGCGTCGATATCGTTTAAGACCTCGGGAATCAACTTTGGCCAGATCGAACCTGGATCAGCTCCGGGAGCCTCAGCCATACCGTGAACGCTGACTTCGATTCGCTTAGAACCGGGGCAGTCAACGATCGAAACCGGCCGTGGGCGGATCTGAACATCCGAATCGTCCAGCCCAGTGGGTTCAACCGACTGCCCGCCCAGCAAACGCGCCACCTCAGACAATGGCCTTTGTGTCGCCGACAGGCCTATCCGTTGGAAATCCGGCGCGATCTGTTCGAGCCGTTCAAGCGAGATGCTCAGATGTACTCCGCGCTTGTTCGCGCACAGAGTATGTATCTCGTCGACGATGACCGTCTTTACGGTGGCTAGGATTTCCCGTGCGCGGGGCGATGTGAGTATCAGGTATAGGGATTCGGGAGTTGTGATGAGGATCTGTGGCGGATTCCGAAGCATTCGCGCACGCGCCGAAGATGGCGTGTCACCCGTACGCACATCGGCTCGGATCTCGGGAACACTGACACCTAAATCGCAAGTCGCCTCTTCTATGCCCTGCATCGGTTCCCGTAGATTACGTTCGACGTCGTAACCGAGCGCTTTCAGCGGGGATATGTAGAGCGTCCTGATCCCTCGCAGTTTCGACACCGAAACATCCGAGTACAACTCGTCGAGCGCCGATAGGAACGCCGCCAAGGTCTTACCGGAGCCCGTGGGCGAATGAATCAGTACATTATCGCCCTGTTTGATGAGAGGCCAAGCCTCTCGCTGTGGCTCTGTAGGGTTGCCGTGGCGTTGGCCGAACCAGTTCGCGACCGGTTCGCTGAACAAGGTCAGCACGTCTGCGTCGACGCTCTTGGAATTGTTGTTCATCGATCCAGTCGACTGTCACAGGCAATTGCGGACGAATTGTTGGATACACATTCGATCCGCAATACGCGCCCATATGCTTTACAAAACTCGGTGAGGATTTCTTAACTCTCTGATCGACGTGCGACGTTCCATAGGTGTCGGCCGTTGGAAAATGCGACGACGACGAATAGCGCATCGACTATTGGGAAGTAGATCAGGTGCGAGGTAACCGCGTCACCCGTTTCGCTGTCAGGGTTCAACGTCCAGAACCACTCCCAAAAGAACAACATCGTGAGTACGATGGCACCATAAAACGCGAAACTGGCTCGCAAATATTCCACAGTGCTCGCCTCGTCACCCAACGCGCGGCGCCGATCAATACCGACACGCAATGCCAAAAGTGTCGCTAAAGCCATGAAGTAGTTGAGGATTTGCCACGATGGGTACTCCGCGGAACCGTCGTGGTACACCGGCGTGAGTATCAAGTTGAAAAACACCGCGACCGATGTGAGAACCAGGAACGCTGCGCCAACTCTCTGCACGATATTCGACATATCGCATCCTCCTTTGGGATTGGTCGATTACGGCTATGTTATCGCCGACGCTCGCCGCCTGAATCGCTCATCGTCGCACCTACCAAATCTGCATCGATTGTTGGAATAACGACCGCAACTCGTCCGCTCCCGTTGGCCTAGGCGCCAATTTGGTGACGCGGTGCTGCGGCAGAGTTCCGGCAACGAATGCATCGATGTCCGAATCGTCGTAACCAACGTCCGACAATCCATTGGGCATGTTGAGATCCTGCAACAGTCGGATGATCTGCTCTGCGAGTATTTCGCCAGCGTCTTCTTCGTCCACACCATCGATGTCCGCGCCCATCAATCGAGCAGCTTCAAGATGTCGCGAAGGGTTGGCCGACGCCGTGTACCGGAAAACCGCCGGCGCGTTCAGAATTACGGACAAACCATGAGGAATGATTGCGTGCTCGGTCGGATAACCCTCGGGTTGGAAATCTCGGGCGTTGCCCGCAACTGGATACGACATCCCGTGAGGCAGATGGACGCCGGCGGTTCCAAAACCGACTCCGGCGGCCGTGGCGGCGAGGCACATGTTGGCGCGCGTCTCGTCATCCTCGGGATTGTCCACAGCGCGCCGGATGTTTTGGGAAACGATCTCGATCGCCTTCGCAGCCCACACATCGCTCATTGGATTCGACCCTTGATACGCCGGTCGATGCGCCGGATCGATCGGCGCTTCTCGCCGTGTGTACGGAAGCGCGGTATATGACTCCAGGCCATGACAAAGCACGTCGAAACCGCTGAACGCGGCCACGTTGCGCGGCATCGATCGCGTGTTCTCAGGATCCACCAGACCCATGTGCGGTTTCAGAGCACGGTTGGCGATTCCCGTCTTCGCGTGCAACTCTTTCATATCGAATATCGCCACGCCCGAAGTCTCACTGCCCGTTCCGGCAGTGGTTGGGACTGCAATTAGCGGTTTCAGCGCGCCGGGGACTGGCGTGCCGCGGCCTATCGGCGCGTTTACGTATTCGAGAAACTCGGCGGGATGCGTGTCATAAAGATTGGCAGCCTTAGCAGTGTCCATTACGGAACCGCCGCCGACCGCCACGAATCCGTCGAACTCCCCTTGCTCCGCAAATCGGATGGCATCTGCGATGGACGCGTCAGTCGGTTCCACACTCACATCGGCGAACACGATACATTCGATGCCCTCGTCTCGTAATGACTGCAACGAAGTCGTCAAAGCCGTCGATTCGAGCAGCGACTGATCGGTAAGGACCATTGCACGTTTGACGCCGAGCCGCTTCATCTCGAACCCGAGCTCCGAAGTAATGCCGAATCCGAACTTGATGCTTGCCGCATCCATCGCGAACGCGGTTTCCAAAGCTACAGACATCTGGTTTCTCCGCTCGATTGTTGTCGCAGACGGCGACGTACGCCGTTGTCAGGATTAAAGTATGCACCAACGCCACGTTCAGCTATCTGACGAGTGGCAGACACCTAACGGTCACATGGTCATGCGATTCCGCGGCGAATTAAGCGTCGATCTCTACGAGTTGACGATGTCCCAAGTGTTTTGGCGACGAGGCATGAAGGATCGTGCGACTTTCAGCCTATTCTTCCGCGGATATCCGAGTGACCGCGGTTACTACATCGCGTGCGGTATCGATGACGCCCTAGATTTTCTTAACGGCTTTAGGTTTTCAGAACGCGATATTGAGGCGATACGTAGAACCACGCCACTATCCGACGACTTCATCAATCACTTGTCCGGGATTCGATTTACCGGTAACGTCCGCGCCGTTCCTGAAGGTTCCATTGTCTTCGCGGACGAGCCACTGCTTGAAGTGAGCGGCAACCTTTTGGAAACCCAAATCGTCGAGACGATGCTCATCAATATCGTCACCACCTCATCGTTGTTGGCGACTAAAGCATCTCGGTTGGTTAAAGCGGCGTCTGGCAGGCCAGTAGTCGACTTCGGAACAAGGCGAACTCACGGAGAAAACGCAGCCTTACAGGCCGCACGTTCAGGCTACGTCGCTGGGTTTGCCGGCACGAGCAACGTCAAAGCCGCCGCGATGTTCGAGATCCCCGCGGTAGGAACTATGGCGCATTCATTCATTCAAGCGTTCGGCGACGAGCGCGAGGCATTCGACGCATATATTGACGAGTTTCCAGACACGACAACCCTGCTTGTTGATACTTACGACACGCTTACAGGCGTCGAAAGAGCAATCCGTGTCGCTCAGACCGCCCGAACTCGCGGCGATGCTGTGAATGCCATACGTTTGGACAGTGGGGATCTAGACCAGCTGTCAAGATCGGCGCGCTCGATGCTCGATTCGGCAGGACTGCAAGATGTTCGGATTCTGGCGAGCGGCGGGTTGGACGAATTCAGCATCGAAACTCTGGTCCAATCGTGTGCGCCCATTGATGCATTTGGAGTGGGAACGCGATACGGAACGTCCGCAGACGCGCCATACATCGATTCGGTCTATAAACTCGTCGAAATCGGCGGTCGTCCAGTCACGAAGCTGAGCGCCGCCAAAGCGACACGACCTTGGGCCAAGCAGATCTTTCGGCGCTTCCAACACGGTTTGATGTGTGGCGACGTGTTGACGAGAGCCATTTCCACCGTGCCCGATGGGTTCCCACATCAGATGCTTCGAACAGCTATGCAGTCCGGCGAACGGTTGAATCCAATGGACCCGATCGAAACCGTTCGGGAACGTGTCGCGTGGAATATCGCTGCACTGCCCGAACAATTCCGCCGATTGCGCGATCCTGCGCTTTACAGGATTGGCTACTCTCAAGAGTTGAACGTACCGAATAACATCCGACAGGCAACAAGGTAAAGAACTGACATGACCGAAACTTCATTGCCAACTCACGCGAGAGTTGTAGTCATCGGCGCCGGGATAGCGGGCTGCAGCGTCGCATATCACCTTGCGAAGCTAGGTTGGCGGGACGTCGTCGTTGTTGACCAAGGGCCCCTATTCGAAACAGGTGGCTCGACATCCCACGCTCCCGGCGGAGTTTTTCAGATCAACGCGTCGAAAACTATGGCCAGTTTCGCACGGTACACAGTAGATGAATGGTCTCGTTTGGAACTAGACGGCCAAAGGGTCACGAACCCGGTGGGCAGTCTCGAAGTGGCATGGACCCCTGAACGTTTCACCGACCTTAAACGCAAGGCGGGTTATGGTCTGAGTTGGGGTGTCGAAGCCCATCTGATCAGCACTCATGAAGCGCGCGAATTGGTGCCAACGCTGTCTGAAAGTATCTTGGGCGCATTGTATGTTCCGTCAGACATCCAGACCACTGCGACCAAACCGGCCGAAGCCATGGCACGTGCGGCCATCGGATGCGGGGCATCCTTCCACGGAGGCGTCAAAGTAACCGGATTCGACGTGTCAAACGGTCGCATACATGGAGTTCAGACCCTCCAAGGCAGTATCCGAACGGATATCGTAGTATCAGCGGTCGGAATTTGGGCTCCCAAAATCGGTTCCTTAGCCAACGTGCCAATACCCCTGTCGCCGATGCAACACATCTACGCCGTGACCGCACCCGTGCCTGAACTCGCGGGCGCAACCTCTGACATTTCGTTGCCGTTGGTCCGCCACCAAGATCGCTCGATGTATTTCCGGCAGGAGCGCGAAAGTTTCGGAATCGGGTCATACCTGCACGAACCGCTGATCGTCGATGCCGAGGATATTGGCGACGACGATAACGCGCCTATGCCGCCAGCCGAGATGCCTTTCACTGAAGACCACTTCGAAGCCGCTTTGTCAGCGGCCGGCGAAGTAATGCCGTGCCTCAACGGCGCCGGTTTGACGCGGCGGTTCAACGGCCTGTTCTCCTTCACGCAAGACGGCTTCCCAATCCTCGGCGAAGCACCTCAATTACGCGGTTTCTGGTCCGCGCAGGCGGTATGGATAACTCACGCCGGGGGCATTGGCAAAGCGGTCGCCGAGTGGATCGTCAACGGAGAACCGACCATGGACCTGCGTGAGTGCGACATCGATCGTTTCCATCCTCACGCCTACAGCCGGTCTTATGTCCGAACTCGTGCTGCGCAACAGTATCGCGAGGTCTACGACGTTATTCATCCGTTGCAGCAGATTTCGGCTCCCCGAAACCTACGCGTTACGCCGTTCTTCGCGAGGCAACAAGAACTCGGAGCCGTCTTTTTCGAAACCGTCGGATGGGAACGCCCTCAGTGGTACAGCGCCAACGATAATCTACTCGATTCGCTAAACGTTGCCGGTTCGTCTCGCGAAGGATGGGAAGCGCGCGAATGGTCACCAACCATCGCGGCCGAGCACGTTGCTACTCGCGAGCGTGTCGCCATGTTCGACCTGACGCCATTCTCGATCTTCGATGTGACAGGGAAAGGATCACTCAGTGCGGTACAGAAGCTGACCGCCAACCAGATGGACCGACGGGTGGGCACTGTCACGTACACCTCCATGCTCACTTCAAGTGGAGGCATCAAATGCGATCTGACGGTAACAAGGTGGAGTGAAAACCGATTCATGATAGTTACTGGCGGTTCAATGGCCCGCCATGACCTCAAGTGGATCCGATCCAAACTAGCACACGACTCCGATGCCACTGTCAACGACGTTTCATCGGGTTGGTCCTGCATCGGTTTATGGGGACCGTTAGCGCGCCAACTGCTGAGCACAGTAACCGATGACGACGTTAGCAACTCCGGATTCCCATACCTGAGAGCAAGACCGATAACGATCGTCGACGTTCCGGCGTTGGCTCTTCGCATTTCATACGTCGGCGAACTCGGTTGGGAGATTTACGCACACGTCGAACATGGGCAACGTCTGTGGGACATCCTCTGGGAAGCTGGCGAACCACTCGGACTAATCGCTGCTGGCTCCGGAGCTTTCGAATCGCTGCGTCTCGAAAAAGGCTACCGATTGTGGGGCAATGACATCCATACCGAGTTCAGCCCGTTCGAAGCAGGCCTCAATTTTGCAGTGGCGATGAACAAAGGGGATTTCATCGGTAGAACTGCGTTGGAAAAGTTCCGAGAAATGGGTCCGGCAAACAGACTCGCCTGTTTAACTTTGGACGACTCTGGTCGCGTGGTTATGGGCAAGGAACCGATCCTAGACGGCGCCAGTGTCCTCGGTTACGTGACCAGCGCAAGTTACGGACACACGATTGGAAGCGGCATCGCCTATGGTTATCTGCCAAATACCCATGCTGAGCCAGGAACCAACGTCGACATACTCTACTTCGGAGAACGGCTCAAAGCCACGGTACGCAATGACCCACTGTACGACCCCAGCGGTAAGAAGTTGAGATCCTGAGCACGTAATGAATTAAGGCGTCGAGCATCAACTCACACATCGTGTTAGCATCGCGCCCAATTTCTGCTCGTCATGATCCCTCGGAGGAGATTAGTTGGCACAGACACTCGCCATCGACGGCCTCAAGCGTCGGCATTGGCCCATAAACCTTCGGCAAAGCGGTAACAGCGATGCGCGCATACTCATCTCCACCAGGATCAGAAAGTCACCTTGGTGGCATCTGTCAAAAGCGGCCGGTTGTTGGGCGTACACAACCTACAACCACCTGTACCACCCGCGCGCATACATCAAGCCCGAAGACGGCGGTTTGATGGCGGAGTACGAATACCTCACACAACACGTCAGCATGTGGGACGTCGCGGTCGAGCGCCAGATCCAGATCAAAGGGCCCGACGCTGCGGACTTTGTGAATCTGTTGATCACCCGCGATGTTCACTCGTTGATACCGACCATGCAAGCCCGGTACGTAATCCTGTGCAACCAATACGGCGGGATCGTGAACGACCCGGTGCTGTTACGCGTCGCAGATGATGAGTTCTGGTTCAGCATCTCCGACTCTGATGTTCTTTTGTGGTCTCAAGGCGTCAACTTTTTCGCGAATTTCAATGTCGAAATACACGAAATCGATGTCTCGCCGGTGCAAATCCAAGGCCCGAAGTCGGTGTCGTTGATGGAAAGGATGTTCGGTCCCCATATTCGCGACATCCCCTACTACGGACTAATTCACGACGAGTTGAACGGCCACAAAGTCACGATCTCTCGAACTGGGTTCTCAGCGGAGGTCGGTTTCGAAATCTATCTGCACAATGCAACGCTGCACGCAGACGACGTTTGGCCCTACATCCTCGAGCAAGGGCGGGAGTTCAACCTTCGAGTAATTGCTCCTAGTCACATCCGGCGACTGGAGGCAGGAATCCTATCGTATGGACAGGATATGGACATCGAGAACAACCCGTACGAAGTCCGTCTCGGCTGGCAAGTGGACCTTGACAAGGAATCCGATTTCATCGGCAAAGATGCACTCAGAAAAATCAAAGAGAACGGTGTCCAGCAACGCCTCGTCGGCCTCAAACTTGGCGGAAAACCCATCACCTGGTACAACGAAGACTTTTACCTCGTTAAAGATCGAGAAACTGGAGACGATGTCGGCTATGTCACGAGCGCGTTTTGGTCTCCCAGCAATGGTTCGAACATAGCTCTTGCCGTGATGCCTAGGACCCATTGGCGAATCGGAACAGAAGTCAGAGTGCGGTTACCCAATGACGGCATCGTTAACGCGGCCGTAACCAGAGCGCCGTTCCACGATCCAACTAAAGAGGTCCCCAAAACTGCGTTAAGCAGTTAATCCGGTTCGCGTCGTTGCTCGACGCAAATGCGCGAATCACCGTCGCCATCGCCAGGTGTTTCATGCGGACTGAATTACTCGTTGATCGTCGGTTGATGACGCACGTGTAACCTTGTATCGATGTCATCGCCAAGAACCGTAATTCCACTGACGGAGCAGCGAACGTGACCCTCAAAATTGCAGCAAACCTCACCATGATGTTCAACGAACATGGTTTTTTGGACCGGTTCGCGGCTGCTCGCCGCTGCGGATTCAAAGGAGTTGAATATCTCTTCCCGTACGATTTCCCCGTCGACGCGATTGGTGAACAGTTGGAAGTCAACGGCCTACAACAAGTGCTGTTCGATTTCCCTGCCGGCGATTGGGCAACCGGCGATCGAGGGATTGCGGTCCAACCCGATCGAGTCGGCGAGTTTCAAGACGGAGTTGGTTTGGCAATCGAATACGCGAAAGCCCTCGAATGCGAACGGCTCACCTGCCTCGCTGGAATCCCTGAAGCCGGCACCGATCCCGCGGTCGCCGAAAAGACAATGATCGACAATTTACGCTTCGCCGCCGATGCGGCAGCCAGCGTCGGCGCGATCGTGCTCGTCGAACCCCTGAACACCCGTGACGTCCCCGGGACATTCGTATCTAGGGCCGCCCACGGTGCAAGGTTGGTACGAGATTCAGTGCGCGAAAACGTTCGACTGCAGTTTGACGTCTATCACACGCAGATCATGGAAGGCAATCTCGCCCCCAAGTTTTCACAAATGCTATCCCTGATCGGCCATGTCCAGATCGCAGACAATCCGGGCCGACACGAACCCGGGTCAGGCGAAATCAACTACCCGTTCGTGTTGGCTCACATCGAAACCAGCGGCTACGCGGGATGGATCGGCGCGGAATACATTCCGGCTGGCGATACACAGGCCGGCCTCGGATGGGCGAGCCAATACCTTTAACGTTTCATCGTCCAATCACATAATCGGACGCCAGCCAACTCACCTAGCAAACGGCGACTGCACTCAAACGATGGCAGCTACGCCGTCGCGGCCAATCCCTGCTCAGCGCCGCCGTGGCGCACGCGCGCAGCGACATCTGGGAAGAATGTGTCGAGCACGTGTTCTACGATTCCATCGGCGTCCAACTGCAATTGGCGTCGTTGATCCACTGCGGTCCCATGTTCCACGAAAGCGTCAGGCATACCAATCCGGTGAACCGCAACGCCTTCAATCTCGGCGTCTGACAAAGTTTCAATTACGGCCGAACCGAAACCACCCGCCAGCACGTTTTCTTCAACGGTCAATACCCTGCCAGTTTTGCGCGCTGACTCCATGATTAGGTCGACATCAAGCGGTTTCGCAAATATCGGATCGATGACCGCGCAGGAAACACCGTACTCGGCCAACTTGTCCGCGGCTTCGACCGCCGCGTTGCAAGACTTGCCAAGCGCGAACACTGAAAGGTCTTCGCCATCCATAATCACAGTGCCCTTGCCAACGGGCAGCTCCCTCAATTCCTCGTCCATCGGCACCCCGACGGCCGCCCCGCGCGCGATGCGGATCATGAATGGGCCATCGTGCAGGTAAGACGTATAGACCAAATGTTGCAATTGATTCTCGTCTCTAGGAGCTGCGACTACCGCATTGGGAAGACACCGCAAGTAGGAGATGTCGAACGCGCCGTGATGGGTTTTACCGTCTTCACCCACGATGCCAGCGCGATCAGCGATCAATGTGACTGACAAATTTTGCAGACAGATGTCATGAAGTATCTGGTCGAAAGCCCGTTGCATGAATGTCGAATATATCGATACGAACGGCTTAAGATCCTTGGATGCCATACCTGCGGCCATGCTCACCGCGTGTTGCTCCGCAATGCCCACGTCGAAGACGCGATCCGGGAACTCGCGCATCACGTCGATTAAACCGGTTCCTTCAAGCATCGCAGCACTGATGCCTACCACCGCATCATCGTCGCGCATGATTTTCGACAACGATTCAGCAAACACCTTCGAGTATGTAGGCGCCCCAGACGAGTCACCGAGTGGAGAACTCGGCTGGTGGAACTTTACTGGATCATCCTCGGCCGGCTCGAATCCGTGGCCTTTATGAGTCACGATGTGAATCAACGGCACTGAACCCGTCGACATTCGAGCTTGCTTCAAAGTCTCCTCAAGCTGCTTGAAATCGTGTCCGTCGATCGGTCCCAAGTACTGGAAACCCATTTCGGTCCAAAACATGGTCGGGACGATCAAACCGGCAAGGCCAGTATTAAATCTTTTGACGATCCGATACATCAACTCGCCCGTCGGCACCCGCTGCGATATCGACTTCATGCGATTGATCATCGACTGGAATTCAGGATGCGTAATCAGCCGTTTGCGCCAGTTTGTCAGGAAGCCGATGTTCTCAGAGATCGACATTCCGTTGTCGTTAAGCACGACGATCATCTTGCCCGGATTCAGATGGACGATGTTGTTCAACGCCTCGAAGCTTGAACCCGAAGTCATCGCCCCGTCGCCAACAACTGCGACAGTCCAGGAGTCCTTCTGCTGATTCGCAGCGCTCTGCGCGATTCCTAAGGCGATCGACAAACCAGTGCCCGCGTGCCCGGCGCACAAAGTGTCGTGAGGGCTCTCAGCTGGTTCCCCAAAACCCGACAGTCCGCCGGCCAACCGAATGTCTTGAAATTCATCACGGCGACCGGTAACCAGTTTGTGGGTGTAAAGCTGATTCGTCGTGTCCCAAACCAAGCTGTCTTTGGGACTGTCGAAAATCCGGTGCATCGCTAACGTAAGTTCAACGACGCCCAAGTTAGATGCGAGGTGACCTCCGCGTTCGGAAATCACAGAGATTATCGTATCCCGAACTTCCTGCGCAACCTGTTCGATTTCCTCCAGCGATAGGCTTTTGAGGTCGTCAGGAGCGTCAACACGATCTAATATGCGGTCGGCCATGGCGTGGTTTCTCGAATCATGCCCGTTGCGGCATCAAACCACCGCAAATGCGAGCACAACGCGTGATGGTTATTGATTAGCAATATACCACATCGGTACGCTCTTCCTACGAATCTGCACTCACTCGGCACCGTTCAAACCCTCTTCGACCGCTATTCGCGTACTAATTACACAAAACACGCTCCAATTGATTGCCACAGTTAACGATATACGCGTAAAATGGCGATGCGCGATCTGATGGGCGTTCCGATCACTCCAGGAGCCGAATTGCAGCGATTCATTCCATCATTCACTTTTAGCTACGACCTCGAGACGTTTCGTGGCGATCTCTTCGGCGGCATAACCGCAGCTGTAGTCGGTCTTCCAGTTGCGTTGGCATTCGGAGTGGCCTCCGGCCTCGGAGCCGTCGCCGGCATCTACGGTGCTATAGCAGTTGGATTTTTCGCTTCCGTCTTCGGGGGCACGAGGTCGCAAATCTCCGGACCTACCGGCCCGATGGCAGTCGCAATGGCGGTCATCGTTACCGCCCACGCTGACAACCTCGTCGACGCCTTCACGATCGTCATTCTGGCTGGCCTAATTCAAATCCTGCTTGGCGTCCTAAGGGTCGGTCGATACGTCGCCTACACTCCCTACTCCGTAATCTCCGGTTTCATGTCCGGCATCGGCGTAATCATCATCGTTATGCAGACCCTTCCCTTCATGGGCGCCGCGGTCGCAACTGGGGGACCCGTTGCCGCGATTCAAGGATGGCCGGACGCCATCAACGATTTCAACATCAGTGCCGTCGTCATCGCGGCAGTCACACTCGTCGTCGGGGTGCTCTGGCCTAGTCGACTCAGCAGGTATTGTCCACCTACCCTTGCCGCCCTGATAACCGGCTCATTGATCGGCGTGCTGTGGCTCACCGATGTCCCGATCATCGGCAATGTGCCCTCTGGACTGCCCGAGATCCTAATTCCGCATCTATCGACGCACCTTTTGGTAACCGCGATTCAACCCGCACTAATCATCGCCTTGCTCGGTTCCATCGACAGTCTGCTGACCTCATTGATCGCCGACGCTATAACTCGTACACGCCACAATCCGAACAAAGAACTCATCGGTCAAGGCATCGGTAACACGATCGCTGGGTTTATCGGCGGCCTTCCTGGAGCCGGAGCAACTCTTGGAACCGTCGTTAACATTCGCGCCGGAGGGCGCACCCAGATATCAGGAGTCATCCGAGCCGCGATCTTAGTGGCTCTAATATTGGGCGCAGGCCGATTCGCAGAGGCGATTCCACATGCCGCACTCGCCGGCATTCTCATCAAAGTCGGATGGGACATCATCGACTGGAGATTCATTACTCGCGTCCACCGCGTTCAACGAGAGCATTTGCTCGTCATGATCGTCACCATGGGATTGACCGTTTTCCTCGATTTGGTTACCGCTGTCGCCATCGGATTGATCGTTGCTGGCATGGCCAGCGCGAGAGCGCTAGAACGATTGGAGCTCGACAGTGTTATCTCGGTACCCCTGCTCGACCGAATATTCTTCGCCGGAAAAGTCGACACGTCCGAAATCGACGAATACTCCGCGCGCGTCGGCATGGTCGCATTGCGTGGAAGTTTCACCGTTTCTTCCTCCAATCGCTTGATAACTACAATCAGCGAAGATATCCGAGAGCACGAAGTCGTGATCCTCGATTTCTCCGACACGGTTTATGTGGACGATAGCGCCGCGCTCGTCGTCGAACAGATGATCGATGTCGCTAACTCGGAGGAAACCAAAACCATCGTCATGGGGCTTGCTGGCCGACCCGAGATCACACTGCGGGCGCTCGGCGTTCTCGATAAAGTTCCCGAAGACCAATTCGTCAAAGACGTCGACGAAGCCAGCACGGTCGCGTTGCGTATCCTGTAAATTTGAGCCCTATGTTCATCACCTAAGCCAAACCGACGCACTCAACCGATGGGTTAGATTACGCAGTGACTGAAAAACTCCAACAAAGCGACCGACTACCGGAACTCCATTTCAGCCTAGTTGATGGCGATGATTTGGCGCTTCCCAAAGGCATGAACACCCGATACATCGCCCTTCTGTTTTTCCGCGGCGCTTGGTGAAGCTACTGCCGCAGGCAGCTGGTCAGCTACCAAGAAAAACTCGACGAACTCGATAGCCTCGGCGTCACCGTCGTAGCTGCTACCGTCGGCACGCTAGAGGAGGTTAAATTCATGCGCGACGACCTCGGCCTAACCTTTCCCGTCGCATACGGCCTTACCGAAAACGAATTCGATCCGATTGGCGCCTGGTGGACTACAGATCACCACGGTCGCTACATGCAACCCACCGAACTTCTGATCTCTCGCGGCGGCGTGATCTTCGGATCGATGTATGCCTCAGGCCCGATCGGCCGAATGTCCGTCGAAGAAGTGCTCGTCGCAATCAAGAGCCGAGAAACCCGCAACTAAGGTAGCGCGACAAAGAGACCGTTCCAAAACCGCTGCCATCCGTCCGCGACATCGCTGTGGTCGAGTTCGCGCAATAGTTGCTACTGCTCATTCCCATCGAAACATCCGTGCGCTGGCGGCACCGCATGCCACCGCTATCGCGCCCAGGTAGACGAAGGAAACCCAGATGGGCACGCCAATCGTCGTTTCAACCTCCCAAGTACCTCCCAACCAAAGGTAGGTGAGCAGATCATATGCATGCGTCAGCGGCAACCAATCTCCGATAAATCGCAGCGCGTCCGGAAAGGTCTCCCGCGGGCCGAACGTCCCGCTGAGAACATACATTGGGGCAAAAAACAAGAACCCTAACCCCAATGCAGTCTTGACGTTGCGTACGCGTGCAGTCAAAGCGGCGCCAATTGCCGCGAACGAAATGTACGAAACAATAATTGCGAACATTACCATCACGAAGTTACCGGCGAACTGAATGTCGAACACCAAATGGCCTACCACTAGCATCAGAGCCAACGACGCGTGGATGACCGCTGCGCCAACCACCAACGGTGCCATGATCAGCATGTAAGACGGCATCGGTGTGACGCGGTATCGCCTGAATACTCCGTGTTGGCGATACTCAACCAGAGCTTGCGGCAACGAAACGATGCCGAACGCCGCCGTCACCCAAGCGATGTTGCCCGCAAGCAGAACATCCCTGACGTGAAACGTCGCCACGTCGCCTGCGGCCCGTTCCACCGGTATTTCGTAGCCACCAACCGAGAATCCGAGGGCGAGGAATATCGCCATGGGCAGTATCAACGACATGAAGATAACCGCTGGTTCCCGCAGCGCCAGTTGGACCTCGTTGTAGAGAAGCCATCGTATGGCGATAAAGTTCATTCTCATCCCCTTTCCGGGTACTCTCTGCCTACGTTCAGAAAATAGACATCGTTCAGGTTGGCTGGACGCGTCTGCATTAATCCCGGCGATACTCCGCGAAGCCGAAGATACTCCGCGACGTCGGCTACTAAGTCCTCGTTGCCGTATAGGTGCTGATCCGTTTCCGTTACGCGAACGTACGCGACGCTTGGCAATGCCGTTATGTCGCCATCGTCAACGGTTCGCAGTACCGATCTCGGCAGCACAACGCGAGCAGCCAGCCCTGACTCCGTTATGACGCGATCCGGCGGTCCACAGACGGCCATACTGCCCTCATTCATCAGCATCACGATGTCGCAATACTCATGAGCCTCCTCCATGTAGTGCGTGGTAACCACCACGGTCATACCACGGGCATTTAACCGCCTGATGTAATTCCAGAATTGGAATCTTGATTCAGGGTCGAGGCCAGTTGTCGGTTCATCCAAGAACGCTATTTCTGGGTCTCCCACCAACGCGAGGGCAATGTTTAGTCGGCGCTTCTGTCCGCCGGAGAGAGCGCCATACGGTTTCGACAGGTATTCCTCAATGCCCAACTCGCCGATCAAATCCGGCAACGGTATCGACGACTCGTAGAGCACCGCGAACAGTTGCAGAGCCTCCCGTGCCTTCATTCGCAACGGGATCCCCACTTCCTGCAGTTGAACGCCTATCCTGTGGGTAACCTCGTTACGGTCCTCCCAAGGATCCAAACCCGCGACGCGAACCGTCCCACTGTCCGGACGCCGCAATCCTTCCAGGCACTCGATAGTCGTGGTCTTTCCCGCACCATTCGGCCCTATCATGCCGAAGACGCTGCCCCGTTCGACCTCAAAACTCACACAGTCCACGGCAATCACGTCGCCATACTGTTTTCGTAGCGAGTCGACCTGCACCGCAACTGGATCGGGAATATTCACGATCATGATTCCTTCGTCGTCTTTGGTTTGTGTTACAAACTAGTTTGCAATACAATGATACATCGATGTATCGAAAATGCAAGCTATGCATCGTCCGCCCGATTGCAACGTCATCGCACCAACCCGGCGGTACGATTCACATTGCCCAACGGCCACCAGGCCAATCAACCAGAAAGAGACACATCATGCCAAACCCGCATCAGGAACCCGATAGTTTGTCTCCCGAAGCCAGCTTGAGCACCATCCACCGCACCTTGAGCCAAGCTCAAAGCTCCATGTACCTCGCAGGAACCGCAACCATCCTCCTCGTCTGGGGCGCACTCACCGCTATCGGCTTCCTCGCCGAATTCGCCATCGCTAGCCTCGCATCCGACTTCGTAGTCAACAACCCATGGTTCCGCGCTCCGGTTTGGGGAGGACTCATCATCATCGGTATGGTCGCCAGTAGCATCATCGGAACCCGAGCCTCCAGACAACTTGCAGATCGAGCCACCGCACGGCGTGTCGGTCTTAAGGTCTTCTCTTTCTGGATGACTGTCGCGACAGCTTCGTGGCTCATACCCGGTTTATCCGGTCTCTGGACCTCTGCGGACACCGCTCAACACATCCCGGGCGTGGCCATCGGCATCGTCGCCCTCGGATACGTCCTCTTTGGACTGTTCTCTCGACTTGCCGTATCACTCCTCGGCATCGGCATCGCCGCTGCCTATTACATCCCGGCACACCTCGCCGGTGAAGACGCATATCCTATCACCGCGGTCCTGATGCTCATCCTCATCGGAGCCGGCGCAATCTGGCTTCGAAAAAGCGGCACTCGATGACTGACAACGAACCCGTTGGCCTCAACGAGATCATCCACCAACCCGTCCGTCTGCGAATCATGACCCTCTTGGTCTCGCAGTCTGACGACAGTCGACTAACCTACAGCTTCATCCAGACAACCCTCGGACTAACCGGCGGCAATCTCACCACTCACCTTCGAAAACTCGAAAACGCCGACTATTTGCAGGTGACCAAGGAGTTCCACGACCAAAAACCTCGGACATGGATCCAGGCGACGGTGGTCGGACGTCAAGCATTCGCCGAATACTTCACCAACCTTCAAAAAGTGCTCGGTTGGCGTCCTGAGTCTTGATGTCAGTACATGTGCGGTTGGAGCGAAGACACTAACGTCAGTTCGATATCGTGTATGGCCTGCGTCATCGCCTGACCAATCAAATCCAACCTTCGAACCTGATCGATGCGGGGAGCGACGGCATCTAATTCTTGTGACGAGAATATGCTCTTGAATATCCCGCAAGCGTCGGCCAAACAGATGATGACAATATCGCGAGGGTCCGGAATTTCATCGCTGAACAGAACGCCCATGATCCGCAACTTAACTTCGCGTTGGACTTCGCCATCGACCATTGGATAACGCCGAGATTTGAAAACCCAAAGGAAACGGTCTTCCTCGCGCTCCAAGATGCCTTGGCCTACGAGCCGTTTCAAAACTTCTTCGCGGAAAGCATCTGATCGAACCGCCGTTCTTTCGACCCAGTAGCGGGCATCATTCTCACCGCCTTCAGCGATTTCGGCCAACGTAGGATCCAACAGCGTATCGCCGGTCGGCGTCGCATCGATTAGAACCAGTTTCTCCAGGTCGGTGTCAATGCGGTTCTCTAGCGCCAAGTCCATCAACACTCCGCCAGCCAGCGCATAATCCAGAGAAACGTTGGGGACCCGCGCAAAACGACCATCATCGTCGTTCAACAACAGCAGGACGATTTCCTCCGCAAATCTGAGCATCACCATTCCTTTGCACCAAATGAAACGATTTTTATCGTGCAATCTTGTCCGAATTGTCGGATGCGATAGTTTCATCGTCATTATAGACCGCTTTATCCCCCGCGCCCTTTGAACGCATCTTTACGAATTGGAATCTCACGACTGATATGAACCAGTCGCGACACCCTGAAGTCGTACATCTTTAAAGGTGTAGAGTGACATCCAACTCGCCGGATTCGCCCATCCGTTACGACTCATACGACAGATGTCCTCTGCGACAGATGTCCTCCGTCGAAATCCGACGTATCCCAGGTTTCTTTGCACGGATTGCGTGCTGATTTCGGGACACGTTTGGCCCGACGCGCTATAATGCGCCACAACGTACGCCCAACAGATAAGGGATTAGAGATGAGCAAGGCAGTACACCACGTCGTAACAAGGCCCGGACACCGGCAAGGCGATCCGGAAACGGAGATACCTGTCGCGGAAGATCTCGTCACGGTGCCCGGCTCACCGACGATCGACGGTGATGTGAGCTACTACAGCCGCGAATACCCGGTCGAGTCGCAGACGGTCGAAAAATCCGCCGACCGCGACTGGGGGTGGACCGTCTACATCAAAGAGGTCTACGACTACCGGAAAAAGCACGACAAGGTCACCGAACCCCTCATCGAAGCGGCCGCTGTCTCCGGTGATATCGAGCCCACTGCAGAGCCCGAACCGGGGCGAGACGTCACCGCGGACATCCGCTCGAAGGCAAGAGAACTAGGCTTCGGCGAAGTCGGGTTCACGAGATACGACCGCAGATACACCTACGCCAGCAAAAAGAGTTGGGTCAAATACCGCCACGCCATTTGCCTCGCGCTCGAACAGGACTACTCCCAGACCCAGTCCATTCCCAGCTTGGAAGCCGAGTTCGCTCATTTCGGCACTTACGAGATAGCCGGAGCACTCGCGCTGAAACTCGCAGACAACATTCGCGCACTTGGATACCACGCGCAGATCCATAGCCCCAACGACAACAGCGGCGTCTTCATACCGCTCTTCGTCAATGCCGGCCTCGGTCAACTCGGTGCCAATGGACAACTGTTGTCACCTTATTTCGGATCGCGAGCGCGGTTGATGCTGATCACGACAGATGCACCGGTCCAGTACGACGAATCCGTCGACTACGGCATCAACAAGTTCTGCGAAGAATGCCAAGTATGCGTCGTCCGATGTCCCGCCCGCGCGCTACTGCGTGAAAAGGTCTGGTACCGCGGCGTACAGAAGAACAAGCTTGTCTATGACAGGTGCCGACCCGTGATGGTCACCTACGAGGGCTGCGCCGTCTGCATGAAGGTCTGCCCGATCCAACGATACGGCATGAAGCCAGTTATGGAGCACTACGTAGAGACCAGCGAGATCCTCGGCAAAGGAACGCCCAACCTCGAGGGCTACGAACTGCGGGGTAAGGGCTACTTCGGGCCCGGCAAACTGCCGCACTTCACGCGCGAGGAGTTTGAAATTCCGCACGGCACTAAAGAGGAACACCTCTTCCATCGATTCAAAGAGAAAGTGGAGAAGAACGGAACTCCCGATGCCGATCAGGCTTTGGAATTCGCCAAAGAACTGACGCGTGTGGTCAAGGAGGGCGTCTCTCGTACCGACGAGTAGCCAACCATAACCGTCTCCGTTCTACCGCTAGCTTGTCTGTTCGCTGAAACACCATGTTTGAAAAAGACGCGCTTGACGCCCTATTCGATGAGCTCGAAGAGAGCTATTCTCAGACTCCTGAGTACGACCAACTTCTGCGCGACACGCACCTCGGAATCGCACTCTCCGACGCCAAGCGCGAATTCAATGGTCAGGTCGATCACCGCGTTGCGGCCCTAATCCAAAAGCACCGAAGCGCCGAGTAGTCCACCGTACCCGGCCAACTTGATCTGCGCCTAGTGGCAGAGCGATTTAGTTGCGATTTGAGTCTGTCAGGTGCATGACGTTCAGGTGCAGCATTAGCGCAGGTTTTCGGTTGGCGGATAAATGACGATCTTGAACCGTCCTAAAACAAGCAGTAAGAAGGATCCAGTGACAACCTCGGACAACGCCTCGACGATTGAGGATGATCACCTTGCGTGGACGGCGACGAGCCGGCCGGTGGTCTATGGAACGCAGGGGGTGATATCGAGCGGCCACTACCTGACGTCGATGGCGGGGATGCGGATGATGCTTTCGGGTGGCAACGCCTTCGACGCGCTGGTCGCGGCCGGATTCGCCGCCGCCGTGGTCGAGCCGATCGCTTCGTACTCGCTGGGTGCCGAGGGCGTGTTCATGCTCTATCACGCCCAGAGCGGAGACCTCTTGTCTTTGAGTGGTCAGGGTACCGCTCCGAACCGGGCAACCGTCGAATGGTACCGCTCTCAGGGTCAAGACCAAATCCCAACCGGTCCCGGACCACTCGCGCATCTCAGCTTCACCGTGCCGGGTGTGGTAGCAGCACTACTCTCGCTGCTCGAAAGATACGGCACCAAAACCGTCGCCGAGGTGCTCGCGCCCCCCATCGACTACGCCCAGCATGGCATCCCCAACTACGAATACATGGTCGAACGCATCGGCAGCGAAAACACCCGGAGCCAGTGGGAGCAGTATCCGCCCGGCGGCACCGACGTCTTCTTCGACAACGGCGCAGTTCCTGAACCGGGTTCTCTTCTCGTCCAGAACGGAATCGCCGCGACGTTGCGGAAGCTTGCCGAAGCCGAGAGCGCAGCTGAGGGAAACCGAGCAGAAGGCGTACGCGCCGCCCGTGACTGTTTCTACACCGGCGAAGTGGCGCAGATCATCGCCGACTGCAGCGAAAGAGTCGGGGGCATCCTAGACATGGATTCGCTCGCCGACTTTGAGGCAAAGTACGAGTCCCCCATCAAGACCAGCTTCCTTGGACACGAAATCCACGGCCAACGAACATGGACGCAAGGCGCCGTCTTGATGCAGGCCCTCAACATTCTCGAGAACTTCGACCTCCGAGCGATGGGACACAACTCAACTGCATACATCCACACCGTCAGCCAAGCCTTAAACCTCGCCTTCGCCGACCGTCAGGCGTACTACGGTGACCCGGATTTCGCCAATGTGCCGATCGACGGCCTGTTGTCAAAGGAATACGCCCGCGAACGTGCCTCGTTGATCGATCCGGCCCGCGCGTTTGGCGAAACCCCAGAACCCGGCGACCCGTGGAGATACTCGACCGCCTCAGGTGCTGCCGCATCCCCCAAGGAGCTGATCGCCACCACTAGCAGTGACGTAACGAGTGGCGCTGAAGACGGCACGACACACATACAGGCAATCGACCGTAAAGGAAACATGATCGCGGCCACTCCTTCTGGAGGTTCATTCTCAAAATCGGTGTTCTTCCCTGAACTTGGCTGCGCCATCAGCACCAGAATGGAGATGCTCAACTTCGAAGACGGTCATCCCAACCGCCTCGAACCTGGCAAGCGTCCGAGAACTACCCTGATCAACTACATCGTGTCCAAGGATGGCGTCCCCGTGATGACCGTGGGTTGTCCCGGAGGCGACCACCAGGCGCAGGCCAACACGCAGCTAATCCTCAACAGCCTCCTCTGGAGGATGAATCCGCAAGCCGCCGTCGAAGCACCCCGCTTCGCCAGCAACAGCGTCCTCAACAGCTTCTTTCCTCATGCGTACTACCCGGCACAGCTCGCCGTTGAATCGGGGATTCCACAGAGCACCCGCGACGAACTCGCCGCGTTGGGCCATCAGATCGTGATTGTCGACGGTGCCGGAGTAGGTGCCACGGTCTCGACACGGAATCCGGACACCGGCGTGCTGGCGTCTTCAGGCGATCCTCGCCGCGCATGTTACGCCCTGGCTTGGTAGCCAAAAAACGAAAACGCTCGAAATCTCCAAAAGAGATGCAACTCTTGAAGAGGAGCACGTTAAGCCGCTCGCCTACGAACGCAGCTTTGCGCGAATGATGACCGCGTCATCTACCCGCCTCCACCGGTAACCCCCGTCATCTGCGCCGCGACCAATTGCGCGTACAGACCGCCGCGATGCAAGAGTTGGTCGTGGCTGCCCTGCTCGACCACCTGTCCATCATCGAGAACCAGTATGTTGTCCGCGTCGCGAATGGTAGACAATCGGTGGGCGATAACGACCGTTGTCCTGCCCTCCATCAACCTTTTTAGCGCGTCTCTTACAGTAGCCTCGCTGATGGCGTCGAGATGGGATGTGGCCTCGTCGAGTATCAGCACCGGCGCGTTCTTGAGGATGGCGCGGGCGATCGCGATACGCTGCCGTTGACCGCCAGATAGCTGCATGCCGCGTTCACCGACGCGCGTGTCGTAACCGTCCGGGAAAGAATCGATGAACTCAGCCGCATTCGCCTGCGTCGCCGCCTCTTCGACATCTGCGTCGGTGGCATCCTGCCGCCCTAAACGAATGTTTTCGCGGATCGTGTTGTTGAAGAGATAGGTATCTTGCGCAACTAGTGCCATACGTCCCCGCAGATCGTCGAGGCGGAACTCTTCTAACCCGTGACCCTCCAGTTCGATTTCGCCATGGTCTGGGTCCCAAAAGCGCATCATCAGGTACGCGATCGTCGTCTTGCCGGCTCCTGAGCGACCCACGATCGCCACAGTCTGCCCCGATCCAATTCCCATCGAAACATTAGCGAGCGCCTGCGGATCGCCTTCCGAATAGGCAAACGCGACTTCATCGAACTCAACAGACGGCCTCGTCGACGGACCGTCATCGACGTCTTCCACGATGCCCGGGCCATCCTGCACCGGGACCACCTCGTCGTGAATTGCGAGTATGCGGCGCGACGCAGCGAGCGTCTCCATCATCTGTTTCATCGTGCGCGCAAGCTCGGTAACCGGGCTGAACGACGCCAGTGCGAGCACGCTGACGAGAGGTAGATGAATCCGTTCAAGTCGGCCTTCGAGCACCAACCAAACCCCCATTGCGAGGACTACCAATCCTCCGATACCCATCATTGCCTCGATGAACCCGATCTGGAATGCCTGCGACTTCTGGAACCTGACCAAGTTACTGGCGTATGCCCAACCCTTCTCGGTCAGTTCGTCGTTCCGATCCGCGCCCCGTCCGAACGCCGATATCTCCCGCATGCCCTGAATACTGTCGACCATGTAGGCGTGGATGTCGCCGATACGCCCGCGAATTTCGTCGCCGAGGCGCTCGATTCGGGTGTTTGCGAAGTACGGGCTAACGGCCACCGCCACGAGGAACGGCGCCAACACCGCCGCGATCGGCCAAGCTAAAACCGTCAGTGCAATCAGCAGACCACTCGGTATCAATACGGCGACGATCATGGGCGTCACCGCATGTCCGAAGAAAAACTCCACCGTCTCGACATCGCCTCCGACAACACTGACGAAGTCTCCCGACCTACGACGGACCATGTACGCGGGTGCCAACGGCTCGAGCTTGTCGTAAAGGTCGATTCGCATCTTCGCTAACAGCTTGAACGCCATGTCGTGCGCCTGCCAAGACTCTAGGTAGAAAAGTACAGCCGATAGCGGGGCGAATATGCACACCAGTATCACGAGGGTCGACAATGGCTCGTCTCGGAACACGGCTCCGACGAGAAGCGCCGTGAGCGCGCCTAGGATGATGACCGAGCCGTGGTTCAGCATGCCGAACGCGAGCGTGCCCAAGAACTGTAACCTCACCGAACGGACCAGACCGATCAGACGTATCCAAACCGCCATCGATCGGATGTTGACTTCATCATGATCTGCCGCTTGGCGAGATGGCGGCGCATGGTGATGACCTGTAGAAAATTGCGGCAGAACTGGCTCATGTACGGCGGATACGTGGGCCGGTGGCGATATCTCGACGGAAATGGCGTCGATTTCGCCGGCACCCACCTCCGTTTGCTGCCGCATGAGACCAGCATACGTACCATCCGCCGCGATCAATTGAGCGTGCGTCCCGATCTCCACCGCCCTGCCATCTTCCAATACCAAGATTCGATCGGCGTTGATGATGCTCGAAAGACGGTGAGCAATGACCAACGTCGTCCGGTTCTCCATCAACCGGTCGAGCGCCTCTTGAATTACCGACTCGTTCTCGGCGTCGACGCTGGAGAGCGCCTCGTCAAGCAACAAGATCGAAGCATCCTTCAATAGCGCCCGTGCGATGGCCAACCGTTGCCGTTGCCCGCCGGATAGCCGAACCGCTCGTTCGCCGACCACGGTGTCGTAACCCTGTGGCATACGCGAGATGAATTCGTGGGCGTTGGCGGCACGGGCGGCGTCCTCTAATTCCTGCACGGTTGCGTCCGGTTTTCCGAAACGCAGATTGTCGGCGACCGTTCCGTGGAAAAGGTAGGTGTCCTGATTGACCACCGATATGTTCTCTCTGATCGTGCTGAGCGGAAGTTCGCGTAGATCGTGGCCGCCGAGTTTGATCGATCCGGCTTGAGGATCGTAGAACCGGTACATCAACGAGACGAGAGTGGACTTCCCAGCTCCGCTCGCTCCAGCGACACCTAGCGTTTCGCCCCTGCGCAGTTCGAACGACACGTCCTCCAACGCTGGCCGGTGTCCGCCGTCGTACCCGAATGTCACGCCCTTGAACGCGACCTCCGGTGCGATGTCTGCGACCGCAGGATTCTTGACCGCTTCAGGGTCTCGAATTGTGACCGGTTCGTCGATAATCCCAAACACGCTCTGCGAGGAGGCGATCACGTTCATGCCCATGTGATAAAGGTTGGTGAGTTCGCGCATAGGCCTGAAGATTTCGACCCCGAGCATCAGGACGATCAACAAAGGTCGCAGCTCCATGTCACCGTTGCTCACCCGCACCGCGCCAACGGCAAGCGCGACCGCGGCACCTGTCGTCATGAAGAAGATCGATGCGGCGCTCGTCGTCTGATTGGCTGCTACCACTCCCATCGTGCTCTTGTAGAGTTGGTCGACTCGCTGCGCCAGATCTCTGCCCCGGCGCTTGCTCTGGCCGAACGCCTTCAGCGTCGCCAGACCCTGCACGCTGTCGAGGAAATCCGAACCGAACTCACCATACGACCTACGACGTCTAAAGCTGCTTTCCCGATTCCAACGATGGAACATCCACGGCGCAATCAACGTGAGGAACGCGAAAACGAGGAATACGAGCGCGATATAGACGTCAAGCGTCACCATGTATGCAAATATGGCGACCGGAGCCACCGCGGAGATGATGAACTGCGGCAGGTACTGTCCGAAAAACGTCTCCAACCGCTCGATGCCCTCCACCAAAGTGAGAACCACATCGCCGGTCCGGTTTCGATCTGCGTATCCCGGTCCGAGCTCCAGCGCGTGCTCGTAGACGTCGTGTCGAAGTTTGATCTTGACGATGTTCGCCGTATGATGACTAACCGCATTCTGCCAGTACTGAAACAGACTCCGGATGACGATCAGCCCCGCAATCGTCAATAGCGGCATGGCGAGCGCCGCGAAGCTCGCCTCGCCGGCAAGGACACGGTAGATGATGACGCCGGATACTGCTAGTCGCGAAACACCGGCCCCGACCGCGATCAGGCCGAGCACCGCGGCAACGACGATGCGGAGTCTTACACCACGCGTCAGGCTGAATAAGCGTCGGTCGAAATACATTGTTCAGTCATTCGGCTTTACCACTCGCGATTGGAACACTTGCGCCTCCAGAAACACTTGGAGCGTCAGAGGTCGCAACGTTCGCCCCAGACGGCGAGGGATATTTTACGTAGCCGATGAGGTGATTTTAGCGCGCAGCAACGATCAGCTGCGTTTTAACTAGGATTTGAAAGGATTGGAAGGATGGAGTGTGGTTGGGGTTGGTGGTTGGTTGGTTGGCCGGCGGTTTGGTGGAGGTTTTTGGCCGTATCCGTGGTTTTGACCCACTCCCGTCGAACGGGAGTGGGGAATGTTTGTGGCGGATAAGTGTACTGCGGTGATGGGATGGTGTTGGTTTGGTTGGCAAGGCATGATTGAAACCTGCCCCTGCGGGGTGATTGGGCAACGTCCCGAACGGGTCCGCGATCCTGGGATTTGCGCGGCGTCCCCTGTTGGCTTGCCTTTCGGGATGGAGTTTGCGTCCGCTGAGGCTACCGCTTTCGCCAGATTGATGGGGGTATTGCAACAGTCTCGGTGGGCTCCCGCTGCGTTCTCACGTCTCCTGAACAGGTCATATTCGTCGGCGACGACCCATGATCCGACATAGACGGAACCACGCGGTTCGGAATGAAAACAGCGCGGGTGAATCGCTGTCGTACGTGTCAGGACGACCTTCAAATAAGGGATTGGATAATCGATCACGGTGCTGACTTGTTGAGTATTGTCCGGATCGCAAAATGGATGCCGTATACGGTAAAGGGTGGTCGCCGGGTGAACCAAGGATGCAGTACACATTTGAATCGAAAAAAACGGGGATTGAAATCCGAGTTGCGACAGAACATGACTTGGAATCATTGACTGATGCACTCGGACCCGGCGTTGGCGCTGCGCAGGTCAAACGACGGCTGGAGGAAAGCATGTGCGGATTTCGCATCATGCTTGTGGCAGTGAAAGAAGGCCAGGTGACGGGCACCGTCAGCATCGGAGGAAGTCGTTTTCAAAGGCGTGGATCTTTGCGTATTTTCGCACTCGATGTTGGCTCTACCTTCCGGCGCAACGGCGTGGGCACTGAGTTGGTAAAGGCGGTCGAAGCCATAGCGGCCGATCGAAAACTGGACGAAGTGAACCTCGAAGTAGCCACGGACAACGAGAACGCGATCCGGATGTACCGCAGGCTGGGATTCCGGAAATGCGGCGACGTTGTCATGGACCGTTGGCAGCGGGAGCGCGGCGACGGATCCATCGAGATGATTGAGGCGCCGTCGTTCGTGATGGTCAAGAGATTGGTTTGAACGGCGAATCCGAGGATGAATCTTCGAAGATGTTACTCAAAGGCGGGTCAAATCAATTGAAGATGTTTAACCCCCTCAAGCGCGGTGAAGGGTCGCCAGAGAACGCAAGGCCATCGCGGCTATCTGGCATGAACCGGGTTAAATTGATCTTGTCTTAGGGCCAGCAAATGGCTAACGTCGAGGGCAACCGAACGATCAATTGCGCATGTAAGAGTAATCGGAATCAGTTTGGTTAGTGGCGACGATATTTTAGGAAGAAACTACGATATCCTCGCTTAAAATGTCGCGCCTTGTTCCGATTCAAACAGCATGATATGGGAACTTACGGATAGCGTGGTGAGCCGTAACGGATAACCACGTCATGGCCGAAACTGCAAAGCAAAGAGCGATATTTAACTTAGCGTATGGCCGTACGCCCATCCGTCTGGTTCGAGTTTCTGCCAGCATCCTACGATGTCACTTGGAGTATTCCCGCTTCGCCGACTGCGTTTCGAATTGCGAACGCGGACCTCGTAACGTATATGGATCGACTCGAAAGTTGGCGCACTGGGCACTCGAAAAGAAATCTGTTCGATTTCAGACGTTTCGCTTCATCACCACCGTCCCGAGCAACTTGTCGTACCAGCATTGGCGTTTCGAATCTACATCCATCGATATGTAGTTGATCAGAATGACGAAAAACGCGATTAACCAACCCAGAAACATTGAACACCAGCCGATGATCACCAAATCATCTGTTATGGCCGTAGCCCAGTCTCCTGACGGTCCTTCGATCCAATGGCGTATCGGCGAAGGATCATCCTGAATGGATTCCAAATAGAGTGAGCGGTACTGGAAGGTATAACCCGTCAAAAGGATCGCAGAAGGCAGCGCCAGGTAGATCCTCCTCAAAAACTCCCGCGCCAAGATCCGTATTGGACCGACCTTGTGATGATCGACTTTCAATACTGTCAGGCCAAACAGCGAGAGCCCTGGCGTGGATCGTCCCCACGAAAATATCGGCAGGACCAAATTCAAGAAGAGCGCGATCCCGCAGTAGGTCAACGGCACGAAGTTAAGAAACACACCGAGGCCGACAGTGTGGTCGAAATAGCCGATGTCAGACGCTAACTCGGACATCCGATACAAGACGGCGAACGCGAATACCGATCCAAACATCACCGCCAGAACCCAGTCGACGGCGCTGGATTTAAAGCGAGCCCCCGTCGACGCAAAAACGTACCCGTCAACGGGACTTGGCGTGCCGTGCGAGGGTGTCTCCGTCGTGAGATTTCCTATGTGATTGTCCAAGTATCTTCACCCAGTAGCGCGGTCGATCAAGTGACCGCGTCGCACGTCAGTTCACAGGAACCACTACCATATTTCTTCTGGACATGGCGTGGTCGATCAAGTCGGTCGTTACCCGCCGCCACGTCGACGCGTAATCTTGCGGTTCAGCCTCGGGTGGTGTGATCCCGCATTTACTGTTCATCGTCAGCCTCGCGTTCGCCGCCCGATTGCTTTCTCACCCGCATTTCTGCCCATCGAACCATCGCCTACTATCGACCGGTGGTTCGAATTTTAACCACAAAGGTATCCGCGATCAGATCGTGGATTCCCTGGTGTTTCGCGTCGCCAGACATGATGACATGGTTCGCAACGAACAAAAATGGAGCCGCAGCGACAGCCAACATTGCGAAAAACCAAAACGGGACCCATCCAAATTCCGGGACGTCGAACAATTTTTCCAAAAAAATGGGATCACGAGGAGCACGGAGGCCAAGGAAAGCGTCAGCACACACGGACTGCCGATAAACCCCCTAAACAATGCGCGTCTCCGACCGACCGGTGAGCCGTCGGTCCTCTGGACACTGAGTCCCAGGCAACGTTGTCCCGGCGTTTCGCCCGCCGCGCCGATACCGAACGCGAACACCATATGAATGATCACCGCAAACACGTACGTGGCCAGCGGCCAGATGAAAACTATGCCAAGTGCAACTTGCCCGGTCGGGTGTTCTCCGTTGTCGTAGACAATCCAACTGATATAAACGTAACCCAGCAACACGGCTAAAGCTAGCGTGATCACCCAATCGACGAAAGCCGCCGTCACCCGTCGTTTAGGCGACGCGAACACGTACCCGTCAACGGGATTTGACATGCCGTACGGGGGTGTTTGTGTCGTGAGTTTTTCTTCGCGATTGTCCAACTTTCTTCGCTCTTTACTGCGGCCGATTTAGTGACCGCGCCGCGCATCTAATCAAAGGCACCACCACCATATTGCTTCCGGACATGGCGTGGCGGTCGGTCTCGGCGTGGCGGTCGGTCTCGGGGTCGCCGGTGAGGTGATTTTAGCGCCCCGCTGCGACCGGCTGCGTTTCAATGGTGGAGTTACAGCGCTATCGGGTTTAAGGCCTGTTCGCCAATCCATTCCAGATGGTGTCGACCGTGCGTTCAATTTCGTCCCGCGACTCACGCGTTCCCAAGATGTGTCTTGCAATAATCGAGCCGATAATCGCTTCAACCGCGACCCCCAAGTCGGCATCCGCGCGTATCTCTCCGCGTTCCACGCCGCGTTGAAGGACGTTGATCGCGTCGTCCCTGCGTGGCCGGATAATCCGCTCGCGAAAAATTTCGAAGAGAGCAGGATTGCGACGTTCCTCCACCAGCAGCGCGCTGATCATGGCGAAACCGGGACCGCGTTCGAGCATGGTTTGGTTCTGAATGATCATCTCGACCATGTCGGTCCGAGCTGAACCGGTGTCATACGGTGCACCCCGGTCGGCCTTAAGTGTCGATACCGCCGCCGCCGCGAGCTCCTCTTTCGAGTTGTAACGCCGATATATCGTCGTTTTACCGACCTTCGCCTCGGAAGCGACTTGTTCCACAGACATGCCGGCATAACCCCGTTCCGTCAGCAGTTTGAGTGTGGCGCGAATGATCGCCCGGTCGGCCTCGGGGTCACGGGGCCTGCCTCGTTTTGGAGTACCTTGTGTTGATGGTTTCTCTTCTGACGCCGTCATCACGTCGTCTCCGCCTTGTCTTCTGCGCGGTCTGAACGGACCTCTTGGCCTCCCGCGCAGCCGTTGGCATTGTCTGGCAAGTGGCGCGCCGGCATGAATCGAGCGACCAGAACTGCACCGATTACGGCTATTGCGCCAGCCACCAAGACCGCGACGCCGAGCGCATCGGTGAATCCTGACTTTGCGGTTGCAATCAAACCGACGGCGATTTCGCTGGGCAGCATCGAGGCGATTCTTGACGCGGCACCCACCGAATCACTCGCGGCCTCGGCGGCCTCCGTTGGTAAACCTGCCACAACCTCCGACATACGGTAACCAAAGACGGTATTGATGACTGAACCGACGACGGCCACTCCAAACGCCCCAGCCACCATACGAGTGACATCGTTCATCGCGGAAGCGATGCCGGCGTTCGCTTCCGGCACCGCTCCCATCACCGAGTCGGTAGATGGCGCCATCACATTGCCCATGCTGAAAGCGAGGAAGAAGAAGGTTGCGCCGATAACCCAGTAGCTTGTATCGGTTTGCCAGAACGAAATCGTGACAAATATCGCCGCCAACCCAACGAGACCTGCCGCGACCACTTTATTGGTGCCCAATTTGCCGACGAATCGATGACTGGTGCCCGCGCCGAACGCCATTCCGAGAGCGATTGGCACCATCCGCAAACCAGCTTCAAGAGGAGTCAAGTCTTGGACAAACTGCAGGTACTGCGTCATGCCGAAAATCATGCCGAACAGTGCGAAGAACCCGATCGAGATTGCACCCGCTCCTGCTGAAAATCTTGGGTTCTTGAAATACTCGAGGTTGAGCATGGGGTGGTCGGTTTTGTCCTCCCAATAGATGAACGCGGCTATCAGCGTCGCGCCAGCGACCAAACCGGAGATGATGAAGCCGTTGGTCCAACCGTGGGCCGGTGCCTCGATGATGAAGTACACCAACGTAGTAACGGCGGATATCGAGAGTATGGCGCCGGGAATGTCGAGCGACTTTGGATTTGGGTCGCGGCTTTCGGGCACGAGAATCAATCCGGCCATGAGCGCGATTGCAACTATCGGGATGTTGATGAAGAATACCGAACCCCACCAGAAGTTTTCTAGCAGCAATCCTCCCGTCAAGGGTCCGATTCCAATGCCCAAACCAGCAACGCCGGCCCATATGCCGATAGCTTTGCCACGCTCTTCTCGAGGGAAAACGTCGGTGAGTATCGACAGCGTTGATGGCATGATCAACGCTCCGCCGATACCCATCAATGCGCGTGCGGCAATAAGCTGTGCGCTTGAACCGGCGTACGCCGCGAACAGACTTGACAGTCCGAAGATAACGAGCCCGACTTGAAGCGCCCGTTTGCGTCCGAACCGGTCGCCAAGCGAACCCATAGTAAGCAGCAGTCCAGCGAACACGAGGATATATGCGTCAACCATCCACTGTAACGACGTAGCCGATGCGCTGAATTCTCGCTGCAGAGTTGGGATCGCGACGTTGAGTATCGTGTTGTCCAACCCGATGATGATGAGGCTCAAAGACAGAATGACAAGTGTCCACCACCGCCGTTTGTAGACGGTCGACCGGATGCCGTCTGACGATTGGTCATTCATGGAGTTCCTCCGATATTCGTAACGCTACCGTATCGTATTTATATTGTAAAAGGGTCTCTGGACGGGGGGCTTGGCGGTAGTTATTCACGATAGCCGCGATACGCAGCGGTTGAGAGCACTAACGAGCCAGCAAGGTCGATTTACGCGGCCTTTGGCTGTGAGACCAATGGTGTGAAGAGCAGGCAATGTTCGTTGACAAATTCCGAGCAAAAAGCTACGAAATCCCCCATCGAGTACCGTGTTTTGTTCCGATTCAGACAGCATAATATGGGCACTGACAGATAGAGCGCTGAACCGCTACGGAGAATCAAGCCATGGCCAACTACTCGAGCTTGAAAGACCGCATAGACGACGGTGAAGTTATCGTCCTCGACGGAGCCGTCGGAACGGAGCTTCAGACTATGGGCGTGCCCATGGATCCGGCGTCGTGGTGCGGTCCCGGAAACTACACACACCCGGCAACGGTTCGACAGATGCACGAGCGTTACATTCGGGCAGGGGCCGACATCATAACCACCAATACTTTCAACACCCTGCGTCCCGCGCTGGAGGCTTCGGGATACGCCGAAATGGTACGGGAGATAAACGTACGCGCCGTCGACGCCGCAATCGAAGCCGTAACCCGTGCCAATGTCGACCGACCGATTTACATCGCCGGATCAATGTCCTGCCGAATCCCCGTCCGCGACGGTCGCACAGGCACCCTTCTCGGCGGCACCGGCTTCGGCTACGGCGCCAGCCTTCCAGCAACCGAGCTCCGGGCTTACGCCCAAGAGCAGGCCGATATCCTCGCCGAGTCCGGCGTCGACTTCTTCATCATCGAGAACATGTGGGCCGACAACGATTCCCGGGCCCTCGCCGCCGAAGCCGCCATCGCCACTGGACTGCCGGTCTGGGTGGGTTTCACGGCCTCCGTAGCACCCGAAACTCAGGAGGTCAGGATGAGTCTCGGTGACGAGCGCAGTGCATACACCACCGGAATGGGCGTGCCATTGTGGACTTCCAGCTGGCGGGCTGTCGACTACGATATGACCCTTGCCGATGGCGTCGCCCAGATCGCTTCGCTCAAGCCCGACGCAATTGGTGTCTTCCACAGCCGCATCGCCGAGACCACTCCCGCACTAAAGGTCGTCCTCGAACAGTGGTCCGGCACCGTCGTCGCATACCCCGACGCCGGTAGAACCGACTACCTCGAAACCTGGCAGGACAGCAGCGTCGCAAACGAAGAGACCGTCGAAGAGTTGACACAGGCGGCCGCTACCTGGGTGGGAATGGGTACCCACGTCATCGGCACATGTTGCGGATTCGGCGCCAACTACACCCAAGCCCTCCGCCATTCCCTGCCGGAACGGACCCCGGGATTATGATGGCCTGAAGGGATCGACAGGAGGGATCGCATATGGAATCCGCAACTCTCGTCGTAGTCGGGGCGGGAATTTCCGGCACCGCCGCCGCCATCGAAGCGGCCACGGCCGGCGTCCACGTCACCCTCATCGACGAAAACCCCGTCCCAACATCCATGGTCGGGCTCAACGTCCCACAGTTTTTCGGCCAACGCTTCAAAGCCGCACTGCCCAAAAACACCGTGATGAAGGCCGCTATGATCGAGCGGGTCGCTGCGGCCAACGAAGCTCTGGCGAAAGCTGAAGAAGCCGGCGTCGACATCCAGCTTGGAACGTGCGTCTGGGGTGCCTTCCGCAATAGCGAGACCAGCCGGGCCCTCGACGGTCCCCAGATCGGACTCGCCGACGACGAGCGATCATGGATGATGAAATACGACCGCCTAATCGTCGCGGCCGGTTCCCGCGACCTCGGCATCGGATTCGCCGGGTGGAACCTCGCGGGAGCGATGGGGGCCAACGGCGCCCACTCGCTCATCAGTCGGTATCAGGCCCTGTCCTCACAGCGCATGGTCGTCTTGGGCACCGGCAACCTCGGCCTCAACACCGCCAAGATGGCCCAAGACAACGGTATCGAGGTAGCCGCCGTCGTGGACGTGTCACCCTCCGTGCGCGGCGACGAGGCCATCATCACGGCGTTGCAAGACGAAGGCGTTGAGCTTTACACCTCCCACACCGTTAAAGAGGCGGTCGGCAGAAACGGCGACATCGAGTCCGTCGTCCTGGTCGAGATCGACGACAATAACGAACCTGTTGCCGGTACCGAAAAGATCATATCCGCCGACACCGTCTGCCTCGCCATCGGCCTGGTGCCAAACGTGGAACTCCTCAGCCTCCTCGACTGCGACCTCACCTTCAAGTCCGAACTTGGCGGCTACGTGCCGAACCACGACGACTCGATGCGGACCAGCGTCGACAACGTGTTCGTCGCGGGCGACGCCGCCGGTTTCCACGACGCAATGATCATGGATCCCGAGATTGCGCGGAATCAAGGTCGACTAGCCGGACTTGCCGTCGCCGCGTCGCTTGGTGCGATCGACGAAGCGGAAGCCCACGCCCGCAGATCTGACATCCAGGCCAAGAACGTCACTAAGAAACTGTCTGAGGTTCACACGGGCTGGAAGAAATGGCTTCAGTCCCTCGTGAACGCCGGTGGACTTGATGTCTTCGCCTGCCAGTGCGAGGAGGTCACTCACGCTGAGATCATCGGCTTGAAGCCGCCGCGCTATCTGGAGTGGGGGTCCGAGCAGATGAGCCGCCGTAGCCTCCAGACCCAACTCGAAGACAACCCGGTCAACCCCAACCAGATCAAGCGCCTGACAAGGGCCGGAACGGGTCTCTGCCAAGGGAGACATTGCCGAGAGCAAGTTGCATTGTTGCTGGCCGAGGAGTCCAATACTGACATCGCCGAAGTGCCCTTGATGACCTATCGGCCGCCGGTACGTCCACTGCCGTTGAACGTCATGTGGCCCGACGACGAGACGCAGCAGGTGCGCGTGGAATGGCCCAAGTGGTTCAGCCCAACAAACAAGGTGCTGGGATAGAGGAGCGCCAAAGACCGGATCGTCGGAGTGGCATCATGTCCATGGACAGTGCTGACATAGTCGTCATTGGCGGTGGCGTTTCAGGCCTGAGTTCAGCCTATTTCCTAGCCAAGGCCGGTAAGGATGTCGTGGTTGTCGAGAAGGGATTCGTCGGGGGCGAAGCCTCCGGGCGGAACGGCGGCATGATCACCGAGCGGACCGACGATCCTGATCTGATACCGATCGCCGTCGAATCTCTGAAGTTGTGGGCGACGCTCGCCGATGAGCTAGGCTATCCCACCGAGTTCATACAGGAAGGCAGGCTCCAAGTCGCCGTTTCGGAAGAGGAGATGGGCGACCTCTTCTCGGAAAGGGACGAAGCATTGCGCCACGGCATCAATGTCGAACTGCTCGACCCTTCGGAGATACGGGACTTGATACCGGAAATCTCCGCGAGGACACTCGGCGGGCTCTTTTTCGCCAACGGCGGTCACGCCAATCCACAACGCTCGGTCCAGGCATTCGCATGGGCTTTTCAAGACATGGGAGGCAGGCTCTACCAGAACACCGCCGTCACGGGCCTCCAGGTCGTCAACGATAGAGTCACATCGGTAGAGACCACCGGCGGCGACATCGCGGCCGATGTGGTGGTCGCCGCTGCCGGGCCCCAGACCGCGCTCATGGCGGAGATGGTCGGCGTCCACGTCCCCGTGGCTCCCGCGAGGGTCGAAATATTGGCGACCGCCCCCCTTGAGCCACTCTTCACGATCGCCCTGGCGGGCAACGGACTCTACGGACGGCAGGCCGCTAGGGGCAATCTGCTGTTTGGCGGAGGAGCCCACGAGTGGATTGACGTGGACCTGACGACGGAGCCTGGCAAGCCCAACACCCCCCTGATCAGAAATATCGCCAGACGGCTCGCAGAATTGCTTCCGGAAGTGGCGGACGTACCCGTCATCCGAAGTTGGGCCGGAGTAGTGGAACAGGCCCCAGACTATCTTCCGATCATCGACATCCCAGACAGTCCGCGCAACTACATCGTCGTCACCGCGTCCGCCCACGGCTTCGGCATCTCACCAGCCACCGGCAAGGTCGTAAGCGATCTAGTCCTCTACGGCGAGTCGAGCATCGACATCAGCGGCCTTGGGCTGGACAGATTTTCCGACCTTGAGCCCGACTGGCGCAAAAACCGCGGTTGGGTCCCGGCTCCCGGACGGTTCTGACCTCTGCGCACTTCGTTACGGCACGGTACGCGGTGGCCGAAATTGGTGGAGCTGACGGGATTCGAACCCGTGACTTCCTGCTTGCAAAGCAGGCGCTCTCCCACTGAGCTACAGCCCCACACCTAAGATTCTACAACTGTATATTCCGGGAATTCACCCCGCGAACGCGCCGCGAAGTCGACGACAACGGGTTAGTTATCATTCACAAAGGTTGACACTACTGTTTACTTCGATGAGCACCAGTATTCACAAGATCGTCGTTTACACCGCGACTGCTGCGCTGTTTGTCGTGATGTTGATGTTGGCGGCTTGCGGAAGTGATGGCGGTGGCGATGGTCGAGCAGCAGATGTTGGTTTCCAGCAGGTGATGGACGTGGAAACAACGTTCGACGCAGATGACCTTGACAAGATCGGGTTCAAGAAATCTCGCAGTTACGACCTCGAAGGATTGCCAGGGGCCAGCGCTGCGGTATTCGGTTTCTGGCGCATCTCATCTGACGACCCAATCGACTACGAAGTCCGTTTCTACGCGACGCACAGTGACGCGGTTGAACTCGGCACCGCCCTCGCGGACGAAGGATCTGGTCCCGACGCCGTACTCGACGTGGACGACGCGGCGTACAAGGAAGGGGTCAAGGATCGTCGCATGATCGTCGGATCTGGCGTTGGCGGTGGTGCCCGAAGCGGAACGGGACCACGCTATGGTTCCTACGCGATATACGGGAACATCACAATGCTGTGCGGAGGCGCCGCAGGCGAACAAGCCCTCGAACGTTGCGAAGAGTTGGCGAATGCTCTGGAACAGGCGTCAGAAAACGCCCCGAAATGATCCGATGGATGACTTTAATGGTCTGCTTGTCCGCGATTGTGTCAGTCGGATGTGGCAGTGACAGTGGCTCTGGTGGTGATACAAGCAAAGATACCGCAGAATGGGAGTCGAAGACCTTCGACCGGTCCGACATTCTGTCCGGCGACGATCTTGTGTCGCTCGGTTTGAAATCTGGAAAGGAGTACAACGTTTCGACGCTACGCGGCGGAGTCGAAGCGAGGTTGCTTTACTGGCGGGTCAAAAAAGTCGCTGTGGAGTACGAAGCGCGGTTCTACGGTTCGCACGATGATGCGGTGGCACTCGGCACTGCACCAGCGGAAGAAGGAAGCGGCGAAGACGCGATCATCGATTCAGATGACGCGGCGTACAAAGAGGGGATCCGAGATCGAAAGACCATATTTGATTACCCAGGGGGGGCACTGAAACCGAAGTACGGCGCCTACGCAATCTACGGCAATATGGTGGTTCTCTGCGAAGGTAAGGACGATGATGAAGCCTGGGATAGATGCTCTGCCTTGATCGAGGCCCTCGACAATCGATGAAATCGCTGTGCGTAGCGACTGTGACGTCCGCCGCGGTGGTGTTCTCGGGAGCTTGCGGCGGACAATCGGGACCCGATGAGATTGTCGATCCTGTGGTCGAGAAGCCTGCGACGCAACTGGTCAAGCCTTCCAATCGAATATTCGAGATTGCGGTTTTCGAAGATGCTGGGCTCAAACACGCTAAGGGTTACAAAACTGTAGGATTGCCGGCAGCAGATCGCGTGTCATTGTTCTTTTGGAAAATCGACGGCACACCGGTTCAATACGAGGTCAGGTTAGATGCCTCGCACGATGAAGCCGTAGCGTCGGGTTTGTCGTATGCATTAGAAGGTGCCGGACCCGAAGCGATCATAGATCCGGATTTCGCTCGGTACACCGAAGGCCTGCGAGACCGTTGAACAATTGTGCATACGCGCGGCTCTCCAACACCGAGGTATGGGGATTTCGTCATCCTCGGCAACATGATCGACCTGTGCGAAGGTCGCGACGCCGGACAAGGTGCTGAGCGGTGTGCCCGACTCGTTGAAGCTCTTGGTGCGAATGGTTAGCGATCTGACCAAATTGCTTCGAACCTAGTGGGAACTCCGACTCAACCAAAGCGAATTGATAAGATATTTAGACATAATCGGTAATGCGTCGAATCGTCGCGGCTGGCGAGCTGCGGCAACTTCCCACGTTTAGGAGCGCGTAGACATGATCCTGCGAAGAGTTCCAATGCCCGGATTGCGTACATTCGGGTCGACCATATTGATATCAGTGCTAGCTTTTGCAATTGCATGCGGTAGCGCCGATACGGACAGCGACAACGGTGACGACGGCGGCGGTGTCGCCGCCATTGTAGAAGAGGCGGCAAGCGGACCTCCGGGGGTAGAGATCATTTCAACCGACGCCGTTTTCACGGTGGACGATCTGATCAACACTCCCAACTTCAAGAAGAGCAAATACTACGAAGTTGAGGGTCTCGACGAGGCGACCGATGCGGTTTACGGCTTCTTCGGCCCCGATCCGTACGCACGCCAAGAATTCGAAGCCCGCTTTTACGCTGACCACGACACGGCCATCACAGTAGGCGTGGACTTCGCAAACGAAGCGACCGGGCCCGATGCAGTTATCGCCAAGGACATTCAACGGTGGGATGAAGGCCTCGTCCAACGCCGTGCTTGCTCGGGCAATACACGTGGTTCCCATCACTCCGGAAAGTGCGACAATGCCAAGTACGGCGACTATGTGGTTGCTGGCAACTTGGTATTGCTCTGCCAAGGAAAGACCTCCGAGATCTCCCTCGACAACTGCAACGCGCTCATGGAAGCGTTGCAGTCTCAATGAGCAAAGTCCGAGCGGTCAACAAACATAGCTCGTTCATCGTTCTGGTCCGTTGCCTCGCCGTGATTGCGGCTGGAATTTCTGCTTTTGTGGCTTGCGGCGAATCTTCGCAGGATAGCCATCTGGATCGCAGCGACTACGAAATCGTGCGTAAAGGCTCGACGGTTCAAACGACGCCGACGGCGACTCCCGCGACCGTCGCGGACACAGAAGCCGCCGAAGAACAGCGTGAAGTTCACGTGATGGCCGCCGACGGCAACTACTCAATCGACAGTTTCGAAGTCCTTTCTGATTTCAAACTGAGCAAGAAATACGACGTTGACGGGTTGAGAGGCGCTGATGCGGCAATCTACGGCTTCTTTGGATCCGATCCCTATGATCGCCAAGAATACGAGGCGCGCTTATATCCCGACCACGACACGGCTCTGACATTCGGCGCGGATTTCGCAAATGAAGCGACCGGGCCACGCGCCGTGATCGCAAGCTCGGTTCAGAGATGGGACGAAGGTCTCACCCATAGACGTGCTTGTGCCGCCAACACGCGAGGATCTCATCATTCTGGTAGGTGCGATCTCGCCAAGTATGGCGACTATGTGGTCGCAGGCAATTTGGTGCTACTATGCCAAGGCAGGGATTCCGCAACTGCGCTGGAAAACTGCCAAGCGTTGTACACCGCCCTACAATAACTGTTCACGTCCAAAATCGAGGTCATGATGCCCAGGTTTACAAAGTCACTTCCGGCCCTTTCCGTCTCTCTCACGGTTGGGCTCGCGACGTTGCTTGTAGCAGTTATGTCGGTGGCTTGCGGCTCAGACACGGGCGCCACGGGCGATACCTCGGCGGAAGAAACCGGCGATCCAAGAATTCGCAGTAACGTCGCAACTTACTCCATCGACAACCTCAAAACGGTCGGTGTAAAGACGAACAAAGAGTACGACGTTGAGGAACTGCCGGGCGCAGATACCGCCTGGCGGATTATCTTCAATCAACTCGACTACGAAGTCCGTTTTTACCCAGACCATCAGACGCTGTTGGACGAAGGGATACCTTACGCCGAACACGTAACTGGCGACGATGCCGTAGTGATCGGCGACGACGTCATATGGGAAGAGGGAGCCAAAGACCGGCGGCGTTGCAGCCGGGACGCGGACACGCCACACTCCGGCTGCGCGTATTCACCCCGTTACTGGGACTACGTGGTCGTCGGCAACATGATCATGATGTGCGAAGGCCTCGAAAGCAAACAGTCGATCGATAACTGCGACGACCTGCTCGAGAAGATGCAGTGACGACGACAGTAGCGATCCGCAATCGCTGACCGTAATCAGGCGCTGGCCGCGTTGTAACTCGCCTCTTTCGAGTCGCCAAAAACGCCGAACGGGTTCAACGACCTCGGTGCATCGTAAATATCCATGTTTTCCGTTCGCTTTAGCCAATTGACGACCGCGTACGTCAACGGCGTCGCTGCGACTTCGTAAAGGGTCTTCGCTATCCAAGCCAAGATCGCGCCGTTGATGGCTTGTTCCCAACCCCAGATACCCGAGACGCCGAAAGCTATCGAGTAGAACAGGATCGAATCGATACCCTGTCCAACCACGGTCGACGATATCGTGCGAAGCCACAACATTCGCCCCTCGGTTCGATTCTTGAGCACAACCATCACCATCGCGTTCGAGAACTCGCCGAACAAATAGGCGATGAAGCTACCGAGCAGGATCCATGTAGTTGCGCCGAGAATTGTTTCGTACGCCTCTTCGTCGGACCAAAAGACTGCTCCGGGGATGATCCCGACGATCCAGATGATTATTACAACCAGCAGGTTGCAGGCAAACCCGAGCCAGATCACGCCTCTCGCGATGCGGAAACCGTAAACCTCCGTCAGAACGTCGGAGATTATGTATCCCAGCGGGAAACAGATCACCGACGCCGAGACGACGTAGAGATTACTGCCGAGAAATTCGAAAGGCATCCCGAACAGAGACACCGGTTTCACAGCGATGATATTTGAGATGATCAATACCGAAACCGCAAACGCGGTGATAACGACCAATCTGCCAGAGAATTGCATGGACACACCTCGATTCTCAACCAATGATTTCAACGTATTTTGCCATCAATGCCGCGCGGTGACAATACCTCCGAAGGGATTGCGGCAGAGACATCATCGTCCATTGGACGATCTATTGTTGTAATGGTTCGCCGACCTATCCGGCGACGGCGCCCGTCATTCCTTGGCGACGTTCTCCACGGTTTCGATCAGGTCGAGGCAATCATCTGTTGAAACCTCGCACATCATCACCAGATTGCCGGCGACGAGGTAACCACCGTAAACCCGCCGACTCCGAAAACCAGAGCCGTCGTGCACTGTTCGATCTAACGCCTCTTCCGCCGCATCTGCCCCTTCGTTCATCGCCGCGGCGTGTGATGGATATCGTCGGATCTCAACGTCGCGGCGATTGAAGAAGCCGTAACGTGCCTCAAGGGCATTTGGCAGCGTGTCTACATCGTAAATCTGATGCTGTTTCCAGCCAGCGGCAATACACTCGTCGTAGGAAAATTCCGTACTCGGCCTTGTCCAAGCGCTAATCTCCGGCCTATCGCCGATGGAGTAGACCTCCGTCTCTACGATTGTTTTAGTTAGGTCTGACGTGTTTTTTTTCGTTGCCTGATCGCCGCATCCGATCATCAATATGAGCCCTAATCCAACGACATACGCGACCCATATACGCCTAAAGCGGCGTGCCCACAACACTCTCATTGCGGAATCTGATCTAGCAAATCTGTGCAGTCGGAAACCGAAATCTCACACAACATCACCACGTTGCCAGCGACGAGATAGGCGCCGTACAACGTTACGCTCGAGAATCCCGCGCCCCGGCCAGACAGTTTCTCAGTCTTGATCGCCGTCTCAGCAGATTCCCTCCCGGCACCCATCGCCACGTCGTGAGAAGGATATATCCGCAACTCGATGTCTTTGCGGTTGTAAAACCCGAAGAATGCTCCCTGAGCCTCGGGTAACGTGTCCACGTCGTACTCTTTGTTCTTCTTCCAACCGGCTTCTATGAAATCATCGATTTCGAACGTCCCATTCGGTCGCGTATAAGCCCGAAGTTCGGCGCGCTCTCCGATCGTGACCACAGCGTCTTCCGTCACGGGCGGTTCTGTAGCCTCGTCAGACGCTTCCTCCTTCACGCTGCCACATGCAATCGCCGACCAAAACACAATCGATAGCGCAATCAGAGCGAAAAGCACAGCCTTTTCTTTGTAACCGGTCATTTTTGATGTGTTCCGACCACCGTCAGGTCGACATATGTAGGGGATGCTACCGGAAGTTCGGCGCGAGATAGCACCGACTTTAACACGCGACGAAGCGGTCGCGCCCGATTTCCCAAGCACGACCGCTTCGTTTTACAGCTTTGATGAACCAGTTGCTACGGCCTAAGAAGGCGCGATTGCACCGGGTGCATTAGCTCGTTCGGTTAGCCGGATTTCTCCAGCTTGTGGATCACCAGCGACCAGGTCAAGTGCCACCACGCCTCGTTGACGTATCCGGTCACGTCGACCGCACCAACTGATGCGTCACCTTGCGGCCAGTTCGTCCAACGCGCCTCATTCATGATGATGCGGTGGTAGAACTCGAGAATCGGAACGTCGGGCAACTCTTCGAGCCAGATCTTTGCGGCCTGGCGCCAAAGGTCGTACATCTCGGCGGTGTTATCGGGCGAAGTCTTGGCGACTTCGTCAGTGAGGTCATCCCACTCTTCGTTTTCCCAGTGGTAGAAGTTCACCTGGTGACCGCCCGGAATGTTCACGGACGATGACTGGTAGAGCTTCATCGTGAAGTACGGGTCACGGACGGAACCGCCGTGTCCGAACATCAGGCATTCGAAGTTACCTTCGGCCATTCTGCTGGAGGCGTCGGTAGGCTGACCATAGCTGGCGTTGATGCCGTGGTTGGTCAACTGCTGCGCAACGGCTGGGCCAAGGTCCGCCCAAGCACCAAAACCGACGATGTCGCAGTTGATCGTGTTTCCACCGGAGTCTTCCCACATACCGCCGGAGCTCTTGGTGAATCCGGCATCGGACAGCAACGAGTCGGCGCGGTCGGGATCGTAGTCGAGCGTGGAACGCCCGATTTCGTCCATGACCTCGGTAGCGATGTCGAAGTAAGGCTGCAACGGCGGGTACTGCGGCATTGTCAGCGGGTTGTATGCCGCTGCACCGTCGTACGCCAGATCTCGGAGTTCCTCACGGTCGAGGTAGAAGGAGACCGCCCATCGAACGTCGGGGTTGTCGTACGGGCCGAACTTACCGCTGGTGTTGAATGCGATCGATACTGGCCACCAGTCAACGTAGCCGTAAGGCTCATCTCGGCCGGAGTGGGTAAGCAGGTCTTCGTTCTGGTCAAGGGTTTCCTTGATGAGCGACGGAGTGGTCATCGCGGCACCGTCAACTTGGTCGGCAATCAAAGCCTGTGCACGCTGTTCCTGCGGTACACCCGGGATGTAGATGATGCGCTTGACCTCCGGCAGTTTGGCGTATTCGCCCAAGTCGGCGACGCCTTCGCCCCACCACGAGTCGCGGCGGTCAAAGATCTTCTGCTCGGTTGAGGTTGTCACCTGCCACGGACTGGTCGAAAGCGGCCAACCGTTGCTGGCGTCGTAGTCACCAAACGTGGTCCAGTCGCGGCCCTCGTAGTGGTGCTGAGGAACGATGTACACACCGATGTCGAACTTGTATGTCAACAGGAAGAAGAAGCGCGGGTCGGGCCTCTGCATGTTCACTTGCGCGGTGTACTTATCGACCAGTTCAGCGTTTTCCATCGCCGAGTCGATGTCCTTGCCCCATCGAACCTGTTCTTTGAGTTCCTTGAGCGTGTTCAACGTGTAGACAACATCTTCGCAGTCGAAGTCTTCGCCGTCGCTCCAAGTGATGCCCTCGCGACAGTTGATGGTCAGCTCGGTGAAGTCATCGTTGTAGCTGTAGCTCTCGGCTAGCCACATGATCTCTTCGTCGGCGAACGCGGAGAAGAACGCGAGCGGCTCGAAGATAAGGTTTGGACCCTGCTGGTGGTTCGCACCGATGGCGTATGGGTTCCAAAGCTCGTGGTCGATGAAGCGTCCCTCTGAACCGCCGTGGAAGAGAATCAGAATATCTTCTGCGGCGACGTCACCTGGGTCAAAGACCATACCCATGGCTTCCGCTGGCTCCGGCGTGGCGGTTGGCGGCACCGCAGTCGCAGTCGCCGGGACTGAAGTTGCGGTTGGGGGAACTGGCGTAGCGGTCGGCTCTTCTTCGCCACATGCGATCGCGGTTCCAAGAACCATCACACCTGCGATAACAGCCAACAACCCATAGCGTCCCAATTTAACAGGGAGATTCATTGTTCTATCTTCCTCATTTGGATTGCTTGCAAGTCAAGCAATGATTCTTCAGCGTACGCCGACCGCGAAGCTACACGACGCGGCAAGAATCGCTTGACAACGATCAACATTCAATTCTCTACGCAATACGATAGGTTTGTCAACTTACATTTACAGTGTGTCAACTCGGGCGAACATCGCTCCGAAGCATCGTCGACGAACGAAGAATTGAACCCAATCCGGTTGAGTGGCGTGATCTACCAAGGCAGTATTTGGTCGGTGTGAACGTATCCTGCGTAGGTCGCGAGTTGCGAACATCGCCGGTAACAGATAAAATCGCTTGAGTCGTTGTGGCGTTACATCTGTCCGTCGCGGCGCGGCGCGAGTCCCGTGTGCGAATCACACGCGATAACGAGAATTCATTGGCCACGTCAGAAACCACCAAGTCTAGGCGAGCAAATCCGGCATTAACTGCACAGCGGAACCCGGTTTTGTCGTTCGTTGCGGCGTTTTTCGGGAACTTCATCGTTCAACGGTTCCTCTTGTTCTTGCTAACGGTGTGGGTGGCTGCGACGGTGATTTTCATGCTTCCCCGTCTGACCGGACAAGACCCGGTCAAAGAGAAGCTCCTGCTTGAGGCGCAACGCGGTGGTTCTGTCCAAGTGGGCATGAACGAGATGGCGAGGGAATATTCTGCGCGGCTCGGATTGGACTTACCGATCCATGAACAGTACCTCAACTACTTGTCCGACCTTTCACGTTTGGAATTCGGGTACTCCATCGCCTATTTCCCAAGAACTGTTAACGAAATAATTGCTGATTCAATCGTTTGGTCGCTGGGATTGATGACGGTTACGCTCACTTTGGGGTTCGTCCTCGGGACTGGCGCAGGAGCACTACTCGGCTGGTCGCGTTCTCCTCGCTGGTTGAGTTATGCGTTCATGCCATTGCTTACGCTTTCTGCCATCCCCCAGTACATGCTGGGATTGGTGCTGATGTTCGTTTTTGCGATCATTTTGAATTTGTTGCCGTTCTTCGGTGCGTACAGTCCGGGCAATCTTCCTGAATGGAGTTTGGAATTCATACTTGACGTGCTCAAACACTCGATCCTGCCGGCCCTAGCGATTCTTTTCTCGGCTGTCGGGTTCTGGGCGATTGGCATGAGGGGCATGATGGTCAACACTCAAGGCGAAGACTTCATGGTCCAAGCGGACGCCAAGGGTCTGAACGGCGCTCGGATATTCGTCCGGTATGCAATCCGGAATGCGCTTTTGCCACAGGTCACCGGTTTGGCGATTTCTTTTGGCACGCTTCTCACCGGCGCCGTGCTGGTTGAGGTGCTGTTCCAATACCCGGGTCTCGGCAACACTCTTTTCTACGCCATCAGGGTTTCCGATTTCTTCCAGATCACTGGGATTGTCATGACAATCATCATCTCGTTGGCCTTGGCCACGATGGTCATCGACTTGGTTTATCCGCTGATCGATCCGCGGGTAAAGTACACACAAAAATGATATGGCTAGGGTCGCGAGCGCAAGAAACCTGACGTTGAGGACCAGAGTTCGTCTGGCTCGACGCCGTTTCGGGGTCTTTAACCAAGAACGTATCGAGCCGATTTATCTGTACGGACGACGCAACCCGTCGCTGATGGTCGGGCTTGCGATGTTGGGCGGGTTGTTGTTTTTTACCGTCATCGGTCTTCTGATCTACGGTCAGACAGAGCCTCACATAGCTGGTCGCGCACAGGATTCACGGCTCGATGCTTTCGTAAGCGGCGGTGCGCCAGTCAGAGACAAGCGTCTGCCACCTTCATGGTGCACATGGTGCGAGGACATTGTTGAGCTAGAAGCGGACGAAAAGCCCTCCCTGTTCAAATATCCGATGGGCACAGATACACAGGCACGCGACCTTTTTGCGACTAACCTTCGTGGCATTCCCCTGACGCTCGGGACGGGGCTTATTGCAGGGTTGTTGTCAGTAGGGATTGGTACAGTTACCGCCTTCATAGCCGCGTACTACCGTGGAGTGCCGGACGTGCTCATTAGATTGTTGACGGACGTAGGCATATCGATACCGGGGTTGTTGATTCTGATCATCATAAGGATTCAGCTAGGAACCGAGCTGGTTTGGTGGCAGTTAGGAGCAGGACTTGCCGCTGTCGGTTGGGTGTTCTCGTCTCGAACTGTGCGCGCACAGGTGCTCGTTCTGCGCGAACAACCTTACGTTGAGATCGCCCGCCAATCTGGCATGTCGGGCTTGGCGATCATCTTCCGCGAGATGATGCCGAACTTGATCCCGTATATCACCGCCAGCTTCGTGGGTTCAGTTGCCGGATCGATCCTCGCATCGATCGGATTGGAAGCGCTGGGCCTTGGCGACTTCTCGTCGCCTTCGCTAGGTATGACCGTCTACTGGGTGATCCAGTTCGGCGCCATCACTCTCGGCATGTGGTGGTGGTGGCTGTTCCCGTTGATTTTCATCGTGATTATCTTCGTGAGCCTGTTCCTCATTTCTGCCGGATTGGACGAGTGGTCGAACCCTCGACTGCGCAGGCAGATTTAGACCACAGGGACAAGAGCCGACAATGGTTACCGCTGAACAAGAAACCCGATCCAACTTTGCGTCAAATGACGACGAGTACGCGTTGCGGGTCGAAGATCTGAAGGTTTACTACGGCACGCCTCGGGGAATGGTGAAGGCCGTTGACGATGTCTCGTTCAACCTGCGGCAAGGCGAACGCTTTGCGCTTGTCGGTGAATCTGGCAGTGGAAAGAGCACGCTTGCCATGGCGATCATGCGATTGACCCGCGAGCCGGGTCACATTGCCGGTGGCCACATCTACCTAGGTGGTCGCGATCTTGTCGAGATGGAAGAGAAGGAAATCCGATCGATTCGCCTAAGTGAGATGGCGCTCGTACCGCAAGGCGCGATGAACTCGCTGAACCCGGTCATGCGGGTCGGCGATCAGATAATCGACGGAATCATGGACCATGTTCCACCTGGTGAAGGCGCTCCCAATCGGACGCAGCTCAATACACGCATTCACGACTTGCTAGTCCGCGTCGGTCTCGATCCATCGGTTTCCCGCTTGCATCCGCACGAACTCAGCGGCGGAATGAAACAGCGCGTCGCAATGGCGATCGCAATATCACTCAACCCGCAGATCATCGTTGCAGACGAGCCAACTAGCGCGTTGGACGTCGTCGTACAGCGGCAGATCATGCAGACGTTGGGCCGACTGCAAGAAGGATTGGACGCGACAGTTCTACTTGTCGGCCACGACATGGGCCTCGTGGCACAATTCGCCGACACAATCGGCGTTATGTACGCCGGCAAGCTCGTCGAAGTCGGAACGGTTCCGGATGTCTTCAAGGATCCGAAGCACCCGTACACCAAACTGCTTATCGAAAGTCTTCCCTCGTTCGACATTACCCGCCAGTTCGTCGGCATACCCGGAATGCAACCCGCCCTCTTGAACCTTCCGCCAGGATGTGCATTCAACCCGAGGTGCCCATCTGTGCATGAGCGCTGCTTCGCAGAAGTTCCCGATTTCTTGTCATTAGGCGTAGGACGGGGCGTTGCGTGCCATCTCTACGATGAGGAGGCCATAAATTGAGCGATTTCATGCGACTCGATCACGTCACTAGGGCCTTTGGTGGCGGCGCCTTTTCGAGCAAGCCGCCAATCGTCGCCGTCGACGACGTCTCACTTTCCATCAACGAAGACGAACCTAAGATAACCACAATCGCCGGTGAAAGTGGATCTGGAAAGACCACGCTCGCACGTCTGTTGATGGGAACCATTAACCCCACCTTCGGCACCGTCTTCTACCGCGGGAAGGACTACACCAAGCTCTCCGGAAATGATTCTTGGAAGTTCAAGCAGGAAGTCCAGTCGATCTATCAAGACCCGTTCGGGTCCTACAACCCCTTCTACAAGATCGACCACGTTCTCGAAACCCCGATCAGCCGTTTCAAGCTAGCTACTTCTAGGCAAGCCAAGAATGCAATGATCGAAGAAGCGCTGGCGATGGTGGGCCTGCAACCGGGCGATACTCTCGGCCGTTTCCCACACCAGCTCAGCGGTGGCCAACGTCAGCGAATCATGGTCGCCCGCGCATTGCTTATCAAGCCGCGTCTCATTCTTGCCGACGAACCCGTGTCAATGGTCGACGCCTCATTGCGAGCGACGATCTTGGACAGTATCCGCCGCCTCAACCGCGAGATCGGAATCTCCGTCGTCTACATCACTCACGACCTGACAACCGCGCTCCAAATCAGCGACAACATCTTGGTCATGTATCGCGGCTCAGTGGTCGAATCCGGCGCCGTCGAACGAGTGATACTCGAGCCGAAACACCCGTACACGCAACTGCTGATCGAATCGATTCCCCAGCCCGATCCCGACAACAAATGGGGTGACGAACCACCTTCGGCGCGTTTCGAAGACTTTTCGAGCATGTTCGGTTGCAAATTCGCCGACCGCTGCCCACACGTCATGGATATCTGCAACGACGAGCAACCACCCGCGTACCGGCTGGAACAACACCGTCAAGCCCAGTGTTACCTGTATCGTGACGAAGCCAGTGAGATGGACGATCCGGATCTCGCGTCGATCTTCCAAGACCGAAGGGCCGAACTGAACGTCTAGCCAGCGATACGCCGGCAGTTGACATCATCGCTCGCGACACCCGCGATTCGCGTCGCAACGGGAACAATGCGTTAAACTCTGTGTCGCGGTCTCAGCCCTCATTCCACAGAAGGCAGATATGAAGATAACCGGTTTCGACATCACCCACATGAAACGTGGCAGATCGGTATTACAGATCCGCACCGACGCCGGCATCACCGGCTTGTCCGAGGCAGACGGAAAGATCTTTCAAGCCGACCTCGAATACACCATCAAACCCCTACTCATCGGCGAAGACCCACGACAGATCGACCGCCACTGGGAAACCCTCTACCTCGGCTCCCAGAAGCAGATCCCACGCGAAGCCAAGCTCCGACCCCAGATCGTCGGCGCCGTCGACATCGCACTCTGGGACATCCTCGGCAAAGACGCCGGCCTCCCCTGCCACGCACTCATGGGCGGCGCAGCCCGAATCGACATCCCCCTCTACTGGAGCGTCGGATCAGGCTGGAAAAAGACACCGGAACAGATGCTCGACGACGTAAAGGTCGGCTGGGAAGAAGGCTACAAGTCCTACAAGATCCGCATGGACTGGAAGAACTACCGCCAAGACGCCAACCCCGCCAACGACCTCGCCATTTTCAAACTCGTGCGAGACTTCCTCCCTGACAACATCTACCTCGGTTTCGATGCCAACAACGGCTACTCCGTCCCCACCGCCATCCAACAAGGCCGCGCCTTCGAAAACTACGGTCGCATCGACCACTTCGAAGAACCACTGCCCCAATACGACCTCCCCGGCCTCCGCCAAGTCGTCGACGCCCTCGACGTCGCAATCTCCACCGGCGAACAAGACCAGGACCGCTGGCGCTTCCGAGACATCATCCAGATCGGCAACCCCGACATCCTCCAACCTGACATTCTCAACGCCGGCGGACCCTCCGAGATCCTCAAGATCTACGACCTCGCCACCACCTACAACAAACCCATAATGCCGCACTCCCCCAACGCCGGCATCAACTCCATCGCCTCCATCCACTGCTACTCCACCATCAAAAACGCCATCCGACCCCACGAATTCTCCACCGAATTCGCACCACCACTCGACGAAATCGCCGAACTCTACGGCGAACACGTCATCCCCAAAAACGGCATCATCACCCTCACAGACAAACCGGGCCTAGGCATCGACCTAAACGAATCAGCCCTAGCCAAACTCGCCGCCTAACCCACACCGTCGTTCCCGCGAAGGCGGGAACCCATCCCCTCTCCTTCGACGGGACCTTTGCACAACCCCCGTCATTCCGGCGAAGGCCGGCGCTTCAGCGGACGGAACGTCCATCCAGAGGGGCGGTGCAACGGGGAAGCCCGCGCAATCCCAGTGATCACGGACCCGTTCAGCACGTTGTGGAAATGTCCCTCGACGGGAGAGGGACGGGTGAGGGTGAACGGGCGGAGAAGACGCGGGGGAAATGTCCAAAGGACATACGGGGTCCGCGAATCGTCGCCTCGCTCAGCCATGACTGAACTACACTAAAATCCCAGTACCAGATTCACGCAAACCAACGGAAGTCCCCTCAAATGAAAATCACCGGCGTCAACTACACCCCCCTGATAAACGGCAGAGTCATAATCCAGGTTCGCACCGACAAAGACATCACCGGCGTCGCCGAACTCCCCCGACGCTCCGAAGCCTTTGAGGGATACCTCGAATCGACCATCAAGCCCCTCCTCATCGGCCAAGACCCACGACAGATCGAACGCCACTGGGAGACCCTATACCTCGGTGACGAAGAGCGTATCACCAAGGTCCCTCCACACGTCGTAGGCGCCATCGACACCGCTCTCTGGGACATCCTTGGAAAAGACACCGGGCTCCCCTGCTACACACTCATGGGCGGCGCAGCACGACTTGACATCCCCCTCTACTGGAGCGTCGGATCAGGCTGGGAGAAGACCCCCGACCAGATGCTAGACGGCATCATGGACGGATGGGACCAAGGCTATAAGGCGTACAAGATCCGCATGGACTGGAAGAACTACCGACAAGACGCCAATCCCGCCAACGACCTTGCGATCTTCAAACTCGTCAGGGATTTCCTACCCGACGACATCTACCTCGGATTCGACGCCAACAACGGATACTCCGTCCCCACCGCCATCCAGCAGGGACGCGCCATGGAGAACTACGGACGCATCGACCACTTCGAAGAGCCGCTCCCCCATTACGACCTCCCCGGCCTCCGCCAAGTCGTCGACGCCCTAGACGTCGCCATCTCCACCGGCGAACAGGACCACGACCGCTGGCGCTTCCGAGACATTATCCAGATCGGCAACCCCGACATCCTCCAACCCGATATCCTCAACGCCAGCGGCCCATCCGAGGTCCTCAAGATCTACGACCTCGCCACCACCCACAACAAACCCTTAATGCCCCACTGCCCTAGCGCCGGCATCAAGTCCATGTCATCCATCCATTGCTACTCCACCATCAAGAACGCCATCCGGCCCCACGAATACTCAACCGAATTCGCACCACCACTCGACGAAGTCGCCGAACTCTACGGCGAACACGTCTTACCCCACGACGGCGTCATAACCCTCACCGACAAACCCGGCCTAGGCATCGACATAGACGAAGCCACCCTAGCCAAACAATCCGCCTGAACTCCCTTCCCTCCCCTTTTTGCGCAGCAAAAAGGGGAGGCGAGCAAGCGAAGCGCGGCTCGCAGGGGGTTCATACCAACCCATCCCCACAGCACCCCCCAACAACCAAAACCACTTCCCAATAATCCCCCCAATCCCAAGAATCCCAGTTCAGACAATGCGCTAAACTCAGTATTGCGAATTCAATCCCCAACTCACGGAAGCTCCCCATGAAGATCACCGGTTTTGACATAACCCCGCTAAAGAACGGCAGAGCGATCCTACAGGTCCGCACGGATAAAGACATCACCGGCTACGCCGAAGTCTCCCAGCGCTCGGGCGCCTTTCAAGCCCACCTCGATTCCACCGTCAAGCCGCTTCTCACCGGCGAAGACCCACGCCGGATCGACCGCCACTGGGAAACCCTCTATCTGGGCGACGAAGAACGCATCACAAAGCTCCCACCCCATGTCGTCGGAGCCGTCGACATCGCTCTCTGGGACATCCTCGGCAAAGACGCCGGCATGCCGTGCCACGCATTGATGGGCGGAGCCGCCCGACTCGACATTCCGCTCTACTGGAGCGTCGGTCTCGGATGGATCAAGACACCCGAACAGATGCTGGACGACGTCATGGAAGGCTGGGAACAGGGATACAAGTCGTACAAGATCCGCATGGACTGGCGATCCTACCGCCAAGACTCCAACCCAGCAAAAGACCTCCAGATGTTCAAGCTGGTCCGGGACTTTTTGCCGAACAATATCTACCTCGGCTTCGACGCCAATAACGGATACTCGGTCAGCACCGCCATCCAACAAGGACGCGCCTTCGAAGACTACGGACGCATCGACCACTTCGAGGAACCCCTGCCCCAGTACGACCTGCCCGGTCTACGGCAAGTCTCCGATGCGCTAGATGTCGCAATATCGACCGGCGAACAGGACTGGGACCGATGGCGCTTCCGAGACGTCATCATGCTCGGCAACCCCGACATCCTGCAACCCGACATCCTCGGCGCGTCAGGCCCGTCCGAGATCCTGAAGATCTACACGCTAGCTACGACGTTCAACAAGCCAGTCATGCCGCACTCACCAAGCGCCGGCATCAACAGCATCGCCTCACTGCACTGCTACTCGACCATCAAGAACGCCGTGCGACCCCACGAATTCTCAATCGAGTTCGCACCACCGCTCGAAGAGATCGCCGAACTCTACGGAGAGCACGTCATACCCCACGACGGCATCATCACACTCACCGACAAACCCGGCCTGGGCATCGAAATGAGCGATGCCGCGCTAGCCAAATACACCGCCTAACATTCTCACTCTCGGGGGCCCGTTTGCCCGATGTCCCCTTCGCGCAGCGTAAGGGGACGCGGGAGCGAAGCGACCGCAGGGGATGCCCGCCGCTAGGCAGTCGATCTCCATGCCCGAATCACCAATCCCCCGCCACTTCACAGCCACCGGATTCGTAGTAAACGGCGACGCTACCCTCCTCCACTGGCACCACCGCGTTCAAGCCTGGCTACCACCCGGCGGTCACGTCGAACCCGACGAAGACCCCGTCCAAGCTGTAATGCGCGAGGTAAAGGAAGAGACGGGGCTTGACGTCGAGTTAGTCCCGACGCAGCACGTCCCTGAAATATCCAACTTGGACCAAGTCCCTGCACCTAGAACAATCCTCGTCGAAGACGTCTACGATCAAAAAGTCGGCGCGCACCAACACATCGACATGATCTACTTCTGCCGAGTTTCTGGTCCTCGCCCTCCAGCACCCGATGGCTGGGTGTGGTTCACGCGGAAAGATCTTGCTGAAAAACGTGCCATGGCCTCGCGAGGCGGTAACCACGAAGCGCCGCCGGAGGATGTAATCACCCTGGGGATGGAGGGGATTGCCCTATCGCAGGTCGAGCAGTTAGGCAAATAAATATAGGTCGTCACCAATCCGGCGTAAAGGCGAAACGCAACGTTCGTGGATGTCGTCACAAGTCAGACGCATTAAGGTAAAATTCGAGGATTTCCCGATCCCGCGCGTCCAATGCGAGGCGGGTCAATCGCCTCAGATTCGAGCCGAGCAACTTGATTTTGCGTTGGTTCTCAGAAACTTCTGATCTCAACGCGATTACGCTGTTGGTACCCCAACACGCTGAAGGTAACGCAAGAACAACCAGGATCCCCATAACCCATAAAGCAACTTGCAAGTCGATACTCACTCAGAGTGGGCTCGCGCTATCTCATTGACCCGTTTGCGAAGCTCTTTCAATCTCGGGTCGTACTTGAGATCGATAAGCTCCATATCCGGAATTTGGTCTTTCGGTGTTTTGTCCCACACCTTAATCATCTCAACGAGGATTGCTCGATTCACCTCCCGGATCTCATCCAGCACCGTTTTCATCTCAGGTAACTCAACAAGAGCGTCGAGATCGTATTTTTCTGCTGTGTTCATTTCGTAAACCGTCACGCTTCAATCGTGGGCCAACAACTCTTGGACATGACCATAATCTTGAAGGTCAATATTCTACTCGCAGACATCCTCGTTAATAACGTAAGTATACGCATCTATATTGGCGAACCTGAGACCCGGCGGCAGCACTTGTTGGACCCGACGTTCGCGACGGATCACCGTAAGCCATTTCAAACTCATCGCGTATCAGCTTCACACATCACTTCACCACAAACCCGCCCTCCCCCATCGCCAAACAATCCTCCACCGTCTCCAGATACATCGCCATCAAATCCGGCAAATAACGTAACTCGTCAACGGTAAACCACCTCGCGTCATCCGTCTCGTCCGTGATCCGATTCAAATCCCCGCTCCAACCGTCCACGCGATACGCCACTGTAAGCAGCTGTGCTTCCGGCCGCGTCGGTGCGGTGAATCGTGGCTCAGAGTAAATGGCGAACGCCACCGACGTCTCGACCGTCAACCCCGTCTCCTCCCACACCTCCCGTGCCATACATTCCGTAACCGATTCGTCGGGCTCCATACCACCCGCGGGCAACGCCCACTGTTTGTTGTCGCCGCGGCGTATCAGCAGAATACGACCACGCTCATCGAAGATGACCGCGCGCGCCGCCGGTTGAATGTAAGTTGGTGGCATTCCGATGTTCCCCCGTTGTCGATCTTCTTAAAATGAAACAATCAATTCGAATGTAAATCATCAAGCGAGCAGGATACATGGCAACGCAATCTACTCGACGTGCCGGAAGCAAGCGCAACGGTCGCGCACCCGGCAAGTGGCGCTCTTGGGAAACCACCGAAGGCGCGATCCGTGCTCCGCATCGCTCCATGATGCGAGCCATGGGGATGTCGGACGCCGACATCGACGCGCCATTCGTGGGCGTGGCGTCGACGCATAACGAAGTGACGCCCTGCAACGCCGGTATTAAGCCGCTGGTCGATGAGATCAAAGTTGGTGTGCGCGCCTCGGGCGGTTCGCCGTTCGAATTCGGAACGATCACCGTGTCCGACGCCATATCCATGGGTACCGAAGGAATGCGCGGATCACTCATCAGTCGCGAGATAATCGCCGATTCCATCGAAACCGTCTGCTTCGCCGAGCGATACGACGGCCTCGTCGCCGCCGCCGGATGCGACAAATCGTTGCCTGGAGCAATGATGGCAATGGCACGGCTAGATATTCCGTCCGTGTTCGTCTACGGCGGCTCGATCCTGCCCGGACATTGGAAAGGCGAGGACATCCAAATCCAGAACGTCTTCGAAGCGGTCGGACAAATCCAAGCCGGACAAATCGACGAAGACGAACTCTATGGCATCGAATTGAACGCCTGCCCAGGCCCCGGTTCCTGCGGCGGCATGTTCACCGCCAACACGATGTCCTCCATCGGAGAAGCGCTCGGGCTGTCCTTACCCGGCGCGGCGTCGGAGCCGAACGTCGATCAGCGCAAGCGAGCATCGTCACGCCAAGCCGGCGCCGCGGTCATGAACCTCTTGCGCGAGGGCATCTACCCTCGTCACATCATGACGCGAGAGGCGTTCGAAAACGCAGTGACTCTAGTCGTCGCGATGGGCGGATCAACCAACACCGCACTGCACCTGCCAGCCATCGCCCACGAAGCGGGCATCGACCTGACCCTCGACGACATCCACGCAATATCCATGCGCACCCCGCTCATTGCCGATATGAAACCCGGTGGCAAATACGTCATGTTCGACCTCGACCGCGTCGGCGGCGTCCCGCTCGTGATGAAGAGGCTTCTAGACGCTGGCCTGCTACACGGCGACTGCATGACAGTTACCGGCCGCACCGTCGCGGAAAACCTCGCAGACGTCGACCCCAACCCAGACGAAAACAACGTAGTTCGCTTGGTATCCGATCCGCTCTCCGAGACCGGCGGCCTTGTCGTGCTGCACGGCAACCTCGCCCCCGACGGCTGCGTCCTAAAAGTCGCCGGACACCAGTTCGGAGCCCGCTTTTCAGGCCCCGCCAAAGTCTTCGACCAAGAAGAAGAGGTGATGGCCGCCCTCCAACGACGAGAAATCAAAGCCGGAGACATCATCATCATCCGCTACGAAGGCCCCAAAGGCGGCCCCGGTATGCGCGAGATGCTAGCCGTCACTGGCGCCCTCGTCGGCCAAGGCCTCGGCGAAAAGGTCTACCTCATCACCGACGGACGCTTCTCCGGCGGCTCCCACGGCTCCATCATCGGACACGTCGGACCCGAAGCCGCAGTCGGCGGACCCATCGCCGCCGTCCAAGACGGTGACACCGTAGAAATAAACCTCAACGACTTCGAACTCAACCTGAAAATCTCCAACGAAGAAATGCAAGACCGCCTCTCCCACTGGCAACCCAAATCCCCACACTACACCCGCGGCTCCCTGAGCCAAGTACATCAAAGCTCGTTCAGCCAGCGAGTACTGGGGCGGTTACGGGGTAAGCATGTGCTAAATTAGACACACAGTAGGTAGCAACGGTCGAATTCGTTGATGGACACGACACAATACCCCCAAAAAGACCTCGACGCTTGGACGACGGTAGCGGACTTCGCGTAGTTAAGGACTCAGATTCATTAATCCGAGAGTAACGTTCACTTGCGAAAGCAACTCTTTGACGGCGAGTTCGACCGAGCTACGAGTTATTGACTTATTCGGCGAGCGCAAAGGCCTCACTACACGTGCAGAATGCTGATGATGTCTCACTGGTCTGATCGATTTGACTTCGAATGCGTGTTCGGGCATGGCGGCAGGGTGTCTTGAGGTGACACCAAACGCGATACTGTGCATTCCAAAAATCGGTGGTCGATCGAAACTCTGAGTGGCGGATTCAGTTGGCCTGTAAAGACGATTGCCGACACAAACGCATCTTGGAGATCGTTGTACGAAAGAAACGCTCAAGCGGTTCATTCTTAGTCGTTCTCAGAACCCACACCGCGCACGCGAAAATCTACCTGTTGTCAACTCAAATCGGGCCGAACGCGCGTGGTTCGTCGGTTCAGCAAACCTGTCGGAAACGCGCCTTTCTCAGGACGGATCAACCCGAGACGCCATTGTGATGTTCGACAACGATCATAACGCTTGGAAGCACTACACCAGCGATTTACGAAAGCATACGAAATACTGCTACCGATGCCATCGAGTTACCACCTGAGAACGTGAAAAAAGCCGACTGGTGGCAAATATCGCTCAGAGGTCCCGATTGTTAACACCCCGGAGAGCTCCATAGTTCATCACGAAACCGGGAGCTCCGACAGTCGAGATCTACGTTCGCACTCGGAAACCAACTGTGAGAGCGAGTCGACAAGGTTTTCGCGGAAGTTGCCCTCGAACACCTCGTCGGTATTGCCGCCGGTTTCACGTAACGGTAAGATCCGGCAATGACTGGGGACATCAAGCCCGACAAGTCTGGCCGCGTCAAAATCAATCACGAGGCCCGTAGAGAGATGATAAGGGTTTCAACATCCAATAAACGTTTGGGTCAAACCCCACTCTGGCTGTCGTTCGACGGTGAACGCTTTGTTTTCTCAGATGGAGAAATCGCTCTGAATCCAGATATCGAAGGAGTTCGAGAGGATGTCGCTGCGTGGATTGAATTCTTCGACAACTACAACAATGGATTCGTCGGCGACGTGCCACGATTGCAACAGGATTATTTCACTTTCATGTGTTGGTTCTACTTCGCACCGTTGATGTGCGACATCAGGAACATTGCGATTCGCCGCAATCGTTACAGTTTCGACACTCCTATGTTTGCAGTATTGTTTGGAGAGAGCAACTGCGGCAAGAGCGTGCTGCTCCAAACATTGATGGAATCAATGTTCGGAAGCTTCAAGTTTGTCGAAACCCAGTACTTCACCAAGACGAATTTACGGGGTCTCCAAAACGAATTCAAACGGTTTCCCGTAGTTTTCGACGATGTTGGGAGAGACCGGTTCAATAGGCACGCCGGCGAAATCGTGAAGGACGAAAATATCCCGGCGGCAGAATACCCATGTTTCGCGCTTTCAATGAACGCCGATACGAGGAACTTTCAACCCGAGATTGTCAAACGTTGTTTGATGGTCTACACACGAACATCGCTTCCTGGTAACGAAACCGTTGCAAGGCGCGATCTGAAAAAGTCCGTAACCGACATCAGCGACCGAATGTCGACGTCACTTTACCGGGAGTACCTTCGCCGTATCCTCGAACGACTTAATACGATGGACGACGACGCAAAGCAGGGCCTAGATGTGTTGGAATTGTCTTCTTCGGTGTTACGCGGATTGATAGATGAATTTAGACCCGCCGATTCCCGAATGCCGGTCTGGTGTAAGTCCAATACTTTGGATGACTACCAAAACAGAGCTTGGGAGCGCCCGAAACGGGTCATGCGGAACATGTTGCATCGTGACAACTACACATCGGACCGCAGACCATCCGAAGGAAGATGGACATTGTCAGGCGATCTAGTAATCTACGGCGTACCCGTCATGGGATCGAGGCAAATAAGGGACGACATCCCTGCGTGGATCCTTGAAGAAACGGCGACTGTACCCGGGCAACTCGCGATGAAATTGGAGGCGGTCGAAGGGTTTGAAATACCTGTCTGGCGACCGCGTAAACCATGGCAATTCTGGCGTCGCATCGCCATTTGAATTGGGTCGCCGTTTTCAGCTTGGAAATAACCGGCCGAAAGAAGTTGTCGAATCGCGTCCGAAAGCTGTTTCTTCAGAGGCGAATGGCAGGGCCGGGGAAGCGAAGTTCAGAAGGAAACAGTCTGCCACGATCCCAAACACTACCTACCTTCATCCCAAAACCAATCCATGCCGTCCGGTATCCCAAGGCGCCTCATCAGCCCCTCGGGCGCCCACCTAAACGTTTGGTTGAGATCGATATGTTTCAACAAAAATATGTCGGCATCCGGAACGCGTGCTCTTAAAATCTCTGTCGCCTCTCGTGTGTCGGCGATTTCCCACTTGCCGGAGATCATGTCAACCGCCACGTAACGCCCTTCATCTTCGACGTTGAGTTGGGGCGCAATGTCGCGCTCGTAAATCGCCAATCCGCGATTTAAGACCTCGCCAGTCTCTGTTTTTGCGCTAAGCATCCGGCTATCTCCTCCGACTCAATGATCGACTGTTCAATATTGTAAGCGCTACGTGAAGTGTGTATTATCGGCGATCGCCCCATCTGCTATATTGACCGCCTAACGTCATACACGACGCCTCCTACCACAACACTGGTCCCCAATGCCCCTCAAAACAGTCGCCCCGGAAATCATCCACGGCCTCGCCAACTACGATTCGGCCACCGTCCAGAACGCCGCCGCCATCGTCTACGGCGGCTACGTCTCCGAACACATCGACTACTCCGGCCCAGACCTGAAACCTTATATCTGGGACGCGGCCGGTTCCGCCAAGCCAGTCGTAGGCTACGCGATCACATCTACATGGATGCCTAATCACGGTCCGTCGGACGATCCCAACGAACGGTCCGACCTCCTAGATTCGATCGCGGGAGCGAACGCGCCGACGATCGTCGTGCAGCAGGATATCGACATTCCGCCTCGGCGTGGTGCGATCATCGGTGACGAGATGGCTCATCAAATGGCCGCGCTCGGAGCGATCGGTGCGGTCGTCGATGGAAACGCCCGCGATATTCCCGGAATAAATCGAGCAGGCCTCTCGCTATGGGCCACCGGACGGGTTCCGGGCCATGCTCGATTCAGCTTCATCGATCATGGGATCCCGGTCGATGTCGCCGGGTTGCGCATATTGCCCGGCGATATCTTGGTCTGCGACGGCGACGGGGTCACGAGAATCTCGGTTGATGTCGCGGCGGACGTCTTGAAACAGTGTGCCGAGGTTCGGGAACGGGAGAGCAAGACTTTCGCTTACTTCTCGAAGCCGGACTTCACGCTTCAAGACTGGGAGGACTACAAAGCCGGCATCGCCTGAATGCGCCCACCCGGTTGGCGCCGATGCGGCTGCCCATCTGCTATATTCAGCGTCTAGCGGCCGGTAAGTGGTCGCGTTGAAGGAAAGAGGTTTGACATGGCGCTGAAGACGGTTGCTCCCGAAATCTTGGAGGGGTTGGCTGAGTTCGATTCGGCCACGGTTCAGAACGCAGCGGCGATTGTGTACGGGGGTTATGTGTCCGCTCACATCGACTACTCGGGGCCGGATCTGAATCCCTATCTCTACGATCTAGACGGTTCCGGCAAGGCCACGGTCGGTTACGCCATGACGTCGACTTGGACGCCGTTGCACGAACCGGTGCCGGAGGTTTCGGGTCGGCACGACTTCATGGACTCTATCGCCTACGCCAATGCGCCGACCATCGTGGTGCAGCAGGACATCGAACTGCCGCCTCGCCGCGGCGCGATCATCGGCGATGGCATGGCGTACCAGATGAAGGCGCTGGGCGCGGTTGGAGCGGTGACCGATGGAAACGCTCGAGATGTTCCGGGTATCAAGAACGCAGGTCTGGCGCTGTGGGCGACGGGTCGCGTGCCGGGACACGGTCCCTTCAATATGATCGATCATGGCATCCCGGTCGATGTCGCCGGATTGCGGATATTGCCCGGCGATATCCTGGTCTGCGATGGCGACGGGGTAACTCGGTTATCGGCTGATGTCGCGGAGGACGTATTGAAGCAATCCGCGGAGGTCCGTGAGCGGGAAGGGAAGACGTTCGCCTACTTCTCGAAACCGGGGTTTACGGTGGACGACTGGGAGAATTACAAGACCGACGGCATTAGCGCGTGAAAACTCGGACCGCGCATCACCTTCGCTGCGTCGCTTCGCCATCGCTGGCCAAAGACCGCGATTTTGGCGACATCATCCGGGTCAGTTAGACCCGCGACTTCGGCCTCGTAGTGGGCTCGGTCGCCGGTTAGTTCCAGTTGCCGACGCAGATTTTCGAAGACTAGGGGCGTGTTAACGCGACCGGGTAAGATGTCTTGCACGCGTATCTTCGACATGTCGATGTGCCGCTGCATCACCATCGTGAAGCCGTGAACTGCACCCTTGCTCGCGCCGTATGCGTATGACGACGACGCGCCGGTCACGCCAGCGCCCGATGCGGTGGTGATGATGACGCCGCCATTCGGCTGGTCGTTCATGTAGGTCACGACCTGCTTGGCGACGAGGTACGTACCGCGGAGGTTGATATCAATCACCCGATCCCAAGTCGCCTCTTCAAACGATTCCAATGGCGTGTAAGCGCCGTGCAGAATCCCCGCGAAGTGCAGTAGCACGTCCACTCCACCCATCCAATGCACCGCCGCCGACACGCCACCCTCAACGCTGGCCCGATCTGCGACGTCAACATGCCAGCACTTGGCGACGCCCACGTCGGTGGAGTCATTGATGACGTTGGCGGTTTCCTGACCCGCCGCGTCGTCGACATCGAATATCGCAACCGCTTGCGCACCGGACGCCCCAGCCAATATCGCGGTTGATCTCCCTATGCCAGTAGCGGCACCGGTTACGATGATGCGTTTTCCTCTCAATTCGGCAGGCATTGATCCACCTCAATCCATTCACCCAATTCTAGGCTACCCCGTAGGAGCAGGCTTCAAACCCACCCACAACGCAACGGTCCCCCGATACGAGACAGCCACAGCCCGTCCCGGATTTGAACGGGAACCGCGTAGGGGCGGGTTTCAAACCCGCCCCTACCAAACAAACAACAACCCCATCACCACCGCAACACACTCATCCACCACCAAACTCCCCTCTCCCCGCACTGCGAGAGGGCCACAGAGCGCCCCGGATTCGATCCAAGGGCGAGGGGGGAACAGCGTAGGGGCGGGTTTCAAACCCGCCCTACCAACCAAACCAACAACAACCCCAGCACCACCCCAGCACCACCCCAGCACACCCATCCACCACCAAACTCCCCTCTCCCCGCACTGCGAGAGGGCCACAGAGCGCCCCGGATTCGATCCAAGGGCGAACGGGAACCGCGTAGGGGCGGGTTTCAAACCCGCCCCTACCAAACAAACAACAACCCCATCACCACCCCAGCACACCCATCCACCACCATAATCCCCTCTCCCCGCACTGCGAGAAGGCCACAGAGCGCCCCGTATTCGATCCAAGGGCGAGCGGGAACAGCGTAGGGGCGGGTTTCAAACCCGCCCCTACCAACCAAACCAACAACAACCCCATCACCACCCCAGCACACTCATCCGCCACCAAAATCCCCTCTCCCTGCCGTGAGACCATCGCACAACTCCCGTCATTCCCGCGGACGCGGGCGCTTCAGCGGACGGAACATCCAACCAGAATCAAAAAAGCACGCCTTTTCTCGCCATCCCGGCGACAACCACCGTCATTCCCACCGACGCGGGCGCTTCAGCGGACGGAACGTCCATCCAGAGGGGAAGGGCAAACGGGGAGGCTCTGGCGTTCCAGACCTGAAGTCCTTGCTTTCGAGGTTTTGCAATGGTCTCGCACCGCGCGGAAAGGGCCGAAGGCGATGGGGGAAACACCACGATCGAAGACGGATCGCGCAATGTTCGTCAACTTGCGCCGATCAACGCTGGGCGAAACATACACTTTTCGAAAACGACGGTCTTGACCTCGCAAAAGACAAAACCCGCACAACCGCACAACCTTCGAAGGGAACAAACAGCAACATCCCACAGTCCTACCATGCCTCCAATAGCTAACCTCGCAAAAAACACCACTCGAATCGTCAAAACAGCCTACCAAGCCCTCCGCGAACGGTTCTGGGTTCTCGCAGTCACCATCCTTGGGGTCTGCATACCCGTCTACGCTATGGCATGGCCCCTCGACATATTCGACAACCTTGCCACCAGCATCACAATCACTGTTGCCGTCACAGTCTTGCCGTTAATCCAACTTCTGGCGCCACCTGAGCGGTTGACTTTCAGAAGCTACCAGATTTGGTACTCGGCTTTCTCGTTAATGGCACTATTACTGTTCATTGGAGACGAGTACGGTTGGCAGTTCGTGACGTTCAGTGTGATTCTCGTTGGTTTGGCGTTGCCATATGGCTGGGTCTTCTGGGAGATAGTCCGTCACGAGCGGATTCTGTTAACGGGTTTTGCACTTGCGCTGTTTGCGTCGATGATCTATTGGATCGCCGGGTTGTCCATCAACGAAGAAGGTTTCGACCTCCTGCTGGTACCTTTGCCCGCCATCTTGTTCGGTGGGGTAATTTGGGCGCCCGTCGCGTCCTTGACGTTGAAAGCCGCTCGGCGATACAAAGATGGCAGGATTTCAGGACCGGGAACGCAGGCATTGGCAATGACCATGCTCTTTCTACCCGTCGCACTCGTCGCTATCGTCATTCCCGTTGACTTGGGACTCAGCGATATATGGTCCGCCGCATCCCTAACCATTGTCAGCATCATTCTTAGCGCAGTGATCTCAGACCCGCTACGGCGATTATTCCTCGAATGGGGAAACCTAAAGCCAAAAACAAACCTATCCAAATAACATCACCCTTCCCCCAAAAACCCATCATTCTCATCATTCATAATCCTTCGCATCCTAGTTCACCCTCGTGCAGTATCATCATCAAAGCCGACAGAAACCCGCACATCTACGAGAGGTCCATACACCAATGAGCGATCGATCATTCACCCCCGTCGACGTCTCCGACGACATCCTTGACCGCTTCCGCAAGCTACCCATCGCCACCACCTGGGCCGCAGTCGCAAACGTCGCCGGAGTATCCCTCCCCTTCATGGAGGGCGTCCGAAACTTCACACCCGGCAAACGCCTCGCCGCGCGTGCCCGCACCCTCCGCTTCCTGCCACCGCGACCAGACCTCGACGCCGAGACCAAGCGCGGCGAAGACTCCCCCGAATACCAGGCCATGGCCCGTTGCGGACCCGGCGACGTCCTCGTTGCCGACATCATGGGCAAAAAATGGGCATGCGTCGCCGGAGACGTCAAACTCCTCCAACTCAAAATGAACAATGCCGACGGACTAGTAACCGACGGCGCCATCCGAGACCTCGGTGTCCTCGAAGACGAAGACTACGGATTCGCCGTCTACGCCCAGAACCGCTCCCCCTACGGCGGACGCCCATGGGCCGATCCCGCATACGAGAACTGCGACATCCAATGCGGCGGCGCCCTAGTCCGCCCCGGCGACGTCATCGTCGGCGACGACGACGGCTGCGTAGTAGTCCCCTCATGGTTCGCCGAAGAAGCCGTCGAGTGGGTCGAAGAACACGAAGGCGTCGAAGCCTACGTCAAAGAGAAAATCCTCAACGAAAACGTCCGCCCCGGCAAATACTACCCCCCAACCGCCGCGACGATGCAGGAGTACCTCAATAGCTTGAAGTAAGCCGCACCGCACAGACTTCCCCTGAAGCTCTTCTAGGTACGCCCCCGTTATACGAGGCGAACTAGAAGAGCTTGATTTATCGTAAATATCCGCAACTGCAATATCTGTCTGTGATGACGGCGTGTTGGCCATTAACAACCCACCCACACCCTCGTCGGCGGTGTTGATCTCTAGGTTGAGAATGAAATCGTTTAGTGCCATCCTTTGTTTGGCACTTCTGTTAGTTGTCGCCGCCGGCTTGAACGCGTGCTCTGCCGGCGATGAACCAACGCCGACTCTCATACCACCTACTCCGGTAACGAAAGCCGAAACGGTGTTTACATCGACTCCGCTGGCGACGCAACTTCCCACCCCGTCGATACCGATTCCGACAGCCACACAAACTGCTGTACCTCCGACTCTCACTCCCTCCCCAGAACCCGCAACGGCAACCCCCGAACCACCGACGGCAAACTCAACGGATACACAGATCCCACCTACGCTAACACCAACGGTTACGCCCCAGCCAACGCCCCCTCAAACACCAACTGCTACGCCAACGCCAACACTCACTCCAAAAGCAACCCCCACCGCGCCCAGCACTCCGACCAAGACTCCGCGGCCAACATCTACACCGTCACCCATTCCGACCAAGACTCCAGCCCCCACCTACGCCCCAACGGTCACCCCCACCTCGATTCCGTCCACCGCATCTGGCTTAACCCAATCCGAACTCACCGAAGCCCGCGGATACGCACTGACCCTCATCAACCAAGCCAGAACCACCTCCGGCCTCAACGAAGTAACCCTCGACAACAACACTGCCGCCCAATCTCACGCCGAGGACATGCGTGCCAACTGCACGTTCAGCCACTGGGGAACCAACGGCCTCAAGCCCTACATGCGCTACACCGTAGCCGGTGGTCACAATTATTCCGCGGAAAACATCAGCGGCATTGGCTTCTGCCCGACCGACCCAAACCGTTATATCACCAAAACAATAACCGCTGAAATCGACGAAGCAATGGATGGCTTACTCAATAGCCCCGGCCACTTTCGCAACATCCTCAACCCACACCATCGAAAAGTCAATATCGGCATCTCTTACCGACGACCAAACCTTTGGCTAGTCCAACTCTTCGTCGGCGACTACGTCGGATACACGAAATCCCCTACTGTCAGAGATGGCCAGCTTTCATTCTCAGGGCGGGCGAAAAACGGAGCGAATATCAGCGGAGAAAACCTGAATGTCACCGTCTCATGGGAGCAAACACCACATTCATTGACCCGCGGCCAACTGCACAATACAGGTTGCTACTCAGGTGGTGAGCCGATTGCTGCCCTTAATCCATTCAATGCTTACAGCTTCTATGAGAGATACGGAACCATCTGTGGCGATCCTTATGAAATTTCCCCGGACGCGCCTGCCGCGACCTCGTATTTCGATAGGAAATCATCCACCCAGAATAGCTTTTCCACCGAAGTGGCCTTGTTACCAACCGACATTTGGAAAACCGAAGGTGACGATTTTGTCGTCTCCGCCGATATCAGCGACATACTACAGCGGTATGGCAACGGCGTCTACACAATCCTCCTCTGGGCCGAAATCAACGGCGAAGACGTCCCAATCTCCGAATACTCAATCTTCATCCCTCCCCATGATTCCTCCCAAACACCAGTGATTGCCGATATTGGCGCGACACCTACGATCACTTCCACGCCAACGCCTACTCCAATTCCAACACGCACTCCGACACCTACCGCAACGCCGACTCCGACCGCAACGCCGACTCCGACCGCAACGCCAACTCCGACCTCCACACCCACCCCCTCCGGCCTAACCCAAACGGAACTAACCGCCGCCCGCCAGTACACCCTCGATCTCATCAACCAAGCTCGAAGCGAAGCCGGCCTAAACGAAGTAGCCCTCGACGACAACACCGCCGCCCAATCCCACGCCAAAGATATGCGTGCAAATTGCGTCTCTAGTCATTGGGGAACCGACGGTCTCAAACCCTACATGCGCTACACACTCGGAGGCGGGCAACAATATTCGTCAGAAAACGTAATCGGATCAGACTTCTGCCCTCCCGACCCACACCGATACATCACCAAAACAATCCGAACTGAAATCGACGAAGCGATGGAAGTGCTTCTAAACAGTCCCGGGCACCGCCGAAACATCCTCAACCCGCACCACCGCAAAGTCAACATCGGCATCTCATACCAACGCCCCAACCTGTGGTTAGTCCAGCATTTCGTCGGAGACTACTTGGATTACACAACCCAACCCGCGATTGACGATGGTGTATTGAAATTCAGCGGCCAAATCAAGAATGGCGCCACCTTGACCGGAAATGCCTTTGGAGTGCAGATCTACTACGACCAACCTCCTCACAATTTGACCCGAGGTCAATTGCACCTCGCGTACTGCTATGCGTTTGGGGCCACCATCGCGGGACTCCGTAGACCACCTGGTCCCAACGCGTATTACCCAACAGATGTCTACACCATTTCCGGGACGGGCTGCAACGACCCTTACGATGTTCCGATCGATGCGCCACCCGCAACTTCCTACTTCGATATAAGACCCGACGATGCTGTCCCGTACCAATACCACGCGGTCTGGATCACCGCTACCAATTGGTCCGTAACCGACGATTCCTTCGCCGTTTCCGCCGACATTTCCGGCCTCCTAGACCAACACGGCGACGGCGTCTACACCATCGTCCTTTGGGCCGAGGTCAACGGCGAAGACGTACCCATATCCGAATACTCCATCTTCATCCCACCGTATTCACCTGCGCCTTAACCATGCAGCGAAGTTGCAATCCAATCAGCGAGTGGATAATGGTTGGACAACCGTACGACGGAATGACCAACGGGCACCGAGAATCAAACGACGGCCGACCGATGGCAATACGCCCTCAGCCCAATTAGGAGTTCACATTCAACCGCAATTTCGAACCCCGAAGACGAGGAAACAAATCGCCACGACGCAGACGCCGATTCGTTTGGATCGCCCTATTCACAGCACTCGCATTAGGCATCGCGACAATCTTCATCGTCGCAGGAAACCAAACCAACCCCCCACCCACTCCCACCCCCACAACACCATCCGGCCTAACCCAATCCGATCGCGACACCCTCCGCGAATACGCCCTCAAACTCATCAACGACGCCAGAACCGCCGAAGGCATAAACTCCCTAACCTTCGACGACAACGCCGCCGCTCAATCCCACGCCGATCAATCAATGGCGCACTGCACTCGCGGCCATTGGGGCCCCGACGGCATGAAACCCTACATGCGCTACACCCTCGCCGGAGGGGAGCAATACTCCGCCGAAAACGTCTTCGCGATCGACTTCTGTCCAGACGACCCGGACCAATATGCCTTAGAGTCGCCCACCGAGCAAATCGACTTCGCGATGTACCTTTTTCTGAACAGCCCGGGCCATCGCCAGAACATCCTCAATCCGCACCACCGCAACGTCGGCATCGGCATCTCTTACCGGCGACCCACCATCTGGTTTGTCCAACTCTTCGTCGGAGACTACATCGAATATGAGACTAAACCGACGATCGGATCCGGGATGCTGACCCTCAGCGGTCAAGTCAAAAACGGCGCCGATATTTCTGGCAGGTTATCCGTGATCATCTACTACGATCGACCGCCGGAACCACTAACCCGCGGCCAGCTCTCTCGCACGTATTGCTACACCAACGGCCTGCCCATCGCCGGTCTCCGGCCGCCATTGGAAGCCGGATCGTCTTACACCGAAGATGAAGCCACAATGGAGATCAATTCAAAGCAGTGTCCAGATCCTTACGACATTGATCCAGATGCTCCAGCCCCGATGTCGTCCCAAGAAGCTCGGAGTAATTGGCAGCAGGTACGTGATTCGAGCCAAACTAAACTGAACCGCCAGCTGACGTTCCCATGGATAACGGCGGATGAGTGGGCGACACACGGTACCAACTTCACCTTGAACGCCGACATCTCGCGATTGATCGACGCTCACGGCGACGGCGTCTACACCATCATGTTGTCGGGTGAAATCAACGGCGTACGAGCCCCCATCTCCGAATACTCCATCTTCATCCCACCTTTCATGCCGTAGTTCCCGGCACTATCACACGCTGGCACTTGCGATCGCTTTTTTGCCGATCTGGATTTTTCCGCCACGTAACTCGAACAATATCATACACATATACTATATTTGGAGGATGACTGATTTAACCACATCCGTACATCAACCGCAGCCGGTGCCATCAGCAGATGATGAACGTCGCGTCTCGATCTGGAGTGTCCCAGTCGATTTCGGCCCTTGGTTCTATCTGCTCCTAGTCGCCCACACCGCGCCGCTCGTCTTCTTGCTGTCACTGACTGAGCTGACGAAAGCACCGAACTATAACATTGCAGACATCATCGTCAACGTAACCAGCGGCGCCGCGCCCATGATCTTCGTCGCCGCTGTAGCAACAATCATCGAACTGGAGGTACTAATGGTTCTCAGAGAATGGTACAGAGCCAAGCAGGCCAAAGATAGGATTAAGGAACGAGAAATAGCCGAAGCGCGGCTCAAAGAAGAATTCGAGAAGGGCATCGAGCGCGGCCGGCAACTAGAACGTGAGGAACAAACTGCACGTCGCAACGTGAACAACGGCAACCAAGAGGACTAACTTGCCGTACACAACCATCTTCTAACCGGGGACACCGATGGTCCTGAGACATCTGTACATAGAGCACGACAACAAGAAAAGGCAGCAAGAAGCCGATGATCGCGAGTTAGCGCCGTATCAGGACTACCTAGAAGAAGCGATTCAACGCGCGTTGGCTGAAGAACGCGCAATTCTCGCACCACCCGGCGAACGAAGGCAACGACCCCAAATCTCACTAGCCATGGCGTTAGTAAAGCTTCCCTTCAAATCGCTCGGAGCCTTAGAAGATCGATTTTTGGAAGTACGACGCGAAAAACGTCTCGCCGATCAATTCAGACGCGAGTTCCTACATTGGCTCAGAACCACCAAACCGTACTTAGAGTCGCATGATCCGCAGGAACACGTTCAGCGCTTCTCCAAAACATTCAAAGGACCGATGCGAAAGGCACGCGAAGAGGGTTACAGAGAAGGACGGCGAATCGCGCGCGAAGAACAGGAAGCCTCCAGAACCAAACTCGCTCCCCGAGACGGTAACCCAACGGACTAACCCACCAACCTACCCTCAACAACATCCATATCCAACTCCACACCTAACCCCGGCCCCGTCGGCGGAATGTAATACCCATCCTCGAACACCAGCGGCTCCTTGAAGATGATCTTGTGCAACGGACCCTGGTTCGCCTCCGCAATCATGAAGTTCGGAGAACACGTGTCCAACTGAATCGCCGCCGCCGCCGCGATCGGACCACAATACATGTGCGGAGCTATCACCGCATAGTGCGCCTCTGCAATCGCCGCGATCTTCTTCGACTCCAATATCCCGCCGCACTGACCCAGATCCAGCTGAATGATCTGAGCCGCCTGCTTCTCCAGCAGGTTCGAAAACTCCCACTTCGTCACCAACCGCTCGCCCGTCGCGATCGGTATCGACGTGTGCGCCGCAACCCGCGCCATCTCCTCGATGTTCTCCGGCGGCACCGGCTCCTCGAACCAGAACGGGTGATACTCCTCCAAGAAATCCGCAACCCGAATCGCGCTATAAGTCGTCAGCTGCCCATGCGTCCCGATGCCAACCTCCAACTCGTTCCCCACCGCATCCCGTATCGACTTCCAAATCTTCGCCGCCTGAGTGATCTCTGGCAGCCCGACATCCCGCGGTCCCGGGAACAACGGAGTGAACGGATCGATCTTGCACGCCGTGTTGCCCCCTGCCAGCAGCTTCTCCGCGATCGGACCCGCAGCTTCCGGATTCGCCATGAATCCGCCCTCCGGCTGAGGCATATATGCATACGCCCGCAATTTCTCGTGGAACTTCCCACCCAACAGGTTGTAAATCGGCTGGCCCGCCGCCTTCCCCACAATGTCCCACAACGCCATCTCCAACGCACTGATCACCGGCGTCGCATACAAGCTCGGATGCCGGAAATCATGACGCTCCCCGTACATCCGCTGCCACAGCAACTCAATATTGAACGGATTCTCCCCTATCAACACATACCGACCAAACTCCTCAAACAACGAAATGATCGACCGCAAGTCGATCACATTCCCCGAATACCCGCTACCCGTGACCCGTTCCCCCAGACCCACAATCCCCTCATCAGTGACAACCTGCACAAACACCAAATGCTTCCCACCAATAAACGGCGGATCATTCTCCACCACCATCGTCCGAACATCAACAATCTTCATCACGCAGTCCTCTCATTCCTAAACAACTGCGCCAATTCTAGCAACTAAACAACCCCTTCTCACACACAACCCGGTAGGGGCAGGTTTCAAACCTGCCCGTTGCCCAGGGCGACAGAGGAACGTCCCCTTCGCGCAGCGTAAGGGGACGCGGAGCGAAGCGAACGCAGGGGATGCCCGGGGCGGACGGGAGGCCGGGTTGCCCTCGCCCAACTACGTACGAAACAAGGGTCTCCGAAGTACAAAAGGGGACACACACCTCCATCGAACACCCAACCTGCCAACGCTCGACCGAGCAACCAACCCAAGCCCGATGCCAACGACGACGCGAAAGCCGCGCCAACACATGTCACCGCGATCATCCCCTTCATCAACCGCGTCTCTCTAGGAAAATACATCACGACGGTTGGTTAGCGCCGATCTCGCGTCCTCCCTCATGTGCTTCCAGCAGTTGGCGGCAATTCAATCATTCACTTTGATGCTGACATCGATATCTTTCCATGAGTTTTTGGAAAACACCTGAGCGGGGCTCTGCGTCGCTTGCTCTAGGACAAACCCTGTCGATTCGAAGTGTTGGGTCAAATCGAGCGTATATTGAGGGGCAGCGTCGACGCCAACAAAAGACGACAGTTCTCGTCCAGACAAGGTCAAAGCGATTCCGTACAACCTGCATTCTTGGTCGAAAACGGCGCCGTTTGTTGGATGCAGGTACCAGAATGCGTTTTGATGCCGGAAAGGTAATCGTATCTTTTGGTCGTTTTCCATCGCGGTGACGCCGACAGAAATGCGATAATCCCTCCAAGAATTGTAGGTCGGAATTACTAGACCGTTTTCGTGGAGAATGTTGATGTCGCGGAAGACAAGGCCATAGGTAGCGAGTCCATTTCCATCGGTTGGACCGTTCAACGTCAACGCCCGTGCGTCTCCAATTTGATCGCCGTAAATGCACAACGAACATAGCTTTTTGAAAAGAATGGCGGTCTGTTGGTCAAGATTTCTTAGAATGCTGAGCGTTCTTAACGAAGTGCTGCCGGCTTTAACCACTTCACCGGCTAATACCTTTGCCCACAAAAACTGCATATCCTCGTTCGTAACATCTTGGACCTCGCCGAAAAACCTTGCCGTCCAGTCGTGATCCGGGTTGACGTCTTCCACAGTTTGATCACCGATTTACGCTGCCGCCAGTCGTGCAACTTGCTTGATGTTGTTGTGTCTTTTTGCCTCTTGAAAATAGAGCCGTTGACTAACCGCCGCATCCATCGTCAGTTCACCAACAACCGATTGATCAACCGGACTTAATGTTTCGTTGGCCTGTTTTCTAGCCGCTGCAATTATCTGTAAGGCTTCGGCTTCACCAGAAGCCACCTCGATCATTTCCTTCGTGGTTCCTTGGGCGGCGATTATTCGAGCTTTCGCATCTTGATTCGCACGCCAAGGCGCCAACATCGAGCCCGCGACAGCACCGACCCCGCTTGCCACGTAATCGATCAGTTTGTCTATACCCGGGACGTTTAGATTCAAGTCTGCCATCACTTGATTCTAGCTATTCACCGATACGCGACGCCTTAACCATTCACCGTTATCCTCCTCGCCGCCGGCGTCACCGCAACACGCCAAAACCAACTCTTTAGTCCCAATAATCCCCGTTCAGACCTCACCTCAACCTTACAAACGGCAACCGCCGCAACTCCTGATTCCTCGGATCAACCTCGATCACCGCCGATGCCAATGCCGTCGTTCCCATAACCGGGTCCGCATCCTCGTCAGCCATCAAAATCGTCGCGCCAACAACCTCCCCCATGAATTCGATGCGACCAGCCGTCACCGACATCTGAAGCTCGCTCCCGTCCGCCAATCCATAAACCCGCTCGCCCTTCGCCTCGAGCCCGATCGCCTCCAGATGCTGCCGCGGCACTAGGCAATCCGTCGCCCCAGTATCCACAAGGAACAATCCTTCCCAAGTACGCTCCGGATCCGCCTGATTCCGCACCGTCGCAGTCACATGCATTACCATCATCAAACTCTTTCTTCGATTCATCTCCAGACTCACAAACCACCCACGCGTTCATTCTTACACCAACCCCACCCACCTAATTTAGAATCAAACCGACGCAGACCTCGCGAATGCAGTCTCGTGGTGGGCGTAGTGTAGCGGTTAACACGTCAGGTTGTGGCCCTGAAGATCGAGGGTTCAACTCCCTCCGTCCACCCCACCCCAATTTGCATATTCGCGAGCACCCGTGCGCCCGTAGCTCAGGGGACAGAGCATCTGGCTTCGAACCAGAGGGTCGGGGGTTCGAATCCCTCCGGGCGTGCCACTCATTTACACATGCCAAAAACGATCCGCGCGCGCGTCAAGTTTCGTATCTCTAAGTAACACCGTCAACTAACCGACTATGGACATCCACTCCGGCATACTCGCTGTCCTCGCTTTCGGTTTCCTGCTCGGCCTAAAACACGCCACCGACGCCGATCACGTCGTCGCCGTCGCCAACATCGTTCGAAAAGAGCGAAACATCTGGCAGAGCATATGGCTGGGTGCATCCTGGGGCGCCGGACACTCGGTCCCGCTCCTCATCCTCGGTGCCGTCATTCTGATCATCAAAGACGTCGCCCTGCAACGCTACGAAACCGTCGCACCATACCTCGAACTCGGCGTCGGCATCATGCTCATCTACCTCGGAATCAGCGCCGCATGGAACGTCTTACGCGGCAAACTACACATGCATCAACACGACCACGGCGCGGGCCCGCACATCCACGTCCACGCTTCACACCAATCCAGCGAACCGCACCGACGTACCAAAAATCTTCACAACAGCTTCTTCTTCCTCGGCAAACCCGTGTTCCGCGCCAAATCATTCGCCATCGGCATCGTCCACGGACTCGCCGGCAGCGCCGCCGTCATGGTCGCCCTACTACCCACGATCGACTCCACCCTGACCGGCCTCGGCTACATCGCCCTCTTCAGCATCGGCACCATGCTATCCATGGCCGCACTAACCATCTTATTGGCCGTTCCATTCAGAGCAACAGCCGCGAAACATACGTTGAACCGCCTCGTCACTCTCGCCGCCGGCGCCCTCAGCATCGCCGTCGGCACGATCCTAATCACAGAGACCGTACTCGACGCCACCATCATGCCGTTCTAGGAATAGTTCGCCATTCGGATGCGACGACGAGCGCTCGACACTTGTGTCGGTTCTCGCCAATCGGGTCGCGTTAATACATCTGACGGGTATAATTCGATTAAAGTGATTGTGTTAAGAGATTCGCGGCGACGCTAGCTGAGCTAGCCAGTATGGAGAAAATTGATGACAACGTTGGAACAGATCGACAAACGCGTAGCGGTAATCGAAACCCAGATCAATCACCTCGCGACCAAAGAAGACTTGGCCATCGTAAGAACCGAGGTCGCCAACGTCAAGTTCGATCTGCTTAAGTGGCTAGTCCCCATCATTCTCGGACAGACCGCCGTTGTCTTCGCCGCCGCCAGGCTCTGGAGCTGATAGCCGTTGGAATCGGTTCACTTCCGGTAGTCGTTCGAATCCCCTAACTAGCCACCGCACCTTCAACTATCCCGTCGCACCACTCGCGGACTCCCCACAGATCCCGCCGCGGCCACCGCGGAGTATCCAGCTCCAGCAACCACAACATATCGATGAACGTCGTCGCAATCCGGTACGCCAACGGCGCGTCCGGCGTCGCGTAAAACGACACGCACGAATCTAGAAGGTCAACCATCAGGACCGATGCCATTGCAGCCTGTCTACCGTCTTCGACTTCGATCTCGATGTCAGATACCGTCGCCGCCCCTTCGCAAGCCGCACTTAGATCGGCCGTTTCGATCAACCCTATCTCCTCCGCAATCGGCGAATCTATAACGTCCGAGAGCGCCTTTCGAACCGCCGCCTCCGTCTTCGGCGTCGGATCGTCAATGTACCAGACGCAGTTGCCCCACATCCGTATCCCGATCAGCGAATCCTCAATCTGCCCGAGCTTCTTTTCGTCAATGGGATTCCACCACCCATCGGGCCGCTGAATCGATGTCGGCGTTACCACTGTGAAATCGGTTGACGCCATCTTCGGACCCCTGATTGAACGCGCCTCCGATTCATCAATCCCCGCCGATCCACACGCGATAGCGCCCAACGCGAAGAACACAATCGCGCTGACGCATAGAACCGAAATTAAACGCAGTTTCGTCAATTCATCGAGCCAGCGACGCCACCAGATTGGCCAGCGTTCGCGTCGGCGCACCTGTGGCACCTGTAGTTCTGAACATTCCACTATTGCCGGTCGCCATCGAGACCGCGGCGATGTCGATGTGCACCCACGGCGTATCCTCCGCGAACTCCGAGATGAAGTGTGCAGCCGTGATCGAACCGGCCGGCGCACCGCCACTGTTCTTCACGTCAGCGATACTCGATCGATTCAACCGCTTCGAAGTGGCATCCAACGGCAAACGCCACATACCATCCCCCGACGCTTCAGCCGCATCCAAAACCGACTTCACAAGAACCTCATCGTTGCCAAACACCGCGGCATTGCCAGTGCCGAGCGCAACCCTCGCCGCTCCCGTCAACGTCGCTACGTCAACGATTCTCGCAGCACCATTGGCGCGGGCATAGCCTAGCGCATCCGCCAGTGTCAATCGACCCTCCGCGTCCGTATTGTCAATCTCTATGTACTTGCCGTTCATGGCTTGGACTACATCGCCCGGTCGCTGTGCGCCGCCGCCCGGCATGTTCTCCGTGATCGGTAGAACCGCGTGAACATTTATACGTGGTTTCAACGCACCAACGATCTTCATCGCGCCCAAAACCGCGGCGCCACCACCCATGTCGCCCTTCATCGTCACCATGCCCCTCGGTGGTTTCAGCGACAAACCACCCGAATCGAACGTAATGCTCTTGCCGACCAACCAGACGTTGTTGCTCGCATCCGACGTATCGCCTTGATAGGTGAGATGCACGAACTGCGCAGGTCGATGCGCCCCCTGCGCCACGCCGGCGAAAGCATTCATTCCCATCGCGATACACTCGTCGATCCCCAACACTTGGATCTCTAAACCATTCTCCGCAGCCACTTCCTGAGCCGCGCTAAGCATCGCTTCGGGCGACAAGACATTCGCCGGTTCGTTGACCAGGTTTCGAGCGTAGTTCTGCGCCTCTCCCGCGGCGATCCCCGATCCCACTCCGGCCCTTACATCCGGAATCCTCGCGTCGTCAAATTCCACAACGTTCAGGGTTTCCAGGCGATTTTCAGAATTGTTCGATGATTTTTTGTACTTGTTAAAACTGTACGATCCGATGATCGACCCTTCTGCAACCGCATGGGCAGCGGCAGCTGTGTCCAATCCGCCGATTCCGGCACCGTGAATGATTGTGGTGGCGCTCTTCGCGATGCCTTGGAGACGATTGACCGCGGTTGCCGCGATCTCACGCACATCTTCCAAACCGAATCCAGCGCTGTCGCCCAAGCCCATGACTAACACCCGCTTCGGTGCAAACTCGCCGTATCGACCTGACGGAGTGTGTATAAGGACGTTGTTGCCCCGTTTGCCGGTGATTTCACCTTCGGCGATGAGATCGCTGATCAAGCCGCCTAGTGCCCGGTCCACCGCGCCGGTCGCGCCGCCCGGACGCTTAACACCATCAAAAAGGTTCAATATCGCGGCATCAGACTTGATGCGTGCGATATCGCCTCGCATCGTCACTAACTTGAATGTCATTTCGAGGGTTCCTCGGGTGAAAATCCCACACTTCATCGTCCCTACCCAATTCTAGCGAATCACGAGTATCGATGCTTGTTGCCAAAACCTAGCGCCGAATTTGTCTCCATTGTGCGAAATGCCTCGTTCCAAGGCGTCGATTTCGAGTTTACGATCGTCCCACAGCATCTAGTTCACGTCTTCACATTGTTATACAACTAGTTCAAAATAAATTTTGTGAATTACTTGACGTAGTCCATACATCGGTCTAGACTATATACACCGAAGCGGTGAACACCCCAAACAGAATCGCCGAACACTCTGTTCAGGGCCCTCATCGCTAAGTCGACTAGGAGGCTCGATATGCTTAGGCACGGTGACACCATCCGCCAGAAGGGCGAGTACGTGAGCAGCGAAAATTCTGCAACGCAGCATCGTATACAACTCGCCAAGTCCGTCTTGCTGATTTCTCTTCCCGAAATCGCCACCGGACGCAACACGATGACCGTTCTCAACACAGTCATCCATCCAATGGAGCCAGTCTTCACCCGCGAAGTCGCTTGAGGTCGGGACTTCGGCCGAGGGGCGATCTTCCTTCAGTGAGGTCGCAACCCCGGTCATTCTGATTTCTCGGCCTCGGAAATTCGACGTAGGGCGCTTCTAGCCCGCGGCACTTCTGTGTCCGCCATGATCACGTCGAACCGATCCAGCATCGCACCCGCAGATGCTCGACCCATTGGAACCTGAGCGGAGCAAGAAATGCCGCGAGTACACATCAAACCCATCGACACCAGCAATATCAAACTCGACGTCACGTTGGCCTTCAACGTTGAGAAATCCATTTGGCGCGGTTTCATCCTCAACGACGGCAAGAGTCCCACCGACCGACAGAACCGCGTCACTATGTCCAACTATGCGGTGCAAGTAAACGTCCCGGGCATCGAAGAAGGCTCGTACGACATCACTCTCATCGGCACCGGCGTTGGAATGCACGACCCGATATTCACCCGAGAGATTTTGGGTGCGAAATCCAATCAACTCATGCGGTCGATCCAACCGAAATTAGTCGATCGTGTGATCCTCCCAAGTCTGCACTTTCTCCACGCCGGAAACCTCATCTCTTACAACAATCGCGGCGACGCCGAACCGATATGTCCGAACGCCGAGTTCATAATTCCTCGAACGGAATGGGAAACCGCGATGGGTTCGCACCCATTCCACCAAGCCGCGTTTCGCGAGATCCGCGCAGACCTCAAGATGTTAGAAAAACTGGGTGCCGAGATCACGCTCGTCGACGACGACGTTGCTGACGTTGGACCGGGGATCAAGATGGAACGGTGCGGGGGCGTTACGCCAGCAAACTCCACCGTCATCATCTCCTGCGGGTCAGAGAAAATCATGGTCTCGCCACTTCTATTCCCGACACCATTCCACATCGATCCGGGCGTACAGTTCGGATTCAGCCAGAATCCGCTGCTTGCTTACGACCAAAAGATACGTCTACTCGAAAAAGCCGAACAAGAGCGCCTGTGCCTTTTCTTCCCGATGGACCCGCAACGCAGAGCGGTCTACATCGATCGTGATCGCACAGGTAGCTTTATTGGAACCGAGTGCGACATCTTGTCACAGCTCGACCCGCTCCTGCGTTAACCAGATTGCCCGGTTTGACCGACCGCTTCAGCCGGGCCGACCCAAACCGTACCATCTGCGTCGACTTTGAGCAGTTCCACATGCTCGATCAGTCCATCGCCGTTTCCGCGGATTCTGCCGTGATCCATACGCACCTTGACATAGTTGTCCGTCATCCCAGATTCGCCGCGGCTGCCTTCCCAAAGCACGGGTCGGACGTTGCCGATGATCGATTTCCTGAATCGCATCGCGTCGGTAGCCGCGATTTCCCGTAGCGTTCTAGCACGTCGCGCCTTCGTTATCGGTTCAACTTGCTCAGCGAAATGAATCGCACTCGTACCAGGCCTAGCCGAATACGGGAACACGTGGGCGTTCGAAAATCCTGCCGATAGCATCAATCCGACCGACGCGTCGTGATCCGAAACCGTTTCGCCGGGAAACCCCGCGATGATGTCTGTGGTAATCCCACAACCGGGTACGCGATCTCTGACGAGTTCAACCTTGCGCAGGAATTCAGCCGAAGAGTACGTGCGCCGCATCCGACGTAGGATCGAATCGCTGCCGCTTTGCAGAGGCATGTGGAAGTGCGGGCAAAGTCGTCCTTCGCCTTCGCCAACCCAAACATCCAACAAAGCGTCGTCGATCTCAGGCGGTTGTAACGACGAAACCCTGATCCGTGGCATCGAAGTCCCGCGCAGAACCGATCTGAGAAGCCTGGTCAAATCAATCCCGCTATCGAGATCGAAACCATAGTGCCCCAACTGAGTTCCGGTGAAAACGACCTCGCGGCACCCCGCATCTTCCAAGCGTCTTACTTTCTCAACTATCGTCTCTACCTCAACGCTGCGCTCCCGTCCCCTTACTTTTGGCACGATGCAGTACGCGCAGACCTGATCGCACCCTTCCTGGATCTTCACTGACGCTCGGGTACGCCCTAGCAGCGCCTGTATTGGAATTACGTCTCGCCCGTCAGAACACGGTGTTAGCTCGATCTTCAGCCTGTCCGCGATCGCCTGCACCAGTTCAGGTTTGAGACGGTTGCCAAGGACCAAGTCGACGCTGTGCAGAGCCGCTGTTTCGTCGGCAGCCCGTTCCGGATAACATCCCGTCAGCACCGTCAGCGCGTTGGGATAACGACGCCGAGCAGCCCCGATCGATTGTCGAGCCTTCTTATCCGCGACATGAGTCACGGTGCACGAATTCAATACGAAGACGTCCGGTGGCGATTCATCTTCGCGACCGCGGACTGCGAAACCGCCGCGCAAGAACTCCGCAGCCATCTGTTGCGAATCGGCGGTATTGAGTTTGCAGCCGTGCGTTTCTATCTCGACAGTAACCATGCTTTTTCCGATTCTATGAACCGTCACCCTATTGCCCGTCCGAAGTGATTTCATTCACCAGATATATACTTCATTCAGCGCATCCAGCACTATTGATTCTCCACGGGAATGTAAACATATGACCGACCGCGTAGTCGTCACCGGTATCGGCCTCGTCACGCCCTTAGGTGCAGACCGAGTTACGACTTGGCATAACCTGATCAACGGCGAGTCGGGTATCGACTACATCGGTGCTTTCGATGCAGAGGGGTTCGAATCGCGTATCGCCGGCGAAGTCACAGACTTTGATGCCGCATCGATTCTCGGCCGAAAACAAGCCAAAAGAATGGACCGTTTCGCGCAGTTCGCATGCGTCGCCAGTCTGGAAGCACTCGAACACGCAGGCATCGAGATGGAATCTGAAGACGCTGACCGCGTTGCGGTCCTCATCGGCAGCGGCGTTGGAGGCATCATAACCATCTCCGAGCAGCTCGAAGTTCTCAACAACCGAGGCCCGCGCCGCGTCAATCCTTTCCTAATTCCGATGATGTTGGGCGATATGGCGAGCGGGCAAGTCTCCATGACGATCGGCGCGAAAGGTCCCAACTTCTCAGTAGTCTCCGCATGCGCAACCGGAACGGATTCAATCGGCGAAGCCGCCGAGATGATCCGGCGCGGCGTAGTCGACGTCGCCATCGCCGGCGGATCCGAAGCCGCAATTTGTCCCATCGGCGTGTCCGGATTCAACGCTTGCAAAGCGCTATCCACACGCAACGAAGATCCCCAAGGCGCTTCACGACCATTCGACGCCGAACGCGACGGATTCGTCCTTGGAGAGGGTGCCGGTGTGGTCATCATCGAGTCGATTGAGCATGCAGAAAATCGTGGCGCCGAAGTCTTGTGTGAACTCGTCGGATACGGTGCCACCAGCGACGCCCACCACGTCACACAACCTCATCCAGAAGGCGAAGGTGCTGCCGAAGCTATGAAGATAGCCGTTCAGCAAGCAGGTGTCGAACCCGAAGAGGTGGCGTACATAAACGCTCACGGAACGTCGACACCACTCAACGACAAATTCGAGACCATCGCCGTCAAAAAGGCATTCGGTAACCACGCAAACAAACTCTCCATGAGTTCCACGAAGTCCATGACCGGTCATCTGCTCGGCGCTGCGGGCGGTATCGAAGCGGCATTCAGCGTCATGGCTATCTCCGAGTCGGCCGTACCACCTACCATCAACCTCGAAAACCCAGACCCCGACTGCGACTTGGACTACGTACCCAACTTGGCCAAACGCGGGCGCGTGCCCGTATCCATGTCGAACTCCCTAGGTTTCGGCGGCCACAACGCATCGCTGCTGTTCAAGGAATTCGAAGATTGATACCGCGGCGCGGGGCCGCGATCGCCCGAACGCGTCCAACCGCGGGAATGCCGGAACCTTTGCGACCCATCACGTCGCGCTGGCGTGTTGCCGACCCTCCACCCGACGGCTTCTACCTCGACTTGGAAAACGAAGCGCCGCGAGGTTCCCTGGCACTCGTTTCAACTCTGCTTTACAACCGCAGCATCCGTAGCATTGCCGATGCCCGTTCCTTCTTGCACGACGGGTTGGATGTGATGGAACCACCCGACGTATTGCCGGGCATCGATCAAGCGGTCGACGTCGTTCTCACGGCGGTCCGCAACGACGAACGGATCGGCATCCTCGGAGACTTCGACGCCGACGGGATAACCGCAACCGCGATTATCGTCCTAGCGTTGCGAAAACTCGGCAACGAACCTAGCTACCACTTGCCCCATCGCGAAATCGAAGGGCACGGGATATCCCTGAAAGCGCTGGAGGACTTCAAAGACCAAGGCGTCAGCGTCGTCATCACCGTGGACACCGGTATAACGGCAATTCACGAGGTCGAATACGCCAACATGCTTGGCCTTCGAGTCGTCATTACCGATCATCACATCCCGCACGGCGATGAACTACCTGATGCCGTAGCGATTGTTAACCGTCATCTGTCAGACGACGCCAACCTAGCGGATTACTGCGGCGCAGCGACCGCGTTCAAACTAGCAATGGCCCTGCTCGCTGAAGCGGGACTCGAACCCGCGACCGAACTGATCCCGCTCGCCGCAGTCGGCACGTTGGCCGACCAGACAGAGCTGCTCGGCGACAACCGAATCATCGTTCGTGAGGGACTGAAACTGCTCGACAACGCAGCGCCACCCGGCCTAATCGAATTGACACGATTGATCGCCAACCAAATTCGACACAAAGGGCCGTACGATTCCGAGTTCATCACATTCCAGTTGGCGCCCCGGTTGAACGCACCGGGCAGACTCGATTCCGCTGATCCGAGTCTAAAGTTACTCATCGCCACAGACATCTACGGTGCGATGCAACTCGCGCGGGACCTCGACGATGCGAACCGCAAACGACGAAGCATCGCTGACAAAGCATGGCGAGCCGCAAACCCAATCATCGATCAACTTATGGCCGATGGACACAACGTAATGGCAATTGAGGTCGATCCTACGTTTCCGATGGGAGTATTGGGTCCGCTGGCCGGCAACGCATCCGAGTACGCAGCTTCGCCCGCATTCGCGTATCAGGTCATCAACGGCGTTACCCGCGCGAGCGCGCGTAGTGTTCCTGGGTTTGACATCCACCGCGCATTGGAGGCGATATCCAACAAGCTGCAACGATTCGGCGGCCACGCGGCAGCAGCCGGATTCGCCGCCGACCACACGATGATCCCCGAAATCACCGCCCACCTCGAAACTCAAATGTCTTGGTCCGAACTAGGATCAGCCGTTGACGAACGCATCGTCCGTACCGCCGATGCCGAGTTCAGCCTCACCCAACTTGGCTACTCGCTATGGGATTTCGTCGACAAAATGGCACCTTTCGGAACCGGCAACCCTGAACCGTTATTCCTCATCCGCAACGCCCAATCCGCCAACATCAACTACATGGGCCGCAACCAAGACCACGTGCGACTAACGCTTCAGGACGAAACCGGCCGGAAATTCCGCACAGTCGGATTCCGCATGGCCGACAACCTACCTCCCACGCGACTCGTAGACGCCGTCGTGAGCCTCAAAACCGACTACTACCGAGGCAATCGACGCCGCGAACTCAGGTTGCACGACATCGCAGCAAGTTCATGACATTCGGTATTCCACAAGAGCTACATATTCTCGAGATGATGTATAATCTGATGTTAGTGCTATTAATTACGGTAGAAGCCATCTCATGACGAACTTAGAACCGCGTGTCACTTCATTGGAAACCGAGTTGCGGCATCTAGCCTCAAAAGAAGACTTGGCGAAGCTAGAAACGCGCCTCATCAAATGGATGATCGGAGCGGTCGCAACATCTACTCTCCTCGCCTCTGCGATCGTCGCAACCATTGACCGGCTCATTGGTTAGGTAAACGCCCAATGCCGCTTAAAACTACCGCCGCATCTGGGTAGCAACTCGCCGGTAAATTTGAGAGTGGCAATTCAGCGTACCAAACCGCTGAGCCCAACATCAGATCGGGTACGTTACCGCACCAAAGCTTGTCGATGGTCTTGATCGTGAGATCTCAAGGTACAACGCATCTGCACACAATTCGAGTTCGTCGCTCTCGGTGCCCCACATTATCGACTTGTGTGGTGTGATCCAAACCTGTTCGAACAACGACCTGTCTTCCCAAGCCTTGAAAACTCCGTCGCCAGCAAGATGCTCAAGATCAACAACACCCTCTGTCCCATCGTCGTATTCGAGCCAAATTCTGAATCCAGGCTGTGCTTCAACAGCGATTGGTGTCGTTAGCATGATCGGTCAACTCCTCGCATAGCTGTACGACATCGCGGCGAGGGCATGTTGCACTTGGGCGACAGATACGGCATTCGTCGAAGAACTCGGGAACATCAACTCCGCAGGCTGTTGAAGTTGATCGCCGCATCTGGGTCTCGGCTCGCTATCGCACTCCAAAGTCTGAAGTCTGAAGTAATCAAGGGAGTGTCACGCGATGCTGCCTCCACTAGAACCGCGTCGGTCAATCCAAGCCAACGAAACTCCCGGACTTCCGAAGCAACTTTGCTTAAAACCACAATCTCCTCGCTGGCGTGAATCATGAATTTGAGTACATCGAATAGACGCGAGTTAAGATTCGCTGGTCCGTAAGCCAACAGATTCGAACTTTCAGTGAGTGTATTCGGTGTTACGAAGATTTTGGTTCCATGATCGAAAAGACCAGCCAATGCTTCGTAATCCGAAACAGAATATCCCTTCAACCTCCGATGGCGATTTATCAGGCTCCTTTGCGTCCTGCCCACTATGAGCAATACGAGAAGGTTGGCATCAATGAAGAATCCCGAAGGCGCCATCAAATCGTCGGCGGGGCTTCCAAAACTCGAACCTTGAGCGATTCGACGCGACCATCAGCGTCGTTAATGCAAATCTCTTTGTATGAACGATCTGGACGGCCTGCCTCGCTCGACGCACCAACGAACGGATTTTTCCGATCCCACGGCCGCGAAAATCCGACAGTGATGTGCCACTTGTCGGTGTCGTAGTCGTATCGGACCTCTTCGAGGCCGACGTTCACTACCTCCTCGTCGATATACAGCTCGGCAAGGTAGTCTTTCGCAGTTCGAACTGCTTCCTTAACATCCAAAGCAAACTCCAATATACGTTCATTTGCCATTTTAGCAACGTTACGCCAGTCCCGTTGTGCGGCGCACTCCCAAGATTCACGTTCGATCGTCTACCGCGCCAACCCCCGACGCCGTTCCCGCCGTGACCTGCCTGCGGTAACCCGATCATCCTCGACTTTAACCGGCATCCCACGCCTAGGTCGGTTGATTCGCCCCGAGAACCGCACTTTCCACACGATCCACGGAATCGTCACGAGCCACACGAGGATCGCTATAAGGTGCGCCTCCTGCAACCCCCAGAACTTCACATCATCGAGTCGCACAAATTGGATCCCGAACCTGGCGGTTGCGTACAAAGCCAAGTAGATCATGAAGATACTGCCCGCCGGACGCACTCGCCCACGCAGTGCGAATATCACGCCTAGGATGATGATGTTGGTAATCATCTCGTAGACCACCGCGGGATGCACCGGTCTATCGACATCAGTCCCGAAGATCTCCGGGTACCGATCTATCACAGCACGCGCCGGGCTGTCGATATCGGTGAAGTACCAACCCCAAAACATTTCGAGCGGACGTGACCAGTGCTCGCCGTTGATGATGTCGCCGATCCGTCCGATGGTCTGCGCGACCAACAACGGCGCGGCCGCAATGTCCATTAAACGACCTACCGGCGCCTTCGCAAAGTACGCGTAGGTCACTCCCGCCAACCAACCTCCCAAAATTCCGCCCCAAAGTCCGATACCACCGTTCCACACCGCGAATATCGACAACGGATCATCACCGTAAATCGACCAGTGGTCGGCAACGTGCACGATCCTCGCACCGACGATGCCTCCAAGCACACCCCACAGCGCCGTGTTGTAAACCTGCTCTTGATCCAAACGCTCTCGAAACGCAGCCCGCCCCGACATCCAAATCGCAGTGCCAACCGCTATGAACGTCAGAAATCCGTGCCAAGAAAAAGCGGTAGTCGTTCCGCCGAATATGTACGGGTCGAACGGTATGTTAATGGCCTCGAACACTTACGCTTGAGTCTCCCTGTGATCTGTATACGAACTAAAAACCGATTCTATCGCGCATGCCGCCGCTGACGAGGCGCTGAACGGTGCGCAAGTCCAAACTGCGCCAGTTTTGCACAGCGATCAATTTCTTACAAACGGCCATTTTTCTACGATTCCAACCATGGATCGCCAAGTAACAGCTTTTCTCGAACACCTCGCCGGAGAGCGTGGCCTTTCTCAAAACACCGTGAGCGCATACCGCAACGATCTCGACGGCCTCACGACCTTCTGCACAGCAGAGAGCGCACGCCAACCCGAATCGATAGACTGGTCGCGTTTCGACGAGGCGAAGGTTGCCGAATTCATTCAGCATCTAGGAGTACGAGGCTACTCGAACGCAACCAAATCCCGAAAGATCGCTTCTCTCAGGTCATTCATGCGCTTCCTCCGAGAAGAAGGCATCACGAACGATCTGCCGACTCGCCGCGTCAAGGCTCCCCGCGGCGGCAAACCATTGCCGAAATCATTGACACTCGATGAGGTTGAAAGTCTCATCGACCACGTAACCGATGCCTCATCCCCAACTGAACTCCGAGATCGAGCAGTCGTCGAACTCTTGTACGCCGGCGGCCTACGCATTTCCGAAATGACCGCGCTCGACATCAACCACGTCAATTTCGATAACTCCACCGTCCGCGTATTCGGAAAGGGATCGAAAGAGCGCATCGTGCCAATCTACGAACCGGCCATGGGCGCCGTCGCTGAATACCTAACCATCGGACGTCCGCACCTAGGCAAGTTCCAAGATCGCGATGCGTTATTCCTCAACGCCAGGGGACGGCGGATAACCCGTCAAGGCCTATGGCTGCAACTCAAGAAAATCGCCCTCGCCGCCGGCATAACCACGAAGATCACGCCGCACATGCTCCGTCACAGCTTCGCGTCGCATCTCCTCAACGGCGGAGCGTCGCTACGACACGTCCAAGAGTTGCTAGGACACGAAAGCATCTCAACAACCCAGATCTACACCCACCTAACATCCGAACACGTCAGACGCGAATACGATGCGGCACATCCCAGAGCGTGAAGATATCGGTTATTCGCTAGCCCGGATTTCGGGGTGAGTCAGCCACCCAGACGCTACGCAGAATCGTTTGGTACGTCGCCTCCGGCTTCGCCGCTCGGCCGATACGTCGGGCGGTTCTCGTTTTCGTGTGCTTTGAAAGCGATGTAAGCACCGACGCCTTGAAACACTGATCCAAAAATGCCGCTTGTCGGCGGGTTTTCTCCATCGGCTGCCCACCAAAGCAATGTAAACAACAACCAAAGTAACGTGCTGATGCCCAGCAACCAACTGCTATGCCGCAAATTAGTGAATGCCACGCCCGCGCCCAAAATGGCTAGCAGCATGGGTAACCGCACCAATATGAATCCAAACACGTACTCCCCCGTGTTTGACGAAGAAAAATTCATCAGACTGAGGAACGTCCCGAACGTGTTGGCACCCCAAAGCAGGATGATCGCGATCGTGCCGACGATTGAGATTATCGCGATCGCTATCTTCGCGTCTCGAGCCGAAAATTCCGTCATATCGTCTTTCCTATCCCGTGTCGAATATCTGCGGTGATACTCTCTGTAGCCTTCAAATCTCCAACGTCGAGAATCCGATCGCGATCATGATGTACTGGGCAAGCGCGAAACCCAACGCCGCCGCTCCCAACCGTTGCAACCACGTCGCTTCATACTGCCAGATCGACGCGAGACCAAACAGAAGTATCGGCGCCGGCGCCAACACCCAAGCCCAGTCACCGGCGTACTCCCTCAAAGTGGCCGCCGATGTCCAAGTGATCTGCAGCAACAGCGCACCAACGGCGAATCCACCGACAGCCAAGATCAGCAGAATCGCATAGGAAGTTCTTTCCTCGTCGTCTAGATCCTCAGAAACGTCTCGGAAGAAGACATCCTCTTCCTCCAAATCTGTTTCCACCTGCGCCTCAGTCGCCTCCGGATCTTGGCTCTCCGATTCTTGCATGTGCAACTTCTTTGCTCTGATTGCTCAAAGGTTGGTCTTCAATCCTCGAACTCGGCCCAGATCCCCTTTGCGTAGTCCAGCGATATGCCATCCTTGTGCCATTGATCGCCGTTCTGCGTACCTTCGATCGCCATGTATCCGCTGTATCCAGCTCTCGCCATCGCCGAGATCGCGTAACGGTAGTCGATCTCACCGTCTTGCAACGGGACGCGCACGAAGACCGTCCGCTGGTTCTCCGGGTGGTAAACCCGATGCAGGTTCTTGCTGTGCCAGTACTTCGAGATTGGCGCCAACGCATCGATCGCCGCATCGAAGTCTTCTTCTGGAACGTCATATGTCCAGACGATGTTTCCGATATCCGGGTTGATACCGAAGTTCTCTCGGTCGATCATCTCGTTTATACGAACCGCTGACCAAGAGTTGTCCACCGGCGAGTTCTGATGCACCTCAATCGTCACGTCGACATCAGAGGCAGAATCGCACACCCTTTGGAACACCGATGCGAGTTCGTCGTACACCCACATCTCCGCATCCTTGCTGGCGTCTTGAGATTTTGGCCAGCCACTAACACTTCCCGGTATCGATCCCGGAGGATGTCCAGGATAGCGCGCCGGTGCACTCAACGCGCCGTTAACAACCTCTGCGCCTACATGTTCGGCATACTCCGCCGCGCGCATCAACTTCTCGCGGTTCGCCGGACCGTGCTTCGCCTCAGTCACCGTACCGCCAGCGCGGATGGCGCCCACCTTAAGGCCGTGCGACCTAACGCGTTCCCCAAAATCGGATATCGACTTGGCGTCTCCCAACCTGTCAAGAACCTCGAAGCCACACTCTATGGCATCGAATCCGGTGTCGCGAGCCCGGTCCAACCACTCAGGCGTGTAGTTGTCCGGGTGCAAGTCCCATGTGTCCACGGACTGCGGGTAAAGCGTGAATCTTCGGTGGGCGTAGCAGAAACGCATGGCGAGCTGTGATCCCCTTCATTTGACATTCGCGCCGCATCCAACGACGCATTTCTATCCATTGCGTTCGCAGTTTAACACCGCGATCGTGGTGTAGCACACCGCACCAGTTCGACGTCGCCAGTCTAGGTCTTAATTGCGGCATCCTCTAGCGGTTTGATGCTCGAACGGATCTTGTCACCCAAAGTCACTTCCGCTGACCTGATTTCGTAAGCCGATTGGAGGTTCATCCACAGTTGAGGTGTTGTGCCCAAACATTGGGAAATCCTCAAAGCCATCTCGCCATCGACATCTCTCTTACCTTCGAGCACTTCTTGCAACAGCTCTGGTGCAACGTCCAGCATCAAGGCGAAATCCGCCGGATCGATCTCCAAATATTCAAGTTCGTCTAGTAGCATCTCGCCGGGATGCATCGGTGGCATCCCATCTTTCAAACCTGCTGGTTCGTAATGGTGGTTATTCATCCCTAACTCCCAAATTCAATGGTAGTCGACTATCTCAACGTCGTAAGCATCGTTGTTTATCCACCGGAAACAAATCCGCCATTGTCGATTTATGCGAATCGAATATTGCCCTTCTCGATCACCGCGTAACCGTTCCAGCCGGTTGCTTCGTACCCTCGCCAAGTCCCGCAACGCAGCCGCAGCGTTTAAGTGTCTCAACCTGATACGCGCTTGGCGTTCAAATGATTGAAAATCCCTGATGTTTTCTCCCGATTGCATCCGACGCGTATTCCGATCACCAAAACTCTTTATCGTCATTAGTTAACTTTCTCACCCTAACACCTGTACATGTATCGCGTCCCCCACCTACTCACTGTGTAACATGAACGCGTCAGTTCATCACGGTGCTTTGGCAATCGACACCGCAACGTTTTAGGAGCCACGATATGAAAATAACCGACCTCAGAGCCTATGTGGTTCGAGCGCAAGAGTCCCGACCTTGGATGTTCGTAGAAATCGATACCGACGAGGGAATCACGGGCTACGGTGAGTCGACCAACGTCGGCGGGGGAGGCGCGATCGTCATCGCCCAGACCTACGCCCTGCTCAAACACGACCTCGTAGGACAAGACTTCTCCGATGGACTGATCGGACAAGACCCCAACCACATCGATCGCATCTGGCACCAGATCTACCGGCGTTTCGGCACATTGGGCTCAAGAGGATTCGCTACGACTCTAGCCAGCGGCGTCGATATGGCCCTATGGGACATCAAGGGCAAAGCGCTCGGAAGACCCGTTTACGACCTGTTGGGCGGCCCAATGCGGGATTCAGTTCCCCTCTATAGCCATTGCGGCCCTGCTGAAGACATCGACGCATGCGTCGCAGACGCCAAAGCCCAAGTTGCGCTCGGTTACCAAGCACTGAAACTCGACCCATTCTCACCCGAGATGGGCGCGAAACACCGACGTTACATCGACGGCAAAATCTCCGCCGCCGGCGCGGCCCACGCTGAAGACCTAATGGCAGCTCTCCGAGAGGGTCTAGGTCCCGACATCGAACTCATGATCGATGCCCACGGCAATTTCGATGTGTCCACCGCCACCGATCTGTGCAACCGAATGATGCCCTACAACCTCACTTGGTTCGAGGAGCCGCTGCAACCCGAGAGTCTAGAAGCCCACCGGCAGTTGAGACGCAACACCGACATCAACCTCTGTATCGGCGAGAGAAAATTCACCCGTTGGGACTTCCTGCCCTACTTGATCGAAGGTCTTGTGAACTACATCATGCCCGACATCTGCTGGACCGGCGGCATCTCCGAGATGAAAAAGATCGCACACCTCGCCGAGACGTTCTATATCCCGATCTCACCACACGACGCATCCGGCTCATTCAACGTTATCTCCGGCGCGCACGTCTTGATGAACGTACCCAACATCTACCGGCTCGAAATGAGCCACCACGCAGTCCCGTCCTACAACGCATGCCTCACCGAACCGTTAGACATCCGTGACGGCCATCTCCACCTTTCCGACAAGCCCGGCATGGGTTACGAACTAGACCGCGACTACATCGAATCCCACCTCGACACGCAGTGGGCGCGATTGATCTCGTCTTAGAGCACGTAAACACGCAGAACGATTACGCCAACCACAAGGCAGATCGGTGGGACGTGTCCGCCGGTTGCGCCATCGCACCACCGCCGAGCGGTCATTTCCACGGAAGTTCCCGAACCGGGGCAGATTCGTCCAGCCACACTTCTTTGAACACGGAGACTCCAAACGTCGGCGGTGCGAACCCGTTGACCCAAGGTTGCGTGTTTATCTCGAAATCGATCCAGTCCACCACCATCGGCAGAACCAGCGCCTTGTCGTAGAGATGACATTCGATCTCGCGGAAGCGGATTCGCCGACTCGCCTCGTCGCCGTCTTGCGACGCGTCTAGGATCATGTCTTCGACCGCCGCCCATTCGTCATGCGGCGATGCGCCGCCGAAAAGACCGACGAGGCCTAGGAAGAATGATTCGAGCGAAGGCGTCTTGGGCGAAACTTCAACGAGTCTGACATGCAGGTCGCCGTCTTCCATGAGGGTTTCGAAGGAGTCTCCGTACTCGAGGTTTCGGATGCGCGTCTTTACGCCGGTCGAACGGTTCCATTGCTCGAACAAAGTTTGGACCCGTTCAATTAGATAATCGTCCGCCAACGTCCAGAACTCGATCTCGAAACTTTCCAACGAACCGTTGTTCGCCGATAGCCGGGCGCGGCTGTCCGGCGCGGCCGAGACGTAAGGCTCCCGGTCGCAGCTCTGGTAGTCGGGGGATAGTCGATGCGGAACGATGCTGTTCGGCCATCCGACCCCGATGGGGGCGTAGACCTCCGCGAGATCGTTCGACGACAGCAACGCGCGCCTCGTCTCAACATCGTTCAATGGGGCGTGATTCGGGTTCAGAGCAAGAAACCGAGAAAACGGGGGGCGTTGCGAAATCGAGATCACGGCTTCGGATGTGAAACCCTTGCCGACGTACTCGAACGGCGGCAGCACGTAATCCACCCTTCCGGAGGCGAACGCGGATTCCAACGTCTGCCCGAACGGTGCATCGGGCGGAACGAAGATCACCCCTTCAAGCCGACTCGTCCCTTCCCAGTAAAATTCGTTGCGAGCGATGGCGCACGTCTCGTATTCGGCGGCGGGCGAATAGGCGATCAGCCTGAACGGGCCCGACCCGACCGGCAACGCGTCCGCGTCGAGCGAAGCGCCGGGAGTCATCCTTGTGACATCGCCGAGCGCTACGCCCGGAAATACGTTGTTGGTCCACGATACGGGCCACGAAGCGACGTTGCTCTCTCTAAGAACCGACGCCACGGGATCGGACAGCAGATCCGGCAAGTTCGGATCGGGGTTGGTCAATGCGATCTCAAGAGTCAGAGAATCAACCACTATGACGCCGGTGAGCAACTCTCTCGGTTCGTTCACGGGCATCAGCAACGGATTCTCAAACCGCTTCGGCAACTGCTCTTCCCTTATCCGTTCGCCGTCCTTGATCACGTCCTCGGCGCCCTTGATGTTGCCGAGGACGGAACGCGCACGGCTCCAAGCGGTCGACAACCGCAACGCTCTCTCCCAAGACCACTTGACACTGTTCGCGGTGATCGGACCGCCGTCGCTGAACACAAGATTCTTGCGGAGCTTGAACCGGTATCTCGTGTAATCGTCGTGCCACGAGAACGTTTCTGCCAGATCGAGTTCGACCGTCGCAGGGACGCCGGTGGATACTCGTGTCAAACCCGCGTGAATCTCGCGGACGAGCGGGAATTCGTAAATCTCGTGGTTCGACGACGCGATGTCGATGGCCGGATCGAAGGGCAGGCACAAATTCCCCACGACCATCACGCCGCCCCGATCCAGCTCCACAAAGACTCCGTCGGACCTTTCCGGCGCAGGACTCGTGGCGGGCGCCGTCGACCGCGTCGCCACGCTCACGGGTGCGTCCGCCGTCGCGGCTGCCGTAGGTTCGTCGCGCGTCTTCTCGCCCGCGCAAGCCGCAGCGAAAACCAGCAGTATCATCACCGACGACGCCAGCAATTTAGAGTTTCGTGCCGACATTCGTGCCTCCTCCAAGTGCAAACGACAGATTCATGCCACAATGCATCTGCTCGATGCATGAAGCTTAAAGTCTATGGAGGCACAAAATGAAAGGAATGTTAAGTATAGCCGGGTTGCTCGTCGCGGTCATCGCGGTGGTGTACATCTCGGCGGGCACGGCGCAAGCACACCGCGACGCGCCAACGCCAGCGTTTTCCAGCGGAGCAGAGGAGTCGCTGGACTGCGTGACCACTACAGATGTCGAGGACTCGTTCTCCGAACGCGCGCACGTCGGCATGGCGACAGCCGACGGCGGAACCGCGCAGGAAGTGACCGTGACCGCCCGAAGCACGCCGGGCGGTGACAATTGCCGAATCATCAGGAACACGCGCACGCGCACCTGCACCACGAAGATCGACCCGGTTGGCAACTACACGAGGAAGTGCACGCCTTGGTCCCCATATACGTACGTGTACAAGTGCGATTGAAAACGCGCCGGTTCTGAATGACGCAACGTGGGCATACCAGCTTCGTTTCGAGCCGTCCGCCTACGTCGACGATCACGGTGACGATATCCACAGCGCAACTGATGTCGGTTTGCTACAAGGAGTCAGTGGATATTCAGTCGGCCCGCGCGATTTCGACTATTTCCGGTTCAGTGCTGAAAACGGCAAACGATATCATCTCTCATTCTGGGACACGGGCGAACGGCAATACGGTCATCCTCCCCATTGGGAGCAGTCCGTAGCGCGGGCCTTTCTCTTAGGGCCCAACGGCAAACTGATCCGGACCTTCTCCAAATTCGATACCGTTATTCTCGAACCCGAGAATGCCGGAGAATACTTCGTCGCTGTCTCGGCCATGTATGGTCGGGCCGAATACCGGCTCGCGATCTGTGAAGAACAATGCGAAAAAACCCCTTTCGAAAATTGAGGCTATTGCGCCCGGCGATCGATAACCATCGTAACGCGCCATAGATTAGACCTCAGCAAAACCGCAGTCTCGTCCTACAACGCATGCCTCACCGAACCGCTAGACATCCGTGATGGCCAACTCCACCTCTCCGACAAGCCGGGAATGGGATACGAATTGGACCGCGATTACATCGAATCCCACCTCGACACGCAGTGGGCACAACTGATCTCCTAGAAAATCAACCAAACGAAAATTCGACCGCGAGCAAACGCTGGAGACCTCGTTGTCTACTCATGTAGCACCCCGCTGTTCCGAATCGCCTCCGGAAAAATCAACTCGCTACCGTAATCGATAACGCGAGCCTCAACATGGTAATCTCGGCAGATGTTTGCTTCCGCCGGGTCGAACGTCCAGTCCATCACATAACGTTGGATCGTGAACTTCTCGGTGTCGATCTCCAGCTCGACATCGACCTGCGTTTTACGGCTCCACGACGCCCCGACATCCGCACCTTCGAGCGACGCCTGCAAAGTTAGTCGATTGTCCGTGTCGGAAAGCACATTGAGATCCTCATCAGCGCCGTAAATGTTGATGCTAGACAGCAAGCCGAGTGGATTGGTGAAAGAGTCTCTGAAGCTGATACCGCTCAGAACCATGGCGCTCGGCAAACGCCGCCAACTCCCCAAGATGTCAACCCAATATTGAATCGAACGCGCGGGTGGTAGCGTCCGGATAATGTAGATATCGACACTGTCGTTCTTGAAATGAACCGTCCGCGGCGCTCGAGGACGCATGATGCCGAATTGGTATTCGGACCGGTCAAACTCAGATTCACAACTCGGCCATCCCCCTTTGATCTCATAGCTTGCGGAACCGGCTTCCATCAACTTCGCGTGAACGTCGCGAAGTATCTGTCTCACCGACAACTCAGTCTCCAACGGCGGATCGACTAACTCATCCTCAAACACGATCAACTCGCTAATCGCGTCGAACTTCATGCCCGGCTCGACCAGGGGATGCAGTGCAATCTTTAACAAGGCGTCGTCTGCTGGTCCTAAGGTCTTGTAGTCCAGCGAGTCGTAGCTCATAACGCTCGTGTGATCGTCGTGCCGATGCAACATTCCGGTCAATACGTGCACTAGCTCATGGAGCGCGATGCTGTAGATCATGTGATCTACACCAACGTCGTCGAGCGACGTAATAGGTGGCCAGACCACCATCCGCGCCGAGGTGAGCGTGCCGTCTGTATTAACTCCGAAAGTTGCACAGCCAGCAGCGTGATTACACTCGAGCCCTTCCAGCCTTGTACCCGAACGAGGCAGTCCCAAAAACGCCACCACATCCGCGTGTCGCTTAGACCTCAATCGTTGAATTTCGATATTAAGGATCGGGGCCACATCGTCAAGAACCCGAGAAAAGATCTCTTCGTACGCATCATCGCCACTTGTCCACACTTTGACCGGTTTGCCAACCGGCCATTTCACCACGTAATCGTTACGCCAACCGCCACATCCCACACCCCAATCCTTCGGCGCGTCAGTTCCTAAATGTGAAGTGTCGTTGAAACACTCCCAGATCTCCCGGTTCACTCCCAGAATTCGCGCCGGGACCACCGACACCGCAGCTACCGGTTCCTCGCCGCCATGAGAGAAATAAAGATCGGTGACACCTTGAGGGACTCTGAGAGTTCGTCTAACAACATTCTCCGAAAACGCCGGATCGACCTCGATTTCTAATTCACCGCCACAATCGTCGACCACCGCTTCGTTTTGAATGCACTCCACTGACATAGGAATATTTCCCGAAACCAGGTCGCTCCCCTGATTTGAAAGAGTTGTTTCGAAGACAACGTTCGCCGAACCATCACTCCAGTAAGTGATCTCTTGTGTGTCCGTTACATCCAACAACGACCACTCCAGCGGCGGCGAATCAGGAACATTTACCAGCGCCAGCGTAGAGTTGTCGACTCCCCATCTGAATCCCTCTTCGTTCGCACCTGCGTACAGCGTCCCAAAAACATAACCCAGCGGCATCCACACCTGCAACGTCGTTTCAGTCTTACCTCCCGCTGCGATCCTATCCGTCCTCCTCAACGTTGAACACAGATCATCGCTGCACTCAAAACCGATCGCGACGCCGTCCGTGTCGTCAACGCCTTCATTCTCGATTTCAACCGCGATCTCCATCAACGCGCTCTCGTCGCTTACCCATCTGATCGGTTGCGTCGACTTCAACCTCACGTCGAGTTCGACGTATTCGACATCCGTTTCGATCTCGATTGTGTTGTCTGCGACGTCTGTTTCCAAAGACGTTGTAGACACCGATATGGCGATTCTGTAAGTCCCCGGATCTACCTCGAACATCGCCGTAGCGTTACTAACGCCATTTGGTTCAAGAACCTCAACAATGGGTCCGAATTCAACTTCTCCGCTGCTATCATCCGCGGTGTCTTCCCAGTTGCCCACAGATGCAATCCCACTGGCTACACGTTCACCACGATTGGTGATCTGCAGATCGAGTTCCACCTTGCCACCTCTGACAACCCGCTGATCAGTTAATTCAACTGCCACATCCGCAACGGTGACATGGACGGCGGTCTCAAACGCAACATCGCCAATCACAATTCCAACCTTGTGATCACCCGGCGAAAGCTCGAACCTGAACGTAAAACGCAACGTGTCACCAGCGGCGAGTTCCCTAATCACGTAGACGATGTTCCGAACACCACCATCAATCTGGTAGTCGACGCGGGCTATGCCATCGAAATCAGCCGAACCATCATTCAGAACCTCGACCGCTGCCTCGTATCCGGCTGTTGAACCGCTTTCGCCAATCTCGGTTACCTCAACGCCCGTTACGCGCAACTCGTTGTTCGGATCTTGCGCATCGGCGCTGCTCACAACACCCACAGACGCCACCACGACAGCGAAAACCAACACCAGTAACCGGATAACCATACCGATCATGCTAATTCCGCACCGGAACCGGAATTATCGCCAGTGAACCGTAATCGACCGGCGGTTCAACTCGCCCGTTTCATTCGACGACGCGTGACCTGTCGCGGATGTCAGACGGAATACTCAAGCTGGCGCCGTACTCAATGAGGTTGGCATCTACCGAATACTCATCGCAGACCAGACCACGGACATCGAATGCCCACTCCATCGTGAACGTCTCAATCTCGAAGTTGCTCAAATTGATCGTGAACGACGCGGCCAAGACCGCTTCATCGGTCCATGAAGGTGCCGCATAAGCCCGGAACCGCGCGATACGGAACTCGATCTCCTCATCGGTGCGATCAACCTCCGTCAGCAAGTCTCCCCCGAACCACAACGCAGATGCCAGCAACACCATCGGATCCGAATATTGCGGATTCCATGCCGTCTCATCAATAAGCGCCTGTTCGTCAATCGCAGAGAAGCGTCGCCACGCCCGGCTGCCGCCATCCCAGTACTCAGCTCTGCCCTCTTCGGATCGTAGGAAAACGTAGAAACGTTCCGATGCGTCCGTAAGCCGATAGTGAAGCCCACGATGGGCAGCAAATTCGGCTATTGTCACCTGCGACGGCCCGAACCTGTCGATGCAGGTCCCACCAGACCAACCACCCCTCATGTTGAACAACGCCGAACTGGATTCATACAGTTTCAATCGAGCCTTCTCGACGATGTCCAGATTCGTCATCGGCTCCGGATCCACCACGTCGAGCGTCTCGTCGGAGAACACGATCAACTCTTCGATATCAGCAGTCGTGTCGCCAGTCTTGACCAGCGGACTGGTCAGAATCCGCACGATTTCGCTGTCCGATTCGCTCATCTCAGCGAAACGCAATCCCCGGTCGATGCTCATGATGCTGTCAGGCACGTCGCGATACTCCAGAGGCACCAACACCGCCAACAGACTCTGTACCATCGCATAACGGATCGATTCGTCGATCAATCGCAGTTGTCGCAACGAAGCGTCGTCAATTTGGAAAATCACGATCTCCGCTGAAACAATCTCGCCGTTTTCATCGGTCTCATAGTTCGTGCAACCCCAGAAACCATCACACCTTATGAACCCCAGCGACCGTGCATCATCTTCAGTGATACCCACATACGCCGCGATCGACGCACGCCTCTCCTCCGGTACCAACTGATACGTAACATTCAGTTGCGGCGCCACGGTCTGCAACGTGTCCTGAAGCTGCTCTTCATACGTCGACAGGCCATTGATCCAAATCGTCACCGGTTCATCCTGCGGCCATTTACTCACGACATCACCGCTTCGACCGCTGCAGTTGCCACGCGGGAACTCTTCACTTATGCGAATCTCAGTGAAGCATCTCCACAAGCCACGATCCACGCCGACGATACGTTCTGGAATCGAGACTCGGACTGAAGACGACAGGCCTTCTCCAATACCGACAATCTCCCCACCTTCGAGATTGACGTCGATCTCGCCAGCAACCGCACGCACAACCGCGGTTCCAGTGGCGGGTCCGAACCCATCGGTCAATTCAAGATCGATGATGTCACCGCACGACGCTACTATCTCGTCATCTTTAGAACAAGATATTGCGACCGGGTAATCGCCGGGGATCGGTTCAGCACCATCGTTGCGCAAAGTCGCCGAAACCGTGATCGCCGCGTCTCCATTCGAGTAATATCCGGCCAACTCCGCCTCAACTTCAAACACCGGATCGATATCCGGTTGCAACGGAACCTCGATCGTGATCGGAATCGTGTTCGCATCGCCCCATCGATACCCGTACTCGAGTTCGCCAGCAAACAGCACGATTCCGCTGGTACCCTGCGGCACAACCGCGTCGATCATGCCGGAGTAGCTCCCTCCGGGCGCTAGCGATTCAACATTGACTTCACCGACACACGCGGATTCCGATGCGTCGGGACACGCCACGGCAACAACGAATTCATCACTCGGCGCCACCCCAACGTTTTTCACACTGAAGTCGATACCAACATTGGCCGTACCTCCTCGAATGAAACCCAATGCTCGCGCCGAACCCGCGCTCAACTCCAAAGCGACGTAATCTACTTCAACTTCAAACGTAGCCGTGTTGTTTGACAGCTTCGCTTCACGCTCATCGGCTGCCGCGGTCACCTCGATGACATGCGTTCCCGCTTCGAGATCCAACGTGAAGGACAACTCATCAGATTCACCCGCCTCGATAGGCTGAACCGTAGCGACGACATTGTTGAGTGCAATCAACTGAATCGGCCTCGTCGGCAGAGACCCTTCGTTAGCCAGCTTCACCCGTACCGATACCTTGCCGTCAGCGATCACCTGATAATGGACTGGCGTAATCACAATATCCGACGCCAAGAGATCCAGAGCCACATGCGATACCGAATCATCGAGCTCTAATCTCAGTTGCTGTTGACCAGGATCAAGGCGCAGATCGAACAACAGAGTCGTGCTCTCGCCACCTCCCAAAGGAGGAGCGACCGCGATCTCCGTCCGCTCACCACCGTTGATCATCGCGTTCACAGACGTATCGCCCTCGCGCTGCGCCTCACCCTCGTTCGTCACCTTCAACGTGAAACGAACCGCTATCTTGTCACCTTCCGCACCCCTGATATCCCAATCCAAAGAGTCGATTGTGTAGGAAGCCGGTATCGGAGTAGCCGTCGCCGTCGCTTCAGGCGTTGCCGTCGGAGGTATCGGCGTCGCCGTCGGTATTGCCGTCGGCGGTACCGGAGTAGCCGTAGGCACCGCGGTCGGCGGCACCGGAGTCGCAGTCGCCGTTGGCGGCACTGGCGTCGCAGTGTTCGTCGGTTCAGGCGCAGACGTAGCAGTCGGCGACACCGGAGTGGCTGTCTTAGTAGGAGTGGGTGGTACCGGCGTGCGGGTCGCGGCCTTGACCCGTGGAGCCGGCGTGGCCGTCGGAACTTTCGTCGGCGGTACCGGCGTCGGCGTCCGCGTCTGGAACGGTTCCGCCGTCGGCTCCTCTTCCGACGAGCACGCACTGAATCCAATCGTCGCGACCACCACCAAAGCGGTAAACACTGTTACGGCGATGAATAGAACACCCACTCGGGACAACCGAGTTGACAAAGTACCTAACGATTTCAATGCCGTTCCCAAGACCTAACAAGTGGCGCGCGCGGTCAGCCAATACACCGAGTCTAGACAACCACCATCAACCGAATCCACGCCCCACCACGCGATTGAACACCAACAAATCTCACCCCTCCAACCTCCCATTCGGCAAGCCAGTCGGACGCGACGTAGGGGCGGTTCGCGAACCGCCCCTACCAACCAAACCACCAACAACCCATCACCGCCGCAGTACACTCGTCCGCCACCAAAACCCCCCTCCCGTAGGGGCAACCCTCGTGGTTGCCCTGCCAACCAAACCAACAACAACTCATCACCACCACAACACCCTCATCCGCCACCAAAATCCCCTCTCCCGCTCGGCGGGAGAGGGTTAGGGTGAGGGCCCGGGGAGGAGGGTGGCCCGTCCGCCCATCCCGATTCAGACTACACGGGCAACGTCCCAACAACCAACCCGTAGGGGCGGTTCGCGAACCGCCCCTACCAACCAAACCACCAACAACCCATCACCGCCGCAGTACACTCGTCCGCCACCAAAACCCCCCTCCCGTAGGGGCAACCCTCGTGGTTGCCCTGCCAACCAAACCGACAACAACCCATCACCACCGCAGAACACTCTTCCGCCACCAACAATCCCCTCTCCCGCTCGGCGGGAGAGGGTTAGGGTGAGGGCCCGGGGAGGAGCGGGGCCCGCCATCAATTGCCAACGAAACCCCTTCCAATCCTGCCCATCCTAGCTCAAAATCACCGCATCGTACAACAACGCCTGCCTCGCAATCGCGGCACGATAAACCCCGCGATACGCATCTCGAGGCTCATAAACCGTCGCAATCTCCGGCATCACGTCATCCAAACCCTCCCAAGCACCGAGCGCATTCAACGCCAATATCGCCGCTCCCCGACTCGTCGCCTGCTCTTCCTTGGGCACGTGCACCTCGCCTTCAAGAACGTCTGCCATCGTCTGCAACCACCACGGCGAATTGGTCATCGCACCGCCGCCAGCGATGAATACCCGATCCGCGTCCATCTCTTCGTCCAACAGATCCGCCACCAGAGAAAAACGATACGCTACCGACTCCATCAACGCCTGCAAAATGTCCAACCCCGACGTCGATACCCGCACGCCATTGATCACTCCGCTCGCACTCGTCGACCAACCAACCGCGCGTTCCCCCGCAATGAACGGCAACACCGTGAGACCATGCCCATCAGGCTTCACATCCTCGAGCGCATCGCTCAGATGCTCCAACGACGGCAACTTCAAACTCCCAAGCGCCCACTCGACGACATTCCCACCCTCGCTGAAAGCACCTCCGAGCAACGTCCGATCGCCCCGAAATATGTACCCCCACAATCCCTTCGGAACCACCGGCGGACGTTCGTCACCCGGATGGTCCACCACTAACCGCATCGCCGCCGTCGTGCCCACCGTCAAAGCGATATTCCGACGGTCCGTGCACCCCGACCCGATATTGACCGCTGCACCATCTCCAACCGCCAAAAAGAACGGCACATCCGCCAACTGAGGCCAACGCAACGTGTAAACCGGACAAAGCCCGCGCTGACCTTCGCTATACGGCACCAACCTCGGCATATGCGACGCCGGCAACCCGACAGCATCAAGCAACTCAGCGTCCCAATCCAACTCGTGACGATTCAATAACCCGCTCCACGCGGAGACGCTGTAACTGGCCGGAACATTGGTCGACCCAAACCATCGGGAGAAAATGAACGTCGATATATCCGTCCACTTCGCGATCCTCTCAAACACCTCCGGTTGCGTCCTACGCATCCACATAATCCGACCCGGAACATAAGACGTGTGCTGCATCACTCCCGTGCGCTGATACGCATCATCAACATCGATCGACTCCTGCAGAGCGTCAACATCAACCGCAGTCCGCGTATCCGCGTACGTGAACACCGGCGTAACAGGATCGTGCCGCGCATCCACACCCAAGATCGTGCTCGCCATCGCATCGAAACCAACCGCCGCAATCTGCTCCGCATCCTCCCCAGCGAGATCCAAAGCCCGATCAATCGCCATCTCCGTCACCCGTTGAATCGCCTCAGCATCCTCCTCATGCGTACCATCCGCCGCCGTCCGCTGTTCATGCGAAATCGAAACCAGAGTGTGCGGCAACGCATTCGCATCACCGTCGTATAAACCAGCCTTGACCGCCGAACTACCAATATCAACAGCCAATATGTACGGCAACCGCGCCATTTAATACACCTCCGTCATTCCCGCGAAACTCCGTCACTCCCGCGTCAAAACCTACGTCATTCCTGCGAAACCCCCGTCATTCCTGCGCCAAAGCCTACGTCATTCCCGCCCCAAAGCCTACGTCATTCCCGCGCACGCGGGAACCCAGAATCCATCAAGCACGCCCTTTCCCATCATTCCCACAAACCAAACCAACGCCAAAAACCCAGCAACAAACGCCCCTTTCGCAGGGCGAAAGGGGCGCGAGCCAGCGAAGCGACGCGAGCGGGGTATGCCCGGGGCGGCGAGGGGCCTACCAACCAAACCACAACCCGCTCTCATCAACCCAAACCTCACAAACAACACCCAACCCTTCAAAATCCTATCCATCCTAGTTCAAAACCCCCATCAACTCCCAGGAAACGCGTACATATCCAACGCCGACTCGTCCACCTCAACACCCAACCCCGGACGATCCGTCACCCTGTAGTACCCATTCTCAGGTTCGTATGGCTCCTTCAAAATCCGGCTCTTCACCGCATTCGCATGATGGCTGTGCTCCATGATCATGAAGTTCGGACACGAAGCCGACCACTCAACCGTCGCCGCCACCGAGAGTATCCCGCCTCCACCAACATGAGGCGCCACCGGAATGTTATACGTATCCGCCAGCGTCGCGATCCGATGCCCCTCCGTTATGCCCGTACGCCCGATATCGTGCATCAAGATGTCATACGCCCGACGCTCGAACTGCTCCCGCATCTCATAACGCGTCCGTGTCCACTCCCCAATCGCCACCGCCATATCCAACGCACGAGTTATCTCTGCCTGACCCGGAATATCATCCGGCACCGTCGGTGACTCCAACCAAGTGAAACCAAGCTTCTCCAACTCCCGACCCAACAAAATCGAATTCGCCACCGTTTGCCGCATATGCGTATCGACCATCAGCCATATCTCAGGCCCAACCCGCTTCCGCACCTCTCGACATATCGCCGCAACCCCCTCAACATCCAACAACAAGTGCAACTTCAATGCCTTGTAACCGTGCCCCACATGCTCCTCAGCCGCATCCGCCACCTTTACCGGATCAGTCCCACCGATACCCGCATACAGCAGAATCTCATCCCGATACCTCCCACCCGCGATCTTATGAACCGGCTTCCCAATCGCCTTACCCACGATGTCATACAGCGCAATATCAGTCCCCCCGATAGCGTCGATGTAGAAACCCGTAGGATGCCCCCGCTCCCGCATCGCACCATAATTACGCGTCCAGATCGCCTCGATATCGAACGGATCACGACCCATCACCAGCGGACGAACGATCTCGCGAACAATCGTCGCCGACGTGTTAGGAGAAATCGGCGACTGAGCTTCACCCCAACCAACGATCCCATCGTCCGTCTCCACCCGCACCACCGTAGTCTCATGATGATGCGAATATATCGACGTAAAAGCCGACCGATCCACATAATAATCCCCAAACTCAATCGTCGGCGGCCTCGACGAATCCTCCGACTTCTCATCCCCCCGTTCGCTAATCCGCAACGGAAACGCCCGTACATCCACAATCTTCATCGCTTCACTCCAATACCAAGCCAACAAATCTCATTGCATGGTAGCCGAATTTGGAACCGAATTCACATAAGAAAACAGGATGTTGCGTACCCGTAGGCGCGCTTCGCGAACCGCCCGGCACACCCAGAGGGTTGGCAACGGTCTCGTGCGCAGGATTGGCGGGGACTTCACACTCTCAGTTTCGATGCGCTAGATAAGAAACGTCACTCACGTGTCTATCTTGAAGTGTTGAAGCAGCAGCTTGACATCCGATTTGACCTCCGAAACGTCATTTTCCAGTGCATCCATGCGCCGCTCGAGCGCATCCATGCGCTGCTCGAGGGCATCCATGCGCTGCTCGAGAGTATCCATGCGCTGATACAGAAGCTGTTGGCCCTGTTGGAGGCCTTCAAGAGCCCTGACATACCCCATACGGGTCGGAAGGTCGGCTTCTAAGCTTGCGACACGTTCTTCAAGCGTCGTCATCTCACATCTCTTTATACGATTTCACGTTCATACGAACATCGGCCCATGGCGCATTAGCACTGACCTATCGCGACTTTATCATACCAAACCTCCGACTCCGCCCCGATATTCCCTTCGCACCGAGTCGAGAGCAAAACCCGTCATTCCCGCGGACGCCGGAACCCAAAATCCACAAAGCCTCCGTCATTCCCGCGGACGCGGGAACCCAGAATCAACAAAGCACGCCTTTCAACCTCATTCCCACGAAAACCGCCGCTTCAACGCACGTAACGACCATCCGGAGTGGCAGAACAACGGGGAATGCCACGCAAATCTTGCGATCGCAAATCCGTTCGGGACGTTTTGCGAATGTCCCCTTCGCGAAGCGTAAGGGGACGCGAACGAGCGAAGCAATGTTCGCAGGGGATGCCCGGTGCGGACGCGACGCCGCGTTACCCCCGCCGCACCCTTTCCGCCATACTCGTAGGCGCGGGCTTCAAACCCGCCCCCTAATATCCGTGCTTTATGCGTGCTTTCCCTCGACCGCAAAACCGCACTTAGAAACGCAAACAAGCCGATGGAGAAATCTCAGCCAACCTAATCCACAGACCAAACAACCCTAGATGCCGCTCAGCAATGATCCACAGCCTCAATTTCCGATGCAGAATAGTTCGTTGAACTGAGCGCGCGTTTCGCAACTTCTTACTTTGCCGCGCATCTGTCCGAAGTATGTTCTGGCTCGCTCGCGAAGAACAGAACCCTCTTTGCAGAGATATTCGTCCACATATCTTGTTTGACCTGTGGAATCAGCAATCGGTTTCATAACGGCATCCAAAGAGTACGTCAGGAAATGAATGAGCGTGGACTTTGGATCGAATTCTCCTCCATAGTCGCGGAAGGCATCGATCGCGAGAGACTCCATGTGGTAACCAGATATCTTTCTGCTCTGATGCTTGATGTGACAGTCCGCCATTGCTTTGGCTAGCTTGATCACCGGTACTACTCTGCCGCCTTTGGCGTTATTAACTTCGATTAGTTTTTCAGCGAATGCTTCGGGTCTTGTGATGTTGCTCCACTCGGAGCTTCCGGGTTCAGCGATCCGGACCCCGCCGGAATTGGTGGGTATGGCGGGCAGTAACTGTATCTCTGGACCATTGGCATAAGTGACGGTGACCGCCAATTTGCCCGCCGTTACGTCAATATCGCGGAAATGACCCTGAATAACGTCCCGAACGAGCTTTATCGTCCCTGATGGAGATTGAGCGTCCAACCCAGTTTGGTTCACGATCAGAAGCGCATCGACATCGCTGAGGCCTGCGACGTAGGTGCCCCTCTTGGTGGAACCGCCGAACTTTGTTTGCACCATCCCATAGCCGGCACGTCCGAGAGCCCCACGAATCTCTTCAAGACGCTGCGCGACGCGCCGTCCGTCCCTGCGCTTGTATTCGGCAAGCAACTCTTCACAGCGTTCATTGAAGTTGAATTGCGACATCGATTTTCCTTCCGACGGTATTTGCAGTAGATAGACGACATCTCTCAACTGCATAAGGCCCCCTCGCATCAATCCTCGAACACACAGCTTTTATCGGTATCGTTCATACGTGCTTTGATGGCGGAAGGGCAAAAGACCTTCTTAAGGCGCTTACAGCGACAGCACGTCTGTATCTCTCCGTCTTGGTAACATTCGGCATGTTTTAATCCACTCTGGTCGCCAACATCAAACTTCAAAAACAAACCCAACCGGTATTTGTAATCGCCTCCGGGCTTTGTAAACTCACGTAACTTGCCCTTATCGCGGCTTGCGTTTCCCCGATTCGATTTCTTCACCTCGATCACGAGCTGATTGTTTTCGTCGAATCCTCGTTGGTGCACAACTATGTCCGGGTACACCGGTCTTTGCTTCGGGCGGGTTGTTTGGGTGGTCTCTGGTGCATCGGGCAATTTCTTGGTCCGATTGCGACGCCGGTTGTATTCGCAATCTACTTCGAGACATTTGAACTGACGCTGCAAGTGTTCTACAAGCTTATGCGTGATGGATCTCTCGTTCGCCTTGAGGCAGAGCAAATCGATGTCCTCACAGAAGAACTCGCGCAACGCGGTTTCTACCTTCATGTGCAATTCTGGAATCAGATTTTGTACGTCGTTCATGGCTCAATCCGCCGACCAGATCGTGAAGTCTTCGAACCGGGTGGAGTAGCCTGCGATGCCGTCGCTCGTGAAGTAACTTCCAGCTGCAGATACCTGACCCGATTGGGTCCATCCACTGAGATCGAGTTTGTCTAGGTACGCCCCATTGATGAACAACCATCCTTCGTCTTCGAGGGCGATGATGCGGATATTGTTGCTACTCGCCCCTGATGTAGATACACGGCTGGAAAATCGGTTTTTTAGCGTCTGCTCTTTGTCGATATCGCCTGTACGTAGGTAGTGGTGCCAGCGACCAGACTTGGTCACGATGATTACATGGAATATGTTGAATCCGCTATTGCGGATCAAGAACCCACTGCTCCAGTCTCCTTGCCATGGTGCATACGGATTGGAGAAGCGCGCTTCAATGATCCCGTCGGTTACCGAAACGCCCGAACGGTACGCATCGATGAAACCCGTTACATGTATCTCGTGTGGGATACTGCCGCTTCGAGGTCCGAATGTTTGCGTCAATTTGCGGACGGTGAAGTTTTCGTACCGAGTTTCGCCAGTGGCTGGTAGTGACCCTGCGTATGCGACCACTGAACCGAAGCCTTTTAAAACACTCAAATCCAAATGTGAAACGAAGTTGCCGTTGATGAAGAGCCAACCGCGATCTTCTCTAGCTATCAAGGTGATCCGGTTTCTGGCGTTTCGAAACACGCCAATTTCCGTAGAGATGCCACTACTAATCGTGGTCCACTCGCCGCGGTCAAGACGAATCAACTCCCAGCCGGCGAGGGCACTCTCCGCTTTGATACGAACAGCGTACGATTCTGTGTCGTTTGAACGGAAAGTCAGGCCCGCCCACCATCGATCATCGCCGACAGTTGGAGGTTTAATAAACGTCACTTCTGCAACTAGGTTTGTAAGGCGTGAATTGCTGTCGACGAAGCCGGGAGTTTCTTCCGAATTGATCAATGTACCACTCTCCGGCCCGAATACATACTGCGGCGTCTGCGTCACCACCGCCCCCGGCGTCGGTGTCGGTAATGGCACACCGCCAGCCTTCATCGCTGCAAACCGGCTAGACAGAACATCGAACTTGATTGCGAAGCCGATGCCTTCGACAGGACGGCCGGTTGTGCTTTCGTCTATGCTGCTCGTGTTCATGCCGACGACTTCGCCTTTGGTGTTCATTAGCGGGCCGCCGCTGTTGCCAGGATTGATTGGGGCGCTGGTCTGTATGTAAGAAACGCCGTCGAACGTGCGGAATGCGGAGATAATGCCGTCGGTGACGCTCATGCTCATGCCTAGATCGAGCGGGTGCCCGAGGGCGATTACTTCGTCTCCCACGCGCACGGAGGTTGTGAATGGAAGCACGGTCAGAGTTCCCGTCGATGAAACCTTAAGCAAGGCGATATCGCGAGCCGCGTCGGATGCGATGATGGTTGCAGATCGTCGTGTGCCGTTGTCGAATACGACGGTTAGGCGGGACTGTCCGTTTATGACGTGTTCGTTGGTGAGGATGTAGCCGTCGGCATCGACTACGAAGCCTGATCCTGAACCAGTTGGGCCTTCGATGCGGACTACGCCTGCCCTTGCTTGTTCGACTACATCGGCGAGGTCGAGTGACCTGTCAGGTTGGGGCGTCGCGGTTGGAGTGGGAGTGTTGGTCGGTATCGGTGTGGGTGTAGGTATAGGAGTCGGCGTGTGGGTTGGAGACGGTGTTGGTGTGTCGGTGGGTACGGGTGTTGCGGCGGGGAGTGGTGTCGGAGTATCGGTAGGGATAGGGGTGGGTGTTTCAGTTGGTGTAGGCGTATCGGTCGGCACTGGCGTCGCCGTGGGAACGGGTGTATGTGTGGCTGTTGGCGTGTGAGTCGGAGTAAAGGTGGCGGTGAATGTGGGGGTAGGTGTGTTTGTCGGGATAGGTGTAGGTGTGTCGGTTGGAGTAGGTGTTGGCGTATCGGTAGGTAATGGCGTCGGAGTTGGTGTAGGTGAAGGTATTGGGGTGGCGGTAGGTTGCGGAACCAGAGTCGGACTCGGCGTAGTAGCCAACACCTCCATTGTCCCAGCGATGCCGGCATGAACCGTCGCCTCAAAGTCAGGCTGGGGAGTGTCGGTAGCGGTCGGTAATGCTTTTTCAACCGCGGCTTCGACAGTTGCGCCGATGTCTACAGTAGGTTCGGGTGGCGGCGGCTGAGAACACGCGACCAGCAAGAATGCCACAGCGAGCAGGAGAGTTATTCGCATGACTCAGGGTGTCGGTTCTTGCTAGATAAACATGATGCCAGTGTCTAGATAGATCGTAATTGGAAAGCGGCGGCGACGGGCAATCACAGCCCATCATTCAAATCACACAAACTTGTCCCGGGCTTGAACCGGGATCACAGTTCAGACAACGGCACTTCCCCCCTCACCCATCAAAGAGCAGCCACGCCACCTATTGCATACTTGCATCATGAAATTCATCCAACGCGCGCTCGACCTCGCGGAAATGGCAGCCGGAAGCCTGGCTCCCAGACCACCCGTCGGCGCCATCATCGTTGCGTCAGACCAAAAAACCATCGTCGGCCAAGGCGCCACCAAACCCAATCCGGGACCCCACGCCGAAGCCCTAGCAATCGCAATCGCCAACGACGCCGCAAAAGGCGGCTCCATCTACTGCACCCTTGAACCCCATCAAAACCACGCGACCACTCCCCCCTGCACACAAGCCATCATCGACGCCGGAATCAAACGAGTAATATGCCCCACCGTTGATCCGAATCCACAAGTTAGTGGCCGGGGATTCGAACATCTGCGAGAAGCCGGCATCGAAGTCATAAACCAAGTCGACGATACATCCCAACGCAGGGCCGACGAACTAATCGAAGGATTTGCCAAACACATCAGAACCGGTATGCCATTCGTAACCGTCAAATGGGCGATGTCATTGGACGGCAAAATAGCGACGCGGGATCGAGATTCCAAATGGATAACAGACCACAAAGCCCGCGCTCACGCCCACCGGTTGCGATACCGCTCCGACGCCGTCATCACCGGCATCGGCACCCTCATCGCCGACGACCCCCGCCTCACCGCGCGTGACCCTCAGACCGGACAACGAATGTGCGGCCGGCCCAATCTGCGCGTCGTGATAGACAGCCACGCGCGCATGCCGAGCGATGCCGCCCTATTGGATGAAGAAGGCGACATTATCCAAGTCGTCGCCATTAATGGCGTTACCAATCAGCGATGTCGTGTGATAGCACTCGCGAACAACCACGACGATTCGGTTGACTTGACCGCCGTGGTCCGCCACCTCGGTGAACGCGGCTGCGTCAACGTGCTGGCCGAAGCCGGCGAGAAACTAACCGGCGAGCTCTTCGACCTCCAATTGGTCGACAAAGTCGTCGCCTATCTGTCTACGAGCAAAATAATCGGCGGCTCCGCGGCTTTGACGCCCGTCGGTGGCAAGGGCCCATCGGTGATGACCGAAAGCGCACGGCTCCGCAACACTCGAATCGAACACCTTGGTGACGACATAGCAGTAATTGGATACGTCGATTACGCGCAGGAGACACACCCATGTTCAGCGGCATAGTCGAGGAAGTCGGTAGGGTCGAGAAGTTCGACCCTTCGAACGGAGAACTCGTTATCAACGCGGCCAGCGTACTCGCGGGCGACGACGGGTTGCGAATCTCCGACAGCATCTCCGTCAGCGGCGCGTGCCTCACAGTTACAGGCATCATGCCCAATACCTTCCTCGTCGACATCTCTCCCGAGACAAGGCGCTCAACCTGGTTCACTGATTTCAAGCAAGGCACTCACGTCAACCTCGAACGAGCTCTCAAATACAACTCGCGCATCGGCGGACACTTGGTACAAGGACACGTTGATGGCACCGGTCAAGTCGAAAAAGTCGACTACGATGGCGACGCCAAACTCGTAACTGTCGCATGTCCGCAATCCACGTCCCGCTACATCGTAGAAAAAGGCTTCGTCGCAGTCGACGGAGTCAGCCTAACCACGTTCGACTGCACACCCGACAGCTTCACCTTCACACTCATCCCATTCACCGCGATTCACACCACTTTAGGCGTGTTGAAAGTGGGCCAAGCAGTTAACATCGAAACTGATCTTACAGGCAAGTACATCGAGCGATTCTCCGCGCGATAAAACCCCCGAAAATTCGATGACCTCAGAGCCCTCAAGCATCAAACCCGAAGCCGCCGACTCCGTCGAACTCGCAATCGACCGTGTGCGCTCAGGCGGACTCGTAATCATGGTCGACGACGAAGACCGCGAGAACGAAGGCGACTTCGTCATGGCCGCCGAGGACGCTACGTCCGAGGCAATCACCTTCATGGCCGTCAACGGGCGCGGCTTAATCTGCGTACCCATGGAAGGCGACGATCTCGACCGACTCGGCATGCCAATGATGGTCCGCCACAACACCTCGCCACACTCCACCGCCATGACCGTCGCAGTAGACGCCGCATACGGCATCACCACCGGAATCTCTTCAGCCGACCGCGCACACACCATCCGACTCCTCTCCGAACCCGAAGCAACATCCGATAACTTCGTCCAACCCGGCCACGTCTTCCCGCTCCGTTACCAAGAAGGCGGCGTCCTCGTCCGCGCCGGACATACCGAAGGCTCCATCGATCTCATCAGGACCGCAGGAAAACGTCCCGCCGCCATCGTCTGCGAGATCATGAACGACGACGGAACAATGGCCCGTCGCCCTCAACTCGAAGCCATCGCAACCAAACACGACATCCCAATCGTCTCCATCGCAGACATGATCGCGTACCGACTGAGCCGCGAGTCTTTCGTGAGGAGGGTCACCGAAACCCGACTTCCCACCCGCTGGGGCGAATTCAGATGCGTCGCGTACCGGAGCAACGTCGACCCAGCCGAGCACATCGCCCTCGCAATGGGAAACATCGACCCCGAAACTCCCGCCCTCGTCCGCGTCCACTCCGAGTGCCTCACCGGCGACATCTTCGGCAGCAAGCGATGCGACTGCGGAGAACAACTCGACGCCGCAATGTCGCAAATCGCCCAAGAAGGCATCGGCGCCCTCGTCTACATGCGACAAGAAGGCCGCGGAATCGGACTCATCAACAAGCTAAAAGCCTACCGACTCCAAGACAACGGACTCGACACCGTCGAAGCCAACAACCGCCTCGGCCTACCAACCGACCTCCGACACTACGGCGTCGGCGCCCAGATCCTCCTCGACCTCGGCATCCGCAAATTCCGCTTCCTGACCAACAACCCCAAAAAAGTCGCCGGACTAGAAGGATTCGGCCTCGAAATGGTCGAACAAATCCCCCTCAACCTAGACCCCAACGACCACAACCGACGCTACCTCCAAACCAAACGCGACCGCATGAAACACCAAATCGAACTAGACGACGACGATTCCCCTCTCCCCTCAGTGAAGCCCTTGCAAAACCGCCACTAGGGGGAAGGTAGGGTTGCCCCCGCTCTGCGGGGGAAATGTCCGAAGGACAAAGGGGGCCCCTCCCCTTCGCTCCGTGAGAGATCATTGCACAACCCCCGTCATTCCGGCGAAAGCCGGCGCTTCAGCGGACGGAACGTCCATCCAGAATCAACAAAGCACGCCTTTTCACCCGACCCCGGCGATAACCACCGTCCCATTCGCTCGCAAGGGATGTACGAATCCCTGACTAGAAACCATTGGCGATCTACAGCGAGGGTTTTGCATCGGTCCCATCACCAGGGGGTACACTCATCCGCCACAAACATTCCCCCTCTCCATCGATGCAACCCACCGCCCAACCCGTAGGGGCAGGTTTCAAACCTGCCCTGCCAACCAAACCACCACAACACCCCCGCCATTCCGGCGTTTCGGTGGACGCAACACAGGCGCGGAGGGGATGGGACCGGAAAATCCCCTCTCCCCATCGTGAGACCACTGCAAAACCGCCACTAGGGGGAGGGGTAGGGTTGCCCCCGCTCTGCGGGGGAAATGTCCGAAGGACAAAGGGGGCCCGCCTCTTCGCTCTGCGAAGGGGACGCGAGCAAGCGAAGCGAACTCGCAGGGGGTGCCCGGGAAGTCGTCAAGATCCCTTCGCTGACCATACCATCGGGTTTTGCAATGGTCTCCATCGTGGGAGAGGGTTAGAACCTGCCCCGGACTTGATCCGGGGGTGAGGGGGAACGGGCGGTCAAGGGGGCATACCAGCCAAATCACAAACACACCCACCAACGCAGCACCCTCCGCCCACTTCAACGCCTCATCAACGTGCCCGAAAACCACACACCAATTACCATAAGAAACCCAATCTCGCGACCACTCCCAAAAACCACTCCATGCCCGACATCCAAAAAAGCGCCGGCCAATCACCCCCAGAACTCCTCAACGGCACCGACATAAAAATCGGCATCGCCGTAGCCCGATTCAACTCCAACATCACCCACAAGATGCGCGACCTCTGCCTCGACCGACTCGCCGAACTCGGCGTCACCGTCCACAAATCCCACATCGTCGAAACACCCGGATCCTTCGAACTCCCACTCGCCGCACGCGCCCTACTAGAACCACCCGTCGAAGCCGACGCCGTTATCGCAATCGGCGCGGTGATCCGCGGCGAAACCGACCACTACCAACACATCGCCAACGCCGCCTCCCAAGGACTCCTACGCGTCTCCGAAGACTCCCTGAAACCAGTAATCTTCGGCGTCCTAACCACCGACACCATCCAACAAGCCACCGACCGCATCAACCACGCCCCAACCTACGCCGAAAACGCCATAGAAATGGTCAACCGCCTAAAACAACTCCGCCACCGACCCCGCACCATCGGCATCCGCTAAAAACACCGAACCCTCTCCTTCGCCACCTCTCCGCTTCTCCCTCTGGGGGAAGTGCCGTAGGCGATGGGGGCCACGAGCCAACGAAGCGACGCTCGCAGCGAATGCACGAATCCACACCCCAAACCTTCGCCACCCAACCTCGCCAACCTTCAACACCTCGATAACATCACCAACGCGCCACATTCAGAAACCCAACTCAAACGCTTCGCACGCCACATGCGCAACAACCCCACCGACACGGAACGCAAGCTCTATTACCGACTCCGAATGAGACGACTAGACGGCCACCAATTCCCTAACGGCTAAGGAACCCCATCAACCAACCCGGAATCCCAAGAATCCCAACCAAAATCCCCGTCATTCCCGCGCAGGCGGGGACCCAATTCAGAATCCCCCCATAACCCCCACCAACTCCCGCACCGCATCCGCCGAAGCACGCAACGCCGACGCCTCCTCCTCCGACAACTCCACCTCGACAACCTCCTCTACACCGCCCGCACCAAGCTTCACCGGCACCCCCACATAAAGCCCCGAAATCCCGTACTCCCCATCCAGCATCGCCGCACAAGGCAGTATCTCCTTCCGGTCCAGCAAAATCGCGTCCACCATCTGCGCACTCGCCGCCGAAGGCGCGTAATACGCAGAACCCGTCTTCAACAACGCCACAATCTCCGCGCCCCCATCCCGCGTACGCTGCACGATCTCCTCCAAACGCTCCGACTCGATCAACTCCGACACCGGCACGCCACCGACCGTAGTCGCCTTGATCAACGGCACCATCGTATCCCCATGACCCCCAAGCACATACGCTTGCACGTTCGTCACCGACACATTCAACTCCTGCGCCAAGAACGTCCGGAACCGCGCCGTATCCAAAATACCCGCCATACCAACAACCCGCTCCTTCGGAAAACCACTCACCTTCTGCGCCAGCTGCACCATCGCATCAAGCGGGTTCGACACCACTACAATAATGCACTCCGGCGAGTATTCGACCACCTGCTCCGTAACGCTCTGCACGATCCGCATGTTGGTAAGCAGCAGATCGTCCCGACTCATCCCAGGCCGACGCGCAATACCAGCCGTGATAACAACCACATCCGAGTCCGCCGTAGGCCCATAGTCGTTAGCCCCAACGATCTGCGCATCCGTCCCCAGAACCGGACCCGATTCCAGCAAATCCAGCGCCTTCCCCTGCGGCATATCTTCAACCACATCAACCAACACCACATCCGCGTACCCACGCTCATAAATCCGCTGAGCCGTCGTAGCGCCAACATTGCCAGCGCCAACAACCGTTACCTTGAATCGCATCTCGAGACCATTTCCTAGCTAGATTCCTACACCTACCCAATCAACTCTAAAACCCCCTCATCCCCCACTTCAGGAAGGGACCAGGGCAGGAGGAGACCCACGCAGGAGCAGACCCACGCAGGAGCAGACCTACGCCCCTTTCGCACCGCGAAAGGGGCGCGAGCGAGCGCAGCCCAGAGGACCGACAACAGAGCGGGGTATGCCCGGGCCGGACGGGCGGACGCCACACCAAACAACCTGCACCCATCCTCACAACCCTCCAAAATCACCCCCATCCCAGTTCAAAACCACACCCCAGCAACAACCCCATCCGCCACCAACTTCCCCTCTCCCTTCGTGCGAGACGACTAGGGAGACCCGCGCAGGAGGAGACCCGCGCAGGAGGAGACCCACGCAGGAGGAGACCCACGCCCCTTTCGCAACGCGAAAGGGGCGCGAGCGAGCGCAGCGATGCGAGCGGGGTATGCCCGGGGCGGACGGGCGGACCCCAACCAAACAACCAAAAACCCCATCACCGCTAACCACCCCCTCCGCCTTTTGAATCAATCCCATATAACCTCGTTGCATACTTCTGTAGATAGCAAAATAGAATTTGGCAACCCAAAAATCAACCCCCGAAAGAAACGGCATTGCCCGCAGTTCAATCACCACAATCCCAACTCGACCGCCGCAACAACACCGCGATCGACTACCTAGCCAGAATTCTCGAACGCCACAACGACGGCGACTCTGAAAACGACATCCGAGACGCATTCCGAGACTTCACCCTCCGCACCGGAATCATCGACGACGAGGCAGAAATCAAAACCGAAGTTCCGCCGGGGACCGACACTATTCAGCGCGTCGACATGTATGCGCGCAACACCTACATCGAGTTCAAACGAAACCTCATCGTCAACGGACGCATCGATCCCAGCTACACCGAACAACTCGACGGCTACCTGCTCGAATCAGTCAAATCCGGCTGGGGTATCCAAAACGGAATCCTCACCGACGGCAAGAACTTCCTCAAACGCAACATCGGCGAGAGCATCCTGCCCATCGCTCGCAACAACCCGCACACCTACGATCGGCCAACCCAGGGTCCTCACCTCAAAAACTACCTCTTCGACATCATCAACACCGACGCCGACAACATCGCGCCGAGCCCCGAAACCCTCACCAAGCACCTCGCCGCCGGCAGCGATCTGCTCAATCAAGCCACTGCCCTGCTAAAAGACGCGCACGACGCGAACCGCGACAACGCGACCGTAGCCGTCAAACGAAAACTCTGGCAAGACCTCCTCGAAGTCGCCCTCGGACAAGACTCGACCGGCGACCCCGACGACGCCGATTGGCTATTCATCCGCCACACCTATCTAACCACACTCATCGCCCTCATACTCCAAGACCACTTCGGCATCGACATCGAACACGAAGCAGAAAACGCCCCCGAAGCCCTCCTCAACGGCGACACCCTCCACGCACATACCAATCTGAAGGGCGTCATCGAATCCGACCTCTTCCAGTGGCCCGCCGAGATCGGCGCTACTCAATACATTCGCTCCATCGCCCGTAAAGTAGCCCAATTCGACTGGTCAAAACGACCCGACGAACTAGCCGCCGTCCTCTACCAGAACACCATCACCCCCGAAGAGCGACGCAAGATGGGTGAATATTACACCCCCCGCTGGCTGGCTAAAACCATCGTCGAGGAGTTGATCACCGACCCCCAAGACACCGTCGCCATGGACCCCGCCTGCGGATCCGGAACCTTCATCGAGTGCCTCGTCCGTAACATCATCGACCACTCGCACAACCAGCATCCCATCGAGACGCTCCGAAAACTCCAAAACAACGTCATCGGAATCGACCTCCACCCCGTCGCCGTCCAACTCGCAAAAGCAACTTGGGTGCTCAACTCACACGAAGTAATCAACGCCGCCCGATACGCCGACTATGACAACGACATCGCTCCGCCCATATACCTTGGCGATTCCTTGCAGCTGCGTTACGAGCAAAACATCACGACGCTAGGCGATCACATCGCGCTTCGCACTACCGAGCAACTGCCCGGCGAAACCGACACCGTCCGCTTTCAGATTCCGATGTCCCTAGCCCGCGACAGCGAGAGTTTCGATCGCCTGATGCTAGACCTCGCCGAAGCGGTCGCCCACGAATCGGATGTCGAAGCGGTGTTAGACCGGTTTCAGATCAACGATAAGGTGACACGCACTTCGATGGCGCGGATCGCACAGCAGATGCGGGAACTACAAGCAATTGGACGCGATCACGTCTGGGCATACTACCTCCGCAACATGGTGCGTCCCGCAGTCATCTCCGAGCAAAGAGTCGACGCCATCGTCGGCAATCCCCCGTGGTTGAGCTACAACAAGAGCGCCGATATCGTCCGTGAGGAACTGGTTAACCTAAGCAAGAACACCTACAGCATCTGGGTTGGCGGGCGACAAGCGTCAAATCAGGACATAGCCACACTCTTCTTCAGCCGAGTTACTGACCTCTACTTGAAACCAGACGGTACGATCGGCATGGTCCTGCCGCACAGCGTCCTACGCTCCGGACAGCATCTCAAGTGGCGGAACGGCTACTGGCAATCGCAAGGCAGTATCACTAAACACGCCGCCGCAGTCGACTTCAGCACCAAACCACCGTACGACCTAGACAACCTCGAACCCAACGATTTCTTCCCTATCGCCAGCACAGTCGTATTCGGACGAGCTCGCGACAACGGAAATGATTTCGGCAAGATCAAGCGCCAAGCGCGCCCGCTTGCGCCCGGACGGGTTGAGATTTGGCGCGGTGCTACTGACACCCCCCGAGTTACCAGAAAAGTGGAAACCCTGTACCACGACGACGGCGAGTTCCATTCAATCTACGCGAGCGTCGCAACGGAAGGTCCATCCATCAGAGATCGTCGGCTTTTTTTCGTAACGATCGAACCCAACCAAACATTCATGGCAGCTCCCAACACGTTCAAAACTTATCCGCGCAAGGGTTCGCAAGACAAGAAGAAGTACGACGTTGGCGCGTTGGGTGGCAACGTCGTCCACAGTGACAATCTGTTCGACATCTATTTGGGCGAGAGCGTCGCGCCTTATGTGACCCTATCGCCGTTAACTGCTGCGTTGCCAGTGGATAAACCATCCATGACGTTGCCGCTCGATCACAACAGGTGCCCCGTCAATCCCATAACCGGCAATGTCAGGCACAACGCATGTGTGGTAGACACAGCCAAACTCGAAACCCGAATGCGATCGCGTTGGAACACAATTGAGTCCCTCTGGGATGCCAATAAAGGCAAGAACGACAAAATGTCGCTCTATCAGCGACTGAATTACCACAACATATTGACCAGTCAACTGGAATGGATGCACAACCCCGGCGAGCGTCCGATTCGCATTGCGTACACTACCAGCGGCACGCCTACTGCAACTCTGATTAACGACGACACAGCCCTACTAGATGAGACGCTTTATCAAGTAACATGCCGCACCCTTGACGAAGCATATTACCTGCTGGCAATCATTAACAGCGACACGCTTAGAACAGCAGCGAATCGTTTCATGCCAAAGGGATTATTCGGTGCCCGCCACCTCCACAAACACCTCTGGAAGTTACCCATCCCGGAATGCGATCCCAACAACACCGACCACGTCAACCTCTCCCGCCTAGGCAGGCGCGCGGCTGTCGAAGCGGAGAACGTGATGGCCGCGTTGGGTGACCCGCTACCGTCCGTTACGAAGGCACGTTCCGTGCTGCGGCATGAGTGGCAACCGAATAGCGCGGTGGCGCAGGCGATTGAGGTGGGGGTGCGGCAGCTCCTATCCTGACAGACACCGTGCCAACACCCCGCTATCCGATCACGTTCAACCTTCTCATAAGGTATATCGCGAGTAGCGAATCTACCGTGGGGCGGGAAATGAACGTCGACTGCTGTACTGTTTAGAGAGGGTTGGATTGGTAGTCACGCATGGCTTGGGAGCATGCGGCTTGGGCTTTGCGTGTTGGAATCATCGAGCACCTCCACCGCGTGGTTTGTTCAGTGCGGCAAATCCACAGTGGGGCCGCGCCCAATCGGTTGACCAAAGAACCTGGGGTGCAAAAATCATGGAAACGCTCTACAAATACGTTACGCCGTTACGCGCCCTGGCCTGCATACCCGAGGTAGGCGACGGTACTCTTCGAGCGACGCAACCTGCGTCGCTCAACGACCCGTTCGAATGCGCCGTTAAGCCGGTTTACGTATTTCGAGAAGAAACGGAAGAAAACCGGGAATTGGCGAAGGTGCTCACTGAGATCAACAAAAGCAAACCAGTTACTGAAGAAGATGTACAACACGCTCGGCGAGAACACGGCAGCTTGTTTACACGTCAATTGATAACAGAGCAGTTTTCGACACGGTTTGGCATCGTGTCGTTTACTAAGCAACCTCGTCACCCGTTGATGTGGTCACATTACACGACCGATGGATCCGGTTTCGTTATTGGCTACGACTTTGCGGAACTCGAAAAAATTGCTGGCTTGTTAGGCCATTTGAGAAAGGTGACGTACAGCGAAGAACCGGCCGTGATCTGTGGTCCGATCGTGGTAGTTTCACCTGATTCCAATCTACCGATCCTTTTGTCGGTGAAGAGCGATCACTGGTCCTACGAGGACGAATGGCGACTAATCGTAGAACTCAGTAAGACCATCGGCAGCGGAGAAAGGGACAATCACGGACAGCCCGTCAACCTGATTCAGGTACCAAACAAGGCAGTCGTTAGCGTGCATTACACCGAGCGAACGCCCCGTGAAGCGGTCACATTGATTCGTGACCGTTTAGCAGACAGAAACAATCGATATCAGGCGGAGAAACCACGCAAGTTGGTCATGTCCTCTATGACATATGGTTACGAAGAAGCTGAGGACGACAACCGATGACGCTGGATCTCGCGGTGCCATTGCGTATTTCAACGAACAACAGTGTCAACTCATCCCTCGATCAAGCGATTGGGTCGGTCTAAGCCATCGCATCAGTAGCCAACATCGTTACGATCCCCTCGCGCACGCGATCCGAAAAATAGCACAGACGGTTTGTGAGCATGTGGCTTAGTCCGTGCGGGTTCAAATCCCGCCTCCCTCGCCCTTTCGGTTAGTTATGGGTTGAATCGATCTGTTTCTTAGAGTTGAATTCTCCTAGGAGTCCTCGCTGCCGCCCTGCCTGTCTGATTGGACGTCCTACTGGAATGGCGGGCGCATACAAGACCCGGGCGAACGGTTCGAGGGATGGATTCGCCAAACGGCGGTTACTCCGCATTGGGGATGTTATCGGGTACCGCGTTCCCCGTTTCTCCACGGTTCGATTTCCCAATGGTTGTGCTTTTCGGTTAGTGGACCGCGATGTCGGCACTCGAAAAAACAGCGTAGAATGATAGCTAATGTCAAATATTTGCGCGCGGGGGAGCGAATGGCCACGATAATCGGATTTGTCAGCGAAAAAGGTGGTGTGGGGAAGACAACGACCGTCTACCACGTGGCTGCGGGCTTGGTGAGGTTTCACAACAAGAAAGTCTTGGTGTTGGACACTGATTATCAGCGCGGCGGATTGACATGCCGCTTGCGCCCCGAGATGTTGGAGGAATTCCGCCTCGGACAAACACAACATGTAACCCTTTTCCATGTTTACCAATCGCTATACAGTGGGCAGCAGAAACTTCCGAAGCTGTCTGTCTTATCAACCAAAGATGGTATCGACCTAGTCCCAGCCGACCCACGTTTGAACTCGGTGTCTGTCGACAAGATGCCGCCATCGAATAGTCTGCGAGCGAATAACGAAATGATCATTCGCCATCTCGCTCTTATTCAGGAATCTCTTGGCGCAATCGACGATGCTGAAAGTCCTTATGACTACATACTGATTGACAGCCATCCTGATCTTGATGATTTAGAAAAGGCGGTGATATTCGCATCGGACAAATGTATCTCTCCAGTTAAACTAGACAATCAATCTGCTACAGGAGTTCCTTCGACGGTCGAGGCGATTCGTAACGTTGATGAAGACATGAATGCTGTAATTGCGATTGTCGATGGTGCACAGAATTACCGAGAAACCGAGTTTCTCGGTGCTGTGGGAATGATGTGCCGCGAGTACGGCGGCAGTTTGATTTATTCAGAGCATGGCATCTTCAACAGGCTCAACCGCACCACAGGGATACTGGACACATACGTAACCGAAGGTGACGGGATCCGGCAAGCAGCGGCGAATGGGACCACGGTCTATGATACGGATGGAGCAAATGCCCGGAAGCAACATAAACAGTACCGAAGTTTAATCCAAGAGATCATGCAACTCGCATAGAGGAGATGTATCAGAATGACCATTGCAACGCATGATGTAAAAGCACTGGTAGAAATCGTAGGACGACACGGCGCTCACGTAGCTCTTGCTCGAAGTGAAAAAATCCGTGCTGACGAATTGATGAGTACTGCAGAGTCGCTTGGGATTCGTCTACCAAAACGAACTCCAAAAACGATGGTGGCAATTGCTATTGTCAGACACGTAGATCGTAGGATTGACAAGTCGCTGGAGGAACTAAAACAGATGTCGGGACCGGATGTATTGCAATACTTCATCGACAAAGATCCGGATCCGGAAGAGGTGATCGAGTTGCTTCAAAGCATCGACATCAAGAACCGAGTTAGATCTCGGAAGAGTCTGTTCGAGTTCGCTGCAAACCAGATCAGCAGTTTAGGTGTTTTCGAAAGGTTGGCCGATCCTTCTCAAGCGGTTCGGACGCCAGTTCGGCGCGAACTTCAAGAAGCGAGCTGACGCGAGGCAATGCCAAACCTAGGTCGAACGTCGGTGTAAGCGCGTCGGGACGGGTCAATGGGGTGATTGTGGGGTAGGTTTATTGGCGAGATGAAGATTGGCGGAGGTCCGGCAGTTGATTTGCGAACCCCGCAAAGTCGCGACCGCCCAACCACCTCGCATACCATAAGAGCCGTCCACCATCCGCCACTGGCCGGAGAACTTGCCGCATTCGATCTCGACTCGATTTGGATCAAGAAACTTAATTCTTCTGAAGTCGGAAAAACCATGCCGTAGGCAATCTCTTCCGGCCTGCCCTTTCGCCCCATGGTCCTGTTGAACACTTCGGAGTCGTCCATCAGTTCAGAACTCCCGGCAAACATACGGGTGTAGATGGTGTGGATTGCGGGGTTACGTGGAAGTCGACTCTGCGGGGAGCTTCTGGTGTTTGGGTGGTTACGCGCGCGGCGCGGGATCCTCAAGGGATTCAAGTCGCAACCTCAGACCTAGGGTGCTGGTGATTTTAAGCAGGGTTGACAGAGTGGGGTTGCCGTCTTCCGACAGCGCATCGTAGAGGTTGCCACGATTGAGGCCGGTGTCGCGGGCGAGGGCACTCATGTTATGCGTTCGTGCGACGTGTTTCAGGACGGCGCGAATCACGGCGCCGTCGCCAAGGTCCTCGTCCGCAGCTGCTTTGAGAAGCTCTCGCACGTCCGCATCGGTCGTGATGTAATCCGTTGCATTGAACTCTTTATACTCCTCAGGCATTAGCTCCTCCACGATCTCTGCCAGATGCTCGCCCGGGTGGATCGGATCAATCGTTGAATCCCAGAGAGGTCGGTATTCCATCCGAAATATTGAAGGAACAGGTTGGGTGTTGGCAAGATGCCCGATTGCGCTTCAGGGGATTGAACTCTGTGTATCTTCCACGTCCGACGTCGACTGGTTAGACGGACAGCGTCGAAAGCGTACGCTAAGGCCAACCGAGCCTAGCCTAGTTTAGTCTGGTCCGCGGCGGGCACTAGCCTTAGGAGGCACGCTTCGCAGTCTCGGGTCCAGCGCCGTTACCACTAACTTGCTGTTGAGCAGCGTCTGCGATCGAGAGCAGCAAATCCATAGGGACACGCAGCAGCTCATGTAGCGCTTCGCCTTGGCGCTTATTGATCTTGCGCTTGCCGGCTAGGAGTTCCGACACTGCATCAGGACTGCCGATGATGGGCACAAGATCGGTTTCCGTCAAGCCCTGCTGGTCAAGTCGGTACTCGATGGCCGCAATTGGATCTGGTTCGCCCAAATCGACCGTTTCCGTTTCGTATGCCCGGACGAGAGCATACAACGCGTCGAGCTCGTCACCCTCAGGAGTGCCAACTGGGGAATCGAAAAGTTCCTCGATACGAGCCATCGCCAGATCAAGGTCATGATCGTTTCTTATTTCGGTTATCGTCAGCATGGTCATATTCTACTGGCATCGATCTCGTCGTAATCGGAGTGTGTACCTACAAACAAAACTGTGACGTTACTTCTGACGTAATCTACGTGCGCGACCAATCGATATCGATTTCCTCTGACTCTGAAAACCGCTCGGTTGGCAGGCAAGATGCTCGCCCTCGGAAAATACTCCAACAGTTCGTGCGGATCGGCCCAATCGTGTCGTTCAACATCACGTATCCACGCTGTCAGTGTTTTCTCCGTATTAGAATGTCGTGCCCAAAACCTCTCAAGTTTTCTGATCCCGTGAATCAGCACGATTTCGGCCCGCCAGCACCGGCATATTTTCGACTTGTGGGCATCTCCCGTACCGCCAGAACCACGATTCGATTTCTACGCTTCACTTCAGCATCAGCTTCGCACCGATTGCTGTGCCCGCTATGCCCAACGCGATCAGCCACCAAGTCTCAATGGCGATGGCCAGCAAGATAGCAAAGACACTAACCACCGTGAAACCGAATCCGAACCAGATTCTGGTTCTTTCATTGCTTCTCGATCGACGCATCGCTACCTAATCAATCGCTCTCAAAGCTAGATCCAAAATACTCACGCCGAGCGCGAGCGGAACCAGAATAGCGAGAAGCCATTTAATCCATTTGAGATCAGTTTTGACCTCAGTGAAATCGCTCGTTGACACATGATCTTGGAGGTGGGCTTCTAGATCTGTTCTTCTTTCGGCTGTCACATCTTCCCGGCTGTGTGATTGCGCCGCCTACGGACGGAAATCACATCGTAGACGATGATGGAAACCCCGATCACAAAGAGCACCGACGCCACAATGAACAGTGTCATAGCCATCGCTACCCCCTTCTTGGTTTATAAGTTTCCCGCTGTTGACCGATGCGCACGGTTGACATTCTTCTTAAGATATATATTTATCCTTAAGGTATACATCAAAGTATACAGATTCTTCGCCACTCGCCCAACAAGAGATCGATCGCGCCCTGAAACACTACGCCACGCAAACCGATCTGCTCGCCATGCAACTACGGTTGATCGTCGGAATACCCACGGTCATGTCGGCTATCGCCGGCCTCGCGCTAGCCGCCAACAAGATCTGGGGTTAGAAATGCGCCAAATGACCGATAGACAAATGATCGCCATGTTCGGGATCGTCATGGTGGTCGTTGGAATCCTCATAATCGGAGCGGGATTGTTCGGCGGGATCACCGTTTCATTGCTGATATTCGGATCGATACCAACCATCGTTGGGACATTAGCGCTGGCGCGAAGGTGATCGGTCAAAAGAAACTGCGTCTTTTCCCGCGCAGATATCCCCGCGACACCCTCGTCTATCTTCTTCAACCACAAGAAGTCTTCGCCGTACAGGCAGTCGGCGCATACAACGTACAGCAACGCCAGTTCCGACACGCGTAGCGATTTCGATGTGGCCGCTGCTACCGAACCGCAGCATTGCCAACCCGTGACATCTGATCTGTTGAGTAACCACGAAACTTGCCGAACCTCGCGCCCAATCCTCTTACCCAAGCTCGCGCGTCAACGACATTCGGTAAATCGCAATATCGCCTTTCGCTAACATCGTTCCCATTCCCACCAAGACACCCATCAACCAACACGCAATCCCAAAACATCCCAACAATAATCCCCAAAATCCCAGTTCAGAGTCGCCTATTCCTCAACCTCTTAAACTCCAAACTCCTACGCCCAAAGTTCAGCAACAATCCCACCTCCAACCCAAACACCTCCAGATAATTCTTCAACTGCACCAAATGCACATCGTCAAGCTCCGAGACCGCCTTCAACTCCACCAACACGACTCCCTCAACCAGAAAATCCACCCGACGCGTCCCCATCTGTAGCCCGTCATAAAACACCGGAATCTCACACTCCTGGTCAAACGAAACCCCTTGCCGCAGCATCTCGTACGCCAGAGCCCTCTGATAAATCAACTCCTGAAACCCAAAACCAATCGCCGTATGAACCTTCATCGCACAACCAATGACCCGACCCGTAACCTCCGGAAACCTCAAACTCCGATCATCCAACATCAATCCCGCCCCTTTCAGGCAACAAAAACCTCAAATCAAACTACCCAACCATGCACCACTCTAACCTAAGACCATGAACCCCAAAAACTAACACGTAATCCCAAGAATCCCACCTAAAATCCCCTAAATCCCAGTTCAAACTCCCTCCACAAACCCCCGCCACTTAGCCTCCAAACCCGCATCATTCACCGTTTCCGCCACATAAGCCCCATACTCATCCCCAGTAGCCCCAGTATCCCGACCCGTCGTCACCACCCGACGCTCGTACTGACCACAAACCTCCAGCGCCATATCCAACCGACGCCCCAGATCCGCATAACCCAGATGCTGCAACAACATCGCCGAAGCCTTCAGCATCGACGACGGATCCGCATACTGCGCCCGACCCTCCGTCACCATCCGCGGCGCCGAGCCATGTATCGCCTCAAACATCGCGTATTTTGTGCCGATGTTCGCCGCGCCGGCAGTTCCCACACCACCCTGAATCTCCGCCGCCTCGTCAGTCAAGATGTCACCGTACAGGTTCGGCAACACAAACACCTGGAAATCCGAGCGTCGCGCCCGATCCAACAGCTTAGCCGTCATGATGTCGATATACCAGCCGTCCCATTCGATCTCCGGGTACTCCTTTGACACCCGCTCCGCAACCTGCAAGAACCGGCCATCGCTCAGCTTCACAATGTTCGCCTTAGTAACCACCGTCACCCGGTCCCGACCATTTAACTTCGCATGCTCAAACGCCGCACGAATTATCCGCTCCGAACCCGGCTCCGATATCAACCGGAAATCAATCGTGAAATCTTCAGTGACATCAATACCATCCGACCCCAGCGCGTAAAGGTCCTCCGTATTCTCCCGGAAAAACACCCAGTCGATTCCCTCCGACGGAACCCGCACCGGCCTCACATTCGCGAACAGGTCCAACTCCTTCCGCATCCCAACATTCGCCGACTCCAGATTCGGCCAACCATCGCCCTGCTCCGGCGTAGTCGTCGGACCCTTCAGCGTCACATCGCAATCTTTGATATCCGCCAAAACATCGTCCGGAATCGACTGCAAATGTGCCGCCCGATTCTCGATCGTCAACCCCTCGATATTCCGAAACTCGATCTTCCCACTCGCCACCGCATCCTCCAACAATCGCTCCAGCACCCCCCGCGCCGTCTCCGTAATCGCCGGACCGATTCCGTCGCCACCGATCACCCCGATCTTGATCACGTCCAGCGCGTCGTAGTCGACGAAATCCGCCGACTCCTTCATCGCCGCGACTCGATCCATCTGCCTCTCCAGCAGACTCCCGAAATGCTCCTTCGCTCGCTCTATCGCTTCATTCACTATTCGATCTCCCTTTTTTCGTTTTTGAACTTGTTCAAAGAACAAACTTGCCGCTAACTTGCCGGAACTTGCCGCGAAATCACCGATTCCGCCCCGAAACTGCCGGAAACTGCCGCAAATTGCCGCGCTCCCGGCAAGTTCATCAATCCGATTCTTCCTGTCCACATGCCCGCAGACCGCAGTTCCCTCAACAATCCTGATAACCCAAACATTACCTTCACTCCCACTTATGCGGTTTACCGACTTTCGGTAACAACTTGCCGGTATCTTCCCGAATCGCATGTGTTTCCGACGTTTTACCCTGATTCTTGCCCGTAACTTGACGAACACCCGTCAATCCCGCCGTTCCAAGCGCCTCCACATGACCCATCGCCACAAACAAAACATCCGCAGCTTCATCGCAAACCCCAACACCATCGCCATCATCCACCGCCTCACTCAACTCCCGAATCTCCTCCGCCAAAATCGCGCGCCGACGCTCAATAATGCTGCCAGGATCGCTACCCTCGAAATGCCCCGACCCAAATCCCCAACGATTGTGGAAATCCCACACCTCACGCGCCATTTCCGACACAATCCGCACAAATTCCTCTTCAGATACCGAATTCGGCGCGTATCGAGGCTGATCGGCGACGCTCACAGCGGAATATTCCCATGCTTCTTCGACGGCATGTCATCAACCTTGTTCGCCAACATATCAAGCGCATCAATCACCCGAACTCGCGTGTCCCGAGGATCGATCACGTCGTCAATATACCCACGGTTGGCAGCAATATACGGGTTCGCGAACCGATCGCGGTAATCCGCAACCAACTCTTGACGCTTAACATCAGGATCATCCGCCGCCGAAATCTCCCGCCGAGCAATCACATTCACCGCACCCTCCGGACCCATCACCGCAATCTCCGCAGTCGGCCAAGCCAAGTTCACATCACACCTCAACTCCTTGCTACCCATCACGATATACGCCCCACCATACGCCTTCCGCAAAATCACCGTAATCTTCGGAACCGTCGCCTCAGAATACGCATAAAGCATCTTCGCACCATGCCGAATAATCCCACCCTGCTCCTGCGCCGTACCCGGCATAAACCCCGGAACATCAACCAAAGTCAGCACCGGAACGTTAAATGCATCGCAAAATCGCACGAAACGGGCACCTTTGTCCGACGCGTCGATGTCCAAAACACCCGCAACCTCGTTCGGCTGATTCGCAACTATCCCAACAGTAGAACCCGCCATCCGACCAAACCCAACCACAATATTCCGTGCAAATTCCGCATGAATCTGCATGAAATCGCCATCATCCACGAGTTCCTCGACGACATCCAACACATCGTAAGGCATATTTGCATCGTCCGGAATCACAGACGCCAAACTCTCCGATCTTCGACCAACCGGATCCTCACAAGCCACCACAGGCGGCGAAGATGCATTATTCGAAGGCAAGAATCCTAGCAGTCGCCGCACCTCCGCATAACAAGCGTCCTCATCCGGCGCCGCCCAATGAGCCACACCAGACGTCGTTGCATGCATCGCCGCACCACCCAAATCCTCGTGACTGACATCCTCGCCAGTCACCGACCTCACAACATCCGGGCCAGTTATATACATTTGCCCTATCGATTCCACCATAAAGATGAAGTCCGTCATCGCCGGCGAGTACACCGCACCGCCCGCCGAAGGCCCCGCAATGATCGTAATCTGGGGTATAACGCCAGATGCCAGCGTGTTTCGGCGGAAAATCTCACCATAACCCGAAAGCGAGTCAATACCCTCTTGTATCCGAGCACCACCCGAATCGTTAATCCCAACCACCGGCGCCCCGACCTTGATCGCGTGATCCATCACCTTCGAAATCTTCTGTGCCGCTATCTGAGAAAGTGATCCACCAAGCACCGTAAAGTCCTGTGCGTAGCCGAAAACCGTCCGTCCATCCACCTTGCCCCAACACGTAACAACCGAATCCCCTTCAAATCGCTGCTTGTCGAGGCCGAGATCCGTAGACCGATGAGTGTTGAATGTGTCGATTTCGGAGAAGTTCCCGCGATCGAACAACTTCGCCAATCGTTCGCGAGCAGTCAGCTTACCCCGCTTCTGCTGCGACTCGATGCGTCGCTCACCACCGCCTAACCTCGCATGTGCACGGCGAGATTCCAACCCAGCCATACGGCTCTCAAAGCCGTTTGATGAAGAAGCTATGTCGCGCTGCTGCGTTATCTCGATTAGCCTTGAAACTCCACGAAACCGAACGCGTCGACCGTTTCGATTCCATTCGCCTGCCAACTTAGAATCCTAACTTACGACGCAAGTTTGCGACTGACTTTACATTCGCGTTGCGTTGGGACAGCATGCTTTCGACAAACGCAAAAAACATCCGGAAACCGTTGCAAATCGGTGGTCGCACGTTCAATTGGGGCACCCAAACGTACATCATGGGCATCCTCAATGTCACTCCCGACTCATTCTCGGGCGATGGCACGATGCGTGACCAAAGCAATTGGGTCGTTGCGTCAGTAGACACGGCGCTGCGCATGGAAGACGACGGCGCCGACATCATCGATATCGGCGGCGAGTCCACCCGTCCCGCATCCGTATACCCTGATGCGCGACCGGTCCCAGCAGAAGAAGAAATGGAACGGGTCCTACCCGTCATCGCGGCGTTAAAGCAGAGATGCTCGGCACCCATTAGCATCGACACGCGTAAATCCAAAGTCGCCGACGCCGCGCTAACGGAAGGCGCCAGCATGGCGAACGATGTTTCGATGCTGTCGGATCCCGAGATGGCTTCCGTTGCCGCAAATCATGACTCACCGATAGTCATCAGCCACATCCGGCCTCGCGCTCAATACGAAGACGTGGTCGGAGAGATCTGTTTGGAGCTGTCCGGCGCCATCGACAGCGCTCTTAAAGCGGGCTTGAACGACACGCACGTCATCGTCGATCCCGGAATTGGTTTCGCGAAGAACGCCTCCCACAGCCTAGAAGCCCTTCGTTCGCTCGAAATCATCAAATCGAACCTCGCCGGTCGCCCCGTACTAATCGGCGCTTCTCGAAAATCGTTCATCGGCGCCATTCTCGATGCTGAGCCTGAAGACCGCGTCGAGGGAAACGCAGCTTCAACCGCCCTAGCCGTTGCGATGGGAGCTGACATCATCCGAGTCCACGAGGTGCGTGAAATGGCCCGAGTAGCCAAAGTTGCCGACGCCATCGTCCGCGGATGGGAACCGACTGCGGCAACCGATGCCAGCGAACGCGTGCGCCGCGCAGTTGAGAGGGCAAACTGATTGAGCGCGAATCGGACGCATTCCATTGCCTACATTGGACTTGGCAGCAACCTCGGCGATCGAATCGCCAAACTGCGGGCCGCCATCAACGCGATTAAACATCTTGGTGATTTAATCGCCGTGTCTTCCGTTTACGAGTCGGAACCGTTCGACGTTGAAGACGATCAACCGATGTATCTCAACATGACGATGGCAATCCGAACGCACCTACGACCGACCGAGTTGCTTTCGCAACTGTTCGAAATCGAACGCGCCAATGGCCGGATCCGAAATTGTCCAAACGAGTCCCGCACGCTCGACCTCGACATCTTGATGATCGACGACACGATACTGGAAACTCCCGAATTGGTGGTGCCACACCCGAAAATGCATGAGCGTGCCTTCGTGATACTCCCGTTAGCCGAGATCGCTCCCGTTTTCGTCCACCCGAAACTGAATCGCACGGTATCCGAAATCGCTTCGAAACTCAGCGACCAAGGTGTTCATCGTGTCGGCAAAATCGACGACGAGACGAAGCAACGCAGCGGCTAAGTATCCTTTTGCAGAGCCTGGATGAAGATATACACAGCTACGGCGAGGAAAACCGCCCAAATGAACACGCGAGGACTGATGTTCTTGAACAACGAAGATCCGGATTCCCCAAATAGGTTTGATCGATGAGTGGCGGACCGTTCTCAGCAATCGTATCCGACATCGACGGAACCCTTCTATCGAGAGTCAATGGCAACATCTCGCCGCGACTTAAGGCAGCAGTTGCGAAAACAACGGCCCGAGGTATTCCGTTCTCGATATCTACCGGCCGTATGCGTCGCTCAGCTTGGCACGTCCACAACGAAATCGGCGCCAACGCGACCATGATTTGTTACCAAGGAGCGATGGCGGTAGATTCCGAAACCAACACCATCTTGCGACACGAACGCTTAGACGAGTCCACCGCAGCAGCAGCAATCGAATTGTTCCGAGACCGCGGATTGGACATCAGGGTCTACGTCGATGACGATGTCTTCGTTTCTCACCTAAACGAAGTAGATTTTGACTACGCACAACGAAACCGAGCAAAGTTGGTCGAAGTGAATGACCTGTTGCCTCTGGCGTCACGCCTTCCGACCGTCGTCCTGGGGATTTGCCACCCCAACGAAATGGGTGAACACGTCGATGTAGCGAATGACATGTTGGGATCATCCGCCGAGATCACTCGGTCGCTTCCCCACTTCTGCGAAGTCGGTTCACCGCGCGCTGGCAAAGTTCGCGCACTGCACTGGCTTGCCGATCGCTACGGCCTCGAACCCTCAGACTACGTCTCGTTCGGCGACGGACTCGGCGACTTGGAAATGATCCGCTGGTCGGGTCGAGGATATGCCGTCGGAGACGCCCATCCGTTAGTGATTGAAGCGTCGAAGCTACACATTCCAGGTCCGGACAGCGAAGGGGTAGCGGAGGAGTTGGAAGCATTGAACGCGGACGGGTCGTTGACAACGCCGATCTGATCGGTAAGGTCCTGCAATTTCCGATGACGGACAGTCATACTTCAGCCAATCAAACTCCTAGTTTCGCAACTTTCAATGGCGATACCGGTCGAGATCATCCGTCTGATCTGCGGGCGTTTCGATATCGCGTATAGTGCGGCGCACACGCCACGTACGAGCGGTGGTTAACTAGCGCGGCCGTTGGAAACATCTGCTTGATTGATCGGTGCTGATCGTCATGATCGTCCACTCGATTCCCTACTTCCTGCTCGGCATCATGCTGATAGCTCTATTCGCCGTTACCTAGGCAATTTTCCCCGTGGGTAGCGGCTACACCCTCGGCGAATCTCCGGAGTCCAGCCTCAAAGGTATCTACACTCTTGCAAGACACGACTTCTTGCCTGCGTTGTCGCTCGTGGCGGTCGCGCCAGGCGGTTGGGCTATCGTCATGCGTTCGATGATGGTGATCGTCCAAGACGAGGGCTATGCGCAGATGTCTAGAGCGATGGGGCTAAAGTCCTGGCGCGTCTTCTATTCCTACCAAGTGCGAAACGCGCTGTTGCCGCAGATAACCTTCCTCGTGCTGAGTTTGGGGTTTATCGTTTCGGGATCTGCGCTCGTCGAAGTCGTCTTCTCTTATCAGGGCATCGGCTATCTGCTACAACAGGCGATAATCGGCAACGACTCAAACACCGTCCAATCCATCGTCATCACCACCGCCTTCATCTTCGCGGTTCTGTTGGCGATTATGGAAACCGTTTACCCACTGATTGATCCGCGAATTGGCCGCGGTTGACACCCCGTCAATCTATGAACCTATGGTTCGACCAGTATCTCTTTGTCGTATCTCGCCCGCAACCAGATATCGCCGTTGATGACGTCGATTCCGACAATGCCGTATCCGTGTGGCACTCGATACGGGTTCGGGTCATCGGGGAAGGTGCCTCCGACTTGGATTGCCCAGATTTGCCTCAGCATACGTGGCGAATCTGGCGAGTACAGTTCCGAATTGGTCAGCTCTTGAAGATATCTGAGCCGCATGTTGCCAACGCGGATCCGTATCTTTTCGTAACCGGCGAATTCAATGTCCTCAATGACCTCGACCAACGAGGCCTGCGCAATCTCTATCGCCTCGGCTTGAGTGATCGGCGGATCGGGATCAAGAGTCGGGATCGGTTCCTCAGGTTCGCTACAGGCCACGGAGAACACCAGCAACGTCAAAAAGGCCGCCAGCATTAAACGAGAGACGTGCTTGTCGGCTCGCTTAACCATCCGAGCCGACATTGCGGTCTTCATCAGCCAGCTACCGGGATCGACTCGACCTTGCGGACGATGTCTTTCGTGCCGACAAGGTGTTTTCCAAGTCCCAGTTCTTTGGCATCCATGCCCATCGCTAAACCGAGCAACTGCGGGAGATGGAGTATCGGCAGGTCTGCTTTGCCGCGGTTGTTTTGCCGACGCGCCTTTGGCTGGTAACCGTCGAGATTGAGGTGGCACAACGGGCACGGTGTGACCATAGCATCGGCACCTAGCTCGCTCGCCGTTCCGGTGTGATTTGCCACCATTCGCAATGAATTCCGTTGGTTGATCAGCAAAATCGGAAAGCCGCAACATGCAGTTTTGCCTGGGAAGTCGATCACGTTTCCGCCGACCGATTCGATAACCGTTTCTAAGGAAGTCTGTCTTTCGGGGTTTTCGTCGAAGCCCAACGCGTCTGATGGGCGAACGATATAGCAGCCGTAGAACGGAGCGAGGTTAACACCCGACAACTCCTTCACGTAGGTCTTTTTAAGAGTCTCGACACCGATATCTTCGACAAGTACCCACAGCAGATGCTTTACGGTCGTGTTGCCGCTGTATGACAGCCCCTCCTCTGCGAGGTAACCGTTGATCTCCTCGAGATAATCAGCGTCGCGGCGCACGCGGCGATCTGCTTGCGCCATCACGCCCTGACACGTCGAACAGATCGTAAGCACTGGTAGTCCAAATTGCTCGGCCATTGCAAGCGTGCGGATGTTGAGAATGTCACCCAGTTTCTGGTCCTTCTCTTGAAGCACACCTGCGCCGGTGCAAGAAGCTCCCGTCAACTCGACCCACTCTATGCCGAGCCTGTCCATTACCGCGACTGCGGAAACGAACAGCTCCGGACCGGCTCCGCGAGCCACACATCCTGGATAGAAGGCGAATTTCATTGGTCGCGCTCGCTCTCTACTCGTTCGAATATACGGGTTATCTTTTCGCTGTCCTCAGCCTTGTGTGGCACAACCGGCGGCATCTTGCCCTTCAGTACCGACTTGATACCGATCTCTGCTAGGTCGATGAGCCGCGGTACGTTGGTGTATCCCGCCGATTCGACGGCCAATCTAGCCTCGTCGAGACGTCCATGTTTCTTAACCGACTTGCTAAACGACTCGGTATGTCTGTAACCGGGCGTGTTGCGGTTGCCGGCTTCGATCGCCATGTCACGCATCTCCATGATGCGGTCCATAGGCGCAACGTCCTTCGGGCAGACCTCGACGCATTTGAAGCAACGTGTGCAGTCCCAAATGCCGCCCTCAACTTCGTTCAACTGCTCGAGGCGATCGTCTCGCTTGTCGTCACGTGGGTCCTCCACGAAACGCCAGGCCTTGACGAGCGCAGCCGGACCGATGAACGCCTCGTCGACCTCCAACACGGTACAGTCCGAAACGCACGCGCCGCACATAATGCAGTTCATCGCGGTCAGCAGATTGACCATCGATTCGTCGCTGGCTACGTATTCTCCCTGTTCGGGCTCCGCATCGGCTTGAAGGTATGGATGGACTTGCCGGACTTTGTCGAAGAATGTGTCTAGCGTGACAACCAAGTCTTTGATGACTGTGTGGTTGCCCATGGGCTCGATGACGATCGTTTCACCTTCATCGGCGACATCGGCGATACGGGTCTTGCATACGAGCTTGGCGTCACCGTTGACCCTCATTCCGCACGAACCACAGATCGAAGCCCGGCACGCGCAACGCAGCGCCAGCGTCCCGTCCACCTCTTCGCGGATCTGAATCAACGCATCGAGCACCGTGGCGCTCGGATGCAACTCAAGTTCAAACTCATCCCAACGTCGTTGACCCTCGCCCATCGTCTCGGGGTCGAACCTGCTCACCTTTAGCTTTGAATCCATCAGTAGACCCTCTTGACCGGTTCCCACTTCGTGATCGTTACCGGCGAAGTTTCGACTCGAACACCGTCTTCGTTGTCATCATCTTGGTATGCGAGCGTGTGCTTCAGCCAGTTCTCGTCGTCGCGCTCGGTAATATCGGTTCGGAAGTGAGCCCCTCTGCTCTCTTTTCGCGTCAAGGCGCTGTGAACAATCGCCCTGGCGACATCCGCCATGAACTCCATCTCGAGGGTGAAGATCAGATCAGTGTTGAAAACCTTGCCTTTATTTTGCACCGAAATCTTCGGCATCCGTTTACTGACGTCATCGATGGCTGCCTTCGCACCTTCCATCGACGACTGATCCCGGAAGACGCCGATGCCCTTCGTCATCTCGTTCGACATGTAGTTACGTACTGAAGCCCAGTTCTCGTGCGGTTCGCGGTCCAAGAGCGACTGTATCCGTGCTTTCGCCGCGTTCAGATGTTCATCCGAACCTGAACCAGCATCAACCGATTTGATGTATTCCGACGCGTGGACGGCTGACCGCCGACCGAACACGACGGTGTCGAGCAGCGAATTAGCGCCTAGTCGGTTGGCGCCATGCACGCTGACGTTGGCGCACTCGCCGGCCGCATACAAGCCGGTCACCGCCGTGGCACCGTTGACGTCCGTCTTAACTCCACCCATGATGTAGTGGACGCCAGGACGTACGGGAACAGGGTGCTCAGATAGATCGATACCAAGAAACTCGACGGCCACCTCTTGTAGATAACCGAGACGGTCTTCGATGAACTCACGACCAAGATGACGTAGGTCCAGCAAGACATTGCCGTCAATCCCACGACCCTCGTTGATCTCCGTCTGCTCGGCGCGAGACACGACGTCTCGAGACGCCAACTCCTCGTATTGGGGAGCGTACGTCAACATGAATCGCTCGCCCTCCGAGTTCAGCAGGTGCGCCCCTTCGCCGCGTGCCGCTTCTGACAATAGAATGCCCGTTCGGGCAAGGGTAGTCGGATGGTACTGCACCATCTCCATATCCATCATCGGTACGCCCGCGCGCCAAGCGAGCGCCAAGCCGTCGCCGGTGCAGATGATGGCGTTAGTCGACGGCTCGAACACGCGACCCGCGCCACCCGCGGCCATGATGACGGACTTCGCCCAGATGGAGTGCAATGTTCCGGTCTTGATATCCAGGGCGACTACGCCGACACAACGACCATCTTCGATGATCAGGTCGGTTACGAACCACTCCTCGTAAACATTCAACCCGTACTTCAACGCCTGTTCGTAGAGCACATGGAGGATCGCCGAACCGGTGATCGCACCGACGAAGAACGTGCGCGCGACTAACTGTCCGCCGAAACGTCGAGTGCCCAACCTGCCATCATCGCCGCGGTTGAAGATGACACCCATCCGTTCAAGCTCGATAACGGCGTCCCCAGCCTCCGTTGACATGATCTCGACGGCGTCCTGATCCGCCAAGTAGTCGCTGCCTTTGATGGTGTCTAAAGCGTGGCCTTCCCAATCGTCGCCTCGGTCCGTGAGCGGGGCGTTGATGCCGCCTTGAGCGGCGTTGGAATGGCTGCGAACGGGATGGACTTTGCTGATGACCGCTACATCCAACCCGAGCCGGGTGGCTTCGACCGCCGCCCTCAATCCTGCAAGTCCAGCTCCGATAATCAGGACATCGTGCTTATACATCCGCGCTCCTAGCTTTGTCGAGAAAAGCGGACGCACGGGTGACCGCCGCTATCGTCAGCGCATCATCGATCTCGCCATTCATGCACTTTCGCCGCAATTCGTCGACGGTCATTTCGACAACCATGATGTCTTCAAGTTTATCTTGCGGTAAAGGGTCGAAATTGAGCCCCGTTGCCACGTAGCCGTGGCAGTACTCTTCGCTGTACCCGGATACTGGAGTGAATCCACCGATTGGTGTGAATGTCGATGCGCTGAAACCGGTCTCTTCACGCAACTCGCGCGCGGCGGTCATCTCGGGCCGTTCGTCCCCATCGCGCGTGCCCGACGGCAACTCCAGCGTGTAGCAATCTTGTGCCGCGCGCCACTGCTTAACCAAAAACACGGTACCTCTTTCGGTAATCGGGATCATCACCGAAGACCCGGGGTGGGCGATTATCTCTTTGGTGGCCGGTGGACGATCACCCATCTTCAGCGTATCGACCCGGAGCGTCAGCTTTTCTCCGCTGAATATGGTCTTCGAGTCGAGCCGCTCGGCCTTCAATGGCAACTGTTCGTTGGGAGGGTCTCTCAACCGCTCTACCCTTCTCCGCGACGTACTGCGCCGATACGCATTCCAAGTCGATGAGAAAGGCCTTCCCAGAACGCGCTTTTCGGACCGCCCCGCAAAAACCGGGCACAACGCTCGCTCCGCGATAGGGCGACGGTATCCCCGTTTCGCATGGTCCGACTGATATACCCATCGATCGTCAACGTTGCGCTCGCAGTCATATCGAGCGTTAACTCCAATACGCTATTGGAGTCGAGCACCACTCCACCGAATTGACTCATGTGTCCGGCGATTGGCTTGAGCAAGAATACGGCCGAGTTCGGGTCGATCACAGGCCCGCCCAATTGCAGTGTGTAACCGGTTGATCCTGTAGGTGTTGCCACAACCACGCCGTCGCCTCGAAAAGTCGATAACTCTACGTCGTCAATCACGGCCGCAACCTCAATCACGCGCAACTCTCCACCACGGTGGACGGTCACATCATTCAACGCGTGCAGCGTTTCTGGTCGCTCCCCACCGATCGTGGCTTTTAGCATCGCGCGCTCGTCGATGCGACCGTTGCCTTCGAGGTACCACTCGATTCCGTCGAGCGCGACGCTAGAGTCGATCTCGCTCATGAAGCCTACGCGCCCCATATTTACGCCCAGAACCGGTATCCCGTGCAATGATGCCGCATGCATCCCACGCAAGATTGTTCCGTCTCCGCCAACCGCTACGATCAAATCCGTGTCGCGGAGTCGGTCATCCGCTTCCTCGTGGGCCAGAGTTGCTTCGTTGGCGCTCCACCAACGACATCGATCCCTGTACGTGTCGGCGATCAGACCGGCAAGCCCAGCAGCCTGAGGCAACAGGCTGTGATGGGCGATGCAGACTACGTCGAAACTGCTCACGTTACGCCACCGATTTGTGGTCTAGTAGACGCGGATATGAAACGATGCTGATCACACGATCGTCAAGGAATGATCGACTACCTCAAGCACGAGCCATGGGACGACACCGAACAAGATCGCTCCGACAACGCCGATGCCGACCGCAGTCAACTCGCCGACGCTGGGCTTAATCGGTTCATCGTCTTCCGCCTGTCCGAACATTATCAGACCCACGACTCGGAGGTAATAGTAAGCAGCAACCACCGTGTTAACAACGGCGACCACTGCGAGCCAAACGAGGCCCTGATCCACCGCAGTGCTGAAAACCACGACTTTCGTCATGAATCCAACCGTCGGTGGCATGCCTAGCAGTGAAAGGAATCCGATGACCATCATTATTGCGAGGGCCGGGGATCTTTTCAATAAGCCGCTGAGTCCCGCCAAAGTGTCGTTACCTGTGCGATGCACGATTGCAGTGAATGCGAGGAACACTGCAAGGTTGGTGAACGCGTACCCGGCAAGGTAGTACATCACGCCCTGCGGTCCGGAACTAGGACTGTCCGACGTCGAAGCCACCGACACCGCAGCGAATCCCACCATGATGTACCCGGCTTGAGCGATGGTCGAGTAAGCCAATAGCCGCTTGACGTTCGTTTGCGACAACGCCAAGAGGTTGCCAGCGGTCATGCTGGCGGTAGCTATTACGGCAAACAGTATCTGCCAATCCTGCGCGATCGCCTCGAAGTCGGCCATCGAGTAGAGGATGCGCATAAGAACGGCGAATGCTGATGCCTTTGACGCTACCGACAGGAACGCGGCGACGGGCGTCGGCGCACCTTGGTAAACATCGGGCACCCACATGTGCCACGGTGCGATCGCCATCTTAAATCCGAATCCGGCAACTATCAAAAGAACCGCCAGCATCACCGCGAGCGAGCCGAAAGGCACCCCGGTTTCGAATGGGACTGACGCCAATCTGGCGACGATTTCGTCGATCCGCGTCGCGCCCGTGTAACCGTATAGGAAAACCAAACCGAACAGCAGCAGAGCGGTCGATAGAGCGGAAAGTATCAGGAACTTGGCTCCGGCTTCGATTGAGAAACCGTCTCGTCGAATCGCCGCCAGCGCGATCGCAGGCAACGCTGTGGTCTCTAGAGCAACGTAGATCGTTATCAGTTCGCTCGCGCCTACGAGCAGCATCATGCCCGCCGCCGCCGTCAAAAGCAAAGTGAAGAACTCGCCGAGAGAATCTTTGAACTGATCCAAGTACGGGATCGAAGCCAACATCACGACAGCTGACGATCCAATGATCAGCAACTGGAAGAACAGAGTGAATCTATCGGCCGTGAATGTGCCGTAGACTGCAGGATCTGAGGTCGAATCGCCGAACCAACCGAACCAAAGGTTTAGCGTAAAGAGCGCAGGTAATGCGAGACCGAGTATCGCGATCCAAGAAAGCGCGCGTTTGCTGCCCCAGCGCCGTCCACCTGGAAGTTTCTCCGCCAACATGGCGTCGGCAGACAGCACGACTAAGGCTAGTGCTGCCATCGAGATGACGGGCGATAACGCCCAGTAGTCCTGAGCGGTCACTAGCGCAGTATCCCTTCAATGCCGAGTTTGAAGACGTCTACGATCGTTCTTGGCCAAATTCCAACCACGAAGATCGGAATGGTCAATACGAGTATCGGTATCAAATCTAAAGGTCGAGCATCGGTCAGTTCATCGAACTTGCCGACGGGGATCCCGCCTTCTGGAGGTTTTGAGCCGAAGAAGGTCCGCTGGATCATCCAAAGTACGTATCCCGCCGCCAATACTACGCCGAACGCCGCGATACTTGCCGCCCATGGCCACACCGGGAACGAGTTCAGAAACACCATGATCTCCGACACGAAACCAGACAGTGCGGGCAACCCAAGTGAAGCTAATCCGGCGATGAAGAAGAATATGCCGATGATCGGCATCCGCCGCCACAATCCACCGAGATGTGGAATGTGACGCGTGTGCGTTCGATCGTACGCAAGTCCGACCATCAAGAAGGCAAGCCCCGTGATGGTGCCGTGCGTGAACATCTGCAATGCTGCCCCATTGATTCCACCCAACTGCGTTGCCGCGGTGCTGCCGCCGATTGCGGTCAGTCCCAACAGTACGAATCCCATATGGCTAACTGAAGAGTAAGCGATTAAGCGCTTCATGTCGGTCTGGCGGATCGTAACAATTGCGCCATAGACGACGCTGGCCGCAGCGACGACCGACAATATTCCTGCCGCGTCGTGAACTGTAAAACCGTTCGTCTCTTGGAAGAACCCGATGTTTATTCGGATCAGACCATACCCAGCCATCTTCAGCAACACGCCCGCAAGCATCACGCTGACCGCAGTCGGCGCGTCTGTGTGTGCGTCGGGAAGCCAATTGTGCAGAGGTAAGACCGGCAACTTCACCGCGAACGCCACCAAGAAGAATGTAAATATCAGCGCAGCTGGCGCGACGAGCTCAACACCGGCGATCTGATCAGCGATTCCGACAATGCCGAGCTCCGGCACCGGAACCATCGTCAAGGTGTCGACTGCGCCAGTGAGGTAGACAGCGAATATTCCGACGAACATGAAGGCGCCGCCCGCAAGGGTGTAGAGAACGAACTTCATCGCCGAGTAGCGTGGGCGGCCCGATCCCCAAACCGAGATCAGCATGAACATGGGAATCACTTCGAACTCGAAGAAGACGAAGAACAAGAGCAGATCGAGGCTCACGAATACGCCCATAACGGCAGTCTCGAGCAACAGCAACCAGAGGAAATATTCCGAAACCCTGAGCTTGATGTTGCGGGAAGCGAACGCCGCCGCCATGCCAAGCAGTCCGGTTAGGAGAACGAGCGGTGCGCTCAGACCGTCTACGCCGAGGAGGTACGACGATTTGATCGTCTGCGCCGAGAGCCAATTCAGATGATCGATCATCTGGACGCCGCCTGCGTCGCGGTCGTAGCTCAAGAACACTATCAGCGACAAGACGAACGTAGCCACGGTGCTCAGGATCGCGAACCAGCGGATGATCCGATCATCGAGTTGCAGTGGTTTCGCAACAACGATGATCAGCGCCGCCAACGCGGGCAGCAACACCGTGATTGTCAATATGCCGTTGAACTCGCTCATCGCTCAAGCATCTGGAAGATTACTGCGCCACCACCACGAATATCACAATGGCAACTATCAGACCGACCACCGAGACGATGCCATAGGTCTGCACTTGGCCGTCTTGTACCTTTGTCAACGCCCGGCCGGCTCTATCAGTCCATCGGTACAGCTGAATGTTCACGTTATCTAGGGCCGAGATGTCGAACCTGTCCGTCAGCAGCGCCAAGTTGCGGTAGAAACCGCGCGACACGATCCAATCTTCATAGAGTTCGTCGAAGTAATACTTGCGTATGAACAGCGTACGTACCGGTTGGATCGCCCGTGTCAATCCGTCTGGAACCGTGATTTGTCTAGTGAACAGAGCCCACGCGACGTAGACACCAAGAGCCGCCAGCAGTGTCGATACCGTGGCCACAATGAAGTTAAATTCAGGTTCCGATCCAGCGTGAACCTGCGCATCGTGATCGGCGAATACCGTCGTATTTTCCGCTACGACGAACGTCGCGAATGCGTGCTTGTCGACTACCCCGAGGCCGATCACTGGATTAGAGAAGAAACCGACGAAAATCGCTAAGAACGCAAGGAGCCCGATCGGCACAATCATTGTGTTGGGAGATTCACCGAGGTGTACGTGTTCCAAGCCTTCAGGTGCTTCTTCGCCGGACGCCTCGATATCCTCTCGCTCTTTGTCCCCGCCGCCACGGAACTCACCGTGGAAAGTCTTGAACACGGCGCGGAACATGTAGAAGGCCGTCATCAACGCGCCGATCAATCCCATCACCAATGCGAACGTGCCGAATGACGTCTCGGAGTGGAACGCGTGAGTCAGAATCTCGTCCTTTGACCAGAATCCCGATAGCGGAACAATCCCGGCTAGAGACAGGCTAGCGATAACCACCGCCCAGTAGGTCACCTTCATGTGGGCACGCAGACCGCCAAGGTAGTTCATGTTGAACGTGCCACCGGCGTGGTGCACCGATCCCGCCGCGAGGAACAAGCTTGCCTTGAAGAAGGCGTGGGTAAATAGGTGGAACACCGCCGCGCCGTATGCTCCGACTCCGAGAGCGAACATCATGTACCCGAGTTGGCTGACGGTCGAGTAGGCCAAGACGCGTTTGATGTCGTCTGCCACCAGTGCCATCGTCGCCGCGAACACCGCGGTTATCGCACCGACCAACGTCACTAAGAACATTATGTCGCTGTGTTCGAACAGCGGGAAAAACCGAGCCACGAGGAATACGCCCGCGGTAACCATCGTCGCCGAGTGGATTAACGCCGACACCGACGTCGGACCCTCCATGGCGTCCGGCAGCCAAGAGTGAAACGGGAACTGCGCCGATTTGCCGATCGCTCCCAACAGAAAACCCAAGGCTATCCAAGACGCGACCGAAACGGCCATCATACCGCCGGCGATCGCGCCGTACATCGATTCGATGTCGAGCCACGACGGATCGTTCGAGTAGAGATACAAGATCGCGAGCAAAAAGCCGAAGTCGCCGAAGCGCGTCATCAAGAATGCCTTCTTGGCAGCGGCGGCGGCCGAAGGTCGGTTCATCCAGAATCCGATGAGCAGATAGGACGAGATGCCCACTAACTCCCAGAATACGAAGAGCTGGATCACGTTTCGAGCAGTGACCAGACCCAGCATCGACGCGGTGAAAAGCGCCATGTAACTGAAGTAACGCGTGTAGCCGTCATCACCGTGCATATATCCGATGCCGTAGATCTGCACGAGAAGGCTGACGCCGCTCACGACAACCAACATGATCGCCGTCAGTTGATCGAGCATTATGCCAAACGTAATGTCCACACCGCCAACCGCGATCCAGCTGTGTATCTCGAACTGCTGCTCACCATCCGAAGCGACCTTGATCAGAGCCAACAACGAGAGCAGGAACGAGACGCCGACGGCCCCGACCGTCAGCCAACCGGCCAAATCGGACTTCTTGCCGGTTAACCGATACTGGCCTGCAACGTACTCCGGCAACCAACGCACTACAAGCCCGTTGATGACGAAAGTGAACGCCGGGAGCGCGACTATCAACCAAATTGTCAGTTCTGACGCCAAATCGACTTTCGCCTAGAGCTTCCTGATGATCTCATCGGCCACGTGCTCCCTGCCTTTGGGAACCATGACCATGAACGGAACGTCTTCGGCCCAATCCAAGATGTCGCCTACTGGCAGAATTTTGGCGGGCAGACCTTCACCGTCGAGCAAGTTCTTCCAGCTCTCGGCGATTTTCAAAGTTTGAGTCCTCTTGTATTCGACCCACATCTTCAGTTCTTCATTTCGGAGGCTTCGGTGATTTCTACCGACTGTTTGACCCGATAGAACGCGAACACCAACGCAAGTGCGAGCGCCGTTTCGGCGGCTGCGATCGAGATAACAAATACTGCGAACATGTGGCCTGTTAGTGCCGATCTAACCGCGCCCTCGGTAATGCTTGCATCCGCACCGATTAGAGCCGCCGGCGCGGTGAACCGTGAAAATCCTATCGCAGCGACGAGGACTCCGTTGAACATCAACTCCAGCGACATGATCACCGCAATAATGTTTCGCCTAGCTAGGACCCCGAACAACCCGATCGAAAAGAGCGCGCCGGCCACTACAAGGACGATCTCGATCGTCATGTCGCGTCATCCTCTTGTCGGCTACGAATCACGACCAACGCACCGATGAGCGCGGCGATCAGAAGAAGCCCCAGTGTCTCGAATGGCAGTACAAATTCGCGAATCAACGACGGTCCGATGTGCGAAGAGCCGTCTACAAGCGCGCCGCCTCGCGAGCCTTCAACGTCGACACCCACCGCCGTTATGGTCGCATCGTCGGAGTCGGTGGAACCTACATGATAGGTTCCGACAAGTCCCGCCACAGCATCAACGTTCGAGATGTCGTCGATTTCCGTCCAATCGGTGTTGTACGACACGAAGATGATGGACGCGAGAAGCAACACCGCCGCGACTGCCGAAACTAACCGGTTCTGGGACAGAGTGCCCGCGTTGGCCAGATCGCCGATGAACATGACCGCGAATGCGATCAGAACGGAGATCGCTCCGACGTACACGAGGATTTGCACGACTCCGATGAATTCGGCGTTCAATATGAAATATATGGCCGCGACTCCGATGAACGACATCGCCAACGCAACGACCGCTCGCACCAGGTCGCGCTGCGTTACGACGATGATCGCCGACGCAATTGTCAAAGCAGATGCGACGTAAAACGCGATCGTCGCAAACGTGCCCGAATCGAATGCCCCGCTCATCGCTCCTCGACCCAATACCGGTCCAGCGTGTCCTGATCCGGCTTCTCATGGCGGCCGATGCGGTAGTGGTCATCCTCCGCGCCATCTCGGAACGGATCGTAGTCGCGCTCCTCAAACTGAGGTCTGAACCACGAGCTCGGTTGCTTCAACGCTTGCCGCAACTCATCCACTGGTATCACGAGCGCGTCTCGCTCGTACCTGCTGCGCTCGAAATTGGTGCCCATGTGCAACGCGTCGTAAGGGCACGCCTCAACACACAACCCGCAGAACATGCACCTGCCGATGTCGATGTCAAAGACGTCGATAGCGTAGCTCTCGCCCTCCTGAACATCGAAACCACCGGGACTAGTGACTATCTCGATGATCCCGAGCGGGCAGTACTTGGCGCAAGAGGCACACCCCGTGCACCGGTCCTCGTACCACGCGAAATCGTTGCCGCGGAAGCGTCTGTTTTGGGGCATTTCGACAGGGACCGAGTACATGCTCAACGCTGCTTTAGCAGCGGTGACGGGCTTGGTGGCAACCAAGCCAACGGGCGATTTCCCCTCGTTATTGGCCGCGCCGATAATGCCAACCTTGCGATCGGGATACTGGATGGTAAACGGTACCTTGAGTGCGTTCCTCAATGTCACGCGCATCGCCTTGAGTAGTCCGAGGCCGATCATCTCGTCGAATCTCCTGAATATGTAACTTCGTCCGGAATCTCGTCCACCGCAACCGGATAGGTTGGCCGCCCGGCTTCCGGCTCGGGATTGCTGTAGGCAGACGGACGCAACAACTTGCTCACTGCCCATATCGACACGAAGAATACGACCCAGTTGATGGCTGCCATCATCCATAACTGCGCGAATGTCGGCTGCGGCCAAATCGCGATCACGATTGCGGTAACAAAGATGTTGATCAGCGTTAGCTCAAACAACCCCTTCCAAGCTAGTGAGAGTATTTGGTCGATCCGCAATCTCGGCCACGAGAAGCGCATCCACATGATGAACAGCAACACCAGAACAGTCTTGCCCGCGAACCAGAACTGCGATGGTATCGGTTCCCAACCACGCCATCCACCCAAGAACAGCGTCACGATCAGCATCGAAGCGACGATAGTCGCCAAGAATTCGGCGAGGAAGAAGATGCCGAACTTCATGCTGCTGTAGTCGTTAAGATACCCGGCAGCCAGCTCTGACTCGGCTTCGATCAGGTCGAAAGGTGTCCGACTAGTTTCAGCCTGCGCGGCGACTAGGAACACGAACAACCCAAGAGGTTGAACCAATATGAAAGGCAAGTCCTGCGCGTCCACAATGGCGCCCAAGGACATCGATCCCGCAAGCATCAACACGCCTATCAGCGATAGCGCCATCGGAATCTCGTAGCTGATTAGCATGGCGACAGACCGCATTCCTGCGAATATTGCGACCCGGTTCCCCGATGCCCACGACGCCAATACGACTGACATGCCTGACAACGACGTGACCGCAATGACGAACAAGATGCCGACGTTTAGGTCCACGACGAAGGTGCCAAGCCCGAACGGAATGACCGAAAGCACCATAAAAACCGGCACGACCATCAATATCGGGGCCAGATTGAAGAGCCAACGATCAGCTTCGTCTGGGACGATATCTTCCTTAAATAGAGTCTTTATGGCATCGGCCACCGATGTGAACATGCCAAACGGTCCCCAACGGTTAGGACCGGTGCGGTTTTGTATACGTCCGAGAATTCGTCGTTCGCCCCAGATGTAAACGATCACGGAGCCCAAAGCGGCGTTGATGACTACGTTGATGATGATGAACGCTGTTATTGCGAACGCCAGCCATTCCAATCCCGACGGCAACACCGCGGTATCGTAGCCACGCGCCGCGCACGAGTCGCTGCCGCCTGCCAGGTAGCAGTAGATGTTTCGGAAAAGCGAGTTGTCCAGAAATGGCGAGCTCAACGGTCAACCTCGCCCATGTTAATGTCCACGCTTCCGAAACTCACGAACATGTCAGCCAGAAGTTCACCGACCAGCATCTCACGAAGTAACGTCAAGTTGATGAGCGAAGGCGCTCGAACGTGACAACGATACGGCGATATCGATCCGTCGCTGACGAGGTAGAAACCAAGTTCACCTTTTGAGTGCTCGATTGCCGCGTACGCATCTCCCACTGGCGGGCGCACAAGCCACGGAACATCGTAGTGGTCCGGACGAACCGGGCCTGGTTCGATCAATTTCTCGCACTGGCGGACGATCTTGATGCTCTCGCGCATTTCCTGAACGCGCACCCAATACCGCGCGAAATTGTCTCCCGCGGTGTGCAATGGCCGATCAAACGTCACCTGGTCGTAGTAGTCGTACGGGTCACGATGTCGCAGATCCCAATCCACACCTGCCGCCCGCAGCATCGGACCGGTAATCGAAGCATCCAACATCTGCTCGGGCGTGAGCACCGAAACACCCTTCGTGCGCGAGAAGATGATGTCGTTATCGGTCAGCAGATCATCCAAATCATCGATCCGCGGCGGCAGCTCGTCCAGCAGCAAATTCATCGCTGGCCAAAACTCCTCCGGCGCGTCCATGAATACGCCGCCTGGGCGTAGGTACGAGTGTGTGATCCTCGCTCCACAGAGCATCTCGAACAGATCGAGTATCTTCTCGCGTTCCCGCATCGTGTAGATGAGCGGGGTGCCCCACGCGCCAAGATCCTGTATCAAGAATCCGACAGCGACTAGATGGCTTGCAATGCGTTGAAGTTCAGATGCGATCATCCGCAACCAAACACCACGAGGCGTGGGTTCGACACCGCATAGCTTCTCCACTGCGAGCATGTAGGCCTGATTGTTGAGCATCGATCCGACATAGTCCATACGGTCGGTCAATGTCACCACCTGAACATAGGTGCGCTCTTCGGCGAGCTTTTCCGAACCTCGGTGCAGATATCCGAAGATCGGTTCAACGTCGATGACCTCTTCGCCGTCAAAGGTGACGCGCATCCTGAAGACGCCGTGCGTCGACGGATGTTGCGGACCGAGATTGACCGTGATCGGCTCGGTGCGAACCTCAGTGGTCACTCGCCCTGCCCGCCTTGGATCTCAACGGCAAGAGCGGACGGAATCCGTTGCTCGCTCTCCGGAACTATAGACTGCTCGTACGTCGCAAAGTCTTTCCGGAGCGGATGTCCTGGGAATCCTTCCCACAACATGATCCGCTTGTGGTTCGGGTGCCCATCAAAGATGATGCCCATCAGGTCCCAAACTTCACGTTCCTGAAGATCGGCACCGCGCCATATATCGAAGACGCTCGGTATCCGCGCCTCCTCTCGACCCAGCCCGCATTTGGACTTGATCACAGCGGTCGCGTTCCGAGTTAAAGAGGTTAAGTGGTAGACTACCTCAAAGTATGAGATGTAGTCAACAGCGGTGACGCTGCTGAGTAGTTCGAATCGGAACTCCTTATCGTCCCTCAACAACCGCATCACCTCTGGAACGGATTCGGGCTCAATCCAGACATCGGTTCCGCGGGCATCGACTACGGCCTCGGGAAACGATTCTCGGATGGCGTCGGCCAGTTTCGTTCCGTCCCACGCTCTGCTCATGAACCACCTGCGGGATTGTCAAGAAGCGAGTAACGGCGGATCTTGTCGTGCAATTGCATGATGCCGTATAGCAACGCGTCAGGTCGCGGCGGGCATCCGGGCACATAGACGTCGACAGGCACGATGTGGTTCACACCAGGTACGACGGAATAAGACTGATAGTAAGGGCCGCCGCTAGTGGCACAGACGCCCATAGAGATAACCCATTTCGGCTCCGCCATCTGTTCGTACAACCGGCGAAGGGGTACCGCCATCTTCCACGTCACCGTTCCGGCGACGATCATCAGGTCCGCTTGCCTCGGCGTTGCTCGAAACGCTTCCATGCCGAAACGGGATATGTCGAAACGCCCCATCGCAGATGCGATCATCTCAAATGCGCAACAGGCCAACCCGAACTGCAAAGGGAACAGCGATGATTTGCGCGCCCAGTTGAGAAGATAGTCGACCGATGTCACTATGACGTTGCGCGATTGGTCATCGTCCATGTGGATAATCGGTTCGGGCAACGGGCTGAGGCGCGTTGCCTTCATCAGATTGACCTCGTCGCCTTCGTCACGATCCAAGTCCCACGTCACATCGAAGAGCGGGTTGCGCGGGTCGTGGCCCATCGGCACGCCGTATGCGGTCTCGATATCGGAGGTCAATTGTTCGTGCTCCGTGTCCATTCGAGCGCGCCCTTGCGCCACGCGTAGAGGTACCCTAGCGTGACCACAACCAAGAATACCAGCACGGCTAGGAACGCAATCACCCCAAACTGTTTCGACAACACACCGTACTTGATCGCCCAGGGAAACAGTAGCACCGTCTCAACGTCGAACACAACAAACAGAATCGCGTAGTAGTAGTAGCGAATATTGAACAGACGGGGTTTAGGGCTGAACGGCCTCAGTCCGCTCTCATATGATGTCCGCTTGACCAAAGACGTTTGCGAGGGCCGAACTCGGATGAACTGCGCCGCGTACGACATCAATAGCATGCCGATTGGGACGCCGACCGCGACCATCAAGAACATCACGAGTATCCCGTACTGACGAAAATAATCTTCAAGCATCTGGGATGACCGTAACTCTATGTGAGGTAGTTCGCGACAGCGCGCCACCGATTGCCCGCCGCTTTCGTTTCGTTAGTTGATTTTACCCTGTTGACAACTCGATTGGTTATCGGCTTAGGTTTGTTGATCCGTTCCGCCGTCAGTTGATACCGTCAAACACGATGACCCCACGCCCGTCAGCTCCTCGCTCTAGATCGTCGTACGCCTCATTTATCTCGTCAAGCGCGTACCGACGTAGTGCCAATCCGCCGATCTCTAACTTGCCAGATCGGTAAAAGTCCACCAAAGTTCGGAACGTCTCGTGTGGGCTCGCCGAACCGTAATAGCTTCCCACTATCGTTTTCTGGTTGCGCACGATATCGACCATCGGAATCTGGGCTTCTGACCCTTCTGGAGCAATCCCAATCACAACACAGGTCCCGCCCTTTCGTGTCGCGTCATACGCAGCGCGGGTAGTCATACTATTGCCGAACGCGTCTACGGCCATGTTCACGCCACCGTCGGTCAATTCCAGAATCTTTTCGACAGCGTTCTCCGCTCGTGAGTTGACGACGTCGGTAGCCCCAAATCGATATGCGAATTCGAGCTTGTTGTCTAGGATGTCGATCGCGATGATTCGCGACGCATTAAGCAACCGAGCGCCTTGAACGACGTTTAACCCGACACCGCCGACACCGAACACCGCGACGGTCATCCCGGCCTTGGCGCTTGGTTGATTGATCACACCTCCGACGCCAGTGGTGACCGAACACCCGATCAGCGCCGCCACATCCATAGGTACGTCGTCCGGGATCAGATAAACCGCCTGTTGAGGACAGATGATGCTCTCGGCGAAGACGCCCAACTTGGCGAATTGGTGGACCTCTACGCCATCGTCATCAAAGAAACGAAAGGTGTTGTCGTACTGCTTGGTACCGGTCAATCGGTTGGTGTCGCAGACTTTTTGCAGACCCGTGCGGCATGAACGGCAGTGACCGCAGCTCGGAACGAACGACAAGATGCATCGATCTCCCGGTTCGATACCAGTGACGCCCTCTCCAACCTCATCGACAACTCCCGCGCCTTCGTGACCCAAGACGATTGGCATCGGAAAGTTGGTCTCGCCCTTCATCACATGGTGATCAGACGCGCAAATTCCGGCGGCTCCGATGTTGATTCGGACCTCGCCGTTGCGAGGCGGCAACTGTTCCAAATCCTTGATCGGCATCGGCTCATTCGCCGCATACAAAACCGCTGCTCTAACCATGTCTTACCTTTACAGACCTCGTCACGAATACTACCCCGCACATACACACTCGACCAAAAAAACGAACGCCTCAGAGACGTGTTCGAATCCACCCCTCTGAGACGATCAATGAGGTAGACCTTCCCATTCCAAACAGCAGAGTCGCTGTCCCCTCTCCCGCTCGGCGGGAGAGGGTTAGGGTGAGGGCACCCTCAGTTCATCTGGATCATTGCACCAGACTGGATCATGTTAGCAACTTTGGCTTTGAGTTCCTTGACTTCCATGATGTGGGGCGACTTGCCTTGGACTTGCTTGTCCCAGAGGACTTCGCCGTCAACGGTGACCTTGAACGCGCCGGAGTGACCCGGGGTGAGGCTGATCGCCAACGCGGGGCCGGCAGCTTGGAACAACTCGGCGGCCATGTAAGCGGCTAGGTTGGCGTACCCGCAGGGCACGCAGTACTCGATATCTGCTTCCATCTTCCAGTGGTCGGACATATTTATGTCTCCTATCTCCGATTTCGCCTGCGCAACGCAGGCAGTCTATCGCAACTCTATCAATGGCGCGTTAAATCCGCAAAATCACGCGTCGTGCGATAATGGGTATCAGTAAGTGCGACGCTCGCTCAATCTCCCTTGGAGTTCAAAATTCGCACAGTGGTAGGTCTTTAGTCAGGGGGAGCGCTCAATATGCCATCCAGATGTGAACTTCGCCCAGTAGTTAGAGAAGACGTTCAGCGCATCGCTGCCTGGCTAAACGATCCTGACGTCTCGGATAGCTGGTTCGGCCGCTACACGTACGGCGATGCAGCACACCTCGGCTACGAGCCAGAAGAAATGCTGAACGCCACTCAGGAGCAGTGGGACGAGGTCTTCCACGATCCACACCACGAACCGCACCGCGACATCTTTTCCGTCTATTCAGAAGAAGGCGACCACATCGGCGAGGGCCAGCTTTCAATCGACGAACCGCTCGGGGATGCCCAGATCTCCGTCCTAATCGGCGATAAATCAAAGTGGCATTCGGGTTACGGCACCGCTGCCACGCTCGCCATGCTCGAACACATCTTCGACCACTTGGGCCTCTACCGAGGCTGGGTCGACGTCCCCACCTACAACGCCGCCGCCAGAGCCATGTTCGAGAACATCGGATTCGTCCATGAAGGCACCCTGCGCATGAGCAGACCCCACCACGGCGCCCGCCACGACTCCGCCGTCCTAGGCATGCTCGTCGACGAATATCACCAGCGCTTCCCAAACGGTGTCGGCAGCCACGTCATCGGCTGGGAAGGGGACGTTTGAGCAACCCTCGCACGCAACCCAAGAATCAGTCACCCCGGCGTTACTCGACCGCAAAACCCAATGCATCTGCCACATCGCGCTGACGAACGTCAAGCGTGAGAAAACCCACTGTGCCGGGTTCCGCAGCGTAGTAGAGGGCGGTGGCCACATGCCAAAGATTGGCACCCTTCAAGTAGCCAGTCGCAAACACGGTCGAGATTTCAGGCGATATGGGACGGTCCGGAAAACCCAGCCTATATCAGACAGGAACGCCGTATCCAGTTCAAACCTTTCCCGTCGGCACGCAGATTTGACTTCTGCCTCGACCAGATTTGAACACGCGAGGCGATCAAATCCGTCCAACCAATCGACCAACGAAGCGCTACCTTCTTCTTGAAACGTGATCGCAACGAGAACAGAACTGTCAACATACGCGACGCTCAACCGTTGCGCTCCTCCAAAAATCGTTTCAACGCTCCCGGACGGCGGGCCTGGGGTTTAAACGACTTCCTCGGCCCGCGCGATGGAATCGGAACGCCTCGGCGTTCCAGATCCCGCATACGCTCCTCCATCGGAGATTTAACAGGCACCAAAGGCCTGATCTCAGCGACCGGATCGCCGGGGTAAGAAACGACGACCGTTTCACCTTCTCGGACGCGACGGATCACTTCGGAAAACTTGGCTTTAGCTTCGTATGTGGAGTACGTGGTGGTCATGTGTTGATTATAACTAGTCAGACTAGTCAGCTACGCAATTCTCGCGTTGTTCGGGACATCTCGGATTCCTTGGGGAAGTTGACAATCCCGCGTATCTACTCAACCCCCATCCCGTCAGGCAATACGTCCAGGTACTTGTGCGCGTTGCCCGTAACCAGAAGCACCACGCGTTCATCCCTCCCTATCAACCCGCCATCAATCAGTTTCCGCATCGCAGCCAACGTCGCTCCGCCCTCAGGCGCGGCGAACACACCTTCCAATCGCGCCATCTCCGCCATCCCATCGACCATCTCCTCATCCGAAACGGTGATCGCAGTGCCGCCGCTCTCTCTGACCGCGCGGATAACCAGAAAATCTCCAATAGCCGCCGGCACCCGCAGCCCTGCCGCCATCGTGTGTGGATCCGGAAACGGCGTCGCGAACTCCTCGCCCTTGTTGAACGCCTCAACAAGTGGCGCACACCCTTCAGCTTGAACGCAGACCATGCGTGGTCGATCCGACCCGATCCAACCGAGGTGCTCCATCTCGTCGAGCGCCTTCCATATACCGACGATACCGGTTCCACCGCCCGTCGGATACACGATCACATCTGGCACTTCGAAACCGAGTTGTTCGACGATCTCGTAGCCCATCGTTTTCTTGCCTTCCACCCGATAAGGCTCACGCAGCGTTGAAACATCGAAGAGCCCTAACTCTTCAGCCGCCCGTTGCGACATCTGTCCCGCATCGGTTATGAAACCATCGACGAGCGTGAGGTTCGCACCATAGGCTCGACATTCAACCTTGTTGGCGATCGGTGCATCTTTGGGCATGAAGACATGCGCCTCAATGCCGCCCGCCGCAGCGTACGCCGACATCGCACCCCCGGCGTTGCCGGCAGATGGCATGGTCAGACGCGTCTGACCTAGTTCCTTCGCTTTCGAAACCGCCGCGCCGAGCCCTCTCGCCTTGAACGATCCGGTTGGATTGACACCCTCGTCCTTGATGTATACCGTGTCCATCCCCGTCGCTCCGGCGAGCCGACCAGCTTTGATCAAGGGCGTACCGCCTTCTCCGAGCCTGATGATGTTGGCGTCGTTGAGAATCGGCATCACCTCCCGGTACCGCCACATATCTTTGGGGCGGCCAATCAACGAATCCTTGGTTAGAGTATCCTTCGCTCGTCCGAGGTCGTATCGCGCGAACAGCGGCTTGCCGTTCGCCGGGTTAGTGCGGTGCGGGAGCGAGGCGTCGAATTGTTCGCCCGTCAGTGTGCATTCCAGATGCGTGATGGTCGATCTATAGGTCATTGATTTGTCTCGTCCAATACGGTGACTCTGAGAATCCGGTGCGGTTCTTCTGATTGTGACAATCTGTCGATCTCTTCGAAACCCATCAACACGTCGAGACCTTCGATAACCCGCCCGAACACGGCGTAGCACACTTCGCTCGGATTCTTGCACTCCTTCTGCTCGCCGCCCACGTAAGCATCCCAGTCGGTTTTAGGTTCGAGCGTGATTACGAACTCGGACGATCCACCGTTGACGACCTTGGAGATCATCGAAATCGTTCCCGCGGCATCGTGTGTCGCGTCTGGGTGGAATTCCGACGGGATGTAGTAACCGGCCGTTCCTCCGAAACCGTCCAACTTCGAACCGCTGAACACTGCCGAACCGGGTTCAACGGTGTGAAATGCCAACCCATCGTAGTATCCGGATGCGGCGAGATTGATGAAATTCTCGACTGTAACCGGCGCCAAGTGGTTGAAGAGGTCGATCTTTACAGCTCCGCGATCGGTCTCGATTAGCACTTGATAAGGTCCGACCGAACCGTGCGACTCGTCATCATCGCGCTCCATGACGATATTACCGTCCGGAACGACCAGTTCGGTATCGCCTAAGTCGCGGTTTATGGGTGTTGGCAATTCGAGGGGTTGTGGTCGCCACGCGGTGACTGTGGTCTGGTATTGCCCGCCCAGCGCTCGGCGGCGCCCGGTTCCGTCGATGTCCATGAGCCACAGAGCACCTTCGTTCTCGTCGACAAACGATATCTCGGTGCCGTCTGGCGAAATCGCGGCGATACCAACGTTCAATCCGCCCACATCAATCTCTTCTATGTCTCCGGTGGTGAGGTTGCCCAGCGCCAATGTGTCAACCCGCTCATCACCCACGATCTGTCGCGTCGCGACAAGAATCCGATTTCCATCTGGATGCCACGCCAAACCACTCGCCGTTCGGGCCTCGGCAACGACATCGCCGAATTCTTCAACGACGTCCGTGATGATGACGCGGAAGCGACCATCCCCGGGCGTTGAAGTGAACATGATCAACTCGCCGTTGGGCGACCAATATGGGAAAAGATGTTTGAGACCGTCCTCGGTCGAAAGCAATTGAGCGTCGTCCAAAGTGACGACGCCACTCACATCACCATTCTCATCGAGCTTCAGGTCTGCCACATAAACGTTGGATGCCGCTTCCAGTGATTCGACGAATGCTATGCGGGCGCCGTCCGGGGAGATCGCAGGCATTGTGACGTCGTTCTCCGCGGATACCAACAAGCGACTGTCGCCGTTGAATGGATCGATGTCGAATATCTCGCGCCTGCCATTTACGTCGCTCGAATAGGCCAAGCGTGAACCGTCGGGCCACCACGACGGAGTGTCCTCGGTGAATTCATTCGACTCGATTTCCGCAGATAGCGGTATCAAATCACCGGTCGCGAGATTGATTAGGTAGACCACAGCACCGCGCGGACCAACGATGTCGACGGCCAAGAAATCCGAACTTCGACTACGGACCTCAATGTCCGTAGAGGCTTCAAGTTGCTCTTCGTTTCCGGCATTCCCCTCAAGAACTCGGGCGATTATCGCGTCTTCGTACCTCCCAGGCTCGAACCCCGCCCTAAAAACGTTGCCGTTACCCAACATGCCGCCGCCTGTGACCTCAAGATAGACGTCCACATCGGTCAATGAATTGCCGTGTTCGTCCAGAACCCGCACCGCGATCGGCGAACTCGATCCGGCAGGAATCGAGTCGCTTTCGTTCAAAAACTCGATCGCGACCGCCTTCGATGGCAATATCGATACCGGTGCGTCGGCGAAGACCTGCACTCCATCCTTGATGCCGCGCACCTTCACCGTGTGTTCCGGAAACTCGCCGGACTTTGCCCCGGCGGTAAACGTTCCGTCTTCTTCAAAACTCCCGGCTTCCGGGTCTTCGATCTCCCATCTGATCTCATCTAGCTCCAGCTCGTTGCCGAAGCGATCGTAACCGACCGCCGCAAGTTGAACCGAGTCACCGGTTGTCAATTCGACCAACGATCCTTCAACTTCCACTCGATCCAAGATTCCCGGACGTACAACTCCCTTGACGATGTGCTCGAGTTTTGTATCTTCTTGAGTGGCGGTCATCAAGATCAACGATGCATTCTCGTTTGAAATCGTCTCACTGGGCGTGTAGTGACCTGTTTGGTCGATTTCATCGCCAGGTCTGAGTACCTCCCAGGTAATCTCGACATCTTCCAAGACATGCCCGGCGGAGTCCATCACCACGGCATTGAGATCAACTGACCACGTGGCGCGCGTGTCGATCGACGCCGGTGTAACCTCGATCGACGCTGGTTCTCCGAAAACAACTGCAACCGGCAACTTTTCATTGGCGGTAAAGTTGCCTCGTGCAAATTCGACTCGGACTCCTTCCGCGGCAACCGCGATGTCCTGGCCGGCGGTGAACAATCCATTCTGGTCGATAGTGCCGGTCGCGGGATCGGCGTGCCAGACTAGATCGGGATCTTGGACGTGGTTGCCGAGATGGTCGAATGCATCGGCTTCGAATTGGAACGTCTCGCCTGCCTCGAGCACCAATTCTTCAGCATTTAAGATGATCCATCCTGCGTCGCCAGGTTGGACCGTGATCGTCTTCTCTGCGGATTCTGTTTCATCACCCCGAGTTGCCGACAACCGGATGACGAACCTCCCGGCATCCAAATACGTGTGTCGAGCCCGTGTTCCGGCGGTCGAGGTGCCGTCGCCGAAATCCCAAAAATAAGACGCACCATCCGTGAAGTCTTTGGCCTCGAAATCGATGTTCACGGGAGCCAAAACAGTGCTCGCGGTCATCCCGATTTCAACGACGATCAGGGGGAGAGGAACTGCCGTCGGCGTGGGCGGTTCTTCAGCGGTGCAACCGAGCACGAATGCCGTCATTATCGCCAGTAAGACCGCCGCAATTGCGCGTGAGGTTAAAGTCGAGATTTTCATGGTTGGTTATACGGAAACGGATACTTGTGCGGATTGAATATTGGTGAGAAACGACGCGGGTCGCCAATCGATCTCCAAGTACAAAACATCGGCGAATGCCTCGGCCCAAGCCCTCGCTATCATTTCCGTTTGGAGCGTCGAACCGAGTTCTCGTGACATTGAAGTCATATCGAGGCCAGGCATCCCGCACGGAACTATTTGGGCGAAATAACCGAGGTCGGTGTCAACGTTCAGAGCCATTCCGTGCATGGCGACGCCGCCACTTATGCGCACACCGATTGCGGCAATCTTCCTCCCTGCGGGATTTGCACCATCGACCGGCTTGCTACCCGGCTCGCCACCGATCCAGACGCCAGTTCTGCCTACGACCCTATGACCACTGATCCCATGCTCGCGAAGAACTTGGATGATTATCTCCTCCAAAATCCTGACATATGCGACGGGTCCCAGTTTGAGTTCTCGAATACTGATTATCGGGTAAGCCACCAACTGCCCCGGCCCATGAAACGTCGCCTCGCCTCCGCGATCTGTTTCCACGATCTCCACACTTCCGCTCGTGATCGCGCAGTCGTCCGATAAGACGTGCGACTCGTCGGCGCGTCGGCCCAGAGTGAACACTGGATCATGCTCTAGTAGGAGCAGTGTGTTGTCGATCGCACCGGACTTGCGCCGCTCTAACAAATCTCGCTGCAACTCGTACGTCGGCCGGTACGGGACGCGGCCCAACCACGATGCTCGCAACATGGGTCGCCCTAAACCCATCAGCGGTCGGTATCCGGTGAAATCGATTCCAATCGCGTTTTGACGTCGGCGAGGAACGCCATCGCCTCCGCCCCGTCGATTATCCGATGATCGAACGACAAACACATGTTCATCACTGATCGGACTGCGATCTCCTCACCGGCGACAGCAGTTTCGATGACGACTGGCCGCTTGACGATGGCTTCAGTGGTCAATATTGCAGCTTGCGGATGGTTAATGATCGCGCCCCCCAAAATCGAACCCAAGGCGCCAGTGTTGTTCAGCGTGAAAGTACCACCTTGGACATCACCGAAGCCCAGCTTACCCGCCCTCGCCGCTTCCACAACCCGAGACATCTCGGACACCGTATCTTCGAGCGTACGCGCGTCGGCACCCCGAATTACTGGGACCACTAGCCCCTGTTCGGCAGCAACTGCCACCCCGATGTTTATCGCGCCCTTCAACACTACCTTGCCGTCCATCCAACTCGAGTTGAGCATTCGATGCTGGCGCAACGACTGCGCCACGTGGTGCAACACAATCGGCAGATAGGTCAAGCGTTGCCCGGTGCTCTGCATAACGCGTTCGATGTTCGCCCGCCGATATTCGACCATCGCCGTAACATCCACTTCGATTGCGCCCCATGCGTGCGGTATCTCGCGGAAGCTGCGCGACATGTTCTCCGCAATCATCCGCCGGATCGGTGAAGGCTCAACGATCTCGTCAGACAACTGCATGATCGGTGCCGCACTCGGTACGGCCGATTCTAGATACGCCTCCACGTCGCGCTTAGTCACGCGACCGCCGCCGCCAGTACCGGTTATCAAGCTGACATCGATGCCATGCTTCTCAGCGAGCCGCCTAACGACTGGCGATATCCGTGCACCCCCGTCGGGCCTGCCGCGTCCCCGCGCCCTGCTCCGAACTCGTGATCCCGCGACCTCGGTTTCTACCGCGTCATGCCTCGATTGAAGGCTTGTGTCCGTAAATTCGCCGCCCGTGGGGCCGACATTGGCACCGACGATCATCGAACCGACGCGGCTGGAGGACTGGATCGACGGAGCTTCTGTCTCCGGTGGTTCTTCGCGTTCCGGTTCTGGCTCAGCCCCTTCAATCTCCATGGCGGCTATCGGCGCACCCATTTGCACGGTGTCGCCCTCGCTCACCAGAAGTTCGGTAACGGTTCCATCACGCGGCGCCGGCACCTCCATGTTCACCTTGTCGGTGATTACTTCGACTAGAGGATCGTACCTGCGGATCGCGTCGCCCGGCGAAACCAACCATTTGCCGACAACGGCCTCGGTCACAGATTCGCCAACGTGCGGCATCTCAACAGTGAGCTTCGCCACCGATTAGACCTCCGCCAAACGACGTATCGCCGACGCTATCTTTTCCGGCGAAGGCATGTATTCTGCCTCTTGAAGCGGACTGAACGGCATCGGCGGTATTTCCGGTGGCGTTACACGCATAACCGGAGCATCCAAGTCAAAGAATCCGTCCTGAGCAATGATTGCGCTGACCTCCGACGCAACGCTGACCGCGCCAGTGTCTTCCTGCACAATCAACGCCCTGCCCGTACGCGAAACGGAATCCAGAATTGTCTCCGCATCGATCGGCCGCAAAGTACGAAGATCGACTATCTCTGTTTCGATACCATTCGACTGCGCGACTGCCTCGGCGGCCTGCAACGAGTGGTGCAACATCAAGCCATAAGTGATCAATGAGACATCGTTGCCGGCACGTTTGATATCCGCTTTGCCAATGGGCTCGGTATACTCCGCGTCGGGGGCCTCACCGCGTACCAACCGGTAAGTCCGTTTGTGCTCGAGGAACACTGTCGGGTCGTTCGACCGGATCGCCGAACGGAGCAAGCCACGCGCGTCGTACGGCGTGGCCGGCGCAATCACCTGCAACCCGGGAGTGTGCGCGAAAAGGACCTCGATGCTCTGCGAGTGATATAGCCCACCACGTACTCCTCCACCGTACGGAACACGCACCGTCATGGGTGCCTGCTTGCCACCAGCCGTACCATACCTGACCCTCGCAGCTTCACCTACAAGCTGGTTGATAGCCGGCCAGACGAAGTCCGCAAACTGTATCTCCGCCACCGGTCGCATTCCGTTCACCGCAGCGCCGAGGGCGATGCCGATGATCGACGACTCGGCCAACGGTGTATTCATCACTCGGTCTTCACCGAACTCCTCTATGAATCCCTCCGAAGCCAAGAACACGCCGCCTCGCGGTCCGATGTCTTCGCCCATCATGAAGATGTCCGAATCGCGGCGCATCTCCGTCCGAAGAGTCTCTCGCACCGCCTCTATAAGTGTCATCTCAGGCATGCGAATTGCCTCCCGTGTCTGACTCCATCACTCCGCTGTACATCTCTCCAACTACTGGAAACGGGAGTGCCTCAACCTCATCCGTCGCATCGTCTACAGCACGTCGCGCTGATTCTTTGAACTCTGCGTCCGTAGCGTCGTCCAAAATCCCGTGGCGCCTTAGCAACTGTTCCGTTATCGGGAGGGGGTCCATATCCCGCATTCGTTCGATGTCTTCCTTTGATCGGTACCGAGTGTGGTCGTCGTCAGTCGTGTGCGGCAACAGCCGTTCCACTCGCATCTCCACCAAACTGGCACCACCACCTGAACGGGCTCGATCAACCGATTCCTTCACCGCCTCGTACGCCGCCACGATATCCGTTCCATCGACCTCGACGCCCGGAATGCCGTATGCGAAAGCGCGCGAGGCGATCGACTCGATCGGCATCTGTTGATGCAGAGGCACCGAGATCGCGTAACGGTTGTTTTCACACAAAAATACCACCGGCAATTTGTGGATTCCTGCGAAGTTCATCGCTTCGTGACAATCACCCTGACTAGCCGCACCGTCACCAAAAAAAGCTATGGTTACAGCGTCCCTACCCTTCATCTTGTCGGCGAGCGCCACTCCGACCGCCTGCGGCAACTGCGTCCCGACCACATTGGAAAACGAAAACAGGTCAACGCGGGGATGCGAACCATGCAACGGGAACTGACGCGCTTTGCTCAATATTTCGCCTTCCCGTGCAAGAAACTGCGTCAACATCTCCGTCGGCGTTGTTCCCAACATCAGCATCGCAGTCAACTGCCGGTAGTAGGTGAGGTAGTGGTCTCGCGTGGGGTCCGTTGCCACTACCGTCGCCACCTGCGCCGCCTCATGCCCCTGCGCCGACGCCGCGATCGCCGCCTTGCCCTGTCGGTTCAGCGTCCAGATCCGGATGTCTAGCGCCCTGCTTAGGCACATCATTTTGTAAGCATCCAATAGACCCTTAGGCGTCAACCCGGCAGGTATGCGCAGATCCGGTTCGGCGGTAATTTGAATCGGCGATTGGCTCATAACGCGGATTATAGTTTGCATCGCCGCATCGCACCTGATTAAGTGCCCTAACACGAGCGGGATATACTCGATTACCGAGGATTAACCAACCGCTCCGCGGGCAATCCATTTCGGAGTCGAATCCACAGGTCCATACGACGGAGGAATCAAGACACATGACGAACATTTTGAAGGCGACGGCCCTGATCGCAAGTGCGACTTCGGTAGCCTTATTCACAGCGTGTGGCGGCGATGAAGGCGAAAGCAGTGCATCAAACAACTACGATCCCAACGCTTCCTACTCGGTAACCATCAAAACCAACAAAGGCGACATCGAAGCCGACCTCTACAACGACATAGCTAGCACCTACGTCCAAAACTTCGTCAATCTCGCAAACTCCGGCTTCTTCACCAACTCGCCGTGGCACCGCGTCATCGCAGGCTTCGTCATCCAAGGCGGAACCAACGCCGAGGGCAAATCCGTCGATCAATTCGACGACGTGTTCCACCCCGACATGAAGCACGACTCGCCAGGCATCCTATCGATGGCCAACGCCGGATTCAACACCAACACATCACAGTTCTTCGTCACCCACGCCGCGACCCCTCACCTAGATCCGTACGAGAACGGTCAGTTGAAACCTTGCGAAGTTCGAGGGACATCGTGCCACGCCGTCTTCGGCAAAGTCACCAGCGGCATGGACGTGGTACTCGCAATTCAACAAGGCGACGTGATGGAATCCGTCGACATCCACAAGAAGTAGGTTCGCGCCCCTTTGTAAGAACAAGGGCGAAGCATAATGCCCTCCCCCTTGATGCCCAAAGGGGAATACCAACACCCTCCCCCTTGATGCCCAAGGGGGAATTAAAGGGGGTTTAGATTCGACCTACCGTCGCTCCAGTCGAGTATCCATGCCGATAATCGGTCGACAACTTGCCTCTAAAGCGTTGGGAATCATTTGGATAACTACACAGAGTCGAACGTCAGATACCACATCGAGTCACCATCGAGCATGAAGGGTTAGCGATCCGCAACGTGTCCAGCGATCATTCCTTGCTTTGACTATGAGTCACTGATGTAAACTCTGTGAAATGAAACTATTGTGGATAGTTGTTATAGCGGTTGTGGCTTTGACCGCTTTCGAGACGAGGGACGGTCGCCAAGCACATGCGCAGGTTCGGCTTCACGTCACATTCCCCGCAATCGTTTTTTCCGGTGACGTGACAATCAACGGCGAACCTCCTGCGTACAGCGGGTTTCGGATCACGGCTCGTATCGGCGACGTGTGGGAATCACGGCCAGTCACAGTCGGCGCAGTCCCGGAAAGTCCGTTCGGATATTACCATCTCGTGGTCGCGCCGCCGTTGGACCTGCACCTCTTTGGTTCTCAGATCGAGTTCTGGATAAACGGGGAAGTCAAGTCCACAACCACGAGCTACTACGCCGTGCTCAGCCAACTTGCCCCACAACCTGATCTGACTTGGAGCTTCCCCATTCAACGGCGACTCGACCTCGACTTCCCCAACCTGCCCGATCCGCAACCAAATGCTACGGTAGAGACCACAACGCTGCCCGACATCTCGAAACTCCGAGTCGGCGGTGTCGCAATGCCACTGAAATTCGCTTCCATCGCGATGCTGGCGGGTTTAGCGTTCTTGACACTTGGTTCGTGCACGCTGAAACGCTGGACTTAAACCAGGACGCCTTTTTTGGTAAATCGTGCTATCTCTACACTAGTACGACGCTGAATGTCCACACACCCTAACGAAACTCATTGTGTAGTCAGCCATATAATTCCCAAAACGTTAACATACCAAGACACGTTAATAGAGGATTGAACCGATGGTCAGTAGCATCAAGCAACTGCCGACTCCGGTGTTGAAATTCGGTGCCGCGCTCGTTTGTGGTTTGTTGCCCGCTATTGTTCTGGCGTGGTTCGTCTATGGCATTGTGGGCGGTATTGCGTACTTTCAAGGTTGGAGCGTGGCGCATCTCTTCGTCTGGATCTGGCTGGCGCTGTCGGTTCCGGGACTCTTGCCGGGATCGTTGAGGGAGACGGCAGGGAACATGTCTCTGGTGATCGCGTTGGCCGGTTTTCTGCTGCCATTGCCCGCGCATCTGCACCGGGTGTTCCCCGTGCAGGAAAATGCGTATGTGCCCGACTCGTACACTCCCGCCATCTCATATTCTGCGTACTTCACCGAACCGCACTCGTTCCCGGTGTTTTTGGTCTTGGGATTGGGGATCGGATTCAGTGGTTTGGCGGCATACATCGCATTGACTCGTTCCGAGACAAACGTCGAGCCCAAGATCGAAGATGGCGATGTGTCTGGGCCGATCATCGGCACTATCAAGAATTGGTTCGCGTTCCTGCTGAAACTCGTGATATCGATTGTTTTGGCTACCATCCCTAGTTGGGTTCTTTCATGTTTCGTCACCATCTTCGAAGAAGGAAATCCGTTTAGACAAGGTTTGGGAGCTATACATTTCTTCGTTTGGATCTGGGTGGCTGTAGCGATTCTGGGCGTGCTGCCCGGTTCGTTGAAAGAGACGATGGCTCGCATGTCCCTGCTGACGGGACTGGCGGGTGTCCTCCTGCCTTGCGCCATGTATCTGGGAATCGTATCGGGCGGCCCGCAGTTTGACGGTGTCGATGTTGTCGGTTTGCTGTTTTTCGTCATCTTGTACATGATCTTTTTCGGTATCATCGGCGGTGAAGGACTCGCCGGATATATTGCTTTGACGCATCCCGGTGTTTTTGCCAATGCATTCGCCCCTGCGTCGCAAGCGCCCAGCGCAGACTCGCCGCAGGAGACCCCGCCGACGGACTGTGCCGCGGCGTAGGTTGACGCAGACGCGCGTCGAGGGCGTTTCTGGTGGTTCTGCGAGCCAAGCTGAAATTCGCGTTAATGTCAGCTCAAGCGCCTTCGATTTGCATGGGGAAGTGAGCGGGTGCGGCGCCGATCGCTTTGCTATTTACGTGCGCGGCGCTTTTGGCGCTGATCGTCTCGAACGAGGCCGGTTCCCCGTCCGGCGAGCCGTGGTGGTCGGTGGCGGCGCAGTCCGAATCCGACGACGAGGATGTCCAGGTCGAGGTCGGCCGGCACGGCAACATCACGATCAGCGACACCAGCCCCTACCTTGGCGAAAGGGTGACGGTGGAGACGTACATCACGGGGCGCGACGGAGCCGCGGCGACGGGCGTGGGCGTGGCGTTGAACGGATACCTGGGCGAGTACGGGAGTTCGGACGATCTGCCATTCAGCTACGACTACAGCCGTCTGAGACTGAACAACAACGGCCGGGAGACGATCCGGGTTAGGTATAGCGACGCGCGTACGATGACATACGCGTTGTCGGCCTTCGGCAACGACGCCGGGACGGGCGAGGGGTGGCACAGCGGCACGACGATTTTCCACGTCACCTGGGCCGGAACCGCGCCGCCGAATACGGCCACGCCGACACCGACTGCGACCAGCGTCGGCGCACCGACAGCAACTCCAACCCCGACGCCCACTGCAATACCCACCGCCACGCCTACCGCGACGGCGACATCGACCGCTACAGCGACCGGAAGTCCGACTCCGACGGGAACGGCGACGCCAACACCTACTGCAACGCCGGATCTAACAGATCTGAACACCCTTCTCTCGTTGTTGGGAGATCTTGACACTGCCGTTGAAGCGGACACACGGTTCACCACTGCGCAGACCCACTAGATTGCTTGGACAGAGTGAAGGGAGAGCGCCCCTCGTCATTCACCGATGCGCTTGACGGGTACGAATCAGAAAATGCGTTGGCATTTGAAGGCTGTGTTGACGAAACGGACATTCTGAACACGTACCAAACCGTTTCGGTGGCGAAACTCGCCGAACTCACGAGCGGAACAGACAGCACGAGCATGAAGTATGCCGCAGTGCTTAACAACGACGTCGGGCGTTCATTCATGACAGACGTCGGGAGTCCCGAACTGGTGCGCGGCTTCGCTGTGTTTCAGAATCCGGAGCCCGCATCTTCCAGCGACACTGGCAGTAGCAACACAAGGGATGTCAGATCTGGGGACCCGTATCCCACCAGCTATTCGCACATCTATGACTGTGTGCCCGACATGGACCCGAATGAGAACACGCCTCTAGAGATGCGGATGGAGGCGCTGAACTGCGTGTACAAAGCCCCCATAGGTTTTTGGAAAGAGAACCGTCACGACGATCTTATTGAAGAGGACAAAGAGGACTGGTGGCTGTACTCTGCCAACGACAGATGCTCGGCGTCGCTTGACGTGGTTTTCTATGCTTGCGACAAACACGACATCGCCTACGAGACGCTTCAGAGGATGGTTCCCGGGAACTCTGGGGATGATATGGACGAGGCGTGGAATCCTCGCAACAAGTTGCTCGCGGATCTGATTTTCAAAGACGAGATAGCGGAGCAAGGCTGTGACTGGATCGACGAGAACTTCCCTGCTCATGAAAACTTCTGTGCAACTTACGGCAAAGAGCAAATGGCGAACTTTTACTTCTTTGGCGTGTCGGAAATCAACACGAACAGATGGCCGTTCACTCAATATGATTTCGCCGACACGTTTAAGCGTGACGCTGACGAGCACAGATACTTCACCATCTGTCATCCCCCCACGATCGACACGGTGAACTACGGATACGACGGATGGAATTTCACGGCGACATGGGAGTTGGAGAATTTCTGCGTGGACGATTTAAAAGTAGGAGAGTACAAGTTCGACTGGACTTTCAAGGACACCGACGATGCCGTGTTGACAGGAAACCGAACGTCGGACGACAAAACGCACACCATATGGGTGAGACACGGTTGGCGAGAGGATCTGGAAGCCGCCTATTTCTCTGATTTTCAAATCGAAGCAACCAAGCCTTTGACGCTCGGCGGTGAGATCCCGAACAATTTCCTGTCTAGTCTCACCGCTCCCTGGATAGCACGTCTGCCCGATGGGTACAGACTAGGCGAGGTTTTGTTGCTCGCTTTGGTAGACGCGGCTTTCGGACAGGAGAAGTCTGGCTACTACAAGGTTGACCAGTCGAAAATGTCCGACGAGATGGACACTCGTCTCCTTCTGATCGAGATCAGGGCGTCCTCAGTCAACTGGCCCTTCTTCTGGGTCAGAGATACGGTGACGCTGACACCAGTGATCCACACTACCCTGCCTGCAAATTCGATCACGTACACGTGGAGAGAGAAAAAGAACGGGCAGTGGGTCGCACTGCCAGATTCGGAGTTGTCGGGGAACAATGCCGTCGTTATCAAAAACACTCCTGGGACACGCGAGTTCAGGGTTTCGGTCTCAGCAACTGTGACGGAAAATAGACCCTCTGGTTCAAAAGGGTCGAGAACGGTTGCATCTTCAACCAGCTTGGAAGCCACGTCTGATCAGGTGGACATCGAATGGATGCCTTCAGATGCCGCCACGCCAACCCCCACGGCGACATCGACGGCGACATCGACGCCTGGGCCAGGAAGTTCTCACGGGTTGCTCAGCGTGTCAAGGTCGATTGTTCAGACGAACAAAGGGTTCGCGGTGAACGCAAATTACTCTCTTACCGCCGGGAAGACTGCTCGGATCAGTTTCGACTCGCGATTGAGCACAGGTTCAAGTTGCACGAACACCTCAGGCACGATCGACCTAGTCGGAACCTCGGGATACTCTATTCGCACGCTCTACGGTTGCGCTGCAGGGTCTGCCGTCGTCAAACTGCTTGAAATGCCTGGAAGCACCGAACTTGACAGCGTGACGATCACAGTCACCAACACTGCTGTCGTAACCGAAACCCACACGCCCACTCCGACTCCGACGGACACGCCCGAGCCGGCAGTCCCCAGCACCGCAGAGATCACGGCGACAAGAACAACGCTCGAAGTTGGGCAAAGCACCGTCGTCACGTTCGACTTCGACCTGCAAGGAAGCGACGAAGCGGAAATCATCATCCCCAGCATTCTCGGCGGATCTGAATGCAGGGCGGGAAGACAGGCACGCGCCCCGCAACAACTTCAGGGAACCTATTACGGATGCTCCGCCGGAACTGGAGACATAGAGATCCGTTTGACGAACAGCCCTTACACGGTGCTTGCTTCGCTGACGTTAGTCGTAACCCAGCCGCCGACGCATACGCCTACACCTACTAAAACGCCTACGCCGACTAACACGCCTTTGCCACCCTGCTCGGGTTCCGTCACCGTGTCAGACTCGTCGATCGAGGTCAGAGAACGTGTCGACGTAGACGCATCGTACTCGGGCGATTGTCCGTCCGGCGCCTCGCTGGAATGGAGCCGCCAACTGTCCACATCCAGCCGTTGCGGCCCTGATGTGCCCAGAACAGCCAATACCGACCTATCCCGCAGACTCTACGGATGCGTCACGGGAACGGGAACCGTATGGCTTATCGACGATTCGAACAACGACACGCTGGACAGCGTGAGGGTCACCGTCAGAGCGCGTCCAACCGCCACGCCGACGCCGACTAACACGCCTTTGCCACCCTGCTCGGGTTCAGTCACCGTCTCAGACTCGTCGATCGAGGTCAGAGAACGTGTCGACGTAGACGCATCGTACTCGGGCGATTGTCCGGCCGGCGCCTCGCTGGAATGGAGCAACCATCTGTCCACATCCAGCAGGTGCGGTCCCGACGTGCCGAGATCGGCCACAACCGACATATCTCGGAGACTCTACGGCTGCATCGCGGGAACGGGAACCGTATGGCTTATCGACGATTCGAACAACGACACGCTCGACAGCGCTACCGTATACGTCAGCAATCGACCGACCGTCACCCCGACGAATACGCCGGTGCCGACGGACACGCCTACGCCGACGGCTACCCCAGAGCCTACAGGTTCGTTGTCGTCGAACAAGAGTTCGGTCGAGATCAGAGAGAGTTTCACCGTGCGTGGGCGTTACAACATCCCCGGCGGCACATACACACTGTCTATAAGCAGCCACTTCCACACTCGTGCCACATGCACCATCCCCAGGTCGGAAGAGGCCATGCGCGACGTTGAGGTGGATACCCGCGGTATAGGGGAATTCTGGAGGACTCTCTACGGATGCCGAGAAGGAACGGGCACGATCACGCTCAACAAGGCCAACACAAACATCGAGCTGCATTCAATCGAAGTCGAAGTGACGCTCCCGGAAGTCCCGCGTCCCACGGGCGTGAATTACGTCGCGGGCGACAACTGGCTGCTGTTCCGATGGACCGCGCCCAGCGGGGGATGGGACACGTTCGAAACGCGGCTCGGCTCCGGCAGCTGGGAGGATACTACCAACGGGTACAAACGCTACAACAGCCTGATATCGGGGGCGTCATACGTCTTCCGGGTGCGGACCAAGGCGAGCGACGGGCGCACGAGCAACACTGTGGTGACCTACGCCGACACGATCTGCTCGGACTGCAGCCGGGGTGCCAGATACGAGATGGCGCTTGAGAGCTTTGGCGATGGAGCCCATCTCGTCGGAGACGACATCGCCGCAGGCGTCTACAATATGGGCGAGGGAACCGAGGAATGCATATGGGGTCGAGTAGATGACAGCGGGACGGTGTATGAGCAGATCATCGAGGAGGGCGGACTGAACGCGGATCGCACCGTCCACATCCGAGAAACCGATCACGGCTTCTACACGTTCGGATGCGGAATCTGGACGAAGCAGTAGGCGGAGATACTTGAACCATGCCACAACCCAAAAGACCGCGACATGTGTCAGCACCTTGGGCCGTTGCTTCAATCGCTGTGCTGTTCGTTCTCGTAGTTGTGCCCGCAATCGCAACTGCCCAAGGTGACGACGCGCAGTGCCTGAAGCCCGAACCGCCACCGCCACAGGAAAAACCGCCAACGCAGGAAGGCCTGCCACCTCCGCTTATGGCGCTCGTATTTAGCGGCGATGTGACGATCGGCGGCAGCGCGCCCAGCAGGCAGGGCTACACAATTACAGCAAGAATTGGCCAGAACTGGGAATCGACCGCCGTGCCCGTCGGCGTTGGAGACGGCTGCGGGAGCATGCGATACGCGCATTTGATCGTTGCTCCTCCAGAGGAACTTGATTTGTTCGGGAGCCAAATCGATTTTTGGTTGAACGGGCAAGTGCTGTCCGAAGCATACGATTGGTATCATCACATTGACTTCAGAGACCCAGTGGGGTACCCCACCGATATTCAGTGGTCTTTCCCTGTCCTCCGTCGAGTCGATCTTGAATTTCCCGCGCTCCCCGACGATTACCAACCGGACGCTTCTCTCCCGCCGACGGGCGGTGCGACGCTAGGCAAGCCCATGCTTGCTGTGTTTTTGCTGCTCGGTTCGCTCGCGACGATGGGCGGATTGGTCGCCGCGCGTCGGAGGTGACGAAGACGACGCTTACGTCACCTTAGGACCCGGAGCCCTTGCTGTTCCGTCTTCGTGAAAGTCATTGACGGTCTAGATGCCGTATCCGCGATCGAGCAAGGCGACGCAATCGAATCCATCTCGGTGGTGGGAGAGATCGGAATCCCGGTGAACCGTTAGAAGCCTCGTGCCATTATCAGCCCAATCCAAGACCGCACCCATCTCGTCGGAGACGACATCGCCGCAGGCGTCTACAATATGGGCGAGGGAACCGAGGAATGCATATGGGGTCGAGTAGATGACAGCGGGACGGTGTATGAGCAGATCATCGAGGAGGGCGGACTGAACGCGGATCGCACCGTCCACATCCGAGAAACCGATCACGGCTTCTACACCTTCGGATGCGGGATCTGGACGAAACAATAGGCCGTGAAGCGGGTAAAGTACTTGAACCATTCCACAACCCAAAGGATCGAGCCGTGATCGAGCCGTCCCGTCGCCAAGATCCGCGCAGAGCCGACAGTTGGTTGACTTCATCGCCACCATGCGAGACCACGTTCCGATGCGCGCTGACCTTCGGCGGCGACTAACCAGGTCGCCGCAAGCAACGCATGGCGGTAAGATCAGGGTTTATGATTCTTGTCGACAACGCAGTGCTCGATACGTCGGACTGTGAGACACATGCAAGACGGGCCGAGCAATGAAAACCGAAAAATTACATCGCGTCGGGCAACGACTTCGCTTTACCGGGCTTTGGCTTCTGCTCAGCGGAGTCGGGTCGTGCGGCGCGTTCTGGGCGACAGGGTTCATTTGGCGGGAGCCTTTGAGCGAACAACTCGGCGAAGCTCTGCTTCGGGTGACGGCGAACTTCGGCGTACTGGCGATCATCATAGGTCCGGTGCTAATTTCATTGGGCACGGGCATGATCAGTTACGCGAATAAGAGATGAGACACGACTACGAACCGCGCGAACCTCTCCCGCTGAGGGACGTTTGCACAACCGCGCGACTTGTGATTCAATGTTCTGGCAGCTGATCGGTCGAAACATTCGAGGAGCATCCATGCATCTTGAGACGGGCACGAGGACATTCGCGGACGAGGTCGTGGGGGACGATCTGGGGCGCAACGAGCGTCTGGAGAGGATCCACGGGGCGGTCGACTGGGATCGGATCGGCGCCGTGGTCGACGTTCTGCACTCGTCGGCCGAGGGGCGGAAGGCGTATCCGCCGCTGGTGATGATGAAGGCGATGCTGCTCCAGCACCTGCACGGCCTCGGCGACCCGAAGCTGGAGGAGCGTCTGCGCAACGACCTTTCGTGGCGCCGCTTCGCGGGTCTGGGTCTTGGCGACGGGACGCCGGACCACACGACGATCAGCCGTTTCCGGAACCTTCTGGTGGAGAAGGGCCTGATGCGCCGGGTGTTCGAGGCGGTGAACGAGCAGCTGGACGAGAAGGGGATGATCGTGCGGCACGGCACGGTGGTGGACGCGACGCTGGTCGAGGCTCATGCGAGACGCCCGCGCCGCTCGCGGGGCGACGAGGGCCGGATGCCGACGAGCCCCGGCGACCCGGACGCTTCCTGGGGCCGCCGGACGTTCGGGTACAAGGGGCACCTGGCGATCGACCACGGCTCGTGGCTGATCCGGAACGCGCTGGCGACGCCTGCGAGCGTCAACGACACGCTGATGTGCGACGCGCTGATCCAAGGCGACGAGGAGGTGCTGTACGCCGACGCGGCGTACGAGACGGAGAGGCGCACGCGGCGTCTGGAGGAGATGGGGATCGGGAACGCGGTGATGCACCGCGCCGACAAGCATCATCCCGTCCTGCCGGCCGAGAAGCGGTCGAGGAACGCGGAGATCTCGAAGCTGCGGATGCCGGCGGAGGGCGTGTTCGGCTACCTCAAGCGTGTGCTGGGCTACCGCAAGGTTCGCTACACGGGCCTGGCCAAAGGCGAGGCGGAGCTGCTGCTCAAGAGCACGGTCTACAACATCGTCCGCGCCGTCAAGCTGACGGACGGCCCGGCGCGGGCGTAGGCCCGCATCGGACGCGCGCGCCTTTTCGCGCATCCGACCGCAGGAAGACACGTCTGAAACCGCCTGAAACCGCCCGAAACCACACTGACCGCCCCGGGATCGAGCAGATCCGAGCGCCGACGCGCCCGAACGCCGTCGAAATCTCCGACCGGAAGCAGTTTCGCACACGTCCCATCGAAGGAGCCGCACGAAATCACCGGCTGGACATTTTGCCGGTGCATTGCTTACCCGTTTGCGGTGTTCGGAGTTGTCGTGGTGCTTTTCTTAGCATCTCTCGAATCCGAAGCACCATTTTTCTCCGGGATTCTGCAATGGATAGTCGAACCGTGAACTACAGGCTCACCTGGCTCGCGGCATGGACGGTTTTCAAGATCGTTTGGGATGTTCTTCTGTGGGGATTCGCGATCTTCGGGGTGGGGTCTTTAATCGTGTTGCTTGCGATGCGTTGCATCATAGGCGGCATCCAATCTTCATAGGCATCGGTGCTGGTACAGTGCTTGAACCATGCCACAACCCAAAAGATCTCGCCGTGTGTTAGCACCTTTGGGCGTTGCCTCAATCGCAGTGCTGTTCGTTCTCGTAGTTGGGCCCGCAATCGCAACGGCCCAAGGCGACGGTGAAGCGCAGTGCATGAAGCGCGAAGCACCGCTGTTGCAGGAACCCCCACCGATCAAAAGACCGCCACCTCCTCTTAAGGCGCTCGTATTTAACGGCGATGTGACGATCGACGGCAACGCACCCAGCAGTCAGGGCTACACAATTACCGCAAAAATCGGCCGGTATTGGGAATCAACGGCCGTGCCGGTCGGCGTTGGAAGCGGCTGCGGGAACATGCGATACGCGTATTTGTTTGTTGCTCCTCCAGAGGAGCTAGATTTGTTCGGGCGCGAAATCACGTTTTGGCTGAACGGACAAGTGCAATCCCACGACGTAGACCAACGGTACGCTGCACCTATTACCGGAGAAGCATTAGCAACTCCCGGTACTTATCCGAATTGGATCTTCCCCATCCTCCGCCACGTCGACCTTGAGTTCCCCGCGCTCCCCGGCGATTACCAACCGGACGCTTCTCTCCCGCCGACGGGCGGTACGTCGCCGAGCAAGCCAATGCTCGCCGTGTTTCTGATCCTCGGCCTGCTAGCGATGCTCAGCGGATCGGTCGCCGCGCGTCGGTGGTGACCGAACGCGATGGGTTCTTTACATTTGGTTGCGGCACCTGCCACGCCGTCTTCGGCAAAGTCATCAAACGTCTAGACGTCGTGTTCGCGATCGAACAAGGCGATACGATCCAATCCATCGAAATCTTCGGAGAGATCGCCCTGCCAGTGAATGGTCAGTAATTCCGCCGCGTTGGACGGGCGCTCGGCGGAGCGTCCCAAGTCATCGGGTCCAACGCAAAATTCTCCAATTCGGCGTGCCGTTGCCGAGTTTCAGGGCGAATGCGATCCGACACTCGCACATCGCCATCAACTCGCAACCGGTCGAAAACGAACGTCTCAGAGCCGATGTGGAACTCTTCGTTGTCGGTGAGACCTGTGTCGCCCGATTGCAGAGCCTCTCCACGAATCGTCATCCGCAACAAACCGTCAGAATCGGGGCGGTACCTGAACCTAAGACGTCGTCCGTAAAAAACGAACCTACCGCCCAATAGTGGAACGCCAGGCAACGCAGCGGCCGGAACCATGGGTTTGTTTACCAACCAATCCCAAGGCGAACGCCGGTACCTTGTGAAATCAGCAACCAATTCGCGTTCGCCGTTTGAATCCAACCGATAGAGGTATCCGAACGGGTTGGACTGCAACAATGCTCGAATGAACATTAAAAGGAACACAAAAGCGAAAAATGCACCAATGCCAAAGGCAGCGTAAACGATGATCGGCGTTGGGACGGCGATTTCGATACTTTGCGATTTCTCCTCAGCAACGGCTTCAAACTCGCGCTCGTAGTGGGTGCTACGGAGCGTCGCGTTGAATTCGTATTTGCCGGGCATCGTCAACGCGGCAAGGATTTTCAGCTGATAGATCTTGTCGTCCACGACCTCTGTCGGTTCAAGCTCGAAATCCACCGCCGTCCCATCAGCAGCTTGCACCATCGTTACCTCTACGTGTCCACGATCGGCCAAAAACGGGAATTCACCAAGTTTCAGATCCACTGTGGCAAGATGCGTTGAAACCCCTTCCTCGACCGCGTTTCCCAACTCGACTGTCGTAATCTCAATCGTGGGGAATAGCTCGATCGCAAATGCGCCTGATCCCGCGATGGTCGCCGATAGGTTTGGCCAACGCATGCTTAGCTGCACATCGCTTATTCCGATCAGGACCTGTGGCGCCACGGTAGCCGAGAATGTCCCATCCTCGGAAAAGATGTCGCCGTCTTGGCCTAAGTCGTTCAACACGTAATTCTGTTGCGAGCCGTCAGGCCCGGTGACGACCGCGTCGATCATCGCGGAAGCGTCAATCAGCGGAAGCTCGCCGGATAAGGCGTCGGCTGTTATCACGAATTCCCCGCCAGTACGATACGGCGCTTGCAGAGGCATCACGACACTCAAACGATTCACCAAGTCGCTGAAAAACTTCAGCGATCCCGCACCGTCAGTGCTTCTCAAAATCCATACACCAGGTTGCGGGTTACGCACGGTGTAGAACTTCATGTTCGGTATCGAAAATTCGCTAACCGAACCGACCGTGCCAGCAATGACTTGACCATTGGGTTGTTGGATTACGTTGTTGGTTTCGGGGTCTTCATACGCGAACCCGGCCACCAAATAAGAGGAGTGAGGCGGTACCTCGATGCTCAAGGTCTGCTCAATGTCGCTGGTTGCTTGGGTTTCCAAAGAAGGAGCTAACTGGACATTCAACTCACTGTTGATGAATTCAACGACACCGTCGAGGAAACCGATGTCGTATGCAATCCCACCCGCGGCGTCACTTATCGCCGCCAAAACGTCGCGGTCGCCAGAAGGCGTCGTCGCTAACGAGATCGAGTTGACCGTGACCCCCTGGGCGGCCAAATCTCCAGACAATGCAGCCAACCCATCAACGCCGCCTGATTCGTGGAAAGTGAACCTGCCCGCAGACAGTACAAACATTTGTCCCTCTCCAAACGCACCGAACTGTTGAATGAACAACGAGTAGTGCTCCAACAGTTCGGACATATTCGCCGGGAGTCGTGTCGCGCCGGCGTTCGCCTTCAACTCCTCAGCGATCTCGTTGATCTCAGATTTTGCCTCGTCAACCGACGAAAATTCCTGCGGGTCCGCGGCGTGCTCCGAATATCTGCCGACGAATATGAGCCCCCGATCGACATTCGTAACCACCAAGTTCGCCGCCAGTTGCGCCGCTTCGATGTCTTCAAGCTCCGTCAGCGACATGTCAATTGCAACTAATGTCAATCCGTCAGATATCGACCGCGCGTCTTGTGCCTCGGCAACACGATCCGTTCCAATCACCGTTAACGCGGCAAAAACCGTCGCTACCAGCGCGAGAAACGGCATAACCAACGCAGATTTTCGGGAAGAATTCAACATGCGGATTGCGGCGAGCGGGCACCAAAAGAACATCGCGGATTTGTCGTTTCGATTCTATACGGATGTTCACGAACCACCCGTTTTGCGCCTCCCTACGTAATTGCATACGACGGCAACATCGTTGTGGTTGACATCATTTGTCAGGGTTGTGCAAGAATGAACGCGGACGAACCGCGCATCGCAATGGCGCCCCGAGGTTCACGGTCCGAAGGTTAAGAGGCTGACATGAAGATTACCGGCGTATCCTCTACGCTCTACCAATTCACTATGACGCGTCGCATGGGCGATGCGAATTCCCCAATGGGCCGCGCGCGCGGAAGCGGCTGCGTCGTCGAGTTACAAACCGACTCCGAACTGACCGGCATCACCACTGGTGGTGGCGCTGCCATGCCAATCATTGAGTCTTTAGTCGAAGGCGTGCTTCTCGGACAAGACCCGCGCAATGTAACTGGCCTTTGGCAAAGGATGGTCAACAAACACTTCAAAGGCGGGCACGACGGGATCGCGAACGACGCCATCTCGGCACTCGACATCGCGTTGTGGGACCTCAAAGCCAAGGCAAACGATGAGCCGTTGTGGAAAACACTAGGCGGTGTCCGACAGCCGATAAACGCATACGCCAGCGGCCTCGACATGCCTCTGTCCGATGAAGAAATCTTCGGCTTCTACCGAATGATGGCCGAGAATTACGGCTTTACAGACGGAAAATTGAAAATCGGGCTCGATCAGGACCGTGATTTGCGGCGAATCGGGATCATGAAAGACGCATTGAGCATCAATTCCGACGAACCTGGATTGATGGTAGATGCCAACGAATACTGGTCCCCTAAACAGGCCATCCGGAAAGTCCGTGAGATGGAGGAAAAGTTCGATCTCATGTGGATCGAAGAGCCGGCCCGCCGATGGGATTTCCTCGGCCTCCGTCGTATCTGCGACGCCGTCCTCACACCCGTCTGCGCCGGCGAAAATCTCGACACCCTCGGCGACTTCCTTCCGTATTTCCACAACCGTTCCGCCGACATCATCCAAGTCGGATCTGGCATGACAGGCATCACGGGTGCGCTGCAACTCGCCGACGCGGCATACGGGTTCAACCTGCCGGTGACACTTGGTGGTTCTGCCGGCCATCACCACGTCCACTTGGCAACGGTGATTCCCAACTACGTCACAATCGAAGTGGGCAACGCCGAGTCCGACGACGGTGTCACTACTCACGACATCACATTCGAAGGTGGGAAAGCGATTCTGGGAAACAAGCCTGGACTGGGCATCGAAATTAACCGCGCAACGCTTGAAGAAGCCAGCATCGCAGAAATCCCGCCCGGGAGCGGCCCGAGCCCGTTCGGTCGACGGCCGGGCGCTGGCCTATACGAGGTCCCGCCAACCCCAGAAGAGATCGCCGAATCCGCACGAGGCATCACCGGTCAGTCCGAAGGCCAACACGCCTACTGATCACAAATCCCGTCCCTTTCGCGAAGGGGACGGGATGTAGGGGCGGGTTTCAAACCCGCCCAGGCCGCCGTGGGTGCCCCGCAATCCATCCAAACCCAACCAATCCTAGAGCCAAACAAATCATGAAAATCACCGGATACCGCGTAGAACATTACGAGATGAAGATGGACCGTCCCATCGGCGACGCCAACGGCGTGGTCGGCGAAGACATCTCCGGCGGCTCCGTCCTCTGGATCGAGACTGACGAAGGAATAACCGGCGTCGCACCCGGCGGCAACCCGGCCGTCGGGCGCCTCTTCCATCTCATCGAAGGCGAAGACCCGCGATCCGTAGTCGGACTCTGGATGCGCCTCGTCGACTTCGTATTCAAAGGCGGAAACGAAGGCGAGATGAACGCCGCCATCAACGCCATCGATACCGCTCTCTGGGACCTCAAGGCGAAGATCGCCGACGAACCCCTCTGGCAAACCTTCGGTGCCCGCGAAGGTCGCACCAAGGCCTACGCCAGCGGCATCGACCTCTGCCTCAACGACGACGCCATCTTCGCTTTCTACCGTCGCATGGCCGAACATGGCGTCGACGGCGGCAAGCTCAAAGTCGGCCTCGACATGAAAACCGACCTCCGACGCATCGGCATCATGCAGGAAGCCCTCAGCATCGCCTCAGACCGACCTCGACTCCTCATCGACAGCAACGAATACTGGTCCGCCAAAGAGGCCATCATCCGCATCCAGCGCATCGAGCAAGACTTCGACATCACCTGGGCCGAAGAACCCGCCCGGCGCTGGGACTTCGACGGCCTTCGACAAGTCTCACGAAACATCTCAGCGGCAGTGGCATCCGGCGAAAACCTCAACCACATCGGCGACTTCTACCCCCTCGTTGGGCAGCAAGCCGTAGACGTCGTAAACATCGCCGCAAGCCACAGCGGCTTCACCGGCTGCAAGCAGGTCGCCAACCTCTGCTACGCCTACGAACTACCCGTAACCATGATGAACTGCCAAGCCAACTACGCAGCGCACCTCGCCGCCGCACTCCCCAACCACATGATGATGGAAGTCGTAGACCCCGGCCGCGAACACTGCATCAACTTCAACCACACCATCGAAGACGGCTTCATCCACCTCTCCAACGACCCCGGCCTGGGCATCACCATCGACGAACAAGCCCTCACCCACCTCCAACAGAACCCACCCGAACCAAACCGTCGCCGCCGCAACCCCTTCCCCCGCCGCCAAGGCGCCGGCCGCTTCATCGTCCCACCAACAAAAGAAGAAGCGCCCTGGTTGGTGGGATGAGCAATAACTCGTTGCGCTTGCTACCCACCATAACTACGGCGTAGATTCACATACATCACCTTCTCCACATGCGAAACAACATTGCGGCATTAACCTCGATGTTCGCCTTGACGTTGCTTGCCGTCTCCTGCGGCGACGAAACGGTCGAAGAAGTGCCAACGCTCGTTCTGTCACCGACTGAAACGCCAACCCAAACATTACTTGCCGATACACCGGATGCTGATCGGGCCGCTCTTGTCGCGTTGTTCAATGCGACCGACGGCGAGGGCTGGAAGAATAACACCAACTGGCTTAGCAATACCACGCTTGAACATTGGTACGGAATCACCACTGACGACAGCGGCCGCGTCGTTCGATTGGCCTTGGACAACAACGATTTGAAAGGCGAGTTACCGACTGAACTGGTAAATCTATCCAATCTGACCGGACTTGAATTGGAGCGTAACCAACTGAGCGGATCGATACCTCGCGAATTGGGAGATCTCTCAAATCTAGAAATCCTGCGACTCTGGCACAACGATTTGGATGGTTCGATACCACCCGAACTGGGAAATTTGTCCAAATTAAGCGTGCTGATGCTTGACAGTAACCGATTAAGTGGCAATATCCCCGCTCAACTTGGAAATCTATTCAATCTAAACCGACTTAGATTACATGGCAACCAGCTAAACGGATCGATACCACGCGAATTGGGAGGTATCTCAAACCTGACGCAACTGGGGCTCAGTTACAACCAACTTTCGGGCAAGATTCCAAGTGAGCTTGGTAACCTCACACACCTTGAAGACCTGCGAATCTCCGACAACAATCTGGATGGTCCGATACCACCTGAACTGGGTAGACTGACCAATTTAGTGGAGTTTTATCTATCTAGGAACCAACTCAGTGGCAAAATACCGCCTGAACTCGGAAATCTAACCAAAGTAGATGAACTTTACCTATTCAGTAACCAACTCAGTGGCGAAATACCGCGTGAGTTGGGAAATCTGACCGACTTAGAATTCCTCGACATCCGGCAGAACCGCATTACAGGTGTGATACCGCCCGAGTTGAGTAACCTCTCAAAATTGCAGGCGATGTACCTTAGCGACAATCTGTTGAGCGGATCAATTCCACCCGAACTGGGGAAGCTTGCCAATCTCAAAATCTTGGATCTTAGCCGTAACCGTCTCGGCGGTGACATACCACCGGAAATCGGCAACCTCTCCAGTTTGGTGATCCTCGAACTTGGAGACAACCAAATAAGCGGCAACATACCACCCGAGCTCGGAAACTTGACCGATTTGTTGTTCCTGTGGCTCGGCGCGAATCAACTCAACGGTACAATCCCTGCCGAACTGGGCGATCTGTCCAAACTTGACGTCTTGTTTTTGGTCCGAGACCGCTTAGACAGCGATCCCCCATCCAATCCTGAAATGATCTACCTATATTGGCCGCAATTCGACGAAGATGCAACGCCCCGGCCGAAGGTTGAACGTGACAGCCAACTCACGGGCTGCATACCCAACGAATTAATCGAAATAACAACCAACGACCTCATCGATCTAGATCTACCGTTCTGCTAAGCCATCGTTGTTGCCTACCGTGTATCTGGTGCCATCCTCCGCCATTCCAGCGAATGTCGGGTTGGCGAAGGCATCCGGAAATTACAGCGCATCAATTAGATGAACTGCGCAACAAATACCCCCCTGTAGCGCCCGATACGAGGATGATCATAACGTCCACAACCACCCAGACCACATCGTGCATCACCTCTTCCCCCACCTCTGACGCGCCGTTGACCAACAGGTTCAACCAGTTGAACAGGAACAGCGCCGCCAACACCATCGTCGCGAAATACATCACGTTCGACTCCAATACTCGCGGCTTCATCCAACTCTCCAACGACCCCGCCCTGGGCATCACCATCGACGAACAAGCCCTAGCCAACCTCCAACAAAACCCACCCACCAAGGAAGAGGCGCCTCGGCTAGTGGCGTGAGGCACGGCGAACTCATGTGGTTAGTCGCCGTTTGCAGGTATCGTTTTCCCGCCAACCAGAACTACATCACCTCGGCGATAAACCGCCTTGCCCCGTAGCTTCGTCGCTGGACGGTGCAAACCGAAAGTGTGAGTGCGACCTCCCCCCGACGTGCCGGCGCGGCTCGCTTCGTATTTCCAGTCCGATTTTTCGAGGAACGCCACGTCTACTCGCCAAATGATCACTGGTTTGTCCGTCTCTAACGTCTCGGTGGAATCAACCAGATAACGCCACACGATGTACCAACCCGGGTGATCGTAATGCGATTGCAACGCCCACGGCCGCTTGCTCGCTTTACTTTCAAGCGAATCTTCAGGCGATGGATTAGGGGCTGATCCTCGACGAATTAAATCGGGAAATCGTTGCTGAGCGGTGTCGATATGCCGGTGCTTTTCGTAGTTACTGACCGAGTCCAGCGCTTTCGTCCCGAAAATACCGACAATCGCGCTGAAAACATTCATTTGCTCGAAATAGATCTCCACCAACCGCGCAAGCTCCCGTTCGATGTATTCAACCGACCTCCGGACAGACGAGATCGTGAGACCGGGCGGGAGTGAAACCTTCGCATCGAACCAATCACCTCGGTCCAATTTGTCTCGTCCTTTTCGGCGTATACATCGCGAGTTGAGGAATCGCCGACTTCGCCAACTCGAAGTACTGAGCGTCAATCTCGATCCCGATGCTGTCAAGTCCGCACGCGCTAGCTGCCGCTACAGTCGAACCCGAACCCATGAACGGGTCTAGGACAACGCCTTCGTCCAACGGAAGCGACGCGCGAACCAACTGGCGCATGAAATCTTGAGGTTTCAACGACGGGTGCCCAGCTACCTGTTTTTCCAAACCTCGAGCTGGTGATGAATAAATCAGATCGCGAAACGGTTCATCATCGGAAACGCGCTTCAACCCGCCCGTTTTCCACTTTCGAAGATTGTCTTGAACGCGTCCCTCGCAAGGCTTGCGGAACAACCCCCAAGGTTCCCAGCAAGACCGGGGCATCACCGATACCGACGGAAACTCTTCATGTGCATTCTTGGGGCGGTCGCCGCCCCGCAGAGTTTGTACCACGCGTACGATTTCCCCCCGCTTCTCAAAGCCTGCACGGATGAACGGCAGGTATACGAAATGGGAAACAAGTGGATTCGTGGCTACGAACACATGCCCCCCAGGAACCAACGCCGGCATCAGCAACTTCGCGAGACGATCAAAGAACACTTCTAACCGCTCTTTGTCGCCATCGTTCAGCACAGTGAATCTCGGAAGTGGTTTCCGAACGGAACTGTCAAACGCCGGCGGTATCCGCCAGACACCACCTCGCCCTTCCCGCAGCTTTTTGAGTTGACGCGGCGTATATTCGACCAACCCGTACGGAGGATCTGTCACAACGGCGTGGATCGAGTTCGATTGCCTGTTCTCCAACCAATCAAATGCATCGCCAAAAACGATTTTCGGTGCCTCTTCCGCGAGTGAACGGATCGGGCTAATAGTCTCAAGAGTCGTCATTACTAGCTCAGATTACCACGCCGGTCCAAGCCCCTGATTTGACCTGGCGAAACCTTTAGGTCGTCCTGTTTTTGGGCAACTCATCGACACGTCCCACGATTACTCCTCCGTACCCCCTCAACAAATACCCCCCTGTAGCGCCCGATACGAGGATGATCATAACGTCCACAACCACCCAGACCACATCGTGCATCACCTCTTCCCCCACTGCTGACGCGCCGTTGACCAACAGGTTCAACCAGTTGAACAGGAACAGCGCCGCCAACACCATCGTCGCGATATACATCACGTTCGACTCTAGATACTCGCGAGTGATGCCACTAGCACCGCTCGCATCGCTTTTCCGCTTCCGCTCCAAGTTGAAGTAGAACGCCAGCGCGATCGCAACCAACATTACGTAATCCAAGATCGCCCAGACATCGCCCGAGTCGTACAAACGCCAAGCAATGAACTATACGGCAACCACCAACGACACCAATATCTGCCCCGCGCCAATAATTCGCCTTATCGCTGCCATCTTTTTCGCCCTCCCATGGACTCTTCAGTTCGAATTCGATATCCGCCGAATCTACGACGCCGACGCCTTGCGCAACAGATAACGCCCCACAAACAGGTTGACCAACACAAACAGAACGTCGATCCCGTACCACATCAACCGACGGAACTCTAACGATAGATTCTCTGCAGATTCGAACACATAGGAAGCGAACCACAAACGGAAGAACAGCAGAAAGAGCGTCAACGAGGCGATCAACATCAAAGTCGAACCCCATTGTGACGAATTGTCAACCTCGCGCATCCGCATGATCGCAAATACCAGCGCCGCCACTGCTCCGATCGCCATCAAGAAACTCACTACGTCCCACACCGTCCCATTTAGATCCCCGCCATACATCGGCGACACCAAGAACTGAACAGCCACAATCAACGCCAAGGCGATGTGGACGTAACCGAATAGGATTTTGATCGCTTTCACTACTCGGTGATGCTCCCCTTATCTCCGGGTCTGAAACCGACGCTCCTCAACAAGTAGCTCCCAACAATCATGTTCACTATCGGGAACATCACATCAACAGCTATCCAAACCAGAGAGCGGAACTCGCCCAATTCGTCATCCGCATCCTTAAACACCGTCCACGCAAACCACTGCTCGAAGTACATCAAAAACAGAACCGCCGACGCGATCAGCATCGCGTTCGAAGCAATCCACTCCTGCAAATCGGACTTGTCTGCCGACCTGGCCCTGAGATAACTGAAAATCAACGCCGCGATCGCAGCCACCGCCATAAAGTAGTTCAACGTTTCCCAGTCGCGAGCCACCGCATCATCCGCACGGATCTCACCCCCCAGAAACTGCACCGCAACCAACGCAGCCACGATGACGTGGACATACCCGAACAACCTCTTTAACCAATTCATCTCGCGTTGTCTCCGCTCTTCTAAATGCATCGCGATTTCAGACCTACAGGCCAGCACCGAAATCGACACAATCTATCACCTTGCCGTACCACCATTTATACGCGCGTTCTCCGAAACTCGCACCCATGAAACCGCGCAACGTGCGAATATGATAGTGGCAACTTGAAAACGACGGAATTGATCGAACTTTGTCCTGATCAAAGCCCAGAAACAGGAACACCAGATGAAGGTAACCGAAGTAAAGAACGTCCCCGTCCGAGACGAAAACGGTCGAGTCTCGCTTTTCGTCCGCATCGAAACCGATGCCGGAATCCACGGCCTCGGAGAAGTCGGTATTTCGAGCATGGGACGCGCCATCATGGAAGCCGTCGACCACCTCGCAGAGGTCGTCGTCGGCTCCGACCCATGGGAAACCGAACGCCTCTGGCAGCTGATGTTCCGAGGCAACTTCTTCCCCGCAGACCGCGTCTACGGATGCGCCATCAGCGCCATCGACATCGCCCTCTGGGACATCAAAGGCAAATCCGTCGATATGCCCGTATACAAGCTCCTCGGTGGCCCAGTACGCGACAAAGTCGTCAGCTACCCCCACACCCAGGGCGCAACCACTGACGACCTCGTTCAGAACTGCCTGGACCGCGTAGAAGAAGGCTGGAAATTCGTCCGCTGGGGACAACCCGAAACCTCCGGTCGCTTCGAAGACAGTGGAACCTCCCTACTCGAACCCGTCGAGTCGATGCGACTAGCCGTCGATCAGATGTCAAAAGTCCGCGAAGCCGTCGGACCAGAAATTCAGATCCTCCTCGACGCCCACACCCGACTCGACACCGCACACGTCGTCCAGATGTGCAAAGACCTAGAAGAGTTCAAGCCCTACTTCATCGAAGACCCGCTCCGCTCTGAAAACCCAGCTTCGTACCGCAACCTACGCAATCAACTCAACCTCCCCATCGCAGCTGGTGAACAGTGGGTCTCAAAATGGTCCTTCCGACAGGTAATCGAAGAGGAACTCATCGACTACGCCCGCATCGACCTCTGCATCGTCGGAGGCATCACCGAAGCCGTCAAGATCACCCACTGGGCCGAAACCCACTACATCGACATTGTCCCCCACAACCCCCTCGGCCCAGTCTCCGCTGCCGCCTGCGTTTCACTCTGCATGGCCTCTACAAACGTCGGCGTACAAGAAATGCCACGCCAGCCTGGAACCGGTAATACCGACCTCTTCCCCGTCCAGATCGGATGGGAAGACGGCTTCGCATTCTGCAACGACGCCCCAGGCCTCGGCATCGAGATGGACATGGACGTCGCCGAATCCCGAGCCGGCGACCCCCACGGGTGGACGCCCCAACTCCGCCGCAACGATGGAGCATTCACCAACTGGTAAAACTGACTTTCCTTTTCCCTCACCCTAACCCTCTGGGAGAGGGTTAGGGTGAGGGCCCGAAAGGCGTAGAAAGCAACCTCTGAAGCTCCAAAATCCAAACAAGCCACCCGTAGAAATCGTCATCAACATGAAAGTCACCCAAATCCGATCCCTACCCGTCCGCGACAACTCCGGACGCGTCTACTTCTTCGTACGCATCGACACCGACGCGGGCATTTACGGTCTCGGCGAGGTCGGAACATTGGGCATGGGTCGCGCAGTAGTGGAAGCCATCGACCACCTCGCAGAAATAGTCGTCGGAGCCGACCCGTGGGAAACCGAACGCCTCTGGCAGCTCATGTTCCGCGGCAATTTCTTTCCAGCCGATCGAACCTACGGATGTGCCATCAGCGCCATCGACATCGCGTTATGGGACATCAAAGGCAAATCCGTCGGCATGCCCGTCTACAAGCTCATCGGCGGGCCCGTCCGAGACAAAGTCGTCTGTTACGCACACACGCAAGGCGACACCATCCAAGCCCTCGTCGACAACTGCCTGCAGCGCGTGGACGAAGGATGGAAGTTCATCCGATGGCACCAACCCGAGACCTCCGATACCGATCAGATTCAGGGCACCTCACGCCTCGAACCGGTCCAATCGATCCGAATCGCCGTCGAACAGATGGCAAGGGTGCGTGAAGCCGTCGGACCCGACATCCAGATCTGCTTCGACGTACACACTCGCCTCGACCCGACGCACGTTATCCAGATGTGCAAAGACCTCGAAGAGTTCAAACCCTACTTCATCGAAGACCCCATCCGGTCCGAAAACCCCGGCTCGTACCGAAATCTACGACGACAGATCAATCTCCCCATCGCCGCCGGTGAGCAATGGGTCTCAAAATGGGCGTTCCGGCAAGTCATCGAAGAGGAACTCATCGACTACGCGCGTATCGACCTCTGCATCGTCGGCGGCCTGACCGAAGCCCTAAAGATCACGCACTGGGCAGAAACCCACTACATCGACCTCGCCCCTCACAACCCGCTCGGTCCCGTCTCCACCGCAGCCTGCGTCGCCCTCTGCATGGCATCCACGAACGTCGGCGTCCAAGAGATGCCGAGTGAACCCGGCACCTACCTCACTGACCTCTTTCCCGTCCAAGCCGGGTTCGAAGACGGATACGCCTTCTGCAACGACGCCCCAGGCCTCGGCATCGAGATCGACATGGAAGTCGCCGAAAACCGCGCAGCCGATCCCCACGGTTGGCTGCCACAACTCAAACGCAACGACGGAGCATTCACCAACTGGTAAAACTAACTTTCCTTTTCCCTGATCCAACATCCCCTCTCCCTTCGGGAGAGGGTTAGTGTGAGGGCGCTAAGGACAAAGGGGGTCAACCCGCACATGAAAGTCACACAGATACGATCATTCCCCGTCCGAGACGACGACGGTCGCCTTTACTTCATCGTCCGCGTCGACACCGACGCCGGCATCTACGGCCTCGGTGAAGTCGGCGTCGCCCGACTCGGAAGATCAATCGCCATCGCCATAGACCACCTTGCCGAAATCGTCATCGGCTCCGACCCGTGGGAAACTGAACGCCTCTGGCAACAAATGTTCCGCGGCCTTTTCTTCCCCGCCGAACGCGTCTACGCCTGCGCCATCAGCGGCATCGACATCGCACTCTGGGACATCAAAGCCAAGTCCGTTGGAATGCCCTTGTACAAGATCCTCGGGGGACCGACACGCGAAAAAGTCATCTGCTACCCGCACGTCGGCGGCGAGACGACCCAAGAGATCGTCGACGACGCCAAGAAACACGTCGACGAAGGTTGGAAGTTCGTCCGGACCGGACAACCTACCACAACTCCCTTGATCGGCGAATATGGTGGTCGCCACGCCGCAACCGCGGAACTCGACCCCCTCAAGTCAATGCGTATGGCCATCGAGCAATTCGGCGCCCTCCGCGAAGCCGTCGGACCCGACATCCAGATCTGCACCGACGTCCACACCCGTCTCGATCCGACGTACTCAATCGCCATGTGCCGCGACCTCGAGCAATTCAAACCCTTCTTCATCGAAGACGCGGTACGCTCCGAAAATCCCGCTTCCTACCGTAACGTCCGGCGCCAGACCAACGTACCGCTTGCAGCTGGCGAACACTGGTGGTCAAAGTGGCCCTTCCGCGAAGTAATCGAAGACGAAAGCATCGACTACTGCCGCATCGACCTCTGCATCGTTGGAGGCATCACTGAAACTCTGAAGATCACGAATTGGGCCGAAACTCACTATATCGACATCGTCCCGCACAACCCCCTCGGACCCGTCTCAACCGCCGCCTGCGTCTCCCTCTGCATGGCCGTCACAAACGTCGGCGTCCAAGAAATGCCTCGCAGACCTGGCACCTTCGCCACCGACTTATTCCCGCAGCAAATCGAATGGGAAAACGGCTTCGCCTGGTGCCCCGACACCCCCGGCATGGGCGTCGACTTCGACATCGAAGTAGCCGAACAACGCATCTCCGATCCCCGCGGTTGGTCCCCCCGCCTCCACCGCCCCGACGGCGCGTTTACGAATAACTAGAGACCGTGTAAAACCCCGTCATTCCCGCGGATTCCCCGTCGTTCCCGCGAAAGCGGGAATCCAGAGGCGTTGAGCAAACAGTCAATTCCCCAACTTCTCGTTCAGAATCCTGCGCGCCCGCCGAAAACTGGGAAGGTGTTGTTCCAAAGTACCGGGATTCAGTTTGCCCAATACCGTGAAAGACTCTTCGCCTTTTTTGTAACGACTATTGCTCGCGTTTTGTAACGCGAGCAGAACGTCGTCGCGAAGTCTGTTTTCCAGATTCACTAATGGGGGAAGCGCGTTCTCTCGCAAGTGTCTACCATAGCGTTCGCGCAACGCATTCCGATCCGCAGCGATCCAAGTTTCCATGCTGGTTGTCATCAGCATGACATGTTCATCGTTAGAATCCCGGGGTTTACTCCATCCATCCCGTTTCCGTAAATGATCCCAAGTCCGCTCAACTTCGGTAATTGGCTCCTCGCTATCTACCAACATTGCGACGTATTCGTTTCGGCTCGCCGCCCGATGAGCAATCTGGAACTGGCGAAACGCCTTGCTGCGCCCTCCACAAGCCCTAACGTCGATTTGGACATTACGGGCGGAAAATCCGCAACGTCTAAGTAACGCTGCGAATGCCTGCCTGCAAAGTCGTTTGGAACTGCTCGAACTACCACCACCTTCTACGAATATCCTCACTCTCACCAACGAACCCCGCCTAACTGACCGCTCGTCCACAAGTCCCCTAGACGATACTTCTCCACCCATGGCGCCATATCGGACTGTGTAAGTCGTCTAAATTCAGTTTGGCCTCGGTATTTTTCTGTAACGACAACCGATTCGTAGTGATCGTGCATCGCATCAACGATGGTATCGTTGTGTGTCGTCACCAAGAGTTGAGTTCGAGTCGTTGCGTCCCGAAAAAGATCTGTCAAATACGGCATAAGGTCTGGGTGTATTCCACGTTCAGGGTGTTCGATCGCAACCACAGGCCGCGGATCAGGATCGAGCAGGACCGCCAAAAGGCACAAATATCTGAGACTGCCGTCGGATATCCGCGCGCCGGTAGCTACATAGTCTCCTTCCATCAATCCCAGACTTGCAATACCATTGTCGAAATTCAATTCGACGTTCTCTAACCCATCGGACAAGTTCCGTATCCCCTCAACCAATTCATCACGAACCGCATCCGATTGAGCAATTCGATGTAGGCTTGACGCGAGATTCGACCCGTCGGGCCTCAGATTTCCGTTATCTACATTTATCGACTCGCGACGGCGCAGCTCGGCGAGCGCGTCGCCACCCAGACCCGCGTAAATCTGGATCCCGTCGTAAAGCCTGCGGATGTACTCGATGGTGGGATCCACGTAGTCTTCTCGAGTATTGACTAATGCGGACCGGCAAACGGATCCATCCGCTTCACTTTCAGCTCTCTCAGGTCGTGCCGCTTGCAGAATCATCCTGTCACCTGCATCATGAAGCGCGTTGTTGGTCAGATTCTCTTGCTCAAAAATCTCAAATTCTTCCGAGACGATCCTGAGGTCGCCAGACGAATCGCCTATCTCCAATCGGTGGCGCACATCTATCTGCTGAACTGGATCCCGTATCTCCGCCTCGATGACGGCGTTGACATCTGACCGTCCGCGCCACAACCACTCTCGGATTCCCCCGTTTTGCCGAACATAATCTACGCGATCCGACGTCGTCGATCCCAACAAGCCCAAGACTTCGTACAGATTCGACTTGCCTGAACCATTTGGTCCGACCAAAACGTTCAACGGTCGAAACTCCAGATCGATACCGTCGGGTCCGAAAGAAAGAAGATTCTTAACCGCTATCCGTCGTAACACTGGCGGTTTGAGATCTTCTTCGTCGACATATCCGGTCATTCAAAACTCCTTCGAAACGTAAAATATTCCGTCAAATGATCGAGAGTCAGGGCTCCATCTTATCCAATACTCATCCCCCCATCCACGATCACGTGCGCCCCGGTCATATACGAAGCATCGTCCGACGCCAAAAACGCAACTACCGACGCGATCTCCTTCGGTTCGCCCATCCGCTTCATCAACGCGTCTTCACCGAACTCGATATAAGACTGCTCCCGATCGAGGCCCAACGAATCGATATGCATGTCGGTTGCTCGGGTCTTGATCGAGCCGGGACAAACGGCGTTGACGCGGATATTGTCCGGTGCTAGGTCCATCGCCAAACATCGAGTCAATTGTGCGACTGCACCCTTCGACGAGTTATACGGAATGAATTCCGGCTGCGCGATGAAAGAACTGACGGATGCGATGTTCACCACCGCGCCACCACCGGCCTTCCGGAACGTTGGCAACACCTCTCGAACGCAGTTCGCGTAACCGATCACGTTTACACCGAAAACCCGCGCCCAATCGGCGTCCGTGACCTCCTCAACCTTGCCGAACACAAACGTCGCCGCATTGTTCACCAAGATATCGACAGTGCCGAACTCATCGACCGCGTTCGCGATCATCGAACGAACAGAATCCGAGTTCGACGTATCGGTATCGCAGAATACCGCGGAGCCTCCGTTGGCATTGATGTCTGCCGCGGTCGATTTGCCGTTATCGGCCTCCAACTCGGCGATGAAGACGTTAGCTCCTTCGCCCGAAAATCGGTGGCATATTGCCTCGCCGATGCCCGTGCCACCACCCGTAACAATCACCGTCTTACCTTCAAATCGCATAGTCATTGGCCGCCTTTCCGTGCCGTCGGATCCGTGTCCGATACTTGAGCCGCGAAACTCTAGCGGTTCGCGCTGCGTATTAACATTATGCGCAGTTTGTGCGGCATGGGAACAGTTGAGTGAATCGGGAGAAAATCGATGGGGATAATCACCAGAGGCTTCTTCGGCAGGCGACGGCAGGAGGAAGAAGATGAGACCGCGGGACGCGTCCCGCCTGGGCAATACGTGGATCGTGGCTTTCCCGTTCTTTCCGCCGGCCCAACGCCGAGAGTTGACACTGCGACATGGACCTTCCGCATCGACTACGCGGGCGAGCAACTCGGCGTCTGGGATTGGGACCAGATGATGGCCCTACCTCAAACCGACATCCATACTGACATCCATTGCGTCACCAAATGGAGCAAGCTCGACACCGACTGGCGCGGCGTGCTCATCGACGACTTCCTCGCCGACGCCGGCATCGACAACCCGCCCGAATTCCTCATGGCATATAGCGACGGCGGTTACACCACCAACCTACCCACCACCGATTGTATCGACGGCAAGGCAATGATCGCTCACACCTTCGACGACGCTCCACTCGAACCCGCCCACGGCGGCCCGGTTCGAATGGTAGTCCCTCACCTCTACTTCTGGAAATCCGCCAAATGGGTCCGCGGCATCCGCTTCATGGACTCAGACGCCCCCGGCTTCTGGGAAGCCTACGGCTACCACATGTACGGCGACCCCTGGCGCGAACAGCGCTATCACTACGACTAAAGAACTGCCTGCCCCTTTCGCATAGCGAAAGGGGCGCGAACGAGCGAAGCGATGTGAGCGGGGTATGCCCGATACCCACGCGTACCGACCAGAACTTGCCGACCTTGCCAAAGCGCAATGAAGGATGTCTCGGATTTTCAGTGAGAAGGCGGAAGTTCCGCCGAGCAGTCCGCTGCACGGACGCCGGAAGCCGCTCGAAATTCCGCCTAAACTGTGGCGTCGTGCGATGCACTTAAAGCTCTGCGAGCGTACCGTTCGCCTTGGCTTCCGACGCTTCAGATATCAAGAAGTCGAGTTTACCCGCAGCCGAGTCAGCTTCGATCTGCTCGTCCCACTCCACCCAGCGACGTTCTGCCTCCAGCCCCGACAACCACTTCTTTAATTCGGCGAATTCAGGTTCGCGCAGAGACAATATGGCTTCCTGTATCTCACCGATCGTCGACATCGCTAGATCCTTCTGTCAATATAACACCCGTTGGATGGCATTTGACGCGTCGTCGCTTGCCGTTGCGTTTGTCGAACCACATCACATCCGCAAATGCGGTCACTGTTAAACGTTCACACTTATTTGCGCACATCAACGAAAGCCGAATAAGGAAGCATTAGTGTGACCAAAACCACTGGTTCCAACGAACCTGAATGCGAGTCACTCGACGATCTCAACAACTCAGATACGAGCGATATAGGTGCGCAGGTTGGAAACGGCCAAGTTGCCAAACGGGAACAAAAAGACAGTGGGTGGTCAACCTTTTTCGGCTACGTCATGGTCGCGCTTAAATGGCTGTGGCTGGGCACAAGGTGGACTTCGCTCATGCTCATGGACGTAAGTCTGTGGTTGATCCTCAGCTTGACCGAGAACGCGCGAAGCGTGAGGCCCACGATAAGAGCAACGTTCTCCAAAGAAGAGAGGGCAGAGATAGCGCGCAGTCAAAGGTACCGCTGCATGTACTGTGGTGTCAGATTGACGACTGACAACCTACAAATCGATCACATGTACCCCGTATCCAGAGGGGGGCCCAACGACCACCACAACCTGCAAGCTCTGTGTAGACGCTGCAATATCCGCAAGGGAAATCACACAGACGAAGAGTTCCGAGAACGTTACTACGAGTTGGTAGGCGACTATATGGAGCCCCAGGCGAGCACCATTCCGCGGAGATATTTCGACGAAATCATGCGCTCAACCAATGCCCACGAAGGTGTCAGAGACGCCAACCGGAACCGCTATTTGACACCCGGGCAGCGGGTGATGAGGTCATTGCCAATATCAGTCGGCTTCTGGGCCGTCGTTTTCACTGTTGTCAGTGCGTTTTGGATCAGTTCGCTGGTGGTTCAAGCCCTGTTCGTCGGCGTCTTATTCGGTATCGTTTATGCTGTCGGGTTGTGGCTCAGAGCGCGGCATATGGCTGTTTTCGATGAATGAGCTTACGGCCAAACGATCGGCTAATGTCACCGGATTCCGAGGTTACGCACTCACCCAGTAGGATCCAGGCCCGTCCCCTCAAAACGTCAACCCCACCTTAACCACCCCGTCCCCGCGCGACCCCGAAAACTCAATCGCCTCCTCCATCTGCTTGATCGACATCAGGTGCGGCACTCGAAGCCCCCACGGCTCATTCTGTATCCGGCACTCATCGGATCGTCACCCGCCGATCGGGTCCCGCGTCTTTAGTTCTGGGAACAGCGAAAAGTCGCGGTCCCGGGTCAGGAGTGCTTCGGCTCCATGGGCGACGCATATTGCGGCTATCCTGGCGTCGTGTACAACTCCCCCTATCACTCGGGGGCGACGCACAAAACTCTCCAATATCCGCGGAAAATCCTCGGTCTCGCCAATCAGCCGTATCGAAGGAGAAGCGATCCAGGCGGTGAGTTGACGCCACGCTTGCTCCTGACTCGTGGCACTATCTCTCCAGATGCGAGGGTTCGTCACCACGCTGAGGAACTCATAGCAGCAGGGCCAAGGAATAGCCCACGCATCGTCGCCTTCCGCCAAACCGCGTATGATCGACGCAGCCGCATCGTGATGCCTCGATTCGCGACGGTGTGCATATACCAGAAGATTCGTGTCAACGGCGATCACCGGGATCCACGCTCTCCGTAAATTACCTCGCGGAGGTCTTGCCAAGAGTACGCCTCCAGAGGATCCTTTCCGCCCGCTTCGCCCACGCTGTGGTCGGGCATCCGGTAACGTCGGGGGATGGCCGCAGTCAAGAGTACCTGTCGCAGACCCTCTTCAACCACGGCACGCAACGGGCGTCCGGTACGCTGTGCATGCCGCTTCGCACGCACCAGCAACTCATCTTGGATGTCAAGCGTCGTCTTCATGATACCCATACTAGCCATATCGCCTCCGACAGTCAACCCATGTCGTAAATTTCCAAAATTTATGCGCACCAAACTGTATAAACTCTCAAAACGTCAAACCAACCTTAACCACCCCATCCCCGCGCGACTCGGATAGCTCAAATGCCTCTTCAACCTGCTCGATGGGCATCAGGTGGGTGACGATGGGCGCCATGTCAATCTCGCCCTCAACGATCCACGAAAGCGCACGCCTGAAAGTCTTCAGCCCCGGCTCCTCCTGCGCGCCCAAGATCGAATACGCGTTCGCCCTCTTTTTGAACATCTCGGTGTAATCGAACGGTTGAGGGTCGTTGCTGTCCGGCAGTCCGAACAGAACGCAAAGTCCTTCATCCTTGACCATATGGAACGCGTTGCTCAGCGTCGGAGTCGACCCCACCGCCTCGATCACGATGTCGGCACCCTTGCCATCCGTCAGGTCGTAAACCGCGTCTTTCGCGGCTTCGCCGGTTACATCCACCGTTTCATTGGCGCCGTACTTGGTCGAGAGGCCGCGTCGGCTGTCGACCGGTTCGATGGCGATAATTCGTTCCGCACCGCGACGCCTCAACACGTGGTCCCAAAACAACCCAGCGCTGCCCTGTCCGAGTACCGCGCACGTGAGGCCTTCAAGCGTTTCGGGTAGCCGCTGGGTGGCAAATATGACCGTGCCGAGTTGCTGGGTCATCAGCAGATGTTCCACGGGTGGCCCGGCCGGTAGCTTGAGCATGTGCGCGGCATCCACTGCTTGGTACTCGGCGAAGCACTTCGCGTACCAGATGTGCGGAACGGTCAGCACAAGATCACCCGGTTCCAAGATGTCGATCCCCTCTCCTTCGGTATACCGTGCCGGCGGCGCAACGACAATGCCCACCCCTTCATGCCCCGGATGACCAGGCGGCGTAGGGTACTCCGGCATCTGCCAACCCTTGCCGACCATATGCAGATCAGAACCGCACAAAGACGCCATCTCAGTCGCCACCAGCGCATCGGTCTCAAGCGGTTCGGGGTCGGGAACATCCGCCACAAACCGGATGTCGTCTACGCCGAAAGTTTGGGCTGCTCGCAATCTGCTTTCCCTCTATAAACTACGTGCCGTGACGATCACGTTCCAACTACTCGTACGCCGCCAACTCATTCCCATGCGCGTCCCACATCTCATCAAACATCGACCGAATCTCTTCCAGAGACAGAATCGCGCCGGTTAACGGATCCAGCGCGATGGCGTGGAACGCAGCTTCTTTAGATCGTTCCAAGACGGCTACCACGCCCATCTCTTGCACCGCGATGTTTGCACGGGACAGCGATGCGCACTGCGGCGGTATTTCTCCGACAGGCATCGGATGGAACCCGAGTTCGTCAATGAGGATCGGGACTTCGACGCACGAACCGAAGGGAAGGTTATCGACGAGACCATCGTTCGGAACATTGCCATTGATGACGATTTTGTTACCCGTCTCCATCGCTTCCATGATGCGGCAAGCGTACTCGTCAGATCGATCGGGGCCGATCGGTTCGCCAGAATATGCGTCCTGTTCAAGTCGCGTCTGATGATCGTCCACGCGTCTCACACGTCGCTGAAGATCCTGGCGAATTTCGTTCAGACGGAACTCATCCATCACCGTTTCATCAGTCCGGAAGTACGGCACGTATTCGGACATATGCCGCGTCGATTCGGTAACGAAATATCCAAAATGCTTCATTACCTCGAAACGTACGGCATCAAAAGCGAATATCTCGGGATTATTCATCGCGTCTCGGAGCGCCGGGTACGCATCCTCGCCGTTTCGTTCGAAGCGCATGAACCAAGCCAAGTGATTAATGCCCGCGACCCACGCCGAGACCTCGTCGTGTGACGCGCCGATGTAGTCGGCCAAATCCTGAGTCGTGCGCTGCACGCTGTGGCATAGTCCTATCGTCGGTACGTCGGTTTCGGACGTTATGCCCCAACACGCCATCGCCATCGGATTCGTGTAGTTCAACAGTGTTGCGTTCGGCGCGACATCATCAATATCGTGTGCGATGTCGATCAGCACCGGCACCGTCCTTAACGCCTTGAACACACCTCCCGGTCCAACCGTGTCACCGACCGCCTGATCAATACCGTACTTACGAGGTATATCGATATCGCGTTCAAACTTGTCGCCAACCCGTATCGTTGTCAGCACATAGTCGGCATCGGCGAGTGATTTACGACGATCAGTCGTAGTCTCGATCTGAGCCTCAGAACCAACCTCGGCGAACAGCTTCTTCGCAAAGTCACCAATGACTTGAAGTCGTTCTTCGTCGATGTCCATCAACGAAATGTGGGAGTCTTTCAACGACGGCGTGCAAGCGACATCCTGCAAAAGGCGACGCGCAAATACAACGCTACCGGCTCCGATCAGAGATATTTTGGGAGGCATGATTTGGGGACTGTGTTCAAACTCAGACGCTAGCTGTTCCAGCGTCGAAGCAATAGTAACGTATGGCGCCTAAAGTTGAACGAACGGCGTTATCTCGATCACCCCTGCATCCTCAACCATCATCCTAAGTTCGCTTCCGCGGAGCATCTCCATGCCCAATAGCTGGAGCCCTTCAAGTTGCACGATTTCTATCGTGCGGGATTGCCCCTGCCAATCGATTTCGACTCGAAAGACGGGGCACAATAGATCGCTACCATCCGCCAAAAACATCCGGATCGAGCTTGTTTCCTCTAATCCGAGATCATTGATGACGCTGCCACCCAAGGTTAAATATCCATCAAATCCCGTGTCCACGATGGTTTCGACCCGCGCCGGCACCCCATTGTCGCCAAACAGATGGACGATGCAAGTCCCTTTCAATCGTTCTCCGAATGTGCGAACCCGCCCTTGTTCAGTCATCGTGCTCTGTCGGGACCTGGAAGCCAGCCTATCGAGTACACGGGCATCCCGCCGTGGCGCATGACGTAAACCTCAGCATCCGCCACGCGCGCGTGCAACGCATCCGTGACTGCCATCGATGACTTCCCAATCTCGTACTCGCCCGTTTTGACGTCGATCGCCAAATAGAGACCGAGTTGATCGTCGCTCAATTCCTGTTTGATCGACGCGTGATACATCTCCTCACCCCGATCAACCGTTCGACGGATTTCTTCTTTAGATCTGATCATATACCTCGCTCCAATAGATACGAATTCATAAACTACTTGCCTAAATCCTAACGTGCCTAGCCGTGTGCCTTCAACGTATGCTGCGGCGTCGCGGACCTACGCGAAACGTGGCGCGACCCATACGCCGCGCCTATGTTTCGTTTTCGACGAAGAACTCCCTAGTGAAACACCACCATCTTCAGCTCCGTCATCTCTTCGATGGCGTAAGGCGGTCCTTCCTTGCCGAATCCGCTGTCCTTCAATCCGCCGTAAGGCATCATGTCAGCGCGGAACTGGGTGCCAGAGTTGATGTTGAGGTTGCCGGCCTCGGCCTCCAAAGCAAAGCGCATGGCGTGATCCACGTTCTGCGTGAAGATCGCCGCTGCGAGCCCGAAGTTGCTGTCGTTGGCCAACTCGATCGCTTCGTCGATGTCCGCCGCCGGAGTGATCGCGACCGCTGGCCCGAACACCTCTTCGCGTGAAATACGCATATCCGGGTCGACATCGGACAGGATCGTAGGGGTCATGATCGCACCGTTGCGCGTACCGCCCGAGACGAGATTCGCACCGGCGTCGACCGCCTCATTGATCCAATTCTCAACCCTTACTGCATCAGCTTCTCGCACGAGGGGTCCCATATTCGTCGCGTCCTGCATGGGGTCACCGTACGACAGCGCTTCAACCTGCGGTTTCAAAGCGTCGATGTAATCTCCGTATGCAGATTCTTGGACGATGACGCGCTGTGTCGAGATGCATACCTGGCCGGCATTCGCGTAACCGCTCTGCGCCGTCGCTGCGGCAACCTTGTCCATGTCGGCATCTGGCATGACGATCAATGGCGAGTTTGAACCGAGTTCCATCGTCACCTTCTTCAACCCCGCCATCTTGGTTATTCGCTCGCCGATCTCCCGTGAGCCAGTGAACGTGACCTTCCGCACATTGGGTTGCGACACGAGTGCGTCGCCGATTGTTGCTCCCGATCCGGTGATGCACTGAACTGCCATATCTGGCACACCAGCTTCGAGCAGTATCTCGGTAAGTTTCAACGCCGACAGCGGCGTGTCAGATGCCGGTTTGATGATGACCGCGTTGCCGGCCGCGATTGCGGGCCCGACTTTGTGAGCTACAAGGTTGAGGGGGAAGTTAAACGGCGCGATCGCCGCTACGATGCCGACGGGAATTCGAACTGTGAAGCCGAACTTGCCCGCGTTGCCGGGAGATGCGTCGAGCGGGATTGTCTCACCCCGCAGTCGCTTGGCCTCTTCCGCCGACCAGGTCATTGTCTGCACCGCGCGGTCTACTTCCAACCTACCTTCAGAGATGACTTTGCCTTCTTCCCGGGTGATCGTCTGCCCGAGATCTTCCTTGCGGGCATTCATAATTTCGACTGCGCGGGTGAGTATCTCGTAACGGTCCATACCCGTCAGACGCGCCATTTGCGCACGGCCTTCTTCCGCGGCCCTCGCGGCGAGTACGATGTCCTCAACCGATGCGCTCGGCACTGTGTCAAACGGTTCACCTGAGAACGGATCGATGACATCCATACGGTTGTCGCGATCCACCCAATCACCTGCTACGTACATCTTCATTTGGGGCCTCTGTTGGTCTAGATTTGGACGATATAGTCAATGCGCGTAGGTTAACACTTGGCGACGCAAATCCGAAAAGCTACCTTAGGTTTGAGTTAAACTTCGCACAGCGCGACACATGACCTTGATCTGAGTCAAAGCACACGGGAGTTGATGTAATGTCCGGGTCTTTCGAAATCTACGCCGACGAGTTCAAACGGATCCTCGGCGATTCGCCAGAACTTACTCTGTTGACCAGCGACCTCGTGTTCGCCGAAGGCGTGTGCTGGTTGCCGTCCAGAAACTACGTCATCGTCAGCGACTTCCCCAACAACCGCATCGTGAAATGGGACGAGTCGTCGGGTTTGGGAATCTTCCGCCAACCGTCGGATTGCGCAAACGGCAACGCTGTCGACTTGGAAGGCCGAGTATTGTCGTGTCTGACGCGTGGCCGATCCGTGGTGCGTCTCGAACACGATGGATCATTGGTACCGGTGGCCGATAGCTACATGGGTGGAAAACTGACTTCGCCGAATGATGTGGTGGTCAAATCAGATGGATCGATTTGGTTTACCGACCCGGATTACGGCTTTCTGCACCCGGAATTTGGTCATGGCGACAAGCCCGAACAGGACCGCAACCGCGTCTTTCGAGTCGACGGCGATACGATGGCGATAACCGTGGTTTCAGAGGACTTCGACAAACCAAACGGCATCGCATTTTCGCCGGACGAATCAGTCCTCTACGTCGGCGACACAGGCAGGACCCACGGTGAATTCCGCAACCACCGCGTCATGAGCTTCGACGTGACACCCGGCGGCGAAATGCTTGTCAATCCTAGTGTGTTCGTCGATATCGAACCCGGCGTCCCAGACGGATTCCGCTGCGACACCGACGGCAACCTTTATGTTTCTACCGGCGATGGCATCCAAGTCTTCAATCCCAATGGGGATTTGATCGGTAAGATCCTCACGCCAGAGGTCGCGGCGAACTGCGCCTTCGGCATGTCCGACCGCCAACGCCTATTCATCGGAGCCACATCCTCCCTCTGGTCCATAGACCTAAACGCGCAGGGTGCATAACGGCTGACACCTCCGCCTCTGGCGTTTAAACACAACCACCGTCAATCCGGCGTAGGCCGGATTCCAGAGGGGCTCGGTGGTTGGCGCGCGACCACACATTGTCTTTGCTCTATGAATCACATCAAAGCCATCGTCTTCGACTTCGACGGCCTGATCCTCGATACCGAAACGACCGATTACGAGGCTTGGCAAACGATATATCGCGACCACGGTGTCGAACTGGCTCTATCTACGTGGTTGCCGATCATAGGCGACTCCACCCAAGACTTCAACATCGACCAACACCTCGCCGAATTGACCGGCAAGCCAATCGATCGCGCCGAGTTGCGCAAACGCCAGCGAGCCCTCCATCTTGAAATGCTCGAAGACGCCGCGCCGATGCCGGGGGTCGAAGATTACATTCACGCTGCAGAGCAGCTAGGAATCCGTGTGGGAATCGCATCCGGTTCCAGGCGATCATGGGTCGTCGACAGACTCGATCAGTTAGGACTCGCACATCGCTTCGAGACCATCGTCTGTCGCGACGACGTGGGCCGCGCGAAACCCGATCCTGCTGCGTACCTCGCCGCCGTTTCGAACCTCAGCGTCACGGTCGACCAAGCATTCGCACTCGAAGATTCCCTGCCTGGAGTTAAAGCCGCGAAACGCGCCGGACTCTATTGCGTCGCAGTGCCCGGGCCGATGACCAAAAATCTGTCATTTCACGAAGCCGACATGCGCTTGGAGTCCCTCGCCGATATGCCTTTGCAGGAACTCTTGGAAACTGTCTCAACTCCCTGACGGCAGTGGATTAAGGTAATGGGGGCCGACATCAGAACGAAAAAGCATCTAAAGAACTAACATGTCCCTCGCACCCAACAAAACCTGGCAAAACCGCAACCAGTTCCGTTCCGACGCCGATCTTCGCTCCGGAGCAGTCATCATCCATCCCAGCTTCCGAGACCTAATCGGCGGAGACGATGTCGAGATCCACAAACACTACATCGGAACCGAGTGGGCAGAAGGCCCAGCCTACGTCCCGGCCCGCAACGGCTCCGACGGCTTCGTAGTCTTCTCAGACGTACCCAACAACCGGATGCTCCGATACGACCCGGACAGCGGCGAAACCACGACGTTCCGCGAACCCAGCCACTTCAGCAACGGCAACACCGTCGACAACGAAGGCCGTCTGGTCACCTGCGAACACCTCCGGCACGCCATCAGTAGATTGGAGCACGACGGCGAACACCACATCTTGGTCGACAGCTTCGAGGGCAAGAAGCTCAACTCGCCGAACGATCTTGTCGTCAAATCCGACGGCACAATCTGGTTCACCGATCCTCCTTACGGCATACTTAGCGGACGCGAAGGCAACGCACGCGAGTCCGAACTTGACGGCAACTACGTCTACCGCCTCGAACCCGAAACCGGCAACATCTCCATCGTCGTCAACGAGCTAGACCGCCCTAACGGCCTAGCCTTCTCACCCGACGAATCGATCCTCTACGTCGCCGACAGCGGGGAACCGCGCAACGTAGCCGCTTTCGATGTTAATTCCGACGGCCAATCGCTCAGCAACTTCCGCATCTTCGCCGTCGTCAGACCGGGCATCGCCGACGGCTTCCGCTGCGATGTGCAAGGAAACATCTGGACGAGCGCACACGACGGCATCCACTGCTTAACACCCGAAGGCGAGCTGATCGGCAAGATCCTCATCCCCGAACAACGCACCGCCAACTGCACCTTCGGCGACGAAGACCGCAAAACCCTCTACATCTGCGGCGACGTATCCCTCTACTCCGTACGACTCAACATTGCCGGCGCGTAACCGATTCGAACAGCATCCTAACTAGGGCTTGGGGACATTCAGCGAGTCGGGCAGCGACACGCCTCCCGGCCGGATACGTCTGGACAGCCCCTTGATTGCGAACTAATTGGTGCAACAAACCTCGAGCCAATTAGCAGGGAACGGGGACGATTGGGAGTTGGCCGGAGGTTCCTTTGGCAAGGTAATTGGTCGTCGCATCGACCACTGAGCTTTGGAGCAAAATGGATGCGGCGCCTCCCTCCGGCCACTTGAGATAGCGGGTACGCGACCTCACTTGAAAGAATACAAAACTTCACAGTATCCTCTTGCCCAGCGACGGCGACGAATCTCCCCGCGCCCTAATACAATCGGTTAGGTTGCCGATTTCGTAACTCGGCGCGTCCGAATCGCCAAACACTCACCCCTGCCCGCCTTGTCAAACGCACAAACCCTCTCCGAACCCACCATCAACAGCGATGTCGCTTGGCGGTCAATCAACGCCATCCGCTTCCTATCCATCGATGCCGTCGAGAAGGCCAACAGCGGCCACCCGGGCGCTCCTATGGGACTCGCTCCAACCGCCTACGCCCTATGGCACCACGTCCTACGACACGCCCCCGGCACTCCCGCTTGGGCCAACCGAGACCGAGTCGTCCTCTCAGCCGGCCACGCATCGATGCTCCTCTACTCGATGCTCCACCTCACCGGATACGAACTACCTCTGGATGAAATCCAAGACTTCAGGCAGTGGGAGAGTAAGACGCCGGGCCATCCCGAATACGGTCTCACCGCCGGTGTCGAAGCCACGACCGGTCCGCTAGGCCAAGGCCTCGGCAACGCCGTCGGCTTCGCCCTCGCCGAAAAAATCCTCGGCAACACCTACAACCGACCCGGACATGAGATCGTCAACCACCGCACCTTCGCCATCTGCTCCGATGGCGACATGATGGAAGGCGTCGCGTCTGAAGCCGCATCCCTCGCCGGAACCCTACAACTGGGAAAACTCGTCGTCATCTACGACGACAATCAGATCTCCATCGAAGGCGATACCGACAAAGCCTTCCGCGAAGACGTCTCCAAACGCTACGAAGCCTACGGCTTCCACATCCTCGATCCCGTCGACGGCAACGACCTCAACGCCATCGTTAACGCCCTCAACGCCGCCGATGACGAACCCGACAAACCAACCCTTGTCACCGTCCGCTCCGTCATCGGCTACGGAAGCCCCAACCTAGCCGGCACCGGCGCAGTCCACGGTAAAGCCATGGGCGGCGACGAAGTTGCCCTCACCCGCACCCAACTCGGTTGGGAATACGATCCCTTCGAGGTGCCATCCGACGTCCACGACCACATGCACTCCGCTATCGAACGCGGCGAAGCTCTCTCAAACGAGTGGCACGCCCAGTTCGACGCCTACAAAGAGGAACACCCCGAACTCGCTGACCGATTCTTCATGGACATCCTCAGCATCCTGCCCGAAGGATGGGACGATGCTCTCAACCGGCTCGTCGGCACACACGACTCACCCATCGCAACCCGAGCCGTCTCCGGCGGAGCCCTCCACGCCATCACACCTAGTCTCCCCCGTCTAATTGGCGGCTCAGCCGACCTAGCCGAATCCAACAACACTGAGGTCGATGGCCGTGGCTCATTCTCCCCCGAATTGCCCGACGGACGAAACCTCCACTTCGGCGTACGAGAACACGGCATGGGCTCGATTTCGAACGGGATGGCGCTCCACGGCGGCGTAATACCTTACGCGGCGACCTTCCTAATCTTCTCCGACTACATGCGTCCTGCGATTCGAGTTGGAGCTCTTTCACACGCGCCGTGCGTCTGGGTATTCACCCACGATTCAATCGGACTAGGCGAAGACGGCCCGACGCACCAACCGATCTCGCAACTCATGGGTCTGCGGATGATACCCAACCTGACCGTCATCAGACCTGCCGACGCCGACGAAACGTTCGAAGCGTGGCGAATCGCCATCGAAAACCGCCAAGGACCCACGGCGCTGATCCTGACGAGACAAAACCTGCCACAACTTTCATCGCTAGGCTCGCAGAGTTACGCACGCGGCTACGTCCAACGCGGAGCATACGTCATCACCGACACCGACGATGAACCCGAAGTGATAATCATCGGGACCGGCTCCGAGACCCAGCTAGCCCTCGGCGCAGCCCTAAAACTCCAACAAGAAGGCGTCGCCGCCCGCGCCGTCTCCATGCCGTCATGGGAACTCTTCCAAGCGCAACCCGATGATTACCGCGAATCCGTCCTCACCTCGACAGTCCGAGCCCGCGTCTCCGTAGAAGCCGGCACCACCATCGGCTGGGAACGCTTCACCGGCTTCGACGGCGCAACCATCGGCATCGACCGCTACGGCGCATCCGCCCCCGGCGACATCGTAATGTCCAACTTGGGCTTCACTGTCGATAACGTAGCCAACGCCGCCCGTTCATTGCTTTGAACAATTCCTCCGTCGTTCGTGGGGGAAGAATTCCCTCTCCCCTCGCGGGACGTTTGCAAAACCACCGCTATTCTGGCGAAAGCCGGCATTTCAGCGGACGGAACGTCCATCCAGAGGGGGAGGGAGGGAAAATCCCCTCTCCCCGCCGTGAGACCATTGCAAAACTCCCGTCATTCCCGCGGACGCGGGAATCCAGAATCAATAAAGCACGCCTTTTCTCGCCATCTCGGCGACAACCACCGTCCCCTTCGCGAAGCGTAAGGGGACGCGAAAGAGCGAAGCGAATTTCGCAGGGGATGCCCGCACACACCCTAGTTCAATAAACCGTTAGAATCCTTGATACTGATGTCCACAGAGTCAAAAACCCCAGAAACCCACAACGAATCCGTAATTGGGTCGTGCCGCACGTGCGGAGTACAGATTACGACGAATTTCACGCTCAAGGAACGCGATCACGAAGGCAACTACACTGGCGTGTCGATATCCCTCAAGAAGTGTCTCGCATGTGGAACTGAGGCTGAGAGACGAATGGTCGAAAGCAAGATCCGTGAGGCCCAGGCGAAAGCAAGATACGAGAAAAGCCTCGCCGATCTCATCGCCAGCATTCCAAAGAAGACCGAAAAGCAGATCTGCTTAGACATGGGTCTCGACTAAAACCCGATTCGTCCCTTCGTCATTTCGGAGAAGGCCGAAACCCAAGGTTGTAAAGTAGGGTAGGCCGACTCGCTCTCCAACGATTATCACCAGCTCGCACCCTTCGGCCGCGGCTTTCCGCCATGCATCGACGGCTCTGCACACCACTTGGCAGTCAACCGACGAACACCTTCGTAAACTTCCGAGTCGAAACCGAGCAGGTCGTATATATCGACATCCCGCATCTTGGAAACCGCCAACCGGGCTAGCAACGCGGCTGAAGGCGGCAAAGTGTAAAAAGTGGCAAGATACTTCCGGTCCGCGATGAGCCGCTGGAAGATCTGGCCGGTCAAATAATGCGCGATATTCGCACCAGAGGCCGAAACCTGCCCCGCCATCTCGCGCAAGACTCGCATTATCCGAACCGCGTCTTGAGGCGACATACGGCTGAGAATGTCGCGCGCGATTGCGAAGATTGGCCAGCAGTTGATCTCCAGAACGTCACGCCAAGAAGCGAGAACCTTAGCCTGCGGATCAGCGATCTCGGGACCGCAAACCATATGCAGATGTTCGACGCCGTCATCTGCGACCCGATCCTGAAAGACCATGGCGTTCGCGAGGATCGATTTAGGTGGCGTCGACGTTTATGTCATTCCGAGCAAAGCGAGGAATCTCAACACCTCGTGCGGGTGCTTTCGTTTCAGATTCTTCACTCTGCTACGCTCTGTTCAGAATGACATGACCGGTAGCTCAATTTATGTGGTTCGGGGTTGGTTTTTCGCCGCTGATTGGGTGTTGGTTGGACGGTCCTTTGGTGCCGTCGCTGGTGGCGACGGGCTTTTGTTTTTGCACCTGCGAGCCGGGGTTCAGACGTTGGTGGCGTCTGCCTTCCGACCCGCAGATACGGTTGCTACCGGTAGCGTCTCAACCTGGCCTCCGCCAGTCTGAGGCCGATGACGCGTAGGACACAAGCCACCGTGCCCTATCACACAGGTTCCCCGACCGAGGGTCGCCCGTTCCGCGGCATCTACCTCGCTTCCACACAGGTCGAGGTTTCGATTCCTGTCAAACTCACGTAACGCGCGTCGAGTTCCGAGTTTGGCTCAACGAGGTGTACTGTCAGAGGACGTAGTGCCTCCACTCGCCTACACCGCACCGCAGGGCCCGGGGAAATCGCCGAACCCTTCGGAATGGTTCGCGCTCACGCAGCATTATGCTCGTGCGCGACGTTCGTCTTATGAGTCAGATTATTACACATGTATCAATTAAATGCAAGCGATCGGTGGCTAGGATTCGAGGGAGCGAAGCGAACTCGCGGGGCACGGTTTCGCGGGGATGCGGTCAACGAACAGAAAATTCAAGTTCTTTTGATCCATGTACTCAAGCGGATTGAATTGAACCTCGATGTCGATTGAGACGCATTAGAGTTCGTCATGGTAATTGGATTCTTCGGAATGTCGTGTCTGTCATGCCCACGGGGGGCATCGGCATTAACCACTACGGCGCCTCCGCGCTTAGCGACATCGTGATGGCCAACTTGCGTTTCATCGTTGAGAACTTGGAAACTCCGGCGAGTTCTTTGCTGTAAGAACTTAGAAACCGATATCACAGTCGCACACACACCGCCGCGATTGTCATCTTCCGCCAAAATACCCAGTTGTATCATTACCGCGTAGTTGGCACTTCCACTTAATGTGCCTTGAGGTGACCCGAGGTATTGACTACCTATGCGAGTAGCAGTAGGCGCTGATCACGCTGGATTCAACCTGCGCGAATCGGTTATCTCGACTATCGAATCTGCCGGACATGAGGCCATTTACCTCGGTGCTCACGAATACGACGCAGAAGACGACTACCCCGACTGCACCACACCAGTGGCTGCTTCCGTGCAATCCGGTGACTCCGACCGCGGCGTCATGCTCTGCGGCAGCGGTATCGGGGCCGCCATAACCGCGAACAAATTCCGAGGCGTGCGCGCTTCTGTGTGCCATGACACCTATTCCGCCGCGCAAGGCGTAGTGCATGACGACATGAACGTACTCTGCATCGGCGGAAGAGTCGTCGGCGATGCGATCGCCACTGAACTGGTGGAGGCATTTCTCTCTGCAGAGATGGGCGAAGAGGTCCGATTCCACCGGCGCCTCCAAAAACTCAACAAAATCGAAGCACAAAACTTCGGATCCAAATGACATCATCAGGTCGAATTCCTGACTTCCAGAGACAGCACGAGGCTCAAGATGGCGCAAAGCAAAAACAATATCGAATTGGCAGCAGAACTTGGTCAAGCAGTATGGCTTGACCAGATCAGCCGAGACATGATCGAAGGCGGCGACATCCATGAACTCGTCGACCAGGGATTACGCGGTATAACCACCAATCCGACCATATTCGACGGCGCGATCGCAGGAAGCGATGTCTACGACGACCGGCTTGCCGAGCACGCGCGGGATGGAAGCTCTGCCGAGGTAATATTCGAGCGTATCGCCGTCGAAGACGTCAGAGACGCCGCCGACATCCTCCGTCCGACCTACGAAGCGTTGAACTACCGCGATGGGTTCGTCTCTATAGAGGTCAACCCACACCTGGCACACGACACCGATCGAACCATCGCCGAGGCGCGAAGGCTTTGGGCAGCCGTCGATCGACCAAACATCATGATCAAGGTTCCGGGTACCCCCGAAGGCGCGCCGGCCATCACGACCTTGATCTCCGAAGGTATCAACGTAAACGTCACACTGCTCTTCTCATTGGACGCGTACAAAACCGCTGCCAACGCGTATTTGGACGGCATCACCAAATATTCCAACGTTGGCAATGGCTCGCCAGCACGGATCGCATCGGTGGCGTCGTTCTTCGTAAGTCGAGTCGACACGTTGGCCGACGAATTGCTTCCCGATGACAGTGACTTGATCGGGAAGATCGGCATCGCAAACGCTAAGATCGCGTACCGAGAATTTCAAAGCATTTTCGCTCGCGACTTGCAAGACAACACGCGCTTCTTCTCACTAAACACGATCGGCGCACAAGCGCAACGTCCGCTCTGGGCTTCAACCAGCGTGAAAAATCCTGAATATCCGCCAACGCTTTACTTCGACAACCTGTTGGGACCGGAAACTGTCAACACTTTGCCTTTACCAACAGTCGAAGACGTCCTCGAAACGGGTACGATCTCCGAAGCGCTCACCTCTAGCGTCGACGAAGCGGCAGCACAACTCGCACAACTCGCCGAAGAAGGAGTCTCGTACGCCGCCGTTACGGATCAACTCCTCGTCGAGGGTGTAGACAAATTCGCCGACTCTTGGGACAGCCTGATGGCTCGCATCGACGCCAAAGTCGCTGCCCTCGCCAGCGTCGGATAGACGTTGCCATCGGAGCGTCGGTTGGTGACGGACACCATCATCAGGAACAGAACGCGCGCCTGCATCGCTGATATCGTGCGACGCATCTGGGCGCGTGACGATTCACTGTGGACTGAACCATCTCCCGGTGGCGGTGGAGATTGGATGGGTTGGTTGAACCTCCCGGGATCGTTGCGTTTCGGGATCGGGCTCGCGAACCAAGACCACCGTCCTGCGTTCGATGGCATCACATCGCTGAATATTCTGGGCATGGGCGGCAGTAGCTTGACACCCGAAGTGTTGAGCAGTCTGTTTCCCGACACCGAACCTGCACTCAATGTATTCGACACCGTAAACCCCACGGCAATCGAAGACGCGCTCGCCAGTATCGATCTAACCTCTGCGGCATTCGCCGTCGCGAGCAAATCTGGGACGACGGTCGAGCCGCTGTCATTGGAGAGCGTATTCCGCGATGCTCTGCACGAAGCCGGTGTTGGCGATCCATCGACCCATTTCGTGGCGCTATCAGACTCCGGCACCCCGCTGGCCGCACGCGCAGCTAACGGCGAGTTCGCGGCTCACATCGAAACCCCGGCGAACGTTGGCGGCAGGTTTTCGGCGCTGTCTGCTTTCGGAATGTTTCCGGCTTCGATTTGCGGCATGCCAACCGACGAGATGACGGCCAGCGCGATGGCCATGGCGGATCAGTGCAGACGAGAAGATGAGACCAACCCCGGCATCGAACTCGGGTTGTTCATGGCCCACAACGCATTGCGGGGCCGCGACAAGGTGACGTTCGCCGTGTCACCTGAGTTGGATCGTTTCGGGCTCTGGTTGGAGCAATTGTTGGCCGAATCGACAGGCAAGAACGGCCGAGGATTGATACCCGTCGCTGGCGAACCGATATTGCCAGCAGAGTCTTATGGCGATGATCGTCAGTTCGTAATCATCAACCTCGCCGACGAACCAACGCCGGCCAACCCGGCGTTCGACTCGCACCCTACCTACGAAATCGAAGTCGCTGATCGCGCTTTCTTAGCTGGCGAATTCTTCCGCTGGGAGTTCGCGACAGCAGTCGCGGCTTGCGCCATTGGCGTCTATCCCTTCGACCAACCAGATGTCGAGTCTGCGAAGCAACTTGCGCGCCAAGCGCTTGAATCTAATGACGACCAACGCGGATACTCGGAATCGTTGACCCAAACGGTCGAGGCAATCGTGGCCAATGCAACTTCAGGCGACTATGTCGCTATCGCCGCGTTCCTACCAGAATCGAACGCGTTGACCAGCGCGGCCGGCGGATTGCGCACTGCGATCAGTAATGCGACTGGAGCAGCAACGACCTTTGGATACGGGCCGCGCTATCTGCATTCGACGGGCCAACTGCACAAAGGCGGACCGAACTCCGTGCATCTGCTCGCATTAACACAAGAATCCAATATCGATGTCCTAGTGCCAGGTCAAAATTTCTCACTCGGTCGCCTATTGACCGCCCAGGCCGCGGGAGACGTCCAGGCATGCCTAGAAAAAGGTCGACGCGCCGAATTGGTTAGATTGCACGCTGACCCGTCCGACGAAATCTCCGGTATCAGTGCAATGATCAACCAACGACTCTGATACGTACCAAGGTGGCGTCTTGAAACCCGAATTCGTACTCAACGCCGCGGACCTCGAACGAGGTTTGCGATTGGACCGTTCAGATCCTGAAGATCGTGCCCGCCTCGTAAGGCTCGTCGACTTATTGCTGGACGCCCTTGAATTGTCATTCGCAGAAGGGCTAGACCGACGCGAAACCCTGCTTTGGCTCGATGCGGACATCGGCGAGGGTTCGCTATTCCGAGCGTTAGCCTGCAATACCCCGACAATGTTGGAATTCGATTTCGATCCCCGCGGTTACCTCGAAGCAACGATCGAAGAGATCACCGAGGTCACCGAAAAGTTCAAGCCCGACGTGTTGTTGCTTCGGGTGAACAACGCGGCGAGCGAGATGGGTCAGATTAGTGCCGTGAGCAGCCCCAGCAAGATGGCAAGATCCATGTCGCCGATCGACAAGCACATTAGCATTTACGACTTCGCGTCCACGTTTGGAGTCGATATCGGATGGGACATTCGCAAACCGCGTGGTGAGTGGCCCGATCCATTGATTCAGTCGGAGAACGCGCTGCGGACGATCACGATATTCCAAGATGCCGGTCTAGATCCCTCGATCTGGGTAATGAACATGCCTACTGTGAGAATCGTTGCCGAAGCGTTGAGCGCGCGCGTCCACATCGACGATCGGAACGATGTCATGGCGGGCTTCGCTCTCGAATCGATCTTCTGGCCTGCATTCCGTAACCAACGCAACGAACTCGATGTTGTACCGCCGGCCGTGTTGAATGCGACCGATGTGATCGCCTCGATGCCAGGTAACGCAAAAGTGATTGTTGGCGGCGAGACTTACGCGACTTGTTTGAACCAATTCGCCCAATCGACGCTCAGCTCGAGCGACGTAGCTTCGGCAATTGCATCGCGTCTGTTGGCGATCGCTGATGCAATGCGCGCCGAACACGTTTCGGTTTAAGGAGAAAAAAAGATGCAGATCGGATTGGTCGGCCTCGGCCGGATGGGTGGAAATATGGCCCAGCGCCTCTTGCGCGACGGGCACGACGTTGTGGGATTCGACCTCGATCCCGGAGCGCTGTCCGAACTGGAATCCCACGGCGGTACCGGCAAAACATCTCTCGATGCCCTCGTCGAGATGCTAGATAAACCACGAACCGTTTGGATCATGGTCCCAGCCGGTGCAATCACCCAATCGACGGTCGATGAGTTGTCTAATCACATGTCGGCCGGTGACACTCTGATTGACGGCGGCAACTCCAATTACAAAGAATCGACGCGTCGCGCGGAGCAGATGGCTGAACTCGGCATCGACATGTTGGACAGCGGTACGAGCGGCGGAGTGTGGGGCCTCGAAAACGGCTACTGCCTCACCATCGGAGGCAATCGAGACGCCTACGAGCGCAACCTGCCGATTTTCAAAACCCTCGCGCCACCTGAATCAGACGGCAACCTGTACGTTGGACCCAGCGGCTCCGGGCACTACGTCAAGATGATCCACAACGGCATCGAGTACGGCATGATGCAAGCCTTCGCCGAGGGTTTAGAGCTGCTCGAAGCCAAATCTGAATTCAATCTCGACTTGGGAGCGATATGCGAAAACTGGCGCTACGGCAGCGTCATAAGGTCGTGGCTTCTGGACCTAACCGCAGATGAACTGAAGGCGGATCCGGGCTTAGACGCGCTGTCTTCATACGTAGAAGACTCGGGCGAAGGCCGCTGGACCGTCGATGCCTCCGTGGAGTTGGCCGTGCCCGCGCCGGTGATTACCTTAGCATTGCAGATGCGCTTCAGGTCCCGGCAAGAGAACCCATTTGGAGGACGCTCGCTCGCCGCGATGCGCAACGCGTTCGGCGGTCACAGCGTCAGAAAAGCAGATGGCGGATAACCAGAAACAGCAGTTCACCATCGTTATCTTCGGGGCGTCCGGAGACCTCACCCAGCGCAAACTCGCCCCTGCGCTGTTCCACCTGCACTCCATCGGCGCACTGCCAGAACGATGCCGATTCGTTGCATTCGCCCGTTCCCCACTGAACGACGAGTCCTATCGGAAACTACTCTTCGACGTCGCAACCGACAGCTTTTCCTCCGACGCGCAAAGCTGGCTCGAATTCGCGAGGCAAGTCAAGTACTTCCAAGGGTCGTCCAACGACGTGGATTCACTGCGACGTTTGGATCAATTCGTCAATGAGACCGCTGGCGATAGTGTCGAGGACAACCGACTTTACTACCTCGCGCTATCTCCGACCCTCTATGAGAGCACCATCAACGCTTTGGCGGACGCGGGGATGTTGGACGAAACAAACGGCGTCAGGCGGCTCGTGGTGGAAAAGCCGTTCGGAACCGACCTTGCGTCTGCGCGGCACCTAAACGAAGCGATACATACCCGTGCCGCCGAACACCAACTCTTCCGTATCGATCACTACCTCGGCAAAGACACGGTCCAGAACCTGATCGTCTTCCGGTTCGGCAACACGATCTTCGAACCGCTGTGGAACCGCAACTACATCGATCACGTCCAGATCTCTGTGTTAGAGGACCTCGATGTCGGCGATCGCGCCGCGTACTACGAACACGCGGGCGTACTCCGCGACATGTTCCAGAGCCACCTTCTGCAACTGCTCGCGTTGGTCGCAATGGAACCACCGGCAACCAACGATGCAAACTCCCTGCGCGACGAAAAGGCGAAAGTCCTAACCTCCATCCGCAAACCTAATCCCCGCGAGGCCGCTGCGAATTCGGTCCGAGGCCAATACCGCGGCTACCGACAGCTTGACGGCGTATCTCCAGCTTCGGCCACCGCGACATACGCCGCACTGCGCCTATTCGTAGACAACTGGCGCTGGCAAGGCGTCCCCTTCTACCTCCGATCCGGCAAGGCGTTGAGAACCAAATACACAGAGGTCGCGATCCAGTTCCGCCAACCTCCGCACCGAATCTTCGATGTCGAGGACGAATCCGGCCTCGTCCCAAACATGCTCAGAATCGTCATCCAACCCGACGAGGCGATACGCCTCACTATCGACAACAAGAAACCCGGCCCTAGTCTACAAGCCGAAGCCCAAGAGCTCGAGTACAAATTCCCGATGGGTATGCGCGACGCCTACGAACGACTCCTTTTAGACGCCGTAGCCGGCGACGCATCGCTCTTCACCCGCTCCGACGAAATCGAACTCTCATGGGCAGTAGTCGACCCATACATCCAAGCATGGGAAACCGAACTCGCCGTCCAACTCTACCCCTACGAACGCGGCACCTGGGGCCCCAACGCCGCCGACCAATTTATCAGCCCCGGACGCTTCTGGTCGAATCCTGTCGCTTAAAACCCAATCTTGCCAGGGTTTCTTTCGACGAAACCACAGACGGTATTTTGTATGGTTAAAATGACTGGTTAGAGGCTTCATCATGATCCAAGTCCAAGCCACCGAAGCGAAAGCGCGCCTAGCGGAACTCCTCCGCACCGTAGAACGCGGCGAAACCGTAGTCATAACTCGCCACGGCAAGAAAATCGCCCACCTAGTTCCCGCCGCCGACCAAGAACGCGCCGAACGCCGAGCCGCGGTCGAACGCTTTCTGAAACGACGCGCGACTTGGGACCATGTGGGTATGACAAGAGACGAGATTCTCGCCCTCCGACATGAAGGACACCGCTATTGACAGCGATGGTGCTCGACGCCTCGGTTGCTGTCGCATGGCTCCTCGAGGATGAGGATGTACCCGATGCTTTCGCTCCGTTTGGCGCCGTTGCGGAGCCAGGAGCTGTCGTACCGCAACTGTGGCACTTGGAAATTCGTAATGCTCTGCTCGCAGCAGAACGACGAGGTCGCATAGCACCCAATCAAGTGGCAGCCCGCTTAGCCGATTTGAATACTCTGCCAATTCACGTTGATCAGGAACCCGATTTCGACGCAGCGATGGGACTTGCTAGAGATCACCGTCTCACGTTCTACGACGCAATGTACCTCGAACTCGCAATAAGACGCGACGCCCAACTAGCGACTCTAGACGACGCACTAGCTCGGGCGGCTGCCGAAGAAGGCTTGTCGAAACCAAGTCGCAAATGATTAACCCTTCATGCCCCTTTCGTCCAACGAAAGGAGCGCGAACGGGATATGCGCGGGGAGTGACGGGGCGCCACACACGCGATCAGAGTGCGACGGGCGTCTCGTTCAAACTCGTGAAATTATGACTGCATCAACCCGACCGCAACAACGCGTTGAAACCCGCCTGCACGAAGTCGACATCATACGCCAACGCATCCCGAATACCCCGCTCCTCCATGAACACGAAACTCGAGCAGTCCACCAAGCTCCAACTCTGATCCAAACGACTTCCGTAACGATCAACAGCCGCTGCGAACTGCGCGCGCGTCAACAGAATCACATCGATGTCGGTATTCATCCTCAAGTTCTCGACAACTTCCCAAGCCGCTGATCGCGCTAACGAGCCCCGACCAGTAAAATGATTCAGAACCTCGATGAGCACCATTTCGCTAGCAATGAGCCGACATGTCCCCAAGGAGTTCACCACCGCCGCCGATCTTTCGCTTAACTGATCACCAAAATTTATCGATGCAATCCAATAGCCGGAGTCCGCAAACACCAACCTCATTCCTCATCCTCTTTCGGATGACCATACAAATAGTGCTTCTTATTCCTTGCACCGTCCGACGGAACGTTGTCCCACGCCGAGGCCGGTACCGACTCGCGTATCCGTCTGATCATCTCGTGCAGCGCCTGAAAGTCCGTCGGCTTCTCACTTACCGACTTTACTGATGCTGAATTGTCTTCACCATTCCCACCAACCGACACCGACTCGGTCGCATCCCCATCCTCCGCGCCACCCTCAACCGATATCGACAACATCACCGCATCACCATCCTCAAGATCAAGCGACTCCGAAGGCTCCAAAACCCCGTCCTTGTAAGTGGCTTTCACAGATTGAACCATCGCTACTCCTCCATCTCACCTGCCGTATGCTCTCAGATCATTGTACGACTCATGACCCAACCCGCCCCTTTCGTGGGACGAAAGGGGCGCGAGCGAAGCGAGCGGGGTATGCGGGAGGCGGGGAAGGGCAAGATGGTCGCAATTCACCACACGCCGTTCCTCGGACTCCAGTCATAAATCGCGTCAACGGGGAATGCGCGGCCGGAAACCAGCGCCCCTCTCCAAACAAATCAACCAACAATATCGAAAAATATAATCAGAAACGCGGCAATCTACCACCGCCGCTACACAAACAACGACTTGAACCTAGCAAAAGGAGACTGATAGTTTGACCGGAAGAAACGACGACAACCACGCAAACCAGATGAACCCCAACAACGACGCCTTCTGGCAGAGCCGCGGAGAAGATGACCGCCCCGACGATTGGGAAGAGGCATCTGACCCGGCAAACGCCGACGCAGGCGCCGGGTCCGACGGCGGCCCGTTGTCAGCCGACGACTACTAAAAACAAACACAGACCAACGTTTCACCTGCGGCACCAATTTTCAGTGCCGCAGGTTCTCTTTTATGCCCCTTTCGTCCCACGAAAGGGGCGCGAGCGCAGCGAGCGGGGTATACGCGGGAGGCAAGTAGGAGCGATGCCCCGAGTCAATCCGGCCACTCACCAAGGTCGCGATTAGCGTCATCTCTATACTGAAAACTAGTGGAAGTTCGTCTTATGAATCGGACTAACCGTTAATTGAACCGATTCACGAAGTCCGGCAAAAACTCGTAACGCACATTCGTCGGGCCTCTCATGAATCGCATGGGCAATCCAAGTTCGAACACGCCCAAGAAGGAGTGATCCGTTGAGCAGCTTAACTACACCTGAAAAAACATATTTCGAAAGAGTATTGGATATGCAAGGTGGTTACGTGTTGGACTTCACTAACGCCACATTCGAACAATTCTTCCAGAATTACAACGTCGACATTTACAACGAACGGTTTGCAATTTACGGCAACTCAAAAGCAAACAGAATGCGCGCTTTCTGGCAATTAGAACCAGACGAGGTCGTCAGCGACGTTTTGTCTGAGTTGTTGGATTTGTACGAGACGAACGCAATGCTGGATGGTCGGATGACTAACGAAATGTTGATCCTGAGTGGTAGAGAGACAATCGATAGGCTGCGAAACGGTGCCGGCGACGCAACCGTAGGCTACGGCATTTCAAGTGAATCTACCGTTGCAGATTTCTTGAATCAAGAATTCGACGTATCGAATATCGAGAATCTGCCAGTCGAGCAAAAAGTTGTCGAAATCCTTCAACATCGCATCTCAGAAGCCCAAGTTTGCCTATCCGCAGGCGCGCATTTGGCCGTCATTTTCCTTTGCGGCAGCGTGTTGGAGGGATCGCTTTTGGGGCTGGCCATAAATCAACCAGAAAAGTTCAACCGTTCTGACGCGTGCCCGAAGGAAGACGGGAAACCAAAGCAGTTCCACCGGTGGTCCCTGTCTGACCTCATCAACGTAGCGAATGAAACCGGTTTTTTGAAAGATGACGTTAAGAAATTCAGCCATGGTTTGAGAGATTTTCGGAACTACATTCACCCCTATGCGGAAATGGCATCCGAGTTTCAACCCGACGAATACACTGCGAAACTGTGTTTTCAGGCGCTTAAAGCAGCTCTGGCCGACTTGTCCGGTCAACGCTAAAACGGGCCTCACCCCTCATCCCCCCAACAACACCCCCACAACCTCCTCCACCCGCTGCCCCTCTGCCGACTCCCGCAACCACTTCCGCACCTCCCGACGCGCAATCGTAACCGTGTACCCCGGCCGCGCCTCTCGAAGCTTCTCCAACTCAAGCTCAACTCCAGCAGCCGCTTGCCGACCCGCATCAGACACCGCCACATGCGACGCATCGCCACCATCGAACTCAGGTACCGGCAACCGCCAAAGGTGCTTGTGGACATCTCGCGCGCCGAATTGACCCTTTGACATCAGTGGTTTGACCATTTCGTAAAGCGTATTGCTGTTGATAATCGCGATGAGAAAGTAGGCCTCATCGATCGACGCGCATGAAGTCCAATAGAGCAGGTGGTCGAGGATTGCTTCATCATCAAACAGAATCGATGCCGTCGGTTCGCCCGATTTCGTGTAGACAATTCGGTACGGTCGAACGTCGTCGTTTTGCCACTCCAATTGCGCAGACAGGTTGCCAAAATAATCCAGCCGCCCCAACAACGAAAGCCGATTCGCTGCGGACTTATGCTCTTCCCAAACTCTATTGATCTGGGACCATCGCTGTTGCATCCGTCGGCCAAGAGACCCGGTAGCAATCCCATATTTTGAATCTGGCTCCTTGTCCAGATTCTCCGCGCCGTTTTTCGAAGGCAATATCGCTCTGAGCGGCGATAACGTTCGATACGGTACTACCGTCTCACCTAGATGAACATCAAAAAGATGATTATCTTCAATCGTGTTGCAGTAGAGATTTGCCAGTTCCAGATTTTTCCATGGTGGTTTATCGTTCGTGCCGCGACGCGGTTCCGACGTTACCGTACCGCCAACGTGCACGGTCGCCGGATTCGGTACCTCATTCACAAAGAAAAGCACGCGCGGAACAATCGTCGCGCCCTGCCGCGACAACTTGGCGTACGGAGACATAACCCCCGCACTCGTATCTGTAATCTCCATATCAACGCGCTTAACATTCGCCGCCCCCGTCGCCCCCACCCACTGGCTAACCGTCCCGGCCAGAGGCCGCGCCGTCCCATCCTCACCCATCCGTTTCGCAAAAACCACCGAGGACGGCACCGGAAAGAAATCGTTCGTTTCCAATCGCTCAAGGTCCCAAGCCTTTCGCACTTGGAAATTCACGCTCAACGTCCTCGCGCCACCCCGCGACTTCCACTCCCCCGCCCGCCACTTGCTATGCTGACCAGCCTGCAGCGCACTGTGCGGCATCACCATCCCGATCAACCCGCCATCCCGCAGATACAGATCAACGCACCGCGCATAAAACAGCGAAGCCACATCCTGATGCGTCGCATACCTGCCTCCAGCCCAAATCCCATACTCGTTCCTGCTCTGATTCACCAACTCATCACGCAACACATCCGTCGTCTGGTTGTAGTTGATCCAAGGCGGATTCCCCACGATTACATCAACCTTGTTCCGTGCCAACGTGATCGGACGCACCAAGTTCCGCGTGTAATACGCCCAGATGTGGTCTCGACCCTTCGCGTGTAGCTCCGCAAGCTTGTCGATAGTCGACGATAGGGTCTCCAACTCGCCATCGCTCAACCCAACCACGTCGTCCAAGGCCAGTCTCGGATCCTGACCGTTCTCGATGCAATCCGCAATATCCACCATCAACTGGTCGAAATTCTCGGCGTCGTTGACCAGATTCACCGGAAATAGCAACTCGGTGTTGTCGTCGTCTCCCACGGCTATCGTCACGTTGTTCGCCGCGAAAAGGTCCCGACTCTGATACCGCAACTGCAACGAATCGCCCAGATAAATCGGCACCGTCACCGCCGTGCTCGCACTCTTCTCAATCGCCGGTTTAGCCGCGATCACCCACGCCGCACGAGCCAAGTGCGTCGCAACCGGATGCACATCTATCCCCGTCACAGCATTCCGCAACATCTCGAAAATCTTCGTGTCCGGGACATTCTGCTGCTTCGCCGCTTTGAGAAAATGCTCGACACACTCCGCAATGAACGTCCCCGAACCACACGCCGGATCGAGCACGCGTAGATTGACCGGATCAGTCACGATCTCCTCAACGATCGCCTTCGCCAACCAACGCGGCGTGTAGTACTCGCCAAGGTCGCGTCTCTCCTGTGCCGGTATCACCGTCTGGTAAAGCGTCGCCGCAATGTCCGATGGCGGCGCAGACCAATCGAAACGCGCCACCCGACGCGCGATCGTCCTGATCAACGGTGTCGCACCGACCTCTACCGGCCACGCGAAAAAGTCGGACTCAACCACGCCATGCAAACCCGTCGTCTCCGCAAACTGCCGACCGCTCACCAAATCCTCCGGATCGTTCTCCGCGATCTGGTTGACATCCATCCCGAAAGATGCCTGCACCACAATCCCCACAACAATCGTCAAATACGTGTGCCGCACAAACAGGTCATCAAACTCGTCTCCCTGCACCACCTCTCCGAGCGCAGTCCTGAGCAGGTCGTGCCACAACCGACGCTTCACGGCCACCGTCTCGTAACCCGAAAATTTCGCATACAACGCTCGCAACTCATCAACGTCCCGCTCGTACGAAGGACTGTTCGGACCGAAATTCTTCAGCAACTCTTCATGAGTCGGCGCTATATCTTCACGCGCAACCAGAGCCTGATCCCGCAACCACTCGTACAGTAAAAACCAACGATGAGCGTCCGGCAGTGTGAACGCATACGGACGCGAAGTATTCACCTGATTCGGCGCATTCGCCCACCGCAGAACCCAGTGCTTTCCATCCGTAAGTACCCCCATCCGCACACCGTTTCGCGCCGATGCAGACGCCGCAAGATAGTCATCGAGCTGCTCCACATACTCCACAATAGGCTCGATCCCGTTCCCGATCCGACGTTTGAACTCGATAAACGTGTCCAGCGCCGTCAAATCCACCGCACGACGAGAACCCTCAGACGGCGGATTCTCCTCCACCATCTCCTCTACCTTCGCGAGCCCCGTCGCAACCAGAAAATCCCGCACCGCCGAAGTGATATTCGCCTCAACCTCGCCACCCTCATGCCGACGCAATATCTCCGCCGCCGCACCCTCGCAAACCTCATTGTCGTAACTCAACGTCATCGCATCAATTATCGTTCACCGAACACAAAACATTCCCAATCCCGGTTCACCTCCATCCACGTAAATCCCACCCCCAAGAGCACATCGCAAACCACCGCGAAAGAACGGAACGACTTCGAACCCGGCCCCTTTCGCACAGCGAAAGGGGCGCGAGCAAGCGAAGCGATGCGAGCGGGGTATGCCCGGGGCGGCGAGGGGCAGGCCGCACCCAAAAATCCACACACCCAACACCGCAACGCCACCCAACCGCTACAAACATTCCCCCTCTCCTATCGTGGGAGAGGGCAAGGGTAAGGGGGAACCGGGGACAAAAGGGCGGGGCCTACCAACCAAACCACAACCCCCTCCACCACCGCAACACCCCCAACAACCAACATCCAAATCCTATCCATCCTGTCCATCCATGCAAATCCCAATTCAGACTTGACATATTTACCACATCCGTAGTACAACTGGAATCAGGCGCCAAAACCGACGGCCATCGGCAAGCGCTCAGAACATCGCCGCGTCGAGGGTTAGCGCAACCTTTTTGACGCACCTATCGACAATTGAATATTGAAACCGGTCTGCGGGCGGGATAATCACCGGGCTGCCAAGAGCGACCTTATAAGCCGCGCAAGCGGTGAAGTCGACTGCTCGAAGCGACCCGCGGCAGTGCCCGCCACAAGTTTAGTAAGTTCGGACGCAACGCAGACCAAAATCCGGTTACGGAGATCGTTGTAGCTGCAGGGCTCGGATGCGGAGCGTTACGCTGACTCCGCCCAGCAAGCCAGACGGACATCCCCCTTTCGCATTGCGAAGGGGACGCGACGTAGGGGCGGTTCGTGAACCGCCCCCTCGCAGGGGATGCCCGTTCAAGATCCGAGCGAACGATCCTCCTATCCGGCATACGTCTTTCCGTCACGCCGAGCGGAAGAGGCTACCACGACAGCTCGAGAAGCAATCGAGCGATGACGGACGGCACACCTTACGACCGCCGTCCGGAGGGCCGATGGTCTGGCGACATCGGCGACGCTGGGAACTTTATTGACTGACACACCAACAATCTTTCGCTCGCGCTAACCCAAACCGACGCGGCGATGATTCGAAAAATCAAAAACGTAGGGGCGACCCTTTTGGTCGCCCCTGCAACCCCACGGTGAATATCCGACATCCGTCGGCCAGGCACCCCACCCACAATACATAAAAGTCTGCCACCAACCGGCAGACCAACTGAACGCGTCCAATACACTACCCCTATCAAAGCCCTTCGCAAAAATCACATGAATCACAGTTCACACTACTTTCGACCCAGCCAGATTCCCACCACCGCGACCCACATAGAGCACCGATGCCCACAACCACCTCCGCGCCCGATTACACGCTCCTAACCGCCGAACGCGTCATCGATGCCAAGGGCGGTCCACCAATCGAAAAAGGAGCGGTACTGGTCCGCGGTTCGGACATCATCAACGTAGGCCCATCCCACGAAGTACGCGCCCCCGATGGAGCTTCAGTAATCCGCCGCGACTACCCCGGCGCCACCATCCTGCCCGGCATGGTCGACTGCCACACTCACAACAACGGATTTGGGGATGGTCGCAACGGTGAAGACCTCGCAGCTTTAGAGGACGAAATCCTGACCGTGCAGGCGGCGGGAAATGCGCGCCGCAGCCTCTTCTCCGGCGTGACCACGATCCGCGAGAACGGACCCAAAAACATGACCATGTTCCGGTTGCGGGACGCGATCAACGAAGGGTTATCGCTTGGACCACGGATGATCCTGTGCGGCCGGCCGATTTCGATCATCGGCGGGCACATGGGTTACTTCGGCGGCGAGGTCACCGGCGAGACCGACTGCCGAGCAATGGCACGGCAGCTGATCAAGGAAGGCGCCGACTATATCAAAATCACCGCCACCGGCGGCAGCACGCCGTCGTCCTTTCCATTGCGGCCCGCGTTTAACATCGACGAGTTACGGGCGATAACCGATGAAGCGCACAAGTTCGGCAAGTTGACCGCTACGCACAGCACGGCGACACAAGGCATCATCAACTCGCTCGACGCCAACGTCGACATGATCATCCACTGCGTCTACAAAGAGCCGAACGAAGAAGATAACTTTCGCATCGATGTGGCGGAACGAATTGGTGAACAAGGGGCCTACGTCAACCCCACTCTCCACGTTGGCCGATCCCGAATATGGTCGCTCCTACAAAAAGACCGAGATTCCGGCTTGGATGCGGAGGATCGCGGCTCATTAGACGTCACAAAACGCGAGTTGGAAGTGCGGCTCGAAGACAACCGTCGAATGATCGAGATGGGCGTCAAAGTCATAACCGGCTCCGATTCATCTTGGGGCGATTACCAACTCGGAAATACCGTATACGAAACCGAACTCTTGGTCGACGCAGGCTATTCCCACATGCAGGGAGTTTTGTCCGTCACAAAGTGGGCGGCGGAAGCGCTCGGTGTCGACGACGTTGTCGGCACACTAGAACCCGGTAAACAGGCCGACATCCTCATTGTCGAAGGCGACCCCTCAAAGGACGTCAATGACTTATGGAATGTGGCGGACGTCTTCTTCAGAGGCGATAAGTTGGAACGCGGATCGAAACAATCGCTTGCCGCGGTGCGCCAGATGCCCGAAGCGATTTAATCTTTTTAGGGATCAAATAACCGGAGGGCGAAAATGAGTGAAGGCAAACCGCAGTTCACAATACTCAAAGCGGCGCGGCTAGTCGACGGCAACGGCGGTCCCGTTTCTGAACAGCCCGCGATATTGCTCGAAGGTGACACGATCAGGCAGGTCGGCACCAGAGAAACGGTGCATGCGCCAGATGGTGCCTCGGTACGCGAAATCGACTACGGCGATGCCACCATCTTGCCGGGGTTAGTGGACTGTCACGTTCACCTGATCGGAATCGGCGACGGTCGCGCGGGAGATGAACTCGTAACCCTTCCTGACGAGGTCTTGACCGTTCAAGCGGCGCAGAATGTCAGGAAGCATCTCTACTCAGGCGTCACCACAGTACGTGATTGCGGCGCCAAGAATCGGACGACTTTCCTGCTTCGCGACGCGGTTGAAATGGGAATCGTACCCTCGCCCAGACTCATATTGGCCGGAAGACCGATCGCGATTATCGGTGGTCACCTCTCATATTTCGGCACCCAAGCCACTGGACCGACCGAATGCCGCGCCGCCGTCAGGCAGCTCATCAAGGAAGGCTCAGACTTCATCAAGGTGACCGCAACCGGCGGCAGCACCCGCACCAGCCACCCCTTCAGACCATCATTCAACGTCGACGAGTTCTCGGCAATTACCGATGAGGCGCACAAATTCGGCAAACACGTATGCGCGCACTGCACATCTTCCGAAGGAATGGAGAACGCCCTTGAAGCCGGCATCGATACGATGATTCACGGCGTTCACCGCGATGCTGATGGTGCAGACAACTACCGTTCAGACATCGCGGACAGAATCGTTGAGCAAGGCGTCTTCGTAAACCCAACGCTCGGTCAGGGTTTGGCCAGAATACGCCAACTTGAGGACAATCCAGATCTCGCCTTGGAAACTGAAAACGTAGACGTCATGCGCCGCGGCTCTGAAGGTCGCATGGATCACGTCGCCCGCATGAGGGATGCCGGAGTAATCATGGTCGCTGGTTCCGACTCGGCGTGGTCGAACTATCCGATGGGCGATTTCCAGACGGAGATCGAGGCTCACGTCATGGCCGGCATGACCAATATGGAGGCCATCGTCTCCGCGACTCGCGACTCAGCCATGTCATGTCGCGTTGACGACATCGTCGGCACCCTCGAAGTCGGCAAACAAGCCGACGTACTGGTCGTCAACGGCGACCCGACTCACCACCTCGCCGACCTCCGCAACGTCGCCGATGTCTTCCTGGCCGGTTCCAAGATCGACCGTCACAACCTCGTCTGACCCGATGTGCTTGCATAATGCTGGCATAATGAAAACATGACCGTCAAGATAACAATCCGAAACATACCTGAAAAAGTCCGTGACGAACTGGCAGCGCGCGCCGAGATCAGGCATCAATCGATGCAATCCTATCTACTCAGCGAACTGGAATTGATTGCCGCAAAACCTCGGAACGAATTCGTATACGAACGGGTAACCGAAAGGCTTGAGCAGGTCGAATCACGCGTCGATTCTGACACGATCATTAGCTCGATCAAAGACGGACGCGAATGGTGATCGTGGTCGATTCGTCCGCCCTAGTTTCCTCTTTGGTTGACTTGGAAGATGGCAAGTGGGTGCGTGGGTATACGTCCGGAGGCACGACCATCAATTGCCCCTCGATCATCCAAGTCGAATGCGCGAGCAGTTTGCGTAGATTGGAACGGATTGGCACCGTGTCAAGCGCGATGGCAGCGTTTGCCCTCAACCACATGCTCGGGCTCGACGTTAGATTGTTCCCCTTCGCGCCATTCGCCGCCCGGATTTGGGAGCTACGACATAACCTAACGAGTTACGACGCCTGGTACGTCGCCCTGGCAGAAGACTTGGGTTGCCCTCTGGTAACCCTAGACCGCCGAATTGGCCGAGCCGGCGGCGTTCGGTGCGAGGTCGTCACGCCTTACCGCTGAAGCAACATCCCAAGGCATCACAGGTCCTCGAACCAAGTTTCAGACGCCGCAACCGTCACTTCCTCGGATGCGGCTATCATGAATACAACCCGAAACTCTTCGTGCCCCAGGCGAACCTACGACAGTGCCGATCCCGCCGTTGCCTGACATAGTTCACTCCGACTTTTCCTCGATGAACGCCAAGCAACTCCGTTTGGCGCAAGAGGAGATCTGGGCGTGGATCGCCGCGGCCGAGTCGGCCTCCTTCGACGACGCACCGGACGATGAAGCAGTCGATTGCGCTCGCGACGCCTTAAACGACATCATCGCTGAGCGTCGAGCCCTGCACCGTGACGAGACCGCGCCGCGTGGAGGATGAAAATCGTATGTTGGTGGGTTCGCGTGGAGGACGTAAACAGCCCCTCTCCCGCCGGACGGGAAAGGGGCTGTTTTTTGGCGGTGTCGAAATGCGTTTAGCCGCTGGGACGGCGTCTTAGCGCGTTGACGCCCAAGCCGGCAATTAACACACCGAGCAGCATCAACAGGATGAGACCGAAGAAACCTGGCGCCGCGTCGCCAGTGTCTGGCAACGTGTCTTCCGGTGCAAGTTCGGGCGTCGGTTCCGGTATCGCCGCGGGTGCGCCGAATGCACCGACCGCTACCGTAGTCGGCACATACGAGGTGGCACCGCAAACATCTACGCCCGCTCCCGTGATCTTCACCGTCGTAGCTAGAACGGATAGATCTTCGCCATCGTTAGTCGCCGCGAGGACGATATCGGAGATATTTGCCCTCAACTGATCTGGCAGCCGCACACAAGCGGTAACCGGTTCGCCAAGGGAGTAATCGTTCACTCGCGCACCTGACGCGTCGACCACGGTTATCGCGTAATTGGAACCAGCCAGCGTGTAGCGATGGTGTGTCTGACCGGTGTTAGAAGCATCACCCATCGGGGTCATGCTGACGCCGATAAACTCGCCGTTCGCAACCGCGCCGGGGCCCGCCGAGAGCGAGTACCCTTCCCCTAGGAAGTCGCCGCCGTCCTCAGGGGTGAACACCGCGTAAGCTGTGCCCTGGGTGTCGGTGAGCGTCTCCGGGATCGCTCCCGCCGGGTTTACCGGCGCCGGCTTAGGTGGCTCAGCAGCGGATCGCCGCCTTACCGTCACATTGATGGTCGCGCTGCATCGCGCATCCGCGTCTGCGATAGATTCGTCTTGTCGCGCCGCCAGACAATCGCCCGTGCCCAGCAGCTCGGCCGTAACTTCGAAGCGGCCCGCGCTAGACGGCGCGGTATAGATCACTTCGCGGTCGTCGGCTTCTGAGTTGCGCCGCGCCGAGGGCATGTTCGCCTCGGAGAACGAACCAGCGCCGTCGTCCGACCATGTGAACTCAGGCTTGTTGTCGTCTCGGTCGGCCAGTCCGTTGTCCAGTTCGTTCTGGCGACCGTAAACATCAACCGCGAGTACTACCTTGTCGCCCGCGCTCGCGGTGACCGATGAGATCGTCGGTTCGATACGCAATATCCGAGAGAACGAACCTCCACCGACAGCGCCTCCCGATGCCGGCGCCCCGCCGGTTGTGAAGAACGCCCGTACGGTTGATGGCTCCGCGAAGTCGCTCTCGAGCGAAGCCTCCACCTCATACTCCTTGCTCGGAGTCAATCCAGTGATATCGAAAGTAACGGTCGTTTTGCCTTCGCCGACCGTATTGTGCTGGGTATCGCTCCACGCCCCGGGATTGGTCTGGCGATATCGCATGTAGACGACGGTTCCGGCTTCCGCGTCCTTGACATCAATGATCACCGGCGCGCTGTCGGAAAGGATGTTTCCGAACCGTACCTCGGATATACACGTTCCTTCACGCGGCGTACCGGTAACCTCTGTCGACCACAACGGATCTCCGTCAGAGTTCATCGCATCGCCGTTCATGTTGGCTGGGCGCAATCTGATGGTGTACGCAGTTCCATTGGTCAGCGAATCAAGCGTGTACATGAGAACTGATGATTCGTGCACCACCTGCCGAGTCATGTCGTCGTAATCGACATCGGTCGCGGACTTCCACTGGATCGTGTACGACGTTATCGGGCTGCCGCCATCATTGCTCGGAGCCTGCCAGCTCAGGTGCAGCGAACCGTCGCATTCGGCCGCCAGAACATTGGCGGGCGCGCTTTGAGGGACGGTGCTCGGAGTGCCCATCTCTTCGCCTGAGGAGCCGTTGCCCGAGACGTTCTTCGCGAATACTTGGACCGTGTACTCCCTGCCGTTGGTCAGCCCCGTGATGTCGTATGAAAACTCGCCACTGGCGTAAGATATCTGCGTGTTTGACACCGTATCGGTGCCGGCATCGTAGTCGGTCGTCTCCTGCCGCGACGTTGAGTAGTCCTCGTCGCCCGACTTCCATTGAACGGTGTAACCAGTTACGTCAGACCCGCCATTGTTCGTCGGCGCCATCCACGTCACGGTTAGCTGAGCGTTGCCGTGCGTCACCGTAAGGCTCTCCGGCGCATGAGGAGGCGATGGCGCAGTCATCAAAGGTTGTTGGAAACTTTCGGTCCAATCGGGGACTGCCGAACCCTCGGTTGCAACGGCTTGCACGTCATACATCGTGTTGCCCGTCAATCCCGATAGATTGAATGAAACCGATCTGGTCGAACTCGAACGGGAAACGGAACGGGTCAATGGCTCGCTCCAGTCGTCATCGTCGGTGGATCCCTGCACGCGATAACGCAGATGTGCGGTTACGTCGCCCGTGGCGAGTTGCAAGTTGATAACCGTGACGGCAGCGGTTGCCGAGTTCTGACCGATGTTTGAGAATGCGATCTCCGAGACGGTCGGACCGGGCGCTGGCGCTCGCGTCACCTCGTCTGACGTTTCTGATCCGTACTGGGTATTTACGGTCACACGCACGGTGTAGTCCGTTTCGTTGGTCAGGCCAGTGATCTGGTGCGAACGCGCGGAAGTGCCGGGATCGGCACTATCGGCGTAACTGCCCGCGCCGGCCAACTTCCACTCGACGAGTTGGCTGCTGACGGTGCCCCCGTTCAGGTTGACGGACCAGCTCACGTTCAAGACTTCATCCCCCGGTGCCACGCTGATCGAAGGCTTGTTCGGCGGACCGTGCGTAGTGAATCTCGCAGTCCTGACGTTGTTGACCATGTTCATGTCCAGCGACGCCCGCACCTCGAACTGGGTGTTTGGCGCGAGGTTGGTGGGCGCGAGCGAAAGGGATGTGTGTGGAGCCGATGTTGTGGTGCTTTGTGCGCTACAACTTCCGGTAGCGGTCGGGAAGAAGCAGTAGTAGACGGTCTGTTGCATTGCGTCTGGATTGGCAATCGTCACATTCACCGTTGCCCCACTGTCGTTGATCGTGGATTGATCCACAGTCACACTCGTCACTTGGGGGCCCGCTACCGGAACTCCGGGCACGTTTCCAGACCACGTGCCGCCGGCACTGTTCTCCGCCCGGACTCGTACCTGGTACGTCGTCCCTGCATTTAGGTTAGGGATGGTGTACGAATTCGCGGTTCCGGCATCGTATTCGCCACCCGGGTTCCAATCCACTTTGTAGTTGGTAGGAGCGTTGTTGACGCCCAGGACCGGCGGACCCCATGAGACGTCTAACGAGTTGATCTCGGGAGTGACGGTGACGTTCTGCGGCTCATTGGAGGCAGTCAGAGGACCTTGTACCGGTGAGACCGACCCGGCACCAGCCGCGCCGCTGCTGCCTTCGAAGTTAAAAGCGCGCACCCAGACCGTGTAATTCGTTCCATTGACTAGAGGATCTCGATTACCAGGTTGATCGTTTACATCCCAACCCATGATTGTGTACGACCTGTCACTCGCAGACACGCCGGAGGAGTAATTCAATACTCCGCCCGCGGTGGGTCTCCACTGGACCTGGTAACCGGTAACGTCCGACCCACCATCGTCTTCTGGCGGACTCCATCTCACCGTAATCTGCATGTTGCCTGGCGTTGCACTGACGTTAGTCGGCGCGCTGGGAACGTGAGTCGTGTGTGGGTCCGCTTCGTGTGCGGATGCCGGCAAGTCAACAACCAACGTTGCGGCGAGCAAGGCTACCATTACGAGCGCTAAGGCTCGGAAACGGAGATTGCGGGCGTGAGCGAGAGTCATGGAGCTATCCCAACTGGGCAATGCGGGTTTGTTAGACACAATATGGTGCAATAATACGTGATTACTGTATATTTGGCCTGCACAATGCACGTTCATGGAGCCGTTTTATCTCCAAATTCCGAAGCTCGTAATGGATTCCAGAGTTCGATCGGTGAGGAAAACTGCCACGATAACGTGCCGATACGGGATGCCCGGCGCGCCAATCTCCCTCCTTCAGAAGGAGGCTAGGGAGGCCCCAACGCCATCGGAGCAATCGCCGCTCTTTGATAAACTTGCCAACAACCAACTATCATCCGACCGCGCTCCCATGCTGGAGGTTCGCACCATGGCACTTACAACCAACGCCGTAACCAAAGATCAGGTCTACGAGGCGCTAAAAGACGTCTACGACCCCGAAATCCCCGTCAACGTCGTCGACCTAGGCCTCATCTACGATGTCGATGTCGAGGAAAACGAAGTGTTCGTCGAGATGACGCTCACCGCGCAGGGTTGCGGCATGGGCCCTTACATCGCTCAGCAAGCAGAATGGCGAATCGCTGAGATCGAGCATGTCGAGGACGTTGAGGTTGATCTGGTGTTCGATCCGCCGTGGAACCCAGATATGATCACCGAGGATGGCAAGCGACTGCTCGGCATCGACTGATCCCGCACCTCCATACTTAGCACCCAACCTGCTTTGACTTCACCGCGCAAGACGACTCCCGCCGAGGAAGCGCGGCTAGCGCAAGCCCGGCGGCAGTTCCAAGAACGAAAACGCATCGCCGATTCGCTCAAATCCATCGGTCGGAGGATCGGCGTCTACAGCGGCAAAGGCGGTGTAGGAAAGACTACCGTTGCCGTCAATCTTGCCGCCACCTTAGCTAAGCAAGGCAATAACGTCGCTCTGTTCGACTGCGACATCGACTGTCCCAACGTCACTCGTGTGCTTCGCATCTCGGAAGGCCCGGTCGAGCGAGAAGGTCGCATGTTACCGTCGCAGCGGTTCGGCGTGAAAGTGATGTCGATGGCTTTCTTCCAACAGAACGAGGAAGAAGCGATCATTTGGCGCGGTCCGATGATCCACAACGCCATCAACCAGTTTCTTCAGATGACCGACTGGGGCAACCCGGACTACATGATCGTCGATCTTCCGCCAGGTACCTCCGATGCACCGCTTACTGTGATGCAGACGCTAAATCTCGATGGTTTCGTCATCGTAAGTACTCCGCAAGAACTTGCGGCTCTAGACGCCAAACGGTCCATCAACATGATCCGCAAGATGAACCTCGACGTGCTCGGCGTCGTCGAAAACATGTCCGGTGGATTGTTCGGCCAAGGCGCCGCCGAAGAACTCGCCTACGAGATGGCCATTCCCTTCCTCGGCGCGATAAAACTCCGTCCCGACTATCTGGATGCCTTGCAACCGCCGGTATTGTCCAACGATGAAGTTGCGGCGGAGTTCGAATACTTGGCGCTCGGCGTTACGCGGCAGTTAGCGCCCGTCAATTAGCCTATGGCGTAAGCGGGACGCCGCGTTGCCGCGCAAAATCTGGAGAAGTGACATGATCACTTCGGTTCGACTCGCCAACTTCAAGAATTTCGCCGACGAGACGTTGAAACTCGGTCCGTTCACGGTTGTTGTCGGCGCGAACGCTAGCGGGAAGAGCAACATTCGGGATGCGTTTCGGTTTTTGCATGGGATTGGGAGGGGGTACGCGCTGTCTGAGATTACGGGCGGTAAGATCGGTGTTGCAGGTCAGTTGGAGTGGGAACCGATTCGGGGGGCACCCAACGCGATTGCTCGGTTGACAGAACACCTTTCTGTATCCGAGTCAAGCTTTAGCATTCACGTCGAATCCCAGTCCGACTGCGAAAAGCGACACTTCGAAGCCAAAATCGGTTTCGACCAATTAAAACCCGATCGGTTCCAAATGTTGGAAGAGAAACTGAACACGGTAGATTCGCTGGGTTACCGATCAAACCCGAATTTCGAAACTACGTTTTGGTTGTCAATCGGAAATGATCGCAAAGTACTCGGGATCAGTCGATCCAAGCCCGCGTTGAGTCAACTGGCTACCGGACATTTCACGTACCACCCAATATCAGGGCTGGGGTTATTCGACGACTTGGCGAAGATGCGTTTTTTTGAGTTTGTGCCCAATCACTTGAAATCCCAGTCTGCCCCTGGGGCCTCGTTGGGCGACTTCGGCCAAAACCTCCCATCTGCGTTGCATGCGATTTGTAATGATGGAGACCGCAAGGAGGTGTTGATGGCGTGGATCAGAGAGTTGACTCCGATGGATGTAAGGGACTTTAGCTTTCCCGAAGATCCGTACGGGAACATCTACTTGGAGGTCTTGGAGGCCGACAACCGCAAATTCACAGCAGTGAGCGCATCGGACGGAACCCTTCGATTTTTGGGCTTGTTGGCGGCACTCCTTTACGGCGACTCCTCCAAACTCTATTTCTTCGAGGAGATCGACACGGGAATCCATCCGGCACGCCTTCCGTTGTTGGTAGACCTGATCGAACGCCAAACGAAGAAAAATCGTTTTCAGGTAATCACGACCACTCATTCGCCGGATCTGTTGTCCTGTTTAAGCGATGATTCGTTCGAGCATGTTTCGGTCGTATACCGAGACCACGAGTCCGTAGACAGTGTCATTCGACCCCTGTCCTTTCTCCCTAAGGTACGTGAACTGAGAATGTCGCAAGGACTACAGGTGCTTCACGGAACCGGTTGGTTTGAAGACATGATGGAGTTCTCCGGTTCTTCAACAGGTCGAGAACGCGTTTAGCCATGAGAGTGCGTGTGATTCCTGAGGATCAACTGAACGATCAACACATTCTCAAACCTATGTTCGAGCGCTTGTTTGAACAATTGGGTTACGCGAACACTTCCGTGCGTGTTTGCCAGTTGAGGATCGGCGGTGTCAACGAAGCGCTGAAATCCGAGAGAATCCGAGAGGTTATCGACAGGTACTCCATGGACGACATCTTTATTCTTTGTGTTGACCGGGACTGCAATGAGAATCGCCGCGATCGTCTCGATCAACTGGAACAAGAGTTCGGCCCTAGTTTGTTGGCGGTCAACGCGTGGGAGGAGATTGAAACTTGGGCGTTGGCCGGGTTAGACTTGCCGCCCGAATGGCGGTGGGCAAAAGTACGCGCCGAATGCGATGTAAAAGAACGATTCTTCGAACTATTCGCGGAAATTGTGGGTGTATCTGATCGTCCCTCAGGCGGGCGCGATGTGTTGGGCGAACGCGCGTCCCGAAGAGTACGTGCAATTCGACAGAAGTGCGTTGAGGACTTTGACGAGTTAGCAGTTCGCCTTGGAAACGTTCGCTAACGCTCTGTCTCGTCCACCAATAACTCCACCGTCTCCCGCAACGACCGCGAGGTGTCCACCGTCTCCGGCCTCTCGCGGCCGATTGGTGAGGAGTTGACTAGGCGGAAGATGTCGGCCGCGCCTTTGTGCATATACGGCGTCGCACCAGCAGCACCGAAGGTTGCTGATATCTGCTCCATCTCGTCGATCCAGCGGAATGCCTTGGCACCGAGGCCGTTGACGCCCTGCATGTTGCTGAGAACACCTTGCTGACTCGACTCCATCTCCGCAATGAACTCGTCGTAGATGCCAAGGTTCATCGCCGAGATTAGAGCTGAAGCGTTCAACGCAGCAGCGCCTTTGCTCAACGAGGCGTAGCACATCTTGATCGCCGATGCTCGCCCGACATCGCCACCCATCATTGGCACCGAGATCCCGCGGCCGTCAAGTTGACCCATGATGGCTTCATGTGGACCCGACGCGTAGAACCGGGGCGGCTCTCCCCTTCCGGGAGGCCCACCGATGATCCCGCCATCGATGTACTTTCCACCCGCGCCGTCGATGACGTCTGCCATCTGCTGCGCCACGGCCGGTGCGACTGGGTTGCAATCAGCAAATGGCAACGGTTTGCCCGTCCCCTCGATCACTCCAGCGACCTGGCGAGCTACGTCGACCGCACGTTCGGGCACGAGAACGGAAAGCACGAGGTCCGCGCGGTCGATCATCTCGGCGAAATCCGGGACGTCGATAATGCCGGCGATTTCCGATAGCTCTCTCGTGCGTTGACTGCGCTCGGTTAGGCACGTGATTACGATCAAGCCATTTTCTCGCAATGCCCGACCAACATTCGACCCCATGTCACCGGGACTAAGTAGCGCTACAGTTTTGACGGTGTCCATTTGTGACGAACTCCTCTAAATTGATTCCGAACTCGCTCGGCGCTGAGTTGGAACGCGCCTGTCGGGCTAACCGGACAGCAGGAACATGATGGCCCCCTCCCGCTCGGCGGGAGGGGGTTAGGCTGAGGGCAACTTAACCTTGCACGGCCGCGGCTATCGATTCGCCCACCAGACGCGCTTCGCCCGGATTCAGACCGAAGACATGGATCGCCAACGGTGCGTTGTCCATGGTCCGAGTCCAGACCGGCGGATCCATCTCCTTCAGCTTGACAACCAAGTCTTCGTTATTGAAGCCGACGACGTCTTCATCGACACCGACGGTGACGCCGAAAGGCATGTGAGCGATGATATTGTCGATCAACTCAGTCGTGACACCCGGTATGCCGCGCAACGGCTTGATGATCTCCAAACTCTCCTGCTCGGCGGCCGCGAGCCGGCTCTCGTGGTCGAGTTTGAACCAACGCTGCACGGCTGTCACGCAACCCATCATCTCTTGACGGTCTACTTTATGGGGGCGTCCAACGCCGCGAATCCGTCGCGACTCGTAACCGACGAACGAATGGCGGCTGATCGCGTCGATGATCTCTTCAGTGCCGAGCGCAAGTCCGGTAGATTGCGGCGCACCCATGTATTTGGCAGCGATGCACTGGAAATCGGCGCCCATTCTGACGTACTTGCCAAAATTCTCGAGAGGGAAAATCTGGCCGGCGGCATCAACCGAAGCGTAAACACCAGCTTCCTTGGCGATCTCAATAACCTTGTCCAGCGGCACGACGTTCGGGTCTTTGGGCGCCTGCTCAACTACCGGAACGTGAATCGCGCAGGTCTTGTCGGTAATTGCGGCGCGAATGTCGTCTTCGTTGGTACCGTTTTCATCGCCTGCGAAGACCAGTTTCGCTCCGGCTAGTTGGAGGCAGCGGTCGTACCAGTACTGCTCTCGGTGTTGAAGCACGATCTCGTTTTTCAACCCCGTCGTGTCGGGCAGCTGTTGGATAAGATCATCGTCCGTACCGGCCATGTACGCAGCGCTGGCCAAAGTCAGTGCGGATCCGGCTCCTGATGTGATATAGGCTGCAGGCACGCCACACAAACGCGCGATCTCATCGCCGGCCGCTTTTTCCAGATCAATCAAAGGAATGAACGCGCTGTCCGCGCGATCCATCGCCTCTTTGACTTCGGGCAAAGGCGTCGAACCGCCCAGCAGTGTCACACTTCCGGTCGCGTTGACGACGGGCCGAGCTCCAAGCTCCTTGTAGATAGCCCCCCAATCAGATGTAACCATTGTCAACCTCCATGTTGGATCAATTTAGCAAACCACGCAATTTGTCGATCGTAGGCGGTTTGTCGATTTTGTATTCTAACGTTGATTCAACGAACGCACACCGTTCGCTGCAACTCGAGACTACTACGATTGCCGCGAATGAACCGACTTTGACGGGGTAATGATCAACATGCTGACCGAGAAGACCGACATCACTCTGGTTACAGAAGCGAAAGTGGCAGCGAAACATTGGGCGCCTCGAGACGCAGACGCTCCGAAGAACGCTCCGATGCTGTTGATATCATCCGAATCCGATGCCCCTCAGTGGTCTGAATTCGCCGACGACGCTTCGGATAGTGGAGATCTGTACGCCATCTGGGATGTGTCGCCGTACACACTGATCCAAACGATTTGGGCAATTGGTGAACCGGCGTCGGTTGTTGCCCAGGGTAAAGATGCGTGTGACACCGCTCTTCGTGCAGCCGAGATGGGTAGAGGCGCCGTTCGGGCATTGGCACTCATCGACTACGGACTCGACGACGGCGAAGCGCCGCCGTTCGACGCGACGACCTGCCCTTTGGTTCTCGTTCGCGGTCGTCAAAGCGAGCTAGCCGACCACGAACAGATCGTTAGAGCACGGTCGGCTCTAGGCAGCAAATGTAAACTCGTTGAGCTCGAAAACTGTGGAAGCCACGCGGCGGAGGGTTGCCCGCAAGATTTCGCAGCAACCGTCGAATGGTTTTTGCGCGCCGACCCGTCGTTTAACGGATCGGTCAACGGTTAGTCGCTAGATTTCCAGTGCCGGAGTCGCGGGTGGGCCATCAACGCTAAGCTGGCCGCTACCGTAACTGCGCCGGCGAGCATCAACACCATCGCCCGTATCATTGGCAACGCTCGACCACCAGTTTCCGGGGGGATTTCTCCGTTTCCGTTCTCGGGTGTCTCGACAATCGGCGGCTCGGGCGTCTCAACCGGTTCCGGCGAAGGCTCCGGACTAGGTTGAGGAATAGGTTCGGGTGCGACATCGACCGCGTCGTGTAGCGTCAATATAGCGGTGGTTGCGGGAGACCAACCGTGCAAAGCGATGGTCAAGTCTCCTACGCCGGCGATACCCGGATGCTCTTGGCGGCCGTTTTCGCCCGCCCCTTCGGAGAGTTCGGCTGACGCTCCGCCCAAACACGGCACCGTCGCGGTTGTCTCCTCGTTGTTTTCGGATCCCGAGTCGAACACCTTTGCGACACTTGAGGTCCTTGTTACGCTGATCGTCGACCCTTTGACTTCAGCAGACACGACGATATACCCATCGTTGGTACAGGCGAACATGGCAAGCAACGTCACCGAGTTGCCGACAAAAGCGCGTGCGTTACCGCTGTATGACTCGCCGGGAGCGATCGGGGCCCCGGTACGCCACTGCGTGACTGAAACTACTCCAGGTCTCGACGCAAGCGTTGACAACAGTTGCATGCCGTCTCCGCTCTCCGACAGGTCTGCAATTCCTGGCAGTTCTCGTGGGCGAGTGTAAGTGAGCACATCGACGTTCGAATCGTGCACGACGATGACGGGCGCGGTCATCGGTTGCCCATTCGTTTGGTTTTCCAGAGTTGCGCCGACATCAAACGAACGTAGAGGCTGTGATCCGCGTTGGTCCACCACGACCTCCATCACCGTTCGCTCCCATCGGAACACTTCACCCAAGTCGACCGTTGCGGCGATGCCCGGATGCGGTTCGATTTTACCTTCGCCGTCCGCGGTATCCGCGTTCGAAACACCTTCGCCGTCGAGACACGGTACTGTGGCGCGTGATTCGTCGTTGTTTTCAGTGCCGGTATCCCACACTACTCCCGACGCGAACGCAGGGCCGGGCTCGTCAGGGATGATCGCCGTTCCAACGGTGATAGCGTCGTTGGTGCACAGAAGCATTGCCATCACGCTCACGTGATCGCCCGGCTCGGCAGAAACCCTCAACAGCGTCTGCTGAGTCTGAGGTTCGATCGAGCCGCCGAATCGGGAGACGCTTTTGACGCCGGATCGCCTGCCGAGCGATTCCATTAGCGCAGGTTGCGAGCCGGATTCTGCGAAATCTTCCAACCCATCGAGCCGTCCCGCGGTCGACGGCAACAATACTGCGTTGCTATCGTGAACAACCACGATGGGAGGCGATAACGGCTGACGTTTGGTGATGTTTCGCACCGTCAGCTGGAACACAGTCGCTTGTGCAGTGACAGTTTGCGGCACGTACGTAGCACCCATAACCGCAACCGCGGCCAAAAGCAACGCGCCAGCCAATAGACGTTTCAAGAATGCACCTCGGTTTTCGTGATTCAAGTCTGATGTCAGATCGTTGTACTCACAAATACGAAGCAATCGCAGACATGAGTCTGCGACCAACTGAGAATAAGGCTATAACATCGCCGATTTCTCGCAACTTCGTCGGGCCAATGCCTGCAACCTGCCCGAATTGCCAAATTGCATGGTTGTCACCGGTGCGGCGCAACTCGGTTGTCTTATCCCGCAAAACGGAAAGACGCAGGGACGGTTTGGGCTCCGTCCCTGCGTCTGAGTTTTGTCCGCAAGGGTGAGTCTCGACACCACGACTCTTGTAGCGCCGCGGTCATCGGAAATCTCAGCGGCGGCGACGGGCCACGAGCACGAGGCTTCCGCCGGATACAACCCCCAGCAATCCAACGATGCCGAATAGCAACGTCCAGTTGGCGTCAGGTGCTGTGCCACCAGTACTCGGCAACGCGGTCGCGACGGGCCCGATGTGCGATTCGTCGTACGGTTCGCTGACCGTGAGTTCAGCGGTCGTGTCCGCTCGCCAAGCGTGGATCGCCGGGTTGAGGTCGCCCTCACCAGTGATGCCCGGGTGCTCGCGACGCTCGTTCTCGCCATCGCCTTCAGACAATGCTGCATCTGAGCCGCCGAGACACGGAACAGTAGCTGCAGTTTCGTCGTTGTTTTCCGAGCCGGAGTCGAAGACTGATGCAACCGAGGAAGTTTCGTGTATCGAGTCACCGTAAGCCATGACGTTCGAAGAAGCGACGATGTAAGCATCGTTCGTGCATGCGAACATGCCGACAACCGTGATCGCGGTTCCATCGATTGCGCTGACGTTGCCACGGTGTCCGGATCGTGGCGGGATTGGTCCGCCAGTATCCCATTGCGACACCGACACAACGCCTGGGGCGCCAGCTAGCGATGCGATTAGGTCGCCGTTTACTCCGCCCTCGGACAGGTCGTCTATACCGTCAAGTTCGGCGGGGCGGGTGTAGGAGATCGCATTCACGTTCGGGTCATGGACGATAACGACCGGAGGCGTTATGGGTTGTCCGTTCGTATTGTTTTGGAGCGAGATCCCCACGTCCATTTGAGCACGAGTCAACGTGCCGGGTTCATCGACGATCAACTGAACAACGGCTCCATCCCAATCGTAGCCCGCGCCAAGATCAGCGTTTCCTACGATGCCGGGGTGAGGTGCAATAATTCCTTCGCCGTCTGCGGTGTCACCAGCGGAAACCCCTTCGCCTTCGAGACAAGGGACAGTGGCACGCGACTCATCGTTGTCCTCTGTGCCGGCGTCCAAAACGACACCAGAACCAAATGCAGGAGCGCCGGCATCGGTAAGGATCGCGGTGGCAACGGTTATCGCATCGTTGGTGCAAGCGAGCATGGCGATTACGCTGACGTGGTCGCCAGGTTCTGCCTCCACATTTAGGATTGTTGCGGCGTCGCCGGGTTTGATAATGCCGCCAAATCGCGACACGCTTTTCACACCCGTGCGATCCGAAAGGGAAGCGATTAGGTCGACCTGCGTTCCAGATTCCGCTAATGCCTCCAAACCGGGCAATCGGTCAGCATTCGATGGCAACAACACAGTGTTGGCGTCGTGTACCACCACTACCGGCGGAGTGATCGGCTGCTGAGCAGTTGTGTTGCGAACAGTGAGCTGGAAAGAGCGGTCCGCCGCGTTGGCGGTGTTTGATTGGATGGCGACCGCAGACAACGTTAGGACGGCGATAACCACCGCACCGACTATTACACGTTTCAAGAATAAACCTCGCTTTTTGACACTTGATCCTCTAGGTCTCTGTTACCGGATACGCAGTTCTGGCCTCTTGGGGTTTTCGGGGTTTTCAGATTTCCGTTGAAGCTTGGAGTCGACAATCTGTCAGCGCATGATGACTCAGCGTGCGACCGCGCCGACCTTCGTTGCGCGTAACGCTTCATTGATGTTTGGCAGCTTCAAACGCCGCGTCACCAATTCATCCAAAACTGGGACGAAGTGTGATGCGTTGGCGACGTCGGTTGCGCCGAGACCCATGATGGTCTCGAGCTAGTTCTGGGACCTGCACCGACGTCCCCAATGCGAATCGCAACCGCGTAGGGTGCGCGTCGCACTCCAAATGGGCCGTCGCCCCCTGCGTCGCAAATCGCGCACGCTGACCTCGGATTGAACCCTCTCAGCGTTGAGAGAGTCGATCGATCCGACGGTGACGCCGTAACCGATTAGGAGGGCGCTTTCGAATGGCGTTGGCGCCTACCCAGTTTCAGAACATGATGACCGATCGAGCGACCTCACCAGCCTTCATCGCTCGGAACGCTTCGTTGATGTCTGACAGCTCCAAACGCCGTGTCACCATCTCGTCCAAAAGCAGTCTGCCCTGCCTGTAAAACTCGACGTATCTGGGCATATCGACCTTGAAGCGGTTGGAACCCATGCTGCAACCTTGGATCTTGCGTTCGCGCATCCCCGTCGTTGGGATTTCGATCTTGGTTCCCTCTGGAATCATGCCAATCAGCGTCGCCGTGCCGCCCGTCCCGAGCGCGTCCCAGCAGGCTTCCGCGGTCTCCTTCAACCCAATCGCTTCGAACGTGTAGTCCGCACCGTCACCTGTGATTGTCCGGATGGCATCAACCGGATCGCTATCTGAAGCGTCGACAATGTCGGTTGCACCCAGGTCCATCGCGGTCTTGAGCTTGTTCTCCGAGATATCGACCGCGATAATCCGTAACGCACCAGCAAGTCGCGCGCCTTGAATGACGCCCAGTCCGACACCTCCTGCGCCGAAGACCGCAACCGTCGAGCCCGGTTCAACCTTGGCCGTGTTAAGCGCCGCGCCTACACCGGTAGTCACGCCGCATCCGATCAACGCGGCTCCTTCGAACGGCATATCCTCCCGGATTTTGACGACGCTGTTTTCGTGCACCAGCATCTTTTCGGCGTAGGTCGCCAAATTGGCCATCTGAACCAGAGGTTGGTCATTCCACGAAATCCGAGGCGATTCGTTCTCGCCACGCATTGGTTTGGTCTGACAACGCGCCGGGTGGCCGGTAATGCAGTGCCTGCACCTTCCGCAATAGACGGAAAGGCACAGGATCACGTGGTCGCCAGGCGCGACATCAAGGACGAGGTCACCGACTTTTTCGACAATGCCGGCTCCTTCATGTCCCATGACGGCGGGCGTCTCGATCATGTAGAGTCCCTCGACGAAATGAAGGTCGGAGTGGCAAACTCCAGTGGCCATCGTCTTGACCAATACCTCGTATGGTCCGGGATCGTCGACGTAAATGTCTTCGACGGTGAGTGGTTCGTTTACGGTTTGAAAGACCGCTGCGTTAGGCATCGTTTCTCATCTTTCGTCTTGGGTGTTGGCATAGAACGACATTGTGTCTAGTCGTCTTCGAGAGTTGAGGTGTCGCCTTCGGGCAATCCGAGTTCGCGAGCTTTGAGCAGTCGGCGCATTATCTTGCCTGACCGCGTCTTTGGCATGATGTCGATGAAGTCGATCTCGCGAGGTGCAACACCGGCCGACAAGCGGTCACGTGCAAATCGCATCAGTTCGCGACGCAGCTGAGTTCCCGCTTCGTAACCTGGATTTAGCGTCACGAAAGCCTTGACGATCTCCATCGCGATTGGATCGGGTTTGCCGATGACTCCAGCTTCGGCCACTGCTTCGTGCTCGATCAACGCAGATTCCACCTCAAACGGACCTACGAGGTGCCCTGCGGTGTTGATGACGTCGTCGGCACGACCTTGGAACCAGAAGTAACCGTCTTCGTCAACGCTAGCCTGGTCGCCGGTGATGTACCACCCCTTCTTGAACCGAGAGTTGTACATCTCGTCCTGTTGCCAGTAGGTGTACATCATCGAGGGCCAACCGGGACGTACCGCCAAGATGCCCGGTTCTCCTGGGTCCATCTCTTGGTACTGTTCGTCCAGTACACCCATCGTGATACCCGGGAATGGGCGTCCCATAGAACCCGGGCGCACCGACATCGAAGCGAAGTTGGCGCACATGATCGCGCCCGTCTCAGTCTGCCACCAGTTGTCGTGGAACGGCATATTGAAATAGCGATTACCCCACACCACCGCTTCGGGGTTAAGTGGTTCGCCGACTGAACTAATGAAGCGCAGGGTCGACATGTCGTACTGCTCGACGACCGAAGCGCCGGCGCGCATCAGCAATCGCACCGCAGTCGGGGCGGTGTACCAGACCGTCACGTCATAGTCCTGAATCGCGCGATACCAACCCGACGCGCTGAAACCACCTTCGTAGATCAACTGGGTGACTCCGTTCGTCCATGGCGCCATCATCCCGTACGATGTTCCCGTCACCCATCCCGGGTCGGCGGTACAGAAATATACGTCGTCAGGCTTGAGGTCGAGAGCCCAATGGCCTGTGATCCACTGCTGGATCACGGCTTGGTGGCGGTGAAGAACTCCCTTCGGTTTACCGGTCGAGCCGGAGGTGTAATGCATGATGGCGAAGTCATACTGCGTGGTATCGGCCATCGTAAAGGAATCGGGATCAGCAGACGACATCAGCTCGTAGTAGTCGAGATCGCCTTCAACCATCGGGCCGTCTGATCTGCCGTCTTTATTGACGATGATGACGTCTTTGAGCGTCTCGATGTCGGGCAATATCTCGGCGATCTTCCCGCGCAAATCAGGACTCGTAACCAGATACTTCGCGCCAGCATCGAGCATACGGTCGCGCACCGGGTCGGGGCCGAACGCGGAGAAGAGGGGCGCAATCACGCCGCCAGCCTTCAGTATTCCCATCGCGGCGATGTAAAGCTCTGGCAATCGGTCCATGAAGATAAAGACCCGGTCGCCCATCTCGATACCCAGATTGTTCATAACAGCGCCGAAACGATCAGATTCGCGTTTGAACTCCGCGTAGGTGTAGCGCTCTTCTTCCCCGTTCTTGCCAAGCCAGATCATTGCCAACTTATCGCCGTCACCGTGGGCGACATGCTTGTCTACAGCTTCGTAGGCGTTGTTGAGGCCGCCGCCGGGCAACCAATCCATCTGCTCAAACGCGTCGCTCCACCAGTCGAAATCGTCGCGGGTCGAAGCGTAGTCCGTTAGGTTCGGTTTCTTCACGGGATCGGTAACTGCTGTCTTGTCGATCTGTTCGAAATCCAAGTCGATTGCTCCCAAGCGTCTGTTTGTCGTTAACGTTCTCCGGTTATGCGGGTATGTTACCGCGTGCAGTTTATCTTCGCATGTTTCCCACCATTCTGACGCTCTTCGACGGGTTATAGAATCGAGGGAAGCAAATCCCACAACGTGCTTAATCCCGACTACCGCGGCCGCACAATATTCAACCGAGATCCTGCTCCCATGAAAGTCCTGTTTCTCCAAGACGAGCTTCCAACCGCACGCGCCGGCGACATCCGCGATGTCAAGAACGGTTTTGCACGAAACTACCTCATTCCTCGCGGCATCGCCGTATTGGCGACAGAGCACCAATTGCGGCGTGCTGAGAAGCTGCGAGCCGAGGCCGAACAACGTCGCCTGCGCGAGCTAAACGAGTGGCGAGACATCGCCAACGAGCTCGCCGAAAATCCGGTCGAACTGACCGTGCGGACCGGCCCCACCGGACGTCTTTATGGATCTGTTACCAACACCATGATCGCCGCTCGGTTGTCGGAACTTACCGGCAGAATGATCGAACGCAAACGCGTGCGCATGCAGGAGCAAATCAGGATCATTGGCGAGTACCAATTGCCAGTGCGTTTCATGGATGAGGTCGACGCGACCATCACTCTCAAAGTAGTTTCCGAAGACGTCGTCGACTCGGAAGAAGAGGATTCTTCCACCGATGCTTACGCCATAACCGACGAGATCTTGGCGAACGGCGAGATCGATATGCACGGTTGGGAAGAGCCGCAAGCGGTAGATGCACTTGGGCTTATCGCGGGGCGCATCTTGGCGCGTAACGTCTCGCAATTCCGCGTTATCCACGGCAAGGGCGAGGGCACCCTCCGGCAAGCGGTACGCAACCGATTCGATGAGATGAAGACCGAAGGCACCGTTATCCTTTGGGGACCGGGCAGAACCGACGGCGACACCAACGCCGACAGCCTGGAATCCGTTTCTTGGTTCACGGTTAGCTAACTGGGTCGCACGCTTCGGGCCAACCTAAAAAGTCCCCGATTCACCGGTTTCCCAAGCGCGCAGCATGCCGCTAATGGGAATAGGATTCAACTCAAACAACCGCGCATTTTGCTGTACTGTCTCTAGATTCACGGATCACTTAGAACCCCTATGCAAGAACCTGTCACTCTTCCATCTGACGAAAATCCACCGTCCAATCTCGATGCCGAAATATCGGTGATTGGCTCTCTGCTGATCGATGGCGATGCCATCTTACGGGTCGAACCCTTCCTCCGACCTGAGCACTTCTACGGCGAGCAAAACGCGGAGATTTACACCGCGTGCCACGAGCTCTTCATGGAGTCGACCAGTATCGATCAGGAGACGGTTCGCGATCGTTTGATTTCGAAAGAAATGCTTGAAGCCGTTGGTGGCGACGCGTACCTAAGCGCCGCAGTCGCACAGACTCCTCATGCGTTCCATATCGTCGACTATGCGCGTGTCGTGCGAAACGCATTCGTAATTCGTCAGATTGGCGAAGCCGGGGAACTGATACGCGAAATGGGGCTCGACTACTCCAACACGCGCGATGTAGACCGGGCGGTCAAACAAGCCGAAGAGATCATCTTCAAGATCGGACAAAACTACGAAGCCACGGATTTTTCGCCGCTGCGGGATGCACCATCCATCGCGGAGTTTTTTGATCCGCCTGCTAGCGGGGAACGCGAAGACCAGTCGAACCAGCCGATAATGACCGGTTTCGAAACCCTTGACCACCTGCTCGGTGGATTTCATCGATCCGACATGATCGTTTTGGCCGCGAGACCCGGATTTGGTAAATCGACTCTCGCACTCAACATCGGTTTGAATGCCGCGAAGAACGGCAAAACTGTCGGCATTTTTAGTTTGGAGATGGGCATCGACCAAGTGGCGCACCGCATGGCCGCAGCCCACGCTCGAATCAATATCCAGAACATCCGAAATGACAACCTGACCCCGCCAGAGCGCGATCGTTTGAGCGATGCGTACGGGTATTTGAGCGACATGCGGATCTACGTAGATGACGCCGCCCTGCAAACCGCGAGCGGTTTGAGCGCCAAATCCCGCAGACTCAAGATGCAGACCGGCGTCGACTTCCTGATCGTCGACTACATGCAATTGATCAGCGGTTCATTCTCGGGCCGTGAAGCCAACCGCGTTCAGGAAGTGAGCGAGATATCGCGTCATCTCAAGGCGATCGCGCGCGACCTCCACGTACCGGTCTTGGCCTGTTCGCAGCTGAGCCGAGCCGTCGAACAACGCAAATCTCATGAACCCCGACTCGCAGACCTTCGCGAATCAGGATCGATCGAGCAAGATGCCGACGTAGTGATGTTCATCCATCGCGACGACAAAAACATGTCCGAGGAAGAGTGGAATCGGCGCAATCCGACTCAGGTATATCCGCGAGGTTTGACCGAAATCATGATCGCAAAACACCGCCACGGTCCCACCGCAAATCTCGAGATGTCCGTGCGCGACGAGTGGGGATTGTTCTCGTCGGTCAATGAACCGGGCGTCGGTTGAGGAGCGTTCTGTGTCCGCCCAACCTCTAAAAGGGTTTCCGTTACCAGACGACTACGCCACCACCCGGGTTCCAAATGCGGTGCTCGGCCGCGTATTGTCGCATACGGATGACGCTGACACCATCAAGTTGATCCTCCGCTCGATTTGGCTCTTAGAGCGGAAACGCGGCTATCCGCGTTACATAACCATCGAAGATCTGCGCCGAGATCGCGTCTTGTCACTTGTAATCGGTGATGACTTGACGCTCGAACGCACAGTGGCTTCGGCAATCAAACTTGGCGCGTTAGCCGAAGTGAGTTTGAGTGGCAAGAAGTGTTTGATGCTGAACACCGAATCCGCTCAACGTGCCACATCTGAGGCTGCTGTTCCTAGCGAAGTCGATGAAGACGAAGACGATGGTTGGGACGCACCAGCCGCGTCGCGGATGCCTACCGACGCATTCCGCGCATACGAAGAGAACATCGGTGTTCTTTCGCCAATGATTCGAGAAAGCATATTGACCGCATTGGAAGACTTCACCGATGAAGACATCACCCACGCCGTTAGAATCGCAGTTGAGAACGAAAGTCGTAGCTGGTCCTTCGTTGCCGGCGTTTTGAGGCGCTGGACGAGAGAAGGCGTACCCCATGAACGAAGAGACGGAAAATCCGGACGGCAATCCGAGCGAGAGCGCGTTTCGCAGGTTGAGCTCCGAAAATACTTGGACGAGCAACGGAAACGGAGTCGCGCAGGTTCATCGTAACGCCGCTAAACGGTCACACGATGTTGCACCAGATTGCGACCTTTGTAACGACTCGCTTTGGGTTCTGGCCGAAAGCGGTGAGAGCGGCGTTTTATCGGTAGTGCCGTGTAGCTGCCAGCCAGTGAGTCGCGATTTTCAGTCTCAGCTCAAAACGTATTCTCAGCTCGGTCACTTGGAGCGAATGACGTTTGACGTCTTGGTTCCAGAAGGACGCAAGGGACGCGTCGACGAGACTTTGTTCCGCACCGCGACGCAAGCCGCGAAAGAGTTCGCCACAGAGCCCAGTGGTTGGTTAGCATTCCAAGGTTCAACTGGTTCCGGCAAGACACATTTGGCGGCCGCCATAGTTAACTCGATCATCGACCGCGGCTCGCCAGCCAAGTACATTTCCGCGCTAGAAGTTCCCGACTTATTGCGAAACGAACGGTTCGAAGAGAACGAATCCGCCGAGGGCGGATCATTTCCGTCATTGCTAGATGCCCCAGTTTTGGTAATCGACGATTTAGGCGCTCAGCAAGCAACCAATTGGGTCGACTCGAAAATCGATCAACTCTTGACGCATCGCTTCAACGGTCGCATGCCCACCGTGATCGTGCTTGCCAAATCGATCGATGAGATGCCCGAGCGCATCGCGATGAAGCTCGACGACCCGAGTCTGTCTCGAGTTGCGCAGCTCACAAGTGGAAATGCTGCATCGAACAACCGGCGTGTCAACATCCCGAAAGCCATGCTCGAGCGTATGACATTCGACACGTTCGATTCCAAAGGCGCTCCGTCCTCGAAATCTGATGAACGCGCTTCTCTTAGCATTGCGCTGTCGGCCGCTCGTGATTTCGCTGAAACTCCCGGAAAATGGTTGTACCTTCACGGACCGACCGGCGTTGGAAAGACCCACATCGCCGTCGCCATTGCAAATGCACGAGCACGACAAGGCGCGTCGATTACTTTCTGGTCTGTGCCCGATCTCCTAGACAGTCTGCGGCACACATATGCCAATCCGGATGAATCGAGCTTCTACGCACTGTTCGACTCGGTTAGAAGCTGCGAATTGCTCATCTTGGACGATTTCGGCGCCCAGCAGATGACAGATTGGGCGCTAGAAAAGCTCTACCAACTGATCAGTCATCGACACGATCGGCTCTTGCCTACGGTGATTACTAGCCAATTCATTCTTTGGGAAGGCGCGGACAACAGCGATTGGAGCAGGGTGCGAGGCAAGCACCAGTGGGAGTCGATCCGATCGCGCCTCAGCGATTCCAGCGTGGTGACGGAACGACTGATGGCGGCGCCGGATTACCGCAATCGGGGCGGGTAGGTTCAATTGCGGCAAAACTAGCATGACTTTGACTAACAGAGGTTGGCAGTTGGCGAACGTTGTGGCGGTAACGCGCGAGACCGACGACGTCAAATCGTTCATGCTCAAACCTCAAAACTTAGCCTTCAACTTTGTAGCAGGCCAGCATATCGACGTTCGTCTCACCGCGCCAGATGGATATCAGGCTCAGCGGTCTTACTCGATAGCTTCGGCTCCAGAACGCGCGTCCTGTGTCGGTATTACCATCGAACTCTTGGAAGACGGCGAGGTTTCGCCGTACTTCCACTACGTCGTTGAACCGGGCGACCAGGTCGAGATCCGAGGTCCAATCGGCGGGCCATTCACTTGGCGCGCCAAGCGCAACTCGCGATTGTTGCTCGTTGGTGGCGGTTCTGGCGTGGTTCCGCTGATGTCGATGTTGAGGCATCGCGTCGCATCAAACCTCGGCGCAACGATTCCAGTTGCGCTTCTCTACTCCTCTCGCACGGAAAGTCACATCATCTATCGCGGCGAACTCGGCGCTATGGATGCCGCTGACGACAACGTAGCGGTGCTGCACACTCTGACCCGGCACCAACCGCCCGGTTGGACTGGTAGGAGACGAAGGGTCGACATCGAATTGATGCGCGACGCGTTAGACACTCTGGGAGGGTTGAACCCCGCAACGAACGGCGAAACGTTGTGCTACATCTGCGGACCCAGCGACTTTGTCGAAAACTCGGCCCAATTCGCCGTTGAACTCGGTTTTGACCCCGAGAACGTGAAGACCGAACGATTCGGGCCAACTGGCACATAGGTGTTCAGCGGTCTTGGCATCTAGGAGGCCAGCATGAAAAAGCCGAATTTAGTCCTGATAATGGCCGACGACATGGGCTACGGCGATTTCGGCATCTTCAGCGAGGGTCGTGTAAGCACACCGTTTCTCGACTCGCTGGTGGGGGAAAGCGTGTGTCTCTCCCAGAATTACACCGGGAGCCCGGTATGCTCACCATCTCGAGCGGCGATGCTGACCGGCAGATACCCCATCAGGACCGGCGCGGTGACTCCACAGGAAGTTCTCGGATACGACCGGATAGCCTTGCGTGAAGTGACGCTTGGCGACATCTTCAAAGCCAACGGATACGCCACCGGTCTGATTGGCAAGTGGCACAACGGCGCGCTGGATCCTCGTTACCATCCCAACGCCCGTGGTTTCGATGAATTCGCGGGTTTTCGCGGCGGGTGGGCCGACTATTGGCATTATCGACTTGACCGAAACGGTTCTTTCGAACCGTCGGACGGTACCTACATGACCGATTTGTTAACCCGCGAAGCGACCGAGTTTATAGATCGCCATGCCTCGGAGCCCTTCTTCCTCAGCGTTATGTACAACGCCCCGCATACGCCGCTCCACGCCCCTCAAGACGTCGTTGCAAAGTATCTGGACGCAGGGTTCAATGTCGATGTGTCGATCGTCTACGCAATGATCGAGATCATGGACGGAGGCGTTGAACAGATCTCCGAATCGCTGAGGCGCAACGGAGTCTACGATGACACCGTGTTCATGTTCACCTGCGATAACGGCCCCGCATTTGGCGTCCGGTGGGATCACGTACCACCCGGCGGTACAGGCGACACCACACGATTCAACTGCGGATTGAACGGAGCGAAGGGTTCAGTTCTCGAAGGCGGAGTTCGTGTGCCGATGATTTTGCGATGGCCCGCCGGATTGGAGGCCGGGATCGAAAATCATCAGATGACGCACTTCATCGACTGGCTCCCGACGTTCATGGACATGGCTGACGCTACTTCTGTCGAAGGAGGGCGACCGTTCGACGGTTCGTCCGTACTCCCACAACTTAGAGGTGAGGATCCCCTGACCGCTCCGCAACGGTTCTGGCAATTCTCTGGATATTCGCCTATTGGGACCAGCAATGCAGCCGTCCGCGACGGAGATTGGAAGCTCGTTCGCCCTGCCCTACCGCTTCAGCCGGCCACGCCTGAAGGACGACGATCGGCCGACGAATACGTATTGATGGACATCGCCTACAAATATGAGCCGGAACGCGTTCCCGCGATCTTCGACTGGCCGGAACCTGAACGCATCGTCAACGAAGCACCGAGGCCCGAACTCTACAACATCGCCGACGATCCTTTGGAGACGCACGACGCCTGGGACGAACATCCCCGACGGGGCGCCAAGATGTTGAACGACTTGGAGACGTGGTTCGACGATGTAGAAGGCGAGCGAAGGACTATACCCGACGAGGAGCGTATCGGGGTTTAGATAACCAGTGAATTAACATTGTTTGTGCTGACACATTCGCTTTTTGTGCGTCCCGTTGCCAACGTAGCTCAGTGGTAGAGCAGCAGTTTCGTAAACTGCAGGTCGTGGGTTCGATCCCCACCGTTGGCTCCACCAATCGACGAGCGTGTGACGCGGAATCCCCTGCAGCAGCGTCTGAGACCATCGATGTGGCAAATGCTAGACTTGCACCAATTCTGATGCTGGATTCCCCGCTTTACGCAATGGAGAACACACTTTGAGCGACCAGTTGCTGATTGCTGAGCAACCCGACTTGAGCAACACCTTGATGCTCGCCGCGTGGTCAGGTTGGTCGGATGCTGGTGAATCGGCGACGCGGGCGCTGCACCATCTGACGCAGGAACTGAACACGACCAAGTTCGCCGAGATCGATGCCGAGGATTTCTACATTTTCACAGAGGAGAGACCGGTCGTCGAGAACGCACCGGATGGCGGCCGGCGACTGGTTTGGCCCAAGAACGAGTTCTATTACCTCAAATCCGAGGAAGAAAGCGTTCCCGACATCGTCTTGTTAATCGGGACTGAGCCACATCTGAGATGGCGGTCGTACACCACCTTAGTCGCGGATGTCGCTAACGCGATGAATGTCGACATGTTGGTCACTGTAGGCGCACTGCTCGATGAGGTACCGCACACCCGTTCAGCTGTCGTTATGAGCACGACGACCCACGACGATCTAGGCCCCCGATACCGACACGTCGATTATGGCCGGCCCAACTACGAAGGTCCGTCCGGCATGACATCGGTGACTATCGATGCCTTTGCCCGTCGAGGCATAATGTCGGCGTCGATTTGGGGACATGCGCCGCGTTATCTGCAAGGTGCCCAAAATCCCGCGATTACTCTGGCGATTGTCCAAGAGTTGGAATCATTCTCCAAGATTTCGATCCAAACTGAGGCGCTTGAAAACGAAGCCGAGGACTTTGCGACGAGAGTCGACTACGCGCTCCGGAACACGCCCAAGGCGGTCGAATACGTTCGAACGCTCGAAGAACGGTATGATTCGGAAATGAACGTAGCTGAAGACCCGGAACCAGCGGCCTTGATCGACGAACTTGACGAATTTCTGCGTACGCGCACAATCGACGATGAAGCCGAGGAGCAGGAACGAGAGTAGCGTTCTCTTCTAACTTCCGGCGCGATTGAGATAGATGCCCACACTTTAGGCTGCGAGACCATCATGAAACAAGTAACGTTAATCGGCGTCGGACAAATCGGCGCATCCATTGGCCTCGGCCTCAAGACCGAACACAGCAAGAAATATCGCGTCGTCGGGTACGACCCCGATCAAGACATTCACGCAAGAGCCGAAAAGATCGGGGCGGTCGATAGCGCTGAATGGAATCTCGATGTGGCCGTTCGCGACGCTGACGTCATCGTGATTTCGCTGCCCGTGACGCGCGCCTACGACATGATGGAGACGATCGCCCCATACGTAGGCGATCATGTGACGATCACAGATACGTGCAGCACCAAACGATCGATACTGCAGTGGGCGGAAGACCTGCTGCCGCAGCACGCTTCGTTCGTTGGCGGTCACCCGCTGGTCAAAGCTGATGCTACCGGTCGCGACGATCCTTCGCCGTACCTCTTCACACACGCACCGTACGCGATCATCCCACATCCTAGGAGCCGGCCTTCGGCGGTTCGCGATGTTCAAGAGATCTGCAACGATCTCGGCGCGAGGCCACTGTTCATGGATCCCGACGAACACGATAGCTTCGCCGCCGCGGTCGAAGGCGTTCCGGCATTCGTCGCAGCAGCAGCGTTGAACGCTGCATCCGACTCGCCCTCGTGGCACGAGATCAGCAAGTTTGTCGGCAAAGATTTCGTCTCGATGAGTCAACCGATGGCCAATGACCCGGCGTGGGTAAATGGCATGGCTTCGACCAACAGAGATATGCTCATCTATTGGATCGACCAGATCAACTTACAACTGTCGAACCTTAAACGAATTCTTGAAAACGACACGGAAGTCAGTGACCCTGAAGGCCCGTTGGCGGACTTGCTAGTCAACGCATGGGAAAATCGGCTTAGGCTCGACCTCGGAATCCAACCGGCACCGCCGACATCCATGCAGGCACCTGAGAACTTGCCGAGCAGCGGTGAAGCGACGGCATCGATGCTGATGGGTGGCTTCATAATGCGCGCATTCCGCGGATCGCGCGAAAAGAAGGACCCGACGAAATATGACCGTCGGAAGCTGTAACCAAATTTACATTTCCACCGTGCAGAAGGCCGTCTGAACATGGACCTAACGGTTAGCCGACCCCGCAGATTGGCCGGGGAAATTGTAGCGCCTGGAGACAAATCTGTCTCGCATCGGGCCGTGATGCTGAACTCAATTGCCGAAGGGCAAGCCACCGTCCGCAATTTTTCTCCCGGCGATGACTGCACATCCACGATGGGAATCATGCGCGCCCTCGGTGTCAACATCGAGCGCGAAACAGCTTCCGAAAACGCGGGTGACACGCTTGTCGTTCACGGCGCTGGTGCCAACGGGCTTCGCGAAGCTGATGACGTTCTAGATGCCGGCAACAGCGGCACAACGATGCGCTTGATGTCCGGGATCCTTGCGGGTCAAGATTTCAAATCTACGATGACAGGTGACCAATCGTTGCAGTCGCGACCCATGGGACGGATCATCAAACCGTTATCCATGATGGGGGCGGTGATCCGAGGCCGCGAAGACAACACGCTTGCGCCGCTGGATTTCGATGGCGGGAGCCTGAAGGGCATTAACTACGACTTGCCCGTTGCCAGCGCACAGCTCAAATCGGCAATACTGCTCGCGGGATTGCGCGCTGAGGGCCAAACTAGCATCGCCCAGCCCGAGGCGTCGCGCGATCACACTGAGCGAATGTTGACCGCAATGGGTGCCGACATCACCGTAGATGGTCTCAACGTGATGGTCGGGCAATCCGATATCGATTGTGTCGATGTCGAGGTCCCTGGCGACATCTCGAGTGCCGCCTTCTGGATCGTCGCCGGTCTGATCCATCCCAACGCTGAAGTTGTGGTCAAGCGTGTAGGCATCAACCCGACGCGCGCTGGCGTGTTGACGGCGTTGCAGGACATGGGCGCCAACATCGAACTCGTACATCGCCGCGATGTCGCCGGCGAGCCGGTCGCCGACATCGTTGCAAGCACAAGCAATCTCCGGGGCACCGAGTTGGCCGGGAGCATCATGCCGCTGCTCATGGACGAAGTTCCGATCATCGCCGTTGCTGCTGCGATGGCCGAGGACGAGACGGTGATACGAGACGCTGCTGAACTGCGTGTCAAGGAAACCGACCGCATCAGCGCCACCGTCGATTGGCTGGTCGCCGCAGGCGTCGAGGCCGAGGCACGGGATGACGGAATGGCGATTGTGGGTTCCGGTCGCATTGCAGGTGGCACGTACCAAAGTCAGGATGATCACAGAATTGCAATGGCCCTCGGGATCGCCGGTCTGGTCGCCGACGATCCGATAACTATTGTCGAGGCCAGTTGCGCCAGCATCTCATACCCGGAGTTTTGGGACGAATTGCAGTCTGTGGGCGGAATCGTTGACTGATTGCGCCGGTCCATCGTCGACCGACGAATTCAATCCCCTCGTCGTCGTGATATCCGGCCCGTCGGGCGTGGGCAAAGACGTCCTCATCGAAGGCATGGCCAGCCGGGGCCTCAACTACCACTTCACTGTGACAGCCACAACGCGCGATCCGAGGCCTAGCGAGCGCGAAGGGATCAATCACCATTTCATGTCCGTTGGTGAGTTTCGCGGCGCGATCGATGAAGATGAACTATTGGAATGGGCTCGCGTCTACGGCAACTACTACGGTGTGCCCAAGCAACAAGTCCGCGATGCGCTCACCGATGGCAAACACGTGATCATACGGGTCGATGTGCAAGGTGCTTTGAGGATCAAGGAGTTGGCGCCGGAGGTGCTGATGATCTTTATCCACCCTCCAAGCATGGAGGTTTTACAACAGCGCTTAGCTCGGCGAGGTGTCAACAGCAAATCGGACATTGAGACTAGACTCTCGGCCGCGACTGATGAGATCGACCAATCACAAGCATTCGACCGCCAAGTGATTAACCGCGAAGGAATGCTGGACACTGCCGTAAACGACGTAATCGAGATCGTGTACGCGGAATCTCGAAAGGTTCCACCGCGTATCGTTAACATCTGAAACACATCGAAACGGTCGGATTGTTTATGAAGATAGTCATCGCACCTCAAGAGTTCAAAGAGAGCCTGGCCGGCATCCAGATCGCCCAAGCGATGCGAGAAGGCGTACTGCGCGTCTGGCCCGAATCCGAAACTCACCTCGTTCCAGTCGCCGATGGTGGCGACGGCACATTGCAGTCGTTGGTCGATGCGTCAAACGGAAAGATAATGAGCGCGGTTGTCGACGATCCGCTTGGACGCCCGATTGAAGCTATCTGGGGCGCTCTGGGAGATGGACGCACTGCGGTTATCGAGATGGCCCGTTCGTCTGGGTTGGCACTGCTAAAACCCGAAGAGCGCAACCCGTTGATCACGACCACGTACGGCGTCGGGCAATTGATGTCCATTGCGCTGGACGCTGGTTACCGCCATCTGATAATCGGCATCGGAGGGAGCGCCACGAACGATGGCGGCGCGGGTATGGCACAGGCGCTGGGTGCGAAGTTGTTCGACTCGGGCGGCAACGAACTTGCCCGCGGTGGCGGCGCTCTTGCCGAATTGGCGAGCATAGACGCTTCCGGTATGGAAGCGCGTCTGTCGGAAACCACGATCGATGTCGCGTGCGACGTCAACAACCCGCTCTGCGGCGAAACCGGCGCATCGGCAATTTTCGGCCCTCAGAAAGGCGCGGACCTCGACACCGTCGCGTTTCTCGACGACGCGTTGCATCGCTATGGCACCATGCTCAAGCGATATCTAGGACGGGAAGTGATGGAGACACCGGGAGCTGGTGCTGCGGGCGGTTTGGGCGCAGGCCTGATGGCGTTTACGGATGCCCGACTGCGACTCGGAGCAGACATTGTTATCGACGCGCTTGACCTAGATTCCCGTATTGAAGGTGCGTCGTTGGTTATCGTCGGAGAAGGCCAGACCGACCGATCAACGGTCTTCAACAAGGCGCCGGTCGCAGTAGCCCAAAGAGCGCAAGCGCAAGGAATACCGACGGTCGCGATTTCGGGGAGCTTAGGAGACGGATACGAGGGCGTCCACGATTTCGGTATCGATGCTGCGTTCAGCATCTTGGATCACTGCATGACCTTGCAAGACGCAATGTCGGAGACCGCCACGCTCGTTGCCGATGCCACCGAACAAGTGTGCCGAGCGTTAAATGTGAGCATCAGAAGTTAGTTAATCCGAAGTAACCTGAATGACGATCCCGACGATCCCCACAACACCTGACCCGATCGCGGCAAAGAGGGTACCGTACAACATCCTCACCAAGCGGGTCTCCTGCTGAGCCAATTCGGTTCGGACATTCGCGATCTCGGTTCTTACCTCGGCAACGTCAACCTTCGTGGCGAATTGAACTTCATTCCCGGCGTTCATAAAAATTCCTTATCACCAAACAGTTGCAGTTATAGATATTAACACGGCGCCACTAACTGCAACCCAACAATGCAGGGCCGCAAACACACAACTCGTTCCCAAGAACAGCGTTAACTGACCAAAGCGATGTGCGTCTCTACCGGTCCGTGAATGCCGTGCACGATCGTTGCTTCGATATCGCCGGTGCGCGACGGTCCGGAGATGAGGTTCATTGCGGCATGCCGCTCGCCACTGTGAATGTCGACGTGTTCCAGCAGAAACAACTCGTCTAGAGATGGCAGCACCTGCCCCCGCTTCATCACCGCGATGTGCACCGGAGGTGCGAGCGAGGTCAGACGCGACACCCCTTTCTTGGGATGGATGACGAGCGTACCGGTCTCCGCGATAACGTAGTCCCCGCCCGTGATTCCGACATCGGTCTGGAAAACTTCCTGCCGATGTGCCGACCGCTGTTCGTCGCGTTCCGCATCCGACATTTCGTCCTTTAGCGTCATGTCCCGAATGTCAACGCCTGCGCGCTCCAACGCCGGATTGATCCGAGCTTCGTCAAGCACGTCGTGACCTGAGCGTAACGCTGTCGCGGCGCCGATGGTGCGGCAAATGTCGGCAACAAGATCTCCGACGTCCTCCATCGTTTCAGCCCGATGCACATTCCAACCCGTCGCCGCTAGCGACTGCGCGGCTTCTTCGAGCAGTTCCGCAGATCTCGTCGCAGCGTCGTTGCGTGCGTCTTCCGCCGCGGTTCGAGCGTCGGTTAGGTCAGGATATCGGACTGGCGTTCCTCCAGGATTTACCGGAAGACGCGTTCGTCCGAGATCGGCGCTTACATTTGATATGAACTCTTGACGATCCATGGGGAATGAGATCAACCCTCTTCATTTGCTGCGTTCTGCGAACCACTTACCAAACGTCTTGGTAGCTGGAGCCGGGAAATCACGACTGTCGGTCCATCCCGAGATCGGCGGAGGCACCTTTTTTATCCAGCCGTCGCGCTGCAATGGCGCCGACACTATCTTTCCGACGCTGGAACCAGCTTCGAATCGTGACCGGCTCATCATGCCCTGTCGCCACGCCTTCCAAGTCAGCCGTTCGCCAATTCCCGATGCTCTCTGGGCCGGATCTGGGTCGCCTTCAGCAGTCTGTGACCTCAGTTCCAACAACATTCGGGGGATGTTGATTTTTACTGGGCAGACGTCGTGACAAGCGCCGCAAAGTGAAGACGCCGCGGGCAGCTTAGCTCCGTCTTTGAGACCCGTCAGTACTGGCGAAACAATCGATCCGATAGGTCCCGGGTACACCCACCCGTACGAGTGACCTCCAACCTTTCGATAAACCGGGCAGGAGTTCATGCACGCGCCGCAGCGAATACAGTTCAACGCCTCCCGTAACGACTCGTCGCGCAGCAGCCGGTCGCGGCCATTATTCATGATCACCAGATGGAACTCTTCCGGACCATCTTCCTCGTCGTGCGCGCGTGGCCCGTTGACCATCGTTACGTAACAAGAGATGCGTTGGCCGGTAGCGGACCGGATCAGTATCCGCAGCATCGCGCTTAGATCAGCCGCCGAAGGCACAAGCTTCTCCATGCCCATCACCGCGACGTGAATCCTAGGCATCGATGTCGCCATGCGGCCATTGCCTTCATTCGTCACAAGAACGATCGATCCGGTTTCAGCGATGGCGAAGTTCGCCCCGGTTATTGACATGTCAGCGCGTTGGAACACCTCGCGCAGCATCTCGCGAGCTTGGCGAGTGAGCTGTTCCGCAGTCTCTCTGCGTTCAGTGTTCGACTCCTCTGCCAAGAGGTCGGCGACCTGTTCCTTCGTCTTGTGGATGGCGGGTGCGATGATGTGGTACGGCGCCTCACCTGCCAACTGAACTATGTACTCGCCCAAATCGGTCTCAACGACCTCTAAACCGTCAACCTCCAAAACATGGTTCAACCCCATCTCTTCGGAAACCATCGATTTGCTTTTGATGACCGTTTCAACGCCATTGCGTTGAGCGATGTCACGGACATAAGAGTTGGCATCGGCAGCATCGCGGGCGAAATAGACTTTGCCGCCGTTCTTCTCTACGTTAGTGGCGAGCATGTCCAAGTAGTAGTCGAGATTTGCGATTGTGTGGTCTTTGATCGCCTTTCCAAGATCTCGCTGCGCTTCCCAATTCTCGGTGGCGCCGGCGGCGGCGATTCGTGCGTTGTGGAAGCCGTTGTAGACGACTTCATGGGCCTGCTGCAATCGGACATCGGCAAGCGCTCGGGACGCCGCGCTGCGAAAATCCTTGGTGTTGGATTTCATGCGCCCGGAACCCGATGCAGATCTGATTGAGCATCCAACAGTTCGGCGATGTGGACCACCTGAACGTCCGCACCGCGGCGGCGTAGACCGCCTTGCATGTGCATGATGCAACCGGTATCCGCGGCGATAAGCGTGGACGCGCCGGTCGAAATAACGTTGTCTAGCTTTTCGTTCAACATCGCTGTCGACACATCCGACATTTTGACGGAGAACGCGCCACCGAAACCGCAACACACCTCATCTCGCTCCATCGGCTTCAATTCCAAGCCCTGGAGGTTGTTCAGGAGCGTGGTTGGCTGCTCATCGACGTGTAACTCCCGGAGGAGATGGCAACAGCGGTGGTAGGTGCCGTCGATGTTGGCGCGAACACCCATGTCTGCGATGCCAAGGACATCAACAATGAATTCCGTGAACTCGTAGATTCGCTCCGACAATCTTGCGGCCCGTGCCAATTCGTCGGGATGCCCGCGAAACAGGTCTTTGTAGAAATTGCGGACCATCGCGACACATGAACCAGATGGGCAGACTATCAGCCCATCGGTTGCCTCAAACACATCCAAGAATCGTGACGCCACGGGACGCGCATCGTTGCGAAATCCGCTGTTGAAAGCCGGTTGGCCGCAACATGTCTGATCCGGCGGGAAATGAACTTCGATACCCCTTGACTCCAAGATATTGACCACGCTTACACCTACCGAGGGGGCGAATTGGTCGACCAAACAGGTCACGAACAGATTGACCTTTCGGGGCAACGCATTGGCGTTCTTTTCGTTCACAACACATTCAGCATAAAACCCATCGACGGAATATCGGGAGTCGCTCCACTGCTAAACTTGGGATATGTTTAGGCGCGTTGACGTTCAAGTTGGCACGTCGCTTTGATGCCTGCGGTTCAGATAGCGAGGCTTGACAATTGAACAACGGTCGGCAGCAAGACGTAACGGTGGTTGGTGCGGGTCTAATCGGGTTGTCCACGGCGATGCAGTTGTTGCAGCGACGACCGGGGCTGAAGCTGACGGTTGTCGAAAAAGCGGACGGTCCGGCGTCTCAACAGTCCGGCCACAACAGCGGCGTAATTCACTCCGGCATCTATTACAAGCCGGGTTCCTTCAAAGCAATATTCTGCGTCGAAGGCCGCGCCAGTATGACGCAGTTCTGCCTCGACAACGAGATACCGGTGTGGGAATGTGGCAAACTCATCGTTGCAACGAATCCCGCGGAAGAAGCGAGGCTCGAAGACCTTTTCGAACGCGGATCTAACAACGCCGTTGAGGGATTGAGGATTGTCGACCGCGAAGAGATGGGTGAAATCGAACCATTCGTCGAAGGCACCAAAGCGTTGTACGCGCCAAAGACCGGTATCGTCGACTACCGCAAAGTTGCAGACGTTTACAGCGAAAAGGTGCAGTCGCTCGGCGGTGAAATCATTTTCAACTCCGAGGTCAAGAACATCAGCAACAGCAGGAGCGGGGCTGACGGCACGAACTACACCCTCGAAACAACGTCGGGCGAAATCGAAACCAAGTACCTCGTCAATTGCGCGGGCCTTCACTCTGACCTTGTAGCCGCGATGAGCGGAGTCAACCCGGGTCTACGCATCATCCCGTTCCGTGGCGAGTACTACACGCTCGCTAAGTCTAGCGAGCACATGGTCAAAGGTTTGATCTACCCGGTTCCCGACCCTGCGTTCCCATTCCTCGGAGTGCATCTCACGCAGACCATGAAAGGTTGGGTGGAAGCCGGACCTAATGCCGTGATGGCTTTAAAGCGTGAGGGTTACCGTAAGCGCGATTTCTCGTTCGCCGACTTTGGCAGAACGGTCACTTTCCCAGGATTCTGGAAGATGTCGGTGCAAAGTTGGAAGGTTGGTCTTTGGGAAATGAACCGCTCTTTGCGTAAGGGCGTATTCCTCGACAGCCTCCGAAAATTGATGCCAACGTTGCAAAAGTCTGACCTTGCCCCCGGAGGTTCGGGCGTCCGGGCACAGGCGGTACACAACGACGGCACGTTGTTGGACGACTTCCGGATTGACGAGAGTGCGACCGCGGTCCACGTGTTAAACGCACCTTCGCCGGGAGCGACTTCGTCGTTGGTGATCGGCAACTATATTGCCGACAAAGCCGAAGCGAACTTCAGCCTCTAATCTGATCGCCGACCAGGTTCGGCGCGATTAGCCGCCGAGCATCAAGATTTCGGCGGTCTCCAAGGACTGCTTGATTCGCATTAAGAATTGGACTGCGTGTGCCCCTTCTACTACGCGGTGGTCGTAAGTGACGGCCAGGTACATCATCGGTCGGATCGCGATCTCTCCATCCACGACAACCGCCCGGTCGACGATGTTGTGCATGCCTAAGATACCAACCTGAGGCGGGTTAAGTATCGGAGTTGACATCATCGATCCAAACACGCCGCCGTTGGTAATGGTGAAGGTTCCGCCAACCAGATCGGCGAGTGAGAACGAACCCGTGCGGGATTTCTCCGCAAAGCCGCGGATTTCATTCTCGATTTCGGCAAAAGATTTCTGGTCCGCGTTTCGAACCACCGGAACTACCAATCCGTGATCGCTCGCGACCGCGACGCCGATATCGTAGTACTCCTTGTAAACCAACTCGTCGCCGTCGAGCTCGGCGTTCAATATCGGATACGACTTCAACCCGTTCAGCACAGCCTTCACGAAGAACGACATAAAGCCAAGTTTGACGCCGTTGGATGCCATGAACTGCTCGCCGAATTCCTGCCGGATGCGAATCACCTCATGCATATCGACCTCGTTGTAGGTCGTCGTCATCACAGCTTCGGCCTGAACCTGCGCCATGCGACGCGCGGTGGTCAGACGCCGTCGCGAAAGGCGCTCGCGGCGCACTGGTTTCTCGTCGACGATGCGACGCAGCTCCGACACCTGCGGATCTACCGGCGACTGTGCCGACGAAACGTCGTTTTCGTCGATACTCGCCACAACCGCTGTTTCGGATGCATCCTCGACCGAAACTAGCTCCTCTTTGGCTGGTTCGGACGCAGCATCTTCGGCTAATACGAATGGCGTCTCTGGCTCGTCCATCTCTTCTTCGGCCGTCGCAACAACATTCGTCTCTGATATCGGGGCCTCCACGAACGGGCTGAATTGAATCTCGACAAATCCGTCATCTTCCGCTGGTTCGTCAGGGGTTTCGACGATTTCCTCGTTCACGTCAGCTTCGTCGAGGTCGATGACGCTGATTTCGTCGATTGACGCCGCTCGGTCGTCCGAGCTTTCGCTCTCCACCGGCGTTCCACTCACATCGAGGGCGGATTCAGACTGGAATTCACAGAGCGCCTCACCAGGTCTGACTACGTCATCGATTTGCTTGAGCAGCGCTCCGACTTTGCCGCTATGGACTGCATTGATCTCCTGCACGGCTTTGTCGGTATGAAGCTCAACGATGGGTTCGCCGATCTGTACGGTTTCTCCCTCGGTCTTGAACCATCGTCCCACCGATGCTTCAAAAACCGATTCGCCGAAATCTGGGGCGACTATCTCTTCCATTAGCGGTCCGTCCTATTCGACAAGATTTGTCTGTTTCGTCTGGTATCTGGGCAAGAGGGTGATTCAATCTTCCGGACCGAGCTTCAGCGCGATCCTTATCAATCGGTCCTGCTGCTTTCGATGCAGCCAATTCGACCCTGACGCCGGGCTGGGGCTGCGGGGACGTCCGATGTAGCGCACACTAGTTTTCGCGATCGATGCGATCAGGGTCCTGACAAAATCCCAAGCGCCTCTATTCCGCGGCTCCTCTTGCAACCAGACGACATCTTCGTAGTTCGCAAACGACTCGAACGCTTCGACCAGCAGTTCCTCCGGAAACGGGTATAGCTCTTCGATGACAATCAGGCCGATATCTTTGACGTCAGCTATCTTGGGATGCGTCGCCAAATCGACGAATACTTTGCCGCTGCAAAGCACGACGCGTTTCACGCGATTGGGATTCGATTTCGAAAGCGTGAATTTGCGGATCGGGCGGAAAATGCCTTCCGTCAACTCCGATAGGGAACTCGCGGCCAAGGGGTGCCGCAATAGACTTTTCGGCGTCATCACCACCAGTGGTCGCGCCCTATCCGGTTCGCTTAGCAAAGCGGCCTGGGTTCGCAAAAGGTGGAAATATTGTGCCGCGGTGGTCGGGTTTGCGATGCGCACGTTTCCACTCGAGGCTAGGTCCAAGAATCGTTCCAGATGCGCGTGGGAGTGGTTCGGTCCTTGTCCTTCGTAACCGTGTGGCAACAGTAACACCAAGTTTGAGCGCTGGCCCCACTTCTCACGTGCCGAGACGATCATTTCATCGATGATGGCTTGTGCGTTGTTCACAAAATCCCCGAACTGCGCTTCCCACAAAACAAGGCTCGATTCCGAGAACACGCTGTATCCGTGTTCGAAACCAACGGGACCCGCCTCCGATAGCGGGCTGTTGAAGATGGAAAATTTCGCCCCGTCGACTTCTTGCAACGGGCAGTAAATGCGACCTGTACCTTCCTCCCACAAGACCGCATGCCGTTGACTGAAAGTGCCCCGGGCGCAGTCTTGGCCGGTTAAGCGTACTGCGACGCGATCTTGCATAACCGAACCTATGGCCAATGCTTCAGCTTGTGCCCAATCGATTCCGGGTTTGCTATCCGTTGGCGCCTCAGCGCGCCGCGCGAACACTCTCGCAACCGTGGGATGCGCTTTGAAATCGTCCGGGATCGTGCTTATTATCTGGTTAAGATTGACCAAACTCCTCTCATCGACAGGCGTTTCATAGTAATCCTCACCTTGCATCGGTTCCGGCGTCAATCCGAGGTCAGCTGGTTCTTGACGTTTGGTTCCGGCACCCGAGTTTTCGACGGCTTCCATAGCGGTGTTCAACGCGTCGAACGTCGCGGATTCATACCGTTTGACCTCATCTTCTGAAACGACTTCCTCCCGGATCAGCCGCTCTGCCCACTGCTCGCGCAAAGTCGGACGTTTAGCGACTTCCTCGTAGGTTGTTGGCTGCGTAAACCTTGGCTCGTCGTTCTCGTTGTGTCCATGTCGACGGTACCCAACGAGGTCGATGACGAAATCTTTGCGGAATCTCAATCGATAAGAAACCGCCATTTTTGCGACGAGGGAACATGCTTCCAAATCCTCCGCGTTGACATGAACGACGGGGATTTCGTAACCGCGCGCGATGTCCGAGCAGTACTGGCCCGAATATCCTTCGCGGGGCTCGGTGGTGAACCCTAGTTGGTTGTTGGCAATAACGTGGATCGCACCACCAACGGAATATCCGTCAAGATTGACTAAGTTGAGCGATTCGGCAACTATGCCCTGTCCGGCAAACGCAGCGTCGCCGTGTATGAGCAACGCCATCGCTTCAAGTTGCGGATCGTCGCCATCCAAACCGGCATCCTGTTCGGCCCTGACAGCTCCAAGCACAACGGGTCCGACCATCTCTAGGTGACTCGGGTTCGGCAGTAGGCGCAGTTGTATGTCTGTGGACCCGTCTTGGTTAACGTCCACGTCGGCCCTCGAACCGAGGTGGTACTTCACATCGGTCATCCATCCCGCGGCTTCCATCGCCGCCAAGTGGGCGAACCTGCCTTCCAAGAAACCGGTCAGCAGCGATTCATATGGCTGCTCCAGCAGATGTGCCAGCGCGTTTAGCCGTCCCCGGTGCGGCATCCCCATCACGATCTGTTTGACGTTGAACGCCGATTGGAGAATTATCTGGTCAATCAAGGGGATTAGCGCGTCCAAACCCTCGATCCCGTACCAACGTTTACCTGGGAATGTTGCGTGCAGGTACTTTTCGAAACCTTCGACCTTGGATAGCAGCTCCAGCTGAAATCGCTTTTGGTCATCAGTCATGAACTGCATTGCCGATTGGTTTTCAACTTGATCCTGAAGCCACGTACGCTCCTCAACGCTGTGGATGTGGTCGAATTCATAACCGATAGTGCCGCAGTAGGACGACTTCAACTCCTCGATGGCATCATCAATCGTCGGTTTCGCCAACCACGGGCGCATCTCGTCGTGGGCTTCTGCCAACAATTGCGACGACGCGGCCAGCGTCTCGTGGAGGACGCCGAAGCGCTCCATTCGCAGATGGTCGTCGGAGCGCGGCATTAGGCCCAGAGGGTCGATGTCCGCGGCTTGGTGACCGTCTTCTCTGATCGCGCTTATCAAACGTTCAACACGCACGATCTGATCCACGGTGACCCGACCGTAACCGTAGACGGCATTCGTTTCCGGCTCGACTACCGACGGCGGCTCGCTAACGGCAATCGGAACGTCGATTTCCTCCGCAGGTTCGAACTCGTCGTCTTGTCCAGCGTCGGACTGACCATCAACCGACTCATCTGCCGGTTGGTCGGATACCGTTGTCGTTGCTCCGTTTTCTGAAAAACTTTCCGGGTCCGCGGCTGCCTCGGGATCATGAACCACCTCAGTTTGGGCGGAATTGAAGAGCCCTTGATACTCGAAATCCAGTTCGAATCCATACGAATTGCCTGACGAGACCACCTCAGATTCGCCATCCAATATGCCGGCCGCATACCCTTCATTAATGCCGCCGAAAACGCCGAACAACGCGTCGGTTTTTGATTCTTCTGAAGTCCTGCGCGATTTCTCGGTCATGTCAATTTGCGAAATCGGGAGCTCTTACCCCAAACAACCACTTCAACCCCTACAGATATATTGTGGCAGTTTACCCACGCAAATATCCACGGCACTGAACCGGCGCATCGCCATTGCAATCGAACGCGATCCGTTGGTGCACCTCCGATGTCTCAACGCATCCGCCCTGGAGATTGCCAAAAGTCCGTGTTCTCTCCGAGGATTTGCTTGAGTTCATCGGTTGCGGCCGACAGTGCATCCTCGACACCCGATGCAAGGTCGTAGTCGAAGCTAGGAGTGTTGAGCGCCACTTCGTCAGCGTTGCGTGAGCCGACCAGTAGGCTCGTGATGCCCTCTTGCGCCAACAGCCAAGCCAGCGAAAGCTTAGCCGGGTGCTCGCCGACCTCTTCCGCGATCTTCAAGACCGAAGATATGGTCGCGAATGTTTCCTCTTCGCATCCTTCTTCTCCGTGAACCGCCTGCGCCCGGCCCTTGTGAAAATGGCGGGATCGGGAAAGTCCCTCCGGAACATCGTCCGCGGTCGCGTATCGGCCGGTCAATAGTCCTTGCTGCAACGGGCTGTAACAGATGACGCCGACGTTGTTGGCGACACACGTCGGCTTGATCGAAAACTCGAGTGCCCGCCAAAGAAGGTTGTATGGAACCTGGTCAGTAGCTATCGCGCCACATTCAAGAATGTCGGTCAGATCTCGTTTCGCGAAATTGCAGACGCCGAGCGCTCTCACCTTGCCGCTGTCTTGCAGCTTCAAGAGTTCCGCCATGGTGTCTGCAATAGGGACGTCGTGGTTGGGCCAATGGATCTGATACAAGTCGATGTAGTCGGTGTTCAACCTTTTCAGGCTTCCTTCGCACCTTGAAGCAATGATGTGCGGGTCTTGGTCTGTCCTAGTGAACTTCGTCGCGATCACTGCATCTCCGCGTCGCCCTACCAACGCACGGCCCAGCACCTCTTCGGAATTTGAATCGTCCGAGTACCCTTCCGCGGTGTCGAAGAAGGTAACACCCGCGTTCAAAGCCGCGTGCACCGCAGCGATCGAATCGTTGTCGTCTTGTGGACCCCAAACCCTACCCCCTGCGAACGGCCAACATCCGAGCGCCATTCGAGAAACTTTGATATCTGTGTTGCCAAGAGTTGCGTATCGCATGTATCGATCCTCGATCCGTTCGCATATTCAAGGTAGTCGCCAAGCGGCATCAGCGCGCGTAGGACAACCGAAATCTGGCGGGAGTGCAAGGGAGTCGAACCCTCCGCGCACACCGAAGGGTGCACGCCAGCGGATTTGAAGTCCGTGAAGCCCACCGGGACCCATCCACTCCCGCGCCGGTGCCTTTTCTCGATATTAAAGCGAAAAAGTTTCAGAAACGTGTACTGGAAGTAAATAAGAAACGAAAAGGGCGGTCATCGTGACCGCCCTTCATCTCGCAGATAAGTTTTTCCGGTCAAACGCTCATCTGCAGAACGCCTTGAAGCTTGTCCGTCAGCACGCTTTCCGGCACCGCGCCGACAACCTGCTCCACCGGACTACCGTCCCGGAAGATCAGCAATGTCGGGATGCTCCGTACGCCGTACTGGCCTGAAAGTCCGGGATTCTGGTCCACGTCAACTTTCGCAAACTTAACGACACCGTCGTAATCCGCTGCCAGTTTCTCCACCACCGGAGCGACCATTTTGCACGGTCCGCACCACTCGGCCCAAAAATCAACAAGCACCGGAATGTCGGAGGAAAGAACTTCGGATTGGAAATCGGCATCATTAACGTCTATTGGATGCGCCATGTTTTGAGCTCCGTTTCTAAATCTGTCTGCTGGCTACCGCCGCGCCGCGCAACCCACGAGGGTCGAACGGGCGCACCCCTATGATTTTAGCACCCGTAATCACCACATAACTCGCGGGTGGCAATTCATGAACCCCGTCAAACGGCTGCCAATTCGCGGCGGGCGTTGACCGATGCAACTTCCACCGTCACGGCGCGGACGTCTAAGCTGGGCACCGTCGGCGATGGGTCGGGATACTCGCACTCTTCCATGTAAGTTGCCAGCTCGGCAAATAGGGTTGTGCCTCTCACCATTCCCTTCAAACCATCCGAGAATGCGGCGACACCGTCCGCTATTAGATCGCCATCATAACTCTTGATCGCGACCTCATCGCCTTCCGAGACCCCGAGAGCCGCAGCATCGTCAGGATGCAGTTCGATCACCTCCTGCCGGTCGATCACATTCAGATAGTTCCGCTCGCCCAATGTCGTTTCGCGATGCGGTTGATGCAAAACACGGCCCGGTGCGAAGTACATGCCGTTACTCGCAAACGGCGTGAAATCGGGTTTGGAGATCTCGAAATTGGGCTCGCTGTCGCTATCATCAACCATCGAACTGGTGATAACACCGCCTCGCTCCAGCGCATCGTGGCTCAGCCCATCGTAACCGGGAATCGTCGTGCAAACCGCGTCGAACACCTCGCTAGATGTTGCGTAATCGAATCCCGAAACTCCCATCGCCTTTGCCAAACCACGGAACAATTCCCAGCCCGCGACCTCGTCCCAACGGGATTCGCTAGCCCTTCGAACCAACTGCACTCGAGATTCAAGGTTTGTGACCGTCGAGGTCTGCTCCGAAAACGGCGCGGCCGCAAACACGATGTCAGCTTTTGATGTGATTTCGTTGTCGAACACGGATGACACGATCAACGTTTCTAAATTACCCAAAGCAATCGCGACATCGCCAAGTTGCTTAGCTGTGTGATTGACACCATCGGCCATCACAATCGCAGCTTTGATAACGCCGCTCCTCATATCGTCAAAAATCTCGCGTATCCCTTGCGCGGACGACTCTGGGAAGTCGACTCCCCAAGCGTCGCTCAGTCGCGCAGAGAGTGGCGATTCCGCAGACAACGGCCGACAACCGACCTCTTCCGAACCGCGTGTGTTGGCGCCGAAGTAGAGCGGGTACACCCCTTGACCCGGGCCGTCAGCAGTGCCGTTCAGCAACCGCAAATTCATGACCGCATCCACGAGCGCATCATGGCGGACTTTGGGAACGGTATCCGCACCCAGCAGGACGGACATTTCGCGGTGGCGCGCGAGCGCAGCAGCGGCTTCAATGAACTCGTCGATTGAGACTTCGCAATAGTGGGCGATCCTGCCCAGATCATAGTCCCAGAGCGCGGCCTTGAATTCTTCGGCGTTCTTCGTGTGCTCGCGTATGAAATCACCTTGTTCCAACGTAGCGTCGAATACCGCCCGGACTATGCCCATGACCGCCATGTGGGCGGTACCGATCTTCGGCCGCAGCCAAACATCAGCGTATCGGGTTAGTTCAGTTTCACGTTGGTCAATCACGACGATCTTGGCTCCACGCTTCGCCGCCTTTTTGACAGGAACAGCCAAAACGTTCTGATCCTCGGTCGGATTTCCCGACACCACCAGCACCGAATTCGAGTTTTCAATGTCCCAAATCGGTCGCTTGGTATGTTCGATATCCCAACGCTCGTTGATGTGGGTTGTCAAATCATCGATGAAGTTGTGAGCGCTATCGACGTTGTTGGTTTTAAGTGCCACTCTAGCGAATTTTTGGGCAACGAAGTTGTCCTCGTTGCTACCCCGCGGCGACGCGATGATCGCCACTTCATGAGGTTCATAACCTGACAACGCCTCGGCGGTTGCGTTGAACGCGTCGTCTAAACTCGCGTTGCTCAGGACACCGTGTTTTCGGAAATATGGTCGCTTGAGCCTAGACCGGTGGTTCGCGTAGTCGTAACCAAACTTGCCTTTGAAACACGCTTGGCCAAGGTTGGGAGCGCCGTTGACGTCTCCTCTGAACCGGACCACTTTGTCGAACTGGTTGATCTCGGCGATCATCTGGCATCCGACCGCACAGTTCGTGCAGGTCGTCGTGACTTGTCGTTTCGCCTTTTCCCACTTGTATTCACGCTCAACCAATGCGCCGGTTGGACATACATCGATGCATGCACCACAGAACTCGCATCCCGACTCCATCAGCGACGTGCCGTGTGAAGTGCCGACAAGCGACACACCGGACCTAGAAACAAGGGTCAGCGCGCTGTCGCCCCGCACCTCTTCGCAAACGCGCACACATCGCGCACACACGATGCACAGGTTGTAATCGCGATCGTAAAGCGGATCGTCAGCGTGGATCGGAAGATCGCGGCGGTTGTAATTGAGCGGCGTTCGCAGATCCAGCTCCACCGAGCGTACGGTGTCTTTGAGCTCGCACCGTTCGTTCTTCGGACAGATCGTGCAACGGTCGGTAACATCGACGTGGCGTTGACAAACGTCCTGCGGTCCGCACAACTCGATTCGGTGGCAAGTTAAGCATCCGTGCGGGTGTTCCGACATCAAGAGTTCGATGATGCCCCGGCGCAGCTCGCTCACCGACTCGTTCTTGGATTCAACGACCATGTCCGGCATCGGCGAAGCGGTACACGAAGCCAACGTCATCTTCCGACCATTCGCCTCCGTGTCGACGACGCATGTGCGGCACGCACCGTATGGCTTCATGTTCGGGAAGTAACAGAGATACGGAATGTAGATACCGGCGTCGAGCGCGGCTTCGAGTATCGTCTGACCGGGCGCAGCTTCTACTTGCTGACCGTCGATCGTGAACTTGATTGGATCAGGCATTTTACTTTCGCCGCCAGTGATCGGGTTTACGGGCGTGTCCGGCTAGGAAATATCATCGATCCATCTTCAAATGGACCAGATTTCTCGAGTTCGCCGTTGAATCGTTTCTCGAACTCTTCGCCGAAGTAGTTGATCGCCGAGGAGATCGGGTTGTATCCGAGCTGGCCATGACCGCAGAGCGACCCGATCTTCATGTTGTTGCCGACCGTTTCCAACAACTGCATGTCGCCCGGTTTGGCCTCGTTCTTGCACATCCGGTCGAGCACATCAAGCATGTGCGTGTTGCCCAATCGGCATGGGAAGCACTTGCCGCACGACTCGAATTGGTTGAACGCTATGAGGTTCCGTATCAGGTCGACGACATCGGTCGTCTCGTCGCCGACGATGATGCCGCCGGATCCGAGGATCGCTCCCGACTTGGCCATCGCATCGAAGTCGATCTCGGTGTCGAAAGCCTCCTCACCCATCACACCTCCCAAGGGTCCACCCGTTTGAAGCACCTTGATGCGTTGGGAACCGTCGGCCACGCCGCCTCCGATATCCTCCAACACATGACGAATCGTCAATCCCATCGCCACCTCGTACATGCCAGGTCGTTTAATGTGACCTGTCAGGCATACAAGGGCGGTGCCTGAAGAAGATTCGGTTCCTACTCGCTTGAATTCATCGCCGCCCGTAGCAACAATATTCGGCACGTACGCGAGGGTCTTGACATTGTTAATGTTCGTCGGTTTTTGGAACAGACCCGCTTGCGCTGGGAAAGGCGGTTTATATCGAGGGGTCGAACGCTTACCCTCTATCGCCTCCATCATCGCCGTCTCCTCGCCAGCGACATACGAGTCGCCGGTCAGAGAAACTTCCATTTCGAACGAAAAGTCCGATCCCAAGAGATTCTTACCGAGCAACCCGTTCTCGTATGCTTGGTCGATCGCGTTTCTGGTTGCATCTATCGGAATCTCGTGCCCTTGACGGATAAACACTACTCCGTTTGTAGAGTTGGTCGCATAACCATTGATGATCAGACCTTCGATCAACCGATGCGGGTCGCTCTCTAAAATTCCCTTGTCATTGAATGCGCCCGGGTCACCCTCTTCACAGTTGCATAGGACGTACTTGACCGGCGCCTTACTCGGCGCAAGGAACGACCATTTCAACCCTGTCGGGAACGCCGCGCCGCCGCGCCCGCGAAGGCCGGAGGTTTTGACATCCTCCAACACGTCTTCCGGCGACATGGACAACACGGCCTTATTAAGCGCGGCGTAGCCATCGTGCGCGATGTACTGGAAAATATCGTTCGGATCAATTTCGCCGAAATTGGCGGTCAGCAACTTGGTCTGGTTAGCGTTTTGAGCGAGTTGATCCCAGTTGGGCAGATCCGACACGTAGCCGTCATAGTGCCCGGAATACGCGTAGGCAGATTCGTGCAACGGGTGGTTATCGCGCCCATCGACGTAGTGGGCGACAATTCCCGGCACCATGTCCGGAGTCACGTTCGCGTGGAAGAGCCGGTTCGCGCCGGGAACCACGACATCGACAACCGGTTCTAAGTACATCAAGCCATGTGCGCCAACCATCGAAAGATTGACCTGATCGGTACCGTCAGGTCCGTACGGTTTTAGCGCGTCGTAAACAGCATCCGCGCCCGCCGCTTGTCCAGAGGCGCCGTAACCGACTCGCACCCACGGCTTGTCGCCTTCCACCAACCGATCCCAGCTTTGCCGCGCACGAGCACGCAACATCGCGTACTGAGTCTGTTGACTCATCACGACGGCGTACGTATCGACGGGAGTTTCAGTGCGCGATACCATCTTCAAGCTCCTGTTGGAGGTCGGAAATGTATTCCCGAGCCGAATCCGGGCTGGTGCGTCCGGTAAGTACGTGGTCGCGTGCGATCACCGGGGCTTGAGCGCATGCGCCCAAGCACGTGCTGTAACGCAACGTTATCTTGCCGTCCAGACTAGTCTCTTCAGAATTCACACCCAACTCGTCTTGAACAGCTGCCAAGACTTCTTGGGCTCCCATCAGATGGCACGTCGGCCCCCAACACACGTCTACGGTCGTCAAGCCGGGAGGTGAAAACCGGAAGTTGGTGTAAAACGACGCCACGCTCCAAACATCGTTGATCGTGGCGTTACAGAAGATGGCCGTTTCTTCGATGGCTTCGTCAGGAATGTAGTGCAGGTCGTCTTGGATGGCGAGCAACGAAGACAACACGGTGACGCTCGGCGCTCGCTCTTTGCCGGCAGTTTGAGATTCGAGGGCGTGGCGGATCGTTTCCCGCAACTTCGGCCGGCTCTTTTGCTGCGTTGTCGTCAATCTGTCACCAGCATCGTCCAAATCTAGTCGCACTCGCGTGTCTACACCACGTACTAGATGGAATCGTAACAGAGCATGTGTTTGCGTCGCGACGCGTTGCGCCGTGCACGCTCACTTTCCTGAACCCTCCGATTCGGCGGCTGCCATATCTCGCGCAACATCGCGCCGCAACGTCGGTATCATCACCACTTGCTCGACGATCGTCCTTTGCGGCATCGCGGCGCACAGGAACACAGCCTGCGCGATGTCTTCAGCCTGCATCATCGTCGCACGATCATCCGAATCCGGTGGCCGCGGGCGGTTCTCAAGGATCGGTGTGTCTACCTCACCCGGCATGATCGCACATGCCCGCACTCCAAACTTGGCGAGTTCGGTATTCATGCCACGGATCATATTCAGCGAGGCCGCTTTGGCCGCGCTGTAAGGAGCGCCACCCAACAACCCTGGGTTTAGAGCCGCCATCGAGGAGACGGTGACCACGGTTCCAGTATTGCGTTCGATCATGTTCGCCAACACTGATTGGGTCAATCGGTACACGCCTTCAACGTTGACCTTGAAAACCGAATTCCACTCTTCCGGACCAACGTACCTGAGTGATCTGACTCTACTGCTGTGGCCTGCGTTGTTGACGAGAATATCGACCTGACCAAACCGCTCCAAACTCCAACGCCCTAACTCCGCGGCCGCGTCGCCATCCTCGAGGTCTGTAGGGCGAACTTCGACTTCAACTCCGTGTTCCCGCGCCGATTCGGCAACTTCGTCCAATGGCGCCTGACGTCTTCCCGCCAAAACCAACGAGGAACCCGCTTCGGCAAACATCCGAGCGGCCGACTTTCCGATACCAGTTCCGGCGCCGGTGATGATTGATACTTTCCCATCTAAGAGGCCCATTCGCTTAGTCTCCTCGTTCACACAATTTGGCTTTTCCGTTAAACACGCATATAGGTTAACTCAGAGAGTCGGGACTAGATATCGCTCTCTGCAAGTTCAATTCGATCGCCAATCGGCCCACCCGTTCGCGGCATCGGAGAGCATCAGATCCGCAACTTCTCGGCCCATTCGTATCGAGTAGTTGGTGCCTCTGTCCTCAGGGTAAATCTGCGTCGTGTTTGCGAGATACACTCGCTCAAATGGCGTTCGATGAGATGGTTTCTTCGCGCCATATTCGGTTCCGATGATCGGTTGCGCCGCACTCACTGCGTTGTAGTGAACATCTTTGACCCACGACTTGTCGAAGTTGGGATTGAACTTCGGGAGATGGTCAAGATAAAGATCTACCAACTCATCGGACGACAGATTGAACAATTCGTCTGTGCGATGCAGATAGTTCGTCAGGTAGACGACGTGGCGGTCGTTGTACCACTCTTTCGGCAACATGTTCGTGTGTTCGATGATACCTAGAAATGGCACATCGTCCGACGCGATGTTCATCCAATAGAAGTCTGTCAGTTGCTGATCGAGTTCGAGTATCACTACTACTGCCGCAAGGTACTGCACCGACTCAAGGCGATCTAAGTAACCTGCTGGCATGTCGCGCACGAGACTCGGCATCGTGAACGACGGAACGGTGGACAGCACGCAGTCGAATGACTCAAACTTCTCTCGGCGTTCGGCGACGGACTCAACACCAATCCGACCAGCTTCGTCCTTGGGTCTGATCGTTGTCACCGGATTTTCGATCCGGATCTGCCCGCCTTGTGCCTTGATCTTTGCCGCTAAAGTGTCGAACACCACGTCAAAGCTTCCGGTCGGATACCCAAGCACCTCTTTCGCCAGCAACCCTTCGCGCGAAGCAAATCGAGTTTGTATCTTCGACCAGAACCACGGCATCCCAACATCGCCATAGAACCGCCCGAATTTGCCGCGCAACAGCGGGTTCCAGAGTACGTCGTACGCTTGACCACCTAGTTTCTCGCTGAGCCACTGGTCTGCAGTGAACGGTTCCAGACGCTCCCAGTCCTTGATACGTTGCACTCTCAACGTAAATAGCCCCATGCGGATTCGCTCGAAAATCGGGATCGCGTTGAATCGCAATAAATCGAATGCGGTAGTTGTGCGATGCAGACCACCGTCTACGTACGTACCGACGTTAGACGGATACCACCCCATCGCTTCGTCGATACCCAACTCGTCCATCAGATCCAGTATCGCTCTGTCGTTGGTGAACAGATGGTGGTAGCCCCGCTCTAACGGATGCCCACCGACAGGGATCGTCGATGCCTGCCCACCGATGAAAGGAGCTGATTCATAGACGACGACTTCGTTACCTGCCTTGCAGAGGTCGTACGCCGCGGCAAGCCCGGCGGCCCCCGCTCCTACGATCCCAACTTTCATGGCTTCATCTCCGCGCGACTTTTCGAACCCTTTGACAAGCCAGACGTTTGGCTCTGTTTGCCACCCTTCACATTCCGCGCGCCGCGCGCCAGATTGATAAACGATGTCCTGTCGAAGAACAACGTGATAGCGCCCGCGAGCGTAACTGGAGCCCATAAAACCACATGAACCGTCAACGCGTATGCTGCAGCAACGTCACCATCGATACCAAGCGTGGTCAATGCAGCGGCTCCGAGCAACTCGAACGGTCCGAGGCTTCCAGCGCTCGACGGCAAGATACCAGCGAGGTTTGCCGCTGCACCAAAGGCAACAATCGCGGCAATGAACTCCATCTGACCGCCGAACTCCAGTCTGATGTCGAAACCCAGAGCAATGACGTAGTACATCGCGATCTCCGATATCCAGACTGGAAGCGAAAGCGCGATAACTTTCAGCAATCCCTTCCAAGTCCGAATCACCGTCAACCCTTCGATCAGATTCATCGCTAGGTCGATGATCTTGATTCGGACCCTAGGCGACAGCATGAACAACACACGTCCCATGAGGCGGCGAATGCTCTCCGGCGACATGACGACGACGTATGCGACGACGGCGAAAACCGCTACGAACGGCAACAGTGCGCCGATGATGAGCACCACGACGCCGCCCGGAATTTGCTCGGCAACGCCACTGACCGTCGTCTGGAAACCGATTGCGCCAACCACTGCGGCGATCGCCACTAGAAGCAGTAATGCAATCACATCAGATGCGCGTTCCAAGGCCACCGTGCCAAACCCGGCCATTGTGCTGACACTCTCGCGAAGAGAGAGATAATACGCACGCATCAACTCGCCGATCCTCAGCGGTATCAAGTTGTTCGCCATGTAACCAACCACGACAACCGGGAACAGCGCGCGGCGCGTCGATTCGCCGGTGAATGGCTTGAGCAAATACCGCCATCGCACGGTTCGGAACCACAACGCCAGAGTGTAGAACGCTAACGAAGGGATGGCATATATGTAGTTCGCCGAGGCGAATACATCGGCCACTTCATCGAAATCGTCCACGATCACGAAGAAGAATATGCCCAAGAACGCCGCACTCCCGAAGAGGCCAATCCAAAATGCGCGGCTTCTAATCACGACGCTAAAACCATTGGCGATTTCTGTGATGCTGGATTATGACGACCGTCATCGAAGCGGCGCCGATGGTGTGTCATCTCGGAAGTAAACGTAAGAGTCGATGTACCCAATATCGGTTGAGAGCGTTCGATGGAACCAGAAATCCGCTATCGGCCGCAAAAGTTCACGGTTGGTCAGCCCGTTCCACACATCTGCCGGGGTTTTGTTCTTGTAGACCTCCGGGAACCACCATCGATGGATCATATGGCGACCCTCACCGAACGACCCAGGAAGCGATTCCTTCACGTCGTCGTGATTTCGCGCGTTGATAACGGCAATGGTCCGCGTGTCGTCAACGGTCGACCCTTCTCCTTCGAGATTGAGATATCCAACGCCTTCGTAGCCTCTCAAGTACCAACTCCAAGGCCACGCGAAGCCATCGCGTGTATCGATAGCGACGCTGAAATCGCTCTTGTTCCACGCAAGGTCACGAGCCATGTCTATCTCTTTTGCGGTTTGGTGAAGATCCTGAGTCGTCTGAGTGTAGACGAGCATCTCTTTGGGAATGTCGCCGTGCTTGTAAACGGCAACCAACGAGGCACGGACCGTGAACGCGAACATGATTACAACGAGCGCTACCCCCACAACCCCGAGGATCTTGCGGAATCCTTGGGACATCCCAGTCTGAATCAGCAGCAAAACCGATACACCGCAAAACGCGATCAACGCCCACAACTCGAAAAATTGGCTCAGATCCCTCGAGTTCGTAATGTTGAAGTCGTCGTAAAACTCGAAAAACACCAGACGATACACCGCGATCAGCACAAGCGGCACCAAAGCGAACACTATCCAGCCTTTACGGTGCCAAACCGATCGCCAGTCGATCCATTCAACCAACCTGCCGAGACTGTGGCCAGCAACAAAGATGAACGGCAAGGTCAGCTGCGCGAGCAACCACGGCATTTTTTCTTCGGCAGTTGATAACGCGAGAAAGGTGGCAAAAGCCCAGAAAAGCAGGAAACGCGCGAAACGTGAAGTGTTCAGGGTCAATGGGGCCAACAGCACCGTCGCGTAACCGAGAACTATGAACGGCAGTATCAAAAGTGACGACGACGGGTCCGGTTGCCGGTAATACTCCGTGTACAACAGCGTCGTCGAGATTGCGAAGCTGATCAAACTGATCAGTATCAATCCGACGGATCGCCACCCGGTGCGGATCGAATAGTAGAGCGCGACCGCCATCGCCGACAACATGGGTAGGAACTCGTAGACCGAACCCATGATGAAGTAGTAGTACCAAGGCTGGTCGCCACGCCGAACGTCTTGCTGCGCGAGCCAATATCCGAGCGACTGCCACACGCCAGTGATCACTCCGGGATAGTGACTGCCGAAGTTCGTCATGATGACCGCGTAAATCGCCCAGAAAATCGCAAGCGCAACCCAGAAACGACGCCAGTTCCACCAAGCCCCTATCCCCACTCCAACCGCGAACACGAGCAACGTGAAGATCGCCGCGACGGCCGTTGCCATTGAGCCGTCAGGGGCGCCGGTCGGCACTCCTGGGGTGCCTTCAACCGCTGCCAAAGTTAGGCCCAAAAGATCTTGGAAAAGCCCGATACCAGCAGCGTAGAACGGCGCTGACAATCCAATCAACAATACGAGGATGTGTCCCGATGGGCTGATCTCGCTTAGCTTCATGTTCCCGAGCAACACATCGCGTATTTCATAACGCGTCACCCACGCGAAGTAAGCGGCGAAGATCACCACGAAGATGTACGCCGACTCCTTGGTCGCCATCGAAAGTGCGAGGACGGCCGCTGAGATATAGAACCATCGATAACGCCGTTCTTCGACGTACCGCCACATCGCCACCACCAGCAACGCGATGAAAACCGCCATCAATATATCGTTGCGGGCGAATCGAGAGAAGTAGAACAACGCCGGGGAGAAGGTCAGCATCACCGATGTCAGCAACGCGCCGACGTCGCCAAGCTGCTTGCGTAACAACAGCGGCACCAGAATCAACGCCGACCCAAACAACACCATCCCTAGCCGCAACGTGAATTCCGAATCGCCAAAAAGGAAGAAAATGCCAGCTATCAGTTCGAACAAAAACATGCCGTGCGTAAGCGGCGAATGTTCATATTCGTTGCCGATGGCGATCTGATATCCGAAATAACCGTGCAGGCTCTCGTCGTGGTGGACCGCTTGGTCGCCCAGTCGCACTAGGCGCATGCCTAATCCAACGAGAAACAGCAAAGCGTATGCTGCATATTGGAAACGCGGGGAGATCGAAAGTTCGGTCGCGGTATCGACCACCGTCGCGGATCTCCTCGCGACCGCGGTCCACGCACCGTCTACCCAACCTGCACGAACAGCCCCTCCGCCGCTTCCCCGTTCCGACGCGTGGTCTTCCGTCCGAATATGTGCCGTGTCCAAGCCTACTCTCCTAAAGCGAAGATGATCACTTGTGTGTTTTCGAAAGCACGGCGGCCGATTCGGTCGAATTTCGAATCATCTAATTCAGTATATTTCGCACGCTCGTTAGGGCTCACGACCACAAACTCGGCGCCGTAACGGTCGAGCAACGCGAGCGTCTCAGCGTCGTCACCGCTGTTGTAGATACGCTCGATATCCTCATCCCGTTCTATCCACCACTCATCTCCACCACGCCATTGGCTCTGATGTCCGGTCCAACCCAGTATCGCTGGCCTCCCTGTGAAACCCGAAAATCGACCGTGGTTGCTGTAACTGGTCCCCGGCGCCTCGACCAAAACATCGTTATTCCCTACGTTTTCCCTGATCCATTCAAACGCTTCCGAGGTTTCAGGGCTGCTCTTTTCCAAGAACGCCAAGCCGTTCAACGTAAATTCAGTGCCCGATTCTGATGATTTCCCAGCGGTCGCAGCAAATGGGTAATAGAGCGAACCGGCTATCAACAGTGCAGCCACGAAGACGCCGAACGCGCTCACGTATCTCATCCTGCCCGCCAACGACGGATGGCGGCGCATCCAAAAATAGATGCCGTAACCTCCGACAACTGCGAAAAATATCCAGACCTCGTAGTAGAACTTGAATACCGTGTTGTGTCGACCTCCGAACATGTCATGTAATCGAAATAGCTCCGCCCAATAAAGCAGGAACGAAGATATCGTGAGCAGCAACAACGCAATTTGAACACCGTCATCAGCACCGCGCACACCTCTACGGTAAGTCGTGACGAACAGTATCACGAACGTCGCCCCGACAAGCGCAGTCAACGGCAGTCGTGCGAACACGTCGAAACCGGCCGCGTTGTCATTGAACGTATAGTGGGTCACCGTCCAAGCCAGATATAGGAAAACTACGAACGAAATTGAGATCAGCCACGGCAGCCTCTCCGTGACGGTCTTCGGCCGCGTCGGGGATAGTCCGCCCCGCCTCGCTAGCGCAATCTCGCGCGAGAACGCCGGCACCACCATCGCGCTCGCAAATGCCGCCGATACCGCAATCAGTCCACCCCACACGGTGAAGAAATGGATCGGCCTCGTCGCATATTTCGTCGGTATTAACGGCGGGAATTGGATCTGGCTTTGAGCCGTCACAAAGTAGTAGTTCGAGAAGAAAGCCGCGCCGACAACTGCCAGCAACAAAAACGGCGCCAATCCGACTCTCATCGCCGCGAGATGCGTCCGACCGTTTTCTCGATATGACTTGAAGTAGACCACCGCTCCCATTGCGAGGAGCATCCACAACATGTCCCAAGTGTTGATGAACCCCGTCGAACCGACCGCCAGAACCATCAACGCAGTTGTTATCGGATTCTTTTTGAACCAGCCAAACCCCCACCTGACGCGCGAGAACAGCAGGTTTGCAACTAGAGCAATCATCGTCAATACGAAAGGTATCGACATCAAGTGTGGATGGAGATCTCCCAGCATCGTACTGAAGTACGGAAATTCTTGAATCGTGAAATCGAGTTCCGCGCCATCGGGATTGAAGCGGTTTATGACTCTCGACGATGCCCACCACCACCACCATCCTTCTGGTCGCCATCCCGTTCCCGGATCCGTGAGATCGATACCTTTGATCCCGAGCCATTCGTAGAATCCTTGCGAACCAACGCCGGCGAACGACAACAATTCCCACATTCCGTTCAGGTTGGAAACGACCAGTAACAGTACGGCGGCCGCCAATCCTCCCGCTACCATCTGCGTCGTCGTCGCACCGTCTCGGCGTACCAAGTTAGAGACAAGCGAAAAGACTGCCGCCGCCGCCAGCGCTGCAATGGTCGCCAACGCCAAGTTGTACGCCACGCTTGGTTGGACACCGGACATCTGGGCGATGCCTCCGAACATCCAATATCCGAAGTAGTAATAGGGGATGGGAAACCCGCTCAACCACAGATCGTTGGGCGGCGCGTGTTGAGCGCTGGTCACCGCGTTCAACATTGTTAGATCCATCGGCTTCTCTGTGTGAGAGACGTCTGGGTCCATCGCCTTCACAACCGTGAACACACAGAAAAACACCATAAAGACGACTTCAATCAGGACCAGTTGAAGCCAACGTATACGCAAGAACCTAGTGAACTCCGCACGGCGTCGGATCAGCACCCACGACCATCCAGCGACACCGACCAGAATCGCAAACATCCACCAAGTCCAGCTGGCGTTAGGAAGCAGCTTCAATAGGCTCAGAATCCAGACCAACGAACCGATGACTAACAGACCGATCGGTCTGGCAATCCCAAACCCACGATCCACGAGATTTGGCAATGCAACGAACGCGACCGGCACCAGCGCCATACCGATGAAGTAGACAGTCAGAAACCAGAAAATCACGTCGTTCATCGTTTCAAAAACTCGGGTGCACTATCGCTTCAGCGTCGCGCCGGGAATTTGGGCTTGATGTTTTTCGTCCAACCCCGTCGGCAAAAGATGCCGCAATCATGCCGCGGGAAGAATCGATTCCGCGAACTCGCGCGGGTCGAAAGGCGCAATGTCGTCGATACCCTCGCCAGTCCCGATGTATCGGACAGGCAACCCCATCTCGCCTCGGATCGCCAGAATAACGCCGCCTTTAGCTGTACTGTCCAGTTTCGTCAAAATCACTCCATCACAGCCAACCGCATCAGTAAACACTTTCGCTTGACTGACGCCGTTCTGCCCAGTGTTGCCGTCGATCACCAGCATCACCCTAGGTGTGAAATCGTCCGCATGACGATCGAGGATTCGCCGCAGTTTCTTCAGTTCTTCCATCAGGTTGTGCGCGGTGTGCAGACGGCCCGCTGTATCGATTACGACAAAATCTGCCCCTCTGGATTTTGCCGCGCTCAGCGCGTCGTACACCACCGATCCCGGATCCGCGCCAGCTTCTGAGGAAACGAACAACGCGTTCGTGCGCTCCGCCCAAATTTCGAGTTGGGAAATGGCTCCTGCCCTAAAAGTATCGGCAGCAGCGATCAAAGGTACACGTCCATCAGATTGAGCGGCTCGAACTAACTTAGCAATGCTTGTCGTCTTTCCCGAACCATTGACGCCTACAAGCATCACCGCCACCGGCCCCTCATCCGCAAGAGCATCCCATGTCTCATCGTCGCTCAACATCTCCGATATCTCAGTGCGCAACAACTCATAGACCGCACCGGGGGTCCGCGCGCTCCGCCAGCGTGCTTCGTCTTGCACCTTCTCAACCAACACCATCGCCGTTTCGACGCCGACGTCTGCTACGATCAGTGCTTCCTCTAAATCTTCCCAAAATTCGGCGTCAACTTTGGACCGACGAAAGACGCCACCGACGACATTCGTCCACGAACGACGGGTCTCGACCGACGATTCCGACGTCTTCTTACCTCTGCCAAGTAGTCGAAGCATTCTCGCTGACGTTGGAGATACTACTCGGGGCGTTTGAAAATCAATTGCCGACCAGATCCAGCTTCACTCTTACGAAGACCACCCCATCTGAGCCGCGAACCGAACCGTTTGAGATTCTCGAAGATCGAACCGCGATTCGATTCGGATCGGGAGACGGCCGGCATCTTTTTACGACCTGGAATAAGAAGCTTCCGCTTCTTAGCTAACTTCGCCAATCGCGGCAACCCGTCAGTGAAAAGATTGATCGCTTTGGCCGCGGCGTTTTTTTGGGCTTTCGATTTGCTGCTGCCGAATCCGGACGCGATTTTGGAGCCGTCGACGTAAACGTGGGCCCGATAATTTTGCTGGCCAATCATGTCGTTACCGACCAACTCGGTAAGGTACCAAGGTGTCTTCAAACCGACACCTTGAACCATCTCTTGGAACGCCGATTTGGGATCCTTGTCCACTCCGTTTTGGGCTACGTGGTCGATCTTGTCGCCCAATTGGTTGAAAACAAAATGACGCGCCGCTTCGTAACCTTGGTCGACGTGTATGGCACCGATGATCGCTTCAAACGAATCTTCGAGAACCGAATCTCGTACCTGCGGACTGTAACTTATCTCACCCTTTCCGCGCAGTATGTGATCTCCCAACTCGAGCCGCTGCGCGACGCCGGCTAGGGAATCTTTACAGACAATGTGCGCTCGGCCCATCGACAGTTCGCCTTCGTTCGCGGATACCGATTTTTCGAACAGGGCCATCGCGACGGTGTAATTTAGAACCGCGTCGCCAAGATACTCCAACCGTTCGTATGAGGCCAGCTCGAGGTCCGGTTTATCAGCGCACCATTCGTTGACAAACGACTCGTGCGTCAATGCTTGGCGCAAAAGGTCTCGATCGGTGAAACTGACGCCGAGCTTGGATTCGAGCTCGATGAATTGCGACTCTAACAGGGCCTGGGATGCCAACGCCTAAACCTCTACCCCCTGCGGCCAAGGCGGCTGCGGGCGCTTCAATTCACCAAAATACGGGCGGTTGCGCGCCATCATCATGAGGTTCTCGAAGGCGGCCAACGAATCCTCTTCGGGCGGCGTAAAGGTCTTCAGGAATGCTGCCGATCCGTCCTCGAATATGAACGTAGGCGTGCCGAAGATCCCTTTTTCTATCGCCTCTTCGTGGTCCCGACCGATCTCCGCGAGGCGATCCGGCGAATCGAGGTCACTCTCGAACTTTTCCATGTCGAGGCCAGCACGTTCCGCTGCTTCCACTATCGGCTGGCGGTCGCGGATGTCGCCGCGCTCTACGAATTTGAAGTGCTGCAGCTCTAACATGTATTTGTCGTGAGCGTCGTAACCTTGCATTCGAGCCGCAATACCACCGCGCAGAGACCACAAGCCTCGACTCTCGTAATCTTCACCTTGCTCCCAAGCCTTCCAATCGGGTCCGTTGTCGGAGTTGATCTGTTCAAGAGCGAAGCTACGATACCTTAAATCTAGATCGTCACCCATCTCATGCTTTACCCGGGATAACCAGATCCCGGCCTGGCGCACCCAGGGTCACGTGTAATCAATGAAGACGTCGATCTTGACGGGGAGGTCGCTGGACATTGTGTGCCGACCTTTCTTGACGCGTACGGTTTCGGTTATGCAGATATCCTATCGGCGGTTGCGTATGGACCGCGCTTGATACCCAAACTTCGAAAGATTCTACCAGCCAAAGAACACACCCAACCGATTGGCTCTGAGCCGACGGTCACGTCGAACCCGATCCAAAGTGACGGAACACCTGCAAGACCGGCCTTGCGACAAGGCCGAAATCGAAGCCACATTCGATAGAGAAACCGCAGCATGCATTGCGGCGGTCGCTCGCGTTGCTTCGGACCTGAACATAGACGCTTTCTTGGTCGGTGGATTATTGCGGGAAATAGTCGCCGGCCGGCCGCTGATTAACACCTCTCCCGATGTTGCGGTAGTGGGCGACGCCGCCGATTTGGCGGAAGCGTTGGCGTCAGAACTCGACGATTGTTCGTTGGTTGCGACATCCCAGCATCACACCGCAAAGGTAAAGATCGGATCGGTAGTGGTCGACATCGCTTCGGCGCGGACCGACGTCTATCGTCCCCCTGGGTCACTGCCGCAAATAACCCTCGTTGACGACATCGAGCTCGATCTTTCGCGCCGGGATTTCTCTGTAAACGCGATGGCGGTTTCGATTTACCCAACCGGTTTCGGTCGATTGATCGATCCATTCGGCGGTCGAAACGACACATTGAATCGAAAACTTCGCGTCCTGCACGAGGGTTCATTTGCCGACGATCCTTTGAGGATGCTGCGTGGAGCGCGGTTCGCAGCTCGCTATGATTTCGAGTTCGAGTCTGAGACCGCCAAGCTACTATCCAGATCGCTGAACCACCTCCAGAACATGTGTCGGAAATCTCCGCAACGGGTTTTCAATGAGTTTCGCCTGTGGTTTGAAACTCGCGAAATCCTGTCCGAAGAGGTTCGAATCGCCGCCGAGACCGGTCTGATTGCTGCGTTGGGCATCACCGACGATCTGCAAAGCGACGCCCTCCGAGACGTACGCCCCAACTCATCCGAATTGGAACGTTTCGCAGCATTTGCATACACCGTGCCGCCAGATGCTCTAGATTCGTTTGTCGATCAATTGAAGATGCCAACCGTATGGCGATCAGTGGCTGGTGACGTCAACCTAGCGCGCCGCGTCGCACTCCGATGCACCGTTGAGACGCCTAACGATCTGGAGCTGCGACGCTCATTGATCAACGTCCGCGATGAAGTCATTCGGGCGATCGCGTCCGTGCATACCAATCCCGCAGTCAAACACCGGTTCGAGGATTTCCGCACTCGTCTGCGTCGTATCCGTCCATCACTGAACGGCGACGACCTCGTCGCACTCGGGGTTGAGCGAGGCCCAATGGTCGGAGAGTTACTGAACGAGTTGCTCGAACAGCGAATTCAAGGCCAGATCGCAACGAAAGCGGAAGAACGAGACTTCATAGTCCGCCGTTTGTCCGTCGGTTGATCTCGTCCCTGAACATATACAACTGCGCCCACGCCGCGTACTCGCCAAATCGATCGCGCGCCCACTCGCCGACCGCGTCGTTCTTTATCTTGTCATCCAATCCGTAAAGCCGAATCGCCGCCCTCCGCACGTGAACATCCACCGGAAACGCCTCACCTTTGTCGAGCGAGTACGCCAGGACACAGTCCGCAACCTTTGGACCTACACCGGGCAGTTCCATCAAAGCATCTTTCGCATGCCCATAGGTCGCCTCTCTCAGATCCCGTAGTTCCTGAGGGTTGGATAACATCGCCGCCGTCGGTGCGAGGTGTTTTGCTCGATAACCCAGTCCGATACGGCGAAGACCCGCTTCGCCGGCGTTGGCCACCACGCCCGGTTCCGGAAATTCAAATGCCCAGTCGTCGTTACCTATCCGACGTCCCATTCTCGCCACGGATGCGACCATCTGTTTTATGCGCGGGATATTCGAATTTTGCGAGCAGATAAACGCAGCAAGACATTCCCAAGGGTCTTGCCTCAGAACGCGAATCAACGGAAATCGGCTGACATCCTCCCCGTATCCGGGTTCTCCGGACAAAGTCGATTTGAGCCGGCGAACATCGGCTGACGCGACGAGATAGTCTTCGACGCGGCGCTTCAAAGCCTCAGAAAAACCTGGGTCTTCCGCCCGAATAGAAACGCTCGATCCATCACACCAAATCGCAACGACCTGATCACCAATGACACCGCGGTACACGCCGTCCTCAGCTTCGTACCATCCGAACACCTGTCCACCGTCCAGCGTCTGCTTAACATCGAACGGCTCGATACCAAGTACAGTCTCCAACGCGCTTTCATCAACAAGACTTGTCTTCATTGCGAACGCCATTACACTGGTTGCCCCGCCAACCATCTCTCGACGTAGTCCGACAGCGTCTCCAGCGTGACCCGGCGAACCGTGCCCTGCGGTATCGATCTTTGAAACAATCTGCCGTACGACTTCGAAATTATGCGTCTATCTAATACAACAAAAACCCCGCGATCGCTTCGGGATCGGATCAATCTGCCAAAACCCTGTCGGAATTTAGTGACCGCTTCCGGCACAAAATAACCGTTGAACGGATTGTCAAGATTCTCGGATCGCGCTTCGTGAATCGGATCGCGCGGCACAGGAAAAGGAAGGCGCGTCATCACTAGCGAGTTGATCGAAGCGTCTTGCAGGTCAATTCCCTCCCAAAGACTCATCGCGCCCAAAGCTACCGCGTCTTCAGAATCGTTTAGCAGCTGCATCACGCGCGATGCCGGACCGTCTCGACCCTGACCGAAAACCTTGGTCTCCGCGTTTCTGAAGCGATTGAACAACGCTTCACGCGTGCTATTCAACGCCGTATTAGCCGTGAACAACGCCAACGTCCTGCCGCGGGTCGCTGACACTATATTCTCAACAGCATCCGCCACCGCTTCGTTGTAGCCCGGCGTGTTCGGCTGCGGAATATCTTCAGGCACCAGTATCAACGCGGCCTGCTTGAAATCGAACGGCGAACCGATCTTCAAAGTCTCGTCCGCGTCGAATCCGAGCGTAGTTTTAAGCCGGTCGAAACCACCCGCATCGCTCAACGTCGCGCCGGTGAGTATGTGCGCCCGGTCTTGGCTGAACAACCGCGTACGCAACTCTCCCGCAACATCCAATGGAGCGCCGTTCAGATGCATCTCCATGTTGCGACGCTGATTGACCGAACTCCAGTAGACGAAGTTTTCATCCGGCTCCTCAATCAGCGCGAACAGCCACTGGTTAACGTCACTCAATCGCTCGTAAAGAGCGTTCATGTTTATGATTGCCGCATCAGGTTGTGAGTCGGTACTTGCCAGATCTAGCAACGAACGCAACCCGGCGACGACTGAACTCAACGCGGGCCGGAGCGTAACCCAGTTCTCGTCCACCCCCACTCGCCACTCCTTGGTGATGCGTGTCATACCGAGAATCCGCATCTCCCGCGTCCGTTCGCGCCGCGTTACGAATGTAGTCAAATCTCGGAGCCCGTCGAAAACGCGGCTCGCCGAAAGAGTGGCCTTGTCCGCAGCATCAACCACTCTCTGGTGCAATTCCGGCACCGAAGATAGAACCTCTTCACCGCCGCCGCGCATCGTGGCGATCCGAATGAGACGCGGAAACATGCCATCGGCCCGCGCCAATGCACCCAAATCATCCATCAACTGCGTCTCGCGGATCTCAAAACCCAGATGTCGGGTCGCCACATCGCGTAGATGATGCGCCTCATCGATCACCAACACTTGGTGCGGCGGCAGAATATTGTTCTCCGCAGTCATGTCGCTGATGAGCAACGCATGGTTGACGATCAATACGTCCGCTTCGAACGCGTTTGCTCGCGCCTTCAACATGAAGCACGGAGGACCTTGGCACGCGAAACCCCCACCCGTCATATTTGGCGGACAACCTTCAGCCGACAATCGACTGAATGCACCGACATCCCAACCTAACGACAATTCGGCACGGTCCCCAGTCTCGGTGTCTGCCAACCACGTCAAACACTGGGACAAAACACGAGCGTCTGAGTGACCGTGATTCGACTGCGATATAGCATCTCGCCACCGTTGAACACACAGGTAATTCGACCTGCCCTTGAGTTGAACCGCCTCAAGCTCTCCTCCCGTTTCGCGTCGGACGATCTCTTTCACCGTCGCGAAATCCTTATTCAGCAGTTGTTCCTGCAGATTGAGCGTGTTCGTCGATATGACCGCTTTCCCGCCCTGACCTGCAACCGCCAACGCCGCCGGCAATAGATACGCAAGCGATTTGCCGATACCCGTGCCTGCTTCAACTATCAGCTTCTCTCTGCCGGCGATCGCACGTGCGACGGCGATCGCCATCTCGCCCTGGCCGTCGCGCGACTCATACGCCGGCATCGTCTCCTCTACCAGTCCGCCTGGCAAAAACGCCATCTCCGTCTGAACCACGTGTTCGTCGGTGTACGTAGCATCCCCGTCGTCCGTCCCTTGTCCCCACGACGCGATCCGCGACGGCAATCGCAATCGATCACTCAACAACGTCTCATCGATCCCAACTCTGCCCACCATCACGTCGGTTCCGTCACCCGCAGCCACCATGTTCGTCGCCAATTCGCTGACACTCCAACGAGAACGCGAACCCAGCGCCGCGATCCTCATCAATGCCGCAGACGGTTTCTGCTCAAAACGGGAGAGCAGTATCAAAAACAAATCCCGCGACGCGAGCGCGTCCGACAACGCCCGATGAGGATCGTCGTGAACCACCCCGAACCGTTGCGCCAAACGACCCAATCCGAATTCTGGCCCGGCAGGCAACGCCACCCGAGCCATCTGCTCAGTGTCGTAACTAAGCGGGCCAACGTTGATGTGATGTGAACGCAGAAAACCGACATCGAACTCCACGTTGTGCCCCACGAGACGAGCGTCACCGATGAAATCGTGCAGGTCATCACGAACCGCGTTCCAATCGGGCGCAACATCAACATCCGGCTGTGAGATGCCCGTCAACGAAACGATGAACTCCGACAGCTTCACATGCGGATTGACCAGCGAGTGAAACACGCCAATCTGCTCGTCGCCGCGAAACTTGACCGCACCGACATCGATGATGCGATCGTGTTTGGCGTTTAAACCGGTAGTTTCCAGGTCGAGCGCCACCAACGTCTCCGAACGCGGTGAAACGGGAGTCGTTGTTTGAATGCGTTGAGTAGTCAAAACGAGCGATTCACTGGTTAACGTCGTGTAGCCCGAAAATCCGCGGAGGCGACAGCACGTTCACCAAATCGATTAGTATCCGGCATTCGACAAAATCATTTCGATGTTCGACTCATCCGGAGCCAACTCGCCACGGTCTACCTGTCGCATAGCATCGACGATCGATGCCGTCACCGGTGTTTCCACCCCAACTTCAACGCCCATGCGCAAGACATGACCGTTCATGAAATCGATCTCCGACGGACGACCATTTAGCACATCCTGACCCATCGAAGGGTGCCAATTACCAGTCGCAGCACCCGCGTTGTCCGCGAGCATGTTATCCAGCTCTTCGTAAGTCTCGCCATCGTTCGCCGCTGCCGCCCACTTGTCTGGCGACGTCCCACCAAAATTCACCACATCCAAACCCAAAGCCAATCCGACCTTAGCCGATTCGGACGCCAATCTGATCTGCAGTTCACGTCCTCTAGGAGTAGACGCGACCGTAGCTGATCCGCTCATCGTGGCTCCAACCACTGGATTCCCCATGCTGTTCTGACACAGCTTCGCCCATCGCTCACCCCACAGATTCGTTGATGTCTTACCACCGTCGATAGGATCCAAGATTTCGATCAGTTCAGCAATTCGAGCCGATTCTGATCCGTCGTGCTCACCGGCACGAAAGACGATGTGGCCAAGATCGCGCCGACGCTTCGTTCCGGTGCGTTGCGAATGCCCGGGACCACCCACCCGGACCGCAATCGACGACATGATGAGTCCCACGCATCGATCGGCCCCGACCGCATCCGCCATGTCTTCGTCCGGCATGCAGTTCTGCGATGAAACGAAGTAACCTTCGTCGGACACGAACCTGAGCGCAAATCGAGCCGCCCACGACGTGTCATACGCCTTTACCGCGATGAACGCGATATCAAACTTGGGCTCCAACGCCAAGCGCTGCGACTGATGCAAATGAAACGCCTTAGGATGCGAAACGAACGATTCATGCGGACCTTCAACTCGCAATCCATCTGAATTGATGGCGTTAACCTGTTCAGCCCACGAGTCTGCGAAGACCACGTCGTGCCCGGTGTGCGACAACCAACCGCCGATGTAGCTGCCCACTGCCCCTGCGCCAACTATCAACACCCGTTTCTTTGCGCTGTCGTCGCTCAAAATCGCTTCCTTTGTCTCAATCGATTCGAACCGCATCCATTAACAATAGCCCGAATCCTAGTAGAATCGCTATCGTCAATCTACACCAGCAACAGACCTGCACAACATCCAAACGGAGCGAAACATGGCCGCAGTGAACGTGGGCGACCAAGCCCCAAACTTCAACCTCAGATCTACCGACGGAGAAATGGTCTCACTCAGCGACCAGCGCGGTTCCAACGTCGTCCTCGCATTCTTCCCTGCCGCCTTCACGGGCGTGTGCCAAACCGAAATGTGCACCTTCCGCGACTCCCTTGCCAGCTTCAACGACATGAACAGCAAGGTATTCGGCATCTCCGTAGACCCACCCTTCTCACAAGCCGAATTCTCCAGCCAGAACGACCTCACATTCCCCCTCCTCAGCGATCTCGGCGGCTCAACCGTCTCAGCCTACGGCGTCGGGCTACAAAACCTAGCCGGAATCGAAGGCTACAACGTCGCCCAACGATCCGTATTCGTCATCGACGGCGACGGCAACGTCCGCTGGTCATGGGTCTCGGATTCACCGCTGAATGAGCCTTCGTACGATGATGTGAAGGCAGCGGTGGCGGCGATCTAAAACACGGCCAAACGGAAACCGACGGAGATAGGGAGCCCAGAGAACCGCGGCTCCTCGATTTGAGTATCCTCCCTTATTCGATAATGGGATCTACACATCGCGTGAAACGATTCACTTCGTGAAGGAATTAGACGATGCAGGTCGAAGAAGCAATAGACGAAGCAACAAACGAGATCAAGGAGACGCTCCAGCGATTGCTGGATGAACGTTTCAAAGGCGAGCTCGAATTCGGCCCCATAGTAGTAAAGCCCAAATACGATGAGGACGGTGTGAGGTACCTGCGGTCTTACGTCGTCTTCAAAGGCGACCAGAAGAAATTGGACCCGTCTTGGACCGCAGGGTTGTCAAGGATGATTTGGGATCGGTCTGAAGAGCTTGGCTTCCCCGGCATCCCCGATCAATGGTTCGTCGGACACGAGGAGTGGAGAACGTTCAAGAAGCACGTGACGTGAACCCCGACCACCTTCTCGAAATCGCGGACAACCTCGCCTCCGGCAGAATCGGAACCGGACGCGGGAGACCAAGGCAAGCCGAACTGCGAAGAGCAGTCAGTGCTACATACTACGCGTTGTTCCACGCCTTGGCCCGCAACGCAGCAGACTTGCTGGTTGGTAACAGATCATCAACCCGAACCAGGCAAGCTTGGCGACAAACGTATCGAGCTTTAGATCACGGAAGGATCAAGAGACAGTGCACAGAACGGCGTACCAAGCAAATTCTTGCGAAGTTCCCCCCAGAGATCCAGAAATTTGCAGATCAGTTCGTAACAATGCAGCGCGCGCGACATGTCGCCGATTATGATCCGTTAGAAGAATTCTCGCGGAATTCGGTTGCCCAGTTCGTTAGGTCAACAAGATCGACTATCGATGAGTTCGAACAGACCGCCCGGGATGACCGCAGAGCCTTGGCCGTATTCGTGCTGTTCGACCTGAGGCGGGACTGACAAACCGCATCGCAAGTGTGCAATCACGTTACCATGCTCGACGAGATTGCAGATACTCGGTACGGAGAGCATCTGACCAACCTCTGAAAACCATGGATCGAACCATGACCACACTCGAAGAGCATCTCAGCAAACTTTCGCCTGAACGTCGGCAAGGCATTGAACGGCGCACCCAAGAACTCCTAGCCGAAGAACGTTCTTGGCAAACCCTCCGTGAGGCCGCACGAAAGTCCCGCGAGATCGTCGGCCGAAAACTCGACACCAACCGCGAAGAGACATTCGAACTCCAGCAGAAGGCAGACCTCCTCTTGTCATCCTTCGCCAAGCAAGTCAAGGCCAACGGCGGAAAAGTCAGAATTGTCTCAGAATTCCCCGACTCGCCAACCGTCACCTTCCCAAACTTCGACTATTTCGACGATGGTTTGACCGACGAGGAACGCATCCTACAGACCTTGGCGATGGAACCAGACGATCCGATCCCCGCAGAATGGATGCGAAACGCATAGGACGATTCGGAAGCGGGGAGCGCGCATAATTCCAATCTAAAGTCGCTTGACGATCGGTCTGAACACCGTATCGAACCGTTCGAGTTTTTCTTGAAGCCACACGAACTGGGTTTCCCAATCTGATTCATCCATTGGATCGGCGTAACGTCTCATCAGTGCAACATAACCCGCAGGGCGACCCGCGCCTGGTTGCCGCCACTCCGAGACTTGATCGCCTAGCGCAGCGTCGATAGCTGACCGTTTCATTTCTAGCGATCGGTAGGCATCGTATTTGCCTGCGTCATAAAGGTACAACGCCACTGCAATAAATCCTTCGCGGCGATTCATCCAAGCCCTGAGATCAACACCGGCAGCTCCACCAACGTTGACAAGCAACTCGTTAGCCGTCGATTTGTAAGGACCACGTGCGCCAACCACATCTTTACCGCTACGTCGCACATAGGCAAGGAATTCATTCCAGTACCGCAACTGTTGAGCCACGAGTTCTGACATCACACAACACCTTTCTTAGGCAAGTACCGAGCGTCGATGGTCCCAGGATAAACGCGAAACTAGGGGGTACGGATGCCGAGGGCTAGGGATGTAGTACCGGCATCAGATTCTGTACGGATTGAACGGTGGCTATTTTGAAGCCGTGCGGATCTTCGTCTACCTCAATCCCCACTCGGAATAGTATTCCCCTTGAACCCCGCCGTCACCCCGCCATCAATCAACAACTCACTCCCAGTGATGTAAGAAGCCTCGTCCGAAGCCAAGAAGCACACGCCGTTCGCTATCTCCTCCGGCTCTCCCCACCTTCCCAACGGAACCCGCTCCGACCTCCAATCGCGTTCAGATTCAACCTCGTAAATGGTCTTCGTAAATGGTGTGTGCACCCATCCCGGCAACACCGCGTTCGCCCGTATCCCGAATTTCGCAAGCTGAATCGCCGACGCCCGAGTGAAATGCAGCATCGCAGCGCGCGACGTCGCATACGCCGAACCGTACTCACCCGCAAACTTCCCCGCCATCGACGACATGTTAACGATCGCACCGCCGCCCGCTTCCGTCATCGCCGGGATGACGGCGCGCGTTCCCAGCAGGATCCCGGTCGTGCTAATCTCCATAACCTTCTGCCACTGCTCGACATCGACCTCATACAGCGTGCCCCGATCCTGACCACCGGCAAGGTTTATCAGTATGTCGAGACGCCCGAACGCGTCCAAAGTCTTCGCCACCACATCCGACCAGTTCGATTCCTCAACCACATCCAGATGCGCGTAGATAGCATCGTGACCCTCCGAGCGCATCTGCTCCGCTGCAGCGCCGCCTCGGTCGTCTTGAATATCCGTAATGACGACCTTCCCGCCCTCCGCTAGCATTTGCCAAGCTGTACATCCGCCGAAACCCATCCGTTCGCCCTTGAGAGACGCGGCTGAACCCGATAGCAGCGCGACCTTCCCCTCAAATCTGTTCCTGTTGCTCATCACTCTTACCTCCGTCGATGTGCTTTGATCGTCTTCACGTCCGATTCTGGAGCGCGATAACCGCATTGGGTATCAAGAAACCATAGATGCAAAACGCCAAACCCAAACTGATCGCGCCATGCAACCATCGATCCCTCAAGAAAAAGATAGCTGGACTCCCGAGAATTATCAGTGCCACGATAACAGTGACTAGATATTGAGAGTTGGGAACCGCTCCGATCTCGGCGTCGTTGGGAATCAATGCGTCGGCGATCAACGCGGCAACTACTCCCGCGATAACCCACACGACCACCAACCCAAACACCACAACGGTCACCGCGTTCGTCCCCTGTCCATCCTCGATTCTCTGCTGGAGCAACCGAGGAGGTCGATACGCCAAAAGAACTGCGGCATGCGCAGAAGCGATCAAACCCATCAACGTCCCCATCAGCATTCCAGCCAAAATGTCGAGCGCCAGTGTCATCGCTCAGCGTACTCGCTTGCGATGTCGATCCTCGGCGCCAGTCCAACCGAGAACGCATCACAATCGACGCGCGATTTCACCAGCAGCGACCACGCCGTGGCCATTTCCTTGCTCGGCGCGATCGCAAACATTGAAGGCCCGGCTCCCGTCAACACAACATCTGACGCGCCGAGACCGGCGAATATGTCGTGGGCGCGCTGCCATTCCGGAAAAACGTGCGGGGCGACTTGCTGAAACACATTGAACATGAACGCTGGATGGCAATCGCCCCCATCCAGCATCCGCGCCGCGAGCTTGCGGGTAAGGCTTCCTGTAGTGTGCGACGCCCGACTCAACATGCCAAACATTCGACCGGTCTTGTTAGAGTCGTGGGATCCGAGCTCAGACTTGGGCGACACAATCACAATGCGTCCGATCTGCGGAGACGGCAATTGATCCAGACGTTCGCCTTTCCCACTCACGAATGCAGTTCCGCCACTCACAAGAAACGGCACATCCGAGCCCACACCCGCCGCGATATCGATTAAATCGCTCTCTGACAAACCCAATTGCCAAAGCCGGTTCAATCCTCGCAACGTCGCAGCAGCATCTGCAGAACCGCCGCCCAATCCTGCCGCGACAGGAATCCGCTTACGCAAAAATATCTTAGCGCCGCGTCCGCATCCCGACTCAGCCCGCAAACCTTCAGCGGCGCGCAACACGAGATTGTCATCGCCAGCCAAGGAAGAATCCGAACACTCAAACGCCAAGCCATCCCGTTCGCTGAATTCCAAAGTGTCGTAGAGGTCGACAGTCTGAATTACTGACGCCAAGTCGTGATAACCATCGCTGCGCTTCCCGATCACCTCCAGCGTCAGGTTCAATTTTGCATAAGCGTTCTCAACGATCACCGTCATCTAGCAACCACCCTCCGAAGAGCCAATGGTCAAACCCTCTCGCCAGCGCCGCGCCAGCGCGATCCATTCATCGATGCTCAACGTTGCAGGCCGACGCTCGCTGTCAATCCCGACATCTGCGGTCATACGTTTGACATCGTCGGTGGGTATGTCGAGCCCGTTCGCCAACGAATTGTGCAACTGCTTTCGCCGTCCCAGAAACGCCGAGCGCGCCACCTTGAAAAGGTCATCCACATCGTCCGCCGCAACCAACGGTTCGGCTCGCGGCACTAATTCAATCACCGTCGAATGCACCTTCGGAGGCGGCCGAAACGCGGCCGGAGGCACCGTAAACAAAGACCTCGGTTTCGCGTAGATCTGCACCGCCAACGACAGCAAGCTCATCTTGCCCGGCTCAGCGCACATATCGCGCGCAACCTCACGCTGCAACATCACCGTCATGCTAGCCGGCCGGAGATCCCGTTCAAGAAACGAACGCACGATCGGCGTGCCCGCGTAGTACGGCAAATTCGCTACAACTTTGTATCGATTACCCCGTCTCAACTCAGGCAGATCTTCCATCACCACGTCTCGCGCATCCGCGCTCACGATGCGCACATCGGGGTTCGACCCAAACCTCTCATCCATCCGAGACGCATACTTCTCGTCGATTTCGATCAGCACCACTGAACCACCTGAGAAGTTCGCCTCATCGACAATCAGATGAGTCAACGCACCGTCACCCGGCCCGATCTCCACAACCACATCACCCACCGAAATGTCCGCAGCGTCAACTATTCGTCGCGCGACCGAACTGTCTCGCAGGAAGTGCTGACCAAGTCGGCGGCGCGGCATATCGAGATTTGCTAGTAGAAGACGTCAATGCGGCCGCGCACCTCGAATTCGGCCCCGAGCCCGTACGTAACAACCGCCTCGGCTCGAATCAGATCACCCTGCGTCGCCCAGCGTTGACCGTTTACCGCTGCTTCCTTCCGGATCTGACGGGGTTCACGGGACTCTGCCGCGCAAGAACCCGACTCTCAACACCAAGTATCGACTGTCAGTGGTTCGAACTGCGAAACCTCCACGAGGATTCCGGCCCTGCTGAGCGGATTGCAGGTTCAGGGCACCGCTAGCTCCCCGCTTGGCACGACCGCATCTTTGAATCGTAAACCATGCCCGCACTTTGAACGTATCGTAGTGCAGAACACTTAGCGGTTCAGGACTCCCAACGTCGCTCGGATAGACTCGAATCACATGACGCTAGACAATGAAAATACCGTAATTACAAAGGCCGTTATCCCCGTCGCCGGGCTCGGTACGCGGTTCCTACCGGTCACGCGCAGCGTCCCTAAAGCCCTACTGCCAGTCCTCGATAAACCACTCATCCAATACGCCGTCGACGACGCCGTTGAAGCCGGAATCACCGATATCGCCATCGTCGAAGACGCTCGTAGCGTTGGTTCCTACTTCCACTCGATGCCCGACCTCGAGGAAAAACTCCGCGACGGAGGACGCGACGAGCTCGCCGATCAGATGGTGTCGATCTCATCGCGCGCCCGCATCACATCCATCAAACAACTCGAACCGCTCGGCCTCGGTCACGCAATCCTATTGGCCAAAAACTTCATCGGCGATGAGCCTTTTGCCGTATTACTACCTGATGAAATCCTCTGGGGCGACCACTCTTCTACCGCCCAAGTCCTCGATGTCCGCGACCGCTACGGCGGCAACGTCATCGCCGTAACCGAAACCTCTTGGGACGACGTCCACACCAAAGGCATAGTCGCCGGACCAACGGTCGAACCCAACGTTATCGCCATCGATCAAATGGTCGAAAAACCGCCTCGCGAAGAAGCTCCCAGCAACCTCGCGATCATCGGACGTTACGCATTAGAGCCCGCCGTTTTCGAATTCCTCAGCCGACATCGACGCGGCGCAGGAGGCGAAATCCAACTAACCGACGCCATCATCGAGTGCATGGACGAATATCCTACCCACGGCGTCATCGTCGACGCCGCACGTTACGACGCTGGCGTCCCCGAAGGCATGCTCGGCGCAACCCTGCACCAAGCCGCGAAAAACCCGACGATGCGCCAAATGATCATCGATTTCGTCGCCGAACTGTAGAAGCGAATCTCAGTTCCGCAGCTGCAAGACGGCCATGAACGCCTCTTGCGGCACCTCGACCGAACCCACCATCTTCGCTCGCCGCCGCTTGCCCGCTTTCTGCTGCTCCAGCAACTTCCGCTTGCGCGTCACATCGCCGCCGTAACACTTCGCCAACACGTTCTTGCGCAACGCTTTGATATTCGTGCGCGCCACGATCTTACCGCCCACCGACGCCTGAATCGGCACCGCGAACATCTGCCGCGGTATCAGCTCCTTCAACTTCGAAGCGAGCTTACGTCCCGTTACCGCCGCTTCTGAAGAGTGCACGATGCTGCTAAGGGCATCAACCACTTCGTGATTAACCAAAATATCCAGCTTCACCATACTCGCCTGGCGATAACCCGAGGCTTGGTAGTCCATCGACGCGTATCCCTGCGTCGCCGACTTCAGCATGTCGTGGAAATCGACCAAGATCGCCGACAACGGCGCCTCATACTCCAGCATCACCCGCGCGTTGCGACCCGCACCGTTATTTGACGCCACAATCGAACCATTACCCGAACCCGCCGACTGCGACTGCAAATACTCCATCCGCTTGAACACGCCACGCTTGTGCGTCACCAACTCCATCACATTCCCGTAGTACGCCGAAGGCACGATTATCGAAAGGTCGACCCACGGCTCCAATATCTCCGCGATATCCTGCTTCTCAGGCAGTCGTGACGGGTTATCCACGTAAATGATCTCGCCGTCGCTCAACATCACCTGAAACTCAACGCTCGGCGCGGTCGTGATCAACTCCATCTCATACTCACGCTCCAACCGCTCCTGCACCACCTCCATGTGCAACAGACCCAAGAAGCCGCACCGGAAACCAAATCCCAGCGCCGACGACGACTCCGGTTCGTAAACCAACGCAGCATCGTTCAACTTCAACTTCCCAAGCGCATCCCGCAACTCAACAAAGTCGTTCGCATCCGACGGATACAGACCCGTAAACACCATCGGCTTCTGCTCTTGAAATTTGACTCGAGCCTCGACCGCCGGCTCCTTCACCAACGTCATCGTATCCCCAACCATCACATCGTCCACCTCCTTGATACCCGTCGCCACATAACCCACCTCGCCAACTCTTAAACCCTCCGGAGCCCGCATCACCGACGGCGAAAAGTAACCGACCTCCAGTACCTCGCCCTGAGCACCGGAACCCATGAACTTCGCCCGATCGCGAGCCTTGATCGCCCCGTCAAGCACCCTTACATAGGTCACCACACCCTTGAACGAGTCGTATTTGCTGTCGAACACCAACGCCTGCAAAGGCTCCTCAAGATCGCCCACCGGCGGCGGCGTCAACTCCACGATCCGCTCCAAAAGCTCCTCAACACCTTCACCCGTTTTACCTGACACCCACAACATCTCATCCTCACTAAAACCAAACGTGTCCACCATCTCCTCCGCTACCCGTTCTGGCTCCGCGTTCGCCATATCAATCTTGTTGATCGCCGGAATAATAACCAGATCGTTCTCCACCGCAAGATACACATTCGCCATCGTCTGCGCCTGAATCCCCTGCGACGCATCGATCAGCAAAACCGCCGCCTCACAAGCCGCCAAACTCCGAGACACCTCATACGAGAAGTCAACATGCCCAGGAGTATCAATCAAATTCAGCTGATACTCATTCCCATCCCTCGACGGAAACCCCAACCGCACCGCCTGAGCCTTGATCGTGATCCCCCGCTCCCGCTCCAGATCCATCGTATCCAAATGCTGCTCCACCAACTCCCGCTCCGACACCGCACCCGTCAACTCGATCATCCGATCCGCCAACGTCGACTTCCCATGATCGACATGCGCGATGATGCAGAAATTCCGTATGAAACGTTGCTGGGCCACGACTCCAATCTTATCGAAGCAGATTTACTGTCCTCCCAGCGCGGACGCCCAACACTCCGTCATTCCGGCGAAAGCCGGCGCTTCAGCGGACGGAACGTCCATCCACTCTTGGTCGCAAATCGCCTCACAAATCCACGTCCACGCCCAACAACCCGTGATTGGCTGATTACCCAATTGTTAGACTTTTGCCAAAGCACCAAACCCGTCATGCCCACCTCAGAAAACGACACACAAGACACCCCCCTACACGGTCCCAACCTGATCCTCGACGTCGAAAACTTCGGCCCCATAGCCGAAGCCAAAAACATCGAATTCAAACCCATGACCGTCTTCGTAGGTCCGAACAGTGCAGGGAAAACCTACTTGGCGATGCTCGTCCATGCGATGTTGCGTGCTCGACACGAATCTGTTCCCTCGCAATCTAACCTCGACCCGATTCGCGACTTGGGCTTCAATCTCATCGAAACGGATTCGTTGCATGAATTCACATTGAATCTTCGAAGAATCATTGCCAACATGTCGCCGTCGTCGACACCGTACCCGGAAAACGCCACGCTTGGCATCGGAGTCGATGGTCTTAACGAAGCTTCACTTGAGTTTCTGCGCGGTTTCGTCAACGATCAGATGCGTCTAATCGCGGCGAGATTTGAGATATTCATCCATCGATATTTCGAAGTCGAATCCTTGGAAGCGTTGTCGAATCACTCAACAAAACGCAATCATTGTCCATCGATCTTTTGGTCCGACACCTCCCGACGCATACGGTTGTCTCCCAACAACGACTCTTCGTCATGCGAGATGCGTAACACTTATTTCGTCATCGGATCCGATTTGGAAGATGAATTGCGGTATGGCTCCATCGAATCTTTACCAGAATTGCGACGCGAAGTTTTGAAATCAATGAACGATTACACATCACGTTATTTGGACCATCTCGTTTACAGCCACTATATTCCTACCGGCCGTGCCGGCATCATGAACAGTCGTCACCTTTTGGCTGCTCAACTGACCGCCCGCGACCAGGATTACAACTGGCTCGCAAGGGATTTCCTAAGCGCGCTGGTGGCAGTACGCGCAATCAGAAGCAAACCAATATTCTCTTCCCGAAGATTCACGCCGGTCAAGTACTCGTTCGGCACCAACATGAAAACCGAACACGTGGCATCCGTCATTGAGGGCTCTGTTTTGAAAGGACGGATCCAAGTCGAAGACACTCCGGGATTACCGGAGTTTTACTTTGTTGAGGGGGATAACCGCATCCCTACGACCAGCGCTTCTTCGATGGTTACCGATCTTGCACCGTTAGTCATGTTCGTGCGCAGTTTCGTCCAAATTGGCGACCTCCTAATCATCGACGAACCCGAAGCCCACCTACACCCGACAGCTCAACAACAAATGGCCGCCGCCTTAGCCTTCACGGTACGTTCCGGCATCCGCGTACTGATCGCAACCCATAGCCACTACATGGTCGAACAACTCAGCAACTTCGTCATGGCAGCCAACTTGGATGATCCTCAAGAACGAAAACGACTGCTCGGCATAAGTGGCCAACTCGGGGATGAAGACATCTATCTGGATAACCACGAGATCGCTGTCTACGACTTCGCACCGCAATCTCCCGAAGGCGGGTCCATAGTCAGAGAAGTCCCGTTCGAAGATGGCTATTACCCGGAAGACCACATCCGCGCCATCGGTGCCCAATTCAACCGCAACAACCGCATCGAAACCGCTGTCTTGGGTCCTGAATGAACTGGTTCGGAACTATCCGCGACCGTTTCAACAACTCACCCGCCGAAATACACGGCCGGTGGGTGTGTGAAGCTGGCAACACAAAATGCGAGATAGATCTCCGATCCAGCCCAGGTGACCCTTTGATCCTAAGTATCGACGTCCTCGAAGCCGTCGACGACCAAATACGTTCTGCAATCTTCGGCCAACAACGTTGCGATTTCTTAGTAATTGGATCTGATTCTGGCCACCCGTACCTCATTCTGATCGAAGTCAAAGGTGGTGTCCGCCCTAGAGCGAGCAGGATCAGACGCGCCAAAAGTCAATTAGCCAATTCACAGGGCATCGCAACAACCATGTTGGAAAACTGTCAAGTTCCGCTCCCCGCGCCAACTATCCTCCGCGTGGTCGTCACTCGTCGCATCCCCGCCAGCACAATGACCAGATGGAGGGCCCAGCAAGACAGCGACGTACTTTTTCGGGAACTCACGTTAGTTTTCTCCGGCGACGACATTTGGCAGGAAATCCTAGGAGCATAAGATTCCTAATCCGCAACTCCTTCGGGCTCGCAAAATCACACCCCTATCGATGCTCCCCACGAGACTCCGATTCACCACCTTGCTCCCCTCGCGACTCCGAACCTTCACCACCATGCTCGCCACTACCCTCGCCCGACTCCATAGCATCACCCCGACCAACCTCCGGATGCGCCCTCCAAGTCTCAAACGCCAGGCTACTACCCCGTAGCATCACATCAGCCGACTCACCAGCCGCAAGATCAACCGGAGTCGTCGGACCCAACTCAATCCCATTCGACAGATGAACCTCAACACGCACTCGGCTCAACTTCGAACCCGTAGTGTTCTCCACCGTCCCAGTAAAGGTATTGGAGTCCGAGTCATACGACAACATCAACCGAGCACCGGCGCGCCCCTCGTCATACTTGTCACCTAACCCATATTCAGTGCCCGACTCTTCGCCTTCGCCACCCGACTCAACATCACGTCTATGCTCATTAGACCCCGACTCTCCGCTCCGTTCGCTGTTTTCGGAACCCACGTGCCCGCCAACACTCGATTCGCTGTCTCCGCATCCGACAACTACCAACATCAACGCGACGACGACCGCCAACAGCGGCACAAAATGATTCATGTCTGGGTATTCCGATCTCTTCTACTCAGGTTCCTGTAATCTAATGTCGGTGCCAATTGTTGAGAAATTCTCAAGACTTCAAATCCGATAACGGCACCAAAAATCGACCCTGATGCCTACCAAACACAATACCTCCCTCCACATCCTCGGCGCAGGAACTCCAACGCCGACGCCCACACGCTTCGGATCCGCCTACGTCGCCGATGTCGACGGCGAGAAGATCATGTTCGACTGCGGACCCGCCGCCACACACAAGCTAGTCCAATCCGGCCTCTGGCCCACCGAGATCGACAACCTATTCTTCACCCACCACCACTTCGACCACGACATCGACTACCCCTGCTTCCTACTTTGCCGTTGGGACCAATCGATCGGCAAGGAAAACACCCTCAACGTCTACGGCCCGACCCTGACAGAGCGCATCACTCACGGCGTCCTCGACAAAGAGGAAGGCATCTTCGCACACGACTGGATCGCCCGCGTAAACCATCCGCTCAGCCAAAAGATCCACCAAAACCGCGGCGGCACTCTGCCGCGCAAACCGCCCGTAGTCTACTCCCGCGACATCGGTCCGGGCACGATAAAAACCTCCGACAAGTGGGAAGTCACCGCCGCACCCGCCGAGCACGTCCAGCCATACCTCGACTCCCTTGCCTACCGACTCGACACCAAAGGCGGCAAGTCGATAGTCTTCACCGGCGACACCCAACCCTGCGACTCCGTCATCAACCTCGCCCGCAACGCCGACGTCATGCTCTGCATGTGCTGGGACGATCAAGAAGTCATGGCCGCCGACGGCGAATCATACGGACAATGCGGCACCACCGGAGCCGGAAGAATGGCCGAAGCCGCAGGCGTCAAAAAACTCGTCCTAGTCCACATGGGACCCAACATCGCCCAACACGGCCCACTAGAAAAAGGCATCGGCGACATCCGAGAGGTCTACAACGGCCAAGTAATCTACGCCGAAGAACTAATGAAACTCGAGATTTAGCCGCAATAATGGGCGAGCAAAACGACACAACCCTCTACATCCTCGGCGCGGGCGGCCCTCACCCAACACCCTCACGCTTCGGATCAGCATTCGTACTCGATGTCGATGGCGACAAACTTATGCTCGACTGCGGTCCTGCCGCAACCCACAAACTCGTCAAAGTCGGACTCTTCCCAACCCAGATAGACAACCTATTCTTCACGCACCACCACTTCGACCACGACATCGACTACCCCTGCTTCCTGCTTTGCCGCTGGGACCAGTCGATCGGCAAGGAAAACACCCTTGGCGTCTACGGACCAGCCCCCACTGAACGACTCACACACGGCATCCTAGACGAAGAAGAAGGAGTGTTCGCGCACGATTGGTACGCCCGCGTCCATTTCCCAATCAGCCAAAACGTCTACGTAAACCGCGGTGGAACGCTTCCCCGCAGACCACCCGTCGTCTACTCTCGCGACGTCGGACCCGGCATCGTCAAGACTGCCGACAAATGGGAAGTGACCGCCGCTCCCGCAATCCACGTCCAACCATTCCTCGACTCCCTCGCCTACCGCGTAGACACAGCATCCGGCAAATCCATCGTCTTCACCGGCGACACCGAACCGTGCGATCCCGTGATCGACCTCGCCCAAAACGCCGACATGTTGCTCTGCATGTGCGGCAACGACGAGGCAACTCTCGAAGAGCGAGGACTCAATTACGGACAAACCGGCACCCTATCAGCCGCCCGTATGGCCCAAGAAGCCAACGTCAAAACCCTCGTACTCATCCACATGGGACACCACATCACCCAACACGGTCCCCTAGAAAAAGCCCTCGGCGACATCCGCGAACACTACAGCGGCAGAGTCATCTTCTCCGAAGAGCTAATGAAGCTCGACGTATAACGTCCCTTTCGCAAAGCGAAGGGGACGCGAGGGAGCGCAGCAATCCTCGCAGGGGATGCTCGCTACGAATTGCCGCCCCATCACGCGGCCTTCTCCCGCTGACGCCGCAACACATACTCCCGCAACACCCGGTTAATCTCCGCCTGGTAACCACGCCCATCGTCCCCGGCGCGTTCCTTGAACCAAGACACCACATCGGCATCTAACCTCAGCGTGATCTGCTGCTTGAAAGGCCGGTAGAACATTTCCCGCTTAGCATTCAACCAATCTAGCGTTTCAGGTACGTCCTTCGTGTCGATCTCGTGGTCCAGCTGATTCCGCAACCGCTCCAAATCAGCCTTCTGTTGTTCCGTTAATTCAGTCCGTTTCATCTCCAAACACCATCATTCAAATCGCATGGCTCACAGTTCAGCCACCCTCAGCACACGCTCAACAAAATCGTGCACCAAAGGCCGATCAGCATCGATTTCCCAGTCCTCCATCGAATCTGGGCTCGTGCAACGAAGGAATTTCTCGGCAGCTCCGAATGCCCCCCGGATAAATTGATCGTCTAATTCTTCTGACAATCGAATCGTCGCGTTCTTCAGCGATCGATGACTCTCATGCGGCCAACCGCGCTCCTGCGCCACCACCATAACCGCATGCGCAGCCGCACTCCAAAGCTTCTCGGCGCCCTGCAAGATGTCTCCAGCTTCAAATTCGCTGTCCGAAGCCATCAAAAACTCAAGTGCCAGTTGCCTGTGTTCGGCAGAAAGCATTGTTTCGGCTGACATCAGTACTTTTCCTATTTACTACGTATGTAGTTGACCATTCAAACACGCCGATCCCTCACCTTCCCACAACAACCATCCACGCCTGCCTGCCGTAATTCGATCGGTTCCGGCACAAAATCGCCCCATCACGCGGCATCCCGCTCCGTCCTCACCACATGCTCCCGCAAAGCCCGATTCATCGCCGTCTGATAACCCCGCCCATTCTCACCAGCATTCTCCTTAAACCACTTAACAACATCCGCATCCAACCGAAGCGTGATCTGCCGCTTAATCGGCCGATAAAACTCTCCGCGCTTGGCATTCGACCAATCCAAGATCTCCGGCGCGTCAGACGTGTCGACTTCTTCGTCCGACATCGCTCGCAACCGCGCTAAATCCTCTCGTTGACGCCGCGTCAACTCAACGCGGCCCCTCTTCATACGTACGTCTTTCATGTCTCGTTGCCCTCCTAGCCGTGATTATTCGTGCAACTTCGCCGCCAGACTCGGGATCATAGCGAGGATAGGTGTGCACGACCATCACGAGTGTGTTGTCGATCATTCCGATTGTTCGCAACCGCGGTTCCTCGAAATGTGGATCCTCAATCGCTGTCCTGAACGGATCTTCAAACACTTGCGTCGCCGTCTCAAAATCAATCCCATGCTTGGTTCGGTTCGATTCGTTCTTGTTACGATCCCAGATCCAATATTCATCCAGGTCGGTAGGAAACAAGAAAAGCTCTCCAATAAAAAGTTACCGAGAAACCACCATTCGGTGGTTGCTTCTTCGTAGTTACGTTATCGTAACACAACCCATCATTCCAATCCTCCCAAATCCTTCCGTTCCTTGTCCAAATCACATTCACACTCAACCTGCGGCCAAACCCGACTCCTCTCCGCCCGATCCTCACACAACCCCCGAATATCCTCCAAATGCTCCACCATGTGCCGACTCATCACCGGAACAATCACCCACCGAGCCAGCAACCAACCAATCACCGGCGCCTTCACCGCCAACCGGCTCTCATAAGTCATCTCCGTGCATCCACCCCGGTCCTCCAACACAAACGCATCCTCCAACAAACTCAACGCAAAAATCGACTTCTCCTCATATCCCTCCGCAAGCCAAAAGTCGATCCGTTCCGGCGGCACCAACTGCACCCACTCCACACTCCGTGCGACGTGAGTGCTGTTCCTGACCTTCAAAGGAGTGTGAAACTCAACCAGCTTTCGATCTCCGTGGTCCTCAATCACCCGCGTCGAATACCCGTCTAACCCCGACTGCCCCGATCCGCCGTATGCCGTCAAAACCTGATAGACCAACCGCCTATCGGCTCGAATGTGGACACTCCGCGCCTCCAACTCAACCGGCTTCAACGAACCATCGCCCTCCGTGGTAGCTACTACTCTAATCCCCGCAATCCTATACCCGAACCACCCCAACACTCGTAGTCCCAAAAATCTCACGCTCCCCATCAAACGACAACCCACGCCCCTTCCGTGCGACGAAAGGGGCGCGAGCGCAGCGAGCGGGGTATGCCCGGGGCGGCGGGGCACACCAACCAAACCACCACCAAGCCCATCACCGCAACAACACCCTCATCCGCTACAAACATTCCCCCTCTCCCGTTGGACGGGAGAGGGTTAGGGTGAGGGCCCGGGGCGGCGAGGGGCATGCCAACCAAAACACCACACCGTCCATCAACGCAACACCCCCAACAACCAACACGCAATCCCAAGAATCCCAATTCACACTTGACTCTCATACCACATCTGTAGTACAACCAAAAACAAGCGCCCAAAGCCGGACCTTTTACCACCGGCCCCAGCGCACAGAACCATCGCCGCGTCGATCTGGGGAGCGTGCACCTTTCTTTTTTCGATGCTGCTACCGACAACCAAATATTGAAATCGGCCTGCGGGCGGATAATCACCGGGCTGCCAAGAGCGACCTTATAAGCCGTGAAAACGGTGAAATCGACTGCTCGAAGCAACCCGCGGCAGTGCCCGCCAAAAGCCTAAGAGGTTCGGGCGAAACGCAGACCAAAATCCGGTTACGGAGATCGTTGTAGCTGCAGGGCTCGGATGCGGAGCGTTACGCTGACTCCGACTCGCAAGCCAGACGGACATCCCACTCCCCTTCGCGAAGCATAAGGGGACGCGACGTAGGGGCGACCCTTGTGGTCGCCCCCTCGCAGGGGATGCCCGTTCAAGATCCGAGCGAACGTTCCACCTATCCGGCAAACGTCTTTCCGTCACGCCGAGCGGAAGAGGCTACAGCGCCAGCTCGAGAAGCAATCGAGCGATGACGGGCGGCAGAACCTTAATTTGCCGCACGGAGGGCCGACGGTCTGGCGACGTCGGAGGCGCTGGAAATATTGAATGACGCACCAACCAACTTTCGCCCGCTCAGACCCCAATCGACGCGGCGATGATTCGAAAACAACTCCTCCCCTTCGCTCAGCGAAAAGGATGGGACGTAGGGGCGACCCTTGTGGTCGCCCTCACGCAGAGAATGCCCTTACAACCATAAGAACGGAAAATCGTAGCCAATCATTCAAATCACATAAACACATGAAACACAGTTCAGACAATCTACCACCCCGGCAGACCTCTTAAACGCGCCTAAACCTTCAACATCTCCCGCTGCATCTGCTCCAGCCCCATCGGACCAAGCTCTAGCGCCCGATTATGCCAAGCCTTCAAGTCAAACGACGCTCTCTGCTCCTCGCGGGCCCTACGCCTAGCCTCCAACCAGACCCGTTCACCGACCTTGTAAGAAATCGCCTGACCAGGAATGCCCAGGTATCGATCGATCTCACTCGCCACGAACTCAGGCGGAAAGTGCACCCGGTCACGCATGAACTCCAACGCCAACTCCGGCGTCCAAACCTCGCCCGGATGGTATTCCGAATCTTCCGGAATCCGCTTCTCCAAATGCATCCCGATGTCGATTATCACCCGCACCGAGCGCAAAGCCTGAGCATCCAACATTCCCATGTAATACGCCGGATTCTCCAGATATCCGAGTTCGTGCATCAACCGCTCCGCATAAAGCGCCCAACCCTCGACGTAACCCGATGTCCCGGCCAACAACCGCTGATACCGCGACAACTGATCCGACAACGTCATCGTCGTCGCAATCTGGAAATGGTGCCCCGGTACCCCCTCGTGATACGCGATCGAGATCTCTCGCCAAAGCGGGAACGACGTCTTGCCGCCCGTCGGATACCAAGTCCGACCCGGCCGCGAAAAATCCTCCGACGGACCCGTGTAGTACATCGCCAACGCACCGCCCGGAGGCGCGATCATCGCCTCGATCTTCCTCACCGGATCGGCAATGTCGAAATGGGTGCCATCCATGTCCTCAATCGTCGCATCTTGCAGGTCCTGCATCCATTGCCGAAACTCATCAACACCATCAATCGCACGTTCAGGATCGCTCTCCAAAACCTCCACCGCCTCGTCGATCGACGCTCCCGCCTTGATCTGATCCGCCGCCTTCCGCATCTCCGACTGCACCCATCGCAGCTGATCCCAACCCCACTCATACGCGTCATCGAAGTCCAAATCGACTCCGTTGTACGACCTCGAAGTCAACGAGTAGTGCTCTCGCCCCACCGCGTCCTGTTCGCGCGCCCTTCTCAGATACCTGCGTTGCAAGTAGTCAGCAAACTCCGAATACGCAGCATTCGCCGCCGTCGCCGCATCCGCCAACCTGCTCCCCAACGCATCATCGACCCCGTCGGAAGCCGCACCCGTTTCAGCAATCCCATCGAAGAACGGATCCGCATCGCCCTTCCCAACCCAAGTCTCGATCTGCTCAATACATCCAGCCGTTTGCCTCTGCGACGTCGTGATTCCCTTGTCGATGCCCTCGTCCAAAGTCGACCGGTACGACACGAGAGAATCGCCGATTCCTTCCATTCTCGATGCGATATTCTCCCAGTCCTCAGTCGACGATCTAGGCATCAGATCGAAAATCTGCCGCAGCGACTGCACCGGAGAGTGCAGAATGTTCATCCCCGAATACTGAAGCCCAGCGGCATGCTGATCGATCGACCACGACATCTCCTCTTGCACCGTCTCGCTGCACCTGCGTTCCCGGATCGTCTCCGATCGCTCCGCCTTAATCCGCTTCAATACATCCCGCTCAGCCGCATCCGAACGTTCCGACGCCTCCGGCGAAAAGTCCGGCATCAGATGGTCATGACCCGGCACCCCCAGATACGTCGCAACGATCGGGTTCAACTCCGCGATCGTGTCAACGAAGCCGTCGGCGATCTCATGAATCTTCGACATCTCTGCCCTTTCTTAGTCCTGATCAACCAATCGATAACGAAAACCGCCCAGCCGGAACTCACCGTCCACAATCGTTATCGTCTCACCGGCCCCTCGATTGTCAGCAATTTTGAACGATCCGTCATCGAGCAACCGTGCAGTGGCTGGAGCATGCAGCAAATACGGCGACGCGTCATCACCACCGAAACGCAACTCGTCGTCCGAAACGGCAGTTATCCGCATCCAGAACCCCGGCTCTGTGAAATAAACGCCCGCAAATTCCCGCAAATTCGAACTCACATCCGATACCGGCGCCTCATGGCTGGCACCCTTCGGAATCGGCGGCATCTCGTCCCAGTCCTCAATCACCGCATCGAGCAAGGTCTGCGCCAACGATACCGACACCGCATTCGGCCACAGGTTGGTCAGAACAATGACGCCAGTCTGATAGGGAGCATGAAACATCGTCTGCGTTCCGAACCCATGAATACCTCCGCCGTGTCCGTGATAAACGCGCTCTCCCGACCTCGTGGCGCGCCAACCCACACACTGACCCGTCGTCCACGCGCCATCGAGGTACGCCGGATGCAACATCTCACGTCGGCTCCGTTCACCGATCAAACTCGTACCCGGATCCGATCCCATTCGCATGATGTGTGCCAACCACTTAGTCAGATCCGCGACATTCGTCATCATCTGCCCCGCCGGGCCAACACCATTGAGATCACAATACGGCGCTACACGTAAAACGTCAGTACCCGGCGACGGCTGACTGTAGCCCACAACTCGATTGGCAGCAGTTACCGCACCGTTGTCAAACGTCGTCTCCGCCATACCCAGTGGATCGAAAATCTCCGAGTGGGTGAAGCGCTCATATGGCTGACCAGACAGTCGGCTAACGACTTCTCCAAGGAACCCGTACGCCATATTCGAGTATTTCCAAGCGCTGTCGGTCGGGATGACCATCTGAACCTCATCAATTCGGTCCAGCATGATCCCAATCGTCGGAAATTCCGGCGCATCCCAATCTGTGGCGGGATGCTCGGTCGTAAGCCCCGAATAGTGCGCCGTCATCCGCCGCAAAGTCACGTCCTCGAGATCACCCGCGATCCCAGCCGACGACGTGAATTCGGGAATATACAGCAGCAATGGGTCGTCCAACGACAGCATCGAAGACTCTTGGAGGATCATCAACGAAGTTGCCGTGACCGTCTTGGTATTCGACGCTACGCGGTAGATGCTGTGCTCGTTAGGCGCCTCCCCGTTTCCCAGCTCAGTCTCCCCAAACCCTTCGAACCAAGCCAGATCCGACCCACAAACCATCCCCACCGCGATACCCGGTACGCTGTGCTCCAATCGCACATCTTCGACGTAATCCGCCCACATCCGGAGCTTGTCATTGGCATCTGAATTGGACATGATTCCTAGTTCGCGACATCCCGGGGCTTTTCTCGTCCACAGGGTTAATATCACCAACACTGAATACTAAATCGCCCAGCACAGGTTCCGATGCACATGAAGATAGTCAACGCCAAGATCGACGTTATCGAGTTCGAGGTCCCGCGCCTCCGCATCAACGACGCGCGAGGCGGCATGGGCGGCAAACTTACCGGAGGAGTGCTGCGGCTAGCCACCGACGTTGGTGTCGAAGGCAACGCACACATCGGCGACCGTGGCGGAGGAGGCGCTTCGACCATCAACTCCTTCAGGTCGGCATTCACAGGAAGACTCTGCGGCACGAATGTCGCCGACCGTGAGTGGCTGTGGCATCAGTTGCCGCGATTCGCTGGGCACGGAGCATCCGTGCATGCGCTTTGGTCGCACGTAGATGTCGCGATGTGGGACGCCGCGGGCAAGGCCGCCGGCATGACGGTTCACGAGATGCTAGGCACCGCGCGCCGAACTACCGAGGTATACGCAACATATCCGCCGCGCAACTCGACAGTCGAAGGTTACGTCGCAGAAGCCGCAGAACTAGCTGAACAAGGTTTTCGCGCCTACAAAATTCATCCGGGCGCGATGCCGACCAACCAGGTAATCGAGATGGTCGGCGCGGTGCGTCGTGAGGTCGGCGACGACATGCGCCTGATGTTGGATCCCAACAACGGATACGATTTACGAAACGCACTCAAAATCGGCCACGCTCTCGACGAGAACGATTTCCACTGGTTTGAAGACCCAGTGCCATGGGACGATTTTCGAGCCATCCGAATCCTCTCAGAAAAGTTGGAAACGCCTCTGAACATGAGCGATTCTGCACAGTTCCTATTCCACGATGCCGCACGTGTGCTCGAACAGGGGTGGCCTCGCACAATCCGTGGCACGACGCGCAAGATCGGTATCACCGGGCTGAAAAAACAGTGCGGTATGGCTGAGGGATTCAACGTCAACTGCGAAATCGGGACCGCCGGCAATTCGCTCATGAATACGGCAAACCTCAACGTCATCATGTCGGTGTTGAACTGCGACTTTTACGAGTATTGGATGCCATTGGAAGCTCAGCAGTTCGGACTGAAGCAAGAGATCCTCGTCAACTCCGAAGGCGTCTTGACCGCGCCCGAATCGCCGGGCCTCGGTTTCGAACTCGACGAAGATTTCATCTCCAGCCATCGCATATCAACAATCGAGCTTTAAGTGTGCATCCGAAGCGATTTCAACGATAATTGCATCAAACTCCACTGAGTGTGGTTTTGACGACACCGAACCGGAAGTCGTCGGGACCACGTAGTCACGAGGTCAGTCTTCCATGACGGATTACAGCAGCGGCGAAAAGATTCTCGAGAGCCTCGGCGTCGTCCCGTTGATCAACGCCGGCGGCCCGGTAACGAGATTCTCCGGGACGCGCCCGCGGCCCGAAGCCATGCAGGCGATGATGGCGATGGTCGACCCGTTCGTCGAGATGCCTGAGTTTATCGACGCAGCGGGGAAACGTATCGCGGAAATCATCGGTGTGCCCGCAGCCACAGTCACCAGCGGCGCCTCCGGTGGCCTGACAGTCCAAACTGCCGCGGCAATGGCCAAGGACGACGCCGACTTAATCTTCCAATTGCCAATCTCGGATGACATTCCAAACGAGTTGATCATCCAACGAAATCACCGATTCGGTTACGACCACCTCTACCTCACACCCGGGGCAAGATTCGTTGAAGTCGGAGACGCGTCAGGGTGCAACGCCGAGGAAGTCGAGAACTCAATAACTGACAAGACGGCGGCGATCATCCACCTCGAATCGCCCTACAGCGGCGACAACGTGCTACCTATCGAAACACTAGTCGACATAGCCCACAACCACGGGTTGCCGTTGATGTGCGACGCCGCATCCCGGCTTCCACCGCGGGAAAACCTCACCAAGTTCGTGGAAGCGGGCGCCGACCTAGTATCGTTCTCGGGCGGAAAAGGAATCCGCGGCCCGCAGGCGACCGGTCTGTTACTCGGCAACGAAGAATGGGTTGAATACGCAAAGATGAACAACGCGCCACATGCAACCGTCGCCAGAGCACAGAAGGTATCGAAGGAATCGATTGCCGGCATTATGGCGGCCGTAGAAGTATTCGTGAATGAGGACGAAAAGGCGGAAAACCGTCGTTACACGCGCCTGATGCAGTCGGTCGTCGACCAGATCATCGAGATCCCGGGTGTCGACGCCGAAGTTGTCCATAACTACAACCACTACATACCGCACGCCGTCATCAAACTCAACGACTCGTGGCGAGGTCCGCCCAAAAGTGTCATCGGCGAGCGCATGTTGAAAGCGCCCAACCGGATCATGATCCTAACCTTCCTAGAGGAATTGCCGGAGTTCTGGGTCGATCCCTTGAACCTCTCCGACGAAGACGTGCAGACTGTCGCAGACAAATTGCGCAACGTATTGCTAGAAGCATCGAACGAGGGTTAACGCCACACCATGGATCGAATTGACCACAATTGGAGAAGCTCAACTATGTAGGTGACGGGTGATTACCCAATCTCTGCTACTTAACCATGGACGTTGGCACAACATGTGAAAAACCAACTCCGACGACAGGAGATTTAACTATGACCACCGAACTTCAAGGCAAACACGCGTTTATGCAGATGCTGCGCGCGGAAGGTGTTCGTTACATCTTCGGCAACCCTGGCACTAGCGAGGCGCCGTTCATCGGAATCCTGCACGAATACCCGGAACTCGAGTACGTGATGGTGGTCCAAGAAGGCGTCGCGATCGGCATGGCGGAAGGCTACGCCAGAGCGAGCGGCGAGGTCGGTTTCGTCAGCCTCCACATCGACAACGGGTCAGCCAACGGCTTCAGTCTGATGATCGATCAGTATCGCACTGGCTCGCCAGTCGTAATCACTGCAGGCAACAAGGACATCAGGCATCTCGCCGGAGGACGCAGCGATCTGGCAGACATGGCGGCACCATTCGCCAAATGGAGTGCCGAAGTATCGCACCCCGAACAGGTGCCGTCGGTAATGCGCCGAGCTTTCCAAGAAGCCAAGACTCCTCCGACGGGCCCGGTGTTCATCGCACTCTCTGGCAACGCGATGGACGATTTGGCAGACATCGCGATTGAACCTTCGAACGCCATTCACGGCGAACCTAGACCGGAATCATCCGCCGTTGAAGCGGCCGCTGAAGCGTTGGCTAACGCCGCGAATCCGCTGATGATCGTCGGCGACCGCGTACATGCAAGCGGCGCAACTCAAGCAGCGGCATCACTCGCCGACACGTTAGGCGCGCGAGCGTTTAGTCACGTAGGCGGGCACATGCCATTCCCGACTGACCATCCGCTTTGGTGCGGCGCTTTGTCTTTGAGATCCGAAGAAGGATTGACGGCCGTCGACAACGCGGACGTCATCCTCGCGGTCGGCTGCCCCGTCTTCGAAGATTTCTTCTACCGATCCGGCAACTTTGTAGGTGACGACACTACGCTCATCCACATCGACTCCGACTCCAGCCAGATCGGCCGCAAGGAACCCACCGACATCGGGATTTGGGCGTCTCCACTGCACGCAATGACCGAGATCGAAGCAGAGGTTGCTCGTCGAATGAACGGCGACGCCTCCGAGGCTGTCATGCAGCGCCGGTCTGAAATTGCCGCCGAAAATCAAGCCAAAACGGCGGCATTCCAAGAGTTGGCGGCAAGCGGATGGGACCGATCTCCGATACCGGTCGCTACCTTTGGTATGGCACTTGGCGATGCCATACCCGAAGGCGCCAACGTCTTCAGCGACGCAATATCATCCGGCGCAATGGTGAATGCCGGCATCGCGCACCGCACTGATTTGAACGTCATGGGAGCGCGAGGTGGTGCCATTGGTTGGGGTATTGGAGCGACAATGGGCATGAAACTCGCCAACCCAGACAGTCCGACGATCGGCATCGTCGGAGACGGCAGTGCGATGATGACCGTGCAAGGGCTATGGACCGCGGTGAACTACGACATCCCGGTGACGTACGTCATTTGCAACAACGCCGCGTATCGCATCCTCAAAGTCAACATGAATGTCTATCACGCGATAAACGAGATGCCGCCACCTGAGATATACAACGCCATGGACTTCACCACGCCGTTTGACTTCAAAGCGCAAGCCGAAGCATATGGCGGCATAGGCATCCGTGTCGAACATGCAGACGACATCAAGCCGGCAATCGATGCGGCGGTCGCATCAGGCAAACCTGCCTGTGTCGACGTCATCATCGACGGCGCGGTTTAAACCTGAACTGAAACAACATCGCTGATCTATGCCTAACGACCCCAAGGTTCGGTCTCGTGTCAGAGCTGCCTTAAAAAACGTCGCGATATACAACGCGCTAGCAGATGCTAACAAGGATGCCTCTGAAGCCCGGGATTTTCGCCGCCTTAGCGAAATCCAACTGTCCTTGGCGAAACGATGGGCGGGAGCGGATGCGAACTCGAACGGCCTGTCGACTTATCGCGTGGGGCGATTTTCGATTTCGCTTGTATTGTTCAGGTTGGCAACCAAGTTATTCCATTCGGCGCGAATCGCAGGCTTCCTGCGGCGAGGGTTTAGGCGGACGCTCAGCATCGATGGCGAGGAATATTTCCGCGCGGGATTCCGCGACGACGCGGTGGAGAGCATGGAACTGCTTGACCAGCTTTCGCTCGAAGAAAAACCCGAAGGCACCCACATCGAGCATGGTTCATTGGTTACGCGCTCTGGGGCGTTGCGTGCCGCCGTGCTCGGAGTAAATGACGGCCTCGTCTCAAACACTTCGTTGGTTTTGGGCGTCGCCGCCGGAACTGACGATCCCGGTACCGTCCTGCTCGCCGGCGCAGTGGGACTCGTCGGTGGCGCCTTATCCATGGCAGCCGGCGAATACATATCCGTTGTTTCGCAGAGGGAATTTAATGCGAATCTAGTACGTTGGGAGCGAGTGGAGTTACTTCTGTGGCACGAAGAGGAAGAAGAGGAACTTGTCGAGATACTCATGTCAAAGGGACTCGATTCCGAAGAAGCGAAGTCCGCCGCCGCTCGAATCATGAGCGACCCAGAAATTGCGCTCGATATGCATGTTCGAGAGGAACTAGGCATCGATCCTGATGAACTAGGCGGGTCGCCGCTTTTGGCGTCCGCTAGTTCATTGGCGGCTTTTGCCGGCGGGGCGTTGGTCCCATTGCTACCGTATCTGATCGGATTGACGGGTACCACATCTCTGTTTACGAGCGCAACCGCGGCCGCCGTCGCCCTAGCGATTGTTGGAGGCGGATTAGGGTGGTTGTCCGGTAGCGGAACGATATACGGTGCGTTGAGAATGCTCGCCGTAGGCCTAGTCGCCGCCGCGATCACTTACGGGTTGGGCTCGTTAGTGGGCCAGCAGATAGGCTGATCAGTTATGGAAAGATTTCGATATAGCGTGAACTATCGCTCAAGATTTTTCTGCGATCTCTTGACTACGGCCGGACGATTCGCTGAATCATGCGGTAGTTCGGCGGCGGCGCGGTGGCTTGTCCAATACCGAGAACATGACCCGACGCTGTTTGTCATCGATCACCACATTTACGTTTTTTCCGATGAGTTTCGCGGCTTTTTGGACCTGAAGTTTCACATTAGACGCGTTTCTGCCTTGGACATAACCAATCGCCCGCGCATCGCCTACGGACATGTTTGATAGTGCCTCAATCAACGCGAGCATCTCAGGCGACCGCGATGCCGCAGAATACTTTCGATTAGATTCCCACACCTCTTGCACTTCTCTGAGCGATACGTTTTCGATTCTCATGATTACCTCAGTTGTCGTTGACACCCTGTATCAGAACAACCCTACACCAACCAACCCGACAACGTCGAAATGCCGTATTGCGTGTATTTGTGTCACTAGTTTTGTGCAGGATCCCGTCGCAGTTTAATCGCGATCCGATTTTCGTTTTGGGTCGTTTTTTGATTTTGCAACCATTCAGTTAAATTAAATGGGCTACCATCTCGTCAATATTATGATATTCACGTGATCAAACCCAGTGACCGAAGGTGATCCACCACTCGTCGCGCCCCTTGGTTTGACGAACACTGTGTATCTAATTCAATTTCTGCGTTTGAGCCGTTCTTTGGTGATCCACCCGAGATTACTCCGACGAATTCCCCCGAACCGGAAACGTTCTCACGCGCCCCCGCCATTCCGGCACCCGCAACATCACCGCTGACAGCAATCACTGCACCTCCGTTACGAGCGGTTTCTCGCGCCACTAAATTAATCGTTTGATCTGTGAGAGACGAATCGTCGAGTTCAGTTACTGGTCGTCCGCCATCTTCCAACAACATTTCAGCCAATGCGTTTGAAAGCGATGAGTTGGAGTTTGGTGAGGTTCCGGTGATGAATACACAGAACCCTCGTTCGGCCATCCCTGGGTAAGATTTGCGCAACTCTTCGATGACACTTGGGAACGAAAACCACTCCGGAATCTCCGCGCCTGATTGCAGACGATTTCGCAACTCTGTCCCCGAGACATTCATGATCATTGAATTGTCCGTGAGTTCGTCTCGAGTCAAGTAACGATCGCTCGATCCGTCGTAAACGACTTCTTGGAATGTCACGACGTCGATACCGAGTTCATCACGGAACTGCTCAACCAGATACTGGGCATCATACGGACCATAAAACGGTTGACCACTTGCGTCGTTACCGGGGCCGGCATGGTCGCGCCCCACAATGAAATGGCTGCATCCATAGTTTTTTCGCACTATCGCGTGCCAAACCGCCTCTCGCGGTCCTCCCATGCGCATGGCAAGCTGCAAAAGGCTCAATGTTGCAGAGTTGCCGGGATATCCATCCAAAATCGCACGGTAACATCGTACGCGGGTGTGATACTCGACATCACCCGGTTTGGTCAAACCGACGACCGGATGAATCAGCAGATTCGCATTAACTTGTTTGGCTGCCCGTCTTGTCAACTCGACGTGGGCTCTGTGCATCGGGTTCCTTGTCTGAAATGCAACGACCTGCGACCATCCACGTTCCTCGAATATCGCTCGAAGTTGCGCGGGAGTGTGTCGAAGTTCTCCGTATGTGTGGTGCTGAGAAGCACGCACCCCTTCCAACGCACCTCCTACGTAGCACTCGGCAGTCTCATTGAGAACGACGTTGACACCCGGGTGGAACGAGTCCGTCGTCCCGAACACCTTCTCAACTTCATCGAACTTGTCAGGTTGCCAAACGTCACCGACCGTTAGGACGGCCGACAACACGCCTTCGGGATGCATTAAGGCAAGCCGGTCACCGTTGCTTAGCCCTGTAGCGACGTTTGCAGGTATATCGAGGACTATCGGCATCGGCCAAAGCGTGCCATCCGCCAATCGCAACTCATCGCGAACACCTTCATAGTCGGCGCGATCCATAAATCCTTTCAAAGGAGAGAAGGCCCCGGTAAGAAGTTGCTCAAGATCGCAGAGTTGGCGAGGAGTCAGCACCCATTTCGGAAGGCTAGACGCCTCCACTTCGAGTGCTGCGTTTCGATCTGGATCCGCAATCAGATTTACTAATTCGCCTCCATGCGGGTCCGTCAAGCGATTTTCTTCAGATACAACTGATTTGGTCATTTACCCTTACCCGTGTTTGGTTGTTGTCGCACTTAGTGACAGATTCGTTAGTTCAGTTAAATATCTCAGCGGATCAGACTAATCGTTTTGGCCACGAACTGCCCAATCTGCATTCACAAACATGTTCAGGCCCGGATCTGCGATCACGCCCGCATCGGTGTAGTCGGGCGGTTGAGACCGAATGAAATCTTCGTTCAATTCGATGCCCCAGCCAGGTTTATCGGGAATCGGAAAGAACCCGTCGGTGACCTCCGGATAGTTGGTACCGGCGTTTTTTACGTGCGGATCAGCAAAATCGTTAAAATGCTCAAGAATCTTGACATTCCGCAACGTCAGGCAGAGATGCAGCGCCGCCATGGTTGAAACGATGCCGCCTACGTTGTGAGGGGCGACCATGATCGAATAACTCTCGGCGGTCGAGGCGATCTTCTTGACTTCGAGTATGCCGCCGCATTGAGTAATGTCCGGTTGAATCACGTCGACTGTCTGCGAACCCCATATTTCCCGAAACTCGGGGGCGCCGTACAATCTTTCGCCCGTCGCGATCGGCAACCCAGTGTGACTCCGAACAGACTCTAAAGCTGGAACATCGCCGGGTCGCACCGGTTCCTCGATCCAGCCGATGTTGTACCGTTCGATATGGCGCGCAATCTCTCGAGCTTGGTGAGGAGCGAAACGACCGTGCATCTCGATCATGATTTGCGCGCGAGTCGCCGCCACTGATGCTACCGCTTCGATCAGATCCAACGATTTGAAGAATTCTTCTCTCGGCAATTCCAAGTCGCCATTGCCAAATGGATCAAACTTCATTGCCCGATAACCTCGGTCAATTACTCGCTGAGCTGCTTCGGCGAATTGTTGAGGAGCCCGTTCGACGGTATACCAGCCATTGGCATAGGCTTGCACTCGATCCACCACTTGTCCGCCCAACAGCCGATAAACCGGTTGATTGCACGCTTTGCCGATGATGTCCCAGAATGCCAATTCGACCAACGCGAGACCTGTGTGGACTACTTCGCCCGGTTTGCCGAAATCTAGCAGCGTCATTCGCCGATAGAGTGCCTCGATGTCGAACGGATCGTGACCGATGAAGTGTCGTTGCGCGTCCTTGAGATACTCGCAAACGGTATGCGTCTTGCCCAATACCCGGGCTTCACCGATGCCGGTGATCCCTTCATCGGTCTCGATGATGCAGTATGTTAGATTGCGCCACGGAGTGCCAAGCACTACCGTTCGGAAACCGGTCGTCTTCATTCGTAGATTTGGCGGATTAATTTTCGCCGTCTCAATTTATTCTACTTTCGCGTTTGAGTTCGTCCGAACCTGTGGTGCGGTTAAAATGTTAGTCACGGTCGCGGGAGTAACTCAGTGGTAGAGTGCCTGCCTTCCAAGCAGGGTGTCGCGGGTTCGAATCCCGTCTCCCGCTCCACCTAATCCGCCACAACGTACGTCGCGTTTTGGCTGATCTGCAGCTCGATGCTTGCTCCTGCTGAAGTTTCGAGAATCACCTTGTCATTCGCATGGGCGCCCCGAACGTAAGCCAAGCCGATCCGATCACCCGTTTCCGGATGCGCAGCCACGGATGAGATCCAACCAACGTCTCTACCTCCCGATGGCGCCAGTACGCGGTCACCCGGTCGGATAGTCGCATGATCGCCACCGCACAGCGTGAATCTGATCAGTTCGCGTTGGACCTTGTCGTAAGTGTCGAGTCGCGCGATGACCTCTTGCCCGACGTAGCACCCTTTGTCGAAATCGATGAGATGATGCAACTTCGCTTCTAAAGGATTTACATCAGCGGTCAATTCACGACCGGCGATAGGAACGCCATTGCTGATGCGGACGTAGTCGAACAAAGGCGTTGCAGAGGGCATGATTCCCATGTTCGCAAACCGCGACAGGATTTCCTGCGCCGCCTTGGTTTCGCTAATCAGCATCCAAGTTACATGTCCGGCGGCATCGGTACGCAACGCCATCGCATCGCCGATCGATTCACTTACACGTTGCAGCGACCCGGTCGCTGTTGAGGCGAACTCGGTTTCTGGAAATGCTTCACGAATCACGCGTGTCGAGTTTTCACCAAACACGACTAAGCGAGCCAGTCTATCCGATTCATCTACTAGTTCGGCATCCTCGATTATCGTGTAGCGCACGACTCCGTCGCGGATCGGATTCTGATCATGATGGTCAGACACCAATAACAATTCATCTGACGAAAGTCTTAGCACCCACGGAGCGTCGATCACTCTGCCCTTCTCGTTCGTCAGTACCGTCTGACGGGCGTCACCGTCGGTCAGATCGAGTAACGAGTTGGTCGTCAATCGGTGCAAGAGATCGAGAGCGTCAGCACCGACATGCCTGAACACTGACCCAGATTCAGGAATGCACAGAGCAACTCCACGTTCAGAATACGCAGAGAATTCTTCTTGGACGTTGGGACGAACCGATGATTGCGCCGAGCGCGTCATTGCGACCGGCTCAAACCGCGAACGAGTCGCCGCAACCGCAGGTGCGCTTCGCGTTAGGATTGTGGAATTCGAAACCACGCCCGTTCAGACCATCCGAAAAATCCAACACCGTCCCAGCGAGGAATACGAATGCGCGTTTCGGAATGTAGACTTCGATGCCGTTTTCGTTGATCACTTTGTCGGAGTCATCTGGACCGTCTGATAGCTCAAGTACGTACTGAAGGCCGGAACAGCCACCGCCCTTTACGGCGATTTTGAGACCGCATCGATCGCGTCCCGCCTTCTGAGCGAACTCCAACGCTTTGGAAGCCGCTTTCTCGGTGACACGAACGGTGTTAATGGGGATCGTGTTGCGCTGTTCGGCGAGGGTCATGTCGTCAAGAGTAACGATTGGATCTGGCAACGTAGCCAGTGGATCACGCTATCGAATTTGTCAGCCTTGTGCCGAGGCGACGGTCATCCGGCCGCGACAACATAGAATCAAGACATCCATCGGTATCTATCATATATCAACCGCATTGGTCAGGAATTCCATAAGCACGAAGCTAGGCGATGGCGGCGAAACCTCGCTGCTTTACGGAGGTCGTGTCGCTAAATCTAGCCGTCGCGTAGACGCCAACGGCGTCGGAGACGAAGCGATAAGCGCCTTGGGGTTGGCACGGGCATCGTGCGAATCGAATTTTCTTCACGACGAACTCCTCGAGATACAGCGCTTGATGTTTTTGGCAAACGCCGAGATCACGACTGACATCGATCAACTTGACCGATTGCACCAACACTTCCAAACCATCGCAGAATCCCACGTCGCCGATCTGGACAGGCTTTTGCTGAAGTTGGAAGAAGATGTGCATTTGCCAGCGGCATTCATCATACCGGGAGCATCCGTCGCGTCCGCGTCGTTAGACCTAGCCCGTTGCAAGGTCCGTGACTTGGAGCGAGCGGCCGTTGCGCTCTACACCGATGGCATGATCCAGAACAACCACCTCATCGCTTGGCTTAACCGTTTATCAGATTGCATATTCATGATGGCTCGCTACGTGGATCGCGATTTACCCGTTGAACTCGTGACGGGCACGAGGCGCGACCGATGAAGGATTTCCGGCTCGCCATTATCAACACCGGCGCTGCGAATATCCACAGTGTCGAAAAGGCCGTCCGCGTCGTGGGAGGCGATCCGGTAGTCACCACTAGCAGCGACGTAATCTCCTCGGCTCACGCGGCCATCCTGCCGGGTGTAGGCGCCAACGACGCTGTCATGAAACAACTTAACGATCGAGATTTGCCGGATACGATCCGCGAGTTCGCCGCTTCCGGCAGACCGTTGCTGTGTGTGTGCCTCGGCATGCAGATACTTTTTGAAAAATCTGAAGAAGGCGACCTGCCTGGGTTAGGCGTGTTACGAGGAGAGGTGGTCAGAATCCCCGAGTCGATCGCAGATGGAAACGGACGACCTCTGAAGATACCTCACATGGGCTGGAACACTGTCCGATTTCTAGATAACGACGCGACGCGACATCCGATTTTAGGAAGTATCGCGCAAGACACGTTCTTCTATTTCGTTCATTCATTCCACTGCGCGGCCGAAGACCCCGACGATGTGGTGGCCGTTTCGCCTCATGGCATCGACGTATGCGCAGCCGTGGTTCGCGGCAATGTCGTCGGAACTCAATTCCACCCGGAGAAAAGCGGCCGATCTGGATTAGCGATTTACGAGCGATTCTTGGATTTTGCACAAAAATCGGTCTGATGCCGATCGCCACGACTTACGAAGTGCAGGTCATACCAGCAATAGACATTCGAGGGGGCCGTTGCGCGCGACTTTTCAGAGGCGACTACGAAAAGGAGACCGTTTTCGACAACGACCCTGTGGACGCGGCTTTGAGGTGGGTCGACATGGGTGCTAAACGTCTTCACGTGATCGATCTGGACGGCGCGAAAGATGGGGCGCGAACGAACGCTGACACCGTTAGTCGAGTTGTCCGAACAGTGGACGTACCCGTACAGATGGGAGGCGGAATTCGAACGTTGGAAGACGCCGCGACTATGTTGGATTTGGGCGTGCAGCTAATCATCTTCGGCACTGCGGCTGTCGAGAATCCGGACGACGTCCAACTTAGCGTCGAGATTTTCGGAGGGAATCACGTCTGTGTATCGGTCGATGCCAAAGACGGATTAGTTCGAACCCGCGGTTGGCTAGCCGAAACATCGTTAAGAGCGATCGATTTGCTGAACCACATGGCTGCGGTCCGTAAAGTCCGCAACTTCATCTACACCGACACGACGCGGGACGGGACTTTGGCGCACCCCAATTTCGCTTCGGTGAGTGAAGTCGTTCGGGAAATAGAATATCCAGTAATGGTAGCGGGCGGAATCGCCACTGTTGAAGACGTGATTCAACTTCGCGACATCGGTGCCGCGGGCGCGATCACTGGCATGGCTATTTACACTGGTTCGCTCGACTTGACTGATGCAATCCGAGCCGTCAATTAACAACCAACCATCGCAGAGAGTTGACTGAGACGCAGGTCGGACCCTGCCAGTCGCAAATCAAAAGGCACATCGACATTGACCACTAGACCCACCGCAAGTTGGCACACGTTTAACGACCACATCGACCCGCATGCGATCATCTCATTGCTGCCCATTCATCGATCGCAACACGTCACGGTTCTTGGGGCCCGAGTTGATGGTCTCACCATCCCGATCGCCAAGTACGTATACGACGGCAGCGTTATCGCGCTTGACGACGATCAGACCGTCCTAGACGAACTGACCGCCGAGGTCGAAAGAGTACACCTGACCAATATCGTGCCAGTTTTGGTCGACGGCGAAGATCTGACTTCGACCCAGTTGGACACCGACGGGATCGTCGTAATTGATGCGTTGCACAACACCACTAGCCCCGCAAGGCTTTTCTCGTCGGTCGCCAAGTTGTTGCCGGGTGGTGGGTGGATGCTCATTGCTGATTGGTTTTCTACCGATGCACGCGGCGACAATGGACCGGCCAAATCCAAACGCGTCGACCCAGCGCGGGTCGATCGGTGGGCCGCTGAGCACGACATGACGCCCATAACTCGGCGCACACTTGGCGTTCAGCGCTACATCCATGTCTATCGCAAACGTCGCCCAGTGTCGCCTTAACCGACGGATTGTTAAATAACCATGTTGACCAACCGCGTTATTCCATGCTTGGATGTAGACCGAGGCAGGGTTGTAAAAGGTGTCAGTTTCATTGACATAAAAGACGCTGGCGATCCCGCTGAGCTAGCGCGTTTCTACGATGCCGAGGGCGCGGATGAACTCGTATTCCTAGACATCACCGCTTCCTCGGACGCCCGTGACACGATGATCGATGTCGTCCAGCGCGTCTCCGCTGAGGTCTTCATTCCGCTAACCGTCGGAGGTGGCATCCGTTCACGCGGCGATATGCGCAGAATGCTCGAAGCCGGTGCCGAAAAAGTCAGCGTCAATTCGGCGGCAGTCGCTAACCCTCAGCTGATACAAGAGTGCGCCCGTGAGTTTGGTTCTCAGTGTGTCGTCCTCGCCATTGACGCCAAAAGGGTTGAAGAGCCGGCTATGCTACGGCGGTCTGATGGCAGCAATGACTATGCTGAAGCATTGTGGCAGGTCTACACCCACGGCGGCAGAAGAGCAACCGCACTTGATGCCATAAAGTGGGCCCGCATAGGCATGGAACTCGGTGCTGGCGAGTTGCTGGTTACCAGTATGGACGCCGATGGGCAACAGACAGGATACGACTGTGATTTGCTAAGCACTATCTCATCGCAGGTATCGATCCCCTTGATCGCAAGCGGTGGAGCTGGCACGCCAGACCACTTTGTGAAGGCGGTTACGGACGGTGGAGCGGACGCGGTCTTGGCGGCCTCATTGTTTCACTATGGAGACTTGCGGATACAAGAGGTGAAGTCTCACATGGCCGAGTCTGGTTTGCCCATGCGGATGCTCCACTAAACAAACCGCCCTGGGAACGATCGCATGATTACGTTTGATGACCGCGGCCTGATCACTGCAGTGGTGCAAAATGCATGCACCAAAGATGTTTTGATGGTCGCGCACATGAACCGCGAGGCTTTGAAGCGCACTATCGCCGGTCCTCACGTTTGGTTCTACAGCCGCAGCCGCAAAACTCTCTGGGAGAAAGGCTCGACGTCTGGAGATTATTTGGTCGTCGTCGACCTACGGCTAGATTGCGATGGCGATGCGCTTCTAGTGCTCGCGAATCCGGCTGGAGCCGCATGTCACACCGGCGAGGCATCGTGCTTCCATAACGCATTGGACGCGGCAGACGATTCGTCCAACCGAATCGGTCCCGGGATCTTGATCGAGCTCGTTGACGTAATTCATCAACGCGCGGCCGATATGCCCGAAGGGTCCTATACTGCGAATCTGCTCAAAGCTGGCCCTTCACGTATCGCTCAAAAGGTCATCGAAGAAGCCGGTGAGACCGGTTTGGCGGCGGCTACCGGCACGTTAGATCAAGTGCCTCTGGAGATGGCGGACCTGATCTACAACTGCGTCACGTTACTCGAATCGGTGGGCGTTCCGATCGAAGAGGTGTGGGCCGAACTCGCCAAACGCAGAAAGTAGCAACGGACAACGCTTCGGTTCTCGCAATCGTCAGGCGGAATTGCGTTGATCGTTCTCGATCGCGGTTTGCATCGCCGATACGGCGACCTCGATCATTTCGTCGTCAGGTTGGGCAGTGGTTAGTCTTTGTAGCCAAAGATTTGGCCTGCCAATTAGATTAGCCAATAAGTTACCGCTGTGCAATCCTGTGAATCGGATGAACTCGTAACTCATCGCCGCGATAATCGGGATCAATACGATACGAGAACCTACAAGCATCCATAGTGGTTCGCGGGGTATGAACATAAAAAGGATTATCGATACGACGACGACGGTCAATAAAAACGACGTGCCGCAACGTGGATGCGCGGGCGAAAACTTGCGTATTTCGCTGGGTATCAAACGCAGACCGTTTTCGTGAGCATGTATCGTCATGTGTTCGGCGCCGTGATAACCGTACATCCGCTTGATGTCTTTCATGAAACCGATCGCCCAGATGTAGACGAGGAATATGACCAGCCGCGCCAAGCCTTCTACGACGTTTGCGAGGAAGTCTGATTGGCCTTCCACGGGTCTGGAAATGAACAGCGGAAGCAAGAAGAACAACGCGATTCCGAATACAAAGGCGAACGCGGTCATCAGACCCATTCCTAGCGTACCGATCTCGGCGTCCTCGTCATCGCCCGCGTCCTTGATCTGCTGATTGGCGCCGATGGTATACGCGCGCATGCCGATAACAAGGGTTTCGATCAAAACCAATATCCCGCGAACAAATGGAATACGACGCAGTTTCCCGTTGGCCCAACTCAGCAGGGGTATCGTCTCGTGATGTATCGAACCGTCCGCCCGTCGGACCGCGACTGAGCAAGCCCGGGCGCCGCGAATCATGACGCCTTCAATGATTGCTTGGCCGCCGTATAGAGCACGAGGCGTGGCGTCTGCAGGGCTGTTCTCAACGTCAGACATAACGTACGATTGCCGACGACGAGCCCAGATGATTTGGGAGGGCGATCAATCCGATTTGAGCACGAAGGATTGCGCTAAATGGCTGGCGCAGGCAACGTGCTTTGTTCAACTTCCGTCGCAGCGTGGTTCATTCAGACATTGACATGCCGTAGCGGCGCATCAAACGTTCGACACGACCTTCGGTGTCGACGATGCGTTGCTCGCCGGTCCAGAAGGGATGACAGCTGCTACAGACCTCAACGCGGACCTCTTGCCTAGTCGAACCGGTAATCATGCCTTCCACGCCGCAGGCGCAGACGACTCTGGCTTCTGGGTAATAGGTAGGGTGGATGTCGGTTTTCATATCGAAATACCTGTGTGCTGAATAAAGATCGATCACGCAACCACTGCGTCGACGTTGATCCGTCGTTTGTCTTGCCGTGCATAATCGAATCGAACGGTGCCGTCGACCGTGGCGAAGAGCGTGTGATCGCGGCCCATTCCGACGTTTTCCCCGGCATGAAAGCGCGTTCCGCGTTGACGCACGAGAATCGATCCGGCGGTAACTATTTCGCCACCGAACGCCTTGACGCCTAACCGTCGGCCTGCGCTGTCTCGGCCGTTTCTTGATGTGCCTGAACCCTTCTTATGTGCCATGGCGGATACTCCGAACTGCGGTACGCTTCGATCAGATTTCGATTTCGGTTATTTCGAGCGAGGTGATGTGCTGTCGATGGCCGCGTTTTCTGCGGTATCGCGTCTTGTTCTTGTACTTGAACACGATTTTCTTGCGATCTCGCCCGTGGGCCAACACGGTTGCGACGACTTGGGCACCTTCGACCTTTGGGTCACCGACCTCTACATAGCCATCAACGCATGTCAAAAGCACGTCGTCAAGTGTGATCGTGTAACCCTCTGGATACGGCAACTTCTCAACGTCCAACACATCACCAGGTCGGACACGGTACTGTTTGCCGCCGGTGGCAACGATTGCGTAGTTGTTCGACATGATTGCTCGGCGTAGATCGGTGCCTGATCGCGATAGGTTAACTGCCCGATTCTACATTACGGCTCTGGTTACCGATTGAGTCCGGAGTCCATTACCGTAGTTCACGACAACTCGGCAAAACGACTTTCGAAGAAGACCAGAGGATGTCCATAACCGATCTTTATGTGCTCGACCTCTGCGATGAAGACCGTATGGTCGCCGGCTTGAAAAGCTTCCGTCACCCTACAGTCCATCGCGGCCAACGCACCAACGATCACCGTTGAGTCGCCGAGTGATTCGGTCGGAGGTGGTGTCAACGTGCTCCTGACCTCATCGGGAACGGTAAAATGTCGGGCAATACCTCGTTGTTCCAAGGTCAATACGCTTATACCGAACCTACGATTGGCGGCGATCAACGGGAACGAATTGCGTTCGTGCCCTATGACCGCCAAGATCAACGGCGGATCCAAAGAAACACTCGCCACACCGTTCGCCGTCATGCCGTGGACACCTGACCCGTCGAGTTCAGGCGTCGTGATCACGGTGACGCCCGTCGCGAATCTCGACCAAGCGGTCCGGAAGAGATCGGTTGTAACGTCAGAGTTCGGCATCTGGCAGTGTCCCTCAGCTCACATCGAAATTATAGCGATACAAGGTGTTGTTGGTTATGTGAAGAATCCCGTGTTTCAACCAATTCATCATCGCTCATCTGCCCGCCAACTTAGAGGTTCGGGGTCAACGTATCCAGAAAGTTCCGCGAACGCAAGTCCAACCGGTTCGAGGGTTACCGCATCGAGGACATCAACCCTGCCTTCCCAATACGCGGCCGCTTTATTGCCATTCGGCATTGCCGGAACCTCTTGATGCGCGATTGACGGCTCTAACACTACGTCCAGTCCCATGCTGTCGATCTGCAAGCGCCACCGTGCCGGATATTCGCCGCCAGTATCCGGACTCGTCCATTGACCAAGTACGTCCAAAACGATGCCGTCTCGTTCGGGATCCAAAATGCGTTGCTCAGATCCCTCACCCACGATCGTCCCGTCTGTTGCGATGACTTGTCCATTGGCGCCACGCACCTCTGTGACCATCAGCGATCGGCCGTCGTCCAGATGAATAGCGAACCATTGCCAACCGGCAGGTTTGCCAACGACGAAAAAATCTCCCCACTGATGATCAAACCACACCTCTCCAGTCACGTCGATTACGTTTCCACCCAGGGTGAGTTGCCCTTCAGCTTCAATGCGTGGATACGAGTAGTAGTACGTCCAACCAAAGGGCCAGTCCATCCACCCGTTACCCTCGTGCAGCATCACTTCGGCTGGAGTACGGGTTTGGAGGCGAATACTGTCGGAAATGGACTCGTCTATTGCCTCGAATGAATGCGTACCGTCAGATCCGATTCCCAGCGAGAAGTTACCCAAGTCCAAACCCAGCAGATCCGACGCGGCACCTCCATCAAAGATTTCTCGGCTTACGAACTCCTCGGACATGATGTGGGCGTGTTCGCCGCGCTTGACGTCGGTAATCCCAGCCTGCCCAAATTCGAATGGAGTTGAATCTCGATCGCGCATTATCTGGAATATCACGAAATGGAACGAGTAATCCGATCCGTCATCCGCCTCAAGGTGCCCGTTGTAATACCACCACTCCATTGGGGCATCGTGAGACGCATCGTCATCAGGGAAAGCTAGAACTCGCGGTGCCGGAGTGGGTTGTGGTGCTCCCGGTGTCGGGATATCTTTTGGATCAAGACCGTTGGTGCACGCAACCGTCAATGCGACGCTGGTAAGAGCGGCCAAGACGCGTTGTATGCGGATCGTCAATCTCATCCCGCCCTCAACGTCGGCAACTTGCGATCTAGCCACTCCGGGAACCACCAGTTCCACTTGCCGAACAGTCGCATCAGCGCGGGTGCGATCAAGACGCGCACGATGGTCACATCGATGAATATCGCCAATGCGAGTCCGAACCCGATCGACTTTACGGTTACGACTTCCGCGAGCACAAAACTGCCGCCGACCACGATCATTATCGACCCCGCACCCGTAATTATCGCTCCGCTCCGTTGCAGTCCAATCTTCACGCTCTCCCGGTTGCTGGACGTTTCCAGATATGCCTCTCGTATCCGGGATAATAAGAAAATCTCGTAGTCCATACTTAAACCAAACAGGATTGCGAAAAGCACTATCGGCGAAGTTGCTTCGATAAATCCTAGCGATTCAAAGCCAAGGACCCCGCTTAGGTAGCCCTGTTGGAACACCCAGACCAACGCTCCGAAACTTGCCAAAATGCTCAGCACGTTCAAAACCACCGCCTTGAGCGGTATCACGATCGACCTGAACAGCACCATCAACGATACAAACGTCAGAATGATGACGATCGCGGCGATTATCGGGAACCGGCCGTAAAGAGACCGAATCAGGTCATTAGTGAGCGCGGCACCACCACCAACGTGAACGTCGTTCGATCCACTCGGCGAGAACGCTCGAATCTCGTCTACCAACTTCCGCGCCTCGGGCGAAAACGGATGTAGGTCGCTACTAACGTAAAACAGGGCTATGCCATCGCGAACGCTGTTGTTCACAAGTCGGGTAGCGGTGGCGTCGTAGATCGATTCTGGGTGTTTGTACAGCACGCGGTAATCATCGACGCCCAACGTGGGTCTAAGGTTGACGATGCTGGAAACCCTTTGGACAAGTGGCAGCCGTTCCAATGCTCGGCCAAAAGCGTATAACGATGCTAGGTTCTGATCCGAAAACGGGTCACCGTCGAATGTGTACGCCACTACAAGTTCGGTTGAAATATCCCAACCGAACTTCTCTTGTAACAGGTCGAATCCTTGGCGCGACTCGTACCGCTTGGGCAGGATCGTCGCGTCCGCCGTACCAGGGCGGATGTCTTTGAATGGCACCGCGAGTGCGACGAGAAACACCACCGTGGGAATAAGAAACAGCAACGGCCGACGCATCACGCTGTCCGCCATCTTGCCCCAAAGTCCTTCGCCGAATCGCCATTTCGGGAACACCGGAATCCGATTGATGCGGTGCCCTACGATGCTGAGCACTGCAGGCATCAGCGTCTGCGCCGACAGTAGCGCGATCGAAATCACAACTACCGCGCCAATCCCAATCGAATCCAAAACGGTTAGATCGAATAGCAGCAAAGATGAGACGCCGATCACACTGGTGACGCCTGAAAACAAGATCGCCATGCCGGCATGCGAGTGCGTCTCGGCGATTGCGTCCGGCACGCTAGACCCCTTCGCCAACTCTTCTTTGAAACGGTTTACGTAGAAGAGCGAGTAATCGATTCCCATTCCGATGCCCAACAACGTAATGATGTTGAACGCCAGCACCGACATGTCGCGCCAACCAGCGAGATAATAGACGAACCCCAGCCCTATGGCGACCGCGACGCCACCTACTGCGGCCGGCATGACAGCTGCTACCACGGTGCCGAACACTAGCAACAAGGCGATGACGGCAAGCGGAAATGCTACGAGTTCGCCGCGGCGGAGATCGTCCCCGCTGGCGACAACGATGTCGCGGTACAACGGCGGTGCTCCCGTCATCACCACCTCAAGTTCCCCCGGATCGAACTGCGCAACAACCTCGTCGAGGACGATTAGGGATTCTTCGAGGTCGAGATCGAGGTCAGCCTCAATCAGCGCCAGTCGCCCGTCTTCAGAAACCAACCCCGGCTCGGTCAAATATGACTGCACAGCCGAAACGTCGGGATGCGAACCGATTTGTGAAATCAGTCGATTCGCTTCGTTTGCGAATTCGGGCGAGTAAGGCAACCACTCGTCGTGACCCACGATAAAGAGAAGATTGACGGAATTGATCCCGAACTTTTCTTCGAGCAACGCGCGCGCTTTAAGCGAAGGGTAGTCTTCGTTCGTGAATCCGCCCGGTAGAAGCTTATTCTGCGCTTGCGGCGCGACCGGTAACATCACCAAAAGCGCCACGACCCAGGCGATAACGACGCCGTATCGGTATCGGTAAATCCAGCGACCAGTATTGGCAAGCATTGATGGCGCTCAGATCACCGATAAAAAGGTACCGATGTTGCGGTGTTTTGGTCGTCGGTCACATGAGCCGCGACTAACAACCTTGCGGCGTGAAGTGGTGTGGTTCCGAGGGGGTGGACGTCTGCGCCCCTAAGTCTTTTCGGCGATCGCGATCGCGGCAGCATTGTCGCGGTCGTCTAGCGTTACTATCTTTACGCCCTGCGCCGACCGTCCAGTTTCCCTGATCTCCGCCAACGTGGTTCGAACGATCTGTCCTCGCTCAGTCAAGATCATGAGTTTCCCAGTGTCATCTCTGCGCAACGCGTCGCTGATCACGTTCGCTGCCGCGACGTTGCCCGTGTTCCGGGTGATGTTCAGCGTGATGATTCCCCTGCCGCCTCGGCCTTGCACACGGTAGTGACGCAATGCTGAGAGTTTGCCTCGGCCTTTGGTTCCGATAATCAGGAGGTATCCTTCGTTATCGACGACGTCCATGCCGACCACTTCGTCACCCTTGTCTAGACGAACACCGCGCACGCCACCGGCTTGCCGAGACCTGGGGACGAGATCCTTGCTCGCGAATCTGATCGACTGGCCGTTCTTTGTGACGAGGATCAAATCCTCGTCTTCGCGCGCCATCGCGACTGATATGAGCTCTTCTTTCGGCTTGAGCCTGTAGCAGTTCAATCCCGCACGGTTGATGTTTGCGAACGCCTCCAATTTCATCCGTTTGACATCGCCGTGCTTTGTAGCCAACGCCAGGTACGTGTCGGGAGCTTTCATGTCACCGACTACCATCATCTGGCGAACGGTTTCCCCCGGACCGATATTGAAACCGAGATTATGCACCAGTGTGCCCCGCGATTGGCGCGATTGATCTGGTGGTAGCTCGAAAACGCGAGTCGAGTAGACGCGTCCGTGGTCGGTGAAGAACAGCAACGTGTCGTGTGTATCCGCAACCTGCAGAAAACCCGTAACATCATCTGCTTTGGTTAGGCGTTGGCCGCTGACACCCTTACCGCCGCGGTGTTGCTTGCGATAAGTATCCAGCTTGACCCGTTTGATGTATCCACCGTTGGTGAGCGTAATTACAACGTCTTCGTACGGCTCAATGTCTTCGCGCCTGAACTCGCCAAGCTCTTCAGTGTGGACTACCGTTCGGCGTTCGCCGCCGTACTTGCGCTTTAGTTGGTGCGTCTCTTTGATGACTTCGGCCCTGACTTTCGCAGGGTCGCCGAGCAGAGCTTCGAGTCGCTTTACGATCTCGAGCAGCTCTTTGTATTCGTTCTCGAGTTTTTCTCGTTCTAAAGCGGCTAGGCGTCGCAATTGCATGTCCAAGATTGCTTGAGCTTGGACAAGTGAGAAGCCGAATTCGGCGATCAAGCCGACACGTGCTTCTTCGACATCTGCGGACCCGCGGATGATCTCGATAACGCGGTCGAGGTTGTCGATCGCAATACGAAGTCCTTCCAAAACCTCAAGTCGCGCCGTCGCTTTCTTGAGATCAAACTCCGCTCGCTTGCGGACCACTTCCTCACGGAACTCAACGTAGTACTGCAACACTTGCCGCAGATTCAGCACGCGAGGCGCACCTCGAACTAGTCCGATCATGTTCACCGAGAACGACGAACGGAGCGATGTGTGCTTATAGAGGTTGTTCATCACGATCGCCGGGGATGCCGATCGTCGCAACTCAAGCACGATGCGCATACCTCGCCGATCCGATTCGTCACGGACCTCGGAAACTCCCTCGACTCGTCGAGTTTTGATTAACTCCGCGATCCGCTGGATCAGCGTGGACTTGTTGACCTGGAACGGTATCTCGGTGAAGACGATACGCTTGCGATCCTGCCTCGGCACGTCTTCAATCTCGCCAGTGGCCTGCACGATGATGCGGCCGCGGCCGGTAGCATACGCGTTTCGGATGCCTTCCACCCCCCAAATGTGTGCACCAGTCGGGAAATCTGGACCCGTGACGTGCTGCATCAACTCGTCTACCGTGGCGTTCGGATTTCTGACAAGCGTGACGACCGCGTCACATACTTCGGCGACATTGTGCGGCGGGATGTTGGTCGCCATGCCGACGGCGATGCCGGATGCTCCGTTGACGAGCAGGTTAGGCAGGCGCGCCGGCAGTACCGAGGGCTCTCTCAAAGACTGGTCGAAGTTCTCTTGCCAATCGACGGTCTCTCGTTCGATGTCGCCCAGCATGTACTCGGTGATGGCCGAGAGTTTGCACTCGGTGTAGCGCATCGCGGCCGGTGGGTCCCCATCGACGCTTCCGAAGTTGCCTTGTCCATCAACCAAGGGTTCGCGCATCGAAAATGGCTGGGCCATTCTGACTAGGGCGTCGTAAACCGGCGCATCGCCGTGAGGGTGATATTTTCCCAGAACGTCGCCAACCAGACGGGCGCATTTCTTGTACGACGAACCAGGACGCATCCCTTGGTCATGCATCGCGTAGAGTATGCGCCGCTGAACTGGTTTCAAACCATCGCGGACATCTGGGAGAGCACGCGAAACGATTACGCTCATCGCGTAATCGAGGTACGAAGAGCGCATCTCCTCTTCGATGCCGATGGTCCGAATCTCCCCCGCGTCGGTGCCGATTACCATGCCGAATTCACCTTACAGAGCCTCGCCGATTTAGTGCTTCGCACTCGCTTGGAAAATGTCGCGAAAGAGCCGCGCGAAGCTAATTTTGAACCTAATATGATTCTAACTTTCCGCGTAAACCGACTTCACTGAAACCGACGCGTTCAAACGACGACGGGAAACGAATCTCGGCGAATTTCGGGACTACTGCCCTATCGCGCGCTCGATAAACGCCATCAAAATGCTGTCAAACCCGCGCGGCATCCGATTTGCACCAAATATGTCCCATTGCACTCCGAACACCCAACGACGGCCCGGCATTTCGAATGCCTCTACGACACGGTCGGCGGCGATGGCAGATGCCATTGCGCCGAGTGCCAGTTCAGCTTGGTAAATTCCATGGTCATGACCACATCCGATGGTCAGCCATCCCGATCCGCCGATGGTCACCGACACCTTCGCGCCAGGCGCGAGGAAAATGGAGTGGCGAACGGATTCGCCATCGTCTGTTGGCGCGTGGTTAACTGTTGGCCGCGCATTGTCACCCCTCAGTGCCGAGTTCAATACGTGCATACCGGAGCCCGATGCCAATATCGGGATACTCTCTTCAATCGCCTCCGCGACAAGTTCGTTCAAATCGCATTCCAAAAGGTGCCCGTTTGGAGCGTAGATCAATAGACCCGTCGCATCGGCATGTAGGCTGCGGGCGTCGCAATCCAAGTTGACGACTGAATCCGAAGGAAGTTCGGAACCGTCGCTCAAATCGGCGGCCTCGATCGGTGATGGGGAAACGATTACGATTTTGGCGGGCAACGTAAAGATTTGACGCAGCTTTGACTGGCGCTAAAACGGGATACCCCACAATCCCAACCACTCAGACAACGAACTCTCTGTCTTGAGTCCAGCTCCCCGTATCGCGGTTCCTAGCATCCGCTCCGTCTCGCGGTCGCGTTCACCGGCTATGTCACCTGTCGGCACAAACGGATAGTAACTGTTCCGGTCAAAACGGTAGATCAGGTACGCCGTGACGAAACCGGTCCCAGCATGGGCACGCGGATTAACCGCGTGGCTGGCGAAATCCAACTCGAAAACCGCGGCCAACAGGTTCGAACCACCATCGTTCATCTTGATCGCGTTAGATACGGTAAATATCGAGCTCAATAGGTCGTCGAAGTTTCCATCGTTCAGGATCGCCCACCGCATTCCGTGTTCATCATCATGGAGTTCGAATGCCGTTTTCGTCGCGCCCGAACCCTCATAGAGAATTGCATTCAGATGATCTGATACGGAGGCTAAGAATGGAACCCCTTCATCGTGGCGGTAGATGATCCCTGCTTGCCGACGCGGTGAGACCGCTTCGCCTTCACGCTTGAAGCCGGAAATCATGTGGGAAACCGATGACATCGAATCCCAGAGGGAATCGGCTCGCTTTTTTTGGCCGAAGAACCAGCCCATCAGTTCCGGTACCCGTATCGCATCTCCGCCTCGAGCTCTCGCAGACGAGCAATGCGTTCCTCAATCGGCGGGTGAGTTGAAAACGCGTTCGCTGCGAACCCTTTGAGAGCTGGCACGATCAAGAACGCTTGCGCGGTTTGCAACCGCCGCAAGTCATCATCCGGAATGTAGTCCATACCCATCGCGATTTTTTGCAAGGCATCGGCCAACCCACCGGGGTCACCTGAAATCTCGGCTCCTGTGTGGTCAGCACCATATTCACGATAACGCGTTAGGGACAGCACTAGCAACTTTCCAATGAAATACACGATTATCGTGACCATGTATGCCGCAAGAATGGGCATTGACCCACCGGCGCTATCGCGCCTCCCAAAGAGCATGTTGAAGAAGAACATCGTCATCAAGAAACTTGTCAAAGTCACCAGGAAATTCGAGATCGCCAATACCTTCATGTCTCGATTGGCGACATGTGCCAATTCATGACTCAACACCGCGCGCAGTTCGCGACGCGTAAGCCGTTGCAGTATCCCGGTGGTTACCGCTACCAACGCGTTGTTAGGATTGCGCCCCGTGGCGAACGCGTTCGGCATGCCGGATTCGATGATCGCGACCTTCGGCATGGGCATGCCATAACGATCAGCGAGATCTCGGATCATCGCGAAGAGCTCCGGCGCATCTTCTTCGGAAACTTCCTTCGCACCCGTCGACATCATCACCAAACGATCAGACATATAGTACTGGAAGATCGCCAGCGCCAACACAATCACACCGACGAATGCCAAAGACACTCCCAAGCGCAGCATCACATATGCGAAAACGCCGTACAACACGCCGAGCAAAAGCATCGTGAAATACATCCGCGAGACGATGCCAGGGTCGCGTTTGAGTTTTCTGACGGTTTGGGGGCTTTTCATCGCGCCTTTTCGAACCTCGTCCGTGATTCACCGCCGCGATTGACGGTGGGCGTCAACGCAAATCGAGGTCCGTCGATAAGATTCAGTCTATTGCAATATCCAGATACGTCGCGCTTGGGAGCCGAAGATGCATCGTTTGCATGAGCGAGCGGTGCCTACATCATGACTAAGAACACCATACCGTCGCCACTGTCCAAAGCGGACCTAGAAGAATACGAACGCGCCGCTGTCGAGGCGGCTTCAAAAGCGGGTTCATACGTCTTGGATCGGATCACGTCTCCGATGGAGATCGAATCTAAGACGGACAGGCCAGGACGCGACTTGGTCACCGACGTCGACAGGAAATCGCAGATCATCATTTCTGACATCATCACCAAGCGGTTCCCTTACCATCAGTTCCTCGGTGAGGAAGATCAGACTGAAGAGGTGGACCCCGCGGCGGACTTGGTTTGGGCCGTCGATCCGATTGACGGGACCACCAACTACGTCAATGGATCCATGACTCACGCGGTTTCGGTCGCGCTTATGCACCGCGGCAAACCAATAGTGGGTGCTGTATGGAGTCCATGGCCAACATCGCCTGACGGTGGAACCGTTGTACACGCTCGACTGAACGGCGGCACGAAGCGCGACGGTCAGACGACGCAGGTTTTGAGTCCCACAGACGAACTCGGACGACCGGTATCGGGCCGGCTGTCGGTACTACCCGGAAACGCGCGTAGCGTATTTAGGTTTGATAAACGGATGTATGGGCACGCGGGTGATGTGAGGGTTACGGGCAGCGCGTCACACGAAATGGCGAACGTGGGCACCGGACTCTACCAATACGCCATTGGGGGCGTTGCAGCCGTGTGGGACTTCGCGGCGGCAATCATCATCGTTCGCGAAGCTGGCGGCGACACCATGATCCTCGATACGGACGGGGCTTGGCGCGTTTTCGACGGGTGGAAGCAACCCTACGTCAACGATGCGGATACCTTCAAACACCTTCGCGATTGGCGAGGGATAATGCTCGCGTCCCATCCCAAAACGATGCGCTTCATCGCCGAAAATGTCAGTTTTAGGCGACCGAACCAACTAGGCAAACTGTGGCGCCTCGGGCCGTGGCACCGGCGTCCTCAGCACAGACGGGCCTAATCGCCGGTAACTCGCTCGCGGAGTTTACGGTTCAACCACCACTCTGCAGAATCGGCAAGAGCCATCCAACTGGCGTTGATGATGTTCGTCGACGCCCCGACAGTTGACCAAACATGCCCTTCGGCTGCCGATTCGATCGAGACGCGCACCGAAGCTCCGGTACCGAGCGTCTCGTTAACGACCCGAACTTTATAGTCGGTGAGGTTGATGCTGCGCACTTCCGGGAACTTGTCTGCAATCGCCTTTCGCAGGCCCCGATACAAAGCGTCTACCGGACCGTTCCCTTCCGCGGCCTCCAAAAACACATCCTCGCCCACACGGATTTTCACGGTCGCTTCGGAGAGCACCGGATGCTCGACACCGTCGTTCCGCCAACCTGTGCCGAACGATGCTCGACGCCGGTTTTCGACTATCACCATGAAGTCGACGAGTTCGAATGGCGATTCGTAGTTGGGAAGATTTCGTAGGATCACCAGCTCCAGAGAAGCTAATGCGTTTTCGTATGCGAATCCCAGCGACTCTTGGTGTTTGATGTGTTCGACGATGCGCCTTGCGTCATCCCGCGTGAACTCTCCCTCCAGACCCAATTCGCGGATGAGGCGCATAACGTTGCTGCGGCCCGACAACTCGGATATCGTGACACGCGTATCGTTGCCGACAATATCGGGATCGATGTGTTGGTACGCTGCCGCCGATTTCTCAGTAGCTGCGGCATGGAGCCCACCTTTATGCGTGAACGCGCTCACGCCGACGTAAGGCTGGAAGGGGAAAGGACGCCGGTTAACGATCTCCGACACAAGTTTAGATAGCCCGGTGAGTTCTGGCAGTTTTTCGGGCTTCACGGCCTCGACACCCATCTTCAGGTTGAGGTTTCCGATGACGCTGACCAAGTTAGCGTTGCCGGTTCGCTCGCCGTAGCCGTTGATGCAACCTTGGATCTGTTGCGCTCCCGCCCTGTACGCCTCCATTGCGGATGCGACTGCGGTATCGGTGTCGTTGTGCGTGTGTATGCCTAGAACCGCGTCCTCGGGCAGCTCGCGTTTGACGGTGCCGACGATCTCGCCAATTTCGTGTGGCAGCGTTCCGCCGTTGGTGTCGCACAAGACCAATCGTTCGGCGCCGGCGTCGTAAGCGGACCTCAAACACCTCACAGCATAGTCCGGATTTTCTTTGTAGCCGTCGAAGAAGTGTTCTGCGTCGTAAAACACTCGTCGTCCATGTCCATTTAGATACGCGACTGAGTCGGCGATCATCGCGAGATTTTCTTCGACACTCGTCTCCAACACCACCGTCACTTGATACTCCGAAGCCTTACCGACGATGGTGGTAATTGGCGCACCGGATTCCAGCAGTGCCTGCATCGAAATGTCATCGGCACATCCGGCATCGGCGCGGCGCGTGTTGCCGAACGCAGCGATCTCGGCGTTTTGGAGGTCCATGTCTCGCACCCGCTGGAAATACTCGTTATCTTTCGGGGTCGCGCCAGCGTATCCGCCTTCGATGAAGTCGACGCCGAAACCGTCCAAGAGTCGCGTAATTGCGATCTTGTCTTCCACCGAAAGAGATATGCCTTCTTGTTGGGCACCGTCCCGCAGAGTAGTGTCGTAGAGTTCGACCATCTTCGCCGAAGGCAATGTTTCTTCGGAGGTCTTCACTGTTCTTGTCTCGATCGTCATTTCTGAGGCTTCTGTCCGTGCAAAATAAAACCCGTCCTCGATATGGACGGGCGAAAAAGTGCGATTGATCGCCGCGATTCGCGCGCCCTATCTTGATGGGACGAGCCGAGTTTTCGTTTGGCGACCTGGCTCGCGGTACCACCCATCTTGCACAGACCCATGCGGGATCTACGCCACTCAATATCTATGTGCTAACGGTTCGCAACCGTCTGGTTCTAGTCACCGCCAGATTTCGAAGCCGACGGTTTTCTTCCAGATGCTACGGAGTGATGTCGCGCTTCCTCGCTAAGAATCGATCGAAACTTGGACAGGGCGCCTCCGATTGGCGGTTCGGACGACCGCCACGCGTGCGCAACTTGCTTCAACTCAGAATCGTACATCACTGATATCAAGCACGCAAGAAATTAGACCGCGTGTCATATCGGATGGTTACCTATTGCTAGAATCTAATCCGACGTTGAAGACATCGCGTATTAGACCCGCTCGCTTCGGCGTCAAGGAGACACTCGGTTTGGAGCAATCAACTCACCTCGGAATCGTCAACGACCTTCAAGTCTTGACCTACGGCGAGCCAGGGCAACGAACGTTTAACATCACCGTTCAGAGCGAACGTGGCTCCGCCGTGGTTTGGCTTGAGAAAGAGCAGCTCTATAACATCGCGTTCTCTCTGGGCAACGCCCTCGAGAGGATGGACCCTGACGAAGAGATCGCCGATCGGGCACTCCCCGATATTCCGCCCGACTCTGAAGGCGATGTTGATTTCAAAGCCGCGCGGATTGCGATGCAGTATGACGCAGGTAGAAAGGTTTTCCTATTTGCCGCGGCCGGAATCAGTGCTGAACAGATCGAGGCCGGAACCGAGGACCCTGATCCGATAATCCTCCAGTTCGGTTTCTCGCACCAACAAGGAGTAGTTCTCGCCGAGCACGGCATGGAGATCGTCGCGGCGGGTCGTCCGATATGCCCCTATTGCCATGTCGCTATCAATCACGGCGAAGAGCACATCTGCGATCGTCGGAATGGTCACAACATCGATTTGGGAGCGTCGATGATCGAGCAGATGCGGGAAGATGACGATTGAACTCACCGAGACATCAAAACCATCGAGACGCGGCTCCCCCACAATGATTCAACCCGACTCGGTCGCCGGGTTGAGTCGGCAAGAGATCGAGCGACGGCTCGACGAATGGCCCATCACCGGCATCGGACTCCACCCAGGCGGATCCAATTATGTCTTCGTCGTTCGCCTCGCAGACGGAGACGACGAGTTGTACGGCATCTACAAGCCAGCTGCCGGCGAACGACCGTTGCGGGATTTCCCGTACGGCACGCTGCATCATCGCGAGTGGTCAGCGTACCTCGTCGCCGATGCTATGGGCTGGCCCGCGGTGCCCCCGACAGTCGTACGCGAAGGTCCCCACGGCGTCGGGAGCGTCCAACTCTTTATTGATGCCGACTTCAAAAAACACTACTTCGAGTTACGCGACGAAAGGCTCGATGATTACATGCCCGTGGCGATGTTCGATGTTTTGGTCAACAACGCCGACCGTAAAGGAGGCGCGTGCCTGCTGGATTCCGAGGATCGCATTTGGGCTGTCGATCACGGTTTGACCTTTAACCCGATGGCCCGACGACGCACGGTGATGTTCGAATTCAATGGGATTCCATACCCCGATGAGTTACTGGATTCCGTCCAAACCCTTATTGTCACGCTAGAGGATTCAGAGTCAGATCTCTGCGAGAAGTTGACGACCGCGCTCGACATACACGATATCGAAACGCTCGTGCGGCGCGGCAAGGATATGCTCGATGATCGCACCTTTCCGTTGTTGGACCCCGATTGGAACGTGCCTTGGCCGATGATCTGAGAACCTTCACGATCGAAGAGGCGCGCAGAATCGCGCTTGCCGCGCAAGGATTTGCTGAACCGCGGCCAACCACCAGAGAAGTAAACGCTGCGGATTTCGACCGGGTCCTGCGGCTACTCAACATCATCCAGATCGATTCAGTAAACGTCCTAGTTCGCGCCCAATACATGCCATTCTTTTCACGGCTTGGCGTGTACCCCGTTGAGTTGCTTCATCGTTACGCATACGAGGAACGGAAGCTGTTCGAATACTCGGTCCACGAAGCGTCGTTGATCCCGATGCATCACTTGACCATGATCCGTCATCGAATGGCCGAGTTTCAACCCTGGCGACGATGGTCAGAAATCATGGCCGAACATCCCGGTCTTACCGAAGCTATCGTTGACGAAATAACAACCCGTGGTCCGCTAGCGGTTGCTGACGTCGAAAACAAGGGAGAACGATACGGATATTGGGCGACCTCAACCGCCAAGCTCGTGCTGGAGACGATGTTGCACCAAGGCGTATTGGCGGTATCCGACCGAATCAATTCCGCCCGCCGTTATGACCTATCGAAGCGCGTCCTTCCGCCTGAAGTAGCGCTCATCCGACCTGTGCCTAAGATTGATGCGAACCGGATGATGATGAGGTTTTCGATCGAATCACTCGGCATTGGAACGGTTAACGACTGCGCCGATTATTACCGCATCAAGCGCACAGAGGCCAATCAAGCGATCAACAGTCTCGTTGAGAACGGTGAGATTGAACGCGTCGAGGTTGACGGTGTTCGCCGCGATATGTTCGCTATTCCAAGTGTTGAGGTCCCAAGCGATCTAATCGGCGCTTGTGCAATCGTATCCCCATTCGATCCGGTCGCTTGGTTCCGGGATCGGCTCGAATGGCTTTTCGACTTCGAATATCGCATCGAGATCTACACGCCGGTCAAGAAGCGCAAGTTTGGCTACTACGTCTTGCCGTTTCTCATGGGCGACCGCTTCGTTGCTCGTGTTGACCTGAAAGCCGACCGAAAAGCCGGTGTTTTGCGCGTGCCCGGCGCGTTTCTCGAGCAGGGGTGCGACGCGGATGAAGTCGCTGAAAAACTGGCTGCAGAACTCCGCTTGATGGCGAATTGGCTGGGTTTGAATCGCGTGGTGATTGGACGGCGCGGCACATTGACTCGCGCGCTACGCTCCGCTGTCAAATGCCTTTGAGCGGCACGTGTCGAAGCGAACGTATAATTCGGCGAAATCGCGAAAGGATATCGCCAACAGGAATCACTAACCATGAGTACAACAACATCCAGACTGACAGACGAACAGATCGCCGAGTATCGAAACAACGGCTTCATCGGGGTGAACGACGTCTTCTCAATGGATGAAGTCGAACAACTGCGACGCGCAACCGACGAGTTCGTCGCGCAATCCGCCGGACTGTCCGACCACACAGACGTTTTCGACCTTGTTTTCGCCGCTGGTCACCGCCCTGAGACGCCTAAGTTGCGTCGAATCAAAGAACCCCACAAGCGTCACCCGGTTTACGAGGCGGCGATGCGTAAAGAGGGACTGCTCGACATCATCGAGCAGCTTCTCGGCCCAAACATCAAGCTTCACCACACCAAGCTAAACATGAAGGCCCCGGGCGGCGGTGCTCAAGTCGAGTGGCACACCGACTGGGGCTTCTACCCGGCAACCAATGATGACATCTTGGAAATCGGTCTGACTTTCGACGACATGGAGATCGAGAATGGGTGCCTTATGGGCATTCCCGGCTCGCATGAATGGCCAGCGCTGGATCACAACCAAAACGGATACTTCATCGGCGCGGTCTCACAAGAAGACTTCGACATGGAGGCCGCGGTCCCGATTCGCATCAAAGCTGGCGGCGTGTCCATCCACCATGTCCGTACCCTCCACGGTTCGGCGCCGAACATCTCCGACCGCCCGCGCCGACTGTTGCTGATGGGTTACCAAGCCGCCGATGCTTGGCCGCTCAGCGGCGTCTCAGACTGGGACGCATGGACCAACGGTGTGCTTCGAGGCGAACCAACAAATCAACCGCGTCTCGAACCAGTTCCCGTGCGAATGCCGTTCCCACCACACCCCAAACCATCGGGATCCATTTTCGAGTTGCAAGAACAACTTGAGAAATCGCACTTCGCGTCAGAACTCGAAGAAGCCGGCATCCAGACGCAACAGCAGCAACAGCAGTAGAGGCGTTTAGCCCCCCTCACGCTAACCCTCTTCCGCCGCACGGTAGAGGGGAAACTCCCCGCAATGGCGCAACGTTGCGCCATCTGCTGTCCTTCGTTTATCTCGTCAAGTTGTCGCAGTCGCCATCCTACCCTTTGTTGACCTCGATATAGGTCTCGCCGTCCGTAGCGATGACGACTTCTGTTACGGAACTGTCGTCAGAGATGCGGAAGGCCCGGACGACGGGCCGCGTTTTTTCGATGAGCGAAACTAGGACGTAGTACGGCTCCGTCCACCACGACTCGACGGCGTTCCTAACGTCGGTTTGCGATGGGTATGCTTGCGTGTGGGTGTGCGAGTGGTAGATTGCCACGATCTTCCGGCCTCGCGCCTCAGCTTCAGATTCGACTCGCATGAGATCCATAGGCGGCATCTCGTAGCGGCGCACCGGCTGTGGATGGGCATTCCTGAGTCGCCTCGCCTCCTCAGCCCCGGCTTCGTCACCCAACAACAATCCGCAGCACTCCTCAGGGTCGGATTCCAAAGCATGCGAAATCATGTTTGCCAAAACCGTCTTGGGTATCAGAAACGACATATCATCATTCGGTTCTTTGCTCGGTTCGTCTCGTTGCGCGTAACCTTGCATGTAACTCGAAGAGCCACAACACGGAAGGCACATCTCACATGAAAGTATCTAACGTTGAGACGCATCTCTGGGATCCCGGCGCAGGAAAGAACCTCCTGTTCGTAAAGATCGAGACCGACTCGGGCATCACCGGTTGGGGCGAGGCGTACACCCAGTCCGACCGCGACACGCAAGTCGAAGAGCACGTCAAACAGATCGCCAGATACCTCGAAGGCCGAGATCCGTTTCACATCCGGCACTTCATGCACGTCGTCCACGAAGACTTCGCGACGAAACGTGGCGGCATGGATCTGCACTGTGCAATGAGCGGCATCGAGATCGCGTTGTGGGACATCGTTGGAAAAGCGCTGGACCGACCGATCTACGATTTGCTGGGCGGACCAGTTAGACCGAGATTACGCCTTTACGCCAACGGATGGTCAGGCGGCGCGAGCACCCCATCCGAGTACGGTGACATGGCGGCGACGATCGTAGCGGAACGTGGCTTCACGGCGTTGAAGTTCGATCCGTTTCCGGGTCCTTGGACCGAATACCCGCCGCGAGAGGCGCTGGAAGAGGCCGTCAAGATCGTTACCGCGGTCAGGGAAGCGGTTGGGCCAAGAGTGGAGCTGCTGATCGAAGTGCACCGCCGCCTAGCCCCGATGAACGCCATCCGTGTGGCTAAAGAGTTAGAGCCGCTCAGACCATATTGGTTTGAAGAACCATGCCCTCCCGACAACATCCCTTCCATCAAAGAAGTCAAGGAAAACACGACGATCCCTGTAGTCACAGGCGAAGCACTCTACACTCGGAACGAGTTCCGGGAGGTGTGCGAGACACGCGCCGCCGACATCATCAACCCGGACATCTGTAACACCGGCGGCATCTGGGAGCTCACGCAGATAGCGGCGATGGTGGCACCGTTCTACATCGGGGTCTCGCCTCACGGGTGGAACTCCACAAGCGTCGGGTGCGCCGCCGCGATACAAGCCTCTGCCGGAATGCCGAACTTCCTCATCTACGAGTACATGGTCGGCGTCGAAGCGGCTTCCCGTGAAGTCACCATCGGATACCTCGAGCCAGAAGACAGCTATATCGAACTGCCTACCGGGCCAGGATTGGGAATCGATGTCGATGAGGACGCGCTGCGCGCCCGACCACCTGTCACGCGCACTCGCGGCAGCATTCGCACCGTAGAAGATGAGCGGATGTGGCATTGACGCTAACCCCCGGCAAGGTCCTCAGAATCAAATACGCCCCGTCGGGTTGACGGGGCGTATTTCGGTTCAGAGGTGTGAAACTAACGGTCACGCACCTTCAACCACTGTACTTAGAAGTACAGACCAGTCGACGTTGGTGCGACTGACTTGCGCTGTTTTCGAGGGTCCGGGTAGTGCGGCACTCGCGCCACCGAATCGCCCAAGAGCATCGCGTGTTGCATTTCACGCTCGCCCACCAGCTTCGTGTCGAAGCCGTGGGACAGCCTCTGGAAAGCTTGGTTTAACGCCTGTCTCAATTCGTCTGCTCCTTTCGCAGAAAGTCAAGTAACGAGCGATCACCCGATCGCCCATGACTCCATTTAACTACTCCACGAACTCGGTTGTGACGATTTTCGACGCATTTTTGTTAACTTCAACGGACGTATCAAGAACGCATATCCAGCACTATACGTCGTTTTACGCTGTAGTACGACCTATTTCTTGCTGAAACCACACACATCACGGGCGTATAGTGCGGATTTCAACCAATTACGCATTTCGTAACATTTCATCGCCATTCGCGCATGACAGCGGCAATTACTACGTATCGGCTCTAGTCACTCCCTACACCGTCGGCGTCACACGCTGCACCGTCGAAGCGTTCTGCTCGATTTCATCCCACTCGAACAGTTGCGGGATGCCGGCGACGGTGGCCCAGAACTCTTGTTGGTCGTGGCGATGCGGACTGCCAGCGTTTCCCGACACTCCGAGCGGAACCACCCATCTGCCCGCAGACCAGTTCGATGGATCGTGGAGGTATCGATTTACGGGGCCCGATCCTGTTCGGAAGTCCCACGAAGGCCTTGAACCGGTCGCGAACGGCACATCGCCATCACCGGCAGTTCCTACTGCTGGCGCGTTGAGCGAATCGGCCGCTTCCGGGAAAACGGAAGATAACGGATGTACCTGCTTTGTAACGTGCACCTCCGACCATGTAACGGCGTCCACCGATCCGAACTGTTCTTCGAGCTTGGCCGCAGCTGAGGTCAATGCAGCGGTGAGAAAATCGTCGACCGTCTCGCCGTCAGCAAGATATTCAGATCCATCTCCGCGCTCCAGCGCGTTCAAGAATGCTGGTTTGAGCTGTCGCCTCAGGTGGTCGAACGCATTTAGATCCGGATTAGCCGCAAATCCGTCGCGATCGACGGCGTAACAACGCTCCATCAAACCCAGCGCAATCTCATCGTTGCATGCCGAGTACACCACGGCGCCGACTGAATCGGCGCTGAGCGTACCGTCCCAAGCTTGCAGTATCTCCAGTGCCGCCCGCGTAGATCCATCACTTATGGTTCCAGGGTCAATTCCTTTGATGCGCGAGAGCAGCTTCTGCCCGGGCACCGTTCCGACGTCTCCGTGAAACGCAGCCATGTCTTCAACGCGGAGCAGATTCCCTTCGGACTTCGCATTTTCAATGTGCGAAATGATTCTCCGCGCTCGGTAGTCGGGACCGAACGAACCAGTCAGAAAATACGGATAGTCTTCGTCTACTACCCGTTGGTTACACGTGACCGCCCAACCAGTTTCGGGGTTCCGAGATCTCGGCATCTCATCGTCAGGGATGAACCCGTGCCATTCGTGTTCGCCCGTCCATCCTTCAACAGGCCCCCAGCCGTTTACAGCTCCCCTGATAGGTATCAACCCCTTCAACGCGTACCCGTAGTTCCCGTTGACATCGGCGTACGGGTGGTTGTTGACGCGGTCGGTCCATCCACTAAGCGCCTGTTCGAACTCGTCGGCATCTCGGCTCTTCATCGCATCCAGCGCTGCATCCACCCAAGGCGTAGCGTGTGCAGAACCCGGATCGGCGAGCGCGATGCCCCATCCGTCGTCGACGCTGCCAGCAATGATCGGACCATGGAGCGTCTCGACGACCTCGATGGTTTCCACATCGCCACCTCGAACGAATAGCTGCTCGGTGCGTGACTCGCCAGGTAACCAGGTACCCTTGAAGAGGTAATCAACACCGTCTCCAGACCGTCGCAACTGCTCTACGAAAAGGTCTTGGGTGTCGACACCACCATGCGTCATACCCCACGCGACGTAGCGGTTGTGAGCGAAGTGCATAACGAGAGGCATTCCGGGAATCGAGTGACCAAGCACATCGAAATCGTCGGTGCGCATGTGAACTTGATAGTAGACGTTTGGTACTTCCAAACCGCGGTGCGAGTCCCCGCCTACCATCGGGATGCCAGACGCGGTCAGATCGCCAGATACTGCCCAACCGTTGGAGCCGCCGTCGATTTCTCGCAGCGGCGCGGTGACGTTGACCGCGGCGCGGAGTTCATCGACCGCGTTTTCGGCGGGACCTTCGTACACTACTCCAGGTGGGACGGTAAGGTACATGCCCTGCTGGTATCCAGGTGACAATTCCGCAGCCTTCTCTGGTCCGATGTCGGCCGCCAATTTCGACCGCCAAAGTTTTGCTTGGAACGACCCTTCCGCGCTGTTGCGGACTTTGTAGACAACTATGCAGTGCCAAGGTTCCCAACGCTCTGGCATCGAATCGAGCAGTTCGTACTCGTACGGCAATGGATCGTCCGATCCGATGAACGCATTAACGCCGTCGGTATACGCATCCAGCGCCGTCTTGGCATCGCCACTGCAGAGCGCGTAGTCCGCGCGCGACACGGCTTCGAAGCTTCTGCGGCGCATTAGCGCGTCCTCGGTGAGCGCCGAGGGCCCCAGGTACTCCGCTGCCCTGCCGAGACACCGCATACGATCAAAATCCATCTGCCACAACCTGTCCTGAGCAGTGGCGTAACCCTGCGCGAAGAACGCGTCGTAAGCGTTACCAGCGGCGATGTGCGGAATGCTCCACTGATCGCGGAAGATCGTCGCACCCGATACGATTTTTGATGATGTGACGTCGTCAGTCAGATTCGGCAGGTAGTCATTGAGCATCAGTTGTGCCATCGCTTTGTTCTAGATTGAGGTAAACAGGACCGCGTAAATTATGCAGGTTTCAGCGTCCGCAATGCTACCGAGAATCACCAACAATCCTGTAACGCCGTCCAAATGAGGATCAACGCCAACAAAACGCTCCTCGCGACGGTTTTCGCTTTTTTGGTGTGCGTGGCATGTGCGTCGGCTCCGACCGAGCCCGATGTCGGAGATATGACGGACGTAACCGAACCGTTCGACATTCAGGACTATCGTGATATCCGGCCGGAACCGCAGATCCGATCGATGGGTTTACGCATCGACATCGGTTTCGACGAGCGTGAGAAACTTCCGCGGGACGCGATCTCACCGATTTACACGCCAAAATACGTAACCACGAACGGAGCAAAGTTGATCGACGAGGAGTTGGTCCTCGGCATCGAAATTGATGGTGACGCGAGGGCGATGCCAATTGGATTGCTGCGTTTCCGCGAGATGGTGAACTACGAAATCGGCGGCATCCCAATCCTTGCAACTTGGTGACCGCTTTACTACACCGGTCTCGTGCATGACCGGCGGATTGACGGGAAAACCTACACTTTTGGCAATGAAGGCGCGGTGTTCAAGGGAGCGATGACTTGGTGGGACTGGGAGACGAGTTCGATCTGGTCACAGCCGTGGGGAGCGGCGATATCAGGTGAACTGGAAGGCGAAACGCTCGTCTTGCTTCCCGTGGAGGTGTTGCGATACGGCACGTGGAAGGCGCGACACCCTGAAACGGTTGTCTTGGTCGACGAACGTAGCGATACGTTCTCGTACGCACCACAAACCCGCCGCAAACACGTTCGTCCTCGGCGTGGATATCGGTGGAGACGCCGTCGGATTCTATTTCGGCAGCATCGCCAAAGCGAGTGTCGTGAACCACCGCGTCAGTGAACATGAGCTGGTTGTTTGGGCCGACTGGAAGAGCAGAGAAGGCCACATATTCTTGCGTAAAGCCCAACCGCTACGCGACAACGCTCGCGAGGCACCTGAATCGCTCACCTTCTCGGCATCCGAGGTCGACAGGCGAATCGCAGACAACCAGACCGGGTCGCTCTGGGACGTCGAAACTGGTGTTGCCGTTTCAGGTCCGTTAGCAGGCAACGTTTTGCAACGCGTACCCTTCATTAGTTCGTTCGATTGGGCTTGGAAGGATTTCTATCCCGACAGTGAGTTCTTCGGCGATCTCGAAGACCGCGGGCCTTGAGCAATCACGGCCATTAACCCAATACTCGGCCTGCGATCGCGTTCCCCATCTCTGCGGTGCCGATGGTCTCATCCGAACTCGTGGCTAGGTCCGGAGTTCTCAAACCGTCAACCAGCACAGAAGTTACCGCATTTTCTATCGCGTCCGCCTCGTCATCCAGCGCGAATGAGTAGCGCAGCATCATCGCGGTTGAGAGTATCGACGCGATCGGGTTGGCGATCCCTTGGCCCGCTATGTCGGGAGCTGAACCGTGTATCGGTTCGTAAAGCGCGCGTCTACCGGCGCGGCGCGGCCGCCTATTGTTTCCGGCGCGCGGTATCGAAGACAAGGACGCGGACGGAAGCATACCCATCGAACCGACGATGACAGCCGCTTCGTCCGAAAGGATGTCGCCGAATGTGTTCTCCGTCACCACAACATCGAACTCTGCCGGGTTGGTCACCAACTGCATCGCTGCATTGTCGGCGAGCATGTGGATCAATTCGACATCGGGATACTCCACGCCGATTTCGCTGACTACCTCACGCCATAGCCGCCCCGTCTCTAAAACGTTCATCTTGTCGAGTGAGTGGAGCCTGTTCCGTCGTCCCCTCGCGATTTCGAATCCAACTCGAGCCACCCGATCTATCTCGCGCTCGCGGTAGGTTAGCGTGTCGACCGCACTACGGCCCCGGGTATTCGACCAGCGCTTCTTGGGTTTACCAAAGTAGAGGCCGCTGGTCAGTTCGCGTACGATGACCATGTCTACGCCGACGAGGCGTTCTGGCCGCAAGGGGCTAGCATCGATAAGTTGCGGGTAAACCTTCACGGGTCTGAGGTTGGCGAAGAGGTCCAAACCCTTCCGTAGCGCTAAGATGCCGTCCTCGGGACGAGTTTCCGCTTTGGGGTCATCCCACTTCGGACCGCCGACAGCGCCGAACAATACGGCGTCGCAGCCTTTAACGATATCGAGCGTCTTTTCGGGCAACGGCGTGCCGAAGTCGTCGATTGCCCGCCCACCACAGGCGCCCATTACAAATGAAAAGGAATGGTGGAACCGGCGCTCGACGGCGTCAAGTATCTTGACAGATTCCGCCGTGACTTCCGGACCGATCCCGTCGCCACCCAGTACCGCGATGCGAATGTCCATTAAGTGCGTCTTTCGTTTCGGTTTTTGGTTATTCGGTCGGTATGACACGAGACTGGGCGCGGAGATTCAATACTCGTCCAGTCCAATGAATCCGCTCGGCTACCAGCGAGCGGAACGCGCAGATTCGAAATCGTCAATCGACTCGTCGAACTGCATGGTGATGTCGATGTCGTCTAAACCCTTGATCAACGAGTTTCGACGGAATGCGTCAAATTCAAACTTTGCGTCAAATCCTTCGTCATCGCTTACGGTTTGAGTTCCGAGATCGACGGTCACTTTGTAACCAACGCCTTTGAGGGCGTTGCCCATTACGTAGTCAACCTCCGATTGCGATAGTACAACCGGCGCCATCCCGTTTTGCATACAGTTATTACGAAATATGTCCGCGAAACTGGGAGCTATTATTGCCCTAAATCCCATTTCGTTAAGGGCCCACGGAGCGTGTTCTCTAGACGATCCCGAACCAAAGTTGCGGCCAGCAACAAGTATCGAAGCGCCTTGGTACTTGGCCTCGTTCAAGATGAAGTCAGGGTTAGGGACGCCATCCTCCAAGTAGCGCCAGTCGAAGAACGCGTACTCGCCAAAACCAGTCCGCTCTATGCGTTTGAGGAATTGCTTCGGAATTATCTGGTCGGTGTCGACATTCACTCGATTTAACGGTGCGACCCGCCCGGTCAGTTTCGTGAACTTTTCCATATCACCTTTCTGTGTGCGCGATTCCGCTCCTATCGACCACGTTGTTTCTTTTTTTCTTCCTTTTCGCGTTGCTTTACTTCTTGCTTCTTCAGCGCTTCCGCCAATGGGTCCACCGGCGGAGGTGGTGAAACCGTGATCAATCCGATTTTCGAAAATCGCATCTCCTGCCACACGTGCAATTGACGCAACATCAGGACAGCAACGAGCCCAAGAACTATAAGCAAAACATCAGACAATATTAGCAGGTCGTTCGCGCTGATCAGCTCCGGCAACGACTGGGCGTTGACGAATCTTGGAACAGTTATCGGGTTGAACACCCATGCCGCAATCCACAGCACCCACCATAGAAACACAATTGCACGAACTTTGCCTTCCTTTTTCCATGCGGTGGCATCTGCAGACCTCATCTCCGGATCACTTCCCCTGTAGAGCTCCATCATGACCCCGAGAGGTCGGAAAAGGTTAAGGATCGGGATGAAGTGGTGCAGCACGCCCCACTCAGGAGTGTGTTTCTGGCCCTCCGACTTGAGGGGCAAAAGGTTCCGGCTTGCGCGGTGCACCAAAGACAAGTACGGGAACGCGACAAATATGACCAAGAAAATCGTCAACAGCCAAATCAACCTTGATCGATCTTGGCTCGCCTGAAAGTCTTCGGCGTAGCTGAACGCGGTGTCGCAATCGGGGTAATCTGCCGCGTCCGTCGCGATCGAGGATAGGATAGCGGCGACATTGGGGCAATCTAGATTCGTTTGCTTGGCAAACTCCAGCAGAGGATAGTAGCTCCACACCGCCGTGCAAATTTCGGCAACTTCTGGTTCAGGAGTCGCCAAACCGGTAGTCACAGCCTCATCGTCAGGTACGTTCTCCTCCTGCGGTTCTGTGTACTCTCCAAAGTTGGTGCACACCGCGTCACTTTCGTTGACGAACTCCGAAACCTTTAACGCGCTCAACTCGCCGTCGGGACATTCTTCGGTCGACGTCCGTCCGCCGAGATAGGCACACTTAAACGCTTCTCCACCCTCACGTTGCGCGTAGGCACCGGCAGCTTCTATCTGCTCAGCCAGTTCAGAACTCGGTGGAATTGTGGTCACGCCCCGATCGACCCATTCCTCGTATCGATTGGAGTTTCCGTAATCGGTCAACGCTAACCACACCAACGCGAGGCACCAGACGCCCATAACAA